>NZ_MDDN01000002.1 GCF_001708185.1 Lysinibacillus xylanilyticus | reverse complement strand
CGCTTCGCTTTCGCACAGATAAAACATTTGTTGCTGTCGCTTCGCTTTCGCACAGATAAAACATTTGTTGCTGTCGCTTCGCTTTCGCACAGATAAAACATTTGTTGCTGTCGCTTCGCTTTCGCACAGATAAAACATTTGTTGCTGTCGCTTCGCTTTCGCACAGATAAAACATTTGTTGCTGTCGCTTCGCTTTCGCACAGATAAAACATTTGTTGCTGTCGCTTCGCTTTCGCACAGATAAAACATTTGTTGCTGTCGCTTCGCTTTCGCACAGATAAAACATTTGTTGCTGCCGCTTCGCTTTCGCACAGATAAAACATTTGTTGCTGCCGCTTCGCTTTCGCACAGATAAAACATTTGTTGCTGTCGCTTCGCTTCCGCACAGAGCAGAGCTTCCTGGGAGCGTCCGATGAGCCGCTTGGGCCAACAGATGTTTTTTGCGCGAAAGCGTAGTGCTAACGTAGCGGCAGCAGAGGGTGTTTTTTGTGCGAAAGCGCAGCGACAGCAACAGCACCGATGTTGGTCACGAAGGCGTTATCACAGGATGTGATGCTCTTAGCCTTCGTTCCCCTATCGCTGATCCCCAAGGAGTCGCCCAGTCTCCGCTCCAATCAATCCTTTCACTCGGCATGTATCTGCTGGCATACTACTCTAATTAATAGTGATAAAACGGTACTGTTATGTGTGCGAAATCGAAGCGGTAGCAAAGCACAAAGCAGAAGAAGTGGCTAGATACATAGGATAGCGAGTAGTCTAGAATGGAAATCACCCTCATTTAAAGAGAGCTAAATATTTACGAAAATTTTCTTTTTCAACACAAAAAAAGGGAACGATTATGAAATCGTTCCCTTTGCATAGTAAATTATTTTAATGGACCGCCAAGTTTAGTGATAGCTTCAGAAACATTTGAGAATTTCTTGAAGTTTTCGTTGAATAGACCAGCAAGTTCAGAAGCTTTCGCATCATAAGCAGCTTTGTCCGCCCATGCATCACGAGGGTTAAGCACTTCTGTTGGTACACCTTCAATAGAAGTAGGGATGTTTAATCCGAATACTGAATCTTGAATTGTTTCAACATTAGCTAATTGGCCATCAATTGCAGCACGTACCATTGTACGAGTGTAAGAAAGCTTCATACGGTTACCAGTACCATATTCGCCACCAGTCCAACCAGTGTTCACTAAGTATACTTGTGCACCGTGCTCGTCAATTTTTTGACCTAACATTTCAGCATATACTGTTGCTGGAAGTGGAAGGAATGGAGAGCCGAAGCAAGTTGAGAATACTGGTTCTGGCTCTGTTACACCACGTTCTGTACCAGCAAGTTTAGATGTGAAACCGCTTAGGAAGTGGTACATTGCTTGCTCTTTTGTTAATTTACTGATTGGAGGTAATACACCAAATGCATCAGCTGTTAAGAAGATGATTGTTTTTGGGTGACCTGCAACAGATGGATCAACAATATTTTCAATGAATTGGATTGGATAAGCTACACGAGTATTTTCTGTTAATGAACCATCATCATAGTCACAAACTCGAGTTTCTGGATCAACAGCTACGTTTTCTAGAACAGAACCGAAGCGGATTGCGTTGTAGATTTCTGGTTCTTTTTCAGCAGAAAGATTAATTGTTTTTGCATAGCAACCGCCCTCAATGTTGAATACACCATTATCTGACCAACCGTGTTCATCGTCACCGATAAGTTTACGGTCAGGATCAGCTGATAAAGTAGTTTTACCAGTACCAGATAAACCGAAGAATAATGCAACATCACCAGCTTCACCAACGTTTGCTGAGCAGTGCATTGAAAGGATGCCTTGTTGTGGTAATAAGTAGTTCATAATACCGAAAATAGATTTTTTGATTTCACCAGCGTATTCAGTACCACCGATTAGGATGATTTTCTTTTCAAGTGATACAATGATGAATGTTTCAGAAGCAGTGCCATCGATAGCAGGGTCTGCTTTAAAGTTAGGAGCTGAGATCACTGTGAAGTCAGCAACATGAGAAGTTAATTCTTCTGCAGTTGGACGGATAAATAATTGATGAGCGAAAAGATTGTGCCAAGCGTATTCATTGATTACTTGGATGCTCAATTGTGAATCTTTGTCAGCACCAGCAAAGCCCTTGAATACGAATAATTCGTCACGTTCTTTTAAATATTTTACTACTTTTACATATAAGTTATCGAACACTTCAGAAGAAATTGGTTGGTTTACTTTTCCCCAGTCAATTTTATCTTTTGTGCTTTCTTCTTCTACCATATATTTATCTTTAGGTGAACGACCAGTGTATTTGCCAGTTTCTGCACGAACAGCGCCATCTACTGTTAACATAGCTTCACCACGAGATGTTGCCTTTTCAGCTAATTGTGGTACTGAAAGTTGAACATTAATGTTACCGCCGTTTAATAATTCCTTCAGTTCGTTTGCAATTTCTACTGAATTCATCGATTAAATACCATCCTTTTTTATAGTATTCCCTTGAGTCTGGGGAGATTTTCTTAATTTCAAAAATAGTATAACACAATTGCTTAAATAATCTATACTAATTAAGAAATTATTTTTGAGATTTTATTACTTTTCAAGAAAACGACAAAAAGTTAATTTATTCGCTTTAAGAATGCTTTTTACCCTATTTATAATCAAGTGATTACACAACCACTTTCGACAAGTTGAATCGCGTTTGGGAAGCTTTTGACCAACATGAGGTTCGCACAGGATGTCAAATTTTTAGCTGGTTTTTATCAGTTGGAGTTTGTCACCGACTGAAAAGGGGGCATAACTATTTTCATCCACCACATAATGATGGCTTTCTTCCGTAGCTGACGATCTACTTTCGCCACAAAAAACATTTGTCGAATGAAGATTAAAGGGTCACACATATGTTAACACATGATGTGAGGTGGAGAGTAGGGATTATTTTGGGCTTATCACCAAAAGTTAGGATAAGTTTGTTGAAACTATTGCCATATCGTTATGGTAATAAGCCTTTGCGCTTCAAATTATAGCATAATCCAAATGTTAAGTGTTTTGATTCCTTGTGTATTCCATAGTTTTTAACTTCTCTCAGCAGATAATTTTTGTACTGAAAGCGTAGCGGACACAATTATGCCGAGGCATAATTGATAAGGAATAAAGCAAAAATAATTGACAACGTTCGACCTTTTACGTATTATGAGATATTGAACGGATACTCTTATCCCGAGCTGGTGGAGGGTCAGGCCCTATGAAACCCGGCAACCTGCATGAACTATTTCACGACATGCGTTGGTGCCAACCTGATGCAAGGGTAAACCCTTGAACGATAAGAGTGAAAGGTTACGAAGTCATTATTTCCTTTCCTCATGTTAAGTAAGCGTGAGAAAAGGATTTTTTTTATTGTAAAAAACGAATGTAAAGGTAAGTATGTGTAATCCTTTCCTTATTATAATGACGGATCTTTCGAAAATCCTCGTGTTAAAAGCGGCAACTGTTTTTTTTGTGCGAAAGTGAAACGACAGCAACAGGTTGTTTTTTGTGCGAAAGTGAAACGACAGCAACAGGTTGTTTTTTGTGCGAAAGTGAAACGACAGCAACAACGGCTTGAGAGTTCAATCCTTAGGAACGGACTTGACATGGGTAATGAGTACCGTATTCATTCGCAAATATTATTTGTAAGAGTAATAGGAGGAAAACTAAATGACAAACCGTCGATTGTTTACATCAGAGAGTGTAACAGAAGGACATCCAGACAAAATTTGTGACCAAATTTCGGATGCCATTTTAGATGCTATTTTAGCAGAAGATCCAAATGCACGTGTAGCGTGTGAAACAACTGTAACAACAGGCTTAGTATTAGTAGCTGGAGAAATTACTACTTCTACATATGTAGATATTAAAGGTATCGTCCGTGATACTGTAGCAGAAATCGGTTATACTCGTGGGAAATATGGCTTTGATGCCGAAAACTTAGCAGTACTTGTTGCTATTGGCGAGCAATCACCTGATATTGCGCAAGGTGTTGACCAAGCTTTAGAGGCGCGTGAAGGCTCTATGACAGACGCTGACATTGAAGCAATTGGCGCGGGTGACCAAGGCTTAATGTTCGGTTATGCATGTAACGAAACACCAGAGCTTATGCCATTACCAATTAGTTTAGCGCATAAATTAGCTCGTCGTTTAACGGAAGCACGTAAATCTGGCGAACTTGCATATTTACGTCCAGATGGAAAAACGCAAGTTACGGTTGAATATGATGAAAACAATGTACCAGTGCGCGTAGATACGATTGTAATTTCAACACAGCACGACGAAGAAGCGACACTTGAACGAATTCAAGCGGATATAAAAGAATTCGTTATTGCTCCGGTTGTGCCAAATGAATTACTAGATGCTAATACTAAATATTTCATCAACCCAACTGGCCGTTTCGTAATAGGTGGTCCAAAAGGGGATGCTGGTCTAACAGGACGTAAAATCATCGTTGATACATACGGTGGCTATGCGCGTCATGGTGGAGGTGCTTTCTCTGGTAAGGACGCAACTAAGGTGGACCGTTCAGCGGCATATGCAGCACGCTATGTAGCGAAAAATATCGTAGCGGCAGGCTTAGCAGAACGTGCTGAAGTACAACTTGCTTATGCAATCGGTGTTGCTCAACCAGTATCTATTGCTGTAGATACATTTGGGACAGGCAAAGTTAAGGAAAGTGATATCGTAGAATGGGTGCGCGAGCTATTCGATTTACGCCCAGCAGGGATTATAAAAATGCTTAATCTTCGTCGTCCTATTTATAAGCAAACTGCAGCATACGGTCATTTCGGTCGTACGGACTTAAATGTACCTTGGGAACAAACAGACAAAGCTGACGCATTAATGGAAAAAGCAGGACTATAAATTGTTTAGCTAAAATAATGCAGAAGCTGTAAAATTATTTTAACTCATTTCAGCGGGTGTCCAAACATCCGCTGAAATAGTTTTATCCCAAAAATTGCTTCTAATCACAATTATGTATGGCTTGGTTGTCCAAAAATACGAAGAGCTGCTTCGATTTAGATGAAATAGCTATTTATATTTTTGTTTGAAGAGATTTATAGTATTGACCTTTTTCTGTATATTCACGTACGATGCGTTCCATATCTTCTTTATCTTCAGCATTTAATTCTCGTACTACCTTTGCTGGACGACCTAATGCTAGGCTATTCGGAGGAATGACTTTGCCTGGAGGTACAAGACTACCCGCCCCGATGAATGCACCCTCTCCAATCTCTGCTCCGTCTAATACTATTGAGCCCATACCTATTAAGGCATTTTTACGAATCGTACAGCTATGTAAAGTTACTTGATGTCCGACTGTTACTTCATCTTCAATAATGAGTGGATATTTAGGGCTTTGATGTAAACAACAAAGGTCTTGTATACTAACTCGTTTTCCGATAATTGTTGGTGATACATCACCTCGAATTACTGTGTTAAACCAAATAGTCGTTTCAGCACCTATTGTAACGTCACCAGTAACGGTTGCATAATCGGCAATAAAAACAGATGGATCGATTTTTGGTGTTTTCCCTTTAAATGGATAGATCATGAGAATCGCCTCTTTTCTTTCTATGATGTATTATTATCGTATCAAATACGCAACTTGATGGAAATATAAAATTAAAATGAGCGAAATATTTCGATATAATCATTGTGTAATTATTTTTTAGGAGGACTATGTGAAATGTGGAAATGGGAAGCTGATGGACAAGCAAAGGCTGTGGTTGCTATTATTCATGGTGCATATGAAAATCACCGCTGGTATGCGTGGCTTATAGAAAAACTTAGATTGGAAGGCTTTCACGTAGTCATGGGGGATTTACCTAATCATGGAGTAAATGTCGGGTTTTCACGTGTTCATGATGAAGATTTTAAAGAATACAACAAATATACAAGGCATTTAATCGAGAATGCTTTTTCGTATAATTTACCTGTCTTTTTAATAGGACATGGGCTTGGTGCAACATTATTACTACATACCATGCATAAGCGAAAATATGAATGCGCAGGTATTATTTTAACTTCACCTTGGCTAAATTTAAAGCTATTGCCAGGTAAACTATCAAATGCTCTAACTAGTCTAAGTGCCCTGACAGCCAATGTGAAAATGACTCATGAAATTACATTAAACACGTTAACGCGCAGTGTAGAAGGAAGAGATGAGATGAAGGATGAGGTTTCTTTTATGTCAGTCGTTTCTGTGAAATGGTATAGAGAACTACAGCAAATGATGCGTAATTTAGTGTTATTGCCTAAAGCTGAATTCCCTAATAGACCTATGTTAGTTATGACAGCTGAAAAAGATAGTATTACTGAAACTAAACAAACACGTAATTGGCTATATCAGCAGGAATTTACAGAGTTTCAATTCAAAGAATGGGAAAACTGTTATCATAATCTATTTCATGAAGTAGAGCGTGAAGAAATTTTTGTTTATATTCGTGATTTTATTAATAATGCTCTTCGAAGAATTGGTTATATTATAGAATAGCCTTCTAAAACTTGCTAACGTATTGTTACTAACATGGCTCATCACCATAAATGTTGGGTTCCGACTAAGGCGCTTTCTGTGTGCGTCCGATGAGCCGCTTAGAGCAACAAATGTTTTATGTGCGAAAGCGAAGCGACAGCAACAAATGTTTTATGTGCGAAAGCAAAGCGACAATAGCACAAATGTTGGTCACGAAGGCGTTTATTAGCCTTCGTCCTCTACTGGCTGCTCGCTCAGAGCCCCACCTAAAACGCTAATTCCTCAAGGCATAGTCCACCCATGACTCCAATTAACTTACATACACGATATCACTAATGTCGCATGAATTTTAATTGAATTTTCTGTTTTCTACTTCTTCCGTTTTTAAAGAAAATGAAAGATACTTAAATAGAGATAGTAAACATCCATTTTTTACTATAACCTTTGACTGGGGCAACTGACAGTTCTAAATCCTTATGGTACCGTAGTTCCTTCGATTTCCCGAAGCCAAATACGTGCGGGCTTCCATAGTGTTGCTTTTAAGTACCTACTAATTTGTAAGTACGTCAGTGAACTGTTTGTGTAAAGCTGTGCTAGCACGTTTAAGCAGTAAACGATCATCGCAATGTACACCTGATTATGCACAGCTTGCTCGCTTTGCCCGTAGAACTTTTTAATGTTCAGATGCTGTTTCATCCACTTGAAAAACAGTTCGATTGTCCAGCGTGACTTATACAGTTCAGCGACTTCATCTGCGCTTAAATCAAAACGATTCGTAATCAGATGTAGTTCTTTACCGTTTGGATCTAGTACTTCGATACGGCGAAATACATTTTCAGCACGATTTTGCGTGTTGCCAATCAGAATCATTTCATCCGATAACACCGATGACTGTTCAGGTACTTTAAATGATTCAATCACACGTGTTACGGCGTTTTTTCGCAAGCGTGAGACAAAGAAAAGTCCGTCATCTGTCATGCGGTCAAAGCGCTCATAATCTAAGTAGCCTCGGTCAAACACGTACATGCACTCCTTGTCATCAACGAGAATTTCAAGCTGACCACGATCATGTTCTTTCGCATTCGTCAGCACCGCTTTATCAGGGTACGAACAACCTTTTTCTAGGTAAACAAGGCGCAAATGTAACTTCACACCTGATTTTGTTTTACGGAATTCAGCCCATCTATGGTTGTTTAAGTTCAATGGCAATGTGCTAGAATCAATGATTTTTAGTGGTGTTGTGGTTTTTCGGCGCTGCTCAAAATGCGTTTTCTCATGAATTTGCCCGACTAAGTCTAGAAAAATTTGTTGGAAAAACTCAGTTGGCACTTGGTTTAATCGCCGACCTAACTGCGAAAAGCTGATGGACTCTAAATACGTTGCTTTTTGTAAGTCGTCTGATAACAGCGTGTCACTAATGGCACGTAGACTTTCGGTTTCATTCAGTTGCGCAAACAGTAATAATTTCAAGAATGAAGCGATTTGAAGCTTCTTTGTATAGTAATTTAATTGATGAATTTCAACTAATTTCTCCATTTGTGTAGAAGAAATAGGTGAAAACCATTGTTCAAATGAAGTTTTTCGTGTAAACTTATCCATGCTTATGTCCTTTATTTTGGATTTGGATGGTTTACTACCACCCAACCATTATAAAGGCTTTTTTTATGCACAGATAATATTGCAGAAAATTCAGTTTTTTAAAATACGTTGAATTATTTTAATGCGACGCTAGTGACACGATATAATATTAAAAAAACAAACATCCAACTTTTGGTAAATAATCTCCAAAGATAATGTTGTAATTTTCTGAAAAGTGTAATACTATAATGACTTAAAGTAACATTTCAAAATTGGAGGGGTAAGATGGAAGCAATTGTTGGAATATTGAATGACATTTTATGGGGACCATGGTTTATTTACGGTATCTTATTGATTGGACTCTTTTTTTCAATCATTACACGATTCCTACAAGTAAGACACTTCAAAGATATGTTTGTTTTAATGTTTAAAGGTGAAAAATCGGATAAGGGGATTTCATCCTTTCAGGCGATGTCTATCGCATTATCTGGTCGAGTAGGTACAGGTAATATAGCCGGTACTGCTACAGCAATCGGGATGGGGGGACCTGGAGCTGTTTTTTGGATGTGGGCAATCGCCTTTATCGGTGCGGCAACTGCTTACGTTGAGTCGACATTGGCTCAAATTTATAAAGAAGAGAAAGATACAGAATATCGTGGCGGACCCGCATATTACATAGAAAAGGGAATGGGGCAAAAGTGGTTTGCAGTTATTTTTGCTATTGCCGCATTAGCTGCAATGTTAATCTTGATGCCGGGTGTTCAATCGAATGCAATTGCGACAGCTGTTGAAAACGCTTTTAATATTGAAACTTGGATTACAGGACTTATTATTGCCGTATTACTAGGTGCCATTATTATCGGTGGGGTTAAATGGATTGCCAACGCTGCACAGATTATAGTACCTTTTATGGCGTTAGCTTATATTCTTATGGCCCTTATCATTATTGTAATGAATATTGAAGAAGTACCATCTGTAATTGCATTAATTTTTTCTAGCGCATTTGGTGCACAAGAAATCTTTGGTGGTATAATTGGATCCGCTATTGCATGGGGTGTTAAACGCGGAATTTATTCAAATGAGGCCGGTCAAGGGACAGGGGCGCATCCAGCTGCGGCAGCAGAAGTATCACACCCTGCTAAACAAGGAATCGTGCAAGCGGCTTCTGTATATATTGATACATTATTAATCTGTTCAGCTACAGCATTTATGATTTTATTTACTGGAATGTATAATGTACAGGATGAAAAAGCTGCAGAAGGTACGGATTCATTTATTTATACTGGTGAATTCAATAATGACGGATTAACTGGGGATGAACAAATAACATTTGCGAAAAGTATTAAAGAAGGTGCAGCATACACACAATATGCAGTTGACTCTTCACTACCAGGCTTTGGTGGTCCATTCGTAGCGATTGCATTATTCTTCTTTGCTTTTACGACAATTATGGCATATTACTACATTGCCGAAACAAATGTGGCTTATCTATTCTCAGGAGCTACAGAAAAAGTCGTCATTTGGATTGCAAAATTTGCTATTTTAATTGCTTCGTTCTACGGTACTATCCGCACATCTGACCTAGCTTGGGCAATGGGGGATGTTGGGCTGGGCCTAATGGTTTGGATTAATGTTTTAGCAATTTTAATTATTATGAAACCTGCAATTGTTGCATTAAAGGATTATGAGAAACAGAAAAAGGAAGGAAAAGATCCTGTTTTTGATCCTCGTAAACTAGGAATTAAAGGTGCAGATTTCTGGATAGATTATAATGAAAAACGTAAAAATAAATAGATAATAAAGAAAAAGCTATCTAATAGATTGTAATATTCTATTAGATAGCTTTTTATTTTTTATAAAATAAAATCCTGGTGGTTCTGAGTAAGGTGATCTTCGTTACGACTGGGCGACTCCTTGGGGATTAGCGCTAGAGGAACGAAGGCTAAAACCATCACGTCCTGTGATAACGCCTTCGTGACCAACATCGGTGCTGTTGCTGTCGCTGCGCTTTCGCACAAACAAAACCCTCTGCTGCCGCTACGTTAGCACTACGCTTTCGCGCAAAAAACATCTGTTGGCCCAAGCGGCTCATCGGACGCCCCTAGGAAGCTTTGCTCTGTGCGAAAGCGAAGCGGCAGCGGCAAATGTTTTATCTGTGCGAAAGCGAAGCGACAGCGGCAAAGCGCCCAGTCGGAAAGGAAATCAACTCCACGTTATGGTGAGAAGCCTCAAAAAAAGCCCGAAATACTTATCTTATTTCGGGCGTAAATGGATTAGATTAAAGGGTAATCTTTCATTTTTTCTAAAGCAATAACAAAGGGTGGATCATTTTGTTGATTTAGAAACTCGTATTTTAATACATGTACATATTTTTGGGGAAGTTGACTGACATATTCTATCACTGTATCACGTTCTTCCTTGCCACCCGGATGACCGTGATAAATGACAAGGAGTATAAGACCACCGACTTTGAGCAATTTTAACAAATCCTGAAGTGCTTGTATCGTAGTATTTGGCTTTGTAATAATGTCATGATCACTACCAGGCAAATAACCAAGATTAAAAATTGCAGCAGCTACTTGTTTGTGTACATATTTGGCTATTTCTTCATGTCCCCTGTGTAAAACAAGTGCACGATGCTCTAAGCCATTATCTAAAAGCCGATGGAGAGTTGCATCGACTGCGCTCTTTTGAACATCAAAGGCGTAGACTTGACCTTCATCACCGACAAGTTGTGCTAAAAACAATGTGTCATGGCCGTTTCCTGCAGTTGCATCCACCACAGTATCTCCA
The DNA here is from genome assembly GCF_001708185.1 of Lysinibacillus xylanilyticus. Taxonomy (GTDB): domain Bacteria; phylum Bacillota; class Bacilli; order Bacillales_A; family Planococcaceae; genus Lysinibacillus; species Lysinibacillus xylanilyticus_A. The sequence goes on along the minus strand of NZ_MDDN01000002.1, from coordinate 651,994 downwards.
TCGGCAACTGTATCCTTTATTAGCTGTTGAGCATATTGTAAAACGCGTTGTAGCTTCATTTCACAACCTCAGCTTTATAAAATTTCCCTTGCCAGCTTCCGCGGCGTTCAAGTTCAGCATCAATTCCATTTAATACTTCCCATTTATTAACACTCCACATCGGACCAATCATTAAATCAATTGGTCCATCGCCTGTGATACGATGAATAACCATATCTGGTGGTAGAATTTCAAGTTGATCTGCTACTAGCTTTGTGTAAACCTCCTGATCTAAAAATTCTAACATACCCTTTTCATATTGCTTAACCATAGGTGTGCCTTTTAAAAGGTGCAGTAAATGAATTTTAATGCCTTGTACATCAAGCTTTGCTACCTCGCGAGCAGTTTCCATCATCATGTCATAGTCTTCAAGAGGAAGGCCATTAATAATATGCGAGCATACACGAATACCATGCTTCCGTAGCTTTTCAACACCTTCTACATATGTTGCATAATCGTGGGCACGATTTATGAGATTTGCTGTTTTTTCATGCACAGTTTGAAGTCCTAGTTCAATCCATAAATATGTGCGTTCGTTTAATTCAGCTAAATACTCGACAACATCATCTGGCAAACAGTCTGGGCGAGTTGCGATGGATAATCCAACAACACCCTCTTGGGCCAGAGCTGCCTCAAATTTTTCCTTTAATACTGGTAGTGGTGCATGTGTATTTGTATATGCCTGGAAATAGGCCATGTATTTGCCGTCCTTCCATTTTTGATGCATTTTGTCACGGATTTCAGCAAATTGCACCTCGATCGGATCCACTTTGTTGCCGGCAAAATCACCAGAACCTGCTGCACTACAAAACGTACAGCCTCCAAAGGCAACTGTACCATCACGGTTTGGGCAGTCAAAACCTGCATCAAGCGCTACTTTAAAAACTTTATGACCAAATTGCTCACGTAAATAGCGATTCCATGTATAATATCTTTTCCCGTCTGAAGGAAAAGGAAAGTTTGTTTCTGTCATTTATTTCACTCCTCTAACACTATATTTTATCATGTGTCAATGGTTCCGTCATGAGGTAAGAATTTATTATTAAGGACTTTACTATTTAATACTGGGAGAGCTGAGCGAAAAAATAAGACGACTGGTGCAAATGGATGGGGTAGCCGAGCGATGGATAATGACCGGAGCGAATCATGGTGGTAGCCGAGCGAAAAGGATAATGACCGGAGTGAATCGTGGTGATAGCTGAGCGAAAAGGACATCCACAAGCGCAAATCATAGAGGGCTTTACGTAACCTACACTAAAAACACCTGCATTAAAAGCATTCTTAAGTCTATGTAAAAAGAGTAAAATTATTTTTCTTGTGCTTTTGTATTTTTCAACATAAACTAACTATTTAGAGTATCGAAATAATGGAGGTCATTCTATGCCAAAAAGTGTGTGGTTTTTAATTATCGGAATGCTTGTGAACACAACGGGCAACTCTTTTTTATGGCCTTTAAACGCCATTTACTTGCACGATCATTTAGGGAAGTCGCTTGCGATGGCTGGCTTTGTGTTGATGTTGAATTCTGCTGCTGGCGTATTGGGAAATCTATTAGGTGGTTATTTATTTGATAGAATAGGGGGCTATAAATCAATAATGTTTGGCATTCTTTTGCCGATTGCCTCATTAATTGGTTTAACGATTTGGCACGGATGGCCACATTATGTATGGTTCTTAACGATACTTGGCTTTAGTGGAGGTATCGTATTCCCTGGAATGTTTGCTTTAGCTGGAACTGCGTGGCCTGAGGGTGGACGGAAGGCCTTTAACGCCATTTATTTAGCTCAAAATTTAGGAGTGGCAATTGGACCTGCACTTGCCGGGGTTGTTGCTGATTACCAGTTTGACTATGTATTTAAGGTCAACTTAGTCATGTATATTTTGTTCTTTTTTATAGCGTTATTTACTTTTAAGCGATTAGAAGAAGGTAGCATTGCACCGAAAAATGTAGTAAGTGAAAGTAAACGAATTATTAATAAAGCACCGTTTTATGCATTATTAATTGTAAGTTCATCCTCTGTGCTATGCTGGTTAGCTTATTCACAATGGAGCGCAACTATTTCTTCTTATACGCAAGATCTAGGATTAGGATTGAAACAGTACAGCTTACTTTGGACTATTAATGGCCTGCTTATTGTTTTAGGGCAGTCGTTAATTGCACCATTAGTGAAGCGTTGGGAAAATAAATTGAAGCGACAATTAGTATTTGGTATTGTCCTTATCGCGTTATCTTTTGGAATTATTGCCTTTGCTAGTGATTTTAAAATGTTTGCTGCCGCCATGGTTGTGTTAACGTTTGGCGAAATGTTTTATACGCCCGCTTTACCTACCATCGCCAATCAGCTTGCACCAAAAGGACGTCAGGGCTTTTATCAAGGGATTATCAATAGTGCGGCAACAGCAGGTCGTATGATAGGTCCTCTATTTGGTGGTATTATGGTCGATCAGTTTGGCATGATTGTACTCGTATTAATCCTAGTAATTATAGTATTGTTTGCGATTATTCCATGTCTTATCTATGATTATCCTTTACGAAAGAATAAAACAGTGACAGATCAATAGGTTAAATTTAACAAAAAAATTCCGGAAACGAGCAAAAACTGTGTGGGAGACACGTTTTTTGCTCGTTTTTTAATGTTTACTCTTGAAAGTAAAGATATTGTAGCGTAGAATCAATCATACATATTCAAATATTTGAATATGTAAAGATGAAGTTCCGTGGAGGGATCTATGTGGAAGAGAGCTTACAACAATTTAAGGCAGATTTTTTTAAAGCTTTAGCACATCCATTACGAATCAGAATATTGGAATTACTAGTTGATGGTAAAAAAAGTGTCAACGAGATTCAAAGCTGCTTAGAAAAAGAGGGCTCAGCTGTTTCTCAGCAATTAAGTGTATTACGAGGGAAAAATATCGTGTATGGGATGAAAGAGGGTAAAAAAGTTTACTATTCTTTAAGTGATCCGATGATTGTTGAATTACTTAGTATAGCAAAGGATATTTTCAACAATCACTTAATAAATACAATTACAAGATTAGAAGAGATGGCTATTAACGAAAATGAAGAGGATATGTAGCGTTTATTATGAAACATTTACCTTTTTGAAGGGAAGATTTATAGATGAAGTCACTGTTTACGGGGAGATATGAAGGGTATTCTATTCATCACTTAAAGAAAGATTTAATATCAGGGATTATTGTCGGGATTGTGGCAATACCACTTGCAATGTCCTTTGCCATTGCGTCAGGCGTTAAACCCGAGTATGGCATATATACAGCTTTTATTGCTGGTATACTTATTTCTATTTTTGGTGGGTCGAAATATCAAATTGGGGGACCTACAGGGGCGTTTGTGCCAATTCTGCTAGGGATCGTCATTTCGTATGGCTATGAAAACTTACTAATTGCTGGATTAATGGCCGGGGTTATGTTGTGCTTAATGGGTATTTTTAAACTAGGCTCATTAATAAAATTTATCCCACGTCCCGTGACGATAGGTTTTACAGCTGGAATTGCTGTTAGTATTTTTACAGGTCAAATTGCCAATTTCTTGGGTTTGAAAAATGTTAAAAATCATGAGTATTTTATTGACAATATAAAAGAAATTGTTACGCATATTAATACTACAAGTTTTTATAGTGTTTTAACGGCAATTATTAGTCTTGTCATTATATTAATTACACCGAAAGTTTTACCTAAAGTACCTGCGGCGTTAGCAGGCATTGTTGTTTCTACACTTGTTGCAACGTTCTTTTTTTCTGGACAAGTGGCCACAATAGCAACAGCCTATGGAGTAATTCCAAATACATTACCGGATTTTGCAATTCCAGAAATCACATTCGAGCGAATTCAGCTACTTATTGGCCCAGCATTTGTGATTGCTATGCTTGGTGGAATTGAATCCCTTCTATCAGCGGTAGTAGCGGATGGGATGACAAATACAAAACATAATAGTAACCGAGAACTTATTGGTCAAGGGATTGCTAATATTGTAACGCCTTTATTTGGGGGGATTCCTGCAACGGGTGCTATTGCCCGTACTGCGACAAATATTAAAACAGGTGCAGCATCACCAATGTCAGGTGTTATCCATGGCGTATTTGTATTAGTCACTTTATTATTATTAGCACCAGTTGCTTCACATATCCCATTGGCTAGTATGGCGCCAGTTTTAATGGTTGTAGCTTGGAATATGAGTGAGCAAAAACATTTTGCGCATATCCTTAAATTGAAATCAGGAGATTCCCTGGTCTTGATGATTACGTTTTTACTGACTGTTTTCACAAGCTTAACATTAGCTGTAGAGGTGGGGCTTGTGTTAGCCGTTGTATTATTTGCAAAGCGTATGAGCGAAAAGCTTGTAGTAACAAAGGTATTACCGGATCATTCGAAAGAGAGTGGGAAGGTACAATCACATGTAGTTCATCAGAAGCGTGACTGTCCACAAATTAGTATTTATACAATTGAGGGTCCTCTTTTCTTTGGCGCAGCTCAAAATTTTGAGGAGGCAATTGTAGGTTCCGTTCAACAACAAAAAAAAGTTTTGATATTACGTATGAGTAAAGTGCCCTTTTTGGATACAACAGGTGAGACATATTTTGGTAATTTCGTCCGGAATTTTAAAGCCCGGGGTGAAACTATTTTAGTTACAGGTGTTCAAGATGAATTGAAATTAGCATTACAAAACAATGGCTTATATGATGAGATTGGTGAGGATAATTTCTATCCGCATACAGGAGAAGCAATTAATAAAGCTTTAAGCTATTTAGATATAAATAAATGTATCGGGTGTAAGCACTTTGCTTTCCGTGAATGTCAGGAATTATCTCGCGATAAAGGGACAGTAAATAAAGTAACTGCCCCTAGCTGCCTGATTGGTGAAGACTAATCGGTGGGGATGAAGAATCCCCACCGATTAAAATTTCACTTTATCCCAACCTAACGGGCAGTAATTTATCTTATTGAAAGCGAAGCATTAGGTACAAGTCTCCTACCTCAAAATCTAGCGAAAGCAAAGAAGTTAGGTGGGAGATGAACTGCCTGAGAGGTCATTATAGTCATCCCCGCAATTATATTCGTTAATGAAGGGTGAGTGTCTTTAGGCAAATTGTTCATTTTGTCCTTCTACGATAAAACGCTTTCATTTTACTATAATCATTAAGAATATGCTTTCAAATAATAGGAATCATATCATAGCAGGAATCTCCTGTGAATAATTATAGAAGTATGGATACGAAATAGGCTGCAAAGAATGTAACAAAGCTTACAGAGGAGGAATAAAAATGAAGAAAATTATGAATTCACCTGAAACACTCGTTATGGAAATGTGCAATGGGATGGTTATGGCTCATCCAGAACTTGAGTTGTTAAAAATATATAAAGTAATTAAGAAAAAAGAAATGAATGAGAATAAGGTAACTTTAATTAGCGGTGGCGGTAGTGGACATGAACCGGCACATGCGGGGTTAGTCGGAAAAGGGATGTTGGACGCTGCAGTATGCGGTGACGTCTTTGCTTCTCCTTCACAAATACAGGTATATCAAGCAATTAAAGCAACAGCTAGCAAAAAAGGTACACTGCTTATTATTAAAAATTATAGCGGAGATATTATGAACTTTAAAAATGGTGCTCAATTAGCTTCTGAGGATGGCATTCAAGTAGAGTATGTCCGCGTAGATGATGATATTGCAGTAGAAGATAGTCTTTATACAGTAGGACGACGCGGTGTTGCGGGAGTTGTGTTGGTACATAAAATCGCTGGTGCAGCTGCAGAAGAAGGTATGGATTTAATGCAGGTCAAAGCTGTGACGGAAAAAGCAGCGGCAAATGTTCGAACAATTGGTCTAGCACTAACTTCCTGTACGGTGCCAGCTAGTGGATCACCAACTTTCAAATTGGGTGAAGATGAGATGGAATATGGTGTCGGTATTCATGGAGAGCCAGGAAGAAAACGTGAAAAAATGATGACCGCAGATGAATTAGCCTTCCGCATGACAAATGACCTTATGAAAGATTTAGGACTAGTTGAAGAGGATGAAATTGCTATCCTAATAAATGGATTTGGTGGTACACCTCTGCAAGAACTTTATCTGTTTAACAATGCAGTTACTAGAGAGTTGAGTAAAAGTAATATTCGAATCAATAGAACGTTTGTCGGCAATTACATGACAAGTATTGATATGGCTGGGATTTCTCTAACAGTAATGAAACTAGATGATGAGCTGAAAGCATTACTATCGAAAGAATGTAATACGCCTGCATTTAAGGTAGATGGACCGGTTGAGAGTGTAGAATACGTAGATATTAATGATCACGTAGAAGAGAAGCGAGTTTTTTTTGAGACGGAAACAGAGGAAGAACACGCTATCATCAAAAATGAGGTAATCACATTAAACAATATAATTTATCTCGTAGATAAAATGAGCGAAATTATTATCAAGAACGAAGTGCCTTTCTGCGAATTGGATACCCATGCAGGTGATGGCGATTTCGGGATGAGTGTCGCTAAAGGATTTAAGCAATTGAAACGAGGATGGAGCTCGATTCTAAATCAAGAACATTTAAATATTGGAACTTTCCTGGATGCGTGTTCGATGATAATTATGGAACATTGCGGAGGAGCTTCTGGTCCGATTTGGGGCGGAGCTTTCCGAGCTGCAAGTAAAGCTGTAGAAGAAAAAATGGCATTAACAGTCGGAGAGTTTGCTGAAATGTTACAAGCTACACTAAAAGGTATACAGTCTGTCGGTGAGCGCTCTTTCGGAAGAGGAGCAGAGGTAGGCGATAAAACGCTTGTAGATGCGTTTGTACCTTGTGTAAATGCTTGGTTAGAAAGCGCTGCAGCTGGTACGGATATTAAAACAGCTTTTGAAAACGGGGCAGAGGCTGCTGTTAAAGGAGCGGAATATACAAAAGAAATTGTTGCTCGAATGGGTCGTGCGGGTACAGTTGGTGAAAGAAGCCTAGGATATCCGGATGCTGGTGCATATGCGCTAGGGGTTATTTTTACGGAGCTTTCTCATAATTTAAAATAATGCGAGCTCTATGGACACAATGTATTTCGGGTATTGCTACCTTTAAGGATTGAATTGTTCAATAATGGGTAGTATGTAAACAAAGCCTTGTGCTTTTCAGTACTTTCCATTAGAATAAATGCAATACATGAAAAGACAGTGATGAGGAATAGTAAATTTGTGTTTCTTTTAAGAGAGCTAGCGGTTGGTGGGAGCTAGTAGGAAAGCAAATTGAACTCGCCTTCTGAGTCTGCCCGCGTGAAACAACGCGTGCCGTTCCTTCCGCGTTAAGGAAGCTAAAGCCGAGTGTGATCACTAATTTGGGTGGTACCGCGGGAGATACGAATTCTCTCGTCCCTTTCTACAGAAAGGGGCGAGTTTTTTTATTTTTTAAATATTTTGTCAATTATTATGAAGAGTAATATTACAAATTCGAAGGAGGAAAAATCGTGAGTTTTAATCATCTACAAATCGAAAAAAAGTGGCAGCAATATTGGGCCGATAATAAAACTTTCAAAACTGAAAATGAAACGGATAAACCAAAATTTTATGCGTTAGATATGTTCCCATACCCATCAGGCGCAGGTCTTCACGTAGGACACCCGGAAGGTTATACAGCGACAGACATCCTTTCACGCTTTAAACGTATGCAAGGCTATAATGTTCTACATCCAATGGGGTGGGATGCATTTGGTTTACCAGCAGAGCAATATGCACTTGATACAGGGAATGACCCAGCAGAATTTACAGCGAAAAATATTGCGACATTTAAGCGTCAAATTCAAGAGCTAGGATTTAGCTATGATTGGGATCGCGAAATTAACACTACAGACCCAGAATATTATAAATGGACACAGTGGATTTTTATCCAACTTTATAAAAAAGGCTTAGCGTATGTAGATGAAGTGGCTGTAAACTGGTGCCCAGCACTTGGAACAGTACTTGCAAACGAAGAGGTTATTGATGGAAAGTCAGAGCGTGGTGGTCATCCAGTAGAACGTCGTCCGATGAAGCAATGGATGCTTAAAATTACTGCCTATGCAGATCGTTTAATCGACGACTTAGAGGAAGTTGATTGGCCAGAGTCTATTAAAGATATGCAACGTAACTGGATTGGTCGCTCTGAGGGTGCAGAAGTAACATTTAGCATTGATGGTACAGATGAAAACTTCACAGTGTTTACAACTCGTCCTGATACATTATTTGGTGCTACATACTGTGTTCTTGCGCCTGAGCATAAATTAGTGGAGCAAATTACAACTGCTGAACAACGCCAAGCTGTAGAAGCTTATTTAGAAAAAGTAAAAATGAAATCTGATTTAGAGCGTACAGATTTAGCGAAAGAAAAAACTGGCGTATTTACTGGTGCCTACGCAGTTAATCCTATTAACGGCAAAAAAATGCCGATTTGGATTGCGGACTACGTATTAGCATCATACGGTACTGGCGCAATTATGGCAGTTCCAGCACATGATGAACGTGACTATGAATTCGCAACAGAATTTGGCTTAGAAATTACTGCTGTGCTTGAAGGCGGCGACATAAGCAAAGAGGCATTCACAGGTGATGGTAAGCACATTAACTCTGACTTCCTTGATGGCTTAAACAAAGAGGACGGTATTGCTAAGGCAATTGAATGGCTTGAGGAAAAAGGCGTAGGGGAGAAGAAAATCTCTTACCGTCTTCGCGACTGGTTATTCTCTCGTCAACGTTACTGGGGAGAGCCAATTCCTATGATTCATTGGGAAGATGGTACAACGACGCCAGTACCAGAATCCGAATTACCATTAGTGCTACCAAAAACAGATAATATTCGACCTTCAGGTACTGGTGAATCTCCACTAGCAAATATTTCTGAATGGGTAAATGTTGTTGACCCTGAAACAGGCAAAAAAGGTCGTCGCGAAACGAACACGATGCCACAATGGGCAGGTTCTAGCTGGTACTTCATACGTTATATTGACCCAACAAATAAAGAAGCAATTGCAGACCCTGAGTTACTAAAACGCTGGTTACCAGTTGATATTTATATCGGTGGGGCTGAGCATGCTGTATTACACTTACTATACGCTCGCTTCTGGCACAAAGTACTATACGATTTAGGTGTTGTACACACGAAAGAGCCATTCCATAAATTATTTAACCAAGGGATGATTCTTGGTGAAGGTAATGAAAAAATGTCTAAATCAAAAGGTAATGTTGTGAACCCTGATGAAATCATTTCTTCACACGGTGCTGATACTTTACGTCTCTATGAAATGTTCATGGGTCCACTTGAAGCATCTGTTGCATGGTCAACAAATGGTTTGGACGGAGCACGTCGCTTCTTAGATCGTATTTGGCGTCTATTTATCAATGAAGAAGGTGGAACAATCGCAGCGAAAATCCAAGCTTCTGATGATAAAACACTTGAAAAATCGTACCATCAAACTGTAAAAAAAGTGACAGAGGATTATGAAGGTATTCGCTTTAATACAGCTATTTCACAAATGATGGTATTCATTAACGACTGCTACAAAGCGGATGTTATTCCGACAGCTTACGCAGAAGGCTTTGTGAAGATGCTAGCTCCAATGGTTCCACACGTTGCGGAGGAACTATGGCAGCTATTAGGTCATGATACAACACTTTCATATGAGCAATGGCCAACATATGACGAGTCTAAACTTGTTGATGATGAAGTGGAAGTCGCAGTTCAGGTTGCCGGCAAAGTACGTGCCAAAATCATCGTAGCAAAAGATGCTTCAAAAGAGGAAATCGAAAAAGTAGCACTTGCAGATGACAAAGTACAAGAGTATATGGCAGGCAAAGACTTAGTAAAAATCATTGTTATCCCAGGCAAGCTTGTTAACATCGTAGTTAAATAATCATGAAAAAAGTGTCCAAAATTTGGGCACTTTTTTCTTTTATACTGAAACCAACTGGGATATCGATACGACAATAACCATCGTTGTAGTAGTGAACCAATATTAGTTAAAAAGTAAAATTTTCACTTGCGCGCTATAACAAATGTATTTGATGAAAACTAATTGGAATAGTTGCTTTTAGGTTTAAATAACATCACTAGCCATTGTTAAATAAGGATGACACAATTCCTATTGAAAGAAAATATATATATTTGAATAATAAAAATGAATAGGTACTGATCATCTAACTTGAAATATGCACAATATGGATTTGGTTTATTGAAGTGGAAATTTAATAAAAGTTAAAAATATCATTTAATATAATTTTTTGGTTTCTTTTTGTGTGGTAAATTTCTTTTGTTTAGGTTTTAAAATTCTCTTTTATTCTTAATATTTCTACCTATTTGATATTCGATTATGATTTATGAGAAGGGCGAAAAAAATAAGTGAGTCAGAAAAATATGAACTATACATTGTTTGAATGTGAAAATATGCACAAATTTAATTATATTAGAATAATTTTTATGAGCTGCGGTAATAGTGTGGAAAAGTAATATTAGCTAAAAAGTGTTGTGGTTTTCCTTTAATAAACAGCTATTTACTTAGAGGTTGTAGGGTTTTCGATGTAATATAACAAGGGTGAAAAATAAAAAACTTTTTGGGGAAATAATATTTTTTTGAAAAACATCTTGCATTTGAATAATTCTAAATGGTAAATTGTTTTACATGGACGTTCATAAAACTTTCACAGGTAGCAAAAGAGGGGAGAAAAGAGAATTTATGAATAAAAATAGATGGTTAATTGCATTATCCGCAATCGCTATTCATCTTTCGATCGGTGGAGCATATGCATACAGTGTATATAAGCTACCGATTGTCACAGAGATGGGATGGAGTGAAACAAACGTAACGGTTGCCTTTACAATAATGATGGGGCTTGCGGGTTCTTCCGCAGCATTATTTGGTAGCTTAGTAGAGAAAATGGGGCCACGTAAATCTGCAATGATAGCAGCTGTTCTATTTGGGGCAGGACAAGCTGGTGCTGGTCTAGCGATTGAAATGGATTCCGTAACAATGTACTGGTTAACATATGGTTTACTAAGTGGATTGGGTATGGGTATTGGTTATATTTCACCTGTATCGACATTAGTTAAATGGTTCCCAGACCGTCGTGGTTTGGCAACAGGTATGGCTGTACTTGGGTTTGGATCAGGGGCACTCATTACAGCGCCTGTCGCAGCTAACTTAATGGAGGCTGTGGGGATTTCTACAACGTACTTCATTTTAGGGGCAAGTTATTTCACGTTAATGATTTTAGGGGCTTTATATATAGTGCCGCCTGCACCTGGTTATATGCCAGCGAATATGAAGGCTGCTGCAAACAATGGTAAAGAAGTTGTGAAAAAAGATTTAGCTGTCATGTCAGCGCGTGAAGCTGTAAGAACTAAGCATTTCTGGATGCTATGGGCGATGCATTTAGTAAACGTAACAGCAGGTATTATGATGATTTCTGTTGCATCTCCAATGGCTCAGGAAATTGTAGGATTATCAGTTGCGGGAGCCGCAGCAATGGTAGGAGTAATGGGATTATTTAATGGTGGTGGTCGTTTAGTATGGGCTGCTGTGTCTGACTATATTGGTCGTTCGAACGTCTTTGTAATTTTCTTTATCATACAGCTAGTTACATTTATCGTCTTACCATATACAACAAACGCTATTATTTTCCAAGCACTTATTTTCTTAGTTGTTAGTTGCTATGGTGGAGGTTTCTCGAATTTACCTGCATTTGCAAGTGATTTATTCGGTACGAAGCAACTTGGTGTTATTCATGGTTATTTATTAACAACATGGTCATTAGGTGGAGTTTTTGGACCACTTTTAGTAAGCGCAATTAAAAATGCTTATGGAAGCTATATTCCAGTATTCTATGTGTTTACAGGATTAATTGCAGCCTCATTAATAATTTCAATAACTTTACGTGCCGATGTACGTAAACAAACTGCATTAAAAGAAGCTTCTCAAAAGGTTGGAGACGTCTCTGCTACACGATAAATTTTACTTTCAATTCGCACTTGAAAGTATTCGCCATATGAGTGTCATTTCGCACATGACGCTTGTATGGTCTTTTTTTGTAGCAGTTGTTATATAACACTTGATTAATCTTTTTTTAATGTATAACAGCTGTTGTCTGATGTCAATATCATTACAGGAAATAAAGTGATTTCGCTACCAAAAGAGAATTTTTGCAACGAAAAGTAAATGCAAGGCTCATGAATTAATCTTTAATGGGGACCTAAAAATGGGGATGTATTTGTCAGAAATATTTAGGAACAACCGTTAATGCATAAGTTTGTAAGTTTAGTTAGAGTGCGAAATTCAAGAGGAATTAAAATGAATTGAATCTTTTCATTAGTTTAAACGTATATAAGATAAAAAAGGGAGGAATTGGAATGGGTAAATTTTCATTAGATGAATTTGTCAATAAAACACAACAGGACGACAACGAAAATGAATATTTCGAGTTAGAAACTGAACGTGTATTAGAGGTCAATCTAGATGGTGAAGTATGGTCAAAAATGGGCGCAATGATTTCCTACATAGGCGATATTAAGTTTGAGCGTGAGCGTGTGTTGGAGCATGGATTAGGTAAAATGTTTAAAAAGGCATTAACAGGCGAAGGTACACAACTTATGAAAGCGAATGGGAAAGGGCGACTGTACTTAGCCGATCAAGGAAAAAAAGTAACAATCTTCGATTTAAAGGGTGAAAGTATTTGTGTCAATGGTAATGACTTACTTGCATTTGAACCGAGTATAGAATGGGATATTCAATTAATGCGTAAAATGGCTGGAGTCATGTCAGGTGGGTTGTTTAATGTAACGTTACAAGGAAAAGGGAAGGTCGCTATTACAACTCATTTTGAACCGCTTACCTTGCTAGTGAAACCTGGTGAAACGGTTTATACGGACCCACATGCAACAGTAGCATGGTCAGGCAATTTGAAACCAGAATTTAAAACAGATATTAGCTTCCGTACGTTTATCGGTCGTGGGAGCGGTGAGTCCATTCAAATGGCTTTCTCAGGTGAAGGCTTTGTCATTATTCAACCGTTTGAGGAAGTGTATGTGACTAAAGAAAGCTAAAAAGGAAGCTGGGACAAAACGCTATTATTTTGAATAATAGCGAAAAAAGATAGTAACTTTTTCGCTTCAGTGAGTAGGTTGTTCCTTCCTGAATCAAAAAAATGTTAGACCAATACAATCGGTCTAACATTTTTTCTTTTTGTCCCAGCTTCTTTTTAATGGATAGAAGATCTAGAATCGCTGATAACTTGCGGGAAATCGCTGATAAAAGCCCTGGAATCGCTGATAACTTGTGGGAAATCGCTGATAAAAGTCCGGAATCGCTGATAACTTGCGGGAAATCGCTGATAAAAGACCTAAAAATCGCCGATAACTCCCGAAAGTCCGCTGATAAAAGCCCCCGATACAGTAATCTTACATTCCTGCATTCATCCCTGCGATACGTCCTGTAACGAGTGCAGACGTTATATTATAGCCACCTGTATAGCCGTGAATATCAAGGATTTCTCCGCAGAAAAATAACCCATCCTTTTTCTTCGAGGCCATTGTCTTTGGTTCAATCTCTTTAACAGAAACTCCACCCCCAGTGACAAATGCTTTTTCAAGAGACTGCGTACTACTAACCGACATTGTGAAATTGACGAGTAGTCTAGCTAAGTTGCGAATTTTTTCCTGTGATAATTCAATGCCTGTCATTTGTACATCGATATCCGCGCGTTCACATAAAAATAACAACCAGCGTTCAGGCGCAATTCCTTTCCAAACATTTTTCACTGCTTTTTTAGGATCTTCTTTAATAAGTCTGTTTAAATATTGCAGGCACGTTTCTTCATTATAATCAACGAGTGTTTGAATACGCATTGTCACAGGCTCGTAACCTGTTTTCATTAACTCTTTAACAACAAATTGACTACAGCGTAACACAGCAGGGCCACTTATTCCGAAATGCGTAAATAGCATATCCATTTGATGGGTTATAAGTACCTTGCCCTTTTTGTTTAAGACAGAAACAGCTACATCTCGTAACGCTAGCCCTTGTAGTTCGCGAGCTTGAATAAAATCCTCTTTTGATATAACAGGAACCTCAGTAGGGAAAAGTGTTGTGATTGTATGACCAGCACGTTCTGCCCATGGATAACCATCTCCTGTCGAACCTGTTTGTGGAACAGCTTTTCCACCAACTGCAACGATTACGGCTTCACTGCGAATTTCAGTACCATCTGTAAGGCGTACACCGAGAATTTTGTCCTCATCCATTAGAAGTTTATTAACTGGTGTGTTTAAGCGTACTTCAACATGTAGCCGCTGAAGTTGACGAATAAGTGCATCGACCACATCTTGAGCACGATTAGAAACGGGGAACATACGCCCGTGATCTTCCTCCTTTAATGCAACGCCAAGTCCTTCGAAAAATGCGATAATATCTTCGTTGTTGTAAACCGTAAAAGGACTGTAAAGAAAACGACCATTTCCAGGTATGTGCTTGACTATTTCTTCTACAGGTAAACGATTGGTAACATTACAACGACCACCGCCAGAAATGGCCAATTTTTTACCGAGCTTTGTCCCTTTTTCTAGTAATAGTACTTTCTTTTTACGCTCACCAGCAGCGACAGCGGCCATTAAACCTGATGGGCCACCACCGATAACGATAACATCGTACATATATTAAAACTCACTTTCTCTTCAAATTAGGAATCTTTCCTATTATACATGAAGTCTATATAGAGGGGCTTCTTTCACATTGAAAATAACACAAAAGTATTTTATAATGCTTTATCTTCTACTTTAATGTAGAGTTATTTCCGAAACCTTGAGATATGCGTTTGTTAAACGTATGCTATATAAGTTGATTGTAGTGGAGACTGGGCGACTCCTTGGGGATTAGCGCTAGAGGAACGAAGGCTAAAACCATCACGTCCTGTGATAACGCCTTCATGACCAACATCGGTGCTGTTGCTGTCGCTGCGCTTTCGCACAAACAAAACCCTCTGCTGCCGCTACGTTAGCACTACGCTTTCGCGCAAAAAACATCTTGCTGCTGTCGCTTCGCTTTCGCGCAAAAAACATCTTGCTGCTGTCGCTTCGCTTTCGCGCAAAAAACATCTGTTACCCCGAGACCCTGCAGCGAAGCGAAGCGGCTCATCGGACGCCCCCAGGAAGCTCTGCTCTGCGCGAAAGCAAAGCGTCAGCGACAAAGCGCTCAGTCGGAACGGAAATTAACCCTACGTTATGGTGAATAGCTTACATGTGTAAAGTTTAGATGGAAAATTCAAGTATAATTGAGAGATAAAGCGCTAGTTAGTTGAATGAATAATCAGTGTAGAATAACCTCACTGATGAAAGTTTTGCTTTATCTGTATTGTCTGCATGAAATGAATGTCTTTTCATGCTATTATGGTAAAGGTTATGCACTAAATTATGAGGTGAAAAATAGAATGTGCGGATTTATAGGCTATATTAATGGAACAAATGTGATCGATCATCATCAAACGATCGAAAATATGATGAATACAATTATTCACCGTGGACCAGACAGTGGCGGGATTCACAGTGACGATAAAGTAACTTTAGGATTCCGTCGATTAAGTATTATCGACTTATCAGACGTGGCGAATCAGCCGTTATATAGTGCGGATGGTAATATTGTTCTCGTATTTAATGGGGAAATTTTTAATTTCCAAGAGTTACGTGCTGATTTGATTGCAAAAGGTCACAACTTTAAAACACACTCTGATAGTGAAGTTATTATTTATGGTTATGTTGAATACGGAGTAGAATTTGTCAAAAAGCTTCGCGGAATGTTCGCATTCTGTATTTGGGATAAAAAGAATGATTTACAATTCATCGCTCGTGATGGCTTTGGTATTAAGCCACTGTATTATACAGAAAACACAACAGATGGTACTTTTATTTTCGGTTCAGAAATTAAATCATTTTTACCACACCCATCATTTATTAAAGAATTAAATAAAGATGCGCTACGTCCTTATTTGACGTTCCAATATTCTTCAATGGACGAAACGTTCTTTAAAGGTGTATACAAATTACAACCAGCACACTATATGCTTATTCAAAATGGGCAAAAGAAAATTGTGCAGTATTGGGATAAAAAATTCCATGCAAAAGAAGCTCCAATTGAAAAATATGTAGAAGAAATTCGTACGACAGTAAGAGAATCAGTAGATGCGCATCAAATAAGTGATGTAAAGGTTGGTTCTTTCTTATCAGGTGGTATTGATTCAAGTTATATTACTTCATTATTACGCCCTGATAAATCCTTCTCTGTTGGTTTCTCTGACTACGAGGATATGTTTAATGAAACAAATTTAGCAAAAGATTTATCTGATACATTAGATATTCAAAATGAGCGTAAATATATTTCAGCTGATGAGTGTTTTGAAGCATTACCAAAAATTCAGTGGCATATGGACGAGCCACAATCGAATCCATCTTCAGTACCACTTTATTTCCTTTCTGAGTTAGCTTCAAAGGATGTAACAGTTGTACTTTCAGGTGAAGGTGCAGATGAAATTTTTGGTGGCTACTCATGGTATCAAAACTCAGGCAAAATGCAAAAATATGAGAAAGTCCCATTTGGTATTCGTAAAGCATTACGTGGTATTGCAGAGGCGTTACCTAAAAATCAATACACGCACTTCCTTGTTAAAGGTGGTCAAACAGTAGAAGAACGCTTTATTGGGGAAGCGGTTGTGTGGGATGAAGAAGATGCATTAAATGTCTTAAAACCAGACTATAAAAATGGTCCATCTGTAAAATCGATTACAAAACGTATTTACGATGAAGTACCAGGTGATGATGATGTTACTAAAATGCAGTATCTTGATCTAAATCTTTGGATGCCAGGTGATATTTTATTAAAAGCAGATAAAATGAGTATGGCTCATTCTATCGAATTACGTGTACCATTTTTAGATAAAGAAGTGATGGAATTAGCGAAAAACATTCCATCGAGATACCGCGTAAATGACATTGATACGAAATATGTTCTACGTCAAGCTGCGCATCAGGAACTACCTGAAGAATGGGCAAAGCGTCCAAAACTTGGCTTCCCAGTGCCAATTCGTCACTGGCTACGTGAAGAAAAGTATTACAAGATGGTAAAAGAAATGTTTACAACTGACTTTGCCAATGAATTCTTTGATACAAAGCAATTAGTAGGCTATCTAGATGAGCACTATGAAGGACAAGCGAATCGTGGACGTTATATTTGGACAGCTTATGTATTTTTAGTATGGTATAAACAATTTTTCGTAGACATGTAATAGAGAAGTAACTTTAATCGGTGGAGGTTTTCTAAATCTCCACCGATTATTTTGAGGCTTCTACTTTCCACAAGGAGGACACAATCGATATTTTTTTTGATTGAGCTGTGTTTTTCTAGAACTTTTTAATGTATTTATGCGTCGGTATTCTATAAATATGTTAAGATTACAGTTGGTTTACTTATTTAATATTTGGTTATGTTGACTTTTCGTGTAGTTTTGCTGAATATTGTTGATCAGTGAAATTAAGCTATCAGGAGACGGCTATTGTGTGTGAGAGCGTTTGCAAATCAAACAGTTTCCCTGAATTGCTTAAAAGTACTCGGGTAGCAAGGGAATCCACTCAGATACCTGTAAAAAGATAGGATGCTACCGAAGCAAGCGTCTTTACAGCAATTATTTAATAAGTGTTTTTCTAAGTGTTATGATAATGAAAATCTTGATTTTACGATGAATGGATGGGTATGATGTCCAATTTAATGAAAGGTACTGCGATATTAACAATGGGGATGTTTTTATCGAAGGTGCTCGGATTAATTTATATTTTTCCGTTTTATGCGATTGTGGGTGAGGAGAATATTGCCCTCTATCAATATGCATACATTCCCTATTCGATTATGCTGGCTATAGCCATCTCGGGTGCGCCAATTGCTGTATCCAAGTTTGTTTCTAAATACAATGCAGCGGGTGATTACCAGTCAGGTCGTAAGCTGATGAAATCAGGCATAATGATTATGCTGATTACTGGTGTTGCTGCGTTTATTGCTCTCTTTATACTAGCTAAGCCAATAGCGGGTCTTGTTATTAAAAGTGATGAGCAGGCATTTACGATTGAGCAAATTGCCTCAGTAATGCGCTGGGTTAGCTTTGCATTAATTGTTGTGCCATTTATGAGTCTTTGGCGTGGGTTTTTCCAAGGTTATGACAAAATGGAGCCTACAGCAGTTTCGCAGTTAGTGGAGCAAATTGTTCGTATTGTTGTGTTGTTAGGTGGTTCATTCTTAGTTGTAGTAGTTTTCAATGGGCAACCAGAAACGGCGATCTCCTTCGCAGTATTTGCTGCATTTATCGGGGCAATTGGTGGGTTATTGACACTCTATTATTATTGGAAAAAATACCAACCTGAATTTGATTTACTACGCAGCCAAAGCGTTACGTCTAAGCAGCTCCCAATGTCCGACATATATAAAGAAGTTATTACGTATTCGATTCCAATGGTGTTTGTAGGCGTTGCTAATCCGTTATTCCAATTAGTAGATATGCTAACATTTAACGGAGCTATGACATCAATCGGATTAGCGGGAGTGACAGATAGTTATTTATCAATGATTAACTTTACAACTCATAAGGTTGTCATTATTCCGGTAATGCTAGCTACAGGTTTTTCGATGGCTCTTGTACCGACGATTACAAAATATTATACGCAAGGTGAATATTTATCACTACGACATGCAATGGATAAGACATATCAAATATTAATTTTTATTACATTGCCAGCGGTAGTTGGAATTTCGTTGTTATCAAATGAAATATACTTTATGCTCTATTCTGAAAGTGAGATGGGGGCTACAATTTTAGCCCATTACGCACCTGTTGCAATTTTATTTGCATTGTTCCAAGTAACAGCGGCTCTTTTACAGGGCATTGATTTCCAAAAATGGATTGTCTTTAGCTTATTATCTGGTATTTTAGTAAAGCTAGCCATTAATATTCCTTTAATTCGTTGGATGGAGGCGGATGGCGCGATTCTTGCTACAGCTATTGGCTATAGTGTATCAATTATCATCAATGTATTTGTGCTACGACAAACACTAAACTATAGATCAGAAATGGTTATACGTCGTGTGATGCTTATTTCTTGTTTGACAGTGGCCATGGCGGTAAGTGTACTAATTGTTCATAAACTTTTAGAGTTATTGATGGGACCAGTAGATGGTAAATTCTCCGCATTAGTTTATTCTGTTATTTGTGCTGGAGTAGGTGTAGCCGTATATGGCTATTTGTCTTTACGCTTAGGTTTAGCACAAAAATTACTCGGTGAACGATTGACAAGAATTACGAACAAACTGGGATTGAAATAGGAGGTATTATGCGATTAGATAAATTACTGGCGAATATGGGTTATGGGTCACGCAAGGAAGTTAAACAACTTCTAAAGCAAAAAGCAGTGACAGTGGATGGTGCATATGTGAAGGATGCAGCATTGCATGTTGACCCTGAAAAGCAAGATGTCTCCGTTTTTGGTGAACGTGTTATATATACAGAATTTGTATACATTATGATGAATAAGCCTCCGGGAGTTATTTCTGCAACAGAAGATTTACGGGATGAAACCGTCATTGATTTGTTAGATCCTTTACTTCAACATTTCGAGCCTTTCCCGGTAGGTCGCTTAGATAAAGATACAGAGGGGTTATTGCTGTTAACAAATGATGGCATATTAGCACATAATT
The DNA here is from genome assembly GCF_001708185.1 of Lysinibacillus xylanilyticus. Classification (GTDB taxonomy): domain Bacteria; phylum Bacillota; class Bacilli; order Bacillales_A; family Planococcaceae; genus Lysinibacillus; species Lysinibacillus xylanilyticus_A. Next base: position 632,214 of record NZ_MDDN01000002.1, on the reverse strand, counting down.
TATTGTCTCCAAAAAAGCACGTGCCAAAGGTCTATTATGCACAAATAGAAGGTATTGTCACGGATGAAGACTGTGAGAAATTTGCTCAAGGTGTTGAGCTAGACGATGGTTATGTAACAAAACCGGGAGAGCTCATCATATTAAAATCTGCTCAGCAATCAGAAATTGAGTTAATGATTCAAGAAGGTAAGTTTCATCAGGTGAAGCGTATGTTTGAGGCAGTAGGTAAACGTGTAACGTATTTAAAGCGGCTGTCGATGGGGAACCTAAAGCTAGATGACAATCTAGAATTAGGTGAATATCGAGAGTTAACTGCTGAAGAGTTAGTCGGATTACAGAATAGGGATTAAAGAATACCTCGATGCTAAGGACAATTAGTATCGAGGTATTTTAATATACATACTTATAATAGTGAATGTATAATATGATATAACTTTCAATGAATAGCTTTTTAGTCTATGGTACTAAAAAATCTCTAAATCTTTCAGAAAAAAGATGGTGAAATTAAGTAGAGGACAAATTAATGAAAAACCTGAGAATTAAATTATTAATATCTTTAATTGTCTTTGCATTAGTACTGGTTGCTGTCATTTCTTATGTCAACAGGCAAATACTAATGGCAGATATAGAAGAACAAGAAGCCTTGAATAGAGAGTTAATTGAAAAGCATATTCTGACAGATATGCAAACTGTAGATAATGCCCATTATTATTTTGATAAGAATATCTCTGACAAAATGGAAGAAGAACTCCGGAAACTAATTACATATTATAGAGAAAATCCAGATATAGCGACGTGGGATTTGCAGAAGATTAAAAACGAACATGGTATGGATGTGTACATACTCGATCAATCAAATACTGTAATTTATACAACTTTTGAAAAAGATAAAGGATTAAATTTTTCAAAATGCTGCATACGTTTTTCTGCTTTACTAGATGAACGTCGAGCAAGCGGGGAATTCTACAGTGATGGCATAGATATTTCGACAACAACAGGGGGCTATCGAAAATTTAGCTATTTAGCGACACCTGATAACAAATATTTATTTGAGTTAGGTATAGACTTACTTGATAATCCTGTGTTCCAAACTTTTAACTTTGAAAAGACATCTGAATATTTAATTGATAAATATGCTGATTTGTTAGAGGTACAAACGATAAATGCGGGGGGAGTTTTCTTTGATTATTCTAAAGCCAGTAAAACAACTGTAACAGATCAATCGAAAAAATTTCAAGAGCATTTTGAGTTAGCAAGAAAAACGATGCAGCCAACGGAATTTCAAGAGGAGTTTCAAAATGGCTATATTGAAAAGTATCGTTTTTTACCATACGAAGCAGAAACGGTTCGAGGGGAATCTTCTAAAAGGGTTGTGTTTGTGAAATATGGTAATTTCACAGAATTAAAGGCGCTAGCTAAAAATACAAAGCAGTTTCAGCTATTGCTTTGTATTGCATTAGTAACTTCTTTCATAATGCTATTAGTCATCAATAAACTCCTTTCCAAAACGATGCATCTTGCAACATACGATCCGTTAACAAATGTCTATAATCGTGCTACCTATATTAGAAAAATGGACAAGTTATTAAGGAAAAGGAAGATGAATCAACCTGGTTTATTGTTGCTAGATTTAGATAATTTTAAACAAGTAAATGATCGATTTGGACATGGCGAAGGAGATAAAATCCTGATTGAAACAGCAAGAATTTTAAAACAAGAAGTGGAAAGGAATGGCTTTGTTGTAAGGTTCGGTGGGGATGAATTTGCAGTTGTTTTGTATGACGCGAAGGAAGAAGCTATACAGCAAATAGCGAATTCTATTTTGGAGAAAATTCGCCACTTGAAGTATGTTGATAAAGTCACTATTGATAGATGGTCTGTACTTTCAGTCAGTATGGGCGGTGCCATTTGCATTCATCCGGATGAGTCAGAAAGAAGTTTATTTGAGCGTGCAGATAAGGCATTATATCAATCGAAAAATGCTGGTAAAGACCAATACTCCAGTTATGAAGAGGTTGCTGCTGATGAAGAAAGCTAAAACCACTTAAAAATTATAAGGATAAATTGTAATATTGCTCGCTCCATTCCTAATAGTGAGTCCAAGCAAGTTTTTCAAATGCTTGAGATTCGCTAAAAGAAATGGAGCGATTTTTTTGTCTGAAGTCTAGTTACTGTAGCGGCTTAAGTTTTAACTTCTTTCAGCAGATGGTTTTTGTAGCGAAAGCAATGCGTCAGCTACTCAGTCTAAAAACGCCACGTCCTGTGGCACAACGACTGAGTGACCAACATCTTGTTGGCCCAAAGCCTCCTGGCGGATGTCACGAAATCGGAAAGGAGTTAATAAAGGATGGTAGCTTAAAATCATCGCATCCATACGATAACGGCTAACTGACCTGCATCTAGCAGTAAGCACAAAGCCGATTCCGGACACAATTATGCAGAGGCATAATTGATTCTATAAAATAGACAACTGCATAAAACAACAACAGCGATGACTGCAAACGTTGCATTCATATAATGTGATAATAGCCACCCACCAATAATTGGCCCAACAAAGCCCCCAAAATTTTTAAATTGGGCTGCTCCTAAATAGGTTGCCTTTTGTGTATCAGGCGCAATTTCATCAATCATGACATTCATAGTTGGAAAGGCGAAAATCTCACCAATCGTAAATATAATCATAGCGATTATATACAGCGGATAGTTGTTTGAGAGGCCGAATAATAAAAGACCAAACGCCAAGAACAGGATTCCTACTAATAGAGTGGCTGCCGATGAAAAGCGTTCAGATAGTATACTAATCGGTAATTGTAGTAATAACACAACTGCTGCATTTAGCGAAATGAGTAGAGAAAAAAGCTTAGTACCGTCTTCAATTTTGAGCTCAATGATTTGTGGCAGTGTCGAATCAAATTGAGAGTAACCAATATTTATTAAAATTGCACCAAAAATAAAACTTAATAGTACACGATTTGTTATTAGTATTGTGAAGGTTTGCAATATTTTTGTTTGTGTTGCAGCTTTTTGTTGTTGCATTTTATAGCAATTTAAAACGAAATATAAAAATACAGCATAAATAATATACATAGTTCCTGTCAGCATAAAAGGGATACTTGGGCTGGATAATTGAGAAATATAAACACCGATAACGGGACCGATCACCGCAGCTATGTTAATCGCCGTATAGCGTAATGAAAACAATCTTTTTCGTTTGTCAGCGGGAGTAAAATCAATCATTAATGCCTGGGTGGAAGGCTCAAAGAAGGAACGACATAAGCCATTCAAGGCGTTTAATGCTACGAAGACCCAAACAGTCTGTGCGATTGCAAAGCCGAAGAACACGATACTCCAAACAATAATAGTAAGCAAAATGATTCTTTTCCTACCAAATCGGTCTGTTAAATAACCACCTATGAAACCTCCTACAGTGGAGATTAATGGTGCAATACCAATTGTCAAACCTATTTGTAAAGGGGAGGCTTCAATTTCATTATGTAGGTAAATTGCTAGAAAGGGCATTGCCATAAAACTTGCAATGCGTGTGAAAATAGTTCCGCCTAAAATAATCCAAACGAGTGGATGGAACAGTTTGGGAAGTTTCATAGAAAATCCTCCTTCCAAAATATAGAATGTTTCGATTTTAACGGATTGTTGAGCAATTGTAAATAGTCAAAAAATAAACAGGGATAACGCTGAAGAACAAAATATTTATAAAAATGCATGTAATTCTTAGCAAATTGAGGAGAGAAATGAACTGGAATCCCCATATAAGTGAAACGGATTAAAAGGCGGGGGGATTTCTGTTCCGAAGAGCTCTTTATGAAAGCACAAAGTGGATTCCGGACGCAATTAGGCATAATTGATGAATAGATGAGGGCATCAACAATTACAAGACAACAAAAAAAGAATGACCACGACGAAAGGTCATTCTTTTCCCATACAAAATGCTTTACGTGTTAAACGTAAAAACTAAGACGTCAATTTTACTTTTTTCTTCGTCGTTGTCCATTTGCCTCGACTTGGACTCATCACCAAATCGTTAAAGGCTAACACGTTCAAATCTCTTTGAACGGTGCGAGGAGTGATACTAAACTCTTCGACTAAATCCTGTGTAGACACGGTTCCTTTGTCTAAAATAAACATGTACACGTCTTTAATACGATTAAGCATTCGATCAGTAGTTGGTTTCATAAATGAACCACTCCTTCATCTTATTTCTCTTGGCAAAGACTAGCGGACGACAATATGTGCGGAGTGCACTTAGGCTAATAAGTAGCTGCCTTAGACATCCCCTTTTCTAATTTTATATTCAGAACAATTATTCTGATAACTTTATTATATAGAAAAACTAGTTGATTTTCTAGTGAATGCAAGGGAAATTTACAATTTAAATAAAAAATTTATACTGTATTTTGTGGAAAAAAGCGAAGAACATGCTATATATGGTAGTGTTAGAGGAAGATTGTAAAAACAGTTGTCAGAAAGATGATTGTAATTTAAGGTGTAAAGAGTAGAATAATGTTATGAAATTGGAGGAGGTACATCGTATGGATTGGTTACAAGCTGCAAAAGAAAGGCAAGATGAATTAATACAAGATTTACAGGAGCTTGTGCAAATTAATAGTGTACTCGATGAGAATACGATCACTACTGAAGTACCTTTCGGTGATGGTCCATTAAAGGCTCTTGAATGGTTATTAGCAAAGGGCCAAGCTGAAGGACTGCAAACGAAAAATATTGATAATTATGCAGGGCATATACAGATGGGTGAAGGTGAAGATTTATTAGGTATTTTATGTCATGTTGATGTAGTACCTGTTGGTGATGAAAGAAATTGGACATACCCACCATTTAGTGGCACTGTTGCAGATGGTAAACTATTCGCCCGTGGTGCAATAGATGATAAGGGACCAACTATTGCAGCATGGATGGCTATGAAACTTGTTAAAGATGCAGGCATTCAGCTTGATAAAAGAGTACGAATGATTATTGGTACAGATGAAGAAACAGGCTTCCGCTGTGTCGACCACTATTTTAAACACGAGGAAATGCCGACTATTGGATTTGCGCCAGATGCGGATTTCCCACTCATCAATGCAGAAAAAGGCATTGCAGAGCTAGTGTTCTCTCAAAATAAAACTGGTGATGCAACGAAAGAACAGCTATTACTATTTAATGCTGGAAAGCGACCAAATATGGTACCTGATTTTGCAGAAGCGACAGTGCAATTTGTTTCTCCGCAATTCGAACAGAATTTTCACACATATTTAAGCGAAAATCAGCTAGAAGGCTCTTTATTAATCGAGGGTTCTCACTATATAATAACTATCAAAGGTAAAGCAGCCCACGCTATGGAACCAGAAAAAGGGGTCAATGCAGCTGTTTATCTTGCAGCATTTTTACAGCATGAGTTGACGACAGAGGCAAGTAAGCAATTTGTCGACTTTACCGCAGATGTTTTTTATCAAGATCATTATGGCAACATGCTTGAACTACAATTTGAGGACGAAATGTCTGGTAAAACTACATTAAATCCAGGGATTGTGAGCTTTGATGTAGCTAAAGGTGGCAGTATGGTGATTAGTATGCGTTATTCAGTCACTTATCCGTTTGATGAAAAAATTACCGAAGCACAACGTATAGCGGTGGCTAAAGGATTTTCATTGGATATTCAAGATGATTCAAAGCCGCATTATGTAAGTGAGGATGATGCATTGATTCAGACTTTAGCTGATATCTATAGACGTCAAACAGGAGATTATGAAACACCTTTACTTTCTACAGGTGGTGGTACGTATGCACGTGTCATGAAAAAAGGTGTGGCATTCGGTATGCTGTTCCCAGGCGAACCTGACGTAGCGCATCGTGCAGATGAGTTTGTTGTCATTGAAAATCTTATAAAAGCAACAGCTATTTACGCTGAAGCAATTGTTGAACTTGCAGGAAACAAATAATTTAAAGCTGAAAAGGATGAGCGAAACATGGCATATTCATTATGGAATGATCAAATCGTTGAAGAAGGATCTATTGCAGTATCCCCAGAAGACAGAGGTTACCAATTTGGTGACGGCATTTATGAAGTAATTAAAGTTTATAACGGCAACATGTTCACAGCACAAGAACATATTGATCGTTTCTATGCGAGTGCCGAAAAAATTCGTCTTGTCATTCCTTATACTAAAGACGTATTACACAAATTATTACATGAACTTATTGAGACAAATAATTTAGACACTGGACATGTTTACTTCCAAATTACACGTGGTACAACTTCTCGTAATCATATTTTCCCAGATGCAAGTGTTCCAGCTGTATTAACAGGGAATGTTAAAGTTGGCGAGCGTTCATATGAAAATTTTGAAAAAGGTGTTAAGGCTACTTTTGTAGAGGATATCCGTTGGTTACGTTGTGATATTAAATCCTTAAATTTACTAGGCGCTGTACTGGCAAAGCAAGAAGCTTCTGAAAAAGGTTGCTATGAAGCTATTTTACATCGTGGAGATGTCGTAACAGAATGTTCATCAGCGAATGTTTATGGCATTAAAGATGGTAAGCTTTATACACACCCTGCAAATAACTTCATTTTAAACGGTATTACACGCCAAGTTATTTTAAAATGTGCTGCGGAGATTAACCTAACTGTTATTGAAGAACCGATGACAAAGGCTGATTTATTAACGATGGATGAGGTAATTGTATCATCTGTATCTTCGGAAGTAACACCGGTGATCGATGTCGATGGTAACAAAATTGGTGCTGGAGTTCCAGGTGAATGGACTCGAAAATTACAGCAAGCATTTGAGGCGAAATTACCGCTTTCCATTAATGCTAAATAAGTTACGCTTTCAAGAGAGCTACCTTAACTTGGTTTTATCCCAAGCTACTAGGGTAGTTCTCTTTTTCTATAGAACAAATTATGGATGTTTTCTTCTGGAACGTCATGTAAAATAAATAAGATGATGATTTAACTACATAGCCTGAAGTTTACATATTTAAAATCAAAGAACAAATGACGATGTAATGAATGCAAATAGCTATTGATAATGTTTTTGAGTACCCTCAAAAACGTAGTCAGGGAGTTTAGATATTAGGGCGAGTAAGATTGGAGTGACCTTAAAATGGCACAATTAGTGAAATTACAAGATTATATCTCACGCTATCAAATTGATTTAGCGAGATATCCAACACAATTTGTACGCTTAAAGAATAGTCAATGGGAACGTGTTAAGCGACAGTGGGAGTTAGGAGAAGAAATTAGTGAGTGGCAACATGACAACGATTCTGAAAATGATTCTTTTGAAGAGAAAGAGCGATTTTCTTTATTGAAAAAATGGTTTGCGGGTCGCCAGAAGGCAGACAGTGGGGACGTTGAACAGGTAGAAATAACGAATGAACTGGTGAGTGATGAAGAAAGCATACCAGAAGAAGAAACGACTTTAACATTTGAACCTAAAATTGTCTATGCGCCGCAATCTATCCATGAATTAAAGCGTATGTTTATCGATCAATTTTTCCATTTTCAGATGAAATGGGCAAGTTCAACACTACGTGAAAAGTCGTATGTAGATCCTCGTTTTATGCGTGATTCCTTGTTGCGAGATTTGTTGCAAAAATTACCAGATAATTATCTGCTTTTTTATTACCCTATTTTACAAATCAGAAAAGCACCCATAGAGCTTGATGTCGTACTAATGTCACCAACAGAATGTATTTGCATTACAGTGCTAGATGCGGAAAATCAAGCAGTTTATGTGGGTGGTAGTGAACGATTCTGGATAAAAAAAGTAGGAACGAAAGATTCAAAAGTCCTTAATCCATTGATAAATCTAAATCGTATGGAATCTGTATTAACTCAATTATTTAAGCAGGACAATATAGATATGCCAATTCGTAAAGTTGTTTTAACACGTAATGGCTACTTCGATTATCCAGGTACATCCTTTGGCATTCAGTTTATTGATCGTCGAAACTACGGAGAATGGATGGAACATTTAAAGAAAGTGTCCTCCCCGATGAAGCATATGCAAATTCGAGCTGCCCAAACGATTTTAAACAATGTACAAACAACATCCTTTAACCGGGATATTTGGCAGAAATCTTCTCAACCAGCTGAGGATTAATAAATGCAAGTGTTATTTATTGTAAATGAAGCAGCTGGGAATGGAAAAGGTAAGAAAGTTTGGTGCCATCTTCAACGCCATTTGACAATTGATTATCAAGTTGCTTTTACAGAATATGAAGGACATGGACAGGAACTTGCGAAAAAATGTGCGGACGATACACGTACAAAAAAACTAATTGTTGTAGTTGGCGGTGACGGCACAATACATGAGGTAGTGAGTGGTGTTTTACATAATGAATTTATAGTTATTGGTGTAGTGCGTGCTGGCTCTGGGAATGATTTTGCACGATACTTTACTACTTTTAAAAATGTAAAACAAATCGAAGCCTATTTGCAGACGGAGATTGCCGATAAAATGATGGATGTCGGAGCTATTCACCTTGGAGCACTCCAACACGAGATATTTGTTAACAATGCAGGTGTGGGCTTTGATGCATTTGTTACAAAGCACATTAATAAATCTCGTTTAAAGTTTTACCTCAATAAAATTGGGTTCGGCAAGTTATCCTATGCTGTGGCTGTTGTAAGAGGACTATTTAGCTTTGAACGTTTTGATGTAATCATTCAAGCAAACGAGCAAGAGTGGCAATTTCAGCAGGCATGGTTTGTTGCGATGAGCAATCATCCTTATTTCGGAGGAGGTATGAAAATTTCGCCTTCCTCTATCCCTAATGATGGACAAATCGAAATAACAATCGTTCACAGTATTTCACGTCTCAAATTACTACTGGTATTTGTCACTGTGTTTTTTGGAAAACATACAAAATTTAAAGAGATTTCTTTTTTGCAAGGCAATCAATTTGATATTTTTGTGCATGCAAATGACGTAGATTGTCATACAGATGGTAACTATATTGGGGAAATTAGAAAAGGTACGAGAATTCACTGTACAGTCCAACGTGATGCGTGGCAGATTATATCAAAGAACTATTAAAAAATATCATTTCGCAATAATTTCATGCGAATTTGATGGTTATAAGTTATACTATAACAAATCAATAATTTCACGAGAAAGAAATGAGGAAAAAAATTGAGATTAAGAAATAAGCCTTGGGCGGAGGAAATGATTACGAATCATTCAGAGGTGATCATCCCGAATCCTGAAGACTTTAAAGGGAATTGGCAGGCTGTTTTCGGAAATGACAACCCACTACATATTGAAGTAGGTACTGGGAAAGGACAATTTGTCACGGGTATGGCCTTACAAAATCCAGATATAAATTATATTGGCATTGAGCTTTATGACAGTGTAATCGTTTGTGCATTGGAAAAAATTTTAGAGGCTAAATCTCCAGCGAATTTACGATTATTAAAAGTAAATGGCGCAGATTTATATAAATATTTTGGTAAAAATGATGTAGACCGTGTGTATCTGAATTTCTCAGATCCTTGGCCGAAAACGCGCCATGCTAAGCGACGTTTAACGCACGGGGATTTTTTGAAATTATATGAGTCGATTTTAGTGGATAATGGGGAAATCCATTTTAAAACGGACAACCGTGGTTTGTTTGAGTATTCGTTAATTAGTATGTCTGAATACGGTATGTTACTAAAGTATGTATCACTCGACTTACATGCGAATATGCCTGAGGATAATGTGATGACTGAATATGAGCAGAAATTTTCTGCGAAAGGACAGCCGATTTATCGTCTAGAATCACAATTCATTACTAAATAGGGGGAGTATGGATGGATCAGTTACAGTTTCACAACATGTCATTATCATGGCTAAACGGGGGTGTCACTTGCCTTGATGGCGGTGCTATGTTTGGAGTTGTGCCCAAACCACTTTGGGCACGCAAGTATCCGGTAAACGAAAAAAATCAAATTGAGTTACCGACTGAGCCAATCTTAGTTCAATATGAAGGTAAAAACTATATTATTGATACGGGTGTTGGCTTTAACAAATTAAATGAAAAACAGCTACGTAACTTTGGTGTTACTGAAGAATCAACATTAGCGGCTAGCTTACAGGAGTTAGGATTAACTACAGCTGATATTGATGTCGTGTTAATGACGCATTTACATTTCGATCACGCTGGTGGTTTAACGCAATGGGAAGGCGAAGTACTTGTACCAACATTCCCAAATGCAAAAATCTATGTGACGAAAATTGAGTGGGACGAGATGCGTGAGCCAAATATTCGCTCAAAAAATACGTATTGGAAAGAAAACTGGGAGCCAGTTCAGCATTTAGTTGAAACGTATGAAGGTACGTTAGAGATAGTTCCTGGGATTGAAATGATTCATACTGGTGGTCATAGTGATGGACATGCCGTAATAAAATTAACACAAAACGGCGAAGTATTATTGCATATGGCGGATATTATGCCGACACATGCGCATCAAAATCCATTATGGGTATTAGCGTATGATGATTATCCAATGGCGAGTGTCTTTGCAAAAGAGCGTATTATGAAAGAAGCGCTTGCGAATGGTTATGGCTTTATCTTTTATCATGATGCCTATTATCGCATGATTAAATGGGATGAAACAGGTAAAGAAATTGTAGATAAACTAGAACGTAGCAGACAAGCTGTTATTACATTCTAATTAATAGAACGTGTGAACCTTTGTGTTCGCACGTTTTTTTCATAGTGTTGAAAACTATTGTGTCAATAAAATTAAGGGAATTAAATAAAGTATCGCTCTTTGGCAAAATAGGGTTTGATTTCCGTTTCGACTGGGCGCTTTGTTGTTGCTGTCGTTGCACTTTCGCACAGAAAAAACAATGTTGCTGTCGCTACGCTTTCGCACAGAAAAAACAATGTTGCTGTCGTTGCACTTTCGCACAGAAAAAACAATGTTGCTGTCGTTGCACTTTCGCACAGAGCAAAGCTTCCTGGGGGCGTCCGATGAGCCGCTTGGACCAAAAGGATGTTGGTCACAAAGGCGTTATCACAGGACGTGATGCTTTTAACCTTTGTTCCTTTATCGCTAATCCCCGAGGAGTCGCCCAGTCTCCACTCCAATCAAACGCTTCACGTAGTATGTATCTCTGGTATGTCACTCTAATTTATAGTGATAAAACGGAACTTCACTTATTGTTTTATGTAAACGTAAGCTATGTGATATAAATTATTGTAGTTGTATAGTAGGAACAGAAATCAACTTAACGTTATGAAGATATGCTTAATTGTCTATACCCCATTTTTTTGACACTTTTTTTCGTGAACATTTTGTAAAATATGATACACTAAAAGCTATACTAAAACACAAAAGAGAGTTGAAATTACATGACAACTGAACAACCATTTTTACCAGTATTACTAGGATCAGATATGAATGCATATGGTATGGCACGTGCATTTTACGAGGCATATGGTATTAAACCACTTGTATTAGGGCGTTCACATTTAACGGCAACACAAGACAGCCACATTATAAATTTTCAAGCAATTGATCGCTTAAATGAACAGGATGTGTTTGCACCTGCACTTGCAGAAGTCGCGAAAAAATATTCAAATAAAAAACTACTGTTGTTAGCTTGTGGTGATGACTATGCAAAACTTATTATCAAAAATAAGCCGGCATTGCAGGAGCATTTTACAGTACCATATATCGATGAATCATTAATGGATGAAATTTTATTAAAAGAAAATTTCTATAAAATGTGTGATAAGTACAATTTTAAGTATCCAGGTACGACGACAGTGACAGCTGATAATTACGAAAACTTTACACCACCGTTCGATTATCCAATTATTTTAAAGGCATCGAACTCAGTGGAATACTGGGCATGTAAATTCCCAGGTAAGAAAAAAGTATTCGTTGCACATGATGAAGCTGAAAAAACAGCCATTTTAAAAGCAATCTATAGCTCAACCTATCAGGATACAATGATTATTCAAGAATTCATCCCAGGTGATGATTCATATATGCGTGTATTAAATGCCTATGTCGGGAAAGACGGCAAAGTGAAGCTAATGTGTCTAGGAAACCCAATCTTAGAAGAGCATTCACCTGAGGGTATTGGTAGTTATGCAGCGATCGTGACAACATACGATAAAGAATTATTGGATCAAGTACGTTCCTTTTTAGAAGATATCGGTTACACAGGTTTTGCTAACTTTGATATGAAATACGATATGCGAGACAAACAGTATAAGTTGTTTGAAATTAACCTACGTAATGGTCGCTCAAGCTATTATGTAACAGCAAGTGGTCATAATTTAATGAAGTATGTAGCTGATGACCATATGTTAAATATTGAACAGGATGTAACGTATGTTCAAGATAAGCACTTATGGATGATCATTCCTAAGGGCGTATTATTCAAATATGCCTCAAATGAAAAGCTTAAATTAGAAGCGAAAAAATTAATTCGTGAAGGGAAATATACAAACTCTCTTTACTATAATCAAGATATGAATGCAAAGCGTTGGGTGAAGCTAACGTTAAATAATTTAAATTATTATCGAAAATATAAAAAATACTTCAACAATAAAGGATTGTCTGAGTAAAACAAAGAAGCCATCTCAAATAGCTGAGATGGCTTCTTTCGTAGGGTTCTATAATTTTTGATCGCGTATTGCAGAGTAAGGTTACACTTCTGTTAGCTCGACAACTACACCTGAGCGGGCGTCAGCAGCGAATTCAAAGGTTTGCATTTCGCCCTCATGCATACGTGAGATACCTCCACGGTATACTGGAATTGTCATAATGCCGTTTGTGAAATTGTCAGTTTTCATAAAAATCCAAGAACCATCAATCGGCGAATCCTTTTTAAATTCTTTTTTTATGTTTTCGAGTACTTGTCCAGCAGGTACATACGGAGAAACCTTTTCACTTGCTTCTTTAACAATGACTGCGGCAGCTAGGCCAGTTGCAACACCAATTAAAAAATCACGTAATTTCATGCTTTTTTCCTCCTTTTTCTATAGGTTCATTTTAACATAGCATACGGATTGAATGCACGTTCACACATGAGCGCTTTTAGGAAATGTATCAATATTTTGAATTCAGCAATCGATTTCGCCTTGGCGTAATTGTGTCCGGATTTTGAATTGTGCACGCACAATTCATTCCTTTCAAAATCCGTGACATCTGCCAGAGGCTTTATCTTCATTCAGTAAGTGTTTGGATACCCACTGAAAAGAAACCTCACTCGTATTCATCTCACCACATTCAGAGGTAGGAGTCTTCTACTGAATGAAGATAAATGTGTTACAATAGCAAGGAAGAATATTCTACTTCGTGGGGAGAGAGTCATCATGAATGAGGAAACATTACAATTATTTAAAACGTTAACGGAATTACCAGGCGCTCCGGGTAATGAACATGCTGTACGTGCGTTCATGCGTTCTGAGTTGGAAAAGTACTCGGATGAAATCGTTCAGGATAATTTAGGTGGGATTTTCGGTGTAAAGCACAGTGATGTTGCTGATGCACCAAAAATATTGGTTGCAGGTCATATGGATGAAGTGGCATTTATGGTTACTTCTATTACCGACAACGGGATGCTCCGCTTTCAAACATTAGGTGGCTGGTGGAATCAGGTTATGCTAGCGCAACGTGTTGAAGTATTTACTAAAAATGGTGCGATTCCTGGTGTGATTTCATCAATACCTCCACATTTACTAACAGATGCTGAACGTTCTAAACCGATGGATATTAAAAATATGCTAATAGATGTTGGTGCAGATAATAAAGAGGATGCTATTGCACTTGGCGTTCGTCCGGGTCAATCAATTATCCCTGTCTGTCCATTTACACCGATGGCTAATCCGAAGAAAATTATGGCGAAAGCTTGGGATAACCGCTATGGCTGTGGATTGGCAATTGAATTGATGAAAGAAGTAAAGGATGAAAAGCTAGCCTCACATTTATATTCAGGCGCGAATGTAATGGAAGAAGTTGGTCTACGTGGTGCTCAAGTATCCGCAAATATGATTAAACCAGATTTGTTTTTTGCTCTAGATGCTTCACCTGCAAATGATATGTCAGGAGAAAAAAATCAATTTGGTCAACTTGGAAAAGGTGCTTTATTGCGTATTTTGGACCGTACAATGGTCACACATCGAGGCATGCGTGAGTTCATTTTAGATACGGCTGAAACAAATCATATACCTTATCAATATTTTGTATCACAAGGTGGAACTGATGCAGGGCGTGTACACACAGCAAATGATGGTGTGCCAAGTGCGGTAATCGGTATTTGCTCACGCTATATTCATACAGCTGCATCAATTATTCATATTGATGACTATGCAGCTGCAAAAGCTTTAATTGTGGAACTAGTGAAAAAAGCAGATCGTTCGACATTAGAGACGATTCGCGCTAATGTGTAAAGTAACATCCGCCGGAGGTGCCTTTAGGGCATCTTTTTCTATGAAAAGAAAGAGGGATTGGAAAAATGAAGATAGCTATTGGGACAACAAACAAAGCAAAAACAGAGGCAGTTGAAGTTATAGCTAGAAAATATTTTGATAAACCGATTTTTACCTATGTTAAGGCTGCTTCACAAGTATCTGATCAACCGATGACTCATGAAGAAACACGAATGGGGGCCATAAACCGTTCAAAAAATGCAATGAATGAGACGGGTGCTCAATTATCGTTTGGACTAGAGGGTGGAGTAACGGAAATTGATGGTGTTATGTACGTATGTAACTGGGGAGCTCTTACAGTAACAAATGGCACAACTTATACAGCTGCTGGCGCACAAATTATATTACCAGAAGAAATTGCCCAGGAAATAAGAGCTGGGAAGGAACTTGGGCCAGTGATGGAGCTATATACACAACGTCGAGATATTCGACAAGGTGCGGGAGCTGTAGGTATTTTTACGCAAGGGGTAGTAAGTCGTCAGATGATGTTTGAGCATATTGTCTCGCTTCTTGTTGGTCAATATTTATTCACATTAGCACATGAGTAATGTTTTTGGATTAGTGATATTGGAACAGGGAAGTTGCAACTTTACATAAATTTTTTTAAAATAAATAAAAGTTAGCAATGAAAGGAAGAGAAATATGTCTCATACATGGCTACGAGCGGTAGGCTTAATGCTTTTACTGTTGGGACTTACTGGCTGTAATCAATCTGTTGATGAACAAATTAAAAATGGACTTCAAACAACAGAAACTGTCTTTGCCGGAGAGCCAGAGAAGCATACAGATAGTATTGGGGATGTAGAATTATACTTACCTTCCAACTTTAAAGTTGAAGATAGTTCAGATGCATACAATATATTGGTAACTAAAGGAAAAAAGAGTTATGTTCTTTTCATCAATGATCGCGAAGATGCAGAGAGTAAACTCTATTACAATTTATTAAAAGAGGATAGTTCAAAAAAGATAATTGAAGAAAATACATATGAAAAGGATGGTATTTTCGGCTTTTCAGCTGTTTCAAAAACTGATAATGAAGACGAATATGAGCTCATTGTCAGTAGCGGTGGCGTAAAAATGACAACCATTTCTCAAGGAAAACATATTGAAGATAATTTACATGAGATGACGAAAATCGTTCATTCGGTTAAGATTAAGTAATTGGATAGTTTTGAACAGAACGGTTCACAAACATGTGAGCCGTTTTCTCTCATTTAGCATTTATTAGTCTATAAAAGATGTCTACTTCTATAGTTGATGAGTTGTATGAGGGTGTAGATTCCAGAAGTAGAGGAACTCAGTCTAAGTATGCACGTCCTGTAGTAAATTATCTGCGCGAAAGTGTAGTACTAACGAAGCGACAGTTTCAATTACGCCGAGGCAATATTGATTATAAAGAAAGGATGTGAGCTAGGTGAAACAAATTAAATCAGAACAACTTGTGTCCCTATTAAAGCAACAATTAAATGAGGAAACGTTTGATTTTGAATTTGACAAAAAGCACGATAAATTACGTTTAAATCATAAAAAGATTGGTAAAGGGATGGAGCTATCTCTACCAGGTATTTTAGCAAAATATAATGACAAGCAAGGGGCTGCAATCGATGAAGTTGTTTATACAATCGAGCAAACCTTTAATGCTATGGAGCAAGAGATGGAAAAAGGATTCCAATCTACTTCGCAAATTTATCCTGTTATTCGCGCAACATCCTACCCTCAAGCCTCGAAGGAGGGGCATGCATTCATCACTACTGAACATACAGCTGAAACACGTATTTTTTATGCGCTCGATTTAGGAAAAACCTATCGTTTTATTGATGAATCCATGTTAGAGGTACTACAATTAACAGTAGAGCAAATTCGTGAAATGGCACGATTTTCTGTAAAGCAATTACCAACAAAGTATAAGAAAGATGAAGTTGCAGGGAATATTTTCTATTTTGTTAATGCTAATGATGGCTACGATGCAAGTCGCATTTTAAATGAAAACTTTTTGAAAGACATGCAGACTAAAATTGAGGGCGATATGACGTTATCTGTGCCACATCAGGACGTATTAATAGTAGGTGATATTCGGAATGAAACAGGGTATGATGTATTAGCACAGATGACGATGCATTTCTTCGCTGTCGGTACTGTACCGATTACGTCATTATCTTTTATTTATGAAGATGGGGAGTTAGAACCAATCTTTATATTAGCAAAAAACAGAGTTAAAAAGGAGCAAGAGAAACAATGAATGTATTTTACAACAAAGAGCATGTAGGAGATGTATTGCTAGTACAATTAGCATCAGAATCAATCGTGAAAACAGAGGTAGAACGTGCAGGTGATCTCGCTATTTTAAAGGAAGCACAGACAGGAGAAATTAAAGCATTTAATTTATTTAATGCCAGCAGCTATATACAAACTGATGCTAAAGGTTTAGTTGAGGTTACTCCAGAATTAGTTGCACAGCTAGAGGCGGCTATTGCAAAAAATGGCGCTGAAATTAGTCTTGATGTAGATTTTTCTCCAAAATTTGTTGTGGGTTATGTAGAAACTAAGGACAAGCATCCAAATGCTGATAAACTAAGCATTTGTTCTGTAAACGTTGGTGAAGAGACATTACAAATTGTATGTGGTGCGCCTAATGTTGAAGCAGGTCAAAAAGTTGTCGTGGCAAAAATCGGTGCAGTGATGCCTTCGGGTATGCTTATTAAAGAAGGTAATTTACGAGGTGTTGATTCATACGGTATGTTATGTTCAGCACGTGAATTAGCAATACCAAATGCACCTTCTGAAAAAGGGATTTTAGTATTACCAGAAGATGAAGTAATTGGTAGTGCGTTTGAAACGCCAACTAGATAAAATATAATTAAAATCGTTATGCTACTAATATGCTAGTAACATAACGATTTTTTTGTCTAGAATGAGCCTCTATATGCAAGTTTCTATTACATTTTTATGGTATGCTTTTTGTTATAGACATTGAATTTGTTTTTGAAATGACATAGACGATGCTATAAATGAAGTGTAATAGAAATGAGTGAATAATGTGAATTGGTTTAAAAAACAAATAAATAAATTTGTAAATAGAGATGACAATGAATACGAATATGAGGAATTTTATGAGGACTATGAAGAAGAACAATCTGAGCAGCTTAAAGAAGCACCTGGACCACAGACAAAAACTTTTCGTTTTCCGTTAATTGAGGATGAGGAATTTTCAGCTTCACCATCAACAACATCATCAAAAGAAGCATTCAATCAAATGGAGGATGCTAATTACGGACAAATTGAAGATTTATCTCTGCCGAGGCATTTAAATAATCATATTGTGGATTCAAGTGTTTATGATATTGAGGTTTCAGGAATTCGAGATTTATTAGCAAATCGTACGAAGCGAACGGGTAGAACGACAGTTACACGAAGTCAGTCTGAACAAACGAATCGGACAAGAGCAAGTCTTGTTTTTAGAGATGCGCAAAATGAACCACCTATTACTCCTAAAGAAACTAATAATTCACCAGAAAAGACAGTTGAACGTGATTTAGCTGCTAATCACAAGCGCTTTGTACCAAGTGATGTCCCTTCACCGGTTTATGGTTTTTCTAAGCCGAGCCCAATTGAGCAATTATTAGAGAAGCGGAAGGAAGAGCATGACAAGAAAGAGTCTGCAATACCTACAGCAACTAAGACTTTAAAAGAAGCGACAACAAATGAGGCTATTGAAAATATACTAAAAGAAAAAGAGCCTGTGAGCACAGTTCAGAAAGAAGAACCTGAACAGCTTGAAGTCCATGAAAAAATTGAAGCACCTACAAAGCAACCGATTACTTTTGATGAAAAATTTACAGACGAAACGAACCAGCCTAGTGATGAAACGAACACGGAATTACCTGTACTGCAAACAACTTCCTTTGCCGTAGAATTTGAAGATCAAGTGAAAGAGGCCGTTCAGCACGAGCTGAATGGTGAACAACTTTCAGAGAATCAATCAGAAATTCATGTAAAAGAAGTAGTTGTAGAACAATTGCAGATAGAAAATTCTACCATACACATTGGGGAAGTTACAGTAATCCAGCCGTCAACAACTGAAGCTGATGAGCAAGAGGTGTTAGAAGAGAAATCTGTAGAAGAAGCCAAGCGTGAAAAAAGCGGTATTCCTTTTAATGTCCTAATGCTAAAAAAAGATAAAGAGAAATGGAGAATACAACAGCAATTTAAAAATACGAAGCCAACTACAACAATTGTTGAAGAGGCCCAAAAAGCTCAAGAAGTGCAAAGAGCTCAAGAAGTGCAAAAAGCTCAAGAAGTTCAAGAAGTTCAAGAAGCTCAAGAAGCTCAAGAAGCTCAAGAAGCTCAAGAAGCTCAAGAAGCTCAAGAAGCTCAAGAAGCTCAAGAAGCTCAAGAAGCTCAAGAAGTCCAAGAAGTTCAAGAAGCTCAAGAAGCCCAAGAAGCTCAGGATGCCCAAGAAGTTCAAGAAGCTCAAAAAGTCCAAGAGTCTTCTTCTGAACTTATTCATTTGGATATAGAACATCGATTAACACCATCCAATAAAGATGAAAATAAAAATCCTTTATCTTCAGAGATGGACAATGAAACAGCACCGCAATCGTCGAAGGAAAACGAAGATATTATTCAAAATACTTCACCAATCAATGCTGCAACAGACAGTGTATCAGTTATTACTATGTCACCAGTAGCAACAATGTCTAGCGTTTCGACATTAGAAAAGAAAGAACTAGACATTGAGAGTTCTGACGAAATTTCAGCAACTACCGAAATGGAAACAGACGCAACTATTGAACAGGAGCTTCCTACAAACAACATAGAGATTTCTGAGAAGGATTCTAATGACGCAGATGAATATCCAGAGCGACCTTCCAAATCAGATGAAACATTAGTAGAGAATCAAGTAATGGAGGAACCTCAAAAACCTGTTCATGTGTATCAAAAACCAAATGATGAATTTTTAGAGCCGCCTGAGGAAAAAACACAGGATACTGAGTGGATGGAGCAACAGGGTGATACATTGGTTGAAGCTTTGTCTTACTTCCAAGTCTCAGCTCAAATAGAATCTATTATGCAAGGACCAGCCGTAACACAATTTGAAATAACAGTGAGTCATGGTACGAAGGTTAGCAAAATCCGCAATTTAGCAGATGATTTGAAGCTTGCGTTGGCAGCGAAAGATATCCGTATCCAAGCTCCGATTCCTGGTAAGAGCTCAATTGGCATTGAGATACCGAATCGTGTATCTCGCGCTGTTCGACTATCGGAAGTGACAAATAGTGCTTCTTTCCTCGAGTCAGATTCACCGTTAGAAGCAGCATTGGGTCTGGATTTAACAGGGAAGCCTGTAACCATTGATTTGCGAAAAATGCCACATGGCTTAATTGCTGGAGCTACAGGTTCTGGTAAATCAGTTTGTATCAATTCACTTTTGGTTAGTTTGCTATATAAAGCTGCGCCACATGAATTAAAGCTGATGCTTATTGATCCTAAAATGGTAGAGTTAGCACCTTTTAATCATATCCCACATTTAGTTAGCCCGGTCATCACAGATGTTAAGGCTGCTACTGCTGCACTAAAATGGGCAGTGGAGGAAATGGAGCGTCGTTATCAGTTATTTGCTCATGTAGGTGCACGTGATATAACGCGTTATAATGCAATAGCGGATAAAAATAATGAACATAGCTTAAAATTACCGTATATTCTAATTGTCATTGATGAGTTAGCAGATTTAATGATGATGTCTCCTGCAGATGTAGAAGAGGCGATCTGTCGTATTGCGCAAAAAGCGCGTGCTTGTGGTATCCATTTAATTGTTGCGACTCAAAGACCGTCTGTTGACGTTATTACAGGGCTTATTAAATCAAATATTCCTACACGTATTGCCTTTGCAGTATCATCACAAATAGATTCACGTACTATTTTAGATGGGCAAGGCGCAGAAAGATTACTTGGACGAGGCGATATGTTATATTTAGGTAATGGTATGTCTGCCCCTGTGCGTTTGCAGGGAACATTTGTGACAGATGATGAAATTGAAGCCATTATTGATCATGTTCGTGAGCAAGGGGAGCCGGATTATATATTTGATCAAGAGGAACTTTTAAAGAAAACGGAAGTTTCAGCTGAGCAAGATGATCTGTTTGAGGATGTCTGCCGATTTGTGTATGAACAGGGAGGCGCATCGACTTCCTTGATTCAGCGAAAATATCATATTGGCTACAATCGTGCTGCTCGTTTAATTGATATGTTAGAGTCTCATGGCTTTGTGTCTGAGGCAAGGGGAAGTAAACCACGAGAAAGCTATATTACGGAAGAAGATTTAATTGCTATGTTTGAATAATAATTGCATTGTTTTCGTATAGATTATCTTTTTTACGTCAAATTTCGTATTTTTAGAAAAGTTACACATTTATCCTTGTGCATAAATAGTGCTATAATAGACGAGATGTGTTGATTAGTACGTATTTTTTAACACTTGAAAAGGTATTAATACCTAATAATAAGTAAAAGATACGATACACCTAATAGATGATAGAAGGGATATTGAATTCCCGGGGGGTTTAATTAATGACAGTTTTTCATTTCACAGGCATTAAAGGTTCTGGCATGAGTTCACTTGCACAAATCTTATTTGATGCTGGTGAACAAGTACAGGGCTCAGATGTTGATAAATATTTCTTCACGGAGCAACCGTTACGTGAACGTAATATTCCAATTTTTACATTTAATGCAGATAATATTAAAGAAGGTATGACAATTATTGCAGGGAACGCATTTCCTGATGACCATCCCGAATTAGAACGTGCTCGTCAAATCGGTGTAGAAGTTGTTCGTTACCATAAATTTTTAGGTGAATATATCGGTAATTATACGTCGATTGCTATTACTGGTGCACACGGTAAAACATCTACGACAGGCTTAATGTCTCATGTTGTAGGAGGTTATAAACCAACCTCATATTTAATCGGTGATGGAACAGGAGCCGGGCATGAAAATGCTGACTTCTTTGTAATGGAGGCATGTGAATACCGTCGACACTTTTTAGCTTACAATCCCGATTACGCTGTAATGACTAATATTGATTTTGACCATCCAGACTACTTTGCAAACATAGAGGATGTTTATTCAGCCTTTCAATCATTAGCATTACAGGTTAAAAAAGCAATTATTGCTTGTGGTGATGATGAACAGCTACAACGTATTCAAGCAAAGGTACCGGTTGTATATTATGGCTTTGGAGCTGAAAATGATTTTGAGGCTCGTAATGTTGAAAAAACAACAGAGGGTACAAAATTTGATGTATTTGTTCGCAATGAATTTTATAGTACATTCTTTATCCCATTGTTTGGAGATCACGCGGTATTAAATACATTAGCGGTTATTACACTTTGCGAGTACGAAGGGATATCACCAGACATTATCCAAGAACGTTTAATCACTTATAAAGGTGTAAAAAGACGTTTTACAGAAACGGATATTGGAAATAATGTTTTAATAGACGACTATGCACATCATCCAACTGAAATACGTGCAACAGTTCAATCGGCACGACAAAAATTTCCAGATCGTGAGCTGGTAGCTATTTTCCAACCACATACATTTACACGTACGCAAGCTTTTTTACAGGATTTTGCAGATAGTCTAAGTCTTGCAGATACAGCTTACTTATGTGATATATTTGGTTCTGCAAGGGAAACACAAGGTGCACTTTCAATCCAAGATTTAGCATCTTTAATTGAAGGTAGTGCAGTGATTACTACTGAAGGAATTGAAGTGCTTACAAAGCATGAGCGCGCAGTATTTTTATTTATGGGTGCTGGCGATGTTCATAAATTCCAAGATGCCTTTGAAAACGTGCTAAAAAACAACGAAACAGCTTAGTCCGTAAGGAATAAGCTGTTTTTTCTCAAAAAATGAGGAGGAAATTAGTTTTTTTTGTCGAAGATATGGAAAGGAATAGTAAAGAGAATTTTTACTTCCGGGAGGTCTAGTGATGGAAATTATTTTGTATATTGCAGCAATCATTGCAGCAATCGGGTTTTTAATTTTATGTGTGAGCGTCGGCATGACATTATTTTCGCTCAAATCAATTCTTAACAGCTTAGCTGGGACATTATCAGGTATTGAGGGACAAATGGAGGGTATTACACGCGAAACGACTTCCTTACTATCCAAAACAAATAGCTTAGCAGAGGATATTCAAGAAAAATCTGAACAGTTAAATTCCGTTGTTCATGCAGTCAAGGGCATTGGTGACTCTGTGAACGGACTAAATACGTCTGTACAGCAAATCACTTCTTCGATTTCAAAAAGTGTAGAACACAATGAAGAAAAAATTGCACAGGTTGTTCAGTGGAGCAATGTCGCAATGGGTATTGCTGATAAGTGGAAGAAGCGTAAAATCATCGATCAGGCACATGAAATGGGTCAAGAAGATCTTTACTCTTTTGAACCAGAGCAGTCGGAAAAATCGAAAAGAAGATGGGGCCGTAAAAAGTGATTATTATTCGGTAGACATTGAATGTCAACTGAATAAAAATAAAGTCTTAGGCATAAGTTGAAGATGCATCCGCGAAAGCAGATGGACAACCAGTCTAGGCAAATTAGATTATTTTATGGGGAGGAATTGTTGCATGACAACTCAAAAGCCGAATTTTAATGAAGTGAAGGAACAACAGCTTGAAAGTTCATTGCCTCAGCTTTATTATCCGCAAGAATCGATTTATGAAGAGGAGCGTGTGAACATGAAAGATTTTGTTATTGGCGCATTAGTTGGGGGTATAGTAGGTGCAGCTGCAGGCTTATTATTAGCTCCAAAATCAGGAAAAGATTTACGTAGCGACGTAGCAGTACAAGCTGTTAACTTTAAGGATAAGAGTGCAGATTTCTCGACAACTGCAAAAGATAAAACGGTTCAATTATCTAAACAACTTCAAGAGCAATCTACACAATTAGTAGAGAAAGTTAAAACATTAAAATCAGCAAAGGCACCAACTGTTTTTGATGATGGTACTGTTTCTTTCGAGGGTGAAGAGCCACTAGAGGATTTCATTCCTAATGAAGAGCCTAAAGCAGAGGATGCTAGTGAAAAAAAAGTGCAAGCTGATGAAAAAAGTGAAGAAGTTCGCGCCTAATGCATGAGCGATAAAGAAGGGATCCAATACATCTTTCGACGTATTGGATCCCTTTTTGTTTTAGTGAGATATAGACGCTTCTTCTAGTAAAATTTCTAATTTATCCCCACCGAAAATCTCCATATCAAAGCTTGCCGGTTGGCCATTTCGTAAAATTGTAAAGTTACCTTTAAATGTAGTAGGTAGTTGCCAATTGGAGAAGCGGAATACATCTTGGTAAATCCAACGACTTCGGTCTTTTTCTTTAAATGAAATGGTTGCTCCATTTGGTGTTGTTGAAAGTGGTGATACGACTACCTGATTAACGAGTACTTCGTTTGCCATCTTCTTTAGCTCCAACACCTCATTTTGGAAATGTACGATGATATTATCCTCAAGTAAAACATTCATTTGATCAGCAATACGTTGAACAGTCGGTAATGTTTGTTGCTGAAATGTAATAACATCCCCATCTTGTACAGCATATGTCATTTTAGAAGGTTTACCATTAATCATTAATTGCGCTGAAAACTCTGGTAAATAAAGTGGCTTTCCGTCTACTTGAATGTAAAATGACTCAAATTGTTTTAATAACTCTCGATTATTTGTGTTTTTAAATACATCCTCTACTGTTTCCGCTATTTCAAACTTAACAACATCTCGATCATTTATTGCACTATCTAGAGATGCATGGGAACCATTAACAGTAATTTGTGGTTCTATTACATATTTTGTGTGTTGAATCGTGACTGTTTTGATGGCAGCATCATCTACAATATCTCTTACTGTAGCAGTAGCTTGCTGACCGTCTTGGCCTTCAATTAACTGGATGGCATCGCCTGTTTTAATCATCGTTTTAGTAGATGCCTGATGCCCATTTACTAAAATTTCCGCCGGTTGACCGTGACCACCAGGGATGAAAATATCTTGTCCATTTACACTCACTGATAATCCATGTCCTGGTTTACCATATAATTGTTTTGCTCGAATATTGGCTGCTAAAAATGCATCGGCAACGGTCATTTCCTTTAATTCAAAAAGACGAACTACTTGTTCATTGACAGTTAGGCTCATATATTGAATGGGCATTTTTTTTGCTGCAATGGCAATACCGATTGGTGTAACCAGTTCAGGCGATGCTTTAATATGTTCTTCTTTCGTTAAGTTTTGAATGGCGTCAATCCCTCGAACGGCAATACGATTTGCTGGTAAATCTAGTACTAGTCCAAGTTCTGTCGTAAGGTTTGGTGTTAAGCTTCCTCCACCAACAAGCATGACCGCCTTAGGAGCTGTACGATTATTAAGGCGTAAAATTTCTTCCCCGATGGCTTTTGCAAGTTGTTTGACAGCAAGTTCAATTGCTTGAAAAACTTCTTCTTTCGGATAATATTGATCAAAGCCTAAAATATCTTGAATTAAAATTTCTTCTTCTGTTTGCAGTTGACGCTTCACTTTTTCAGCAACAGGGAAGTCGAGTAAATAGTGGTCACTTAAAGCCTCTGTTATTTCATCACCAGCTGTTGGCACCATACCATAGGCGACAACAGTACTTTTATCAGTAATGGCAATATCGGAAGTCCCAGCACCAATATCAACGAGTGCAACATTTAAACGGCGCATAGTAGGCGGAATCAGGACATTAATAGCTGCAATAGGTTCTAACGTTAGTGCATCCATTTCTAAATCCGCGCGTTTAAGAGCTGCAATTAGTGATTCTACGACAACTCGAGGTAGGAACGTAGCAATAACTTCAATTTGTGCCTCATCACCTTGCTGATCGAGTAGGCTACCAATTTCTTCACCATCTAATCGATAATATAGAACTGAATAACCAACACAATAATAGTGGCTTATTTTGGTATCCTCTTTATGTTGTAGAAGCTGTTGCTGTGCCTGTTGAACAGCTTGTAGTTCTAAACGACTTATATCCTCTTCTGTAAAGATTGGCCGATTACGTATATTGATTGTTACGCTTGCTTGTTCTGTTTTTAAAGAGCGACCAGCCGCAGCGACACTCACTTTTGTTAAAGGGCCGTGCTTGTCTTCAAGTTCATGTTTAATTTCATTGATTAAATCTGCCACATACATGACGTTATGTATTTGTCCATCAACCATGGCGCGTTCTTTATGTTCTTTTATTAAGATGTCTTCCACGTGAAAGCGGTCATTATCTTCAGCTAAAATAATGCCCACTACTGAGCGTGTACCGATATCAAGTGCAAATAATTTTGAACTCAAAATACTCGCTTCCTTTCTCGAAATATGTTAATATAATTTAGCGAGTTGAAGCGCTAAATTAAAAATGCGTGACATTCTGTACAACATTGATTATAATGATGCTAATATCTAAAAATGTAACATACATTTCAGAGTTCTGAAAGTGTCTGTCATGAGGAGAGGGGAAAGAAGCATGAGCCAAAAAGATTTAGAAAGTTTACGTAGTCAAATAGACGACTTAAACTTAGAAATTCTTCGTCTAATTAACGAACGAGCAACTGTAGTTGATGAAATCGGTAAGATTAAAGAAAAACAAGGTGTGAATCGTTATGATCCATTACGTGAACGACACATGCTTGATCTCATCAAAGAACACAATCAAGGTCCGTTAAATCAAATGACGGTTGATTATATATTTAAGCAAATCTTTAAAACAGCTTTAAAACAACTTGAAGCAGATAAGAAGAAAGAGTTACTTGTATCCCGTAAAAAGAAATCAGAAGATACTGTCATTAATGTGAATGGTGAGCTAATTGGCCAAGGAAAACCATCTTTCGTATTTGGACCCTGTGCTGTAGAATCATACGAGCAAGTAGCAGCAGTAGCAGCATCTATTAAAGCAAAAGGTGAAAAATTAATACGTGGTGGAGCATATAAACCACGTACTTCTCCATATGACTTCCAAGGTCTTGGATTAGAAGGTCTAAAAATTTTAAAACGTGTGTCAGAGGAATACGGTTTAGCCGTTATTACGGAAATTGTTACACCAAGTCATTTAGAGGAAGCATTGGATTATATCGATGTTATCCAAATTGGTGCACGTAATATGCAAAACTTCGAATTATTAAAAGCGGCTGGTGCTGCAAACAAACCTGTACTTTTAAAACGAGGCTTAGCAGCGACAATTGATGAATTCATTCACGCAGCAGAATACATTATGTCTAAAGGGAATGAGAACATTATTCTTTGTGAACGTGGTATCCGTACTTACGAAAAAGCAACTCGTAACACATTAGATATTTCTGCCGTACCAATTTTAAAACAAGAAACGCATTTACCAGTATTTGTAGACGTTACGCATTCAACAGGTCGTCGTGATTTACTATTACCATGTGCTAAGGCGGCAATTGCAATTGGAGCTGATGGCGTCATGGCAGAGGTGCATCCAGATCCGTCTGTAGCACTATCTGACTCACAACAACAAATGGATATTCCGACATTTGATGCTTTCTACGAAACATTACAAAATTTCATGAAGAACTATGAAATCCATGCTTAATTGTTTTGATAAAAACCGCTTGCTTAATTAGTAGCAGGCGGTTTTTACTATATATCGTGACAAAATAATGTCTAGAATAATACTATTTGTACTTGGTTTTTCTTTTCATACACTTACTTCTTCTTGAAAAGATTATAAAAATTATCGTATTATAAGGCTATAAAAGGAAAAAAGGGAGGCACGTGCGATGACTGTTACAATTTATGATGTTGCAAGAGAAGCAAATGTTTCTATGGCAACAGTCTCTCGTGTAGTCAATGGCAATCAAAACGTAAAGCCAGCAACACGAAAAAAAGTATTAGAAGTAATTGAACGATTAGAGTATCGTCCGAACGCAGTAGCGCGAGGATTAGCAAGTAAGAAAACAACAACAGTTGGCGTGATTATCCCAGATATTGCAAATAATATTTATGCGGAGCTGGCACGTGGTGTAGAGGATATTGCAACAATGTATCGTTACAATATTATTTTAGCCAACTCAGATCAACATGAAGATAAAGAGCTACAGCTACTGGATACAATGCTGGGGAAACAGGTTGACGGTATTGTTATGATGAGTGATGATGTAACTGAGAAAATGCAACAAACTATGGATCATTCACCTGTACCGATTGTGCTTGCGGGTTCAGTAGATGAATCACAAACCATCGCGACTGTGAATATTGATTATTACCAAGCAGCTTATGAGGCGATTACTTTACTCATTCAAAACGGTCATAAGAGAATCGGCTTTGTAACAGGTCCACTTACGTATACTATTAATGGAAAATTCAAACTTGAAGCTTATAAAAAAGCCTTACAAGATGCAGGTTTACCTATAGATGTATCACTAATTGTTGCAGAAGAATCAAGCTATGATATGGGCTTAGAGGCGTGGGAAACATTATCCTCACTTGAAAATCCGCCAACTGCTTATTTTGCAGGTAGTGATGAATTGGCAATTGGACTGATTCATGGTGCGCAGGATGTAGGAAAAAATGTACCTGAGGATATTGAAGTGATCAGCTTTGAGAATTCAAAATTAGCGCGTATGGTACGTCCGCAGCTTACAAGTGTAGCGCTACCGTTGTACGATATCGGAGCTGTTGCCATGCGCTTACTAACTAAATTGATGAGCAAAGAGCCTGTTGAGGACAAGGCAGTAATTTTACCTCATCGCATTGAGCATCGACAATCTGTCAAAAGTAAATAATGGGACTTAACACGTAAATCAGTCGATGATTTACGTGTTTTTTATGCAGGCGGATAGATGATTGAGAACAAATAAAAAAGCCCCACGAAAATCGTGAGGCGTAATATTAAGCGCGCTTTTCATTGCGAATAATATGTAGCGCTTTGGCCAGCATTTGCGCATTTTTTTCTTCAATCTCGGCTTTTCGAGGGATTGGCTCATACAAGGGATTTGGATCCTCCCAAGTTGGAATAAAGGGCACTGGTGCTTCAGGCTGCCAACGATTTAACCATGCTTGAGGGAGAGGTCCTGTCGGTAATGGCTGATCGGTCATTTCAAGCCATAGCATAGACCACGCACGAGGCACCACACGCCAAATATCATAGCCTCCACCACCGACAGCAATCCATTTACCATCGCAATATTCATGTGCTAATTTATGCGCAAGCTTTGGAATTTCTCTATAAATATTCATTGTTCCATATAAATGAGTTAATGGATCGAAAAAATGTGCATCTGCGCCGTTTTGTGTTAGTACAACATCTGGCTTGAAATATTCAAAGACTTCTCGCATAGCCTTTTCATATATTTCTAGGAAACTCTCATCTTCTGTAAAAGCATCAATTGGAAAATTAAAAGACGTGCCATAGCCCTGCCCATTTCCACGTTCCGTAATATTACCCGTTCCGGGGAAAAGATAGCGGCCTGTTTCATGAATAGATAATGTACAAACATCCGGGTCTTCATAAAAGCTCCATTGTACACCATCTCCATGATGGGCATCCGTATCCACGTAAAGTACACGAGCGTTGTATTTTTCCTGCAAATAGCGAATAGCTACTGTACTATCGTTGTAAATACAAAAACCTGATGCACGACCACGGAAGCCATGATGTAGCCCTCCGCCTAGATTGAGGGCGTGCTCGGCTTTGCCTTGCATAACATAATCGACAGCTGTTAGCGTTCCGCCAACAAGCTGTGCACTTGCTTCGTGCATGTTTTCGAAAATGGGTGTATCTTCGGTACCTATGCCGTAGCTTTCGCATTGTGCCTCTGAAAGCTCACCGTGCCCTGCTCTTTTAACGATATCTATATATTTTGGATCATGTGCTAGCAAAAGCTCTTTCTCCGTAGCGACACGAGCTGGAACAATATCTAAATCATGAAGAGCGTCTATATTTTTTAACAAATCCATTGTAAGCGTCAAGCGTTTATGATTGAAAGGATGGGTATCTGAAAATTTATATCCGAGTTGCTCTGGCGAGTATACAAATACTGCTTTTTTCATTGTAACGAAACACCTGGTAAGTTAGGCCATAATACATCAAAGCCTTTTTTACGAAGATCTTCAATCATGGCGAGCGGATTCAGTGTTTTTACTCGGATGCTTAGAATTTTATTTTGGGCATTTTCAGAATCAGGATAAACTAGGACGCTTTGGACATTTACATGATGTTCGTGAAAAATCTTTGTAATCTCAAATAATATTCCTGGCGTATCGGATACGCGAATTTCAATTTTTGAGCCAGGGTCAGTGGCGCCAGTTAACTCTATATATGTATAGAGTAAATCTGTGGTAGTCACAATTCCAACTAATTTTCCTCCAGTGACAATGGGTAAGCAGCCTATTTTGGATTCATAAAAAGTAAGAGCCACTTCTTCTACAAAATCAAGTGGATGGCCGACGAGTGGATTTTTAACCATAATTTCTTCCACTTTTGCATTAAAAACTGGAGAATTTGGTTCATCCCGTAATGAGGAAGGTAACGCCTCTTTAATATCTCGTTCAGTAATAACCCCAAGAACGTGATGCTCCTCGTCTACGACTGGCACATGACGTACTTTTTTCTCGCGCATTAACTTAAGCGCTTCAAATACTGTATTTGTCGGAGCCAGCGTGAAGGGCTCATCATTCATAATTTCTTCTACGATCATATACTCAATCCCCTTTGTGTTGGTTTAATACATGAAGCGATTTCTAAAACGAAGTCTATCGAATCTTTCCATTGTTTCAGGAGGCACACGTTTTCCTTCGCGAGCCATCAGGCAGTTAGCTGGATGTGATGTAATTTCAGGATCATCTGTAGCGAAATATTCGAAGTCAGCAGAGCTCATCATTTTCTCCATCATTTTGCGATAATCCCAAACGTTTAAACCAGTCCCTTTTAAGTCCCAATGCCAATAATATTCGGTAGTGATAACAAGATAGTCTTCCATTTCATCTCCCGTAAAAGACACAGCTAGTAGTGCTTTACCAGCACCTGTTCCACGATATTCTGGAATGACTTCAATGGCACCTAGCTCAATCATGTTATCAATTCGGTCTTCCGCCCATCGTTCTAATGGATCAGGGTATAGATAGGTGACGTAGCCTACAATGATATTTTCATTTCGGATAATAATAATTCTTCCTTCAGGAAGTCCTGCAATTTCTATAATGGCTTGTTGTTGTTGTTTTGGAGGTCTAAAAGCAACCAAACCTTCGTGGAATGAATATGTAGCTAATTTTTCTGGAGGAACAGGTCCTTCCACATACACAGTACCATGCTTTGTTTCCTTTGTGACAGAAAAAAAAGTTTTTTTATGTTCCATAATTACACCACCTGAGTTTAATGATTCCATTATAGCTGATTTCTTGCGGAAAAACGCTTATTTTTGCAAAATACACCTGTGTTTTTGGAAAAATAAAAATATTGAGACATTATTAGTAAATTCGTGTAAAATATATTTATATTGCATCTGTTATTTAACAGATGAATGTAGGG
This sequence comes from Lysinibacillus xylanilyticus, assembly GCF_001708185.1. Taxonomy (GTDB): domain Bacteria; phylum Bacillota; class Bacilli; order Bacillales_A; family Planococcaceae; genus Lysinibacillus; species Lysinibacillus xylanilyticus_A. The sequence goes on along the minus strand of NZ_MDDN01000002.1, from coordinate 601,218 downwards.
TGAATAATAAATGATTAATTTTACACTGCATAAACTGTTATATAACAATCGCTACATAACGTAGTTGTCTTTGGAGAAGGTAGCGAATTTTGAAGGGGAAAAATAGTGAGGTTTAGATTACGATTTGAAATTTGCTTCCTAATGTTCTAAAGCGATAGCAAAGAAAGGGGTAGTTTCATGGGGATGAAAATGATGGAGAAGTTGAATGCTTTAATAGGGCAATACAATTTGCCCGATTATGAGGAAGCAGCAGCGGTACATGATTGGGCAGAGACAGAAAAGGGATTTAGTTGGTATGAAACAGGTCTTGTGAATATGGCGTATGAGGCAATTGATCGTCATACAGAAACGCATCGAAAAAACAAAGTGGCTCTTTATTTTAATGATGGTAAGCGTAAAGAGGCTTATTCTTTCAATGAAATGAAAAGGCTGACAAATAAAGCGGCAAATGTTTTTAAGGCAGCGACAAATTTAGAAAAAGGGGATCGTTTATTTATTTTCATGCCACGGTCACCCGAGCTTTATTTTACACTATTAGGTGCATTGAAAATGGGCGTTATTGTAGGTCCGTTATTTGAGGCGTTTATGGAAGGTGCTGTTTATGACAGGCTGGTAGATAGTGAAGCGAAAGTACTGGTGACGACACCAGAGTTGCTTGAACGAGTACCTTTAGCAAAGCTACCGCATTTGCAGCACGTCTTTTTAGTTGGATCGAATATAGAGGAGACATCACAAATTTTAGATTTCAATAAACGCCTGAAAGAGGCATCTTCTCAATTTGATATTGAATGGTTGGAGCGAGAGGATGGTATGATTCTTCATTATACTTCTGGATCAACTGGAGCACCAAAGGGCGTTTTGCATGTCCATAACGCAATGCTTCAACAATATCAATCCACACAATGGGTACTAGATTTGCGTGAAGATGATATTTACTGGTGTACGGCTGATCCAGGATGGGTAACAGGCACAGCATATGGCATTTTCGGTCCGTGGTTAAATGGTGTCACAATGCTAGTTGTTGGGGGAAGATTCTCACCACAAGCTTGGTATCAAGCAATTGAAGATTATAGTGTAACAGTTTGGTATAGTGCACCAACAGCCTTCAGAATGTTAATGGGCGCTGGTAGTGGCATGCTTGAGAATTATGATTTATCTTCTTTACGCCACATTTTATCTGTTGGTGAGCCGTTAAATCCAGAAGTAATTCGTTGGGGGATTGATGAACTAGGTCACCGTATTCATGATACATGGTGGATGACGGAAACGGGTGCACATATGATTTGTAACTATCCTTCTATGGATATTAAGCCAGGATCTATGGGGAAACCATTACCTGGTATCCATGCGACGATTGTTGATGATGCTGGTAATGAAGTACCGCCTTTTACAATGGGCAATCTTGCTGTTCGCCGTGGTTGGCCGGCAATGATGCGTCAAATTTGGGGGAATCCAGAGCGCTATGAATCCTATTTCTTAAAAGGAGAATGGTATGTATCTGGGGACTCAGCTTATATGGATGATGAAGGTTACTTCTGGTTCCAGGGACGTGTAGATGATGTTATTATGACGGCCGGTGAGCGGGTAGGGCCTTTCGAGGTGGAAAGTAAACTACTAGAGCATCCTGATATAGTCGAAGCAGGGGTTATTGGGAAGCCAGACCCTGTACGAGGTGAAATTATTAAAGCTTTTGTATCATTACGTGAGGGTATTGAACCTTCTGATGTATTAATTGAGGATATTCGTAATTTTGTCAAGAAGGGCTTGTCTGCACACGCTGCACCACGCGAAATCGAATTTAAGGATAAGCTACCAAAAACACGCAGTGGAAAGATTATGCGTCGTGTGTTAAAGGCGTGGGAGTTAAATTTACCAACTGGCGATTTATCTACGTTGGAAGACTGATTTGTAGCATAAGAAGCAGGAATTTATTCGGTCGACGAAAAATTCCTGCTTTCTCGTTTTGCTGCCAGTTATAGGCGGGTTAGGATTAGCCTTCTACAAGCGCCGTATATAATATTTGTTTACCATCAATTTCTAAATAATTGTGTAAATGTGATGATTATATGTAGCGAAAATTTCAGATCCAACTGGCAATTTAAAGGATAAAAATCTTTGAAAAATAGAGTGAATGTAGTCGTTTTTTTTCTGAATTTGTCTTCTTTTATAAAATCACCATTTTCAGAGATTGTTGATTGGCTGCTTTTAAATAAATTAATTGATCAATTTGTAAAATATCTTTTTGAGGATCTTCTTTAAGAATAGTTTTTGATGTTGGATTACCTGGTAGAAGAACAACCTGTTAGTACTAATAGAAACAGAAAGAATATACTAATATTTTTTGCATAATAATACATATCCCTTCAGATAGAAAGAACGTCCCCTTACTCTAAGTTTTTAGAGAAATTGGTTACCTCTCTTTTATACCTTCTAGAAAAAATCGCATTGCTATTATTTAATACAATAATATTAAAAAGATAAGTAAATAAAAAATATAACTATTTTATTTACAAAGAGCTTTTCTTCAAAAGTTGGAGATGACATTTGTTAAATTGTATGCCATGTGTTTTAGTTGATTGGAGTGGAGACTGGGCGACTCCTTGGGGATCAGCGTCACAGATGAGACCCTGGAGCGAGCAACGCGAGTGAAGCGGCTCATCGGACGCCCCAGGAAAGCGCCCAGTCGGAACGGAAATCAACCTCACGTTTGGTGATAATCAGCGAATATTTAGAAAAGTTTAAATGTAAATAAAAATTCAATTGACTTAATAAATATACAGACGTATACTAATTTTAACTTATTTCAGAGGTGAGTGTATTGAAAATAGGAATTGTAGGTGCAACCGGATATGGTGGATTAGAACTTATTCGATTTTTACATAATCATAAAGCGGTGGAGCGGATCGATTTATTCACATCTTCAGAAGAAGGTGTAATTTTTTCTTCTAAGTTTGGTCATCTCGTTCATATTGCTGATACACCATTACAAAAAATTGATTATGGGGCTTTGGAGAAATTTGATGTTGTTTTTACAAGCACGCCTTCTGGGGTGACAAGTGAGCTATTACCTCCGTTGGTAGGGAAAGGTCCTAAGTTAATAGACTTGTCTGGGGACTTCCGTTTAAAAGATCCAGCAAGCTATGAAGAGTGGTACGGTAAAAAGGCGGCACCACTCGATATTCTTAGGAAAAGTGTTTATGGCTTAACTGAATGGAATGCAGAGCAGGTTCAACATGCATCTCTTATCGCAAATCCTGGCTGCTATCCAACAGCCGTTTTGCTGTCGTTGTTGCCATTGCTAAAAGAGCGATTGATTGATCCGAGCTTTTTAGTGATTGATGCGAAAAGTGGGATTTCAGGGGCTGGAAATAAGCCTTCGCAAACGACACATTTTAGTGAGGTGAATGAAAGCTTCTCCATCTACAAAACCAATACGCATCAGCATATACCAGAAATTGAACAGTCCATTGCTATGTTTGCCGGTGTCGATGCAACTATTTCTTTTAATACTCATTTAGTGCCAATGACACGAGGGATTTTATCGACCTCGTATGCGCCAGTTATGCCTGGTGTTACAGAGAAGCAGTTAGTAGCTTGTTTGCAGAATACTTATGAAAAGCATCCGTTCGTGCGAATTGTAACAGATATAAATAGTCTAGGAACAAACCGTGTTAAAGGTTCGAACTATTGTGATATTTTGGTGAAGGTAGATAGCCGTACAAATCGTGCAACAATTATTGGGGTCATCGATAATTTGGTCAAAGGGGCAGCGGGGCAAGCGATTCAAAATATGAATGTTCAATTTGATTTACCTCAAACGACAGGACTGGATGTCGTTCCATTCTTTATTTAATAGCATACAGGAAACTGTATGCTTCTCTTATTCTTAAAACTAAGGAGGAATTATTTTATGACATTAATAGCATCAACTAGTATTATGAAAAAATTGTCAAGTAAAAATATTGTTTCACCAAAGGGTTTTAAAGCTGCGGGTTTACATTGTGGATTAAAGCATAAGAAAAAAGATTTAGCTGTGTTAGTCAGTGAAGTACCAGCAAGTGTTGCAGGTGTATTTACAACGAACGCAGTTCAGGCAGCGCCATTAAAAGTAACGAAAGAGGTTGTGTACGCGACGAAGAAAATGCAGGCGATGATTGTTAATTCCGGAAATGCTAATGCGTGTACAGGGAAGCAGGGTGTAAAGGATGCACTAACAATGCAGTCCCTACTGGCAGAAAAGCTTGGCATAGAGGCGAATCTAGTAGGGGTTTGCTCAACAGGTGTCATCGGTGAAATTATGAATATGGAGCCAGTGGCAAATGGGATTATTCAGTTAGAGCCTATGGATAATTTAGAAAGTGCTATTGATTTTGCACAAGCAATCATGACAACAGATACTGTTATGAAAAACACAAGTTATAGTACGACAATTGACGGTAAAGAGGTAATTATTGCTGGGGTTGCTAAAGGTTCAGGTATGATTGAACCGAATATGGCAACGATGCTTGGCTTTATTACGACGGATGCAAATATCGAATCAGATGTTTTACAGTATGCATTATCTGACATTACAAATCTCACTTTTAATGCAATCACAGTGGATGGAGATACATCTACAAATGACACAGTAGTTGTAATGGCAAACGGCTTAGCAGGAAATGAAGCTTTAACGCCTAACCATCCAGATTGGCAAAACTTTTACTATACTCTAAAAACAGTAGCGCAAGATTTAGCAAAAATGATTGCCAAAGATGGTGAAGGGGCAACGAAGCTGATTGAGGTTGAAGTAGAAGGGGCCATTTCGGATGAAGAAGCACGTAAAATTGCAAAAACGGTAGTAGGTTCTCCACTTGTGAAAACGGCAGTATTTGGCTGTGATGCAAACTGGGGACGTATTATTGCTGCTGTAGGCTACAGTGGTGCAACAGTTAATCCAGATAACATTACAATCCAAATTGGTGGCGCAACAATGGTCGAAAATGGTGAGCCCATTTCATTCTCAGAAGATGAGTTAATTCAAATTTTAAAAATGAATGAAGTAAAAATCTATGTGTCACTTGGTATGGGTGAGGGCAAGGGGCATGCTTGGGGATGTGATCTTACTTATGACTACGTTCAAATCAATGCATCATACCGCTCGTAAACGAATGGTCATTAAGCTTGGTGGTAGTACGTTAGAAGGCTTAAACGAGTCGTTTTTTAAGAATTTTAAAAAACTACAAGAGAGTGGTGTAGAGCTTATTATTACCCATGGTGGTGGCCCAGCCATTAACCGTGAACTTGCGGCGCGCGGGGTAGAATCACACGCTTTAAATGGTATTCGTGTAACGAACGAAGCTGCAGTTGCTATTGTACAGTCAACGTTAATAGGAAAGGTCAATCCAGCTCTTGTTCATGAATTAACAACTGCTGGAATTGCTGCAATTGGTTTAAACGGCTTTGATGGTCAGTTACTTGTAGCGGATTATTTAGACAAAGATGTATACGGTTTTGTTGGTGAAGTAAAAGCTGTTAATACATCTTTATTAGAAGCATTAATTAGTGCGGGTATTGTACCAGTAATTGCTTGCGTTGGAGCAGATGAACATGGTCAGGCGTTAAACATTAATGGAGATACCGTTGCAAGTGAAATAGCACTAGCTATAGATGCGGATAGTCTATTACTTGTAACGGATGTAAGTGGGATTCGAATTAATGATGAGTATCAATCGGAAGCGACGTCTTCCTTAATCGATCAATGGATTGAGGAAGGTTATATTTATGGTGGGATGATACCTAAAGTACAAGGAGCTCTTGAATGCTTAAGTGCAGGTATTCCATCGGTGCAAATTGTTGGAGATTCCTTAGAAGGTACGACGATTTTAGCCTCAACCAGTAAAAGTCATTCTTTATTATAGTGAAGATTGAGCGTTCTAATGATTTGCTGGAAGCAGTATAGATATTTAGAGAAGATATTTGAAGATTTTTGCCTATGCAAAATATTAGTAGGGGTTGATAAAATGAGTGCTTTATTTGGAAACTATGGAAAACGCCGTGCCCAAATTGTCAAAGGGCAAGGAACTGTAGTAGAAGATGCTGCTGGGAAAAAATATTTAGATTTTACAAGTGGAATCGCTGTAGTGAGTCTTGGTCATGCCCATCCTGCGATTGTGAAGGCTATTCATGATCAAAGTGAAAAGCTTTGGCATATTTCTAATTTATTTGATATACCGGGTCAGGAGAAAGTTGCGCAAAAATTAGTAGCAAACACACATTTTTCTTATGCATTTTTCTGTAATAGTGGTGCAGAAGCAAATGAAGCGGCTATCAAGCTTGCTCGTAAGCATACAGGGAAAAATCATCTGATTACATTTGAAAAATCTTTTCATGGGCGAACTTTTGGAGCGATGTCTGCAACAGGTCAGGGCAAGGTACATAATGGCTTCGGACCACTTGTTGAAAAATTTACGATTCTTCCTTTTAATGATGTGGAAGCACTTGAAGCAACGATTGATGATTCTGTCGCGGCCATTATGTTGGAAATGATTCAAGGTGAGGGCGGTGTTAACAGCGTATCACCAGAATTCGCGGCAGCCATAGCGAAAGCCTGTGATGACAAAGGTATTTTACTAATCATCGATGAGGTTCAAACAGGTATTGGACGAACAGGAACAAGATATGCTTATGAGCAAACTGTATTGAAACCAAATATTGTAACATTGGCGAAGGGACTAGGTGGTGGTTTCCCTGTCGGCGGAATGCTTGGAACAGCTGAGCTATATGAAACATTTGGTCCTGGTACACATGGGACAACATTTGGTGGTAATCCGTTAGCGATGAGTGTTGCGGAAACCGTGCTTGATCATATCTTTGAACCGGCCTTTTTACAAAATGTACAGGAGCTTTCCACGTATTTTGTTAAGCAGTTGAAAGCGAATTTACCGTCAACGTATACAGTTCAAGGGCAGGGTTTGCTTCTTGGCATTGGCTGTGGTGGCGATACTGAAGTGGTTCCTTTTATAACGGCAGCAGAGGAAAAGGGCTTATTAGTGGTAGGGGCGGGACCAAACGTTATTCGTCTATTACCTCCTTTAACCGTGTCAAAGGAAGAAATCGATGAAGCAATAGCGATTTTAAAAACGATATTGCTATAGTATCTAGACAATTAAATACGATAAAAAATGAATCTGCTAGACTTCCTTTTACAAGAAGTTTAGCAGATTTTTAATAGCTAATCAAAAAAGACTTATCACCATAACCCAGCCTCCACTCCAATCAACTTACATGGTTTACGTTTTAACAAATGCCATCCGCAAACTATTGGGTAACTTAGTAAAATTTTATTTCAGCTCTTTTACTAATGTTTTTACTAGAGCAGGGAGCCAATCGTGAAGGTGACTAAATGTAAAGCCTGCAGCTTCTGCCTTTGCAGTTGACATATACCAATCTGCTGGAATTCCATATGGCGATTGCGACTGTTCATCGCCACCTACAAGTGAAATTTTTGCATGCTTCCCACTAGCTTCTTCAATAAGCCCCATTAAATCTTGTAACGAAATTGCATCCGTTGCTGTAGCGTTATAAGGTCCTTCAATAGGCGTAATGCCAGCAAAATATAAAAATGCAGCGGCCTCTTCATCGGTAATAAAACTCATCTTTGCTTCAATATTTGGGAATGAAATAGGCTGATCCTGTAAAATTCGCTCAACGTGAAAATGTAAACGGCGTGTATAGTCGTTCTCACCCATAACAATTGGGAAACGTACAGCGACGACGGGGAATGTAGCCTCTTTGAAAAGTACTGCCTCCGCTTGTCGTTTACCTTCACCATATGAAAAATCTTCACGCTTTCCCATTCGAATTTCATAATCGTAAGGATTAAAATCTTCTTCTGTTTTGACAATGTTGTTTATGTCATAGGTCGAGAGAGTAGAGGTGAAAACGAGCTTTTTCGTTTTACCATCTAAAATTTTGCTTAGTTGATGTGCCTCATTTGGAGAATAGCAAATATTATCATAGACAATATCCCATGTTGTACCTGATAGTACTTGTGACAACGCATTAGCATCATCTCGATTAACAACTAGTTGCTTCACCTTTGTACCAAAAGGATTTCCACTTTGACCACGTGTTAAAATAGTTACATTATGTCCAATTTCAATACAAAGTTCAACGAGCTTTTTACCAAAAAAGCGAGTGCCTCCTAAAACTAAAATGTTCATATTTTTTCCACCTCTTCAAATTAGTAGTCCTCTTTATAATGACAAAAAAACAAGCTTACTACAATTCAAAATTGATTGTAGCAAGCTTGTTTATCTTTATTGGGTAGGAGGTGGAGTTGTATTTCCGTTGTCTCCTCCGTTAGAGCCGTTTCCGTTATTCCCGGAGCCACTGCCGCTATTCGAGCCGTCTCCGTTGTTCCCGGAGCCGCTGCCATTGTTAGAGCCGTTTCCGTTATTCCCGGAACCACTGCCATTATTCGAGCCGTTTCCGTTATTCCCGGAGCCACTGCCATTATTCGAGTTGTTTCCGTTATTCCCGGAACCACTGCCGGTATTGGAGCCATCCCCATTACTACCATCGGAACCATTGCCATTTTCATTATTGTCCGAATCATTTTCGTTAGTAGGTGGAGTTGTTGGTGGCTTTTCTTGTTCGTCTTTTTCTTCAGGTTTTTTTTCACTTCCGCTGCCACCAGTAGAAACGACATTGGATTGCGGTGAAGTTAAACCTGTAATATCTACAGCGACAACAGCATAGGCTTGACCACTTGCTACCGTCATACTTTGTGATGATTCAAGTACTGATCCGACAAGTGTCCTACCACCGTTTGTTACGTTATAGATCCGGTAACCGACTACATCATTTGAAGAGCCTGACCAAGATAACGTATTGCCATTAATTGAAGCAGATACTGCTCCAGGTGCATGACTGTCAGCTGGGAAATTAACAGCTGATACCGCTGAATTCGATAATGACGAATTTTTTGGTAATAGGCTAGCCGGATTACCGCCAAGTGGGCCTAGCATCCGTTTAATAAATGCCTGATTAATACCTGCACCACCTGCTTTTACAAATTCTCGTGGTGTACTAGGTAGTGCATTATATGTGTTACCCTTAATCGTAACTACACTAGAAGAAGCTAAGCTATCATCTGGCTGCGAAGGTAAAAATACTTTCGCATTAAACAAATCAGAGCGCACGAGACCAGCATTCGCACATGCTGCAGAAGGCGCTAAACCAGAAATACCACAGAATGATGCAGTCACAACGTTTTTAGGTGCCTTAAAGCTAGTATTAGGGTCAATTAATTGCGGATCTACATCATACACAGAATTCATCAATGTTCCCCATAGCTTGTTAATACGCACACTAGGTTGCTGATACGTATTGTTAAATGCATACAGTGATTGATTTTGATCATAACCCATCCATACTCCAAGAGAAACATTCGGGTTATAGCCGACTAACCAAACATCTTTATAGTTTTGTGATGTACCAGTTTTAGCAGCGAAGTCAGAAGAGAATTTTAGTGTATTTTTTGCAACTGTACCCGTTCCTTGTGATAACACATCTCGCATCATATCAGTCATGATATAAGATGTTTCAGGGCTGAATACTTGTACAGGTTCAACTTCGTGTTTATAGATGATATTCCCATCTTGGTCTTCAATTCTATCAATCATATAAGCGTCGATGAATTGTCCACCATTTGCAAAAGTTGAGTAGGCATTGGTGTTCTCTTCAACAGTAATACCTTCTTTTACTCCCCCAATCCCGGCTGCAATGTTTGTGAAGTCATCCGGTTGTAAGGTCGTAATCCCCATCTTTACTAAATAATCGGCAGGACGTTTGTTAAGAATATCATAATATAGACGTAAAGCAGATAAGTTCTGTGAATCAGCTAATGCCTCACGTGCAGGTATAAGTCCTCGTTCATCACTAGCAATATAGTTGCTTGGACTCCAATTACCAATAGAGAATTTTACGTCGACTAACGGGCTACCTGCACCGATTACACCGTATTCTATTGCAGGTGCATATACGAGTAAAGGCTTCATTGTTGAGCCATTTGAGCGTTTTGCCTGTGTAGCATAGTTATAACTTTTTAATTCAAAATCACGACCACCGACGAAGCTTAAAATACGTCCAGTAGTATTTTCGATTAAAACACTACCAACCTGAACAGGCATTTGAACCTCAACTTCTTCACCTGTTACAGGGTCCTTTTCTTTAGCTGTATACGTATGACCGTAATATTTAAAGTTTTCCGCTGCTTTTTGCATCGCATCGTACATATCTTTATCGATTGTCGAATAAATACGATAGCCTTTCGAACGGACATCACGGTCTGCTAAGATCATATATCTATCTTTTAATTTTTGTTCATTCTTTAAGCGTTCTGGATCAATACCATCTTCTTTTGCTAGTTTTTCAGCAATTATTTCTTTCGCGCGATTTTCGAGCTCATATGTTAGCCATGGATAGCTATCCTCAGCATGTATCTCGGGTGAACGGAAGTCGGCAGTGATATCATAAGCGATTGCTTGTTTATACTGCGCTTCGTTAATATAACCTGCGTCTTTCATACGATAAAGAACAGTTTTCATACGATCAATGCCCGGTTGAAGAGCTTCTTCACTTTTAAGATCACCTGTATTTGTAAAAGGTGTGTAAGCAAAAGGTGCTTGAGGAATACCAGCTATGTACGCCGCTTGAGGAAGCGTTAAATCCTTTGCTTTTACGCCGAAAATACCTTCAGCAGCAGTTTCCACTCCTGCGATATTTCGACCTGAAGAGCTACGACCATAAGGAATAATATTTAAATAGGCCTCTAAAATTTCTTCCTTTGTCATAAAATGCTCTAAACGCATCGCAAGTAAAAGTTCTTTTGCTTTACGTTCATAGGATACTTCGTTTGTTAATACTTGGTTTTTAATAAGTTGCTGTGTTAGCGTAGAGCCCCCTGTTTGAGTAGAAGAGTTTGTTACGTCTTGAAGTAGCCCACGAATAACGGCCTTCGGAACTATTCCGTTGTGTTCACGGAAATACTCATCCTCTGTCGCTAATACGGCATTAATTACATCTGGTGAGACATTATTTAATGTTGTTTCACGACGTTCTAAATCGGTACGTAATTTTCCAATATAAATATCGTCGGCAAAATAAATTTCACTGGTTGAATCGTAGTTAAAAATTTGAGTTCGCAATTCTTCTTTGGAGCGCAGAGGCTCTTCTTTAACGAGTGAAGCAAAATAGCCAGCACCAACTGAACCGACAAATACAGTGCCTACCAATGCAAAGATTAAAAATAGTAAAAATAAGTTCCAGATAACACTTCCGGAAATGCGTAATTTCTTCATCCATTTTCGTACTAATAATTCTTCGATCTTTGCATTGATTTTCTCAATCCATTCTTTCAATGTATCGACCTCCTAAAATCTTGTTTATTATAGCACATATTGATTTAGCTCGAACATAGTTATTGACAATGAAAAAAAGAATCGTATAGAATAATGCTTATAGTTTTCTAGTGATGAAGAGCTTGCAGTAGTATCTATATTCCCTGTTTAGAGAGCCAGCGGTTGGTGAAAGCTGGTCATAATGTAGAGACGAATTACGTGCTTGGAGCTTAGACGTGCGCGCCTGCGATAAAGGCGGTTGAATGAAGAGGAAGATGGATGACATCTTCAAGCCGGGTGGTACCGCGTTAGTGATTAACGTCCCTGCATGCAATATTTTGCGTGTAGGGACTTTTTTATTTAGATTGGCTCTACACGTAAAGAAACATTAAACACATTAGGAGGAATAGAAATGACGAACGAATTATTACAAGACTTAGAATGGCGCGGATTGTTATACCAACAAACTGATGCTGAAGGTATGACCAAATTATTAGATGAACAGTCTGTTTCTTTATACTGTGGTGTAGATCCAACTGCAGACTCTATGCATATTGGACATATTGTGCCTCTTTTAACACTACGTCGATTCCAAAAAGCAGGTCATCGTCCGATTTTGCTAGTAGGAGGTGCGACTGGTATGATTGGAGATCCATCTGGTCGCTCAGAAGAACGCCAATTGCAAACAGTTGAGCAAATCGATAAAAACGTTCAAGGTATTCGTAGTCAATTAGAGCGTATTTTTGACTTTGCAGAAGATGGCAATGGTGCGCAGTTAGTTAACAACCGTGACTGGATTGGCGATATCAATACAATTGAGTTTTTACGCGATTACGGGAAATTAATTAATGTGAACTACATGCTAGCAAAGGATACAATTGCATCACGTCTTGACACAGGGATTTCATTCACTGAGTTTGCGTACACTTTAATTCAAGGTATTGATTACAATCATTTATACAACCATTACAACTGTCGCATTCAAGTAGGTGGTTCTGATCAGTGGGGGAATATTACAACTGGTTTAGAAGTTATTCGTAAAACGCATGAGGAAGAGACGAAAGCATTTGGTATAACGATTCCATTAGTAACGAAAGCAGATGGTACAAAATTCGGTAAAACAGCTGGTGGTGCTGTATGGTTAGATGGCAAGAAAACTTCCCCATACGAGTTCTACCAATTCTGGATTAATGCTGCAGATGCTGATGTTGTAAAATACTTAAAAATCTTTACATTCCTTTATCGTGAAGAGATAGAAGCTTTAGCAGTATCTGTGGAAGAGGAACCACATTTACGTAAGGCACAAAAAGCCCTAGCAGAAGAAATGACTCGTTTAATTCATGGTCAAGAAGCATTAGATCAAGCAATTCGTATTACTGCTGCATTATTCTCTGGTGATTTAAAAGCACTTTCTGCTGATGAAATGAAGGATGCGTTTAAAGATGTTCCTTCTTTTGAAATGGCGAAAGAAGATAAAAACATCGTAGATTTACTTGTGGAAGCAGGCATTTCACCTTCAAAACGTCAAGCTCGTGAAGACGTAACGAATGGTGCGATTAGCGTGAACGGTGAAAAGGTCACTGAATTAGAATATGTCATCGACGGCAAGGATCGTTTAGAGGATGCGTTTAGCATTGTACGTCGCGGTAAGAAAAAATACCATATGGTGAAGTTTGTTTAATTCAAACCTATACAACAAAACGAAACATCCCTTCAATATTTGAGGGGATGTTTTATTTTGGGTGTTCTATTAAATAAAGTATGGCTCTTTGGCAAAACGAGGGGTTTTAGCTATCTAAAAAACTAGGAAGCTTTAAGTGCCCATATTCTTTTGGGTGAAGTATTTGGGCAAGTTTCAATGCACCCTCTATTAGGCGAGGTGATGGGCGACAATAAAGCCATTCCTCCATCACGTGAAGCTGTTTCATTTGAACTGCCTGTAGCTCCTGCGCATGTGGACGTTTTAATAAAATTGCAGGTTGAATACGCTCGAAGGCAACTCCTACCCAAGCCATCATAATATAGTCTGGATTGCGCCTTACTACATTTGCCCAATCAGTTTGCACGCTTGCGAGTTCTACATCTTGAAACAGATTTTGCCCACCAGCAATGGTGCTAATTTCAGTTAGCCAATTTATTTTACCTGGTGTAAAAATAGGGTTCGGCCACCATTCCCAATAGAGCGTAGGTTTTTTAGGAATCGTTTGTGCAACAGAGCGAAGACGTTCAATATATTGTAAATATTCCTCAGAAATTTTTCTAGCTCGATCTTCAACTCCACAGGCTTTACCCAATGTATGGAGATCTTGTGCGATTTCCTCTAATGAATTGGCATTAAAAACAATGTGAGGAATATTTCTTGCTTGTAGAGCTTCAATATTTTTTTCCATACCGGGTACACTTAAGGATGCAAGTACAAGATCAGGCTGTAATGCTTCTAATGCGTCCATATTAATGGATAGGTCTGGACCTAGCTGTGGTAAGTTTTTAACTGCTAATGGCCAATCTGAGAAATCATCGACACCAACAAGCTGATCTGTCAAACCTAGATAAGCGACGAGCTCAGTATTACTAGGACAAATTGAGATTAAACGCATATTCATATCTCCAATTCTTTTTAAGAAAAGTATAGCGAGTGTTGGCGTTACATACAATGAGCGAACGCATTTTCGACTCAACAAAAACGACATGCCTGTAAAAGACATGCCGTTCTATTTGTTTTATTGTTTATTAAGAAAGTGCGACAGCTTCAAGTGACTCTTCTTTCTTCGCTACAGGGCCCATCGCGTTCGTAATAATTTGTTTAATGTCTTCTAAAGTTGCTTTACGTGGGTTTGTTGCAGCACATACATCTAACATTGCGTTTTTCGCTAAGATTTCAATATCCTCATCCTTCGCACCTAATTCGCGGAAGCCACATGGAATGTTTAAATCTTTAGAGAGATTTTCAATTGTTGCAATTGCTTTTTCAGCAGCATCACGTTTACTTAATCCTTCAACGTTTTCGCCTAATAATTCAGCAATTCTTGCAAAACGCTCTGTGCGTGCTGTTAAGTTGAAGCGGCAAACATGTGGCAATAAAATAGCATTACATACGCCGTGTGGTAGGTTATAGAAGCCACCTAATTGATGAGCAATCGCATGTACATAGCCAAGTGATGCATTATTAAATGCCATACCTGCTAAAAATTGTGCGTATACCATTTGCTCACGTGCTTCTAAATCTGCACCGTTTGCATAGGCACGTGGTAAATATTCAGGAACTAACTGAAGTACCTTTTCAGCACATGCATCAGTAATTGGTGTTGCGTTTGTCGATACAAACGATTCGATCGCATGTGTTAATGCATCTAAACCAGTTGCCGCAGTTAGGGCAGGAGGTAAGCCAACCATTAACTCTGGGTCATTAATCGACAGAAGTGGTGTAACATGTTTGTCAACGATGGCCATCTTCACTTTGCGTTCTGTATCCGTGATAATTGTGAAGCGAGTCATTTCACTTGCAGTACCAGCAGTTGTGTTGATAGCGATTAATGGCACCAATGGGTTTTGAGATTTGTCAACGCCTTCGTAATCATGAATGCGTCCACCATTCGAAGCAATAAGTCCAATACCTTTCGCTGCATCGTGTGCGCTACCTCCTCCAAGAGATATGATTGAATCACAGTTTTCGGCATGATATACTGCAACTCCATCTTCAATGTTCTGATCTGTTGGATTTGGTTCTGCTTTCGGGAAAATCGCTACATCAATTCCAGCAGCTGTAATGATGTTAGCAATTTGTTCAGAGAGACCTAATTTGTGTAAGCCCTCATCTGTTACGATTAATGTCTTTTTCACTTCTAAATCATTTAAGCGTGTACCAACTTCTTGAATTGCTCCAGGTCCAAATAAGTTTGTTTTTGGCATTACAAATTGCTTTAGAACGTCTGACATATTTCCAACCCCTTTAACAAAATTGTTATTGCTTGAATGATGGCGAACCACCTTCCGAAATTCATGTTATTCTAATCCGTGTAAAAGTTCAACTCGTATTTTTATTAAAATTGTTAATTTTATTCATGTTATTATTTTACAAAAAAGTTAGCTGTTTTTTCAGGTTGTAGAAAGATTGAATTGTCTATGGTTGTTTAAATGAAAGCGTTTTTAAATTGTTTTCTTATAAAAGTAAAATATATTTTTTGGAAGTCGGTTCTATTTTAAAGGTGGGATGAATAGTAAAAAACTGATATATTGTTTCTATTATAAAAGTAGTGATTAAGTTGTTTATAAATTGAGAGATTACTATTGTAAAGTACAAAAAAACGTCATAAATTATTAGAATATTTAATTAATTTACCTTTCTTTTTAAAATGTTTAAGGAGATCCATAATGCGAGAAGTAAATAAAGAATGACTGTATACCCAATTAATGCGCACATATAGAAAGTTGCTTCTGAATCTGTATTGATAGGGGGATCACCACTGTGAGCATTAAAATGATAGATCTCTTGCTCATAACCGAACCAAATAGCTATTAACAAAAAGGTTAATAAAAGGAGGGCCAGTAAAGCTTTTTTATGAAAAGTGATATGAAGTAAGCTTTCTTTAAAAATGGATTGAAAATTGCTTTGCTGCTTTTTAAAAGGTACTAAGAAAAAAATCATCATGCCACTATAAATTAAGGCCATCACAGTAAGTTCAGAAAACCCCATAATTCCCTCCTTGTAATTTGAAATATTTTCTATTTAGACTTCCGTAAAGACAGAAGGTTTCTTTTTTATTTTTTTAGCATTTTCAGGGCTCATCACTAAAAGTTGATTGGAGTGGAGACTGGGAGGGAAAAGTATGTATTGTTTCTCCAACGGCAGGTATTATTACTACAATTCTTTACCTAATAGTTGGGCTTGTATTGCGAACTAAACGAAAAAAGCTGAAGAGGGAAATTGTATCAAAATCGAGTACAACAGCTATCGTTTGAAAATTTTAGCGATGAAAAAAATTCTAGGAGCCATTAATCTAATAAGGTTTCTAGGGTTTTTATTATTAAAGAATTCTTGGGTGGGGTAGGTCTCCTTTCTTAGGACAGTTTGGGTACACAAACGTAGTATTGGTTCGGTAAAGAATATAATAGAGTTATTACCTTTGCCAAATTTGAATTTAAGAAGGACAGTGATGGTTTATCTTTAATACATGATTGTAGTGAGTTTAACAACATTGACTAGTATTTAAAATATCAAACACAAATAAGTTGAATATACTGTAAATTATATTCGGATTCATTTCTTTGGATCAAGTTTTAAACTGAGCACCAAACTAAAGATTACTATTATACAAAGAATAATTAAATCAATATTATAAATGGAGAATATTGTATTTCTTGATTTCCCGATATCATAAATTCTAATAATAATACCTAGCAAAGAACAAATTAGTACCAAAATAGCTATTTTTTTCATGTTATCCCTCCTGAAATTAAAATACCGAATTCATGCCATCCAATTAGCTGCATAATAAAAACTTTAACTTTAGGGGGCACTACTATATGAATGAATATACATAAGCTATCTTCGACGAACTTGGTTTAACACCGTTTGCATAAACAGATACCACGTAACAGTGTTGCCCTCTATACATAAGCTGTTCTAAGTTTGTTTGGACTACTTCCAATAGCAGACGTTATGAGTTAACAACTCCAGCCCATAACTGGGAACTTTAGTTGCTTTTTCGTTTTACCCCTTTGTTTTAAAAGAAAAATCTGAAAATGATTGAGAAAATGAAGAACGTCACAAAGCCTAGAGAAAAAATAAGAATGTTTTTTGTCATTTTTTTCATGTTCTTCCCCCTTTCATTTTCGATAATACGCAAAATTCAATAACGGTGAATCTGATTTTCTGATTATTCTAATACGAAAAACTTTTAAAAAACCCCTAACCGTGTAATTGCTACTCGGGTCTTTTTCTACAAAATAGTAATTTACTACTTGAAAGAGCTCCTAATTTAAAATATTAATAAAATTTAAGCATGGTATTTCCTCCTTCCTTTACTTTTTCCTGAGTATGTTAATAACGTATCATTAATTATAAATGGTTCAAAATCAAGTTTTGTTATTAATTGAACGAAAATTGATAAAATTCAGATAAAATAGTGTTTGTATGTTTTATATTCAACTTGAACTTGATTTTTTTCACTGTTTTTTGCCTGTTTGTGAATTAATTACAATAAGATCAACTCAGGATCCTAATTCTCCAAAGTGGTTTTATCAAAATATGTTCAAAAGGGGACAAAAGTTGATTTACATTATTTTTTTATGGATTCAGTCTGATAGGCAGAAGGAGATAGAGAAGAATACTTTTTGGAAGTGTGGTAGAAAATTGAATAAATCTGAGTTAGTGTACACCTGTCCGTATGTTATTTTTTTATTTCAAAATCAATAAGAACGTAAATTTCCGATTATCTTATTATAAACAAAAACCTCGCAAACGCTTGTATAAACAAGGTTGCGAGGCTTAAGAACCGTAAGTAATCTAACGTTAAAAAATTAACGAGAGTAGTACTCTACGATGAATGCTTCGTTGATTTCAGCTGATAATTCAGAACGCTCTGGAAGGCGAGTGAATGTACCTTCTTTTTTGTCAGCATCAAATGTTAAGTAGTCAGGTACGAAGTTGTTTACTTCGATTGCTTCTGCTACTACAGCAAGGTTTTGAGATTTTTCACGAAGAGAAATCGTTTGACCTGGTTTTACGCTGTATGAAGGAATATCAACGCGTTTGCCATCTACTAAGATGTGGCCGTGGTTTACTAATTGACGAGATCCACGACGAGTACGAGCTAAACCTAAACGGTAAACTAGGTTGTCAAGGCGAGTTTCAAGAAGAACCATGAAGTTTTCACCGTGAACACCTTTCATTTTACCAGCGCGGTCGAATAGAGTACGGAATTGACGTTCGTTCATGCCGTACATGTGACGAAGTTTTTGTTTTTCTTGAAGTTGTAAACCGTATTCTGATAATTTTTTACGTTGGTTTGGACCGTGTTGACCTGGTGCGTAAGGGCGTTTTTCGATTTCTTTACCTGTACCGCTTAGTGAGATACCAAGACGACGTGATAATTTCCAAGATGGACCTGTATAACGAGACATATTGTTGTCTCCTCCTTTAAATTTGGTTTTTTTGTTGTAAAACAAAAACCAGTAGTACCCATTCTTATACGCATTTTATTTTCATGTACTTTCGCCTATGCAGCCATTAGGTTACACAATACACCATCTATTCTGTTTAGCTATACTAAATGAAATAGAGGAATAAAATACAGTAATAAGCTTATACCACTGCTGCGTTTATTTTACACAAATTACATTGTAACTGCTTCTTACATAGACGTCAATTATTACACTAACTATTTTCGAAAAAAGATATGTAGTAATAATTTCCTCTATATACAGTTCATGCAACTCCGGTATAGTTCAATGATGCAGTGAAAATGTAAAATATAAAAGTAAAATAGAATAACATAGTCAAAATGACACAAATTATGTATAATGTACTATAAGTTAATAGTAATTTATTGGATGTTATATAGAAAAGGTGATTTCATGACAGACCATTTACAAACGCTAAAATATATACAATCAGATGTTTTGAGCTTTTGGGTGAATTCTAAAGCACAAGCCAGTTTTAATGAGTATTTTTATTCATTAAAACAGTGTCTAAAGAAGCGCTTGGGGATTGTAAATGCTGCTTTTCTCAGTTTTGACAGTAATTCTTTAATACCTGTTGAAGAGATGGCTGCTTTAACAATCGAAACAAAACTAAATGCTGTGTCATGGCAAATGGTTGAAGCTAGTTTTTATCAACAAAATGTGGTGAAAATTCCTTATATATTAAAAGAAAAAGAAGCTTATAATATGATGACAGATTTGGTGCTATTCCAAGCAGAGGGCAAAACTCCAATTGGTGTGCTACTTGTAGAGGCGACAGATGCTTGGACAGATTTTATGACTTCAGATTATGGGGAAGAGTGTGTGGAAACCCTTACGAAGGTTCTACAGATGATCAGAGAAAATTTAGAACTAAAAGTGAATGAAGATCAATATAGAAAATTGTATAATATGACAGACTTATTTCATTCGACAATGGATATTGATTTAATTTTAGAAAATGTCTTGAAAAATATAAAGGATAATTTCCCAGAGTTTAATGTGGAGCTTATACTATCAAATGATCAAGACCGCCGTACGACTATCGATATTAAGCTTTTCGATTACTTATCTGAAAGACCTGCAACGATTGAGGCTTTTGTCTCAGGAGAACTAACGACAGAGCTTGCAAGCGATTTGAATTGTCGATTATTAAATGCTCCAATAAAAGGGAGACAAGCTATTTATGGTATTTTACAAGTAGGTGCACCTACATCATATCTTTTTACAACGACTGAAAAGGATTTTGTACGTATGCTAGCACAAGCATCTGGAAACGCACTTGAAAATGCAAAACTATATCATCAATCGCATCGCCTCGTAAGTGATTTACAACTCATCAATGAAACCTCGCATCGTTTAAATATGAGGATTGATATTCATGAAATGTTACTTTTTCTACAAAAACAGTTGAAATCCTTGCAACCAATGGAAGTTTGTTTCGCTTTTAAACATAATGACTCCTTTGAAGTGACAGATGCTAGTACAGCTTTATTCAATTCAGAGAAGGGGCAAACATATATAAAACATGTTGAACAACATTTTGAACATACCAATGATCCACTGTTTATTGCTGATTTCAGTCGATTAACCTCTAATCAAATTGATTATCGTTCAATTATGGCAATCCCAATCTTAATGGAAGAAAAAATTAATGGGTTTAGTATTGTGTTACACAAGGAGCCGTATTTCTTTTCATTTGATAGCTTTAAATTAATGCAATCATTAATCCACCACTCTTCTTTAGCCATTGCAAACTCAATATTACGAAATCAACTTCAAGAAATGGTAGATTTGGATCATTTGACAAAATTGTATGCTAGAAGTTATTTAGACCAATATGTAGAGAAATCGCTTGAAAAAGATCAATCAGGGATGTTCCTACTCATTGATATTGATAATTTTAAATACATTAATGATACGTATGGTCATCAAATTGGTGATAAGATTCTTATGCAAATTGCGTTAAAGTTAAAAGAAACGATTGGAGATCGTGGTATTTGTGCACGCTGGGGTGGAGAAGAAATGTCCGTGTGTGTCCCAAATATTGATGAGAAAGAAGCAATTGAATTGACAACAGCAATCGTTGCAGTCATTCCAAATGCAACGGATCCTCAGGTGACAATTTCAGCTGGTCTCATAACGTGGGATGAACAGTACCGTCCAGCGTTTCAATCTGTTTTTTCATATGCAGATACTGCTCTATATGAAGCGAAAAACAGTGGTAAAAATCGATTTTGTATTCATGATCGATTCTGCCAAACAAATTCATAATGTGAAAAAGTAAACAGATGTTTTTGAAATAAAATGTCAGCCATCCTTATATGCTGAAATGCCCTGAAATGACAATAAATCATTTCAGGGCATTTTTTATAAATGCAGGAGTAAGGTTTTTACAAATAGCTCTAACCCCTCTTGATCCTCCTTAGAAAAGCGATTGATGATTGGACTGTCGATGTCAAGAACACCAAGTACAACGCCTTCTTTAATCAAGGGAATAACGATTTCGGATTGGGAAGCGGCGTCGCAGGCAATATGCCCTGGAAAGGCATGTACATCTTTGATGACCATTGTTTCTTCTTTTTCTACAGCTGTGCCACAAACACCGCGTCCGATTGGTATTCTAACGCAGGCAGGTAAGCCTTGGAATGGGCCTAATACGAGTTCCTCTCCTTGTAATAAATAAAAACCAACCCAGTTAATGTTTGTTAGAAATTGATTCAGTAATGCAGAAGCGTTACTGAAATTAGCAATGCGATCGCTTTCTCCTGTCAGCAGTGCATCTAATTGTTTTGCTAATGTATCATATTGCTCTGCAACAGATCCTTCATAATTAATTTGTGTAAACATAAAGCACCTCGTTTGAAAGTTATTTATTTTGGATATATAACTTGATAGTGTTGATGTAAATCAGTCACACTATGAGCATCTGAACCAAAAACAATTGGTAGCCCAATAGATTTACTATAATCGATAAAGTAAAATGGTGGATAAGGTTCCTGACAATATGTTTTACTTAAACCAGCGCTATTTAAGTCTAGCTCATAGCCTTCTTCCTTCATTAAATCTAAAACTTCTCGAATCCGGATAGAGTCATCAATTTTCACCATATGTGCTAATTGAAATTTGTGAATTAGTGAAGGATGTCCAATGCGCTTAGGCTTATATTGTCCTAAATCTGCTTTAATCGATTGTAGGACAGTATCATAATACAAATCATACACCTGTTTAATAGAACCCACTTTTTTTGAAAAAGTTATAAAATTTTCTGGAGAAAAATCTATGCATTCAAAGGTATTTTGCCATTGTAAGAAATGGACCGATAAAATAGAATCGTCTAAAAAGTGTCCAAATGTGTCAAGAAATTGACGAGTTTCTTGTTCAAAACCTTGAATATAGTCAATCTCTAAACCAATTCCAATGCGAATGTCTTGTGCGTACTCCTTTTGAAGGCTTTGCAAATCTTCAAAATAAGGCATTAAAAATTCTGGATTCATCCCACTATCTTGCTCTGGTGTAGGGTCTACAAAACTCGATGGTAATGGAGCGTGTTCTGTGAAGGTAATATGTGTAAAGTTATGAGCGATTGCTTTTTCAATATATTCTTTAAACGAATCCGAAGTACCATGTGGACAGTAAGGGGTATGAATATGGCCGTCACGTTTCATAAAGTTACCACTCCTTTAGATTTTGGATAATAACGATTTTTAGTACGCCAGTTGTTCAAAATTTAAGTATTGTCATTTTGAAAAGGCATAAATACACAAAAACACTCAAATTTTAGTACAAAAGGCGAAAACATAGTATATAATAAATACAACTAGCCAATTCGTTTATCTTCATTCAGCAGAAGACTTCCACCTCTCAAGGTGATGAGATGAATGCAGATGAGGTTTCTTTTTAGTGGTGTCCAAACACCTACTGAATGAAGATAAAGCCTCCGGCGGATGTCACGGATTTTGAAAGGAATGAATTGTGCAAACACAATTCAAAATCTGGACGTAATTACGCCAAGGCGATATTGATTTTAGAATAGGGGGCTTACGATGGAGTATATCATCATTCCAGTTATCCTACTATTAATTTTAGCAATAGTAGGATTTATGATGCGACGAAAACATACAGTAATTATTGCTGAACTTGAAAATGAAAAATCACAAATACAAAACAATCCCATAAATGAAGAAATTTCGAAAGTTAAATCTTTAAACATGAACGGTGAAACAGAAGAGATGTTTGAACGGTGGCGCAATAGTTGGGATGAAGTCATCGATGTACATATGACAAAAATTGATTCGCTTTTATTTGATGCAGAGGATCAAATCAATAGACTTCGTTTTAAGAAAGCAACATTAATTGAACGTGAGATAGAAGATTACATTGCAAAATGTGAACAAGATAAAGATAAAATCTTGGAAGAACTAAATGAATTAATTGGTAGCGAAGAAAAAAATCGTATTGAAATTGAACAATTAAAAGAATATTATCGCTCTGCGCGTAAAACATTGTTAGCGCACCAACATTCGTTCGGCGTTGCATTACCAGCGCTAGAGAAAAAGTTAGAGACGTTCGTTCAAAAGTTTGAAGAATTTGATGTGCTCACTAGCGAAGGGAACTATTTGCAGGCGCGAGAAATTGTTATTAGCTTAAATCAAGAATCGCAACAGACATTTGAATACATTAATGATGTACCAACAATTTTGACTGAATTGCAAGTAAAGCTACCAGGAGCTGTACAGGAATTACGCAGTGGTCAGCGTGAAATGGAGGAGCAATCCTATTACTTACAGCATTTAGAACTAACTAAAGCGCTGGATAAATTTGATGAGGAATTTGCAACATTAAAAAATGAATTAGCAGAGCTTAACTTAACAGCTGTTAAGCCACGTGTTGCTGAAATAAATGAAGAGATTGATCAATATTACGACCTGCTTGAAAAAGAGGTTATTGCTAAAAATTACGTTGACCAAAATTGTGATCGTTTATTAAGCTCGATTACTAATGTTATTAGTTCAACAAGATTAGTAAGTGATGAAGCAACCTTTGTGCAGCAAAGCTATCATCTAAATGAAAAAGATGCAGATATTCCAAAAGCTGCATTAAAACAATTAGAAGCTTTACAACGGCGCTATGATTTATTGGCAATGCGTGTTAAAGAAGAAAAATCTGCATCTTCAAGTTTGCAGGAAGAATTGATTGAAATTAATGATGAGCTTGAACGTATTCATGAGGAGCAAGGACATTTATCGAATACGATGAAGAAGCTGCGAATTGATGAAAACAAGGCTCGTGCGCAAGTAGAAAGTTTAAAGAAAATTTTACAAGAAACAGACAGGTTATTGAATAAGGCTAATATTCCAGGTATCCCTGAGGAGATGGATGCACGTCTAGATGAGGCAGCAGAGCACATTTATGTAGTTATGCAAAGTTTGCAAGAGGTACCTCTTAACATGGGAACGGTTCATAATAATTTAAATGCAGCAACACTTTGTGTGGAGGACGTAAAGTCAAAAGCACATGAATTGATTGAAAATGTAATGCTGATTGAACGTATTATTCAGTACGGTAATCGTCATCGTGCTACAAATGCAAAATTGCATGCGCGTTTAAAAGAAGCCGAAGAAGCTTTCCATCAATTCCGTTATTCCAAAGCACTAGAAGAGGCTGGAACGGCAGTGGAAGAGATGGAGCCTGGCGCTTTAAAGCGAATTCAAGAACTTGTAGCAGATGAAACAGTAGTAAGTAAATAAAGAATTACATCAGCTGTCTAAAAGGTATAGTTATTACTTTTTAGACAGTTTTTTTATTAAAAAGCCAATTTATTGGGGTGTTTATACGACTTTTCATACTTTTGCGTGTGCTCTTGGACATAAATAACGGGAAGCTTCACATTGTACCTTATCTCAATTTTTGATTAAAAACGATGAAAAATAGAGGTGTTCATAATGCAATTTTATATTCGAGAAATGAATGAAATTTATGCGACTGACATTTTGAATTGGAAATATGAGGAACCATATGATTTTTATAATAATGATCTATGCGATGAATCGCTAAAAGAATTTCTAGAAAGTCCGTATTATTCAATTTTCAATGATAAAGAAGAGCTAGTCGGTTTTTACTGTACAGGAACAGCTGCACAAGTACCTAAAGGACGTGATTATGCTGCGTATTTAGATGAGTGCATTGATGTTGGGATTGGGATGAAGCCTGAGCTAACAGGAAAAGGTTATGGTTCAGAATTTTTTTCATTTATATTAAATCAGCTACAGCAAGAAAATCATAGTCCTCTTCGTTTAACAGTAGCTACATTTAATACAAGAGCAATTCACCTTTACGAAAAATTAGGCTTTAATAAAGTCATGGAATTCACAGCATCAACTGAATTTATAACTATGAAGAAAGGTTAATGAATCAACTAGTCAATTAAGGTCTCGGGCCAACAGATGTTTTTTGTGCGAAAGCGAAGCGACAGCAACAAATGTTTTATCTGTGCGAAAGCGAAGCGACAGCAACAAATGTTTTATCTGTGCGAAAGCGAAGCGACAGCAACAAATGTTTTATCTGTGCGAAAGCGAAGCGACAGCAACAAAGCGCCCAGTCGGAACGGAAATCAACTACACGTGATGATGATGAGCCTAACAATGCAAAAATCCAATTTTTTATGCTGCTTAATTTTTAGCCAGAGACGTTCATAGCAAGTCTTTAGATGCCACTCTATAAAGGGGGGTTTTTCACATTAAAAGCAAACAGATAAGTGATTAAATTAGGATAATTGTTAAAGTTAGTAGTCAATTGCCGAAGATTGCGTTATGATAAATACCGTTAAATCAACGTTTTGAAAGTGTGTGAATATTAATGGAAGTTAATACAATCTATTTAGACAATAGTGCAACAACAAAACCTTTAAAAGAGGTTATGCAAGCATTTATGGTAGTGAATGAGCAGTATTATGCCAATCCTGCTTCCATTCATGCAATGGGTGTTGAATCCAACGAATTATTAATGCGTGCACGTGAGCAAGTAGCAGATATTTTGCATACAGAAGCAAAAAATGTGCTATTTACATCAGGTGGAACTGAATCTAATAACGCAGCTATATTAGGTTTAGCACGTAGCAATACACATAAAGGAAATCATATTTTAACAACTGAAATTGAACATCCATCTGTGCTAGAATCTGTTAAGCAGCTTGACCAAGAGGGCTTTGACGTAGACTATTTGCAAGTAGATGAAAATGGCGTTATTTCTTTAGAGGAGCTTCGCGCAAAAGTGCGTAAGGATACCATTTTAGTAAGTATGATGCATGTAAATAATGAAATGGGGGCTATTCAACCAATTGTTGAAGCCGCAAAAATTATCCATGAGTCGAGTCGAGCAGCTTTTCACATTGATGCCGTACAAAGCTTTGGAAAATTACCGATATCATTTAACGATGACGAGGGACCAGACTGTATTTCAATTTCTGGTCACAAAATTCATGGCTTTAAAGGCTCAGGCGTATTAGCATTCCGCAAAAAAATGAAATGGCAACCTTATGCACTTGGCGGAGGGCAGGAGTTTGGTTTACGTAGTGGAACTGTAGCTGTCCCGCAGGCTGTCGCACTATCTAAAGCGGCCAGAGTAGCAGTAGAGACGATGAATGACCGAGCGAAAAAATACCGCCAATGGTATGAAGAAATTTGCACACAATTACATGGATATGGGGAAGCAGTGCATATTTTATCGACACCACAGGGAGCTGCACATATTTTATCTTTTAGTATTCGCGATTTAAAAGGTGAAGTCATCATTAATGCAATGCAAAAACGTAATGTTATTGTATCGACATCTAGTGCTTGTTCATCAAAGCAAACAAAAACAAGTCATGTTGTTGAAGCGCTAAATCTTGATGAACATTTTAAAAAGGGTGTCATTCGTATAAGCTTTGGTGCATATGTAACAGATGAAGATATAGTAAAGTTTAAACAAGTATTAGATGAAGTATTGATGGAACTTAAAGGAGAATATAAATAATGATTTGGAAAGAAATTTTAATTCGATATGGCGAGCTTTCTACAAAAGGACGCAATAAAATGGACTTTATTCGCCGTTTACGTGAGAATATTCGTCATGCATTTGCAGATTTAGGACACTTACACATTCGTACAGAGCGTGATCGTATGTTTATTGCCATTCAAAATGAAGAACAAATGGACGTTCTAGTAAAAGGATTACCCAAAATTTTTGGCATTCAATCATTTAGTCCAGTTGCTGCATGTGAAAAAGATATGGAAGCAATGAAAAAGCTTGCGATAACTATTATGGATACATTTAAAAATGAACAACTTACTTTTAAAGTAGAAGTAAAGCGTACAGATAAAACATTTCCTTTAGAATCTCATGCCATTCAACGTGAAATTGGTGGTTATGTTTTACCGCAGTTTAAAAACTTATCAGTAAAAGTGAAGCAACCCGATATCGAGCTTCGAGTAGAAGTTCGCCATGATGCAACATATATGATGGCACAAGTTATTCCGGGTGCAGGTGGAATGCCAGTAGGTTCAAACGGAAAATCTCTATTAATGCTTTCTGGTGGTATAGATAGTCCTGTTGCTGGTTATTTAATGATGAAACGAGGAGTGCGCTTAGAGGCGATTCACTTCTTTAGCCCACCGTATACAAGCCAAAATTCATTGGAAAAAGTAAAGGTGCTTGCTAATGAATTAACGAAATTTGGAGCTAGTATACGTTTACATGTCATTCCTTTCACTGAAATTCAAGTTCTTATTAAAGAAAAAGTACCTTCTAATGTATCGATGACAACAACTCGCCGTATGATGTTAAAAGTCGCAGATAAAGTACGTGAAGAAATTGGTGCACTAGCAATTGTTACAGGTGAAAGTCTTGGTCAAGTAGCAAGTCAAACGCTTGAAAGCCTAACAGCTATCAATGCCGTAACCAACACACCAATTTTACGCCCATTAATCTCATCTGATAAATTAGAAATTATCGATATTGCAGAGAAAATTGGCACATACGAAACGTCTATCCAGCCATTTGAAGATTGCTGTACAATTTTTACTCCTGCAAGTCCAAAAACAAAACCAAAGCTTGAAAAGGTTGAGCATTATGAAAGCTTCTCGGATTTTGATGAACTAATTGAACGAGCAGTGAAAAATCGTGAGGTCTATATTTTCCCGAAAAAAGAGCAAGAAGCAGATAAATTTGCAGATCTTCTATAGAAGAAATTTGCGAGCCGACTCAAAAGTGCATTTTGAGTCGGCTTTTTTAGTTGGTTTCCTTCTGAGGTACAATTTACCTATAAAATTTTCGTATTAAAAATCTAATATCGCACATTCTATATTCACAAGGAGGTGAGAGACATGACTTCAAACAACAACCGCAGTTCAAACAAGCTTGCAGTACCTGGTGTACAACAAGCACTAGATCAAATGAAATACGAAATTGCACAAGAATTTGGTGTTCAATTAGGGGCTGACGCTTCAGCTCGTGCTAACGGTTCCGTTGGCGGTGAAATCACTAAACGTCTTGTACAAATGGCAGAATCTCAATTAAAAGGTATGCCAAACAACAACCAATAATTGCTTAAACAGCATTTATTAAACTTAAAACCAGTGACCGTAAAAGGCACTGGTTTTAGTTTGGTTAGATTTTGATTTTTTTATCCAATATTGAAAATGATTTAAGTGTAGAGATTGTATTTGAAATATCTTCACTTTCACAAATTGCAGAAATAACAGCAATTCCATCTGCACCAGCTTTAAATGCTGTATGGGCATTCGAGCAATTTAGTCCTCCTATTGCAACAATGGGGAGTTCGGGGTATTGTATGCGAACTTGCTGTAAAAATTTTGTCCCACTAGGTGGCTTGGCGTCCTTTTTAGAAGAGGTTGCAAAAATAGGACCAATTCCTACATAATCCGCACCGTATTGTAGAGCAGTTTGTAATTCAGCTTGTGAATGAACAGAAACACCTAAAATCATGCTACCAATTTTTTCGCGTACCATCGACACAGGCAAATCTTCTTGTCCAATATGAACACCATCTGCACCAAGTTTCACAGCGAGCTCTACATCATCATTAACAATAAACGGAACATTATACTGTTGACAGAGCTTTTGACATTCTTGCGCAAAATTTTCATAGGCTTGCCCAGTGAGTGTATTCGGTCCTTTTTCACGAAATTGAAACATGGTAATGCCAGATTGTAAAGCCTTCTCTAGAACGTTTAATGGCTTTTGAATTAAAACATTACTTGTACCCATAATAAAGTATAGCTGTAAATTATCACGTTTCATGAATGATCACCTCACACGACTCCTTATATTTTTGATAAGCAAAATGATTTGTTGGACCATGCCCATTGCCAATCGATAAATCATAAGTTATGGCTAATTGAATATATTTTTTGGCTTCCACAATCGCTTCTTTTATAGAAAATCCTCGTCCAATAAACGCAGTGAGTGCGGCAGAGAACGTACAGCCTGTTCCGTGTGTATTTTTTGTTGCAATACGCGAGGACTGCATGGAAAATGATTTGCCATCTTTAAAAAATACATAATCAATTGCATAATCGTTATCCGTTAAATGACCACCTTTAATGATGACACATTGTACACCCTTTTGTAATAGGGTGTGTGCCGCGTCTTGAATATCTGCAAACGTTTTGATTTTTCTTCCGGTAAGTGTTTCAGCTTCAGGTATGTTTGGTGTAACGATTGTTGCTAAAGGAAGTAAATAACTACATAATGCTACAATTGCTTCTTGCTGTAATAAGCTTTCGCCACCTTTTGCAATCATGACAGGATCAACAATTAACGGAATATTAACTTCAGCTAAAATACGTGCGATTGATTGAATGATTTCTGAGGAAAATAGCATTCCTGTTTTAACAGCACTAATTGAAAAATCCTCGATTAGTGCTTTAAGTTGTTTTTCAACAAAGCTAACTTCAATTGGTAAGACATCGGATACACCAAGTGTGTTCTGGGCAGTCAAAGCTGTAATAACAGATGTTCCAAAGACCTTTAATTCCTGAAATGTTTTTAAATCAGCCTGTATGCCTGCGCCGCCACCACTATCTGAACCAGCAATTGTTGTTACAATATGCATTGTTCTTCACCATCCTTGGAAATGCGATGTAATTCATTCAATACTGTAATTTGAAAATCGCCAATGTAATCTGTGGAAGAAGAAGCTTGTTCTGCCACTTTTTTATAAAGTGATAATGCATCGACTAATTGGTTATAGGGTTCATTCCCTGTGGAGTAAGCAGCGCAACAAATTGCACTTAATAAGCAACCTGTTCCGGTGACTTCTGTCATTTGAGAATTTCCACCTGTAATCCATTGCTGATGTTCGCCATCAGTTATAAAATCCTTTTCACCGGTCACAATAACAATACAATTGTAGAGTTGAGCTATTTGCTTTGCCTCAATTTCTAAAGAAATTGAACCAGTACCACTATCTACGCCTTTTTGTTGCCAGTCAACATTGGCAATCGCCGCAAGCTCTCCAACATTACAACGAATAGCTGCAAATTTTATTTCCTTTAATAATTGCTGTACCGTCTGTTTACGGTAAGTTGTTGCACCTGCAGCAACAGGATCTAAAACAATGGGAATGCCCAGAGCATTAGCTTTTTTTCCTGCGAGTAGCATGGATTTTTTCATTTGATTATTTAGGGTACCGATATTTATCAATAAGCCTGAGGCAATAGCGACCATTTCTTCAACCTCATGACTGTCATCGGCCATTACTGGAGAAGCACCTATTGCTAATAAGCCATTTGCTTGGAAATTAGCTACAACATAATTAGTAATGCAATGAATAAGTGGATTTCGTTTACGGATCGTATGAAATATCAATTTATGTCCTCCTTATTGGATGGACGTAAGCGTGCAAAAAAGGCTCTTTTTCGTGCAGAAAAAACACGCAAAAGAGCCTTTCATCAGTAATTAGATGTGAATTGCTCCCTACGTCAGTATTAACTAACAGGTTCAAAGGGTCAGGTTTTACCTTCTCAACTCTAAATGAGTCCCCCTGCAATTATGCTTTTAGTTGACCAAAATGTACCATATTTTTCTTTCGTATTCAATAGAGAGTTTTTTTGAACGAAGACGTGACTGATGCCATATAGCAGAGCATGATAGTTGTCATGACTTTAACAAATTAGAGTGCCTTTCATTGAAAATGATGAAATTTGAGTTTTATAATGAGCATAGCAAAAGGGGGCATTTGCCATGAAACGACAAGATTTAATCGCACCAGAGTGGTATAACATTTCAGAGGAAATCGAAAAATATGCACAGGATTCTACAAAATGCGCATTAATAGTTTATAACGAAAACGAAGAAATTCAGTACATTACATATGCTTGTTTACTTGAAAAGGCTAATCAGGCAGCTCATGTATTTACATCACATGGTTTAACAAAAGGTGATGTTATTTTAGTCATGGTGCCAAGATCAGTTGAAGCGTATATCGTTTATCTTGGAGCCTTGAAGGCTGGGTTAACAATTATACCAAGCTCAGAAATGTTGAGAACTAAGGATATTGAATATCGCATCAATCACGCAAACGCAAAAGGCGTTGTTGTATTTGAGCCTTATATTGAGCAATTTGATGCTGTTAAAAATTCGCAAGGCATACAGCAATTTGTCATTGGTCATGCACATGAATCTTGGCAGCCGTTGTTTGAAAAAATGCAAAGCCAACCAACAACCTACATAAGCTCCACACCTACTAAAAGTACTGACATTGCATTTTTAGCTTATACGAGTGGTACAACAGGAAATCCAAAGGCAGCGGTACATACACATAGCTGGGGTTATGCACACTTACGAACAACTGCACCGAATTGGTTAGGTGTTCAAGAAGGTGACATTGTTTGGGCTACAGCAGCTCCAGGCTGGCAAAAATGGATTTGGAGTCCGTTTCTCGCTACATTAGGAAGTGGTGCAACAGCATTTGTCTACAAAGGTCACTTTGATGCGACAACATACCTTACACTGCTTGAAAAATTCAAGATTAATATTCTGTGCTGTACACCAACCGAATATCGATTTATGGCAGCACTTGAAAGTTTACAAAATTTCAATTTAAGTACAGTCCGTCAGGCTGTGTCAGCAGGTGAACCATTAAATAGCGAAGTGATAAAAGTATTTTCGGAGGTTTTGAATTTACAAGTACGAGATGGCTATGGACAAACAGAAAATACATTACTTGTTGGTACAATGGTAGGGACGAAGGCTAAAATTGGCTCGATGGGTAAACCTACTCCGGGGAATACTGTTGAAATTATCGATGATTTCGGAAATGCAGTTGCAATTGGAGAAGTTGGAGACATTGCTGTGCATCGTGAAACACCTGCGTTATTTAAAAAATATTTACATGATCCAGAACGTACAAATCTACAATTTAGAGGCGATTGGTATATTACCGGAGATCGTGCATATAAAGATGAAGATGGTTATTTTTGGTTTGAAGGACGTGGAGATGATGTCATAATATCTTCTGGCTATACGATAGGTCCATTTGAAGTAGAAGATGCATTATTGAAGCATCCAGCAGTTAAAGAAACTGCTGTTGTTGCGAGTCCAGATGAAGTTCGCGGAAATATTGTAAAGGCATTTGTAGTGCTCCGTGATGGAGAAATTGGTAATGAAGCACTGATTAAAAAACTACAAAATCATGTAAAGACTTTAACAGCACCTTATAAATACCCTCGTGCGATAGAATTTGTAACTGAACTACCAAAGACTTCATCAGGTAAAATTCGTCGTGTCGAATTGCGTGAACAAGAAAAAAATCAATAAAGTAGTCAATAATAATTTCCTGGGGAAATATGTTGAAGAAAATCAAAGTTCGTACTTTTTTTATGAACTTTGATTTTTTTCATGATTTTAGGTAATGTAATATAGGTTGAATAGGTTAAAACATTCGCCTATTATTGCAAAAAAAATGAAACAAATTAGAATGTCAATCGTATAACGTGATGAGGAGGCGGAAATTTATGAATGTTAAAAGGTGGGCTGCTTTAATAATTGCAGGTGTCTTATTAGTATTTTCATTGGGGATTAACACCGTATTTGCAATTTTTAAATCGGATTTCTTTAGTAATTTTGATAGTATGGTAGCTGGGAATAATTTAGAGGTAATGGAAGAGATTAAAGAAGACGGCAATATGGATAAACGTATTGCATACTTAAAGGTTGATGGTACGATTCAAGATGTTGGCTCAAGTACATTATGGCAACCAGTTGCGTATGATCATCAATTTTTCTTAGACCAATTAGATAATATTTTATATGATGATACTGTTCAAGGCATCGTCTTAAGTGTTAATTCACCAGGTGGCGGTGTAAAGGAATCAGCAGAAATTTATAAAAAGCTCTTAAAAATTAAAGAGGAGCGACAAATTCCAATCTATGTTTCTATGGATTCTATGGCAGCATCAGGTGGTTATTACATTTCAGCACCTGCAGATAAAATATTTGCACAACGTGATACAATTACTGGTTCGATTGGTGTCATTATGCAATCCATTAATTATCAAAAACTAGCTGAAAAAGTTGGTTTTAAATATGAAACATTTAAATCTGGTGCACATAAGGATATGCTTAGTCCAATGCGTGAAGTGACACCGGAAGAACGTGCTATGATGCAAGATATGATTAATGAATCATATGAAGAATTTGTTGATATTGTTGAAGAAGGGCGTAATATGCCTGAAGCCGATGTGAAAAAAGTAGCCGATGGTCGAATTCTTAGCGGTACGAAGGCTCTTGAAGCAGGATTAATTGATGAAATTGGTGATGAGGAAGCAGCAGTTGCGGCATTACGTGAAGACTTTGGTTTAGAGGATGCTCAATTATTTGAGTATTCATATGATGTGGGTGGTTTGCAATCGTATGTCGGTATGAAGATTGGATCAATGTTTGGTCCATCAGCAGAAGAAAAAATGTTGATGAAAATTATGACGGAATATAAAGCACCAAAAATGATGTACTTATATGGCGAATACTAAGGAGGGAGTACAATGACAAACCATGAAATTGTTATGCAAGGTTCACCCTCTATGGAGAATGCCCTCCTAATTGATAAGCCAATTACAAATGAAAATTATGCATTAAAAACGGCAGGCTTTTGGATACGTTTTTGGGCATTTTTATTGGATGGATTCATTATTACAGCGGTAATCGGAATTCTTGTTAACCCGATTTTTTATATAATGGATTGGTCATTATCCGAAACAGTGTGGTATGCACCAATTTCGATTATATCCGCTATTTTTTATTACAGCTATTTCGTATTAATGACGAAATTTTTTGGGCAAACCTTAGGGAAAATGATATTTGGATTACGGGTTATTTCATTAAAACATGAGAAGCTGACTTGGTCAGATGTGTTATTCCGTGATTGGATAGGTCGCATCATTAACAACATTTTTATGCCCCTATATATTCTTATAGTCATTTTACCGAACAATCAAGGTCTACATGATTATTTTGCAGACACAACAGTTGTTCATGAAAAAGTCTATATTGAAAAAAGTGTTGTGCAACCATCTTTGCCAATCAAAGAGGAAAAGACTGAATCCGTACTTCAAGCGGAAAAACCAGAACCTGAAAAGTTAGAGGAAAAAAACGAAGAATAGTGGCTAGAGCTGTCTCATTACTTGAGACAGCTCTTTATTTTTGCGGTGATAGTGGTGATTAATGGTTAGTTTGTTGGGGAATAGCTCCAAACTTTGTAATATATATGCCTTGTATATAAATTGATTGGAGTAAAGGCTGGGCACTCTTTAAAACCATTAATTTTTTTGGTAAGCTGTCTCAGTTGCATTTAATTCCCTTCATTTAGTAATATTATGTACATATGAAGATTAGGAGGCGTTTATATGGCACAAGTAACATTTAAAAATGGTCCAGTAACACTTGTAGGTAATGAAGTAAAGGTTGGAGACCAAGCACCAAATTTCACTGTATTAGCGAATGATCTATCACCTGTCACTTTAAAAGATTCAGAGGGGGAAATTCGTTTAATTAGTGTAGTACCATCATTAGATACTGGTGTATGTGATGCGCAAACACGTCGTTTTAATGAAGAAGCAGCAAGCTTAGGTGATAATGTAGTGATCTATACAGTATCTGTTGACCTTCCGTTTGCTCAAAAACGTTGGTGTGGTGCAGCTGGTATTGACGCTGTTCAAACAATTTCAGATCACCGCGATCTGTCATTTGGTGAAGCATACGGTGTCTATATCCAAGAGTTACGTCTTCTAACACGTGCAGTATTTGTTGTGGATGCAAATGACAAAGTGGCATATGTAGAATATGTTTCTGAGGCAACAAACCATCCAAACTATGAAGCGGCAATTGCAGCTGTAAAAGCACTAGCATAATTTATTGATTTTAGGCTAAGATATTACTAGACAAAGGGGCTGTGACAAGTTTTTGTCACGGCTCTTTTCTGCTTGAAAGGAAGTTATGTATGGAAAATATCGAAAAATTATTTGGTATGCTAAATGAACATGCTGAAAAGATAGAAAAAGAACATAATACTACGTTACTTGAGGGTATTTTAGATGGTTTAGAGGCATGGCTAGATGGGGAAGTTGATTTTTCACAAGACGGTGCGTCAAAGGAAGATGTGCGTAAAGCGATTCAAATTGCTGTTTTAAAAGGGATGCGAAAAGGCTCTCAACCAAATCACCAAATGACACCAGATACTCTTGGGTTATTAGTTGGTTATTTTGTTGAGCAAATATTTGCGAAGCGTCTAGAAACCGAAAAAATTTCTATTTTAGATCCAGCAATAGGTACAGGAAATTTACTACTAACAGTTATGAATTTATTAGATGGGAAAATAGAAGCAACGGGTGTAGAGGTTGATGAGCTACTTATTCGTTTAGCTGCTGCTACCGCTGATTTAACAGAGCAACCAGTTTCATTATATCGCCAAGATGCTTTACAAGATCTATTAGTAAATCCTGTCGATGCAATTGTTTGTGATTTACCAGTTGGCTATTATCCGAATGAAGATGTCGCATTAGATTATGAATTATGCCCTTCAGAAGGAATGAGTTATGCACATCATTTATTTATTGAGCAGTCCATTAACTATACAAAGGATGGAGGCTACTTATTTTTCCTTGCACCAACCCATCTCTTTGAGTCTGAGCAGTCGAAACAATTGCATAAATACATTCAAAAGCATGCTTGGATTCAGGCAATTATTCAATTACCAGATACAATGTTTGCCAATAAAGCACTTGAAAAAAGTATTGTGATCTTGCAAAAACAAGGTGCAGATTTCAAAGCGCCTAAAGAGGTATTGTTAGCAAAAGTACCAAATATGCAAAATAAACAAGCTCTTGCTATGTTCTTTGAAAAAGTGAAAATGTGGCAAGAAGGTAAATAAGTAAAAAAGGTATCCAAAATTGGATACCTTTTTATGTACTACATATTAATTTTCAGGTGTACGGATAACAAGTACATCACATTTAGCTGAGCGTACAATTGCTTCAGATACAGAACCGATTAGGAAGCGTTCTACTGCATTTAGACCAGTTGCACCACAAATGATTAAGTCTGCGTCTACAATTTTAGAAAGCTCTTTTGTAATAATATTTTTTGGTGAGCCGTATTCAATTACAAGGTTAACGTTTGCAATGCCTTCATCTTCAGCTTGTTTTTTGTAACCATTTAATAATTCTTCAGAGAATGCTTGAGCACGTTCAGCAATTGAACGGTCATATGCTTCGATTGCAGCGAATGAACGAGTGTCAATAACATTTACTAGGTTTAAGACAGCACCTTCGTTACGTTTTGCAACGTCGATTGATTTACGGAATGCGTATTCAGCTTCCTTAGAACCGTCTACTGCAACTACAATGCTTTTATAATGATTAGCCATTTGAATTACCTCCCTGATTTGTATATTTTGATTATACCAAATGATTTTCTAAAGGAAATACTTTCCGGAAGAATAAATGTGAAAAAGTGAAGGCATTTACAGTGATTTGGCTCATAACCATAACGTGTGGTTGATTTCCGTTCCGACTGGGCGCGCTTTCGCACAGAAAACATTTGGGAATGAAGTAATATTCGCAGAATTATATTTCGTTACATTCTTTCCAGGGGAGCCATCAAGTAAATGGTGCAACTCAAGTGCTCCAATCGATTTGCTTTCATCGCGGGCTAAAGATTGCCACCTGAATTTGAGTTTTTAATATTGTAGGAATAATATAAATTTTTTCTATAATCACTTTTATTAAAGCATTTTTTTTATTTGTTTGGTAATATGGAAATGCAAGGGGCGCATCAATACATCGAAGTGTATGTAACAAACTGATGCTTATTTTTTAGGTAATGGAAGGGGATAGGAAATATGAAGATTGGTATTCCAAAAGAGATTAAAAACAATGAAAATCGTGTAGCCATGACACCAGCAGGAGTTGTAACATTAACACATGCAGGGCATGAAGTGTACATTGAAACTGGAGCAGGTTTGGGCTCAAGTTTTACAGATGCAGACTACCTGGCAGCAGGTGCTCATATCGTTGAGTCGGCAAAAGAAGCATGGGCACAAGAAATGATCATGAAAGTAAAGGAACCTGTAGCATCAGAATACGATTATTTCTATGAAGGTCAAATCTTATTTACGTATTTACATTTAGCGCCAGAGCTTGAGTTAACGCAGGCACTTTTAAATAAAAAAGTTGTAGGTATTGCTTATGAAACTGTACAATTAGCAAATGGTTCTTTACCACTTTTAACACCAATGAGTGAGGTTGCAGGTAAAATGGCAACGCAGATTGGCGCACAATTTTTAGAGAAAAATCATGAAGGTAAAGGTATTTTACTGGGCGGCGTATCAGGTGTTCCACGCGGTAAAGTAACTGTGATCGGTGGTGGTATCGCTGGAACAAATGCAGCGAAAATAGCTGTCGGAATGGGTGCAGATGTAACGGTCATTGATTTAAGCCCAGAACGTTTACGTCAGTTAGAGGATTTGTTTGGTCGTGATGTTCAAACATTAATGTCCAATCCTTATAATATTGCAGAATCTGTGCAAAACTCAGATTTAGTAATTGGAGCTGTTTTAATTCCTGGCGCCAAAGCACCAAAGCTTGTTTCTGAGGAAATGATTCAGTCAATGCAACCTGGCTCTGTAGTTGTTGATATTGCAATTGACCAAGGTGGTATTTTTGCGACATCTGATCGTGTGACGACACATGATGACCCAACTTATGTAAAACATGGCGTTGTGCATTATGCAGTTGCGAACATGCCTGGTGCTGTACCACGTACTTCGACAATCGCTTTAACAAACAATACAATTCCTTATGCGCTTCAAATTGCTAATAAGGGTTACAACCAAGCATGTCTTGACAATCTTGCATTGAAAAAAGGTGTTAATACTATAGATGGACATCTCGTTTACAAGGCAGTTGCAGATTCTCAAGGTCTGCCATATGTTAATGTTGATGAGTTAATTCAATAAGTAAAATAATAAAAGGAAGCACCATGTTTCATTATGGTTGCTTCCTTTCATATTGTTGAAAAACTATTGTGGCAATGAAGGTCGAGCTCTTAGCAAAAAGAGGGTTGATTTCCGTTTCAAGCTACAAAGCGCCCAGTCGGAACGGAAATCACCCCCTCGTTTTGCCGCAATACTTTATACTAAAAAAGGAAGCACCTCTTTTGGTTGCTTCCTTCCTTTTCTATAGGATTCATTAAATCAATTTCGCCTTGGCGTATTTGTATCCGGATTTTGAATTATAGTACGATCAAATCTTTTGGGAATTTTGTTAATACTTCTACTCCGTCTTTTGTTACTACAACATCATCTTCAATACGGACACCTGTCACATCAGATTTATAGATACCTGGCTCAATTGTGAAGACCATGCCTTCCTCCATAGCCATGTCGTTGGCACCTGTTACAGATGGAAATTCATGCACAGAAATGCCGAGTCCATGACCAAGTCGATGTGTGAAATACTCACCATAGCCTGCTTCGGAAATAGTATCACGAGCAATTTTATCTAAATCCATTGCACGAACACCTGGTTTTACCGCTGCAATTGCATTTGTGTTAGCAGAAAGTACTGCGTTGTAGATTTCCTTTTGTCCTTCACTAGGTTCACCAAAGGCAACCGTACGTGTAATATCAGAGCAATAACCATCGTAAATTACGCCCAGGTCGAATAACACCATATCACCCTTTTCGATTTTGCGAGCACCTGGTGTACCGTGAGGAGAGGCTGTTTTAGGACCACTCAATACCATTGTCTCAAAGGACATCTTGCAGCCCTTATCTTGAATTGCATTTTCAATGGCTGTTAAGATTTCCATCTCCGTTTTGCCTTCAGCGATTTCCTTACAGCCGATTTCAATAGCGTAGTCAGCTAATTCAGCTGCCTTACGTAATTTTTCTAATTCATTTTCATCCTTAATCACTCGCATAGCATTGATTTTTTCGTCGAGGCGGACAAATTTTGCTTGCGGGAACGAGATTTGTAGGGCTTCAAAGCGTTCTACATTTAGTTGTGCTTTTTCAATGGCAAACGCTAATGGATTATCATGACGGGTTCTAATCGCTTGTGCAAGAACTTCCATTGAATTTTCAGTATCTTGGTGACCAATGACTTCATAGGACCAACCCGCAGCTTTTGCATCTGGGATCTCCATTTGTGGACAAATTAAAAAAGGTTCTGCCTCTTTAAAAACCATTACGCCTAGTAATCTCTCATGTGGGTTACTTTTAAAGCCTGAAACGTAAAAAACGTTGTCTGGTGTTGTGATGAAAGCAGCATCAATTTGATTTTGTTGTAAATAATTTTGAATTTCTTCAACCTTTGACATAAACATTTCCTCCTCGTGTTGTATTGAAACATTGTGCTCGGCTGAAATAATAGCCTACACGATGAAGCTTCGATCTTTCAGCAAACTATAAGTCGAATTCGAAGCTTCATTTTTGTACGAATGAATAATTGTCTCCTAACAGGGTCTGGCTTTGTTTGGAAAGCTGCGATTATTCTCTGTACAGCATATCAAAAAAAGGGAAAAATCGCATGGATAGCGAATAAAAATGATGAAGCACATTATGTACTGCAAGGAGGAAACGTATATGGAAATTAGTTATCATGGACATTCTGTTGTCAAAATTCAATCAAAGGGGAAAACAATATTGATTGATCCATTTATTAATGGGAATGGGCAAACAGATTTAAAGGTTGCTGATGAAGCCCCAGATATTATTTTACTTACACATGGCCATAATGATCATGTAGGTGATACAGTCGAGCTTGCTAAGAAAAATGATGCACTCGTTATTGCACCGAATGAGCTAGCTAATTGGATTTCTTGGCAAGGAGTGAAGGTACATCCAATGCATATAGGCGGGGCCAAGGAATTTGATTTTGGTAAAGTGAAATTTACTCAAGCATTCCACGGTTCGTCTTATGTAACTGAAAATAATGAAATCATTTATATGGGAATGCCTGCTGGGATTTTATTATTTATCGAAGGAATAACAATCTATCATGCAGGGGATACGGCGTTGTTTAGCGATATGAAATTAATAGGGGAACGCCACCCAATCGATATTGCATTTTTACCAATTGGAGACAATTTCACAATGGGTCCAGAAGATGCCGCTTGTGCAGTTGAATTTTTGAAGCCGAAAATTGTCGTACCAATCCATTATAATACATTCCCTCCAATCGAGCAGGATCCACAAGTTTTTGCAGATTTAGTGCAAAATTCAGAGGTTCAAATTTTGAAAGCCGGTGAAAAAGTAAACTGTTCCTAATCAATAACACAGCTGTACTATATGAACTGACACCACGTGCGTAGTTGAAACGATGGGAAAAGTAAAACAAATTCATCACTTTATATTAAATATTTTTATAAAAAATATGGTACACTAAGAGCAGAATTGAACTTGAGAAATAGGTGATATTTTGTCTACAAAACATGAGAAAATTTTACAATACATCGAATCACTACCCGTGGGCGATAAAATTTCAGTACGTCAAATTGCAAAGGAAATGCAGGTCAGTGAAGGAACGGCTTATCGTGCCATTAAGGAAGCGGAAAATCGTCGTTTAGTAAGCTCCATTGAACGTGTTGGAACGATTCGAATTGAGAAGAAAAAGAAAGAGAATATTGAGCGATTAACCTTTGCTGAAATTGTTAATATTGTAGACGGCCAAGTTTTAGGTGGAAAAACAGGTCTACATAAAACGTTAACGAAATTTGTTATTGGTGCAATGCAATTAGAAGATATGATGCGTTATACAGATGCAGGAAGCTTGCTCATCGTTGGGAATCGTATTAAAGCGCATGAAAATGCACTACGAGCTGGTGCAGCTGTTTTAATTACAGGTGGCTTTGATACTACTGAGGAAAACAAGCTACTCGCAGATTCCTTAGACCTACCAATCATTTCAACTAGCTATGACACCTTTACAGTAGCAACAATGATTAATCGTGCAATTTATGACCAATTAATCAAAAAAGATATTTTATTTATTGAAGATATTTATGTACCGATGACTGATACGGCTGTTCTTCGAAATGATGAAACCATTCATCACTTCCAAAAGTTAAATGAACGAACGACTCATGGTGCATTTCCTGTTGTTACAGCAAGCAATAAGCTTGTTGGGATGATTACAGTAAAAGACGTTATTGGTCGAGAAGAAACTGAGCTTATTGAAAAGGTTATGACGAAAAATCCGATTGCCGGATCGATGAAAATGAGTGTTGCTTCTGCAGGACATCGTATGATTTGGGAAGGGATTGATCTACTACCAATTGTCGATGATGACAATATTTTGCAAGGTGTCATTAGTCGTCAAGATGTACTAAAAGCGCTTCAACTCGCACAAAGACAGCCACAGCATGGTGAAACAATTGATGATTTAGTGAAAAATGAGATGAAGGTGCTTGGCGATGAAGAATTAATCGTAGAGTTTAAAGTAACACCTCAAATGACAAACCAATATGGGGCAATTTCTTACGGGGCATTTACCACTTTGTTAGCAGAAGTTGGCTCATTTGCGTTAAAGCGTCGAAAACGTGGGGATGCAGTTGCCGAAAACATGACGATTTATTTCATCAAGCCTGTGCAAATGGAAAGTACTCTTACGGTAAGACCTCGAATATTAGACATGAGTCGTAAGTTCGTGAAAATGGACTTCGAAGTGTTTAATCAACAAATGCTTGTTGGAAAGGCAATGATGATGTTCCAACTGCTGGAACGTTAAGAAGATGCAAAAAGGGATGGCCTAGACAAATGCTAGGTCATCCCTTTCACTTTTTTCAGCGGGTATCCAAACACCCGCCGAATAAAGGACCTCTCAGTCTAAGAACGCCACGTCCTGTGGCAACGACTGAGTGACCAACTTCCTGTTGTTGCTGTCGCTACGCTTTCGCACAAAAAACATTTGTTGCTGCCGCTACGTTAGCACTGCGCTTTCGCACAAAAAACATCTGTTGCTGTCGCTACGCTTTCGCACAAAAAACATCTGTTGGCCTAAAGCCTCCGGTGGATATTTATTGGTTAATACGGAATTCTTCTTCAACAAATTTGCCGTAGTGACGAGTCTTTTTAATATTTTCGGTAATAACAAGGATGCCTAAAACGACAAGAATTGCTACAATAATAAATGTATATATTCCAGGGAATAAATAGGCTTGATTGACACCAAATACAAGAATAAATACGCCGAAACTTACGTTTGCTTTACTTTTGTACCAATTTTTAGCGATGGGTAATGGAGAACGGAACTGTTTTGTTTTAAAATAAAAATAAATAGCAAATGATATGATAATTGCAAACACAAAAATTAAATTGAGCATAGTAAACCTCCTAGCATAACTAGACTATATTGTAACGATTATTGAAGAAAAATGCTAACGGTTATTACTATCATTTTGGAGGAAATTATTATGAAAAGACAAATCATCGACACAATTGCTTCATATGAGACAATCGTTATTCATCGCCATGTGCGTCCAGATCCTGACGCTTATGGATCTCAGCTAGGGTTAAAAGAGCTTATTTTAGCAAATTATCCTGAAAAGAAGGTTTTTGCAGCAGGTGAGCATGATGAATCTTTAACATTTTTAGCAAAGCCAGATTACATTACGGATGATGTGTACAACAATGCCTTAGTGATTGTGACAGATACTGCAAATACTGAACGTGTAGACGATCAACGCTATACAAAAGGGAAAATGGTTATTAAAATAGATCACCATCCAAATGATGATGCATATGGTGATTTACTATGGGTGGATACGACTGCAAGCTCTTGTAGTGAAATGATTTATGAGCTTTTTGAGGAAGGAAAAGAAGTAGCAAACTGGACTCTATCTGATGCAGCCGCTAGATTATTATTTGCTGGTATTGTAGGAGATACTGGACGCTTCCAATATCCTAGCACGACAGTAAAAACATTTAAGGTTGCTGGAGAACTTATTACTTATGATTTTGATCGAAATCAAATTTTCGATGGAATGTATGAAATGGATCGAAAGCTTTTAAATTTACAAGGCTATATTTATCAAAACTTCAAAATAGATGAGCATGGAGCGGCGTATATTAAGCTGACAAAGGAATTGCTAGCTGAATACAATGCGGTACCGTCAGAAGCGTCACTGTTAGTCGGCTGTCTTGGAAGTGTGAAAGGTATTTGTGCATGGGTAATCCTCATTGAAGAGGCCGATCAGATTCGTGTACGTCTACGCTCAAAAGGTCCTGTTATTAACACTTTAGCGAAGGAATTTAATGGTGGGGGACACCCGCTTGCTTCTGGTGCAACAGCTTACTCATGGGAAGAAGCAGACCGTGTTATAACGAGATTACAGGAAATTTGTAAGGCTTATCAATAAAGAGACGATTCTTTTACTTAATAATTCTTTGAAACCTAGAAAGGAAGGGATTCATTTGACACATGTATACACAAAAATGCATACGAGCGCGGATTTATTGAAAAGCACGATTCGGCTTGAACAATTGATCCCTTTTTTACAAGAGCAAAATACTCAGGCCTGTGCAATCGTCAACTCAAAATTGTACGGGCTTTTGCCTTTTAGTAAAGCATTGCGACAAGCAAATATTCATGCAGTATTAGGGCTTTCGATAAATGTACAGTGGCACGAGAGAAAGGTACCACTTGTGCTGTATGCTCAAACACAAGAAGGTTATCAACATCTTTTAAAGATTAGTAGTGCAGTGTCGATTCGGGAGGATGATGCACTTCCTTGGAAATGGCTGGAAGGGTATGCAGCAGGCTGTGTTGCACTACTTTCTTCGGATGATTTAGCGGGAGTTGAGGATTGGACTGAAGTAGTAAGTGCTTTATACAGGGTATTCGGTAAGCACTTATTTATGGGGATAGCAAGGCCGGCAGGAGTGATAGCGGAAAAAGAAGAAACGTATGTAGCATGGTGTGAAACGATGAACATCGCGATAATTGCCTCACAGAGCTGTTATTTTTTACGTCCAGAAGATCATTTTGCCTTCGAGGTTGCAAGAGCAATTGATACAGGTGAAAAGCTTACGGGTACAATGTTATCCGTCTATTTACAAAGCTATTTCGCTCCAACAGAGGAAGAATGGCGAAGTTGGTTTGCGGATCATCCAGAATGGCTTGAAGCTAGTGCAACGATGCTAGCTAGCTGTACTGCGGAAATCCCTGAAATGCACGTACAAATGCCTAAATTTCCTGTACCAACAGGTGAAACAGCCGAAAGCTTGCTTGCCAAAGAAGTATTTGCAGGATTAGCAGAGCGTTTCAAACAAACTGAAATCCCACATGTTTATCGGGAGCGACTTCAATACGAGCTTGAAATTATTTGTTCAATGGGCTTTGCTGATTATTTTTTAATTGTTGCAGATTTTATGCATTTTGCTAAAGAAAACCGTATTTTAACTGGTCCAGGTCGTGGTTCGTCAGCAAGTTCTCTTGTAGCATATAGTTTATCCATTACACAAGTAGATCCACTGGTTTACGGCTTATTATTTGAACGCTTTTTAAACCCTGAACGTGTCACGCTGCCAGATATAGATATTGATTTTGTCGACAGTAAAAGACAAAAAGTCATCCACTATGTTGCTCAAAAATATGGAAAGGCAAACGTGGCGCAAATTATTACGTTTGGCACTTTATCTGCGAAGGCTGTTGCTAGAGATGTTGCTCGTGTTTTTGGTTTTGACGCTGAAATATTGGAAAAAATATCGAAAATGATTCCAAATAAACCTGGGATAACATTGCAAAGAGCGGTTGACGAATCACAAGGCTTGCAGGGCTGGCTAGCAGAGGATGAGAAGCATCGTCGCTGGTTGGAGGTGGCGTTAAAATTA
Organism: Lysinibacillus xylanilyticus; assembly: GCF_001708185.1. Taxonomy (GTDB): domain Bacteria; phylum Bacillota; class Bacilli; order Bacillales_A; family Planococcaceae; genus Lysinibacillus; species Lysinibacillus xylanilyticus_A. The sequence continues at coordinate 556,269 of NZ_MDDN01000002.1, read as the reverse complement.
GAAGGATTGCCAAGGAATTCTTCTACCCATGCAGCTGGGATTGTGCTGGCACCATCACCACTAGTCAATACAATACCGATTGAAGAGGGTCATGACGGGATATATTGTACGCAATGGCCGATGGGAGATGTAGAAGCTTGTGGCCTTGTTAAAATGGATTTTTTAGGTTTGCGCAATCTGACAATATTAGAGCAGGTACGTTGGTCAATTTATAAAGCAGGTGGCCCGTGGATAGAGTTTGAGCTTATTCCAATGCAAGATGAAAAGACATTTCAGCTACTACAAAAGGGAGATACATTAGGTATTTTTCAATTAGAATCGGAAGGTATGAAACAAGCTTTACGTGATATACATCCAACCCATTTTTTAGATATAGTGGCAGTCAATGCGTTGTATCGCCCTGGTCCAATGGATTTTATTCCTGTCTATGCAAGACGGAAAGCGGGTAAGGAGCCTACAAATATGCTACATCCAGCTTTAGAGCCTATTTTACGGGAGACATTTGGTGTCATAGTATATCAAGAGCAAATAATGCAAATTGCTTCGGTGATGGCGGGCTTTACGATGGGACAAGCGGATTTATTGCGTCGAGCGGTGAGCAAGAAAAATCGTCAAGTATTAGAAGAGCAACGTGTGGCATTTGTTAATGGAGCAATAAAGCAAGGCTTTGATATTCAAGTGGCTGAAGAAGTGTATGCATTAATTGTACGCTTTGCAGATTATGGTTTCCCTAAAAGTCATGCTGTCGCATATAGTGTTATTTCCTATCAAATGGCATATTTAAAGGCACACTTCCCACTAAGTTTCTATGCGGCACTACTATCAAATGCAACAGGAAATGTGGAAAAAATTCAGCAGCTTGTGAGTGAGGCAAAAGAGAAAGGGATTCCGTTTTACCCACCTTCGCTCAAACGGAGTACGAAATTTTTTACTGTAGAAAAGGATGGAGTTCGCTATAGCCTTTCCGGAGTAAAGGGTGTACCTTATACATTTATAGAGACAGTTAATGCATTACGACAAACGAATGCAGAAGCATTTGATAATTTATTTGACTTGGCAGTTGCCTTAAGTGCACAGCATTTTAAACCAAAAATCATGGAGTCTTTAATTTTCGCTGGGGCTCTCGATTATTTAATGAAAGATCGTGCGGTATTGTTAGCAACAGTGGAGGCTGCCCAGAAGCATGCTGAGTTGCTAAGACCAACTGAGGATATTGATATTGCATCGGCTACTGCCTATAGCTTTGGTAAGCCAAAGTATATGGAAGCGGAAGCTATGCCTCAAAAGGAAAAATTACTACATGAGAAGGAAAGTCTTGGCTTTTATATATCAGCACATCCAGTCACTGAGGAAAGAACTTTTTGGAATGAAGTAAATATGACGTGCCGAGAGATAAAGCGTGAACGAGAAGGAACGTATGTTAAAATGATTGGCATGATAGAAGAAGTGAAAAAAATTCGGACTAAAAAAGGTGAGCAAATGGCTTTTGTTCAGCTTCAGGATGAATTTGGAACGGTATCTGTTACTTTATTCCCTCAAGTATTTCAGCTTGTTCAAGAGTTTTTGCTTGAGGATGAATTGATTTATCTTGAAGGAACGTTAGAAAGACGTTTTGGTAAGTCGCAGATTAAAGTAAAACATGCGCAAGCGACGAAAAAACTAGGGAATTAAAGAATATTTTAGAAGCTGCATAGATTTTTTATGCAGTTTTTTCTTTACTTTTTAATAATTATTTTGTAAGCTAGAATCAACGTCAAAAAGTGGTCTGACCACTTTTTATAAGAGGAGTTGATCGTATGGATAAAAAAACTGAACAAAAGAAAGTGTTTTTAGAAATCGTCCAACAATTACGTCAACTTATTAAAATGGAAAAAATTCAGGCTGGTGAAAAATTACCTTCCGAACGAGTCCTTTCTGAGCGTTTAGGCGTCGGACGATCCTCTGTGAGAGAGGCGTTGCGTAGCTTAGAGTTATTAGGTCTTATTGAAACGAGACATGGTGGAGGTACTTTTCTAGCTTCAACACATAAACATCAGCTTGTAGAAATACTGTCGATGTTTATATTAGAAGATGAAAAATCGAAAAAGGATGTCGAATTAACGCGACAAATTCATGAAAAGGAAGCAATTCGCGTAATAAGTTGTACAGAGACTCTGCAAACACTACCTGTGTGGGACAGTTTTTTTGTAAAGCTAGAGATAGAAGGAACAATTAATTGTCTGGATGTTTTACGAGAAATATTAATCACGTCAGGAAACCGTCTTTCATTGAAAATCTGGTTTCAATTAGCAGCTTATGATGGCGACCGTTTAAATCGAAACTCAACTGAAGATGAAAAGTTACAAATTCAAACAATGTTGAAATCGATGCAGCTTGGCTATGAAAGAGAAGCATTAAAGGCCTACGAGCAGTGGATGAAGAATGTACAAAGTATTTAGACAACAAAGGGGGAGTCGAACATGGCGATACGCAGCTTATTTAGCAAAAAGAAAGAAGACGGACAAGAGAAGGGATTTCCTGAAGGACTTATGACAAAATGTCCAGAATGCCGTCATATTCAATTAACGAAGGAATTAGAAAAAAATCATAAAGTATGTACAAAATGCAGCCATCATTTCAAAATGACCGCACAGGAGCGTGTAACATATTTCTTAGATGAAGGTTCATTTGTGTCAATGGATGACCATTTACAAACATGTAATCCGCTTAATTTCCCTGCTTATGTTGAAAAAATTTCAGCTGATCAACAAAAAACGGGATTAAATGAAGCTGTTCTGACAGGATTAGGTACACTCGATGGAGAAGAAATTGTAGTAGCGATTATGGATTCTCATTTCCGCATGGGTTCTATGGGCTCGGTTGTCGGAGAAAAAATCACGCGTGCTGTTGAAAAAGCTACTGAATTACGTGTTCCGTTTATTATCTTTACTGCAAGTGGTGGAGCGCGCATGCAAGAAGGCGTACTATCTTTAATGCAAATGGCAAAAACGAGTGTGGCATTAAAACGTCATAGCAATGAAGGACTATTGTTTATTTCAATACTAACGCATCCTACAACAGGTGGTGTTTCTGCAAGCTTCGCTTCTGTTGGAGATATTAATATTGCAGAACCACAAGCATTGATTGGCTTTGCTGGCCGCCGTGTAATTGAAGAAACAGTAAGAGAAAAATTACCTAATGATTTCCAAACAGCGGAATTTTTACTAGAGCATGGTCAGCTGGATGCAATCTTCCATCGAAAAGATTTACGAGACCAAGTAGCAGTACTTGTTAAAATGCATACGAAAGGCGGCGTGCAACATGTCTAAAAATTTAGCTTTTGAAGAACCAGTAGTACAATTACGTGAAAAGATCGATGAGTTAAAAAAAATTGCTACCGAAGCGGAAGTAGATATGACAGGTGAAATCGAAAAGCTTGAAACACGCCTAATACAGTTAGAAGAATCTATTTATGCCAATATGAAGCCGTGGGATCGTGTACAGGTTGCAAGACATCCTGAACGCCCAACAACATTACAGTATATAGAAGCAATGTGCGAAAACTTTATAGAGTTACATGGAGACCGTACGTTTGGTGATGATGCGGCTATTCTTGGAGGAATTGCTCTCTTTGAAGGACAGCCAGTAACAATTATTGGACATCAACGCGGAAAATCAACTAAAGAAAACATTCGTCGTAATTTTGGTATGCCACATCCTGAAGGATATCGTAAGGCATTACGCTTAATGAAGCAGGCTGAGAAATTTAAGCGCCCAATTATTTGTTTTATTGATACGAAAGGTGCTTATCCAGGTAAGGCTGCCGAGGAACGCGGTCAAAGTGAAGCAATCGCCAGAAATCTAGTCGAAATGGCGGGTCTAACAGTACCGGTTATAAGCATAGTTATTGGGGAAGGCGGAAGCGGTGGCGCACTTGCATTAGGTGTAGCGAATCGTGTCTTTATGTTAGAAAACTCTACGTATTCGGTTATTTCTCCAGAAGGTGCTGCGTCGATTTTATGGCGTGATGGTAGCTTAGCGAAGCAAGCAGCAGAAGCTATGCGTATAACAGCACCTGACTTAAAAGAGCTTGGCGTTATAGATGGAATTATCCCTGAGATTACAGGTGGTGCACATCGCAATGTAGCGAAGCAAGCACTTTATTTAAAAGAATGTATAAGCGACACGCTAAAAGCATTAAATTCTTTAAATGGCGAACAATTAATAGAAGACCGTTATGAGAAATTTAAAAAGATCGGACAATATACTGAAGCGTAAATTCATACATTTTTTGATTTTTCATCAATGAGTGGTCAGTAACAAAAGAGAGAAGCTTTTGCCGCTTAGGTGATTGAAGTAGAAATTGGGCGAATCCTTGAGGATCAGCGGTCACTTATGAGACTTTGGTGGTAAGCGATGTATAGGAACGAAGGCTAAAAAATATCACCTCTTGTGATAATGCCTTCGAGACCAACATCATGTTGTTGCTGTCGCTTCGCTTTCGCACAGAAAACATATTGTTGCTGTCGCTTCGCTTTCGCACAGAAAACATATTGTTGCTGTCGCTTCGCTTTCGCACAGAAAACATATTGTTGCTGTCGCTTCGCTTTCACGCAGGAAACATTTGTTTCTCGTGCTAAAACACAGATAAAACGGAAATCTATCCCTATGTTATCGTAATGAACCTAATTTGTATCTTAATTAGATAAAAAGCCTAATGATGGAAGAAGAAAACACTCAAAAAACAATGCAGATTTTTTGAAAAAATGTTAGATTTCGGTTGTTTTTTGCTGAAAAGAGTGTGTGAAAGCGCATTCTTTTTATTTTTTTGTAAAAGTTATGTTTTTGTAGCCTCAGAACACTTACATAGTTTGTTTTTTCGTGTTAATGTGAATAATAATAGTACTGCAGGAGGTCGACAATGAAAAAAATTGCCGTATTAACAAGTGGTGGAGATGCGCCAGGGATGAATGCAGCTGTTCGTGCAGTCGTTCGTAAGGCAGCATATCATGGAATTGAAGTTGTCGGAATTAAGCATGGGTATGAAGGCTTAATAAAAGGTTACATGGAAAATCTCGATTTAGGCTCAGTAGGTGGCATTATTCAACGTGGTGGCACACAGTTATTTTCAGCAAGATGTCCTGAATTTAAAGAAGACGCTGTTCAACAGCGAGGCATTGACAATTTGCGTGAAGCTGGGATTGAAGGGCTAGTTGTTATTGGCGGCGATGGTTCTTACCGTGGTGCTATGGATTTAGTGAAAAAAGGTTTTCCTGCTGTTGGCGTTCCAGGAACAATCGATAATGATGTTCCAGGAACCGAATATACTATAGGATTCGATACAGCACTAAATACAGTCGTGGAATCGATTGATAAAATCCGCGATACAGCAACTTCCCATGAAAATTCCTTTATAGTTGAGGTAATGGGGCGAGATGCAGGAGATATTGCATTATGGGCAGGTCTTGCAGCTGGTGCTGAAACAGTTTTAATTCCAGAAGAAGATTATAATTTGGATGACATTGTGGCACGCTTAGATCGTGGTGCTGCGCGTGGGAAAAAGCATAGTATTATTATTGTCGCTGAAGGTGTTATGTCAGGTAGTGATTTGGCAAAACTGTTAAAAGACAAAACAGGAAAAGAGATTCGTGTTTCTGTTCTTGGACATATCCAGCGTGGCGGTTCACCTACTGCACGCGATCGTGTTCTGGCAAGTCAGTTCGGTGCTCATGCAGTTGAGTTATTAATGGAGGGGAAAACTGGAAGAGCGGTAGGTATCCGCAATCATCAAGTTATTGACTATGATATGCCTGAGGCTTTTGAAAAAAATCATGAGTCAGATGTAAGCTTGTATACTTTAATGAAAGAACTATCTATATAATTTGTTATAAAACGGAGTGGGCAGAAAATGAGAAAAACAAAAATCGTATGTACAATTGGTCCGGCAAGTGAGTCACCAGAAACTTTAGAGAAACTAATCGAAGCAGGTATGAATGTTGCCCGCTTAAATTTTTCACATGGTTCTCATGAAGAGCATGAAGGACGTATTAGTTTAATTCGCGAAGTAGCACAGAAATTAGGTAAACCAGTTGGTATTTTACTCGACACAAAAGGTCCAGAAATTCGTACACATAATATGAAAAACGGGGAATTACATTTAGCTACAGGACAAGTGATTGATATTTCAATGACTGAAGTTGAAGGAACAGAAAAATGCTTCTCTGTCACATATGATCGTTTAATCGAGGATGTTGAGCAAAACTCAATCATTTTATTAGATGATGGACTTATTCAATTACGTGTATTAGCAACAGATATGGAAAAAGGCCTTATCCATACAATTGTTGAAAATGCAGGTGTCTTAAAAAATAAAAAGGGTGTTAACGTGCCAGGCGTTTCTGTACAGCTTCCAGGAATTACAGAAAAAGATGCACAGGACATTCTATTCGGTATTAAGCAAGGTGTAGATTTTATTGCAGCTTCATTTGTTCGTCGAGCAAAGGATGTACTAGAGATTCGAGAATTACTTGAACAAAATGGTGGTAACCATATTCAAATCATCCCGAAAATCGAGAACCAAGAGGGTGTCGATAATATCGATGAAATCATCTTAGTTTCAGATGGATTAATGGTGGCACGTGGTGACCTTGGTGTAGAAATCCCAGCAGAAGAAGTACCACTTGTACAAAAGAAATTAATTTTAAAATGTAACCAAGTAGGTAAACCAGTAATTACAGCTACACAAATGTTAGATTCGATGCAGCGTAATCCACGTCCAACACGAGCAGAGGCAAGTGACGTAGCAAACGCAATTATCGATGGTACAGATGCAATTATGCTGTCTGGTGAAACTGCGGCGGGGCTTTATCCAGTAGAGTCCGTACAAACAATGAATAAAATCGCACAGCGCACAGAAAATTCATTAGATTATAAGACGATTGTCTCTACACGTAGTCGTGAAAAAGAGGCGAATATGACTGAAGCAATTTCTCAGGCAGTAGCGTACACTTCAATTAACTTAGGTGTAAAAGCAGTATTAGCACCAACAGAAAGTGGTAACACTGCTAAAATGATTGCTAAATATCGCCCAGGTGTACCGATTGTCGCTGTAACAGGCTCTACCAATACAGCTAACGCATTAACACTAGTTTGGGGTGTATACCCAGTTGTTTGTCAACGTGTTACGACAACAGATGAAATTTTAGAGCTAGCTGTTGACGAAAGCTTGAAGCATGGCTTTGTAACGCACGGTGATGCAGTTGTCATTACAGCAGGTGTACCAGTAGGTGAAGCAGGTACTACTAACTTAATGAAGGTACACATTATCGGAGATTTACTAGCTCGTGGTCAAGGGATCGGTAAAGCTTCAGTTGTAGGTAAAACAGTTGTTGCAAAAAATGCCGCTGAGGCACTAGCATATGATACAGACGGATGCATTTTAGTAACGGTTGGTTCAGATCGTGATATGATGCCAGTGCTTGAAAACTGTATTGGTCTGATTACAGAAGAGGGTGGACTTACAAGTCATGCAGCGGTTGTAGGACTAAGCCTTGGTATCCCTGTGATCGTCGGTGTAAAAGAAGCCACTACATTGATTCGCCACGATCAAGAAATTACGATGGATGCTGAAACAGGCGTTATTTACAAAGGGCATGCAAGTGTTCTTTAAACCATAACAAAAAGCTCTAGTACGAATGGTTGTACTAGAGCTTTTCTTATGAAAAAAGATATTTTCGTTTGAATCAATTATGCCTCAGCGTAATTGTGTTCGGATTCGGCATTGTGCTTGCACAAAAACTCCTTTCCAAACCGTGACATCCGCCAGAGTCATTGGGCCAATAGATGTTTCTTGCATGAAAAATAGTTTCTTTTCCCTTCATGGAATGGGGATTTTACTATAATGAAAGTATAGTCTAGACTTTCTTATTAGGGGCTCGTTGTTTTTTAAGGGAACTAAATTGGCTATAATAACGTATTAAAGGTATAGCTTTTTTAGATAGAAAGGAGAAAAATATGAGAAAAATTTTTCTTGGTTTCATTGTCTACGTATTGGCCGAATTGGCATTATTAATAGTGATTGGTCAAAATATTGGTGTTTTCAATACTTTATTACTTATAGTTGCTACGAGTATTATAGGAATTTTTGTAGTGAAAAATAAAGGTATGAATTCTGTACAAAAGGTAAAAAATACGATAGCACGTGGAGAGGCTCCTGGTCCAGCTTTAATTGACACAGTGTTAAATTTTAGCGGGGGTGTACTTCTAGCATTACCAGGTTTTATAACGGATCTTATTGGTTTATTGTTGCTTATGCCTTTTACTCGTAAAATGTTCCAACCAATCTTTTATTATTGGATGCGTAAAAAAATGAAAAAAGGTCAATTCATCATCGTTCAAAAATAGCATTTTCCTTTAGTTTAACCGCCAAAAATAAAAATATAGGGCTAAGTAAAATGCCATAAAAACCAAATAATAAGATAGAGGCGGCACTGATGAAAAAGGTGTGGAATGTTCGCAATTGCAGTGTATTTGACCAAAGCATGGAATCAGCTAGCTGCCTTGTTAATTGAACAAATAGATACAAAATTAAAATAGCCACACATAAAAAGGTATTTCCTTTTAAGTAAAAATAAAAGCTCATGGGTACTAGGAATACTCCGATGCCGAAGAAAGGAAGTATATCTGCGAAAGCTACTATAAAAGCTTTAATAATGGCTTGTTCAAATTGGAGAATCATAAACCCTGCACAAAGAATGAGCAGTGTGATTGTGAATAGCTGAAACTCCACGAACAAAAAGTAATGGAATAGTTGCATTATCTTCGAAAAATGTGATTGCCATTCATTGCGGAATTTTTTTGGCACATATTGAAAGAACCAATAACGAGATTTGCGAGTTTCCAATAGGGCAAAGTAGTAAGCGATAAGGAATATAAATACTTCAATAACATGCTTCATAAATAATTGGAAGATATTAGCTATATATACTAAGACTGAATCGAAAATAGACAATGATTTTTCCTTTAAAACTTGGATGAACATGGATTCATATTCGTTGAAAAGTGGGAAATTTTGTAATGTTTCTCGGATTTCAGGGAAGATCAGAATAATGCTGTTTATAGATATGATAGCGAGAAGAAAAATGCAAGTTAGTATGAGTACTTCTACGATGATTGCTGCAAGCCAATAGGCAAGCCTACAATAAGAGTGAAGAAATTTTATGATAGGGTACGTAGAAAAAGATAAGAAAATCGCAAGAGATACAGGTAATACGAACCATAGTATTACCAAATAAAAAATAAAAAACAATATACTAGTGGTCCTTTCGTATGAAAAATATTTAATATTCCTCATTTTTACAATTTCACCCCGTTTCAAATGATGAATTAATGTTAAAAAATACAAAATAATCTCTTTGGAACGTTTAAATAATCGCTAAAACACCTTTTTCTTTATTCGGAGGATTTTCATTCACAAAGATGTCAAAAATGATTATAATAGCAATGTAAGCGATTTACTTAATGGTTCATATGAGCAAAAAACGTAAATGTGATCTACAAAAAGCATTTACACACCCAAAAATTTAACTATGAGGGAGCGATATTTTATGTCAGCAACTAAAGGTTTAGAAGGTATCGTAGCAGCGGAATCTAAAATCAGTTCAATTATCGATGACACACTTACATATGTTGGTTACAACATTGATGATTTAGCAGTGAACGCGTCATTTGAAGAGGTAATTTATTTATTATGGCATACTCGTTTACCAAAAGCGGACGAGCTAGCTGAATTAAAACAACAATTAGCAGACAACATGACTATTCCGCAAGCAATTGTAGACCAATTTAAAACTTACCCACTTTCAACTGTACATCCAATGGCTGCACTACGTACTGCAGTATCTTTACTTGGTGTATTCGATGAAGAGGCAGATGTTATGGATCCGGAAGCTAACTACCGTAAAGCTATCCGTTTACAAGCTAAAATTGCTACAGTAGTTACTGCGTTTGCACGTGTTCGTAAAGGTTTAGAGCCAGTTGCTCCAAAACCAGAATTAGGATATGCAGCAAACTTCTTATACATGCTTAAAGGTGAAGAACCAGCGGCAATTGAAGTGGAAGCATTCGACAAAGCGTTAGTATTACATGCTGACCATGAATTAAATGCATCAACATTCACAGCACGTGTATGTGTAGCTACATTATCAGATGTTTATTCTGGTGTAACTTCAGCTATCGGCGCATTAAAAGGACCACTTCATGGTGGTGCAAATGAGCAAGTTATGAAAATGTTAACTGAAATTGGCTCACTTGAAAATGTTGAATCTTATATTCAAAATAAATTAGACAACAAAGAAAAAATCATGGGCTTCGGTCACCGCGTATACCGCAAAGGCGACCCACGTGCACCACACTTACGTGTAATGTCACAAAAATTAACTGAGCTTACTGGTAAACCAGAGCTTTATGAAATGTCAGTTAAAATCCATGACATGATCGTAGAACAAAAGAAATTACCTGCAAACGTAGACTTCTTCTCTGCGTCAGTGTATGATTCTTTAGGTATTGATCATGACCTATTCACACCAATTTTCGCAGTATCACGTACTTCTGGTTGGGTAGCTCATATTCTTGAGCAATATGCTAACAACCGCCTAATCCGTCCACGTGCAGAGTATGTTGGACCAGGCATGCAAAAATATGTTCCAATCAGCGAGCGCTAATTCGGAAAATATGCTAGAATATTTGGGACTGTGTTACTGATAACACAGTCCTATGATTATGAATTTAGGAGGCAACATCAATGTCAAACAAAATTGTAGTTGAAAATGGCGTACTTAATGTACCAAACAATCCAGTGATTCCTTTCATCGAAGGTGACGGAATCGGTCCAGATATTTGGGCTGCAGCATCACGCGTAATGGACGCAGCAGTAGAAAAAGCTTACAACGGCGAAAAGAAAATCGAATGGTTAGAAGTTTTAGCTGGTGAAAAAGCATTCAACCAAACTGGTGAATGGTTACCACAAGAAACTTTAGACAAAATTAACGAATACCTAATCGCAATCAAAGGTCCTCTTACTACTCCAATCGGTGGTGGTATCCGCTCTCTAAACGTAGCATTACGTCAACAGCTTGACCTATATGTATGCTTACGTCCAGTACGTCACTTTGATGGAGTACCTTCTCCAGTTAAACGTCCAGAAGACGTTGATATGGTTATCTTCCGCGAAAACACAGAAGACATCTATGCTGGTATCGAATTCGAATCTGGCTCTGAACAAGCACAAAAAATCATCAACTTCCTACAATCTGAATTTGGTGTAAACAAAATCCGTTTCCCAGAAACTTCTGGTATCGGTGTGAAACCTGTATCTAAAGAAGGTACTGAGCGTTTAGTACGTTCTGCTATCGAATATGCTATTAATCATAAACGCCCATCTGTTACTTTAGTACACAAAGGTAACATCATGAAATTCACTGAAGGTGGATTCAAAAAATGGGGTTATGAATTAGCAGAAAAAGAATTTGCTGATCAAACATTCACTTGGAACCAATATGATGCTATTAAAGCTGAACAAGGTGAAGAAGCAGCAAACAAAGCACAAGCTGACGCTTTAGCAGCTGGTAAAATCTTAGTTAAAGATTCTATCGCTGATATCTTCTTACAACAAATCTTAACTCGTCCAAATGAGTTCGACGTAGTTGCTACAATGAACTTAAACGGTGACTATATTTCTGACGCATTAGCTGCTCAAGTTGGTGGTATCGGTATCGCTCCAGGCGCAAACATTAACTATGTAACTGGTCACGCGATCTTCGAAGCTACTCACGGTACAGCTCCAAAATATGCTGGTCAAGATAAAGTAAACCCATCTTCAGTATTACTTTCAGGTGTATTAATGCTTGAACACTTAGGATGGCAAGAAGCAGCTGACATGATTACTAAATCTGTAGAGCAAACAATTTCTTCTAAAGTTGTAACTTATGACTTCGCTCGTTTAATGGACGGCGCTACAGAAGTAAAATGTTCAGAATTCGCGAATGAATTAATCAAAAACCTATAATTTTCTATTCTAAAATAGAAATTATAGTTGAAGCGGAAGTTTATTCTGCCGATATAATTAGGGTGAAATGTAAATTTCTATTGACCTTAGCTTAATAAAATATTTACGATGAACTTGTTTAATCGAGGGAGGAGAATTTATTCTCCTCCCTCTTTTAATTTCTTTCAGCGGGTGTTTAAACACTCGCTGAAAGAAGCCTCCGGCGGATGTCACGGAATCGGCTTTGTTCTTACACAAAGCCGATTCCTGACGCAATTATGCCGAGGCATAATAGATTAAATAACCTAATTTTAAAGGAGCGTATTCGAATGTCTCTGAAACGAAAAAAAATCTCAGTAATTGGTAGCGGTTTTACCGGCGCTACTGCAGCATTTTTAGCAGCTCAAAAAGAACTTGGTGATGTAGTATTGGTGGATATCCCTCAAGCTGAAAACCCAGCAAAAGGTAAAGCATTAGATATGTGGGAAGCTGCACCGGTGCAGGGTTATGATTCTTATGTTAAAGGTACTTCTAATTATGCGGATACAGCTGATTCTGATGTAGTAATCATCACTGCTGGCGTTGCTCGTAAACCGGGTATGAGCCGTGATGATCTTGTTCAAATTAACCAAGATGTGATGAAAACTGTTTCCAAGGAAGTTGCGAAATACTCACCAAATGCAACAATCCTCGTACTTACGAACCCCGTAGATGCAATGACTTACACTGTATACAAAGAGACTGGTTTCCCTAAAAATCGTGTAATAGGTCAATCAGGTGTACTTGATACGGCTCGTTTCTGTGCGTTTGTTGCTGAAGAGCTTAATATTTCAGTAAAAGACATCACAGGTTTTGTTTTAGGTGGTCACGGTGATACAATGGTGCCACTTACTCGTTACTCATTCGCTGGTGGTATTCCATTAGAAACATTAATCCCAGCTGATCGTCTTGCAGAGATTGTTGACCGTACACGTAACGGTGGTGCTGAAATCGTTAACCTCCTTGGTAATGGTTCTGCATACTATGCTCCTTCAGCGGCACTTATTGAAATGGCGGAAGCTATCATTAAAGACCAAAAACGTATACTACCATCTATTGCATACTTAGAGGGCGAATATGGCTACAATGATTTATATCTAGGCGTTCCAACATTGCTTGGTGCAAATGGTGTAGAAAAAATCTTTGAGCTTGAATTGACAGACACTGAAAAAGCAGCTTTAGATAAATCGGCAGAGGCTGTCCGCGACGTTATGAAAGTTTTAGCTTAATAAAAGTTTATGAAATCGAGTGGGAATCATTCCTACTCGATTTTTTGAGTATTGAGATTGAAAAGAGATGTTCTTACAAATTACGGGATACCAGAAAATAGAAAGAGGGTCATATCTGGATTGTTTTAGGGAGCTTCGCATACCGCCTAACTCATACGAGTGTAAGATCAAGTACATAGGTCAAAGGTGCTTTTCTTATTGAGCTAACAGTGCAGTTTAGTTTAATAATGATATGGGTTTTTGTGGTAAAATAGTAGACGGTAGGTGGATTTTCATCTTTCCAGGAAAGTGGAATGAGCTATCGTTTAGTTAGGAGGTAGAGGTTTTGGGTGTTCTGGCTATTTATGGTGTTTGGGGTGTTTTGATTTTATTAGTTGCAATAATTTTATTTTGGTCGGCTGGATTACCGAAGATTAAAAGTAAAAAATTATCATTTGTGATGATTAGTTTGGGATTGAATGTAATCGCAACTCCATTGGCTTTTTTTATAGGTGGAATGGCAACAGCCTCCCCGACCAGCACTACAAATGATTTTTGGACAGGATTTCTAATCGTACAGGGAATACCAATTTTAATACTAATATTTGCACTTTTAATACTAATAATTGGAATCTTAAAATGGTTTATCATTGACAGAAGAAAAAATAAATAAGCATATAAATAGTAATAATTAATTAGGTTTAAAAAAGACAAGTTTGTGAAGAAATCTCTACTTAAACTATAGGGGTGCTTTACTTCAAGATGGGATCCTGCAGGGAACCCATCTTTTTCTTATTCAACTAATGGAGGTTAGTTGAAAATCAACAATCAAAAAATAAATGCTTCAGAAAGAAGGGGGGGAGATTTATTTTGAGAAGTGAAATTCAAGAATTGTTTGGTGATTTCAATTTGTTTTCCAGACAAATTGCAAATGTTCAATTGTCAAATCTATCATTTGATGTATATGAATTTAGTGATAAATCAGCAATGCAAGTAGACTTATTATTCACCAGAAAAGGTCAATTTGATAATATTCAAGAGGCATTTTCTGCAATATTTAAAAAGCAATTGTATGATGGAGAAGAATGGGATATCTGTGATGAACCAGACTCTTCAGATGGACAATGGCTAACAGCACTAAAAAATTTCTGGATTAATGAATATTACCCAAGAAAATGTGTTTGTATAGCGTCGGTAAAAGGAGATTTCATAAGTAAATTTAAAAGGGATTTAGCTGATGTGAATGTACCTGAATCAGTTGTTAAAGAACTTTTAATTAGGTTAAATCATATCGAAACTATACAAATACTAAAAGGATATGTTCATGAGTGCATATTCGGACAATCTGATAGCCACTATTTTTTGTTTGAATGGGGGATATACGCTTAGAATTATTACGACTACTAAGATTGTGAAAAAATGTACTTAAACTAACGGAGTGCTTTAATTGAATGGATAGCCAGAGGTAACCGTCTCATATGAGGTGGTTTCTTTTAATTTGGGTGGTGTCATAACTTAGATTTGAGGAGACAATTTGTTAAAAAGTATGCTAAGAAAGTAAGTTGATTGTTGTTCGGAGTGGAGACTAGGTGACTCCTTCGTGAACAACATACTTTTGTTGTTGCTACGTTACATGTTGCTGTCGCTTCGCTTTCGCACAGATAAATCATGCTGAATAAAGATAAAATGGTTATTCTGCTTTTCGTTGTACTTTTAGAATAAAATTGATACTATGAAGGTAGTATGATAGAAAAGGGGTTGGCGTATCTTTGCTTCAAAAAAACAGTAAGCTTGGTCTCACTATTGATGAAATTACAGTTGGCGAGAAGATTCATATTACCGAAAAGATTGAAGATAAGGATTTACTACTTTATTTAGGTCTGACAAATGATAGTAATCCTCTTTATATTCAACATGATTATGCTGCGATGACGCCTTTTCAAAAGCCAATCGTACCGACGATCATGTTAAATGGCATTATTACGTCAGCTGTTTCAAAGTATATTCCTGGACCAGGTTCACGAATTATTGAGCAACATTTAAAATATTTAGGACCTCTCTATCACTATGAATTATTTGATACGCTTTTAGAGGTAACAGAAGTAAATAAATTCCAAAATACAATTACTGTATCTGTGCACTCATATAATGAGCAAAAGCAGCTTGTGATTGAAGGTACGTTGCTGGTGACGCCACCACTCGCATTATAGACTTCTTGAGATTTGAAATGGGGGTTTCAAATCACTATCGGAGGCATTATACATGACAAAAACGATTTTAGTTGTAGAAGATGAATTTTCTATTGCGACATTATTGAAATATAATTTAGAACAAGCTGGGTATGTTGTAGAAACAGCTGCTGATGGTCAAGAGGGTCTTGATAAGGCAATTGATTTACAGCCAGATTTAATTCTATTAGATTTGATGCTTCCGAGACTGGATGGTATGGAGGTATGTAAACAAATTCGTCAACAACGTATGAATACACCTATTATTATGTTAACAGCAAAGGATGACGAGTTCGATAAAGTACTTGGTCTAGAGCTAGGGGCAGATGACTATATGACGAAGCCCTTTAGTCCACGTGAAGTGTTAGCACGAGTAAAAGCTGTATTAAGACGTTTTACACAAAATGTTGTGGTAGAAGATAAGGATAGGCTACAAGAGAAAATGTATGAGTTTGGTCAATTGCGTGTATTTCCTGAGCGTTTTGAAGTATTTTTACAGGATGAGGCACTTGAGTTTACACCGAAGGAATTTGAGCTACTCATTTACTTACTTGAAAATAAAAACCGTGTGTTAACGCGTGATCAGCTATTAAGTGCTGTATGGAAGTATGATTTTGCTGGCGATACTCGAATTGTGGATGTACACATCAGTCACCTTCGCGATAAAATTGAGGAAAATAGCCGTAAGCCAATGTTCATCAAAACAATTCGCGGTCTTGGCTATAAATTTGAGGAGCCGAAGACGACATGAAATCAATGAGCAACAGCTTATTCTTGACATTCATGCTATTACTTGGAACGATATTAGCTGTCCTAATGCTTGTTATAGGTCAGCTTTTTCCTGTTTATATAGAACAGTACGATGAGCAGGCAAGTTTGCAGCTGCAAGAATCTATCGATCAAGTATTAGATGAACGAAAGCTTGAACTATCTAAGGAAGATAAAGAAGCACTGTATACGGCTCAAAACATTGAAGCGAAAGACTCTCTGTTTTCTGATATTCGTGCACGGTTTTATCTAGTGCTAACGATTCTTTTCATAATAACGCTTATTTTAATAGCTGTTGTAAGTCGCTATATGATACGAAATTTCATTGCGCCTATTGATAACGTGACAGATACAGCGCTTGAATTGGCAAAGGGAAATTATCGTGCTCGAGCCCATGAAAATGAACATGAACGCATGATGCCGTTAAGTCACTCGATCAATATTTTAGCACGTAATTTACAGGATATTACGACGATTCGTGAGGTGGAAGAGGAGAGGCTTAAAACTTTAATTGAAAACATGGGAAGTTCCCTGATGATGATTGGACGTGAAGGGAATATATCCATCGTGAACCGGGTATTTCTAGAGCGTTTTGGTATGCAAATTGCCGATGTTCAAGGGAAGGTCTTTCGTACAATCGGTTTACCTAAATCACTTGAGCAATTTATCGACCATGTGTTTTTAACAGAAATGCCTTATCGACAACAACTTAAAATGGAAGTACAACAGGAGCTACATAATAAGGAAGTGTATGGAGCACCTGTTATAGGAGATCATGGTCGCTGGCTTGGTGTTGTTATTGTTATGCACGATATTACGGAGCTTGTTCGTTTAGAGCAGATTCGTAAGGATTTTGTAGCAAATGTATCACATGAACTACGTACGCCTATTACATCCATTAAAGGTTTTGCTGAAACTTTACTGGATGGAGCGTATAAGGATGAAAAAATGCTGCTATCTTTTTTAGAGATTATTAATAAAGAAAGTAACCGTCTACAGATGCTTATTCAGGATTTACTGGAGTTATCGAAAATTGAACAGCATGGTTTTACCGTTAATATTATGCCGATGGGCTTGCAAGATGTACTTATACGTGGAGCAGAGTTAACGGGACCACGTCTGGATGAGAAAAATATGAGCTTTCATGTTGATATAGATCGTGATATTCAGGTTATGGGTGATGCGAATCGTATCATTCAAATTGTCACTAATTTAATTACCAATGCGATTACGTATTCTCCAGAAAATACAACCGTTACGGTTCGTTTAAAGGAAAATGAAACGTATGGCATTATTGAAATAGAGGATCAAGGAATAGGGATTGAAAAACATGAAATTGCCCGTGTCTTTGAACGATTTTATCGTGTGGATCGTGCACGAAGTCGGAATTCTGGGGGGACAGGTTTAGGGCTTGCAATTGTGAAGCACTTAATAGAGGCGCATCATGGTCGCATTCAAGTAGAAAGTGAAGTTGGCGTAGGTACAAAAATGATTGTTATGATTCCGAAAAATTAACAATTTCTTTACAATAGCACAATTTTAGCTTCATAATGGGGATTTATACTTGTTAATAGAAACCCCCATTATAATTATTAAGGTTAAATCGCTTAGAGATCTTTAAATATAAAAGATTTTTTGATTGTGCTGCTTAGTTATCGCCACAGAAGAAAGAATCTATTGCCAAAGTTTTTGGTGGTAGATTCTTTTTCTGTTTTACACCTAACGTAAATAGGTGTAAAGTATAGTAGCATAATGTTCAGCTACAATCAGTTCATAAATTGTAGTTGAACCAATCGGGCTTTAAAGTGAGTTTACGCTTGCTTATTACTGGCCGTTAAAGTGTGATAAAAAATTGAGAGAAGGATGACCATGAAAATCGTCAATAGTATCGTGCAAATCGGCTATCTTTATGTACTTTTATTTGTTGGGAATAGTATTGCACGTCTACTTCACTTGCCGATTCCAGGGAGTATAATTGGACTAGTCTTATTGTTTTTACTTTTGCAGTTTCATATTATTAAGCTTGAATGGATTGAGTTAGGTGCAGGTTTATTACTTAGTGAGTTATTGCTATTTTTCATTCCATCTGCGATCGGAGTGATCGATTATGATTCGCTTTTCGGTGCGCAAGGTGTGAAGGCTGTGCTTGTTATTGTCGTGAGTGCTATTGTTGTCATGTTTGCAACAGGTTTCACAGCACAGTGGCTAGAGCTACGAAAGAAAGGTGATACTGCATGAGCTTTTTAATAGCTGTAGTAAGTTTAATAGGCACTATTGCAGTTTTTTATAGTAGTAAAATGTTTTATAAAAAGTATAAAAAGGAATGGCTAACACCCGTACTGATAACACCGTTAGTTATCATTATCGTTTTGTTACTATCGGGTACATCTTATAAATCCTATAATGCAGGAGCCAATATTTTAACAAATTTACTAGGTCCAGCAACAGTTGCCTTTGCGGTACCTATTTATAAAAATTTTAACCTATTAAAGAAACATGCTTTTGAAATTTTTCTAAGTATTGCGGTTGGATCCGCGGTTGCCATTACATCATCCTATATAATCGCCGTAGTAGTCGGGTTAAATGATGAACTTGTGCATAGCTTAGTACCTCGTTCAGTCACTACACCAATCGCAATGGATATTTCCAATATGATTGGTGGCTCACCTACCCTGACGGCAGTTTTCGTCATGATAACTGGTATTTTAGGAAGTCTACTGGCACCGTTCGTAATTAAAGTATGTCGCTTTCATAGACCATCCTCTAGAGGTCTAATGTTAGGAATGGGTGCACATGGTGCAGGTACCTCTAAAGCATTTGAGTTTGGTGAACTTGAAGGTACTTTTGCAAGTCTTGCTATGGTTGTAGCTGCATTAATTAGTATTGTTTTATCAACAACATTTTTCCCAGCATTTGAACATTTAGTTGTCAATAGCCTGTTGCCTTAAATGGTAACAGGTTTTTTTATTTTTTTGTTTGATAATATTTGTTGGGTGACCATACAATTTAAGATGAAGGTGAATGTCCTAACACTCCTGTCGAAAAACTGGCTTGGCAGTTTCCAGAACGTTTGGGAAAGCTTCATATTATGCCTGGCTTCAACATTTGATGTAGAATCTACTTTTTTGAATAGTATGTCAAACTGCCTAAAATATAGTATTAGTTTATTAAAATATTTTGAAACTTTTTATAAAGTATCCCGTAAACAATAGTATTAAGCTTAAGGGAGGATTAGACATGAGTGTGAAAAGGTCACTAATGATGGTTGGACTTGGTATTTTCGGTATTATTGCACTTATTGCTGTATTTACATCGTGGTACACGGTAGATGAATCGGAACAAGCGGTAGTCATTACGTTCGGTCGTGCCGATGATACAGTAACCGAGCCAGGTTTACATTTTAAATTACCTTGGCCTGTACAATCGGTTGAGGTTTTATCAAAAGAAACATTTAGTTTGCAGTTTGGCTATAAGCAAAATAAAGACGGTGAATTGGAAGATTATGATGCTGAAACGAAAATGATTACAGGCGATGAGCATATTGTTTTAACAGACCTTGTAGTTCAATGGAAGATCACAGAACCGAATAAGTTTTTATTTAACGCACAAGATCCAGAAGAAATTTTACATAGCGCTACGTCGAGTGCGATTCGGTCAATTGTCGGAAGTTCCAACATAGATGCTGCGTTAACAGATGGAAAAGCAGATATAGAAGCAAACACACGAGATTTATTGGTTTCACTTATTGAAAAATACGATATTGGGATCAGTATTCTGGGTGTAAAATTACAAGATGTTGAATTACCAAATGCTGATGTACGAGCGGCCTTTACAGCGGTTACCGATGCCCGTGAAATGAAAAATACAAAAATCAATGAAGCAAAAAAATATCAAAATCAACGTACTAACGAGGCTCAAGGTGAAAAAGATGCCATTATCTCGAAGGCTCAAGGTGAAAAAACAGCTCGTATTGAGCAGGCTCAAGGGGATGTAGCAGTATTTAATAAAATGTATGAGCAATATAAGGGAAATCAACAAATTACACGTGAGCGTTTAATTTTAGAAACGCTTGAAAATGTTTTACCTAAAGCGCAAATTTACATTATGAATGATGATGGTAGTACGATGAAATACTTGCCTATTCAAGCATTGCAACCAACGACACAGGAGACACCTACAGAGAAAAAAGAAGGGAGCGGTAACTAATGGACCAAAAAAACAAGGACCTTGACAAATTCCTAAATTTTTTATCGGGTAAATCCAAAAAGACTGCTTCAAAAGACGGAGATTCAGGGGACAATGTAATCAAAATGTCGAAAAAAGGTCCGATGAATCCAAAAAAATATATTTCTTTTGTTGTAACATTAACAGCCGTTTTCGCTATTGCCATTATCTTATTTGCTAATGTTTATATTGTGAAAGAATCCGAATACGCAGTAGTTCGACAATTTGGGGAAGTAGTGAAATTTCAGAGTGAGCCTGGCTTGAAAATAAAAGTTCCATTTATTCAAAGTGTTACAAAACTTCCTAAAAACCAAATGACTTATGAGATTTCGGAAGAGGAAATTAATACAAAGGATAAAAAACGCATAATCATTGATAATTATGCTGTTTGGCGAATTACAGATCCAAAATTATTAATTTCAAATGCAGGTACTATAGAAAAAGTAGAATCGCGTATGGAGGAATTTATCTATTCTGTTATTCGTTCAGAGCTTGGTCGAATAGAATATTCCCAGATTATTAATGATGAAAATTCTTCACGTGGTAGTATTAATGATCAAGTGACTGAACGTGTCAATGAGCTACTTTCAAACGATAAGTATGGCATAGAAGTAGTCGATGTTCGTATACGTCGTATCGACTTGCCAACTGAGAATGAGCAGTCCGTGTTTACAAATATGATTTCGGATCGTGAATCAATCGCACAGAAATATCTATCTGAAGGTGATGCTCAGAAACGCAGTATCGAAGCTCAAACCGATAAGCAGGTTCAAGAAATGCTGGCAAAAGCTAAAAAGGATGCAGCATTGATTCAAGCTGAAGGAGAAGCGGAAGCAGCGAAAATTTACAATAAATCATTCTCGCAAGACCCAGAATTCTATTCGTTATACCGTACGTTAGAATCATATAAGAAAACTGTAGGTGAAGATACGGTAATTATTTTGCCATCCACTTCACCATATGCGAAAATATTATCTGGCTATATAAAATAATACTATTAT
The DNA here is from genome assembly GCF_001708185.1 of Lysinibacillus xylanilyticus. GTDB lineage: Bacteria > Bacillota > Bacilli > Bacillales_A > Planococcaceae > Lysinibacillus > Lysinibacillus xylanilyticus_A. Next base: position 534,779 of record NZ_MDDN01000002.1, on the reverse strand, counting down.
TCTTGCAGGGATTAGTATATGAAGTCGTCTCAAACTTTTTGAGACGGCTTTTTTTACACAATCCATGAAACTAACAATGCATTTTTATGATATTTTTACATACAGGTTACGAGCTTATGGAAGGACTATTTAATGAATGGTAATATTTGTATAAGTTGATTGGAGTGGAGACTGGGCGACTCCTTGGGGATTAGCGGCTCATCCGACGCCCCTAGGAAGCTCTGCTCTGCGCGAAAGCGAAGCGACAGCAACAAATGTTTTTATCTATGCGACAGCAACAAATGTTTTATCTGTGCGAAAGCGTAGTGCTAACGTAGCGGCAGCAACAACAAAGCGCCCAGTCGGAACGGGAATCAACTCTACGTTATAGTGAGGAGCCTTCATGGTGTGGTTTTTAGGTATTTTTAATTATACATTTTATAAATATCTTTCAAATATCAAATTTATGTTATGTAAATAATAGAAATTTATAATTTTGTATTTCGTAGATAACTATTTTCTGATAGAATGATAATGTTCAGAATTAAAAATTGGGGGTAATAGCTGTGAAATTGCACATTAACATGTGGCTCCAAAATTTAGGGATAGCATGTAGTATTGCATCGTTGTTTACACTTTTCTTCCGTCTATCAGATTTTGCATGGATCACAAAAAGTGTTTATCATATACCAGTATTTTTTGTCTTATTATTTTTGTTAAGTTTAGTTATTGCAGAGGATGTACGAAAAGTATTTAAGAAATTATTTTGGTACGAAAAACGTAAAGTACAGCGTCCTATATGGCAAGTTGGGATTGGATTCATTTTCTTCCTAGCGCAAATTGGTACTGTCATGGTATTTTATTCAGAGCTTACACATCCGCAGCTAGGCGGTATGCCATTATTTTTAGTGTTTGCCTTTATGAATGCCTTTATTTTGACAGTTATATATGAAGAGATTTTTTATCGACAAGAAAAAATAAATGAGGCCAACGAATAACATGAAGAAAGTCAATTGCGATGTGCAATTGGCTTTTTTGTATAGTTAATATAATGATGTAGAAATTTTCATGATTCTCATCGTTATGATTGGTAAAATTACCGTTTTCTCGATAAAGTAAAAAGAAGAGGCATTTTCAAACATACGTTTTCGTTTTACAATTAAGAGGACGACGACGCAGGAGGATAAAATCATGACAAAGGAAAAATTGCTATTATTAGACGGCAATAGTTTAGCGTATCGTGCTTTTTTTGCGTTACCATTATTAACGAATGATAGTGGAATTCATACAAACGCAGTATACGGCTTTACAACAATGCTACAAAGAATATTAGAGGAAGAGCAACCAACGAAAATCTTGGTTGCCTTTGATGCAGGTAAGACAACGTTCCGCCATGAAACATTTACGGAATATAAGGGTGGTCGACAAAAGACTCCACCGGAATTATCTGAGCAGTTTCCTTATATACGGAAACTTATTGATGCTTATGGTATTAAGCGGTATGAGCTTGAGTTGTACGAAGCGGACGATATTATTGGGACACTTGCTAAAGAAGCTTCATCGCAGGATATGGATGTCATCATCGTATCGGGAGATCGTGACTTAACGCAACTCGCAACTGAACAGGTAACAGTATATATTACGAAAAAAGGCATTACTGAAATTGAGAAAAATACACCAAACTTTATTGAAGAAAAATATGGTTTAACGCCTCAACAAATTATTGATATGAAAGGTTTAATGGGGGATGCTTCAGATAATATCCCTGGTGTACCAGGTGTCGGTGAAAAAACTGCCGTTAAATTGCTAAAAGAGCATGGTTCGGTGGAGGCACTTTATGCGGCAATGGATGCGGTGAAGGCTTCTAAGATGAAAGAAAAGCTAGTTGCCAATGAAGAACAGGCACTAATGAGTAAAAAGCTTGCGACCATTTTTACGGAGGCGCCTATTGCAATAACGCTTTCTGACCTTGCTTATAATGGTCCAGATGAGGAAGAATTAATGAACGTGTGGCGGGAGCTTGGCTTTAAATCACTGATCGATAAAAGTGATTTTACTGTCCAAGAGGAAGAGCAAGCACCGTTTGATTATAAAATTGTGCAAGAAGTTAAGACAGCGCATTTAAAGGATGTCATGGCAGTGCACTTAGAGCTAGAGGATGAGCATTATCACACATGTCAGCAACTAGGCATTGCTTTAACAGATGGCATGAGCACAACTTATGTGCCGTTTGATATTGCGGTTAAATCAGATGCTCTTCGCCTTTGGTTAGAAGATGCTACAAAAATAAAATATATGTCAGATTCAAAGGCAGCACAAGCAGCGTTAAAACGTGCAGGTATTCGTATAGCGGGTGTTGAATTTGACCTATTACTTGCTTCTTATATTAATAATCCTGGACTTAGTGGGGATGATGTGGCAACACTTGCAAAGGAACTGGGTTATCGTGATGTGCAAGCAAATGAGGTTGTTTATGGGAAGGGAGCAAAACGTGCTATACCTGCCATTGAGGCACTTGCTGAGCATGCTGGTCGCAAAGCCTTTGCTGTATGGTCATTGCAGCCAAAGCTAGAGGCATTATTAAAGGAAAATGAACAGTTCGAACTCTATAAAAACTTAGAACTTCCGCTTGCTTCTATTTTAGGTGAAATGGAAAGTGAGGGTATTACGGTTAATCGTGGTACTTTGGAGAAGATGGGCCAGGAGCTAAACGACAAATTAGTTGTAATTGAGCAGGAGATTTATGCGGAGGCAGGAGAAGCCTTTAATATTAATTCACCGAAGCAGTTAGGCGTTATTCTCTTTGATAAACTTGGTCTTCCTGTTATTAAAAAGACAAAAACGGGCTATTCCACTGCAGCGGATGTATTGGAAAAATTAAAGCCAGAGCATGCTATTATCGAGCATATACTTTTGTATCGTCAGCTTGGAAAATTACAGTCAACTTATATTGAAGGATTGCTGAAGGAAATCCATAAAGAGGATGGAAAGGTGCATACACGATTCCAACAAGCATTAACGGCTACGGGACGTCTAAGCTCAACGGATCCGAATTTACAAAACATCCCGATTCGTTTAGAGGAGGGACGAAAAATTCGACAAGCATTTGTCCCATCGAAAGAAGATTGGATATTGTTTTCTGCCGACTACTCACAAATCGAATTGCGAGTATTGGCTCATATGTCAAAGGATAAAAATTTAGTGGAAGCTTTCCGTGAAGATATGGATGTTCATACGCGAACAGCAATGGATGTATTCCATGTCTCAGCAGATGAGGTCGATAGTAATATGCGACGCGCTGCAAAAGCAGTAAACTTTGGTATTGTTTATGGTATTAGTGATTATGGCTTATCACAAAATTTAGATATTACTCGTAAGGAAGCTGCTACATTTATCGAGAAGTATTTTGCGAGCTTCCCGGGTGTAAAAGAATATATGGATGATATCGTGCGAGATGCGAAGTTCAATGGTTATGTAACAACGATTTTAAATAGACGCCGATATTTACCTGATATTGCGAGCTCTAATTTCAATCTACGAAGCTTTGCAGAGCGTACTGCGATGAATACACCGATTCAAGGGAGTGCAGCTGATATTATTAAAAAAGCAATGATTGATATGGACGCTCGCTTGAAAAAAGAAAATATGCAGGCAAAGCTTTTATTACAAGTGCATGATGAATTGATTTTTGAAGCACCTAAGGAAGAGATTGCAATGCTTGAAAAAATAGTACCAGAGGTTATGGAAAGTGCGATCGAGCTTGCTGTACCGCTAAAAGTGGACTTCAACTACGGCGCAACTTGGTACGAAGCAAAATAAGGAGGAGTTAAAATGCCTGAATTACCAGAAGTTGAAGGAGTCGTCCAGGCATTAAAACCTAAGATTGAAGGGCGTACAATTCAGCAAGTTCAACTATCTGAAATTATTCGTTTTTCCTTTGGAGAGGGAAAGCAATGTATTGTGAAGCAAGCCGAACCGGATGCGTTTGAAATGTCCTTGTGTCAAATGACGATTACAAAAATCGAACGACGTGCAAAATACATTTTTTTTCATTTGCTGAAAGAGGATGTTCCTTATGTACTTGTCAGTCATTTAGGCATGACAGGAGCGTGGTTTGTAGTAAATTCGCCTGAGGAAATCGAGGAAGCGAAATTTCAAAAGCATATTCATGCGACATTTCACATGGCAGACGGTGGTTATTTAATCTATTCGGATATTCGCCGCTTCGGTGAACTGCGTTTTTTAACAAAAATTGAGGATCATGCCCCATTAACAAAAATGGCGCCAGAACCATTTGATGAAGTAGCTTGTGATTTTTTTATTGCTAAATCAAAGTTGCCGAAATATGAGAAAAAAGCCGTCAAAGAAGTAATAATGGATGGGCAGGTTATTTCTGGCTGTGGCAATATTTATGCTACGGAGGCGTTGTTTGCTCAGAAAATTCATCCAGCTCGTTCGATGAATCGTATTAGCGATAAACGTAAGCGTGCATTATTTGAGGCGATTGTTGCTGTTTTACATCGAAGCATTGAGGCAGGAGGTTCAACAATTTCAGATTACCGTAATATCAATGGTGAGGCTGGAAGTATGCAGAATCGACTGCAAATGTATGGGAAGAAAATGTGCCCAGTGTGTGAAACTGCAACAAGCCAGATGACGATAGGTGGGCGCACATCAGTCTTTTGCCCAAATTGTCAACATTAAAGGGGATTTAACTATGATTATCGGACTAACAGGAAGTATTGCCAGCGGAAAAAGTACAGTAGCGAAAATGATGACAGCACTTGGATTACCGATTGTCGATGCGGATATTGTAGCACGTGATGTCGTAGAACCAGGAACGGAGACATTAACGTTAATAGCCGAAAATTTTGGACAAGATATATTGCTAGAAGACGGTAGTTTAAATCGCGTTAAGCTTGGTGATATCATTTTCCATGAACCTGCAAAGCGTAAAATTTTAAATGATATTATGCATCCGGCTATTCGCCAGGAAATGTTACGCCAGCGCGACGCTTATTTAGAGGCAGGGGAAAAGCATGTTGTGATGGATATTCCATTATTATTTGAAAGTAAATTGCAGCATTTTGTTGAGCGTATTCTTGTTGTATCGGTTAGTGAAGAGGTACAGCTTAGACGCTTAATGGAGCGCAATAATTTATCGAAGGAGGATGCGTTAGCACGTATGCATTCTCAGCTACCTATGTCTGTCAAAGAAAAAGGTGCCCATGCGGTTATCTACAATAATGAAAACTTAGAACATACAGAGAGCCAATTGAAAAAAATCCTGACGTATTGGGACGTATTATAAATGAATTAAGAATCAGTAAAATTACTCGATGCGTAGCAAGAACATCTTGCTGCGCATTTTTTTGTGGGCTTATGCCAAAATAAAGACTGAAATTTGACGATTTTATTTTTCAGAAAATAAGAACTTTAATATTATGACATATATAATGTTCATCTTTTTTAAAATTGTGTTATACTAATCAGCATAAAGTATATAATTAATCTGAGTATGCACTCACAGGAGGATTTTATAAATGACAGTATCAGTTGCTATTAATGGTTTCGGACGTATCGGACGTATGGTTTTCCGCCAAGCGATCGTACAAGAAGGTTTAAATATTGTTGCAATTAACGCGAGCTATCCAGCTGAAACGTTAGCACATTTGATTAAGTATGACACAAATCACGGAACATTTGAAGGTACGGTTGAACCAGCAGGCGATGCTTTGATTGTAAATGGTAAACGTGTTCAAATTATTAGCGAACGTGATCCATTAAAATTACCATGGGCAACAATGGGTGTGGATATCGTTATTGAAGCAACTGGTAAATTTAATGATCGTGAAAAAGCAGCAATGCACTTAGAAGCAGGCGCAAAGAAAGTAATCTTAACAGCACCTGGTAAAAACGAGGACGTAACAATTGTTTTAGGTGTAAATGACGAGAAACTTGATATCGCACAACATGATGTTATTTCAAATGCTTCTTGTACAACAAACTGCTTAGCACCAGTTGCTAAAGTATTAAATGACACATTTGGTATCGAAAGCGGATTAATGACAACAGTTCACGCTTATACAAATGACCAAAAGAATCTAGACAATCCACATAAAGATTTACGTCGTGCACGTGGATGCGCACAATCAATTATTCCAACATCTACAGGTGCTGCAAAAGCATTAAAATTAGTGTTACCAGAATTAGAAGGCAAAATTCACGGTATGGCACTTCGTGTTCCAACACCAAACGTATCATTAGTTGACCTTGTAGTTGATTTAAATACAGACGTAACAGTAGATGCTGTTAATGCTGCATTTGTGAAGGCTGCTACTGAAGGTCCAATGAAAGGTATCTTAAACTTCTCAGTTGAGCCTCTAGTATCTTCTGATTACAATACAACAACTTACTCTTCTACAGTAGATGGACTTTCTACAATGGTAATGGGTAACCGCAAAGTAAAAGTACTTGCTTGGTACGACAATGAGTGGGGTTATTCTGCACGCGTAGTAGATCTTGTGAAAAAAGTGGCAAAAGCTTTAGAAACAGTAAACGCATAATAATTATAATGAGCACATTGAAATCCAAGTGGTTTCGATGTGCTCATTTTTGATAATAGTTAACTTGAGTTTCTCTAATATATTGTCTATTGTCTGCTTTATCTGGTCGTAAATAAACTTCTATAACAACCTCAATCACAGATTTGCTTCAAAAATCTTTTGTCTACATTCTGGGCAAGAAGAGTGAACTACTCGGTGCTTTTGATTATTCCTTCCTATAATATCACTTTTGCTTGTTCAAACCCTCCTTTGACTTCAATTAGCATACTCTTACGCTTTTGATCATCAGTTGTTGCTAGACATATCTAACTGCCTTGATACGAAATTAGATTCTTAGGTATCTTCTTTTGTCTATACGGGAAATTTGTTATAATAGAAATATTAAATTGTTGTGAAATCAGGAGAGTAATTATATGAGATGTCCATCTTGCCAATTTAACGGAACGCGTGTAGTGGATTCGAGGCCTGTAGATGATAATAAAGAAATTCGTAGACGTCGTGAATGTGAGTCATGTGGCTTCCGCTTTACAACGTTTGAAAAAATTGAAGAGACACCGTTAGTTGTGGTGAAAAAGGAAGGTTCACGAGAAGAATTCAGCCGTGAAAAGGTACTTCGTGGACTTATTCGTGCTTGCGAAAAACGTCCTGTTTCTCTTGAAGTACTTGAGGGACTAGTTATGTCTATTGAAAAAGATCTTCGTCGCATTGGGAATTCTGAAGTCCAATCTGAGGATGTAGGGGAAATGGTCATGGATCGCTTAGCGAAAATCGATGAGGTTGCTTATGTGCGCTTTGCTTCGGTTTATCGTCAATTTAAGGATATCAATGTCTTTATTGAAGAAATCAAAGAGATTATTCAACGTCAGACAGAGCAGAAATCATAGAAAAACAGAGAGGGTGAATGACGTTGATTCATTTGTATAAGGAATTGCAGCCCGCTGATCCTTTTGACATTCGTCTACCTCATGCACTTTCTACGCAGGAACGTCAATTAGTAACACTATTTTATCAGCCTTTAATTGGAGCGGAGCCAATCAGCCTTTATTTAACACTATGGGCAGAAGCCGAGCAAATGCCAAGGCAGCAAATGACTCATTATTTTTTAATGAATGTGCTAGGGCTTCCAATTGGTAAAGTATTTGAGGCACGTATTGCGCTCGAAGCAATTGGTTTGTTACGCACATGGAAAAAGGAAGATGCTGACCAACGAAGTTTTTTATATGAGCTTATGCGACCGCTTGATGCAGATAGCTTTATGAAAGATCCACTGCTGTCGATGTTTTTGTTTAGTAAAATTGGGGAGCAAGCTTATCGGAAATTGCGTCAGCGTTTTATTCCTTCTGCAAGAGATGCAGAATTTAAAGAGGTATCACGTGCTTTCATAGATGTTTTTAAGCCAGTAAGTACAAAGATTCCAGATGATTTACAAGTGGATACAAGTTGTAAGGAACAACAGCAAAAAGTGTATCCGTTTTATTTTGAACAGTTTGACTTTGAATTACTGCAAGCGGGCTTATCGGAGCAACTAGTGCCGAAAAGCTTACTAACAATTGAGGTACGTGAAAATATAGCAAAATTAGCGTTTTTATATCACTTAACTGCACTAGATATGCAAAAAGTAGTGATTCTTGCATTAGATGATGACCTAGGTATTTCACTGGATCGATTACGTAAGGCAGCTGCGGATTTTTATAAGCTAACGGTATCAAAAGAGCCACCAAAGCTTGCTAGAGTGAGTGAGCCATCGTCTCTTGAAGAATCCGGACAAAAAACAAAGGATCAGGAGCTTCAACATTATTTAGAGACGACTCCGCCAGTCCAAGTACTGCGAGATATTAATAATGGCAAAGAACCTCTACAGACTTCCGTACAGCTTGCTGAAAGTTTAATTGTCCAGCATGGCATGCCAGTAGGCGTTGTCAATGCTCTTTTGGAATATGTCATGTTAACAACTGATATGAAGCTACCTAAAAAATATGTGGAAACGATAGCAGATCATTGGGTACGTAAAAATATTCAAACAGCAAAGGCAGCAATGGAGCTAGCACGCCAGGAGCATGATAAATACACTGCGTGGAAAAATAAGCCCCAGCAGACACCGAGGAAAAGTAATCAAGGTGTTAAAGGACGTTCAGGAAATCAACGTGAAGAGAAGGTACCTGAATGGTTTTACAAGCGTAACGAGCAACAAGAAGAAAACACTTCCAGCACGATAGATTTTGAGCGAGAGCGTCAAAAAATATTGGAAATGCTAGGGAAAAGTGATAAGTAAGGAGGGTGAACGACAATCGAACCAATTAATGGACCATTAAAAAGAGCAATTAATGTACCATCATTTCAAGAACGTTACGAAGCGATGCGTCAAGAAATTTTAGAAAACCCTCGTGTACAAGAATTTTTAACAGAACATGCAAATGAGTTAAGCTATGCGACAATTGAACGTAATTTACCGAAGCTTCATGAGTTTATTAGTCAATCTACTACTTGCTGTGGCTGTGACAATACAGAAAGTTGTACAAACTATTTAAAAGGTTTTTTACCAACTTTACGTGTAGTGCGGAGTACCATTGAAATTGATTATGTGCGATGTGAGCAAAAGATACGTGAGGAAGAGCGTCGTGACGTAGCTAATATGATTGCGAGCATGCATATGCCGAAGGATGTGCTGCAAGCGACAATACAAGATTTACTCATTGACGATGAATCTCGTGTTATGATTGCGCAAAAAGCGGCACAATTTGTGAAGACAACATTAGAAACAGGAAAGCTTCCCGCAAAGGGTTATTATTTATATGGAAAATTTGGTGTAGGAAAATCTTTTGTACTTGGTGCACTTGCGAATGAGTTAGCCTCCATCAAAATTCGTTCAGTAGTTGTTTTCGTGCCTGAATTTTTACGAGAAATGAAAAATGCAATTGGCGATAATACATTGAATGAAAAAATTGATTATGTGAAAAAGGCTCCGGTGCTCATGCTTGATGATTTAGGAGCTGAAACAATGACCGCATGGACTCGTGATGAAATTCTGGGGACTATTTTCCATTATCGTATGGCAGAGCAATTGCCAACGTTCATTACATCTAACTTTAATTATGATGAATTAGAGCATCATTTAGCACAGACGCAAAAAGGTGACATAGAAGTCGTGAAGGCTGGACGTATTATGGAACGTGTCAAAGCCTTGACAGAGCCGATTGAAATGCGCGGAAAAAATCGCCGTATGTAAGATTGACTGTTGCATTTTGCGACAATCGAGCGTATACTGTCTCATATAATAATTAAGAAAATGCATTGATGAGGACATGAGTTTTGTGTATCAGCTTTTAGAGAGGGAAGTCATTGGCTGTAAGCTTCCTAGTTAGAGCACATCATTTACTACCTACTGAGCAGCGAAAGGGAAAATCTTTCGCCGGTCCCTAGCCCGTTAGCTAGCCTTGAGCTTCGTCTGGCTTATTAGAGTCGGAAGGAAGAAGGGTGGAACCACGAGCATACGCTTCGTCCCTTTTGTTAGGGACGGAGCTTTTTTATTTTCTTGAGTAGTCGCTTGAATCTACTCACACCGGGTAAAAGATGCTCAATCCGGAAAGTCTATACCGTTTTCTCAATCAATGTATCCCAGAAAAACATTAAGGAGTGCAAACAAAATGTCAGATATGATTAAATTAACTTTCCCAGATGGCGCTGTAAAGGAATTTGCAAAAGGTACATCTACTGATGATGTGGCATTATCAATCAGCCCAGGACTTCGTAAAAAAGCGTATGCGGGTAAAGTAAACGGTGTCTTAGTTGATTTAAAAACACCAATTGAAGAGGACGCAACAATTTCGATTATTACACAAGATGATGAGGAAGCACTTGAAATTCTACGTCACTCGACTGCACACTTAACAGCACAAGCGATTAAACGTTTATTCCCAGAAGTTAAACTTGGAATTGGTCCAGTTATTGAAGGTGGATTCTACTATGATATTGATGCACCGACACCAATTACAGCTGAAGACCTACCAGTAATCGAAAAAGAAATGAAAAAAATTATCGCTGAAAACCTTGAAGTAGAGCGCAAAAATGTTAGCCGTGCAGAAGCACAAACAATCTATGAAGAAGTTGGCGATGAATACAAATTAGAATTACTTGAAGCAATTCCAGCAGATGAGCAAGTATCTATTTACCACCAAGGTGAATTTTTCGATCTTTGCCGAGGCATCCACGTACCATCAACTGGCAAGCTTCGTGAGTTCAAACTTCTTTCATTAGCGGGTGCTTACTGGAGAGGTAACTCAGATAACAAAATGCTACAACGTGTTTATGGTACAGCATTCTTTAAAAAAGAAGAATTAAAACATCACCTTCAAATGCTTGAAGAAGCAAAAGAACGTGATCACCGTAAAATCGGGAAAGAATTAGAATTATTTACAACTTCTCAAAAGGTTGGTCAAGGATTACCACTATGGCTACCAAATGGTGCGACAATTCGTCGTATTATTGAGCGTTATATCGTAGATAAAGAGTTATCACTTGGTTACAAGCATGTTTACACACCAGTACTTGGTTCTAAAGAGCTTTACCAAACTTCTGGTCACTGGGATCACTACCAAGATTCAATTTTCCCACCAATGGAAATGGACAATGAAACATTAATTATGCGTCCGATGAACTGTCCTCACCATATGATGGTGTACAAAAACAGTATGCATTCTTATCGTAACCTACCATTACGTATTGCAGAGCTTGGTACAATGCACCGTTACGAAATGTCAGGAGCTGTTTCAGGCTTACAACGTGTACGTGGGATGACTTTAAACGATGCACATATCTTCGTTCGTCCAGACCAAATTAAAGTGGAATTCCAAAAAGTAGTACAGTTAATTTTAGAAGTTTACAAAGACTTCGATTTAAATGATTACTCATTCCGTTTATCTTACCGTGATCCAGCTGATACTGAGAAATACTTCGATGACGATGCAATGTGGGAAAAAGCACAAAGCATGTTAAAAGAAGCAATGGATGAGCTTGGCTTAGATTACTTCGAGGCTGAAGGTGAGGCTGCATTCTACGGTCCTAAACTTGACGTACAAGTGAAAACTGCAATTGGTAAGGAAGAAACTTTATCAACAGTACAGCTTGACTTCTTATTACCAGAGCGCTTTGACCTAACTTACGTTGGAGAAGATGGTAAACCACATCGTCCAGTTGTTATTCACCGTGGTGTCGTATCAACAATGGAACGCTTCGTTGCTTTCTTGATCGAAGAATATAAAGGTGCATTCCCAACTTGGTTAGCACCAGTACAAGTTGAAGTTATCCCGGTTTCAAACGAAGCACACTTTGATTATGCAAAACAAATTGAAGAGCAATTAACTGCAGCGGACTTACGTGTTGAAATGGATGACCGTGAAGAAAAATTAGGCTACAAAATCCGTGAAGCACAAATGAAAAAAATCCCGTATATGCTTGTCATCGGTGATAAAGAAGTTGAGGCTGGTGGCGTTAATGTGCGTCGTTATGGCTCAAAAGATTCAGAAACAATTAGCTTCCAAGACTTCCTAGCTAATATTAAAGCAGAAATTACAAAATAATTTTAATGATTTTGCCGGTGAATTTGTTCAGATTGAAAAAGGATTAGAATTCGCTGGGCAAGATTATCAAAAGTTTGGGATGACATTTGTTAGAACGTATGTCATTTATATAAGTTGATTGGAGTGGAGGCTGGGCGACTCCTTGGGGCTCATCGGACGCCCCCAGGAAAGCGCCCAGCCGGAACGGAAATCAACCCCACGTTTTGATGAAAACCGTCATAATAGTTTAGATTAAAAGTTTTTAGGTTATTTTATTAGAAATAATTTAAATAAACATTTGACAGCTTATGAAGTACATGTTAATATAGTTAAGGTTAATGAATACAAAGTTTGTGGTTGAAGTAGAGGCTGCCCGCTTCTCACCTGATACAACGCTTTTAGGCTGTGAACAGGTATGACACGTTGAATTGTTTTGCGCTGACTTGCGCATGCACATATAGCGGGCGGACATCTTCAAGTGTCCGTCCTTTTTTTATGGACATGACAAGAGGATGTACCGTTCAACCGGGCAAGGCTTTGCCCAAACCATGTATTCGCGACAACTACTTGGAGGTGGATTACTATTAGCAAAGACATGTATGTAAACGAAGGCATTCGCGCACGTGAACTTCGATTAATCGATCACAATGGTGACCAGCTTGGTGTAAAGACACGTAACGAAGCGCTAGAAATCGCCACTCGTGTAAACTTGGATCTTGTCCTTGTGGCCCCTCAAGCCAAGCCGCCAGTCGCTCGTATCATGGACTATGGTAAATTTAAGTTTGAACAGCAAAAGAAAGACCGTGAAATTCGTAAAAATCAAAAGGTCATCGTAATGAAAGAGGTTCGTCTGAGCCCAACAATCGATGAGCATGATTTCCAAACGAAGCTACGTAATGCGATTAAATTCCTTGAAAAAGGCGATAAAGTAAAATGTAGCCTACGTTTCAAAGGTCGTGCGATTACACACAAAGACATTGGTCAACGTGTATTAGATCGTTTTGCTGAAGCTTGTGCTGAAGTATCGACGGTTGAACAAAAACCGAAGATGGAAGGCCGAAGCATGTTCTTAGTTCTTCAACCAAAGAACGAGAAATAATATTAGACGAACAGTTTAGGAGGAATTCGACATGCCAAAAATGAAAACTCACCGTGGAGCTGCGAAACGTTTCAAAAAAACGGGTTCAGGTAAATTAAAATATGACCGTGCTTATGGAAGCCACTTATTCGCAAACAAATCTACAAAACAAAAACGTCACCTACGTAAAGCAAACATCGTTTCATCTGGTGACTTCAAACGCATCAAATCATTACTTGTTTACATGAAATAATTTGACTACACAAACAAAATACTAACATTCATTTTTAAATGAAAAGCAGGAGGTAATTCATATGCCACGCGTAAAAGGCGGAACAGTGACGCGCAAACGTCGTAAAAAAGTATTGAAATTAGCTAAAGGTTACTACGGTTCTAAACATACATTATATAAAGTTGCTAACCAAGCAGTGATGAAGTCAGGTCAATATGCATACCGTGACCGTCGTCAGAAAAAACGTGATTTCCGTAAATTATGGATCACTCGTATCAACGCAGCTGCTCGCATGAACGGTCTTTCATACAGCCGCTTAATGCACGGTTTAAAAGTTGCTGGTATCGAAGTTAACCGTAAAATGTTAGCTGACCTAGCTGTAACTGATGCAGCAGCATTCACTCAATTAGCTGAATCTGCTAAAAAAGCAGTAGCTAAATAATTTTTGACGAAGTTAAAAATTATTTCAGCACCGAAAGCGAAGCGACAGGTGCAAAATTTCTTAAAAGACTGATGGACTTATCCGTCAGTCTTTTTTTGTGTTAGAGTAGTAGTAAATAATAAAAATAAAGGAGTACTCAATGGCGCAAGCATTATTGGCCTATATGGCAGTTGTTTCTATAGTTCTGCTCGTGATGATGGGCTTGGATAAATCAAAAGCGAAAAAGCATGAATGGCGTATTGCTGAACGTACGTTATTTACATTAGCAATTGCTGGTGGTGCAGTAGGTGGCGTACTAGGGATGTATTTATTCCGTCATAAAACACGCCATAACAGTTTTGCATTTGGATTCCCGTTACTAGCAGCTATTCAAATTTTTATCATCGTACAAATCTGGTGAAAAAACGCAAAAATATTCCGATAAAACTTAAAAAGTTTCCGATAAATCTCGAAAATATTCCGATAAAGCCTAAAATGTTTCCGATAAATCGTAAAAAATGTTGCGATATATTAAAAACACATCCTCATCAAGAGGATGTGTTGTGCATAAGCTTTTCAATGGGTTGTTTCCAGTTTATTTTTGCGCTTGGATAGTTCAATAGGATTTCCTGCTGGAGGTATTCAAAGTCTTTTTTCGAAAAACCTTGCAGTTTAGCGGCGTCACGGGCGCCAACAAAAATCGTAACAACTTCAAAGGCATCATCAGTAGTACCAAGGTATTTTTCACCTTCGAAAAGAGCACCCTTATAAGAGATAAAGAAATTTTTTCGGACATTTTTGACGTCATCATAAAAATAATAGTGGCCTCTTTCATAGGCTTCATCAAGTTTTCGCTTAGGATCGGTTATATAACGAATCGCTTTATAAAATACATAGATAATAAGCGCAATAACAGCAAGTCGAATAAGTAATGGCAACATTTTCAATTTCCCCCTTGAAGAAAGGTTATTCCCTCCTATACGATTGAAGGGGGCAATTAGTTTCACTTTTTATAAATAATTTTAAGAAATTTAGGAGAAAAAAATGAATTTACAACATTTGTTTAAAATGCAGAAAGAGCTTGATGATTTCATCGAAAAAACACAAAAAATTGATCGTGATGTATTTAAAGAAAAAGGTTTAGCATTAATGGTAGAGCTGGCCGAACTTGCTAATGAAACTCGTTGCTTTAAGTTTTGGAGCACAAAGGGACCCTCAGAGCGTGATGTGATTTTAGAGGAATATGTGGATTCTATTCATTTTATATTATCACTTGGCCTATTAAAAGGTTTTACAGCGATAGAAAAATGGCCAGTAATTGAAGAGAAGCGAGATTTAACAGAGACATTTTTAATGACACAGGACTATATTTTAACGTTTATTAGTCAGCCAACAGAGGATAGTTATTTAGCTATTTGGCAATGCTATGGATTACTTGCGTACAATCTAGGTTTTACGTTTGAGGACGTTGTTGGGGCCTATATAGAGAAAAACGAAGAGAATTATAATCGTCAGCGTTCGGGATATTAAAGTAAGAAATACACCAATTTTCAGACGATTTAGGCTAGGAATATTTCGGTAAACGAAGTATAATAGAGGGGATACAAGGAGCAGGAGGCAAAAGGATGACACAACTAGATCCAACATTACAAATGTTTAAAGATTTAACGGATGCGAATGGTATTGCAGGTAATGAACGTGCACCACGTGAGGTTATGAAAAAATACATTGCACCATTTGCAGACTCAGTTGAAACAGATAATTTAGGGAGCGTCATTGCTAAAAAAGTTGGCGATGAAAATGGTCCTAAAATTATGGTTGCCGGTCATTTAGATGAAGTAGGCTTTATGGTTACTCAAATCGATGACAAAGGGTTCATCAAATTCCAAACTGTAGGCGGTTGGTGGAGCCAGGTTATGCTTGCGCAGCGTGTAACAATTACAACACGTAAAGGCGATGAAATTATTGGGGTTATTGGTTCAAAACCACCTCATATTTTACCAGCAGATGTGCGTAACAAAGTGGTAGACATTAAAGATATGTTTATCGATGTTGGTGCAGCTTCAAAAGATGAAGTGCTTGAATGGGGCGTACGTCCTGGCGATATGGTCACACCATATTTTGAATTTAACGTGATGAAAAACGAAAAGTATCTATTAGCAAAAGCGTGGGATAACCGTATTGGTTGTGCAATTGCAATAGATGTTATGAAAGCTTTGAAAAATGAAAAGCATCCTAATATTCTTTATTCTGTAGGGAACGTACAAGAGGAAGTAGGGCTTCGTGGTGCGAAAACTGCTACGCATAAAATCCAACCAGACATTGGCTTTGCTGTCGATGTAGGTGTAGCAGGAGACACACCAGGAGTAACTGCGAAGGAATCAACTAGTAAAATGGGCGCTGGTCCACAAATTGTTGTCTACGATGCCTCAATGGTATCACACCGTGGCTTACGTGAATTTGTATTAGATGTAGCAGATGATAATAATATTCCATACCAATTCGAAGCAATGGCTGGTGGCGGTACAGATGCTGGCTCAATGCACATTACTGCTAATGGAGTGCCAGCACTATCAATCGGTATAGCTACACGCTATATCCATTCACATGCAGGTATTTTACATCGTGACGATTATGATAATGCTGTAAAATTAGTGGTAGAAGTTATTAAAAAATTAGACCGTGATGCAGTGAATAAGATTATTTTCGACTAATTTAGTATAAAGAACTAAATTGAACTATTATTTTTGCCTTCTAACTAGGATGTTAGGAGGCTTTTCGCATTGGTTAGACCTAAGAAATATATCTGTCTTACTAATTGGATAATAGTGCTAGGAAGAATAAGAGTTTTTTGGTAATATATATGAATAAACATATTTTTTTCTAGGAGGAACTTGCAATTATGATTATTAGTAAATCTACCGCAAGAGAAGTTGGCAACAAAATTGACAAGGTGTTAGGTGAAATCAAGGATGTTCAAGCGAACATTGACCGTTCTTCAGACAAAATCGACAATGAATTGAATTCTTGTTCACGCGAATTAATTAACGCTCAAACTACATTGACTGAAATTCAGCCACAAGTTGATATGTTGCTAGCGCAAGTTGGCCAAGATGCGCCACCTCATGTAAAAGCGATGTTAGAAAGCGTAGCTATGGGTATTACTGGTAAAGTGCAAAATGCATTAAATAACTTAGCCGAAGTTCAACGCAACGTAAAAGATGTTGATAAATTAACGGATGAAATTGATTCTTTTACTGACGGTGTTAACAAAAAAATTACTGAAATTGATGAGTTAACAGATAAGCTACAAGGATAGGGGGAACGCCAGATGAATTCATATATGGGTGGAGGCCGCACGAATTGGAATAACAATCAGCGAGTTGCCGATTCAGTAGACCACACTGCTTCTCAAATCACTTTAGCTTGTGACATGATTACAAATGCTGGCATTAATTTCGAAGGTATTCAACAAGAATTGATGATGCTTGCGAATCAGCCAAGCCCACCAGAACCTTCGCAATTGATTAGCATAGCAAATCGCATTCAAACAACGAAGCGTCAAATTGATGATTCTGTACAAAAAGTGAAAGAATTTGCACGTAACATTGATTCTAAAACAGACGAAATTCAGAATCGTGGCGGTTGGTAAAGTGATTTGAATATTTGTTGTAAGTTATTAAAATCAACAATTAAACTGTGATGCAGTGAATAAATTAAGCATTATAAGTAAAACAGCCCTCTTTTGTTTGAGGGCTGTTTTGTATTTTTATGTCGATCTCATGATAAAAATGAAAAGCGAAGAATTTCATTTTGTATTCAGATAAAGTATCTATTCATCTTGTAAAAGCTTTAATATATCTCTACCAATTTGTCCAGGATTTATTGTCAATATATTGGATCGATAATTGGATAGAACAACGACCCCTGTTTGCTGTGCTTTATCAAACCCCAAATAACTAGAGAAGCCTTTTGTTGAACCGTTATGCCAAATAATACCGTCCTCAAGAAGCCATCCTAAACCAATACTTAAATCTTTTGAAATAGTTTCAGTAGCTTGGTGTGTGAATGTATAACCTAAATTTTCATCGCTTAAATGAGCTTTCATAAATTTTAATAGATCATCAACCGTTGAACGGATTGCCCCTGCTGCCATAAAGTTATTCATGTGGAGAGGAGGCTTTTTATGCCCTCGGATACCATATCCTTGTAATATCGCCTCCTTTTTATCGGGAGGGATAGAAATAAATGTACTTTGTAATTCTAAAGGATCTGTTAATCTTTGTTTGATAGCTGTTTCAAAATCAGTATGTAGCGTATTGGCTAAAATATTCCCTAAAAGCCCCATGCCTACATTTGAATATCTAAACTTAACTTTTGGCTCATTTGTATGTGTTTTAAAATAATGTATCGTCTCGTCCAGTGAATATTGGCAAAAAGGATCACGAGGTGTTTGAGTGTCAAAAAGATTGTAAATATTCTTAAGCACACCTATACCTGGCAGACCTGATGTATGATTTGCTAGACGTTTTAGCGTCACGGGGTGATGATCAGGGAGTGCAGAAAAATAGTTGCCGATAGAATCTTCTAAATGAACTTTCCCTTCCTGAAGCATTTCACCTAAGATTGACGTAGTAAAAACTTTAGAAATGGACCCAACCTCATATATATAAGGCTTTTCTTCTAGCATAAAATTAGAGCCATTGAAAGTAAAAGTAGCTTCTTTGTTTTGATCAATAATGCCGATGGATAAAGCAACATTTGGGCGAGTTTTTATAAAGGGATAAGCAATTTTAAATATGTCCTTTTTTAAATCATATAAATCCACAATAATACCTCCATTACAAACGTTTATTTTTCTGTTGATCTGGAATAATAGAATGTAATTTCAAAAATATGGCTCACCACCATAACGTGTGGTTGATTTCCGTTCCGACTGGGCACTTTGTTGTTGCTGCCGCTACGTTAGCACTACGCTTTCGCACAGATAAAACAATGTTGCTGTCGTTGCACTTTCGCACAGATAAAACAATGTTGCTGTCGTTGCACTTTCGCACAGATAAAACAATGTTGCTGTCGTTGCACTTTCGCACAGATAAAACAATGTTGCTGTCGCTTCGCTTTCGCACAGATAAAACCCAGTTGCTGAAGCTACTACGCTTTCGCACAGAAAACACAGGGTCTCGGGCCTACACGATGTAGGTCACGAAGGCGTTATCACAGGACGTGATGCTCTTAGCCTTCGTTCCTCTATCGCTGATCCCCAAGGAGTCGCCCAGTCTCCACTTCAATCAACTTATATACATAGCATCTGTTTTAATAAATGTCATGTGATGAGCTAAGAATATGTAGTATAAATGAAACAAATCCTCTTTATTAGGTTAGCAAGCTTCATTTCCACTTGCTTCTGAAAACAAAGAATCCTCGTGTATCTAACTCGATAAGCACTTCTCTGCAATCTTTTTATCAATCTCTTTACTAAGATGTACTAGTTCTTTATCCATTTATTTTACCACTAAAATAATCAATACATTTAATTATAAAAATGGAATAACAATAATGCAATTATCTGGAATGTGAGGTTGAGGGTTATTTTTCGATTTATGAATAAAAATTCAATAATTCGTATTTTAGTCACATTTCAAGAAAGATTTCTAATTTTTGAAAATAAACATAAAAATTCAGTTGATTTTATATTTATGCATGCTATACTTGATTCAACAGTAACGAAATAAGGAGCGAATGCTATGAAATTACTCGAGGAAGTACAGTTAAAGTTAGTGTCTAGCTTAAAAGGTAAAGACCTACTAACCTTGCTAGACTATACAAGTGAAGAAGTTCAACAGTTAGTTGAGTTAGCAACACAGCTGAAAATAATTACAAAAGAAGAGAAATGTCCGAAGCTGCTAGAAGGTAAGACGCTCGGCATGATTTTTGAAAAACATTCAACTCGTACTCGTATTTCATTTGAAGTAGGCATGAATCAATTAGGTGGAAAAGGTATGTTTATGCATGCGCGTGATTTACAAATTGGTCGTGGTGAATCGATTTATGATACAGCACATGTGTTATCAGGCTATTTAGATGGTATTATGATTCGTGCAAATTCTCATGCTATGGTGAAAGAGCTTGCAGAGCATGCATCTATACCTGTTATTAATGGACTAACGGATATTTATCACCCATGCCAAGCTTTAGCTGATTTAGAAACAATCGCTGAACATAAAGGGGAACTAAAGGGACTTAAAATTGCCTATGTTGGAGATGGCAACAATGTGGCGCACTCATTAGTGGTAGCTTCTGCACATGTAGGAATGAACGTGGCAGTGGCAACACCAGTTGGCTATGAATGTGATGCAGAGGTGATCGCAAAAGCTCAGGCTATCGCGGCAGCAAATGGTAGTACTATTACAATCACAAATGATCCTGTAGAAGCAGTTTTACATGCGGACGTAGTGTACGCTGATGTATGGACGTCAATGGGGCAAGAAGAGGAAACGGCAAAACGTCTAGAAGACTTTGCAGGTTACCAAATTAATGATGAACTTGTTGCATACGCAAAGCCGAATTACATGTTCCTGCACTGTTTACCAGCGCATCGTGAAGAAGAAGTAGCGTCGTCTGTTATTGATGGCCCAAATTCCTACATCTTTGAGCAAGCAGAAAATAGACTTCATGCACAAAAAGCAGTGCTAGCCTCAATTCTAGCTTAATGCAATAATAGATTATATCGAGTAAGGACTGACATAAAGCATTCTGCTTCTCAGTTTGAGAAGTACTATATAGATAGAGTTCATATTGGCAACAGGGGGTGCCAATGTGAATAACATAACAGTGGTTGCAGACAGAGGGATGTAAGCCACATGCGATGTATGTTATCAAGGTGGATGACCACATCGCTACATAATAAAGTAACCTGGGAGACGCTAGGTTGCTTTTTTTCTTGTTTAGCGGGTATTCATTTGATGATCTAAACAAAGGAACCGGTTGATATTCCAACGGGTTCCTTTGTTTAAAAGTGATCATAAGTTTACATGCTGAAAATCTTCCCTGGATTCATAATATTATGTGGGTCAAGTGCTGCCTTAATGCTCTTCATCACCAATAGAGATGTTCCGTGCTCTGTAGACTGATATTTCATTTTTCCAATACCAACACCATGTTCACCGGTACAAGTGCCACCACGTAGTAGAGCGTATTGGACAATATGTTCATTGAAGCGGTCGGCTTTTGCTTGTTCCTCAGCATCATTTGGATCTAACATTAACAGGGCATGGAAGTTACCGTCTCCAACATGACCTACAATTCCGCCTGCAAGACCAACTTGCTCAAGCTGTTCACGAGCATATAAAACAGAATCAGCAAGCATAGATATGGGCACACAAACGTCAGTCGACATAAGCTTTTTCCCCGGATAGGCATGGATATATGCATAGGCCAATGAATGGCGTGCCTCCCAGAGCTTATTACGTGCTGCATTGTCTTGTTCAAATTCAACAGAAAGGCAACCAAAGTCCTCAAAAATTTCACTAGCAAATTCTATATCAGCATGCATACCTGCTTCATTTCCGTGAAATTCTAAAAATAGTGTTGGTTTTTCATTATAGGATGTTTCATTATAAATATTAGCTTGTTTGATAGAGGCTTCATCGACCAGTTCAACACGACCAATTGAAATACCCGCCTGCAACAATGCGGTTACTGCACTGACAGCATCGCCAACTGTCGCAAAAACTGCGCGTCCTGCAGTGACAAATTCGGGTATACCATAAACTTGTAAAGTTAATTCTGTAAAGCAACCTAGTGTACCCTCAGAGCCAATGAAAAGACCATTCAGGTGATAACCAGAAGACGATTTTGCTGCTAAGCTACCGGTATGAATGACTGTGCCATCTGCGAGTACAACCTCTAAATCTCGTACTTGATCGCGCATCACTCCATAGCGCACTGCTGTTGTTCCGCTGGCATTTGTCGCTGCCATGCCACCAAGTGTAGCATCAGCACCAGGATCAACAGTGAATTGAAGCCCATGTTTTTTTAATTCTTTATTCAATTGGGCACGTGTTACACCTGGTTGTACTTTTACTAGCAGGTCATCTGGTCGAATTTCTAAAATAGTATTCATTTCAGAGAAATCGATAGAAATGCCATTTGCAATAGGAATTGCATTTCCTTCCAAGCTTGAGCCAACACCGAAAGGTACGACGGGTACACGTTCCACATGCGCAATTTTTAAGATGGCACTGACATCGGCCGTGGAACGAGGAAAGACAACGATATCTGGTAAGCTTATTGAATGATGAGATTCGTCCCTTCCATGTAGCTGTCGCACTGTTTCGTTTGTTGACACCTGTTCTTCAGTTAAAACCTCTTTTAGTTGATTTACTATTAATTCTACAGCAACAGTCATTCCAACCCCTCCAAATTTTCTGATAAATAAAACTTTATCACGCATTTATTGGAAATGGAATGAACTGTCTATAAAAAATTAGTGAGCAAAGACTTTTTCTAGTTTTTGAACAAATGCATCCTGCTCAGCAGGACTAGACTGCTGCCACCATTTTTCAAAAAACACACCAAGCCCTGGCAGTAGATGCTCTTCACCACGGCTAATAGCATCCTCGACAATATCCTTAAATTCGGCCGCAGATTGACCATGTACGTTTGTCGTAATCGCATCTCTTATTTGAAAATTCATCTATTTCGCCTCCTTAGTAGTAATCTGTCCAACCTTTTTAGAAATATGTATAGAAATCCAGTAAAAACATTTGATTTCTGAAATATCGTACTGTTATCGTGTATAAACATTAATTATGGTTTATAAAAACTCTCTAGTCATACCGTCAAAATGGCCGTTCGACATACTCGTAGTATAATAATTAAGATAGAGGTACCTAGGAATAATGGACTGTGCATAGTCGACAGGAAAATAGGATGACAACACAGCGTAATAAGCAAAAGCTATCACCTGAACAACCTTTTGAAGAAGTATTGGAATTTGTCCAGCCGATGATCACATCGATTTTAGTAAAGTGCCGAATTTACAAGGACTTTGAATATTATCGTCATATAGCATCTATAGCTGTTTGGGAGGCTTGGCGCAAAGCGGACCCTTCAAAAGGGCAGTTTTCTGCTTATATTTATACATGCGTCAAAGGAGAAATTTTAAAAGAACTTTCAAAGGAGAGGCTATTTCTAAAGAATTATACACCTATGGACCATGAAACGATAAATTATGTTCGTGATTATGAAATAAGTAAGAGAAATCCCGTTCATACAGAATGTATTATGTCCTGTTTAAAAAAAGAAGAAAGAAAAATATTACTACTTTTTTATGTAGAAGGTTATAGTTACTTGGAAATAGCTAAAGAACTAGGTTTATCTGTAGATGCAGTTAAAAAAAGACGCACAAGAATAATGATTAAACTGCGTGAACTGTTATCTTCTAGAGAAGAATAGAGCGATAAAACATCAAAAGTATGCTAATATCAAAATGGGAAATGAATATTGGCATACTTTCGTTTTGGCATAAAAATGTTATGATTTGTAAGAAATTAATAAAAAGGCTTATCACCATCATGTAGAGGTGATTTCCGTGGAATGTGTAGTCATATACATATTTTGATGAAGAGCCTCCTTTAGATAGATAAAATTACCTATTTAAAGATAGATATTGGGTATGGAGGGTTTTTGTTGGAGAAATGGTTGAATCAATTAGAGCTAGAAAAGAAAGAGGTTTGGTATATAGTATTGCCATTATTGCTAGTTATACCACTATTAGGTATAAGTGATTGGATATTCGATATTTTTAAGGAAGAAAGCTACATATGCTTGAATTTGATTATACAAATACTAATTATTGTTTGTACGATGGCAATCGCTATTCAATCTTGGCTCGTTTTTCCACACTTATTATCAAATCAAATATTATACATAGGTAATTTATTTTTTATCATCGCCTTATTGGAAATAGTGAGCTTAGTTATCACTCAAAATCCAATAGCAGAAACACAATATATGGATATGCTTTTACATATAATAATGAGATTGTGCTTATCAATCGGTTTTCTCTTTATTATTTTAAAGCCCAAAAAACACTTAAAGATGAATGATCGTTTTTATACATATGGAAGTTCCTTACTATTTGTATTGTTGAGTTTTGTATTAGTATATTTCTCTTCAAAATATTTCTTGCTTGAAGAACAATTGTTGAATAAAGTTAATACTATTGTTCATTTGTTGTCTGCTGTCTTACAAGGTACAACGATCGTGATTTTAAGTAAGTATATAAAACAGTTGCCAAAACGAGAAATATGGCTAAATAGCGCTGCAATTTATTTAATTATTAGTGATATTTTCTTTGTTTTCATTAAAGATAGGGAATCTATTTGGGGTTTTTCAGCACTTATTTATCAATTTTTTGCATTTTACTTTTTCCTAAAAGCACTATATTATACATCGGTCGAAAAACCGTATCGGCAATTATTAAAGATAAAGCAAGACCTTGAGTATTCGCAGCAGGAGCTACGCTTTCAAGCTTTTCATGATGATATTACAGGGCTCCCGAATGAACATCTATTATTAAAAACCTTAAAAGAGGATTTACATGCCAATAACCATCAAAAAGCAATCATTGCAATTGAGATTGATCGCCTTGTAGCCATCCGCTCGTCTATAGGTATTAGCTATTCCAATGAAATGATGAAGCTCGTGGCTGAGAGAATACAAGCTATATTACCACCTTATTATTATGCAACCAAGCTTCGTGAGGGGCAGTTTATTATTTATATTGATCAAGTAACAACGAGTGAAGAGCTATTACAATTTTGCTGTAACTTGAAGAATGCTATGAAAAAACCGTTACAAGTGCAATTATTTTCTCTCAACGGAAATCTTAATTTTGGAATTGCCCTGCATGATGAGGATTGCTCAGGTGAAGAACTTTTAATGCATGCTCAGTTAGCAATGCGAGAAGCGAGTCAAATGCCTCAAAGATTTCTTTTCTATAAGCCATATATGTCAAATGGCATTGCTGACCGTATATTAATTGAGCAAGAGCTTCATAGGGCATTAGCTAATGAAGAGTTTTATTTGGATTTTCAGCCTCAGGTAAATTTAAAAACTAGTAAGATTGAATCGGTCGAAGCGCTAGTACGGTGGCGTCATCCAACACGTGGGTTTGTTTCACCGGGGTTGTTTATCCCGATTGCAGAAGAATCTGGACTAATTATTCCATTAGGGAAATGGATTTTAGAGACAGCATGCTCTCAAGCGAAGACATGGGAGAAGCAAGGTCTACCACCCATGAAGGTTGCTGTTAATTTATCTCTTGGGCAATTATTCCAACAAGATTTAGTGCAAATGGTACAAGAAATTTTACAGCGTACAAATTTAGAGCCAAAATATTTACAATTAGAAATTACGGAAAGTATGACGATGAATATCGATCAAATGACACAGCTACTGCATGAATTAAAGGCAATTGGTATCCAAATTGCTGTGGATGACTTTGGAACAGGGTATTCGTCGCTGTCGTATCTTAAAGATTTTCCAATTGATTGCTTAAAAATTGACCGGGCGTTCGTTCGAAATATTCAGCATAATCCAAATGATGAAGCACTCGTAGCTATGATTTTATCAATGGCGAAGCATTTGCGATTAAAGGTTGTTGCCGAAGGAATTGAAGAAGTCGAGCAGCTTGCTTTCTTAATTGAGGGTGATTGCGATTATATTCAGGGCTATTTATTTAGTAAGCCAATTTCTGCTGAACAAATTGCGAATAACTACAAAAAGTTACACATTCAAGCAAGTGATATTTTAACAGGGCTGAAATATGAAGAGGATTACATCATTTAAAGTTGAAATTTTCATATCATCTGCTCTACTTCCGTTTAATGGATTTATATATTGGCAATTGTATTTTTCAAAAAGAAAAAATCTGCTTACTTCACACATTGTAAGTAAGCAGATTTTTATTATGAGGTTTTAATGCGCGAGGTATTCTTCCTTTAATTCTCCTACGTCTACTTCGGAACGTTCCTCTAAAGAGCGACGTAAATGAACAGTTGCTGTTTTACCATCATCATGAAGCTTGTCAATCCAGACGGATACGCCATTATAGCTTACTTCATATTCTGATGGAGAGGCGACAATTTCTTGTGCACGTTTATAATCCACTTGTTGTACCCCTTATTTTTTTGTCTTTTTTTCTTTAGTAACTGAATTAATAAGTTCCATAAACTCTTGAGAAAATTCTTCACTAACTTTGTTTGGCGCTATTTTTTGATTTTTTGGTGTTTGAGGCAATGACCCTTTGTTGGCGCTTTGCCCTTGCTTATTGTCTCTTCCCATGTTTAGTTTCTCCTTTCGCTTTGATATTTCTTAATATGGCTTTCAATTGATTTTTTATAATGGGAAAAACTGGGGAAAAATAAGGGTTTAATGTAGACATGTCTAAATCATTTTGTGTTAATAGAAAATCCTTAACTGCGTATACTAAGCTAACTTTTATAATTGGCTTTTGATGTAGCCAATATCATCTCCAACTTTTGATGATGAGTCGAATTTATAAAGAAAACTTTTTGATGGTAAAATCATTATTTAATAGTGCCCAATTTTGTGGGAAAGGAAAACCTAGTGCCCAATAACTAATACCTCGGAGATTATATTGCTTCACCATGTCAAACTTAGCTTGTGCACTTCTAGCATCTTCAAACCATACCTCATGATTTCTACCTTGTTCGTCAACATAACGAAAATAAGGTGATTGTGCGACCCTATCATATTGTATGATTGCGCCATATTTTACAGCTCTGTTTATGGCTTCTTGAGAACTGAATGTTTCTGCTTCTTGCCCTTTAACATGTGGCAGAAGCCAATCGCGAGCATAAATTTGAAAACCTAAAAATATTTTGTCAGCAGGCATTACTGATAAAGCATATTCTACAACTTTTCTCATTTCATTAATGGGTGAAATAGCTTGTGGCGGACCAAGTCGATAGCCCCACTCATATGTCATTAAAATTACAAAATCTGCAATTCTTCCGTGTGCCTCATAATCATGTGCCTCATATAATGTTCCTGTCTGAGTTGCGCTCGTCTTTGGTGCAAGTGCCGTTGAGACTAGGAATCCTTTTGGGTGAAGACGGTCAACAGCTAACTGAAGAAAGTCATTGTAATTTTCCCGATCTGCTGGAAGAACATTTTCAAAATCAATATTTAATACTTTATAGCCTTTTTCTTCCATCACTTGCAGGGCATTGTTGATGACCTTTTCCTGTAATGCTGCACTAGATAAAATAACATGCGCTAAGTTGGATCCTGCTTCTGTGGAAGAGAAATTCGTCAGGGTTAACATAGGTGTAATGTTTTTGGCAATAGCTGCATCAAGCATTTCTTTATCTTCTACAGGCTGTAAAGATCCATCCTCCTTAATCATGTAAGCAAATGGGCTAAAATAAGTAAGAAGATGACCGATTGCGTTAATCGAACGAACAGCTTCTTCAGGCTTTTGATACGTATAAGCATTTACTTCAATGGAAGGCTTAGCTCTTGGGATAATCAAACGTGTGCCAGCATAAATCATATTTGGGTTTGTAATTCCATTTTCCACAACGATTGCTTGAACGGTCGTACCGTATTGATTGGCAATTTGCGATAGTGTCTCTCCTGGCTGCACGATATGTGTAATAGGTGGAATAACGAGCTTAGTTCCAGGTGTTAAAACATCTGGATTTGTTAAATGATTTTCTGTGATAATTGATTGAATAGGCACACTATATTGTTGAGCAATTGACCATAAAGTGTCGCCCCTTTTTACAGTATGAGTTGTATAAGGAGAGGGGATCACGAGTGATTGTCCGATGACTAATTGGTTTGGATGAGATAATGCGTTTAATTGGATAATGGAATTGATAGGTACGGAATAGTGGTTTGCAATTTGCCAAAGGGTTTCACCAGCGCTCACCACATGAATAATCATTAGAACACCTCCTAGGTAGTTTCAATATAGCATCATATGTATGAATATAGAGAATGAGCATTTATCTTTAATTTTTAAGCGATAAAAATTTCAATCTTCATATTCTTTCCAAGTGATAAGCATAGGATAAAACATATGCATTGCATCATTTGAGAGAGGAGCTGTATTTTGAAGAAAGTAAAGCTTACAGGAAGAATCGTTAACCATAAAGATCCGGACTATAAGCAAGCAAGAACAAATAATAACTTAAATGATCCCAAATTTCCGAGTATCATTGTATTTTGTCGACATAAGAAAGACGTTATCAACGCATTAAGATGGGCGAGAGAAAATAATGAACCATTTCGAATCAGAAGTGGGAGACATAACTATGAAAATTATTCAATATTAAATGAAGGTCTTGTTATAGATGTTAGTGATATGAATGAAATAACAATTAACCAGCAAGATATGACAGCGAAAATCGAAGCAGGTGCTAATTTAGGAAAAGTATATCGGGTATTATGGGAAAATGGTTTTACAATCCCGGCAGGAACTGAAGGGAGTGTAGGGGTTGTTGGTTTGACGCTTGGTGGGGGAATTGGCATGCTATCGCGTTCATTTGGGCTAACATGTGACAATTTACTGGAACTAGAAATGGTTGTTGCAAGTGGCCATGAAGGGGCTGAAGTAATCCGAGCTGACAAGCAGAAAAATAGTGATTTATTTTGGGCAAGTTGTGGCGGGGGCGGTGGGAATTTTGGCATCGTTACAGCTCTTACATTTAAACTGTATCCTATTTCTAACGTATCGATTTTCTCCATTACATGGGGATGGGAAGATTTTGAACGAGCCTTTGACGCATGGCAAAAATGGGCACCTTATACAGATGAACGCTTGACCTCACAAATTGAGCTTAAATCTAAGCAAGTGGGTGAAATTGTTGCTCAAGGTGAGTTTATAGGTACAGCATCTGAGTTAAAGAAACTACTCCGTCCATTGAGGAAAACAGGGTCACCAACGAATATATGGATAAAGGAAGTACCGTATATTAAAGCTGTAGAATTTTTCGACTTACCGAGCGGCAATAAACCAGCCCTTCGTAAAAGGTCAGGATCCTTTATTGAAAGGCCATTCCCTCATGTTGCCATTGTACAAATGAAAGAATTTTTATCTAACGCTCCAAATAGAAATACGACTATTTGGCAGCAATCTCTTAGAGGTGCGGTAAGTCAAATTGCGTCAAGCCGAACAGCTTATTATTATAGAAATGCTTTAATTGCTCAGGAGTATATTACCTCATGGGAAAAGGCTAAAGAAGAAGAAAAAAATATTCAGTGGGTCGAGAATTTAAGACGGACTTTGTCACCTTTCACTGTTGGAGATTATGTGAATTTCCCTGATCGTTATATAAAAGATTGGCCAACTGCCTATTATGGTCGTAATCTTAGAATGCTTAGAGAAGTAAAGGGAAAATACGATCCGTTTAATGTATTTCATTTTCCTCAAAGTATTCCGCCAAATAAAAAATGGCTTTAGATGAGAGTCTATAAAAGAAAAAGCAGAATGCAGAGGGGTAACAAACATTGTTGCCCTTTTCTCCTACATTAACTGCTCATAAAGGAGCGATTGGTGAAGACTACTAATGGGATGAAGAACCCCTGCTGATTAAAGTTTCATGCTATCCCTACAATTTTTCGGCAAGTATTTTATTGATTGCTGGAATATCAGCGGGAGCAAAATTAAGATTTAGAAGTTCATTTCGAGGAACCCATCTAATTTCAGCATGTTCTAGCATGACCGGCTCTCCCTTTATAATCGACGCTTTAAATGTTTCTAAGCGTACTATAAATTTTTCGTATTCATAAATGGTATCCTCAACTTTTTCCCCAACTTGTATAGAACAATTAAATTCCTCTAATATTTCACGAGATAAAGCTTGTTCTGGCGTTTCCCCCTCTTCGATTTTACCACCAGGGAATTCCCAATAATTTGCTAGTACCATATTAGGATTTCTTAACGCACAAAAAATTTCATGCTTATCATTTTCAATAATGGCACCTACAACATGTACATTTTTTTTCATATTTATCATCCTTAAGTTTATTTATGTATTCATGGAATCAGTAAGAAGGTAAGGTCAGTTATTACCTATCACAAAAAAATGAGCAATTGTTCCGTTTTCCTAAAATATTGGCTCGTCACCATAACGTGTGGTTGATTTCCGTTCCGACTGGGCGCTTTGTGCTGTCGCTTCGCTTTCGCACAGAGCAGAGCTTCCTGGGGGCGTCCGATGAGCCACTTTTGTTGTTGCTGACGCTTCGCTTTCGCACAGATAAAACATTTGCTGCCGCTACGTTAACACTACGCTTTCGCACAGAAAACATTCGCTGCAGGGTCTCGGGGCAACAGGATGTTGGTCACGAAGGCGTTATCACAGGACGTGATGCTCTTAGCCTTCGTTCCTCTATCGCTGATCCCCAAGAAGTCGCCCAGCTTCCACTCCAATCAACTAATACATTGTAAATGTTTAAACAAATGTCATCCACAACTTTTGGTGATGAGTCAAACTATTGAAAATTATAACGTGTATCTCGGTGATGGACATAACTTTATAATGGTTTTCGTATAACTATGTAATTTGTCGTTTTCTACTGTATAATAATGAACAGTAAATAGGAAAAAGGCGGTACGAGGTACGATGAAAAGAATTGAATCTACGCAAAATGCGTTAGTGAAATATTGGAAGAAGCTAGCGACAACACGTAAAGAGCGTGAAAGATCTGGAGAATTCCTAGTAGAGGGATTCCATTTGGTAGAGGAAGCATTAAAAAATAACGAGCAGGTGCTGCAGCTAATCGTACGTGAAGGTGTAGAATTGCCAATGCTTTGGCCTATTGATAGTGTAGCCATCGTTGAAGTAACAGCAGCTGTTGCCAAGGAGTTTGCTGAAACGGAGACGTCTCAAGGTGTATTTGCAGTTTGTAAGCAGCCTTTGGTAGACGAAGATGTAATGGCTTCGTGGCGCAAGGTGCTACTAATTGATGCGGTCCAAGATCCAGGAAATATTGGAACGATGATTCGTACAGCGGATGCAGCTGGTTTGGATGCAGTCATACTCGGCAAGGGCTGTGCGGATTTATATAATCCTAAAACACTTCGATCTGCGCAAGGCTCGCATTTCCATATTCCTGTCCTTCGTGGCGATTTAGAGGAATGGATTGAGCAGTTACAGGATAATGGCGTACCAGTATTTGGAACGGCTTTAGATGAGGATGCAGTTGTCTATAGTGATATTGAGCATACGGGTGCATTCGCAATAATGATGGGGAATGAAGGTAGTGGCATTCATCCACAATTACTTTCGATGACAGATCAAAATATTATTATTCCAATTTTGGGGCAAGCGGAGTCTCTAAATGTAGCAGTAGCAACAGGAATCGTTTTATATGGATTTGTGAAGTAATTAATCAATCTAAGCAATTACACCTGTAATTTAAAAAATATGGTGAAATCGTTAAAATTGCCGTTCATTACCATAGTGTGTGGTTGATTTCCGTTCCGACTGGGCGCTTTGTTGCTGTCGCTTCGCTTTCGCACAGATAAAACATTGTTGCTGACGCTTCGCTTTCGCACAGAGCAAAGCTTCCTGGGGGCGCCTGATGAGCCGCTTCACTCGCGTTGCTCGCTCCGGGGTCTCATTTGTGACGCTGATTCCCAAGGAGTCGCCCAGTCTCCACTCCAATCAACTTATATGTGGCATAAAATTTAACAAATGTCATCCACAACATTTGGTGAGGAGCCTAAAATTACCGATAGAACCATCGATATCGATGGCAATAGGCACATGGCTCTTGATTTGAATTGGTATAGTATTGTATAATCACATGTAAAATGTAAGCTTGAATACAAAAATGCTTTGACCGGGAAGTAGTAAAGATTGTGAATGGACGACAGGGAGCGTAGGCCGAAGATTGAGAGCTAGCGCCGTACCAATGCAGTTTTGAATTCATCCTGCGAGCAGCTACCGGGACCAGCAACAGGCTGTAAAGGTAAGCCGGCTTTAATCTAGTCGTTACGTCAATGAAGTGATTGCTTGGAGTTTGCCATGCAATAACTAGGGTGGTACCGCGAAAATGTCCTCGTCCCTTTTTTAGGGGCGAGTTTTTTTATGCCATCAAAGTAGCGGATGTCACGAATTTTCATATGAATAGAGGATGTTAGCCTAAAACCTTCGCATCCTGCGAAAACGGCTAACTGACCTGCATCGGTAAAAACGCCACGTCCTGTGGTATTACCGAAATGACCGACATCGTGTCGGCACTCGTGCAGGCCTGGGCACAATTCAAAATCCGAAAGCGTTGTTTATCTGTAGCGAGATCAAAGCGACAGCGGCAAATGTTTTCTGCGCGACAGCGGCAATTACGCTAAGGCGAAATTGATTTTATCAAGGAGGGTATATACATGGAAGAGCAATTAAAGCAGTTAGAGCAAGAAGCACTTGCTAAAATTGAAGTGGCAGCAAATTTAAAAGAGTTAAATGATGTGCGAGTAGCGTATCTAGGAAAGAAAGGACCTATCACAGATTTATTAAAAGGGATGGGTAAATTATCAGCAGAAGAACGCCCGAAAATGGGTGCATTAGTGAACACAGTTCGTGAAAATGTAACGGCTGTGTTAGAGGCTAAAGTGACTGTACTAGAAGAAGCGGCAATTGCTGAAAAATTAGCAAGTGAGTCGATTGATGTCACTTTACCTGGCCGTGAAATTAAGGTTGGAAATCGTCATCCACTAACGCGCGTTATTGAAGAAATTGAAGATTTATTTATCGGTATGGGCTATGAAATTGCAGAAGGTCCTGAAGTAGAGAAGGATTACTATAACTTCGAAGCACTGAACTTGCCGAAGGGACACCCTGCTCGTGATATGCAGGATTCGTTCTATATTTCCGAGGAAATATTATTGCGTACACATACATCTCCAGTGCAAGCTCGCACAATGGAAGCGAAAAAAGGTGAATCTATACGCATTATTTGTCCAGGGAAAGTATTCCGTCGTGACAACGATGATGCCACACACTCACATCAATTTATGCAAATTGAAGGGTTAGTTATTGGCGAAAATATTCGAATGAGTGACCTTAAAGGTACATTAGATACTCTAGCGAAAAAAATGTTTGGTGATGACCGTGAAATTCGTTTGCGTCCGAGCTTCTTCCCATTCACTGAGCCGTCTGTTGAAATGGATATTTCTTGCTTCAAATGTGGTGGTTCAGGATGTAACGTATGTAAAGGCACAGGCTGGATTGAAATTTTAGGTGCAGGAATGGTACATCCAAATGTACTTGAAATGGCCGGCTATGATCCGAAGAAAGTTTCAGGTTTTGCATTCGGTATCGGTGCAGAACGTATCGCAATGTTGAAATATGGTGTCGACGATATTCGTCATTTCTATACAAGTGACACCCGTTTCTTATCACAATTCGAGCGAACAGAGGCGTAAGGGGGATAAAAAATGTTAGTATCATTAGAATGGTTAAAAGATTATGTAAACACACAGGACTTAGCACCTGAACAGTTAGCTGAAAAAATTACGCGCTCTGGGATTGAGGTAGATGCAGTAATTGATCGTGCTAACGGAATGGATAAAGTTGTAGTCGGCTATGTCGTATCAAAAGAGAAGCATCCTGAAGCGGATAAATTAAATATTTGCCAAGTGGATGTAGGTGAAACTGAGCCACAACAAATTATTTGTGGTGCTCCAAACGTCGATGCTGGTCAAAAAGTTATTGTGGCTCGTCCAGGTGCACATTTACCAGGTGGCATTAAAATAAAAAAGGCAAAACTTCGTGGACATGAATCAAACGGTATGATTTGTTCATTGCAAGAGTTAGGGATCGAAGGAAAACTTGTTGCTAAAGCATATTCTGAAGGTATTTATGTACTTCCTGCTGATGCTGAAGTCGGCTCGGATGCCCTTGCTATTTTAGGTCTACGTGACACAGTATTAGAACTTGGTTTAACGCCAAACCGCTCAGATGCACTGTCAATGTTAGGCGTGGCGTATGAAGTCGGTGCAATTTTTTCAGAGGAAGTAAAGTATCCAGAAATTTCTTATAGCACATCTTCTGAAAAAGCTGAAGACATGTTAAAACTTCGAGTAGAAGATTTACAAGCAAATCCAATGTATGTTGCAAAAGTTGTGAAAAACGTAAAAATTACAGAATCACCAATGTGGCTACAAAATCGTCTAATGGCAGCAGGGGTACGCCCGCACAACAATGTTGTCGATGTAACGAACTATATTTTAATGGAATATGGTCAACCGCTTCACGCCTTTGACTACGATAGCCTAGCGACTGGCGAAATCGTGGTTCGTAAAGCAACAGAGGGTGAAAAAATCACGACATTAGATGACCAAGAACGTACATTAAAAGCGACAGATTTAGTTATTACAAATGGTAAAGAGCCAGTAGCTATCGCAGGTGTAATGGGTGGTTCAAATTCTGAAGTAACTGAATCTACTACAACGGTTGTTATTGAATCTGCTTACTTCGAAGGCTTAACTGTACGCCAAACATCACGTCATCTTGGGCTCCGTTCAGATGCTTCAGCTCGTTTTGAAAAGGGTGTTGACCCTAACCGTGTGTTACCGGCTGCAGAACGTGCTGCTGCACTACTAGCTGAATTAGCTGGTGGTGAAGTGTTAGAAGGAACATGCATCGTGGATGAACTTGATAAATCACCAGCACGTGTTGTGGTCTCTCCAGATTTTATCAATGAACGTTTAGGTATGAAAATTTCATTAGAAGATATGCTGTCTATTTTAGAGCGTCTTAAATTTGGTGTAGAAGCTGCAAATGGTTTATTGATCGTTGATGCCCCAACACGTCGTCAAGATATTAAAATTGAAGAAGATATCGTAGAGGAAATTGCTCGTCTATACGGTTATGATGAAATTCCGATGACATTACCAGAAGGAGCAAACCAGGTAGGTCGTCTAACACCATACCAAGCAAATCGTCGTGTAGTGCGCAATTTCATGGAGGGTGCAGGTCTTTACCAAGCTGTAACGTACTCATTAACATCTGAAGCGTTGTCACAACGTTTTGCATTGAAAGCGGAGCCTGTAACACGTTTACTAATGCCGATGAGTGAGGAACGTTCAACACTGCGTCAAAGTCTTCTACCGCATTTAATTGAAGCGGCTGCTTATAATGTTGCGCGTAAGGCTGAAACTGTAGCATTGTATGAAGTCGGTTCAGTTTTCCTCGGTCAATCAGAAGAAGGGCAACCATATGAGGAAGAGCATGTGGCAGCAGTTTTAACAGGAAAATGGCTAGATCACGCTTGGCAGGGCGAGAAAAAAGCGGTAGATTTCTTCGTTTTAAAAGGAATCGTAGAAGGTGTTATCGGTAAGCTAGGTTTAGAGGATCGTATATCATTTGTGAAAGCTGAAGTAGATGGTTTACACCCAGGACGTACAGCTAGCATTCTTTTAGATGGTGAACAAGTCGGCATTATCGGCGGCTTACATCCAGCAGAACAAAAAACATGGGGTGTAAAAGACACATATGTAATGGAAATGAACCTAGTAGCATTATTAAATGCTACAGCCAAAGAAGCACCTCTTGCCTATACGCCAGTGCCTCGTTTCCCAGCTATGTCTCGTGATATTGCACTTATCATGGATCGTACAACAACGGCTGGAGAAGTTATTACGGCTATTCGTTCAGCAGGTGTGAAATTATTGAAAGATGTTCGTGTATTCGACGTATATGAAGGTGAAAAAATGGAAGCTGGTAAAAAATCAGTTGCATTCTCCCTAACATACTTCGATCCAGAGCGTACATTAACAGACGAAGAGGTTGTTGCAGCACATAATAAGGTGTTAAAAGCCATTGCAACAATTGAAGGTACAGAAGTACGCTAATTTAATTACTACTTGCAAGCTGTCTCGTAATGAGGCAGCTTTTGTTTAATTGGGTAACTTCATAAATCTATTACATAGATAATCCGAACTAAAGTATGAATGAAAGAGGGCACGAGAGAGTAGATATTCTTCGTGTTTTTCTATATTTGTTTTGATAATTGCTAGAAATAACAAAAAAATGATAATTATTATTTAATTATTATTTATTTTGTGTATAGTAGAACTTGGATAGAAAATTTTACTACGGGGTGATAGTTATTTTGAAAAATCATCGAAAGCAAAGAAGCCTTTCCGTAAGAACACGATTAATATGGGCGTTCACATTAATACTTTTAATCCCTAGCATTGCTATTGGTACGTTTTCATATATGAAGGCGTCCGACCAATATCAACAGGAGTTAAGTAATAGCTCACGCAAAAATGTAAAATTATTAAATACATTAATTTCAGATGAGATATCACCTATACTTAGCGATACGGAGTATTTAGCTAATTTTTTTAATAAGAATGTGCAAGATGCAGAAGCTTTAAAGGAATTAGAAAAATATAATGCATTACATAGCAATGTTTCTGTTGTTAATTTAGCGATTGAAGGGCATAAATTTTTACGTGAGCCATACGTTAAACCTACAGCAGATTATAATCCATTTACCCGACCATGGTACTTAAAGGCTATAGAATCGCCAGGCAAGGGAGTAATGGTTGATCCTTATAAATCAACTATTACAGGGGAATTAATACTAGCAGTTTCAGCTGGATTACAGGATCAGTCAGGAGTTATTTCTATTGGCCTAAATTTAGAGGGAATTTCCGATCTTGTGAAAACAGTGGAAATTGGTGATAATGGCTATGCCTCATTAGTAAATGCCAATAATCTTATTATTGCCGATCCACAGGCAGAGGTAGGATCAGAGCTCAAAAAGTCCTATATAGAAAAGATGCAAGGAAAAGAAGAGGGTAGCTTTTTCATTGAGGAAGATGGAAAAGAGTATCAAGTATTCTTCACTACCAATAAACTAACAGGTTGGAAAATTATTGGCACAATGGATTTAGCAGATGTAGCAACTGTCACAAAACCAATATTAATAAACACAATAACGGTTATTGTCATAGCTCTTATCATATTTGGAATCATTGGTGCTGTCATTATTAGAACAATCATTCGACCTCTAAATGAGCTGTCTACAGTAGCTGAGCAGGTAGGGAATGGTGATTTGCGCAATCTCATCGAAGTTAAAACACAAGATGAGATAGGTAAGTTGGCGAATATATTCAATAAAATGATTCAATCCTTACGTGAAGTAGTTGGTAACATTGGTGAGGAATCCAATCAGTTGGCTGCATCATCGGAGCAACTGACTGCAAGTACTACAGAAAATAAACGAGCTACATCGCAAATCGTTGATTCCATTCAAACATTTGCCGAGACGGTTGATATACAAGCAGAAACTATTAATGACAGTAACAGTTCTGTACTAGAAATGTCATCATCCATTCAGCGTATTTCGGTAAAAGCAGATGCTGTTAATGAGATGTCAAATAAAGCTATGGATGCTGTTTTGAGTGGTGATGAGACTATTCAAACGGCCGTTCAACAAATGACTATGATTCAAAATACTGTACTAACCCTTGAAAAGACAGTGCAAACATTAGACAAGCGTTCTCACGAAATTGAAGACATTGTGGAGGCCATCACTCAAATTGCTGAACAAACTAACTTATTAGCTTTAAACGCAGCAATTGAAGCTGCCCGTGCGGGTGAGCAAGGTAAAGGCTTTGCAGTAGTCGCTGACGAAGTGCGAAAGCTAGCTGAACAATCTGCACAGTCTACACTACAAATTAAGGAAATTATTTCAAGGATTCAAGCAGATACAGAACTGGCTGTTGAATCAATGGCTGCAGGTTCAGCTGAGGTCGTGAAGGGTATTGATGTAACAAATATGGCAGGAAAGTCGTTTGAAGAGATTCGTACGAATGTACAAAGTGTAACCTATGAAATAGGACAAATTTCGGAGGCATCTAAAGTCATTTCTCAACATGCCAAGCAAGTAGCAATGGGGATTGAAACGGTGCTTGAGCAAACAAATGAAAATACAGCAAGTGCACAAAATATTTCCGCTGCAACAGAGGAACAGCTTGCAT
Organism: Lysinibacillus xylanilyticus; assembly: GCF_001708185.1. Taxonomy (GTDB): domain Bacteria; phylum Bacillota; class Bacilli; order Bacillales_A; family Planococcaceae; genus Lysinibacillus; species Lysinibacillus xylanilyticus_A. The sequence goes on along the minus strand of NZ_MDDN01000002.1, from coordinate 496,914 downwards.
CTATGGAAGAAATTGCAGCATCAGCTGAAGCGCTTGCTGACATGTCTGAAAATCTTCAACGGACGATTCAACAGTTTAAATATTAAGCTAGAACAAAGACTTCAAAAATGATCATAATAAATTTTTGATACAAAGAATTTCGCTAACTACAGTCGAGGGCAAGTCGTATAAACTTGTAATCAGCTGGAGTATAGCGAAATTTTTTTATATAAGATCAGATTTATCTCAAATTAACTGCTCGTAAAAGTAAGACAAATAATCAGTGGAGAATAAAAGAAAACTTTAAATTTTTTTTATTTCATTTTCCTCGCTTTTTCTGTATTAGCAAAATGCCATTTCGTAACAGATCGTAAAAATTCTTCACCTTGCCCACGCCAAATACGTGCTGCTAATGCATCTACCTTTGCTGAAGCTCCCTTCAATAACTCAATACCGGCAACCTCACTTAGTCGGTCCATTTCTTTTAAAAATGCCGCACGAGCTAATATCGATGCGGTTGCTACTGAAACATGTAATTGTTCAGCTTTCGTAGAAAATAGAACATCATCTCGAACAATTTCTCGCTCATTTTTTAAGTAATTGTAATAGACACCACGTTCAGCAAACTGATCGATCAGAATATGTTCAGGTTTTTCGGGTGCCATTTTTGACAGTGCATTTTTAAGTGCCTTATTGTGCATCATAGCCTTCATTTTACCTTGAGAGTAGCCTCGGGATTGTAATTCGTTATATTTTTCATTGCGTAGTACTAGCACACTGTGAACACAAGCGGCACGCAAATCGGGAGCTATTTTACGCATATAATCATCAGTTAACATTTTTGAGTCCTTGACACCTAGTTCGTTTACTAGCTCAATTTTTGATGCAGGCACATATACTGCGGCAACTGTAATTGGACCAAAATAATCACCAGTACCAGTTTCATCTGAGCCTAACACCGACATCGAAGCAAAGCCATCTGGCAGAACATCACCCTTTGCTCCGATTGCGGATGATTTCTGTGTATTTGTTATTTCGATGTTTCCCCAACGTGCAGCTTCACGCTCAGCCCCTCCCCCTTGGAACATTAATTTACCTGATTTATACATCGTAATTGCGGTATCTGGGAGCTTTGCGGCAAAGATTACACCAGGTGCTTTACGTTCCACGAAATTGTTTGCATAGAAAGACATCACCTCTTTTTGTAAATTTGCTGATAATAAAAGTACAATATTTGACATTTAATCGTTCCTTTCTGTCCTCATTGTTCACAATTTTATACCTTTCATGGTATGATAATAAATAGCTTTTTTGTGTGATACTGCTCACAATCAAAAAAATTGTGTGCACAAAGACTTTAAAGGAGGGTGCGACTATGGAAAATCAAGAAAAGAATAAAATTTCTGTGGAAATTTATGGTCATACATATAAAATGGTCGGTTCTGAATCCATTGGACATATGCGACTTGTCGCTTCGATTGTTGATGACCGTATGCGCGAAATGAATGTACATAATCCCTCACTTGATAGCACAAAGCTTGCCGTTCTGACAGCAGTAAATACCGTTCATGATTATTTACTATTAAAAGAACAAATAGAGCAACTAGAAGAAGAATTGAAAAAATTAAAGGGTTGAAGTGAATGTTAGATTTAATCATATTAGTGGTGCTATTTGCCGGGCTCATCGTTGGAGCAAAACGTGGTTTCATCGTACAGATGATGCACATCGTTAGCTTTGTAGTTGCCCTAATTGTTGCGTATATTTATTATAAACCATTAGCACAAAAATTTGTGTTTTGGGTACCGTATCCAGGTGTAACAGATTCAGGTGGTCTTGGGATAGCGATCGATAGCCTGGATGTAGACCGTACTTTTTACCGAGTCATTGCCTTTGCTGTTATTTTCTTTGCGGTGAAAATTACATTGCAAATTGTTGCATCGATCTTTGATTTTATAGCGTATTTACCTGTGTTAGGCACAGTGAATCGTTGGCTTGGAGCATTGTTTGGCATAATTGAAAACTATTTAATTATGTTTATTTTGCTATACATCCTTGCTTTATTGCCGGTTGATGGTATCCAAAGTCTAATGTCGAAGTCGTTGTTAAGTGGTCTCATTTTGGAGCATACACCAATTATTACAAATATGTTCCAAGACTGGTGGTATATTTATATGCAATAGCAAACTGTGCACTTCTCTCGGTTTTGAGGGAAGTGTTTTTACGATAGGAGGAATTCTGAGTGAACAAAAAAACAATTATTCGCACACTTGAAAAAATTGCATTGTATATGGAATTACAAGGGGAAAATCCATTCAAAGTGTCTGCCTTTCGAAAAGCAGCTGCTGCACTTGAAGGAGATGAGCGCTCGTTAAGCGAGATGGAGGATGTAACAAAGCTTAAAGGCATTGGTAAAGGAACAGCTGCTGTTATTGAGGATTTAATGACAACTGGGGAATCAAGCCTACTAAAAGAATTAGAGGAAATTGTACCAAAAGGGTTGCTCCCATTATTAAAACTTCCAGGCTTAGGCGGTAAAAAAATAGCCAAGCTTCATCAAGAGTTAGGCATTGATTCTGCGGAAAGTTTAAAGGCTGCTTGTGAGTCATGCAAAGTTCGTGAACTAGCAGGCTTTGCAGCAAAAACCGAAGAAAAAATATTAAAAGAGCTTGCAAATTTAGCAAATCGTTCAGAACGGTTACCGATTTGGCAGCTAGAACCTGTCGTTTTACAAATTGAAGCACTTCTAAGTAGTATGGAAGAAGTGGAACGTTTTTCTGTTGCTGGAAGCTTCCGCCGTGCTGCAGAAACAAGTAAAGATATTGATTTTATTGTTGTCACTGAAGCAGTTGAAGCTGTACGTGAAAAATTACTGAATGAGCTTTCTATCCAAGAGGTAGTGGCAGCTGGTGATACAAAGATTTCAGTTATTTTAGATCTAGAAGAGCCAGTGAGCGTAGATTTTCGATTAGTGAAAGATGCTGAATATGCAACAGCCTTACATCATTTCACAGGCTCGAAAGATCACAATGTTCGTATGCGCCAAATTGCTAAAGCCCGTGGTGAAAAGATTAGTGAATATGGCGTAGAGCAAGCAGATGGTACTGTATTGACATTTAAGGATGAAGAGCAATTTTTTGCGCATTTTGATTTACCATTTATCCCGCCTAGCTTGCGCACAGGTACAACAGAATTTGACAAAACGCAAGACATTAAAGGTCTAGTAAAACTAGAGGATATTATTGCAGATTTGCATATGCATACGACATGGTCTGATGGTGCGTACTCTGTAGCGGAAATGGGCGAGGCATTGATAGAGCGAGGCTATCAATATAGCGTTATTACTGACCATTCACAATTTTTAAAAGTAGCGAACGGCTTAACACCAGAGCGTTTAAAAAAGCAACGAGCTGAAATAGAGGCATTTAATGAAACGCATGCAGATTTTCATTTATATGCAGGGACAGAAATGGATATTTTGCCAGATGGTTCTCTCGATTTTGAAGATGAAGTGCTAAGAGAATTAGATTTTGTCATTGCCTCCATTCACTCTAGCTTTACACAATCGCAGGACAAAATTATGACGCGTCTACTTACGGCGATGCAAAATCCTTATGTTCATATGATTGCACATCCAACTGGTCGCATTATTGAGGATCGTAATGGCTATAATCCTGATATGGAGCAATTAATTACTTGGGCAAAGGAATATGGTAAAATTTTAGAGTTAAATGCGAATCCATATCGTCTTGATTTATGTGTTGAGCATTTAGAAATGGCTTTAGCTGCTGGGGTGCCCGTAGCAATCAATACAGATGCACATGATATTGCTCATTTACGCTTTATGGATATTGGGGTGCGCTACGCAAACAGAGCATGGTTGAAAAAGGATATGATTGTGAATACATGGACGCGAGAACAATTTGAAGCGTTTATTCGACGAAATAAATAGGTTGAGGAGGTGTTCTCAGTGATTGCAGAACGCGCATTGAAAACACTAGAATATGATAAAGTACGTCAGCAAGTGGCTACATACTGCACTTCATCAATAGGCAAATCAGCCATTGATGAGCTTGTACCACAAACAGACTATGAAAAAGTTGTACAATTATTAGAAGAAATGGATGAAGGACTATCTATTTTACGTGTAAAAGGCAATGTGCCGATGGGTGGTATTTTTGATGTACGACCAGCTGCGAGACGTGCACAAATTGGTGGTATGCTTTCAGCGATGGAATTAATGGAAGTTTCAAGTACAATTCGAGCTAGTAGAATTCTTCGCAACTTTATTGAAGATATCGAATCAGAAGAAGTGATTGAGATTCCTCATTTCATCGCCAAAAAGGATTCCATGCCTGTCTTAACAGGTTTGCAGCATGAAATTAATAACTGTATTGATGATAACGGCTCAGTGCTAGACTCAGCAAGCCAAACTTTGCGTTCAATTCGCCAATCTTTGCGCGCTGAGGAGGCTAAAGTTCGTTCTAAGCTTGAAAGCCTTACACGTGGGAGCAATGCTTCAAAAATGCTCTCAGATACACTTGTAACGATTCGTAATGATCGCTTTGTTATCCCAGTTAAGCAGGAGTATCGTCATCATTATGGTGGAATTGTGCATGACCAATCATCTTCTGGTCAAACATTATTCATCGAGCCAGATTCAGTTGTACAAGCGAATAATGAAATTCATCGATTAAAAATGAAGGAACAAGCTGAGGTTGAACGCATCTTACTTACTTTAAGTGCAATGGTAGAGGAAGTAGCTCCTGATTTATTTAACTTAGTAAAAGTACTAGGTGAAATAGACGTCATTTTAGCAAAAGGCAAGTACGGTCAAGTGAACAAATGTACAATGCCTAAAATGAATAACGATGGCTATATTCGACTTGTGCGTGCACGTCATCCACTTTTACCGATCGAAACTGCAGTTGCCAATGATATTGAATTTGGGAAAGACATTACGGCCGTTGTAATTACAGGACCAAACACTGGTGGTAAAACGGTGACATTAAAAACAGTTGGACTGTGTACATTAATGGCACAGGCAGGGTTACCAGTGCCTGCACTTGATGGTTCAGAGCTAGCCGTTTTCAAGCAGCTTTTTGCGGATATTGGAGATGAACAGTCCATTGAGCAATCACTGTCAACATTCTCATCCCATATGGTCAATATTGTAGACATCTTACAAAAGTTTGATCACGAGTCACTAGTACTATTTGATGAATTAGGGGCTGGGACTGATCCTCAGGAAGGGGCAGCTCTTGCCATCTCCATTTTAGATGAAGTACATGATAGAGGCGCCCGTGTTATGGCGACGACGCATTATCCTGAGCTAAAAGCATACGGCTATAATCGTCCGGGGGTTGCCAATGCAAGTGTGGAGTTTGATATTGAAACATTGAGTCCAACATATCGTCTACTTATCGGTGTACCAGGTCGCTCGAATGCATTTGAAATTTCAAGTCGCCTTGGCTTACCAGAGTCGATTATTGACCGCGCAAAAAGCTTTACAGGCACAGATCGCCATGAGGTAGAGTCAATGATTGCTTCACTTGAAGCGACTCGTCGCCAGTCTGAAGATGATGCAGAACGCTCTCGTGAATTACTGATGGAGTCTGAAGACCTACGCAAAGAGCTGCAAGAAAAAGTACTTGCATACGAAGAACGCAAAGAAGCACTCGATAAAAAAGCGAAAGAAAAAGCTCGTAAAATTGTTGATGAAGCAAAAAAAGAAGCAGAATCAATTATTGCGGATCTTCGGGAAATGCGCAAAAATGCAGACCAAGTTGTCAAGGAGCATGAGCTTATCGAAGCTCGTAAACGATTGGAAGAAGCTACACCGCTTGAAAACAATAAAGTGCTGAAAAAAGCGGCACAAGTAAAGGCCCGCGCACAAAACTTAGTTGTCGGAGACGAGGTAAAGGTGTTAAGCTATGGTCAACGGGGTACATTGCTTGAAAAAGTCTCGAATTCCGAATGGGTTGTCCAAATGGGTATTTTGAAAATGAAAATCTCGGATAGTGATTTAGAGTACATTAAACCAGAAAAGGAACCTGTGCAACGTATTGCAGGTGTAAAAAACCGCAATAGCCAAGTAAAATTAGAATTAGATTTACGCGGCGAGCGATTTGAAGATGCCATTATACGTACAGAAAAATATATTGATGATGCCTTACTTGCAAATTATGGGCGTGTGTCAATTATTCACGGTGTCGGTACAGGCGCATTACGTCAAGGAATTCAAAACTATTTGAAAAAGCATAAGCGTGTAAAATCCTTCCGTTTTGGTGAAGCCGGTGAGGGGGGCTTCGGCGTCACGGTTGTGGAATTGAAATAAGCTGTAAAGGGGACGGAGAAAATGCTGAATTCTAACTTTTGGCGATATCCAATTATCGAAACGGCAGGATATTTTAGTGTAGTTGTTTTATGTTTAGTCGTCTCGATGGCATTATTCGAAGTCGTTACGAAATATAAAAATTGGGAAGAAATTAAAAATGGTAATATTGCTGTAGCGCTTGCAACAGGTGGGAAAATACTAGGGATTTGTAATATTTTTCGTTTTTCCATTGCGCGCCATAGTAATTTAAGTGAAATGATTGGCTGGGGTCTTTTTGGTTTTATATTACTTATTGTGGCGTATTTCTTATTTGAATTTATGACACCACGTTTTAATGTTGATCAAGAAATCGCAAATGATAATCGTTCAGTCGGCTTCATATCCTTTACTATTTCAGTCGGTCTATCGTTTGTTATTGGGGCAAGTATTGCATAGGAGTGTAATGACATGGAAAAATTAGCAAAAATACTAATCGTTGTCTGCATCGCATTTTTGGCAGTCGGTGTCTACTATATGATGACCATTTAAGTAAGAAAACGCATCCTTTGGAGAGGATGCGTTTTTTTATATCTGATGGGTAAAGAGAAGAGCTGTCCGGGTATCTAGCGACGGAAAGAAGCCAGGGCGACGGAAAGAAGAGTCAAAGCGACGGAAAGAAGTGTCAAAGCGACGGAAAGAAGTGTCAAAGCGACGGAAAGAGGCCAGGGCGACGGATCGAAAAGCTAAAGCGACGGAAAGAAGAGCCAAAACGACGGAAAGAAGTGTCAGAACGACGGAAAGAGGAGTCAAAGCGACGGATCGAAAAGCTAAAGCGACGGAAAGAGGCCAGGACGACGGATCGAAAAGCTAAAGCGACGGAAAGAAGTATCGGAACGACGGAAGGAAGAGCCAAAGCGACGGAAAGAAGTGTCAGAGCGACGGAAAGAGGCCAGGGCGACGGATCGAAAAGCTAAAGCGACGGAAAGAAGTGTCAGAACGACGGAAGGAAGAGCCAAAACGACGGAAAGAAGTGTCAGAGCAACGGAAAAGAGTGAAGAACTGCTCTGGCCCAGAGAAAAATTGCTCAGGTTGAGTGTGTAATCGCTCCAATAGATAAAAGACTACAATCCCCTCGAAAAAATCAAGTTACATCTCATCTGCAAATCAAAAGCATCGCAAAATACTACCAAAGTCTATTAATATTCTTTCATCTAGCTGAAAAGTAATCATTCAAAAATTATTTTTGGAATATAAGAATATTACCTCAATCTTTTGTATGAAAAAAGAAAGAATGAATGAGTGTTCATAAAGGTTGTAAATCTAAAAACCTAAGAAACACAGTTATATAAATGTTGTAAAATGCATAATAATTAATCGGAAATGCATTTATTTTCTATTTTAAGTTTGAAACTATATTTCTTTTTCATTATAATTAAAATAAGTATTTATAAAGTTTGGGACAAAGGGGAGTGAACGTATGACAACAAAACCATGGCTGAAAAATTATCCTGAAGAAGTACCATCGTCTTTAACGTTTGAGGAAATTCCTGTGCAAGAATTTTTGACACGTGCCTATAAAAAGAATCCATCCAAAGTGGCGATTCATTTTATGGGTAGGGATTTGACGTACACAGAGCTATATGAGTCTGCTCTAAGATTCGCAAACTATTTACAAGCTCTTGGGGTAGAAAAGGGAGACCGTGTGGCTATTATGCTGCCAAACTCACCGCAAAGTGTAATCGCTTACTACGGAGCAATGTACGCTGGAGCGATTGTTGTGCAAACAAATCCACTTTATACTGAGCGTGAACTTCAATATCAAATGGCTGATTCAGGTGCGAAAGTTATTTTATTGATGGATATTTTATATCCTCGCGTCATGAAAATCATAAAGGAAACTGCACTTGAAAATGTAATTGTCACTGCCATTAAAGATTATTTACCATTTCCCAAAAATTTAGTTTATCCGTTTATTCAAAAAAAGCAGTACGGTTTTAGTGTAAAGGTTGAACATAGTGGTCAAAATCATCTATTTACAGAAATTATGCGTTCTACGCCAATCAAAATGATGGATATTCCATTTGATTTTGAAGAAGATATTGCGTTGCTGCAATATACAGGGGGAACTACAGGCTTTCCTAAGGGTGTTATGTTAACTCATAAAAATTTAATTGCCAATACAACAATGTGTGATGCATGGATGTATAAATGCGCACATGGTGAGGAAACCATTATGGGCATACTACCATTCTTCCATGTCTATGGTATGACGACCGTTATGTTATTATCTGTTGTTACGCAAAATAAAATGGTGCTTTTACCAAAGTTTGATGTAGAAACAGCGTTGAAAACGATTGAAAAGCAAAAACCAACACTTTTCCCAGGTGCACCGACTTTATATATTGGTTTATTAAATCATCCGGATATTACAAAGTACGATTTATCGTCCATTAAAGCATGCTTAAGTGGCTCCGCTTCACTGCCAGTAGAGGTGCAGGAGAAATTTGAAGCGGTAACAGGAGGAAAGCTGGTTGAAGGATATGGATTAACAGAAACTTCTCCTGTTACACATGGTACGCCTATTTGGGGTAAACGAGTTATCGGATCAATTGGTGTACCTTGGCCTAATACGGAAGCGGTAATTTTACGTACTGGGGATACAGAGGCGCTTCCAGTCGGAGAGGTTGGGGAAATAGCTGTAAAAGGGCCACAAATTATGAAGGGCTATTGGAATCGGCCAGAAGATACGGCAGCAGCGTTCGTAGATGGATGGTTTTTAACTGGAGATTTGGGCTATATGGATGAAGAAGGATTTTTCTATGTCGTTGATCGTAAAAAAGATTTGATTATCGCAGGTGGTTTTAATATTTACCCTCGTGAGGTAGAGGAAGTACTATATGAACGAGAGGAAATCCAAGAATGTATAGTTGCTGGTATACCGGATCCATATCGAGGAGAAACAGTAAAAGCTTATATTGTTTTAAAAGAAGGATATTCGATTACAGAAGACGAATTAAATAAATATTGCCGACAACACTTGGCTGCTTTCAAAGTTCCACGCTATTATGAGTTTAGAGATGAACTACCGAAAACAGCAGTTGGGAAAATTTTGCGTCGAGCTTTAGTGGATGAAGAAAAAACGAAATTGGCGAATAAAGAAGCAAAATAAAGACGTGATAAAGTATTGACAAGTAAAGTTGTAAAATATAATATGAAAATATGAATGAATGACCATTCATATTTTCATATTTTTTTTAGGTTAACACGTCACATTCTTCAAAGTCATTAGTGAAACAATTTTGAGATTGCTAGTATGAACATAGTGATTGAGCATGAATGTTTACGTACGCAAGTTTTTTTAGGTGGTGATATAAAGGTGAAACGTGATAAGCCAAAATATAAGCAAATTATTGATGCAGCTGTCATCGTTATTGCAGAGAATGGGTATCACCAAGCACAAGTATCGAAGATTGCCAAACAGGCAGGGGTGGCCGATGGAACAATCTATTTATATTTTAAAAATAAAGAAGATATATTAATTTCTGTCTTTAATGAAAAAATGGCTGTTTTTGTAGAGTCATTACAAGATATAATAGAAAATGGAAGTACGTCTAAAGACAAACTTTCACGAATGATAGAAAATCATTTTAATGTTCTAGCAACAGATCGATACCTAGCAACCGTCACACAATTGGAACTACGACAATCGAACAAAGATTTACGATTAAAGATCAATTCGGTGTTAAGAGAGTATTTACAATTACTAGATCAAATTTTAATCGACGGTATGCTTTCAGGTGAGTTCCATCCAACGGTGGATGTACGATTGGCACGTCAAATGGTATTTGGAACAATTGACGAAACCATTACGTCATGGGTTATGAATGACTATCGATATGATTTGATAGAACAGGTTCCAAAGGTTCAGGCATTAATCCTGAACGGCATTAAAGCTTAAAAGGATGTGGAGAAATGGAATTTCTAAGTTGGAAAGTAGAAGATGGAGTAGCAATTATTACGATTGCACGTCCGCCAGCAAACGCATTATCCCGCGGAATCATTACCGAAGTAAATGCTGTGCTAGATGCCGTAGAAAACGATGACACTGTACGTGTCCTTGTACTTCATGGCGAAGGCCGTTTCTTCTCAGCAGGGGCAGACATTAAGGAATTTACAGAAGTTGAATCTGGGGATGAATTTACGAAGCTAGCGAGCAATGGTCAGCAAGTTTTTGAGCGAGTGGAATCGTTCTCTAAACCTATTATTGCTGCAATTCATGGTGCAGCATTAGGCGGGGGACTTGAACTAGCGATGAGTTGTCATCTGCGCTTTGTGACAGAAACTGCGAAATTAGGGCTACCTGAATTACAATTAGGTCTAATTCCAGGTTTCGGGGGTACACAACGTCTACCACGATACGTAGGGGTTGCAAAAGCTGCAGAAATGATGTTTACAAGTGAGCCGATTTCTGGTGCAGAAGCTGTGCAATGGGGGTTAGCGAATCGTGCATTTGCAGATGAAGCATTACTTGAAGAAACGCTAAAGGTAGCAAAAAAAATTGCGAAGAAGAGCCCGGTTGCTTTAAAAGCAGCTATTCAAACATTGCAATATGCTAAGCATGCTTCGTTTTATGAAGGTATTGATGCTGAAGCAAAATCCTTTGGTACGGTATTCGTAACGGAAGATGCTAAAGAGGGAATTCAAGCATTTATTGAAAAACGCGAGCCTGTGTTTACTGGCAAATAATATTCCATCAGTGTCGATAGCGACTTGAAAGAGTGTTATCGACGTTATCGACACTGAAAATATATAATATTTATAAGTTTACTTAGAAATAAAAAACGTTTCAGGAGGTATGGATATATGAATATTTTTGCATTAATTAAACGTACGTTTGATACAGAAGAAAAAATCGTTGTGTCGGGTGGTAAAATCCAAGAAGATGGTGCAGAATTCATCATCAACCCTTACGATGAATATGCAATTGAAGAGGCAATTCAAGTACGTGACGCTGCTGGCGGTAAAGTAACAGTTGTTACGATTGGTGGCGAAGATGCAGAAAAGCAACTACGTACAGCGCTTGCAATGGGAGCAGACGAGGCGGTTCTGATTAATACAGAAGATGATTTAGATGAATTAGATCAAAACGCAGCTGCATATATTTTAGCTGAATATTTAAAAGATAAAGATCCTGATTTAATTTTAACAGGAAACGTTGCCATTGACGGAGGTTCTGGTCAAGTAGGTCCACGTGTTGCAGATTTACTAGGCATTAACTATGTAACGACAATTACTAAGCTTGAAATTGACGGAACATCTGCGAAAATTGTACGCGACATCGAAGGTGATTCGGAAGTGATCGAAACATCTTTACCACTTTTAGTAACAGCTCAACAAGGTTTAAACGAGCCACGTTACCCATCTTTACCAGGTATCATGAAAGCGAAGAAGAAGCCGCTTGCAGAGCTTGAATTAGATGATTTAGATATCGATGAAGATGATGTAGAAATTAAGGTAGAAACGGTTGATATTTTCTTACCAGCTCAAAAGGCAGCAGGTCGTGTTCTTGAAGGCGAACTTTCTGCTCAAGTAAAAGAGCTAGTAAACCTACTTCATACAGAGGCTAAAGTAGTTTAAGTCATCTGAAAATGCAAATCGAATCTTAAAGGGTAACGGAGGGAATATACTATGTCAAAAAAAGTATTAGTATTAGGTGAAGTTCGTGAAGGAAGCTTACGTAATGTTTCTTTCGAAGCAATTGCAGCTGCAAAGCAAATCGCAGATGGTGGTGAGGTTGTTGGTGTACTTTTAGGCGATGCTGTGGCAGGTTTAACAGGTCCATTATTTGAATATGGTGCTGATCGTGTTGTAACTGTGGAACATCCACATTTAAAACAATATACATCTGATGGTTATGGTCAAGCTTTAGCAGCAGTAATTGAGGAAGAAAAGCCAACTGGTATCGTATTTGGTCATACTGCAAACGGTAAAGATTTATCGCCAAAAATTGCAAGTAAATTACAAGCAGGTCTTGTATCGGATATAACGTCTATTGAAGGTGCAGGTGATGATGTTGTATTCATCCGTCCAATTTATTCTGGTAAAGCTTTTGAAAAAGTTAAAGTAAAAGACGGCTTGGTTTTAGCTTCAATTCGTCCAAATAATATTGCACCATTAGAAAAAGTAGTTGGTAAATCAGGAGACGTAACTTCTATTGCTGTGGATATTACAAACCTTCGTACAATCATTAAAGAGGTAGTACGTAAATCTTCAGAGGGTGTAGATCTATCAGAGGCAAAAGTAGTTGTAGCAGGTGGTCGTGGTGTAAAATCAGAAGAAGGTTTTGAGCCATTAAAAGAGCTTGCAGATTTACTTGGTGGTGCAGTTGGTGCTTCACGTGGTGCATGTGATGCTGAATATTGTGACTACTCACTTCAAATTGGTCAAACAGGTAAGGTAGTAACACCAGACCTTTACATTGCAGCGGGTATTTCTGGAGCAATTCAGCACTTAGCTGGTATGTCAAACTCAAAAGTAATCGTTGCGATTAATAAAGATCCAGAGGCAAATATTTTCAAAGTTGCAGACTACGGTATCGTTGGTGATTTATTTGAGGTAGTGCCTCTTCTAATTGAAGAATTTAAAGCGTTAAAAGTAAATGCATAATTAAATTATCTTTATTCAGCAAATTTGCTGAATGAAGATAAAGCCTCCAGCGGATGTAATTACGCCAAGGCGAAATTGATATTAGTGCGGGGAAGATGTATCTTCTCCGCTTTTTTTGTGTTCGAATTTTTCGAGTTTTTAAAGTTATTGCAAAATAAAATATTGACAGAGTTAATTTTAGACCGTATAGTGATCTATAATATTTAAATTTTTCGAAAATAATGTTTTGAAACGCAAAGATTAGGAGTAGTAAAAGTTCATTATTTGGTGAAGAGAGCTGCGGGATGGTGCAACGCAGTCCAATAAGACTTTGAACTTGCCTAGGAGTGGTAAGATAAGTGGAATTAACAGATTATTCTATTTACTTGACGATTAACCTTCGTTACAAGGTTTTTAAGTAGGGTTTTTATAGAACCAATTAGAGTGGTACCGCGGTTTGCTTATGGCATATCGTCTCTTCTTTCATTTGATAATGAAGGAACAGATGATATGCCTTTTTTGTTTTCGTTTAGGCTAAAGTGCTACATCCTCGAGGTCACTTCAATCCCTCAGGCAAAAGTGGAAGAGTGCTTGCTTTTTCCAGCGCTTGTCGGATGTAAACAAGCGCTTTAGTATATTTGTTCATTTTAGGAGGTAAGGAAATGGAAAAGGATAATCAGAAATTACAGAGAACAATGACCTCACGACATATTACGATGATGGCTTTAGGTGGTGCCATTGGTGCAGGGTTATTTAAAGGGAGCAGTGCAGCCATTGATATGGCAGGGCCATCCGTACTTTTAGCGTACTTAATAGGTGGTATTATTCTGTTATTTGTTATGCAAGGACTAGCAGAAATGGCAGTCCGTAATAGCGAGGCTAGAACATTTAGAGATTTAGTTCAAAACATTTTAGGGAAGTACCCAGCTTATTTCCTAGATTGGATTTATTGGAAAATGTGGGTTTTGAATATTGCGGCAGAATCCATAGTTGCGGCCATTTTTATTCAATATTGGTTGCCAGATTACCCAATTTGGATACTTGCATTATCCGTTTCGGTGTTAGTTACAGCCATTAACTTGTTATCAGTGAAGGTTTTTGCTGAAACTGAATATTGGCTGGCGTTAATTAAAATTACCGTTATTGTGGTGTTCATCATAGCCGGACTAATTTTATTACTTGTTACTTTTGGTAATCATACGGCTGTTGGTTTTTCTAATTTAACGGAGCACGGTGGTTTCTTCCCGAATGGATCAACGGGGTTAATTGCTGCAATGCTTGTCGTTATTTATTCTTACGGTGGCACTGAAATTATTGGTATTACATTAGCCGAAACGAAAAATCCTGAAAAAGTAGTGCCAAAAGCTGTTCGTAGTACATTAGTACGTATTGTGACTTTCTATATACTGCCTTTCTTTATTATCGTTAGCTTGATTCCCTGGAATGAAGTTAATGGGGTACCAGAAAGTCCATTTGTGATGGTGTTTAAAATGATTGGGATTCCTGGTGCTGACCATATTATGAACGGTGTTGTTTTACTTGCCATTATTTCATCAATGAATTCGGGACTTTACGGTTCATCACGCATTTTGTATACACAAGCTGTGGACGGGCGTGTTCCTAAAATCTTTGCACATTTATCAAAAAGAAAAGTTCCAGTATATGCTATACTGATGTGTACTTTAGCTTTATATATGGGCGTAATCATTTCTTTATTTGTGGGAAGCAAAGCTTTTGATTACCTAATGGGTTCACTTGGATACACGGTGTTATTTATTTGGTTAATTATTGCAATTGCGCATTTGAAATCGCGTAAAAAACAGCCAGAAAAAACAAGTGCTTATGCAGTGAAATGGTTCCCTTATACAACTTGGATCGCTATTATTGCGTTAAGTGCAATTCTGATTGGTATTATTTTTACAACATCTATTATCGTAACAGGCATTACATTAGCTATTTATCTTTTTATTACGTTAACTTATGTGTATAAAGGTCGTTTTCAATAAAAATAGCTAATTAGCAAATCAACCTAATACCTTTTTCGACCTAATTTTTCATAAATTATGCATACTAGGCAGATTGTTCGCTCTAGCGAATTTATCCATGCTATACTACAAGCATAGTAAGTTTAAGGAGGATTTCAAATGGCAATTGTACATGCAACAGATGCAACTTTCCAAGATGATATTAAAGAAGGGTTAGTGCTAGTAGACTTCTGGGCTGCTTGGTGCGGACCTTGTAAAATGATTGGGCCAGTTCTTGAAGAAATGGATGCTGCAGGTAGTGCGGCTAAAATCGTAAAAGTAGATGTAGATAACAACCAAGGTACTGCAGCGCAATACCAAATTATGTCTATTCCATCATTACTATTATTCAAAGATGGCGAATTAGTAGACAAAACTGTTGGTTTCCAACCAAAAGAAGCGTTAGAAGCATTTATCGCAAAACATGCTTAACTTCTTTCAGCACAAGTCTCCCACCTCTACAGATGGGAGATGAATGCGAATTTAACCTCTTTTCAGGGGTGTCCAAACACCCGCTGAAATAGAGGAACTCAGTCTAAGAACGCCACGTCCTGTAGCGACGACTGAGTGACCAACATCACGTTGGCCCAAAGCCTCCGGCAGATGTTACGGAATCGGAAAGGAGTTAATAAAGGATGTTAGCCTAAAATCATCGCATCCATGCGATAACGGCTAACTGACCTGCATCGGAAAAAACGCCACGTCCTGTGGCATTACCGAAATGACCGCCATCGTGTCGGCCCTCACGCAGGCCTAAGCTCAAAGCCGATTCCGGACGCAATTATGCCGAGGCATAATGATCCTGTAAAAAAAGAAAAGTCGAGCCATCTATAGATGTGCTCGGCTTTTTTTCGTTATATAATAAAGAGAAAAAGCGAACGCTAGTTTTAACAAAAAGGAGGGCAGGTAGGCGATGAATGATTTAATTAAACGAAAGCTTGAAATTTTACCAGATCAGCCTGGCTGCTATTTGATGAAGGATCGGCAAGGAATCATTATTTATGTTGGGAAAGCCAAAGTGCTGAAAAATCGAGTACGCTCGTATTTTACTGGTACGCATGAAGGGAAAACACAGAGACTTGTAAGCGAAATAGAAGATTTTGAGTACATTGTGACATCCTCCAATATAGAAGCTTTAATTTTAGAGCTTAATCTTATTAAACTACATGATCCGAAATACAATATTATGCTGACGGATGATAAAACGTATCCGTATCTTAAAATTACAAATGAAAAACATCCACGTCTTATTACGACGCGAAAAGTGAAAAAGGATAAGGCGAAATACTTTGGCCCATACCCAAATGCCTATGCAGCTAGTGAAACGAAAAAGCTACTGGATCGTTTATATCCGCTTCGAAAATGTGTGCAACTTCCTTCCAAGGTTTGTTTGTATTATCACATGGGACAATGCCTAGCACCTTGCGTGAAAGATATTGATGCCCAAATTTACCACGATATGATTGAGGATATGACGAAATTTTTAAATGGTGGTGTTGAGGCAGTCAAAAAGGAGCTCGAGGAAAAGATGCTTGAAGCTGCAGAAAATTTAGAGTTTGAGCGTGCAAAAGAGTTTCGTGATCAAATTGCTCATATAGACACTGTTATGCAAAAGCAAAAAATCGTCTCAAGTGATACTACGAACCGCGATGTATTTGGTTATGCAGTCGAGAAGGGCTGGATGTGTGTGCAAGTTTTCTTTGTTCGTCAAGGAAAGCTCATTGAACGAGATGTCTCGATTTTCCCAATTTATCAAGAGGCAGAAGAGGAATTTTTAACGTTCGTTGGCCGATTTTATGACAAATTAGAACACATTAAGCCGAAGGAGATTTTTATCCCACAATCTATTGATGCGGATATTTTAACGGAATTACTTGATGTTCGAGTGCTAACACCAAAACGTGGGCAAAAAAAAGAACTTGTAGAATTAGCGATTAAAAATGCTGAAATTGCTGTAGCAGCAAAGTTCCAACTTATTGAACGTCAGGAAGAGCGAACAATAGGCGCATGTGAGGCACTCGGTGAAGCGATGGGTATTTCAACGCCTTTACGAATTGAAGCTTTTGATAATAGTCATATGCATGGAACAGATGCAGTATCTGCAATGGTTGTATTTATCGATGGAAAACCAGCAAAGAAGGAGTACCGAAAGTACAAAACACGCACAGCTGCCAAACATGATGATTACGGAGCAATGCAAGAAGTAATACGACGTCGTTACACACGAGTGTTAAAAGAAGGTTTACCTTTGCCGGATTTAGTACTAATTGATGGTGGGAAGGGGCAAATGGAAGTCGCACGAGAAGTATTAGAAGATGAACTTGGCCTAGTCATTCCAATTGCCGGATTAGCAAAAGATGAAAAGCATAATACGTCACAGCTTTTATTTGGTGACCCACCTGAAGTAATTGCGTTAAAGCGCACAAGTGATGGATTCTATTTACTGCAACGTATTCAGGACGAAGTACACCGCTTCGCCATTACCTTCTTACGACAGCAGCACGAGAAGCATGCCATTCAATCTGTTCTCGATCATATAGAGGGTGTTGGTCCAAAGCGAAAACAGCAATTACTTAAGCATTTTGGCTCTGTCAAAAAAATTCGTGAGGCAAGTGAGTTGGCGTTACAAGAAGCCGGTATGCCTGCTAATCTAGCTAGCAATATTTACGCCTATTTTCATTCAGCAGATAGTTCTTTGTAGCGAAAGCAAAGCGTCAGCTACAGAAGACTCCCATCTCTGAAGGTGGTGAAATGAATGCAGATGGAATTCCTTTTCAACAAGAGTCATTGTCAAAGGATTATTCATATGCTAAGGTTGTAAATAACATTGATCTAAAATAGCAATGTTATATACGACTCCTTAGCTTATTGTAGATGTTTCAAATGTATAAACTACAAATTTTTTTCGCTAAGGCAAAATTAAATACATTCACTATTTAAGTGATGATAGAGGTGCGAGGTTCAAGAGTAGTACATTAGAGGACGAACAAGTCCAGTGACAATGTATGAAAGGGAAGCTTGCCGAAGTGGAGCATCGTTGTTTCCGATGCTGTGCTGGTTTTGCATTTAATAAATGTAAAACTGTCGATTCTAAACGTTTCGGAGAGCTATCTCACATGCGCAAGTAACTATTATTGTACATGTTATAGGCAGCTTTCACGTTATGTGAGGGCTGCCTTTTTTAGTTTTCTAGAGACAGCGAAATGATTGAATACGAAGGAGAATGATCTGTATGGCGAGAATTGTGATGAAATTCGGTAGTGCTGCATTAGCATCGACAAAGCATATTCAAGATGTTGCGAAAAGGGCGATAGCTGAAAAGGAAAGAGGCTATGATGTTGTCGTTGTAACTGCGGGAATGAGGAGTATGGCGAAAGAATTAGCAGAGATGGCTTGTGATTTATCAGATAGTGCGTCTAAGCGTGAACTAGATGTACTACTTTCAACAAACTCACAACTATCAAGTGCGTTAGTTGCGATTGCTTTGCAGGAAGAAGGATATCATGCAGTGTCATTAACGGGTTGGCAGGCAGGTATTCAAACTGATGATATGTATTTCAATGCGCGTATCGATGATATTGATGTTAGTCGAATAGCAGAGCATTTTGCACAAGGACAAATCGTAATCGTTGCGGGGGAACAAGGTATTGATTATTCACAGAATATTACGACGCTTGGTAAAGGCGGAGCGGAAACGACGGCTGTAGCTATCGCGGCGGCATTGGAAGCGGAGCGCGTAGATATTTACACGAATGTGGAAGGAGTCTATACAGCTGATCCAAGTCATGTTGTTAGGGCACAAAAGCTAAAAGAAATTTCCTATGACGAAATGCTTGAGCTATCAAATTTAGGATCACAAATTTTACACCCGCGAGCTATAGAGTTAGCAAAGAAATTTCAAATCCCAGTTATTATTCGGTCGAGCGTAGTAGATACAGTAGGTACTTTATTGAAGGAGGAAGTTGAAATGGAGAAAAATTTAATAGTTCGTGGTGTTGCTTATGAGTCAGATGTTATTCGTTTAACGGTTGGTTATGATGCTTATTCTGATGCTTCGTTAGCAGATATGTTCACAATACTTGCAAAAAATCGCATAAACGTCGATATCATTGTACAAGCCATAATAGATGGCTTAAAGCCGACTGTATCGTTTACCATTTTAAAAGAGGAGTTTGCAGAAGCATTACGTGTCTTAGAAGATAGTAAATTATCATTAGGATTTAGTTTTGCTGATTTTGAAATCGGCTTAGCAAAAGTCTCAATAGTTGGCTCAGGTATGGCATCTAATCCAGGCGTTGCTGCTCGTATGTTTGATCGTTTGCGTCGTGAAGGTATCCCAGTAAAAATGGTAAGTACATCTGAAATAAAAGTATCTGTTGTTGTACCTCAGGACGAAATGATTCGTGCAGCAAATGCATTACACGATGAATTCAATTTAGAACATGCACTTTACGTATAATAATGAATGGGATGTGTCAATAAAAGGCACATCCTATTTTTTCTTTATATTAATTTAATATTTTATCTATTGATATTATTGTATAGTAAAATGTAATTATATGTTTTAACAAGGAAAAGGTGGAGGTTTCTATGGCATTATTAGGTTTATTTCAAAAGCCAATTGAAAGCGTTGAGATACACAACGATTCCGAAATACAAATATTAAAAAAGCGAATTCAGGAATTGGAACTTGAGCAAGAAAGCATCGATGTGAGAAATGCGATTTTGGACTTTGTACTTGCACATGTGGAGTTAATTAATTGTCAAACGGCTTTAAAGGTTCAAAGTGTCTCAACAAATGTAGTAGATATTTCAGCAATGGCTGAAGAAATGTCATCCAATTCAGAAGAGATACTTGCGGTTGAGCAAAATGTTAATGCAAATATTCAAGAAATAAAACAGCATTCGTTATTACTTGTAGAGGAAATGGAATCATCTATTATAAAAGGTGAAATGGTTCAGGAGCTGTTAGCTAAAGGAGCTCATTCAACAAAACAGCTGGACAATGAAATGATTAAAATGAATGATATTAGTAAAAGTGTTACAGGGATTGCCGATCAAACACAATTACTAGCCTTAAATGCCTCTATTGAAGCTGCACGTGCAGGTGAGCAAGGGAAGGGCTTCAATGTTGTCGCGATGGAGGTAGGAAAGTTAGCTAATAGCTCGAAAGATTCATTGCAAGAAATGACGAAGATTCGATCAATCATCGATAAGCAATTACATAATACATTAAAAAATATTGAACAAGTCGAACATTACTTCACTGATTTTTTAAGTATCATGAAAGGTAATATTGCTAATTTGACAGTAACAAGTAAAAATATTGAAGAAGTAGCACATGGAATTCATCAAATAACAACTGTATCAGAAGAAAATGTAGTAGCTGTAGATCGTTTAGCTATAACAATGACAGAATTATCACATACAAGTGACTTCTCGGAAATAATACAGAATCAAGTATTTGAAATGTTACATGTTATTGCACCGACAATTCAAAAGCCCTCAGAGCAAACGGTAATCAGCCAATTGTCAGCAAGATTAATGGATCATGCTAGTTTTTTGCGAAATGCTATTCAAAAGGCAGGACATAAAGAAGCGTTAAAAACGCATCATCAATGTGCGTTTGGGAAATGGTATTATGGACATTTTGAGCAATATCAGAATTTACCAGAGTTTCGTCGTATAGAACAACCTCATGAATTAGTACATACGGCTGCTCAAAAATTAGTTAATGAGTTGTCAATTATTAATTTAGAGGAAACGATTCAACATTCACTTAATATTTTGGAAGCATTTATGTCGTTAATAGATGTACTTTTAAAAGAAAGACATGCTCAACTATAAAGTAAAACTTTAATTAGTGGTTTTTTTCTTTCCAACTGATTATTAGTCTTCATCAATCGGGCTTGAAAAACTATTATGTCAATGAAATTAAGGTGTCCTTTTAAATTAAGTTGAATGTTGTAAAGCTTTAGATGAAGGTGGCTCCCGTTCCAGGCTACTCATCATAAATTGAACAGAAAAGACTTATAACAGTGACAAGATTGTACACCTGTTACCGCTGACACTCCGCTTTCACCCAGAAAACAGATGTTGCTTAAGTTTTGTTTTATCACTATATGCCAGAAGATACATACTATTGTGAAGTGGTTGAATGGAGTGGAGGCTGGACGCTCCTTGGGGATCAGCAATAAGAGGAACGAAGGCTAAAACCAGCCGAATAGCCATACAAAGATTTCCTTGAGCATTTTGTTTTTCAACTAGAAAAGGATTGTCATCCATCAATTTGGAACGACAATCCTTTTCGTTTTATTCTGTTGGAACGGTGTTCATGATTCGCTCTTTAACGTCCCATTTTACTGTAAACATAACGTGCTGTTGCTTTTCACGCTTTTCATCATAGCATTCAGTTAAATAACCTTTTGCTTGCTGGATTTGTTCAGCTATAAATCCTGCTTCAAGTCTAAAGCTACGTAAACCGATTTGTAACAGTGTTGGATCATTTGTCAGTTGGAAGATACGTCCATCCTTCGATTCTTTCATAAGCTCTAAATTACCCCAACAGGCATCTGCGAAAAATGCGATAAGTTCATCTTGACTTTTACATGGAAACTTTCGAGCAAGCTCTTTTCCTGCCCAATAAAGGACGTCATCTTCATGTTTGCCAAGAATGGTAGATAGAATATGATCGCGGATTATCTCATAACCAAATGATGAGATTGTAGGAGATGAAGTGTTTAACATTGAAATCCTTCTTTCTTAGAATTTTCTTAAAATTTGACGTTAATAAAGTAAAGGTAGTTTTTTCGAGAAAAAACGATGCACCAAGTACTAGATTGTTTCTTTAATAAGGGCTGCGAAAAACGTCGAGTTGCCTTGACGCTCGTAGCTCTTGAGAGTACAATAAACATGTCATAATATTGTACCATGATGAAATACACAGTCAATGAGGTATCATTTACAAAATGATGACTTCTTTTGCTGTGCTATTTTAAGTACTAAGGGGGGTAACAGTCTTGTCGAAAGATCGAGAGTTTTTATGGCGTCGCTTACATTCTCTACTTGGTGTCATTCCAGTAGGTCTGTTTCTGATGTTCCACTTGTCAATGAACTTCACTGCTGTTGGTGGTGAACAAGCTTACAATGATGCAGTAGGTAAGATGGAATTAATTCCACATAGTCTTCTGTTAGTAATGGAATGGGTAATTATTTATATCCCATTATTGTTCCACGCATTCTATGGTGTCTTCATTGCATTCACTGCTTCACCAAACACAGGGCGTTTCAGTACATACCGTAACTGGATGTTCTCATTACAACGTTTCACTGGTGTATTCTTAGTGATTTTCATTGCATGGCATATTTTCCAAACGCGTATCCAAAAAGCGTTAGGTGCAGATGTTGAGTTCAATATGATCGCAGATATCGTTGCGAATCCATTTATGCTTGGATTCTATATTGTTGGTATTTTATCAGCAACTTTCCACTTATCAAACGGTTTATGGGCATTCCTAGTAAGCTGGGGTATTACACAATCTCCTCAGTCTCAAAAGATTGCTACTTACGTAACAAACATTATTTTCGTAATTCTAAGTGTAGTTGGTGTGGCTGCTATTTTATCTTTCGTTTAATATAATTGAAGATACTATAGAGTCCATTCAATCATTGCAATTTTTTAAGAGGAGTGAGAAATAATCATGGCGAAAAGCAAAATAATTGTTGTCGGCGGTGGTCTAGCTGGTCTGATGGCAACGATTAAAGCAGCTGAAGTTGGTACTGAAGTTGATTTATTCTCATTAGTTCCTGTAAAACGCTCACACTCTGTATGTGCGCAAGGCGGAATTAATGGTGCGGTAAATACAAAAGGTGAAGGGGATTCTCCTTGGATCCACTTTGATGATACAGTATACGGTGGGGACTTCTTAGCAAACCAACCACCAGTTAAGGGTATGTGTGATGCAGCCCCTGGTATTATTCACTTAATGGACCGTATGGGTGTTATGTTCAACCGTACTCCAGAAGGTCTTCTTGATTTCCGTCGTTTTGGTGGTACACTACACCACCGTACAGCATTCTCTGGTGCGACAACTGGTCAACAATTACTATACGCGCTAGACGAGCAAGTTCGTTCTCACGAAGTAGCTGGTTTAGTTAACAAATATGAGCACTGGGAATTCCTTGGTGCAGTAGTCGATCCTGACGGCGTTTGTCGTGGTATCGTAGCGCAAGATATGCGTACAGAAGAAATTAAATCATTCCGTGCAGATGCTGTTATTATGGCAACTGGTGGCCCTGGTATTATCTTCGGTAAAACAACAAACTCTGTTATCAACACAGGTTCTGCTGCTTCTATCGTTTACCAACAAGGTGCTTCATACGCGAATGGTGAGTTCATCCAAATTCACCCAACGGCTATTCCTGGAGACGACAAAAACCGTCTAATGTCAGAATCAGCTCGTGGTGAAGGTGGACGTATTTGGACTTACAAAGACGGTAAACCTTGGTACTTCTTAGAAGAAAAATACCCTGCATATGGTAACTTAGTACCACGTGATATTGCAACACGTGAAATTTTCGACGTTTGTGTAAACCAAAAACTTGGTATTAACGGCGAAAACATGGTATACCTAGATCTTTCTCATAAAGATCCACATGAATTAGATGTAAAACTTGGTGGTATCATTGAAATCTACGAAAAATTCGTAGGTGATGACCCACGTAAATTACCAATGAAAATTTTCCCAGCAGTTCACTATTCAATGGGTGGATTATGGGTTGACTACAACCAAATGACTGAGATTCCTGGTTTATTCGCAGCTGGTGAATGTGATTACTCTCAACACGGTGCAAACCGTCTTGGTGCGAACTCATTATTATCTGCTATCTATGGTGGTATGGTTGCTGGTCCAAACGCAGTTGATTATGTTAAACATCTTAAAAAGCATGCTGAAGATCTTCCACAAGAAGTTTTCGATGCTCGCGTAAAAGAAGAGCAAGCTAAATGGGATGCTATCATGAAAATGGATGGTACAGAAAACGCTTACTTGCTTCATAAAGAGCTTGGTGAAATGATGACTGCTACTATGACAGTAGTACGTTACAACAACCAACTAGAAGATACATTGAAAAAACTTGATGATCTTCTAAAACGTTGGGAAAACATCAACATCAACGACACGCAAAAATGGAGTAACCAAGGTGCTCACTTTACACGTCAGCTTAAAAATATGTTACTACTTGCGAAAGTAATGACAAAAGGTGCATTATTACGTAATGAATCTCGTGGTGCTCACTATAAGCCAGATTTCCCAGAACGTGATGATGAAAACTTCTTAAAAACAACTATGGCGAAATTTGATCCAACTACTGGTGAACCAATCATCACTTACCAAGAAGTTGACGTTTCATTAATCCCGCCACGTAAACGTGACTACTCTGCGAAAGGAGACTAAGAATTATGGATATCGCAGCTAATACTGGAAGAATGGTAAAAGTTGAAATTTTACGTCAAGATACACAAGGTGGCAATGGCTACTGGCAGAAATTCGAAGTTCCTTACCGTCATGGTATGAACGTCATTTCTGTATTAATGGAAATTCAAAAGCATCCAGTTACGTCAAATGGTGAAAAAACAACACCAGTTGCATGGGACATGAACTGTCTTGAAGAAGTTTGTGGTGCATGTTCAATGGTTATCAATGGCCGTCCTCGTCAATCTTGTTCAACACTGATTGATCAATTGACTGAACCAGTTCGCCTTGAGCCTATGAAAACATTCCCAGTAATTCGTGACTTACAAGTTGACCGTGAACGTATGTTCAATGCACTTAAAAAAGTTAAAGCATGGGTTCCAATCGATGGTACTTATGATTTAGGTGAAGGTCCACGTATGCCAGAAGGTAAACGTCAATGGGCTTATGAATTATCTAAATGTATGACTTGTGGTGTATGTATGGAAGCGTGTCCAAACGTGTCTGAAAAAGCTTCATTCATCGGACCAGCACCATTATCACAAGTACGTCTATTCAACACTCATCCAACGGGTGCCATGATTAAAGACGAACGTTTAAATGCAATTATGGGTGATGGAGGCCTTGCAAACTGCGGTAACTCACAAAACTGTGTAGCTGCTTGTCCAAAAGGTATTCCTTTAACAACATCTATCGCATCATTAAACCGTGCAACTACAGTGCAAATGTTCCGTAACTTCTTCGGTTCTGACCACTTCGTAGACTAATAGTACGAGCTTTACGCCCAAACTCCCTTACACTAAATGTGTGGGGGAGTTTTTTCTATTGTAAAATAAGTAATTTACAGGCAATTCTATCCTAAGGGGCGTTATTAGATAAAGATTAATTATAACTAAAAGAGTTCTTTAGGATATTTGTGAAGGAGACCCAGTAGTCAATCGGCGAAGCGCTTGAGGAAGCTTCACATTGTGCCTCCCCTAATTGTTTGATATAAAGACAGTACTCTTACAAATACAGCTTAAGCAAAGGAGCAATGATTGAATAAAGATAGTTGACTGATCCCGCAGATAAGGCAGTTTGTTGAAAAAAAGTGAGTGAAAATTCGGATTTTATATGACAATTTAACGTTTTCTTATATAATGAATATATATTCATTATTGTTCGCTAATTCTGTATGTTGCTTAGAAGAAGTGAATGAAAATTAGGGGGATGGCTAAGATGAAAGCAAGTTATATTGGAGATTTTCAGAAATGGGTAAAGGATTTTTCGTTTTTAACTGAGGTGCGTGTACGTTTTTCAGAAACGGATATGTTCGGTCATATGAACAATACAGTTAGTTTTACATATTTTGAACAGGCACGAATTGATTATTTTCGCCATTTAGGAATTCTAATGCCATCAGCAAGTGATGAAACTGTGGATAGTATTCCGATCGTAGCCGACTTACAGTGTGACTACGTGAAGCAAGTTTTCTTTGATGACGTCCTAAGAATTTATACGAAGATAGCGAAAGTAGGAAGCTCATCGATGGATATTCATTATTTAGCGAAAAATCAACATGATGAGGTTTGCTTTACGGGTCGTGGTACGATAGTGCAAATGGATCCTCGGACTGGGAAGAGTGTACCTCTATCTGAAGAAACAAGGGCTCAACTCGTTAGCCTGGCGATTCTGTAACAGAAAAGTCGATTCAAACTATTGAGGTTACGGAGCTAAAAAATAGATAGTGAGTAATAGGATATTTTTTCGCCATTAACAAACATTTCAGCTGATGAAATTGCCATTTCACATGAATTTACGGATTTATGGAAACGATTTTCAAATTTTTTCAGGAAACATGTGATATTCATCAAAATAGCCGTCACCGCTCCTCGTTCCTTAACATAAGTTACAATACGTGCGGGGGAGGAGGGTGTAACTGAAAATGAATGGCTCTCATCATCGTTCTCTTTTAACAAACCGAGAACGTGAAATATTTGCGCTTTTATTAGCTGAAAAAACAACGAGGGATATTGCAGAGCAACTTGGTATTAGTGAAAAAACAGTGCGAAATCACATTTCCAACACAATTCAAAAGTTAGGTGTAACAAATCGATCTCAGGCGTTAATTGAGCTGTTACGCTTAGAAGAATTCAAATTAGACTAATGGACACTTGCTATTTCAGAGAAAAAACGACAAAATAGAACTATTCAACGTATTTTTAGGAGTGAAATAGTTATATGTCGGATGAAGTAACAAAGCACTCACCTGAAACCGTTACAACGGTTGAAAAGGAATTACGCTATATAGCGGCCATTGTGAAACAAAAAGGAAGAGAAATAGTTTCACAATATGCGATTACGCCGCCACAATTTGTTGCATTACAGTGGTTAGAAGAGCTTGGAGATATAACAATTGGCGACTTGTCAAACCGATTATACTTAGCTTTTAGTACAACGACAGATTTAGTGGACCGAATGGAGAAAAATGAATTAGTCAAACGTGTGCGTGACGAAAATGATCGTCGTGTCGTTGTTGTTCATCTTCTCGAAAAAGGCGAACGTATTATTCAAGAAGTAATTGAAAAAAGACAGCAATATTTGCAAGAAAAGCTTGTTGGTTTTAACGAACAAGAAGTCGAGCAATTATCAAGCTTTTTAGAAAAACTACATGTACACATGAAACAGGATTGAGGCGGAAAGTATGAATGCCCCGATAGGCGTTATTGACTCAGGAGTAGGCGGTTTAACCGTAGCAAAAGAAATAATGAAGCGATTACCAAATGAAACGATCTATTATATTGGTGATACAGCAAGATGTCCTTATGGTCCGAGAACTCGTCAGGAAGTACGAAACTTCACTTGGCAAATGGCAAAAGCACTAGAGAAAATGAATATCAAAATGCTCGTCATTGCTTGTAATACAGCGACTGCAGTAGCACTCGAAAGTTTACAAAGAAATATGCCTTTTCCGGTACTAGGCGTTATTAATGCTGGCGCACGTGCAGCTGTAAAGAAAACGAAGCGACATGAAGTCGTTGTGCTTGCAACAGAAGGAACAATTAAAAGTGCGGCGTATGAGGAAGCATTATTGTCACTGAATACGTCAACACATATTATTCCATTGGCGTGTCCAACATTCGTACCACTTGTAGAAAGTGGCGAATATAAAGGTGAATTTGCAAATAAACTAATTGAAGAAGGCTTAAAGCCGTTGAAAAATGAACAATTTGATACAGTTATACTAGGATGTACACATTATCCCATATTGCAAAAGCAAATTGAAGCTGTGGTCGGAGAAGAAGTCTTTGTACTATCTTCCGCAGAGGAAACAGCAAAGGATGTTCAAGAAATGCTTGCGTATAATGGTACTTTGGCTGACCAAGATGCAGTGCCTGCTCATAAATTTTTTGCAACCGGTTCTGTTCCAATTTTCCGTTCGATTGCTGAAAATTGGCTTGAGCAAGGAACTCTCAATATAAAACGTATTACATTAAAATAAAAAATCAGCTTAGCAATGGGCTAAGCTGATTTTTGCCGTTTTTAGCAATGTACATAAGGGACTGAGTACTTTTTTGAAGGATAAAATTATGGTAAGATGAGGGCGCGAAAGTTTTTAGGAGGAAAAAATGATGACAAGATTTGATGGAAGAAATGTAGATGCACTGCGTCCCGTGAAAATAGATAGTGAGTATTTATTACACCCGGAAGGCTCAGTTTTAATTCAAGTAGGCAATACAAAAGTAATTTGTACAGCAACGATTGAAGATAAGGTACCTGGGTTTTTACGTGGACAAGGTAAAGGTTGGATCACGGCAGAATATTCGATGTTACCTCGTGCAACAGCACAACGTACACCACGCGAATCATCTCGTGGCAAAGTCAATGGCCGTACAATGGAAATCCAACGTTTAATTGGTCGAGCATTACGTGCTGTAGTTGACCTAGAAGCACTTGGTGAGCGTACTGTATGGATTGACTGTGATGTGATTCAAGCAGATGGAGGCACACGTACAGCCTCAATTACAGGCGCATTTGTAGCGATGACGCAAGCAATTGCTAAGTTTGCAGAAGAAAAACAATTATCTAAATTCCCGGTGACAGACTATTTAGCTGCAACAAGTGTTGGTATTGTAGAGGATCACGGAGCAATTTTAGACTTAAACTACGTTGAAGATGTTGCTGCTGCTGTAGATATGAATATCGTCATGACAGGAGCAGGACGATTTGTTGAGCTACAAGGGACAGGTGAAGAAGCAACTTTCTCTCGTGAAGAGTTAAATGAACTACTGGCGTTAGGTGAAGCGGGCATTCAACAATTGATTGCACTTCAAAAAGAGACACTAGGTGATTTGGCTAACAAAGTGGGAGGAAATGAATAACATGAATCAAGTAGTAATTGCCACTAAAAATAAAGGAAAAGCAAAAGATTTCGAAGCATTATTTGGTCCACTTGGCTATGAGGTAGTAACGATGTTTGATGTTGCACCAGAAATGGAAATAGAAGAAACAGGCACTACCTTTGAGGAAAATGCAATCTTAAAGGCAGAAGCATTGGCGAAAGAGCTAAACACAATTGTTATTGCTGATGATAGTGGCTTAGCTGTTGACGCATTAAATGGTGAGCCAGGTGTTTATTCTGCACGTTATGCTGGTGATCATGATGATGAAGCAAACATGGTTAAGCTGTTAGAAAACCTAAAGAATGTCGAAGATGAAAAGCGTACTGCACGTTTCTGTTGTTGCATCGCTATTGCAGGGCCAGGTTTTGAAACGACAACAGTTTTTGGTACTTGTGAAGGTGTCATTGCACACGAAAAACGTGGTACAAATGGATTTGGTTATGATCCTGTTTTCTTTGTCCAAAGCTTAAACCGTATGATGGCTGAGCTAACAGCCGAAGAAAAGGGGGCAATTTCCCATCGTGGGAATGCGATTCGTAAGTTGAAGGAACAATTGCCAAATCTTATAAAATAAGAGGTGATATCCATGCAAATACTAGTCATGAGTGATACACATGGCGATAGTGATGTGATTGAAAAAGTTCGTGGCTTCTATCCAAATATCGATACTTTCATTCATTGTGGAGATAGTGAGCTTCCATTCTCACATAAAGTATTGGATGGTATGAAGAAAGTGCGAGGGAATTGTGATATCGATCAAGCTTTTCAGGATGAAGCAGTATTCGATATAGAGGACGTAACAGTCTTTGTAACACATGGTCATTTATTCAATGTTAAAACTTCAATCTTGTCATTATCATATCGTGCAAAAGAAGTAGACGCGCAAATTGTGTGCTTTGGTCACTCTCATATACTTGCTGCTGAAATGATTGAGGATGTCCTATTTTTAAATCCGGGGAGCTTATTAAAACCACGTGGTCGTAAAGAAAAAAGCTTTGCCCTTGTCGAGATTGAAAATACGTATTTTGAAGTAAAGTTCTTTACGGATGATAATCATTGTATTTCCACTCACAAGTTTATACGAAAATGATGGAACAAAAACGCTTAGGTTAAAATAACTCAAAGCGTTTTTGTTTTATTAGCAGAAAGCTAAATGGTAAAAATGGCTATGAATTGTTTATGATGAAGGAGAAAAAATAACTATAAACGACAAAGGAGAAAACATGGACAATACAATAGGATGGAATTTTGATAATAGCTATGCCCGCCTACCAAACATTTTTTATACATCGCTCATTTTAAATCCAGTTCGTTCACCAAAATTAGTAGTGTTAAATGAAGCGGTAGCACAGTCACTTGGATTAAATTTCAATGCTCTACAAAAAGAAGAAGCGGTCGCGATTTTTGCGGGTAACAACAGCCCAACTGGTGGCACGCCTATTGCGCAAGCTTACGCCGGACATCAATTTGGGCATTTTAATATGCTAGGGGACGGAAGAGCGCTGTTGTTAGGAGAACAAATAACACCAAATCATGAACGATTTGATATCGCGCTGAAAGGCTCAGGAAGAACCCCTTATTCCCGAGGTGGAGATGGCAGAGCAGCACTTGGTCCAATGCTACGTGAATATATTATTAGTGAAGCAATGCATGCACTCGGTATTCCAACCTCTCGAAGCTTGGCTGTCGTCACTACAGGCGAAACGATTATTCGTGAAACCGAGCTCCCTGGTGCAGTTTTAACTCGTATTGCAAGTAGTCATTTGCGAGTGGGAACTTTCCAATATGCAGCAAATTGGGGAACTGAAGAGGAGCTAAAAGCTTTGGCAGATTATGCTTTGGAGCGTCATTTTTCAAATGTTGATAAAGCTCAAAATCGCTATCTCTACCTACTTCAGGAAGTCATGAAGAAGCAAGCAACTCTCATTGCAAAATGGCAACTAGTCGGTTTTATCCATGGTGTCATGAACACAGATAATATGGCCATTAGTGGGGAGACGATTGATTATGGTCCTTGCGCTTTCATGGATATCTATGATCCAGCGACAGTATTTAGCTCGATTGATCGACAAGGTCGTTATGCGTACGGTAACCAACCTAATATCGGGGGATGGAATTTAACACGTTTTTCTGAATCATTATTACCATTAATCGATGAAAATCAGGAAGATGCCATAAACCTAGCTCAAGAGACATTACAACAATATCCACAGCTGTATTATGCAAACTGGTTAACAGGTATGCGAGCAAAACTTGGGTTGTTTAACGAAGAAGATCAGGACGTAGCACTAATTGAAGAGTTTCTATCGTTAATGCAGCAGTATCAGGCAGACTATACGAATACATTTATTGCATTAACCTTCGATAAATTTGATGAATCAACGTTATTTAGTGCAAAAGAATTTAAAGAATGGCATCAGAAATGGCTTGGAAGACGTGAAAGACAACAGGAAACAACAGCCATGTCTCACCAATTAATGCGGGATCATAATCCAGCAGTAATTCCACGAAATCACCGTGTAGAAGAAGCATTAGAGGCTGCTGTTGAATGTGGAGACTACAGTGTAATGGAACGATTACTGAATGTTCTTGCACAGCCTTTTGCACATACTAAGGAGCAGCAGGAATATGCTACATTACCAACACCATCTAACCAACCATATCGTACTTTTTGTGGCACATAAGTTAAAAACGAGGGATAAATTCCTTCGTTTTTTTATGTACAATAACCGTAACCACATAAAACTCTGAAGCATACGCTATGTATGAATATATGTGAAGGAGAATGTGTGACGTGTATAAGTATTCAAAAGGTTGGTTTGTTAAGCAACTTCGAGACCATGGAATTTTGGTGCATCCACAATATAAAAGTCATTTAGGCAATTATAAAGAATCCGAATTACGCAATTTATATTACAAATATGTTGAAAAAGAAACGTTCGATTCAGAACAAAAATAATCATTTTCGTTTGAATAACTCCTTTGTAGGAAAGAATTTTACTACAGAAGGGAGTTATTTTATGTGGAGCAAACCGTGGATTATGACGCAAATATGGCAGGATGTGTTGTTTCTACATTGGCCAATATCACCTAATGAAATAGAGCCGTACATCCCTCAAGAATTGCAACTGGATCTCTATGAAAATAACGCTTGGCTTAGTGTTGTCCTTTTTAAAGTAAAAGGACAACGGCTGAGATTTTTACCACCATTCCCTGGGATGGATTCCTATTTACAGCTGAATGTCCGTACATATGTTACATATAACGGCATGAAAGGTATTTATTTTTTTAACTTAGATGTTACAAATCGTTTTATTGTACAAATAGCTACAAAAGCCAGTCTATCCTATCGCCATTCAAAAATATCTTTAAAACAAAGAGGAAACCATTTTTCTTTTACAAGTTTACATCACGGAGCGCTGGCTGAAAGGTTGAAGATTTCCTATCAACCGATTTCTAGTGCAATAATGAGTTCTACCTTAGAAAAATGGTTGGTGGAACGTTATCATTCTTGGGCGAAATGGAAAAATTCCTTATTTCGCATAGATATAAGTCATATGCCTTGGCAGTTGCAACGGGTCAACATTGATATCGTAAGCAATACACTAGCTCCTTTTGTGAATGAAACAACAAAAGGAATTCATCCAATAGCTCATTATTCAAAAATACAAAAGGCTAGAATTTATCCACCGATAGTGGAAATAAAAAACCAGCTTTATTAACAAATTAACTTTGTCAAAAAAGCTGGTTTTATTAATAACATTAATAAAAAAGATAGCAAAATTGCATCACAATGGCACTAGCAATCATATCCGACATAGCAAGTGCCTCGGCCTCAATGACATCAAAAATTTGTACATCTGCTTGATAATTTTTCTGAATCATTGCTACAGCTTCTTTTTTTGTTAAAGCTAAATGCGTATAGAACATTTTTTGCAAGTCCTCTACACTCAAGTATGGATTTATTCGATTCAAAAATATTACAATTTCGTTAGCATTACGATACCATTCCTTTTCTTTTGCCTTTGCTGTTGCTGCATCCCCTTTAGCAGCTGCAGTAACTAACTGTGCTGCAATAATAAGGTGTTCTTTAATCAGCTCAGAATAGCGATCAGCAATTTGGTCACCGTAAAATGGACGTAGACAATTCCCTAAGTCAGTCGCATTTCGTAGCAGCCGTTCCTGCACAAAGGGTAAGTCAGGTAAACCAAAGACAATACTGATAATCGTCATCCTCGTCCAATTGACGTGCTCCATCCATAATAAACGATTCATTGCCATAAAATCAGCTTCAGCTTTACTAATACAGCGCCGGCAATCGTTCTGAGGTTTTAAAAAATGGCGAATTGGTGCGGTATATTGAGTGTTGGGAGCATTATATAGCGCGCTTAAAGAATTGCCATAATTTCCATATGGATATGAAAACAATGTATATCAACTCCTTCTAATATTCTTTCTAGTGTAGAATACTCCGAGGTACTCCCAGTTATGAAAGAAGTGAATCTGTTTTATTCTTATTACAACATTGGCATTATTTCGTGCATATGCTAATACAATGTTTTTGCGAATCCCTTGTGCATCACCAGTTACGACACTACTAAATCATTCAAACATTTTAGGATCCTCCAGTTTTTTTGCTTTTTTATTTTAGTAAAAAATCTGTTATGATTAGCAAAAGTAGTTTTGAGAAATGGCATAAAGGGGTATATGAAATCATATAATATTTATCATGAGGCAAACCTTGCCTTCATAGTAAAATTAATGTTGACATTATGCTTTAAAGCGCATATAATAAATATTGTCGTTAATATAGTTTATATAGAGATGACATCATGTCTCAGTAGCTCAGCAGGATAGAGCAACGGCCTTCTAAGCCGTCGGTCGGGGGTTCGAATCCCTCCTGGGACGTCAATGTAAGCCTTACAGCCATAACGGTTGTAAGGCTTTTTATTTTTATGCATAAATGAGGATAGCTTAATAATTTGCCCAAAATTTGTCCAAATCATTCTTTTTTGTTAAATAGCTTATCGAAGTGATTACTTGCTCTTTGATCAGTTTCCTCTAATAAATGACCATAAGTATTCATCGTAGTTGTGATACTTGAATGTCCCAAACGAGCCTGAATAACTTTTGGATGTTCTCCTTCGTGAATTAAGAGGGTGGCCGAAGTATGACGTAAATCATGAAAACGTATTGTTTCCAAATCTTCATTCCTTTTCATAAACCGTTCCCACCATTGGCTAATAGAATCAGGTCTATAGGGTTTACCATATTCATTTGAAAATAAAAACGTATGCTCTTGCCATTCTCTATCTTCTCCGGCTTCAGATAACTGGTATTTTTTAAAAGCAGCCAACGTTACTAAATCATTCATAACATTGGATGGTATAGAGACAATTCTTTTCCTTCTACCTTTTGTATCTTTTAATACAATACCTTCACCAGCGACATTAACAAGAGCTTGTTCTATTAAAATCGTATTATTCGTTGGATTTAAGTGTCTTTCTTCAAGAGCAACTATTTCACCTTGTCTTGCTGCACTTACTACAGCTAATTCAACCAATAATCTCCTTTCAGCACTAGCTTGTTTACGTAATCTTTCAAATAAAGCTACTACTTGAATTTGACTATAAGCTTTTCCTTCTTCATATTTTAACTTAGGTAAAGGTATATCCTTACATGGATTATTTTCGATAATTTCCCATTCTGAAGCTACAGACATAATACTGGAGAAAGCTTTATATATATTGTGTACTGTGGAAGGTGATAGTGTTCCTGCATTCCCATCTCTACGTTTATTATTTTTTTGCAAGTCATTTACAAAGAAAATAATATCAACTTTCTTGATTTCTCGTATTTTTATATCTCCAAAAATCGGAAGAATGCGCTTTTCAAGATGGTTACAGTTATCTCTAAAGCCCCGAATGCTATAGTGCTGTTTAGCATATTCATCCCTCCAGCGAGGGTATAGTTCGTTAAGAGTAACGGTATCTAAGTTATTGAAATATACCTCTTTATTTTTTGATAACTCTTCTTCAAATAATATAAGTAAACGTTTAGCTTCTTTTTCATTTTTAGCCTCAACGGTTTTATATTTTCGGACGCGTTTTTTCCCTCGATACCCTAGGTCTGCATATAATGAATATTTATTTTTTCCTATTTGTTTAACATATCCCACTATAATTGCTCCTTTCAGCAAGAGAATAACCGTCAAAAAAATGATTATTAAGGTAATGATTTAGACGTTTTTGAGCGAATTCATACTTAACATTAAATAGTAGTTGGATCATATTAATAGCTTTTTCTTCATCTATAGGTAGTTCTATTTTTTTTAGCATGAAAGTTGGTACACATGCTTGTAAAGCAAAATTGTTTGCTTTATATTCCTGATACTCCCTAAAAAGAGATATAGCTTTGACTTGATTACCAGAATGCAAAATCGCATGACCTAATTCGTGGCAAAAATCCTGCCATTGTTCCTCATTAGATAATCGTGAGTCTATAGAGATCACATTTCCAGAATTCATTGAATCAATAGGTAAATAGAGTAATGTTAAACCAAGTTTTGGTGCAATTATTCGTGGATCTAACTGTTTTGGAGTAGTGACATTAATACTTGAATAAAGGTTTCGAATGTAATCTTCTGAATGAGTGTAAATAAAAGTCATAATTCCCCTCTTTTGCAAACAAATGTTCCTATATATTAACAAAAAAATTCACCAAAGGAAAGGTGAATTTTATAATTATTTGGGAATTACATAAAATCTTGTAACATTACTTCTTGTTTTCTTGTTGTTTTTTCCACACTTCATAAAACACTTCGAATTGTTCTAGTGCATCAAGCATATTCTCTGGTTGGTTTTTGAAAAATAAATTTTCTCTAGTTAAAAAGAAATCGATAACTTCTTTTTGGTATGCACTTAGTTTGTTGTAATCCTCATCTGAAATACCTGCAAGTTTGTGGTTAACCGGAGAAGGTTCATCGCTAACGCAAAGTAAATAATCTGTCGTTACTTTGAAATAATTAGCTATTTTTTGAAGTAATTCAAAGTCAGGCTCTCTTTTCCCAGTCTCATATTTAGATAATGCAGAATATGTTATCCCTAATGAACTAGCTAGATGTTCACGAGTTATTTTTTCGTTTTCTCTTAATTTCTTTAATCTTTCATGAAACATAAGAGTTCTCCTTTTAGTTTGATTTATTAAATTTTACACTTATTGTCCAATAAATATTTGCATTTGGACAAAATGTGTAATTAATAGTTGACTTTGGACGTTTTGTCCATTATATTTAACTCAAGAGACAAAAAGTCCAACAGAACTGAGGTGAAGAAATGAGATCAAATTTAAAAACTCTTCGACAGAAGAAGAAATTAAGTGTTAAGAAAATATCTCAAATATTAGGTATTTCTACTTCTCACTATTACAAAATTGAAAGTGGAATAAGAAACCCAAACTTTATTCTCGCTGGGAATATAGCTGAATTATTCAACTGTAGCGTAGATGAAATTTTTTTTAAACAACTTTTGGACGAAGTGTCTAAAACGAATGTTTCTTAGTAGACAATATGTCTATTCATTTCCTTATTAACACCCTATCTATATAAAACGAAAGGGGGTGTAGTTGTGGAGCAAAATAAGCTTGAATTACTACATGATGAACTTTTTAAAAGAAGAACTGAACTTTTAAAAAAAGTTGATGCAGATGTAGTGAACAAAGTTCTGCAGTCTTTAAGAAAATCGTTAAGTCAACATAATTTGTCTTCTGAGCAAACAGAAGCAATATTAAATTATTTTTACTGGTTTCATTATGAGAACGACAATTAAAATTGCCGGTCCAATTGGTTTATCGACTAAGTATTTCCTTAGCTTTTTCGTGAACATCAACAACTGTTAAATCAGGATTTCCTTTTACAAAGCCTTCTAGTTCAAGGCGCGGTAATGTAGATTCTAAAACTCTAGCAATTTTAAATCCATATACATGTAGAGAAGTAATAGATACATTTTCAAAATTAAATCTATTCATTCTTTCCCCGATTAGAAGTTGTAAGAAAATCATCATATCTAAAGTCTCTAATAACTCTTGGTGTTGATATTTTTCTAAAAGGGGTTGGCTGTGAAGGTCTTCTAATGAGTATTTACCTTCACCTAATTTGTAAACAGTTGTAATAATTTCGCAAACCATAATATTGTTTAATTTCATATTCTTACCTCCGATCTACCAATAGTTTAGCAGATTGGGGAATTTTAAAACATAGGAGGTCTTCTCATGAATCAATTAAAAGTAGTTCCATTCAACAGTCAATTGGTAACAGATAGTCGAGATGTGGCAGAAATGGTCGGGAAACGTCATGACCATTTAATCAGAGATATTAAAGGGTACATCGAGATTTTAGAGGACGCCCCAAATTTGGGGAGTGCGAATTTCTTCATACCCCACACTTATCGCAATAGCCAAAATAAAGAAATGCCTTGCTATCTACTCACAAAAAAAGGTTGTGACATGGTTGCCAATAAAATGACTGGAGAAAAAGGTGTCTTATTCACAGCAGCATATGTCATTCGTTTTGAAGAAATGGAAGAGCAGCTTAGTAAACCACAATTTAATCTGCCTTCTACTTACAAAGAAGCCTTAATCGCTCTACTCGAAAAAGAAGAAGAACGTGAACAACTTGAATTAGCTAACAAACAAAAAGATCAAATCATCGGTGAAATGAAACCGAAAGCTGATTACACAGATCGAATTTTGAACAGCAAAGGGTTAATGACTATTACACAAATAGCCAAAGATTACGGTATGTCCGGACAAGCAATGAACAACAAACTTCACGAATTGGGTGTGCAATATAACCAAGGAGGTCAATGGCTTCTATACAGTAAATATCACGACAAAGGATTTACTCATTCACAAACCATTGATATTACACGTTCAAATGGTAGTCCTGATACAAAACTAAATACTAAGTGGACTCAAAAAGGTCGATTATTTTTGTACGACATTTTGAAGTCTAAAGGCATTGTCCCGGTGATAGAACGTAACAATAAACCGCAATTACGAATTGTGCAGTGATGTACTGCTCGCTAGGAGGTTAGCAAAATGAATCTAACTATAGACGAACTGAAAGACGCATTACTTAACGCCGAATTAGTCGACTTGTTTCAAAAGGCTTACAAGCAGGGAGTTGAAGATTGTAGAGAAGCTATGAAATCTGAATTGCTTCTACCTTCAAACTTAAGAAAAGAACACGTTGCTAAAATATTCCAATGTGAACTACCGACTGTAGAGAAGATAATTCGCATGGATGGATTCCCAAAGTGTCATGCATTAACAGCTCGTTATCCACGAGATAAAGTACTAGAATGGCGAGACAATAATGTGATGTATATGAATGAGCGCTTGGGAATTTATGTGAGCGAAAACGAAAGTCTTAGATTATTAAGGGCTTAGGAGAGGCCAGGGCAAATGGCCTCAAGTCAAACTACCAATCTAGTAAGAGGTAGGGGCAAATCTACCTCTTATCATTATATTAAGTTAACTTGAGAGAAATTGGTATTCCACAATGGAATTTATTCCAATACGGAATATTGAGGAGGACGTAATTATGTTCGATGCACTTGAACACGGAAAATTGTTAAAACTCTTTCGTAAGAAAGCAAAAATGACTCAAGAGGATATTGCGGAAGAATTAAATATAACACAATCATGTGTAAGCAAATATGAGAGTGGTAGAAAGGTTTTAGATTTATCAACATTTTTAAAATGGATTAACATAACAAACTCTGAAATGCCAGCAGCCGCAATATTATTCGGAATGGATACTGTAAATGCCGTAACTCAGTTAATGCCGATGATGCCAATGTTTATAGGAGGATTGTTCAGATGGATATTGTAGAAAAATTGAAGCTAGAGATAGCAAAGTTAGAGGCTTGCAACGAGGATTTATTAGTAGCTATTGGAGTGCATAACAAACGTGGAGATTATCACCAATCAGCGGAGTGTATGCGAAAAATCAAGAATTCAACAAACGAAATCGTAAGACTAAAAGCACATTTACAAGATCAACAAAATTTCCTTTGGGTTATCAAAGATTTACAAGATAGAGGTCTACTAAGCGAGGTGATGAAGAAGTATGCGCATCAAAGTTAGAGCCTGGAGGCACATGACGCTTAGACAAAGGTTAGTATATGTACATTTTTATTGTGACAAAAAAGTGCTTGCAAAACTAAATGGCAATAAAAAAGCTGCATAATCTTTGGGGGATTAAACAGCAACTAAATTATACAAATGTATTATACCACAAAATCAGACGTTTGCGAGTCGAAACTCGCTCTCGTCAAGCAGTTCATAATTCCTCCTCGAATTGGTCTGGTTAACCAAACATATTATGAACTGCTTGATGGGATTCCATCAAATACATACAGAAAGAGGGTGAGAAAACATGAGTATCGCACCGTTTAAGCCAAGAATGCAAGAGGTCCTTCTAGATACAGAAGTGTTTGAAGAACGCTTTGCTGAGTATGACATCATCAGTGAATTTACTGGAATCATCTACACCTTAGTGGCAGTTGAGGACAATGTACGTTACTTGAGCTTTGTAACAAAGTCTTATGCGGAAGTATTACGAAAACAAAAGGAGGCGATAGCGTGAATGTTCTATTAGAAGTAGAAAATCCAATGGTACTTGGTCGCATTGAGTATCCAACAGCACCTTATGAGCCAACTGTAAGCTTTGAAATGCACGATGATTTTGGTAGTTTCATAGCTTCTGGTGACGTGTATTTCGAGATTGGTGATGCGATCGTACACATCGACAACATCAGTGATTACTTGGCTACAGGATATAAGGATGATTCAACTTACGATATGAGTGATTCAGAGGTTATTGCTTACGTGGAGGAGCATTATGGCATTGCTCATACAAAAAAATAATCCAATCCGTTGCACCGGAAAGGATTAAGTAAGGACCATGCCAAATATCATTTTTCAAATTATAACGCATGGTCCTAATAAATACAAATCAAAGGAGGCATTTTAATGAACTTGTTGCAGGAAACAGAATTACATGAACTTTATGAAATGCAACCACAAGAAAA
This sequence comes from Lysinibacillus xylanilyticus, assembly GCF_001708185.1. Taxonomy (GTDB): domain Bacteria; phylum Bacillota; class Bacilli; order Bacillales_A; family Planococcaceae; genus Lysinibacillus; species Lysinibacillus xylanilyticus_A. The sequence continues at coordinate 457,004 of NZ_MDDN01000002.1, read as the reverse complement.
ACAGATAATTGTCATTAAAGATATTAATGGACTGAATTGGGCATTACGAAAAATCAATGCAGCCAATACAAAATTGAATGAAATTAAATCATTAGCTGATGCAGAACGAGAGCGCATTAATGCTTGGGAGAAAAAAGTGAGTGCAGGATTGGCGAGTGATATTACTTTCTTTGAACAGAAAATATTTGAATATCATTCACAAGTTCTAGCTAACGATTCTGAACAAAAAAGCATTGTTACTCCATACGGTAGAGTGCGATCCATTACAAATGAAGCACAGCCAGAAAGGTTAGATGATGAAGAGTTATTCAATTATGTAGTGGCTAACCAATTACCTTATGTAGAAGTAAGTACTTCTCGAAAATTGCAGTGGGGCGAACTCAAAAAAACGCTTAAAGTTGTGCAACATGGTGAAGAACAAATTGTTGTAGATGCAGATGGACAAGCTGTACCAGGGGTAATAGTAAAACCACGAACAACAACATTCAAAGTGGAGGTGGATGACTAATGAAAAAATCAGAATCAATTGCAGCATTAGCTAAATCTTTATCGCAGTTTCAGTCCAAGGTTAAACAGCCTCTTAAAGACAAAAACAACCCTTTCTTCAAATCCAAATATGTACCACTAGAAAGCGTTGTTGAGGCTATTACAGAGACTTCAGGAGAATTCGGCTTATCATTCATTCAATTCCCTTTAAATGATGCTAATGGACGTGTAGGTGTAACAACATTACTTATGCATGAATCAGGTGAGTGGATTGAATCAGAACCGATTTTCGCTACACCAGCTAAACAAGATGCACAGGGTGCAGGATCAGTTATTACTTACTTAAAACGCTATTCGTTGTCGGCGATATTCGGAATCACAAGCGATGAGGATGATGATGGCAACGGTGCTCAAATTCCTAATCAGAATTCACAGCCTAAACAGCAAGGTGGACAAAACAATAACTTGATATCTGATGCACAGTTGAAAGCTCTAAATTCATCTATCAGTACAGCAGCGAAGCGTACAAACACTGATGTTTCTCAAGTAACTGATTATGCGAAACAATCATTTAACATTCCAGCAAACGTTGAAAACAAATCACTGACAAAAACTCAAGCAAGCCAACTGATTGATTTTATTAATCAATTACAACCAAAGGCTGTGTAGATGAATAACGTACCACACAAAGTCCTTTTGCCTGCTTGGATATTTGAGCAGGCGAAGGATAACGACGAAACAAGACACTTAGTGCTGCAATACATGACTAGGTATCCAAACTATCGAATTATCAAAGTGAGTGGTAGTTTCGCGGTTTGTGAGAGGTTTGAAGGTTTTTTATGAATAAATTCATGATTGAAAATTTGAATATTGCGACATAAGGAGAGGCGAGGGCAAATGGCTAAATACAGATACGTCTACACAACTTTTTGGAACGATCCTCGTGTGGTTGAGGAAATGACAGCAGAGGACAAGTACTTCTTCCTGTATTTGCTGACAAATGAAAGTACGACACAAATTGGAATCTATCAAATTACTAAAAAGCAAATAGCTTTCGATATGGGCTACTCAATGGAAAGCGCTGGTGCATTACTACAACGCTTCAGAGACCACCACAAGATTATTAAATACAATGAAGAAACTCGTGAAATAGCTATTAAAAACTGGGGCAAATACAATCTGAATCGCGGAGGCAAACCGATTCTAGATTGTGTGAAATCAGAACTAAAAGAAGTGAAAGATACTTCATTGATTCAATGGGTAGGCGAAGGAATCTCGAACGATTCTGTACGTATCGTCTACGAGTCGTACTACGATACGTCACACGATACGCATAACGTTACGTCAGAAAATGGAGAATCCAGTAATGATGCGGGTTCTTACGATACGTCAACGATACGTGGACAAAAAGAAAAAGAAAAAGAAAAAGAAAAAGAAAAAGAAAATAAAAAAGAAAAACAAACAACAGACAGGGAGGTCGGTAAGTCGTCTGTCACTGAGGAACAATTAACATTCTTAACAAAATTCTATGATAAAAACATTCAAAGAGCATCTGGTTACATTTGTGAATGCATTGAACACATGACTCGTGAAAATGATCCAGCACTTGTTTATGAAGCTATGAAAATCACAGCACTTCAACAACCGAATAAACCAATGCAGTATACAGAACGAATATTAGCGAATTGGAGAAAGGATTTTATAACGAATGTTGAGCAACTAAAGGCTAAGGAAGAGAGGGAGAAAAACAAGCGACAACAGTCTAATCAATCCTCTTATCAAAAGCCTAAGGGTCGAACAGAAGTAGTTCCAGAGTGGTTCAACAAACGTAATGAAGAAGATCCTACACCAGTTACTGAATCTAATAGCAATACTATAGATTTTGAGGCTGAGAGACAAAAGGTTTTAGATATGCTTGGGAAAAAGGAGAGTGTGAGTAATGGCTGAAAAGTTGGAAGTTACTCCAGATAACATGTTAGAGGAAGTTCTCAGATACTTAGAAAACAATGTATAAGCAGGAATTGCTAAAAGAAAAGAGGTTTTAAATTGATAAATCGTGTCGTTTTAATTGGCCGTTTAGTAGCTGATCCAGAGTTACGATATACACCAAATGGTATCGCCTCATGTAAGTTTCGAGTGGCAGTCAACAGACCATTTAAAAACGAAGGTGAGCAACAAGCAGACTTCATTAGCTGCGTTGCATGGCGCAAACAAGCTGAGAATCTAGCAAACTTCATGAAGAAAGGCAATTTAATAGGTTTGGAAGGGCGAATCCAAACAGGCAGCTATGAAGGGCAGGATGGCAAACGCGTTTACACTACAGATGTAGTAGCCGACAGCATTCAGTTTTTAGAGCCAAAGAACGGTACAGTAGGCTCACAGAGCACTTCAAACTACGAATCTAGGACAAATACAGGTGGAACGTATCAAGGCGGTTCACAAGGGCGATATGGCGGTAATAACAACCAGCCAAATTATACAAAAGGTAATGAAGATCCGTTTGCAAATAGTAAGGGACCGATTGAGGTTAATCAGGATGATTTACCGTTCTGAGAAATTTATTAATCAACTATATGATTGAGGATTAATTACACGCTGCTGGTAGAACGGCGTTAGGTTGTTTTATCAGCAGACTTCTAAGAGCGTTAGCTGGAGGGCAATCATGGCAGTAAAAAATAAATCATACGCCAATCGCGGTATCTCGAACATATTATCGACATGGCAAACAACAAATATCGGAATACAGGTGTAGCAGATGTACGGAAAATACCTACGCCAGTAAAGATTTTAAATAACACAGGAAACCGAATCACTGGGCATCTAGAGAAAGCAACTTGGGTCGACTATTCAGGCGTATATAAAGGCAAAGCGATTATATTCGATGCCAAGGAAACGGGTATTACAAATTTACCTCTAGATAGCATCCATACACACCAATACGAGCTATTAAAATCATGGCACAGAAAAGGTGCTATTGCTTTCCTTATCGTTTATTTCAAACTTCACGACAAATACTACTTACTTCCGTTTGAAACGCTAAGAGAGGCTTGGGAGACGCGTGAAAATGGTGGTAGAAAATCTATTGCTTGGGAAACTTTTGAAAACGAGTGTATTGAGGTTAAGTCAAAGGATGGGTATACGTTGCATTACTTGGATGCGTTGGAGGTATGACGCATGAATACAGTACGCAAGGAAGTTAAACAACTCAGAGCATATAACAAAAAAGTTTGGTGGGAATAAACCTACCAAACTTTAAGGATTAGTTAGATCTAGGTTTCTTTGAAAGAATCCAAGCAAGAACAACTAAGACAATAATTATCCAGGCTAATTTATATGGTAAAACAACTACATTCCAAGAGATAGAAATGATATTAGCTATACTTTCAAACATAAATGAAAAATCGAACATATTTTGCCTACTTCCTTTTTAACCAAATTATAGCATACAAACAGATTCGGAAAAGAAAAAGCCGCAGCGTGTTCAGACGCTACAGCTCAGAATTGGTCATGCCCTTTGAGGTTTCTCAAAATTATTATAACACACCGTAGGAGGGCAAACCTATGTTAAAAGGGCAAAAAGAAATGAATAAAGAACAAATCGAACAAGCTTTAAAGGATTATCGTTGGATGTTGAGTACACTCGAGATCCATAGAGATGCAGTAACAAAGATGGGAGACAATGGTATTAAGTCGGCAACAGCTCAATACGGAGAGGAAGCTGGCATGCCGAAAGGACAAGGGAGTAATAGTGATCCAGTTTTTAATGATGTAATACGTCGAGAAATTTATTCAACACGTATTATTTTGGATTACAAGCGTAAGGTCAAGGAAATTCAAAATCGTATGAAATATATTACAAAACCTCGTGATATAGAGATTCTACATTGGATGTTAGAAGGAAAAAGCTTTGCTTGGATTGGAAATCATATGAAACTTTCGGAACGACATATTAGACGCATCAAAGATTCTATAGTGGATCAAATGTTAGAAATAATGGATTCTACATGTAATAAGGTTTCTTAAGAAATAATCGCATCCCAATAACCTATGGGGTGCGATTTTATTTTTATACGAAAATAGTTTCTTGTATTGTATAATATTAGGAATTACGATTTCGGAGGTAATAGGATTATGGAAAAACAAGAGAAAAAAAAGAATGGGAGAAAACAGGTTGACGCTCTACATTTAATATATTTAGGAATAATTACTGGAGGATTGATAGTACTATTATTGTCATATATTTTTGGGGAATCAATAAAAGCAGGCTCACATTTGAATTTTGCTGCTACATTAACGTCAATCTTATTAGCAGTTATTGCCATTGTGATTACTTTAATCGATGTTGCTGGTCAAAGAAGTAATATATTTGATGTGAAGAATAGTGTAGAAAATTTACAGACAGTAAGTGTCCAAATTGAAGAAGTGCTTGAGCGATATAATGAGCAAAGTGTAAATACAATTACTCAATTAATGGAGATAGTTAATGAATTAGGTGAAAGTCATAAAGAAATGGCTAGTCAAATGAGTTCTTTGACATCGAAAATTGAAAATATACCTTCAGAAGTTGCCGAAGTTCAGGAGTTGAAAGAAGAAGCTAAAAAAGTTAATGAGAAGTTTAAAGACCAAGATAAGGATATATTTATTAAGGAAGTAAGAGTAAATGGTATTTCATATCCAGCAAAGCAAATATCACCGGTTTCTTCCGGAAATTCAGAAATAGGAGCTTCCATTACTGTTTCGAAAAAGGGTAAACCACAGCCGACTATTATATATGAATGACAATGTACAATAGCATATTATAACTTTAAATGTCCGATATGCCGAATATGTCGTAAGTTTGATAGGAAATAAACCTATAATGTATCATGTGAGGAAGGACGGCGCGGTAAGGTTTTCCTGCATTGGTATTTCTAAAATCTTAATTATTAGGGAAAGACAGACCGACGACCGACCAGCGCTCCATAAATTTATTCGGAGCATGACATACATGGCCGGCCCATATTTTTAAGAGATTAGGTATCTTAATTATTATAAAAGGCTAAAAATAAAACACCAAAATCTTTTAATCCCCTTTAAAGAGTTTGGTGTTTTTTGGTTGAATTTGTAGATAAAATGAGCTAATATAAAGAGAACAAATGTTCCTTTTGTGTCTATGTATTTACTGTTATACCCAAATAATGTATGATTTTAGTGGTAAATTCATATAATTAAAGGGGAATGAAAGAATGGCTACTCAAAAAGGTAAAAAGACAAGAATGAAAATTAAAGGTTTTGAAATATCAAATGATATAACGTTAAATGATACTTTAAAACATGGTTTTTATTACAATCATGAATTAATGGATTTGTTTTTTAATTCAATTCTGTTAATTGATTTAGATAAAAGAAAATATAAAAATGATGAAGTTACATTAAATCTAGTAGAATACAAGCAATCTAATAATGTTAATATGATGGAAGGGATATTTACAACTGCAAGACATGGTATTCCTAAAACTACAATAAATATCGAGACTCAAGAGGAAATGAATACTATTGAACACTACGAAGGAGTGAAAAGTGAAATTCATTTTACTCTTGATAAGAAAAAAGGTCTTTTGCTTGTACAGGAGGATAAACAAAATCATGTATTTTCAAGATCTGTTTTGAAATCATTTTTATATTCGCATAGACAGCTTATTTTCCCTTATATAGAGGAATTTAATAGAGAAAATTTTGCTAATAAAGCATCTTTATATAAAAGAGGATTTTATGCAATTAATTCTTTGCCTCCAATTGATTTTATTGAAAAACTAAATGAATTTAAAACTATAAAAAGTGGAATATTATATATTAATTCCTCAGAAAATAAACAAGTTAATAACGACGTAATTCAGAAATTAGAAGAAGAACTAAACGATCATGAGATAGATGAATATGACATCGAAATGAAGATAAAAAATAAATCACCAAATGGCATGGTGAAAACATTTGAAAAATATTTTAACAGAATGATGGAAATTCAAAAATATGATGATTATGCAATAGAGGGTGTAACTAAATCAGGAGCTACAAAGAAAATTACACCAGATTCAATTACTAGAGAATTTGATATAGAAGTACAAATTAATGGAAATGGTATTCCTAATTTAGATGATATATTTAATGGAATGGAAAGTATAATATTGCATAAAAATCCTTTGGTTGATAAAGAGGAGTTTGATCAGTCATTTTTCATAAAGGATGATACTAATGTTCAAAAGAAAATCCAAGAAATCGCAAACGCGATCAATAAAACTGAAGAGACACAGGAAGAAGAGAGAGCAGGAGCAAAGTAATTTAAAAAGAGTAATATCTGGCTACAGACAAGGAATGAAGAAGAAGAGATTTTTCTTAGAAATCATGTTGCCATTAATATTAAGTGTTTCATCGGCATTGTTATATTTTTCTTTTAAAGATGAATCTTTAATAACAAGGATAACAACAATTAATTCGAACATTTCTTCAGTTATAGCTATCCAGATAGGATTTAATATTACTTCTTTGGCGCTAATCGCTTCTTTCGGGGAGTCTGCCGGTAGAAAGGCATTTACTAAAATAGAAAATAAAGATGAAACATATGATAATATGAATCAAATTATATCAACTTATGTTTATAATATCTCTATTTATATTTTACTTCTAATTTGGGGATTTTTACATCTTTCCGTTATTGAACCGATATTTAAGGCGGATATTGGATTGAAATTAAATTATTACTTTTTCCTTGTATCTAAATGGATTTATTTTACAGGATGGAGTTTTTTGATTTTACACGGCTTTATCGTATTTATGAGGAACGTGGTTTTAATTCAGTTATATCTGTTAAGTGTATTAAAGAACAATAACAATAACAATAACAATAACAATAAATCAAATTTGGAATAAAAATTGTATATGAAAGATTAAAGGCGTGTTTTTGCGTCTTTTTCTTTTGGTTAAAAAATGTTGAGAAGGAGTGATTTTTATGTGAACTTCGTCACTTTCCATAATTCAGTCAAACTTACAAAGCAACAAGTGCGCGGATACGCACTATAAAACTAAAATACAATTCGTTTATTTACATGATACGTGGTGCAGTTCTACCACGGTTCTAAAAGTGAGCTAACTCGACAATTACTACAATAACAAAGCTTTCATCTTAGGATGGAGGCTTTTTCTTTTGCTTTGAAAACTGCATCAAACAGCCAAAACATTTTGTGATGATAGGGCAGAGTTTGGTGTGGTTTTGAGAGTTTAATCAAAATTTTATTAAGGTTTTGTACATACCTTTCGTTTTATTATAGAATGGGAGGTTGATATTTTGAAAAAAGTTTATGTCGGTATTTTAATAATCGTAATTCTATTATTACCATTTACAATTAATTTTATTGGTAATAATTACAAGATAGATTCCGAAGCGAATTTTGGTGATTGGATAGGATTCTGGGGAGGTTATTTCGGAGGGATTGTTGGAAGTATAGCTGTAATATTCACTACTTATATGATCATTCAACACGAAAAAAAACTGTCAGAACGAACTTTTTTAGAACAAATTAATTTACAAAAACAGATGATGGTTGAACAAGATAGAATGGAAAAAGAGAGAATAAAGATACAGTATGAACTAAGTGAAAATGATGAATTCTATAAAAAATTAATAGAATTACAAACACTATTTGTATCTACACATAACAAAATGATGGAATTAGTGATCATAAAAGAAGCTATGCATTTAAATCAGATTGAATATTCGATAGATGAAATTGTAAAAAATAGAGATATTGCAATGGAATCTAACAATAAATTTAGAGAAAAATTAATAGACATTATTTCAAATTTCAATATAGTATTTAACAAATTTGACCTCAATGATTTTTTTAATATTGTGGAAGAATATAAAGAAGTATTATTAAGTGTTAGAAAAAATGATTTCAATTTTGAAGAAGCTTTTGAAATATTGGAGAATAGTAATAAGATTTTTATTGAAGTATGGAAAGAACAAATTTCCTTCCAATCAGAAACAAAGAAAAAGTTATTGACTAGATTAAAGTAAAAGATTAAGGCTTCGAACGTTTATATCAAAAATATATTAATGACATACATTTCCTTTTCACTCTATTATTGAGTGGGAGGTGAGGTTATGGAAAATTGGAAAAACCTTTTTTATGAAACGGCAGAAGATTACTATTTAAAGGATTGTATGTCTAATTTTTTGTTAGCAAGACAATTAATTATTGATAAAATTGAAAATGTTTTATCTCCTTTAAAGCGAATTGATGAAAATTTATATTACATCGAAGATCAATCACTTGTGCGTGTAGGTAATATTGAAATAAATTTTTTAACTGAATTTATACTACCTGGGCGAGATATTGATACAATACGCGTCGTAAAAAGAAATTTAGTAACAGATGAAGAAGAGTTATCGGTGAAAATTCATATAAACGATAACGGAGGCAGTATACAATACGGCGATAACAAGCCAGAAAAAGTAACAGAAGAAAATATTGATTTACTGTTAAAACATCTATTAATGGATAGTTTTAAATAGTCATAAAAAGCATTCGTCATTTAAAACGGATGCTTTTTTATTTCACAAAGCAACTAGCATAATGGGGTGATTACAAAACAAACAAATGATGGAGGTGGTGGTGTATGAGATATGGCTAGACCAAGGAATCCGAAACGTGATGAAGCGTTTCAAATGTGGCTAGAAAGCAAAGGGCAAATGCTTTTGAAGGATATTGCAGAGCAATTGGAATTATCCGATTCTCAAATTCGAAAGTGGAAGAACCAAGATAAATGGGATGACCAATTGAAAGGTAACGTTACTAAATCCAATGGTAACGTTACTAAACGAAGTCGTGGTGCTCCTGTAGGTAATAGCAACGCTAAGGGGCATGGTGCACCTAAGCAAAATCAGAACGCAACAACACACGGGTTCTTTGCTAAATTCCTACCTGAAGAAACACTCGAAATCATGGAAGCAATGAACGAACGTTCTCCAGCCGATTTAATCTGGGATCAAATACAGATTCAGTATGCTGCAATTATTCGTGCTCAACGCATCATGCATGTTGAATCGAAAGACGAAATGATTAAGGAGCTCAAAAAACATAAGGATACAGAATGGGGAGAGGAAGTCGAATACAACTTCCAATTCGCATGGGAACGACAGGCGCAACTACTCACTGCTCAATCAAGAGCAATCGGGGAGTTGCGTTCTTCTATTCGTCAATTTGTTGAGATGGCTGATGCTGATGATGAACGTAGACTTAAGCTTGAACAAATGCAGTTGAATATTGATAAGACAAAAGTAGAAATCACTAATCTTGATAAAGACCGTGATAAATCAGTTCGAGTGGTGATTGTGGATGATGTGTGATGACTGACAAACGTATAAGTATAGCTAGTATCATTACAGAACAATTCAAACCATTTTGGCGTGCTTCCAGAGCAAAAGAGCATCTACGTTATGTTTTAAAAGGCGGTCGTGGTTCTGGTAAGTCGTTTCATATTCCAATGCGTATCTTATTAGACATCATGGAATACCCAGTGTCAGCTATTGGTATTCGTAGGGTACAAAATACAATCCTAAAGTCTGTTTATGCTAACTTCAAAGCTGCGGCAAATATCATGGGAGTTCGTGATCAATTCCGTTTTGTTGATTCCAAGCTCGAAATCACTTACTTAGGCAGAGGGAACAAGATTTATTTTGCTGGCGCTGATGATCCGGAGAAGATTAAATCTATTAAGGATGCAGATTTCCCATTGGCCATAGCATGGTTTGAAGAATTAGCAGAATTTAAAAGTGAAGATGATATAACAACAATTGAAAACTCGATTCTACGTGAGGAGTTGGAAGGGAAGATCTTTTCGCAAGCTGACAGACAGCAAGCGTACCCTTTTGACTACTCTTTTTATTATTCTTACAATCCACCGAAGCGTAAGCAGTCGTGGGTGAACAAGAAGTACGAGGGTTCAATGATTGATGATAATACTTATGTTCATCATTCTACGTATTTAGGAAATCCGCATTTATCGAAAAAGTTTATTGAAGAAGCAGAAAATGTTAAGAAAAACAAGCCGTTAAAATATCGTTGGGAATACCTCGGTGAAGCAATAGGAAGTGGGGTTGTTCCGTTCGATAATCTACAAATTGAATCAGGTTCGATTACTGATGAAATGGTTGCATCGTTTGATAACATCCGAAATGGTAACGACTTTGGATATGCAACGGATCCATTAGCATTTGTCCGTTGGCATTATGACAAAAAGAAAAACGGTATCTATGCTGTTGATGAAATCTATGGCGTGAAAATCAGTAATCGAAAACTAGCCAAGGAATTGAAAGTTAGAGGCTATCAATCAGACCGGATAGCAGCTGATTCAGCGGAACCGAAGTCTATCGCTGAATTACGTGACGAACAAGGAATACCACGTATTTACGGTGTTAAGAAAGGTCCTGACAGCGTGGAATATGGCGAAGAATGGCTCGATGATTTAGATTTCATTTGTATTGATCCATTAAGAACACCAAATATCGCAAGAGAATTTGAGAATATTGATTACCAGACGGATAAGGACGGTAATCCTATCGCTCGTTTAGAGGATAAGGATAACCACACAATTGATGCTACGCGCTATGCATTTGAAGAAGATATGCGAGGTAGCACATACAGTTTTGATTAGAAAGAGGTGAGGACATGGGTTTTTTCCCTTTTCAAGGTGCTATTACAGAAACAGATAAATTAAATTCAATTATTGGTGAAGGTGCTAAAAAAGGCATCACATTTAAAAAGCGTATCGAAAAAGAAATAGCAGAATTTAAGTTATCTGAAAAGCGCAGCTGGATGTTTGAAGGTGACAACTATTTCGAAGGTAACCACAATATTTTAACTCGTAAGCGAATGGTTATTGGTAAGGATGGCGAGAAAGAAGAAGCTACTAATCTGCCAAACAACAAACGCGTTGACAATCAATACGGTAAGTTAGTGAATCAAAAGGTTAATTACCTATTCGCTAAACCTTTAACGCTCGAAACAGAGAGTGAGATATACCAAAAGGCACTTAAACTAGTTTTAAACAACAGATTCCACAAAACGCTTAGAAACTTAGGTGAACATGCTTTTAATCATGGCATAGCATGGATTTATCCGTACTACAATGAGCGTGGAGAATTTAGCTTTATGCTTATTCCAGCCTATCAAGTGTTGCCTTATTGGAAAGATACAGAACGAACCGTATTAGATTATGCAGTTCGTATTTATTCAATTGAGGAATGGAAAGGTGATAAGAAAGAAGTCATCGAAAAGGTTGAAATCTACACCGTTGATGGGATTGAAAGATACATTCTTGATAATGAAAAGTTGATACCTGATGTAGAGCTCGGCGAAACTGCAACATACTTAAATGTCACGAAAGGCGGTCGTTCAGAAGGGCGTAACTGGGAGCGAGTGCCGTTAATACCTTTCAGATACAACAGCCGTGAAATACCTCTTATCAAGTCAGTAAAGAGCTTACAAGATGGTATCAACGAAATCCTTTCAGACTTCAATAACAACATGCAAGAAGATGCCCGTTCAACAATCCTTGTGATTCACAACTATGATGGACAGGATCTAGGAGAGTTTCGTTATAATCTTGCTAAGTTCGGTGCTGTTAAAGTACGCAGTGACGGAGTTAAGGGCGGTATCGATACACTTACAGTTGAAGTAAATAAAGATAACTACGAATCTATTCTCACGTTATTCAAAAAGGCACTAGTAGAGAATGGTAAGGGCTATGATTCAAAAGATGATCGTATGTCGAACAATCCTAATCAAATGAATATCCAGTCTATGTATTTAGATATTGATTTAGATGCTAATGGTATTGAAACAGAGTTTCAGGCTTCGTTTGAAGAGCTGCTATGGTTTGTTAACAAACACTTGGAGCACATAGGTAAAGGCAACTTCGATAACGAAACAGTTAAGGCAATCTTCAACCGAGACATACTCATAAACGAATCCGAGGTTATTGATAGCTTATCTAAATCAACAGACTTATCACTTGAGACTCGTATTGCTCAACATCCTTATGTTTCTGATGTGCAACTGGAGTTAGAACGTAAGAAGAAGGAACAGCAAGAACAGATGGATATGTACGATAATTACGACACCACTTTCCAACAAAAGCAAGGTGAGTTAAATGGCAAAGAAAACACGTGATTATTGGAGAAAACGTTTTGAAATGTTGGAGCAAGCGCAGCATGAGAAGAGCACAACATACTATAAGGATCTTGAAAAAGCTTATATCAAAACGATGCAAGAAATTGAAAAAGATATTGCTCGATGGTATCAGCGCTTTGCCAAAAATAACGAAATTTCACTTGATGAAGCGAAGCAGCTGTTAAAAAGTGATGAATTAAAAGAGTTCCGATGGACCGTTGAGGAATATATCGAATATGGCGAAAAGAACGCAATCAACCAGAAGTGGTTGAAGCAACTCGAAAATGCATCTTCTCGTGTCCATATAAGCCGTTTGGAAAGTTTGCAAATACAACTTCAACAGCATGTAGAAAAACTGTATGGTAGACAAATTGAGGGCTTTGAGCACTTAATGAAAGATGCATATCAAACACAGTACTATCACACAGCATTTGAAGTACAGAAAGCTTTCGAAATTGGCTTTACTTTGCAGGCACTAGACGAAACGAAGCTAACAAAAGTCATTAGCAAGCCTTGGACTGCTGATGGTCAAACGTTCTCAGCGAAGATATGGCGTGACCGAAACTTATTGCTTGATACATTGCACACTGAACTTATTCAATCGATGGCCCGTGGTGAAGCACCAGACCGTATGATTGGTTCCATAGCTAAAAAAATGAATACCTCACGTTCTAACGCTTCTCGGCTAGTTATGACCGAATCAGCGTTTTTTAGTGCTGCTGCTCAAAAGGATGCATATGATGAGCTTGAAGTTGAAAAGTACGAGATTATAGCTACATTAGATTTTAAAACGAGTTCTATATGTCGAACGATGGATGGCAAGATTTTTAAACAAGAAGATTTCATGCCAGGGGTAACAGCAAATCCGTTTCATCCTCGATGTCGAACGACAACAGCACCGTATTTTGATGATGAGTTCAGTATTGGTGAACGTGCTGCAAGAGATGCTGATGGTAAAGTGTACTATGTGCCATCTGATATGAAATATGATGAATGGAAAGAAAGGTTTATCTTAAATGATAAATCCGTTACCTCTAAAAGAGAAATTCGAGATGAATCGAATGAACGTAATCGTAAAGTGTATCCAGTCAAACAATCCAATGTAAATTGGCAAAATTATTTAAATGTAAATCAAGTGGGTAGTGATCTTTTAAACGAGATTCACAGTGAATTGAATGGATTTATGAATACAAAGCGAAAAGAAAAAATGTACTTAATAAATAAAGAAAATAATTCGATTGAAACCTCTTTAGAAGGATCCGATATTGATAGAGTTGATTTAACAAAAGAAATAAATGATGTTTTAGAAAAAAGCCCACAAAACAGCTTAATATTTACACATGTTCATCCAAGTCCAACCTCATTTTCAAGTGACGATTTATTTTTAATGGTAAAATACAAGTCTCTAGCTGCATATACTTTGGAATGTGCAAATGGGGATAAGTACATTTTAGATAGAGGGAGTTATAAGAGTTCCATATTTAAAAATTTATTTTTTCCAAGTGAGTATGATAAAATTAAGCGTCAAGTTGCAAAAAGCTTCCCTGAATTAGATGATCCTCAAAAAATTTATGAAGTTTGGGATTCATTTATTTATGAGGTTAATAAAAAGTTTGCCGAAAAAAATAATATGATTTTCAAGAAAGTTGAGTGATTCAAATGAAAGAAGTATTGATGAATTTGGATTTACCTGATGTGTACAAGGAAAACTTATTTGAATATGTCCCAACACTTGATGGCGTACCTGATTATATTGATTTGATTCCAAGAGGGTACACGATGGGGAAATGTCAAAAGCTACACAAACTTGTGAGTATTGAGAGCATGAAATACCACTTGAACGAAGCTATTCAAGACGGTGAAATTAACGATGATGAAATGATTGAAGCAAATAAACTGATTCAAGAAGCCATTCAAGAATATAATGAAATGAGCACTTAGCCTCCTAATTAAGAGGGCTGAGTGTTTTTTATTTTCAGTGAACTATGTAAAGTTTGTCGTAATCGTCTTTTTCGAGCTTGTAGACGTTAAAGAATAAGCTTTTAAACCTATCGTGCCGTTGCACGTAAAACACGAAGTAGGAGGCAATAGAAATGAAAAAAGAAGATTTAATTGCAATGGGATTAAGTGAAGAACAAGCTGATAAAATCATCGAAGGTTTTGGAACAATGATTCCTAAAAGTCGCTTTGATGAAGTAAATGGTGAGAATAAATCATTGAAAGAACAACTTGATGATCGTGATAAGCAGTTAAAAGAACTTGCTAAGAATGAAGAAGCTACAGAAGGTCTGAAATCAGAAATTACTCGATTGCAAGATGAAAACAAGGCAACTACTGAAAAGCATTCTGCTGAAGTAAAACAATTAAAAATCAATAGCGCTGTTGAATTAGCGCTAACCGGTGCAAAGGCTCGGAATCTTACTGCTACAAAAGCACTTTTAGACTTGAATGGTGTTGAAATCGATAAAGATGGCAATGTCGTTGGTTTAGAAGATAAGGTGAAGGCCCTTGTTGAAAATGAAGAAACAAAGTTTATGTTTGCTTCTGATGAAACAGTTATCACAGGCACAACACCAGGTGGACAACCGAATGGTGGAGGAGATCCAGTAGATACATCAAAAATGACGTATTCGCAGTTAGTCGCTTATCAGGAAGCAAATCCAGGAGCAAAAATTTAATTAAAAGGATGGTAAAAACAAATGACAAAATTTGATGCTAAATCATTTAATCCGCAAGCATTTGGTCAATATGTGGACCGTATTCCAAACTTAAAACGAAATGAATTATTGAAATCAAAGGCACTGAAACCAAGTTCTGAAATTCGTGGTTTATTCAGTTCACAGACAACTACTGCTTATGGCCGTATCCCTATGTTTGGTAATTTAGATGGTGCTGCACTTAACTACGATGGTCAAACAGACATCACAGCAACAAGTACCGAAACGTATGAACGTGGCGTAGTCGTATATGGTCGTGCTAAAGCTTGGATTGAAAAAGACTTCTCAGAAGATATTACAGGTGGCGTAGACTTCATGGATAATGTTGCTCAACAAGTAGCAACTTATTGGGAAGAAATCGACCAAGATGTATTGTTATCGATTTTAAGCGGTATTTTTGCAATGACAGGTGCTAAAAACCTTGATTTTGTAACTAATCACACATATGACGTTACCACTAAAGCAGGTGAAGACTCCCAAGGGAACCTACTAAATAAAGTTGGCCCAGCAACACTTAATAACGCTATGCAACAAGCATGCGGTCAAAACAAATCGAAATTCGCAATTGTTATCATGCATTCAGCGGTAGCTACTAATCTAGAAAACTTACGTTTATTTAAATATCTGCAATACACTGATGCTGATGGTATTCAACGTGATCTATCTATTGGTACTTGGAATGGTCGTATTGTATTAGTTGACGATTCAATGCCATTCGAAGAAGTGCCAGAAGATGGTGGCAATCCAGCACATACAAAATATACAACTTATGTACTTGGTGAAGGTGCATTTGATTTCGAAGATATTGGAGCAAAAGTACCTTATGAAATGTCTCGTGATCCAAAAACAAATGGCGGTCAAGATACATTGTATAGTCGACAACGTAAAGTACTTGCTCCATACGGCATCTCTTATGAAAAGAAATCACAGGCAACACTATCTCCAACAAATGGTGAATTAGCAGATGGTCAAAACTGGTCATTAGTACACAACGATGGTAATGGTGCAGCTCGTAAAACAATTGATCACAAGGCTATTCCTATTGCTCGTGTTATTTCTCAAGGATAAAGGATGGTGTAAACCATGCTAGAAGATGTTAAGAAGCGGTTGAAATCACTTGGTATTAGCATATCAGGCGAACCGAGCAGCCAAGATGAAATTATGCTGAATTTTTGCATCATGAAAGTAACGAACCATATCAACAATCAAACAAATTTATCTGAAATTCCTCAAGGACTCCACGAAATCGCAGTGGATATGGTCGTTGGGGAATTTTTATATACTAAAAAGTCCATGGGGGCCTTGTCTATAGACACACTGGATTTTGAATTGATTGCTAAACAAGTACAAGATGGTGACACTAATGTGATATTTGCTACCGATGCGAACAGTACTCCAGAAGCTCAATTTAATGCTTTTATTTCTTATCTGCAGCATAACGAAGTGGATTTTGTTCGTTACAGGGTGATGTTATGGTAAGTGCTCGTAGAAAGGCTGTAGAGTCGTTGTATAAAGGCGTTTGCACCGTTAAGGTATGGCGAGAGGTTGAAGACCCGATTACTCATGTAACTAGACATAAAGAAGTACCGCTGTTCACTGACCAAAAGTGTAAGTTATCGTTTGAAAAGCAAACATCAACTACTCCTACAGGTGGTCCAGCGGTGATTGCTCAGACCACTAAACTTTTTATTGCACCTGAACTTGATATACCGGCAGGCTCAAAAATCATTGTGACACAGCATGGCAAAACCACTGAATACGCTCGTAGTGGTGAGCCAGCGGTTTATATGGATCAACAAGAAATAATGTTAGAAGCATTTGAGAGGTATGCATAATGGGCAGAGGAGGACGTGTTGATTATCGACAGTTGAAAGCATTCGAGCGAAAGTTAGCTAAGTTAGCAAACGCTGATCATGAAAAGTTTTGTGAGGCTGCAGCTAAAGAGTTGGCAGCTAGATTATTAGGCAAGGTGATTAGACGTACACCTGTTAAAGATGGAACGTTAAGACGTGGATGGACTATTGGGCAAGTAAAACAAAATGGTGCCATCTATGAAATTGAGGTTATAAACAACACAGAGTATGCTCAGTATGTGGAATTTGGGCATCGCACATCTAATCATCAAGGATGGGTGAATGGACGCTTTATGATGACAATAAGTGCAGACCAAGTTGAACAACAGGCTCCTGCAATTCTCGAAAAGAAACTCATGAAAATGCTAAGGGAGGCTTTCGATGGAGATTAATGACATTCAAAATGCTATATCCGTTAAGCTTCACGAAGCTTTCGGAGCAGATTACAAAAAGTATATCGATGAAGTACCGCAGGGGTTTAAGACTCCTGCTTTTTTAATTCAATTTTTGAACCTTGAGCAAATAAGACAAATCGGCAAACGATGGAAGGTAACAACATTATTCAATGTGCAATATTTCCCTAAAAACGGCTTATCTGAGGCGTCTAACATGACTTTGAAGGTACAACAAGCACTGAAAGAAATAACACTATTAAATGGCTCGCTAATGCTTGGTACTGGAGCAAACAGCGAGGTCGTTGACGGTATTGGTCATAATTTCATTCATTTTAATTTCTACTTACAAGAAGTTGAAGAGGAGATTTTCATGGGTTCACTAGAACAACACACAAAAACGAAAGGGTGAATGTGGTGGATACAAATAATGAGTCAAATAAAGACGAAACAAAAAAAGCACCTGAATTCACAAAAACACAAATTGTAAAAAGCAACAAATACATGGCTCGTCGTGATGCACTAAATGCATTATTGGAAGATGGTAAACCGTACTCATTCGCCAAAGTGGATGGGATATTAAAGAAATTCGATAAGGGAGGTAAATAACTTGGCATTAGGTGGAGGTCCATTTTTAACACAAAACAAAGTACTACCTGGTACTTATCACAACTTTATTAGTAAAGCTCGTGCTTTTGTAAATCTAAGTGATCGTGGTTATGTCGGTCTACCGATACCTCTAGATTGGGGCGTGGACGGCGATGTATTCGCAGTAACACAAGAGGATTTACAAAAAGATTCTCGAAAAATCTTTGGATATGATTACACTGATCCAAAATTAAAAGGCATCCGCGATGTATTCAAAAATGCTATCACAGTATTTTTCTACAAGCTTGCAGTGAATGCGGTAGCTGCTAAAAATGACTACGCAACAGCAAAGTACAAAGGTGTTCGAGGCAACGACATCACCATGGTTATTCAAGCAAACGTGGATGAACCAACGAAGTTTGATGTTCAAACTCTATTAGCTAATGTACTAGTAGACGAACAGATAGCTGTAGAGACTGTTGCTGATTTAAAAGCTAATGACTTTGTTATATTTAAGTCAGATGCAACACTAACATTAACAGCTGGTACACCATTAACCGGTGGTTCAAATGGTTCTACTATTTCAGGTGGAGCACACCAAGAGGCGTTAGATGCATTAGAAGCTTACGGCTTCAATACACTGGGTTGTTTATCAAAAGACAATCTAATCAAATCTTTATATGTAGAATATACGAAACGTTTACGTGATCAAGTAGGAGCAAAATTCCAACTAGTAGGTCATAAACTCGGCACTACAGACCACGAGGGTATTATCGATGTGCAAAACGATGCTATCGGCACTGATGAAGAAGTATTCGATGGAGTGTACTGGACAACTGGCGCACAGGCTGGCGTTGCTGTAAATAAATCGAATACAAACAAAAAATACAACGGAGAATTCACACTAGATCTTTCTGAAACAAAGACACAGGCTCAACTTACAACACTTTTAAATGGTGGTAAGTATGTATTCCATCGTGTAGGTGACGAGATTCGTGTCCTTGAAGATGTAAACACATTTACATCATTCACAGTAGATAAAAACGAAGATTTTAGCATGAACCAAGTTATTCGTGTTCTTGATCAAATTGCAATCGATACAGCTCATCTATTCAATACTCGATACCTTGGTCAAGTACCAAATGACCAAGATGGCCGTATTTCATTATGGAATGATATTGGTGCTCACCGAATGGAAATGCAACGAATTAGAGCACTCCAAAATTACAACAAAGATGAGTTAACTGTAGAGCAAGGTAATTCTAAGAAAGCTGTTGTAGTAAACGAAGTTGTGAATCCTACTGTGGCGATGTCTCAACTTTATATCACAACAACAGTAGCGTAAGGGAGGGAATCAAGTTGAAACCAAACAAATTGTTAATTCCGTTGGATCTTCAGTATTTCGCAAACACTACCATGCATGCTCGTGATGCCATTCATGGTGCACAAGGACGAGCGTATGTGACGATTGAAGGCAATCGTTACTTATTTGCTCAGTTAATTAATTTAGAAGCAAAAATGGAAAAAACGAAAACACAAGTGCCGATTATGGGACGTATTAGTAAAGGTAATAAAGCAACTGGTGCTGAGTATTCAGGTAATGCAACATTCTACTTCAATACATCGATATTCCGAAAACTATTAAAACGATACAAAGATACTGGCGAGGATGTTTACTTTGATATTCAGGTGACTAACGAGGATGGCTCATCAACAGTTGGTCGTCAAACAACTATCTTAATCGATTGCAATATGGATGGTGGCACTATTGCTGCACTTGACGCAGACGCAGAATACCTAGAAGACGAAATCGACTTTACGTTTGAGGATTGGGATATGCCAGAAGAATTTACAACACTAAAAGAAATGTTATAAGACTTGAGCTCACGATGTGGGCTCTTTTTTAATTAATAATGAAAAGGATAAGGTGATATACATGTCAAATTTAACTGCATTTTTAGCGCAAAACGCATTGAAACCAGAAAACGAGAAAGTAGTCGTATCGAAACGATTTATTAATCCCGAAACTAAAAAGCCAATGGAATGGGAAGTTGCTGCAATCACGTCCGAAGAAGATGATCTACTTCGAAAAGACAACACAAAGCGCATGCCTGTGCCAGGTAAAAAAGGTGTTATGGTGCCAGAAACAAACTACACAGCATACTTAGCTGATTTAGCAGCTAAATGTACTGTATTTCCTAATTTACATGATGTGGAACTACAGAAATCATACGGAGTAATGGGTGCTAAAGAGCTATTGAAAAAAATGTTGTTACCAGGTGAGTATGACGAATACTTAGCAACTGTACAAAAAATCAACGGCTTTGATGTTGGCATGGGTGAATTAGTAGAAGAAGCAAAAAACTAATTGAAGACGGCGACTATGATGCAAATATTGCTTACTATTGTCTGCATAAACTGCACAAGTGGCCGTCTGAATATGATGCTCTACCAAGGTTTGAAAAAGCATTTGTTATAGCCGCAGTACAAATAAAGCGTGATGCTGACGAAGAGGCGGAAAAAGAAGCTAAAAAAGGCAGGAAAGGTAAAGGGAAGAGAAAAAGATAAAAACTTTATATTGCATTCTCTTTAGTTTTCGCGTATCTTTGAAGTAACTTAATTTGCAGATATGTGGAAGCACCACAAGACTACCGATTTATCGGGGTTTTGTGGTGCTTTTTGTTATTAAAATAAGATTTAACAAAATTATTGATAATTAGTTTGCCATCATGTATTATGTATGTAAATACATATCTTGATTTGGAAACACTCCAACGGCTTACTGATTATTCATTAGTTAATAATCAGTGTCTTTGGAGTGTTTTTTTGTTGTTAAAAACCGCCTCCATATAGGAAGCAGTTAACAAAGGATTGTATAGTCGCAACAAAAAATTGTTTGAAGTGAATAAAAAAATTTTAGAAAAATAATGGTTGTGATTTTAATTAGATAGTTATCGATAATTATATTGAATATTATTGGTTTAAAACAACTTCTACGTTTTCATTAAAATTAAGTTCAACTACCAATGCCGCTTTTATTGCATCTAATAATTCTTGTTCAATACTAACTTTAAATGTGACAGGGATCGAGTTTAATAAATCTTGAATTTTATCATGATAACTAGGACTGATAAAAATTTGAGTTATTTCATTATATTCTTCCCATAATTTAACTTTGCATACAAAATTCATATCTAATAACTCATTCTTATGTTGTATCTCAGCTGAGACGACCAGATAATAGTCACAAATATTTGGAGCATTACTGGGTTGAATTTCGATTACTTCAAAATCATATTCAAGTGGTTCTTGAATGAAAAGATCGTTAGGTTTGATTTTAAGAAAATTACAAAGAGTATCAAAAGTATCAAATTGAATACCTTTACTTTGGTTTTGATTTAGTGCCGTTAACGTAGTGCGGGATATTCCTGTTCGTTTTGATAATTCGCTAATTTTTATATTTCTCTCTGCTAATAAAACAGCTAGATTGCATTTAATCATTTTATCACCTCTTATTGACTATTGTATTGTAGTCTGAACAAATTTAAAAGTTTTTTTAGCTTTTGATGTTGACAGTTAAACAATGGTAGATTATATTAAATTTATCATATTGTTCAGCTTATTGGACAATATGTAGATAAAGAAGGCAAAATGGGGGTGATTTTGTGCGAAATAATTTTCGTGTAATTTTAGCTGAAAAAGAGCTAACTATTACCGATGTATCTAAAGCAACAGGAATATCAAGAACTACTTTAAACTCTTTATTTTATAAGAGAGGGAAAGGTATTCAGTTTCAAACATTGGAAATATTGTGCGAATTTTTAGATTGTGAAGTCGGCGATTTATTTGAGATTAAAAAGGAGGCAATATGATGAATATCAAAATGGAAACATGGTTAGATTACGAAATTCGCTTTGTGGAAATCGAAGGTGAATGGTGGGGGATTGCTAAAGATATTGCAGATGCACTTGGTTATAGTGAAACAAACGCTATGACAAAGCATTTAAAAAGTAAATATCTTACATCCGCCAAATTGGCGGGTATGAATCGGAAGTATACAGCAATATCTGAACAAGGGATTTATAAAGCAATAACTCGTTCGCAAAGACCTGAGGCAGAAGCATTCGAAGATTGGCTATTTGAAGTAGTTAAAACACTTCGTCAATCTAGTGGATTAGAAGGTTTTCAAATCTTTAGGATGCTAGATAAAGAGCATCAAAAGGAAACGATGGCTAAATTACATCAATCATTACTTGAACCAACAAAGGTGAACTTTATAAAAGCTAATACAATTGCTAACAAAGCAGTCTCTAGTCGACATGGACATATGAAATCCCTAAAGAAAAGTCAGATGACACCTGAGATGTTGATTGAACGAGAGCCAATTTTAGCCGATACAGTTGACCTAATGATAGCAAAAGAAAAATTCCGACTCGATTTATCAATCAGCAAGAAAGTGTATGAAAAGTATGTACAATAAACAAGTAACCGAAAATAAAAAAATCATGCTTTAAGCGGCAACTTAAAACATGATACGAATTTGAGTAACATCCACTCAAAAATCTTATTGTCAAGATAAATTGTAGCATATAATAGCTTCAATTTGAAGTGGATGTTACTCCCAATCAGGAGGAGCATATGAATGAAACACAACAAAAACCACGTTCTTTAGCATCATTTACATCAATGTTTGAAGAAATTAGGAATAACTACGGCATCGATATTTTAAAATACGACTCATTTGAAAATTTTATGATTGCATTCTTTTCATTATTAAATAAAGAAGAGTTGGATTCGCTTCCGCAAGAGTTAGTATTTTTTGAATAGAGTAATAGAAATAAGGAAATAGCTTAGATAAAGAACACTCTCTCTTGAGGGTGTTTTTTCATTGAAAGGGGTGATTATTATGTAAAGGGTATAGTTAAATCTCTCCATATTAGGTATATTTGTTTATGAGGAGGGATACCTATGAAGAAAAAGGGCTGTTTATCAGTAGGTTGTTTAGTATTTGTTATTTTTTTTATAGCAGTACCTGTAATATTTATTTCTCAAAATCCAGAAAAATATAATACAGATTCTAAAAGTAAGATAGCAAGAGAATTAGATATAACAGTTGAACAAGGGGAAGGTGTTATTAAAACATTATCTTCTGTTGGGGTAAGTGAAGAAGTTACTATAAAACATGATGAAGGTTTAGATAATGCTCATTTTAAAGGAGAAAAAGGATACAGAATAGATTCACAAGATGCTTCGAACATTATCTTATATATGAATGTTAATGGTACTGTTAATATGATTAGATATGGAAATAATACTCTTTTCCAAAATGGTAAGACATTAAATAAAATGAATGATTTTATAGTTACCAAAGAAGAGATGACGGATTTACAAATTCGATGTCAAAACTCATTAAAGTCAATTTTGAAGGTGCCATCCACTGCTAAATTCCCAAATATAACAGAATGGAAATTCGGCAAAGAAGATGGAATAACAATTGTCCAAAGTTATGTAGATTCTCAAAATGGATTCGGAGCTGTGATACAATCGGAATTCCAATTTAAAATCAAAGATGACAAGGTTATCTCATTGATTTTAGATGGTAAAGAATATATTAAATAAAGCGCTCAATTACGAGTGCTTTTTTATTTTGTAAAAGAGGTGGGAACATGGCTACAATACGCACAGCAATCCAAATCCAAGATCAATTGAGTCAGCCGATGCGAGCTATGCATAATGCTGTGTCAATGATGGTTAATCAAATGGAAGCTATGCATGCGGCATCTGGACAAATGATGGATACCTCTAGTATTGAATTAGCACGTAGAGAATTAGCGATGGCCGAAAATGCAATGAATAGAATCGAAAGTGAAGTTAACAATGCTACAGCAGCCCAACAAAGATTTACCAATAATATTAGAGATGGTACGAATGCAGCTGATGGATTGTTAAATAAAATTATAGGCATTGCAGCTGCATATTTAAGCTTTCAAGCAGTTGGTAATGTTTTTGCTGTATCAGACGAATTGACCAATACAACCGCACGACTGGATTTAATAAATGATAAATTACAAACAACTGACGAACTACAACAAATGATCTTTGACAGTGCTCAACGCTCTAGAGGTTCTTATTCAGATACAGCTGACATGGTTGCTAAATTAGCCATGAATGCAAAGGACGCTTTCAAATCTAACGCAGAAACCATAGCTTTCGGAGAATTATTAAACAAACAATTTGTAATAGCAGGAACAAATATTGAGGGTGTTCAGTCGGCAACTTTACAATTAACACAAGCTATGGGAAGTGGCGTACTACGCGGCGAAGAGTTGAACGCTGTATTCGAAGCTACTCCAAATGTAATTCAAACTATCGCTGATTATCTAGATGTTTCTATCGGACAAATAAGAAAAATGGCTAGCGACGGAAAGATAACTGCTGACATAGTAAAAGCATCGATGTTTGCTGCTGCTGATGATATTAATAAAAAATTCGAAAGTATGCCAATGACATGGGCTCAATTGTGGACAAGTTTCAAAAACGAAGCATTATGGGCATTTCAAGGTGTGTTAGTCAAATTAAATGAAATCGCCAATAGTGATAGATTCCAACAAGTGGTTGCAAATACAATTGCTGCTTTAAACCAAATGGCTGATGTAGCCATGTTCACATTGGATACTTTAGCAGTTGGAGGAAGTTTTATTTATGACAATTGGTCAATCATAGAACCTGCTATTTGGGGTGTTACAGCAGCATTAATTGTGTACAACGCAACAATGGGGATAGCGTGGTTTACAACACTAAAGGACATTGCAACTAAAATTTGGAGCACAATGGTGTCGTGGGCTCAAACGGCAGCTATATTAGGTTTAATTGTTGCTCAAAATGGCCTAAACGCTGCCTTATATGCTTGTCCATTAACGTGGATTATTATATTAGTCATCGCTTTAATTGCTATATTTTATTTAGCAATCGCCGTAGTAAATCACTTTGCTGGAACCTCAATAAGTGCTACTGGGATAATAGCTGGAGCATTTATGGTTTTAGGAACTGTCGTTTATAACGTAATAGCCTATATGTGGAATATGTGGGCTTCCTACGTAGAATTCTTTGTGAATGCTAAAAAACACGGAGTATACGCAGTAAAACGGTTATTAGGAAACCTAGCAAATAACGCTCTAGATATGGCAATAAGTATGATTGGAAGTTTTGATAGTGCTGCCACAAATCTTGCTAATATGTTCATTAGTGGTGCTAATATGGCGATACAAGCAATCAACTGGGTTATCGATGCTCTTAATAAAGTACCTGGTATTGACATTGGAAAAATGAGTGAGTTTAGTGCTAGAACATCTGTAACAGCAGATTTATCAAAATTAAAAAAAGGTGTTAATGATTGGGTTGGCGAAACTCCTGCTGATTACTGGGAAGCACCGAAAATGGAAATGAAGTCTTTGGGATCAGCATGGGATACAGGTTACAACTGGGGTGCAGATTTATTTAACTCAGATAAAAATACGGAGAAGGTTAAAGGTCCAGATAACGTACAAAAAGCAATGGAAGACGCAATGAAGAATGCGAATGCTAATAAAGGTGCTGGAGCTGGTGATTTAGGTGATAAGTTAGATAAGGGGAACCGTAACGGTGGCAAAACAGCTGGCAATACAGCAAAAATGGCGAAGTCAATGGAAGGCTCTGGAGAAGATCTAAAATACCTTCGAGACATCGCAGAGAGAGAAGCAATCAATCGATATACTACAGCTGAAATCAATATCGATATGAAGAATGAAAATCATATCAACAGCGAAATGGACATCGATGGTGTTATTGATCGTTTCGGTGAACGTGCCGAGGAAGTAGCAGATATGTTAGCGGAAGGAGGTCCAACAGAAGATGTATAACTTTTTTGTAGATGGTGTACAATTTCCTGTTGCTCCATCTGAAATGTCTACTAAAATTAATGGGCGTAACGAAACGATTGTGCTGATGAATGATGGTGAAGTAAACGTAATAAAGAAACCAGGGCTAACGGATATTGAGTTTGAGGTATTACTCCCAAACATCAAATATCCGTTTGCTGTTTATCCGAATGGTTTTCAACCAGCTGCATTTTATCTTGAAAAGTTAGAGAAATTAAAGTTCTCGGATAAGCCATTTCAGTTAATCGTTAATCGGATGATGCCTAATGGTAATCTACTTTTTGATACCAATATGACGATGGCTATAGAGAGTTACGAGATAATGGAATCAGCAGAAAATGGCTTTGATGTAACAGTTAGTATCCAACTAAAACAATATCGAGCATACGGCAATAAACGAATCGTTGTACAGCCTACTACACAGTCTAATGGCGCGTCTAGCTCTACGACAACACAAAAGGCTGTCGTAGAGCAAAAACGTCCAACAACAGGCAAGGAGACACCAAAAACGTATACTGTAAAAAAAGGTGATACGTTGTGGGCTATCGCTAAAAAGTATCTAGGTGATGGATCGAAATATACTGAACTAGCAAAATTAAATAACATTAGCAATCCAGACGTTATAAAGGTTGGGCAGGTGATTAAACTTGGCTAAATCACAACTTCTCATTATGAGTAGAGGTCGTATTTTCGAATGCGCTGTTGAGGAAGGTGTCGAGTGGGAAACTCATCGAAAGGGTTCACCAGGAAAGTTGACTTTTAACATCGTAAAGGATGAGATTCTCGGTTTTCATGAAGGTGATGCTGTTCGTTTTGACTATGATGGCCACAAGATATTTTTTGGCTTTGTCTTCACGAAAAAACGTAACAATAACCGCATTATCAGCGTCACTTGCTATGACCAACTACGCTACTTTAAAAACAAAGACACCTATGTATATGCTAATAAAACGGCTGCTCAAGTGCTTCAAATGATTGCGAAGGATTTTAAGCTTCAGACTGGCATTGTTGCTAATACAAAGCATGTTATAGCTTCTAGAGTTGAAGATAATCAAGAGCTATTTACCATCATGGATAACGCTTTATCTGACACATTGCTTAACACAGGAGATTTGCATGTGTTGTACGATGACTACGGATCATTAAATCTACGTAATATTAAAATGCTTAAATCAGATTTGTTAATTGACATAGACTCAGGTGAATCATTCGAATATACAACATCAATAGATGAAAACACATATAACAAGATCAAATTAGTTCGTGAAAATAAGAAGACAGGCAAACGCGAAATTTATATTGCTCAAGATAGTTCCAAAATCAATGAGTGGGGCGTCTTGCAAATGACCGATAAACTCGATGAGAAAGCTAATGGTAAAGCAAAAGCTGATGGTATGTTGAAACTTTATAATCAGAAATCTCGCAAGTTACACATTAATAAAGCGTTCGGTGATCCAAAGATTCGTGGAGGGAGCCAAGTTGCTGTTCAATTGTACCTTGGCGATATTACTGTAGCTAATTTTATGATGGTTGAAACGGTAAAGCACACCTTTAATGAGTCTTCCCATCACATGGACTTAAAGCTAATTGGTGGTGATTTTATTGCGTGATATGACCGATATTTTAAATCTTATTAAAAAGATTGCAATAGACGCTGTAAACTCACAAAAACTTACTGATATCGTTTATGGCACTGTTGTTAGTACAAGTCCTCTGAAGGTCCAAATTGATCAAAAATTAATTTTGGAAGAAGCACATGTAAAGGTGACTCGCGCCGTTAAAGATTATGGCTTAACACAAGGCGACATAGTAACAATGATCCGTGCTCACGGAGGCCAACAATATTTAATTATCGATAAAGAGGTGGTTGAATGATTCCAAATCAAAATTCGCATGACGAACTAGTGATAGATTTTGAGGAAGAAGCACAACCAACTCGAACCTATCGTATGGATCATGCAAGAAATAGAATTGTAGGCTATACGGACGGTAAAGAAGCGATGGAACAAGCAATTTACAAAGCAATGGGTACTGAGCGTTACGAAAATATTATTTATAGTTGGAACTTTGGAGCTGAAATAGCGAAGTTATTCGGAAAACCTATTCCTTATGTGTACAGCGAATTACAACGTATTACTAAAGAATGCTTACTAATTGATAACCGTATAAACGAGCTATCAGATTTTAATTTCAGTCACAAAAAGAATAAGGTTTTTATGTCCTTTACTGCACATACGGTTTATGGGGAAATCCCAATAGAAAGAGAGGTGGATATTTGATGTTTGAGCAAATTACCCATGAAAACATATTGGATAAAGCTTTAAATGAAGTTAAAAACGATGTAGACAAACGAGAAGGATCCATTATCTTTGATGCCATATCACCACATGCAAAACAATTGTATGAGCTGTATTTCTCAATGGACGGTATGATACGAGAAATGTTCGGTGATACTGCATCTCGTGAATTTTTAATTAAATTATGCAAAGATAGGGGCATTACACCAGAATCGGCTACAAAAGCGATTAGAAAGGGCGAATTTAACATTAACGTCCCTATAGGCGCTCGTTTTAGTTTAGATACTTTAGACTATGTAGTTACTGAAAAAACAGGTGAAGGTATTTTTAAATTGAAGTGCGAAACTGCTGGGATTTTAGGTAATTATGATTTTGGGAATTTAATTCCTATAGATTACATCGATG
Source organism: Lysinibacillus xylanilyticus (assembly GCF_001708185.1). Taxonomy (GTDB): domain Bacteria; phylum Bacillota; class Bacilli; order Bacillales_A; family Planococcaceae; genus Lysinibacillus; species Lysinibacillus xylanilyticus_A. The sequence goes on along the minus strand of NZ_MDDN01000002.1, from coordinate 428,141 downwards.
GCCTTCAGACAGCAGTTCTCTCAGAAGTTTTAATTCCTGGTGAAGATGAAGAACCTACAGAAGATTTAAGAAAACGCTATTTAGAAAGCTTTGATGCACTTGCGTTCGGTGGTAATCGGAAAGATTATAAGGATAAGGTGCATAGTCTACAAGGTGTAGGCGGCGTTAAAATGTATAGGGTACGAGACGGGATTTACAACGTTAAAATTGTTGTTATGGATGCTCAATATCAAAAGCCATCTCCTGTAATGTTAGAGAATCTTCAAACGGCAATTGATCCAGAGGTTAATCAAGGTGAAGGTTTAGGTATAGCGCCTATTGGCCATGTCGTTAAGGTGGAAGGAGTTACCGAAACAACAGTAAACTTTACGTTCAATATTACTTTTGATATTGGTTATGACTGGGCGTTGCTCGAATTAGATATTCAGAAGATGGTCGATGATTATTTCTTAGAATTGAAAAAGGATTGGGAGGACAATTCACAAACAATCATAAGGATTGCACAAATAGAGTCTCGAGCACTTGCAATCAATGGTATTTTAGATATTCGTGATACCATGATTAATGGCATTGCGGAGAACCTTGCAATTGACGAAAATTCAATTCCGGTAAGGGGTGTAATTAGTGAATGATTATTTAGCTAATGAGATTGATTTATACCCTTTACTACCACCGACAGTTAATGATTTTAAAGAGTTTCAGGAAATTGCTCGAGTTGAAAGTGATAACTTCAACAAAGCTCGTTTGCAGTTAATCGATATTTTCAAATTCCGTTTTGTTCACGAAACTAACGAAAAAGGTGTGCTTTTGTGGGAAAAGATGTTGAAGTTGAAGCGTCGAACAACAGATACATTGGAGGAAAGAAAAAATCGTATCTTAACCAAAATTAATAACAAATTGCCTTATACAATGCGAACGTTAAAGCAGTTATTAAATTCTTTATGCGGTGAAGAAAACTATAATGTGTTACTGAATCCACATACTTTTGAGTTACACTTTGAATTTTATAACAAGATTACAGATGTCAATCATTTGAAGAAAACATTAGAGGATATGATTCCTTTGAATTTATGGTTGCATTTTCTCTATGTAATTAACGTGCCAGCAATAAAAGTAAGTGCTTGTAATCATGTTTATCCAGTTGTTTATCCAATAACAAATCAAGCAATTACAACAAATAATGGTATTGGTGTAAGTAGTGAGTCTAAGATTGATATTCCTCCAAAATCGCACGGTTACAAAGTCATTTATCCAGTTACGGGTATGGCATTTTCTTATTAAATGAGGTGATTATATGCAAGTCCATGAAAGATTAATAAAGTTATTATTCCAAACGCTACTTTCCAATGTGCGAAAGGGGCGTTTTTTAATTGATGGTGTTGAGCGCGATATTGATATTTATAGAACTGAGCAGTTAGGAAATATCATTCGTGTAATGTTTTATCTGGATGACTACAGTGGTGCAGTAACACATGCAACATTGCTTGATAGAGATAATGCTATCTTGGTGAGTGGTCCAACAAATTTTTATAAAGAAAATGATGGCTTTATGTATGTTTTTGATATTCCCATCATTGTAGAAGGGGTTGTTGCATAATGGCTATTGAAAAATATGAAAGAATAGAATTTTTGGATCATATCTTACGAATCGATGAAAAAGGCGATTTCATTCCAGTAATAGACCCGAATACAGGAAAACAAAAAATTGAACGTGTCACTGGATTACCTGTTTGGGAAGCGTTACAAGAGGGTACACGACACAACCAAAAAGTTATGAACCATCTAGATAAAAACATTGAATTTAACAGAAAATATTTAATTTCTTTAGAAGCGACTATACGACGCATGCAAATCCAAATGGAACTAGATGGCCGTGTACCTGGGAACAGCGGAACATTTGCAGATCCTTTGGACGGAAGTACAAATAAAATCACTTTAGACAAAGTAATGACGGATATTATCGAGGCTGTTGCGATTGGTACAACAGAATTAAAGGTTGCTAATATTGAAGGATTTACAGCATTTACACAGGTAACAATATACGATGATGTGCACAGCGAGGACGTTATAATCACAGAAGTTGGCACAGGTACTATTAAAGTACAAGCTCTTAAAAATGCATACAAAAAAGGTGCAAAAGTGGCTCGTAGCAATATCCAAATTGATACAGTCAACGCTTTGATGGGTGTCGGTGATTGGCAGACTTATAACGTCGATTTAGTGGAAGTGGTATAACTTTTACTATCGAAAAGGAGATGATTTTCGTGGCAAACGGAGATTTACGTTTATTGGGGACACTTTATATGGGAGGAGTACCACAACTTTCTCCTACTATTCCCTATAATTACGAGGGATACAATGGTGGTAATATTCCTAAGTACGTTGCAGGGCAGTCATTAGAAATTAGAGACAGTCATGCAAATGGTGCTTATAGAATTAGATGGAGAGAAGTTACTGTTAACGGTAAAAAAATACTCGTAGCAGAACGAAATATTTTATATGTTGGATGGTCACAGTTAAACGATTTTGGATTTATAACAGGTAAAAATGTAACTATCGACGGAAAAACGTACAAAGTACGCGTACTAACTGGTGGTACTTCAAGTAGAGGAGACTTCAAACAAGGAGCATACCCTACCGACAATGAATGGGATTTAATAATCGGAAATGAGGGAGGGTTCCCTGGACTACCTACACCGGTAAGCTCTGATTTCTCAGGAGATACGGACAATTACCCAACAGGTAGCGCACATAACGCATTTTGGAATTGGTATAGAGCATTTAGTTGGGGACAAGAAAAAATTACTACTCCTGATTATCCAACCGTAGACTACCGACCTATGCGTGGCTATTATTCACCTAAAACGTTTATGTACCAATTGAGCAATTCCGGAGGAGGAACTATTAACTGGTGGCGACCTGTATTAGAAGAAGTAAATATGCCGCCTAATTTTACGCAAATACCAGACCAAACAACAAAGAAAAACGGCGTAGTAACATTGAATTTAGCTAACTATTTTAGTGATGCAGACGGAGACGCGTTATCCTATGTTACGTCATCTAGTAACCCGACTATTGCAACCGCAACAGTGAGTGGTAATACATTAACGATGACGGGTATATCAGTGGGTGATGTCGTAGTTCAGGTGGACGCCAAAGACGGCAAAACGACGACTTCTCAATCGTTCAAATTGACTGTAGCTAATACAGCACCGTCGGTGTCGTTATCGTCACCAAGCAACAATGTTACATTGTACGAAAATGATTTACTTGTTATTTCTGGTTCAGCATCGGATGTTGATACTAACCAATCAGTAACTGTTTATGCTCAAATTAATAATGAACAACGCATCGCACTTGCAGTCGGTTTGAGTAATGCACCAGTATCGTTTACTAGGAAACTAATATTTAAGGCCGGGAAACTTTATGATGGTGAAAAACCTATTACAGGAAGCTTAGCAGATGGAGTAGCGCACAAGTTAAAAGTTTGGGCGGAAGATAGTGAAAAAGCACCTTCAGTTATCATCGAAAAATCACTTTATGTTGTGCCTAACCGAGCACCACTTTTAACTGTAGATGCAATTGTTCCAAGTGGTGTCGTTGATGTTGATAAATTTAAAATTAGTGGTACATCCTCGGATCAAGATACTAATTCAAGTGTAAAAGTGACAAGACGTATTAATGCTGGAAATGCTGTTGAAATTTACAGTGGTCCAGATGGCGCATGGGAATTTGATGTTTCACTTGCGCAACTGCAGGTCGGTGAGAATGTCATTGTCGTTGAGGTTGTTGACAATTTTGGTGCTAAGACTAGCAAGACAATAAAACTCAATAAAAATGAAGTGAAAACACCTATTTTGCAATCTGTTGCTCGTTACAAAATTGAGCCACCGAAGGGGAATGCAAAGGGTGTTTTATTATTTATCGAGCGTGATAAAGAATTGGACTTAAAGGTGGAACTGTCCATGACCTTGGCTGGTGAGCAAGAGAAGTATGAAACATTAACACCAGAAGATACGGCACCAATGTCATATGACGATAACATAGTTGAAGATACATTCTATTATGAAGCAACAGAACCGAAGGACAATATCATCTTAAAGCTTACGATGGCTCGCACTGACTTATCATTGAATCACAAAATTCACTTAATATCGGGGGCTGTTGAGTAATGGAATATAAAAAACGCACAGAAAATGGCTCATTTGGCGAGCCTATCAAAATTGGAACAGGGTTGAGCATTGATGATCAAGTTGCTTCGCTTGGAGAACAATTAGCGCAAGAAAAAATCAAGGGTATTCAGAAAGATTTACTTATCAATAGTCTTGGTGAGACAGTTACTCAGTTAAAGCTAGAAGTAATGTTCTTGAAAGGTGGTGGGGCATAATGCAATTCTGGCAAATCGCTTTCATGTACAAATGGGTAACAGCAGCACAGTTACGATTAGCAGTAAAAACGGAAGCTAATCCATTTGGAGAAATCTCACCAAAGCAGTATGAAGAAATCACAGGACAGGATTTTAAAACGCAAACAGAAGCTTAACGTTGTTTTTATACTAGAAAATTTGCCTTTTACAATAGTGGAAGGTTTTTTATTTTGGAAAAGAAGGTGAGAACATTGGTGGAAACTATCAATAATTGGTTGCCGATTGTATCAGCGCTGATTGGAGGTCTTTTATTTATTTGGCGCATTACAAACGACCTAAATAAAACGCTACTTAGTTTAACTAATGGCATAGACAGATTAAACCAACATTTAAACGAGGTTGACGAAACTTCAAAGGAATCAGCAAAACGTATCAATAATCATGAGGTTCGTATTGTTGTATTAGAAAAAGTAGCAGGTATACAAAAACAAACTGAGGAGAGTGTACAACATGAAAATTAATTGGAAAGTACGTTTACAACATAAACAATTTTGGGTGTCATTAATTGCATTGCTTATTGTGCTCGCGAATCAAATTGCGGGCATTTTTAATGTCGATATTACAATTTATAACGACCAAGTAACGGCTATTTCAGAGACCGTTTTAAGTATTTTAGCGTTGCTAGGTATAATCATTGACCCAACCACTAAAGGGACTTCAGACAGCGTACAGGCTCTTAATTATGATGCTCCTAGAAAGGTTGATGCTAAGTGAGTTACGCATTGAGACAAAATATATTGTCATCTAGCAAATACCCTATTAAATCACCATATAGCATGACTCCTCAATTCATTACAGTACACAACACAGCAAACGATGCGTCTGCAGCAAATGAAGTTAAATACATGATAAGCAATAACAATCAAGTATCTTATCATGTCGCTGTAGATGACAAAGAAGTAATTCAAGCTATTCCATTCAATCGCAACGCTTGGCATTGTGGCGATGGCACCGGTAATGGGAATATGAAATCAATCGGTGTTGAAATCTGTTACAGCAAAAGTGGTGGCATGCGTTACGCATTAGCCGAAGAAAATGCGGTGCAATACATTGTTAAACTTTTAAAAAAGTACGGATGGGGCATTGATCGTGTGAAAAAACATCAGGACTGGAACGGAAAATACTGTCCGCATCGTATCTTGAGTGAAAATCGCTGGAATAGCTTTTTAAAACGAATTGAACAGGCTATGAAGCCAGCAACACCAACACAACCAAAGGAGGAAATAAAGATGGCAAACTCATTAACATCAACAGCAAAAGAGGATTTAAGAGCACTATTAAAAACAACGTATCAAAAAGGAATTTTAAAGGTGGACCATAGCGGAAAAGTAGGCTCTATGACAGATGGAGAAGCGTTGGGATTGCTGATTTCAGTAGTGAAACGAACATTGTAACATTAAAAAAGGTTGTGCTTCGAGTTTTAATGAGATAGCACAGCCTTTTAATTTGTTTTACAAAATAAATTAAGGGTATTTATAAAATAATGATCTAGGTAGTAGTAAGTTTTGTAAGAGTTAGATAAAGAAGTGAAAGGAACTATTTAGAAAGTAAATATAAACTATAATACTTTCATTTCCACGGATTTTAAAAACATCAATAAACTTCCTATTAACTGTAGTTTTATGTTTTAATAGAGAGGGACATAGGTGGTGAATTAAATTTTTTGTACATACTGTTGGATCATGTCTAAGCAAAAAAATTAATAAAGGTTGTGAAGTGTTATGTTGAAAAATAAAATTATTTCAGCTGTAATTACATTAATTCTAGGAGTATTTATTATCCCATTATTTATTGGATCTACATATAGCATTGCACATGGTATTTATGGTACTGCATTTACTGCACCAGCTATGTTTGTAGCTGTTGTGGTATCAGTTGCGATTGAAAAATACAGTAAAAATAAAAATGTTATATTTATGTATATTAAGCATTTACTTTGTGCATTAATTTTTGCGCTATTATTTAGTTTAGTTAATTTTGATATTAATACTTTTAAAGATACTATTTATCTAGCTACTTTAATGGGTAGTATTTATATAACAATATTTGTGATCTTTGATTATTTGTTAAAAAGTTTAAATAAGAGTAGATAAAATAATTATCTCGGATAATTATGTATATAGAGTCGTTAGATCTAAACAAATAGAAAGCTACCACCACACAAAAAAGACCGTTAAAACGGTCTTTTTATTTTTAGTTATTTTTCGAACTATCGTATGAGCGACCAACGTCCACCCATTCACTATTTAAGAATGGATAAAGGCCTCCAATTTCTTTAGGGCTCTCTGGAACAGCTGAATAAATTACTTCTGGGCCTTTTTTCATGGAATAAATTTTACGCATAAATTCATACGCAGGGAATCCATCACGTTGACCTTTTATTCGTACACTACCTGTACGAGTTACTTTAATTACGAAAGTATAGTCAATTGCAGGTGCTAATTTAACTAATGGATTTTTCATAGCGCATTTACAGTTAATATATAGAACATCGTCAAGGATATTTGTATTGTATTGTAAGCCAGATTCAGATGCTGTCTCTTTTTTTGTTACTTTCCATTTACCTTTCACCAGGTCTTCTTGGATTGTTTGACCTACTTTAGCTGTCCCTTTAACACCATAATTAGCTTTAGACGTGTCAATAGAGAAACTTTGTGATGTTCTGTATTTAGTTGAATTCCAATCAGCTTCTTTTCGTGTATCACCGTGGAAACGCGAAGTTTTTGGGTGGATAGGGTGTTCTACATACTTAAATGGTAAAAATGTGCGTAAACGTAATTCTAATTTTGTCATAATATAGCCTCCTAATTTTTGTGATAAGTAGTGTAATTACCTTACGTATTGGAAAGGCTCATTTTCCTAACGAAAAACAACCAAAAAAAATTAAATTTTTGGTTGTTTTTTAACTAAAGAAAAACACCTTTATATTAAGAACGTACGTTCTTTTTAGGAGGGGTATTTTGGGCAAAACATATTTAAATATAGTACTACATAATTTTTTAGCTATTGAGAAAAATAAGATATTGTTTGAAGAATACAAAATTAATAGAGATAAAAACATTATGGAGTTATTAGAGAAAGAGTTTAAGATATTTTATTCAAAGATAGTGCTGGTAACTTATTTTTCAAAATCATTGTATTATGCAGCACAGAAATATGATCAAAAAATTAGAAGATATCAAAGCTTTAAAGAAGAGTTACTTGAACAAAACGAAGATAGTTTTTTCTATGCAGAAAATATTAATGTCACTGATTCTGATAATATTGCAAACTACGTTGCGGATAAAAGCATTTTTAAAGCTATAAATAAATTGACTGACAGACAAAAACAAATTTTATATTTGCTTCATATAAAAGAAATGACTGAAATTGAAGCAGCAAGTATTATGAACATTTCTCAACAAGCTGTTAACAAAGGGAAAAATAAAGCAATCAAAGAAATCCAAAGTGGTTTAAATGCTAATGCTATTAAATAAGGAGTATTTATAAATGGAATATGAATTAGATTCACTTGAAGTAATCGAATTAATGCAGCCAAAAATAAAAAAATTATTGCACCAAACAGCTGCTAATAATAGAGAGGATTTAGAACAGGAATTAAATTTGGTGATTATAGAAACAATGGAGAAAATTAAATTTAACAACGTACCTAGCTTTTCTGACTTAGTTAATTTAGTTGAGATTTAAAGAGGATCGAGTCGCTGATTTCGGTAGTGAGAGATAAATAAAAAAATATAATAAAGCTAAATAGTATAAATTATTTAGGTTTATTATGATTGTTTGGATAAATTTGGTGGTGATTTTTCTGTATTTTTTCTAGAGTTTTACATATAATAGGGTTTATACATAATAAACAACCAATATTTATTTAAGAAATTTTAATCAAATTATAAGTGCAGCTTTGTTAAAAACCTGTTTTAGAAAAGATTGTGCGTGTAATAACGTTTTAATAAGGAGAGAACGATATGGAAGCGTACGGAAAAATATTTAGAAAGTATAGTGCAGAAGAAATAGATTTCAATCTAAATATATATAAACCAGATGAAAAAAAATATCATGAAGTCATTTGTGAAATGAAGAAACGTGGATTTAAACAATTAATTATTAATTCTGAGTTAATGATTGAAATAATGAGTCAAGTAATACAAAATAACGGTTTTATCTTGGGTATTCATTTTACCGAAAGTATAGATGAATATTTAACAGGAAAAGTTAAAGATTTAATTTTAAAAATAAGACATAAACCTATGTCTTTTATTGAACTAAAAGAGTTACTTGATTGGACGGTTGATAATAATTCAATAGATATATCTAGAATAGAATTGCTTTATAAAAACAGTAAATTTGAAATATACTCCAACGGACAAATAATTGGGGGAGAAAATATTAATGTTATTTTCGAAGAAATACTTATTCATGTTTTTAAGGGTTATTTAGAATGAAAAAAGAGGATCTAAAGAAAGAACTTTTTTCATATTTCAAGAATTTCACTGTCTTATTATTAGTTTCAATACCTTTGTCGCTAGGCATTTCTGTAACAAAAAGTATAACTAAAATAGAAGATAAAAGAGTGATTTGGTTTATTGATTTAGGGATATATAATTTAATTGCTTTGATAATTGTTTCATTTGTGGTCTATTGGTTTATTTCGAAGAGGACTAAATTGACTATAAGTATTCATTATACTAAAGAGAGATTAAGGGAATTAAAAATTAATAGTAAGAAAAACAAAAGAATTATTTTTGAGGTAAATATAGAAGGTAATTATAAAGATTTACCTGAAAAAATAATTATTGTCTTTCCTAATTGGATTGATACACAACCAAAAAGAAGTAAAGATTTGATTTTTAATGATTCTGAAAATAAATATGAAATAGATTTATTAAAGATGATTAACGACACTGGGAAAATAACAGAAAAAAGAAATTTTGAAATAGATTTAATTGGGAATGAAGATGTTAATAATTTTGTTTTAATTAAACCAACTATTATCTCTAAAAAAAGACGTATAATGACTTTTATAATAAAAGATGGTATAAAAATAGAGTTAGAGGGGAAATAGAATATGGTACTTTCAAGATGGTCTGATGATACAGGTAATCAAATGGAAGAAATAATTGGAAATATGCTTAATTATAGTGAATGGTGTACACCTTATATTGATCCTTTTACAGGTGATACACTAAGTTTTTATAATGAAAAAGTTTTTGAAGAAACACAAACTATTAATTTAAATAATACTGAAATAAAGTATAATATGATAAAATTTGTGTATGAAAAACCGCGTTCAGGGGAAGAAAGAAATGAAATGCGTTCAGCTCGTATTGCAAACAATAATGGTTTTATTGTGATATTTACAGACGGTTATAGAACTCAACTAATAGTAAATAAATCAAATAACGATGCAACGAAGACGATCTTACGTAAAATCAATAATTATAGAGGACAGGGAGAAATTAAATCAAATAGCTATAATATTACAGAAGATTTTTTTATATGGATGATTTCAAAAGTACTAAATAATGAAAGTGATTCAATCGATGAAGAATCTCATTTAGTAATAAAAAAAATAGTTGGTTTTAAGGGATCTACTGATAATCAGCTCGCAGAAGTTATTGGTTCTGGGAACAGGATAATGAATGCTTTGAGTACTTTAGCTTTCTTGTTCGAAAACGAGGGAGTGTCTTATGTAAAACCTATACTAGAATATGAGGATCACACAATTGAACTATTTCTGAAATTGAATGGATCAATTGATATAAATTTTGAAAATTACACGGGTTCCCATTTTATGGAACTTCCTGATTCTTTGAAATCCAAAGTTATATTAATGATAACTTTAGAGATTATACCTAAAATTATTGCTAGTTATGGTGATGCAGTTAGCGAAAACGACTGGTCATTAGATAAAAAAATTGATTTGGTTTTAGAAATAGGCAGAAATATCCAATCTAAGGTTGATGAAAAGGTAAATTTACTTAGAGATAGTAGTAATTAAAATTATTAATTGAATACATATGAGACTAGCAAGTCTAAATGATTGGACATGCTAGTCTCTTTATTATTTATCGAGGTTTTTAAGACCAAGATTAGCTATACGCTAACTTTTATCTGATTCGGTTTGAGGACTTTGCTTCAAATTCTAACCATTCAAAGAAACCTGGTTCCTTCCAATAAACATAATCAGTCAGATTTTAATTTGCCCCAAATTTGTCTAAACGAATATAAAAGCAGAAAAATATATATAAATTTTAAATAATTTATTAAATATAAGTTGATTAAAAACCTATTAAATCAAGGTTATATAAGTGTATATTAACGTATATATAAGATACGACAGCCTTCTAAGCCGTCGGTCGGGGGTTCGAATCCCTCCTGGGACGTCAATGTAAGCCTTACAGCCATATCGGTTGTAAGGCTTTTTTAGTTAGAGGGTACTGTTATTGTACCCGAGTAATAGCAAAATAAAGTTCAACTTATTGTTAACGATAAGGAGCAAGCTGTAGAAGGTGTTAATGATTGCAAATTGTATCGAGTTCAATCAGGCAACTATTCAACGCAAGCTCAAGCGAATGCAACGAAGTAAGCACTTGGTAAATACAAGATTGTAAATGCTAATTATGTACAAATCGTCCGATATAGTAACAATTGACGATTCATTACTAGAACATACGCAATACAAGCAGTTGTTGAAATGAAATGTCTTGGCATTTATCGTATGACGAATCTATTCTAGTAACAATAAAGACCTAGATTACTTAATTGCCGTATTGGTTTAAAAATTACTTATAAATTTATATGAAAAAAGTAAAATTTTTACTATTTACTGTGGTTATATGATTTAATAAAGAGGTACATAAATTTAATGTTGAATTGAATTTTTACATATTGTTGATTATGTCTTATTTCCATGGCATTTTTTAAAAGCATAAAAAATGAATCAGGGATGTGAAGTGTGATGTTGAAAAACAAAATTATTTCAGCTGTCATTACATTAATTCTAGGGATATTTATTATTCCATTATTTATTGAATATACGTATAGCATTTCATATGGTATTTATGGTACTGCATTTACTGCACCTGCCATGCTTGTAGCTGTAGTGGTATCAATTGTGATTGAAAAATACAGTAAAAATAAAAATGTTGTATTTATATATATTAAGCACTTAATTTGCACATTCATTTTTTCAATACTAATTAGTTTAGCTAATATTGATATTTTTAAAGATACTTTTTATCTAACTTCCTCAATAGGTAGTATTTATATAACGATATTTGTGATTGTTGATTATTTATTACAATACTTAAATAAAAATCGGTAACAATTTGTTGTTTTAGTCCTTATTATAAAATTTTTTGTGAACGAAGAATGCGGTATATAGGGAAAATCGATTATGTTGATTTTGATGAATATGCTGAAGGCATTTTTTATATGTTCAAAAGACAGGATTACAGCAACAGTATATCAGCAAAGCTGAATAACGTTCATGTTGATGTTAGCACCGTGTCAAAGGGGGCGTACTCTTGCCAAATAACTAAAAGATTGATTTCCGTCCAAACAAAAAAGGAGTAGCAACTACTCCTTCTTAACTTCTCTACAAAAAGATTAATTTCTAGGATCTACATAATCTGGATAATCAGAAATTATTGCATCTACCTTCATTTCAAATAGAAAGTCTGCAGCTTCTTGACTACGTACCGTCCATGATCCAATTTTCATACCATTAGAGTGAACTTGATCCACTAACTCTTTTGTCACAATTCCATAGCTTGGGTTAAACCAATCCGCATAGGTAGAAAACTCTTTTAAAGCATCCGTAGTTGTATGTGCACGATTAGAAGTTAATACACCAATTTGAACTTGAGGAAGAAGCTGATTCATTTTTTTCATTGACTCAAAGTTAAAAGATTGAATGATGATTTTTTTATTTTGTGGTTTATCGAGATTTCGTTCTTTTATTAACTCTGCCACTTGTTGTTCAATACCAGGGTAATACTCTGGAGCTTTTAATTCTATTAAAATTCCAACCTTCCCATGGTAACGATCAAGAATCTCTTCAAATGTTGGAATTTGTTCTCCTGTAAATTGTTCCCCTTTCCAACTACCTGCATCAAGACTTTTAAGCTGTTCAAGTGTTAAATCCCCTACTTTTCCTGTTCCATCTGTTGTACGATCTACTGTTGTATCATGAATCGATACTAATTCCCCATCTTTACTTCTTTGAACGTCTATTTCAATATAATCGGCTTTCATATCAACTGCTAAATCATAAGCAGCAATCGTATTTTCAGGTGCATAACCTGCTGCACCACGGTGTGCTACATTTTCTACCTGTTTTCTTTCGCCTACTGTTGGTTTTTCTGCAAACGCTTGATTGAACGGGGTGAATAACAATGATAATGCCAACCCTGCACCTATTAATAATTTTTTACTCATTTTCTCCATCTCCTATCTTAAAATATGTATTCAACTATATTTTAGAAAAGGGATGTTGAACTAGTATGTAGATATATTTAAAGCTTAATAAAGACTGTGTAAACTAAATTCGATCTTTTCTCTTAGATTTTTTTACAAAGCTACTAATGTAATTAATAGAATAGATATACTCTACTACTCCATTTCACCTACGACGTTTCAAGGTTCAGATAGAATAAGTTTGAACTAACTGAAAAGCGCTTCAAATCCTTTGACATCAAGGGTTTTAGGCGCTTTTCCTTTTTTGAGAATACGTTAGAAAAGGATATAAAATGAAAAGTTTCTACACAAATAAAAGTGGTACGAATGTGGTACTTGTCTGTTCTGTATCGAACTGCCCTGATTTTTTTGAGACGTGAGGATGGTAGTACTTTAATTAAGATAAATAATTCGAGTAACAGTAATGAATGGAAAATAACTGAAGCAAACGAATGCCGATTGTATGCCCACTCGAACACCTTATAGCTTTGTAATAAATTTTCGGCTGTTTTCTAAAGATTGATGTTATTTTGAACTAACCAGCTAATCGTTTGTTGTTTTAGGATAGCAGTAAGATTCAATGTGAGGGAAGAGAGGTGGCACTACTACAAGTATATTTAGACCTGATTGCTGCATCAGTAAGTCTATGAATAAGTGAAAGTAACATTAAACTTGATAAACTGTTCTCTTTGATTTCACAATGGACATAATGTAAAAAAAAATACTCTCTTATTTTAACTATATGAGAGATGATGGAAAATTCTGATTTCTGGTAAAGTAAAGAAAATATAAAAGGCGGGGATTTTATGAGAGCACTTGTCTTAGAAGAAATCGGCAAGCCATTAGTTATTAGAAATATGCCAGATCCAACGAACACAGCAGATGGAGTAATTGTTCGTGTTGAAGCTAACGGAGTTTGCAGAAGTGATTGGCACAGCTGGTTAGGGCATTGGAATTGGTTGGGAGTTGAGACTCCTCTTCCTCATATAATGGGACATGAGTTTTGTGGTGTTGTAGAAGATGTTGGGAAAGACGTTACAAGGTTCAAGAAAGGCGACAGAGTAATTGTTCCTTTTACTCAAGGTGATGGCACATGTCCTATGTGTCAAGCTGGACACCATAATGTTTGCGATAACATTACGTTACCTGGAATCACCATTTGGGGTGGATACGGAAAATTTGTTCATATCCCTAATGCTGATACCAATCTAGTAATTTTACCGGAAAATATTGACTTTGTTGAGGCAGCTGGTATTGGATGTCGATTTATGACGGCATTTCACGGGGTTACTGATCAAGCACAGGTAAGACCGGGGGAATGGGTTGCTGTCCATGGTTGTGGGGGAGTTGGCCTTTCTGCAATTCAAATTATTACAGCACTAGGAGCACACGCTATAGCAGTTGATATTAATGATGAAAAATTAGCTTTTGCAAAGAAATTAGGTGCTGTAGCCACAGTCAATTCCAAAAAAGAAAATGCTGCTGAGTTGATTAAAGAATTAACAAAAGGCGGTGCTCACGTGTCGGTGGATGCTCTTGGAATAACTGAAACTTGTCAATCAGCTATAAATAGCTTAGCTAAAAGAGGGCGCCATTTACAAATAGGATTAACAACCAGTAATGAAAAAGGGATGATCCCCGTTCCTATTGATCTTATGGTCATTAATGAAATACAGATTGTTGGCTCTTATGGTATGCAAGCACCAAGATTTCCTCAAATGTTACGAATGATTGAAAATGGGATATTAAGTCCTAAAGATTTAGTAACTCAAACAATATCTATAGAAGAAGCGGGAAGTGTAATTGAATCCATGGGGACTTATGCAAATATGGGTGTTACGGTTGTTAATAAGTGGTGAATGTATAAGGGGTTTATTTTAACTAGCTCAGGCGGTAGACAACCTCGATTAAATAATGAATTTGGCTACAGTCATTTTGCTTATGATCGTCAATATCCTTTATACAATATTTGTAAAGAGGTAATTTTATAATGATCTATTTGTACGGTTTAATGATTTTTTTAATGACTTCATCTAAGATTTACCCAACATTTAACATTCACGGACATTAGATACAGTGATTTTATTAGTCAACAAAAACTTATATTATTATACGTTCTTTGGAAGCTAGTGTAATGGCTGATTATGTGCTGATGGACACATGAGTTACTTAACAACGGCTATACATCCATCATTGAAATTGGTTTTTGATGTGATTGGCAATCAAGGTTTGTTTAATTCCTGGTTTATTTCTACTGTTTTAATTAGGCTATTGGTTTTTATATTCTTCCGCGTGGCTTCATGGTTATTCTATCTGCAAAAAATGAAAAAAATCTTCGCAAAAAATTACTCTACCTTTCTATACAATTCTTCATTGTTTTTTCAGGGGCTATTATTACACCTGGTTTAGAAAATGGAGATTTATCTCTGTTACATTTAGCAATAAAAACATTTGATTCCATGGATTATAGGAATTATTGGTGCAGCTGGTTTATTAATTGCGTTGGTTCCAACTTCCGGCATGCTTATGTCTAGTGCAGCTGGATTAACACAAAATTTTAAAAAGTGATTGTTGCAAAAGGATAGCGCTTTTAAATATTATGTCCTATAGTCTCATTATTCAGTTAGCTTCTACTGCATTTTTTAGTCTAGTCATGCTTGGATGAGTGCTTTTACTAGAAAAAGTACCGTTTTGCAAAATGATGATTTAGGAAAAAATGTTCTATCATAATAGAATCATATTTATTAGATTAATTCAAAGAGTCGAAGGAGGATGTAACAAATGAAAGCAGATTTAGTATTTATAAATGGTGAAGTGATTACAATGGATGCGGATTCTCGAATTGAAGAAGCTGTTGCAGTTAAGGAAAATCGTATTATTTTTGTAGGTTCTACCTTAGAGGTACAGCAACTGATAGACAGTAAAACAGAAGTTATTGATTTGTGCGGAAAATCATTGCTCCCAGGGTTTATAGATGCTCATATTCATTTAGTTATGTATGGATTAAACCAACTAGCTATCAGTTGCAAGGCTCAAAATATTACTTCAAATGAGGACATAAAACTGGAATTACGAAAAAAAGTTCAAACTGTTCCTAAAGGTCAATGGATTCGAGCGTGGGGCTTTAATGAAACGACAATAAAAGAAAAGCGTTACTTATCTATTAAGGAGCTAGATGAAATTTCTTCAGAACATCCGATTATGATTACTCGTACTTGTGGTCATATTTCTATTGTAAACAGTAAAGCATTAGAATTAGCCGAAATTGATGTTTATACAAGCAATCCTGATGGGGGAGTAATTGAGCGAGATGCTAATGGTGCATTAACAGGTAAATTAATTGAAAAAGCGAATATGCGAATGAATGAAATTGCTAAATATTCAGAGGGTGAGTTAAGACAAGCGATGAAAATAGCCTCTGATCATTTTGTTCAAGCCGGTATTACTAGTGTCCATGAAGCAGGTGTTTCTGATACAGATACTTATCGTCTTTTACAGGAAGCAGTAAAAAATAAGGATATTGCTGTTCGTGTTTATGCAATCATTTGTACTTTAAATAATTCACATGAATTTGTAGGGAAAATGCTATCTGCAGGGGTACTAACAGGTACGGGTGATGAACGCTTTAAAATTGGTCCAGCTAAAATATTTACGGATGGAAGTAGTACAGGTCCTACTATTGCAACAAGAGAGCCATATGCAAGTAATCCAAATGATCATGGAATTCTTTACTATAGTGAAGATGAAATCTATCGTGTATTAGGTGAAGCTCATAAAAAAGGCTATCAAATAACAGTACATGCTCAGGGGGATCGAGCAATTGAAATGTATTTGAATTGTGTAGAAAAAGCGCTTAATGAGCACCCAAGAGAAGATCATCGCCATCGAATTGAGCATGCGGGAATTTCTACACCAGATTTACAAGATAGAATGAAGAACCTTGGTGTTATTCCAATTCCAAATCCACCTTTCCCGTTTGAATTTGGAGATATTTATGTGAAGAATTATGGGGAAAGAGTTAATTATATGTATCCAGTACGTGACTTCATTGATAAAGGTATTATATGTGCAGGTGGTTCTGATGCACCAGTTACGGATTATAATCCTCTAATAGGCATTCATACAGCAGTCAATCGAGTAAGTAGCAGTAATTCTGAAATTGGAGTGAATCAAAAAGTTACAATATTGGAAGCTATAAAAATATATACGATCAATGGAGCATATGCGAGTTTCGAAGAAGATATTAAAGGTAGCTTAGAGGTAGGGAAATTAGCAGATTTAGTAGTATTAGATAATAGTATTCTAAGTCAAAACAATAATAGTATAAAAGATTTAAAAGTAGAGATGACGATTATAGATGGACAAATTTTATACAAAAATGAAGCTCTAGTAAAAGTTTAGCATAACATTTCGTATAACTTGAAAAGAATGTTTTAACAAGATTTTTGTGTTAGGAAATTTTAAAAGTTAAGCCTAACAAATGTTGTGTTGACAGAACATTCATGCAATACCGAGATCCTCCTTGTTTTGCTGTTTAGAAATTGAGTTAAAAGAATGAAATAACGTCGTGCTGATATTGAATTACTAATTAGAGAAGTTAGTGAAAATCAAATTATTGCCGTAGGATCAAATCAGAATATAAGAGCTTCCTAGTAAGTATCATCGTTTCCTATATCGACTGGCGAAAAGGAGAAGAGATAAATGTTGGAACTTAGGATGTATATTGATGGTAAATGGATTACTTCAATTTCTAAAGAAAAAAGAGAAGTGAAAAATCCTGCAAATGGTGAGCTACTTGCAGTAGTAGCTGACGGTACTGCTGAGGATGCACAATATGCAATCTCAGTAGCACGTAGTACTTTCAATAGTGGAATTTGGTCACAACTCCCTTTTAAAACTCGTGCAAAGTATTTGCATAAAATCGCAAATCTGTTGGAAGAAGAGGCAGATGATTTAGCAATGCTAGAAACATTAAATAGTGGAAAAATGTTACTTGCTGCAAAAACAGATGTTCAAAATGCAATTGAGTGTTTCCGATACTATGCAAGTCTTATTACTCAATCAGAAGGCGAAATATATAATGTAGGCGATTCAGTTCAAACAATCGTCATTCGTGAACCTATCGGCGTGTGTAGTCTTATTGTTCCATGGAATTTCCCCCTCCTTATGGCGGCATGGCAGATTGCTCCGGCGTTAGCGGCTGGCAATACTTTTATACTAAAACCATCAGAAGTTACACCGATTACTGCTGTTAAACTCTTTGAAATTATAGAAAAGGCTGGTGTACCAGCAGGAGTCGCTAATCTAGTAATGGGAGCTGGAAGTTCTGTTGGTAGTGAAATGGTCGAAAATAATTTAGTAGATAAAGTGGCTTTTATTGGTGGAACGAAAACAGGTCAGAATATTATGCGTGTTGCTGCAGAACAGACAAAGAAAATCACCTTAGAATTAGGAGGAAAATCTCCTAACATTGTATTCGCTGATAATGACATAGAAATTGCAGTAGATAATGCACTATTTAATCTCTTCTTTAATAGTGGTCAAGTGTGCACAGCAGCTTCCCGTCTCTTAATTGAAGAAAGCATTCACGATCAATTTATTGAAAGACTGATAGAGCGTGCAAAGAAGATTGTCGTTGGTCATGGAAATAAGCCTACAAGTGAAATGGGGCCGCTTGTAAGTGAAGCACATATGCAAAAGGTATTAAACTATATTGAAATAGGGATACAGGAAGGTGCAACACTTGCTTGTGGAGGAAATAGAATTGTAGCGAACGGGTTTGAAAACGGCTTTTTTGTTGAACCTACTATTTTTATCAACACTACTCCGGATATGAGAATTGTACAAGAAGAAATCTTCGGTCCTGTTTTAGTCGTTCAAAAATTTAAAGATGAAGAAGAAGTAATTACTTTAGCAAATGATACAGTATTTGGGTTGGCTGGTGCTGTCTTTTGTCAGGATTTGGAGAAAGCAATGCGCGTAGTCAGCAAAATAAAGGCCGGTATTACATGGGTAAATTGTTTTCATGTTGCAACAGTGCAAGCCCCATGGGGTGGTTATAAACAAAGTGGAGTTGGAAGAGGTTTAGGAGTCTTTGGTCTTGATGAATTTTCGGAACAGAAGCAAGTTAATATTAGCTTTAAAGCCAAGCCAGTTGGGTGGTTTTCTAATTAGTCTTTTAAATAAGGAAGTTCTCTTAATGAATTAGAAGCAAATAAAATTAAAATAGAAAGAATTTAAGTTTTATATTGAACATTGAGAACTAAAAGCATCTTCAACCAAATTCATATATAAAACTACTTTGAAAAATAGGTTTTTAACGTTACCTGTAATTCATATATATAGAGTAAAAGCTAATAGGAGTAGAAATCTTTGGACAAACAAAATAGCAAATATAGATGGGTTGTATTTGTTTCTGTATTATTTACTTATTTGTTAATGGCGAGTCAACGAACCGCCCCAGGATTGATTACAGACCAATTGATGCGAGATTTTAATGTAACAGCATCAACGATTGGGTTATTGACGAGTATACAATTTTTTGTCTACACGAGTTTGCAAATTCCGATGGGGATTTTAGCTGATCGATTTGGGCCAAATTTTTTTCTAATTATTGGTGCTACTCTTACAGGTTTAGGTACAATCATTTATAGTCTAAGTACACATGAATTCGTCCTGTTTTTTGCCAGAATACTAACTGGGGTAGGGGATGCGACCATATGGGTTAACATGGTGCTAATTTTGGCCCAATGGTTTCATACAAAGGAATTTGTTCGATTAATTGGCCTGGCGGGCATGACTGGAAGTCTTGGTTTCTTATTGGCGACAGTACCTTTCTCCACATGGATACTTTTATTTGGTTGGAGGGTAACATTTTTCTCAGTAGGACTACTCTTATGTTTATGTGGCATCCTCCTTTATTTTGTACTTGTGAAAAAAACAAAACAAATTTTCGGGGATGAGCAAGTAGTTGATACAGCAAAAGTGCAACGTGAAAAAACATCAGTTTTACTACGAAGAATATTTTCAAATCCGCAAGCATGGGCCCTATTCTTTTGCCATTTTGGGGTAGTCGGCGGTTATGTAGGGTTTATCAGTTCGTGGGCAGTACCATATGGGATGAATATGTATGAAATGACTCGTTCAGATGCCAGCCAGCTGATTATGATCGGTCTTATCGGGGCACTTATTGGAGCACCTCTAGCTAGTTGGATTTCAAGTCGGTTAGAAACAATTAAAAGACCGTATATTGTCGTTCATATCATTGTTTTATTAGGATGGTTTTCCTTCCTTTTATGTAATGGGCATCCTTCCTTTTACTTTCTAATTATTATTTTCTTTATCATAGGCTTTGGATATGGGGCAAGTGCATTAACCTTTGCAGCTGTACGTCAATCTTTTAGTCTAGAAGAATCTGGAATTGTTTCGGGGATTGCGAATACGGGCGGCTTTCTAAGTGCTGTATTGCTTCCCATCATTTTTGGATATATATTGGATCATTTTCAATCAACTTCAGGAAATCTATTTGATGGATATTACTATGGTTTCATCACGCCAGTGATCTTCTCCATCGTTGGTTTGATTGGAGTGATTTTATTTAAGGAAAAACGTCAGAGCGTAGGACAAAAATAGAATATCCGCATTTTTTAACTAGCATAGTAATCGAGGGAATCAAAATAAGAATAACAAGCAGGGGTAAAGAGTATGGAAGCAAAGCAACCATTCTCTGCTCCTGTTTTTTATGTCTTTGTCAACCTGATTTACAGGGTATATAAAAATAGTAAGATGTTAGGTATAATTATTAATTAGAAAAGAAAAATTATGATTAGATTAAATCTAGTATAGAAGGGGGGAAACTTAAATTGCCAAATAATAATAAAACGGTTGTCCGTTCAATGGATATTTTAAATCTATTTATCGATCATGCTGAACTGTCATTTCAAGAAGTAATTGAGTTATCAGGAATCCCTAAAACCTCTGCTTTCCGCATGTTGAAATCTTTCGAGGAAATGGATTTTTTAGAAAAGGGAGCTGATGCAAAATATAGGTTAGGTATTCTCTTCCTTAAATTTGGACATCTAGTATCAATGCGCCTAGATGTGCGAAAAATTGCAGATCCAATTATGAATGAGTTACATAATGATGTAAAAGAAGCGATTAATTTAATCGTTCGTGATGGTGATGATGCTGTTTATATCGAGAAAATAGATACGAAGCAAAAAGTTCGACTCTACACTGCAATTGGTAGAAAAAGTCCTCTTTATGCAGGGGCATGCCCTCGTGCTGTATTATCCTTTTTACCGGATGCAGAAATAAAGGAATATCTCGAATCGGTAGAACTTAAATCATTTGCAATGGGGACGATTACAGATAAGGAAAGGCTTTTTGAAACGATTGTGCAGGCTAGAGAACTTGGTTATACAATCAGCCATTCAGAATTAGAAAATTATACATCTGCTGTTGCAGCACCGATTTACGATCATAAAGGAGAAGTCGTTGCAGCAATGAGTATTGCGGGACTAGAAACCAATTATCAAGGGGAAAACGTTGAAATCTTCGTTGATAAACTTAAGAAGGCTACCGCAGAGATTTCTAAACAATTGGGGTATGAACAGCTTTAAAAAATGGGTAGTCTCAAAAGTCATTTGAGATTACCCATTTTGCGCTGAAATTGCTAACTGAAAACATTACTATCTAAATGATCGAATTTTGGACAATTGAATTGCCTCTAATGCTTCTATAACCTTTTTAAATGGAGTCCAAATGCTAATTCATTTCGTTTTCTTTCTTGATGTATTAATGCCAATTGAGCTTCTTCAAGAGTGACCTCTTTAAAATAGACTCGACCATTTGTTTGCATTTGTGCTAATGATGGTAAATCGGCAGAAATCACTTGTCCTATTTTAGGATATCCACCAGTTGTTTGACGATCTGCCATTAAAATAATAGGTTGCCCATTGGCGGGCACTTGAATCGTTCCAAATGTAACCCCTTCGGATAATAATTCAAATGGCTCTTTTAATTGAATAGCCTCTCCTTCTAATCGATAGCCCATTCGATCAGCGTGTGTTGTGATGGTGTAAGGCGTTGAAAGGAATTTTTGTAAACTCTCCTCATCGAAATGCTGATACTCAGAGCCTCTTATAAAGCGGATTGTTTGCGTTTTTTTAAATGTAACAAAGGATGTGTAATCAGCTGACCAAGAAAGGTTCGTTGGTTCTTTTTTTAATAGTTTGAAAAGATCCTCGCCTAACTCTGATCGTCTATCTAATTCAAAGACATCATTCTTCAGCAATTTTCTACCTTGAAATCCTCCAATTCCAGCACGTATGTAGGTGCTTTTACTGCTCATCACTTTTGGCACTTGAATTCCGCCACTAAACGATACGTAGGCTCGACAACCACTAATCGCAGTTTTAAATTTTAAAACAGATCCTTTTTGAATCAAAAGTGGTCGCCACATTGGTGCTTCTTTTCCGTCTATTGTAGGTTGTAAATTGCCACCTGTAATTGCGATCAGTTCATCAGTTTCAAATAAAAGGGTTGTTCCATAAAGTGTCACCTCAAGAGCGCCTTCTCCTTCCGAATTTCCAACAAGTAAATTCGCAATTCGTAAGGAAATTGAATCCATTGCTCCTCCGACGATCACACCAAACTTTTGTAGCCCATATCTTCCTAGGTCTTGAATGGTTGCCAGCATACCTGGCTGTAATACCTTTATGCCCATGTTTCCATCTCCCATTCGCTCTTATATTCTTCCAACGAAATTGGTACAAACTGAATTCGATCACCCGGTTGTAATAAAGTTGGAGGAGATTGTTCAGGTAGAAACAAACGAGAAGGTGTTCGTCCGATGATTTGCCATCCACCTGGAGTTTCTAATGGGTAAATCCCTGTTTGATTGCCCGCAATTCCAACTGATCCCGGAGTAATCGATAACCGTGGAGTTTCTTTACGAGGTGTTGCAATTTGTCTATCCATTCCTCCCATAAACGGAAAACCTGGAGCAAAGCCTATCATGTACACAAGATATTCTACAGAAGAGTGAATTTTAATGACTTCATTAGGTGTTAAACCATGATAAGAGGCTACAAATTCTAAATCGGGTCCCATTTCACCACCATATACTACAGGGATTTTTACGACACGCTCCTTCGTTGTTTCAACTATGTGAGATTGATTCAATAAAGAAAGAATTGTAGCTTTCACCTTTTCGTAAGGCATTTCGCCTCCTTTTTCTATATTTGAAAAGTATACTTCAATCGGATTGTAATAAACTGTCACATTATTATAGGCAGGCACAACCTCGATGAATCCTTCAAATGGATTTCTCTCTAATAAATTTAATATATTTTTAACTTTATTGTGAATTGCCTCACTGATTCCTTCACCTACATGTATAACTAGTGCAGAATCGCTCAAAGGTCTTATCTGTACATTCTCTTTTAAATTCAGCATAAAAACCATCTCCCTGAAGTTTCGTAATTCGGTATATAAGTTTTAAATAACGGATTATTATAATTATATTTAAACAATAAACAAAAACAAGTTTAATTTGAATGAAAATTTTAAAAAAAATATTCTTTCTCAAAATTATAAATTTATACTTTTCAGCAATTATAAAATATGTTAAGATTTTTTTAAATTTCAAAACTCAAGTTCCGAATATCGGTACAAAAAAGTTGTAAACGTATTCATTATAATTACTTTAGTGGGAAGAAAACGGGGGGAAGAAGATGTTTCGAGTTGATTTAAACTGTGATTTAGGGGAAAGTTTTGGTCGTTATCGACTTGGAGAGCAAGAAGAAATCTTAAAATATGTAACCTCTGCTAATATTGCTTGTGGATTCCATGCTGGAGATCCAACAGTCATGCGAGAGACAGTTAAGCTAGCCATTGCTAATGGTGTGAAAATCGGGGCACATCCAGGATTACCGGATTTAAATGGCTTTGGACGACGTGAGATGAACATCACACCACAGGAAGCCTATGATATGGTTATTTATCAAGTTGGAGCATTGCAAGGTTTTCTAACGACTTACAATGAAACCATGCAGCATGTTAAGCCGCATGGAGCACTTTATAATATGGCTGCTAAAAATCCAGCGATTGCTGAGGCAATTGCACAAGCCATTTATGATATTTCACCTTCACTTGTGTTATTCGGTCTCTCAGGTAGTGAATTAACAAAAGCCGGAGAAAAAGTAGGGCTTCAAACAGCTCATGAAGTGTTTGCAGATCGTACCTATCAGAAGGATGGTTCTTTAACATCTCGTAACCAACCGGATGCATTGATTACCGATAAGGAACAAGCTGTGAATCAGGTTGTGCGCATGGTGAAAGAAGGAATTGTGCTGTCACAACAGCAAATCGAAATCCCATTACACGCAAATACTATTTGTATTCATGGGGACGGGGAACATGCTATAGAGTTTGCAAAATATATTCATTCAAGATTAGCAGAACATCAAATATCAGTACGTGCAATCAAGGAGGGGTAAGTCAATGGTAGCAAAAAAAACGGAAGTTAATGAAGCAGCGATCGAGCAAGAGAAAAAAGGGAAATTTGTTAAGAAAACAGCAAGTAAAAGTGTGTTAATAGGAGCAGCCTTTTTAATGGCAACTTCATCTATCGGACCAGGATTTTTAACACAAACGACAGTATTTACACAGCAATTAGCGGCTAGCTTTGGATTTGTCATTTTAATTTCATTAATTCTAGATATTGTCGCACAGGTAAACGTTTGGCGAATCATTGCTGTTTCTGGCTTGCGAGGGCAAGAAATTGCCAACAAGGTGTTACCTGGATTAGGTGTTCTCCTTGCAATTATGATTGTTATAGGTGGTTTAGCATTCAATATTGGTAACGTTGCTGGAGCTGGATTAGGGTTAAATGCAATGCTTGGCGTAGACCCAATTATAGGTGCCATTGTAAGTGCACTTTTTGCTATTTTTATATTTATCTATAAAGAAGCAGGGAAGGCAATGGACAAGGTTGCGCAAATTGCTGGCGGTGTCATGATTCTACTCATGCTATTCGTTGCTTTTAAAACGTCACCACCTGTGGGAGAAGCGATTGTGAACACTGTTTGGCCTAAAGAAATTAGCTGGTTTGCGATTGTAACTTTGGTGGGTGGATCAGTTGGAGGTTACATTACTTTTGCTGGTGGTCACCGCCTTTTGGACGCTGGCATCAAAGGACAAGAATCCTTGTCAGAAGTAACAAAAAGCTCTGTGACAGGGATTTTGATTACTGGCGTAATGCGTATTGCTTTATTTTTAGCGGTCCTTGGTGTTGTTTCGAAAGGTTTAGTCATTGATCCTGCCAATCCACCTGCATCTGTTTTCCAACTAGCTGCGGGTAATATTGGTTATCGTATGTTTGGTATGATTATGTGGGCTGCAGCGATTACTTCTGTTGTAGGTGCAGCTTATACATCCGTTTCATTTATTCGTTCATTCCACCCTAACATTGATAAATATCATAATTGGGTGATTATAGCATTTATCGTCATTTCAACAGCAACTTTTGCCTTGGTTGGTAAGCCTGTTAATGTGTTAATTTTGGTAGGTGCATTAAATGCACTGATTTTACCATTATCACTTGGCATTATATTAGTTGCTGCACACAAAAAAGATATTGTTGGCACATATAAGCATCCACGTTGGTTAACTGTAACTGGAGCAATTGTGGTACTTATTATGGGATGTCTCAGCATTATTACATTTATTGAAGAAATTCCGAAAATTTTTAGTTAATCTAACAACCAACCAACCATCCATCCATGAGCATCTTTTCATGGATGGTTCATTTATAAGGAGTGAATTGATGATGACAACATATAGTGCTTTAGAGCCGAATGAAATCCGTAAACTTATTCGTAATCAAGAAATTTCTGGACCAACTTCTGGCATGTCTATTGGGTTTACACAAGCAAATTTAGTGATTTTGAAGAAGGAGCATGCCTTTGACTTTCTACTATTTTGTCATCGCAATCCAAAGCCATGCCCATTATTAGATGTGACAGAACCTGGATCATTTATACCTTCAAAAATTGCTAAAAATGCAGATATTCGCAAGGACATTCCGAAATATCGTATTTATCGGGATGGTATTTTAACTGAAGAAGTATTAGATATTACAGATTATTGGGAAGAGGATATGGTAGTTTTTTTAATAGGGTGTAGCTTTACATTTGAAACACCTCTTCTGGAAGCGGGTATTCCAATAAGACATATTCAAGAAAACTGTAATGTGCCAATGTATAAAACAAATATCGCGTGTGAAAAAGCAGGTGTGTTTGAAGGACCAACTGTTGTCAGTATGCGCCCTATGACACCAGAGGATGCGATTCGTGCAATTCAAATTACTTCGCGTTTTCCAAATGTACACGGTGCACCAATTCATATTGGTAGTCCAGAACAAATAGGGATTACGGATATTTCAAAACCAGATTTCGGTGATTCCGTGTCCATTAAGCCAGGGGAAATACCAGTATTTTGGGCTTGTGGCGTAACCCCTCAGGCAGTAGCAATGGAAAGTAAACCTTCTATTATAATTACCCATGCACCGGGTCATATGCTAATTACTGATATAAAGGAAACAAGCTTGAGCATACTTTAAGGTATGTTCGAAGCCATCTATTTATTTTCTTCATCAGTAAGTGTCAAGAAGTTGGGACAAAACCAATTTCTGAAATCTAATAAGCTGGTGAAATTTTACGACGAGTAAAATTTCACCAGCTTTGATTTTTTATAAAAAAGAATTTCTTTGGACACCGAAAAAATAAACGAAAAAGCGCAAGGTGTCGTTCAATTCATGGAACTTGAGGGTAAAGAAATACTTGTCGTGACAAGTTTAATCGATATCACTGCTGAAGAAAATACCAACATGTATAAGTCTCGTTGGGCGATTAGGATTTTTTTCATTGGAATAAACAAAACTCGAACGTGCTTGTACTATTCGAGGTAACCAAAAATGCCGTATTCAATCTAAACTGTTCGCAGCGATTATTGCCTATGTTTGTTTGAAATTTCTTCATACATAGGAATTAAGAAAAATACACAAAACCCCTATTATTCGCAGGTTTCAAACGCCTTTTTTTTGTGCTGCCCTGCTACTGGAATGGCGAATCAAGGTCAAGGAAATCCAGACGTCTAAAAACGGGGTTAAGGCTTTTTGGTATAACTTGAACGATAATCTTAAAATCAAGCTAGAGAGTTTTGTCACCACAAATATGAACTTGAATAAAACTTTTTATGAAAAAAGGTATCTTGTATAGCTGGAGACTTCTGTTTTTTGTGCTGATGTTTACAGAGAAAAGTATATATGGAAATTTAATGGTAAAATTAATGAATGTGTTAAAAAAATGAAGCGGATTCATATTTTAGGTATAGTTGTTTTAACAGCATTATTGAGTATAAGTGGTACGTTTTTGATTATGAAAAAGAACTATGAAAACGAAACTTCTAATAGCGTCGAGAGTGAATTAGATAGCGGTCAATCAATTTCAAAAGAAGATGATAAGAAAGAGTTTGTATCGACAGTGGATACGAATTTTGGTTGGGAAAACACTACGTATTCCAAAAGGTTTGATGAATGGAAGAGTGGAGATGAACCCTTTATTGATAATCTAATGCAAGAAGTTATTCAAGAAATGTCACATCAGAAGATCATTGCTGATGAGAAAGAATCATCAATTATGATTACTACGAAAAAGAATTGAGACTTTACTGCAAATTGTAGAGGAAAATAAAGATGGATACGAACATAGTGAAAAATATTTAGAAATTTTAAATCGTTGGAAACAAGGTGATTTTAAGTCGGTTGACAAAGACCATAATGATATGTGGTTTATTCAAGGAACAAAAGAAGGTGGTATAGCCACTGGTATTACTACAAAAGAACAAGAGAAAGATTATATATTCCAAGTCTTTGGTATTCCAGTAGAAAAGCAGAGTTAAATTCTGCTTTTTTTCTATGAAATAGGAGTTTATTTCACGCTTATTGTAACATTGGATATAAAATGGAAAATGAGGATTGATTATTTTAGTGGATGGCTAGAATAACAATGAAGTGGATGGTTAAATACAATTGAAATAATATTAATATATAATCTTTTACCTGAAATAACACTGCTAAAGAAGAAAGAGCAAGTTTGAAGGAACTAATGAGGTGAGTATAGTTGGATTGGAAACCTGATAGACAAGCGAAAAAAGCTATTTATAAACAACTCGCAGAATATATTGAAAAGGGAATTGCAGATGGTACATTTCCACCTGATAAACCATTACCATCAGAGAGATATTTAGCAAGTGCTCTAAGTGTAAATAGAAGTACTGTCGTTAATGCATATGACGAATTAGAATCGATGGGGCTAATTGAAAGAAATAGAGGACGCGGTACTACCATTAGTAAAGATATATGGGGTATAACAAAAAAACGGATACCTAGTTGGAATAGGTATATTGAGGCGGGTTCTTTTTTACCTAGTCAACCTGTAACGCAAAAAATAAGAAAAGAAGCTGTTGAACATAAATTAATAAATTTAGCTTCCGGTGAATTGTCAGAAGAACTTTTCCCAAAAAGCTTTTTAAGCGAGATAACTTCAACACGTTCTTTTATTGGAAGCTTAGGATACGATCATCCACTGGGGAATGAAATCCTTAGAAATACCCTTACAAAACACGTAAAAAAAAGTCGGGGAATCGAAACTAAACCTTCTTCAATACTGATAACATCAGGAGCGCAACAAGCATTACATTTAATTGTACAATGTTTGTTAAAGCCTGGAGATGCAATAGCAATAGAAGATCCTTCCTACAATTATAATCTTCCAATTTTCAAATCGGCAGGTATAAAAGTACATTATCTACCTGTCGATAAGGATGGAATGAACCCGGAAGATTTGCTGTCATTATATAAAAAACACCGAATTAAAATGATTTTTTTAAATCCATATTTTCAAAATCCAACGGGCTCTTTATTGAATAAAAAGAAAAAAGAAGAGATTTTAGACATATCCTCAAAGTTTGGAATTCCAGTAGTAGAAGATGATCCGTATAGTTTAACAGCTTTTTCGGGAGAGAAAATCTCTACCCTTAAATCAATGGATAGGAATGGAAACGTATTATACATAAGTTCTTTGTCCAAAATTGTTGCCTCAGGATTAAGAATAGGGTGGATTATTGGCCCAACATCGGTCATTGAAAGATTATCGGATGCAAAACAACAAGTTGACTTCGGTCATTCTAGCTATACACAATGGATAGCGAATGATTTTTTAGAATCAGAAAATTTTCATATTCATATAAAAAGTTTGGTTAAGGAATTAGAAAAAAGGAGAGATAAAATTATAAGAAGCCTTGATACTTATTTAAAAGATCTGGTGGAATATTCTATCCCTCAAGGTGGTATTCATATATGGTGTCAAATACTTAAAAATTATAATGAAATCCAATTGCTTGAAGAATCCATTAAAAGAGGCGTCATTTATGTTCCTGGTTCTACACTGGGATCCAAAGATGGATTTGTTCGTTTTACTTTCGCAAAGGAAGATGAAGATTCAATAGATGAAGGAATCAAAAGGTTTGCAGAAGCGCTTAATAGTTTATAGACAGTTGGATGACTAAAAATGTGTTAGATTGGGTCTTATCCCTAAGATAAATGGATGGTCAAAAAAGCATCGAATTGGATGGTTATAAAAAATATAAATCCCTTATCATTGAGAGGTGGATGATAAAACATCGATATAGCCTAATTTCTAATTATTTTTTATCAGGCGTGTTGATTGGGAAAAAATAGGTTTATTATTGCGCGAAAAAAAGGATTTTTTTGTTGCTATTTTGCAAATATATGCCCATTTTAACTGATTGTAGCGTAGGGCTACCCGACTCCCGCAGGAAAGCGAGTAGCCCGTAGCGGAAATCAGCCTCTTCGAATTAATTGGATGTATAAAAATGGTTACTCAACACACCTGATTTTTACAAAATAATGTGCAATATAGGTAAAAATATAGTAATATAGTAATTGCTACTAAAATGATAAAATTTTTGAAAGAGTTGGTATGGTATGACAACAGGTTTGATTATTACGATAGTGATTGGATCTATTATTAAATTGTTAACGAGCCCTCCCAGTATAGTTGTGGGATGGGGTGTAAGTAAATTTGAACTTCATAAAAAACTTGATTCAAAAGATGTTACGGTAACATTTAATGGAAAGAATTTAGAAGAGGAAGAAAAAAATAGATTTACAAACTATTTTAATAAAGCTTCATTCTTGAAAAAACACTATATATTTCCAGGTAATGAAAAATTATTTTTACAGCCAGAGACTAATGTTACTCCATTTATCATGAATGTAAAAAGAGGCAAAAAAGATGTTAATTTCTTTGTTTTTAGTTACGACAATCGCGTTGATGTAGTCAAGAAGTACAAGAAGAAGGTTGTTTCATATAGTATTAGCTCTGAACATCTACAAAATTTCACCGTTAGAACTACAAATGCAAACCATTGAAAAGAATGGGGATTCGGTCACTGACGTAGAATCCCTTTATTATTACTCCTAAAATTACGTGAATATAGTACCGAAATTATCTTCCAATTCAATTGAATGGAGGATTTTTTTATGACCAAAAAGTCGGGATTATATTGCTACTTATCCCAGCACTCAATAATTGATGAACGACTTCCTATAATAGAAATAGGAGTAATCTACCATAGGAGGAATAATCCTTGCTTCACTATTTCTTGCCATAAAAGCTGGTATAATAATGGTAGAATAATACATTCATAAAGGGGAGAAATTAATGACAGCTCAACAACAAGCAGCGATGCAATCCATGATTGACTGGCTTGCGGATGAACGCGAACTCGGGAGAGAACCTAGCAAAATAGAAATTGCTGGAGAGTTTGATTTACATGATATGCACTACTATATATTCAGGTATAAAAAAGCAATGCTTGGAAAATGGCTCCTTGGCGTATGTGGAGGCTATGAGGATCCGTCTGACATCGAGCATTGCGGCCATATATTCAGCGAGATGCAACCTTATGCCCCTGCGACTGCAGAGCAAGAAGCTGTAAAGATGGTAGAATTAATCCGAGAATATTGGATGCAGCAGGCTGCAGCATATGAAGCTGCCCAATCCATGGAGGATGAGGCAGAAACGCAAGACAATGGTTCTGATATTTTTAACGGGTTCGTTTTGCTTAACTCCGCAGAATGTGATATTGATCAGATCAAAGCCAACCTTTTCAATGATTGGAACATCTCCTGCTCGTCAGGAGAGGATGAGGAAAACGCCGAAGAAACAAATGAAGGAACTTTGGTCTTTGAAGTGGACGACTCCATGTTAGCGGTAAGTTTTGTCGATGCTCCCGTACCGGATGGTGAGGCTGAGTTTTATGCACAGGGAAACTATCTGTGGAAAGAAGCCGTGGAGGTTACCCAAACACATGTAGCTCAAATCATTCTGGCTGTATTTACACGCTCGGGCTCCCCGCTAGACAGCGGCAGGCTATATACCAAGCTGGCGGCCAGTTGCCTAAAGCTTCCTAACGCAATAGGGATCTATACATGCGGCACTGTATTTCAGCCTGAACTTTATCTAGATATGGCTGAAATGATGAAGGATGACGACATGTTCCCTTTACTGAATCTGGTTTATTTCGGCCTAGTCGGAACAGAAGCCGGGGTCGATGGATATACCTATGGGCTAAAAGCCTTTGGCAAGGATGAAATTGAAATCCTGGACAGCCAAGCATCCCCTGAAGAGATGCGTGACTTTTTGATTACTATTTCAGGATATATTGTAGATGAAAACGTCACTTTAAGGGATGGAGAAACGATCGGCTTCTCAGCGGAGCAAAAGCTGCCGATTTCCCGTTCCGAGGGAGTTTATGTCGAGGGGGATACTCTCAAAATCAAATACTAGTTTCATTCCAAAAAGGCATCGTCACAAGTAGGTGTCTTTTTTTTTTTTTGCATAATCAAAAATACTTTGCTTAACTAACAGAGAATTCCTTCAAATGTACTACTTAGTGGTTAAAATATGAAACTAAACTACTATATTTATTTAAAATATTCCTGTGGTATAATTTCCTAAAAAAGGAGGAGGATTTTTTTGGGAAAGCGAAATTATTTTAAAGTCATAAAATTTTTAGTAAGTTTATCTGTTTGTTTATGCATTATTAATTATCCGATTATTTCCTTTGCTGAAACACTTGATACTAATTTAGCTAGTGAAACAAGCATACCTAATGACATTGATACTGGTATAGCAAACTTGAACTACAATAACAGCGAAGTTTTGGCAGTGAATGGTGATAAGATTAATAGTTTTGTTCCAAAAGAAGGTAAAAACTCAAAAGATAAATTTATAGTAGTTGAACGTAATAAAAAATCACTTACAACTTCACCGGTGGATATTTCAATTATCGATTCTATGGCGAATCGTACCTATCCAGGAGCATTACAACTTGCAAACAAAGCTTTTGTAGACAATCAACCTAGTTTATTGGTTGCCAAAAGAAAACCGCTAAATATTAGCATAGACTTACCTGGTATGAAAAGAGAAAATACTATAACTGTGGATAATCCAACATATGGTAATGTATCTGGGGCAGTAGATGAATTAGTATCTACTTGGAATGAAAAATATTCAACAACCCATACTTTACCTGCAAGACTACAATATTCAGAATCTATGGTTTATAGCAAATCTCAAATAGCAAGCACGCTGAATGTTAACGCCAAAGTTCTTGAAAATTCACTGGGAATTGACTTTAATGCGATTGAAAGTGGAGAGAAAAAGGTGATGGTTGCGGCATATAAACAAATATTTTATACCGTAAGTGCAGAACTACCTAACAATCCATCAGACCTTTTTGATGAAAGTGTTCTTTTTGAAGAGTTAACTCGTAAAGGAGTAAGTAATGATGCTCCTCCCGTTATGGTGTCAAATGTAGCTTATGGCAGAACAATTTATGTGAAATTAGAAACAAGCTCTAAGAGCAAGGATGTACAAGCTGCTTTTAAAGCCTTACTGAATGATGTCAATACCAATGTAGAAACTAGTGGACAATACAAAGATATTTTTGAAGAAAGTTCCTTTACTGCTGTAGTATTAGGCGGAGATTCACAAACGCATAACCAGGTTGTGTCAAAAGACTTTAATGAAATTAGAAAAATAATTAAAGATAATGCAGAATTTAGTCTTAAAAATCCAGCATACCCAATATCATATACAAGTGTTTTCTTAAAGGACAATTCAATTGCTGCTGTTCATAACAATACAGATTATATCGAGACGACAACTACCGAATATTCTAAAGGAAGCATCAATCTTGATCATTCTGGTGCATATGTTGCTCAATTTGAAGTAGCCTGGGATGAATTTTCATATGATGAAAATGGAAATGAAGTACTATCCCATAAAACTTGGGATGGAAACTGGAAAGATAAAACAGCTCATTTCTCTACAGTAATACCA
Organism: Lysinibacillus xylanilyticus; assembly: GCF_001708185.1. Taxonomy (GTDB): domain Bacteria; phylum Bacillota; class Bacilli; order Bacillales_A; family Planococcaceae; genus Lysinibacillus; species Lysinibacillus xylanilyticus_A. The sequence continues at coordinate 394,763 of NZ_MDDN01000002.1, read as the reverse complement.
CTTCCGCCTAATTCAAAAAATATAAGAATTTATGCAAGAGAATGTACAGGTCTTGCATGGGAGTGGTGGAGAACAATTATTGATGAATACAATGTTCCATTATCGAATGAAATAAATGTTTCAATTGGAGGAACTACATTATACCCAACAGGTATTATTAATTAGGTATTAGTCATGAGAGGTACTTTCTCAAATATGATGTAGCTTCGTTTTAAGGTTTGACATTGAAATGGAAATCAATAATAAATGTATCTTTTGAAAAAGGTTGATCAAAACATGTTCATACTTAATGTGCTAGATTAACTTCACTATAAAGATTGATAAATTGTAATAAAGTTTGATAAAATCACCTCTAGTCTTAGAGGTGATTTTTTTTATTGGATATTTATGTTAAATTCGATTTAAAAATTGTGTAGGAATGTACTAAAACAAACGAAGCGGAATACTTGAATAACGATTAGGGTTAAAATATCAGGAAGTATGGAAGACTTGATAAGGAATAGAAACTAGTTGGTTATCATTAAAAAGGTATTAATATTAAGGAAGGAAGTATAAAACTATGGATTTCAAAACAGTTATGCAGGAGCTTGAATCCCTCGGTAAGGAACGAACTAAAAAAATGTACATATCTAATGGTGCACACGAGCCTGTTTTTGGTGTGGCTACAGGTGCTATGAAACCAATCGCGAAGAAAATAAAAATAAATCAATCTTTAGCTGAAGAGCTTTATGCTACAGGTAACTATGATGCAATGTATTTTGCAGGCATCATAGCAGACCCAAAAGCTATGACTGAGTCGGATTTTGATCGTTGGATAGATGAAGCGTATTTTTATATGCTGTCTGATTATGTAGTGGCAGTAACTTTATCAGAGTCAGCTATTGCACAAGACGTTGCAGATAAATGGATTGCAAGCGGTGACGAGCTAAGAATGTCAGCGGGTTGGAGTTGCTACTGTTGGCTTTTAGGGAATCGCAAAGACAATGAATTTTCCGAAAGCAAGATTTCTAATATGCTTGATATTGTGAAAAATTCTCTTCATAATTCGCCAGAAAGAACGAAATCTGCTATGAATAATTTTCTATACACAGTAGGACTTTCATATTTGCCACTACATGAAAAAGCTGTCGAGACCGCAAAGGAAGTAGGTATAGTAGAAGTCAAACGGGACAAGAAAAAAACAAGTTTCCTAAATGCTTACGAAAGTATTCAAAAAGAAATGGATAAAGGGAGAATCGGATTCAAACGCAAGTATGTTAGATGTTAAAATTAGCTTTGCATCGGTACGTTGATTCGAGAAGGGGTGAGTACCTGTTATTCGACTAATGGAGGCAGGAGGAAACTACAAAACCACTGCTTTTAAAGGCTATTCATTGTCCGTAATGATTTACTTTGTAAATAAGAATAATTTGTGTACAAAACGGAAATGAATATGTGTAAAATGTGGGAGTTGATGGTTATGGAATTTTATAAAGATAAAGAAGTTTACTGCTATAGTTGTCGTAAAAAGACTGTATTTACATGTAAAGATGCACATAAAAAAAGTGGAGTAGATAGTCATTGTAGTGAGTGTTCGGGCATATGGTTTGAATGGCAAAATCGAGCAGTTGAGAAAGAAATGGAAAAGTGGATTGAATATAACCAAAGGCTCATAAATTAACTGAATGTCCATATATCCATTAATTAAAAGAATTTTTTACATTGATGATTGAGCTAATTTCATAAATTTAATCACTTTAGTGTCAAAATTGGCTGAGTTAAGCATTATTGAAAAAGTATCTGGAACAAAACTAGAGAGTGGAGCTACAGAAGTGATTGGGGAAGCATAACAAAAGTATTTTTGTGTATGTTTTATATCCAAATGCCCGCTAGTTTGATTCTGATGGCTATTGTTTTTGATTTTGAAAAGGGGATAATAGCCTCTGCTTAAGTCATTCCCATTTCCGTTGTACTAATTTTAGTGTTTCTCTTGAAAATACCAACTTGTATATGTCAGGTTTTGAAGTGTTTTTCCAAAAATGATATCCGTATTCTTTCTTAAAATAATTCATAATAATAGTCATAACATTTCCATGAGTTCCTATAATAATAGTCTGTGTCTCATAATTATTTAGAAGTTCTTTTATTATAGGAATAGCCCGATTTTGGACGTCTCTTACTGATTCTCCGCCCGATAAATTAAAATCAATATCTTCATAGGATTTTTTTATTGCCTGTTGTATTTCTTCTTCAGGTAATTTATAAGCCCCTTTAATTGCCTTTCCCTTAATTCCTCAACTACCTTTACTTCTATATTTTAGGAATCAACAATTCCCTCGATTGTTTAAACTGATCTTGTATAAGGACTTGAGATTACTAGATCAATCTTCTGCTCATTCATTATTGCCGTTACTTTTTTTGCGTCTATTGCACCTTGGTTGGATAGTTTTCTCGTTCGTTCTTGACCGAAAACAAATGGTGATTCTGCGTGTCTTATCATATAGATGATGGTATCTATTATTCGGTTCCTCTTCCCCTTATTCAATAAACTTACACGAATCTTAATTAACTAAAAATTCCTTTTATAAGGAAATCATAACATAGTAAATTGTAATTTGATAGACAAATGGTAATAGTGCATCGAAGATTTATTTACAGTTATGGAATATGAGAAGCAAAGAAACGGGAATGGTGACAATCATAAACTAGGCAATCTATCTCTTAGTTTGTTTAGATACTAGAGAGGAAAATACTAGCTCTTTCAGCACAAAGTCTAGTATAGTTATATTGGCATTATAAAAATGGCTGCTGTATTTCAAATAAATATAGTTACTAACAAGAGAGTGTCTTAATATATGTATAAAAGTGGTGAATTTTGTATTGAATGAGAAGTATTTTAAAATAATCGGATTACTAGTTTATGGCTTAATTTTAAGTGGGATGATCGGTTTTATTTCTTCTGTTTTTTTAATAGTAGTTAATGGCTTGGCAGATTTTTTATGGACTGACGTATCCAATACTTTAAAAGTACCTGCTATTTATACATTACTTTTATGTATTTTGGGTGGTGTTTTAGTCGGTGTTAGCAAGTATAAGTGGGGGGGACTGCCTCAAACGGCTAATGAAGCTATTGTTGAATTAAAAACAACTCAAAGAATGAACTATTCAAATGTAGGTCTCAATTTTTTAATTGCTTTTTTAATTTTAATTTTTGGTGCAAGTGTTGGTCCTGCAGCAGCCATATTAAGTTCTGTTATTGCGTTATCAGTATGGCAGGCAGATAAAATGCGTTACTTTTATTTTTCCTACAATGAATGGAAAAAGGAATCTTGGTTAATTAGGCTAAAACAATTTGCTTTACCTCATCATTACCTTATTCCCTATAATCCTGATCAGGCACCTAAAGAGAAAAAACTGCTTTTATTGAAGAAATTCTTGTATTTATTATTTATCATTAATGGAATAGTGACTTTTATGATTTTTATTAAAATATCAGATCAACCTCCCTTTGTGACCAAGTTAGGTGAAACGAACTGGGGGTTGGATGAATTGTTTCTTTTTATTCCTTTTGTGTTGTTTGGTATTTTGTTTAGTAAACTTTATGAACTAATGGAAAGAGCAATGAATAAAATCTTTTCTAAAATCAACAATAAAATTATTTTAAGTGCTGTTATCGGTGGTATCGGGATTGGTTTGATGTCTTTAATCGCTCCTAAATTACTTTTTTCCGGTCAACTGTCTATGCAAGCTTTACCTAGTTTAGTACCGACACTTTCGATGGCTACTTTAATTTTAGCTTCTGTTTTAAAACTGATTTTTATGGAGTTTTGTTTTAAGTCAGGTTGGGTTGGTGGAAATGTTTTACCAGTTATCTTCGCTTCCATTTTACAGGGCTACGCGATCGCGACTTTTTTCCCGCAACTAGATATGCTTTTTATCGTAGCTGTTATAGGTGGTAGTGCTTCGATTGCTATTTTAAAGACACCTTTACTAGTAGGAATTTCACTAATGCTATTTTTCCCAAAAGAGTTAGCCCCAGTTATATTAATTATTGTGTTTATATTTATTTGGTTAAGTAAAATGAGTAAAAAAAATACGCAAAAAGTAACTGCTTAATTTTAGTTGGGAACGCTAGTCCAAACCAATTGAAAAGTGCTTTGGATCCTTTAGTATAAAGGGTTCGAGGCGCTTTTCCTTTTATGAAAATACGTTTGACAAGGCTAGAAAATGAAAAGACTTTACACATTTTCTGAACAAACAAAAAGATTTTTTTGATACTCCTTATTGATCTTCAATTTTTCGTGCTCATCACCAAAAGTTGTGGAAGACATTTGTTAAATCAACCACATGTTATGGTGATGAGCCATTATTCGGTGACACTAAAGGTGTTTTATTTAAAATAATTTCATTTTTTTAGACCTCAATGTTCAAATTAATGTTACAGTTAAAAAGAAAATTTTATTAATGAGTAGGAGAACAAACATGATTGAAATAAAAACATCTCCATTAAGTGATGGAGAATTCAATAGAGGGGTATTTGCTACATGCGATATCCAGAAAGGAGAGCTTTTACATGAGGCACCTGTAATTGCTTATCCAAATGAAGAGCATCAATACATTGAGCAAACCTTGCTCGCTGATTACGCTTTTGAGTATGGAATTGGTCGTTCTGCGATCCTTCTTGGTTATGGAATGTTGTTTAATCATTCTTATGAACCAAATGCAACATATGAGATTAATTTTAAAAATCAAACATTTGATTTTTTTGCTTATAAAGATATAAAAGCTGGAGAAGAAATTCTGATCAATTATAATGGCGACGTTGATAACAAAGATGAACTGTGGTTTAACGAAGAATAAATGCTATAGTGATGAGTCGTCTATTCAACATAGTATCTTTATATTGAATTCGGGAAGCATTGCTGCAAACCTTTCATAATAATATTGTGAAACGCGAGAAAAAACGCTTTAAATCCTTTAGTAGGGTTTCAAGCGTTTTTTTTACCAATGTTTAGAAAACGATTATGTATGCACAACTAGAGAGTTAACAGCTTCTGCTAAAGAGGAGACGCAACTGCAGCTTGAAGTCGTTGAAGGGCTGCGTTTAATACGTTCGGCAACTTCATGAATAGAGTAAACTAATGCGAGATAAGCTTCTATTTTTGAACGATCAGATATGGTGAAATTTATCATTACTTTGCAAAACGACGAAAATTTAAATCAACATTTTGATTTCTATTCCAGGCTTAAAGAGTATAACCAAAAATTTTAAAAGACTTCACTCGTGAAGCTTTTAGTATAATTAATAGTACCTTCTAAATTAACTCCTGAGCTTGTTTTCCCATAAATGCTTCGGCGAGCGGATAAAATGAAGTTACGTCATCCGAATATAGTTCAATACCTTGGAGGAGTTCTTGAGTAGCTAGATTAATTTCTCTATCAGCTGACATTACTTGCTCTTTTATAGGAAGCGGTGAATATTTCTGCTTTGATTCAACCGAAGTGATGAAACTTGTGCAAATTCCGTGCGCTAATAATTCTCTTAAACGATTTGCATTAAGATGCTCATAATGCTCCGCGGATAACATCACCTGATGCAAATGATGAATAGTATGTTGATAATCCTTAATGTCTATAAGAATATTGGCAATAGACAGGTGTGACTCTATTTGATTTGGATCGATAGCAATAGATTTTTCGAAAGCTGCCATTGCAAGTTCAGGTCTCGCACCAGCAATGTATAAATTACCTAGTTTATTCCATAATAAAGCGTTGCTTGGTGAAGAGGAAATTAAATGTAAGAGGTGTTCTTCCCCATCTGTAGCATATTTTGGTGAAGTTCCATCAAAAAGTTGTATTTCACCAAATTGAACAAGAGTATTTTCGTTATCGGGTGCCAATAAAGCTGCAATGCTAAACATATATAGTTCTGACGACTCTTCCCACTGTCCAGCAGTATTGCAATACTTACAACGGAAATACCCAGTGTACTGTTGTTCTGGATTCTGTATATTTTGGTTATTTGTAGGAACATTAATGAACATAGTTCCAATATTATATTTGCCTGATTTGTTACAGCTTTTACAAGTCATCATGATTTCATTTTTTTCATGCCGAGTCATTACTTTTTTTAAATTATCGACGATAGACTTTACATATGTCCCGCCTAAATACTTGAACGTAGGGGATGATGGGATTTCAGTGATTTCTTGATTTGTTAATGCTTGAATTAATATTGGGTTAATTTGTTTTCCAGTCATGTAATTACTCCTTCTATGAAAATGCCTATAGCCTTTTCATTATAACTCAACTATCGTAGTAAAAAAATCCTTATTAACACTTCATATTATTAGCTATTTCGATATTCAAAAATCTATTTGACTTTTTGACATAACAAATAACATTTATGAGTTTTGGGACTCCCAACCTAATGATGAAAAGTTCTTTACAGAAAAAAATAGCGTGTTCCAGCTTTTGTCATTGATGATTCTGTCTATTCCCGCAATCGCTGTAAGTCTGTATAACTGATGGCGAACTTTTTTGACCATTCTTCCCATCGTTACTTGAAAGTGAAAGGGTTTCTGTCTTGTGCTTAGCTGAATAAACAATAAAAAGACCACTCCGTGACAGGGGGTCTATAAAATAAGGTAAACATTATAATATTTAGGTTCATTACCAAAAGTTGAGGATGAAATTTTTAAAATATATGCGCTGTATTTTAGTTGATCTTCGTTCCGGCTGGCTACTCCTTGGGGATTAGCAATAGAAGAACGAAGGCTAAAATCATCACGTCCTAGTACTCGCTCTTAAATAGTTTCTTCCAATAAATGATTATAAGTGTTCATCGTAGTCATATTATAAGAACGTATTTGATCGATTATAAAGGGGATACAATCTATTATTCATTAGGTGAGCATCTTACATGTTGAATAGGTATAAAGCTCATTATTTTATCAACCCAAAACAAAATATCGAAGAAACGTGAGAAGCGAGAATTTATAGAAAAAGAGGTATAATATAATAGGAAGAAACTCAATATAAAGAGAGATGAATTTTTAAATGAATGAACAATTAGCTGATTGGATTACGCGTTTTCAGAAGGAGAAAGATATAGAGGCCCTCGCAAACTTAAAAGACTATTGTTACTATATGGTCGAACCTTTAATTGAGGAATTTACAGAGAAATACGGGGAAGATGCTGGGGAATTATTACGTTTAAAATGGGATAAGCGTTTTTATTTTATTTTTACAAAGTATCAATTAAATGTTGGGCTTCCTTTAGATACTTTCGTGAAAAATACGTATCGTTTTTATTTTATGCAGGTTTTAAAAAAGGCTGGTTATTGAACTAAATAGTAGGGGAGTGTTTCATTAGAACACTGCTATATAAAAAAACCCTTGTCTCGTGTAAGAACGAGTCAAGGGTTATTATTTTTTATTGATACGTTATATCTTCTGCAAGGTGGGTAAATACCTCACCGATGATAGAGTCTTCGTCATAAACGGAAGAACCTGTATTCTCCTCAGGTTGGGCAAATGGTATTTGAGCGATGATACTTGATTGGAGCTCATCTGCTAATTTTTCTGCGCCACCTTGACCGAATAAATAGTTCTTTTCACCATTTGAGTTTTCGAAGTAAGCCATGTTTTCGACAACACCAAGAATCGTGTGTTTCGTATGTTGAGCCATCAGACCTGCACGAGAAGCAACATGAGAAGCTGCAAGGTGAGGTGTTGTTACAATAATTTCCTGCGCTTGTGGAATCATTGCTGCCATATCAATGGCTACATCTCCTGTACCAGGTGGTAAATCGATGAGGAGATAATCTAATTCGCCCCAATGTGTATTGACAAGGAAATTACGAATCCATTTGTTGAGCATTGGCCCACGCCACATGACAGGTTGGTTGTCGTTAGTATAGAAGCCCATCGACATGATCTTTACACCATCACTCATCACTGGAATAGCTGTTTGGTCAAGCATTGTTGGTTTTTGATGAATTTTCATCATGGCAGGAATACTAAAGCCATAAATGTCAGCATCTAAAATCCCTACTCGTTTACCAAGACGGGCAAGGGCTACTGCTAAATTAATCGTCACAGTAGATTTACCGACGCCACCTTTACCACTAGTAATGGCAATAAATTTGACACCAGAGTCGGGTAGAAGCATTTTAGGCATTCCTTTATCCGTAACTTTTTCTGATTTTAAAGAAGCTGTTAAACTACGGCGTTCGTCATCTGTCATAGAACCAAATTGGATGGATATTTTTGATGCACCGATCGCTTTTAACGCTTCTTCAACATCTGCTTGAATTTTGGCTTTTAATGGACAACCTTGAATAGTCAAGACAAGATCCAGTGAGATATGTGTACCGTTAACTTGAATATTTCTTACCATATTCAAGTCAACGATGCTTTTATGAAGCTCTGGATCATCGATTTTCTGCAAAGTTTTTAAAATGTGTTCGTTCGTTAGCATATTAGAAACCACCTTCCTATTTTAGGCCTTTGCCAAGCCCTTTTAAGAAGTGAGCGCCAAAGTTTACAGCACGATTAACATCAGGGTCATTTAACATTTTGAACAACTTAAAGGCACTAACTTTTTCGTCCGATTCAATTGCTTTGTTCGCTTCATCTAAGCCAGTATTTAAGCCTTCAATAAGCTTTGTTGTTGTTTCTGGGTTCAGTTCGGTTAATGCTCCTGCAACACCCATTAAGTTGTTGATGATATTCGTAACAGGCTTACGCGTTAATTGACCAAGAGCGATATGTGCAACATCCTCTTTTGCTTCAAGTAGTTTCGTAGCGGCTTCTAGCGCTCCAATATCATTTAATTCTGCCATGATCGTAAAGACCTGGTTCACCATTTCTTCATTCTCAGAAAGAAGTTGCTTTAAATTGTCTAACTTTTCTTCCTTTAGTTGCTCTTCTGTTACTTGAGCTTTTTTAATTGTCGTAATTGGTGCAGCCATAAAATCACTCCCTTTCGTTAGTTGTTAAGTGAACGTAACCAGGACGGTTCCATTTACGTTGTACCTCAACACCATTTTGCGGATGACGTTTTTTATAACGAGGGTTTGTTCTAGGAAGTGGCGTTTTTCCTTTTTGTTTCAATACTTCTACTCGTACTTTTGTTTGTTTATAAGCAGGTGTCGATGTATTGATGTCTCCAGCCGGACCCGTTAAGAAATTAATCGCTGAGTCTTTGCTAACAGAGTTCATTGGTAAGAATAGTTCATTTCCTTGTACGCGATCTGTCACTAGGGCATTTAATTTTAATGCGCCTTGAGGAGACACTAAACGAAGAAGAGCTCCATCTTCAATGCCACGTTCTTTTGCTAGCTCTGGTGATACTTCAACAAAAATTTCAGGTACTTTCGATTGAATACCTTTTGATTTGTTTGTCATATTACCTTCATGGAAGTGTTCAAGCATACGGCCATTGTTAATATGGCAATCATATTGCGCTTCATATTCAACCGGTCTAATCCAATCGTTTAAAGCAAAGCGAGCTTTTTTGTCAGGGAAGTTAAAGCCATCTTCATATAGTAAAGGTGTGTCTTTACCATCATGGCTACCCCAACAGAAGCTACCCCAATTTTCTAATACATCATAGTTCGCTTGCGAGAAGAATGGAGCAAGACTAGCCATTTCAGCAAAGATTTCACTTGGGTGACTGTAATTCCAGTCAGCACCTAGGCGACGTGCTACTAATTGAAGGATTTCCCAATCGGCTTTTGATTCACCAAGTGTTGGTAATACTTGATATAGTCGTTGCACACGACGCTCTGTATTCGTGAACGTACCTTCTTTTTCAAGAGAAGGTGCTGCTGGTAAAATAACATCCGCATATTGTGCAGTACGTGAAAGGAAGCAATCTTGTACAACAAAGAAGTCTAGTTGTGAAAGTACTTTATCTACATGGTTAGCATCGCAATCTACAAGTGCCATATCTTCCCCAACTAAATACATTGCTTTCATTTTACCTTCCATGATCGCATCTAACATGGCCATATTTGTACGACCTGGTTCAGGTTTGATTTTTACACCATAAGCTTCTTCAAATTTCTTACGTGCTTCGTCGTCTATGACTTTTTGATTACCTGGTAATAGATTTGGTAGTGTACCCATATCACAAGCACCTTGAACATTGTTGTGACCACGAAGAGGGTAGGCACCTGCACCTGGACGACGATAGTTACCAGTAGCTAGAAGTAGGTTAGAAATTGCAGCTGATGTATAGGAGCCACCTGTATTTTGTGTAACACCCATACCCCAAAGTACACATGTACCGTCAGCATCACGAATCATTTCAGCAACATTTATCAACGTTTCTTTTGAAATGCCCGTTTCTTTTTCTGCATATTCTAGTGTGTATGTTTCAAGTACATCTTTAAAATCATCAAAGAAGTGCACGTTCTCTTTAATGAAGGCTTCATCATGCCAGCCTTGATCGATCATATATTTTGTAACGGCCATTAACCATACTTGGTCTGTTCCTTGTTTTGGGCGCATGAAAATATCAGAGCGCTCAGCCATTTCATGTTTACGAACGTCGGCAACAATTAATTTTTGACCGTGTAACTTATGGGCACGTTTTACACGAGTAGCTAAAACAGGGTGACCTTCTGCAGGGTTTGCCCCAACAATAATAACAAGGCCAGCTTTAGCGATATCTTTGATCGTTCCAGCGTCGCCACCTATACCAACTGTGCGTAGTAGGCCATCAGTAGCTGGAGATTGACAATAGCGTGAGCAGTTATCAACGTCGTTTGTTTCGAATAATTGACGCGCCATTTTTTGAATTAAGTAGTTTTCTTCGTTTGTAATTTTTGAAGAAGAAATAAAGCCGACAGATCCAGAACCATATTCTTTTTGGATGCCACCTAGTTTAGAAGCAATCAAGTCAAGCGCTTCATCCCATGAGGATTCAACAAATGCATCATTTTTACGAATTAATGGTTTTGTAATTCGTTCTTCAGAGTTGATGAAGTCCCAACCGAATTTCCCTTTTACACAAGTAGAAATAGCATTGACAGGACCGTCAGAAGGTTGCACTTTTAAAATTTTGCGGTCTTTTGTCCAAACTTCAAACGAACAACCTACTCCACAGAAAGTACAAACTGTTTTTGTTTTCTTCGTACGTTTACTGCGCATAGCAGCTTCGACTTCAGAAACCGCAAAGATACCGCTATAGCCAGGTTCAACTTCCTTAATTAAATTAATCATCGGATCTAACGTATCTTGTTTCAGCCCAGTCATAAAACCAGCTTCGCCAAGCATTGATTTTTCCATTAAGGCGTTACATGGACAAACGGTAACGCATTGACCACAACCTACACAGGAAGAATCGTTAATAGCTACGCCTTCATCCCAAATTACTTTTGGTCTATCAGCTTCCCAATCTAGCGATAACGTTTCGTTAACTTGTAGGTTTTGACACACTTCTACACATTGTCCACATGCGATACATTGGTTTGCATCATATCGATAGAATGGATGAGACATATCCACTTCATGTGGTTCCACTTTTGGTTGATAAGGATATTTTTGGTGTTCAATTTCCATTAATTCTGCAGTGTTGTGTAATGTACAATTCCCGTTGTTATTGTCACAAACGGTACAATACAGCAAATGGTTTTCTAGTAGACGGTCCATGGCTTCTGTTTGTGCTGCTTTCGCTTTCTCAGAAGTAAGTTGGATATCCATGCCAGCTACTGCTTTTGTTGAACAAGAACGAACTAATTGGCCGTTCACTTCAACGATACATGTATCACAAGTTTCGATAGGATCAACTGATGGTACATGACAAATTTGTGGATGGGCGATTCCGTGTTGATTAATGGTATCCAGTATTGTAGCTCCATCTGCTACATCGTACGATACGCCATTAATGTTAATTTTAGTCAAGATATTTTCCTCCTTTTGCTCTTTGAGACTTATTTGACAACAGGTTAATACTTAGGATAAATCGGGAATAGAGTTTCGAGTTTTTTTATTTTGATTGTCTTGTTATAATGTCATTTCCCAATTTGTCCAATTTCTACTCCAACATAGATGAAGAAACATTTATTATTTGTTGTCGATGTTGATATTGCTCAAAAATAAAAAAATCCACCATGAAAAGGCATGTATTATCATGCTATTTATTCATGGTGGATAAAATTCTTAACAGGCCTTGCTAAAAATTCAATCAACTTTTATTTTTTATTCAATATAACTATAGAATTTAAATATTAAAACCACCATGCCTATAGTTCAAACTTATTTGTATGAAACCATGACATAGGAATCAAAATACTTTCATTCCATGTGTAATACCAATTATTATAGCCTTTTAAGCCAAAATGGACAATAATTATAATAAAAATTTATCTTCATTCAGTAGAAAATCCTATCTCAGAAGGTGATTAGATGAATTCAGATATAGCTCTTTTTCAATAGGTGTTCACCATCTACTGAATGAAGATAAAGCCTCCGGCGGATGTCACGGATTTTAAAAGGAATGAATTGTGCAGGCACAATTCAAAATCCGGACGCAATTACGCCAAGGCGAAATTGATCGATAATTGATAATAATTATCATTGGATATTTTCTCTTTAATTTTTATTTAAGTTGCTATATTATTAACAAACTGTAAGGGTGACCCCCATGAACATAGGATAAAAAGATTAATTACGTTGGGAGAATCGTTAAAATGTCAAAAAAGGTGCATGAATTCAACGATATTATTCGAAAACTACGCAAAGATATATTTGGGAAGGGACCAGAGCGTATTCATACTGTTTTCGTCGAGAACATGGCTGTTTCAACTTTATATGGTAATATCACACCAACTGAAAAATTTATTGCAAGTACACCTGAAGGGTTAAAAATGGTACATGCTGCACGCACAAGGATGATTCAAGATTTGTATACTAAAAGTCCTCCAGATGGCATGGAAGAATTGATGGGCTCTAAGTTACTCCATTTATTTTCGGATATCAAAATTGAAGAGGATTTTGCTATTTCTGTCTTTGTTTTTGAAGAAAATATTAGTGAATAAAGGGGATGCCTTATGGATAGAGCAGTAGCAAGAGAAATTATACGTGTTGAAGGTAATCAAATCAAAGAAATAGAAGATACCGTTGTCACTGAATACGCTGTCACAGTGAAGATTAATGAGCAAGAATTTGTGACGATGGTTTGCACACCCGAGTATGTAGAAGATATGGTGATTGGCTATTTGGCTTCTGAACGAATTATTCGCGATTACGAAGATATTGAAGCCATTTGGCACCAAGAAAAAGAAGGTTTTGTGCATGTTAAAACAAAGCGTGTGAATCCTTACTTTCAACAAATTCAAAATAAACGATACATTACATCTTGTTGTGGCATGAGTCGTCAAGGTTTTGTTTTTGCTAATGATGCATTAGTTTCTAAAAAAATGGAAGGTATTCATGTGCGTATTACAACAGATGATTGTTTTCGTTTAATGCGTGATATGCAAGATTCGGCTGAGATTTTCAAACAAACGGGTGGTGTTCATAATGCAGCGCTTTGTGATGTGGATGGTATTGTATTAAGTCGAATGGATATTGGACGCCATAATGCATTAGATAAAATTTATGGACATTGTCTACGAAACAACATTAGCATGCAAGATAAAATTATCGTATTTAGCGGACGGATTTCATCTGAAATTTTACTGAAAGTCTCAAAGATTGGCTGTGAAATAGTATTATCTAAATCAGCGCCAACAGAATTAGCATTGCAATTAGCAGAGCAACTCGGTATTACAACGGTAGGTTTTATTCGTCAAAATACACTTAACATTTATACACACAAAGAGCGTATTCACTTGCCTACACAATCGCTCTAACTTCTTTCAGCAGGAGGTCCAAATATCCGCTAAAAGAAGTTAATGCCTCCGGCGGATGTCACAGAATCGAAAAGGAGTTCACAAAGGATGTTAGCCTAAAATCATCGCTTCCATGCGATAACGGCTAACTGACCTGCATCGGTGCTACTGCAACTACTATTACGCGCCAAAAACATCATGCAGGCCTAAGCACAAAGTCGATTCCGGACACAATTATGCCGAGGCATAATTGATCAAAATGAAAGAAGGAGATTACAATTACTAGTCTACAAGATCAACTACACAGACCATTAAGAGATTTAAGGATATCCGTGACAGACCGTTGTAATTTTCGTTGTCAATATTGCATGCCTGCAGAAGTGTTTGGTCCAGATTATGCTTTTTTACCGTCCGATAAAGTATTGAGTTTTGAAGAAATCGAACGATTAGTAAAGATTTTCGTTTCATTAGGTGTGAAAAAAGTACGCATTACTGGCGGTGAGCCTTTACTACGTCGTGATTTGCCGACATTAATTGAACGTATTCATCGCATAGATGGAGTAGAAGATATTGCTTTAACGACTAATGGTACATTGTTGAAAAAGTATGCCAATGAATTGGCGAGAGCAGGTTTATCACGAGTAGCCATTAGCCTAGATTCTCTAAATGAGGAACGTTTTTTCGAGATGAATGGTCATCGTGGAAAAGTGACAACGGTGTTAGAAGGTATAGAAAAAGCGGCCGAAGCAGGCTTGCAAGTAAAGATCAATATGGTTGTTCAAAAAGGAAAAAATGAACAGGATATTGTTTCGATGGCACAATTTTTTAAAGAGAAACAGCACATTCTTCGTTTTATTGAATATATGGATGTCGGTAATTCGAATGGTTGGCGACTAGATGAGGTTGTATCGAAGAAAGAAATTATTGACCAAGTTCATCAGTTTTCTCCTCTGCATCCGGTTGACCCTAATTATAAAGGGGAAGTGGCGACGCGTTATCAATATCAAGATGCTAAGGGCGAAATCGGCGTAATATCATCTGTAACAGATTCTTTCTGCTCAAATTGTTCGCGTGCTCGTATTTCTGCAGAAGGAAAACTTTATACGTGTTTATTTGCAACAGAGGGTACGAATCTACAAGAGTTGTTAAGGTCTGGCGCAGACGATGAAGCGATCACCCAATGCATTTCAACTGTTTGGGAAGATAGAAAAGATCGCTATTCCGATGAACGAAATGAACAGACAATGAAAAAACGGAAAAACTCAAAAATCGAAATGTCACACATCGGTGGTTAGACGCAATAGAGAGGTATTAGTTAGGATTGGCTACGTAAAAAAATAGAAAAAAGTCGGCACAATAATGCCGGATTTTTATCTTCATTCAGCAGAAAGCTACTGCCCTAGAAGGATGGATGCGTATGAGGTTTCTTTTCAGTGGGTGTCCAAGTACCTGTCGCTACACTTTTGGTACAAAAGGCACCTGCTGAATGAAGATAAAGCCTCCGGCGGATGTCACGGATTTTCAAAGGAATGAATTGTGCTAGCACAATTCAAAAATCCGGACGCATTGTTTATCTGCGCGAAAGTGAAGCGGCAGCGGCAATTACGCCGAGGCGAAATTGATTTGATGTTTATTTATGCACAAATGTGCCACTTTTTCCGCCTGTTTTTTCAACAAGGTATGTGTCTTTAATGACCATAGATTTGTCAACGGCTTTACACATATCATAAAAAGTCAGTGCGGCAATAGATACAGCAGTTAGAGCTTCCATTTCGACGCCTGTTTTACCACTACATTTTACTGTTGCTTGAATATGAAGTTCGTAACCAACCTGTGCCTTTGTATATTCAAATTGGAGATCGGTACCTTGTAACATGATCGGATGACACATAGGGATAATATCAGCTGTTTTTTTAGCACCCATAATCCCGGCAATTTGCGCTACTTGCGTAGGGTCACCTTTTTTAATGCCTCCTTGTTGGATGGCTTGATAGACTTCATCGGATAAAGTGATCGTACTACGAGCAATGGCTGTGCGATTGGTGCTTGTTTTTTCAGAGATGTCGACCATTTTAGGACGACCTTCTTCGTTCCAGTGTGTAAAATTACTCATTATTAGACTTCCTTTCAAATGTTTGATGCCAATCTTGTTGAGAGTTGATATTGATAAATGTTGAGCTTTCTTCTTCAAAAGGAACATAACATACTTGAAGTTGCTCTAACAAGACTTTCATACTTCGCTTGTTTTGTTGCACTAATTGATTTGCTATCGGTAAAGCACTGCGTCGATATAAAGCAGCGAGAGGTTGTAATCTTGAATCTTGTTTCGGGACAATAGCATCATAACGATCATCGATAAATGTGAGCATAGTTTGGATAAAATCTGCATGGATAAATGGCATATCACTAGCTACAACAAAAAACCATTCGACATCGGGAAAATTAGTCATGATATTTTGCAGGGCAAACAGAGGTCCTTGATGAGGCTGTTTTTCAATGATCCATTGGACCTTTTCTTCTACAAACTTCGATTGCAAGCTAGCATTAGTAGCAATAATTAAAGGCTGTAGTTGATTTTTTTGTAAGGCTATGAGACTGTGCTTATATAGTGGCTGGCCAGCAAACAACTCAAACATTTTCGGTTGACCATATCGAGAAGATTGACCACCAGCTAAGACAACACCAGCTATTTTCATACACGATTCAGCTCACCGACAAAGTGTTGCACAGTCGGAAGAATTAGTTTTGTCATGGCAAGTGTCACGGCATTGGTGGAACCTGGTAACAAATAGATAGCCGTTTTATCGCGACTCCCTGCTGTGGCACGACTAAACATGGCTTTTGGACCGATTTCCTCATAGCTTAATGTTCGAAATAATTCACCAAATCCCATCATCTCTTTTTCGAAAAGAGGGAGAAGGGCGTCGTATGTTTGGTCTCTTGGAGTAAATCCTGTTCCACCTGTTACGATAATTGTATTGATGGTGTGATCAACGCACCATTTTTTTACATGATTTGCGATGTCAAGTGGTTCATCTTTTGATATTTGGTAGTCCACTAATTCAAATGAAGCTTCTTGAAGTAACGATTGAATACACTGGCCACCGCGATCATCTGCCTTTGTGCGTGTGTCACTCACAGTTAAAATGGCAGCTCGTATAGGAAGTTGATGATGTGTAGGATGCAAGGGTAAAGACCTCCTTTTATAGAGTAAGAAAGTATAAAATTTTTTCTATTTAAAATAATGTCTAGGCATTCGTGCCAGCCGTTCGAGGTCGCTTCGGGCTCGCCAAAGCTTGTCGCGGTTAAACTGGCTCGAATGCGCTTTTCTTATTATAAAGCTATAAATTAAAAGGTCAAACTAAAATTCATAGATAGAAAGGCAAAAACATTTATGCATAATAGATATTCTAGACAACAATTATTCAGCCCAATCGGAGAAAAAGGGCAGCAATTACTAAAACAAAAACATGTTCTAATCATAGGTGTTGGTGCATTAGGCAGTGCTAGCGCAGAGGCTCTAGTGAGGGCAGGCGTCGGAAAGTTGACGATTATTGATCGTGATTATGTGGAGTGGAGCAATTTACAAAGACAGCAACTATATACCGAACAAGATGCACAAGAAAAAGTTCCTAAAGTAATCGCTGCCAAAAAACGACTACAAAGTATAAACTCAGAGGTGGAAATCAACGAATATATTCTGGATGCAAGTTCAGAGCAATTAGTAGCACTACTTGCAAATGTAGATGTCATGGTAGATGCAACAGATAACTTTGATATTCGTTTTATGATGAACGACCTTGCACAAAAATTTCAAATTCCTTGGGTTTATGGATCCTGTATTGGTAGTTATGGCGCTACTTATACGATTGTACCAGGCAAAACACCTTGTTTACATTGTTTGCTAGAGGCGATGCCTAATACAGGGATGACATGCGATACAGTGGGAATTATTAGTCCGACTGTTCAAATAGTAGCAGCTTATCAAGTAGCTGAGGTTTTCAAACTTTTAGTAGGAGATGAAGAAGCGGTACGAAAAAGTTTTTTAACCTTTGATGTTTGGCAAAATCAACACTATGAAATAAATGTGGAAAAAATACGTAAAAGTGATTGTCCATCTTGTGGAAACAAACCCACATATCCGTATTTGTCCTATGAAAATCAAACAAAGTTAGATATTTTATGTGGTCGCGATGCCATTCAAATTCGTCCACCTAAACCGATTCACTATAATCTTGAGCAGCTTGCTGTCCAAATTCGTCCCTATGGCGATATTCAAAAAAACCCCTATTTACTTTCTTGCCAAGCGGAGGATTATCGACTGGTGATTTTCCAGGATGGACGTGTAGTTATTCATGGGATACAAGATGTACAGAAAGCTAAAACCATTTATTATCGTTTACTCGGATAAAGGAGTGTTCCAAATGTTAGAGAAAAGAAAACCAATTGCTGTAGGTGAAGCTGTTCAACGTGTTATGGAGTTTGCATTCCAAGAAAAAATAGAGATTGTTTCACTACAGCAAGCATATGGGCGTTTTTTAGCAGAAGACGTTGCGGCAGACCAAGATGTACCTGCTTTTGACCGTTCACCTTATGATGGTTATGCTATTCGTTCGGTCGATAGTCAAGAGGCAAGTTCAGAAAATCCAGTAACCTTTAAAGTAGTCGGAGAAATTGGCGCGGGCTATGTATTTGAGGAAGTAGTAGGTGCTAAAGAAGCGGTCCGCATTATGACAGGAGCACCTATCCCAAAAGGATGCGATGCAGTCGTTATGTTAGAATTAGCGCATACATTTGAAGATGACAATCAAATGTATATGTCGATTAAACGCTCTTATGCAACAGGAACAAATATTTCATATCAGGGAGAGGACGTTCAAAAAGGCGCAATCCTTATTGAAAAAGGACAATCTATCAATCCAGGTGTTGTCGCATTACTTGCTACTTTTGGTTATGATCAAGTACCTGTATTTCGGAAGCCGATCGTAGGTGTCATTGCAACAGGAAGTGAGTTACTAGAACCGAGTGAATCTTTACAGCCAGGGAAAATTCGTAATAGTAATGCATACATGATAATGGCCCAAATTGAACGTGCTGGGGCAACAGTTAAATATTTTGGTAAATTTAGTGATGACATAAATTTATGTATTGATGTTGTAGAGAAAGCGCTACAAGAAGTAGACATATTGATTACAACAGGAGGAGTATCAGTAGGTGATTATGATTACTTACCAGCCATTTATGAAGCCATTGACGCAAAAGTGCTTTTTAATAAAGTAGCGATGCGACCAGGTAGTGTAACAACTGTTGCTGCTCGAAATGGTCAATTATTATTTGGACTTTCAGGTAATCCATCAGCTTGCTATGTAGGCTTTGAACTATTTACACGACCTATTATTCGAAAGGCATTTGGCCATAAGCAGCCACATCTACGTAGAGAGCAGGCTATTTTAGGTGCGGACTTTAAAAAACCGAATCCGTTTACCCGTTTTGTGCGTGCTAGTATTTCTTATGAAAAAGGTCAATTAGTTGCAGCTCCTTCTGGTTTTGATAAATCTAGTGCTGTTTCGTCTTTAGCGGAAGCCAATGCCTTTATTGTATTACCAGGTGGATCACGTGGATACGAAAAAGGCATGCAAGTAGCTGTCTTATTGTTAGAAGATTTGCAAGGAAGTGAGTGGCCTTGGGACATCATCGAAAAATCCTACAAATCGTAGGCTATCAAAATAGTGGGAAGACAACGGTAATGGAACAACTCATTACACAAGCTAAGACTGAAGGCTTGCGTGTAGGAACAATTAAGCATCATGGACATGGTGGTATCCCTGCGATTGAAAGTTCGAAAGACAGTGCTCGGCATGAAAAGGCCGGCGCAAGTGTAACAGCAGTTGAAGGAGAAGGTACTTTGCGCATGAGCATTCACCAAAGTAACTGGCAACTTGCTGATATACTAGCTATTTATGAGTCAATTGAAATGGATATCATTTTAATTGAAGGCTATAAAAATGAACACTTTCCGAAGGTTGTTCTTTTGCGACAAGCGGAAGATCAATCTTTGCTGCAAAAAGTAAGTAATATCGTCTGTGTTCTTTACTGGCCGACCTATCCACTGGATAAACCACTAGATTATCCAACTTTTTTAATTCATGAAAAAGCACAATATATGGAAGTTCTTATGAAGGAAATGAGGAAATAATCATGACTACATCGTTGTTTGAAATCATCGATAAACCAATTGATGTTGAGGAAGTTAGACAAAAAGTAACAAGTCGAAACGCTGGTGCAATCACTGTTTTCATCGGAACAGTACGTGAAATGACGAAAGAAAAGAAAACATTACATTTGGAATATCAAGCCTATCCACCTATGGCCATTAAAATGTTTGAACAAATTTCTAAAGAAATACAAGAGCGATGGCCAGAGGCGAAAGTGGCCATTACGCATCGTGTTGGTCATTTAGAAATCTCGGATATTGCTGTAGTAATTGCGGTTTCATCACCCCATCGTAAAATGGCCTATGCAGCAAATGAATTTGCTATTGATCGTATTAAACAAATTGTGCCTATTTGGAAAAAAGAGTATTGGGAAGATGGAACCGAGTGGATTGGCGATCAATTAGAAAATGTACCTTATCCAAAAGGAAACCCAACAATCAGTGAGGAGGATTTTGGTGATTAACATATTATTGTTTGCACACTTACAAGAAATCATCGGTGAGCCAAAATTAACTGTAGAGCTGTCAGACCGTACAGTTGGACAAATTAAAGCATGGATGGAAAGCCAATATCCACAAATTTCTTTGCAACATGTTATGACAGCGGTCAATGAGGAATTTGCAACCGATTCAACGGTTATAAAAACAGGGGACACAATCGCCTTTATTCCACCAATTAGTGGTGGGTAAAGAGTAAAGATGTAGCTTGATAATATAGTCTGTTTAAAATTATCTGGCCTCTATTTCTTAGAGGTAAGATAATTTTTTTGTTGGATATTCATGTGAATTTGACTGTGTGGATTGTAAATTTTTGTACGAAGCAGGTTATTAAAACAAGAAAATAGGATGAGATGTTAGTAAAATAGTGGTAAAAGATCAAGGTGGGATAGTATGGCTGAAAAGATTTTATTTTTTATTTTAATGATGCCCATTTATGGTTTAGTAATTTGGTCTTATTTTTATCCTGAAGAAAGTCTGTTGTTCGGGAAAAGATGGATGTACAAAGAAGAACCACAGTTATCGAATGAAATAATCCGTTATACTAAATTCGCCTCAATGGTCGTTATGATTGGATTACCCATCGTTGTCATTAGTTTCATCTTTGATATTTATTTTCTTAGATTTACGTTAGTGGTAATTCCTTTAGTAGTCGCATTTGGTGCACTTAAAATATTCACAGATGAAAAAGATTCCTAAAATAGTACAACTAGGTCTGACACATTAAATAAGAGCATGTTTTGATCAATCCTTTTCAAAACATGCTCTTTTGCACAAAGATACAGTTGTATTGTTATGCTTTCAATAGATGGACGCTCAGAAGCATAAGGAAGGAAATACCTATCATACAAATCACCCATGACCAAGCGAGTGACATGTTACCCGATTCAATCGCCATATAAATAGCAAGTGGCGTTGTTTGCGTTTTGCCTGGAAGGTTTCCCGCAAACATTAAAGTTGCCCCAAATTCACCTAAAGCTCGTGTAAAACTTAAAATTCCACCTGCCACAATCGCTTTTAATGCAAGAGGAATAGAAATGAAGAAAAAGACTTGCCATTCGTTAGCACCATCAACACGTGCGGCGTTCTCGATATCCTCATCAACAGCTTCGAATCCAGTTTTTGCCGATTGATACATTAAAGGAAATGCAACAACAGTAGAGGCGATAACTGCCGCCCACCATGTGAACATAACGGGTTGATTGAAAAGCCATGTAATCAAGCTACCTAACATGCTGTTTTTGCCGAAAATAATAATCAGAAGGAAGCCTACTACCGTAGGAGGTAATACCAATGGTAAAAGCAGTACCGTTTCAAGAAATAATTTCCCTTTAAATTTGCGTTTTGCCATCCATTTACCAAATAGAATACCTGCTACTATAACAATGATTCCTGACACAAATGCAATTTCAACAGAAAGTTTAAGAGGTGACCAGAAACCGGTACTCATCAATTAATGAGCTCCTTGAAAGCCGTATTTTTTAAATACTTTCATCGCCGTATCGCTTTGTAAATAGTTATAAAAATCTTCCGCTTCTTTAGCATGCTTACTATCTTTGATAACACCTACAGGATAAATAATAGGTGTATGTGTATCACCTTGTGCTGTAGTAACAACATCTACTTTATCTGAAACAAGGGCATCTGTTTTATATACCATACCTGCATCAACATTTTCAGTTTCTGTATAAGTAAGTACTTGTCGTACGTCTTTTGTATACACAACTTTTGATGCTACATCTTCCCAAAGTTTCATATTTGTCAATGTTTCTACACCGTACTTGCCAGCAGGAACCGATTCTGGTGTACCAACGGCAATCTTATCAGCCTTCGTTAAGTCTTCAAAAGATTGAATGTGTTTTTCATTTTTCTTAGGAACGATTAAAACTAATTCGTTAGCTAAAAGGTCCGTTCCTTGTTGTTGGTCGATTAAACCGTTTTTTACTAGTTCATCAAATTTATCTTCTGCTGCTGAAAAGAAAAGATCTACAGGAGCACCTTTTACAATTTGTTGCTGTAATGCTCCAGAGCCACCAAAGTTATAGATGATTTTAATATTATCATGTTCTTTTTCATAGGTTTTTTGAAGTTCTTCTAATGACTCTTGTAAACTAGCCGCTGCGGAAATTGTTATTTCAACAGGTTCGTTTGTTGTTTTGTTGTTACTACCTTGACTACCACAACCTGTTAAAATACCAACAAGTAGTAACGATGAAGCGAATAAACTATAAAACTTTTTCACTTTGAATATACTCCTTATATAACTCGTTATAACAAGACATAACTAATTATAATTAGTTATGTCTAAAAAAGAAATACCTAATTGCTAGAAACCTTTAAGATGTTAAAAAAGCATAAATACGTTACTATGGTATCAATAGAAGCATTGAAGGAGATTTTTACATGTCACATGAACATTCCTATACGATTGAAGAGGTTGCGCAATTATTAAAGGTTTCCAAATTAACGATCTATGATTTGGTGAAAAAGGGAGATTTACCTGTTTTTCGTGTAGGTCGACAAATGCGTGTGGACCGAACAGATTTACAAATATATATACAAAAGAGCAAAACGGGAGCCACTCCTACTTCGTCTACTGCACCGACTACCCTTACGATAAAGAATAAAAAAATTATTATTAGTGGACAAGATTTAGTATTAGACTTATTAGGAAAATATATTGAGAAAAAACAATCCAATAAAATATTACGCTCCCATGAAGGTAGCTTTAATGGTGTCATGGCGATGTATAATGGAGAATGTGATATTGCGAGTTTACATTTGTACGACGGTGATACAGGGGATTATAATACGACTTATTTGAAAAAGATTTTTGTGAGTCACGCATATGTTCTCATCAATCTAATTTCACGCCGAGCAGGCTTTTATGTTCCAAAAGGAAATCCATTGCAAATTCAATCATTCGATGATTTTAAGACCAAATCACTAAAACTGATTAACCGTGAAAAAGGCTCAGGTGCTCGAACTTTATTAGATGAACAATTACGAGTTCACCACATAGCTCCATCCTCAATTGAAGGATATAACGAAGAGGAAATGAGCCATATCGATGTGGCTTCTGCTGTGGCAAATGGGAATGCAGATATTGGCATAGGCATTGAAAAAATATCTAAACTCATAGAGGTTGATTTTATACCACTTATTAGAGAACGTTATGATATTGTGCTATTAAAAATGCCTGAAAACCAACAACTGATTGAATCAGTGAAAGAGATTTTAACGTCACCAGATTTCCAATCAGAAGTAGCCGCACTAGGTGATTATGACGTCACTCAAATGGGACAAATTATTTATGAAACGCTTTAATAAAGTATGACGCCAATCCCCTTTGTGTAAGGTAGTATATTTTCATGATTATGCAGTGTAGGAGGTCGTTCATGGAGGTTTGGGATGTTTACGATAAAAATAGAAGTAAAACAAATAAAAGTCATGTACGTGGAGCTAAGTTAGCAGATGGTGATTATCATATAGTTGTACATGTATGGATAAGGAATAATAAGGGTGAAATTCTTTTAACGAAAAGGCATAAGGATCAATCTTTCCCTAACTTATGGGAATGTCCAGGCGGCTCTATTTTAGCAGGTGAAAGTAGTCTCGATGGTGCTATAAGAGAAGTAAAAGAAGAAATCGGGATAAATTTATCTAGGTCGAAATGTAAAATGATAAAGAGTGAACGTAGGGATGCGTACAATGATTTTTACGATGTATGGCTTTTTGATCAAAGTTTTGAAATTCCAGAAACAGTACTCCAAGAAGATGAAGTGAGCGATATTAAATGGGTAACAAAGTCCGAGCTTGAAAATATGTATAACTCTAATTACATAGTACCAACTCTTGAATATTTTAAAGTAATCTGTTTTTAAAAAGACAACTCCATGATGATCTTAAATTTGAAGGATAGCGTGTATTTCGATATTGTAAATTAAAAGCGATTAAAATCGATAATAAAAAATTCCTGTAGGCAAAGTTGCATTCGACTTTATCTACAGGATTTATAATGATAATTAATCGCTTAGCATTGCTATTAAAGTTCGTTTTTGTCAGCCGAGCTTGAAGCATGCATATTGTAATACAAAATGCACACAGAAGGTAATAGGGGGCTTCGTCGTTTAATCCAAACTCAGGCAGACCAAACCAGCCAAAAACTAATGGTGGTAGGAATGTGATATTTAAAACAACACTTGCCACTAAAATGTTAATAGACGAATTTGGGCACTCTTATTTTAGGAGTGTCTTTATTTAAATATTTTTTTAGATTCTATTATTAGCAAGCGTGAATTTTAATCTGTTACTGCTATTATTTCCTTGAATATAATGTAAAAATTTAACACGTGATATAATAGATATACTTATAAGGTACAAATACACAAGGGAATCTTAGGTGATCGTTTATGAAATTTAAAAAACGTTTAGGTTTGTATTTTTCAGCTTTGTTAGTCGTATTACTTGTAGGAATTGTTTTGAAAAATGTATTCATAAAAGAAGCAACGGTTGATCCGATAGTAGAAAAAGAGGATGGAACAAAACAGCTTGTTTTCGATACAAAGTTAACAAAATTAGACGAATCAACAACAACACTTAAAGAATACAATGGAAAGGTCCTAATCGTTAACTTTTGGGCATCTTGGTGTGAGCCATGTCAAGAAGAAGCTCCTGATTTAAGGGATTTTTATAACAATAAACCTGAAAATGTTGAGTTGTTAGCAATCAATGCTACTTCACATGATAGTCATGAAAATGCAATAAAGTTCCAAGAATCATACAGTTTGAGTTTCCCTATATTTCTTGATTTAGATAATACACTTCAAAAATCATTTGAAGTATTGGCTTACCCAACAACTTTTATATTTGATTCTAAAGGTATATTAAAGCACACAATAAAAGGAAAAATTAATCAACAAGAATTAAATAAGTATATTGATCAACTCTACTAATCTGGAAACGCAGTTCCTTTAGATGAGAGCACTTTTCTGTTTTAAAGATGACATTATGAATGAATACGCAAGGAAAAAGGGGGATTATTATGTATCAGACTTTAAATGATTTTTTTAAGTCTTGGGAGTTTGAAGCCAATTGTACACAGAAATTATTGAATAATCTAACTGATGAATCACTAAGACAGGAAATAACGTCTGAAAATTGGACTTTAGGACGTATTGCTTGGCATACTGTTACTGCAATTCGCATCATTACTTCAAATACAAGTGTAACATTTGATGCTCCAACTAAAGATTATCCTGTTCCTACTTCAGCACAATTTATTGCAGATAGCTATTCTCAAGTCAATAATGCGTTTGTGCAAGCAGTAAAAACCAATTGGACTGATCAAACTCTTCAAGAGCACATTGAATTTTTCGGTCAAGAAATGGAAATTGGTACACTTTTAATGTTTTTAATTCAACATCAGAATCATCATCGAGGACAAATGACGGTTCTTATGCGACAGGCGGGATTAACTGTCCCAGGCATTTATGGTCCAGCTAAAGAGGAATGGGGAAATTTTGGGATGGAAGCTCCGGAAATGTAAAAATAATTAAGGTGAGGATATTGTGAAAATAGCTGTACTATCAGATATTCATGGAAATAAAGATGCGTTAAAAGCAGTGTTAGAGAATATAAAATATAGAAATATCGATAGGGTTTATAATTTAGGTGATACTCTTTATGGACCATTATTTCCGTTAGAAACATATGAAATGATAAAGAGTACAGATATTAAAGGTGTAAGTGGAAATTGTGATCGGATACTATTACAGTCTTCATCGGAAAATCCAACTATTCAATATGTCTTAGATATGCTCACGGAAGAACATAAAAGCTGGTTATTAAACCTGCCATTTTCAATTCAGACAGATGATTTTTACTTTTGTCATGCTTCACCTGAAAATGATGAGCTGTATATGTTGAATGAAATTACTCCAAATGGTGTTACTATAAAACAGACAGAAGAAATAATGAATTTTGTAAAAGATATTCCTCAAAATATTATTTTTTGTGGTCATTCCCATTTACCGACGATTGTTTATTTACCTAATAACAAAATCATTATTAATCCGGGGAGTGTCGGTTTGCCTGCTTATGAAGAAGAAGAACCGTTCTATTATAAGATTGAATCAGGCACACCATTTGCGAATTATACAGTTGTAGAAAAAAGGAATGATAAATGGATTATAGAGCAGTTAAGCGTTCCTTATGATACTACGGAAGTTATTAAACAAAGTGAAGACCAAAATAGACCTGATTGGGCAAGAGCATTAAAATGTGGAAGAGTATAATAGAAGAGTAAAAGGATTTTTTGATAAAACATTAAAACAAGTCCTTTATTCTATGAACTTAAATATTATCGTGGGCTTTGTCTTTTATTGCAATCACCTTTAGTAGGTTCTTCTTTTGGATAAATAAAATATCAGAGGCTTTCCGATAAATCTTAGGAAAGCCTCTGAGTATATTATAGTTCTTCCTGGAAATAAATTTTATAAAACTTTCGATTTGTCGCTTCATCGTAGCCTACTTCAATGAGTTCATCCACTTGCTCAATGTCCTGTACGTTCACCTGAATTTCAATATTGGAATCGAGTTTAATTTTACGTTTATATTTCTTTTCAGCCTTTTCAAGTGCACTCTCAGAAATAACGGTTTCATAAGGTTTTACCGAATTTATGATGATATCTTTTTGTGTTGGCTCTGCATTTTCAAATACCGTTTCAATATAATCGTTTACTTGGAATTCATCTTCATTTCTAAAATAATCAAGCGTTTTGTTCAAAAGCCCCAATTTTTCAGTATTCGTAAAGCTCTCTTCTTTTAAAATATATTTTTTACATTCTGTTAGCGCTAAATTCGTTTTATAATAATGTTCATCCGCTGCTTTAATCTTTAAAAATCGTTCTTGCCAATAAACAATATCTTCTTTTCTTTTTGTTTTCATAAAGACAGCAGGTGCCTCATCCGTCCCCATATCTACGATGATGGCCATATTATTGATCTTCTTGACATTAATTCCGTCAATGCCATTGACCACCATTTTGTTTTGGTCGCTTTTTACATCTAAAAACATTTCTTTTTCATCAATTTTAACAATGGCGATTATTTTTTTAACTTCTGTAGACAGAAAACAATTGTCAAATAACCCAATAAACAATTCGCCACTTTTAATGTTAGGATGTTGAGATACACTATGTAAGTGTGTAGCAATGTTTTTTGATTGCTCAAGGAGATTATTCTCTTCATCAAAAATAGCCCTCACATATGTGTATACCTCATTTAATCCAATATCTGTTTCATGAAAAAATTCGTATTGCTGCTCTAAATCGATTTTACTAAATGCTAGCTGTGTAAAAGCTGCCTCTAGCATAACCTCTGGTTGCGAAAAGGGCTCCTCGCCTAACACGAGTGTATCCCCAATAAAATGTATAATATATTGTGCTAACTTACTATCACTTACTTCTAGCATGTTTTTCACCTTCTAAAAATTCATTGTAGATACTATACCATATCACATCCCTCACAACATTTCATAATATTTTTTAGTTCAAAAGATTAGTGATCTAACGTTTTTAATACTTCTGAGTTTGTTAATTGTTCGAAAAATATTGAATTTTAAATTTAAATATTTTAGAATTATACTAACGTAAATCAAAGGGGGATTTTCATGAATTACCTTTATTCGCCACAGCCTACTGAAAAAATTTCTTTACAAGTTGAATCATCACCTGTATGGGAAGTCATTCTTGGAATAGCTGGATACACACATATCCAGCTTCGACATACGTTTGAATTTGATGAAGAATGGACAAATGCTCGAGAATCGATGCCAAAATCATTGGTAGAATCGTTAAAATTAATTGAGAAAACTAATTTTTGGTATGGCTTGATTATGCTACAGAATGAGATTTCATCTTTAACCATTCAAGATTTTTCAAACCAACTTTACGATATAGCAATTGAAAGCTTCTATGAAATACTTTTACCTTATAAAAATCGTGAAACAGAACTTAGGAGAAGGGAAACTGCTGCTAGTTACAATAATCCTAATCTATTTGAAGAGTATGCAGTTCATTTCGACGATCATGACTATTTAGGAGAATACATACGATATCTCTGCCACTACTCGTATCAAGAGTTATGTGAACTATTTTCTAGTGTATTAAATGAATGGCATAGCTGGATAAGTAAACACGAAAAATGGGACAAGTGGTTGCAAGCACTTGATTTTGAAGAGAAACAATATCAGTCATTAAATGTTACAAACCCAATGGAAAAGATTGAACATATTACAGGTGGCGTAAAATATCAACTTGAGCCTTCAATTTGGACTGTCAAACTTATACCACATGTATCATATCGACCTTGGATTTTAGAAAAAAGAACAAGTGATACAAAACTTTTCTTTTATCCTTTAAAAGAGGAACTACTACAAGAGCTTGGGGTCCCTCCAAAGGATTTAGTTCGTAGCTATAAAGCGCTGGGAGACGAATTGCGCTTGAAATTACTATATCAGTTATTAAGAGGGCCTTCCTCATTGCAAGAGTTGAGTGCACAGTTCACTATGAATAAAACGACACTCCATCATCAACTATCTCTGTTAAAGGCTGCGAGATTAATTAAAGTTGATAAAGGGATTTATTCTGCAAACCCAATGGAAATAGAAAAAATATTTTCACGTCTCACGCAATATCTAAGGATTAAAGATGAAGAAGTATTCTAAGTCATTTAAAGCACTTTGGATAGGTGAAATAGTATCAGAACTGGGTAGTGCAGCTGGTGGGATTACTAATGGATTGTTACTTTATGAAATAACGGGATCGAAAGAATGGATGGGGATCCTTTGGCTAGTTTATTTTATCCCTTCATTGATTCTACAAAGTGTCACGGCACCGTTTTTGAATCATGTTGAGAAGGGGAAAATGATTCGAAATATACAGTTGATTCGTTCAAGTGCCTATCTTCTTCCTTTAATAGGCTTTGTAATTGATAAAAACATTGGGACAATTATAGGGTTAATTGCTTTACAATTAATTTTAGGATTAATGCAACCAATTTACGCTAGCCTCTCGTTTTCGCTTTTACCTGAGGTATGTGAGAGAAAAGATTTAACTGAAGCTAATGGGCTATTAGATGGAACTATTCGACTTATGAGTTTTCTTGCTCCTGGAATAACTTCTTTACTGTTATTAGCTGTCCATATGCAATTTATTTATATGTTTTCCTGCATTATGTTTGGTATTAGTTATATATCACTCTGTCAAATGTCTTCATCAAGCAAACAAACAGTACCAGTTTGGACCAAGAAGCTATGGTGGGGGGAAATGAAAGAGGGATATCGTACGTTTTTTAAATATAAGTATCTTTTACGACTTACATTTCTCTCCTCAACAGTTCAGTTTGCTGTAGGAGCAACAACCGTGTTAAGTATTCCATTTATTCGAAGCGACCTTAATGGAGAGTCATGGGAGTATGGAATATTTGCTGGGGCTTTTCCAATTGGATATGTAATTGGGATGTTATTACTTAAAAAGATTCCGAAGACATATATCACCATGCATGTAGGTTTAATTGGTGGAGGTCTTTCATTTGTTTTACTCTTTTTTGTTAAATCAATTCCAGCTGCGTGGATGTGTGAGTTAATAGGAGGGGTTTTATTTCCTTTATTCAACTCTCAGAGTGCAGCAATTTTTCAATCGCAGGCTCCTAAAGAACGATTAGCTCAACTAAGTGCTGTTCGATTACTTTTTCTTCGAGTGACAATGCCAATAGGAATAGTATTTGCTTCGACTTCTTTTTTTGATTTAAGTACAAGACAAGCGTATGGAATTGTTGGTTTAGCAATTGTTCTCCCAGGATTATTTTATCTGTTTTTCTTCAAGACAATAAATAACATACTTGAAAGTGAATAATTAGCGTACGATTGTTATATGATACTTTGTTTAGTTTGTAGTGTCTCAATAGGTGTTGATTATTTTCCTTCTACACGCCTGTTAGAAGAATTATAGCGTACGGTTTTTTGTTTAAATGTTATGAAGCCAATGATTGTAGGCTAATTGTCGTAAATTGACATTGCTAGTAGCTGGAGTATACTGGAATTAAACGGAAGGTGTATCGAAAGGAAATCCACAATAGAAGAGGGTCATTATATGCAATATAACATTAAACCAATAGCTGCAGTAAGCAATAGTCGAAAGATGATTGAAGATGACAATTGGGGTGGCGTTATTTCTACTATTGAATTGACAAAGGATATGCATGAATCTTCTTTAAAAGGAATTGATGATTTTTCTCATTTAGAAATTATATTTTATTTTGACAAAGTTTCAGATGAGAAAATCCAATATGAAGCGAGACATCCAAGAAAAAATAAGGACTATCCAGAAGTCGGTATTTTTGCACAGAGAGGTAAAAATAGGCCAAATAAAATAGGTGTAACGGTTGTGGAATTACTAGAATTGAAGGATAGAACATTAATCGTTAAAGGCTTAGACGCTATTGATGGAACACCTATTATAGATATAAAACCAGTAATGAAAGAGTTTCTACCAAAAGGTGAAATAAAACAACCATATTGGGCAACAGAGTTAATGAAGAATTATTGGGATTAGTATATTTACACAACAATTACTGCACCTTTTAAAGTTAAAGGGTAATCTTGAATTTTTTCGTTTCTGAGCCTAATTTTTATCAATTTATCCCAGAGGATGTGCCTAGTCGAGGCGATGTTCAGCGAATAATAGTGGTTTATTCGTTGTAACGAAAAAAACACGCCTACCCAAATTCATAAGCTTAATCTAGCCATTGTAAATAAGCAAAGTCAAAAATTAATTGGCTATGCGGGCTAGGCCCAGATGATGTAAAGGGATCAGAAATCGAAATTTATTACGGTATTTCACAAACTTCAAGAGGACAAGGGATTGCGTATGAAGCTGCAAATGCTTTAATGAATTATGTATTTTATAAAATTGGTTTACTTAAAATTATCGCTGTCGTCATCCTGAAAACGTTGCATCTATCCGAATTTTAGATAAGCTGGGAATGAACTATGAATATCCGTATAACAATCTAAATCCAGAATTAAAAGATTTTGAAGGGTTCATGCAATATTCTATTGAAACTGCTACATTTCAAAAAAGTAAATAGATGTGTTAAGCGAACAAGCTTCTACTTATTATTATGTAGAAGTTTTTTTATTGGTTAGAGATTAGGTGACTCTTTGGGGATTAGTTACAGATGAGACCAGGAGCGAGCACGTAGAGAATCGAAGGCTAAGGGCACACGTCCTATGATAACGCCTTCGTGAACACTATCGTGTCGGCCCCGAGGAAAGCGCCAAGTCGAAACGTAAATCATCTACACGTTATGGTAATGATCCTAAATAACACTTATTTTCCAAATTTTAAGACCATATTAAGATAACCATTAAATGGCCATAAGGTTATTTCTTTATCCTTTGATTAAATGAATGGAGAGGGGAAACATGATGGGAGTGAAACGGGTTTCATTTATTGATAGTCTACGTGGATTTAGTTTGCTAGGGATTTTACTCGCTAATTTAGTAGTTTTTCAATATGGTATGCATGGAGCCTTAAAAAATTTATCGTCGCAAAGTGCAGGGGATTTTGTAAAAGTGTTTATCGGCGGATCTTTTATGCCTATTTTTACGCTGTTGTTTGGATTTTCGTTTATAAAGTTAATAGAATCTGTTCGTGAAAAAGGACTAAAAAGTCGATGGATTATACTTAGACGAAGCTTGGGCCTGATTTTATTAGGCTGGCTGCACACTACTTTTATATGGGAAGGTGACATACTTTTATTCTACGGTATTATGATTTTGTTTTTGTTACCATTCATTAATCGAAAAGTAAAAACAATCATCATATGGGCTAGTATCTTCTTTGTATTCTCCGTTGCATTTATGATGAATATTAACTTGAATTTTACGGCAAATCAGCAGGAGATAGATGTGTATATTGAAAAAGCAAATAACGTTTATGCAAATGGTAGTTATTTAGATGTCGTGAATCATCGTTTAAATAGGTTGATGCCTGAACAGGAAGGATCCATTCTATTACTTGTAGCCCCTTTATTCTATGTACCGTTATTTTTACTTGGCATGGCTCTTGCGAAAATGCGAGCATTTGAAAATATGGAGCGGGAGCAAAAGTGGTATAGGTTAGGTCTGATACTTGTACCGATTGGAGTATTATGTAAATATTCGAGCTTAAAAGAAGGAGATTTATCTACTATGCTTCAGATGAGTGGGGCACAAGTTTTAGCGTTAGGTTATGTATGTGTAGCTGCCTTGCTTTATAAGAAATGGTGTACGTCGTCTTTTATTTATGCTTTTGAATGTGTTGGCAAGCTGTCTTTAACTAATTATTTAATGCAATCCATTATTTGTACAACTGTTTTTTTCGGCTACGGTTTTGGGCTGTACGGAAAATTAGGAATCTTGAATGGAATGCTGTTTGGGTTAGTAGTTTATAGTGCACAATGCATTGGCAGTGTATTGTATTTTAAAAGATTTAAACGTGGTCCATTTGAGCAGGCTCTAAGGATGTGGACGAATTGGTCCCTTGATGGTCGATTAAAGCAAAAAGTACAGAATATAAATAATATAATAGAGTGATTTTAAAGAAATTTTCTATAATAGATTTTAAGTTAATAACTTTTCAACGAAGGGGATTGGAGAATCCCCTTCGCTTACGTTAATCAATTATGCCGAGGCAAAATTGATAGTCCATCTTACCCGTTGAGTTTAGATACCTAGGGTGGATAGGCTACACTAAGTTAGACAGGGAGAGTGGCTTGAAACAAAAGTAAAATTCTTCTATATAGGGAATATGTCTAAGAAGTTTAGAAAAATATAGGATTATCACCAAAAGTTGTGGATGACATTTGTTAAAACATATACTATGTAAATAAGTTGATTGGAGTGGAGGCTGGGTGACTCCTTGGGGATCAGCGTCACAGATGAGACCCTGGAGCGAGCAACGCGAGTGAAGCGGCTCATCGGACGCCCCCAGGAAAGCGCCCAGTCGGAACGGAAATCAACCACACGTTTTGGTGATGAACCAAAATATGAATGTTAAGCTAATAGGTTATATCTTTTAGCCTTCATGCAATTGGTACGTTATAATCAAAAACAATAAATATAATTGTCAGGAAAAAATACCAACATTATAATAGTGACAATAAAACATACTTTATGAGGTGAGTTAATGGAAAAAGCAGCTAGTTATGATTTTCTTAATTCATACCAAAAATTGCAGCAGGAACGACTCATCAATCGAAAAGAAGAGTATTTAGAGGTGCTGGAAAAAACAAAGGCTAAAGGTGAAATATTAGAGTTTGAAAGCATAATGGGAGAGGCGTCTAAGTGACGTCTTTTTCTTTTGGAGTTAAATGAAAAGGGGGAAGAAAGCCGTTAACTCGAAATGGCTAACAATGCTGCTGTTCGTAGGATGCTCTGTATCAAAGTAAAAGGCCGATTATTGATGGTAGCGAAAAACGGCAAGAGATGGTTGCTCAGCGCTTTACAACGGCCAATAATAAAACTAAGGCTACGTTAGGGGTAGATTATGACAATAACTGTATTGTATTCCATTTGTGATATAATGAAATAAAAAACATTCAATGATGTTGATGGACAAGGAGATCTACTATGACTACAAATTATAAAAAAATTGCAGTGGCAATTGACTTTTCAGAACAATCATTAAAAGCATTGGAACAAGCTATTGAATTAACTTTACAGTATGATGCCGCTTTAGAATTAGTTAACGTTATTGATACAAAGTCCTTTGGGGCAATTTCAGCCTATGATTTAAAATACGCTGAGGAATTAAAAAACGACAACTCAAATAAAATGGAAGAGCTAAAAAAGAAAGTTTTAGCAGCAGGAGTAAAAGAGGTAGGAGCAGTTGTAGTAACTGGTTCTCCGAAAGGGATTTTAACTGAACTACCTGATGTGAGCCTAATCGTATGTGGCGCAACAGGGTTGAATCGAATGGAGAAAATGGTACTAGGTTCAGTTGCAGAGAGAATCGTCCGACACGCCAAATGCGATGTTCTAATTGTTCGTTAATAAGGTTATAAAAAGGGTGTTTAAATTTTACACTTTAAGAATTCTTATAATCAAATAAAAAGAAATCTGCATGCATTCCTATAGAAGCAAGCAGATTTCTTTTTTATAGCTTTGAAGATAGCTATGTTTAATTATTGTCCAGGTGTTGCTGCTTTATCGATAATGTCTTGTGGAATGTCGATTGTTTTTAGATGATTGAATTCAGTATAAGTTACAACTGATTTTGTTGAAGTTGAAATTTCTTGGTCTTCAACTTTCATTTTCAAATCAAAATTCATATCCATTTTTTCAGTATCGAAAGTTTCTTTATCGATTTGTAGAACGTAGTTTATTTTATCGATTGTTATGTTATCAAGTGGATTTTCTTCAAGACCAAGGTCTTTCATTGACTTTTGCATTTCAGAATCGATAAGTTCTTTAAATTTATCACCTTTTGCGTCTAAAGTTAAAATATATGCATCATCATTTTGCTCGAATTTGAAATCACCAATAAACTCTTTAAGCTGTTCTAATTGTTCTTTAGCGTTTGCAGATGATGCAGTTTGCTCTAAAATTGCATCAAACTGTTCGCTTGGTAATTTAAACCAGCTTTCAGTTGTTGGATCTTTCATGAAAAAGCCTTGTTCCTTCTTCATGTACATATCGATCGGCATATCCATAGTTTTTTTATCTTCACTAGCCATATCAGGCACTGTCATTGATCCTGTAATGTGCGCAGCAAGTGGATCAGAAATTACATCCATCTCCATTTTTGAATCCATGGCAATCTCCATAGCTTGATCACCTGATCCAGCTTTTGTTTTTTGTGACATCTCCATTGTTGCACTTACGCTTTTAATGTCAGCTTGGCGTTCTACTGCTTTGTCATATACTTGCTCTAAAGTGAGATCACTTTTTTTAGATGTGTCTTTCGTTGGGGTAGCGCTACTGTTACAAGCTGCTAGTGTTAGTGCTAGTGCTCCAACACTTAAAACTTTAAAAACTTTCTTCATTAATTTCATCTCCTATTCATAATAAAAAACAATATCTATTAGTATACATTACTATAAAAGGAAAAGTTTCGTTATTTTGAAAAAAATACTATTATAATATTAAAATAATAGTAAATACCTAATGTATACCTTTATTAATATGGCCTTCTTGCACACTAAGTACAAGAAAAAATAGTACATGAATAATAGTGTTGTTTCAAAAATTCATATAGCTTTGTATTGCAATAGTGCTGATACAAATGGCTAGTAGATCAGTTTCTTGCGATAGGCTCCAAATGATTTGAAATAGGTGAGCTCAGTATGTAGTGTTGATCCAGTGTTCGAGGCTTAATTGCTTGTAGAGTAGGAGATATTGTTCATTTAATGAAAATACTATTTGTCAGAAAAGAAAAAGCCGAGAAAATGAAATCATTTTCTCGGCTTTTTTTATCAGTTATAGCCCCAGATCATTGCGAATAATGTACCTAGGATTGTAACAACACCTACGAATACTGCATATAAAATCGTTATATATAACGTTTTCTTATCTTCAGATTCACCGATGTGCATGAATAATACTAATTGTACAGTTGCTTGTGCAATAGCAGTTACTAGTAAAATACCAAATGCCATGTTAGCAGACATATCAAACTTAACAACAGCTAAAGCTACAACTGTTAGTAATAGTGAGAAGGCGAAGCCCATCACATGTTGTTTTGGGAATAATTCCTTCATCAGCTAATCAGTCCTTTCAAGTAGACGAAGCTGAAGATGAAAATCCAAACAACGTCTAGGAAGTGCCAGTACAGTGAGAAGATAAACGCTTTGTTAGCCGTTTGTGGGTTTAAACCACGTTTTGCTACTTGGATTAAAATTGCAACGCCCCAGAAGAAACCGAATGTTACGTGGGCACCGTGCGTACCAAGTAAAGTCATTAATGCTGATAAGAATGCGCTAGTTTGAATTGTAGCACCTTCATGAACATAAGTGACAAACTCATCAATCTCAATACCTAAGAAGCCAAGACCTAATAGAAGCGTGATGATGAAAAACGTCATCATAGCTTTTTTATTACCAAGGCGCATTGCATGAACACCTAGGCCAATTGTGAAACTACTTGCTAATAATAAGAATGTTTCCCATAATACTGGTGTTAATTCAAAAATTTCAGCGCCATTCGGGCCACTACCTGTACGTGTATGAAGTGTGAAATACACTGTAAATAGTGTAGCGAATAACATGATTTCGGCACCAAGGAAAATCCAGAAACCAAAGATTTTCAGGCGATTTTCCTCTGTACTATATTCTAATGGAAGTGAAGAATCGATTTTCATTTTATTTATCACCTCTCAAGCTTTTTTCAGTTGCCATAACTTCTTCAACTGAAATGTAACGACCATGATCGTCTTCAAATGAACGATGTATCATAAAGCCAAATACAAATAGCATACTAATGATGGCTGGAGTCCATAGACTAAATACAGCGAAGAATGCTGCAAGGAAGAAGAATCCACTCATCCAGAAAGGTGCGCCAGTGTTGTTAGGCATATGAATTTTTTCGATCTTACCTGCTGTAATATCGCGACCTTCTTTTTTAGCGAACCAGAATTCGTCTAAACGTGAAATAGTCGGAACTACTGCAAAGTTGTATTCAGGAACTGGAGAATGAGTAGCCCATTCTAACGTACGACCATCCCAAACATCTGCTTTTTCGTTGCGAGGCATATGTTTCCAGCTGTAGTAAATATTGTATACGATTAACGCAAAGCCAACAGCAAGACCAATTGCACCGATGAACGATACCATGCTTAATGGACCATATCCAGTTGACTCAGAGTAAGTGTACATACGACGAGCGTAACCATCTAAACCTAAAATAAATAGAGGGAAGAAAGCAACGTTGAAGCTAATTGCGATAAACCAGAAACCAGCTTTCCCTAGTTTTTCATTTAATCGGAAACCGAACATTTTTGGCCACCAGTAGTGGTAACCTGCAAGTACACCGAATACTGTACCTGGAATTAATACATAGTGGAAGTGGGCAACTAAGAACATCGTATTATGATATTGATAGTCCGCACTAGACATTGCTAGCATTACCCCTGTAACCCCACCAATTGTGAAGATTGGAATAAAACCAAGTGCATAAAGCATAGGGGTTGTAAATTGAATTTTACCGTGCCTCATTGTGAGCAACCAGTTAAATATTTTAACCCCTGTCGGAACAGCGATCGCCATTGTTGTAATAGAGAAGAAGCTGTTTACCATAACGCCGTGACCCATTGTATAGAAATGGTGGGCCCATACTAAGAATGATAGTAACGAAATAACAACCATACTCATAACCATTGATTTATAGCCGTATAAGTTTTTACGTGCAAATGTCGCAATGATTTCTGAGAAAATACCGAATGCAGGTAGGATAACGATATAAACTTCAGGATGTCCCCAAACCCAGAATAGGTTGGCCCAAAGCATGTCCATACCACCATTTTGCATTGCAAAGAATTGTGTACCGAATTGACGGTCTAACATCATTAATGCAAGCGCTACAGTTAACACTGGGAAAGCGAATACGATAATAACGTTTGTAATTAAAATTGACCAACTAAACATTGGCATTTTCATTAATGTCATACCAGGTGCACGCATTTTAATGATTGTCGTGATGAAGTTAACACCAGTCAGTAACGTACCAATCCCTGATAATTGTAAAGCTAAAGAATAGTAGTTGTTCCCGACAGTTGGACTAAATTCTGTCCCTGCTAGTGGGAAGTAGGCTGTCCAACCAGTATCTGGTGAACCACCAATGATAAATGATAGGTTTAGTAAACCGCAACCAGCTGCAAATAACCAGAAGCTGACTGCATTCAGACGTGGGAAGGCAACGTCACGTGCACCAATTTGCAGTGGGATAACAATGTTCATTAAACCAATTACGAATGGCATTGCCATGAATAAAATCATGATTATACCGTGTGTTGTAAAAATCTCATTATAGTGTTGTGCATCAAGAAGTCCATTATCAGGAACTGCAGTTTGTGCACGCATTAACAATGCATCGATACCACCGCGGAATAGCATCAAAAGTGCTGTGGCGATATACATAATACCGATTTTTTTATGGTCAACAGTTGATAGCCAGTTTTTGTAGAAATAGCCCCATTTTTTGAAATAAGTAAGGCCAACTGCGATAACCACTGCTCCAACTATGATACTAATAGCTGCCCCCATAATCATCGGTTCTTTCAGTGGATGGAAAATTTCTTCCATGCTCATTGGATGCGCTCCTTTCATGTTTAAAAATTAATGTGAATGTGTTTCTTCAGACTTTTCTTGTGAGTGATCCTCATGGTTCATTTTAGAATGATCCATTTCATCTTCAGACATATCCATATCACTATGATCCATGTCACCCATTTTCATGTGTTCACTATGTTCCATAGGAGCAGGTCTAAATTCTAAGTGTGTAGATGAATAGCTTGAACGACCAACATGTTCTGCTTTTAATAGTTCATCAAATTTTTCTTCTGTTAATGGTTTTTCGTTTGCCTTTACATCGGCAGCCCATTTATCGAAGTCTTCTTGTGTCATCGTTTGTGCTTCAAATTCCATTTCAGCAAAACCACGACCACTGAAGTTAGAGTTACGACCCATGAATGAGCCAATGTCATCTGCTGCAAGGTGAATAGTTGTTAACATGTCACTCATCGCATATTTTTGACCAGCTAACTGAGGAATCCAGAAACTTGTGATTGGTCCGAATGAGTAAAGTTTGAACTCAATTGGACGGTCGATAGGCATATTAACATAGTTAACAGTTTCGATCCCTTGCTCTGGATAGCTAAAGTGCCATTTCCAGTTAGAAGACGATGCATAAATAACAAGTGGCTCTTTATTGTCATAACCTTCAGGTTGAGACTCTACTGTACTTGTTGTTTTTACTGTAACAACTGCTAGGAATGCTACGATGATAATTGGAATAACTGTCCATATTATTTCAAGCACGTGACTTCCCTCTTCGTGAGGTGGCTCATAATCGGCAGGTGTTTTTGAAGCACGGTATTTAGTTAGCATAACTACTAAAAGCACGTACACGACTAGTAATATAAAGGCCATTGTAATAATGGATAAAATAATTGTGTCTGATAATGTTTTAGCGTTTGGACCTTTTGTATCAAAGACTGTTAGCGGTTCACAGCCAGTAAGAATTGCTAATGCACCAAATGCTATAAACATTAAGCTTAACTTTTTCTTCATGTTTGTCTCCTTTCTATAAAACGGCTATTCATAAATTTCATGTGTTTGAGTATTGATTCGAATTTATAAATAGTGGGTAAATAAGGTCACCTCTTTTAATTGTCGTACCAATCAAATAATCAGAAATACTTACAATGATATGGTTCAATATGAAACATTGAATCTAGTATTTGATTGGTCTTGTGCAAGCGTTCGCAAAGTTATGAATCTGTGCAACCGATTTTTAGACTATGTTGTCAAAATCGAGAGACACAAATGTTGATGTTTGCAACAGTGATTATACGCCTCGTTTCGAAGAAAAAAAATTATTTTGTTATTGAATTAATAGCAAAGAAGGGGTGAATATGAACATTTTTTGAACAAAAAATGTTATTTCAATATTGGTATTATTGTGTTTTATAAAATAAACACTGTTAAAACGTTGAAAATACTGAGTTTATCATCTTTAACTAAGTAAATAGTTTTTTTTGTGAAAATATCATTTCACATTTTAGACGTCAATTTGTAATAAAATCAGCGCTAGTTTAAGGGATTGAATGCTTTTTTGTTGCGTTTTTTTTAAAAAAGGAGTAGATGAAAAGCGGTGAAAAGGATATATCAGGATATATTCTCAATGTAAGGAATGAATGCTAAGGGATTTATTGGGAACTGATATTAATTATGTTAATATAACTACTTAATACCATATATTGGAGGTGATATGTTTTGTCTGAAAAGTAAAAAATTGTATTAGGGTGAAAAGCAAACTAAGAATATTCCTAGTTTGCTAAATTTAGGTTATGAGGACGAAAATAGATGTTCTAAGCAGAAAGAACGTGAATTTTTATGCCCCTAGCTTTAGCCATTTTGCTACTTGTCCATAGATAGTATTTTGAAGTTTTGGGGCTAGGTTATTCATTTTTAAGGCAAAATACAATGTTTTCATTAAATTTAATGTGCATGTACGTCCACTAAAAAAGGATTCGTTATAGCCTTGTGTCATTAAATGAATTTCAAATTTATCGAATACTTGCTCGATAAATTCTATTAATGCTTCCTCGGAGTAGTCACAAGTCAATAACGCTTCAACTATATTAACTAAGCGTTCCTCTTCATCGTTGACAAAGACAGTACCTTTCCATGAAACAAGTTTCAATGCATGTAAGATTGAAGGTGCATGTTGTAAATCAAACTTAGGATGTTTAATCGTCATTGCTGCTAAATCGGCACCATGTGCAATACTATGCGCCCACCCCTTGTCTTGAACATGACCTCTCGTATCTTTTTCCAATAATAAATAACGACCAATCTTTTGAAAGAAAATTTGTAGACGATCATCATTTAAAATCAGTAGTTCGGCATCCTTTGCAAGAAGATTTGCTACAAGTAAAGCAGAAAACGAACGTGTAAAGACACTATCTGTCATTTCTTCGCCTATGTTTCTATATAAAAAATCGTCGCTTGTCGTTGTATCAAATAAATTTTGTAGCTGTTGAGTGCTCAGTAAATTGTCGCTGAGTAAATCGATAAAAGTACGATAAATTAATTGGTCTCGTAGTTCTGCATCTGGTGAACCGATGTGTGTTAACATTTCTTGTAACAACCAATCGCCTTCTTGTAACATAAATTGTTGGCGTGCTGAATGTGTCATAGTTGAAAATGATTGTAATGCATTTTTGATATTCATATATAATTCCCCCGAAAGTTAAGTTAGGTTCTCTATAAAAGCAATTTTTATTAAGTGTTTCTTAAAGATCACTTGTCATTGCCACTACTTTTATTAAATTGCTTACTATGGAGCTAAGTCTTTTCATTATAGCCTTTCAAAGACAAGTTTGCTGAATTGTGAAGTTTTCTAGTGATATAGGAGTATATTTACAATGGGAATTCCAGAATCTATATAAAGTTGATATGATAGAAAAGCAACAAAAAGGGATAGACTTATGAAGGGTTGCACAATAGCAAGACATACCACCTATTTTAAATGTGTCTCTTCCTGATTCCGATATAACGGCTGACTTTATACCGAACAGCCATTCACTATAATGAAAATTCGGTTAATAGTGCTGTAAGATTCGTTACATATTTTTTTGTCGATACTTAGAGCAATGACTTTTCGTTAAAATAAACAAGGGTTAGAAATTGATCACGGAAAGTTGAAGCTGACATTTGTTAAAATGAATGCCGTGTAAGTGGATTGGCGTGAAGAGTTTGTGACTCTTAGGGTCAATCACCCCCACGTTAGGGTGATGAGCTAGTATATGACCTAATAAGAAAATAGTAGTAAAGAGGTGAGGGGAATGACAAAACGAAAACGACATGTTATAAAACATGACAATATTGTTGTATTTCCTGGTGCTATTCAAACATTAATACGTGAAGCACATATGTATGCGGAAAATTATCAATATGAAGAGGCAGTGGCAAGCTTTGAAAAAGCATTTTTATATGAAGATGGAGATGAATTAGCATTAAGTGCCTATGCATATGCTTTATACGAATTAAAGGCATACGATAAAGTTAAAAATGTTTGTGAGCAATTGCTTGCTATGGGAACGACATTATATGTGGAAGTAATGGAACTGTATGTTACTGTATGTATGCAGCTAAAGGAATTCCATCAAGTCGAGTCGTTAATTACGACATTAATTGAAGAAAATGCATTTCCGATAGATCAGCTAGAGAAATTTGAACGTTTGAGAAGCTTGAATCAAGAAGTAGCTAAGAATCTCCAAAAAAAAGAAGATGCACAACGATTATTAGAAGAGCAAGAATTCGAACTGTCGAAATTTAGTGCATTAACACCAGACGAACAA
Organism: Lysinibacillus xylanilyticus; assembly: GCF_001708185.1. Taxonomy (GTDB): domain Bacteria; phylum Bacillota; class Bacilli; order Bacillales_A; family Planococcaceae; genus Lysinibacillus; species Lysinibacillus xylanilyticus_A. The sequence continues at coordinate 352,104 of NZ_MDDN01000002.1, read as the reverse complement.
TCTATTCGATTACATCGCTTAATGGATACGAATGTACGACAATTAAAAACAGCATTGAAAGCTATTATTGAATGTCCAACGATCCATCCATTTGTCCAGAGCTTAGCACTAATATTATTAGTGGAACAAGAAGTCTCAATTGAGATTACTGTTTCAAAGTTTAATAAAAAAATGACTATTAATCCTATTAATTTAGTACTACCAAATCAGTTGCCGCAGTATGGGGAAGTGAAAAAAATAATTGAAAGTAAATTAGAGCAAGACCCATCGACGCAGGAAATGGTACAATATTTAATGGCAAAGCATGCCATTGTGACGTTTCCGTTTGAATGGCACTCATTCGAAGCTGATGATATTGCCTATGGTTATATTGACTTTGTACAATCCATGCTTGGAAAAGTGCAGGAAATGGACTATGAAATCATCGACTTTTTACAAATGTTAGAAAAACTCACAGAACTACATGAAGTATGAAATAAGTTGAAACTATACGCATCTATGTTATACTAAAATGGTTGTCAAAATCGTAGTTACGAATGAATTGTCTAACATTTTAAACTTGATTATTTATTTGGAGGTATTTATACATGTCAGCAAAATGGGAAAAACAAGAAGGTAATATCGGTACTCTTACAATCGAAGTACCAGCTGCAGAAGTAGACGCAGCAATGGATCAAGCATTCAAAAAAGTTGTAAAACAAATTAACGTACCAGGTTTCCGTAAAGGTAAAATGCCTCGTAAAATGTTTGAACAACGCTTTGGTATCGAATCTTTATACCAAGATGCATTAGAAATCATCGTTCCTGAGGCTTATTCAAAAGCGATCGATGAAGCTGGTATTATGCCAGTTGATTACCCAGAGATTTCTGGTACAGAAAACTTTGTACATGGTAAAGATTTCGCATTCACTGCTCAAGTAACTGTTAAACCAGAGCCAAAACTTGGTGAGTACAAAGGTTTAGAAGTTGCGAAACTACCAGTAGAAGTTACTGATGAAGAAGTAGAAGCACAAATTCAAGATCAATTAGCTCGTAAAGCAGAGCTTGAAATTAAAGAAGACGAAGCAATCGTAGAAGGCGATACAGCTGTTATCGACTTTGAAGGTTTCGTAGGTGAAGAAGCGTTTGAAGGTGGTAAAGGTGAAGACTACCCACTAGAAATCGGTTCTGGTTCATTCATCCCAGGATTTGAAGAGCAACTTGTAGGTGTGAAAACTGGCGAATCAAAAGACGTAGTTGTTACTTTCCCAGAAGAATACCATGCAGCTGAATTAGCTGGTAAAGAAGCTACTTTCAAAGTAACTGTAAAAGAAGTTAAAACAAAAGTTCTTCCAGAATTAAACGACGAGTTCGCTAAAGAAGTAGACCCAGAAGTTGAAGGCGTTGAAGCTTTACGTGCTAAAATCAAAGAGCAAACTGCTAACCAAAAACAAGCAGAATCAGATGCAGCTCTTCGTGATGAATTAGTAGAAAAAGCTGCTGAAAATGCAGAATTCGAAGTGCCAGCTGGTATGATTAACTCTGAAACTGATCGTATGTTACAAGAATTTGGTCAACGTTTACAAATGCAAGGTATGAACTTAGACCTTTACTATCAATTCTCAGGTCAATCAGAAGAAGATTTACGTGGACAAATGAAAGAAGAAGCAGTAAGCCGTGTACGTGTATCTTTAACACTTGAAGCAATTGCTGAAGCAGAAAAAATTGAAGCAACTGAAGCTGATATCGAAGCTGAATTAGAAAAAATGGCTGCTCAATTCAACATGACAAAAGAGCAAATTACAGGAGCTTTAGGTGGTACTACAGTTCTTGAAAACGACATTAAAATTCAAAAAACAGTTGAATTTTTAGTAGAAAACGCTAAAATTACTGAATAGGATTTTTTTGTAACTGGATAGATAAATGAAAACAAGGTACGGCATTAAACCGTGCCTTGTTTTATCACATATATTTTGTTTAGGTTGAGCCAGATTCCCCTTTAGGTTTGGTTGGACATAGTTACTAGATGTTACGACTACTTTCACCGCAAAAAGCATTCTCCCAAAGGAAGTACTTTTTTGAAGAGGGGATAAGCAGAGCCTTTACACTTCTCTTATACATAGTATTGTTTGACTTTTCACACGATGCTAAATTTTAACTTCATTACAGCAGAGCAGAGCTTAGTTTTTTATCTTCATTCAGTGGGTGTCCAAACATCTACTGAATGAAGATAAAAAATGTCTCACTCTTCCAAATGAGATACAATGCTCTGAAGGTTTAAACTATACAGCAAATACATCCTCTTCTGAATGAAGTTAAGCCTCTGGCAAATGTAAAAGATTTTAAGAAAAGCGTAAGTTCTCTGGTTGCTATGAGTTTCTGAAGAACGAGTAAGTTACACATGTGTGGAAATGAAAGGTATAATTGTAAATTCATCAATTATAATAATGATTAGCTTTACGGTAAATATCAGTGTTTCCGCACTATGCATGTCGTAAACATATTTTAAAATCTCGAACCATAAACGCCGTGGTGTAAATGGGTGCAGACAATTTATTTGATAAAGATTCAATAATCTTGTAAGATTGTTGCTTGAATAGGGGTGAAACATATTGTTCAAATTTAATGATGAAAAAGGCAATTTAAAATGCTCATTCTGTGGAAAGCCACAAGAACAGGTGCGTAAATTAGTTGCAGGTCCTGGTGTTTATATTTGTGATGAATGTATCGAGCTTTGTTCAGAAATCGTTGTAGAGGAACTGGGCGTTGAAGAGGAAATTGAATTCCAAGATATTCCAAAACCAAAAGAAATCTTAGCGATTTTAGATGAGTATGTAATTGGACAAGAACGTGCTAAAAAAGCTTTAGCAGTTGCGGTTTACAATCACTACAAACGCATTAATACGAATAGTAAAATTGATGATGTAGAATTAGCAAAATCGAACATTGTGTTAATCGGCCCAACTGGTAGCGGTAAAACTTTATTAGCTCAAACATTGGCGCGTATATTAAATGTTCCTTTTGCTATTGCGGATGCTACTTCTCTAACAGAGGCTGGCTATGTAGGTGAGGACGTTGAAAATATCTTATTAAAATTAATTCAATCGGCAGATTACGATATTGAGCGTGCTGAAAAAGGAATCATCTATATTGATGAAATCGATAAAGTTGCGCGTAAATCTGAAAATCCATCTATTACACGTGATGTATCAGGTGAAGGTGTACAACAAGCCCTTCTTAAAATTTTAGAAGGAACAGTTGCGAGTGTCCCACCACAAGGCGGACGTAAGCACCCTCATCAAGAGTTTTTACAAATCGATACTACAAACATCTTATTCATTGTGGGTGGAGCGTTTGATGGAATAGAATCCATTATTAAACGTCGTCAGGGTGAAAAAGTAATTGGCTTTGGTTCAGATCCAAACAAAATCGATGTGGATGAAGGCTCAATAATGGCAAAGCTAATTCCAGAGGATTTGTTGAAATTTGGTCTTATACCAGAATTCATCGGTCGATTACCAGTACTTGCAAGTCTAGAGCAATTAAACGAGGCTGCGCTTGTTCAAATTTTAACGGAGCCTAAAAATGCACTAGCTAAGCAATATCAAAAAATGCTTGAACTCGATGGTGTTGAGCTTGAGTTTGATGAAGGTGCCCTTGCGGAAATTGCAAAAGAAGCAATTGAACGTAAAACGGGTGCACGTGGTCTTCGTTCAATTATTGAGTCAACAATGCTTGATGTAATGTACGAATTACCTTCACGTGAAGACGTGAAAAAATGTATCATTACTGCAAAAACAATTACGGATAAAGAAAAACCGAAATTGCTTCTTGAAGATGGCACGGAACTCGATGAAGGTAGCGACACAAAAACTTCAGCATAACGAACAGCGTGGCTGTCTATTGTTATGAGATAAAGAGTAATTTAGCTGACTTCGATTGTGCAATATTCGCACATATCGATAGTCAGCTTTTTATTCATTCATACATAAAGCCGGCTATAAAAAATGAAATTTTTGGCTCGCTTGATAAACTAGTGTGAATCGACTTTTTAGACACATACTAGTAGCGCGGGATGTGAACAAGAAAATTTTGACGGAGGTGAATACCCGCATGGTGACAATACAAAAAACAACAAATGTACCATTATTGCCTTTACGTGGACTTTTAGTATACCCGTCGATGGTGTTACATATTGATGTGGGTAGAAATCGTTCTGTAGCAGCGCTAGAACAGGCAATGTTAGAGGACCAATTGATATTATTGGTAACACAAAAAGAAATGCATGATGAACAGCCTGATGAACAAGATTTATATACAATTGGCACGATTGCATATGTTAAGCAGATGCTAAAATTACCAAATGGAACACTGCGTATTTTAGTGGAAGGTGTAGCCCGTGCTTCGTGGAGTAACTATCAAGCGTTGGAAAAATATACGGTTGTAGACATCGATGTTAAGGAAGAACCAATCGATAAGGATGTTGAAACACAGGCTTTAATGCGCACGTTGTTAACGTATTTCGAAAAATACGCGAAAGCCTCTAATAAGATTACATCTGAAACCATTAATACTGTGGTAGACATTGAAGAGCCAGGTCGTTTAGCAGACATCATTGCATCACATTTGCCAATTAAGATTGCTGATAAACAAGAAGTATTGGAGATGCTCAGTGTCAAAAAACGTCTAGATCATTTAATTATTCGTTTGCACGACGAGCAAGAAGTGCTTGATCTTGAGAAGAAAATTAGTACAAAAGTTAAGCAATCTATGGAACGTACGCAAAAAGAATATTATTTACGTGAACAAATGAAAGCTATTCAAACAGAGCTAGGGGATCGTGAAGGAAAAACTGGCGAAGTAGCTGAATTACGTAAGCGTATTGACGAAACAGGAATGCCTGAATCAACGAAAGAAGCAGTGCTTAAAGAGTTAGATCGCTATGAAAAGTTACCAGGAGCTAGTGCGGAAAGTGGCGTAATCCGAAACTACATTGATTGGATTGTAGCGCTACCATGGACAAATGCGACTGAAGACCGTATGAATATCGAACATGCAGAAAACATTTTAAATCGTGATCATGATGGTTTAGAAAAAGTAAAAGAACGTGTATTGGAATATTTGGCTGTACGACAGTTGAAAAACTCGTTACGTGGACCAATATTATGTTTAGCTGGCCCTCCAGGTGTCGGTAAAACGTCGTTAGCTCGATCTATTGCGGAAAGCTTGGATCGTAAATTTATCCGTATTTCATTAGGTGGGGTACGTGATGAATCAGAAATTCGTGGTCATCGTCGTACGTATGTTGGGGCAATGCCAGGTCGTATTATCCAAGGTATGAAAAAGGCAGGGACGATTAATCCCGTGTTCTTACTAGACGAAATTGATAAAATGTCTAATGATTTCAGGGGAGATCCTGCAGCAGCAATGCTTGAAGTTTTAGATCCAGCCCAAAATAATACATTTAGCGATCATTACATCGAAGAACCTTACGATTTATCAAATGTATTATTTATTGCAACTGCCAATGATTTAAGTACAATTCCTGGACCGTTACTAGATCGTATGGAAGTAATTTCAATTGCTGGTTATACAGAAATTGAAAAGGTGCAAATAACAATAAACCATTTAATACCAAAACAATTAAAAGAGCATGGCTTGAAAAAAACACAAGTTATTATTAAAGATGAAGCGGTAATAGATATTATTCGTTATTATTCACGTGAAGCAGGAGTCCGAGGACTAGAGCGTCAAATCGCAACACTATGTCGTAAAATTGCTAAGATTATCGTTTCAGGTGAGAAGAAACGAGTAACAGTTAGCTCAAAGTCACTAGAAGAATTACTAGGCAAACATCGCTTCCGTTATGGACAAGCAGAGAAGGAAAATCAAGTCGGTGTAGCTACGGGGCTTGCTTATACAACTGTGGGTGGTGATACATTGCAAATTGAGGTATCATTAACACCTGGTAAAGGGAAATTGCAGCTGACTGGGAAGCTAGGCGATGTCATGAAGGAATCTGCTCAAACGGCTTTATCGTATGTCCGTACAAAGATGGAAGAGCTAAAAGTGGATGCAGAATATTTTGAAACACATGATATTCATATTCACGTTCCTGAAGGAGCTGTGCCAAAAGATGGACCTTCAGCAGGTATTACAATGGCAACCGCAATTGTTTCCGCAATGTTACATCGACCAATACGCCGTGAGGTTGGCATGACGGGTGAAATTACATTACGCGGACGTGTGTTGCCAATTGGTGGCTTAAAGGAAAAAACACTCAGTGCACATCGAGCGGGCTTAACAACAATTATTTGTCCAAAAGATAATGAGCGAGATATTGAAGATATTCCTGAGAGTGTACGCGAACAACTAACATTTAAACTAGTGTCATCGGCTGATGAAGTATTGGCCTATGCACTGGACGGAGGTTTTTAAGAACATGAAAGTCCATAATGTCGAAATGGTCATAAGTGCTGTAAGACCAGACCAATATCCAGAAGATGGACTGCCAGAATTTGCACTAGCCGGTCGTTCAAATGTAGGGAAATCTTCCTTCATTAACCGAATGATCGGTCGTAAAGCTTTAGCACGTATTTCTTCTAAACCCGGAAAAACACAAACGCTTAATTTTTACAAAATCGAAGAACAGTTGTTTTTCGTAGATGTTCCGGGCTATGGTTATGCAAAGGTTTCAAAGACTGAGCGTGAAGCATGGGGAAAAATGATCGAGCGCTATTTTACAGGGCGCAATGAATTAAAGGCAGTCGTACAAATTGTTGATTTACGTCATCCCCCTACAGCTGATGATCGTTTGATGTATGATTTTTTAAAGCATTACAATATTCCTTGTATTATCATTGCAACAAAGGCAGATAAAATTCCAAAAGGTAAATGGGATAAGCATAAAAAAATCGTGAAAGAAACGCTAGATATGGAGAAAAATGATCCAATTATTGTCTTTTCTTCAGAAAAAGGAATTGGCTTTGAAGAAGCTTGGCGTACTATCGAAAATAAAATGTAATGCTATCCTTCGGAGGATATTTATCTTCATGCAGTAGGTGTTTGGACATCCATTGAAAAAGGAACTATTCCACATTTCAACTTACCACCTTTAGAGGTAGGAGTCCTCTGTAACTGAGGCTTTCCTTTTGCTACTAAAACATTTTGTTGCTGTCGCTTCGCTTTCGCACAGAAAAGATCTGCTAAATGAAGATAAAAAAACATCTATTGCGTCTAATATTTAGGACAGTAGATGTTTTTTTTTTTGTTACGAAAGTTGTGGAGGTTCCCAGTAGCGAGAGCAACAGAAAATTATGTAGAAAAAAGGGGAAATCGCTTGATGATTGAAACATTTGGCCGATAAATCAGATAGGAGGTGGACTATATGGATATCGCGGCTTTATCAATTGCAATGAATCAAGCGACTTTAATGCAAAACGTATCGCTAGCTGTAACAAAGCAAGCTATGGACATGCAGCAACAAAATTCTGAACAGTTAGTTGAAATGTTAGATGCTCCACATCCGACATCTGGACATACAATTGACATTCAAGTGTGATGAAGGAAAAGGTAGCTTGAAGTTAGAAGCTACCTCTATCTTTATATCTAATGGTAGCTGTTATAAAGAAAGGACAATATGCTAATTTGTAACTTTTTTAATAGGAAAAACTACCAATAATACGATATACTGTATAAATAGCAACTTTTAAAGGAGGCGGGATTTGTTGAAGAAAATTCCATACATATTACTGATTTTATTTCTAACGGTTCTCGGATTTTCATCAAATCAAACAGCGCATGCTGAGCAAATGGTAACTGGGACTTTTGTTGATGTAACATTTTCGGAATATGCAAATTCTAATGGAGTAATAGAAAAAAAGCTTAGTAAAATTACTTTGCAAAATGATAGCGGTCGTACAGTTACATACAATATAAATGATAATGCCCGTCTGTATATTAATAATACAGTAACAACAATTGAAGGATTTAAGATGGGTATGAAAGTAGAAGCGGATATTTCCCTTCGAAGTGTTGTTGAGCTACGAGGTACTTCCAATACCACAGCAGAAAAAGAAAAAGAAACAGAATCTACACCAGTTGGACAAAATACTAAAAAACTTGCTGGAGTAGTGACAAGTATCGATCCAAATGGGTTATTCATTACGCTGAAGCCAGATATTGGGGAGGAAACAACCTACTATATCAATAAAGATACAACTTATCAAAAGAACTCTTCAGCTGTCGATATTAGTGCACTGTACGTAGGGGATCGAGTAAAACTTAATCTTAAAAACCCAAATACATCCATTGTCACAAAAATAGAAATTAGTGAGACAGGTACATTAGTTGAAAACCTATATAAAGGTGAAATACAAGCAGTTAATGCCAATACAAATAAGTTAACTGTAAAAAATCAACATGCATTTGTAAATTGGCAATTTGGCTCAAGCACAACAACAGCTTTATCAACGATGGATTTTTCATCAAAGGTACCGATTTATGTTGGAAATACAAAGATTGAAAAAGGCCAACTAAAAAATTATATTGGCAGTGAAGCATACTATGCGACCGTTAAACAATTCGGCAAAGAAGTCATTGAGAAGATTGTTGTTTTGAAAAATAACGAGCGTACTTATTATGAGCCTATGCTTTCTGTAGATACAGAATATAAATTATTAAAACTTAAATCGGCAGGTACATTGTACTTCCACGATGGAACGATATTAATTCGAAATGGTCGTTTAATCGAACCTACTGGATTGATGGCTTATGGTACGGCTTTTGTTATTTCAGACGGCGCTGCGCGCGATCATTATGCACAAGTTGTTCAAGTAACAAGTGACAGCTTTATGTCACCAAACTTATCAGGTCATGAATTATATTATGGACGTTTATCACAAGCGGACGGCTATTTAATTGAAATCGATGACGCAATGAAGATCGAGTCAAATGTTTTCAAGAAAACAGATCGTACTGTACTGTCAGTTAGTAATTCAACGAAGGCAATGGTCGATGATGGAAACAAAACATATAGTGTAGTCCCTGATATTGAGCTTCATTTATCTGAAGGTGAATATGGTTACTTCTATGTGAAAGATGGACATGTACAGGCCCTTCATATTCTTAATAAAGCTAAGCCTGTTGCACCATTGATGTTAACTGGTAAACTACAGTCAGTAAAATCGACATATCCAGCTACGATTAATGTGAAGAGCGTTAGTCAATGGCAAAATGGTCGATGGTATGAAGCAGGGGAAATGGTAGATATGAATATTAACCAAGCTACGCTTATTAAAGCTGGTAAAGTTATTCAACCATCGGATTTAAAACCAGCTGATCGTTTAGTAGTATTATCAGATCGTTTTGGCAAAGCTCATTTTGTATTAGTTGATTAATAAATAGAATCTGCAAATCTTCTGCAAATAGTATTCTTTATTTTAGTTATGTGAAACGTAAAAGCATACTTGCAGAAGACGAGCAGATTTTAAGTTTGAGTTGAATAACATATTTGACAACTTCGTATATGAAGTATGCATTTGAATGAAAGAGAGGGACACAAAAACGAATGCGAAAACATTTATCTAAATTCATGTTAGTTGTTCTTGCTTTTGTAGTTATTGGAATGACGATCCCAGTAAATGCATCAGCTGCTACATTAGAAACAACAGGTGCAGTAAAAAATGAGTATACATATGAGGAAGCTGTTTTTATTACAGGAACACCTATTATATTTAAAGGCACTAGTAAAGACATTAAAATTTCACAAAAAGAATCTAAAGGTAAGGTAACTGAAACACATAGTTTAAAGCTTACAGCGAGTAATGGTGCTACACTGACACGAAATATTGCATATGAATCTGATGTTGTAGATCATGCTTCGATTGGTCAAAAAACATCGAATGGTGTAGTGAAAAAGTATACAGAGAAAATTGTTGTTGGGAAAATAACATACACATTGGTAGATTACCAATTTTCTCAAGGTACAGTAACGGACAATCGTGCAGCCTCTGATTATTACTCAGGGAATGTGATTTCGAGAAAAACATATGCTTATCAAACTGGGACTGGGAAAAATGCAGTCAAAAATACTGTAACGATTGATACGGATAGTCGACATGCGGGCTATGAAAACTTCTGGGGAGCAACAGAAACGCAAATTACAGAATCTGTATATAATTATAGTGATGGTAAGACAAGTCATGTTAAAAATCGATTATCTACAAGTAAATCACGTGTACTAAACTACGAGGAAAATCTAGGGAGTTTAGGTAGCTTTGATGGAGGCTATGCAGTTGTTAGTAACAAGGATATAATTTCTGAATATACGTATGATTTAGCCTCTGGACAAAAAGGTACAGTTAACTTAGACAAAGAATATATGCCAACAATTGAACGTTTAATTATTCCTAAGTTCCGTGATTTAACAAATCATTACGCTAAGGGAGCTATTGAAAAATTATACTCATTAGGTATTTATTCTGATGCAAGTAACTTCTTCTCGCCAAATACACCAATGAAGCGAATTGATTTTACAACAGCCATTGGTAAGGCAGTTGACTTGCGTGTTATGGAAGAAAAAAAATCGAAAAAAACAACGGCTACAAGTATCTTTAAAGATGTGAAACCTTCTTTAAAAGATTATGCCTATATTGAATCTGCGGTTAAAAAGGGAATTATTAAAGGTGTGACGCCAGAGTATTTTAAACCAGATAATCCAATTACACGTGCCCAAGCCGCTACGATTTTTGTGCGTGCATTAGGACTTGAAAACAAAGCGCCAGACCCAGGTTATGTAACAAAATTTAAGGATGATGCACAAATTCCACCGTACGCTAAAGACGGTATTTACATTGCAAATGAATTAGGGTTAATGACTGGTGACTCTGTAACAGGTCGTTTTAATCCAAACCAAGAGTTAACGCGAGCGCAAGCATCTGTAGCATTAGAACGTTTCTTAAAATATTTAGAAAACGACTTAAAACAAAACTATCGCGACGACATCTTGTTCTTTAATTAAAGAAAGGACTGAAACAAATGACATATGCTAAAAAAGCATTTCTATCATTGCTTTGTTTCGTACTAGTTTTTGTGACAGCAACTCCAGCGGTTACTCAGGCAGCTACGACAATAAATGATGTACCAACAAATAATAGCAATTACAAAGCTATTTCATGGGCAGTCGATAATGATTTACTTTCATTGAATAGCGCTAATAACTTTTTACCTAATGAACAGATTACTGAGCGAGAGCTTGTCGTAATGTTTGCAAAGCTTGATCGAAACTATGCATTAACATATAACGACAGTGTAGCTTATAATTTTTATAGTGATTTTTATTTACCTTTTAATGGTACCTATACTACAGCCAATCGTTCAAAAGCTGTTACACGCGGACAGTTTGCACGTATATATGCTGCCTTTAAAGGCTTAGATTTAGATGAGCCTCAGGCAGTTCAATATTTATACACAAACGATATTTCAATAGGAAGCACTGGTAAAAAGACATTTGCCGATTTTAATCCTTCTACAAAGCTAACTCGTGGAGATATTGCTGAGTTTTTATATCGTGCTGTGCAAAGCGGCAACTTTGCTGTACAAGGATTAAAACGTACTGCAGCGGGCCGTGATAACGATAAAATCACTTTACCACCAGGCTTCATGGGCTCAAACAACGCAGACTTTGAAGAGCCGAAGGACAATTCTAATGATTTTACTGGACCAAAGTATGTCAATAATGCACTACAAAGTATCGATATTGAAAAACCAAATTTAATCGCAAATGACCAAGATTCAACGCTAATTACTGTATCTTTAAAGACTTGTAAAGGAGATCCAATTCCTGACGATAAGTCTTACACATTCCGTGTAACTTCATCATATGGTGCAAAAATCGTTGACACATCAGGTGAAGCTGTTCGTAATGTACAATCAGACGGCTCAACTGTATCTGCAATTGTTATTGCGCCAAAACTAACAAAATCTGTACGTGATACAATTTCGTTTGAGCTTATTAACAACACAGACCCTGCTATGAAATGTCTTGAGGGTGAAAAACTAAATGCACAAGTACATTATTCGCCTCAGCCAGAAATGCGCATTGATTATCAAGTGTATGATCCGGCAAATACTGATGATAATGGAAGTGTAACGCCTCCATATGTACCGTTTGAAAAATTACCAGAGTTCTTTACAGAAAATATAATTAATGTCCATTGGATTAATCCAGAAGAAAAGCTATTTAGTATTGGACAACAAACAAATGTAACGAATGCTTTAGGAAAAGTTGAAAATGTTTATTTACAATATGGTGGTAGTGATAAAAAATATCCTGCATTAGGTTATAAAAATGCCATTTTACAATTTGAAAACTACAATATTTCAGTCTGGCTATTTGAAACGATTATTCAAAAACGCTTAAAAGATTCTGTTAATGATAAAAAGACGATAGAAATTATGTATATGATTTCAGAGGATGGGCGTCCAATTTATCGTATTCAAGGAATTGATGATGCGATTGCCTCGCAGGTTGAGAACATTAACCCAGTTGGTTCTATTATTCAACTTATGAGCTATATGCCAGAGGAAAAACAACTGACGCTAGAGCATTATGATAGTGTGATGAAAATCTATGCTATTTTAACAGGTTTGAGTAATTATGATCGAACAGTATTATTAAAATACCAAGGTGGGAAATTGCTCGGTCAAGTAGAAGCCTATAAAAAACGAGTGGAAGCATTAAAGGAAAGTGCGGACGCGGCATCAAGACCATCTGGTAAAGATCGTTATACAAAAGTAATGGTTACATTAGTGAGACCAGGTGGAGAACCTATTACTGACTATCAAGGAACAGTAAAAATTAAATTTAACGGTGTTGAGAAAACAGCTTCATTTGTTACAAATACTTCGGATTATCTAGATAAAACAGGGGGACCAGGAACAGCTGTAGCTTACTTCGATTCAGTTATTTATGGGAAATCTAAAGTTGAAGCAACATTAGTAAATAAAATTGATCCTCGTTATGCAACAATATTGAAAGATTTAAAAGATAAAACATTTACTAAGGAAATCTTCACTAATCCTTACTTCAGTAAAAATTCTTCTTCTTTAGCAACGGAGGTCGCATACGTAGTTGATTACTCTGCGTCTATGAAAGCTATGGATCAGTCAAATTATCGTGGTAAGAAAATGATTGACGTCATCGATCAACTCAAAGCTAAAAACAATATTGTTATTGAAACAAATACAAAAGCTACTGTACTTGGAGAAGGTAGTACAGAAAATGTGTTGAAAAAAGATCTGTATAAAGCATCAAAAGAGAAGGGTGCTACAGATATTTTTGCAGGTGTAGAACTAGCACTGTCTAAATTCTCAAATGATACGAAAACTTCGAAAGCGATCATTGTCGTATCAGATGGTAAGACAAGTAAATCGAAGATGACAAAAGTGCTGAACGATGCCAAGAAGCAAGGCGTTAAAGTTTATACAGTGAGTATGGGCAAAAAATCACAAGTGAATGATGTGATTTTAACGCAGTTGGCTGCTGAAACTGGTGGCGCTTATTATCACGCGATTGATAATTTACAATTACATCAAGTATTCCAAAAAATTATTGATTCAATTTTATATAAAACATCGTCTTCAAGTTGCGTAAATCCTGAAGATTTATTTGAAGAAACGACTGTCACATTACGCAAAGGCAATATTACAATGAATGCTAGAATTAATGGTAATTGTGCAAATGTTGAAAAGGTAAATGTACGTTTCTCTTCTCTAAGTGGTGATGTACAATTTGAATTGACGAAGCGTAGTGATAATGTCTACATGCTAACAAAACCAGTTCAAACGATGCAGGACTTCAAAGTGAATGATGAAATAGAGTTTATAGCATATGATAAAGATGGTAAAATTATTGCTTTAAAAACTGCGACAATCACAAATTAATAGATAAAAGTTATTTTTAAGCTGAACTAATTCTAACAATTAGTTCAGCTTTTTTTGCTCATCACCATAACGTGGGGTTGTGATAGGCGCTTTGTGGCTGACGCTCCGCTTTCGCACAGATAAAACATTTGTTGCTGCCGCTCCGCTTTCGCACAGATAAAACATTTGTTGCTGCCGCTCCGCTTTCGCACAGATAAAACATTTGTTGCTGCCGCTCCGCTTTCGCACAGAGCAAATCATTACCTTCCGATTAATAAGGAAATATAAAAATGGTTAATTAATACACCTGGATTCTTTATAAAGATTTAGGATCAAACATTAAATTTGAAACAGGACGTATAATTTGGTACACTTAATTTATAATAATTCTAATGTAGATGACGAATTACAGTTCTTCATGACATGTTCACAAATAATAGATGAACTCTTGTCGAACTGTGCTATAATGAGATTTATGAATTAGAACGTGAGAGGTGTTATTCATGCATGCCATCGTAGTAGGCTTGAATTATAAAACAGCGCCAGTTGAAATTCGTGAAAAGTTATCATTCATTGAGAGTGAACTACCACAGGCAATGGAAGCGCTACAAAAACAGAAAAGTATATTAGAAAATGTGATTGTTTCGACATGTAACCGTACAGAAATTTATGCAGTAGTTGATCAATTGCATACTGGACGTCATTTTGTTAAACAATTTTTAGCAGGTTGGTTCGACTTGCCGGTGGAGTCATTTTCTTCGTATTTAACAATTCGTGAAGAAGATGAGGCAATCGAGCATCTATTTAAAGTGACAGCTGGAATTGATTCGATGGTACTTGGCGAAACTCAAATTTTAGGACAAGTAAAGAAAAGCTTCTTAAGTGGACAAGAGATTGGAACAACGGGAACGATATACAATCAGCTATTTAAACAAGCGGTGACATTTGCGAAGCGTGCACATAATGAAACGGCTATCGGTGAGAACGCGGTATCAGTCTCTTATGCAGCAGTTGAATTAGCAAAGAAAATATTCGGATCTTTAAAACGTAAACATGTGGCAATTTTAGGTGCAGGAAAAATGGGGGAACTTGCAATTGAGAACCTTTACGGTAGCGGTGTAGGGAAAGTAACCGTTATTAACCGTACGTTCGAAAAAGCAGAAAGTTTAGCAGCTAAATTCCACGGCGAAGCAAAATCCATGAAGGAACTACAATGTTCGTTACTGGAAGCAGATATTTTAATTACGTCTACAGGTGCAACAGATTATGTTATTGATTATGAATTGATGCAATTTGTTGAACGTTTGCGTAAAGGTAAACCATTATTTATGGTAGATATTGCAGTTCCACGTGATATTGATCCACATGTTGGGGATTTACCAAATGTTTTCTTATATGATATAGATGATTTACAAGGCATCGTTGAAGCAAACTTAGCTGAGCGTGAACACGCTGCGGCTGATATTACTTCAATGATTAGTAAAGAGGTTATAGAGTTTAAAGATTGGGTTGCCACTCTTGGCGTTGTCCCAGTCATCTCAGCATTACGTAAAAAAGCGAGTCATATTCAAGAAGAGACAATGATTAGTATTGAAAATAAAATGCCAGATTTAACGGATCGAGAACGTAAAATTTTGAGTAAGCATACAAAGTCCAT
The DNA here is from genome assembly GCF_001708185.1 of Lysinibacillus xylanilyticus. Taxonomy (GTDB): domain Bacteria; phylum Bacillota; class Bacilli; order Bacillales_A; family Planococcaceae; genus Lysinibacillus; species Lysinibacillus xylanilyticus_A. The sequence continues at coordinate 336,545 of NZ_MDDN01000002.1, read as the reverse complement.
TATTAATCAATTGTTAAAAGAACCGATTCTACAAGCTAAGGAAATGGCAAATTCATCAAAAGCAAATGAACAGTTACGTTTATTCCAACAAATTTTCGGTATTGAGGACGCTGTGGAAGCTGAAATTGCTACAATGACAAAGCAAGAGCTTGAACGCAAAGAACGCTTACAGTCATCACAATCTTCCACTGAACCAAAGTACTCTTTCTAAAGATGTCTAAATGTTCGCGGTGCAACTTTAGAAGTAAAAGTTGATCCTTTGAGCTTTTCCCGCGAACGAGATTTTCTACTGATATTAAATGAGGCGTTTTCGTATCTGTATGGTAAACTAAGGATACGAAAACGTTTTTTTTTTAGGCTAAAGTACACCACTTTAGCACTTTCAATATAAAGAAGGGATGTCTATTGGCTGATTTGACAATGACAAGGCTCTACGAAGTGATAATCGTCTTGTACGCGATCAGTCTAGTATTTTACTTTACTGATTACTTTTATAAGCAAGTACGTGCAAGGCGAATTGCTTTTTGGCTTGTTTCATTCGTATGGGTAATTCAAGGTGCCGTTATTATATTAACTTTTGTGGAAACGAAGCGTTTTCCGATTTTATCCTTGTCTGAAGGGATTCTCTTTTATTCCTGGCTGCTCGTAACACTATCTATTATTCTGCACTGTATTGCACGAGTTGATCTTCCGGTGTTCATTATTAATATACTAGGGTTTTTGTTCGCTAGTATTTTTACTTTTATGCCGAAACGACCAACGGGAGCAGTTAGCGATACTTTAATTTCGGAAATGCTTTTTATTCATATATCGTTTGCGATGTTATCGTATGCAGCATTTACATTAACTTTTGTTTTTGCGATATTGTATTTAGTCGTATATCGTTTGCTTAAAAAGAAAAAGTGGTCACATTTATGGACAAGGCTACCATCACTACAACAGACAAGCAGCTGGATGAATGTGTCATTTTTCATTGGGATCCCAGTGCTGTTTATAAGTTTAGTTTTAGGGTTTGAATGGGCACTACTAACGCTAGATACTCTTTCGGTTTTTGATGCGAAGATTATTGGGTCCTTTATTATTTTAATTTTGTATTGCTTTATATTGTATGTGAATCGTAAAAGTAAGCTGACAGGGACAACTTATGCGTGGGTACATATATACGCTTATCTTTTAGTTGTTGTTAACTTCTTTTTAGGAAGTAGTTTATCGCGATTCCATTTATGGTATTAGAAGAGAGGTTGGAGACTGTTGAGAAAAATTATTGTAGGTTCTAGAAGAAGTAAGCTAGCTTTAACGCAAACAAATTGGTTTATTAATGAGTTAAAAGCAGCTGGTGCACCATTTGAGTTTGAAGTGAAAGAAATTGTCACGAAAGGCGACCAAATTTTAGACGTGCAGCTATCTAAGGTAGGAGGTAAAGGACTTTTCGTAAAAGAAATTGAACAAGCACTTTATGACAAAGAAATTGACTTTGCTGTTCATTCTATGAAAGACATGCCTGCTATACTGCCAGAAGGATTAGTAATTGGCTGTATTCCACCCCGTGAAGATGCGCGTGATGCATTTATTTCAAAAGGGCATGTGAAATTTGCTGATCTTCCAGCAGGAGCTGTAGTTGGGACAAGTTCTCTTCGTCGCAGTGCTCAACTTTTAACAGTCCGCCCAGATATAGAAATTAAATGGATTCGTGGAAATGTAGATACACGCTTAGCTAAACTTGAAACTGATGAATACGATGCCATTATTTTAGCGGCGGCTGGACTAAAACGCCTTGGTTGGAGCGATGAAGTAGTTACTGAGTTTTTACCTGTAGAGGATTGTCTACCAGCAGTAGCACAGGGCTCTCTAGGTATTGAATGCCGTGGAGACGATACGGAGCTATTAGTGGAATTAGGCAAGTTAACAGATAGTATTACATGGCAAGAAGCACATGCAGAACGTGCTTTCCTAGCGGCTATGGATGGTGGCTGTCAAGTACCTATTGCAGGATATGCGAAGTCTAATGGGGAAGAAATTACATTAACTGGTCTTGTTGCTGCACCAGATGCCTCAGTTGTTTACAAGGAAACAGTAGTTGGCACTGATGCGGCAACAGTTGGGAAAGAGCTTGCTGAGATTTTAACGAAGCAAGGTGCTTTTGAATTAATTCAACGAGTAAAGGCAGAGCAAGATGCAAAGTAATTTGCCTTTAGAAGGTAAAACAATTATTTTGACAGGTACATCTAAGACGACAACCATTATAGATGACATTACAGCTTTAGGTGGACAAGCAGTAATTGCCCCGTTGATTGAAACTTGCGAGCTGATCGATAGAAATGATGATGAGCGTTTAGAGGTTGCGCGTCAATTTGATTGGCTCATTTTTACGAGTCAAAACGCTGTAGATGCATTTGCTAGTAAAATGCAACGCTTTAATTTGAGTACTGAGAATTTTCAAGTGAAGATTGCTTCTATTGGTTCTAAAACTACTTCAGCATTAGAAAACCTAGGCTTCCATGTGAGTTTTATGCCTTCTATATTTAGTGCAGATGTATTTGTCCAAGAATTTCCTAGCGTAGTAGGTAGCAATTCTACTTGTCTATTTATTCGTGGAGAAAAAGCGAAACAGACATTGAAGGAAGGGCTGCCCTTTAAATTGGAGGAATGGACAGTTTATGAAACGATTGAGCGACACGATCAAAAACTAGTAATTATGGATTGTATCCATAAGAATAGTGACGTCACCGTGATTTTTGCTAGCCCTTCCGCTGTTGATGTCTACGCAAAGGATGTAGCTTCGGTAATTGGTTGGGAGACAGCACGCCTAGCAGCAATCGGTCATATTACAGAAGCAGCTATTTTACATTACGGTGCTACTGTGGATGTTATGCCGAACGTATATACAATGCAAGCAGTCATCGAGGAAATAATGAAAGTAGGAGAAAGAAAATGACAAAATTACAATTTCAAAGACATCGTCGTTTGCGTGCAAATGCTGCAATACGATCTATGGTAAAAGAAACATACTTACACAAAGAAGACTTAATTTATCCAATTTTCGTTATTGAAGGCGAAAATATTAAAAACGAAGTATCTTCTATGCCGGGAGTTTTTCAATTTTCATTAGATAAACTTGAAGCTGAGATTGATGAAGTTGTTGCTTTGGGTATTCCTGCGGTTATTTTATTTGGCTTACCTGCAGAAAAAGATGCAGTCGGAACTGGTGCATTCCATGATCATGGTATTGTTCAAGAAGCAACACGACTTATTAAAGCTCGTTACCCAGAGCTTTTAGTTATTGCAGATACATGTTTATGTGAATTTACAGACCATGGTCATTGTGGCTTAATTGAAGGCGATCAAATTCTAAATGATTCTTCATTAGATGTTTTAGCACGTACAGCAGTATCACAAGCAAAAGCTGGTGCGGATATCATCGCTCCTTCCAATATGATGGATGGTTTTGTGGCAGCGATTCGTGCAGGTCTAGATGAAGCTGGCTTTGAAAATGTTCCGATTATGTCATATGCCGTAAAATATGCATCTAGCTACTATGGCCCATTCCGAGAAGCAGCTGATGGTGCGCCTCAATTTGGCGATCGTAAATCATACCAAATGGATCCATCGAATCGTATGGAGGCATTCCGTGAAGCAGAGTCGGATATTGCAGAAGGTGCAGATTTCTTAATTGTTAAACCAGCTCTAAGTTATTTAGATATTATTCGTGATGTGAAAAATAACTATACATTACCGATTGTTGCATACAACGTTTCTGGTGAATATGCAATGATTAAAGCAGCTGCAATTAATGGTTGGATTGAAGAGAAAAAAGTAGTGCTTGAAACGTTACTTAGCATGAAACGTGCAGGCTCAGATTTAATCATTACGTATCATGCTAAAGATGTTGTACGTTGGTTGGAGGAGAAATAAATGACGCGTTCTTACGAAAAATCAAAACAAGCTTATGCTGAAGCCATTAACTTAATGCCAGGTGGTGTTAGTAGTCCAGTACGTGCATTCAAATCCGTAAATATGGATCCGATTTTCATGGAGTCTGGTCATGGCGCTATCATTAAAGACATTGATGGCAATGAGTATATTGATTATGTATTATCATGGGGACCTCTTATTTTAGGTCATACGCATCCAGAAGTTGTCAAAGCAATTGCAGAAACGGCGGCGAAAGGCTCTTCGTTTGGAGCACCAAGCTATACAGAAAATCGATTAGCTAAATTAGTATTAGATCGACTTCCTGGTATGGAAATGATTCGCTTCGTGTCTTCAGGGACAGAGGCTACGATGTCTGCTTTACGCGTAGCTCGCGGTGTTACAGGGCGCGATAAAATATTAAAATTTGAGGGCTCTTATCATGGTCACGGAGATTCCTTGCTTATTAAGGCTGGCTCTGGTGTAGCTACATTAGGTTTACCAGACAGCCCTGGTGTCCCAGCAGATATTGCACGTAACACATTAACTGTAGCGTACAATGATTTGGAAGGGGCAAAACTAGTTTTCGAAAAATTTGGTTCAGAGCTTGCAGCAGTAATTGTTGAGCCAGTCGCAGGTAATATGGGCGTAGTGCCTCCACTACCAGGCTTCCTACAAGGCTTACGTGAATTAACAAAGGAACATGGAACATTGTTGATTTTTGATGAAGTGATGACAGGCTTCCGTGTTGACTATGGCTGTGCACAAGGTTATTTTGATGTAACACCAGATATGACAACATTAGGAAAAGTAATTGGCGGTGGACTTCCTGTCGGTGCATTTGCAGGGAAAAAAGAGATTATGGAGCAAGTAGCACCAGCAGGTCCAATTTATCAAGCTGGAACATTATCAGGTAATCCATTAGCAATGACTGCTGGTTATGAAACATTATCTCGCCTAGATAAAAGTACGTATGAATACTTCAAAAAATTAGGTGATCAATTAGAAGCTGGTTTCCGAGAGGCAGCAACGAAATACAATATTCCACACACTGTTAATCGTGCCGGTTCCATGATAGGTTTCTTCTTTACGAATGAAGATGTTATTGATTTTGCTTCAGCAAAAACGTCTGATTTACAATTATTCGCTGAATATTTCCGTCTAATGGCAGAGGAAGGTATTTTCTTACCGCCATCTCAATTTGAAGGATTATTCATTTCTACTGCACATACGGAGGAGCATATCGCAAAAACGGTTGAAGCCTTCCATAAAGTATTTGCACAATTAGCAAGATAAAAAGAGAGCGAAAATACGTTCCTTTTATGAAGTAGTGTAATTCTCAATCCATTAACAAATTAGTAACCACTTCTTATCAATTCTAACATTTGATAGGAGGTGGTTTTTTGTATGCTTATAAAATTTGCACATGAGGATTTATTGCAGATAGACGATTCAACAACATACTTAAGTAAACGTGCAAAATTAAACTCTATCTATTTATTGAACATTGCCTTGATAAGGGGCTAATCAATGTTGCTTTAAAATAAAGTTTGATCAAAAATTCTTCACAAGCCAGCATTTTTCGATAAATAAAAAGAATCCATTTTGAAAAAAGATTGATCAAAATGGATTCTTATCCCTCAAATATAAGATTGGTTTTAATAAAAAAGATCGATTATTTTCTACTAATAGACTTTGAATCTACAGGTTATTCTGGTTTCTCTGGCCCTTCAGGTGTTGGCTTTATTGCTACTGGTAAGGATCTCCGTATTTTAGAACAAAAGCAGTTTTACTTTCCACACCTGTAGCAGATATAGACTTTATACCATATGTGTATACTTTACTATTATTTGCAATAGTATCTACATAAATAGTATTACCTTGTGTGTTATAAACCACGTCTACTATATTTTTAACGTCTTCATATGATCCTTCTTTTGTTCCATCAAATCGGTATATTACATATTTCCTTGGTTGAGTACTATTTTCATCTGTAATAGTAAGCTTCATGCCGAAAGACTCTTTACTCAATTTAACATCAGTTGGACATAAAGGTATTGCAGAGCCTTTCCAATAAATTGTAGGTGTTAAAGCTTTATAATTGTATAGTTGCTGATTTAGATAAGAAGCATATCCAAGAGCGTTATTGTTAATACTTCTTAGAGAAAAATGCATTTGTCCTTGAGCATTTTTATTTGCTCTGTTGGCGATTACTTGGTTGACAAGTTCCGTCTTATTATTCCATGCAGTATCAGAATCATTTCCAACTTTATGATTGGCCATGCCAATATATAAATTAACTGGATGGACTTTTGCGTACGTTTGAACTTCTCTTCCCCACCAATCTAATAAAACAGAGTAATTTGCTGCTTTATGATTTCTGGACCAATAGATTTGAGGAGCAATATAATCGATACTTCCATCTTTAATCCACTGTCTTGTATCAGCATAAAGATCATCGTAGTTACTCATTCCATTCGTATTACTACCAGTAGAATCTTGCCCTTTGTTTCGCCAAATTCCAAACGGAGATATTCCATATTGAACATGAGGTTTAATTGCCTTAATGCTTGCATAAACCTTTTTTACTAATTGATTAACATTATTTCTGCGCCAGTCTTCAATATTCTTGAATGAGCCACCATACTTTTTAAAAGTTTGTTGATCTTGAAAAGTCTCTCCTTTTATTTTATAAGGATAGAAGTAATCATCCATATGTACAGCGTCGATATCATAGTTGCTTACTAATTCTTCTATGGTTGATAATAAGTAATTTTGAACTTCCGGCAAACCAGGATCTAAATAGTATTGTTTACCGTATTTCACTACCCAATTAGGATTTTTACGGGCTACATTATCGGCAGCAAGATTAGTCAAAGATTGCGAAGGCATAGTGACCCTATATGGGTTTACCCAAGCATGAAGTTCTAATCCTCGCTTATGTGCTTCGTCTAGCATTATTTGCAATGGATCAAAACCCGGATTAGTCCCTTGTGTATTGCCTGTTATATACGATGACCATGGAGCAAGCTTAGACGGGTACAGTGCATCATTTAATGGCTTAACTTGAAAAATAACTGCATTAAAGTTATCAGCTTTTAATTTGTCTAAGGTACTTTGAACCCATTGAGTATATTGGGTTTTACTCATACCTGCCTTCATATCAATATTAGATACTGTTGCAATCCAGGCTGCACGCATTTCATTTTGAGGTAGTGAATTAGCTGAAGCCTTTTGATTTGTAAATACAGGGATAAGTAAAAGTAAAACAAAAAAAGTTACTAAGCACTTTCCAAAAAAATTTTTAAACATAAATAATGAAATCTCTCCTTTTAATTCTCAGCTATTAAAAACCTAGCTGTTACTATAACCTAAGTAAATACCATTTAGAGCCTATTCTATAAAAGTAGGAACTGATTTATCCTTCCAAAAAGTGTCTTACAGTAATTTGGTCTGTAGCATTTTGTCGGTAGGACCCTCTATTGGTAATTTCAATTGTTTGCGAAGCTCGTTGGAAAATTTTATTCTATTTCTTCGCTAACTATATAATACCACAAACCCCCAATTATTCTCCCTTCACCGGTAAATTCCATTTATTTATATTCTTGACGCCAATTTTATGAGAGCGTTGAATAGCAACCATTTGGTCAATTGTTAAGTTCGTTTGATAAAGTGGACCATACGGTGGAAGGATTGGAAGAAATTCTTTACAAGATAAGGATCAGTTTTAACATAAATGTCCAATAAAAAAATCATCTCAAAGGATAACTAAAGAGATGATTTTTATCAATCTTTATTATAAACAATCAATCTTTTTTACAAAGCTACAATCAATGTTGAGGACGTAACTCATTTACATTTGCGGGAATATCTAAGGCAATGCCAAGAGAAAAGGAATAAACTCAATCAGCTCAATCATTTTTCTTGTTAGGGCCTTCTATAACTACTTCGTTGATGCCCTATTTTTATTAAACGAAAGCCCCTGTTAGGAGAAGAAGAAAATAAAGCCTATTCAACAGTTGCGTTTGATTGTTGGAGAGCTAGATTATTGTTGTCTTGTAATTTATTTTGTTGCTGAGCAAAAAAGTTTCGTACTGGGACATTTATATAAAAGAACATACCTATAAGTAAAATCGAGAAAGCCCAACCTGCGATTTGCTTATATATCAACATGCCACCATAACCATCAATTCCGTATTTTTGGAGTAGGTATACTGTTAATCCTGCCATAAAAAGTCCTCTTATGATGAAAATAACCTGAATAAATTGAAACCATTTAAAGATGCCTTTTTGAAAAAATAATGCTCGGCTCTCCATTCGTGCATAACCTTGCAAATATACAAAATCAACAGCAAAATATAAAGAAAGAGGACGCTTAATCATTAGCGTAACAATATAAAGAAATGTATAGAAGAGACTTAGATATACACCATTCCAAATCATTTGCTCTGCTGAACCTGATAGCAAATTAACCGTCGTACCTAGTGTTAGAGAGCATAAAATTAATAAGCCTGTAATGTTAAATTGCTTATCTAAAATAAAGCGGTAAATGGTATAAACAATCCCGGGAATGGTTGAAATTAGCATTGCTGTATAATCACCTAAAGGCTCTCTACCAAAATTCCATATAAAATAAGGTAATACTGCATAAAAAATCAACTCGAATAAAATTAATATTTTGTTTGAACGTTGTTTTTTCACCATATTTCCCTCCATTTATCCCTATTCAGCTTGCGCCTTTTAATACTTATAGAAGATTAAACTACATAATTTTGCCCAATAGTTGAACAAGCTAAAATATTGTTCTTAAACTTAATTGCTATGTTGTTTTAATGACTGAATAATCGGACATTTCGTTCTAGTATACTACATTTATACATATTAGGTAATATGAACAGGTATGACTAGCAAGAAAGATTTACTGTTACAGCAGGGTGAGACGATGAAGTCTAAACCTCCACTAATCTAATCATTGGCTTATCCATGATAAAACACTTCGTAAACCTGTTTAATTGCTCTATTAGTTAGATAGCTGAAAAAGCAGCAGTACATAGGTAAAAATATGAAATTCCTTAAAGGTAATAATTTTATACAGATAATTACATAGTGGAAAGTAGGTGTCTGCAAAAGTGAAACAGCGATCAACATACTCTACGTGAAAGTAGCATGTAAATAGAGAGCAACAACTCAAAGTCTCACTTTAATACAGATATGGATTTATCTTGAATGGATTTTCTGAATTTTGTAAATCGGAAGACGAGCGTTTTTACTGGAAGATTTTTTTTTGTCAAAATTAAAACTTTCAGCATAGCCAAATTGTGGGCGAAATCGTTTATAATATATCTATTCATAAAAGAAAGTAGTGAATTGATATGGCAACAGGCACACACATAGTCGAAGTACCCGTAGGAATTGAAAATGTATGGGATTTCGTCAGTGATATGGAAAAATGGGCAAAGCTTGTCCCAGGTTATAATGCACATGAAATGATTGATGAAAAACATTCAACATGGACGTTTAAAGGTAACGTCGGTGTTCTGAAAAAAACAGTTGAAGTAGAAATTACTATTTTAGAGTGGTTAGCACCTACTAAAGTAACTTTCGAATTAAAAGGACTTTCTGATAACTTTTCAGGGAACGGTTATTTCCTTGCAGAAAGTATTGATGCAGATCATACAAAAATGACAGGCTATTTAGAAGTAAAGGCAGGAGGATTAGCTGGTCCTGTTTTAAATCCAATCTTTAAGCCAATCGTACCAAAAGCAACACAAATGTTAACAGATCGTGTAGCAAATAAAATTAAATTGGTGAATGTATAATAAAGCTGTTAAACCAACAGTAAAATGGCATGCTAGAAGTATTTTCTAGTATGCCATTTTTAATGAAAAAATAAAAATTTCTACGTGAACTTTTGTAAGCAATTATATTAGTTATCAAGAAGGGATGCGCGTCGAAAAACCTTCTTGATCATCAGTACCCTTATTTACTATTCTTATAGCATATTAATCTCCGAAGCTTCATATGATGCAAGGGGAGGGATTATTATCGAACACAAAACTTGGAATATGAGTGAAACTTTCTGTTTTCCTGGTTATGGCTGCCCAACAGAAATAGCAGCTGTGCAAATTAAACCGAGGTGGCAGACAATGCAGCTAGAAGATTCACTAAGATTAATGGGTATTTATCACATCACCGCACATGTTCGCTTTGATTTTCGAGACATGCAAGCTTTCATGGATGATGAAGAATTAGTACAAATTGATACACTTGATATTCAAGGAGATACTGGGTATTTTGAGTATGCAGTTCCTTTAAATGTGGATTTACCTAGGGATTCTGCTATTGAAGATTTAATGGTCAAGGATATTCGACCTACACTGACAAATCAAATGTGTCAGCTCGAATGGACGGTTACAAGTATTTTTAATGAGCATGAGCAAACATTTGAAAAAGCTCATGTTTTAGAAGAACAGTCTATCGCTGTAAATGCTTCAGCCCAAATAGAGAAGGTTACGCTTGTAGAAGAAACAGCGCAAGTAAAACAACCTGCAGCTGTAGTTGCTTCGATACAAGAAGAAAAATCAAAAGCTGTAACATTTTCAGCACAAAAGGAAAAGTCTGAAGCTACAGTAGCTTCAGCCAAAAAAGAAAAAACTACATCGATTGAGCAAAAAACAGTGTTGAGAGAATCCTCAAGTCATATTGTAGTTCGTGAGTCTAGCTCTTGGCATGAAGTTCCATCAATGATTTGGGATTTAACGGAAGACTATACACCGCTAAAGGTTCGTGTTTTAAATAATATCATTCAAAAGTAAATAGCATAGAAGTAGCAAGAGCAATAGGATGATGAAATCACCGGATGTTGGAATAATGATGACACGTATAAATTGAAAAGCACAAATTGGCACGATGATCGTTCTACAATAAAAACGAACTTGTCGTATCCATGGTGGTAAAAGCCAGGGATTATACTTACGTCGTCGCATTTGAATTTTCACTTCCTTTTCTACTTACTTTGTAGTGCTTCCTAAAAAATGACTAAATCACTTGAAAAATTGTACGATTCTGCGGTACAATGTGAAAAAGTCGAATATAGATGCTATGACAGGGAAGAGTAAATTAATAGTACATTTTAAGAGAGGAAACGGTAGCTGAAAAGTTTCTATATGTACCTAATTGAATGTAGCCCTCGAGCAGCTTTAGTGAACTAACAGTAGTTAAAGCCGGTTAAACACCGTTACCGAATTGAGAGCCAGTAGTAAAAGGCTTAAGCAAAGTAGTGCATGCTATTTCCTGATGGAATGTGTGTAAAGTGACTGCTTAACTCGCCTCTGCTGGAATTAAAGGTGGTACCGCGAATTTAAACTCCTTCGTCCTTTTAGACGTTAGGAGTTTTTTTTATTTTCATTAAATCTTCTGGTCAATGTGCCTCGGTATGAGACATAAAACAGAATGATTGGTACGATCTCACATTGGTGAAACTAATGAATCAACTGGAGGAGTCAAAATGACAGAAAACATCTCAATGCCAACAAAATATGATCCGCTGTCCATTGAAGCGGGTCGTTATGAATGGTGGTTACAAGGGAAATTTTTCGAGGCACAGCCTACGAGTGAAAAGGAACCTTATTCAATCGTTATTCCACCACCGAATGTAACAGGTAAACTACATCTTGGTCATGCTTGGGATACAACGTTACAAGATATTTTAATTCGTATGAAGCGCATGCAAGGGTATGATGCACTTTGGTTACCTGGAATGGACCATGCAGGTATAGCGACACAAGCAAAAGTAGAGGCTAAACTGCGTGAAGATAATATTACACGTTATGATTTAGGTCGTGAAAAATTCCTCGAAAAAACATGGGAATGGAAAGAGGAGTACGCTAGTCATATTCGCGACCAATGGGCGAAGCTTGGCCTTGCATTAGATTATTCTCGTGAGCGTTTCACACTTGATAAAGGTCTTTCCGATGCAGTTAAAACCGTGTTCATTCAATTATATGAAAAAGGTTTAATCTATCGTGGTGAACGTATTATTAACTGGGACCCTGCTGCGAAAACAGCGTTATCAGATATTGAAGTTATCTATCACGATGTTCAAGGTGCTTTCTATCACATGAAATACCCATTAGCTGATGGCTCAGGATTTGTGGAAGTAGCGACAACACGCCCTGAAACAATGCTAGGTGACTCGGGAGTAGCAGTTCACCCGAATGATGAGCGTTATCAACACTTAATTGGTAAAACAGTTATTTTACCAATTGTTGGTCGTGAAATCCCTATCGTAGCAGATGACTACGTAGATATGGAATTTGGTACTGGAGTTGTAAAAATGACACCGGCACATGATCCAAACGACTTTGAGGTTGGGAACCGCCACAACTTAGAACGTATTCTTGTAATGCATGAAGATGGTACAATGAACGAGCTTGCTGGCAAGTATAATGGTATGGACCGTTTTGAATGCCGTAAGCAAATTGTAGCTGATCTACAAGAGGCAGGCGTGCTTATTCGCATTGAAGAGCATACCCATTCAGTAGGTCACTCTGAACGTTCTGGTGCTGTTGTAGAGCCATATCTTTCAGCACAATGGTTCGTAAAAATGCAACCACTTGCTGATGCTTCACTTGCGCTTCAACAAGATGAAGAAGGAAAAGTAAACTTCGTACCATCTCGTTTTGAAAACACATATTCTCGCTGGATGGAAAATATCCGTGACTGGTGTATCTCTCGCCAATTATGGTGGGGTCATCAAATCCCAGCATGGTATCACAATGAAACAGGTGAGATTTACGTAGGAAAAGAAGCGCCAGCAGATGCAGAGAATTGGACACAAGATGAAGACGTATTAGATACATGGTTCTCTTCAGCGCTATGGCCATTTTCAACAATGGGTTGGCCAGATGAGACAAATGAAGAATATAAACGTTACTATCCAACAAGCACACTTGTAACTGGTTATGATATTATTTTCTTCTGGGTATCTCGAATGATTTTCCAAGGTCTTGAATTTACAGGTCAGCGCCCATTCAAAGATGTATTAATTCACGGTTTAGTACGTGATGGTGAAGGACGCAAGATGAGTAAATCACTTGGCAATGGTGTAGACCCTATGGACGTTATTGATCAATACGGTGCCGATTCATTACGTTACTTCTTAGCTACTGGATCATCACCTGGTCAAGATTTACGCTATACAACTGAAAAAGTAGAAGCTGTATGGAACTTCTCTAATAAGATTTGGAATGCCTCTCGTTTCGCTTTAATGAACATGGAAGGTATGACATATGATGAAATCGACTTAACTGGTGAAAAATCAGTTGCCGATAAATGGATTCTTACTCGCTTGAATGAAACAATTGAACGTGTAACATCTCTTGCAGAGCGCTACGAATTTGGTGAAGTTGGCCGCGAGCTGTATAACTTCATTTGGGATGATTTCTGTTCTTGGTATATTGAAATGGCGAAATTACCGTTATACGGTGATGATGAAGCAGCTAAGAAAACAACTCGTTCTATTTTAGCTTATGTTTTAGATCAAACGATGCGTCTATTACACCCATTCATGCCATTCATTACGGAAGAAATCTGGCAGCACTTACCTCATGAAGGTGAATCAATCACAGTGGCAGCATGGCCAACTGTACGTGAGGATCTTCATTTTGCAGAGGAAGCAGACAATATGAAGCTCCTAATGGATATTATACGTTCAGTACGTAATATTCGTGCGGAAGTTAATACACCAATGAGCAAAAAAGTGCCGTTATATATTTCAGCGAAGGATGCTACAACGGTTACAGTACTTGAAGCCAATAAAGCGTACTTAGAAAAATTCTGTAATCCAGAATCACTAACAATTGGAGAAGGTTTAGAGGCTCCTGGTCAGTCAATGACAGCAGTAGTAACTGGAGCTGAGCTATTCTTACCGCTTGTTGGACTTATTAATCTAGAAGAAGAAATTGCTCGTCTTGAAAAAGAATTAGAAAAATGGGCAAAAGAAGTGAAGCTTGTAACTGGTAAATTATCGAATGAGAAATTCGTGTCTAAAGCGCCGGAAGCATTAGTTAATGCGGAGCGTGAAAAATTAGCCGATTACGAAAGTAAACATGCGATTGTATTAAAACGTTTAGAAGAACTAAAAAATATGTAAATAGGAAACAGCGGATGATGAAAAGTCATCCGCTGTTTTTATATGCGCCAAAAGATATACATTATAGGGAATGTATTTTTAAAACAATTCATTATACCCGTTGTTGAATAGTATGGTTCGCTAATTAATTACCAGTCGATGGTAAATTGTCGGAATTTCGTAATTATTATAGCGAAAGGTATTTTTATCTCGGATGAACGGGCAGTAATTTATCGTATCGAAAGCAAAGAGGCAGGTACAAGACGCCCACCTCAAAATTCAGTGAAATGGTGTAAGTAAACAAGAGTTTTTTTCGAAATATATGTGTATTGGGCATCACTTGTACTAAAATAGAGATATTGTAGTAAGAGGGAGTGTTTCTTTTGTTTAAATCGATGAAAGAATGTACAGATTTTATTTTTATGTTAAAAGCAGTTGATCATAAACGGGCACCACTTGTATTGATGCGAGAGGTACTGGAGATTCTAGGTAACCCGCAGGACAAGCTACACGCTATTCATTTAGCGGGTTCAAATGGTAAGGGTTCAACAGTGAATGCACTAAGAGAAATGCTACAACATGCTGGCTACAAAGTTGGTGCCTTTACTTCACCTCATTTAGAGTGTGTCAATGAACGAATAACTATTAATGGAAATCAAATTTCTGATGCGCAATTTTTACATTATATGAACAAAGTTTCTACTATTATTGAGACACATTATAAAGGTGAATATCCAAGCTTTTTTGAAGTCGTGACACTTATTATGTTCCAATACTTGGCGGATGAAGAAGTGGATATTGTACTGATTGAAACAGGACTTGGTGGACGTTTAGATGCAACGAATGTCGTTACGCCACTTATTTCAATTATTACAACGATTTCACTAGAACATACTGCGTTTTTAGGAGATACATTAGCAAAGGTAGCATTTGAAAAGGCGGGAATTATTAAAGAAAGTGTACCAGTTGTTGTCGG
This sequence comes from Lysinibacillus xylanilyticus, assembly GCF_001708185.1. Lineage (GTDB taxonomy): Bacteria > Bacillota > Bacilli > Bacillales_A > Planococcaceae > Lysinibacillus > Lysinibacillus xylanilyticus_A. The sequence goes on along the minus strand of NZ_MDDN01000002.1, from coordinate 321,528 downwards.
GGTTAAAAGTGAAGAGGCACTTACTGTTATCCAGGAGATAGCAAATGAGCGTCATGCGCCATGCTTTGTTTTAGGAAAAGATTTTACGGTTGAAAACATTGTGCAAAGTGCTAATATACAGCTCTTTAATTACCAAAAAGCAAATGTAGAGATGGTAGATGTCCCAGTAAAAATGGCCGGGCCACATCAGATAGATAATGCAAGTCTAGCGATTACAGCTATCCTCTTGTTAAGAGAGAATGGAGCAATTGACATTTCAGATGAGTCAATTCGTCAAGCATTGGCGATCGCTCAGTGGGCAGGACGTTTTGAGCAATTATCTGGCAATATAGTACTAGATGGAGCGCATAATTCAGAAGGAACAGCTGCACTAATTCAAACACTTAAAACGGTATATCCACATCAAAACTATCGATTTATATATGCAGCATTGTCAGATAAAGATCATGCGAATAGTATTGCTTTAATGGATAGTATTGCTACATCAATAGCATTTACACAAATTGAACTGCCGAATGCTATGCCTGCTGAAAAATTAGCTTCATTATCGACAAATACGAACAAAACGTATAGTGTGGATTGGCGTGAAATGGTTCAAACAGTGCTACATCAAAGAAATGATGAGGATATTATAGTCATTACAGGTTCATTGTATTTCATAGCTGAAATACGACAATGGCTACAGGGGGAACAACGATGATCCCCAAATTTAATAGTTATAAAGAAAAATGGAATGTTTTAAGCGATGATGTTATTAAGCCTGGTCTAACTGCAATTGAAGAGGCATTGGCACGAGTAGGTAATCCAGAGAAAAAATTGCGAGTCGTGCATTTTGCAGGGACTAATGGTAAAGGCTCGACTCTTACATTTCTAGAATCAATCGCCAAAGAACATGGCTTACGTGTTGGTAAATTTATGTCTCCTTGTATTTTGGACGTACATGACCAAATTCAAGTAGAGGGCCGAGCAATTACGGAAGCGGAAATGAATCGGGTATTCCAACAAATGCAGGCAGCTGGACTTAGTGGGAAATTAACAGATTTTGAACTTTTAACTGTTGTAACATTTTTACATTTTGTTGCGAGTAATGTAGATATTGCCCTTATTGAAGCAGGGATGGGGGGCTTACTTGATAGTACAAATGTGGTTACACCAATTGTGTCAATCATCCCGAGTATCGCATTAGAGCATACGAATTTTTTAGGAGATACGATTGAAAGTATTGCCCGCCATAAAGCCGGAATTATTAAGCCGGATCGTCCAGTTATTATCGGTGAGTTGCCGTTAGAGGCAAAGAATATAGTTTATCAGGAAGCTAAAAAAATACATTCATCCGTTTTTGAGTTAAATCATCAGTTTTATGTGGAGCAGAGAAATGATGGAGAGAGTTATGTGCATAATGATAATGGCTTCCGTATTACAGAGCTCATACGCACAATGAAGGGAGCACATCAGGCGAATAATATGGCACTTGCTATTACAGCCTTTTTTGAAGTGGCGACCACATGTAGGATACAAGTTAGTAAAGAGGCTATTCAAAAAGCTGTGGAAAACGCAACCATTTTAGGACGCTTTGAAGAAATTTTGCCTTATATTTTTTTAGACGGTGCTCATAATCCGGCGAGTGCTGAGAAATTAATAGAAACGATAAAACATGAGTTCCCAGAAGAGCAGATTTCTTTTGTCATTGGCATTCTTGCTGATAAAGCTGTAAAAGAGATATTGCTTCAGTTTGAGCAGGTAAGTGATTATTTTTACTTTGTTGATTTCAGTAATTCTCGTGCGATGGCTGCTCAAAAAATGCTTGAGCTGTCCAATGCTTCTCATAAAGCAGTGTTAGAAGATTATGTTCAATTTTTACAACGACAGTCAGAAAGTAAGTCGAGAACTATTGTAACGGGTTCGTTGTATTTATTAACTGAAGTACGTAGTAGATTAAAAAATGTATAATATGTAATTTCTAGTGAAAATCAGGTTCTCATTATAAAGAGAGGCCCTGATTTTCTTTTTTATTGTGTGAACGGTAGGGCTTTTTTGCAGATTAGTTATTCCAAGGTCATTGGGACAAATAGGGTTCATTATAATTCTCCTATTACTATTAAAATTCTGATATCCTCTCTCGGATTTCTTCAAGCACTTTTCCCTAATATGTTTCTATTTCCTCTATTACATTTTGATTGGAGAGTTTTTCTTGGTGAAAGCTAATGGTTGTTTTGTGACTTGCCCGTTTTTCATTAGATTAGAGAGGCTATAAACGGTTTTATCTAGTTTATGTTTCGCAAAAAGGGAATTCAATGGTAAAAAATTTGGATACAAAATATTTAATTTTTATGATAAACCTCAAAAACCACTACTAAATCAAAATGAAGTAAATTAGCATTTACACATACTTTTATACATATACTTATATCAAATTGTAGTCATAAACAGTCTTGTCTTTTTATAGATAGGCTTTGATACGTGAAGGAAGAGGTGATGGACGAATGAAAATTGTCAGTCAGGTCATGAAAAAACAAATATTTCGTGCGATGTTTATTGGAGGAGTAGTGGGACTTTTTGGTGTAGCTATTTTTTTAGGTGTTCTTCAAGCGAGCACTCAATTTTCTTTGGAAAATAATGGCGGTGATATAGCCAGTAATAGTAATAATAAAAATACAGACGCAGAAACAATTCCGACAGCAGGTGAAGCGATGGATGGAACTATGTTTTTTGCAAGTCAAGCAGGGGTTTATTCAAATTATGAAAGTGCAAGCTCGTTTGTAGCTGAACATCCTTCATTAAAAGAGAGTGCCATTGTCGAGGTTGATGGGAAATTTTACGTTTGGACAAGTATGGTAACCGATGAAAGTCAGCTTGTCTTTTTAAAAGATCCTCCCACATTTAAAAAAGCATTTAGTGTAAGTAGTGACAGCTGTAAGGAGGCTACGATTGCAGAGCTACCATCTGTGCTAGCTGACAAAAAGGCAACAAAATTAAATTTTAAGGATAATTCGAAGGATTCTACACTCCCTGCTGATTGGCAATCTATTGGTGCGGCAGCCTCTTCAATTTCAAACGATATTAGCATCATTCGTTTACATGTTTTTGCCCATTACAAATCGAAAAATACTTGTCTTCAAGTGAAGTTTTAAGCATGAAAGATGGCAAAATAAGCATTATCTTGATTTTTTGAAAATTTTCAAAACCTAAATTCTCCGTTATGATAACTAATAAGGAGGAATGGTCAGATAATGTTTAATACAAATCACAAGCTAGTGCTCGCTTCTGCTTCACCTAGACGAAAGGAATTGCTTGCAATGCTATCACTTCCATTTGACATAATCACCAGTGAAGTAGAAGAGACAAGTGTCCAGGCAACTACAATGCAAGATTATGTAAAAGGTGTAGCTCTATTAAAAACAAGGGATGTGGCAAAAAAAGCGCCAAATGCAACGATTATTGGAGCAGACACTATTGTTGTTTATGATAATAACCTACTTCATAAACCAACAGATCGTGAGGAGGCAATTTCTCACTTATTACGTTTATCAGGCAAGCATCATGCGGTCATGACAGCTGTTGCCATTATTGAGCCTAACGGTAATGAAACAACATTTATCGAGGAGACAAATGTTGTCTTTCATCATTTATCGCAGGAGCTGATCGAAGCATATGTAGATTCGGGAGACCCATTTGATAAAGCAGGTGGTTATGGCATTCAAACTGCTGGTACACTTTTAGTTAAGCGAATTGAAGGAGATTATAACAATGTTGTCGGCTTACCACTTGCAGCGTTGTTTACGCATTTGGTAGGTCTCGATATTATCCAATTTGCGAAGGAGTGAGTCTTTTTTGCCAAATGATGTTTTACCAAGAATGATGATACGAGACGTTAATATACAGGATCGACCTCGTGAAAGACTACTGCGACAAGGGGCAATGAGTTTATCGAATCAGGAGCTACTGGCCATTTTACTAAGGACAGGCACTAAAGAAGAGTCTGTACTTGTACTTGCAAATCGCATACTAAGTGTTTTTGAGCGTTTACATTATTTAAAACATGCAACTATAGAAGAAATGGTTGCGATTAAAGGGATTGGTGAGGTTAAAGCCATTCAAATATTAGCAGCCATTGAACTTGGTAGACGTCTTGCTCAGAAACAAAGCGATGAAAAATATACGATACGTTCACCGCAAGATGCCGCCGCCTATTTAATGCCTGATATGACCTCACTGAATCAAGAACATTTTGTAGTTCTTTTTTTAAATATAAAAAATCAAATTATTCATAGGCAGACGATTTTTATAGGCAGTCTAAATGCTTCAATCGTTCATCCTAGAGAGATATTTCGCGAGGCTGTAAAGAGATCTGCGGCTTCGATAATTTGTGCGCATAATCACCCCAGCGGCGTGCCGACCCCCAGTGAAGAGGATATTGAAGTGACGAAACGAATCTTAGAGGCTGGATATATTATGGGCATTGATTTGATTGATCACCTTATCATCGGCGATCATCAATTTATTAGTTTGAAAGAAAAAGGATATTTTTAGAGGCTGGGACAGAACTCGATTATTTTGAAAAATAGCGAAAATAGGTAATAACTTTTTTGCTTTAATGAGTAGAGTGTTCCTTCCTAAATCAAAAAAATGTTAGACCAATGCAATCGGTCTAACATTTTTCTTTTTGTCCCTCTTTTTTATGACTTAGTCTATATAAAATAAAAATAGCTGGTTCTATGTAGGGGGATTCGCAGGAACATTCAAAAGAAACGGGTAGAACATCAAAAAGAGAGAATATGGAATGCTTTAGAAATCCCTCGCGTTGTTCGCATCTTAACATTTGATGTTGCTTCAAATCTCTTCGTTACTTTAAAAATAAATATTTTTGTATTTTTTTGCGAAAAACTAAAATGAAAGCGAACCTTTTTTTAAATAAAACGTTATTGTACTCGTAGAAATGTCTATAATATTCACAAAAATTGGTAGCCTATTACACGTTGTCTTACAAGAATAAAAATTATATGCTAATCTATACGTACTATTTTTAGTTTAGGAGGGAATTAAAATAGTATCTTTTCCGCGAGAAGAGCATGTAGCACTATAAATTCTTGCGTTTATCCGTTATAATGAACGGTATGATTTTATCTTTATTCAGAAGAAGCCTCTCACTTCAACAGGTGTGAGATGATTGAGTGTGTAGTTTTTTCAGTAGGTGTTGAACATCGATTGAATGAAGATAAAGCGCTCTGTGTGTAATTACGCGCAGGGGTGTAGATGATGTCAACGAAAGTATGGCTTAAATAGAAAGGGAGTACACAAATTGTTTGGATTAGGAAGTAAAGATGTCGGGATTGACCTCGGCACAGCGAATACATTAGTGTTTATTAAAGGGAAGGGAATCGTTTTACGCGAACCTTCAGTCGTAGCGAAAAATACAAAAACTGGAGATATCGTTGCAGTTGGTAATGATGCCAAAAATATGATTGGTCGTACACCTGGTTCAATCGTAGCAATCCGTCCTATGAAAGATGGCGTTATTGCTGACTTTGATATTACTACAGCAATGATAGGATACTATTTAAAAGAAGCTTGTAAAAATTCTGGTGGAAATTGGAAAAAGCCGAATGTTATGATTTGTGTGCCTTATGGTATTACATCGGTTGAACAACGTGCGGTTATTGATGCTGCTCGCCAAGCAGGAGCTAAAGAAGCATTTACAATTGAAGAGCCATTTGCAGCAGCAATCGGTTCTAACTTACCAGTTTGGGATCCAACAGGGTCAATGGTCGTTGATATCGGTGGTGGTACAACAGAGGTAGCTGTTATATCATTAGGTGGTATTGTAACAAGTGAATCCGTGCGTGTTGGCGGGGATGCAATGGACCAATCCATCATTTCGTATATTCGTAAAACATATAATTTAACAATTGGTGAACGTACTGCAGAAGCAGTGAAAATGGAAATTGGTACAGCGTTGGCTGAGGGTCCAGAAAGTAGAATGGACATTAGAGGACGCGATCTTTTAACAGGTTTACCTAAAACAATCGAAATTTCTTCACAAGAAATCTCTGAATCTTTACGTGAAGCGGTATCATCAATTATTGATGGCGTTCGCAAAACACTTGAACAAACACCTCCTGAATTATCTGCAGACGTAATGGAACGCGGAATTGTTTTAACAGGTGGTGGTGCGCTATTAACAAATTTAGACAAAGTTATTAGCCAAGAAACGAATATGCCAGTATTTATCGCAGAAGATCCACTGGACTGTGTTGCTATTGGTACAGGTAAGGCTCTAGAACATATTGATTTAATCCGTTCACAACAAGTTAAAGGGTAAGGAGGTTTAGGCAATGCCACATTTTTTTTTCAATAAGAAATTAATTTTGCTGCTTGTAGGCATGGTTTTTCTTGTGGCATTGATTAGCTTCTCATTACGTGATCGGACGAATGCAACTTTACCAGAGCAAATTATTAAAGATACTGTCGGCGTCGCACAATCTATTGTTGCGAAGCCGGCGAATTATATTGCAGGTGTTTTTAATAATATTGATTCCCTCTTAAACACGTACGAAGAAAATAAACGTTTAAAAGCACGCTTAGAAGAATTTGCAGCTGTACAAGCTGAGGCTACGGAATTAAAATCAGATAATAAAAAGCTTCGTGAGCTTCTCGACAAATCAGAGAGCTTAAAAGAATTTAATCCGATTCATGCCACAGTTATTGCTAGAAATCCTGACCAGTGGGAAGAAAAAATTATTTTAGATAAAGGTTCTTCACACGGTGTAGAAAAAAATATGGCAGTTATGACAGCGAAAGGGTTAGTCGGTAAAGTTACAGTAGTGACACCTTTCACTTCTGAGGTAGAGCTTTTATATACAAGTAATCCAAACTATCGTGTTTCTGCGATGGTTTTAGGAGAGACTGAAGCATACGGTTTAATTGAGGGCTTTGATAAAGAACGTAATGAACTCATTATGAAGCGAATCGATTCAAGTTTACCAGTTAAAAAAGGTCAGCAAGTAGTTTCATCAGGACTTGGGGGTATTTTCCCAAAGAATGTGCCAATCGGAGAAATTACTGAAGTAAGTACAGATGATTTTGGCTTAACAAAAATGGCCTATGTAAAACCATCTGCAGATTTTTCAATTTTAGACTATGTTGTTATTGCTAAACGCTCCACTACTGTGGTAGATGGATCTGATGGTAGTGCAACGAACGAGGATTTAACACATCCACCAGAGGCGAGTAAAGAGGAGGAAAAATAATGGTTCGATTTCTCATCCCCTCTGTGGCGGTTTTACTATTTTTACTAGAACCAGAGTTTGCTATGCTTTCACCCATTGAAATCAAAGGACAAATCTATTATTTAGTGCCGAGATTTTTAATCTTATATTTAATATTTATTTCCATCTATTACAGCCGTCAGAGAGCGGTAATGTATGGACTTTTTTTTGGTGTCTTGTATGATGTCTTTTACATTGATATTATTGGATTATATTCAGTACTGTTTCCGCTTATTTGTTTTTTAGCAGGGTCTATTGTGAAAATTATTCATCAGCACTTAGTTGTGACAACGACGATTTCAGTTGTTTTAGTAGCGATTTTAGAATTTATACTCTATCAATTCTTCTATCTTATCGACTTTACATCGATCCCATTATCGGATTTCTTACGTTCACGACTATTACCAACGATCATTGCTAATGCACTATTTTTAATGATTCTTGGTTGGGCCTTCAAATATCTAATTAATGCGCGTGTCTTACAGAGAGCACGTGAAGTTTCTTAACAAAGAGCAACGTGGGGTGAGGCATTCATGAAAAAACAGTTGGTTAATATGAAGGGAACAAAGGGTGGATTTGTTCTTCATTTAGACGATCAATGCGCGTATGTCGATTTAGTAGAAGAGCTTAAAAAGAAAGTTTCAGAAAGCGGTATCGATAGCAAAGTAGATGTACAATTATATTTAGGTTATCGATACTGTTCTGATGAACAAATCAAAGAGCTTATTAAAATTGTTCAAGAAACAGAGCAATTAATCGTCTCAAAGGTGCAAAGTGAAGTACTGACTGTCCATGAGAGCGACCAGAAAAGGATTGAAAGTCAACAAGATACATATTTAGGTGTGGTCAGATCTGGTCAAATTCTGCGTTCGCCAGGCGATATTATTATCGTCGGGAATGTCAATCCGAATGGACGTGTAGAAGCTGGTGGCAATGTGTATGTCCTAGGTAAACTCAAAGGGATTGCACATGCTGGGGTTCATGGTAATAAAGAAGCGATTATTGCAGCATCTCGCCTTGAAGCTACACATATCATGATTGCTGATCAGGTTCAGGTAATGTCAGACGAACATGTAAAAGCAAAAAATCAGGAAGAGATGACTTGTGCATTTATCGGCTATGATGGGCGCATTACGTATGATCAAATTCACGCGTTAAAAAATATTCGACCATTGTTAAATGTGTCTAAGGGAGGAAGCTAGTGTGGGAGAAGCAATCGTCATAACTTCAGGTAAAGGCGGTGTCGGAAAAACAACGACCGCGGCTAACCTTGGGACTGCATTGGCTCTACAGGGTAAAAAAATATGTCTAGTAGATACGGATATTGGTCTACGTAATTTAGACGTAATTTTAGGCCTTGAAAATCGTATTATTTATGATTTAGTAGATGTTATTGAAGGGCGCTGTAAGATTCATCAAGCGTTAATAAAAGATAAACGTGTAGATGAGAAACTATTTTTATTACCTGCTGCTCAAACGACAGATAAAAATGCTGTTAATCCTGAGCAAATGAAGAGCTTAGTAGAGGAATTAAAACGAGACTATGATTATGTCTTAATAGACTGTCCAGCAGGCATTGAACAAGGCTATCGTAATGCTGTTGCTGGTGCAGATCATGCAATTGTCGTAACAACACCAGAAATCTCTGCTGTACGTGATGCAGATCGAATTATTGGCTTGCTTGAACAGGAAGAAATCACGGCTCCTAAACTAATTATTAACCGCATTCGCCAACATATGATGAGAAGCGGCGATACTTTGGATGTGAATGAAATTACAACACATTTGTCTATCGATTTATTAGGGATAATTGTAGATAGTGAAGGGGTTATTTCGTCTTCCAATAAAGGTGAACCTGTAGTGATGGATCCAACTAACAAAGCCTCTCTAGGCTATCGTAATATTGCCCGTCGAATACTTGGGGAATCTGTGCCACTTATGTCAATTGAAGATGAACATAGAGGTGTATTCTCAAAACTTAAAGCGTTATTTTCAAGATAATCTTAAACCTTTTCGTGCATTAGTACGAGAAGGTTTTTTTCTTGTGCATGAATGGACATGCGGCCTCATATAGTGTGAAAAAAGGGTGAGGGCTTGTTTAAGAAATGGAGATGGTTAGTCACAATATTACTTGTGGCTGCAATTATGCTTGTAATTCGTTTAGAGGATCAAGGTATATTGGAAACACCTGTGCGAAAACTTGTTACAACATCAGCAGATTTAACTTATTTAAGCGAGCTCGGACAAAGCTGGCTAAATAAAGAGGAGGAAACCATTTTAGTATCAAGTGATGTTGGGCAAACTGAACTATTAACATTTGCCGATGCGCAAGTTTTTAAGGAAGGCTTTTTATTGCAGTATGATGCTGGTCTTCCAGTGTATGCTGGGCAGAATGGTCTTGTTGTTTTCACTGGTCATACAAAATATACTGGTAAAACAATGACGATTAGCTATGATGATGGCACCACAGTTTCCTATGGGATGCTTGATAGTTTAGCGCAACTGCCGTATACAACAGTACAGGCAAATGATTTAATCGGCATGAAAGAGGCCGGACAACTCTATATCTCGATTGAAAAAGATAAGACATCTTATAGTTTAGAGCAGGTTGTACAGTGGCTTGAAACAGCGGCGTCCAATGAAAATTAAACTGCATCTTCTATGTATCCCTTTCGTATTTATAATGATTTTTAGTGGTCAAATTGCTTATTATGCTATTATTTTATCTTCGTTACTATGGCATGAAGCAGGTCATGTGTTAGCTGCAATGATTTGTGGTGTTAAGGTAAAATCATGCGTTATAACACCTTATGGAGGGGAAATAGAATTTGAAAATCCAGCGGTTGTGCCAGCTACGTCACTCCTTTGGATTGCCTTAGGGGGACCAATCGCTACAATATTAGGGATTGGCCTTGCTTTTTTTATGCCTGAACTACTTGCTGCAAAGCTCATCAATGCACAACTTGTGCTATTAGCAATCAATGTATTACCGATTATTCCATTGGACGGTGGCAGAATACTTTTAGCGTCTTTATTTTTAGTCTTTCCAAGTGTTCGGGTATTTGAATATTACTACTGGCTTTCTCTTGCAATTGCGACTATACTACTCATGATAACTTTATATTACCTCCCTCAATCTATTTTTTTAGCAATTCTATGTTTATTTATATGGCTTCAAGCGTTAAAAGAATGGAATTATCGAAAATATCGTTTAGCATTTGAGAAATATGTAATGAATAGATTGACTTAAAATAAATCGTGTGGTAATATCTTAATGTTATTGTTTGTAGCACCTGTGCTACTACAACCGCACTGGAAAGGTTTAAGTATCGTATGATCACCTTTATAAACAGGCGAGTCTGAGTCTATGAGGAGGTGCAGTAAAATGTACGCAATTATTGAAACTGGTGGTAAACAAATCAAAGTAGAAGCTGGTCAAGAAATCTATGTTGAAAAATTAGGTGTAGAAGCTGACGAGGTTGTAACTTTCGATAAAGTTTTATTCGTTGGTGGCGAAAACGTTAAAGTTGGAGCTCCATTCGTAGAAGGCGCTACTGTAACAGCTAAAGTTGTTAAAGAAGGCCGTGCGAAAAAAATCGTTGTTTTCAAATTGAAAGCTAAAAAGAACTACCGTCGTAAACAAGGTCACCGTCAACCTTACACAAAATTAGTTGTTGAAGCTATCAACGCTTAATTGTGAGGTGTAACGAATGATACAAGTTACGATTCATCACGATGAAAATAGACATGTGTCAGCATTCGAATTTTCAGGACATGCTGAATACGATGAATCTGGTAAGGATTTAGTATGTGCAGGAGCATCTACCATTGCCATAGGTACGGTGAATGCTATTTATGCACTATTACAATTACAGCCAGAAGTCGAACAAGCTGCTGAAGGTGGAGGCTATCTTAAGGTAGATTTACCATCAGATTTAGAGCCTGAGATTGATGCAAAACTACAGTTAATTGTCCAAGTAATGACTGCCCAAGTGTATTCTATGGTGCAAAATTACGGACAATACATCCAAATCAACTACAACCAAGTAGGAGGTGGAACACGATGAAATTATTATTAGCATTAGACCTTCAACTTTTCGCATCTAAAAAAGGGGTAGGTTCTACTAAAAACGGACGTGACTCTGAGTCAAAACGACTTGGTGCTAAACGTGCTGATGGCCAATTCGTAACTGGTGGTTCAATTCTTTACCGTCAACGCGGTACAAAAATTTACCCAGGTACAAACGTAGGTCGTGGTGGTGACGATACACTATTTGCTAAAGTTGACGGCGTTGTTAAATTCGAACGCTTAGGTCGCGATCGCAAACAAGTATCTGTTTACCCAGCATCACAAGAAGCTTAATCTTAAAAAAAGATAAACATAAAGCGTAGGACTGCATTTATTGCAGTCCTTTTTTTGGCTAAATTTCAACTTAGTTCAGTGGGCGTCCAAACATCCGCTGAAATATGGAACTCAGTCTAAGAACGCCACGTCCTGTGGCAACGACTGAGTGACCAACATCATGCTGTGTTGCCGCAATGCTTTCGCGCAGTTAAAACCCTTTTGCTGTCGCTTCGCTATCGAACAGACAAAAAAGTTAGCACTACGCTTTCGCACAAAAAACATTTGTTGCTGCCGCTGCGTTAGCACTACGCTTTCGCACAAAAAACATTTGTTGCTGCCGCTGCGTTAGCACTACGCTTTCGCACAAAAAACATTTGTTGCTGTCGCTACGTTAACACTACGCTTTCGCACAAAAAACATTTGTTGCTGTCGCTGCGTTAACACTACGCTTTCGCACAAAAAACATTTGTTGCTGTCGCTGCGTTAGCACTACGCTTTCGCACAAAAAACATTTGTTGCTGTCGCTGCGTTAACACTACGCTTTCGCACATAAAACATTTGTTGCTGTCGCTACGTTAACACTACGCTTTCGCACAAAAAACATTTGTTGCTGTCGCTGCGTTAACACTACGCTTTCGCACAAAAAACATTTGTTGCTGTCGCTGCGTTAGCACTACGCTTTCGCACAAAAAACATTTGTTGCTGCCGCTGCGTTAAGCACTACGCTTTCGCACAAAAAACATTTGTTGCTGTCGCTGCGTTAGCACTACGCTTTCGCACAAAAAACATTTGTTGCTGCCGCTACGTTAGCACTACGCTTTCGCACAAAAAACATTTGTTGCTGCCGCTACGTTAGCACTACGCTTTCGCACAAAAAACATTTGTTGCTGTCGCTACGTTAACACTACGCTTTCGCACATAAAACATTTGCAGGCCTAAGCACAAAGCCGATTTCGGACACAATTATACCGAGGAATAATTGATAAAGATTTAAGGGAAAAATACAGCAAAACTTGTTATACTAGTAAGGATAACTTTATTGGAGTGAATGGGATGAACAATCAATCACTAACCATTAGTGAAGTATTACGTTTTGCAAATCATGATTATGTGAATCAGCTCCAGCTTATTCGCATGAATTTAGATTTAGGTAGAATTGATGAATCAAAAAAACTTATTCAAAATTATTCGGAACAATTACAAGCACTTTCTATCCTTAATCGTCTACAATTACCGCAAACAATCGAGTGGCTGCAAACAGCAGGCTGGCGCTATCAATCATTACCAATGAAACTTAGCGGTGAGATAAAAAAGCCCGTCACAAATAATATTGATACGGAAATTGTAGATTACTTAAACAAAACAGTTATGCATGTTTATGATACATTAGATCCATTTACAGAGCAGAGCTTAGCGCTCGATGTACGTGTTGACGATCATACATTTGCCGTGACATTCACGCTAAATGGGCTATGGAGTGCTGATGCATTCACCGAAAAAGGTTTGAAACAATTAGACATTCAAACAATTGAACAGACGAATACGTGCTGGCAATATGTATTGAATGCAAATAGGGAGTGAACTAAATGTTTGTCGATCACGTTAAGATTTATGTAAAAGGTGGCGACGGTGGTGACGGAATGGTTGCCTTCCGCCGAGAAAAATATGTACCGAATGGTGGTCCAGCCGGTGGTGACGGTGGACACGGTGGTAACGTAGTATTTCAAGTTGAAGAGGGTTTGCGAACATTAATGGATTTTCGCTATAAACGCCACTTCAAGGCTGACCGTGGTGAGCATGGTATGAGTAAAGGAATGCATGGTAAACGTGCAGAGGATTTAATCGTTAAAGTACCACCAGGCACAGTTGTTATCAATGAAGAAACAAATGCCGTAATTGCTGATTTAGTCGAGCATGGTCAAACAGCTATAATTGCCAAAGCTGGTCGAGGTGGACGAGGAAATTCCCGCTTTGCAACACCAGCAAATCCAGCTCCAGAACTTTCTGAAAAAGGTGAGCCAGGACAAGAATTAAATGTTATATTAGAGTTAAAAGTTTTAGCGGATGTGGGACTAGTAGGTTTCCCAAGTGTTGGTAAATCAACGCTTCTATCTGTTGTTTCTGCTGCTAAGCCAAAAATTGGTGCTTATCATTTCACAACGATTGTTCCAAATTTAGGGATGATTGAAACGGATGATCATCGTAGCTTTGCGATGGCAGATTTACCTGGACTTATTGAAGGAGCTCATGAAGGAGTGGGCTTAGGCCATCAGTTTTTACGACATATCGAGCGTACACGTGTTATTGTCCATGTAATTGATATGTCTGGGATGGAAGGTCGAGATCCATACGAGGATTATTTAACGATTAATGAAGAGCTAAAACAATATAATCTTCGTTTAACAGAGCGTCCGCAAATTATTGTGGCAAATAAAATGGATATGCCAGAAGCAGAAGAAAACTTAGAGGAATTCCGCAAAAAAGTGGGAGAAGACATTCAAATTTTCCCGATTTCAGCAATTTCACGTCAAGGCTTAAAAGAGTTACTATTTGCCATTGCTGATTTACTGGAAGTAACGCCTGAATTCCCTCTATACGATGATTTAGAAGAGCAATCAGATGCAACGGTAATGTATAAACATGAAGGAAAAGGTGAAGATTTCGAAATTACTCGTGATGATGATGGTGCATTTATCATTAGTGGTTACGCAATTGAACGCCTATTTAAAATGACTGACTTCAGCCGTGAAGATGGTATTCGCCGTTTTGCTCGTCAATTGCGTGCAATGGGCGTGGATGAAGCACTACGCGAACGTGGAGCACAAGATGGCGATACAGTTCGTCTGCAAGAGTTTGAATTTGAATTTGTCGATTAAGACAAGAGTTTTAGGGGGAAGCGTATGAAGAATGTTGCGAATCAGCGATATTATTTAGTTCGTGAAGATGTTTTAACGGATGCTATGCAAAAAACTTTGGAGGCGAAACACTTACTGTCAAGTGGTTCGGTATCTTCCATTTGGGATGCGGTAAAGCAGGTGGATTTATCGCGTAGTGCGTTTTACAAATATCGTGATGCTGTATTTCCTTTTCACTCAATTGTGCAGGAACGCATTTTAACAGTCTTTTTACAGCTTCAGGACCGTAAAGGAACACTTGCAAAGCTTTTAGAAACAGTGACAATTACGCATTGCAATGTACTGACTATCCATCAAACTATACCGATTCAAGGACGTGCCAATGTTACGTTGTCATTAGATGTAACTAGCATGACATGTGAACTTGATGATTTAATACAGCAACTCAAACGTTTAGATTTTGTAGAGTCTGCGGAAGTGATTAGTTCTGGTGCATTGTAGTAACTGTTGATAGTAAATAATTAAAACCATAATTTATAAGCAAGCTTGAATTATTGACAAATGTAAACAGCAGTGTTTAATTTGCAGATTGAATTCAACTATAAAAGCACTAGCAAATATGTTATAAAGCTCAAAAAGGAGCAGTCCCACATGATGTAATACTGTCTGATGGGACAGCTCCTTATTCTATAACTAAAGAGTAAAAAAAGTCGTTGTATAGAACAAGCAAAGAGACGGATAGAACATTCATAAAGGGTCGGGCAGTCACCGACATGTGTTGAGAAACTTCGCACGTACCTAACATTCTATGTAGTACCATAAAATTAATTTTCTGAAAAAATAGAAATGTTAAATCTTTTATTTGCAAATATTACACACAGTAAATTAAACTCAAACTTTATACTACAATTGTAGTGAGGGAGGTAAATATCATGACAAAAGAACAATGGGAAAAACGAATTGGCTATTTAGGGCCGGAAGCATCATTTACATACTTAGCGACTAAAGCCACCTTTCCAACTGAGTGGCTTGTCCCTTGTGCTACAATTCCAGAATGTATAGAGGCAGTAGCAAAGGGGAAGGTAGATTTAGCAGTTGTACCGTTGGAAAATGCTTTAGAAGGCTCCGTTCCTTTAACGCTCGATTATTTATTTCATGAGGCAACACTATATGTTACAGGGGAGCTTCAGTTGAAAATACAGCAGCATTTAATGGTCAATCAAGAGCAGAAGAACAATTGGGAATCAATTAATGGAGTTTACTCACATCCACATGCGCTAGCACAATGTCATAAATACTTATTTTATCGATTCAGCCATGTTCCGTTACATCAAACGACATCAACAGCGGCAGCGGCAAAATATGTATCCGAAAATCCAAGCGAATGTATTGCGGCAGTTGGTAATGCAGCTGCGGCAGAAAAATATGGCTTAGAAATTGTTCAAGATAATATTCATGATTTCCATTTTAACCATACTCGTTTTTTCGTATTATCTAAGCAAAACATACGATTACCGCAAGAATTATCGGATGGACAGGCAAAAACAACTTTCATGATAACATTGCCAACGGACCGTTCGGGGGCATTACATCAAGTACTATCAGTATTTGCATGGCGACAGCTAAATTTAAGTAAAATCGAATCACGACCATTAAAAACGGGCTTAGGTGATTATTTCTTTATGATTGATGTATTGGCAGATGAAAAGGAGCCTATGATGCGTGGGGCCATGGAAGAACTAGCTGCACTTGGTTGCAAGGTGAAGTCACTTGGTACATACTTTACTTATCTAACGTCAGAAGAGTAACCAAAGTGGCTAGGAGGAATCATTGTGGGCGGCATTATTTTGTTTGACGGAGTATGCAATTTTTGTGACAGTAGTGTGCAATTTATTATCAAACATGATCAGGGAGCCTATTTTCAATTTGCCTCAATCCAAAGTGATGTAGGGCAGGCATTACTTGCACAATACGAAGTACCTGAAAATATAGATAGTGTCATATTATTTGAACATGGAAAGGCATATTTTGAATCTACAGCTGCACTTAAAATCTGTCGGAGATTAGATAGTTTCTGGCCAGTCTTCTATGTTTTCATCCTGATCCCATCATTTATACGGAATATGATGTATCGAATATTTGCAAAAAATCGGTATCGCCTTTTCGGTCAAAAAGAAATGTGCTTATTGCCAACGCCTTCACAGCGTAAAAGGTTTCTCTAACTTTGAAGAGGCTGGGACAAAAAGAAAAAATGTTAGACCGATTGCATTGGTCTAACATTTTTTTGATTTAGGAAGGAACACTCTACTCATTAAAGCGAAAAAGTTATTACCTATTTTCGCTATTTTTCAAAATAATCGAGTTCTGTCTCAGCCTCTTTTTTTGTTACTATGTTGCTAATATATTTCCATTTTAACTGATTGTAGCGTAGGGATACTCGAGTGCTCCTGTTGCTTCACTATCATCGCAGGGCAAAGCTTCTCGCGGGTAAGCGAGTCGCTCGTAGCGGAAATCAGCCTCTTTGAATTAATTCTGTATAAAAATGGCTAATCAATACACCTGATAGTAAATCATTTAAATTCATAAAAATAGAAAGCTGCTAGCCTTTGTGAAAGCCAGCAGCTAAGTAAAAATTGATTATTGATCAACTACTAAATAGCCTTTTTTGTGTAAGGTAAGCTCAATTAAATCTAAAATTTCAACAGAAGGCGCAGAAATAACATGGAGATGTGTACCACCCGTTAGTTCGGATAAGTAACTTGCCTGTGTATCAGTAACACGTTGAATAAATTTTTTTACTTCATGACGGTTAGAGACCATAATAGACGCAGTAATTTCTCCGTAAATAGGATGTTCTACAATAACATTTTTTACTGTACCGCCACAATCAACTATTGTTATAAGTTCATCTTCTGCATCCTCTGAGGTATGGAAGCAAGGGATAGTACGTTCAACAGTTTGATGTAATTGTTCCTGATGCATATAAAGATATCCTTGGCTAGTTGCAATAATAGGTTCATTTCTAGCCTTTAATAATGTCATATCATTGACAATGACTTGTCTAGAAACGTTAGCAAATTTCGCCAAGTCCGTCCCTGTTATAGGTGTGTTGCTTTTTTTTAGCTGTGCGAGAAGTTGCAGTCGGCGTTCTTCGCCTAACATTTTTTTCATAAGAGATCACCTCTGCCTGTAATAAAGGAAGCCGTTTTCCTTAAAACTAGTGTACCATGAAGCCTTTGCAACATGCGTGAAATTTTTGTATCCAAATGAAACATTGAACATATGATACGTAGAGAGGAAGGGAGGAAAAAATTGCGTATTCATATTGTTCAAAAGGGAGATACGTTGTGGAAGATTGCAAAAGAGTATGGTATTTCATTTGAAGATTTAAAACGACTCAATGCCCATCTTGCCAACCCAGATTATATAGTACCGGGCATGGAAATTATTTTGCCTGAAAAAATAAACAAAGAACCGCATAGAGAAGGAAATAGAGATACAAATTGGGATATGCATAGGGAAGGGCATAAGGAAAGACCTATGCATAAGGAGTCACCTACAAGGCCTGTTAAAGAAAGTATCAAAAAAGAGGTGCAAAGACCGATGCCACCACCTATTGTTGCACCACCACCACCGATGCCAGAACCACAGATGATTCCAATTCCGTATCCAATGCCAATGCCAATGCCTCAGCAACCGACGTTTGTACCACAGCCTGTAGAGCTTAATTGGCATCAACAAGTAGTCATGCCACAAGTAGAACAAACTCAAATGGTTATACCGCCATCAGTTCAAATTCAACCACCACCGCCTGTAGCACAACCGGAACTACCGCCACAACCAATGCCACAACCAATGCCACAACCGATTTATATCATGCCACAAATGCCACAACCAATGCCACATATGCCAGTAGTACCTCATTGTGTAAGCTGTCATCAGCCGGTGCATCATCATATGTGGTGGCATATGCCGATGCCGATGCCAATGGAACAACAAGTAGAAGCATATACGATGCCGGAGCAACCATCATGTGAGCCATGCAGTAAAGTTGCTGGAATGCCTGATTTCTTAGAATCTAGTACATCTCCATTCTTCCCTATGAAGCCTGGATATGAGCCTATGCAGGAGATGGAAATGAAGCAATCCTGTGGTTGTAATGCACAACCAATCATGATGCCGAATTGGAAAATGGATTCATGTCAATGTCAACCGCCATGTCCACCACCGTGCCCACCACCATGTCCAATGCCATGTCCATCCCAGTGCCCAACGCCGTATTCTTCATCAGGGCCATGGATGTCACCGCACATGTACCCAGGCGGGATGACGCCTTATCGATGGTGAAAAAGCGTATATCATTGAAGAAGTAAAGTCTAATATTTGGAAGTATAAATATCAATCTAATAATTATTTTGTGAAACGTGCAAAGCAGTTAGAAATAGCAGATAAGGTGAGGGTTATCCATCGACAGCTTGGACGACTTGAACCCTCACTGATTTTACCTTTAATGAAAAGTGATGATGAGTACTTAATCGTGCAAGTTTGGCAAGAAGGAAGTCATAGTGCAAATTTTGCACATAAAAAAGATCGGATGGAATCACTTAAGTTATTAAATACCTTACATGATACACATAAGAAAATTGCTTGGCAGCGGATGCCGGGCTTGCATACCTATTCACAGCTTTTAAAATGGCAAATGCGTCATATGCGTTTTAAGAGCAGGCGGAATGAATTTCGTGCTTTTTTAACGAAAGAAGAAATCGATCAAATTTTACACTATAGTGAGAAGTCGTTACAGTTAATCGCACGGGAGGATGTACCCGAAAAAGAAATAACGCTTTTACATGGAGATGTCGTACATCATAATTTTTTATGGTGCTCAGATGGGGAATTGCGTTTAATTGATTTTGATTTAGCTCATCTTGGAGAAGCGGATGATGAATATATTTTATGGTTACATCGTGTATTGCCAGCTGTAGATTATGACCTTAGTAAAATATTTGCAGAGTTACCGGAGCTGAACCGTTTAGATAAAAGAAAGCTACATCGTTTAAAATATCCAAATGAGCTTTTACGTGAATGGCTTTTCGCAGTGGATTTACCATTAGATCAACAGCTAGTGTTTTTAGATTATTTAGTGCCGTTTACAAAACGTGCCCTCACATATTGGCCAAAACTGTGGTACGATATTGATAGAATGATGAAGAAATGACCGTCTTTAGGCGGTCATTTTTGTGTGTGAACGATTACTTGTGCTTTTTCTTATAGTCGAGCATTCGTTCGCTATATGCTATAATCGAAGACGATGATTGTGAGGGATTATAGAAAATGTATGATTATTTAAAAGGACAAATAAAGCGTATTACTCCTGAGTATATTGTGCTTGAACAACAAGGAATTGGTTGGCAGCTCAATACACCTAATCCATTTGCGTTTAGGACATCTGCACTTGAGCAGCAAATTTTTGTACATTTGCATGTGCGTGAGGATGCTCAAGTGTTATATGGCTTTCCAAATTTAGACCAACGAGAGCTGTTTCGAAAGCTTATATTAGTATCAGGAATTGGACCAAAGGGTGCGTTAGCTATTTTAGCTACTGGGAACCCGCAACAGGTGATAGGTGCCATTGAACGAGAGGATGAATCGTTTTTAGTAAAATTCCCGGGTGTTGGCAAGAAAACGGCCCGTCAAATGATTCTAGATTTAAAAGGTAAACTTGGTGGATTAATGGAGACTATCGAGCTACCTAGTTCAGAGGATGAGCTGCCGTTATTTGGTGTGAATCCATTTAAACATGAGCTTGAAGAAGCTATTCTTGCGTTAATGGCACTTGGTTATTCTGAAAAAGAACTTGAAAAAATACGTCCACAGCTTGAGGAAAATGACAAGCTTGAAACAACAGATGCATTTATGAAACAAGCATTACAATTGCTATTAAAGTTAAAATAGTGGAAGGGGGGGAAGTACATGTCTGAACGTATGATTGCTAGTGAGGCGGGTAGCTATGATGAACAGTTTGAATTATCTTTACGTCCACAAAGATTAGCACAATACATTGGACAGCATAAGGTAAAGGAGAATTTACAAATTTTCATTGAAGCGGCAAAGCTTCGTCAGGAAAGTTTAGATCATGTGCTGTTATATGGACCACCTGGACTTGGTAAAACGACATTAGCTGCGGTCATTGCTAATGAAATGAATGTTAATGTGCGCATGACTAGTGGTCCTGCAATCGAACGTCCTGGGGATTTGGCGGCGATTTTAAGCTCACTGGAGCCAGGAGATGTGCTATTTATCGATGAAATACATCGCCTGCCTCGTGCAATAGAAGAGGTGCTTTATCCAGCCATGGAGGATTTTTGTTTAGATATAGTTGTTGGTAAAGGTCCAGAAGCGCGTTCTGTACGGCTTGATTTACCGCCATTTACACTAGTTGGTGCAACAACAAGAGCTGGCGCATTATCAGCACCTTTAAGGGATCGCTTTGGCGTATTATTAAGATTGGAGTATTATGATAATACTTCACTTGCAGAAATTGTAGAGCGTAGTGCACACTTATTTGATGTTGATATTGAACAAGTAGCAGCACTTGAAATGGCGAGACGCTCGCGAGGGACACCACGTATTGCCAATCGCCTGCTTAAACGAGTGCGAGATTATGCACAGGTGCTTGGAGATGGTATGATAACTGAGGGACTTGCTAAGCAAGCTCTTGAGCTATTGCAAGTCGATCCTAGAGGACTTGACCATATTGATCATAAACTTGTGACCAATATGATTGAGCGCTTCCGTGGTGGCCCTGTAGGCTTAGATACGTTGGCAGCATCTATTGGTGAGGAACGTGTAACAATAGAGGATGTGTACGAGCCGTATTTGATGCAAATAGGCTTTATTCAACGGACGCCACGTGGACGTGTGGCATCAAATTTAGCCTACGAACATTTTGGATATGAATATCCCCAACAAACCTAGAAGAAGGAAGTATTTTCATGCGTGTAGAAGATTTTGATTTTGAATTGCCAGAGGAACTCATAGCACAAACACCACTTATTGATCGTACAGCTAGTCGATTAATGGTCGTGACACCAGGCTCACAAAATGTTGAGCATCATCATTTCGCTCATATTTTAGAGGAGCTACAAGCAGGCGACTGTCTTGTATTAAATGATACAAGGGTCTTACCAGCGCGATTAATGGGCGTTAAAGAAGAAACAGGTGCTCATATAGAGGTACTGCTATTAAAGCAAATGGCTGGTACGGATGAATGGGAAACACTTGTTAAGCCAGCTAAACGTGTAAAGGTCGGTACAGTTGTGACATTCGGAGATGGTTTATTGACTGCTACTTGTACAGGAGAGCTTGATCATGGTGGGCGTACATTTGAGTTTAAATATAATGGGATTTTTTATGAAATTTTAGAACAACTTGGTGAGATGCCATTGCCTCCGTATATTCGTGAAAAATTAGAGGACAAGGATCGTTACCAAACCGTTTATGCAAAAGAACGTGGCTCAGCAGCAGCACCAACTGCAGGTCTTCATTTTACAGAAGAATTACTAGAGCAAGTTAAAGCAAAAGGGGTCGAAGTTGTATTTATCACTTTACATGTAGGGCTAGGAACTTTCCGTCCTGTAAGTGTAGATTCAATTGAAAATCACGAAATGCATGCCGAATTTTATAGTGTAACGGAAGAAGCGGCATCTATTATTAACCGTGTAAAGAGTAATGGTGGAAAGGTGATAGCAGTTGGGACAACTTCTAACCGTACTTTGGAAACGATCGGCTCTAAATATGGAGGCGAGGTTCGTGCAGAGCAAGGTTGGACGTCCATTTTCATTTATCCAGGATACGAATTTTCGGTTGTAGATGGTTTAATAACAAACTTCCATTTACCAAAATCAACCCTTGTCATGCTTGTTAGCACACTTGCGACAAGAGAAACCATTTTAAGTGCATATAAACAAGCTGTAGAAGAAAAATATCGCTTCTTTAGCTTTGGTGATGCTATGTTTATCCGTCCAAAAGGATAAACTAAAGAAAAAATCGAAGTACTGTTTTTACTTTAGATAAGAGAGGAATATTTATTTTATGACACAACCAGCAATTCGTTATGAGCTACTTCATACTTGTAAACAAACAGGAGCACGCCTTGGCATCGTGCATACGCCACATGGCTCTTTTGAAACGCCAGCATTTATGCCTGTTGGTACACAAGCAACTGTAAAAACAATGTCACCTGAGGACTTAAAAGAAATGAATGCAGGTATTATTCTGTCAAATACGTATCATTTATGGCTTCGCCCAGGTAATGATATTGTGAAAGAAGCAGGGGGCTTGCATAAATTTATGAACTGGGATCGCCCAATTCTAACAGATTCAGGTGGTTTCCAAGTGTTCTCACTTAGTCAATTCCGTAAAATTGAAGAAGAAGGGGTTCACTTCCGTAATCATTTGAATGGGGATAAACTGTTTTTAAGTCCAGAAAAGGCAATGGAAATTCAAAATGATTTAGGTTCGGATATTATGATGGCATTTGATGAATGTCCACCTTATCCTGCGACATATGACTATATGCTACAATCAGTAGATCGCACAACGCGTTGGGCTAAGCGTTGTAAAGAAGCTCATAACCGTCCAGAAGAACAAGGTCTATTTGGTATCATTCAAGGGGGAGAATACGAGGACTTACGCCGTCGTTCTGCAGAAGCCTTAGTAGAGCTAGATTTCCCAGGTTATGCAATTGGAGGGCTATCTGTTGGGGAGCCTAAAGACGTCATGAACCGAGTTTTAGAGTTTACTACGCCAATGATGCCAGCGAACAAACCGCGCTATTTAATGGGCGTAGGATCGCCGGATTCATTAATTGATGGGGCTATTCGAGGTATTGATATGTTTGACTGTGTACTACCAACACGTATTGCCCGTAATGGTACATTAATGACTTCAGAAGGTCGTTTAGTTGTTAAAAATGCAAAATATGCACGTGATTTTGGGCCGATTGATCCGAACTGTGATTGCTATACATGTAAAAACTATTCACGCGCGTATATTCGCCACCTAATTCGTACTGAAGAAACGTTTGGTATCCGCTTAACGACATACCATAACCTACACTTCCTATTGAAGCTAATGGAGCAAGTACGTGAGGCAATTCGTGAAGATCGTCTTGGCGATTTCCGAGAAGAATTTTTCGAGAAATATGGTTTTAACGGACCAAATGCAAAGAACTTCTAATCTTTAGTAAAAAAATCATGTAAATTTATGTGAATTGTGAATATTACTAGCAAAAAATTGTCTATTATAGAAAAAATATTAGTAATATAGAAAAATTTTGGGCTTGGTCATCGCTTTTTTAAGGTGAAATAGTCTATACTAAAAAAGTGAGAATTGGAAAGGGGGCAAGAATCATGGAACAACTAATTGGATTAGCACCAATATTACTAATGTTCGTTGCAATGTGGTTTATTTTAATCCGCCCTGCTAAAAAGAGACAGCAGGAAACACAAAATATGCAGAGTAATTTGCAACGTGGAGATAAAGTTATTACAATCGGTGGCTTACACGGAGAGATCGACTCAATTGAGGACACTGCTGTAACATTAAAAATCGCAGACAATGTGCGCGTGAAATTTGATCGTCAAGCAATCGGACGTATTGTAAATAACTAACATTTATAAGGCGTTGTCCATCATTTATGTGGACAACGCCTTACTTATTTTATTTAGATTTGTCAAAATAACCATTTTGATCAGGCTTTTTGTATAAAAAGTAACTTACACGGTCACCTTGATAATATGGGGGGTGACTGCATGGAAGATTATTTAATGATTATTTTTAGAACATGCTTTTTATATGTGTTTATCCTAATAATTTTTCGTTTAATGGGTAAACGTGAGGTCGGCGAATTATCTGTAATAGATTTAGTCGTATCCATTTTAATGGCTGAAGTTGCAGCGTTTGCGCTTGATGACTTTGAAAGTCCTTTATTTAATGTAATTTTACCAATCATCATATTATTTTTCATTCAAATAACAAGTGCGTATTTTTCACTAAAAAGTAAAAAATTCCGTGACCTAGTTGATGGTGATCCAGTATTACTCATAAGAGATGGTGTCCTTTTAGAAAGTGAAATGCGCAAGCAACGCTATAATTTAGATGATTTATGTCAACAACTACGCGAAAATGGTACTGCTTCTGTCACAGATATTGCTTATGCCTATTTAGAGCCTTCAGGCAATCTTTCTGTTTATAAAAAAGATGAAAAGGCATTTGTTTACCCACTTATTACTGATGGTGATATTCAGGATAGACATTTAAAAATATTGCATAAAGATATTGATTGGTTAATGGCAGAACTCGCTAAAAATAATATTCAAGATAGTCGCACTGTATTTTTTTGTGTTTGGGAGGATAATCGGCTGCATATTCAGTTGAAAGAAAATTAAACTTTCTTGGCCAACTTACGAAGGTAGCGCAAGTCTGTAATGCGTAACTGATTGGATAATAGTAAAAATGTAAATAGTAAAAATAAGGTCACACAGCTACTTAAAATGAATGGTAGTGGCAACATTTGCATCAGGAAATACTGGGTAACACAAACAGCAATAAAGCAACTATATGGAACAACAAACATTCTAAAGCCGGCACGTAAATTTTTGCGCTGTCTTACTGTTGCGATATGCAAAAACGAAGTTAGTAAAACACCAAAGCCAATTGCTACAACGGCACCTTTTTCCTGTATACCAGGCTGAGAAGCAAGTACGAACATGACAAAGAGCTTTCCAAGACCACCGTAAATGGAGTTCATCATGGCAGCACGGGCTTCACCAATTGCTTGTAAGATCGAATGCAATGGACTTTGAATATAATAAAAATAAAAAATAGGCGCTAATATTTTCACATAACCACGATTTTCTTCTAGGTGAAAGAGCTTCACTGCTAATTCATCGCCATGAACGAAAAAGTACGTAGCGGCAACACAGCCTACCAAGGAAGATAGTCGTAATGATACAGAAATACGTTCCTGTAGGAGCGGTATATGTTGACGGGCAACAGCGTCACTAACAGCCGGTATAAGGACTATCGAAAGTGCTACAGACACAAAAGCTGGGAATAATAATAGAGGGACTAATACACCTGAAATAACCCCATATAAAATTGTCGCTGCTGAAGCAGTTAATCCAGCCATTGTTAAAGCTTTTAAAAAAATTATGGGCTCTAAAAACCAAGTAAAAGATCCGAATAGTTTGCTTCCTGCAGAAGGAAGGGCAATTCGTAACATCGGGGAGGCAGGATAAGCTTCGATTTTGCTTTTTCGTGTCAATAATTTTTTCTTTGAGACAGTATAATGCAACCATAAATACAAGAAAGCAACGACTTCAGCTAGAAGCGTAATCCCCATGGCAGAAGCTGCTGTAACGGCAGCATTATTATAGGCAGCCACTAAAGGAAGCGAAAATGTGATAAAACAAATGCGGATAAATTGTTCAATCATTTGAGCCCAAGCTGTAGGTGTAATTTTTGCGATGCCTTGTAAATAAGCACGTAATAACCCAGAGCCAACTGACACTGGCACGGCAAAAAGTGCAATCCATAGCGTGAATGTTGTTTGTTCATTATGTAAAAGTGTAGTCGATATATATGGTATTGTAAGTGCAACAATCGGCATAAAGATGATCATTCCAATAAATGACCAAAGAATAGCCGTACGCATAACACCAAAGATGCTTTCACGTTTGTTTTTAGCTAGTAATTCTGCTACAATTTTTGCCACAGCGATAGGTAGTCCAAGTTGAATGAGTGAGATGAAGAAAATGAACGCTGGATAGACGGTCATATAAATGCCGACTGCCTCTTCACCAGCGATACGCATAAATTGCATTCTATAAAAGAAGCCGAAGAGTTTCGATAAAAAAATTACAAACATTAAAAATAGTGTACCTCGTACAAAAGAACTCATGCCATCCGTCCCTTCTCAAGCCGCAAAAATTCATTTACACTATTTGTATGCAAACATGGCTTACGATACAACTTTGATTGGAGATGATTCAAAATGAGTATCCAACATGAGCAACTATTTGAAAAAATTCGTCCTGCAATTGATAGTAAGATAGAAGAGTGTAAATATTATCAATACGATGCGATTACCGCTGAAGAACTATGGCGCTATTGTGTGGAGAAAAAATGGCGCAAAAAAAATATTGAGCAATTACGTTTACATGAAATTATCGCCACTATTTTTGCGATATCACCGTCTGATATTGTCTCATTTAATCAAGTAGAATTTTTACAAAGTAATGATTGGTTTACAGAATTGAATACGGAAGAGTTAAAAATGCTGCTTGGGCCGGTTAAAATTTGAGAAGACTATGTGAAATTTGTCAAATAATAATAGAATACTAAAAGTGTTGAATTGACACCGAGCGCAACGTGTTTCATAATGAGTGTGTTGCGCTTTTTTTATTTGTAAAAATAATTTTACTGAAAACCCTCCTTATGATTCTTAACTGAAGTTGGAGGCTTAACACCTATTCATACAGGGATAAATTTGCGCGTTATGAACGATTGAAATAAGTAGAGTAATCCTTTTGAAGCACAGGCTACATTATTCTATAGGAAAAGGGGGAATAAACGTTTCAAAAGGAATTGCAATTATACTTGTTTGTAGTGTAAGAACGCTCTTACACCTATTCGAGGAGGATTTATAAATGAAACTAAAAAGTCGTATAGTTGCATTCGTACTGCTTTTGGTGATCTTTACAGCAACCATTGGTACGACTGTAGGCGGCGTCTTAAAGGACATTAAGCTTGGTCTTGACTTACAGGGCGGGTTTGAGGTTCTTTATGAGGTAACAGAATTAAAAGAAGGACAAAAAATTACACAGGATGTTATGACAGCAACTGCAACAGCACTTGGTGAACGTGTAAATGCGATCGGGGTAAGTGAACCGAGCATTCAGGTTGAAGACAACAATCGTATTCGTGTGCAATTAGCTGGTGTCGAAGATCAAGAATCAGCACGTGAATTATTGTCTACTTCTGCGAATTTAACAATTCGTGATGTCGATGACAATGTATTACTAGATGGTAATGACTTAAAGCCAGGTGGCGCTAAAGATTCATTTGATCAGCAAAATCGTCCAATTGTATCGCTAACGTTAAAGGATGCGAAAAAATTTGCCGATGTTACAAGTAAGATTGCGGCGAAACCACCAGGTGAAAACTTACTCGTTATTTGGTTAGACTTTGAAGAGGGTGTTGATTCATATAAAGCTGAATCACAAAAAGCGAAGCCTCGTTATGCATCGGCTGCACAAGTTACCCAAACATTAAATACAACTGATGTAATGATTAGCGGTAACTTCTCAGTTGACGAAACAAAAAATTTATCAGGTATTTTAAATGCTGGGGCACTTCCTGTTAAGCTTACAGAAATGTATTCTACTTCAGTTGGTGCACAATTCGGTGATGAAGCATTGAAGAGTACAGTCTTCGCAGGTGTTATCGGCGTAGTCATTATCTTCTTATTTATGCTATTCTACTATCGTTTACCTGGCTTTATTTCCATCATTACACTTACTATTTTCACTTTCCTAGTATTAGTTGTGTTTGACTGGATTAATGCAGTGTTAACACTTCCAGGTATTGCAGCAATCGTGCTTGGTATAGGGATGGCGGTAGACGCGAATATTCTAGCGGCAGAACGTATTCGTGAGGAACTACGTGTCGGTTATTCGGTGAAACAAGCATTCCAGATTGGTTCAAAGCAGTCCCTATCAGCGATTATCGATGCACAGCTAACGACATTATTAGCAGCAGCTGTACTATTCCAATTCGGGACAAGTTCAGTTAAAGGGTTTGCAACAACTTTAATTATCAGTATTTTACTCAGCTTCCTAACAGCTGTTTGGGGGTCTCGAGTACTATTAGGACTACTTGTCAACAGTGGATATTTCAACAGTTCAGCATGGTTTGGTATTGCAAAATCTAAACAGCATAGCTTGGATGAAAATATCGGTACATTAGATTTATCAACGAAATTTGATCGTTTTGATTTTGTGCACAACCGTAAGAAATTCTATACATTCTCATTAGCTATTTTAGTGTCTGGTTTAGTGGTTCTAGGTATTTTCCGCTTAAACCTTGGTATTGATTTCTCAAGTGGTACACGTGTTCAAATTGAAGCAGATCAAACTTTAACTAAGGAAGAAGTATCAAATTATTTAGATAGCATTGGCTTCTCATCGGAAGATATCGTTCTTACAGGTGAAAAGAGTAACTCAGCGGTTATCCGTTATAAACATGATCTTTCACAAGCAGAAATTTTAAAAATCAAAAAAGAAGCTGGCGAAAAATATGGTCATGAACCTGGGGTAAGTACTGTGTCACCTACTGTCGGTAAAGAGCTTGCGAAAAATGCGATAAAAGCATTATCAATTGCGGCTATTGGTATCATTATCTATGTAGCAATTCGTTTCGAGTGGCGCATGGGTGTTGGGGCAATTGCCTCGTTAATACATGACGTATTCTTGATTGTTGCTGTATTTAGCTTTATGCGCTTAGAAGTCGATATTACGTTCATTGCTGCTGTACTGACGATTGTCGGTTACTCTATTAATGATACGATTGTTACATTTGACCGAATGCGTGAAAACTTAAATCGATATGATACAATTAAGGACCGCGAAGTATTAGCGGATATCGTTAACAAATCACTTCGTCAAACGATGGGTCGATCTGTTAACACGGTGTTAACGGTTATTATCGTTACAGTGGCACTTCTTATTCTAGGTGCACCATCGATTCAAAACTTCTCAATTGCGTTATTAGTTGGTTTGATCACAGGTATGTATTCTTCAATATGTATCGCTGCACAAATCTGGTATTCATTAAAAGTTCGTGAAATGAAAAAATCAGATGGACAAATCCACAAAAAAGAGAAAAAACAATGGGGAACTGATGAACCTACTGTTTAACGTCAGCTTATAATACGAAACAGGGAAGGAAATATTTCTTTCCCTGTTTTTTTTATGGAAAATAATAGAGAGGGAATGAAGAGCTGAAATGGACGGATAGAAAAGGCGAGGCGACGGATAGAAAAGGCAAAGTGACGGATAGAAAAGGCAAAGCGACGGATAGAAGAGTTGAACAGACGGATTACTTCATCCACAACATTTAATGCAGAACCTTTTTAATACAAAAAAAGAAACTGTTTGCTTTCTTCGGAAAAGCAACAGTTTCTTTTGTAATGGTCTATTAAAGTTTAAATTGTTGTAGTAAAGACTGCAGCTGCTGAGCGTTGCTGCTTAACTCCTCCGCTACCTCATTAACTTGCTGCATGGTTGCTGCCTGCTCATCTACTGCTTCAGCGATGATTTGTGCATTACTCGCTGAAACGCTCGAGCCATTTGCAATTTCTGTTACAGAGGCAGCTACTTCTTCAGCACTTGCTGAAATCTGTTCTGAAGTGGCTGAAATATCCTCGATTTGATCGGTAAATGTTTGAACAGATTCTGTAATGGAATAGAATGCATCTCCTGCTTCGTGAATTTTCGCTACGCCATCCTGGACAGATGCTAATCCTGCATCAACAGCAGCTGCCACATTACGTGTATCCGTTTGAATTTCATTTGTGAGAGCGACAATTTGACCAGCAGATTGATGTGATTCCTCTGCAAGCTTTCGTACCTCATCTGCTACAACCGCGAAGCCTTTGCCATGCTCACCAGCTCGTGCTGCTTCGATGGCAGCATTCAGTGCTAGTAAATTTGTTTGTTCAGTAATCGTAGTAATCACTTTTGTAATTTGTCCAATTTCTTCAGATTGCTTACTTAGTTTCTGCGTTAAATCGGCAATTTGAGTAGTAGTCTCTGAAATTGTATCCATCTGTTCTTTAGCCGTTGAAATCGTTTTGCCTCCTGTATGGGCAAGTTGTGTCATATTCATGGCATTGTGATGCAAAGTTTGTGTAGCTTCAGCAATTCGTTGTACACCAGCAGCTGTTTCATCCATAGCGATCGCACTTTGCTGAGAGACACTAGCAGCTGAAGATAAATGATTTGTCGTATCTTGTACACGATGTGTAATGTCATTTGAAGTTGCTGTCACTTCTTCTGTGCTTGCGGAAAGCTCTTCAGACGCAGCAGATAAATGTATAGCGTTGTCCTGAACATTTTTTATTAATACAGATAAGTTTTGTTTTAATTTATTTACTGCTACTGCAAGTGTACCAATTTCATCTTTAGCGTTATGTTCAAGTTGAGCAATCGTTAAATCGCCTTTTGCTAATGTATCGGCTGCGTCAATCACTTTAAGAAGCGGTGTGGTGATAGAAGTTTTTACAAAATGCATAAAATAAAAACCAACGATTGCACTTAAAAAAAGTAAGACAATCGAAATAATAATAGCTCGTGCAACTGTTTGAACAACACTTGTTTTGACTTGTTCAAGATTTTTATCATGATAATCTAATAAATCACTAGTTAGAAAGTAAATTTCATCACTGATTTTTGAAACTTCTTTATTTATGTATGACAATGCTAAATCTGTATTTCCATTATTGAATGCTTGTCTAGCTTTATCAGAGCTTGTTTGTAAATCTTTCTGTAATTCAGTTACTTGCTTCATAATATCTTTTGTGTAATCGGAACGAACAATGCCTGAAAGTTCATTAATCGTTTCGGGCAATACTTTTTCATAATAATCTAAAGTTTCTTTTGTCTCTTCATCCTTATTACTTAGAATATAAGCGTTTAAAAATAGCCCTTGTGAGGCAAGCTCCTGTCGTATTTTCTCTGTTAATCGGATTTGCACGATTCTGTGATCAAGTACCTCTACTATATCTCCTTCAACCGACTTAAATTGAATAAATGAAATAATACTTGACACTAAAAGGAAAAAAGTGAGTGAAATAAAACCAATATTTAGTTTTTTACGAACGGACATATTCGTTCCTACTTTCTTTAATTGTATTAGAGAATCCAAGTTCTAAAGTTAATATAACTTGATATTTTTTTTAGGTCAATACTTGAAAAATACTCAAAAGTAGGCAGTTTTAATCCCCTTTTACATAAAATAGTAAGGTTAAATTTTCCTGTAGTTAGCGATGGAATTTTTCTAACATTCTCAATTTTTATCTGAATTAATTGACAATTTTACTAGTATGGCATAAAATAAGGCTAACTTTTTGTTCGGTACAGGCTAGGAGGTCTCGGGAGCGAGATCAGCCTTAGAACAGATGAGCTGAGTTTAGATGAGAATAGCTGAGAAATTGTTGAATAAGAGTAGTAGCATAAGTGTGCAATTTAGAGAGTCAGTGGATGGTGCAAACTGATTTGTAGCTTATGTGAATGGACTTATGAGAGTCGCTTAATCAGGATGCAATTACGCTAAGGCGAAATTGATGATAGCGAACGGATTCCCCACGTTATAGGGAGGTGCTTCCACTTAGATAAATCTTTTGCCATTAACCCAAAAGATACGTCAATTTAACTGGCGAACTAAGGTTGAGTACATAAGGGAGAGCAAATATGCTCTAATATGAGGTGGCAACGCGGTCATGATCGTCCTCTGCAATTAGGAAAAATCCTTTTTGCAGAGGACTTTTTTTATTTTTTCTCAGAGTCTCCTGTCGAAAAACGGCAAGTTAAGACCTAATAGTGTTTGTGGCAACAAACTGAGGAGCTTTGATAGTCAGTCGGCGGAAAGGCAGGTGCATGAAAGATTGAGAAAGCTACATTGTGCCTCGCTCCACATTTGAAGTAGGGCCTTTTATTCAACAAACGTCTATTCAGCGGCTAAACCTTTAAAAGTCTTACATTCTATTTAGGAATATTAAAGAAGGAGCTTGATAATTATGTTATCGACGAGTTCAAGAACAACAATGAAAACCATTAATGCTGATTCTTTAACGCCGATTTTAATTTTTAGACGCTTACAAGGCAATTACAAATTTTTGCTAGAGAGTTCGGCACAGCATGAGGGAGCAGGACGCTTTTCTTTTATCGGTGCAAATCCAAGAAAAACATATATAGGCTTTGGAGATGAGATTCAGGAATATTCATATAAGACTGGAAAAACGTATACGCATAAAGGCGACCTTTTCGTCTTACTGAAGAGATTAATGCCACGTATCTCCAATACGACACAATTCCCGTTTTCCGGTGGAGCTGTAGGCTTTGTTGGTAAGAGGGCAACGTCGGTATTAACTACTGCGCAGGATAAAGTGCAGTTACCAGAAGTGCACTTCCATGTGTATGAGACAGTCATTGTGTTTGATCATATAACAGACGAAGTTACATTAATTCATACGAATATTGATGCAGAAAAGAAAGAACCAAATTTAGAGGAGCTGGCTGAGCAACTGTTAAAGGGCAGAGAGGATGAGGATAAAACATGTAGTTATCAGCCGCTCGAAACGACAACGAATGAACAATTTGCGACAACCCTTACATCTATCAAAGCTTCCTTGGATAAAGATATTACAAGGGTCGTACTGTCACAGCGTTTGTTAGCGAATTTACAAGGGGATGCTTTCACTTTATATCGTCAATTGCGTAAAAAACATCCTGCTCCCTATATGTATTATGTAGAATTTGAGGATCATATTGTTTTGGGAACATCTCCCGAAAGTCTAATTCGAGTACAAGATGAGCGTGTAATTGCAACACCAACAGAGGGGTCATTTCCTAGAGGTTCCGTAAAAAGTGAAGATTTGGAAAATGAACGAAAGCTATATAACAACACAGATATTAGGAAGTCACATGCTGTACTTGTATCTGCTGTTCAACAGGAGCTTCAGTCCGTGTGCTTCCGAGATTCCATTCAAGTCATTGAGGAGATGAGAATTGAGCGTTCAAAGCATTCATTACACATGACATCGAGAGTCGAGGGTCAAATTTTACCGATGCTTCATGCTTTGGATGTATTAGCTGCGACGTTACCATCCTTACCATCAACAGGGCTTCCAAAGAAATATCGTCAAACCGTTGAGATATTAAGAGGAGCTATCGGATTTATTGGTTTTAACGGTCATCTTGATTTTGCTTTACTAGGGAAATCCATTGTCTTTGAAAATGAAACGATGCATATGCAGTCAGCTGTAATGGTAACCAAATACACAAATGTTAAGGAAGTTTTAAAACAAGTAGAAGAGGACGAACAGGGGTTTTTACAATTAGTTGAAAAAGCAGGAGGTCACTAGTAATGGAAGATATTCGTCAAAAAGTACAACAGCGAGAGCATTTAATGTATGAGGAAATGCTACAGGCAGCAAAATGGATCTTCCATGATGATACACCAAAGGAAGAAATCGCAAGCTTTTTAACGGCAATATCAGTGAAAGGTGAGACTGCACATGAAGTAGCGGCATTAGCAACTATTATGCGTTCGTTTGCACTAGATGTACCAGCAAAAGCGGGCGTATATATGGATAATTGCGGTACTGGTGGCGATGGGCTCAATACATTTAATATTAGCACTGCTTCCGCCTTTGTACTAGCCGGGGCTGGTGTCAAAATGGCGAAGCACGGAAATCGTAAAATTTCTTCAGCATCGGGAAGCGCGGATGTTTTAGAAGCACTTGGGATTCATACGAATATTGCCATTGAACAAACTGTTGATCTGTTAGAGAAAGAAGGGATTGCTTTTTTATATGCTCCAAATGTGCATCCGAAATTAAAGAGAATTGGAGAGGTTCGTCGAGCACTAGGCAAGCCAACTATCTTTAATCTCGTCGGTCCACTTACAAATCCAGTGCCTTTATCAACACAATTTACGGGCATTAATCGTCCTAATTTTGTCATGGAATATGCCTCCGTCTTACAAATGCTTGGGCGGAAACGTGCAATGGTCGTTTCAGGGCCTCAAGGTTTAGATGAGGCGTCATTAGCAGGTCAAAATACGTTTGTCTTAGTAGATAAGGGAGACTTAATTCCATTTTCATTAACCGCAGAGGATGCAGGTCTTAGTTATGCACCGTTAGAGGCTATTCGAGGAGGCAATGCAGATGAAAATGCTGCTATTATGCGTAAATTATTAGCCGGAGAACAAAGTGCTTACTTTGATACAGTTTTGTTGAATGTTGGTATAGGGCTGTTCAGCTATGGTGTTGCTGAAACTGTTAAAGAGGGTGTAGAAATGGCGAAGGATAGTATTTTTAGCGGGCGTGCACGCCGAAAATTAGAGGCAGTCGTTGCTTATAGTGAGAACATTAAAGAAGTGGAGGTCCAACAATGAATATTTTAAATAAAATTCTCAAACAAAAAAAAATCGAAGTTAGTGCTTTACTTGAACAGCCCGATCCATTAGCAAATTTTATAGAAAAACCGCGTCCATTACTATTTGAGCTATTGCGAAAAGCTGAAACATTGCAGGTTATTTCAGAAATGAAACGTGCTTCACCTTCAAAGGGGCTAATTGCAGAAGGAGCAGATCCAGTTGCACAAGCAAAAATTTATGCACAAGCAGGGGCAGCGGCAATTTCTATTTTAACAGATAAAAAGTTTTTTAAAGGCTCCTTTGATGATTTGGAAGCAGTTGCGAATGCAGTTCAAACGCCACTTCTTTGTAAGGATTTTATAATTGATCGTGTGCAAATTCGATTTGCTAAGGCATCAGGTGCATCTATTATTTTATTAATTGTAGCTGCGTTAACAGATGAGGCATTACGTGACTTGTATAGCTATGCAAAAAGCTTGGATTTAGAGGTGTTAGTTGAAGTGCATGACCTTGAGGAGCTTGAACGTGCTATTGCAGTAGGAGCTAAGCTAATTGGCGTCAATAACCGAGATTTACGCACTTTTGAGGTGAGCTTAGAACGGACTCGTGAAATTGCTGAGGCTTTCCCGTTCAAAGAGGAGCGGGTATTAATCAGTGAAAGCGGTATTTGGACACAAGAAGATGCGAAAGCAGTGGCATCTATGGGAGCTAGTGGTGTACTTGTCGGTGAAGCATTAATGCGTAGTGGTGATGTTGGAGCTGCTTTACAAAGTTTACAGGTAAATAAGGTGGGAGCAACTGTATGACAAAGGTAAAGATTTGTGGACTGCAGGAACAACACCATGTGCAAGCAGCTATAAAGGCAGGAGCGGATGCAATTGGTTTTGTCTTTGCTCCTAGTAAGCGTCAAGTGACAATTGAACAAGCTCAGCAATTAGCAAAACATGTGCCAGCAGGGATTTTAAAAATCGGTGTTTTTGTCAATCCAAGCGCACAAGAATTAAGAACTGCAGTGGAGAGCGTCCCTTTAGATTACGTGCAATATCACGGGGAGGAAACACCAGATTTTATTCATGAACAAGGCTATCCAGCAATCAAAGCATTGTCCGTACGTTGTGCTGAAGATGTTCAGGTAGCTGCTAATTATGATGTGGACTATTACTTATTCGATGCTCCAGGGACGGATTTTAAAGGAGGTAGTGGTCATACGTTTGATTGGAACCTTCTTGAATTGGTAGGGATTCCGCAAGATAAGTTAATGTTAGCTGGTGGTTTAAAGGTTGAGAATATTGAAGAGGCAGTGTCACTTGTGTCGCCATATATGGTAGATGTTTCGAGTGGTGTGGAGACAGACGGTGTAAAAGATTTAACAAAAATTAATGCATTTATTCACGCAGTCAAGAAGGGAAGAGCATAATGGGGAATTCAATTGCAAATAGTGTTCCTTCGAAGGAAGGTCGTTACGGAAAATTTGGTGGACAATATGTTCCAGAAACATTAATGACAGCTTTGTTAGGACTAGAGACAGCTTATGATGAGGCAATGAAAGATCCATTATTCACAGATGAGCTTACCTATTATTTACAACAATACGTTGGTCGTGAAACACCATTGTACTACGCTGAAAATTTAACAAAAGAGCTTGACGGAGCAAAGATTTATTTAAAGCGTGAAGATTTAAATCACACTGGAGCCCATAAGATAAATAATGCGATTGGTCAAGCGCTTCTTGCAAAACGAATGGGTAAAAAGAAAATTGTGGCTGAAACAGGTGCAGGGCAACACGGGGTAGCAACGGCTACTGCTTGTGCATTACTAAATCTTGAATGTGTCGTCTTTATGGGGGCCGAGGATATAGAGCGCCAGCAGTTAAATGTGTTTCGCATGGAATTGCTTGGAACAAAAGTGGAGTCTGTAGAAACAGGATCAAAAACATTGAAGGATGCAGTCAATGCAGCTCTTCGCTACTGGGTAACAAATGTTGAGGACACTCATTATATTTTGGGATCAGCGTTAGGTCCCCATCCGTTCCCAAAAATCGTAAGGGATTTCCAGCGTGTAATTGGTGAAGAAACTAGAAAGCAAATTTTAGAAAAGGAAGGACGTTTACCAGATGCAGTCGTAGCCTGTATAGGTGGTGGCAGTAATGCAATCGGTATGTTTCATCCTTTTGTCGACGATGAGACTGTGGCGCTATATGGAGTAGAGGCTGCGGGAAGTGGCATTGAGACAGGGAAGCATGCAGCGGCAATTGCTGGTGGACAGCTAGGAGTTTTACACGGTGCATACATGTATTTATTACAAGATGAAAATGGCTTTGTGCAGGAGGCACATTCTATTTCAGCAGGACTAGATTATCCGGGGAAGGGTCCTGAGCATTGTTATTTACATGATATTGGGCGTGCTAAATTTCAGTCAATTACAGATAGTGAAGCGCTTGAGGGCTTGCAGTTACTAAGTAGAACAGAAGGTATACTACCGGCGCTAGAAAGTTCTCATGCTATTGCCTATACAGCAAAACTCGCAAAAACAATGTCTACAGATGACATCATTGTTGTATGTTTATCAGGCCGAGGAGATAAGGATGTTCATACTGTCCGTAAAGCGTTAGGAGGAGATAGATAATGGCAACATTACAGCAAGCAATCGAACAAACGACAGTCACTGGTAATAAAGCATTTATACCATACATTATGGCAGGTGATGGGGGGCTGGAGACTTTGAAGCCAACGATCCTGCAGCTGCAGCAAATGGATGTAACGGCGATCGAAGTGGGTATTCCATTCACTGATCCTGTTGCGGACGGTCCGACAATAGAGCAGGCAGGAGAACGAGCTTTAGCGGCTGGCGTAACTTTACGTAAAGTTTTCGAAACACTTGCTTCATTTAAAGAAGAAATTCATGTTCCATTAGTTGTTATGACTTATTTTAATCCTGTTTTAGCGTATGGGTTAGAGGCATTTGCTGAAGCCTGTGTAGCGGGGGGCGTCAAAGGGTTAATCGTCCCTGATGTACCACTAGAGGAAAGTACCATTTTACGTGAAACATTAAATCCTTATGGTATCGATATTGTCCAGCTTGTATCGTTAACAAGTCCTCCAGAACGAATTGCACGTATTGCCGCTGCTAGTCAAGGCTTTGTCTATGCTGTGACAGTAAACGGAATTACAGGGGCTCGCACAAACTTTGCTCATGATTTAAAGGGGCATTTTGCACACTTGCGTGAAGTTAGTCATATACCTGTGCTTGCAGGCTTTGGAATATCGACTCCTGAGCAGGTGGTAAGCATGGGGGCGCTTGGTGATGGTGTCATCGTTGGCAGCGCGATTGTAACAGCTTTACATGAAGGTAATTTAACGAAGGTGGAGGCATTAGTGTCCGCTTCAAAAGGTGACCTTGAGAAGTCTACTCTTTAATGGAGTAGGCTTTTTTTGTAAGTCGGTTAGAAAGGTATTGATGACGGATTGGATTTAGAATCGGAAGGGAAAAACTATCAATCTGATGGATAGTGCGGACAAGCTAGATTTTCGGTATAATAGCCTTCGTAAGGAAGTGAAAAGATGATTCTATCGAAAAAAAGATGGCAGGTAGAGCGTCCAGACGCAATGCTTGTACAAACATTACAAAATGACCTACAACTTTCTGCGATTGCAGCGAAAATTTTAGCAGCGCGAGGCTGTGAAACAACTGCTCATGCAGAGAGCTTATTAAATATGACAGAAGCAAGTATTCATGATCCGTTTTTAATGCATGGCATGACAGAAGCTGTGGCACGTATTGAGCAAGCACTTGAAAACGGAGAAAAAATCCTAATTTATGGAGATTACGATGCGGATGGTGTCACAAGCACGACAGTAATGCTCAATGTGCTGCTTGATCTAGGTGCCGATGTGTCGTTTAAAATACCGAATCGATTTATTCACGGCTATGGGCCACATGAAGCGCTATTTCGCGAAGCACATGACGAAGGTGTTCAGCTAATTATTACAGTGGATAATGGTATTTCAGGTATTGAACCGATTCGTGTAGCGAAGGAACTAGGGATGGATGTGATCGTCACAGATCATCATGAGCCGGGTGATGAGCTACCATCAGCAGATATAATTTTACATCCGCGTATACCGGAAGGACATTATCCATTTGGCGAGCTTGCAGGTGTGGGTGTAGCGTTTAAGTTAGCGCACGCTCTATACGGGGAACTTCCAACACACTTAATTGAATTTGTTGCTGTTGGAACAGTAGCGGATTTAGTGCCATTAGTTGATGAAAACCGCTACCTTGTAAAACGAGGAATAGAAGAAATGCGCCGATCACTTAGCCCTTGGATACAGGCAATGTGTGAAGTGGCAAGTGCAGAACAAATTAAAATTAACGAAGAAACTATCGGTTTTTATTTTGGACCGCGTTTAAATGCAGTTGGTCGACTTGGAGAAGCAGCACCGGGTGTAGAGCTATTAATGGCTGAGGATAATGCTAAGGCAATAGCATTAGCAAAACAGTTGAATGCATGTAATAGCGAGCGTAAAGATATTGTAAAGAGTATCACAGATGAGGCGATTGCTCTCATTGAATCTGACAAAAAAATTGGGGAATCACTCGTTTTAGTTGTTGCTGGAGAGGGTTGGAATGCTGGAGTAGTTGGGATTGTTGCATCTCGTCTAGTCGAGTTATATTATCGACCAACAATTGTATTAGCGCTAGATTATGAAAAAGGGACAGCTAAAGGCTCTGCTCGTAGTATTGAAGGATTCCATTTGTATAATGAACTAGCGAAGAATCGCGATATATTACCTCATTTTGGTGGGCATCCTATGGCAGCCGGCATGACCTTATCCCTTGACCATGTGGATGAATTGAGATCCCGTTTAGATACGCAAGCAAGGGCTTGTTTATCAGAAGAGCATTTGACACCTGTACTTAATATTGATATACCACTAAAAATGGATGAAATCTCAGCAGACGCGATTGAAGAGATTTCTACACTTGGTCCATTTGGTACAGATTTTCCGAAGCCTGTTTATGTCCTTGAAGATGTAGAAATCGCCTCCATGCGTAAAATTGGAGCAGCTGAAAATCATATTAAAATGGAACTAACTGATGGCTATGAAAAATTAGATAGTGTCGGTTTTAATAAGGGCCATCTACACGACGAGCTAACATTTGGAATAAAAGTGTCATTCACAGGGGATTTACAAATTAATGAATGGCAGGGACGTAAAAAGGCACAATTTATGATAGAAGATGTTCAAACGACAGAGTGGCAATTATTTGACATTCGTGGTATACGTCAAACATCACGTTGGTTAAATACTGTACCAAAGGAAGAGGCAACGTTTATCGCCTTTCGTCCAGAAACGATTACCTATTATCAGTCACTTATTGGTGTACCGATTCTAGCAGTTGATTCTACGCTTTCAAATGTAAATCAAAGCCAGTATATCGTACTATTAGATTTGCCACAAAATGTTCGAATGTTAGAAAATGTACTACAGAAAACAACACCTTCCCGTATCTATGCACACTTTTACATGCCGGATTCACAGTATTTCAATGGATTACCAACGCGTGAGCAATTCTCTTGGTACTATAAGTTTCTAAAAAATCGACCTGCTTTTCCATTAAATATGCATTTGGATGATTTAGCGAAGCATACAGGTTGGCCATTAGATGCATTAAAATTTATGACACAGGTGTTTTTTGAGCTTGATTTTGTTAGAATGGAGAGTGGACTGACGACTGTCAACGTGAATGCCCCAAAACAAGCACTCACAGAGGCACCGTCTTACAAACAGCGTTCAGAACAGATTGAAATGGAGCAAAAGCTAGTATATGCCCCTTATATAGAATTAAAACAATGGTTTGATGAACGATTACATTAATATACGAAATAGGTTTCGTAGGAGGAGCAATAACATGGATTTAAAGCAATACGTAACAACGGTTGAAAACTGGCCAAAAGAGGGCATCAGTTTTAAAGATATTACAACAATTATGGATAACGGTCCTGCATACAAATATGCAACTGATCAAATCGTAGATTACGCAAAAGAACTAGGTGCTGAAATTGTAGTAGGTCCAGAGGCTCGCGGCTTCATTATCGGATGCCCGGTTGCTTATGCGCTTGAAATTGGTTTTGCACCTGTTCGTAAACCAGGAAAATTACCACGTGAAGTAATAAGTGCTGACTACGGTCTTGAGTATGGTAAAGATACGTTAACAATGCACAAAGATGCGATTAAACCAGGTCAAAAAGTATTAATCTGTGATGACTTACTTGCAACTGGTGGTACAATTGAAGCAACAGTGCGTTTAGTTGAACAATTAGGTGGTCAGGTTGTTGGCTGTGCCTTCCTTATCGAGTTAACAGAGCTAAACGGTCGTGCAAAAATTGGCGACATTAACATAAAAACACTTATTGAATATTAATAACGTTTCTAGTAAAGAAAGCAAAAAGCGTCACATCCTTGTGGCGCTTTTTTTGTGCGTGAATTTGTTAATTGATAAAAACTATTGAGAAAATATAATGAAAATGGAATGCTTATCATTTAGCGATAAAGTCGATTTTGAAGTTATTAAATAAAGAAGATGCTAACATCATAACGTGGAGTTGATTATCGAGTTTTCATGTTGTTATCAGCGATTTCGGCATTTTATCAGCGATTTTCATGTTGTTATCAGCGATTTCGGGCATTTTATCAGCGATCGGCATTTTGGAACATCGAGCCGTTCCACCGATTTTGTTTCCGTTGTCGTTTCGCTTTCGCACAGATGGAATTCGCCGCTAACTAAGCAAGGAACGCCGCTAAAACATAAAAATGCGCCGCTAACTAAGCAAGGAACGCCGCCAAAACATAAAAATGCGCCGCTAACTAAGCAAGGAACGCCGCCAAAACATAAAAATGCGTCGCTAACCAATCAAGGAGCGCCACGAAAACCCGAATTTCCGCCGCTTTGCTTTTGCGCAAAAAACATTTTCAACCTCTCGTTTTTGCCGAAAAGACATATTTTTTTAATAAGACATCAAATTTCATTGAAGTAATAGTTGGAGTTGAAGCCCTTAACATATCGGCTTCAA
This sequence comes from Lysinibacillus xylanilyticus, assembly GCF_001708185.1. Classification (GTDB taxonomy): domain Bacteria; phylum Bacillota; class Bacilli; order Bacillales_A; family Planococcaceae; genus Lysinibacillus; species Lysinibacillus xylanilyticus_A. The sequence continues at coordinate 279,768 of NZ_MDDN01000002.1, read as the reverse complement.
CTTTTTTGTATAAAAAATTTTTGACATCACTCAAACAAAAGTTTATAATATAAACAAATATAATAAAAGGTGATGCTATGAATGAAAGAGAACAGGCAGTCCTTGCATTAATTCGCCAGAATCCGTTTATGTCTCAGCAAGAGATGGCAGATAAGATGAATCTATCTCGTCCAGTCCTTGCTAATTTAGTGTCGAGCTTAACGAAGCAGGGGAAAATTGTCGGTCGTGCGTATATTTTACCTGAAGAAAATGAAATTGTTTGTATCGGTGGAGCCAATCTTGATCGAAAATTTCATGTAAAGGGGAACGTACAGTTCGGTACATCCAATCCTGCTAGCTCTTCATTTAGTGTAGGTGGTGTTGGTCGAAACATTGCTGAAAACTTAGGCAGATTAAATCATCAGGTTACATTACTGACTACTGCCGGCAAAGATGCGGATTGGCAAGTGATCCAAGAAGCTTCGGAGCCATTTATGAATTTACGTTATGTGGAGCAGCTCCCTGATGCTTCGACTGGTTCCTATACTGCGATTATGGATGAGCAGGGCGAGCTAGCATTAGCGGTGGCAAACATGGAAGTATATGAACTACTGTTGCCAAGTTTGCTAAAAAAACATGAGGCCATGTTGATGAATGCAGGCTGCTTTATTATGGATTTAAACTGTCCAAAGGAAACAGTAGCTTACATTCAGCAGGTGTCGATTGCCCGCGAAATTCCGTTTGTCATCGTACCTGTGTCTTCGCCAAAAATGAATCGACTGCCGGATACGTTGCAAGGTGTAACATGGTTTATTTGTAACACAGATGAAGCAGAAACAATTATCGGTCATGCAATTGAAGGCGCTGCACATTATGAAAAAGCTTTACAGCAACTTCTTAAACTAGGTGCTGAGCATGTAATTATTACAGCTGGTAGTAATGGGGTGTATGCAGCTTCTACTACAACGAAGCCAAGTCATTTCTCAGCTAAGGCTATAGAAAAAATCGAAGATGTAACAGGTGCGGGGGATGCCTTTGTCAGTGCCGTGATCCATAGCTGGCTTACTGGGCAAACCTTTGCAACATGTATTGATGCAGGCTTAACGAATGCCAAAAATACGCTTGCATCTCCATATACAGTAAGACCTGAGCTATCAGTTGATTTGTTAAAAAGTGAAATGGAGGAATAACAACATGAAAGAATTCATCGTATTATCAGAAGAAGTAAAAGCAGGACAAGCACAAGGTTTACCAATCGTAGCATTAGAATCAACAATTATTTCTCACGGAATGCCATATCCACAAAATGTACAAACAGCACGTGAAGTGGAACAAATTATTCGTGATAATGGTGCTGTACCAGCAACTATTGCATTAATCGACGGTAAAATTAAAATTGGTTTATCAGATGAAGAGCTTGAAATGTTCGGTAATGCACAAGGTGTAGCTAAAACATCTCGTCGTGACCTAGGGTATTTATTAGCAACAAAAAAATTAGGTGCGACAACTGTAGCGGCAACAATGATTTGTGCAGAGCTAGCTGGCATTGAAATTTTCGTAACAGGCGGTATCGGTGGTGTACACCGTGGTGCTGAAACAACAATGGATATTTCAGCAGACTTAGAAGAATTAGCACAAACAAATGTAGCTGTAATTTGTGCGGGTGCTAAGTCAATTTTAGATATTGGTTTAACTTTAGAATATCTTGAAACAAAAGGTGTACCAGTCGTTGGATATGGTACAGATGAGCTACCAGCATTCTATACACGTCAAAGCGGTTTTGATGTTAACTTCAAGATTGATACACCAGAGGAAGTGGCAGAAATGCTACGTGCAAAATGGCAATTAGGCTTAAAAGGTGGAGCTGTGATTGCTAATCCAATTCCTGAGGCTGAAGCACTTGAGCACTCATTCATTACAGAAATCATTGAAAAAGCTCTAGTTGAAGCGGAAGAAAACGGTATTCAAGGTAAAAACGTGACACCATTCTTACTTGGAAAAGTGAAAGAACTAACAGAAGGTAAAAGCCTTGATGCCAATATTGCATTAGTGAAAAATAATGCAGTAGTTGGTGCGAAAATTGCTGTAGCGTATAATAAATTAGGCTAATCAATTAATATAAGAAGAGAGACTCTTTGCGAAATAATAAATTCGCAAAGGGTCTTTTTATTCATTTTGGATAATGTTTTTTCCATTTTTTTCATTGTTCACGAGATTAACTAAACAAAATGACACAGTTACTTTACAATAGCCCATAATATTTTATACAATTGAATTTATATCTAATCTGAAAAATTTGACGAGCAAGGTGGACATGTTATGGCGAAAGAGCAAATTTTGACTCCTGAGGACGTTTTTGAGTTAGTCAAATCCTACATGAATGATGAAAATGTCGCATTCGTGAAAAAAGCATATGAATTAGCAAGGGATGCCCATATAGAGCAATTCCGAAGCTCAGGTGAACCGTATATTATTCACCCGGTGCAAGTAGCTGGTATTTTAGCTGAATTACAAATGGATCCTGAAACAGTTGCGGCTGGTTTTTTACATGATGTTGTCGAGGATACGGATTTTACGCGCGACGATTTAGTTCGTGAATTCGGCGAAGAGGTAGCAATACTTGTAGACGGTGTAACAAAGCTTGGGAAAATTAAATATTTATCGAAAGAAGCGCAACAAGCAGAAAATCATCGAAAAATGTTTGTAGCTATGGCGCAGGATATTCGTGTCATTTTGATTAAACTGGCAGACCGTCTACATAATATGCGCACGTTAAAACATTTGCCAGCAGAAAAACAACGCCGTATTTCTAAAGAGACGCTTGAAATTTTTGCACCACTTGCGCACCGTTTAGGGATTTCGACTGTTAAATGGGAGCTTGAGGATACAGCACTTCGTTATTTAAATCCACAACAATATTATCGCATTGTCAGTCTTATGAAGAAAAAACGTGATGAGCGTGAAGCATATCTCGACAATGTTATGACTGAGATGAAATCACAGCTTACAGATGTTGAAATTGAAGCCGATATATATGGTCGTCCGAAACATATTTACAGTATATATCGTAAAATGGTGTTACAAAAAAAACAATTCAACGAAATTTATGATTTATTAGCCATTCGTGTACTTGTCGATAGTATTAAAGATTGCTATGCCGTACTTGGGATTGTGCATACATTATGGAAGCCAATGCCTGGACGCTTTAAAGATTATATTGCAATGCCAAAACAAAACCTATATCAATCACTGCATACAACAGTCATTGGTCCTTATGGTGACCCATTAGAAGTTCAAATTCGTACGAAGGAAATGCATAAAATTGCCGAGTACGGGATTGCTGCGCATTGGGCGTATAAGGAAGGTAAAAAAGTTGATAATGAAAAACAAAATGTCGACCAAAAATTAACGTGGTTCCGAGAAATTTTAGAATTCCAAAACGAATCTTCTAATGCTGAAGAATTTATGGAATCGTTAAAATTTGATTTGTTTTCTGATATGGTTTATGTATTTACTCCAGAAGGAGATGTCATTGAATTACCAGCAGGCTCTGTACCTATCGACTTCGCATACCGTGTGCACTCAGAAGTTGGGAATCGTACAATTGGCGCGAAAATCAATGGTAAAATGGTACCACTTGATACACCGTTGAAAACGGGAGATATTATTGAAATTTTAACTTCTAAGCAATCATTTGGTCCGAGTCGAGATTGGCTAAAAATAGCCCAATCCTCACAGGCGAAAAATAAAATAAAGCAGTTTTTCAAACGTCATCTTCGAGAGGAAAATATCATCAAAGGAAAAGAGATGATAGAAAAGGAAATCCGTGCACAAGGTTTTGACATAAAAGAAACAATGTCAGCGGAAAATTTAAAGCGCGTTTGTGAAAAATTTAACTATACAAATGAAGAAGATTTATATGCCGCTGTTGGTGTGAATGGTATTACAGCACAGCAAGTTGTTAATCGTTTAGCGGAAAAACGACGCAAAGAGCGTGAACAGGAAGAGGCGCTCGAGAAAATTGAGCAAAAAATGAAAAACCCTATTCCACAAAAACGTACGGAATCGGGTGTTATCGTAAAAGATATCGACAATATGCTTATTCGACTTTCGCGTTGCTGTACGCCAGTTCCAGGAGATGATATTGTAGGTTTCATTACGAAAGGTAGAGGTGTTTCAGTGCACCGTGCAGACTGCCCTAATATTCAAGTTGATGATGAGCAGGAGCGCTTGATAGAAGTTGAATGGGAACGCGGACTTACGCCTGAGAAAAAAGAATACCCTGTTGATATTGAAGTTTCAGCCTTCGATAGACCAGGCATTTTAAATGAAATTATGCAAATTGTAAGCGAAACGAAAACGAATATTTTAGCAGTGAGTGGTCGTGTTGATCGAGATAAAATGGCAACGATCCATTTAACGATTTCGATTTCAAATATTTCGCATTTGCATAAAGTAGTGGAACGTATTAAACAAACACCTGATATATATTCAGTGCAACGTGTGATTAACTAATTAATTGCGTTGCTGAATATATATATCGTGAGGTAGTCGTAACTTTGTAATGTGCCGGAAATGAATCTTCTGGCGCATGCAATGACAGAATTGAGGTTTTAAAAAATGAAAGTAGTTTTACAACGTAGTAAAGCAGCCTCTGTTACTGTTGACGGGAAAGTAACAGGAGCTATTGATAGTGGCTATGTTCTTCTTGTTGGTATTACACATGAGGATACGCAAAAGGATGTTGAATATTTAGCAAAAAAAGTAGCTAATCTCCGCCTTTGGGAAGATGCTGACAAGAAAATGAATCATTCCATTTTAGAGCATGGAGGGGCTATTCTATCCGTCTCACAATTTACATTGTATGGAGATGCAAAAAAGGGGAATCGTCCAAGTTTTACAAGTGCAGCAAGACCAGAAATTGCGGAACCGTTATGGGAGGCTTTTAATAATGCCTTACGTGAAGCTGGTTTACGAGTGGAGACTGGTATATTTGGTGCGATGATGGATGTTGCACTAACAAATGATGGTCCGATTACAATACTTCTTGATTCAAAATAGTGGTACATTTCCTATCATTCCTGCATACACTATTAAGTATGGTTAGTTTTTGTAGGAAGGAAGTGTCTTATATATGACGCAGGTGGGAAGCATATCGAATCCATATTTATACGAAACTCTTAATATGATGATTGGTCAGGCAATTGTAGTGCAAACGGAGAAAAATATTCAGCAAGGTAAATTAGTCTCTGTATTACCTGACCATATTGTTGTAGAGGTTAGCCGTGCACCTTTCTTCATTCGTACGGACGAAATTGAATGGGTTACATTGGCAAGAAGTAAAAAATAAGCGGAATCTGCACCTACTTATTCATGTCATGTGAATAGGAGGTGCTTTTTTGTTTCAGCGTGTAAAAAAAGAAATTTTGTTAGAGAATATATAACTAGGGGAAATAAAGAAATTGCGAAGGGTTTAATACAAAAATGTAAATAATAAAAGTATGTTGATTAGGGAAAATAGGTTTATTATTGAGCGGTAAAAGAATTTTTTGGTTGCTACTTTGCAAATATATTCTCATTTCTAAATGATAGTAGCATAGGGCTACTCGAGTGCTCTTGTCGCTTCGCTTTCATCGCAGAGCAATATATTAAATGGATAAAAACGGTTAATCAACACGCTTGATAATAAACTAAATTATTTGAACATTGGGCCATTCATATGTAACATACATAGAAAGACCTATTATGTAGTTAAAATATAAGCGAGGGGAAAAAATGCAAACAGTAGCTATTATCGGTTCTTTGTTTTTTTGGAATAATATTAAAGTGAATTTTATAGAGTTTCCACAAGTACAATTTATCCATTTTCCTTACACTGCTCCTAAGCAAAGTATGGATTTAATAGATGAGGCAGCATCGCAATCAGACATTCTTTTATTTGCTGGGTCGATTCCGTATTATTATTGTTTCGAAATAATACAAGCACGGCAAATTCAAGCAACGTATTTGCCTTTTGATGAATTAATGTTGTCGCTGTCATTACTGTCTATTACACACAATCAAAATATCGAACTATCTAAAGTTTCAATTGATTTACCAAAAGAAGATAGCTTTTATCAAGTTATGAAGGAAGCGGGAATTCAGTGTGCCTCCATTCATTTAAAAGATTATTCATGGGTGTACGAACAACAGCGAAAAATAGATGACTTCCAAATAGATGAGTATATTAGCTTTCACAAGGATTTATATGAGGCAGGAAAAACAAGGCTAGCACTTACTAGTTTACATGCTGTTTTTGTTGCTTTAAAACAATTGGGGATTCCTTCAAGCTACATGGTTGAAAGTAAACATACATTTGTTACAACGTTATCGAAAGCAATTGATGCTTATAAATATTCATTATTGTCCGCATCACAAATAACTGTAGTATCCATTCGTAGTAGAGAAAATAATATTGTAAACAACCATTTATTTTTAGAAAATATAGAGGAGATTTGTAAAACTTTCAATGCAAGGGTTTCACAATCACAAAGCGAGCCATATATAATTTATGCTACACGTGGAGTGATGAATAAAACAAATATTGCCCATTTCAACTCCTTATTACAACAATTAGAAAAGCGATTTGAAACATTTTTTAATATTGGAATAGGAATTGGCTATTCGTTACAAGAGGCTGAGATGCATTCTTCACAAGCTTTGTTTTTCACGGATAAATATAATTTTCAAAAATCAACTTTATGCCTTATAGATGAAGAAAGTCGTTTACACGGTCCAATATTTGAAAACGACAAAAATATACCACTATTTAATAATGATAAGCAGATTTTAGAGATTGCCGAAGAAATAAAAATGAGTGCAAAAAATTTAAAACTCATCAAGCAGTTTATTGTAATACACAATAACCGAGCTTTTTCAGCAGCTGAATTAGCTGATTATATGGACCTTTCTCGTAGATCTGCAGAACGAATCATTAATCGATTAATAGATCATCATTTTTTAATACTTTCAGGTGAGGAGCAACCTTACAATCAGGGGAGACCTAGAAAGGTATATAAGGCAACAACTCAATTTAATATCTAAATTAATAGAAAATTAACACTTTACAATAAATTTGAAGTGTTGTATATTTAATTTCAATTAGCGACATATAGCGACAATTTTGAAAATTAATAATGAGGGAGGAGATGAACTTATATTTTATTAGGTATGGAGGTAATGGGAGAAATTACGTTTTTAAAAAAAAGCTAATGTCTGAATTCTGAGATGAAGTGGGTGTATAGATGGAAAAAGAACAAGTTGGAACAAAGAAAAGTTGGCTTAAAGTACCTCATACATATACAATAATTTTTGCTATTATTTTTCTCGCAGGTATTGCAAGCTATATCATTCCTGCTGGTGAGTTTGACCGTGTAGAGGATGAAGAAGGACGAATGCTAGTTGTAGATGGTAGTTATCATCATATTGAAAGTGATCCCGTATCATTTTTTGAGATGTTTACAGCCATTCCTATGGGCCTTGAGAAAGGGGCTCAAATCATTTTCTACATTTTTTTAGTTAGTGGAGTGTTTGGTATTATTCGTGCCACTGGTGCAATTGAAGCAGGTGTTTATAAAGGGGTTAAAGCATTAGAGGGGCGAGAAAAATTATTAATACCATTGTCTATGATTCTATTCTCTATTGGTGGATTTACGATGGGGATGGCAGAGGAAACAATCATTTTTGTACCGATTGGTGTAGCTATTGCACGTGCAATGGGATTTGATGCTGTAACGGGGACAGCAATGATCACGCTTGGTGCTGCGAGTGGATTTTTCGGAGGTATGTTAAACCCGTTTACAGTTGGGGTTGCCCAATCTTTAGCTGAGGTACCTTTATTTTCTGGTATTGCTTTCCGTGCGGTAGTGTATATTTTTGTACTAAGTTTTGCAATTTTCTATGTGTCACGCTATGCCTTTAAAGTGAAAAAGGACCCAAAAGCAAGCGTCATTTATGACATTGAACAAAAGGCAAAAACGAATCAGCTGATGGCGGATATACCTACTTTAACAGGTAAACATAAACTAGTTTTTCTTGTTATGGCCTGCGGTATCGGATTTAATATTTATGGTGTTTTCAACTGGGGTTGGTTTTTAACACAACTAACAGCATCCTTTTTAATTATGGGGTTAATTGCTGGTTTAATAGGCGGGTTAAAACCTGGCAACATGTTCGATTCATTTATCGAAGGGGCGAAAGCAGTTACTTTTGGTGCATTAATTGTAGGTTTCGCACGAGCTATTACAGTTGTACTTGAACAAGGGAAAATTATTGATACGATCGTTTATGCTGCATCAGAGACAATTGGTCACTTGCCACATGCGATAAGTGCTATCGGAATGTTATTTATTCAAGCAATTTTAAATTTATTCATTTCATCTGGTAGTGGTCAAGCAGCTGCAACAATGCCAATTATGATTCCAATTACAGATTTATTAGGATTAGAGCGTCAAATTGCTGTACTAGCATTTCAATATGGTGATTCGTTAACGAACTCCATCATTCCTACTTCGTCTGCACTGATGGCATATCTAGCAGTAGCAGGTATACCTTATGAGAAATGGATTAAATTTATTTGGAAGATGATTCTTGGCTGGTTAGTCATCGCATGTATTGCATTAATTGTTGCAGTGGCTATAGGAATTTCTTAATAGATTTTAAGTAAAAAAGCTGCGAAGAAAGTACAATTCTACTTTCCTTTGCAGCTTTTTTAGTGAAAATTTATTGGTTTTCATCAAAGTAATTTAATATCCCTTGATAGATGCCAAGAGTTGCTTGTTCTCGGAATTTTGCTGTTGTTACATTACGTTCCTCACTGGCATTACTTAAATAGCCTAGCTCAATGAGGACAGCTTTTTGACGATTTTCTCGTAGAACTAAATAATTCCCTTGTTGAGTACCGCGATCTTTTAAATCAATTTTACTTGTAAGTCCATCATGGATCGCCTCTGCAAGGTCTTTTTGGTTACTGTTCATATAATATGTGGTGAAGCCATTAATAGAGCTATCTTCCGTTGCATCGTAATGAAGACTGATAAAAGCATCTGCCTCATACTGATGTGCAATTGAAACGCGTTTACGGAGTGCTACATATTCATCGGATTCTCTTGTCATAACAACATTTGCACCAGCTGCACTTAGCTTTGAAGCGAGGAGAGAGGCTGTTTTCAGAGTGATATCTTTCTCATCGGTTCCTCGTTGACCGGTTGTGCCGTGATCATTACCACCGTGTCCAGCATCTACGACAATAGTTAGTCCATTTAAAGTGCCTTCCTTGCGTGGTTTAGAATTTTCCTTTTTTGTAGCAGTAGCAGCTTTGTTCGACGAAGAAGTAGTAACGACCCAGTTCGCCACAAATGCCGTTTTGTCACCTACTTGTATTTCATAAAAGTCATCTTTAGCGCCTACAATAGGGTAAGTTTCACCAGCATCTACACGTTCAACAACATCAGCAGCTGTTGTAGCATCTGTCCGAAGGTTTGTCCCATTATAAATGATTGTGACAGACTCAAGCTCTGAGGAAGAAGCAGCTTGTGATGTCTTTTTTTCTACATTAGAAAAAGTACCATAAAAGCTATAAACCCAGCCTGTTGTTTTATCACTATATTGAATTTGAACCCAGTTATGTTCTTGAACTAGGACCTTAAAGGATTGTCCTTTTGAAACAGTACCTATTTTTTTTGCATTTAAATCTGGTTTTTTACGAACATTCAGTGTATCCACTAAAACTGTAAATGTTGTATCTTTGTTGACTTTTTGTGTAGATACTTCAACTTTAGGTTCATCTTCTTCAGCTTGTTTTTCAGGTAGGTCATTAATCGTAACATAGTCGGTAGATACCCAACCGACTAGCCCATTCCAATCTACTTTCGCCCATTCGCCATTTTTTTCAATAAGATTTGCTTGTTCACCTGTTGATAATTGTCCAAGAACTGCTGCAGAAATATCAGGCTCAGTACGGATATTGAGACGATCGACCTGTGAAATCACGGTTTGATCAATCGTTTGTTTAGCGTTTGTTGGAGCTGTTAGCCAGGATGCTACCCAACCTTCGTAATTACCTGCTTTTACTTGAATCCAATCGCCTTCACGACCAATAGAAGTTAACGGATCACCCTCTTCTAAAGTGGTAATTATTGGATAAGACAGTCCAGGTCCCTCACGTAAATGAAGAATCGTTCCAGTTACTTTTAAATCACTGGTGTCGGCTAGTGCACTTTGAACATTGTTCATACTTGGAATCGCAATTGTTAACACTAGTACAAAGATGATTATAATATGTAAAAGTTTTGTCCTCATCAGATTCCTCCTATTCCTTGTGCTATTTTACCATGCTTTTGTAATAGAATTCGTGGGAAAAAGGTAATGGAAATTGTAATTTTATCGACTGTATTGTAAAAAACACAAAAACAGTTGACATTACCTTTCGTTGTGACTAACATAAAGGGTAATCAAAAAATGATTAACCGCTTATGACCAAGCAAGTAGCGTATACCTCTATTGGAGAAGAGAGGGAAAGACCTAGGCTGCAATCTTTCCTACAAAAATGTATAACGTGAATAACACTTGAGAGGCTTTTTTCTGAAAGGTAAGCTTAGTAGGAAAAAACGGAATCGGCCGTTATCCGATTAGGAGGAGGACGCATGTATTTGATGCGTCAACTAGGGTGGAACCGCGGAAGCTTATACAGCTCTCGTCCCTTGCAATATGCAAGGTGGCGAGAGCTTTTTTATTGGACAAATTTAAGCAGATTCTTGTTCAAAATTGAGGTGTGTCCGTTTAAGCTGAAAAGGAAAATCCAAAAGCTCATTCATAAGCAATCTATAAAGGAGGTATTTAGATGAGTTTTAAAGTGCCACGAGGAACACAAGATATTTTGCCTGGTCAATCAGAAAAATGGCAGAAGGTAGAAGCAATCATCCGAGATATTTGTCGTGTATATCGCTACAACGAAATTCGTACACCGATTTTTGAGCAAACAGATTTATTTGCGCGTGGTGTTGGTGAAACAACAGATGTTGTTCAAAAAGAAATGTATACATTTGAGGATCGTGGTGGCCGTTCGTTAACATTACGTCCGGAGAATACAGCTGGTGTAGTTCGTGCTTATGTTGAGCACAAAATGTTCGGTGCACCTGATCAGCCTGTAAAGCTATCGTATTTAGGACCAATGTTCCGTTATGAACGTCAACAAGCTGGCCGCTACCGTCAATTTGTTCAATTTGGTGTAGAAGCGATTGGTTCAGCGGATCCAGCTATTGATGCTGAAGTAATTGCACTAGCAATGGATGTCTATGAATCAGCTGGTTTAAAGGATTTAAAATTAGTCATTAATTCACTAGGTGACAAAGAAACACGCGATACACACCGTACAGCACTACTAAAACATTTCGAACCACATATTCATGAGTTTTGTTCAGATTGTCAAAATCGTTTGCAAAAAAATCCACTGCGCATTTTAGACTGTAAGGTAGATCGCGAACATCCATTAATGAAATCCGCACCTGCGTTAACTGATTTCCTAACAGAGGAGTCAGCGGCATATTTTGCTCAAGTTAAAACGTATTTAGATACATTAGGAATTACGTATGAGGTCGATCCAAATCTTGTGAGAGGTCTTGATTATTACAATCATACGACTTTTGAAATTATGTCAACGGCTTCTGGCTTCGGAGCAATTACAACGCTTTGTGGTGGTGGTCGTTATAATGGTCTTGTTCAAGAAATCGGCGGTCCAGATGTACCAGGAATCGGTTTTGCATTAAGTATTGAGCGTTTGTTACTTGCACTTGAAGCTGAGGGTGTTGAATTAGACACTGCATCAGGACTCGATGTTTATATGATTGCTATGGGCGATGAAGCGAAGCTAAAGACAGTAGAATTAACAAGTACCTTCCGTGCAAAGGGCATTTCTGCAGAGATGGATTATTTAGATCGCAAAATGAAAGCTCAAATGAAATCTGCAGACCGTTTAGGTGCAAAATATACGATTGTTTTAGGTGAAACAGAGCTTGAAGAGCAAGCGGCTACTGTTAAACATATGGAAACAGGCGAACAACAAAAAGTCGCATTCTCAGAATTAGTGAACTACCTGTTAAAATAATAAACGGACACAAGCATCAATCGTTTATATCAATACAGGATTATCTGTCCAAATGATTCAATTATCTACGTCATTTTGGACAGATAATTCAGCTAACAATGAACTGCTAATTTTCCTTGGCATCAATTTACTACGCTAAGTAGGAACTGTATGCTACATAAGTAAAATAAATGGTCTAACACCAAAAAGTTAGGGATGACATTTTGTAAAAACGTATGTCATGTGGATAAGTTATGGTGATTAGCCAAATAAATTTTGGAGGAATCAATAAATGGCAACAAGAACACATGCTAGTAACGAGCTTTCAGAAACGTTACAAGGCGAAAAAGTCGTATTAAAAGGTTGGGTACAACGTCGCCGTGACTTAGGTGGGTTAATTTTCATTGATTTACGTGACCGTACTGGAATCACACAGGTCGTTTTTAGTCCTGACGTAGCAGAAGCACATGCTTTAGCTGATAAAGTACGTAGTGAATACGTAATTGAAGTGGAAGGGACAGTTATCCTTCGCTCAGAAGATCAAATTAACCCAAAAGTACCTAACGGTAAAATTGAGGTAGAAGCAACAAAATTAATCGTTATTAATACGGCAAAAACAACACCGTTCCAAATCGAAGATCGCACGGACGTATCCGAAGATTTACGTTTAAAATATCGTTATCTTGACCTACGTCGTCCTGTTATGTTTGATACATTTAAAATGCGTTCAGACGTTACTCGTACAATTCGCAACTTCTTACAAAACGAAGGTTTCTTAGAAGTTGAGACGCCAATTTTAACAAAATCAACTCCAGAAGGTGCTCGTGACTATTTAGTACCATCACGTGTTCATGAAGGTGAATTTTACGCACTACCACAATCGCCACAGCTATTTAAGCAATTATTAATGGTGTCTGGTTTTGAAAAATACTTCCAAATCGCACGTTGCTTCCGAGATGAAGACTTACGAGCTGACCGTCAGCCAGAGTTTACACAAGTTGATATTGAAACGAGCTTCTTCACACAAGAAGAAGTTTTAGAAATGAACGAACGCTTAATTCAAGCTGTTATGAAAGAAGTAAAAGGTATCGATATCCCTGCTCCATTCCAACGAATGAAATATCAGGAAGCGATGGATCGTTACGGCTCAGATAAACCTGACGTACGTTTCGGTTTAGAGCTAATCGCATTAAACGATATTTTTGATGGCTGCGATTTCAAAGTATTTGCTGATACAGTTGCACAAGGTAAGCAAGTGAAAAGTATCAACATTAAAGGTGCCGCAGATAAATACTCTCGTAAAGACATGGACGAACTAACAAAATTCGTTGGTATTTACGGAGCAAAAGGTCTTGCTTGGTTAAAAGTAACTGAAGAAGGCTTGAACGGTCCGATTGCAAAATTCTTTGACGACGCATTAGCTGCGGCATTAATCGAACGTATGAAAGCTGAAGTGGGCGATATTTTAGTATTCGTAGCTGATAAAGCGCCAGTGGTAGCAGCATCTCTAGGTGCACTTCGTACGAAATTAGGACAAGAATTAGGCTTAATCGACGAATCACAATTTGCATTCTTATGGATTACGGATTGGCCATTGTTTGAGTACTCTGAGGAAGATGGCCGTTATTATGCAGCACATCACCCATTCACACGTCCTTTTGATGAAGATATTCAGTTAATGGATACTGATCCTGCAGCAGTCCGTGCACAAGCTTACGATATCGTATTAAACGGCTATGAGCTTGGTGGAGGTTCATTACGTATTTATGAGCGCGATTTACAAGAAAAAATGTTTAAATTACTTGGCTTCACAGAAGAAGAAGCTAAGGAACAATTTGGTTTCTTATTAGAAGCATTTGAATATGGTGTGCCACCACATGGAGGTCTTGCATTTGGTCTTGACCGCTTCGTAATGCTACTTGCTGGTCGCACTAACTTACGTGACACAATTGCCTTTCCAAAAACAGCTAGTGCTAGCTGCTTAATGACAGAGGCACCGAGTGGAGTATCTCCTGATCAATTGAGCGAGTTAAGTCTAGCAATCAAACCATTCAGAAAATAATTAGTATTTCTAAATACCTGGATTCTCTAGCAAAAACTGTTGGGAATCTAGGTATTTTTTGCGTATTTGAAAAAAATAGATATTTTAAAAGAAAATAGTTTGAATTATCAGAAATGTCGTGTTATTATAACATTAATACGAATCCTGAAGTGTTCGTTTAACTGCTAGCTCTACTTAACAGTTTTGACCGAACACTATAGAATCGGGAGCCTTCATTTTGTAGTCGCAAACAAGCCCCATGCGGAGCGGGACGTTTAAAACTGCAAAGCAGGCACCCCCCTGCAAATTGCGGGTTCAAAACGAATGTTTCTTGGCATTACGGCACATTCGGGATTCGTCCATACATAAAGATTAAAAGGAGCGTTTAACCGCTCCTTTTTCGCGTTTGATTTTAAAGACATTAGCTAGGGAAAAGCGATGGATAGAAGAGCTGAAACGATGGTTAGGACAATCAAAGTGACGGTAGAATGTCATAGTGTTGAAGAAAAATTTTGAAAATATAAAAAAATGCTTTTTATTTTTCGAAAAGCATCATATAATTGGTATAGACAACTATACCTAATTGATTGGTAACTTGTTAACTTATGCAAAGCTCCTCAAAAATGAATAGGGGGTGATATTTTGAAGAATACGCTTTTAATTTCCAATGTTATGATCGTCAATCATGATAAAACGCCGTCTAAGGGTGACTTATTCATTGAAAATGGTAGGATTATGAAAATAGGTTATGATTTATCTGATATGGCTGAGCATTATATAGATGGCAAAGATAAAAATTGGTTACTGCTACCTGGTTATATTGATATGCACATTCATGGCTCTGCTGGTCATGATACGATGGATGCTACGCAATTAGCTTTACATCAAATGGCACGCTCTTTAGTACAAGAAGGCGTTACAGGCTTCCTCGCTACTACCATGACGCAATCTATAGAAGCAATTGAAAGCGCTCTAACTAATGTTGCACAATTTGAAAATAGTGATGATGAGGCAAGCTTATTAGGTATACATGTAGAGGGGCCATATATATCGAAAAAACGGGTAGGTGCTCAGCCAATAGAATACATTATTTTACCGTCTATTAAGCAATTTGTATCCTGGCAGAAAATAAGTAAGCATCGCATTAAACAAGTAACAATTGCACCAGAGGTTGAGGGAGGCTTTACGTTTATTGAAGCATTAAAGGATTTAAATGTTATTGCTTCTATTGGCCATTCTGACGCAACAATTGAGGAGGTAGATAGCTCAGTAGCATTGGGAGTAAGGCAGGCTACCCATTTATATAACCAAATGAGCCCTTTCCATCATCGCAATCCGGGTGTCGTCGGTGCAGTGTTTTTAGAGGATAAGGTGAAGGTTGAAATTATCGCAGATTTCGTGCATAACCATCCTCAAGCCGTCAATCTTGCGTATCGAATTAAAGGTGCAAAGGGCATTATTTTAATTACCGATGCGATGCGGGCAAAAGGATTACAATATGGTGATTATGATTTAGGTGGTCAAACCGTTCATGTTTCTAAGGATGGAGCTTATTTATCTAATGGAGCTTTAGCTGGTAGTGTGTTAACGATGGAACAGGCAGTAAAAAATATAAAGGCAATCACCAATTGCTCATTGCAGGAAATTGTCGCAATGTCCTCTACGAATGCTGCTGAGCAATTACAGCTTACAACTAAAGGTCGTATTGCAAAAGGCTACGATGCAGATTTTGTGATACTTGATGAAAATTTGAATGTACAAAAAACGATTTGTCGGGGTAAAGTTGTATATGAGAAATGAAAGTAAAGAGGCGATAAGGATGGTGCAAGACTTGTTAGATAAAAATTCTCATATACCAATCTATATACAAATAGAAGAGATCATTAAACATCGTATTTTTTTAGAAGAATACAAAGTTGGTGAAAATATACCTTCTGAGCGAGAGCTTTCTATACAGTTTGATGTTAGTAGAATGACTGTTCGTCAATCGATCACAAATTTAGTCAATAGCGGATTACTATATCGTGAAAAAGGGCGAGGCACATATGTAGCTAATCCAAAATTAGAGCAACCACTAAAAGGATTAACAAGTTTCACAGAGGATATGCGAGCTAGAGGGATGGAACCGAGCAGTAAAGTTCTGCGCTTTGAGAAAATCGTACCACCTGTCGATGTTGCAGGAGATTTAATGTTAGAGCCGGGCGAAGAGGTATTTTTTGTTGTACGAATTCGTAATGCAGATGCCAAACCAATGGCAATTGAAAGAACATATATTCCAGTAAAAATATATCCTGAATTAGATGAAAAGAAGATAATCGGATCATTATATGCTTTAATCGAAGCAAAATCCCATCAAAAAATTGGAAATGCTATTCAGCAAATGGAGGCAGCAATTGTTTCAAAAGAAGATAGTAAATTTTTGCAAATTAATCATGCTGCACCAGTGTTAATTATTAAACGTACTAGTTACTTATCAGATGGAGTCCCATTTGAGCTTGTACGAAGTACTTATCGAGCTGATCGATACAAATTCATTAGTGAAATTAAAAGGTGATCTTATGGATGCTTATTTTATAGAAATTCAAAAGCTAATGCAGGTCGTGAAGGAGCAAGAATATGCTCAAATAAAAGGAGCTGCTCAAGTAATTGTACAACGGCTTCAACGAGGAGGGATTGTCCAATTATTTGGTTGTGGTCATTCCCAACTTTTAGCACAGGATGCATTTTATCGTGCTGGAGGGCTTGTACCTGTACGTCCTATAATTATTGAACCTTTGACATTACATGCAGGAGCAATGACATCGTCTAAAAACGAGAAGGACCCGACGATAATTGAACAGTATAAAGATCAATTTGATTTTCGTGAAAATGATGTATGCATTGTTATTTCAACATCTGGTAGGAATCAAGCCCCTATAGATGTAGCATTTTTAGCGAAAGAATCAAGGGTATTTGTAATGTCTTTACAATCTCTTGCTTATTGTGAACAGCCGACACGCCATCGAAGTGGACAGCGCTTAGAGAATATAGTGGATTTAGTTATTAATACCCATATACCAGTAGGGGATGGTTTGCTATATCACAATAAAATACAGTATGCACCTGCCTCTACAGTTATAGGTTCAATTATTTTAAATGCATTATTCAGTGAAATCATTAAGATCATGGCAATATCTGTTGAAGCATTACCTGTTTTTAAAAGTAATAACGTTGACTCAGATTTATCTCATAATGAGGCTATGATTGCCTATTATCAACATCGTATTAACTTTAAATGACAAGCGGAGGGATAGCGATGAAGAAAATGTTTAAAATAACAACGCCAGAAGGACTACATGCTCGACCAATAGCGTTACTTGTAACTGCTGTAACACCATTTGAGTGTGCCGTTCAGTTAACCTATAAAGAGAAATCGGTCAATTTAAAATCAATAATGGGGGTTATGGCACAAGGAGTTGCACCAGGAAGTATTGTAGAAATTTCAGCAGAGGGACCTGATGCTGAGAAGCTTTTCCAAACAGTAACAGAAGTAATTGTTTCTAAAGGGATTGGTGAAGAATGCTAGAAATACAAGGAATTGCAGTGTCTCAGGGCATTGCCTTTGCAAATGCGTATTGTTTAAAGGAAACTGATCTATCTTATGAAGAAACACAGGTTGCTGATGTAGATGCTGAGCTAGAAAGATTCAATGTAGCAGTTATGAAAACGAAAGCAGAACTTCAAGAAATCTATGAAATAGCTCAGGAGAAATTTGGTGCAGAAAAGGCGGATATATTTGCGGCACACCTATTAGTACTAGAAGATCCTGAAATGCTAGTAGCTATTGAAGCTAAAATTCGAACTGGGGTGAATGCAGAATTTGCATTAGATGAAGTATCAAATATGTTCATAGCTATGTTTGAGGGGCTAGACAATGTCTATATGCAGGAGCGAGTTGCCGATATTCGAGATGTGTCTAAACGAGTATTAGCCAATTTATTGGGGGTTGAAATGGTGGATATGAATCGTGTAGCCTCTGATGTTATTATCGTCGCTAAAGATTTATCGCCGTCCATGACTGCAATGCTAGATACAAAATATGTAAAGGGGTTTATAACGGATATTGGTGGCAAAACATCCCATTCTGCTATTCTCGCACGAACATTAGAGATTCCAGCAGTAGTAGGGACGAAAAATGCCACGCAAGATATCCAACACGGAGCACCAATTATTATAGATGGAACAAATGGCAAGATTATTGTCAACGCTACATCTGAAGTATCTAGATTTTATTTGCAACAACAACGTTTACACATTGAAGAGCACGAAGAACTTTTCCGATATCGTACTTTGCCAAGTTTGAGTGCGGATGGATTTTCTGTAGAAATAGCTGGAAATATAGGAAAGCCTGAAGATGTGGGAAATGTTATAAATGCTGGTGGTGATGGTATTGGCCTTTTTCGTACGGAATTTATATATATGGAACGTCAGGAGCTACCTACAGAGGAGGAGCAGTTTCAAGCATATAAAAGTGTACTTGAGAAAATGCAGGGCAAGCCAACGATTGTGCGAACATTAGATATTGGTGGTGATAAGCATCTTCCGTATATGAAGCTTGCTGCTGAAATGAACCCTTTTCTTGGCTATCGAGCGATTCGAATCAGTATAACACAACAAGAAATGTTTCGTGTACAGCTTCGCGCATTGCTAAGAGCAAGCGCTTACGGCAATTTAAAAATTATGTTTCCGATGATTGCTACATTGGATGAATTTAAAATGGCGAAGGCAATTTTATTGGAGGAAAAGCAAAATTTAGAAATCGGTGGTTGTCCTGTATCTGAAACGATAGAAGTAGGGATGATGATTGAAATTCCGTCGGCCGCTATCATTGCAGATTTATTTGCAAAGGAAGTAGATTTTTTTTCAATTGGTACAAATGATTTAATCCAATACACGTTGGCGGCAGATCGCATGAACGAAAATGTTTCTTATTTATATCAACCATACCATCCTGCTGTCTTAAGACTTATAAAAAA
Source organism: Lysinibacillus xylanilyticus (assembly GCF_001708185.1). Lineage (GTDB taxonomy): Bacteria > Bacillota > Bacilli > Bacillales_A > Planococcaceae > Lysinibacillus > Lysinibacillus xylanilyticus_A. The sequence continues at coordinate 260,612 of NZ_MDDN01000002.1, read as the reverse complement.
TGTCATTGATGCGGCACATCATCAAGGAAAATGGGTAGGTATGTGTGGTGAAATGGCAGCAGATGAAATAGCATTACCGATTTTACTTGGATTTGGATTAAATGAATTTTCCATGAGTGCTTCTTCGATTTTAAAAGCTCGTGCACACATCGCTAAGCTTTCGAAACAGCAGTTAATGACGCATAATGAACGCATTTTATTGCTATCCACATCTGCTGAGGTTGAGGAGTATGTCAAAAAGAATCTATTAAGCTAATCTTAAATTTTAGAATATTCAGTGCAAAGAGGGTGATCTGTAATGGAAATAAAGATAGTTCCACCGAAAGATTATCTACAGGTACATCAATTAAGAGATTATTGTTTTCCTAATAAGTATACGGGTGCACGGCGCGATGATTTTCATTATTGGGTTGAGCATAGTACGACATTAGGTGCTTACGATGAACATAAAGTAGTCGGTCAGCTATTAATATTGCCACTTAATATGACAGTCCATGGTGAAAAATATGATATGGGTGGAATTGGCTTTGTTGCAACTTATCCTGAGTATCGGCAGCAGGGGATTATCAAGAGGCTTATGATAGAGGCACTTAAGAAAATGCGAGAAAATGGGCAAAGCGTTTCTGTGTTAGCACCATTTTCTGTATCCTTTTATCGTTACTTTGGCTGGGAATTGTTCTTTGAGAAGCTACATTACACCATTCCGCAAACGATGTTTCCTTCTTTCGGAAAGCGATTGGATATAGTAAAACGAATGAGCTTTGAATGGCCAGATTCTATTCTTTTTCAGGTGATTAAGGATTTTCATAATGCGCAAGCGCTCATTAATAATGGTAGTATGCTACGAGATGATGCTTGGTGGAAAAGAATCGAGAGAAGGGCGCCTGAAAGTCATTTTGCAGCATATTTTAAGTCTGATAAAATTGCAGGCTATATTCGTTATAGTATTCAGGATGGAACGTTTGAGATTCATGATTTTATAGCGCAGGATTTACAAGCAGAACAAGCGATTTGGCGTTTTATAACGTCACATGCGGCGAGTGTAAGTAGCATTAAAGGAGTTACTTCGAACGACCATCAATTTGGCTTCTATTTTAAAGAACCGCAGTTTACAAAGAAGGTCGTTCAGGATGTGATGATAAGAGTAGTAGATGCTTTACGGTTTATGCAACATTATCTTTGGGGAGATATTCAAGAGCCATTGTATATTCGAATTGAAGATGCGCTTTGTAGTTGGAATGATCACGTATATCAAATAAATAAAAGTGGAGATGTCTCGATAATGGAGACAAATTTTATCCCGGAGATGCATTTGTTAGTATTACCGATTAATCTTTTTTCAGCGATGATGGTTGGCTACCTTTCTGTGAAGGATGCAGTCTTGTATGCAAATATAGAACTGGCTGAAGAGGTTATTAATCGTTGGCAATTGGCATTACCTTCGAATAAGCCAACCTTCTATGAATATTTTTAGGCTTGTAAACAATTGTATGTCGATAGGTAGGTTTAGCAACTAAAATTTTTTTGAATTTTTTTCTGGACTATACCAGTTGGGTGAATCCTTTTAATAGTCTGTGGTAAAGATATAGCCCAATTTTGAAAACCTTTCTGAAGAGGGAAATGGTGTAAAATATGTATTGTGGTATATACCAATAGGTGCTATTCTCAAAATAAGAAAGCGGTTTCAAAGTTAGGGGAAATACAAAATTAAAGTTTACTTGTAAGACGAAATTAATCATGAGGAGTGTTTTGATGAAAAATATTATGCTTGTGTGTGTAGCTGGAATGAGTACTAGTTTATTAGTGTCTAAAATGCAAAAAGTGGCACAGGAACAAAACATTGAGGCAGATATTTATGCGATTGCTGAAAGTGAGGTTGACAAAGTATTAACTACTAAAATGGCAGATGTGCTGCTATTGGGTCCTCAAGTCCGTTATTTAAAGGGGACATTTGAAACAAAATACAAGGAAATGAATTTCCGAATTGATGTTATTAATATGGCGGATTACGGCATGATGAATGGCGAAAATGTCTTAAAGCAGGCACTAAAGTTGATTGATTAAGGGGGGAAGGAAATGGAGGAAACAGTTTTAATGGAATCCATTATGGGATTGATTGTGCATAGTGGTAATACGAAAAGTGAGTGTATGGAGGCTATCCAGCTAGCAAAAAAGGGGCAGATTCAGCAGGCAAAGGAAAAAATACAATTAGCCAATGATGCATTGATTAAAGCACATCATTCTCAGACGGCTTTACTGTCACAAGAGGCAAGGGGAGAAAAAGTAGAAGTGTCGATGCTGTTAATTCACGCGCAGGATCATTTAATGAATGCCATTACCTTTCGCGATTTGGCAACGGAAATGATTGAATTGTATGAGCGAATCAATGGGGAGTAGCATCAAGCTTTGATGTCACATTAAAAAATAAAGGGAGTGTGTGAAATGTTCCGTTTTTTAGAAGAAAAATTTGTACCGGTTGCTGCTAGAGTAGGGAATCAGCGTCATTTAGTTGCCATTCGAGATGGTTTTATTACGATCATGCCATTAACAATTGTTGGATCTCTTGCGGTTCTTGTAAATAATTTACCTATCAAATTTTATCAAAATGCACTCGATGCCATCTGGAAACATGAAACTTGGACACAGTGGGGCGGGAATATTTGGAACTCGACATTCGGAATCCTCTCGCTGTTATTAGCTTTTTCCATTGCTTACAATCTTGCAAAAAGCTATGACAAGGATGGACTTTCAGCCGGTGTAATCAGCCTTTCGAGTTATTTGACGTTTGGTACTTTTGGAGAAGGTGGATTAACAGGATTAACAACAGGTACAGGTGGTATATTTATAGCCATTATTATTGCTTTGCTCTCAACTGAATTATTTTGTAAATTGACTGGCAACCCTAAGCTGCTAATTAAAATGCCGAATGGAGTACCACCGGCTGTTTCAAAATCTTTCGCCGCATTATTACCTGCTATTATTACAATTGGTTTATTTGCTCTAATTCGTACAATTATTTCGGCAGGTTTTGATATTCCTGACATTGTCGGTTCATTCTACTCAGCCATCCAAGAGCCGTTTATGGGCTTAACAAATTCATGGATTGCGGCTTTACTTTTAGCATTCATTCCTACGTTTTTATGGACATTAGGTGTTCATGGTGCCAACATTATTGAACCATTTATGCAAACGATAAATTTACCAGCTATAGAAGCGAATGTAAAAGCGATTTCATCTGGTGAAATAGCGCCATACATCGTAAATAAACCATTCTTTGATGCTTTTATTAATATGGGTGGTTCCGGTACGACAATAGCACTTATTATTGCCATTTTCATTTTCGCTAGAAAGAATAAGCAATATAATACCGTCGGAAAATTGTCGGCTGCACCAGGGCTTTTCAATATTAATGAACCATTACTTTTCGGTCTTCCAATCGTGTTAAATCCAGTGTTATTTGTACCGTTTATTTTGACACCAATGGTTAACGTAACTATTGCTTTCTTTGCAACGAAGTGGGGCTTTGTGCCAGCAGCTACAGTTTCACCGCCATGGACAACGCCACCGATTATTAATGGGTTCTTAGCAACGCAATCTTGGCAAGGCGCTGTACTTAGTATTGTCTTACTAATAGTTGCTGTGTGTATTTATTTACCGTTCGTTTCGATGGCAAACCGTATGGCAAAGCAGAATGAACAGCAAGTTGCTGACTCAGAAACTCACAACGAACAGCACGTAGTACAATCAGAAGGTCAAAAAGTAGAGGTGTAATTGTAAACTAAACGGAGGTCTTTGAATTGAGAAGATTAGGGATTTCACTATATCCTCAGCACAGTACATTAGAAGATATGAAGCGGTACGTTCAGCTCGCTCATGACAATGGTTTTGATCGAATATTTACATGTCTTATGTCGTTAAATAACGATCAGGAAAGACAAAAATTACAGCAAATCAATAAATTTGCGCAGCAGCTTGGCTTTGAAATTTCTGCTGATATTGCACCAGCCGTCTTTGAAGATTTAGGCTTAACCTATAAAGATATTGGTTACTTTAAGGAGCATTATCATTTAGCTGCATTGCGCTTAGACATGGGTTTCACTGGCCAGGAAGAAGCGTTTATGTCTCTCGATGCAAGTAATTTAAAAATAGAATTAAATATTAGTAACGGCACGAAATATGTAGAAACTATATTATCCTATCAACCGAATAAAGATAATATTATTGGCTGCCATAATTTTTATCCGAGACGTTTTACAGGTCTTTCACGTCAACATTTTTTACAATCATCTCAACAATTTAAAGCGAATCATATTCGAACAGCAGCTATGATTTCATCGCAGCATGCTCAGTTTGGACCTTGGGAGGAAACTGAGCATGGCTTGCCAACATTAGAAGAGCATCGTCATTTGCCAATTACTGTGCAAGCAAAGGATTTATGGCACACTGGTTTAATAGATGATTGTATTATTGGCAATATGTATGCTTCTGATGAAGAAATACGTGCATTAGGCCAATTAAATCGCCATAAGCTAGAGCTGAAGGTTGAACAGTCTGTTGAAATGTCTATTTTAGAAGAAGCGATACTTTTTAAAGAGCCACATTTTAATCGTGGAGATGTTTCGGAGTATGTGATCCGTAGTACTCAATCTCGTGTTAAATATAAAAATGGTGACTTCCCTGCACATGATAATCATCCATTAACATTTGGGGATGTGACAATCGATAATAATTTAGATGTACGTTATAAGGGTGAGCTCCAAATTGTTTTAAAGGAAATGCCAAATGCCGGATCAACAAATGTTGTGGCAAGAGTTGTAGAAGAAGAGCAATTTTTATTAGCACATATTCAGCCTTGGGCATCATTTGGCTTTACGAAATGATTACAGAAGAAGGGATTAAGCCATTAGTTGAAAGTGCTTAATCCCTTGTAATCGCTGATCCCTAAGGAGTCGCCCAGCCTCCACTCCAATCAACTTATTTGCATAGTAGACGTTTTAACAAAAGTCATCCACAACTTTTGATGATGAACCTTTTTAATCTTGATTTACCAATGTTTTCTGTAGTAACAACTACAAATAAGACAGGGGGAAATGGATTGAAAAGAAAGGAGCAAAGAGATATGTATGTATTAGCGATTGACGGCGGTGGAACGAAAACGTCAGCAGTGATTTGTGATGAACAGGGCAATATTTATGCCAAAGTAGTAACGACCCGGAGTAACCCAACAGCTATGGGTATTCAATATTTTAAGTTAACGATTCATGATATACTACAAAATTTGCAACAGCAAAATCCGCAAGTATTTGCAACCATAGATAGTTGTTTTGCTGGAATGGCTGGAGTTAAAGAGCTACAAGCAGAAGAAGTTGTAGAATCGATAGTACGTCAATATGTTCCTAATACAGCACATGTGATTGTTGATAATGATGCTCTAATTGCACTTTATGCAGGCACACTTGGGCAGGCAGGTATTGTGCAAATTGCAGGGACAGGCGCTATTACAATGGGCTACGATCGTGAGCAACATTTTCATAGAGTAGGTGGCTGGGGTTATCTTTTTGATGATGAGGGCAGTGGCTATGATTTAGGTATTCAAGGGCTGAAGGCTATTTTTCAAAGCTATGATGGGCGAGGTGCCCCAACAGCATTGACAGATGTAGTATTACGTTATTTTTCTGTAAAAAATGTACCACAATTAATAGAGTGTATTTATGGAGAAGAGCATCCTCGGACAGTGATTGCACCGTTAAGTAAATATGTTTTTGACATGGCGGAAAAAGGAGATCAGATTGCTATCCAGATCATTGAAGACGCATGCAAGAAACATTATGTGGCGATTAAAGCATGTTACTCTCAAATGACTTGGGAGAAAGGGAACGTACCTGTCGTATTGGTGGGTGGCATTTTTAATAATGAAGCTTTCATTACACCTAAATTACAGCAACTCGCAAAAGCTGATGAGCTGCCAATGCAATTTATGACACCGGTTTTACAACCAATCGGCGGGGCAGTAATTGCTGCTTTTAAGCAAGTAGATGTTCAACTTGCTTCAGAGTTTGTAGAGGATTTTAAGAGAAATTATGAACGGTGGGAATAACGAATGCTATTTGAAATATAGCAACCTAGACCAAGAATCCATTTTGAAAAATGACAAAATGGATTCTTGGTGATTTTAAAATTAATATGAACTTTGTTTGTCTTTATTGAGTTTAAATGAATAAACTGACATCATTAATGCTGCTAATACCATTAAGCCCCCAAGCCATATTAAATTGAAAACACTTGAATATTCTATTACTAATCCACCTAATCCAGCTCCTAAAGTCATACCAATGTTCATAATCGTTGTATCGAAACTTATAATAATTTCTGAGGATTGTGGTTTTAAAGAAGTCAGATAATATTGTTTAGCTGGGGTAGTTGTCCATGCTGCCGTTGCCCAAATTATAATTGTTATGAACGTTCCTATGGTTGAGAAAATAGTAAATGTTAAAACAAATAAAGCTGTAGAATGTATGACAAGACTTAAATATATCGTACGAGAAAATCCCCACCTATCAACAGCATAGCCACCAAAACGAGAGCCAATAAACGCAGAAGCACCTAGAATCAAAAGAGATATACTTATCATTTCTATGGAAAAATCTGCATACGAACTCAAAATAGGAGAAATATAAGCAAAAACAAAAGTATAGCCGAGAATCCAAAATACGGTTATAAATAGTCCACTAAGTAATCTTTTATCTTTTAAGAGTAGTAATTGTTCCTTAATGGGCATTGGCGTTTCCCCATCTAATTTAGGTAGATATTTAGTAAGTAAAATGATATTAAATAACGTGATAACCCCTAAAATAAGGAAAATGTTATGCCAATCTATATGTGCTGCAATAAATGTTCCAATTGGTACTCCAAGTGCTAACGAAATTGTGAACCCTGTAATTACCATTGCCATAGCACTCCCTCGCTTTCCAGGCTTAGCGAGGTTGGAAGCGTAGTTTGTAGCCACAACAATAAATAAACCTCCACTTATTGCCATCATCACACGAGACAGCATCAATATAACGTAATTAAAGCTGAAATAAGCAATGATATTTCCAATTAAAAAAATTATCAAGGAAGAAATCAGTACTTTTTTTCTAGCAAAATTTGATGTGATTATTACTAGAATAAGTGCTCCGATAGCATAGGATAAGGAATAAATGGTTATTAGTTGACCAGCAACTGAAATAGATACATCTAAATCTGAGGAAATTATTTCTAATATTCCTGATACGATAAATTCAGCTGTACCTGTTAAAAAGGCACCTAATGCTAATAAATATATGACATAATGTGTCAATGTTTTCACTCCTTTTTAAAAGTTGTTATCATTTTATCTAACATGCTATTATGAGTAAAATTGATATTTTTAATTAAGGAGATGAGTAAACACTCATGACTATTACTCGTTTTGAAATATTTAGTAAAATTGCTGAGTTTGGAAGCTTTACGAAAGCTTCTGAACAATTAAATATGACACAATCTGCGGTAAGTCATGCCATGGCTAGTCTAGAATCGGAATGGGGAGTTATTTTAATTAATCGTGATCGAAAAAAGGGGATTACACTTACTGAAATAGGTCAAAAAACACTGGTTCATACTAGAGAAATATTAAAACGTTTGGAAAATATCAATCAGGAAATTGCCTTAACAAGAGATTTAGAAATAGGTACAATTCGTTTAGGTACTTTTGCAAGTGCTTCTTCATGTCTATTACCCAGAATACTTGCTGAATTTCAGAAAAAATATTCAAAGATAGAATTCAAATTTTATGAAGGGTCTTATGAAGAAATTACCGAATGGTTACATACCGGAATTGTAGATATAGGCTTTGTGGTTGAAATAGAATCAACTACAACATTTGAAATAATTCCTCTTATCAAGGATAAAATGGTTGTGGCATTTCCTTTTAGTCATAGATTTAGTCAACATGAAATTGTAAATATTCGGGAGTTAAAAAATGAACCTTTTATTATGCCAACGGGTATGTATCAATGGCATATTAATGAGTTATTTGAATTAGGAAATATAAAACCTCCTATTCGTTTTGAAGTACATGATTGTAATACAATAGCTAACATGGTGCAGGAAGGACTCGGCGTTACTATTGGTCCTGAATTGTTTTTAAAAACACAGCAACATTTACAAATTAGAAGCTTGAGTATAACGAATTGGCGTAATGTATCATTAGCTTGTCTCTCTGTAGATGATGCACCTCCAGCAGTTAAAGAATTTATTACTATTGCAAAGAGGATTTTTAAAAGTAAAAAATGATAGTATTCCATATAGTCAAAAATAAACAAAATCAGATCTCCTATTAGTAAGAAATCGGCTTTTAGAGACCAAAGTATTTTATTAAGATTACATGTTATAATTTTTACTTGATGAATATCATGATAAAATGTAATATAGGTTTGATTTTATCTTAGTATATAACTTGGTTTACTAATAAAGTGAAACTTTAATCAGAGGAGAGTCTTCATCCACCGCTGATTATTAGTCTTCACCAATCGGGCTTTTACTGCCCGTTAAAGCGGGATAAAAAATTCAATAGACGGAGAGTGTAAGGATGTTACATCAATTTTCACGTAACGAGCTCGCAATAGGAACAGAGGGACTCGAAAAATTAAAAAATACAACGGTAGCCATTCTCGGTGTAGGCGGTGTAGGTTCATTTGCTGCAGAGGCATGTGCACGAAGTGGTATTGGCCGCATTATTTTGGTTGATAAGGATAATGTAGATATTACCAATGTAAATCGTCAATTAGTTGCCTATCTTTCAACGGTCGGTAAATCAAAGTCAGGTGTCATGAAAGAGCGTATTGCTGATATTAATCCAGAATGTGAAGTTATTGATATGCATATGTTTTATACGGAGGAGACATATGAGGAATTTTTCTCGCAAGGCATAGATTATGTCATTGATGCGAGTGATACAGTGATGTATAAAATTCATCTTATGAAGGAATGTCTAAAGCGTAATATTCCAATCATATCTAGTATGGGTGCAGCAAATAAAATGGATCCTACTCGTTTTAAAATTGCCGATATATCAAAAACACATACAGATCCATTAGCAAAAGTAATTCGTACGAAACTACGTAAAGATGGTATTCATAAAGGCGTAACGGTTGTATTCTCAGATGAGAGCCCCATTGTCGTTCGTCCAGATGTAGTTGAGCATGTTGGGAAACCAGATGCAGCCATCCGCAAAGCGAAAATGCCTCCATCTTCTAACGCTTTTGTTCCTTCAGTGGCAGGCTTAATTGCTGCAAGCTGGGTAGTGAATACAATTTTAAAAGATGTAAAAATTACACGTGTTCAAGGTTAAAGTAACTTTAAAAAATCTGTTATGTCGATAAATATAAAAAGTTAGGCGATAAATTCAATATTTTTATCGATAGACTCAAATAATTTCTTGATAAAATTAAAAAGCGAAAAAATCCTAGAAAATTCGATTGCTGTCGCTTTGCTTTCGCACAAAAAATATCTGTTTATAGAAGTAGCTGTCTCCATTGACTTTGGAGACAGCTACTTTTTCTATGTTACAATAGGAGCGTTGTGAAAAGGGGTCTACAACTTTTGTGCCCCCTCTAACATTTAATGTAGAACCTATAAAAGGAGACATTTAATTAATGGAGCAAATCTATCAAATGGAATATAGGGGTTTAAACCTATTCGATGAAATTAGCACAGTGGAATTAGCTATTGATGAGGAAGGGCATACAATACACATTTTTGATGTTGGACAGGTTGTGAGCCCTATTTTTAATTTTGATGTTTCTGCTTATGAACTATCAGAGGGTTTTTACAAAATGGCGGATATACTTCGTCATAAACGTATATTGACAAATCAACAGCCAGGTAGTGAACTAACGCTTAGTGATTGGTTAATTTCAAACAACGCTTATTTTTATATACCACAAAAAAGAATAAAAAAATATGCACAAGGAAGTATTGCAGAAATTGTTGATCGAACGAAAGAGCAATCATTATTTGATAATTATGTACAAAGGATATAATTTTATCAAAATTGTTCGCCTTACGTGCTCAAAATGCTATTAATTCACGAAATTGCCTTATTTTGTTCATGTCACCACTTCTTTATTTGGTTTATTGCTATAATTTGAATAATTCCAATAGGTAATAAATCAGTTTGTTTGGAATGTACAGGACTGCTTAGGGGAGTAGGAATGACGTTTAGAAAACAAATGAGAACATCGGAGAGTGGTAAAATGGAAATTCAAGTAATTCGTGATCATTTAGATATTGTGAAGCTTCAAGAGAAAATGAATAATATTGTATTTGACTATTTGGATACATCTAATAATTATCCGAAGGCAATGAGGGAACTAAATCCTTTATATACGCAAGTTACAACATTTTATAAAAATTATGTTGATGAAAGGGCGGGTGAAATACCAAGTGCCAATACATATTGGCATTTGTTTATAGATTGTTGTGCAAAGCTATGTTATTTTTTAGCGGCATCAACTTATTATTCATCCAACGCGCTACAAAAAACACCTGAAAAAGTTGAGCAATTATTAACGATTGCTGCCTTTTCTTTACCTAGTATTGAACAGGAAGAAAATGAACAATTATTATTGGCTATTTTTACACTTTATAGTGAAGTAGTAGAGGATGAAGAGAAAACAACATCACTACGAAATGTAGTACTTGAACAAAAAGGTGCAGTTAAACAATGCTTGCAACAATTTAAACTATTTGTTGATAAAGAAATTACGGTATAATTGATTTTTCAACACTTTTCAGAAAATAGAATAACAATTTAGAATCTGCTTACTTTTTGTGGTTTAACCTCCATTCCTTACAGCGTTCGGGCTTGATGAGAGGATGGTTGGGTTTCCATTTTTAAAGTTTTGCAGATTTTTTTTTTGAATATCATTGGGGTATTATGGAAATATCGTCAGGGTAGTGTCAAAATTTTATTGTAAGGAAATGAAAAAAGGACTTTTTTCTTAAAAGGTATTTATAGATTTTTGTCGAAATATAGTTAAAAAATTGAAAACTATGAGTAAGGTTTGTAGGAAGGAGGCTGTGCAGTGTTAATAAACGGTAACGATATTGATTTGTCGAACTTAGAAAAACCACTTTTATTAGTAAGTGAAGATGAAGAACTTTTATTTCTTAGGCTTATACAACCAACACTTGAACAGGGGCTTATCCAATGTCCATTAGCTTTCTCGACAAGAAAATCTATCTCGATCGTAAGGGATTTTTGGTTGGCAATGTATAAAGATCAAGAAAAATTATATATCAACAGTGGACATGCGCTCCTATATCCAATTCGTTTAATCATATTCGAGCTCGTGACACAAGTGGAATACTTTAAACGTTTGTCGAAAAAAGCTTTTAAAGATGAATGGTTGTCACTTATTTATGCCGTTGTCCTATTACAATTTGTCTTGCAGTGGATAAAGGAACGATTTAGTGATAACAAAGAAGTTTATGAGGCATTAAAAGTATTATACAGAGCAACAGATGATAATGTAGATGATGATCAAACCTCGCCATCAAGGGAGCGATCGATTGGCCAAGCAATAGCTGTAAAAGCGATTCGTTTTGAAGTACGGGAGAATTCCGAGGAGTTTGCTAGTTTACTCAATCAAACCTACAATTTTGTTAATTATTTATATGGCAAAGAAAATGAAACAGATGAGAAAGAAACGACTAAGTTACCATCGATGAGAAATGAGGAAGAGACATTGAACCTCTTTTACAGTAAGCGGTATACAACGAATAAAGCAACCTTTACAGGATGATTGCCTAGCAGTCTATCCTGTTTTTTTATCTCATATTAACAGCCCATAAAAGCCCGATTGGTGAAAATTATAATCAATGGTAGATGGAGAAACCCCACTGGTTAAAGTATCACTTTAAGGAGAATTAATTAAACGATGAGATATGCGTTAAACAGTAAGAGATATAGTATTTAATTTAAAATAAGGCGCTTCTTGTTTAAAATTTGAAGTGCCTTATTTTTATGAAAATTAATAGCGGATATTTTCCAGTAATATAATCTTGTAGGATATTATTTTTTATCTTTATGAAAAGATTTTAGCTTTTCGTAGATTCCGGCCATTCGTTTTTCTTCACCTGCAATGACAGGCTTGTAAAATTCTGTACCGACAAGCTCATTGGGTAAATATTGCTGATCAACCCAGCCACCAAATGTTCCAATCGGGCTGTTGTGGGGATATTGATAGCCTGTATGACCTAAATCTTTTGCCCCTTCATAATGAGCATCGCGTAAATGATGTGGAATATCGCCTGTTTTTCCATCATGAATGCTGACAATTGCGGCATCAATAGCTGCTATTGCAGAATTGGATTTAGATGCAAGACACATTTCAATAACAGCACCTGCAAGCGGAATTCGCGCCTCGGGTAACCCTAAACGCTCTGCCGCTTGTACGGCTGCAAGCATATGCGGACCTACATCAGGATTGGCAAGGCCTATATCCTCATAAGCCATAACTAGTAAGCGTCTGCTGACAGCTACTAGATCACCTGTTTCCAATAAATGTGCTAGGTAATACAATGCTGCATTCGTATCACTTCCACGAACAGATTTTTGCAATGCAGACAGTAAATTATAAAAATGAGACCCTTTTTTATCACCGTAAACACCAATTCTACCTATAAGATGCTTAATGATATGATCAGCTGCAATTGTTTGACCGTCAACTTCATCACTTGCATAATAAATCGATTCAAGCAAAGTCAATGCTTTCCGTGCATCTCCATTAGCGGCTCCAGCAATTTGATCAATTTGATCATCTGTTAATACAAAATGATGTTTACCTAGCCCACGTTTTTCATCAGAAAGTGCTTTTCTAATAAGCTCGATTAAATTCTCTTTCGTTAAACGTTTTAGTTGATATATTTCTCCGCAACGCGAGCGGATAGCGGGATTTACATCATGGTACGGATTTTCTGTTGTTGCCCCAATTAATACGATTGAGCCATTTTCAACATGTGGCAACAAAGTATCCTGCTGTAATTTATTAAAACGATGAATTTCATCCAAAAAAAGTAGGACTTTCCCTGAGATTCGTGCTTCCTGAACAATATCCTCAACGTCCTTTTTACCAGCACGAGTAGCATTAAGTGCGAAAAAGGGGTGCTTCGAGCTTCCTGCTATGGCATTCGCTATTGACGTTTTACCAATACCTGGCTCACCGTATAGTAGCATAGATGGAATATGTTCATTTTGAATCATTTTATAAAGAGCAGTAGTAGGACCGATAAAATCTTGGTGTCCAACAACTTCATCAAGGGTTAAAGGGCGCATGCGATAAGCGAGTGGTTCATTTTGCATGAATAATTCCCCCTTTCAACAGTTTTCAATGATTTTTTGCGCTAAAATGAAGCGATAATAGTATTTTGCCTAACTATACCAAGGCGCAATTAATAGTATATCATAACCTCCTAAGAGTATTTCCGAGTTCTTCAAGAGGAGATTATGATATACTGTTTGTAGTATTTTTGACTAGACTATTTGAGGGTGATAAAATGAAAATTTCTACAAAGGGCCGCTATGGGCTAACGATTATGATTGAACTAGCAAAGCATTATGGAGAAGGACCTATTCCATTACGCAAAATTGCTGCTGAAAAGGAGCTTTCTGAAGCATACTTAGAGCAATTAGTATCACCATTACGTAATTCAGGCTTAGTGAAGAGTGTACGCGGTGCATATGGTGGATATATGCTAGCGAATCCACCAAGTGAAATTTCAGCGGCTAATGTTATTAGTGTGTTAGAGGGTCCAATTCAACCAGTAGAAGGAATTGAAAATGAAGAAGCACCTCAGCGAGAGTTGTGGCTCCGCATTCGTGATGCTGTGAAAAATGTATTGGATACAACGACAATTGAGGATCTAGCACAATATACTGAGGAAAATGTAGCAGAAGGCTATATGTTCTACATTTAAAATGTTTAGGCTAAAGCACCGCTACCTAAGTCAACGCAATGTCGTATGGCAGGGAAACGGATCTTTAGCGCTTTTCGTACAAAGGAGTTTTCAACATGAATTCATATATTTATCTCGATCATGCAGCGTCTTCACCAATGAATGACCAAGTAATAGAAGCTATGACTACCGCAATGCAAAAGGTTTATGGAAATGCTTCAAGTATTCATGGGGCAGGTCGAGAGGCGCGCAAATATTTAGATGATGCTCGTGAAGAATTAGCCAAATCAATTGGTGCTCAACCTGGGGAAATTATTATAACAAGTGGCGGAACCGAGGCGGATAATACGGCTATTTTTGGCACTGTATATGCACGTGCTGCTGAAGGAAAGCACATAATTACCACACAAATTGAACATCACGCAGTGTTACATACGTGTGAGAAGCTTGAACGGGATGGCTTTGATGTGACATATTTGCCAGTTGATGAAAATGGACGTGTATCTGTAGAAGATGTGCGCAATGCATTACGTAAGGATACGATTTTAGTTACGATTATGTACGGCAATAATGAAGTTGGTACGATTCAACCGATTGCTGAAATTGGTGATTTATTACGTGAACATACGGCTACTTTCCATACGGATGCAGTTCAGGCATATGGCTTAGAGTCAATTAATGTTACTGATTTACATGTTGATTTACTAAGTGTTTCCGCACATAAAATTAATGGTCCTAAGGGAATTGGCTTCCTTTACCAAAAGGCAGGAACACCATTCACTAGTTATGCATTAGGTGGAGCGCATGAGAAAAAGCGCCGTGCTGGTACTGAAAATGTACCTGCAGTGATTGGCTTTGCGACTGCGGTGCGAATTGCAAATGAGTTGCGCGAAGAGAAGCGTGCGCTATACAATCGCTTTAAGAAAATAATGCTTGATGTGTTCATGCATGAAAAGCTAGCATTTCATGTGAATGGAGATATAGAAAATACACTTCCACACGTTTTAAATGTAAGTTTTTCTGGTATGGAAGTAGAGTCATTTCTAGTGAATCTTGATATGGCAGGTATTTGCGTTTCAAGTGGTTCGGCGTGCACTGCTGGCTCCATTGATCCATCACACGTTTTAGTTGCGATGTTTGGACAAGGGACAGAGGAATTACGTAACTCGATCCGCTTTAGCTTCGGTCAAGGTTTAACGGAAACTGATGTACAACATGCGGCTGAAAAAACAGCAGCGATTGTGAAAAGACTAGCGAAAAAATAATTTGTTAAAAATTGTATATTTGAATAAAAGAAAAGGTGACCATAATGAAAGAAACACGTGACCCCTCACAAATTCGTGTTGTTGTCGGCATGTCGGGTGGGGTAGATTCTTCGGTTGCTGCATATTTGCTAAAACAACAAGGATATGAAGTAATCGGGATATTTATGAAGAACTGGGATGACACAGACGAAAATGGCGTTTGTACAGCTACAGAAGACTATGATGATGTTATTAAAGTATGTAATCAAATAGGGATTCCGTACTATGCAGTAAATTTTGAAAAGCAATATTGGGATAAGGTTTTCACATACTTTTTAGAAGAATATAAAGCAGGGCGTACGCCAAATCCTGATGTTATGTGTAATAAGGAAATTAAGTTTAAAGCATTTTTAGAGCATGCGATGAATCTTGGCGCTGATTATTTAGCGACAGGTCACTATGCTCGAATCGATCGTAGTAGTGAAGGCGAAGTGAAAATGCTACGCGGTATAGATGAAAATAAAGATCAAACGTATTTCTTAAACCAATTATCACAGGAGCAATTAGCTCATGTAATGTTCCCAATTGGACATATTGAGAAAAAGGAAGTCCGTAAAATTGCGGAGGAAGCTGGATTAGCTACAGCAAAGAAAAAGGATTCAACAGGAATTTGCTTTATTGGAGAGCGTAATTTCAAAGAATTCCTAAGTCAATATTTACCTGCTCAACCTGGTAAGATGGAGACGATGGATGGCGTAGTAATGGGCCAGCATGACGGATTAATGTACTATACACTTGGTCAACGTCATGGTCTTGGAATTGGTGGAGATGGTGAGCCTTGGTTCGTGCTAGGGAAAGATTTGGAACGCAATGTGTTACTTGTTGGACAAGGTTTCCATCATGAGTCATTATATTCTACATCATTGACTGCTGTGAAAATGAACTATACTTCGACAAAAAAATTGCCCGGGAAATTTTCATGCACAGCAAAATTCCGTTATCGTCAAACAGATACACCAGTGGAAGTAGAAATTCTAGAGGATGGACGTACACATATTACGTTTGCTGAACCAGTACGTGCAATCACACCTGGACAAGCTGTTGTATTATATGACGGTGAAGAATGTTTAGGTGGCGGTACAATCGACGAAGTCTTTAAAAACAATGAAAAACTAACATATGTAGGATAATTCGCGAAAAGACTGCTTATATTGCCTTTCCTAAGGCGTATAGAATTTAGGCAGTCTTTCGCTACATAGAGGTGAACAAAAACAATGAATTTTAACGAGCAGGGCATACAAGCATTTCAAGAAAAGCGTTATGAGGATGCTGCACAACTTTTTACACAAGCAATTGAAGCAGAGCCTGAAAACGCAATTGGTTATGTGAATTTTGGAAATCTCTTGGCGGTGTTGGAGGATACTGAACGTGCAGAGCGTTTCTTTCAAAAAGCAATCACTGTTGATGAAACAGCAGCAACTGCTTATTATGGCTTAGCAAATTTATATTATAATGCGGAACGATATGCGGAAGCAGTAAAGCTTTATGAGCAAGCGTTAAAGCATAACATTGAGGGTGCAGATGTCTATTATATGATGGGCAAATGCTTTGAGCGAATGGAAAATCCCAAGCTTGCACTGCCATATTTACAACGAGCTTCAGAGCTTGCCCCAGAAGACACACAAATTCGTTTAGCATATGCAATTGTGCTATGTGCGTTAGAAATGTTTGAAGAGGGTAAGAAAGAATTAGACTATTTAATCGAGCAGGATTGGAATAACGCAGATGCACATTATAATTTAGGTGTACTTTATGCGGTGTCCACTGAACAATCAGAAGATGCCATGTACCACTTGAAACAAGCCTTTACATTACAGCCAGAATACGACCAAGCGCGTTATATTTATGATATGATTGCACAGAGATTTAACTAAAATAGCGAATAGTTGAAAAAGGATGCCGAAGTAATTCGGCATCCTTTTTTATCGTGAGATTAATCTCGATCATCTTCGGAAGAAAAATCAAGTGGTAGTTGAGATAAATATTGTGCTAATTGTACAATAGGCATTGCATCTAATGACGCCTCTGCTTCGTTCGCTTTTAAAATATTTATTTCTTCATTAAGTCGTTCCATTTTTCGATCCAGTTCTGCTGCTTGAAGAGCAGCTTCTTTCAATTCGAAACGGATATGTTCAGGTACTTCCTTGTTGTATTTGTAATAGATTTTATGTTCAAGACTAGCCCAGAAGTCCATTGCGATTGTACGGATTTGAATTTCGGTGTACACATTCTCTACACGGTCGGACATGAAAATTGGGATTTTTATTATAAGATGCAAGCTTTGATAGCCGTTTTCCTTTGGGAATTTAATATAATCCTTTACATCCACAACTTCAATATCATTTTGTGCCTGTAGCATCGCACTCACTTTATAAATATCCTCTACAAAGGAGCATGTGATTCGCACACCTGCAATATCACGAATGTTTTCACGAATCGCTTCGACAGAAGGCTCAAGGTTCTTTTTCTTGATCTTCAACAATATACTTTTTGGTGATTTTACTCGAGTTGATATATGTTCTATTGGGTTATATTCATGAATTAACTTAAACTCTTCTTGTAAAATATTTATTTTCGTTTCAATTTCTTGTAAGGCAAATCTATAGGATAAAAAGAAACGTTTTAATTCTGCTTGTAGATTTTTTAAAGTGGTTGCTTCGAGTTCATTTTTCATACTTCATTGAATCCTTTCTTTTACCAAGTAACATGAATGAAATTCTCTTGTTGTGATGTCATTAATAATAGCAAAAATAGCTACTAAATAGAAATTTGTGCTCTAAACTATGTGTAGTATTCTTGTTTCAGGTTCATCACCAAAACGTGTGGTTGATTTCCGTTCCGACTGGGCGCTTCCCTGAGGGCGTCCGATGAGCCGCTTGGGGCAACACGATGTTGGTCACGAAGGCGTTATCACAGGACGTGATGCTTTTAGCCTTCGTTCCTCTGTTTGCTCGCTCCAGGGTCTCGGGCCTACAGATGTTTTTTGCGCGAAAGCGTAGTGTAACGAAGCGGCAGCAGAGGGTTTTGTTTGTGCGAAAGCGCAGCGACAGCAACAGCACCGATGTAGGTTACGAAGGCGTTATCACAGGACGTGATGCTCTTAGCTTTCGTTCCTCTACCGCTGATCCCCAAGGAGTCACCCAGCCTCCACTCCAATCAACTTATTTACATAGTATATGTTTTAACAAATGTCATCCACAACTTTTGGTGATGAGCCTTGTTTCAACTAAAAAAGGGGATTTTTAGTCCCCTTAGTTATTAAACGATAATTTCAGTATTTAAGTTGTATCGTTTATTAAATTCATCCACAAATATTTGTAAATCGATATAAGTACCAATATACGCTTCTGTTTCTTGATCTCGTAGGAAGCCGCATGTTGCCTTTAAAGATTTTGAAAACTCAAGCAGCATTTGTTCATTATCTAGCTGTATATGCAACGAAAGTGAAGCATCCTTTGTATTTACCTTGAAATATTTACCATCTACAATGCGCTCTAAATTTGTTTCTCGAAAAGGAAATACAAAATCTTTATATATTAATTTCACAATACCCCGCCTTTTTTACAATGATTTACCACTTCTGAATACGGCAAGTCTCCACCGAAAATTGAAAGAGCGCTACCAATTGTAACATGAAGCTTACCATTTGCGATTTTTTTAAATTTCTTTAAGTCGTCTAGAGATCGGACGCCACCAGCATATGTTGTTGGAATTGTTGTCCAAGCGGCTAAATCGTGCACTAAGCTTTCCTGCATACCGCCTTTTTTTCCTTCTACATCAACAGCGTGAATAAGTAGTTCGTCACAGAAATTTTCGATATACGCAACAGACTCAGCATTTACTTCAAAATCACTAAACTTTGTCCATTTATCAGTAACAACAAACCACTTTCCATCACGCATACGGCAGCTTAAGTCGATGACAAGATGCTCTTTACCGATAGTCTGTACTAATTGCTTTAGTCGATCTAAATGGAGCTTACCATCATAGAATATAAATGATGTGACAATAACGTGGGAAGCGCCCGCATCAATATACTTTTTTGCATTTTCCGTCGTAATGCCGCCACCAACCTGTAAACCTTGAGGATATGCTGCAAGCGCTGCTAATGCGGCGTCTTCGTTTCCATCACCTAGCATAATGACGTGACCACCTGTTAAATGATCTTTGGCAAACATTTTTGCATAATAACTAGAGTCATGGTTTGAAATAAAGTTTTCGATGACTTCTTGATCCGTATGACCAAGAGTGCTGCCAACAATTTGTTTTACTTTGCCATCGTGTAAATCGATGCAAGGTCTAAATTCCAATAGCTTCACTATCCTTCCGTGCAACAAATTATCTATATCATAGCATGGAAAGGCTGATAATAGCGGCGAAATGTCATTTGTCAAAATAATGTTGAATTCATTCAGCGAATATTCTGATAGCTAATGCAAAATGCCAGCTAATAGAAGTCTGCCGCTTCTTCATCGAATAACCAAACATCTGTACCTGTCGCTACGCTTTCGGTACAAAAAACATCTGCCGCTGCCGCTACGGTGGCACTGCGCTTTCGCACAAAAAGCATTTGTTGGTCTAAAGCCTTTGCCAGATGTCACGGAATCGGAAAGGAGTTCCCGGTACGCAATTATGCCGAGGCATTATTGATTTAAATATAGTGAATTGTCTTTTTACACGATTTTTCTCATTATGCTGTGGTAAAATATAATGATTGAAATGAACACGAAAGGACGAATCGCAAATGGCAGAGAATCTTGATTTATTTGAACTAAATAAATTTTTTATACTCGGACGTCCAATCGTCTCTATCTTTCATAATGCACAAAATATGTATTCGATAGTTCGTGTGAAAATTCAAGAGACCAACTTACAGTATGAGGATAAGGAAATAATTGTTGTTGGATATTTTCCGCCGTTACAAATGGATGAACAATATCGTTTTACAGGTATAATGAAACAACATCCAAAATATGGTGTGCAATTTCAAATTGAGACGTTTACAAAAGAAGTGCCGGCAACAGAGCAAGGGATTATTCATTACTTATCGAGTGATTTGTTTGTTGGGATAGGAAAAAAAACTGCTGAAACAATCGTAGAGAAACTCGGGGCGAATGCGTTACGTCTTATTTTAGAGGATCCAAATGCGCTTGATGCTGTACCTCGACTATCTGCTGAAAAAAAAGAGGTTATCCATCGTACAATTGAACAAAATCTAGGCTTAGAACGAGTGATGATTCAACTTAATGAATGGGGTTTCGGACCACAGCTCGGCATGAAAATTTACCAAACATATCGAACAGAGGCAGTTGAATTATTAACTGAAAATCCATACCGCCTTATTGAAGATGTAGAGGGTGTGGGTTTCTTTCGTGCCGACGAGCTAGGTGCAAAATTAGGGATTACTGGCAATCATCCAGACCGTATTAAAGCGGCGATTTTACATACTCTAAATACAGCAGCTTTATCGGACGGGCATGTGTATTTAGATGCAGAACATGTTTTACCGCTAGTAAAAGATATTCTTGAGCAAAGCCAACGAGAAGAAATTCCTTTTGAGACCATTTCTAAAGCTTGCATCGAATTGCGTGAGGAAAGTAAAATTTGTGGGGAAGAGACGAGATTATATTTACCATCTCTATATTTCTCAGAAGTCGGAATTGCATCAAAAATATTAGCTTTAATCGAACGTAACAATAAAGCTGAACATTTTAGCAAAGACGAAATACGTAAAGCGATTGGCGAAACAGAAGAAATGCTCAATGTCACATATGCTGAAACACAAGCGAATGCTATTGAGCAAGCTTTAAACTCAGCTGTTATGATTTTAACTGGTGGTCCTGGTACTGGTAAAACAACTGTTGTTCGGGGTGTAGTAGAAGTGTATGCAAAGTTACACGGACTATCATTAAACCCGAAGGAATACGCACAAAAAGAAGAGCCATTTCCGATTATTTTATGTGCTCCAACAGGACGTGCTGCCAAGCGTTTATCGGAATCAACAGAACTTCCAGCAATGACAATTCATCGACTGCTAGGCTTTACTGGTCAGGAGAAAGAGGAAGAAACTGAACGTGAAGTTACAGGGAAACTCATTATTGTAGATGAAATGTCGATGGTCGATACTTGGCTCGCGCATCAATTATTAAAATCCTTGCATGAGGATGTGCAAGTTGTATTTGTTGGTGATCAGGATCAGCTCCCACCAGTAGGTCCAGGGCAGGTATTAAAGGATTTGTTAGCTTCCAAGCAAATACCTACTGTGGAATTAACAGAGGTTTATCGACAAGCAGAGGGCTCAACAATTATTGAACTTGCTCATCAAATTAAACGTGGTCAGATCACTAATGATTTAACTGTAAAAACCACTGACCGTTCATTTATTAAAGCCTCCTCAGATCAAGTAGCAAGCGTTGTTACACAGGTTGTGAAAAGTGCGGTTGCGAAAGGTCAAGAAATTCGTAATATCCAAGTGTTAGCACCAATGTACAAAGGTCCAGCAGGAATTGACAATTTAAATAAAATGATTCAGGAGCTAATTAATCCAAACGATACTGGTACTAGAAAAGAGCTTGTCTTTGGTGATGTCACATATCGCATAAAGGATAAAGTCTTACAACTTGTCAATCAACCTGAAAGCAATGTTTTTAATGGTGATATGGGTGAAGTCATCAGTATTATCAAGGCGAAGGAAACAATTGAGAAACAAGATTTGCTTGTTGTGTCATTCGATGGTATAGAAGTAACTTATCAGCGTAGTGATCTCAATCAATTGACACTTGCTTATTGTTGCTCTATTCATAAATCGCAAGGCTCTGAGTTCCAAACAGTTATTATGCCAGTTGTACGAGGCTATTCTAAAATGTTGCGTCGTAATTTATTATATACAGGTATTACGCGTGCAAAAAATTTCTTGATTTTATGTGGTGAGTCAGATGTGCTAGCAGATGGCTTACAACGTACGGATGATTTACAGCGCTTTACGTCCTTACGTGCAAGACTCAATCCAATGAATATAGCAGAGGAAGTTGCGGAAGAAGAAACGATTCCTTTGAAAGACGATTTACAGAAAGAAAAACCATCCATTGACAGTAAACTAACGGTCGAAACGGAACCATATATCCATCCATTAATTGGAATGGATGGTATCTCGCCGTATGATTATTTAGATGAGTAAATGGTGATGAAAATTTTTATGAGGTGAATATATTGAAACGCATATTATTATTGCTTCTATTCATGATGCTATTACCTTTTGCAGAAAAAGCATATGCAAAAAATACCGTCATCCAAGTGAATGAGGAAGCAACTGTCTTTGATAATCGTTCAGGCTCACTAGTACCGGTGGGAACATTATCAGCAGAGCAAACTTTTGAAGTAACAAAAGATTACGGAGCAAATTGGTGGCAAATTCGTTGGGGTGGTTATTACGGTTATGTTGATAAACGTTACACAACGGTTGTACCAGTAACAACTTATAAAAATACAGTCCCAACAACTGTAAAGATAAAGGATTATATTGTCGCTACAAGTGATGCACCAATTTATGATAATACAGGTGATGAGCTAGTACAATTTGCAACATTGGCAGAAGGCGTGCGTTTTCCTATTTATAGTAGAATGGGGAATTGGTACGGTATTACTGTAAATGGACGATTAGGATTTGTACATAGTAAATTTGTTAAAGAAGAAAAAGGCCAGGATCCAATAAATACAAAGCCCGAAAAGCCTACAAATCCTACAAATCCTACAAATCCTACTGAAAAACCAACCCCGCCACCTAGTAAGCAAAACGGTTACATCGAAGCTTTAGAAAACGTAACTCTTTATGATTTCCGCCGTGAAAAACCAATGGCTATTGCTACGTTGTTGAAAGGGCAACAGCTAGAGGTTGTAGATGCACAAGATCCAACATATGTAAAAGTTCGTTGGGGGAAATCCTATATTTATGCAGAAAAATCAAAAGTGAAATTTATAAATACTCCTGCTTATAAAAATATGGGTAAGGACAATGCCATGAAAAATGAGTATCTTATCCCTATTTCTGCGAACAGTGAGATTTATGATTACACAGCAAAACCGTTAAAGCCATTTGCCAAGCTAGATTTAAATCGCCGTTATCCGATTTTACGCAAAGAAGGTAGTTGGTACGTAACGGTGCTTGGTGGCCGTGAAGGATATATCCATAGCTCTAAAGTAGCGCTAGATCGCGGTGTCCCAGTAATGATGTATCATCATTTTCTAAAAGAGGATGAGCTTGGACGTTTTAAAAATGTAAGTACTACAATGACAGATGTTCAATTTACGAAAGAAATGCAGTTTTTGAAAAGTATGAACTATGAAACTGTTAGTGCGGACGAATTATTACGTTTCATGCGCGATGAAATTACATTGCCTGCGTATTCAATTGTTTTGACTTTTGATGATGGTTTATTATCGACACGTGAATATGCATATCCGGTGCTCAAAGAAAATGGCTTTAAAGCTACACAGTTTTTAATTACGTACCGCAATGAAAATTCTAAAGATGACCAAATATTTAATTATAATGATTTACAGTCACTTTCACGTCAGGATATGACAAATATGCAAGATGTCTATACGTATGGATCACACACTTACAATTTACACGATTTAGTGGGGAATAAAGGCAAAATGCTCCTGATTCCATATCATGAGGTTGCTCAGGATTTACAGCGCAGTTTATTATATATTCCTGAGGCAAAGGCTTTTGCTTATCCGTTTGGGCAATATAATGCCAACATCATAAATGCGGTAAAGGAAGCGGGATTCACAATGGCGTTTTCAACAGCGCTTGGCTACAACAATCCGTACGATGATGTGTATCAAATTAAACGCTTGTCCAGTAATCAAACAACAACATTTGAGCAATTCCAAAAGATGGTTCTACCATATGCGCAATAAAAGACAAAACCCGATCAATTTGAATTGATCGGGTTTTGTTTTGATTATACCTATTTTGATTAGTGGATGCCAACTAGGTGATGTTTAACGACTTCATATGCTTGGCAAACATTTTTAAATTGATCTTTTTCTTTGGCAATCATTTCTGAAGCAATAGAAAATAAAAGATTTTCTTCAGTATGATCTTCCATTTTACTCATTAAAGCAGCTTCCATTTTCGCTACGTACGAGATGATTTGATGATTCATATATATGTTCTCCTTTAATAAAAAGATGTACTTGTTTTGGTTACGAAGCTATCTTACACCTACTTATATGAAAAATCTAGCAATTCTGTACTAGTCGAAGAAGGCTTTTTTATGAATGTGACATAAAATTGAACTCGTTAGAAAAGTGCTAATTGAAAGCGTTTTTATCTAAAATAACTGAAAAATCGTGCAATGAAGGAGGGTTTCTATCTGTATTTGCAAAGTAGTACAGTTTGGTGAAATCGATGATTTAATATAGTACAGTTGTCTGCGGAGGAACCTAATATTAGGCAATTTCATATACTAAATGAGTATAACATTTGTAACGTTTAGGGGTGACTTTCATGCCAGTAATTACAGGGCAGCAATATATTGATCGTATTGACGCTTTACAAACGTATATTTATATTGATGGGAAAGTTGTCACAGGGAAGGTGTCGGAGCATCCAGCATTTAAGGGAGTTATGAAGAGTCAAGCAAGGCTTTTTGATTTACAAAATGAAACGGAATTGCTTGAGAAAATGACATATGTGTCGCCAACAAGCAATAAGCGTGTAGGTATGTCTTTCCTTCAAGTGGCAACAGTCGAAGATCTTGTGAAAAGGCGTAATGCAGCACGGGAATGGGCATTATCTACTCATGGTTTTATGGGAAGATGTCCTGATTACATGAATACAACATTAATGGCTTTAGCATCAGCAGCAGATTTTTTAAAAGATAAGCCAAACTGTTTTCCTAACCATTTACTGAATTTTTATGAGTATGCACGTGAGAATGATTTGACAATGACACATACTTTCATAGAGCCACAAGTAAATCGCAACCGATTTTATTTTGAGGATGACGAAGTTACAATTGCCGCTAAAATTGTAGATAATACAAATGAGGGATTAGTAATTAAAGGGGCCAGACTACTTGCGACGCAGGGAGGAATAACAGATGAACTCCTTGTTTTATCAACGAATGGCTATGATGAAGGAAAAGGCTTTGGTTTCTCGATACCAAGTAATACAAAAGGTTTAAAGTTTTTATGTAGACAGTCATTTGTTGGAGGCGAATCAGTTTTTGACCATCCATTAAGTAGTCGTTTCGAGGAAATGGATGCAATTGTAGTATTTGATAATGTTGTTGTCCCGTGGGAACGCGTTTTTTATTATGGGAATGTAGAAGTTGCCAATAACTTTATGAACGTAAGTGGATTTCAAACATATGGTTTACATCAAGTTCTTTCACGTCAAATTGCCAAAACAGAATTTGTCTTAGGTGTTGTACAATCAATTGTTGATACAATCAGTATCGGCGATTACCAACATGTGCAGCAAAAAGTTGTTGATATTATTGTGTCACTTGAAACGATGAAGGCTTTACTGTTAAAGTCTGAAATTGAGGCAAAAAAAGATGTTTTTGGCTTTATCAGACCTGATCATCCAACATTACTAGTAGCTATTCAGATTTTCCCTAAAGTATATCCGACCTTCACAGAAATAATTCAGTTACTTGGTGCGAGTGGGTTAATGTCTATTCCGAGTGAAAAAGCATTTGCAGCGGATGATGGTGATCTTGAACATTATTTACAGTCTTCTCAGGAGGGTGGAGAGGCGCGCGTCAAAAAATTCCGCTTAGCTTGGGATTTAACGATGAGTAGCTTTGGTACAAGACAAACACTGTATGAGCGCTTTTTCTTTGGTGACCCAGTTCGTGTAGCAACTGTACTTTATAAAACTTATGATAGGGAATCACTAGTTAATAGAGTGGAAACCTTTTTAAAAAATGATAATTAGCTTTGAAAAAGAAATCGTTTAAAAATGTTAGTATTCTTTTTTTGACGGTTTCTTTATTTTGCATATGCGGTGGATTTGTCATGCGCTGATTTGTATGCATATAACTACAGTATTGTTCAATCCTTCTCACTTAAATTAGAAGGGATAAAAATGGTTAATCAACACACCTTTCGTAATCTATTAACAGTAATTTCAACAATTATGTTGCCATTATCAGTGATTACAAGCTTTTTCGGAATGAATGTACCATTGCCATACCATGATTCTCTAATTGCGACAATGACCATTAGTTTATTTTTTAGTCGTATTTCTTGTGGTATATAGGTTTATTTCAAAAAAATGGTTGCTTAGTTGCGATTAGCAATTATAGTGGTAATTGACAGAAGAAAATATTTTTTTTATAATTCTCGTTAGAAAATAGTAAAAAACGATGATGGAACAAGTACGTATTTGTGCGTGTAAAAGAAAGGGATTTCTAGGCTGAAAAAATCCTCACAATAGCAAATTCAGAAAGCTACTCCAGAGTGCAGTTAATCACTGCCGTTCACTGACGTTACAAGTGCTAAAGAGGTAAGTATACTATTACTTACAACTAGGGTGGTACCGCGAGATCAATTACAAGTCCTCGTCCCTTTTATGGGATGAGGGCTTTTTTTGTTTATCTTCATTCAGCAAATGACTCTCACTCCTGAAGGAGAGGAGATTCAATGCGGTTGAGGTTCCTTTTCAATGGGTGTACCAAACACCTACTGAATAAAGATAATGCCTCCGGCGGACCTCACGGATTTTCGAAGGAATGAATTGTGCGTGCACAATTCAAAATCCGGACGTAATTACGCCAAGGCGAAATTGACTTGTGGATTCATATCGTAATTTTACAAAACATATAGGGAGGAACTTTTCATATGAAAGCAGTAGAAATTCGCCGCATGTATTTAGAATTCTTTAAAGAAAAAGGTCATCACCATGAACCATCAGCACCACTTGTGCCAATTAATGACCCGTCATTACTTTGGATCAACTCAGGTGTAGCGACACTTAAACCATATTTTGATGGTCGTATTATTCCTGAAAATCCACGCATTACAAATGCTCAAAAATCAATTCGTACAAATGATATTGAAAACGTAGGTAAAACAGCTCGTCACCATACGTTCTTTGAAATGTTAGGGAACTTCTCAATTGGGGATTACTTCAAAAAAGAAGCTATTCATTACGCTTGGGAGTTCTTAACGGATAAAAAATGGATGGGCTTTGATCCAGAGCTTTTATCGATTACTATCCATCCTGAAGATCAAGAAGCATATGATGTTTGGCATAACGAAATTGGTATTCCTGAAGAACGTTTAATCCGACTAGAGGGGAACTTCTGGGATATTGGTGAAGGTCCATCTGGTCCTAACTCGGAAATTTTCTATGACCGTGGGGAAGAATACGGTTCAGATGAAAATGATCCGGAAATGTATCCAGGTGGTGAAAATGAACGCTATCTTGAAATTTGGAACTTAGTGTTCTCTCAATTCAATCATAATCCTGATGGCACATATACGCCACTTCCAAAGCAAAACATTGATACAGGTATGGGTCTAGAGCGTATCGTATCAGTTATTCAAAATGTGCCAACTAACTTTGATACTGATTTGTTCATGCCTATTATTGAAAAAATCGAACAGTTTGCAAATCGTAAGTACAAACGTCCAGGTGAAGTAGCGTTAAGCGAAATCTTTGGTTCAGAAGAAGATGTTAATACACCATTTAAAGTTATCGCGGACCATATCCGTACAGTGGCGTTTGCTATTGGTGATGGCGCGCTTCCTTCAAATGAAGGTCGTGGTTATGTATTACGTCGTTTACTACGTCGTGCTGTGCGTTATGCAAAACAAATTGGCATTGAAAAGCCATTTATGTTTGAATTAGTACCAACTGTTGGTGAAATTATGAATGATTTCTACCCAGAGGTAACGGAAAAATGTGAATTTATCCAACGTGTTATTAAAAATGAAGAACTTCGCTTCCATGAAACATTAGACGGAGGTCTTGCAATCTTTAACGAAGTAGTAGAAGCCCAAAAAGCAGCTGGACATGACTATATTCCAGGTGCAGATGCATTCCGTTTATATGATACTTACGGTTTCCCAATTGAATTAACAGAAGAGTATGCAGAAGAAGTAGGCATGAAGGTAGATCATAAAGGTTTTGAAGTAGCGATGGAAGAACAACGTGAACGTGCACGTGCAGCTCGTCAAGATGTAGATTCTATGCAAGTACAAAATGAAGTACTAGCCAACTTGACTGTTGCAAGTGAATTTGTAGGCTATGATACATTGACGACAAACACAGAAATTGCGGCGATCATTGTCAATGGTCAAGTATCAAAGGGAGCATCTGAAGGTCAAGAAGCACTAGTTGTTTTAGCTAAAACACCATTCTATGCTGAAATGGGTGGTCAAATTGCGGATAGTGGTGTTATCTCAAATGATAGCTTTACTGCTATTGTAAAAGATGTACAAAAAGCACCTAATGGTCAACCCCTTCATACAGTACTTGTAGAATCTGGCGAAATGCATGTTGAAGATGCGGTGAAGGCAGTAGTGAACCGTGATGAACGTAATTTGATTATTAAAAACCATACAGCTACACATATCATGCAACGTGCATTAAAAGACGTGCTGGGCGATCATGTAAATCAAGCAGGTTCATATGTAGGACCCGATCGTTTACGTTTCGACTTCTCTCATTTCGGCCAAGTGACAAAAGAGGAATTACAACAAATTGAACGTATCGTAAATGAAAAAGTGTGGGATGATATAGAGGTCGTAATTGAAGAAAAAGGCATCGATGAAGCGAAAGCTATGGGGGCAATGGCATTATTCGGTGAGAAATATGGCGATGTTGTTCGCGTTGTTTCAATTGGTGACTATTCTATTGAGCTTTGTGGTGGTCTTCACGTAAAACGTTCTTCTGAAATTGGCTTCTTCAAAATTGTTTCAGAAGGTGGTATCGGTGCAGGTACTCGTCGTATCGAGGCTGTTACAGGTAAAGTTGCATATGAAGCAGTAAAAGAAGAAGAAGCTTTATTAAACGATGCAGCAGCTTTATTAAAAGCAAATTCAAAAGATATTGTGACAAAAGTACATGCGTTACAAGCTGACTACAAAGAATTACAACGTGAAAATGAGGCGTTATCACAAAAAATCGCTAATGCTCAAGCTGGTGCTATTATAGACGCTGCTCAGACTTTTGGTGATGTAACAGTTCTTTCTACTAAAGTTGAGGCGAAGGACAATAATCAACTGCGTCAAATGATGGATGACTTGAAGGTTAAAATGCCTAAAGCTGTTCTTGTTTTAGGTGCTGTCGATGGCGACAAAGTTATGCTTTGCGCTGGGGTAACGAAAGATTTAGTTGGTGGCAATTACCATGCAGGAAATATCGTAAAAATGGTAGCAGAGGCATGTGGTGGTAAAGGTGGCGGTCGTCCAGATATGGCGATGGCGGGTGCAAAAGAAGCGTCAAAACTTGATGAAGCACTACTTTCTGTGTATGATTATGTTAAATCCATTTAACTTCTTTCAGCGGGTGTCCAAACACCCGCTGAAATAGAGGAACTCAGGCTAAGAACTTCACATCCTGTGAAAACGCCTGAGTGACCAGCATCGTGCTGGCCTAAATCCTCCGGCGGATGTCACGGTATCGGAAAAAGGAGTTCTTAGGGGATGTTAGCCTAAGATCATCGCATCCATGCGATAACGGCTAACTGACCTGCATCGGTAAAAACGCCACGTCCTGTGGCATTACCGAAATGACCGACATCGTGTCGGCCCTCGTGCAGGCCTAAACACAAAGCCGATTTCGGGCGCAATTATGCCGAGGCATAATTGATAATACGCCAAAACATGTTATAATAAAGAGAAATTGGAGATGAGCTTTTTGCACATCTCCTTATTTCTGAAAGCGAGGTGCTGGTCATGAGTTCATTTGATCAAACGATGAAATTTAATTTTCCAGAAGAATCAATGGAACAGGAAGTCAAGCAGGTAATGTTGAAAGTACATTCTTCATTAGAGGAAAAGGGATATAACCCTATCAATCAGATTGTCGGTTATTTACTTTCTGGTGATCCGGCGTATATTCCTCGCCATCAGGATGCTCGTAATTTAATCCGCAAGCTTGAGCGTGACGAAATTCTAGAAGAGCTTGTTAAGTTTTATATTAAAAAGAATAACGAGGACTAGAAATGAGAATTATGGGATTAGACGTTGGGTCTAAAACCGTGGGCGTTGCTGTAAGTGATGCTCTAGGGTGGACAGCCCAAGGTATTGAAACCGTAAAAATTGATGAAGCTATTGGCGAGTTCGGCATTAAGCGTATAGCCGAGCTAGTGAAGGAGTATGCTATAACAGAATTTGTCGTAGGATACCCAAAAAACATGAATAATACGGTGGGACCACGTGGAGAGGCTTCTGAAAACTATAAAAAGCTTTTAGAAGAAACATTTTCACTACCGGTCAAACTTTGGGATGAACGTTTAACAACGATGGCTGCCGAGCGTATGCTAATCGAAGCGGACGTAAGTCGCAAAAAGCGTAAGCAAGTCATAGATAAAATGGCTGCTGTGATGATTTTACAAGGCTACTTGGATAGCAAAAATTAATTGATGAGGTGACAAGACATGGCGCACGAACATAACCATGAAGAAGAACTACACGTACAACACATTACAGTGATTGACGAGAACGGAAATGAACAGCTTTGTGAAGTGATTCACGTACATGAATCAGCTGAATTTGGTAAATCATACGTATTTTACTCTATGATAGGCGCAGAAGAAGATGAAGATGGCTCAGTAGAAATCTTCGTATCTTCATTTGTACCATCTGAAAATGGTGAAGATGGTGAATTAACACCAATCGAAACTGAAGCAGAGTGGGATATGGTAGAAGACGTATTAAACGCTTTAGAAGATGAAAACG
Organism: Lysinibacillus xylanilyticus; assembly: GCF_001708185.1. Lineage (GTDB taxonomy): Bacteria > Bacillota > Bacilli > Bacillales_A > Planococcaceae > Lysinibacillus > Lysinibacillus xylanilyticus_A. The sequence continues at coordinate 229,404 of NZ_MDDN01000002.1, read as the reverse complement.
AAGAATAATCATCGTAATTCGTAATCTTTAAAAGTGTGGAACAAGGATGGCAACAAGCACTCCTTGTTCCTTTTTTACTTTAGGAAGAATGAAGCTAAGAGGTTGTAAGAAGAGTCTATGTTGAGATAGTTTCAGTATCGATGGAAGATACTGGATATTTAAAGACTCATATTAAAGTTAAGCTTAATTAAGGAGGAGATTATATGAACGAAGAAACGCAAGAATTTCTGATCATTGGAGAGAATGGCAAGGAGCAAAAATGCCGTGTTGTCTTCACCTTTGATGCAGAAGAAAAATCATATGTATTGTTTTCGTTAATCGACGAAGATGGTAATGAAATTCCTGGAGACATTTCTGCTATGACTTTCGATTATGATGATAATAATGGGGAAATGACAAATTTGCAGCCTGTTGAAACAGAGGCGGAATGGGTAACTAAACTGTTGCAGAAATTTTAGATAAAACTATACAAACCTGTATAGAAGTATAGATTTATAACAGAATACCCTTCGTATCAAGCGATTGGTGCGAACTCCACGTTAATTGCTTTTAACTCCTAAAGCCTTGTGACCAAAGCGGAGCTGGAAACGGCAGACGTAACGGTGCGAAAGCAGAAAAAACAACAAGGATGGCATAGGCTGAAAAAAATTACTCAGTGTCCGTAAAGGATCATCGTGACAACGGAAAACGGTAGCGCTAAGTGCTTTGGCAATGGATGTTTAGCAGCGAACTCCTAAATCTCTTATGAGACAAGGAAGACGTTCAACGACTATCTCCTTGAGGGAGAGTAAAACCGCAAGCGAATGGCGGAAGAAAAATGTGGCTCTTATTAAAAGATAAGATGAAGATATAGTCTGCGCTTATGTGAAAGCATAAGAGGTCTACTCGTGAGAGAAAGACTGCATGAAGGGTTGCGCCCTCGTGTGAACAAGAAAAATAGATACAACTATAAAAATGTTAACAACCTCTCTAAATAGGGTAAAGTATTTTATCTTAGTGAAAGAGAGATGGTACGCATGGAATTAATGTCCATTGGGAAATTTGCTAAACTTGTTCTAGTTGTGGACAAATCAAATCCGATTCGAGACTGAAAGACAGATTATTTATCTGCTCTTGCGGATTAAAGATGGATAGAGATTTGAACACAAGCATTAACTTAGCAAATTATTCAATCTAAGGAGCTTAACTTCTTTCAGCAGGTGTCTAAACATCCGCTGAAATAGAGGAACTCAGGCTAAGAACTTCACATCCTGTGAAAACGCCTGAGTGACCAGCATCGTGCTGGCCTAAATCCTCCGGCGGATGTCAAAAAACTAAGCCTTAGATGTGTACGCAACGATACTGTGGAATTTAAGCCTTTGGAGAGTCATACAAAATGGCAGTAGCTTCGGCGAAACCAGACTCGGAGAATAAGGAAGACACAAAACGAAAGTCAAAAGTTGTGTCATAGTAGAGTGTCTACATTTTTTTAGAATGTATATGTTTTTCGTATCGGAAATGATTAACGAGGTAGTCCTAACACTTCTAGATGAATTTGAAGAGGGGCCACAGTTAATTACAGTAACAGATGAGGATGGAACAGATCAGGTATGCGAGGTTATTCATACATTTTCATCAGAACAATTTGGTAAATCCTATGTACTATATGTTTTGGCAACGGACGAGCCAATGGAGGAACGAGATATTTTTGCTGCCCAATATGTAGCTGGAAATGACGGAACGATTGAAGAATTATTACCAATTGAAACAGATGAAGAATGGGAATTTGTTGAAGATATCTTAAATGATTTATAATTAAAACTCTGAGTAGTAAATTGCTACTCAGAGTTTTTTATGTGTGCTATTTTTACTGAATTATCTATTTCTGTTTGTCGTTATAGTTGATTTCTAGTATGATAATGAAGTGATAGGGGGGAAACCCGTGAATAACGGTTCAAAAAAACAAGAAATGTTTTCAAAAATGCAAGAAAGAAAATCAGAGGTAAAAATTGTGAGAAAAATAGTGGCTATTGTTGCAATTTCTATTGTTCTACTATTAGGGGTCATCGGTTTATTTGGCTATAATTATGTAAAGAGTGCTTTAAAACCAGTCGATCCGGATGCGACTAAAACAATAGCGGTTGAAGTACCAATTGGCTCTGGCTTAAGCTCTATTTCGACTTTACTAGAAAAAGAGGGCATTATTAAAGATGCTCGTGTTTTTAAATACTACGCTAAGTTTAAAAATGAATCCCAGTTCCAAGCCGGGAAATATGATTTGACACAGGCGATGACATTTGATGAGATCATAGAGAGTTTGAAAACTGGGAAAGTCTACCGTAAGCCAGTGTTTACAATGACAATTCCTGAAGGTTTAACACTTGAACAAATTGGTAATATTGTGGAAAAGAAAACGCCATACACTCAAAAAGAATTTATGGACCTAGTAACAAGCGATGAATTTGTGCAAAAAATGAAGGCTAAATACCCTGAGCTTGTGACAGATGCAGTTTTAGCTGATAATATTCGCTATGATTTAGAGGGCTATTTATTCCCTGCAACTTATTCTTACTTTGAAGAAAAACCTTCATTAGAATCAATTGTAGACGAAATGGTAGGGGCTATGGACAAGCTTGTGAAGAGTTACAGCGATGTTTTAGCTGAAAAGAAAATATCCGTCCATCAATTGTTAACATTTGCTTCATTACTGGAAGAAGAAGCTACTGCCCAAACAGATCGAGAAACGATTGCGAGCGTATTCTATAACCGTATAGATCAAGGGATGCCACTACAAACAGACCCAACCGTTTTATATGCACTTGGCTCTCACAAAGATCGTGTGATGTACAAAGATTTAGAAGTAGATAACGTCTATAATACTTATAAAAATAAAGGCTTACCACCTGGTCCGATTGCGGGTGCTGGAAAATCTTCAATTGAAGCAACGCTAAATCCAAGTAAAACAGATTACCTCTACTTCTTAGCGGATAAACAAGGTGTCAACCACTTCTCGAAAACATATGATGAACATTTACAGAAAGTAGAAAAATACTTGCGTAAGGCAGAGTAATTACTTTTAACTTCTTTCAACAAATGTTTACGTACGAAAGTGCAACGTCAATTACAGATGTTTTTTGTAGCGAAAGTGAAACGACAGCTACAGATGTTTTTTGTAACGTCAGTTACAAAAGTTCTCCATCTTATAGGTGATGACATGAATGCGAGTTTAAGTTATTTTTCAGTCGTTTCGAGACGCATTTAGCCGAGGAATAATTGAAATTATTAAAAAATATATAGCAATAATGTGGATAGAAGGAAAGAAAAATAGCTTTCCTTCTATTTTCGTGCTATTATAAAATGTGATTTTTAATCAATCCGCATGGAATAATTCAAGCAGTCCGTTAATGCGGGATAATATACGTGGTGGCAATTGTTTTGAGCTGATAAAAAACAATTGCTCATTTTTATATGACGAAGTACCAAGACATCGCGTTTGGTCTTTTTCTTTTTGGTGCTAAATGATGAAGCCTCTGGCGGATGTCACAGAGTGGGCTTTGTGCAAGCACAAAGCCCGTTCCGGACGCAATTATGCCGAGGCATAATTGATATGAGGGTGAACTTAAAAATGGAATTATCAGATGCATATATACAATCATTTATTCAACCACGTAATGATTTGCTTTTAGAAATGGAAGCATTTGCGGAGGAGAATCATGTGCCGATTATGCAACTTGCAGGCATTGATGCACTAAACCAACTGCTACGTATTCAAAATCCGTCGAAAATTTTAGAGATTGGTACAGCAATTGGTTATTCTGCAATAAGAATGGCGGAGGCTTTACCGGATGTGCAAATCGTTACAATCGAGCGAGATCCAGAGCGTGTTGCAAGAGCGAAGGCCTATATTGAACGTTCTACAGTATCAGATCGGATTACGGTCATTGAAGGAGATGCCTTAGAGGTGAACGATGAGGCCATTCATACAACATTCGATGCGGTGTTTATTGATGCTGCAAAAGGACAATATCAACGCTTTTTCGAAAAGTATGCACCTCTTGTAAAATCTGGTGGAGTTCTGTATATCGATAATATGTATATGCATGGCTTATCAGATTTGGATTTAAAAGATGTACCACGTCGCAAGCGTACAATGATTCGCAATTTAAAAAACTTTACCGAATGGATTATGGAGCACCCTGATTATACAAGTGCATTTTTACCAGTCGGTGATGGTTTATTACTATGTTTGAAGAGGTGACTATTATGAAAAAACCTGAATTGCTTGTTACACCGCAATCAGTGGACCATGTAAAAGAACTTTTACAGGCTGGAGCAGATGCTTTTGTCATTGGTGAACAACAATTTGGTCTTCGCCTAGCAGGAGAATTTTCTGTTAATGAAGTGGAAGAAGCTACAAAGCTGATTCATGCAGCGGGTAAAAAAGTTTATGTTGCGGTAAATGCGTTATTCCATAATGAAAAATTGGATGCACTTGCCGAGTATTTAAAAGAAATGCAACGTATTGGCGTTGACCGTTTAATTTACGGTGATCCAGCAGTAGTAATCATCCGTCGTGAGCAAGGTGTAACAATACCGTTACATTGGAGTCCAGAAACGATTGCCACAAACTGGTTTACGGTAAATTATTGGGGGAAACGTGGAGCAACTCGCGCAGTACTTGCTCGTGAACTTTCTTTAGATGAAGTGCTTGAAATTAAAGAAAATGCGGAAGTAGAGATTGAAGTTCAAGTACATGGGATGACATGTATGTTCCAATCAAAGCGTGCATTACTTGGCCATTATTTCTTGTATCAGGATAAAGTAATGGAAATTGAGAATCGTAAGGAAAATCGCAATATGTTCCTTCATGATGATGAACGTAATAATAAATATCCAATTTATGAGGATGCTAACGGTACGCATATTTTCAGTCCAAACGATATGTGCATTATTGATGAGCTTGGTGAATTATTCGAAGGTGGTATTGATGCATTGAAAATTGAGGGTGTCCTTCAAACACCAGAATATGTAATCACAGTTACAGAAGCTTATCGTCAAGCAATTGACACATATTTTGACGAATCAGAAGATGCGTATGAAGATATTAAAGATGATTTATTAGCAAAAATTGAAGACATTCAGCCTGCCATCAGACCTCTTGATACTGGCTTTATCTTCAAGGAAACAGTTTACTAGGAGGTGGCAAGAACATGGCGTTAGCATTAGAACAAAATGACAAAATCCGTGAGATTGTCGACGGTAAACGTGTCATTACAAAAAAACCAGAGCTACTTGCCCCTGCGGGTAGTTTAGAAAAATTAAAAGTTGCCGTTCATTACGGTGCAGATGCTGTATTTATCGGTGGACAAGAGTTCGGCCTACGTTCAAACGCAGATAACTTCTCAATTGAAGAAATGCGCGAAGGTGTTGAATTTGCCAATAAATACGGTGCAAAAATCTATGTTACGACAAATATTTTCGCACACAATGAAAATATGGACGGCTTAGAGCAATACTTAAAAGATATTGAATCTGCAGGTGTTACAGGCATTATTGTAGCGGACCCTCTGATCATCGAAACATGCCGTACAGCTGCACCGAAGCTTGAAATTCACCTATCTACACAGCAATCTTTATCAAACTGGAAGGCAGTACAGTATTGGAAAGAAGAAGGGTTACATCGTGTAGTGTTGGCCCGCGAAGTTGGCGGAGAAGAAATGAAGCTGATGAAGGAAAAAGTCGATATTGAAATTGAAGCATTTGTTCATGGAGCAATGTGTATCGCTTATTCTGGTCGCTGTGTACTTTCAAATCACATGACTGCTCGTGACTCTAACCGTGGTGGTTGCTGTCAATCTTGTCGCTGGGACTATGATTTGTATGAGTTAGAAGATGATGAAGAAAAGGCACTTTTCGATGATAATCACGCACCTTTTGCGATGAGTCCAAAAGACTTAAAGCTAATTGAAGCTATTCCACATATGATTGAACTTGGTATTGATTCATTGAAAGTAGAGGGGCGTATGAAGTCCATTCACTATGTTGCTACAGTTGTTTCAGTGTACCGTAAAGTGATTGATGCTTATTGTGCTGACCCTGACAATTTCAAGATTAAACGTGAATGGCTTGAAGAACTAGATAAATGTGCTAACCGTGATACGGCTGAAGCATTCTTCCACGATGCACCTGGCCACGAGGAGCAAATGTTTGGTGTACATGGCCGTAAAACGACGTATGAGTTTGCTGGACTTATTTTAGAACATGATCCAGAAACGAAAATTGTGACAATGCAACAACGTAACTATTTTAAACCTGGCGATGAGGTAGAATTCTTTGGACCAGAAATCGAAAATTTCCGTTTTACAATGGGTGAAATTTGGGATGAGGATGGCAATAGCTTAGATGCTGCCCGTCATCCACTACAAATTGTTAAATTTAAATGCGACACACTATTAAAACCGCATAACATGATGCGAAAGGAGAATAATTAATGGCAGTGAAGCGTCCAGTTGTCATCGGAATCGCTGGTGGCTCATGCTCAGGAAAAACGAGTGTGACCCGTGCTATTTATGATGTTTTCCGTGATCATTCAGTAGTTGTAATTGAACAAGATTTTTACTATAAAGATCAAAGTCATTTAACGTTTGAGGAGCGTTTAGGTACAAACTATGACCATCCGTTAGCGTTTGATAATGATTTATTAATTAAGCACATAAAAAAATTATTGGTACGTCAACCAATTGACAAGCCTGTCTATGATTATGTACAGCATACAAGAGCAGAAGAAGTTGTTCATGTAGAACCTGTAGATGTTATTATACTAGAAGGTATTTTAGTGTTAGAGGATGCAGATTTACGTGATTTAATGGACATTAAATTATTTGTAGATACGGACTCAGATTTACGTATTATTCGTCGTATTATGCGTGATATAAAAGAACGTGGACGTACAACAGATTCTGTAATCGAACAATATTTATCTGCAGTGCGTCCAATGCATAACTTATTTATTGAGCCGACGAAACGATATGCTGATATTATTATCCCTGAGGGTGGGGATAATGAAGTTGCAATTGATTTGATGGTCACGAAAATTAAAACTATTCTTGAAACTGACAACGTATTGTAATAAGATAGAGTGGTATTGACAATATTTACATGCGAATCATTGCATATTTTTGAAAAGCATGCATACTATTAGGTCAAAGAGAATTTTGAAACCGATTAAAAACAATAAAATTCGATTAAATGCATCACACATGGCATTTGGTCGAGTTTTATGTTTTTGTATTGATGAAATAAGGAGTGAAGGACTTTGGCAAACGAAAAACAATACCCAATGACAGCTGAAGGTAAAAGAAAATTAGAAGAAGAATTAGTAAAATTAGAAACAGAAACACGTAAAGAAATTGTTGAACGTATTAAAATCGCTCGCGACTTCGGAGATCTTTCTGAAAACGCTGAGTATGATTCAGCTAAAGAAGAACAAGCCTTTTTAGAAGGTCGTATTTCTACATTAAAATCAATGATTCGTAACGCAGTTATTATTTCTGAGGATGAAACAGACAACAGTGTAGTTTCACTAGGGAAAACGGTTACATTTGTAGAAATTATTAATGGTAAACCATCAACAGATGAGGAATCGTATACGATTGTTGGTTCTGCTGAGGCAGATCCAATGGAATTCCGTATTTCTAATGAATCACCAATTGCTAAAGGCTTGCTAGGTCGTGCTGAAGGCGAAGAGGTTGTCGTACAAACACCTGGTGGCGAAATGAAAGTTAAAATTATTTCAATCAAATAATTTTGTACAAGCAGTTAGCTTATCTTTTTAAGGAGAGCTAGCTGCTTTTATCTTAATTTCCTCTTTTATGAAAGTTTTTACATCAAGGGACAGCATCCATTGAAATGAACGTCAAGAGAGCTTTTATTTTATCTTTGATTAAATACATGAGCACAATTATTTTGCAAGTCCCGTTGAACTTGATAGAATATTGGCTAGAGAGGGGGAGAATTCATGAGTGAACGACAAACTAGAAGCAGTCGTCATTTGCAGCCATCTCGTAATAAAAAGCTAGATAAACTTTTGAATGTTTTAATTGGTATTGTCGTGATATTGATTATTATAACTGCAACATACGTGTTTAAATGGCAGGATGATGTAGGAAATGCCGTGAAAGACGAACCAGCACAAGAGCAAAAGAACGATGATGGAGATGGGAAAGAAAAGCCTTCTAAAGAGGAAAATAATGATGTTTCAGTAAAAGATAATGAATCTACAAAAGAAGAGCCTAAAGAAGAACAGCCATCATCTGAAAAGGACGCTGCTATTGAAACTACATCCGATGACCCAATTGTTGACAAGGTTATAACAAATAAAGATTGGAAGCCAACGCCTACAACTCAAACAGGTCAGCACGTGTCTTCTTACGATGATACATCAGTTGACTGGGCTGAAAAGGTTGCAACAGTTACAGCTGTTACAGGCATAGAAAAGGACAATATGATTATTTGGCGTATTCAAAATAACGGCAGTGCTAATACGGCCGTAGCGACAGTTTCAACGAATGATAAGACAAAAATGTATCGCGTCAACATGGAGTGGGTTGACAATGAGGGCTGGTTACCAGTGAAACTTGAGCAACTAAATACATTAAATGGCGCCTATTGACGAAAATAACTTGATTGAGTATTTTTAATAGAGTTAAACAATGAAGGGAAGTAACAGAGACATGAAAATTGCAGTAATCGGCGCAATGGAAGAAGAAGTAGAGCTTTTACGAGCAGCATTAGACAATGCAAAAAGCACAACAATCGCAGGCAGTGAATATACAACTGGAACTTATGAAGGGAAAGATGTAGTTTTATTAAAAAGTGGTATTGGTAAAGTAAATGCTGCAATGTCAACTACCATTCTATTACATGAATTTAAGCCTGATGTAGTTATTAATACGGGCTCTGCCGGAGGTTATGACGAAACACTTGAAGTAGGCGCAGTTGTTATTTCAGATGAAGTCCGTCATCATGATGTAGATGTTACGATTTTCGGTTATGAGATTGGTCAGATGGCTGGTATGCCAGCAGCTTACAAATCAGATGAAAGACTTATGAAAGTGGCTGAAGAGGCAGTGAAGGCTGTTGGAGAGCACCAATTTGGTATTGGTTTAATTTGCTCAGGAGATGCTTTTATGAATGATCCTGTTCGTGTAGAAGCAGTCCGTCAACATTTCCCACAAATGAAGGCAGTTGAGATGGAAGCGGCAGCAGTTGCGCAAGTATGTTATCAATTTGGTACTCCGTTTGTTGTTATTCGTGCTTTATCAGATATTGCTGGGAAAGAATCGAATATTAGTTTTGATGAGTTTTTACCAGTAGCTGCAAAGCATTCGACGCAAATAGTATTAAAAGCTATTGAAACGCTATAAAGTAAAACTATAATCGGTGGGGAGTTTTTTTACCACCTCGCTGATTAGTAGTTTTCACCAATCGTACTTTTACTGCCCGTTAATAGGGATAAAGTACACAGAATGGTCAAAATGAGTGATCTGTAGTGTGAGAAAAATCACAGTTAAAAAGTCTTGCTAATGCTAAACTGTTATTAATTAAATCTCTTCATATTTGGATGGGAGGCATTCATGATGCTATTTTTAACAGCAGGTGTAGTCATTATAACGACGTTACTCGGTACACTCATTTCAGCAGAACTTTCAGAAACTGTAGAATTTCATTGAGGGAAACGCTCCTTTGCGACATTCAGGTCGCAAGGGAGCTTTTTTTATAGCTTCATTGCTTCATCAACAACTACGTTTATCTCTTTAAAAGTTAGTGGGATTAAGATAATTACTATTTTGTGCGTCAAATAAAAGAAAAATGAATAGTATTCACTATGCTGTACACATAATTTATCTAAAGCTTTCGGTAGATGAGAATTCTTTCTTTAGAGCCTTTTGTAACAAAAAATGCGTGATTCATGGTATGTTAATGTTAAGGATCCATTGAAATTTTTCAATTATCAATTTACAATATATTACTCAGTAGACTTTTGGTCTCGTTTATATAATTGATAGAGTTTAATAAGTGCCCGCTTTTCAATGCGAGAAACATAGCTACGAGAAATATTTAAACGAGCAGCGATTTCTTTTTGAGTAAGGGCATCATGTTGGTTTAAACCATAGCGAAGGGTTACTATTTCGAGTTCACGATCGTCGAGCATATGCAAATAATGATATAGTTGTGCAACATGTTCTTTATGTTCAATTTTTTCAGTTGCGCTCTCTTCATCACATTGTAAGAGATCTCGGATCTGTAAGGCGTTACCATCTTTATCTGTACCAATTGGCTCGAATAAGGAAACATCTTTTTGCACTTTTTTCTGAGTACGCAGATGCATTAAAATTTCATTTTCGATACAGCGGGCAGCGTAAGTGGCAAGGCGTGTTTTTTTGTCAGGAGTGTAACTCTCTACAGCTTTCATAAGCCCTATAGTACCAATGGAAATATAGTCGTCTAGTTGTTCGTGTTTCGGGTGAAATTTTTTTACAACGTGTGCAACGAGTCGCATATTGCGCTCAATTAAATCAAGACGCGCTTGCTCATCACCGCCTAAAAATCGTTCAATACAAGCAGCTTCCTCTTCTTTTGAAAAGGGTTTATGGAATGTTTGCCCCTTTAAATAGCCAAGTAACGCAGGGATCTCAAGCCATAACTGCAACATGGATGTGAAAATTCCGCTCATTGAATGATTTCATCCTTTCCCCATTTTTCGACAGTATATGTTAAGAAGCTGCGTTAAATGAAAAAAAGTGCAACAGCAAATGTGCTGTTACACTTTTTTTAACGTGATTGTACTAATCATTAGTAATGCTAGTATTGGGAATAGGAAAAGATAAAACGCTGGGTGGAACGTATTAGATGCGAAATACGTTAAAGTTAAGAGCGTACCTGCCGCTGTTATTGGTAACCCTGTGAAGTAGCCGTTTGCTTCACTAATATTGAAGCGAGCTAATCGCATTGCACCACAGACGATATACAGTACAGTCATCGTCATGCCGACAAAACCAAAGTCGACTAAAACAACTTTGTACATTAATAATGCAGGTGCCACACCAAATGATATAATATCACTCATAGAGTCTAATTGTTTACCTAAATCAGACACTTGTCCGAGGGCTCTAGCTACCTTCCCGTCATAGCGATCAAGAAGGGCTGCGATAAAGATAAACAAGACACTGTAGCTATAATATTCATGTAGTGTAGCCATTATGGCCGCGCCACCAAAGGACATATTACTGATTGTAATGAAGTTTGCTGCTTGCGATTTCATTTTCTTAACCGTGGTATCCACCAACTTGTGATATAGAAACAAGGGGGATCACTCCTTTGCACTTAAGATATTGTACCATTATACTTCGAATACGAAAAAATTGACAGTCTAAATTAATCGATAGGGGTTTTGTTTTATGAAAGAAAAACTATATCAACGCTTGATTGAATTAACAAATGGCAAGCAATCCTCCCAGCTTTTGCAAACCATTGCAAAAGCAAAGTGGAGTAAACGTATGATTCCTAGTTATATGAAGGTATACGATATTAACCTTGAAGAGGTTTCAAAAAAACGACAACAATTTTCAAGTTTACATGACTTTTTTACAAGAGAGCTTTTAGAAAACGCACGTCCAATTGAACAAAATCCTACTACCTATGTAAGTCCAGTGGATGCGAAAGTGGAATCATTTGGACGGATCGAATGGGATATGACGTTTCTTGTAAAGGGTAAGCCTTATGCATTACAAGATTTACTTGGTAATTCAGAGCGTGCTGCGCAATATGCAGATGGCCATTTTATCGTGTTTTACTTGAGTCCTGCAGATTATCACCGAATTCATAGCCCGATTGATGGGAGAGTACTAAGACAATATACGCTTGGTCAAAAATCATACCCTGTTAATCAGCTAGGTCTTTCATATGGTAAAAAACCAATTTCACACAATTATCGTTCAGTAACGGAGCTGAAAGTGGCAAATAATCAGCAGGTAGCGTTTATTAAAGTTGGGGCTACATTTGTTAACTCGATCGTACTCACTAATACTACAACTCAGTGGCGTAAGGGTGATGAAGTCGGATATTTTTCATTCGGCTCAACAGTAGTCATGCTATTTGAAAAGGATGCAATTAAATTTACGGATAATGTTGTGCAAGGAAGCCCAATTCGAATGGGTGAAGCCTTCGCAAATATGCTATAATGGTCGAATAATACATTTAGATTAGGGGTCGCTATTTTGTATAATTTTTTATTACCAGATGAATTTGTGACGAGTATTTTTGAAATTACACCGGAAAAGCTTCAAGACTTAGGCATTAAAGGAATCATTACGGATTTAGATAATACGCTTGTAGAATGGGACCGTGCAGATGCAACAGAAGAGCTTATTATTTGGCTACGTATTATGAAAGAGTCAGGTATTCGTGTTATTATTGCGTCGAATAACAATGAAGCGCGTGTAAAGCATTTTGCCGATCCACTAGGTATTCCGTATATTCATAAAGCTAGAAAGCCATTTCGTAATGCCTTTTATAGTGCAATTATTCAATTAGGGCTACGACCACACGAAGTAGTAATGGTAGGTGACCAATTACTAACGGATGTAATGGGGGCAAATCGCTTAGGCTTGCATACGGTACTAGTAAAACCAGTTGCGCAATCAGATGGATTCGTAACAAAATTTAATCGATTCATTGAACGTCGTGTGTTCAGTGATTTAGAACGAAAAGGAATTATTACTTGGGAGGAAAAAGAATGAACGAAATGCCAAATTGTATTGGCTGTGGTACAACAATTCAAACAGAAGATAAAACAGCAGTTGGGTATGCACCCCCATCATCATTAGAAAAAGACGTGGTCATTTGCCAACGTTGCTTCCGTTTGAAAAATTATAATGAAATTCAACCAGTGTCATTAACAGATGATGACTTTTTACGTATATTAAACGGTCTTGGAACACAGCAAGGCCTAATCGTAAAAATTGTTGATATTTTTGACTTCAATGGGAGCTGGTTACCAGGGCTTCACCGCTTCGTTGGTAAAAATCCAGTGTTATTAATTGCGAATAAAGCCGATTTATTACCGAAATCTGTGAAACCGAAAAAAGTAATTAATTGGCTAAAACGTGAAGCAAAGGCTCTTGGTCTACAACCTGTTGATGTACTTTTAGTGAGTGCCCATAAAGGTAAAGGAATGGCTGAAGCGATGGAAGCTATTGATGAGTACCGTAATGGACAAAATGTGTACGTTGTAGGTTGTACAAATGTTGGGAAATCCACGTTCATTAATCGTATTATCAAGCAGGCTACAGGTGAAGGTGAGGTTATTACAACTTCTCATTTCCCAGGTACAACTTTAGATATGATTGAAATTCCATTAGATGATGGTAGTGCATTATATGACACACCAGGAATAATTAATCATCATCAGATGGCACACCATATTGACGCTAGCGAATTAAAATATATTATGCCTAAAAAAGAAATAAAGCCAAAAGTATATCAACAAAATGCAGGACAAACATTATTTATTGGTGCCCTTGCTCGTTTTGACTTTATTCAAGGAGATCGTTCCGCATTTACGGTTCATGTGGCAAATGACTTACCAATTCACCGTACAAAGCTTGAGAAGGCAGATACATTGTATGCAGAACATAAGGGTGAGTTGCTTGCACCTCCAACTGCTGAATTTATAGAACAACTACCGCCATTAGTGCGTCATGAGTTCTCCATCAAAGAAGCGAAAACAGATGTTGTATTCTCAGGCCTTGGGTGGATTACAGTGCAGCATGCTGATGTAGTTGTAGCAGCTTATGCACCAAAGGGTGTACAAGTTTCAATTCGCCCATCACTAATTTAAGTTGTACAAGTAGAGAAGAGGGACTAGGAAATGAAGAAATGGTTTGCGGTTATTGGCGATCCGATTGAGCATTCAAAATCCCCAGCGATGCATAACGCTTGGTTTGAGGAAATGTCGATAGATGCTACTTATATTCCTGTACATGTATCTTCTGAAAATCTAGAGTCGGCAGTTGCGGGCTTGAAAACTTTAGGTGCAAGTGGCTGGAACATTACAATTCCACATAAAACAGCAATCATTCCCTATTTAGATGAGTTAGATGAGTTGGCAGAAAAAATGGGAGCTGTCAATACGGTTGTCCGAACAAAAGAAGGCAAATTAAAGGGCTACAATACGGACGGTGTTGGTTTTGTCCGCTCGCTAGAAGAAGCGGTTGGTAAGTCACATAAAGACAAGCCAGTTCTTCTTATTGGTGCGGGCGGTGCTGCTCGTGGTATTGCTTTTGCTATGCAACAGCAAGGTTATACGAATTTAACCATTGCAAACCGCACAGTGGCAAATGCTCAAGCAATTGTTGATGAAATGGGTATAGGCAACGCTATTTCTTTAACAGAGGCTGAGGAATCATTAGCTGATTTCGGCATTTTAGTGCAAATGACATCGGCTGGACTTGCTACGGGCAATTTTTCAATGCCATTTTCATTAGAAAGACTTGCAAAAGGCGCAATTGTGGCCGATATTGTGTATAATCCATTAATGACGCCTTTTCTACAAGCGGCTGAAGAAAAAGGAGCAACCGTCGTTACGGGTCTTGGAATGTTCGTTCACCAAGGAGCCATTGCTTTTGAGCACTGGCTTAGTGAATACCCAAATACAAATTCAATGATTGCGCATCTGAAGGTGCAATTAGGAGGATATTAATTTTTATGTTAACAGGTAAACAAAAACGTTTTTTACGTGCGGAAGCACATCATTTAACACCGATTTTCCAAGTAGGAAAAGGCGGCGTTAATGACGAGATGACAAAGCAAATTCGTGAAGCATTAGAAGTAAGAGAGTTGATTAAGGTACGTATTTTAGATAACTGTGAGGAGGACAAGCATGAAGTGGCAGAAGCACTTGCAAAGGGTGCTCATGCAGAGCTCGTTCAATTAATTGGTCTGACAGTTGTTTTATATAAAGAATCACGTAATCATAAAAAGATTGTATTACCAAAAGCAGCGAAGTAAGGTGAGACGATGAAAAAGGTCGGTTTATTGGGAGGCACATTTAATCCACCACATAATGGACATTTAATGATGGCTAATGAAGTACTTCATGCCTTGGATTTAGATGAAGTTCGCTTTATGCCAAATGCCTTACCACCACATAAGTTTGCACGCCATGATGCTAGCGACGTGGAGCGCCTTGAAATGGTAAAGCATGCAATAAGTCCATATCCGCATTTTTCTGTGGAGTCGTATGAGGTAGAGAAGGGTGGCGTATCCTATTCTTATAAGACGCTTACTTCGATGTGTATAAGAGAACCTAATGTGAAATTTTACTTTATCATTGGAGGCGATATGATTGATTCGCTTCATACATGGTACTGTATTGATGAATTAGTGAAGCTTGTGCAATTTGTAGGAGTAAAGCGTCCAGGAACAGAAGCCTTCACAAAGTATCCTATACTAATGGTGGAAGCTCCCCAAATCGATCTATCGTCCACACTGATTCGTGAACGCCTGGCCACTGGAGGAACGGTTACTTTTTTACTACCTAAAGCGGTAGAGACGTTCATACGAAAGGAAGGTCTTTATGGAACGCGAACAGTACTTAGCGGCGATTAAGCCACGCATGCCAGAGAAACGCTATATCCATACCAATGGCGTAATGGAAACCGCCATTGAGCTAGCAAAATTATATGGTGAAGACGAAAAAAAAGCTGAGACAGCAGCCATACTCCATGATATTGCGAAATATGCAGATATTGAGTGGATGGAGCAAATCGTCCGTGATGAAAAATTAGATGCTCGACTAATCGGCTGGGGCAGTGAATTACTGCATGGTCCAGTAGGTGCATATATTGCAGCAAGTGAATTTTACATTACAGATGAGGATATGTTAAATGCTATTCGTTTTCATACAACAGGACGCGTGGGTATGAGTCGTTTAGAAAAAATAATTTTTGTTGCAGATATGATTGAACCAAATCGTAAATTTGATGGGGTGGAGCATCTGCGAAAAAAAGCAAAGAACAATTTGGATAAAGCGATGAGTGCTTGTGTGCGCCATACATTGGCATTTTTAATTGACACAAAGCAGCCAATTTATCCATTATCCATAGAATGTTATAACGATACGATGAAAAGAGAGGAAAGTGAAGGATGACTTCAACTTTATTACAAGCAGCTTACAAAGCAATTGACGACAAACACGGTGAGGATATTGTCGTATTAAATATGCAGGGCATTTCACTTTTAGCGGATTACTTTATTATTTCTCATGGTAATTCAGATCGCCAAGTGCAAGCAATTGCGCGTGAATTACAAGAGGTAGCAGTAAAAGAGGGGTATGAAATTCGTCGTGTAGAAGGCTTCGATGCCGCACGCTGGGTTCTTGTAGACCTTGGAGATGTTGTGGCGCATGTATTCCATAAAGATGAACGTGCTTATTATAACTTAGAACGTCTATGGGGTGACGCACCGCAACTAGACATGCCTGAGGCTTAAGTGAGTAGTTACGAACGATTTGCACATGTGTATGATGAGCTCCAAACAGATATCCCTTACAGTCTTTATGTGGAATGGGTTTTGCAGCATGCACCAAGCAGTCAATTCCCAAATCTTTTAGATATCGGCTGTGGTACAGGTGTACTTGGCCTGTTGTTTGCGCAGGCTGGTTATAAGGTGAGTGGAATTGATTTATCTGAAGATATGCTCTCAATTGCCGCTGAGCGCTTTGCTGAGGCTGATTTACAAGTGCCACTCTATTGTATGTCAATGGATGAATTAGAAGGCTTTGAGGCACTTGACGTTGTAACGATTGCTATTGATTCACTGAATTATGTAGTGGAGGAAAAGGCAGTTTATTCAACGTTACAACGTATTTTTGATGCATTACGTGATGGAGGTCAATTGTTTTTTGACGTGCATTCGTTATTTAAAATGAATGATATTTTTTTAGATGGACCATTTACGTATGACGATGGCGACATTAGCTATGTATGGCATACGGAACCAGGCGATTTTGACCATTCCGTTGTTCATCAAATGACGTTTTATGTGCGCGACGCTGTGAGTGAGCTGTATGAACGCTTTGATGAGGAGCATATCCAGCGCACATTCTCAATTGAGCAATATATGGCATGGCTTCGTGCAATTGGCTTTACACATGTGGAAGTAACGGCAGATTTTACAGATGAAGCCCCTGAATACGAAAGTGAACGCATTTTTATCCGTGCGGTGAAATAGTAAAACAGCTTGTTAGTAGAATAAAACTAACAAGCTGTTTTTGCTTTTTGAGAGCCGAAGCAATGGATAGAATCACCGAAGTGGCGGATAGAAAGCCACAGTAACGGATAGATTCATTGAAGCGAGGGATAGAATGTCAAAAAGGAAGGTCGGTCGCAAAAACGTTTGAGGAAGCAACACATTTTGCTCACCTCTACTTTTTGATATATGTCCTGCGTTACTAAAGTCTAGGATCGACAGGGTCACTTTCGAGTGCTAGTGTGCCGAGTACACATTCATGAATACGAGCAGTCGATTCACCTTTTACAAAACGTTCTATCCCTTCCAGTCCGAGTGCGAATTCACGCAATGCATGCTTCATTTTTTTATTTGGATTGCGTTCTTTTAGCTTCGTTAAATTTGAAGGCTGTAAGTAGTCCATACCATAGATGATCCGTAAATATTCGCGTCCGCGTACTTTGATAGCAGGCTGAAGTAGTTTCCCCTGATAGTTGGTTACAAAGGTTTCAGGTTTAATAACAATTCCTTCATGACCAGCTGCAGTCATTTCCTCCCACCATGTAATGGCTTCCTGTTCAGAAGCTTCATCTGTAATTACCTTAAATTCTGTTTCAATGAATAGCGCTGAATTTTTTGCAAACAGTCGATTCATTTCCATATGCCATGTATGTGGTTTATGGAAAAAAGTTTCTGAACTATGTGCTAATACATGGAAGGGGGCAATTTGAATAGCTGAAGTATCCTGGACATCCCAACAATAGTTTTGAAAAACAGTTGAAAATCGTTGTGCATTTTCAAGTAACCCCTTATACTCCTGAAGCCATTCTGAAACGTCGATTTGTGTTGTGTCACATAGTTTCTCCATAAGCTTTGTACGGTCCATTAATGCTTGCTCAGCTACATGTGCATATTGCTGATCGATTAGCTGCTGCGCTTTTAAGTTCCAAGGTAAAATTTCGGCATCAAGTAGTACGAAATTTGTATTAAACTGTTCGAAATAGTTTTTCTCCGTTAATTCACAATGAAGTTGTTGAAGAATTTTTTGCTCTGTCTCTTGATCGAAAAAACGTCTTCCTGTTCTAGATGTCATAATGCCAAGTGTTTCTATATCGATATATTCTTTTGCAATGAGTGAATCTTTAAACAGCAGCAGTACAGCACGACTGCCCATATGTTTCTTTTCGGCAATCATTGTTTGGACACCATTCTTTTTATAATAGGCAAATGCCTCTGTAGGGTGCTCTAATGTGTTTTCTAAAGCAGATGTTTTAGGAGTTGGGCTCATCGTTGGTGGAATATAAACGAGCTGCTCTAATGGCAATGCATAATGAGAAACACTGTCTATGGCAGCCTTTGCATGAGCACCACCTATTTGTACATTGCCAAAGTAAGCAGTTTCCACTGTGAAACCTTCTAAAAATGCACCGATATTTGGCGGGTCAAAACGTTGAGCTTTCGCTTCAAGTAAAGGATTCCGTTCAATACCTGCATAGTTTTTATAAGCTTTCACAAACTCAATGGTCTTTTCAGGATAACGAAAGGCAGTTAGCTGACCACCAAAAACAACCCCTTGGTCAATATTCAGCGTATTATTTTGCTTTAAGGGATATAATTTAGGATCATGTCCCCAAATAATAAGCTGTGATGATTGATGCTCTGTAAACCAATCATTACGAATAGGTTTTCCGGATGGATCTTGTCCCAGTACATCACCATATCGACAAAAATCAGAAATTCTTGCCGATTGTTTGCCTATATAACGGTCACGGATACCAGCATGTGTAACAACAGCGGAAGAAATGCCGTTGTTCATTAAAATATAGTGAGATGGAGCGGCCAGTAAACATTTGGCGAGACGAGCTTTAAATTCTTTTGTTTGCTCCACCCCATAAACATTTTCATAATCGATAAATTCAGCTTCAACTAGCTCATCTCCATGATGTAGCGTTACTTTACGTCCATCTAGCCAACGAGCGATTTTCCAACCATGATTACTATCGGTCATATAGGCAAGTCCGCGCTCTATATGACGTTCAAAAAAGGCCATCGTTTCAATAGATTTTGGTCCTCGGCTCATAATATCACCAACTGAAACAAAACGTCGACCTTGTGGATGAATATAGTAACCTTCCTTGTTTTCTTCGTAGCCTAGCTTACCCAGTAATTCGATAAATTCATCAAAGCAAGCGTGGATATCTCCAATAACATCAAGCCCAGCATCTACATCTAAGTGTAATGATGATTTCTGTCTTGATAATGTTAGCTCCTCTGTTTCTTTCACCATATAGGTTTTAGTAAATGCCTCTTTTTTAATCAATCGTTTTTCTGTTTTCAATAGGCGTGCCTGTTGTTTGATACGTTTACTTCCTCTTGGATCTTGGCGTAAAGTATCTCGTCGTAACAATTCTTCAAGAGGAACGTCCAATACGATCGCACTTACAGGAACATGTAGTTTCTTCCCAAGCAAGATGTATTTTTGACGTTCTTCGGATTGTAAATGAGTAGCGTCGACAAATGTACACTTATTTAATGTACATCTGGCCTCTAAGACGCGTTCCATAACAGCGAAGGCTTGTGCAGAGATAGCGAAATATTCATCATACAATAAATCTGCTACTTCCTTTGAATAGTTTTGAAAATCAATATAATTCGTATCAGCAACAAGTGTGCGATAACTATCAGAGCTAATGATTTCAGAAGGAGAAAGCATACCTACATTAACCCAATTTTGTAAAAGCGTAGATTTCCCACTATTGGATGGACCAATTAGCAGAACAATCCCTGTGTGTGGAACTGTTATGTTCATACACTTACCTCCTTTTTTGTAAAGACGCACATTTGGGTAGGTTGTCCATAAAGATTATGTTCATTACCGATGCCTGTAAATAAAAGCTCATATTGTTCATGGCTATTCATTACATGACACCATTTTTGAAATTGACTCCGTGTCCATTCAAAGCGGTGGTCATCGTGCCGCATTTCATCTAATTCGTATACGGCGTTGTATTCAGCATTAGGTGTTGTCACGATTAATGTTTGAGGACTATATTGAGATAATAGTAATGACATTATTTTAGGAAGTCGTTCCTCATTAATATGTTCAATGACTTCACATAAAACGATGACATCCTTATGCTGTAATCGTGCATCATAATAGAAAAGGGAGCCCCATGTAGGTTTGGGTATTACATATGCTTTCTCTAATGTTTCAAAACGTTTTATCGCCTTTTTCATGGCAGCTTCACTAGGTTCAACCGCAAGCAGCTCGTCAATTCCTTTAACGTAGGCAAGTAAACTTGAAAGCTTTCCTTCACCAGAACCAAGATCAACAATAGTTGATTTTCGAGGTAGATCTTTAATCGTTTCAACAATTTTTTCGTAGCGTAATGTATTGAGTGAACGTGTTGTATTTTGTATCGTAGTAGTACCATCATATAAATGGGAAAAGCGAAGGGCTTTTTATAAATATACTCCTTCATAGGATGTGTATCTAACCAGCCTCCACCGTATCGTTTGAGTTTATCAACTTCCAACTCATCGATAAAGTAATGCTTATAATCATCTAAAACAGGGATGAGTACAAAAAGATGCTGTAGTGCTCGTTGGAGCGTAATGTCCGCTGATAATGTTAGAAAACGGGCACGATTATGGTTATTCATAGCTTCGATGGTAACAGCGTAACCGAGTGGCTCAAACAATCCATTTATCTCATCATTTGTCATAGCTGAAGCAACAGGACCGACTTCAAATGAGAATGAAAATGTCTGAGCTACCCATTCTAAATACTGCTCTTTTGGTTTGCCATTTAACGCTGTACCTAAAGCAGAACGGATTAGGGATAAAAAAATACTACTAGCGGCGAATTCACGGTCATTAATATAGTGTGTAATATCAAGCGCGTTGTCATTTTGAACAAGTGCGAGTGCATTTGGTGTAACAAATATTGTCACAGCAAGACTTGTTTCAGAAAGCTCGTGATAGACAAGTCGAACTAAATGATCTTTTACACGCCGTTCATATAAATTATTCGGATTTTTTGATAGTAAGTAGGAGATAGCTTTCACATTTTCTCCCTTTGCCTGTATTGTTAGCTGCATATTCTTCCTCCAATCAGTACACAAAGGCATAATGAGTAGTTGTAGATGACAATTGTTAAAACGTATGCTATGTATATAGGTTGATCTTCGTTCCGACTGGGCGACTCATGGGGATCAACCACAAGATACGGTGATGGGCTATTATTCAAAGCATAACATAATTTTACATCATTATGTCAGTGTCATAAAAGCAAAGCCAGGGATGTCTTTTTGTTTTAATAGATAAATTATCTTTTCAATGTAAGAATGATATTGTAAGATGAAGGAGACTCCATATGATTACCTTTTGCAAAGAAAGGATGTTATGAATGATCCAATCTTTTTGGCAAAAGTACAAAAAAAAGTATGTTGCTTCCCGGCATACTTGTAATCGGTGGACTTTGTTACTTCTTTTTTTCGAGTTCTGACTCTTCACCTCCCCAAGAAGAGCTCATCGAAACAATCCAACCTATTGAACAACTAGAAATGAAAGAGCCTGTGGATGAAGCGGTCATACAACAGGTGTTTGTTGATATAAAGGGTGCTGTACTGTATCCAGGTGTTTATGAGTTACAGCCAGACCAACGAATTATAGATGCCGTACAGCTTGCGGGTGGCTATACGCAAGATGCTAATACGCAACTTATTAATCATGCCCAAAAAGTTCAGGATGAAATGGTTATTTATATCCCTAGAAAGGATGAAAAGCTAGACGAAATCACCTCTAATATGTTGACGATGCCTACTAGTGGTACTTCACAAGGCAACAATGGCATGGAGGATCAAAAGGTCAATTTAAATAAAGCGGATGAAGCTGCACTAACGACATTGTCAGGTATTGGTCCATCAAAGGCTCAAAGTATTATCTCCTATCGTGAGGAAAATGGAGGCTTTAAAACAATTGAGGATTTAAAAAAAGTGACCGGTATTGGTGAAAAGACGTATGAAAAACTGAAAGATTCTATTACAGTAAAGTGAGGCGGCAAGTTTTGTGATATTGACGACCCTTTTCAAAAAGGGCTACACTATAGTAGAAAATTGACTGTTGCAATGTAGGCACAGTTTATAAAAAATTGTCATCGAATTTTTTTGGAGGTAGTCATATGGAGCGAATTACTTGGGATCAATTTTTCATGGCGCAAAGCCATTTACTCGCATTACGTAGTACATGTACAAGACTGGCAGTAGGAGCAACTGTCGTTAGGGATAAGCGAATTATTGCAGGTGGCTATAATGGTTCAATTACAGGTGATGAACATTGTATTGAAAAAGGCTGCTATGTTGTTGATAATCATTGTGTGCGTACAGTGCATGCTGAGATGAATGCACTTCTACAATGTGCTAAATATGGTACACCTACAAAAGGTGCAGACTTATATGTTACACATTTCCCGTGTCTACCATGTACGAAATCTATTATTCAAGCAGGTATCGAACGCGTTTATTACGCCACTGATTATAAAAATAATCCTTATGCACAAGAATTATTCGAAAAAGCAGGTGTGGAGGTTGTACACGTTCCGTTTGATGAACGTAAAATCGACTTTTTAAGCGACGACAAATTAGCCTTGTACATAGACATGCTAAATGAGCTTCGCGAGAGTGGTATGCCTGCAGAAAAATTGCTCCCATATGAACAGAAGGTGAGTGCATTATTTGGCAAAAAGCTTTAAAGCATAAATGGATATACGTAGCACTAGCTGTACTTGTTGCTTCAATAGCGGCACACAAGTCAGCTTGGCTACTCGCTATTCTTCTGCTTGTCGCATTATGGCTTAAATTGAAAGATGAAACACGTTTAATTTCAGCGCTTGTTATCGTCAGTGGATTTCTTTCCTATTTCTTCATCATTACATTTCAATTGACGGAATCTCCCCCTCTACCGTCAACATTCCAAATAACTTGGTCGAGTGAATATAAAATAAATGGTCAAAAACTCAGAGGCTTTGTAAAAACTGAAACAGGTGAGAAGTTATATGTCGTATATACTTTCTCCTCAGAACAAGAGAAAAGCTTTTATGAAACTACTTCATTGACTGGGAGGACCTATCTAGTGCATGGAGAACTTATAGCACCTCTTCCATCTGCACATGCGTATGCATTTTCTATGGAAAAATATTTGATCAGTAAAGGTGCAAGAGGAATATTTGAAGTTACAAACTGGACCTTTATAGAAGAGAAAAAATCTATTCGTTCGTTTCTTGCTAAACAGAGACACTCTATGAAAAAACATATTGAAACAACATTCCCGGAGTCACTAGTTGCAGAAGCACAAGCACTTCTAATAGGATCACAGGATCAAGTCGATCATGAGCTTCAAAGAGCCTATCAAAAGCTTGGCATCACACATCTATTTGCTATCTCTGGTCTGCATGTGGCACTTGTCTCATGGTTGTTTTTTGAAGGTCTTCTACGTATAGGCGTACGGAAGGAAATGGCGACTATAGTTTTACTCATCATCTTACCTATCTATGGAGTGCTAGCTGGCGGTGCTCCGTGCGGTATCTGTCGTAGAATTAATCATGCTGATGCGTTACGCTAGGTGGCAAATATCGATTGATGATGCCCTAGCAATTAGCTTTCTTTGCTTTGTCTTACTAGAACCAGGTGTCATTTATCAGATTGGTTTTCAATTGTCATATTTAGCAACGGTTAGTCTTGTCTATTCTGGCGTCATTTTAAGACTATCCACGAACTGGTTAATCCGTTCATTTCTCATTACATTTGTATGCCAGCTTCTTGTTTATCCATTATTACTCCATCATTTTTATGAAATTTCTATTTCATCATTTTTGGCAAATATTATTTTCGTACCACTGTTTTCCTTTGTTATTTTGCCCTTAAATATTGCTATGTTTGTCATAACGATTATATCGATGCCGGTAGCAAAGGTTTTATTTGCTGGATACGAGCCGCTTCGTATTTGGCTTACGACATTCATTTTATATGTCCAGGAATTGCCTTTTCAGCTGTGGTCGCCGGGAAAACCTGCTATTTGGCTTATTTGCGTGGCGTTGATAAGTGTGTTAGCGGGCTTCTATTTTATAGAAATCAAACATTATGGTAAATTTGCAGTTGTGATTTTCATTCCTGCAATCTGTATTCATTTATTGCCGATGTTATTTAATGAAACGAAGCTTACGTTTTTAAACGTTGGTCAAGGTGATTGTACAGTTATTGAACTGCCGTTTAGAAGGGCCGTATACGTTATTGATTCAGGAGGCTTACTGCGCTTTGAGCAGGAACTATGGAAGACTTCAGAAAGCCCCTATGAGGTTGGAAGACAGGTTGTTGTACCGTTTTTAAAAGGAAAAGGGATTCGAGACATTGATATTTTTATCGTCACCCATGCAGACGCTGATCATGTTGAGGGAGCTGAGGAGATTTTGCAGGAGATTAATATGCATGAAATTCATCTCACTCCGGGCTCAATGGATAAACCTATTATGCAAGATTTACTGATGGAAGCGAAGAAGCAAATGGTTCAAGTGAAAGAAAAGATGCATGGTACAACGTGGCGTATAGGAGAGACAAGCTTTCAATATTTATGGCCCCTTGAGACCGTTTATGAGGGGAATAATGATTCAATTGTTTTGTATTTACAACAGGGGGCATTTCGAGCATTGTTAACGGGTGACTTAGAGGAGCATGGTGAACAGGAGATTATTCGTCTTTACAACAAACAATTAGCGGAGATGACATTGTTGAAGGCTGGACACCATGGCAGTAAAACATCAAGTATTGAGCCTTTTGTAGAGCTGTTACGGCCTGAATTAACCATTTTTAGCGCGGGGCTCAATAATCGCTATCGTCATCCGCATGATGAGGTAGTGGAGCGTTTCGCAAGTCGCAATTTACCGACAGTAACAACTGGAATAGACGGCACGATTGAGGTGCGAATTCGGGGGGAAACATGGTCAGTGCAAATCGAAAAAGACCTTGTCCAATGAGCAAGGTCCTTTTCAATCGTACATTAATAATTATCTAGATACGAATTCTACTATAATTGCGATGAAAAACATAACTGTGAAAGCTCCAAATGATACACCGAAACCAACTCCAGAATCGATTGCATCGTTACGGCGACATTGTATGTTTTTTCCTTCAAATGGATTCATTGTTATCCCTCCAATTCTGTTATTTATTATAAGACATCATTTTCATAAAAGCTATATCGAAAAGGAGAATTCGCCCTGTGGCAAGGAATCGACACAATTCGGTCAAAGTCACAAAGGAATTCAAATCATGTATACTAGTAGTATTGCTAGATGGAGGGGAAATTATGATTTCAACGGTTTGGAATAATATCAAAAGAGGAGAGCTTGCACCAGTTTATTTACTTGTTGGTGAGGAAAGCTATTTTATAGATGAAACAGTTAAACGTTTAAAAGAGGCTATAGGACCTGAAGAAGAGATAGAAATGTCAACATTTGATTTAGAAGAATTGCCAGTAGATGTTGTTATGGATGAAGCGGATACAATTCCTTTTTTCTCTGAGCGGAAGCTGATCATTGCAAAAAACGCATCTTTTTTAAAGGCAACTGAAAAGGGTAAAGAGAAAATCGACCATGATGTAAAACGCCTTGAGGCATGGCTTGCGAACCCTTCCGATTTTTCAGTAACCGTTTTTATCGCACCTTATGAGAAATTAGACGAGCGTAAAAAAGTGACAAAGATAATGAAGGAGCATGCATTATTAGTCCAAACTGAAACGCCCAAAGAGCAGGATTTAGCTGTCTGGATTCAAAGTGTTGTTAAAGCAGAGGGTAACAGTATTACGCAAAATGCGATTGAGCAGCTTGTCGCAATGGTTGGGCCGAATATGTTACAGTTGCAAATGGAAATTGAGAAGCTAACTCTCTATTTAGGTGATGGAGGCGAGATTACTGCTACGTTAGTTGAGGATTTAGTGGCAAAAACATTAGAGCAGGATGCCTTTAAAATGTTAAATGCTTATTTTGCGAATGACTCAGTAGGGGCATTGTCTATTTATCACGATTTACTACGTCAAAAGCAAGAGCCCATCATGCTTGTTGGATTGCTTGCATCCAATGTTCGTACGATGTCTAATGTGTTTTATTTATTAAAAAAAGGCTACCATCCACAGCAAATTGCCAAAAATTTAAAAGTACATCCTTATCGTGTCAAATTGATGGTTGAGCAGCGTAATCGTCCATCAGAGGAAAGTTTATTGAAGGCGTTGTATCAACTAGCAAAGGTCGATTTACAGCTGAAAACAGCGGGTGGCAATCGTGAGCGTTATTTAGAACTCTTTTTACTGCGTCAATTTTAATAAGAAATCAACTTTTGGTGAGCTGTCCTAAGCAATATGGGCAGCTCTTTATCTTTATACAGTTAGCACAATCAAAAACAAGACGCATGTTGTGCGATAGCACAGCAATTAAGGTCATAATTAATGATCTTTGAAAAATAAAAAGATCAGCTACTCTGAATAGAGTATACTGATCCTTTATAACAATTATGCTTTTTTAGCAAGGCGAGACTTTTTACGAGCCGCCGCGTTTTTGTGAATAAGTCCTTTTGAAGCTGCTTTATCTAAAGATTTGAAAGCTGCTTGTAAAAGTTCTTGTGCGTTCTCAGCATTAGCAGCAACAGCGTTTTCAGCTTTTTTCACTGTAGTACGCATTGCAGATTTAGCTTGAGTGTTAGCAGCGTTAGCTTTTTCGTTAACTTTTACGCGTTTAATCGCAGATTTAATGTTTGGCATATGTTTCACCTCCTAAAATAGGTACGAGATGATATCTTCTCATTGATTTCTTGTGTCAATACAACAAAAATCATTTTAACAAACGCTAGGCTAAATTGCAATAGATAAATGCAAAGAATATTTACTTGACAGTTTGAACAAACTACTTTTGAGGTGAACTGTATGCAAAATTTAAATTGGCAACGTACGGATTTAATCGATGAGTCGGAAGAAGTTGTTTTACATCAAACGAAAGAGCAAAAGGAAACGCTTGAAGAAAAGAGTGGTATCCAAATTGAAGATCGGAATACTGGTCGGGTAAAAATCACTGATGTGCTCGTTAATGCAGAAGGTGAGAAGCAGATTGGTAAGAAGAAAGGACAGTACATTACACTTTCCGTACCTACTTTGACGCTTGATGATCAGGATGGATTTGAACAACTTGAGAAAGAGTTGCTTGCAAATTTTAATAAAATGCATGAAGCAATGTCGTGGAATGAGGATGACAAAATTTTAATTATTGGTCTAGGTAATCGTACCATTACACCCGATGCTATAGGACCGTATCTTATTGATCATTTGCATAGTTTAGATGTAATTAATGAAAAATTTGTCATGTATGCGCCTGGTGTAACAGGACAAACAGGATATGAAACTGGTGATTTTGTTGCGGCATTGGCTGAACGACTGCAGCCAAAATTAATTATTGTCGTAGACGCACTTGCAACAAGGGCTAGTGATCGTTTATGTAAAACAATTCAATTAACGAATACAGGGATACATCCCGGTTCAGGCGTAGGAAATCAGCGTAAGGAAATTTCATATGAGATGCTTGGCATTCCTGTTACCGCAATTGGTATCCCAACAGTAGTTGATGCCCCTGTATTAATTGCAGATGCTGTAGAGTTCATGCTACGTTCTTTAGCGGCACGAGTTGCAGAACGGAGTAAGCCTTCATCAAAATTGTCATTATCATCTTGGCAACCAGATATAAATAAAGAGCTTGATATGTCTTTAATAAAACCAATATTCGGTGAATGGGCTACCTGGACCAAAGAAGAACGTCAGCAATTGTTTGCTGAAACATTTTCGGGCTCGCATACACAGCTGATGGTTACGCCAAAGGAAGCCGATTACTGGATAGATAAATATGCTAAAATCGTATCATCTATGCTTATGAAATGGGCAAATAATCTGTAATTTTTTTTCGTTCTAAAAGGCACATCCCCTCCATACGATAAGGGGAGGAGGGTGTGACTTTGCTAAAAAAACTACAGTGGTCATTTGGTTTATTATTGTTCTTCTTCGTATTACCTGTCATTGCTGGGCAACTTCCGTTCAACAAGCAAGCATCGACTCCGATTAAACAACCAGAGGATCAACCAGTCGTGTATGCCGCTACTAATTTAACTGAACAAAGTGTGCTCGAGGAGACAAAAGAGGAAACAAAAGAGGAGACAAAAGATCCATTTAAAGTATTATTATTATTTACGCATTCACAAGAATCATATCAACCGATGGTAAAAGCTGTTAGCGGGAAAGCAGCCAATTATGATGAAAAAACAAATATTTATAATTTACAAGATGCAATTTCTAAGCATTTTAGCATGAACGGTATACAGACGGATGTATTAGAGGTTGATGTTATGAAGGAACTGAAACTTAAGGGAAAAAGTTTTCCGGATTCATACAATACTGTACGTCCTTATTTATCAAAACGTTTACAAGAGCAGTCCTATGACTTAGTTATTGATTTGCATCGAGATTCTGCTAAGAGAAATGCAACAACGATCACACATAACAACGAATCCTATGCACGGATTGCCATTGTCGTGGGTGCAGAGCATAAGAATTATCGTTGGAATACGGCTTATGCAGAAAGTTTATCTGCTTCTATGAATGAAATTGTGCCAAAGATTTCTAGAGGTGTTATCTCTAAAAGTGGAGACAATGTAGATGGACGCTATAATCAGGATTTAACAAAAGAAATGATTTTAATCGAATTAGGTGGAATTGATAATACAGAAGAAGAATTGAATCGTTCAATTGCCGTCATAGGAAAAGCCATTGCAAAATCCTTTATTACAGAAAAACAAGAATAGTAGATCTCGTAGATCTCTTATTTTAAAACTAGTAAAAGATTACTATAAATTATATATTGGAATTGGCAAAAAGATGGACTGTTTAAGATGACCATCTTTTTGCCCATTTTTTTTACAAAATGTCATGCGGAATTATGATGCCTATTGTTAGTAAAATTACCATGAAATTTTTTTAAAAAAATAGTTGTTAGACCTTTAAATTGTTCATTTCTTGGCTTATAATTTTCAAGGCAGTTTATAAAGATTTGATTTGAACAACGGCATATGCAATAGGCGAAACACGCTTTTAAAGCATCTACCATTTTTGGAGATGCTTTTTTGACGGAAAGAATGTGGGAAGATAAGCGATTATTTTAAATGGAATAAAGTACAACTATACATATGAAGAGCTTAATTGTGTTGTTTATGTTATCGAAGGAAGATTTAAAATATTCATGCGAATTGATTGGGGAAATATTGGGGTGTTAGTTGTGAAGAACCAAGTTATTTTTCTAGAACTATTAGCTGTCTGAAAGGGACAAAAATTTTCTAAGATATCATTTTATATAAACTTTTATAGTTACTCACCCGTCATTCATAAGTGAGTGCACTGAATTTAGTTAAAAGGGGACGATGTTTGGCTTTATACTAAAGTTTGCGCTATTAAAAAATGTAAAATATTTATAGATAATTGGCTCACACCAAAAATTGAGGGTGACATTTGTAAAACGTATGCCTTTTATCTTCATTCAGTAGAAGACTCCCACCTCTGAAGGTAGTGAGATAAATACGGATGTGGTTCCCTGTCAATAGGTTCCATACCCCCTACTGAATGAAGATAAAGCCTCCGGCGGATGTCACGGATTTTCAAAGGAATGAATTTAGGATGTTAGCCTAAAATCTTCGCATCCTGCGAAAACGGCTAACTGACCTGCATCGGTGCTGCTGTCGCTACGCTTTCGAGCAAAAAACATCTGTTGCTGCCGCTACGTTAACACTACGCTTTCGCACAAAAAACATCTGTTGCTGCCGCTACGTTAACACTACGCTTTCGCACAAAAAACATATGCAGGCCTGGGCACAATTCAAAATCCGGACGCAATTACGCCAAGGCGAAATTGATATGGGTTGATTGGAGTGAAGACTGGACGCCCCAGGAAGCTCTGTGCGAAAGCGAAGCGACAGCGCCAAATGTTTTATCTGTGCGAAAGCGAAGCGACAGGGACAAAGCGCCCAGTCGGAACGGAAATCAACCACACGTTATGGTGATGAACTAGATTATTTTAAGAAGAGGAAGGAATATTATGTCAGGCAAGACGTTCAATCATCGTTATATCCCGGGGCTTGATGGGATTCGGGCTTTAGCAGTACTAGCTGTTATTGCTTATCATTTTAACTTCAGTTGGGCCAGTGGTGGGTTCCTAGGAGTTGATATCTTTTTTGTTTTATCAGGTTACTTAATAACCTCTACCATTTTACCTTTAAAAGGAAATCAGTTAACAGTAGGATTAGGGAAATTTTGGATTGGACGATTTCGACGTTTACTACCTGCTGCGTACGTAATGATTATTACTTCATTCGCTTGGGCGACCCTGTTTCATCAGGAACTTCTCAATACGTTGCGCGGAGATGCAATATCCTCTATTTTTTACTCAAGTAATTGGTGGTTCATTTTTCATGAACTTTCTTATTTTGATAGTTTTGGATCCCCTTCACCTTTAAAAAATCTATGGTCTTTAGCTATTGAGGAACAATTTTATCTTATTTGGCCGATTCTGTTAATGCTTGGGCTTTATATTGTTAAAAAACAGAGTAAATTAGCCATTTTCATTTTTATCGGTGCATTATGTTCAGCTACGTTAATGGGCATACTATATGAGCCAGGAGCTGACCCGAGTCGTGTATATTATGGGACAGATACGCGTTGCTTTGAATTATTAATTGGCTGTTGGCTAGCTCTCGTTTGGCCGATGAAAAGATTATCGTCACAAAAACTATCTATGGAGCATGCCAAGAAACTAGATATTATAAGCCTGGTTGCTTTTACTATATTCATTTTAAGTATTATTTTTGTAGATGAATATCAAACTTTCTTATATAGAGGTGGGATGTTCCTATTTTGTTTGAATGCAGCTGTATTGATAGCATGTGTTTGTCATCCTATTAGCTTTTTAGGGAAAGTGCTTTCTATGAAGCCTCTGCGTTGGATTGGTTCAAGATCGTATGGAATTTATTTATGGCATTATCCGATTATCGTGTTAGGTACGCCAGTCCACGAAATAGGTAATCCTGTTTTCTGGCGAGTTGCTTTACAACTAGTTCTTATTTTGATAATTGCTGAATTATCGTATCGTTTTATCGAAATGCCCATACGTAAGGACGGATTCCGTTCTTATTACCGACAGTATCTTAAATTTAATAAAAATAAATGGGGAAGCTTTTCGGTTACTAGAAAAATTTCAACGGTGCTCACTCCTCTAGTCCTATTAGTATTTTTGACTGGAATGACAGGTGTCGTAGGAAAAGAACAAACGGAACCAAAAGAGTCCCAGATAACAGAAGTTAAAATTAATGGTGCAGAACAAGCTGCAAAGCGAGATGATACCGTATCGGAAAAAGGAACAACAGAAAGTGATTCATCGAATGTTGAGGATGAGAAAGGTGAAACTAGTGCTCAACCGGACATAAAAGAGTCTGAACAGGAGGAAAATGATTCAACTGCTGACGAAACGAATGAATCTTATACTGGAATATTAGCCATTGGGGATTCTGTCATGATAGATATTGCTACAAGCTTACATCAGGTCTATCCTAACATTACAATTGATGGAAAAATTGGTCGTCAAGTTTCACAAGCGGTCAAGCTGGCACCAAATTATGCAAGCTTTAATCAGCCAGATAAAGCAGTTATTATTCAACTTGGCACAAATGGTTACTTTTCGAGTGATCAGATTGATGCACTACTTGCAGCTTTCTCCAATGCCGATATTTATTTAGTAAATACTCGGGTACCGCGTTCTTGGGAAGGTAAAGTGAATTATTCTTTACAACAAAAAGCGCAAGAGCATGATAATATTACATTGATTGATTGGCATTCGGCTGCTATTAACCATCCAGAGTATTTTGCTCCAGATGGAGTACATTTAGAACAAGAAGGTATTGATACGTTAACGAACCTTATTCAACAATCGATAGACAAATAATCAATTAAGTAAAAAATAGTCAGCATGTACCTTACTATAGGTGTAGCTGGCTATTTTTATGTTAAGAATAAAGGAAAACCTCTTGCATTTTTCTCAGTTCTCATTACTAACGCTTTTTCGCTTTTCAACATGTTTTTGCAGAGGAAATGGCACATCAATCAGAATAACCATTGATTTGACTGTCTTTATACCGTTCTAATGTTGTGGTTTGTATAAGGTTCATAGTATAATTCATTATAGTTTAATTAGGAGTGGAAAAGATGAACCGAGAAGCACGTTTAAAAAGACAAGAGAATATACGAAATTTCTCTATTATTGCACATATTGACCACGGGAAATCAACGCTTGCTGACCGTATTTTAGAGCAAACGAAGTCATTAACATCTCGTGAAATGAAAGCACAGCTCCTTGACTCAATGGATTTAGAGCGTGAGCGAGGCATAACGATTAAATTAAATGCGGTACAATTGAAGTATGAAGCTAGAGATGGCGAAGTGTATACATTCCATTTAATCGACACACCAGGACACGTCGATTTCACATATGAAGTATCACGTAGTTTAGCTGCTTGTGAGGGCGCAATTTTAGTTGTCGACGCAGCACAAGGCATTGAAGCACAAACACTAGCAAACGTTTATTTAGCGCTTGATAACGACCTAGAAATTTTACCTGTTATCAATAAAATCGATTTACCAGCAGCAGATCCAGAACGCGTACGTCAAGAAGTTGAAGACGTAATTGGGTTAGATGCTTCTGAAGCGGTACTAGCTTCTGCTAAGGCCGGTATCGGTATTGAAGATATTTTAGAGCAAATTGTAGAGAAGGTACCTGCACCAACCGGAGATCCAGAAGCACCACTACAAGCCCTTATTTTTGACTCTGTCTATGATGCCTACAAAGGTGTTATTATTTCCATTCGAATTATCAATGGTACAGTAAAACCAGGCGATAAAATTCGTATGATGGCTACTGGAGCAGAATTTGAAGTTATTGAGGTAGGGGTACATACACCAAAAGTTGTACCACAGGATGAACTAACAGTTGGTGACGTAGGCTATTTAACAGCGTCCATTAAAAACGTTGGTGATACTCGTGTCGGGGATACAGTTACATTTGCGAATCGCCCTGCGGCTGAAGCATTAGCAGGTTACCGCCGATTAAATCCAATGGTTTATTGCGGATTATACCCAATCGATACGGCAAAATACAATGACTTACGTGAAGCGTTAGAAAAGCTAGAGCTGAATGACTCTGCATTACAATATGAACCAGAGACATCACAAGCGCTTGGCTTCGGTTTCCGTTGTGGCTTCTTAGGGCTTCTACATATGGAAATTATTCAAGAGCGTATTGAGCGAGAATTTAACATTGATTTAATTACAACAGCGCCTTCCGTTATTTACAATGTTCATATGACGGATGGTACATCAATAAAGGTTGACAACCCTTCATTTATGCCTGATCCACAAAAAATTGATCGAGTGGAAGAGCCATATGTCAAAGCAACAATTATGGTGCCGAACGATTATGTAGGGGCAGTTATGGAACTTTGTCAATTGAAGCGTGGTAATTTCATGACGATGGATTATATTGATACATCACGTGTCAGCATTATTTATGAAATGCCACTATCAGAGATCGTATATGATTTCTTCGACTATTTAAAATCTAATACGAAGGGCTACGCTTCATTTGACTATGAACTCATTGGCTATCAAGCTTCAAAATTAGTGAAGATGGATATTTTACTAAATGGCGAGCAAGTCGATGCACTAAGCTTTATCGTACACCGTGACTTTGCGTATGAACGTGGGAAAGTCATCGTTGAAAAGTTGAAAGAATTAATCCCACGTCAACAATTTGAAGTGCCAATTCAAGCAGCAGTTGGTCAAAAAATTGTGGCACGTTCAACAATTAAAGCCATGCGTAAAAACGTATTAGCGAAATGTTACGGTGGAGATATTTCTCGTAAACGAAAACTTCTTGATAAACAAAAAGAAGGTAAAAAACGTATGAAACAAGTAGGTTCAGTCGAAGTACCACAAGAAGCGTTCATGGCTGTTCTGAAGATGGATGATTCGAAGTAATTTAGTAATATCAAGGGTTTGCGATGTATTTAGTTAATTTATAAAAGGGTTAAATGGTGGGGCTCCCCACCAATTCCCCACCATAAAAAAATACGTTAGCAATTCTTATATATCTTGAGCGAATGAATCAAAGATGTTCGCAGCATCTCTGGCCATTTTCTCAGTGAGGTGGACATAGCGATCTTCTGTTACGGCAGCTCTGCTATGTCCTAATCTTTTTTTGTACAGCTTTAACGGGGGAGCCATTCTCTATTAATGTTGTTGCATGTGTGTGGCGTAATGAGTGATAATTAAATTTAATATTTAATTTTTCGCTAGTTTTTCTAGTATTATATTTGACGACACTCGGTGTACAATGTTCTCCATTTTCTTTTTTACATACATAATCATGTTCTGAATCCTGTTTATAAAACTCACCAAACTTCAAACGATTATCAAGTTGTCTTTTTTTAGCACGTCTTAGGATTTCGGCAAGCGCATTACCAAATGGAATTGTTCGATAACCAGCTTTTGTTTTTTGTGGTCTAGGTTGCCACTGTATTTTTTGTTTTCATCTTTGATACCAACTAGTTGTTGCTCAACTTCTAATGTGTCTACAAATGCTAAGATCTACATGTACAAACGCACTCACTTAAAGATGTACACTTTTGATTCACTTTCTCGCATACTAATCATGAGGTGATTAGTGTGTACATAACGCTAGATGTTCAAACGAATTTTGAGATTAACAGTCTTTCAGACTTACCAAAATTCAAACAGCTAATGGAGAATTTAAAGATGAAAATTAATAAGAGTCAGTTGGCAAGAGAAATGGGTGTAGATCGACGTACTGT
Organism: Lysinibacillus xylanilyticus; assembly: GCF_001708185.1. GTDB lineage: Bacteria > Bacillota > Bacilli > Bacillales_A > Planococcaceae > Lysinibacillus > Lysinibacillus xylanilyticus_A. Next base: position 194,146 of record NZ_MDDN01000002.1, on the reverse strand, counting down.
TGATAAATACTTAAATGGATTTACACCAAAAGGAACAAAAGAAAAGACATCTATTATAGATGATTATTATGAAGTGATTGCAGCTTTACTATCAGAAGATTCGAAGCAAGTCTTTTATTATCGTCGTGTACTTTGGCAATATTTGAAGGATAATCATGGCTTAGAGTGTGGTAGTTCTACATTCCGTCGCTATATTGCAAAAACGCCTGAGTTCGCAGCTTATTTTACAGATCAAGTACGTATCCCTTCACCAAAAGGAACGACAAGATTTGAAACACCACCTGGTCAACAGGCTCAATTTGACTGGAAAGAAAGTATTCCGTTTGAAACAAGTGATGGTGAAAAAGTAGAAGTAAACGTAGGTGTACTTGTACTTGGATATTCACGATTCCGTGTCTTTACATGGCTGCATCTGCTTTAACTTTAGCTTTAGCTGGAACTAGTTTTGGGACTGCTAAAGCAGCAGAACCAGTCAATACTGGTGTAGATGAAACAATTTATCAAGCACCAGAACAAGCACCAGAAGATGAAATAATTCTGTATGCTCGAGAAGCTGATTACAGAGGTACTTCTTTCACTAATGGAGAGTATCACAACTCATTTTCTATTAGTAATACTGCAGATGATTATAGTGTAAGATATAATTTCAAAAACAATGGATCTAATACATTTGATTATAAAATTTTCAGACCGGATGGTAAGATATTTGCAAGTGGTACTTTAGCTTCAGGAGAGAATGATACTGTTACTATAGAAAAAAAGTTGCCATTATATGCCAAAAGGGAAATGTACATTCTCCGTAATTACAAAAAATGGTGGGTCAGGATCCTTTGATTTTGCTTTTAGAGTCTTATACTAAATCAAAAAGTTTAATTACAGTAAAGCCCAGGTACTCAATTAATTTTGAGCTTGGGCTTTTTTTATGGCAAAAATAAAAGCCACTCATTTGAGTTGACTGAGGTTATTTATTTACAACATTGTTCATTACATCAATATATTTTTGAATATCAAGTGATTTGTTATTCATTCTAATAATAATTGTTCCAACTTGTGCATCTCCAAAATTTTTTGCTCTAACCTCTTGAGCTTTTTCAACACTTGGCCATTCATAAATACTAACATCCTCGGTTGTAATTAGAGTTGTGCATTCTAAATCAACGCAGTTATGACTATTGTCTCGTGAATCTGTTGTTGGAAGGCCTGCATCCTGAAATGCTTTTAGGATGTCTTCTGCAGAATAAGATTCGTTTGATTGTTTTAAATCGTCTTTAGAAGTTAAGTGTTCTTCTGTTACTAAGTATTTAAATTCATAATTATTAATTATTTTTAATTTTGTTTGTATTAAACCCATATCACTTAAGGCGACTTTCCCTGTCGCAGCATATGATTTTGCCAAACTGTTCTTTATGTTCACTTTTACGAAAATTGAATCAATTTTTTCTTTTTTCGATTTAGCTAAATCACTAGTCAATTCGACTAATTTGCGTAGGTCATTTTCTTCTGTTAAAGAAGTCAATAAAGTTACATACCAAATACTTCCGCTAATTTTTTCTTCTTGAATAGTGTAATCAAGTTTATTTTCCTCAGCATCTTTAGCTTCACGTGCAGCTTTTTCTTCCTCTGTTTCTTTTTCTATTATTAAACCAAGTTGCTGAATAGTGTTTAATTTCCCATCTTTAAAGATAAGTGATACAGGAGAATCTTTTTCTATTCCATTTTCCCCGTCATACTCCCAAATTAATATTAGATTATCATTTTCTTTTGCATCTGGATTTTTCGGTTTGCCACCCACTATTTTTTCTACTTCTTCCAAACTCATTCCATTTTTTAATTTGTTAAATTCGTCTGGTGTAACTGTAGCAGGTTTATCATCATTTGATTTTGCTACTGTTTCCACTTTATCTTTTTCATTTGAGTCATTAGTTGAATCGGTGCTGTTTGTAGGCACCATAATAAACCCGACAATGAACGCCGCAACGGAGATACCTAATACAAGACCGCCTTTCATCTTTTTCTTTTTTATTACTCCGATTATTAATAACGCAAGACCTACAAAAACACCTAAGAAACCTAATAACACTAATATATAACCCATATATATCAAATCCTTTCATATATTACCATAAAGGAAATGGTAGGTAATTGTACATATAAAAAACAGACAACCATGATTAGTTATCTGTTTTATAATTAAAACAATTAAAATTACTATAAACGTGTTTTATAAAAGAAAGTTTATTTTGTAATCTTTACATTATTGAATCTGTAATCTGTCCAGTTAGCACGAATTAAAATATTTATTGAATCAGCATCAATAGGAGCATAGAAAATAACATCTTCAGCAGTTACACCAGGCTCAAGATAGGTATCAGCGTGAGGAACATTTTCTTTTTTATACCATCTTTCAAAATTGAATTTAGAGTCATAACTGTACTGTTTTCCATTTGCGACAATCTTAGATAGATCGCTTCCATTGCTAATTTTATCATTAGAGTTATTTACATATGTAACATAAATTTTTAATGAATCAGAATCTTGCACAACTTTATCAATTTTAACTGTTACTTTATCAATTGTTTTTGACAATTCAGATTGAGTAGTAGATTCAGTAGTATTTGATGTAACAGCATATGTTTTTGATTTGCTATCATAAGTTACTTTCCCACCAAAAAGCTCTGTAACAGCATTTAACGGTACATATGCCGTATTATTAATTAACTGTACATCAATAGATTGTTTTTTTCCGTCAAAAGTAAAATTGTATTTAGTTGCAGCGTAAGCGCCCATACTAAAAGTTAAAAGTAAAATAAATACACTAAATATAACTGTTGATTTTTTCAAATTTAAATTCCTCCTTTTTTAACTATAATAGGAAATTTAATGAGATTTGTACAGTATAAAAAAACAGACAGCCAATATTAGTTATCTGTTTTTGTTGACAATAATCTCAATTAAAATTGGTACATATCTTCGTAGGGCTTTCATCTCAAAAGAAAAAGGGGATTAAGAATTAAGTTTTAGGTATTCAATATTTGTATGCGGTGGTACCGCCCCTCGGAATCTAGCTTGTTGCTCAACCCGCATGGAATGATAGTTAAAACTGATAATTAATTTCTCTAGTATTATATTTGAAGACACTTGGCGTACAATGTTCGCCATTTTCTTTTTTTACATACATTATCACACTAGCGTCGCATTAATATAATTCAACGCATTTTTAAAAACCGAATTTTCTGTAATATTATCCATACATAAAAAAAGCCTTTATAATGGTTGGGTGATAGTAAACCATCCAAATCCAAAATAAAGGACATAAGCATGGATAAGTTTACACGAAAAACATCATTTGAACAATGGTTTTCACCTATTTCTTCTACACAAATGGAGAAATTAGTTGAAATTCATCAATTAAATTACTATACAAAGAAGCTTCACATCGCTTCATTCTTGAAATTATTACTGTTTGCGCAACTGAATGAAACCGAAAGTCTACGTGCCATTAGTGACGCGCTATTATCAGACGACTTACAAAAAGCAACGTATTTAGAGTCCATCAGCTTTTCGCAGTTAGGTCGGCGATTAAACCAAGTGCCAACTGAGTTTTTCCAACGAATTTTTCTAGACTTAGTCGAGCAAATTCATGAGAAAATGAATTTTGAGCATAGGCGAAAAACCACAACACCACTGAAAATCATTGATTCCAGCACACTGCCATTAAACTTAAACAACCATAGATGGGCTGAATTCCGTAAAACAAAATCAGGTGTGAAGTTACATTTGCGCCTTGTTTACCTAGAAAAAGGTTGTTCCTACCCTGATAAAGCGGTGTTGACGAATGCGAAAGAACATGATCGTGGTCAGCTTGAAATTCTCATTGATGACACGGAGTGCATGTACGTGTTTGACCGAGGTTACTTAGATTATGAGCGCTTTGATCGCATGACAGATGACGGATTTTTCTTTGTCTCACGCTTACGAAAAAACGCTGTAACACGTGTGGTTGAATCATTTGAAGTACCTGAACAGTCATCGGTGTTATCGGATGAAATGATTCTGATTGGCAACACGCAAAATCGCGCTGAAAATGTATTTCGCCGTATCGAAGTACTGGATCCAAACGGTAAAGAACTACATCTGATGACGAATCGTTTTGATTTAAGTGCAGATGAGATCGCTGAACTGTATAAGTCACGCTGGGCAATCGAACTGTTTTTCAAATGGATGAAACAGCATCTGAACATTAAAAAGTTCTACGGGCAAAGCGAGCAAGCTGTGCATAATCAGGTATACATCGCAATGATCGTTTACTGCTTAAACGTGCTAGCACAGCTTCACACAAACAGTTCACGGACATATTTACAAATTAGTAGGTACTTAAAAGCAACACTATGGAAACCAGCACGTATTTAGCTTCGAAAAATCGAAGGAAATACGGTACCCTAAGGATTTTGAACTGCAGTTGCCCTAGTCAAAGGTTATAGTAAAAAAATGGATGTTTACTATCTCTACTTAAGCGTCTTTCATTTTCTTCAAAAACGGAAGAATTAGAAAACAGAAAATTCAATTAAAATTCATGCGACGTTAGTGACATTATCATGTAACAGTAAACGAGTAACACAGCATAGGCTAGCGTTATTTTTATACCTTCATCCACCTTTTTGTTATGATTAAATAACATCAAGGAGGGAACAAAATGAAAATATATATAAATGATGACGAAATGATTGATGAATTATATACAATCATTCGGTACATTCAATCGAATCACCGTGAGAATTCTGAGGTACTTGAAACATCTTATGAAATAGAAGATGCAGTAATCAAAATAAGAGAATCTTTAGGCGTTTAATTCGTAGTAGGGAAGTTAGACATTAATGTACCTAAATTCATAGCAAATGCTTAAAAAACAAAGCCTAGGTACTCAATTAATTTTGAGTCCTAAGCTTTTTGTGTTTCCGTTAAAATGTCTTAAATCGATCGTTTATAAGCATTTACTGTTGAAGTATATTGAAATAATTTAGGGTTTACTAGACCCTCTTGTAAATCCATCATCCCTAATTGTCCTATTCTTGCAATAAAGGAACTAACCAACTACCACTTGGAGCACCTTGTAATGTTTTAACTTGATTAGATGATAACTCTGAAACTTTACTAGCGTCAATTGGTTCTTTTGCATTTTCTATTGTTTTTTGAAAAGCTTTCAAATCAGCCTTATACATATTCTCGCCAACTTGTTCAGTAAAACCTTTATATTCATAAGCACCTTGAAGGATCGTTAACATTATACTCAAATCTAATTTTTATAGGTTTATCTCAGTAGCCTCATTCAAAGCTTTTTTACTTACTAGTCTTACAGGATGTCTTCAAAGTAAACCTCTCAGAATCTTGGTGATCCTAGTATCGTGGTATCACATCTGTAGCAATTGGATAGCTTACTCTGTTCATATTTTTCACAGCTGTTGAGAATTATATGGCAGCACAATATCTCACCGTCAATGTCCGAAAAACTGATTCAACACTTATGATTTATAAAATCATAAAATTATTCGAGTCATTCTACTGGTGAGATACTTAAACTGTATTCCCTCTCAAAAGTTTCAATAAATTTAACAGCACTTTTTGAAAGGTAACGGTCCTTCAACCAGATCACGGCGGAATCTGATTGAATACTAAGTTCTTCAAGCTCCAATATTTTCAGGCCATTCATAGAAAATGAACGTAAGACAGACCTTGGGAGTAAGGAAGCACCGACACCTTCTCTAACTAGGGACATAATCATAGCAGCGTCTGAACATTGACAGACAATTTTTGGTTCATAGTGATATTTTCTACAAGCTTCTAAAACGAGTTCGTATTGACCAACACCCTTAAAACGTTGTAGCAACATTAGTGGCATACTTGAAAGTTCATCTAGTCTTAATGTATTTTCATAATTCCACGTCTCAGGGATAACGGCTACAAAATGGTCCGGAGGCAATGGCAGTGAGGACAAGTCATCTGATTCTGCCTCTAAAGGTAACCGGACTATAGCAACCTCAATATGCCTATTTCTTAAATCTTGTAATAATCGATAGGTATCCCCTTCGTATAAACGAAATGTAACGTTTGAATACTTTTCTCGGAAAAAACGAATGCGTTCAGGTAAGTAAGAAAAGCATGTTTTTACAGATCCAATTGATAATGTACCCTTAAGACCTTCCCCTACTTCTTTCACTTCCATAATTGTTTCATCAATCTGACTTAAAAGATTGATAGCTCTCTTATATAACACTTTTCCTGCTGCTGTAAGTTCTAGATTTTTTCCATTTCGTACTATCAAAAGAGTACTAAGCTCTTCTTCCAGCGCTTTTAGCTGTTGACTAAGGGGGGGTTGGGCCATATGTAACTTTTTTGCTGCTCTAGTAATTTGGCCTTCTTCAACAATAGTGGTAAAGTATCGCAATTGTCTTATATCCATGAAAATCCTCCTTAGAAAGCATATTTATTTTATATACGTTGCGAACATTTTAAATATTTTAAATATTACAAACTTAATGATACATTAATCTTGAAAATAATTCCATGAAAAGGTAGAAAAGGAGACGATAAAATGTCTAGAATTCGAAAAGCTAAAGAAAGTATAAAAGGTTCGATTGCACCAGTTATTACACCCTTCAAGGAAGATGAAGGTTTAGATTTACAGACATTTGAAAATTTAATTAACTGGCAAATAGAGAGTGGGAGCCATGGCATTTCGGTAACCGGGACTTCTGGAGAACCTAGTTCTCTAACGATCGAAGAGAGAGAGCTTGTGATGGAAACAGCAAGTAAAACGATTAACGGACGAGTTCCATTTATACCAGCAACGGGATCAGTTAATCATAATGAAGCGCTACGGTTAACAAAGGTTGCTCAAGAAATGGGAGCAGATGCCGCGATGGTCATTGTTCCATACTATAACAAGCCTTCCCAGCAAGCATTATATAAACACTATAAAGCTATTGCAGATGCCGTGGATATTCCAATTCTTGTATATAATATACCTGGAAGAACAGGTGTGAATATGGAAGTAACAACAATGGCTCGACTTGTTGAAGATTGCCCGAACATTATTGGTGCCAAAGAGTCAAATAAAGATTTTGAACATGTCAATCGTGTGCTATTAAATTGTGGGAGAGATTTTAGTCTATTCTCAGGAATTGAACTTCTTTGCTACCCAATGTTAACAATCGGTGGAAAAGGTTCTATTAGCGCCACAGCAAACGTTGCACCAGCGAAAGTAGCGGAAATGCACAATGCTTGGGAGGAAGGCGACGCTGAAAAGGCTTTAAATCTTCATTATGAATTAATGAAATTAAATGATGTGTTATTCAAAGAAACTAACCCTGGACCAGTAAAAGCAGCGCTGGGTATGATGGGTAAAATTACGCCAGTTTTACGCAAGCCAATGGATTTACCATCTGAGGCACTTCAAAACGAGATTCGTGAAGTTTTAAATCAATATGGAATTTTATCAAATGAGATTGTAACTAAATAATCATTCAAAATCTAAAAAATTCTCTTACTCCTTGTTACAGGAGTAAGAGAAGGATGAGGAGTGTAATAACATGCAGGTTCAAGTAACTGAGACTCAAAAAAATCACTTACACAAGCAAGTAGCAAATGTAAAACTCTATATTAATGGACAGTTTGTCGACAGTAAATCAGGTGCTTCTTTTGAAAATAAAAATCCATTTACCAATGAAATAAACAACTATATCGCCGAGGGGCGTGAAGCGGATATAAATCAAGCAGTTCTTTCAGCAAAAGAAGCCTTTGAGAATGGTCCTTGGGGCAAGATGAAATTGAAAGAAAGAATGAAATATATTAATAGAATTGCAGATCTCATCGATGAGGAGATTGAAGAAATTGCATTCTTAGAATCACTAGATACAGGTCTGCCAATTAGCCAAACAAGAAATCAAACCGCACGTGCTGCAGAAAATTTCCGTTTCTACGCACGAATGGTTGAGACAAAATTGCATGGCGAATCTTATCCAATGGATGATGAATTCATTAATTATACAGTTTATAAACCATTAGGCGTTATAGGGTTAATTACTCCATGGAATGCCCCATTCATGTTAGAGACTTGGAAAGTAGCGCCTGCATTAGCAACTGGAAATACTGTTGTTCTAAAACCAGCTGAACTTTCACCATTGACTGCAAATAAATTAGCTGAAATTATTCATAAAGCTAAAGTTCCGGATGGAGTCTTTAATGTCGTTCATGGCTTTGGAGAAACAGCAGGTGCTACTCTTGTTGCTCACCCAAATGTGAAAGCGATTTCATTTACAGGTGAAACGACTACAGGTTCCACTATTATTAAAAACTCTGCGGATACTTTAAAGAAAACATCGATGGAGCTTGGTGGGAAATCACCTTTAATTGTATTTGATGATGCAGATCTTGAACGTGCTCTAGATGCAGCAATATGGGGGATTTTCTCTTTTAACGGGGAACGTTGCACATCCAATTCTCGAGTATTCTTGCATAAAAATATTAAAGATCAATTTGTTGAAAAATTAAAAGCACGTGTCGCAAACATTAAAATCGGTGACCCAATGGATGCATCAACTGAGCTTGGTCCGCTCATTGAAAAAGGTCACTACAACAAAGTAAAAAAATATATAGAAATCGCTAAACAAGAAGGTTGTGAAGTAGTTCAGGGAGTGGTTCCGGAGAATGTAAAGGCAGGTAATTTTGTCCCACCGACACTTTTATTAAATGCAAAAAATGATATGAGAGTATGTCAGGAAGAAATCTTTGGTCCCGTTATGGCCGTAATCGAATTTGAAACAGATGAAGAAGTACTTCATATGGCAAATAACGTATCTTACGGACTAGCTGGTTTTGTATGGACAAAAGATTTAAAACGAGCACATCGTATGGCGGATGCTATTGAAGCAGGTATGCTTTGGATAAACGCTCAAAACGTACGAGATCTTCGAATTCCATTTGGCGGTATGAAAGATAGTGGAATTGGAAGAGAGGGTGGCCATTACGCAATCTTTGAATTCTATACAGAACCAAAAGTAGTCCATGTTGCTATAGGTGACCATCATATTCCGCAATTTGGGAAGTAAAAACTATTTTCTAAGGGGGAAACAATAATGCCAGCAAAAACAGGAGAGCAATATATTAAAAGAGTTGATAATGCACAGGCAAATATATGGATTGATGGCAAACAAGTAGAAGGAAAGATTTCTGAACATCCAGCTTTTAAAGGAGTTATGAAAACTCAGGCAGAACTTTACGATTTGCAACATGATCCAGACAAAAAGGATTACATGACATATGTATCTCCAACAACTGGAGAACGGGTAGGTACATCTTTTATTCAGCCAAAAACAAAAGAAGAATTGGTGACACGTCGCAAAATGATGCAAGAATGGGCGAAATATAATGGTGGCATGATGGGACGTTCCCCTGATTACATTAATGTCGGGATGATGGCGTATGGTTCAGCTGCAGAAATGTTTGGAAAGCAAGACTCCATCTATGCCGAAAACATGGCCAACTACTACGAGTATTGCCGTGAAAATGATTTATCTTTAACACATACGTTGATTCAGCCTCAAGTCAATAGAGGAGTAAATTCAGCACAGCTTCCAGATCCATATATTGCAGCACGGATTAAAGAGAAAACATCTGAAGGGGTCGTTATTAAAGGGGCAAGATTACTGGCTACTCAAGGTGGTATTACGGATGAAATCATGGTATTCCCATCTACTTTGTTAAAACAATCAGCTGAAGAAAATCCATATGCATTTGCATTTTCTATTCCTAATAACACACCGGGCTTAAAATTTATTTGTCGAGAATCTTTTGATTATGGGAAGTCTCATTTCGACCATCCGCTAGGATCTCGCTTTGAAGAAATGGATACCATTGTTGTGTTTGATGATGTTGTCGTTCCGTGGAATCGGGTCTTTGCCCTTGGTGATGTTAGTGTGTGTAACCAGGCTTACAATGAAAGTAATGCAGTTGTTCATATGACACATCAAGTTGTATCAAAAAATATCGCGAAAACAGAGTTTGTACTTGGTATTCTTCAATTAATGGCAGAGACAATTAATATTGGCCAATACCAACATATACAGGAGAAAATCTCTGAGGTAATTCTTGCACTTGAAACGATGAAAGCATATGTCGTTGCTTCCGAAGCAAATGCAAAAGTGGATAGATGGGGAACTATGACACCTGAATTTTCACCGTTAAATGCAGCACGTCATTACTTCCCGAAAATTTACCCTCGCTTTACAGAAATTATGCAATTAATGGGTGCAAGTGGCTTAATGGCGATTCCATCAGAATCAGACTTCAATTCTGAAATTCGTCCGGATCTTGATAAGTATTTACAATCAGCCACAGGGGATGCCTATGATCGTGTGAAACTTTATCGTTTGGCATGGGATGTATGTATAAGTTCATTCGGTACTCGACAAACACTTTATGAGCGCTTCTTCTTCGGTGATCCAGTTAGAATGGCAAGTACGCTTTATAACGGGTATGACAAACAGGAATATGTTGATCGTGTAAAAGAATTTTTGAATCGATCAGAAGCGTTAGTTAAAAAATAACTAATTAATTGACTAAGGGAGAGGACGAGTATGGATTTCAATATCATTCGTATTGCCAGAACTGTTATTAATGTGAAGGATTTAGACCGTTCAAAAGATTTTTATGTAAAAGCGCTCGGCATGATTGAAACAGAAACAAAGGACAACTGTGTTTATTTAAGAGGGCTTGAAGAGCATACACACCACAGCTTGGTTCTCAAAAAGTCCGAGACGTTAGGGGTACACGCACTCGGTTATAAAGTAGGAAAAGAAGAAGATCTTGACCGTCTGGCTGAATTGTTTCAAGCAAAAGGCTTAAAAACAAAGTGGCTTAAGGAAGGAACTCAGCATGCTCTTGGGCGTGCACTGCATGTACATGATATTTCAGGGATGCCTCTTGAATTTTTCTGCAAGATTGAAAAAGCAGAGCGCTTACTTCAGCGCTACGATCTATACAGCGGGGCACGAATTCAGAGGATTGACCACGTAAACTGTGCTGTACCGGATGTAGAAAAAGCTTACAACTTTTTTATCAACGAATTAGGCTTTGCGTGTTCTGAATATACAACTATAGAAGATGGAAGTATCTGGGCTGCGTGGCTCCACCGCAAACAGACCGTGCATGATCAAGCCTTTATGAACGGAGATGGTCCGCGTCTTCATCACTTTGCTTACTGGCTACCGGATCCACTTGCTCTAATCCACTGCTGCGATGTTTTAGCTTCTCTTGGCTATTCAGAGAACATTGAAAGAGGTCCAGCACGCCACGGCTTATCCAACGCGTTCTTCTTGTATTTAAGAGATCCAGATGGATATCGCATTGAGCTGTATAACGGAGATTACTTAACAAGTGACAATGACTTCGAACCAATTCGATGGGATTTAAATGACCCACGTCGTCAAACATTGTGGGGTGCAAAAGCACCGGACAGTTGGTTTAATGAAACATCTCCGTTTTTAGATATTGAAACGAATGAACAAATTCAATCAAAGGCACCAAACCTTGCACAGCGCAAACCAGAACTTGTTATTTAAATAAAGAGAATGGAGGAATTTCAATGGATGATCGTACATTTCGAGATGCGATGGGTAAATTTGCAACCGGCGTAACAGTTATTACAACGGACATTGATGGAGAGCCTCATGGCATGACAGCAAATGCCTTCATGTCAGTGTCGCTAAACCCGAAACTCGTACTAATATCGATTAAAGAAAATGCAAAGATGTTGGATAAAATTAACCGCTCCGGTAAATTTGCGGTGAATATTTTATCGGAAGATCAGCAAGAAGTTTCGATGTTATTCGCTGGCCAGATCAAAGAAAAGCGTGAAACAGAATTTGATCAGCTAAACGAAATCTCTGTAGTAAAGGATGCACTGGCTAACATTGTATGTAATGTATATGGAAAGCAAGTAGCTGGTGACCATACGCTGTTCCTTGGAGAAGTAGAAGATATTGTCCTTCGTGAAGGAAATCCTCTGACATTCTTTGCAGGAAAATATGGCCAGATCGCTGCACCGCAGTTAACTTAACATAAAAGGAGAGGGCAAACGATGGAGACAATTACTATCAAAAGTTCAATTGATAAATCAACGTTCACTGAAATGGAAGCTTGTGTTTTGGCTCTTGGTTTTTTTGATGGCGTTCACATCGGTCATCAAAGAATTCTTGAAACAGCAAAACGAATTGCTATGCAAAAACAATGCGCCTTTGGTGTTATGACCTTTTATCCGCACCCAAAAGATATACTCTTTCCTCATATGGAGCCAATGACTTATTTAACTCCGCTTCCTTTGAAAGAAGATCGATTTGAAAAGTTGGGTGTTGAGAAGTTATTTGTTGTTGAGTTTAGCCCTGAGTTTGCCCGTCTTTCTCCTAATGATTTTGTTGAACAATACATTTTAGGACTTGGATGTATACATGTTGTAGCGGGCTTTGATTATCAATATGGCTATAAAGGACTCGGTAATATGAAAACGTTATCGGAGTATATCCCCGGAAATTTGGAAGTAACGACTGTTCCAAAGATCCAACATGATGATGAAAAAATTAGCTCAACAGCAATCCGAAAATTGCTTGATGAAGGTCATATGCAAAAGATTCCTATGTACCTTGGTGATTTTTATGAAGTTAGTGGAGAAGTGAATCAAAGTTCCCTTTTTTATAAAAATCATCAATTTCTTAAATTAATAGTAAAAAACAGCTACCGAATGCCTAAACTTGGTATTTACCATATTCAAGTTGAAATAGACGGTCATAATTATGATGGAACCTGCCACCAAATATCTATAAATGAGCAACACACTTCATTATTAATACAACTAAAAGATTGTTCTGTAGACCCATACAAGAAGCGCATTAAGGTAAAGTGGCTAGATTATAAATATGGCAAGCAGAATGAGTCATACGGAATGAATGAATACATGAAAAATGATGAGCTAGTAATCTAAATAATAGTGGGCTATAACAGAAAGGAGTAGAATATGAATTTAAAAGTGCAAGCAAGAAAGAAAAACTTATTCATTGATGGTAAATGGAAAGAAGCCACTGAACATGCATCTCTAACATCTCCATACTCTGGAGATGTTATTGCATATATTCCTAAGGCTAATGAAAAAGAAGTGAATGAGGCAATTGAAGCTGCATTTCGTGCAAAAACTGTAATGGCTAAAATGCCAGCTCACGAACGTGCAGCGATTTTGGAACGTTTGGTAGCTTTGTTTGAGAAGCGTTTAAATGAAGCTGCAGAAATTATCGCTTTAGAAGCAGCTAAACCAATTGCCACTGCAATCGATGAAGTGAAACGGACAATACAAACGTATAAGTTTGCAGCTGAAGAAGCAAAGCGAATTCACGGAGAAACACTTCCATTGGATGCTGCACCAGGTGGAGAAAAACGAGTAGCATATACGGTATGTGAACCTATTGGGGTTATTGGAGCGATTACTCCATTTAATTTCCCGATGAATTTAGTAGCCCATAAAGTAGGGCCTGCCATTGCCGCAGGAAATACAATTGTATTAAAACCAGCAAGTCAAACTCCACTATCTTCTTTCTTTTTAGCAGAGTTGTTACAGGAGGCTGGTATACCTAATGGAGCACTTAATGTTATTACTGGAAGCGGAAGAGTCGTAGGGGATAAAATCGTGACCGATGATAGAATTGCAGCTATTACATTTACGGGGAGCCCAGCTGTTGGAATTGGTATTCGAAACAAAGCAGGGCTGAAGCGTGTGACATTAGAACTGGGTTCAAATGCTGCCGTTATTATTGATAAAGGAATCGATATTGATTCAATTATTAATCGTTGTGTGAAGGGAGCCTTTTCTTTCCAAGGTCAAGTATGTATATCAGTACAACGAATTTATATTCATGAGAGTTTGTACGAAACATTTGTGCAAAAATTCGTTGAAGCAACTGAACAACTCAAAATTGGTGACCCGTTAGATCCACGTACGGATGTTTCAGCGCTTATTTCAAAAGAAGATGTGGAACGTACTTTAGATTGGATTCATGAGGCGAAACAACATGGAGCAGAAGTAGCAACTGGGGGGATCGCAAAAGGGAATATTCTACTGCCAACGGTATTATTAAATGCAGAGTCTTCTTTAAAAGTTTCGTGTCAAGAAGTGTTTGCTCCAATTGTTATCATCAATAAAGTTCAAGCTGTAGAGGAAGCAATTGAGCAAGTAAATGATTCACGATATGGTCTCCAAGCGGGAATCTACACGGATAATGTTCATACAGCGTTAACTGCAGCTGAAAACCTTCAGGTTGGAGGCGTAATGATTAATGACATTCCAACGTTTCGTGTAGACAACATGCCTTATGGAGGTGTGAAGGAAAGTGGAGTTGGAAGAGAAGGAATAAAATATGCTGTAGAGGAAATGACAGAGCTAAAACTAGTGGTTTTTAATAGAAATTAAAAATCGAAGAATTAGAAGCATTTAAGAACCCTATTAAATTATTAGGAAAGAGGTGCTATCAATTTGGAGCTAGTAAAAGAACAGAGTAGTGTAAAAAAAGACATCGAACAACAAGACAACAAACAAATAGATTATGACAAAATTTTCGCTTCGGAGGATTTTAAACAACTACTTTTATATAAGAAAAAGTTTATTATTCCATATACAATTTTTTATTTGGTTTATTCACTAGCTTTACCATTCCTAGCCTTGTTTACAAATATACTAAATGTCCAAGTAATAGGAGACATTACGTTGGCGTGGGTTTACGGTATTTCAATTATCTTTATGTCATTTGCGGTATGTAGTGTTTATGTAAAGAAGTCTGCTGAACTTGACGAAAAGGTAAAGCAAATCTTAGTAAAAGAGGGGCTGTAGAAATATGGGGTGGGATATTATTCTTCTTTTTGTACTCATGTCAATAGGGGTACTTTTCATTACGTACTATGCCTCCAAAAAAACAAAAACGGCAGGTTCTTTTTACACAGCTGGAGGTGGTCTGACTGCTAGGCAAAATGGTCTTGCTTTAGCTGGAGACTTTATGTCTGCATCTACCTTTTTGGGATTAATTGGAGCCTTTTCTTTAACGGGGTATGACGGATTTTTCCTCATGTACGGTGCTCTTGTTTCTTTTCTTGTCATTTTATTTTTAGTAGCAGAACCATTAAGGAATCTTGGGAAATATACGTTAGGTGATATGATTACTGCTCGATTTAGGTTTAAACAAGTACGAGGTGTAACTGCCTTCAATACAATAATCATCTCCGTTTTTTATATGCTTGGACAGCTTGTTGCTGCAGGAGCGTTATTCAAATTATTATTAGGTATTCCGTATAATACTTCAGTCCTTATTGTTGGTATTGCTATGTTAGCTTTTGTTTTGTTTGGAGGAATGACCGCAACAAGCTGGGTTCAAATTATTAAAGCCATTCTTTTAGTAGGTGGAACCTTTATTATGTTTGTAATGGTTATGTGGAAATTTAATTTTAATTTTATTGGCATTTTTACTGATATGAAAACAGCCACTCCTTTTGGAATCGATTTCTTAAACCCAGGTTTAAAATATAAAAACGGCTGGGATGCAGCTTCTGTAACACTTGGGCTCATTCTTGGAACAGCGGGTCTACCCCATGTATTAGTTCGCTTTTTAACTGTACCTAATGCTCAGGTTGCCAGAAAGTCAGTTGTTTGGCTTATGTGGATCATGGGACTCTTCCACATTATGGTCATCTTCCTTGGGTTTGGAGCAGCAAAACTAGTTGGAACTTCGAATATTATAGAGGCTAACCCAGCAGGCAATATGGCAGCGCCATTATTAGCAAAGTTTATTGGCGGAGATTTTATGTTTGCTTTCATTTCTGCGGTTTCTTTTGCTACTATTCTCGCAGTAGTTGCTGGAATTGTGGTTACGGGAGCAACAGCATTTTCCCATGACATTTATAACGAAATTTTAAAAGACGGGAAAGCAACCGAAAAACAGCAAATGTTTATGGTACGTCTTGCATCGATTTTCATCACTGTTATCGCCATTGCCTTATCACTATTTCTTCAAAATTTTAATGTTGCCTTTCTATCATCCATCGCTCTAACATTAGCAGCGAGTTCGAATTTACCGGTTATTTTATTAACTATTTTTTGGAGAAAATTCAACAAAACTGGAGCAATCTTTGGGATGCTTATAGGATTAATTAGCACAATTGGTCTGGTTATGTTAAGTCCAAATGTTTGGAATCTGGAACCAGGTGTAGCCTTATTTACTGGTAATCCTATTTTCCCTCTTGCATCACCAGGAATTGTTTCTATACCGTTAGGTTTCTTAGGCTGCTATATTGGTACATTTATAGGGGCCCGTAAGACAAAAAATGTAGAGGATAATTTTCCAGAAATCATCGTTAAGTCGACTATAGGTAATGATGTTAAAGGTGTAGTTAATCATTAGTGTTTAAGTAATCATCAGTTGAATTTACGAGTTTATAAGAGGAGTGAATAGTTATGAGTAAGGCAATCATTAAATATAGTGAAACCCTTCACACAGAAGAAGTGGAGGTAGATCCTCAAAGCAATACAATCATTCTTGATGATAGAAATTTAACAGTAGAGCAGTCCTCTTTGGAGGCGCCAATTTCGGGAACAGTATATGGAACTTTATTAAATTATAGTGGCGAGCTTAAGGCATTAGGTTCCTCTTTAACGAAAGAACCTTATAAACAGCCTCCCAAAGCGCCTGTCTTATATATAAAACCGGTGAACACCATTACTGGATTTAACTCTTCAATTCCATTACCCGAGGATACATCTCATCTGCAAATAGGTGCCTCATTAGGCATTGTCATTGGGAAAAATGCTACGCGTATAACAGAAGAAAAAGCTTTAGATCATGTATTAGGATACACCATTGTAAATGATGTGAGTATTCCACATGAGAATTTTTATCGTCCAGCTATTAAACAAAAAGCGAGAGATAACTTTTGCCCTGTAGGTCCATGGATTATTGAACGTGATGCAATCTCTGACCCTAATAAGTTGGCGATTACTGTATTCGTTAACGACGAATTAAAACAAAAGAATACAACGACCAATTTAATTCGTCCTGTATCAAAATTGATTTCTGAAATTTCTGGATTTATGACGCTGTATGAGGGAGATGTTTTACTCGTTGGAGTACCTGAAAATCCCCCGCTTGTTAAAGAGGGAGATCGGGTACGAATTGAAATTGATGGAATCGGTTATTTAGAAAATACAGTTAAATGAGAATCTTATTGTTTTGTAAAGGAGCGCAATTATTATGAAACATGCACGTGTAGTATTTCAGGACGTCATTCATCATGCAATTGAAACAAATGATGGTCACCTGAAACTAGATAATGGACAAATTGTTTCTGAGGAGGAAGTGGTCTGGCTACCACCTGTCCAACCTAGAACCGTTTTTGCTTTAGGATTAAATTATGCAAATCATGCAAAGGAACTTGCTTTTGAAGCACCAACAGAACCTTTAGTTTTTCTAAAAGGTCCGAATACTTTTATTGGTCATCGAGGTCTGACTTACCGACCGGCTGAGGCTACCAATATGCATTATGAATGTGAACTTGCAGTTGTCATTGGGCGTTCCGGGACTAACATTAAACGTGAAGATGCTTATGAT
Source organism: Lysinibacillus xylanilyticus (assembly GCF_001708185.1). Classification (GTDB taxonomy): domain Bacteria; phylum Bacillota; class Bacilli; order Bacillales_A; family Planococcaceae; genus Lysinibacillus; species Lysinibacillus xylanilyticus_A. The sequence continues at coordinate 176,459 of NZ_MDDN01000002.1, read as the reverse complement.
TATGTAGCAGGATATACCGTTGCAAATGATTATGCCATCCGTGATTATTTAGAAAACTATTATCGTCCGAACTTAAAAGTAAAGAATAGAGATACTTGTACACCAATCGGTCCATGGCTGGTCGATGCAAAAGATATTGAAGATCCTATGAATCTTACATTGCGTACTTATGTAAATGGAAAAGTTACTCAGGAAGGCACAACGAAAGATATGATTTTTAGTATTCCACATTTAATTGAATATTTAAGTAGTTTTATGACATTAAATAAAAACGACATTATCCTTACTGGTACGCCTGAGGGCCTAGTTGATACAAAGGAAGGAGATGAAGTTATTACTGAAATTGAAGGAGTGGGACGACTAGTAAATACCGTTATTAGTGAAAAACATTTCTTAAGAATTGAAAGTGATAACGCTATTTTTAGTCAATGAAAGGGATGAAAACATGCCGCATTTTATTGTTGAGTATACCGATAACATAAAGAAAGAAGCAGACATTCCGAATTTACTTAAAAAAGTGAATGATGTTTTGATTAGCCGTAGTCATCTTTTTCCGATTGGAGGAATTCGATCAAGAGCCATTGAACTTCAAGATTACCGAGTAGCAGATGGAGCAGAAGATGATGCGTTTGTTCATGCTATATTAAAAATTGGGGCGGGAAGATCGCCTAAAAATAAGAAAGAAACTTGTGACGAACTATTCGAAGTAATCAAGGATCATTTTACTGATCTATTTACTAGGCGATATTTGGCATTATCTATGGAATTGATTGAATTCAGTGAGGAAGGTACTTACAAGTATAACAATATTCATAAGCGTTTTAAAAAGTAAGAGGGCTGAAAGTCAATCTGCGTTTAAGGTAATAGATTGATTGTGAAAAAATAACAGAAGTTATAGAAGCGCCATCTATGTTATTGATCAGAACTTTTGCATTTGCATAGGATAAATAAGAAACAATGATTGAATCTGTTTTATAAGGGTAGGTCCGCTTTTTACAATAAAAAATAATTCATACCGCTTACAATTTAGCTTACAACGCGTTAAGTATAGATGTTCATTTCAGGAAGGGGACTTTAAATGACAAAGAATCTGGCTTTAGATGTGAACTGCATTGAATGGGCAAGTAAAATAAATAAAAGTTATATTGGAGGTCAATGGGTAGAGGGGAGTAGTAAAAGAACTTATGCAATAAAAGATCCATATGATCAGTCAACAATTACAACTGTAGAGTTAGCGAATGTAGAGCAAATAAAAGATGCTTATCACAAAGCTAAAGTAGCACAAAAGGAATGGGCTAAATCTACCCCAGAACAAAGAAAAGAGGTTTTAACGAAAGCATTAGATTACTTAGAGAAAAATAAAGAGCATATTTTGGAATTAATTACACGTGAAACAGGTGGAACACTACTTAAAGCTCATATTGAGTTTGGCTTTGGGGTTAGTGACATAAAAGATGCTATTAATATGGTTGATGAAATATATACACCCAAAAATTATGCATCTACAACACCAGGAAAGGTTAGCCGTGTATATCGATTACCTTTAGGTGTTATTACGTCCATCACACCTTTTAACTTTCCATTTAACATGGCAACAAGAACAATTTTCCCTGCCATTGCTCTCGGGAACAGTGTTGTTCATAAGCCAGATCTCCAAGTTGGAATAGTTGGTGGACAAGTTTTTGCAAAGGCTTTCGAAGAAGCAGGACTTCCTGCTGGAGTGTTTAATTCAATTTTAACTGACCTTCAAGAGTCAGGAGATGAATTCCTGTTAAATACGAATTCTTCGTTTATCAGTTTTACAGGATCAACGGCTGTAGGAAAACATATTAATAAGGTAACAGGCGGAACATTAAAACAAATGGCATTGGAACTTGGAGGCAATAATCCTTTAATAGTTTTAAGAGATGCCGACGTTGAACAAGCAGTGAAAGCCGCTATCTTTGGGAAGTTTTTGCATAGTGGCCAAATCTGTGCGATTACAAACCGAATTATTGTTAATAGAGATATTTATGATGAATTTGTTACTAAATACGTAGAAAAAGTAAAGGGGTTAACAGTAGGAGACCCTAAGGATCCTAACACAATTATTGGACCTGTTATAAGTGAAAAACAAGCTGATAAAATCATGGACTTAGTTAATAAAGCAAAGGAATGTGGATTAAAAGTTGCCGTAGAAGGTGTCCGTACAGGGAATGTTATTTCTCCGTTTGTATTTGTTGATGTACCTAATGATTCAAGTCTTGCTACTTGTGAAATCTTCGGTCCTGTGGCACAAATTATTCCGGCTGAAAGTGATGAAGAGGCCATTCGTTTTGCTAATGACACGGAATATGGATTATCCTCTTCCATTATTACTAGTGACTTAGAAAGAGGGGAAAGATTAGCCCTTGAGATTGAATCTGGTACAACACATATAAATGATATGCCTGCAGTGCTAGAAGGAAATGTTCCATTTGGTGGAGTGAAACAAAGTGGGATTGGGCGTTTTGGATATGAGTGGATTGTAGAGGAGTTTACTGTTGTGAAATGGGTATCTGTACAGACGAGTAAATTAGATTATCCGTTTTAGGATTGTAGCGAAATTTAAATTACAGATTTTCCGAACTTGGTTTCATCTAGAATGGGCTTCCTCGTTCGGAAAATCTGTAAACAGAGAGCCAGAGAGTAGAAGTAGATAAGGATCAACCCTTAATGTAAGAAAAGTAGTAAACTGTTGATTTAGCTGTTATTTGATTAATCGAGGAAATAATCAAATATTAAGCATTAATTTGTAAGCGTTTACTAATTTGTGGTGAAGGGGGTATAAAGTGATTAGTTCTTTAAATTCCAAAATAATTAGTTACTTGCCGTCTCAGCCTGACTTTGAATTTCAGACAGATTACTATACTGAACAAAAAGTAAGAATTAAACCAAAACAACCATCTATTCTGTTTTACCAATTTAAAATGGGAGAGGAAAGTAGTCAAATTTCCGTTATCCCAGATGGGTGTATCGATATTCTCATTAATTGTGATCAGCACTACGGTAATATTTGTGGAAGCGTTACTAAAAGTAGAGTGATTAACCTTCTCCCAAACAGTACATACTTTGGGATTCGTTTTCTACCATGCCTAGATATTAAGAAATTCGGTATAAAAGACCTTACAGATAAAGAAGTTTCCTTAAATGAAATGTTTCCTGTAAATACGAATATCATAGAAAAGGTAGTAACCGACGAAAGTTTTACGGAGAGAGTCAATATATTCAATGAAATATTGAGAAGTCAAATTTTTGAAATTGACAAATCATCAAAGCTAATAAAACAAGCATTATATAATATATACGAGAAAAGAGGTAATATTACCATAGCTCAACTTGCAGAAGAAGTAGGATATTCAACTAGATATTTAAGAAAACTATTTGAAGACCATATTGGAATTTCCCCAAAATTATTTAGCCAAATAGTAAGGTTCCAATCATCACTAAATATGCTTCTAAGGACAACCCATTATACGTTAAATGATGTTATTTATGAGAATGGTTATTATGACCAAGCCCATTTGATTCATGAGTTTCGGAATTTCGGAAACATGACACCTTATCAATTAACTGGGCAAAAAAGCTGCCTGAAAACCAGCTAAATAATATTTGTATAGCAAAGAGGCTGGGACAAAAAGAAAAAATGTTAGACCGATTGCATTGGTCTAACATTTTTTTGATTTAGGAAGGAACACTCTACTCATTGAAGCGAAAAAGTTATTATCTGTTTTCGCTATTTTTCAAAATAATCGAGTTCTGTCCCAGCCTCTTTTTACGTGCGCCTGGCATGAGTATATTGGAATAGTTTTGGTGTAAAATTTAGAATGTTCCGATTTTTACAATATTAAATAATCTTAAACTGATAATCTGAAATTAATATAAAGAATGCTTATTGTTCCTACTACAGTTTGAAGGAAAAAATGGCAATTAACAAAAGAGGGGGGTCAGATGAATGACGAAATAACAACTGTTTATTAATGGTGATTGGGTTGAGGCTATGTTAGGCAGAACGTTTGAGTCTATTAACTCAAAATCTGAAATGTACAGTTAGACTAAGCATGCCTAGGTTGACTTGAATGAAATGGTTTGAATATGGAGGATAACGCTTTGTGTAAATACAAAAAAATACAATAACGCCAATGGGGGTAGGGATTATAGAAACACAAAAATCAATAGCGAACATTCAAATTTTATCAGATGGACAAAGCCTAAAAAGAAGTTTAAAGATGCGTGATTTAGTTATTTTTGGTCTTGGCTTTATGGCACCAGTTGCAGCGATGTCAATGTTTGGAATTATCACATTGGTATCTCAGGGCCATTCTGTCCTCTCATATGTTCTTGGTTTTGTTGCAATGTTATTTACGGCGAACAGTTTCGGTAAAATGGTTGAAGCTTACCCAGTTGCGGGCTCAACCTATACCTACGCCCATAAAGCGCTACACCCTAAAATAGGTTTTATAGCTGGATGGGGAATGCTCCTTGATTATCTGTTGATACCCATGTTAACTTTTTTAATCAGTGCAAGTTTTGCAAACGCTCTTGTACCAAGCATTCCAGTTTGGGGCTGGGTGCTCATTTTCGCTATCCCAATCACGATTGTAAATATGATTGGAATTGATATAGCAGCTAAGTTGAACTTAGTTTTAGTGCTCCTCATGATTATCGCGGTGATTGCCTTTGTTTTCAGCGCAAGTCACTTTATTATAACAGGCGATTTAGCTTTTATAAACTATAAGGCAATTTATGATGGTGATTCATTTTCAATAGGAGCGGTTATTGGTGGGGCAGCTATTGTGATTGTCGCTTACCTAGGTTTTGATGCTATAACAACCTTGGCCGAAGAGACGAACGTAGGGGGGAATAAAATTGGTTTGGCCATTTTGTTTACCTGTGTCATTCAAACAGTATTTTATGTTTCCGTAACTTATTTAGCAGTGATTCTTGTAGGAAACTATTTAGCTATTGATAATCCCGACACAGCCTTCTTCAACGTTTTAGAGACTATAGGGGGCGGGTTCCTCCAGAATTATATTACACTTACGATTATCGCATCTGGAATTGCGAGTGCCTTAGCAAGCCAATCAGCTTCAAGTCGTCTGCTCTTGGGGATGGGGCGTGACAATGTCATCCCTCGAAAATTTTTTAGCTATATTCATCCAAAATATAAAACACCGGTTAATAATATTTTATTAATGTCAATCATCGGAATTATTGGTGCAGTATCTTTGAATCTGCAAATTGTATCCGACTTAGTTGCATTTGGTGGATTATTAGGATTTGCTTTCGTGAATGTTTGTGTAATTAATCATTACTATTTAAAAAATAAGCAAAAAAATATCGTTAAATATTTGATTATTCCGTTAATAGGGATGTTGGTTTGTCTTTATATTTTATGGGGGCTTTCAACAACCGGAAAAATAGTTGGATTTACCTGGATGGGGATTGGTGCTTGTTATTTCGCGATTCGATCCTTGTATTCAAAAGAATCAAAGAAACTCTTAACAGATATAGAAGGGCAGAAAATTAGTTAAATAAACGAACAATGCTTAATAGTATTTGTCTAATAAAGGAGGAATAAAATATGCAATTCGTTACAAAGAGGAAAAACCTAAGTAAATTAGAATTATCAGAACTTGATAAAAAACATTATTTGCATCCAACAACACCACCAAGAGCTCATTATTTATCGGGGCCTTCAACAATCTTTACAGAAGGCAAAGGAATTTATCTGAAAGACATAGAGGGGAAAGAGCGTATTGATGGGGTTTCGATGCTTTGGAATGTTAACCTTGGCTACGGGAATGAAGAGCTTGCTGAGGTAGCAAAACAGCAGATGTTAAAACTTTCATACAGCTCTTCATTCAGCGGACAATCCAACGAGCCCGCTATCCTTTTAGCACAGAAAGTGGCCTCATTAGCACCTGGTGATTTGAATGTTTGCTTCTTCACATCGGGAGGCTCGGAATCTAATGATACTGCATTTAAACTAGCGCGTTTTTATTGGAAAGTAAAAGGTCAGCCAGAGAAAACTAAAATTATTTCCCTTGAACAATCATTCCATGGGGTTACAGTAGGAGCTACAAGTGCTACCGGAATTGAGGGATTCAACAAATTTACGACTTCCAATGCTCCGAACTTCCTTACTGCTGCAGCGCATGTTCTAAATGCAGAACTTGGTGACAAAACTGATCCAAATTACGCGCGTTCTATTCGTGGGATAATTGAATCAGAAGGATCCGACACCATAGCTGCTGTCATTCTGGAGCCAATTCAAGGCGCAGGCGGGGTAAGGTTCCCACCTGACGGATATCTTCAAGCTGTTCGCGAACTTTGCGACGAACACAACATTTTGCTTATTGCAGATGAGGTGATTTGTGGGTTTGGTAGAACCGGAAAGACCTTTGGTGTTGATAATTGGAACATTGTACCTGATTTTCTTTGTGTTGCAAAAGGAATCTCAAGTGGGTACGCACACCTAGGTGCCGTAATTATGAGAGAGCAGGTAAGAGAAGCATTTATTCAATCCGATGAAATGATGTTCCATGGCTTCACATATAGTGGACATCCAATGGCTTGCGCAGTTGGCTTGAAGACACTTGAGATATTAGAAAGGGATCAAATTGTTGAGAATAGTAGACTTCGCGGTGAAGAATTATTAAAAGGACTTAAGTATCTTGAAAGCAGTCATAAACATATAACGCATGTAAGAGGACTTGGTCTACTTGCCGGTATTGAGCTAGTTAAAGATCCTGAAAACGGCATCTCATTTGATCCGTCGATACACGCCGCAGCTCTGTATACAGATATATGCATGGACTTAGGGCTGCAATTACGTTACTTCGATTGGAAGGGAACAAATACGGTTGCTCTTGCCCCACCGCTAATTATTACAAGCCAACAGGTTGAAGAGATTATTAACAGAATGTCTGAGGCTTTTAAAAGGTTTGAAAAACAAATTTAATTTACGCTAGCAAAATGATATGTACCGAATAGGATTTCTTTATTAGGCTCTCTCGTTTAAGCACCCGTAATTCTGTGGTGCAGTATCGTAAAACTACTTTACTTTAGGTGAGCAATGTGAGTTTCTTATAGATTAAAGGTGGTAATACGAGATGAATCGTCCTTTTGGTAAATCCAAAGGGGCGTTTTTTATTTCTTTGTTTCTTATAGGCCTTGCAATATTAGGAATAATATTGCAAGGCTTGTTAGTGTGTTTGGAATGATTCCAAAATACATAAAGGTCATGCACCTCGACTATATATTATTGTTTGTTCGATTTAGCTCCTACATGTTAGCTTAAATTAGTGACATGACGTCCTTTTTATTTAAACCTTACATAATTCTTAAAAAATATTGTTAATAGTACATGTGTTAAAAAATTCTACCACAAATATGTGGAATGTTAACTTACTCATTCAGTGAGGGTACAATATTAATAAATATAGAAATGAAAAGATGAATAGTAAGAGAATTAAATGATGATAATAATTGTCCTAACCTAGCACTTTGTATCTATATAAGGTTTTCATAGTAGTTGGATAGCTACATGCACCATGACGAGAGCTTGATTTTTTGTTCAAAGCATAGAGGACATTTGCTAATCCTATGAAAGATCCTTTTTTAAATAGTAATGCTTATAATCTCTTCCGACATTGTCCAATGTACCATAGATTTCATATCCATGATTTTGATAAAAATCTAAAGCCTGAAAACTTAAAGTATCTACCTTTATGAAATCACAATCGTTATTTATAGCAATTTGTTCAATTTCTAACAATAATTTAGACCCATACCCTAATCCGCGAAGATACTCATCAATCATAAGTGTATGTATCTCTAACCAATTCCAGCAAATTTCTCCCAGAATGCCTCTCACAAATTTGACCTTCTTCATCTGTAAGAAATAAGTTGATTTCTTGATATTTGCCCCTTAAATCATTTGGAAAATGCTTTAGATTATATTCATATAGCTTGTTATTAATATAATATTTTTTGCCTGCATCTAGTTCTTGTGAAATTTTGTATTGCATAAATTATTCCTCCTCTTTTATATTTGGAAATGTTTGCTTCCAAATCATATGGTGACTGTTTTCACCCCAATAATGCTCAAGTAAAAAATCTGGCTTGCCAAATTTTTTCTGCCAAATCAATTGTGCCTGTTTATAACCACTATCTAAACAAAAGCCTCTACTATTTTTACTCTCTAGCGTAGTTAACATTTGTTGAAGTAACATCGTTCCTATACCTCGATTTTGATAGTTAGGGTGCACAAAAACCGTCCCGATCTCAGGAAAGTCTGTTAAATCTTCCTGGACGTTTTTTTGAATTAATTCATTCGCGATACCATACTCTATGGTTCCTACAATTTTCTTTGTTTCTGCGTGAATGGCTAACCAGAAAAATCGTTCCTCACCTTGGCTATCACAATCTAATTTTAAATAATGTTTTTTTATTTCCCATTCATTTTTTTGCTCGTCATATAGCTCTGCAAGACCTTCCTTTGTATATGTATCGGCAATAACAAGTAAAAAAAACTTATGCAACTCTTCAGTGTCTGTTGATTGGGGGCGTCTAATAATAATTCTCTCCAAATGTCATCCTCCATTCCAAGTGGCTGTAATATTATTGTAAATTTATTGAACGAAAAAGTTAAGTGGATTATGATAGCCAATTACCGAAAAGTTGTAAGATAAGAGGAAGGGGCATTGCTAACCATTTTCTATTACCGATAGTATATAGGTAAATGTGGTTACCATTTTTGGTAAATAAAGAGGTGGATGGTAAAGTGGAATATATTCAAATTACTAGGAACAATATTGAACAGGAGCATATATGTTGTGCACTTGGTGCGAAGCAATACGAGCAAGCGGTAAAAGAAAAGAAAGAATGGCTAATGAACCGCATGGATGAAGGATTGGTTTTTTATCGTCTAAATGATCGGGCAAAGGTGTTTATTGAATATTTACCCGCAAATCAAGCTTGGATTCCTATTGATGCACCGAATTATATGTATATTAATTGCCTATGGGTTTCAGGGAAATACAAAAATCAAAATCACGCTAGACGATTGTTTGAAAAGTGTAAGGAAGATGCACTAGCGCAAGGTATGGATGGCATCGTACATATAGTTGGAAAGAAAAAGCTTCCATTCCTAAGTGATAAGCGTTTTTTTGAGCATTTAGGATTTAAAGTTGTAGATCAAGCAGCGCCTTATTTTCAGCTGGCTGTCTATAAATTTAACGATTGTGTCGAGGATCCTTCATTTAAATTACAGGTGAAAAATCCTATATCTAATAACAGTGGTATTGAGATATACTTCACTACTCAATGTCCTTTTGCAGTAAGTGTTATAGGTGATTTGAAAAATATAGCAGAGAAAAAAAGGTGCATTCCTTTCCATGCCTATCAACTAATGACGAAAGATGAGGCACAGAATGCACCTATCATATGGACTACCTTTGGGCTGCTTTACAATGGTCAGTTTATTACACATGAAATCATGAGTGCAAACAAGTTTGACAAGTTATTAAATACATTATGAGTGGGGGATCTATCTCCTTCTCATAGACTTTAAAATTAGAGCAAATAAACAAGATACCTAATAAGGAACCTATAGTAAACGACCAAGAAAAATAATCGAAAAAGAAGTATGCGATTAATATTGCAAACATATAGCCTATTGCTGAGCCTAGCAATTGCTTTTTAATATTCATCGTTCTCACTCCTGTGTGAAATTTTTAAAAGTTAATATTCTTTATTTATATTTTATACAAATATTGGGTGAATATCCATGTGAATGAAGATTAAGGGAAGGTGGTCATTAGGTTTGAAAATTAGCAAACAGTGTGCAGAACATTATATATGGGGAGATCAATGTGATGGTTGGCATTTAGTTAAGAATAATGATCTCAGTATCATTCATGAGCGTATGCCCGCTAAAACAGCAGAGGTAAATCATTATCATCATCATGCACAACAATTTTTCTTTGTGCTATCTGGAACAGCAACAATTGATATTGACGGAAAATGTATCGTCCTACAGAAGAATGAAGGAATTAAAGTGCCGCCCCTTAAACCACATCAGATGCGAAATGATTCAGAGGAAGATGTAGAGTTTTTAGTCATTTCACAACCAAATAGTAGAGGCGATCGTCTACAACAATAAAGTAACTTTGGTTTTTCTTTCGTTGAAATGCTTAAATTATAATCTTCATTCTTTTGCATGAGGTATTCATTTATTATTAGTAGATATAGTAAATACAATAAATTGCAAAGGAGATGCTAGACAATGAGGATTACAAAAGTGAAGCTATACGCGTATGATGTAGATAAAATGAAGGAATTTTACTGCAATCATTTAGGATTTGCATTAATAACGAATACGGATAATTTTGTTGATATAGCTGTTGGTGAAAGTATTATCACTTTTGAAAAAATACCTTCTTATGTTAAAAAACAATATCACTTTGCATTAAATATTCCATGTAATTTGTTTCAACAAGGGAAAATTTGGGTGAAAGATCATGCAGAATTATTATTTTCAGAAGGACAGGATGAAGTATATTTTGACAGATTAAAGGCTCATTCATGTTATTTTTACGATCCAGAAGGAAATATTATAGAGCTCATTTCAAGGCAGGAAGTAAATCCAAAACAAGATGCCGACTCTTTTTCACCCGAACATGTACTAAATATTGGTGAAATGAATTTAACGTCGGATGCTATTGATTCAGTAGCTAATAGTTTAAAAGCATACGGTATAACGCCAATGAATAATAACGAAATTCGTTCAGAAGCTCTCACATTTATGGGGAATTATGAGGATGGTGTAAATTTGCTTTTAGGACCAAGTGAACGTATTTGGTATTTTTCTGATAAAAAAGCGATTGTTAGTCCCATTAAGATAGAAATCAATAAAAATTTGCAGCTATGTATGACAGAGAATGGTGATTTTACCATTTCGCAGTTATAAAAAATATTCATCAGTTAATTAAATCATAGATTCTGTATTGTATATTTATTCGAAATTGGAAGGGGGATATTTATGAAGTACGTAATTAGTGAAGAAAACCCAACGATTGGGGCATATAAAGCTTTACATCAAACAACAGGCTGGATGCGAAAGGACTTTATACGTATGATCAACAATATCAAGCAATTTCTAACAGTTGGTATAGCGCTTCTATTTATGATGATAGGACATTAATGGCTATGGAAGAATTATTTCTGATGGCATTTATCAAACCTTTATTTGTGATGTCATGGTGCACCATGATTATCGACGAAAAGGGGTTGGCACAATGGTTATGGAGGTCTTGTTAGAGCATTGTCAAAAAGAAAATATAAAATGGATTCAGCTTTCATGTGCAAAGGGTAAACAACCTTTTTATCAAAAACTTGGATTCAAAGTACGTGATCCCGATGCTCCAGGAATGATGTTATTTAATGAGTAGTTTTAATAATACTATTAATCATAAAGGAGTTACAGTTGTTTGAAAGCAAAATGCATTAAATTATATGAATTTGGAAGCCCTAAGGACGTTGTGAAGTTTGAAAATAGAACGATTGCACCTCCTCAAGAACATGAAATTCTTGTTCGGATGCTGGCACGACCTATTAATCCTTCTGATTTAATACCAATATGGGGAAAGTATGCTCATCGCATTTCTTTACCAACTATCCCTGGCTACGAAGGAGTGAGGATTGTAGAGGATGTAGGCCCGTTTGTTTCTCAAAATCTTATCGGAAAGCGTGTATTACCGTTACGAGGAGAAGGGACTTGGCAGGAAATTGTAAGGACTAGCGCAGAATTTGCTATTCCAATTCCTGATTCAATAGATGATTTTACTGCAGCCCAAATGTATATCAACCCAATGACGGCGTGGGTAACTTGTACAGACATATTACAATTGCGACCAAATGATGTATTAGTAGTGAATGCTTGTGGGTCCGCAATTGGACATATTTTTGCTCAACTTGCAAAATTGTTAGGTTTTCATCTAATCGCGGTCACGAGAAATAATAGTCATACTGACGTTTTGATTCAGCTTGGCGCTTCTTATGTGATAAATACCTCAATAGAACCGCTCTATGAGACAGTAATGGAACTAACAAATGGTAAAGGTGCTGATGCAGCTATTGATTCCGTTGGAGGGGCAGCAGGTAATGAACTTGCTTTCAGTTTGAAACCTGGAGGCAATTTTTTAGCAATTGGTCTTTTATCAGGTGTACAAGTGAATTGGCAAAGTATCGTTAAAGAGGCAAATGTAAAGGCAAATATGTTCCATTTACGTCATTGGAATAAGCAAGTCTCGATTGAAAGATGGCAAAATACATTTAATCACTTAATTGATCTAGTTAATAGTGGTGCGTTAAAAATGATGGCAGTTGATTCTTATTATGATTTGTTAGACATTAAAAAGGCGATAATGGCCGTTGAATCTTCTAAAGCCACTAAAGGGAAGATTTTTTTGACTTCTTTCAGCAGTAGTTAAAGCCTCGGAAGGATCAAGCTATTGACAGCCTATAGAGATACGAAGGGGAATCTAATCTACCCTTCGTTTTTTTAGCTTTGGATAGGTATTCGATCTCTAGCACTTGATTTGACCAGTTGTTAGTGATGCAATAGTTGGGTGGCATCATGATCAATCAGTTTCCTCAAAAGTGCTACCATTTCTGGCACATATGAAAAAGTACAACCTTCGTACTATATATCTTACTACTTTTATACGCTCTTCCCTTATAAAATACATGAATATATGTTAATTTGATGCAATTTACTTTAAATCTGCTAATAACCATTATTTCGGGATATTATTTGATAAAATGAAACTCTTGTTTATAAGTTGATTAGAGTGAAAATGGGGTGACCACTTGTGATCAGCGTTAAAAATGAGATATAAATTAGTTTGATGTTTTTTAGGAGATGAAAGTATGAAAGAAACAATTTCTGCTGTTTGTTTAACAGCTGAAACCAAAATTAGAATGATGAAGCATAGACCTGTGAATTATTTACTGCAGGCAATTTTTGGAGGGCTTTTTGTTGGCTTTGGCATTTTGCTCATCGTTACTATTGGAGGCTTATTGAGTCCTGCTGGGGTACCAAGTATGAAAATCGTACAAGGATTAGCATTTGGTGTGGCCCTTAGTATGGTCATGATGGCTGGGGCAAATTTATTTACGGGTGATAATTTAGTTTTAACGGTTAGTACACTATCAAAAAAATCCTCTCCGTTAGAAATGTTAGGCATTTGGATGTCTAGTTACATAGGAAATTTCTTTGGTGCTCTTTTAGGAGCGGCATTATTTTTTTACTCGGGGCTAGCAGCAGGAGACACAGCAGCTTACATTGAAAAACTGGCTACAGCTAAGATGAGTGGTAGTTTCATTGAACTTTTATGTCGAGGTATTTTATGTAATTTGCTTGTATGCTTGGCAGTATGGTGTACCTATAAATTAAAGACAGAGACTGGGAAAATAGTGATGATTTTCTGTTGTATTTTTCCTTTTGTTACAATCGGATTTGAGCACTGTATAGCAAATATGACATTGTTTTCACTTGCTCTTTTAGTACCTCATGGTGAACTAGTATCGTTTGCTGGAGCCTTTTCAAATTTATTACCTGTAACACTAGGTAATATTATTGGGGGAGCGGTTATTGGTTTTGTCTATTGGGTAAATGCAAAAGAGTAATATTTGAATGACTCTTGCAATTAGTATCTTTACTTATTAGGAGAATTAATAACATATTATGTGTTATAGCAGTTTTACATACAAAGGGTAAATCATGAGATTATTTGAAGTAAAATTAACGGATGAATACTTGACAAATCCCATCTATTAATACTTTGACTTTGAGATAAATCATAGATAGAATGACAAGTAGAGTTACTTATGTGTAACTCTACTTTTTTAACGTCGTGTTGTTGCGGCTGCCGCTTCGCTTTCGTGCAGATAAAACCCTGTTATTGACGCTACGTTAGCACTGCGCTTTCGCACAAAAAACATCTGTTGCTGATGCTGCGCTTTCGCACAAAAAATATCTGTTGCTGACGCTACGCTTTCGCACAAAAAATATCTGTTGCTGACGCTACGCTTTCGCACAAAAAATATCTGTTAGCCTAAAGCCTCTGGTGGATGTCAATATAATTAATTTCGTGAATTTAATAGATAGATTAATAGATTATATAAAAGTGAGGAGGAAGACGATCATGAAACAAGAAGTGAATCAACATACCATCCTTCAAGCAATTTTGGAGCTTTCTAAGCAAATGCAAGAAATGAAATTAGATCTTCAGCAACAAATTGGAGCTGTTAAAGGAAGTTTAGAGGAGAAAATTGAAGCGGTCGAAAGAAGATTAGAAGAGAAACTCGATACAGTCGAAAGAAGATTAGATGAAAAAATCGAAGTAGTGGAAGCAAAGTTAGATAAGGTTGAACAAAATTTAAGCAAAAAAATTGATGTTTTAGATTCAAAAATTGGAATTGTATCACTTGATTTATTAGAGACAAAAGCTGAAGTATCTGTTCTTCAACAAACAAAATAGTATAAGTTAACTTACCGTAACCTAAAGGGGTACGGTGTTTTTTTTCTTTATTCAGAAATGTCTTATGTGGAGCAAGCAATGCGACAGTCACAATTACGCTAAGGTGTATTTGATGGTATAATATTATTTGAAATAAATGGCTAGAAGGAGTGAAAAGATTGTTAAAAACAGAGGTATTTGAACAATTAAAAAAGGCAATGAAAGAAAAGGACGTATTAGCAAAAGGCGTACTATCGCTTTTGAAATCTGCCCTAGATTTAGCTGAAAAGGAAAAGGGAGAAGCTTTATCGACTGAAGAGGAAATTGCTATCGTTAATCGTGAGGTTAAGCAAACAAATCAGGCATTAGAGGGTGCTCAAAATGCAGGACGAGCTGACTTAATTGAAAAAGAGGAAGCGAAATTAGTACTATTAAAATCATTTTTGCCAAAGCAATTATCTGAAGAAGAAATTGTAGAAAAACTTGTGGCAGCTGGCGTTGTCAAAGGGATGAATATGGGGGAAGCGATGAAAATTGCAAAACCTCTATTAACTGGTCAAGCAGAAGGTGCTATTATCTCAAAAGTTGTGAAAAGTTTAATTTCATAATTATAGTTTAATCGGATCGCCTTCCATGTAGGTGATCCGATTATTTTGGTTAATATTCGTCTTTTTACTTTGCTGATATCCAAGAAGTAAATTTCCTTTTAGTAACTATTGCTAAATGCGAAAATTATCCATATACTATTAATTAACCACTGGTCAAATAAGGAGGACGTTATGTCACCACGTAAGCCGTCAACAAAAGATCTGACGAAAGAAATGATAATAAATGAGGCGCATAAGCAATTTATTACGAAGAATTTTTACCAAGTATCGATGCGCAGTATTGCTAAAGAACTTAGCTGTAGTCATGGGGCTATTTACTATCATTTTAAAAATAAAGCTGAAATTTTTTACGCAATTTTAGGTAATTATTTTTCGGAACTAAATAATACTTTAGATGAAACTGTAAATGGCCCTGAAGATAATAACACAAAACTGCTCAATGTTTTTGTAGGCTTTATGGCGTTTGGTTTAAATAATCAAAGCCAATATGAATTAATGTTTATGATAAGGGACAGTGAAATTGATGGACTTTCACAAGAGGCAGCAAATCTTAGTTATGAAAAATTTGCACAATCTGTACAGTCCTTATCAAAGACTGAACTGTTAATTTCAGATATACATTCTACATTTATTGCTCTGCATGGTTTTGTCGCTCATTATCGTCACTATGTAAAAAATTATGAGGAAGCGAAAGAGGCGGTAGATGTTCATGCAAAATTTCTTTTTAAGGCCTTAACATAAGGAAATGTAGTTCTAGGTTACAAATAATCTAGAGCTTACTTTTTACAGTGATTTGACCGGTGGTTAATAAAAGGGGGTATTCTGTTTGAAAACTGCATTAGTTGTTGGTGCGTCTGGTGGGATGGGCTATGCTCTTGTAAATGAATTAGTAAGCCGAAATATACATGTAAAGGCATTTGCTAGAAATAAAGAAAAATTAGTGGCACTTTTTCAGCATCACAAAAATGTCGAAATCATTTCTGGCGACGCATTTAATGAACAGGAAATGATGAAGGCTTCAAATGGTGTGGATGTTATTTTTCATGCTATTAGTTTTCCGTATCAGGATTGGGCAAAGCAACATAATCGATGCTTAGATATGGTCATTAAAATAGCCGAAAAGCAAGGAGCAAAGATTGCGCTTGTTGATAATATTTATGCATATGGGAGACAATCCACAAATCGAATTACAGAGGAGACGAGAAAAGAACCCCAGACAAAGAAGGGGAAAATTCGTTTAGCAATGGAAAACAAATTGAAGGAAAGTAATATAACCTCGTTAATCGTTCATTTGCCTGATTTATATGGACCGAATGCAGAGAATACAATACTCTATGAAACGTTAAAAAAAGTTGCACAAGGTAAAAAAGCTAATTTTGTCGGAAATATGCAGGTGAAAAGGGAATTCCTTTATACAGTTGATGGGGCAAAGGCTATGGTTGAGCTTGCTTTACGAGATGACACATATAATCAGAATTGGAACGTGCCAGCTGTTCATACAATTACAGGGGAAGAACTAGTAAAAATTTTACGGGACATCACAGGCTACAAAAAAGGTATTCGTACAGTCTCTAAAGGGATGATACGTCTTATCGGAATTTTTTCTCCTTCTATGAAAGAAGTAGTTGAGATGTTGTATTTAACAGAAAAACCGGTCATTTTAAGCGGGGAAAAATACGAAAAGGAAATAGGCACGTTACCGGGTACTTCATATAGAGTAGGGCTAGAAGAAACGATTAAATGGATGAAAAAGAGGGTATTAAAATAGAAGTACTTTTAAAAAGCATAACAAAAATCCGCATAGACTTCTGTTGGGAGAAACTTACCCACAAAAAGTATAGCGGATTTTTGTGATCAGAAAGAAGAATATTATTGCTTAGTTTTTCTTATAACTGAAATTTTTGGATGATATTGCGAAGTTGCTGTGCCATCTCAGCTAAATTATTGGACGACGCAGTAATCTCTTCAATACTTGCTGATTGTTCTTCAGAAGCAGCTGCTACATTTTGAATGTTTCCAGATGCTTGAACGGCTACTACACCAACCTCCTCTACAGAAATGGCGATGCTATTAACGCCTTCGTTCATTGTAGTAATGATGTTGTTAACTTGATCCATTTCTTGAGTTAGTTCAGTAATATGTGCATTGATTTCTTTAAAAGCTTCACCTGATGCATTAAAAGTAGTAGAGCTTTCAGCCAGATTATTACTGCTTATTGCCATTGATTTTACGGCTTGGGCAGACTCTTCCTTAATTGTTTCAATACGTGTTCGAATACTATTCGTTGCAGCTAATGATTGGTCAGCCAGCTTACGTACTTCTTCTGCTACAACTGCGAAGCCTTTACCATGCTCACCAGCACGAGCCGCTTCAATCGATGCATTTAAAGCAAGTAAATTTGTTTGATCAGTAATTTCATTAATTAATGTCACGATGTCACCGATCTCATTTGTGTATGTGCTTAAACGTTCCACAACTACCGAAGTTTCTTGAATTGCATCAGATGTTACAGCCATCTTTTCAGTAGCATTTTGAATCGTCGAATTGCCTTTCTCTGAAATAGAAGATGCACTAAATGCCTTAGTAGTGACATCATTAACGCTCGTTACAACTTCTGACATCTTTGTAGAGATTGTTGTAATATGATGTTCTACTTCTTCAATAGAGGAAGTTTGTTTTTCTGATCCCGCAGCTACTTCTTGCATAGAAGAAGTAATTTGTTGAATAGATGCACTTGTTTGCTCAGAGCTTGCTGTTAACTCTTCAGACATAGCAGCTACTTGCTCAGCATTTTCAGCAATTTGCTGAATAAGCGAGCGTAAGTCTGCAGTCATATTTTCAATGCCTTTAGAAAGCTGTGCAATTTCATGAGAACCCTTAATACGAAGTGGTTCCACAGCTAAGTCTCCTTTTGCCACCTTACTCACATAACCAGTCATATTTTTAATTGGTTTTATAATGCCTTTACTAATGAAATAAGCCACGATACCACCAAATATCACAAAAATTAAGGTCATAATGATACAATTCCAAATAATCTTTGTATGAAGTTCAGAAATGAAAGAAGCGTCCATATCTATACCCAAAAGCATATCAGTATCTTTAAATGGTATAAAAATGGATTTATGAATACCGTATTCATCTTTATAAATTTCACTAGATTTAACGGTTTCAAAATCTAACGCTTCACGCATGTCTTTACTAAAAACATAGTCTTCTTGTTGATTATCTTTATTGCTTAATGCAACAATATGTTCCTTGCCATTTGCACGTGAAAGGACGTAGGCATTTTCAATATTAAACTTTTTAAGTGTTTCATTTAATTGATTTAATAGTTCTTCATATTTATCCTTATCACCGTCATCTGCAGCTTTGACGTCGTTTATGTCTATATCTTCAAAAATAGTTTTAGAAATAACATCTAAAGATGACTCAAATTGTGTAATAACGAAATTATTGATAATTTGATTGGACGCAATAAATAATACGACGCTAAATAAAATTGAAATAATAGTAATAGGAATAGTAAAGCTAGCAATATATTTATAAAGTAAAGAACTCTTTAGCTTAGTTACTATATTCAACTTTAGCATCCTCCAAAACTTTTAACTTTTGTTGTAAGAAATGAATCATATCACCAATATGCTCCGTCTCAGTATAAGGAGAAATAGAGAAGAATTTTGCAGCAGCGACTGGCATCTGTTGTTTTGTATCACTCGTGATGACAGTGCAAACTCGTGTTGTATCACCGAAAAATACTTCGTCACGACCTTCACCTATAATCTCAAATAAAGAAGCGTTAAGGCCATTAATATATTCAATCTGATCTTGTGTATAGCTACCTGACTGTTCAGATTTCCAATTAAAGCCTTCAGGATACAAACGAAATGCTGTGACTGGTCCAATATTATCCTCATTGACTACTTGTAACATTGGAGTCTTTTCAGCTAACTGCGCACGGAATGCTAAATTGACACGCACATAATTTGCTAATATTTGTTGGTAGCCTTCTTTACCAAAGGCTTGTAATGCTGCATAAATAGCAATTGAACTACCCATACGAGAGCACTCTAATGTATAGCCTGTGTGATAAGAACCATAGCCTCTATTGCCTACATAAGGTGTGTCGAAGTCTTCAATATCTAACAACTGCAAATGTTTACCTTCTTTTATTAAGAATAGGCTAGTTAAATACGGCGTTTGACCAAGCTTTTGGAAGTCAAAACAAAGGCTATCAGCGATAGGCAGATATTGCATACGTTCTTTAATTTGTTCTAATCCTTGTAAAACATCAGACTCGAACTGAAGTGGATTTGCCTTAAAATCATAATCATTGAAAAAGGCATAAAAACCACCTAAAGCTGAATCAGCATGAATATGTATTGGTTTTAAGGAATATTTTTGTTCAAGGTTAGTTGTAACGTTTTTGATCGCTTGTACATCATCGATGGCAAATTGATCTGTAGCACCAGTTGTAGCTACTACATACACCGGAATGCCACCGTTTTCTATAACTTCCGTCATGCGAGCTTGTAAGTCTTCGATATCCATTGAATGATCTTTTCCAGCTTTAACACGAATTAAATGTTTGCTCCCGATGCCCACTGCTTCGATTGATTTTAATAAGCTGTAATGCGCATTTTCTGAAGCGAAGCAATATAAATTATTTGGTACGCCATCTTCCTTTGCGTTAGGGAATTGTTTAGCGATAGCAAGACGTAGCCCACTGAAAACAGCCCCTTGTCCTCCCCATGTTGTGTAGCCAAAGCTTTGCGTATAGTCGTAACCAACTAACTTCGACATCATTGCTACAACTTTTACCTCACATTCTGCGGCAGCTGGTCCGTATACATCCCATAGATTGTTACCGTTAAGTAAGGCACTTGTAAATTGACCTAAAATGCCAGGAATGCTGGCCATTGGTAAAACATTTGTTACAAAGTTGCGTGTATGGTAAGGATGTCCTTGCATCAATTGTGTTAATCCATCCACAACCTGATCAAGTCCTACACCTGAAGTTGGTACTTGATGATCTTGCATTAGCTCTTTGTAAAAATTGTCAGAACGCTCTTTCATCGGTCCAAGAGTTGTTATTTTTGGATTCTTTAACTCATCTAATGATGAAACAATTTTCTCTAACAGAGATAAAAAATTCTCTCTTTGTTCGATATTTCCGTCTTCGCTTTGGAATAATTGTTGGATTTTTTTCATGTTTATCATCCTTTGTAGTTCATTTTTCCTCTATTTTTTTATTGCATAAAAATAGGTCGTTTTACTAAAAATATAATAGCATATTATAACAAAAAATGAATTTATATTTTCTTAAAAAATTAATTTTTGACATTTTTAAATAATCTAATTAATTGAAAAGGGAGATTTGCTAATAGGATATTTGTACAAAGGTTGTGTTAAAGAGGGTTTTTGTGACAATTATGAGAGAATTATTATAAAAAATAGTGAATGTTAAGCATTGTAGAAAATAAATACTTAATGATAAATACTATGACATGAATAATTTTTGATTTAACAATAAAGTGAAAGTTTTAATACTTTATGACTATTGGAGAGAGTACTACTTTAGTCAAAACAGAATCTGCATAGATGCAAATTCTGTTCTATGGTCGCTTTATTCGAATTATTGCAATAGCATTCCCAAAACTCACATAAAGTTTTTTCTTGTTTCGCATACCAATAATTTTTTCAACGATAAACCATACTATTTATTGAGGTGAAAAAATGTATAAATTGCTATCACATAATGATTTAGATGGCGTAGGTTGCGGAATTTTAGCCAAGCTAGCTTTTCATGATCAAGTAAAAGTAAGATACAATTCAATTGCGTCGCTTGACCGAGAGATTGAGTACTTTTTAGATAATAACCAGCAAGATACTTTTTTATTTATTACCGATTTATCTCCGAATGAGAAAATTGAAAAAAGATTGAATGATTATTATAACGCAACTGGCAATGTTCAACTGCTTGATCATCATAAAACGGCTCACCATTTGAACGAGTATGAATGGGGTAAAGTAGTAGTCGAAGATGAAAACGGATATTTAACATCAGCAACATCCTTATTTTATCAGTATCTTATCACACAGGGGTTAATAGAAAAAACGAATTCCATCACAGAATTTGTAGAGTTAGTGAGACAGTACGATACATGGGAATGGGAAAAGAATGAAAATCACCAAGCACATCGATTAAATACTCTTTTTTATTTGGTGTCCATCGAGGAATTTGAAGAAAAAATGCTTGAACGTTTAAAATCAAGTGAGCAATTTGATTTTGATGAATTTGAAAAGAAAATTTTAAACATGGAAGAAGAGAAAATAAAACGTTATATCCGCCGGAAAAAAAGGGAACTAGTGCAAACAGCAATGGGAGAATTCTTTACAGGTGTGGTTTATGCAGAATCTTATCATTCCGAGCTTGGTAATGAATTAGGAAAAGAAAATGTACACCTTGATTTTATAGCTATCTTAAATATGGGAGGCAAAAAGATTTCCTTTCGAACGATTCATGATCATATAGATGTTTCGGCAATTGCAGGAGAATTCGGAGGGGGAGGCCATCAAAAGGCAGCTGGTTGTTCTTTAACAGATGAAGCTTATAAGCAGTACGTGGCACAAACATTTCATATAGAACCAATACCAGAGGATGCGAAACGAAATAGCTATAATTTAAGGTTTTCTTCTTTTGGGACATTGTATAAAAACCTCAAGAAAGAAATTTTCCTCCTATATTCAATAAGTGATTTTGATTGGGTAATTGAAAAAAATAAACTTCCATTAGATCAAAACTTTACAAGCTTTTATGAAGCGGAATGGTTTTTAAAAAGAAATTATCAAGCATGGTTAGTGAAAGATGAGGTATTTGTAGATTATTTAATGGGAGAGGCTAGAAAGATTCGACAGCAAGAGTAAGGGATATAGATTATTCCTTTCATAGTGTTATTGTGTGAATGAAATGATTAAGGTGTCAGACAAAGCATGGCTCTTCGGTAAAACGAGTGGTTGATTTCCGTTCCGACTGAGCGCTTTGTTTTGACTGTGCGAAAGCGAAGCGACAGCAACAATATGGTTTTGACTGTGCGAAAGCGAAGCGACAGCAACAATGTAAGTGAAGAAAGCGGTTTGACGCTAGCTCATATGAACGCGAGGCCTGAAACTGAATCACCCTCATTTTGCAACAATCACAAAGATTTCCTTACCATTTTGTTCTTCAAGTTTTTCAACGCATTAAAGGAATATAAATTATTCCTTTTGATACATAGTGAAATCCGTCACGCCTTGACATTGTTAGAGGTTATATAATGTTCAACTGAAAACTACAATAAATAAAAAGCATTTGTGTAGACATACTTTCTTAGAATGAGGTGTACATGATGTCCAATGATTTGATAGTCGAGGGTCAGCCTAAGGAAAATCGAGGACGTAAAGCATGGTTTATTGTAGTATTGCTTTTCTTGGTAGTTACTTGTGTATTTGTTTTTTATTTTTTGTTTTATAAGGAATTGAATTTTGAAGCATACAAAACAGTTGTTGGTAAAACTACCGAAAATAAACTTGGACGTTTAACATTAAATGAAATAATAATTGACGATAATCAGATCTTATTGAATGCTACCTTTAAGCCAGTAAAGGATGTAAATTTCGATGATCAAATTTATCTCTTTCCACAAGTTTTTGTGAATGGGAAAGAATTCACGGTTAGAAATGGAGGACAGTCCATCGCACAATCCGATAAGGTTTTTACCATCTATAGTAGTGTGAAATTGAGTGAACTACCAAAGGACAAAATATTAAATTTAGATATTCGCTATAACGACTGGAACGGAGAAAAAAAGATTGACGAGCCGTGGGAATTTCAAGTGGAAGCTTCACAAAAGCAATTACAAGAAGATAGGAAGACGTTCACTGTTGCGAAAAAAGTGAAGCTATTAGATGGTCAAGAGATAACGATAGAGAAGGTTATTTCTACACCAATATCAACAACGATTTACTTTCATTCTGAGAATAGCCTGTTAAATGAAGCGATACATTTTAAAATCCAATCAGCATCAGGAGAATCTTGGGACTTTAACACTGCGTATCCTTTAAACGAAGATTATACGAAGTGGGGTGTTCGCCTCGATGCAGTATATTTAACAGGGAAGGGCTATGAGCTAATTCCTGTTGCTGTAGATGGAAGTGAACTCGGTTCTGCTGTTAAGATTAGGGAAAAATAACTATCCTTGATTAACCTTAATTTTATTAAAAACCATGCGTGTTGATTAGGAAATAATAGATTTACTATTGAGTGATAAAAGGAATTTTTTTGTTTTTTTTGTGGATTATCACCATAACGTGTGGTTGATTTCCGTTCCAACTGGGCGCTTTGTTGCTGTCGCTTCGCTTTCGCACAGAGCAAAGCTTCCTGGGGGCGTCCGATGAGCCGCTTCACTCGCGTTGTTCGCTCCAGGGTCTCATCTGTGACGCTAATCCCCAAGGAGTCGCCCAGTCTCCACTCCAATCAACTAATATACAAAGCATACGTCTTAACAAATGTCATCCACAACTTTTGGTGATGATCCCTTTATGTTGCTATTTTGTTAATATATCCCTATTTTGTAGCCCGTAGCAGAAATCAGAGCCTTCTAAATTAATATGGATAAAAATAGATAATCAACATACCAAAAAAATTTTACAATATCTTAATCCAAGAGGAGGTTTCCCCCGCGTAATATAAATATAGACGATATGGAAAGTAGTTGAAGATATTGCGTAGGTTATGGGAAATTTTTTTAGTTTCGCTTAAATTAGGTTGTACATCCTTTGGGGGTCCCACTGCACATTTAGGGTATTTTCAAAATGAATATGTTCAAAAGCGTAAATGGTTATCTGATCATGACTACAGTCAGCTTGTTGCACTCAGTCAATTTTTACCCGGACCAGCATCGAGCCAGGTAGGGATGGGGATCGGCTTATTAAGAGGCGGAATTTTTGGTAGTATTGTGTCATTTCTTGGTTTTACATTACCGTCAGTTTTGCTGCTTATGGCATTTGCCTATTTTTCTACACAGACTGAGTTGGAGATGGGGTGGGTTCTTGGCTTAAAATTAGTAGCGGTTGCGATTGTTGCACAAGCTATTTTTGATATGTCAAAAAAATTAATCCTTAGTATTCGCCATTTTATAATCGCTTTGTTAGCACTTGTAGTAGTGCTTTTATGGATGCATCCACTTGCACAGGTAACTGCTATTTTCTTTGCTTCTGTCATAGGCTATCAATTTTTTAAGAAAACGGCTGAGAGGGATGACTTAAAAGAAGCGGTTATACCTATTTCAAAAACGACTGGTGTATGTTTTTTAGCGCTGTTTGTCATATTGCTTGTTGGTTTACCAGTAGCTAGCCCATTTATTCAATATGAATGGTTTACGATGATTGAAAAGTTTTATCTATCAGGTGCATTAGTGTTTGGTGGAGGTCATGTCGTGTTGCCTTTACTAGAGGCACAGTTTGTTCAAGGTGGATTGATGAGTTCTTCGGATTTTTTAGCTGGCTACGGAATGACACAGGCGGTCCCTGGCCCATTATTTACGTTTGCCTCCTATATAGGTATGGTCATTGCTGGAGTACCAGGGGCCATCATAGCTACAGTAGCTATCTTTTTACCAGCTTTTTTACTAATAGTAGGGGCAATGCCTTTTTGGCTTGCACTTAACCGAATCGCTGGATTAAGGGGAGCGATTGCCGGAGCAAATGCTGCGGTTGTTGGGATTTTAGCTGCTGCTTTTATTCAACCTATAGTAACGCAAACTATTCAAGATGGAACAGATATACTAATAGCTTCAGTATTTTTATTGCTTTTAATACGCTGGAGAATTCCACCTTATTTACTTGTGCTAATAGGTGTTGTAGTAGGTGTTATTTTTAACTAAGCTCAATGTAATTATAGTTGCATCGAATAGCTTACTTCCGTAAAGGTTCAACGTCGAGATACTAGTGCATGAGTGCTTGCCATTGAAACTGTGAATCAGTCTCAAACATTAGATTTTTATTATACTATCAAAACACTTTGATAGTAGTAACTTATTTGCCATCGAACATACGAGCGTATTCGAACTTAACAATCGAATACGCTTATTCATTTGAAAAAAATTAATAATTTCAAAGGAATACATAGCCAAAAAATTTAGTGACCCTGGCGAAATTTCCGAGATTTTTCGTTAAATCTGTGCATTCGAATTAATGTTACGCAATTCAGTGTAATTTCCTCGACGGTTATAGTAGCAGCTGTTGCTGAAATACATATCAAGTTCATGTATTTAGTAACAAGTTCAACTTAAACGTGTCATTCTAAATGGTTTGATTCATAGCGTTCTCCTGAGTGTTTGTTTATAATGAGGAAATGGAAAAAGACTTAACGAGAAAGAAGGGATAGCTATGGCACGAGGTGTTTACATTCATATTCCTTTTTGTCATCAAATTTGCAACTATTGCGATTTCAATAAATTTTATTTTAAAAATCAACCTGTGGATGAATATATAGAAGCGCTGGGCAAGGAGATGGAGCTTGCTACAAAAAAATATCCCGAGAGCTTTACACAAATCGAAACGATATTTCTTGGAGGCGGAACACCAACAGCCTTATCGCCTCAACAATTAGTGAAACTTCTTGAGCTTATTCGTACGTATATTCCGATGAGCAGTGTGACAGAATTTACATCAGAGGCCAATCCGGACGAGCTGTCAGAGGCAAAAATGCGTGCATTGTTTGATGGTGGTGTAAATCGCTTAAGTATGGGTGTGCAATCTTTTGATCAAGAGTTGTTAAAGAAAATAGGTCGTACACATAGCAACAATCACGTCTATGAAACAATTGCCTTGGCTAAAAAGGTTGGTTTCAGAAATATTAGTCTAGATTTAATGTATGGTTTGCCGGGGCAGACGATGGCTCAATGGAAGGACACCTTAGAAAAAGCATTTGCGCTTGATTTACCACATTTTTCAGCGTATTCACTAATCGTGGAGCCAAAAACGATTTTTTATAATCAATACACAAAAGGTAAGCTACATTTACCGACTGAAGATCTTGAAGCGGATATGTATGATGTGCTAATGAACCAGATGGAGGCACATGGACTTCAACAATACGAAATTAGCAATTTTGCACAAGCTGGTTTCAGTTCTAAACATAACAAAATTTACTGGGAAAACGATGAGTATGCAGGCTTTGGTGCTGGTGCACATGGATATCTAGCTGGTGTGCGTTATTCAAATCACGGACCGTTGAAAAAGTATATGGAGACAGTGAATGCAGGGGAACTACCAATTGTGTATGAACATGTTGTAACAGAGAATGAAAAACGAGAGGAGCAAATGTTTTTAGGTCTGCGTAAAATAGAAGGAATTACACACACTATATATGAAGAAAAATTTAAGGAATCGATGCATGTGCGTTATCGACATGTCATTGAAAAACTAGTCTCAGAAGGTCTATTGGAAGATGATCCAAAAGGAATTCGTCTTACGCGAAAAGGTCGTTTTGTAGGTAATGAAGTATTTCAACAATTTTTGCTAGAAGATTGAGCGATATCGTTGACATAAAATGTGGGATTTGATAACTTATTAATAGTATTAGCACTCCTCTTGATTGAGTGCTAACAGAGGTGATAATCATGCTAACAAATCGGCAATTACAAATATTGCAAGCCATTGTAGACGACTTTATTATGTTTGCACAGCCGGTAGGTTCTCGCCAAATCTCCAAAAAGCAAGAGATTACATTTAGTCCAGCCACGATTCGAAATGAAATGGCGGATTTAGAGGAATTAGGCTTTTTAGAAAAAACGCACACTTCCTCTGGTCGAGTGCCTTCGGAAAAGGGTTATAGATTTTATGTAGATCATTTGTTGAACCCACAGGGCATTAATTCAAGGGACATTCAGCAAATCCAATCAATTTTCAACGATCGTTTAGTAGAAGTGGAGCATATTATCCGAAAGTCTGCCAATATTTTATCAGAGCTGACATCGTATACATCCATTCTTTTAGGACCTGATGTTCACAGACATCTTGTTAAACGATTTTCAATTGTGCCACTCTCTAGCGATACAGCAGTAGCGATTATCGTAACGAATAACGGACATGTTGAAAATCGGATGTTTAATTTACCGCCTAATTTTACCGCTTCTGAATTAGAGAAAATGGTTAATATCTTAAATGACCGCCTAGTTGGTGTGTCATTAGAGGATATTCATATAAAACTCGAAGCTGAAGTGCTAGCAGTATTACAGCAGCATGTTCGATCAGCGGATGATTTTGTTCACGCTCTCGTTACAGCGACGATGCATAATTCGGAAAGTAAAATTTACTATGGTGGTAAAACAAATATGTTCAACCAACCGGAATTCCACGATTTAAATAAAGTCCGTATGATTTTGGACTTAATGGAAACGACTAGCCAAGTGCAGTCGCTCTTCCATCCCAATGAATCGGGCATTCAAATTCGTATTGGCTCGGAAAATAAACAGTTAGAAATGGAAAACTGTAGTGTCATTACGACCACTTATTCTATTGGTGAAGACCAGCAGGGGGCTATCGCAATTATTGGTCCTACACGTATGGATTATAAACGTGTTGTTGCTTTACTAGACGTAATGCGCATGGATTTAACACTAGCCTTTACGAAGAATCGTAGTGATTGATAATGAGGAGGATTCAAGTGACGGAAACAACTGAAAACAAAGACCTTGTACAAGAAGAAAAGAATGTACAAGCTGAAAATGAAGTAGAAGTAGAAGTAGGACAAGAAACTGAATTAACAATCGAAGAACAGTACGAAGCAAAGCTAGCTGAGTTACAAGCAAAGCTAGACGATGAGGAAAATCGTCATCTACGCTTACGTGCTGACTTCGATAATATACGTCGTCGCAGTCAACTCGATCGAGAGGCTGCTGAAAAGTACCGTGCTCAGAGCTTACTCTCAGATTTATTGCCGGTGATCGATAATTTTGAGCGTGCTTTACAAGTTGAAGCAACTTCAGAAGAAACTGCTTCTATCGTAAAAGGTATCGAAATGGTGTACCGCTCTCTACTAGAAGCAACTGAGAAGGAAGGCTTACAAATTATTAAAGCAGAAGGTGAGCAATTTGATCCGAATGTTCACCAAGCTGTCATGCAGGAGCAAGATAGTGAAAAAGAAACGGGTGTTGTCTTACGCGAGCTACAAAAAGGCTATATGTTAAAGGATCGTGTATTACGCCCAACAATGGTATCTGTAAACGAATAGTCATAGCACTATTTAGTCAATTACATTTAGTAGAAAACGCATCCTTTGCGTTTAATTAATAGGAGGAAATTTTAATGAGCAAAATTATTGGTATTGACTTAGGAACAACAAACTCTTGCGTTTCTGTACTTGAAGGTGGGGAACCGAAAGTAATTCCAAACCCAGAAGGAAACCGTACAACACCATCTGTTGTTGCATTCAAAAATGGTGAACGTCAAGTTGGTGAAGTAGCAAAACGTCAATCAGTAACAAACCCTAACACAATTATTTCTATTAAATCTAAAATGGGTACATCTGAAAAAGTTAAAGTGGAAGATAAAGAATATACTCCACAAGAAGTATCTGCAATGATTCTACAATACTTAAAAGGTTATGCGGAAGATTACTTAGGTGAAAAAGTAACAAAAGCGGTTATTACAGTACCTGCTTACTTCAATGATGCTCAACGTCAAGCTACAAAAGACGCTGGTAAAATCGCTGGTCTAGAAGTAGAGCGTATTATCAACGAACCAACAGCTGCTGCACTTGCTTATGGTTTAGATAAACAAGATCAAGATCAAAAAGTATTAGTATTTGACCTTGGTGGTGGTACATTCGACGTATCTATTCTTGAATTAGGTGATGGAGTATTTGAAGTATTAGCAACAGCTGGTGATAATAAACTAGGTGGGGACGATTTCGACGACGCTATCATTGAGTATCTTGTAGCAGAATTCAAAAAAGAAAATGGCATTGACCTTTCAAAAGATAAAATGGCTATGCAACGTTTAAAAGATGCAGCTGAAAAAGCGAAAAAAGATTTATCTGGTGTAACATCTACTCAAATTTCTTTACCATTCATCACTGCAGGTGAAGCGGGTCCATTACACTTAGAAATTTCTTTAACTCGTGCAAAATTTGACGAAATTACATTACCATTAGTAAACCGTACAGTAGGTCCAGTACGTCAAGCATTATCTGATGCAGGTCTATCAACATCTGAAATTGACCAAGTAATCTTAGTTGGTGGTTCTACTCGTATTCCAGCCGTACAAGAAGCTGTACGTAAAGAAACTAATAAAGAGCCACACCGCGGTGTAAACCCTGACGAAGTTGTAGCAATGGGTGCTGCTGTTCAAGGGGGCGTATTAACTGGTGATGTAAAAGACGTAGTTTTACTTGACGTAACTCCACTTTCATTAGGTATCGAAACTATGGGTGGCGTATTCACAAAATTAATTGACCGTAACACTACGATCCCAACATCTAAATCACAAGTATTCTCAACAGCAGCTGACAACCAACCAGCAGTAGACATTCACGTACTGCAAGGTGAACGTTCAATGGCAGCAGATAACAAAACATTAGGTCGCTTCCAATTATCGGATATTCCACCAGCACCACGTGGTGTACCACAAATCGAAGTAACTTTCGATATTGATAAAAACGGTATCGTATCTGTTAAAGCGAAAGACCTTGGTACTAACAAAGAACAAACAATTGTTATCCAATCTGATTCTGGTTTATCTGAGGAAGAAATCGAACGTATGGTAAAAGATGCTGAAGCAAATGCTGAGGCGGATACTAAACGTAAAGAGGAAGCAGATCTTCGCAACGAAGCAGACCAATTAGTGTTCCAAGTTGACAAAACAATTGCTGACTTAGGCGAACAAATTTCAGAAGAAGAGAAAAAATCTGTTGAAGATGCTCGTGATGAACTGAAAAAAGCGCTTGAAGCTGGCGAATTAGAAGGCATTAAATCTGCTAAAGAAAAACTAGAAGGCGTATTACAGCCATTAGTTATGAAAGTATATGAACAAGCTGCAGCAGCTGCTCAAGCAGCTCAAGGTGGCGAAGCAGGTCCAGATGCGGCCGCTGGTAAAAAAGACGACGGTATCGTAGACGCTGACTTTGAAGAAGTTAAAGACGATAAATAATAATTAGTAACTAGTTAAGTGAAAAAGCCAAAGACCGCTTGCGGCTTTGGCTTTTCTCTTTATTTTTATATATTTCATCAAACTGCACTTTAATTGTCTAGTTCTATAGGTTATGTGTAGGGAAAAGTGAAAAAACATATATTGTTACATTTTTAATGAATATTTAATAATAAAAATAGAGGCAGTTTTTTTAACTGCATGATACAATAGATTTTATGCAAAAAGAGCGGAGTGTGAATCATGGATAAACGCGATTACTACGAGGTGCTTGGTTTAACGAAATCGGCTTCTAAAGATGAAATTAAAAAAGCCTACCGTAAATTATCAAAACAATACCATCCTGACCTTAATAAAGAGCCAGGTGCAGATGAAAAATTCAAAGAAATCGCTGAAGCTTATGAAGTATTAAGTGACGATCAAAAAAAGGCGCGCTATGATCAATTTGGTCACGAAGATCCAAATGCAGGCTTTGGTGGTGGCTTCGGAGGCGGCGGCTTTGGCGGCTTCGAGGATATTTTCAGTTCGTTCTTTGGTGGTGGCGGTCGCCGACAAGACCCGAATGCACCACGCAAAGGTGATGACTTACAATATCGTATGAATATTAAATTTGAGGAAGCGATTTTTGGGAAAGAAACAGAAATCGAAATTCCTAAAGATGAAGTATGTGATACTTGCCACGGTTCTGGTGCAAAACCAGGAACTAACCCTGAAACATGTTCAACATGTAAAGGTGCTGGTCAAGTAAATCAGGCAGTGGATACACCATTCGGCCGTATGATGAATCGTCGTACTTGTTCGACATGTCAGGGTGCAGGTAAAATCATTAAAGAAAAATGTTCATCTTGTCGTGGCGAAGGAAAAATCCAACAACGTAAGAAAATCAAAGTAACAATCCCAGCAGGTGTTGATGATGGTCAGCAAATTCGTGTGTCTGGTCAAGGTGAACCAGGTATAAATGGAGGGCCAGCAGGAGATTTATATATTATGTTCCGCGTTCAAGGACACCAAGAGTTTGAACGTGATGGCGATGATATTTATTTCGAACTGAGACTGACATTCCCACAAGCAGCTCTTGGTGATGAAATTGAAGTTCCTACTGTTCACGGGAAAGTAAAATTACGTATTCCTGCGGGGACACAGTCAGGTGCGCAATTCCGTCTAAAAGACAAAGGTGTCAAAAATGTACATGGCTATGGCACAGGGAATCAATATGTAACAGTAAAAGTTGTAACGCCAGAAAAGTTAACAGAAAGACAAAAACAAATACTACGTGAATTTGCGGAAATTAGTGGCGATATTCCTGAAGAACAAGGAAGTTCACTTTTTGATAAATTTAAGAAAAAATTCCAAGGTGAATAATTAGAGGAGCTGAAGAGCTACGTGAAGTGGTCAGAATTATCCATTCATACAAAAAATGAAGCGGTAGAAGCAATTTCGAATATTTTGCATGAAGCTGGGGCAAGTGGTGTTGTTATAGAGGATTCTGCTGAATTTGCTAAGCCACGTGAAGATCAATATGGTGAGATTTATGCACTAAATGAAGCGGATTTTCCGAAAGATGGTGTTATTGTTAAAGCCTACTTATCAGAATCTAGTTTTTTAAACGAAACAGTCGAAGAAATTAAAGCGGCTATAACAAATCTAACGAACTTCAATATCGATATTGGTGAAAATGTTGTATCGATTGTGGAAGTAAACGAAGAAGACTGGGCAACAGCGTGGAAGCAATACTATCATCCTGTAAAAATTTCTGAACGCTTTACAATCGTACCAACATGGGAAGAATATGCACCAGTATCAACAGATGAATTAATAATTGAATTAGATCCTGGTATGGCCTTTGGTACGGGAACACACCCAACAACTGTTATGTGCTTACAAGGGCTTGAGAAGGTTGTAAAAGAGGGAGATACGGTTATCGATATCGGAACAGGGTCAGGTGTTCTATCCATTGGTGCAGCCTTATTAGGAGCTAAAAGCGTACACGCGCTTGATTTAGATGAAGTAGCTGTACGTTCAGCACAAGAAAATATTGTGTTAAACAAAGTTGATGATAAAGTATCTGTATTCCATGGGAACTTACTGGATACAGTAAAGGAACCTGCAGATGTCGTTGTAGCCAATATTTTAGCTGAAATTATTATGTCCTTTACTGACGATGCATTTTCAATTGTTAAACCGGGCGGATTATATGTCACTTCAGGCATCATCGGCGCAAAACGTGATGATGTAAAAGCAAAACTAGAAGCTTCAGGCTTTGTGATCGAAGAAGTATTACTAATGGAAGATTGGGTAGCTATCATTGCCCGTCGTCCACAATAAATTGACTGAGGAAGCGCCAAATCGTGAGCCGAGTGCTTGTGATTTGGCGTTTTCTCTTCTTGTTATAAAGGAGTGTTTAACATGCAGCGTTATTTTATTGAGACGACCATAGAGGAAGCGCGTATTAGCGGAGAAGACGCGCGACATATTGAACGAGTAATGCGTATGAAAGAGGGCGACAAAATCGTTGTAGTTGCACAAAATATCGCCCATATTTGCACAATTACTGCCTTTGAAGAAGAAGAGATACTTGTCCAATCTATAGGACAGACGATTCCTTCTCCTGAGTTACCTATCCATGTAACCGTGGCATGTGGTTTGCCCAAGGGCGATAAACTAGAGCTTATTACACAAAAGGCAACAGAGCTTGGAATGTTTGCCCTACTGCCATTTGAAGCTGAGCGTTCCATCGTTAAATGGGATAAAAAGAAGGGCGCAAAAAAGCAAGAACGTTTGCAAAAAATTGCAAAAGAAGCAGCTGAACAATCACATCGTACACAGATCCCTGAAATTTATGAGCCCATCTCTTTTAAACAGCTAGTAGAACAAATGGGCAATTTCGACGCAGTTTTTATAGCGGATGAAGAGGATGCAAAAGCAGAACTACGTACAAGGTTTGCGGAGAAGCTAAAAAACGTGCATGAGAAGAAGTCGAAATCAATTCTTATTATCTTTGGTCCAGAAGGTGGCATAGCAAGGAAAGAAGCAGATACTCTGCTTCAAGCTGGTGCTCAAACGATGTCTTTAGGACCCAGAATATTACGAGCAGAAACAGCGCCGCTTTATGCACTTTCTGCAATATCTTATGAATTTGAATGACATAGCTATTAAACTTGTCAAATGAGGCTTTTCACACACTTAGCTGTGCAAGAGTAAACGTCAGTATAATTGAGTATAAATGCAGTTGTGACAAGTTTTGAAGAGATAGAAATCACCATAATACTGCTAATATAAGTAATCCTAACAATGTGAGCCGATTCAAAAACTTGAATCAGCTCTTTTTCATTGTGTAATACAAAAAACTAGTTAGAATAGGATCAATTAATAACAAGTGTAATTAGTGAATGTAGAATAGATTCAAATCTTCATTAATTGCTACAGGCTTATATACCAATTCTTTTCCTGAAATATTTAATATTCGTTTGTTTGAAATAGGTAAAATACCAATTACAATTTCAATATTAGCTTTGTGTATAGGTTTTGGATTCGGTATTTTACACTACGAGAAAATAAATAAAAGCATAAAATGGGAAAAGGTAAGTCCCAGCGATCAGGCAAGGAACAAGTATTGGAAAACTTTAAAACAGAAGTTAAAAATTATTATAATTGATAGTAACAATTAGACCAGGTGCCGACAACGGTGAGTACCTGGCATTTTGTGTTCATTTTTATCTCTCAGCTCAAAAATCCTTTTTTAAAATAAAAAACTAGTATACACGTCTATTCATAGATTCAATTGCTGCATATTCTGGTATGGAGAGCTCTCAAAAAATACAAAATGAAATGAGGAGATTTTTTTTGAATAATCAATCAAATAATCAAATCCAACCTTGTCCGGTAACATCAACTGAACAAATACCATTAAATAGTGAAGCTACTCCAGTAGTCGCTACACCAGTTGTGCGTCCAATTATTAAAGTACCAGTAGTACTTGCAGAACCAACACTTCAAATAGTTGTGGAGTCGGATATTACGCTTACTCCTGCAGCAACTGAAATCAAAAGAGTGAAAAAAAATGTATTCCTAAATCAGATTAAACTAGTACCGGTTAGATTTGCACGTATTGATAACACTGACTTTTTTAGAGTAACAAGAGCTAAATTATTTGTAGCAGGGCATATTCGCAAAAATATAGAGTATGCTGCAGCAGAATGTAATGGGGCACTTCGAGATAGAATTGCTGATGTTCCGTTTTCTGGTTTTGCAGACCTTACTTTCCCAGCAACTGGTGGGGGCCCTACTCCAATCTTAGGAATTTCCGAGTTTGCCGAAGCGAACTTCCTTAATGAAACTACGCAAACGGATGCTCGATTGGATAAAGCATTCTTCCAAAATCTCGTTAAATACAATGAACAACCATTTGGCGAGTTAGTAGCAGCAAACTTCTTTGAACTTGATTTTTCACCAACTATGGCAAGACCTGAAGGTACTTTCTGCACATTGCGTGAAAAAATTGTACTAGATCTTACTGTGAAAGTAGTGCAAGTTCAACAAATCCGCCTTGATTCTGGTGGTTCTGTAATAACTCCTGATCTTTTAGGATTGACTCCACCAGTTAATGAGTCTCCTTCTAATCCTTGTTAAATCTTTAGCGTTATAGAGGAGCAACGGAGATAAAAAAGGGCATTTCAAGGGGCCCTGAAAAAAATTCAATATTTAACTTGGTAGTTGAAAGCTCGGTTGAATCGAACTTTCAACTGCCTTTTTTGTGATAGATAACGATTAGAATTCACTGACATGTTGCCTTATTATAATATTCTGCTATGGAAAAACTTACTAACAATTTATGTTTTTTCTATGACTGTTTTTTGGAGTAATGCACAATTTTTTGCTATGTCAGCGCCTCTCAATTGTTACTAAAATTTGGAATGCTCTGTGACAAAAGTAAAAGTAAAGCATAAAATGGTTTTAATGATAAGTGCAACACTTAGTTCAAAATAAAAATAGCTTATAATTTTGTTGTTTAAATTGTACCTGCTGACATTCGTAATATGGGCATCTTTATAAGCTAAACACTTCTACATATCTCCGGGGAACAATAGAAAAGTGCTTGTTTTTAGGCATTTGTAATAAAATGGGTTATTACGTGAGTTTTTCTTGAAGAAAACGAATTTTGATCATGTTTCCTAGAAGAACTCAAAAGTTTAAACGAAAAATCGATCAAGAAGATGTCTTAGTTGAAAAAAAGCGTAGGAATATTTTAAGAATTAACTGTTGCACTTTATTTCTTAAAACTTTATTACGAGGAGTGAATTAATGAAAACTCCATGGATTAACTATAGTGAGATGAAGGGAATTTCTTCTAAGCAACAAGTTTTCATCATTTGTAAGAGTCAAATTAAGCCTCCAAAAAGACAAGATTATACATCTGAACTTAATTCTACATGTGAAATGTTAAATTCTCCTGATTCCGATTTTGTAAATGATCTCCTTGATATAGAAAAAGAAGATAAAAGCAGCCCTGTAGAGGTAGCGAATCTTGCAGCACATCTAGATTCCAATCGAGAACGGCTCATTGCTTCTGAAATTAAAATTGAGGATGGAATGAATGATTTTCTTAAAACAGAAGAGGCAGATGAAACGAATCCTGTAGAAGAACAGGATGTAATAGCACATCTAGATTCCACACGTGAACTACTCATTGCTTCTGAAATTAAAATTGAGGATGGAATGAATGATCTCCTTGAAAAAGAAGAGGAAGATGAAACGAATCCTGTAGAAGAACAGGATGTAGCAGCACATCTAGATTCCACACGTGAACTACTCATTGCTTCTGAAATTAAAATTGAGGATGGAATGAATGATCTCCTTGAAAAAGAAGAGGTAGATGAAACGAATCCTATAGAAGAACAGGATGTAGTAGCACAACTAGATTCCACACGTGAACTGCTCATTGCTTCTGAAATTAAAATTGAGGATGGAATGAATGATCTCCTTGAAAAAGAAGAGGTAGATGAAACGAATCCTATAGAAGAACAGGATGTAGCAGCACATCTAGATTCCACACGTGAACTGCTCATTGCTTCTGAAGTTAAATTTGAGGATGGTATGATTGATCTCCTTAAAACAGAAGAGGCAGATGAAACGAATTCTGTAGAAGAACAGGATGTAATAGCACATCTAGATTCCACACGTGAACTACTCATTGCTTCTGAAGTTAAAATTGAGGATGAAATAAATAATCTCCTTGAAAAAGAAGAGGAAGATGAAACGAATTCTGTAGAAGAACAGGATGTAGCAGCACATCTAGATTCCACACGTGAACGGCTCATTGCTTCTGAAATTAAAATTGAGGATGGAATGAATGATTTTCTTAAAACAGAAGAGGAAGGTGGAACGAATCCAGTAGAAGAACAGGATGTAATAGCACATCTAGATTCCACACGTGAACTACTCATTGCTTCTGAAATTAAAATTGAGGATGGAATGAATGATTTTCTTAAAACAGAAGAGGAAGATGAAACGAATCCTGTAGAAGAACAGGATGTAGCAGCACATCTAGATTCCACACGTGAACTGCTCTTTACTTCTGAAATTAAAATTGAGGATGGAATGAATGATTTTCTTAAAACAGAAGAGTCAGAAGGAACCAATCCTATGGAAGAACAAGATTTTGCAGCTCAACCAGACTCTGATCGTGCATTTATAAGTTTTTCTGAAACCGCTGGTGAGGATAAAATTATGAGTCTTACAGATACAGAAGATATGGGGAAAACCAATCCTGCAGGTCATGTCAGTGCATTTCCCGATTCAATACAAGGAAAAGTATGTTCTCTAACCAAAAAAATCCTAATTTCTACCCATGTAGAAATTGATGATTTTCTCCATGCGCCTATCTGTGGTGAGATAGCTAAAAATACATTTGAATTTTTTGATCAAAACAATCTCCTTTCTCCTCAATTTGAAACCAAACTAATTAATACAACGATGGATTATCCTGAACAGCCTAATTGTCGTTTGGTTCGTTCTAAAATAAATGAATGTATATTTTTAATGAAAAATGATACTTTTGATAACAATAATCAGAAGAATAATCCGTTTAAATCAGTTGCAGTTCCCTTACATAATACACAATCAATTAAAAAAGGAGAGACAAATAATCACTCTTGCACTTCAGATGACTTTATGAATATTAGAGTTCCGGTTGTAGTAGGAGAGTACAAAATTGAAATATGCCTGGAAGAATATTTTGTATTTGACAATGGGATTGCAGGAGTTAAAGACATCTCGAATGAGATAGTATTAACCAATAGTAGATTTGTACCTAATCAGTTTTCTCAATCATTAGGTAATGGGACTTGTACAGCGTTAAAGGGAAATTTATTTATTGAAGGCTTTATAAATCAAAATATTGAGTATACGGCATTACACACTATGAGTGAAGTTCTTGCAGAAAATGAGTCATTACTTCATTCAAATCAGTTGTGCCAAAATATGGTATTAGAATTAGTCGTTCATATGCTACAAGTACAGCAAATTCGAGTGTTGAGGGTCTAGAGGATAATTGAAACTTATTGTTCACGTCAAAAATCTTTTTTTAACTTCTTTCAGCAAATGCCTTTTGTAGCGAAAGCAAAGCGACAGCTACAATTCTGACGAGGCATAATTGATTATCAGTTAAATAACTAGTATATACGTCTATGCATATAGCTAATTACTACATATTCTAGCAATATAGAGAGCGCTCTCTAATACTAAAAAAAATGAAAAGAGGAATTTGTTTGAGTGAACAATTAGAAAATCAATGCCTTCCTTGTCCAGTGTCATCGACTGAACAAATACCATTAGCTAGTGAAGTTACTCCAATACACGCTACACCAGTTACGGGTCCAATTATTAAAGTACCAGTTGTACTTGCAGAACCGACACTTCAAATAGTTGTGGAGTCGGATATTACGCTTACTCCAGCAGCAACTGAAATCAAAAGAGTGAAAAAAAATGTATTCCTAAATCAAGTTAAACTAGTACCGGTTAGCTTTGCACATTGGTACCACTGACTTTTTTAAGGTAACAAGGGCTAAATTATTTGTAGCAGGGCATATTCGTAAAAATATAGAATATGCTTCAGCAGCATGTAATGGGGCACTTCGAGATAGAATTGCCGATGTTCAGTTTTCTGGATTTACAGATCTTACTTTCCCACAAACACCGGAAGGTCCTACTCCGATCTTTGGAATTTCCGAGTTTGCAGAAGTAAACTTCCTAAATGAAAACACTCAAATGGATGCTCGATTGGATAAGGCTTTCTTCCAAAATCTTGTTAAATATAATGAACAACCATTTGGCGAGTTAATAGCTGCAAACTTCTTTGAACTTGATTTTTCACCAGTTATGGCAGAACCAGAAGGTACTTTCAGCACATTACGTGAAAAAATTGTGCTGGAACTTACTGTGAAAGTAGTGCAAGTTCAACAAGTTCGCCTTGGACCTGGAAGTCAAATAATAACTCCTGTTCTTTTAGGACTTACTCCTCCTGCTGGTCAATGATAATCACTAGTTTTAGAGGATTATAATACATGAACTGACTACCCACTGCGTAGCTAACGATTGAAGTGGGAGTCTTCTGTCTGGAAATGATAAAAAGGGCTGTTCAATAAAAAAATGTAATCATAAAAAATTGTAATCATAAAAAAATGTAATCATAAAAAATTGTAATCATAAAAAAAGCCCTGAAATATTTAATGGCCATAGACAAAAATCCAAGAATTGAGTTGACAGTTGAAAATTCGGTCAATCTAATTTTCAACTGCTTTTTATAATTTATCTTCTTTTAGCAAATATTTTTTGTAACAAGTACTTTGTGTAAGCATAAAGGCGAATTCGGACGCAATTATCCCAAGGTATAATTAATTTACCAAAGTAACGAGCGGTCAAAAATTGTGAGTTGCCATCTCTAGGTTGTGCCTGAGTAAACGTCATTATGATTGCGAATAAATGCAGTCGTGGTAAGGCTTGAAGGAGTAGGAAAAACCCCTACTCAATGAGTAATTCTAACATAAGAGCCGATTCAAAAAAATTTGAATCGGCTAAAATACATAGTCCACATAAACTCGTTGGAATAGGTTTGATTTTTTAGTAAAATTCCCTATTTAAGCATTGCAGGATTACCTGAACCCATTGATCACGAATACAGTGGTAAATTTAATGTGCGTGTTCCTAAGACATTGCATAAGCAGCTGGTACAAGAAGTAGAAGACGAGATGTATCATTAAATCAATATGTTGTTTATAAGCTTTCTAAATAAGTTATCGAGGTCACGTTCTTTTGAGCGTGGCTTTAATTATACCTTGAGAGGTAGAGTATGACTTTGAAAGAGGCAAAATTAAAAGGGTCACGCGGAGGATAGTGACCCTTACTAATTTGAAGGTGTAAAGGATAAATTTCATTATCCTAATAGTTATGAGCATTAGAGACAATGTCGAGTATTAATAATATTTTGACATCATGAAACCAGCACCGACAATAATAAGAAGAATGAATAGAACGACAATTAGAGCAAATGATGAGCCAGATCCATAACCACCATTACCATAATCTTGAGACATAATTAATTCCCTCCTTCCTATAATCTATAGTATGAATAGTCGTTAAAGTGAATTGCGATATTCATCTATTTTACAAAAATAAAGACATATAAATTGAAATAAATGTTAAGACATTGGGAGTTCAAAGAAGAACAGGGTAATAGGGCTTCAGCTCTTTCTTGTGTTTCTTGGTGATTAGAGTGTTAGAACCTCTCAAAGGCAGTAGGCATAAGCTGATAATGAATATCGAATTGAAAGGGTGTCTTGTTCATGTATACTTATCTTCAATTTCCCTATCGTGATTATAGGTTGATGCCAAGCGATTTTTATTACTCCCCTTATTCTGAAGGATGGTCGATCAGGAACAATGGTGCTCCTGAATTTGATGAAAGACACCGTTTACCATCGCAGCAACGACTTACCTTCGTGCTTGTTCATGGTTCTTGGGCCGATGCGCACTTCTGGGACGGTGTAGCTGCAGAATTGCGCAGTCGAGGGCATATCGTCTATACACCTGAATATGCAGGTCACGGCAAAAATCCGAACAAAAATGTCACACATGCAATGATCACGAAGTTCATCGTTGATTTTATAACAAAATGGAACCTACGTAACTTTGTTCTTGTTGGGCACAGTTTCGGAGGAACAGTCATCCAAAAGGTTGCAGAGCAAGTACCTGAACGCATAAAGCGACTTGTCTTTTGGGACGCGTTCGTACTGAAAGACGGAGAATCGGTTGCTGACGAGTTCCCGCCCCAAATGAGGCAAGGTTTTGAATTGCTCAGAGCTAGCTCAACGGACGATACTATTATGCTCCCGTTTCCCTTGTTTCGAGATTCGTTCGTCAATACGGCCACTTTTGAGGAAGCTAAATGGATGTATGAAGGGCGTCACTCCCGAACCGGCAAAGCCACTTTTCGAGAAACTGGATCTTAAAGCGTTCTACTCGCTACCTACGCCCAAAAGTTATGTCTATTTCTATCAAGACAACGCATTGCCACAAGGAGAGGGCTACGGCTGGCATCCGAATATGTCCAGACGACTCGGTCAGTTCCGGCTGATCGTAGGGGACGGAGACCACTTTACAGACACGCGTACAAGGCCTGCTATGGTGGCACAGAAGCTTTACGAGGCAGGTCGCGACTGACGTACTGTGAGCAAGATTAAGTTAATGGTAAACTATACTTATATAACCAGAAAAAGACCATTCCGTGATGGGCGGTCTTAATTTTTGTCAAAAGCATGATACCTATAATAGTAGAAAGATCACCTTTTTACTGGTGGTCCTGCACTAGTGAATTTGTGACGTTATCAACACCCAGGCGAAGATTAAGTTCTAAGGGAAGACTACTTTTAAGTCATAGAAACAAATGACAGGTATTAAAAATGGTGCCTGTTTTTGATGAAATATAATAAGCATAGCCAAAAAGCTAGGCTCATTATATTTATTTGTGCTATTATAAGACACGTTGATAATTTAATTTATTGTAGTGCACTCTTGAAAGGATGATATATATTATGAGTAACGAGCGATCAAAAATCGTGAGTTTCCATACTCTAGGTTGTAAAGTAAATCATTATGAAACAGAAGCAATTTGGCAGTTATTTAAAGAAGAAGGCTATGAACGTACGGAGTTTGATAAGCAAGCCGACGTTTATGTCATTAATACGTGTACTGTAACAAATACAGGGGATAAAAAATCACGTCAGGTCATTCGACGTGCTGTTCGTCAAAATCCAGATGCTGTTATTTGTGTAACAGGATGCTATGCTCAAACGTCTCCAGCAGAAATTATGGCGATACCTGGCGTTGATATTGTTGTTGGAACACAGGATCGTACAAAATTGCTTGGTTATATTGAGCAATATCTTAATGAGCGTCAACCGATTAATGCTGTACGCAACATTATGAAAAATCGTGTGTATGAGGAACTAGATGTACCAGCATTTACAGACCGTACACGTGCATCTTTAAAAATACAAGAGGGCTGTAATAATTTCTGTACTTTTTGTATTATTCCGTGGGCTCGTGGGTTAATGCGTTCTCGAGACCCTAAGGAAGTATTAAGCCAAGCACAACAACTAGTGGATGCAGGGTATCTTGAAATTGTCTTAACTGGTATTCACACAGGCGGTTATGGACAAGACTTAAAAGATTACAACCTAGCACAATTACTACGTGATATAGAGGCGAATGTTAAAGGTTTAAAACGTCTCCGTATTTCTTCGATTGAAGCAAGTCAATTAACAGACGAAGTGATTGAAGTGTTACGTGAATCAAAAATCGTAGTTAACCATTTACACATTCCAATCCAATCTGGCTCTGACACAGTTTTAAAACGTATGCGTCGTAAGTATACAATGGAGTTTTTCGGTGAACGCTTAACTAAACTACATGAAGCTTTACCAGACTTAGCAGTTACATCTGACGTAATTGTAGGTTTCCCAGGAGAAACTGAAGAAGAGTTCATGGAAACGTATAACTTTATTCGTGATCATAAGTTTTCTGAATTACACGTATTCCCGTTCTCTCCACGTACAGGCACACCAGCTGCACGTATGGAGGACCAAATTGACGAGGATATTAAAAACGAACGTGTTCACCGCTTAATCGCTTTAAATGACCAATTGGCGAAGGAATATGCTTCTCGCTTTGAGGATCAAGTACTAGAAGTAATTCCAGAAGAATTCGTGCATGATGGAAGTGATGAGGAAGGACTTTTAACAGGTTATACAGATAACTACTTGAAAGTAGTATTTGAAGGTCCGGAAAGCCTAATCGGTCAGCTTGTGAAGGTGAAAATTACCCAAGCTGGATATCCTCATTCTAAAGGACAATTTGTACGTGTATTAGAAACAGTTAAATAGTAAAAGGATTGCCTATCATTTTTTGATAGGACAATCCTTTTTTGTTTCTTTTAAAAAATCTACATGCTGAGCAGTAACTTTGTGGGAGTGAATCAAGCGAGATTTCTAAGAGTTACCAAAATTGTCATCTAATAAAAAGAAAGAAATTAGACGACAACGTGAAAAAATGGTATGATGCCAAAGAGGTACGTACAACTTGTTGATAGAAGGAGAGTCTAATAATGGAACATAATTTTGCGCGTATGATTGATCATACATTATTAAAGGCAGAAGCAACAAAAGAACAAATCGAAAAACTTTGTGCCGAGGCAAAACAATTTAGCTTTGCTTCTGTTTGTGTAAATCCAACTTGGGTAAAATATAGTAGTGAGCTTTTACAAGGCTCAGATGTTT
The DNA here is from genome assembly GCF_001708185.1 of Lysinibacillus xylanilyticus. Lineage (GTDB taxonomy): Bacteria > Bacillota > Bacilli > Bacillales_A > Planococcaceae > Lysinibacillus > Lysinibacillus xylanilyticus_A. The sequence continues at coordinate 133,286 of NZ_MDDN01000002.1, read as the reverse complement.
TAGTTTGTACTGTAATTGGCTTCCCTCTAGGTGCTAATACTCCAGCAGTTAAAGCATTTGAGGCAAAAGATGCGATTGCTAACGGCGCTAAAGAAGTAGATATGGTCATTAATATCGCTGCTTTAAAAGATAAAAACTATGACCTTGTACAAGCGGATATTGCTGCAGTTGTTGAAGCCGCAAAAGGCAGTGCGCTAGTGAAAGTTATTATTGAAACTTGCTTACTAACAGAGGAAGAAAAAGTGAAAGCATGTGAGCTAGCGGTCGCAGCAGGGACGGATTATGTGAAAACATCAACAGGCTTCTCTACAGGTGGCGCTACAGCAGAGGATATTGCTTTAATGCGTAAAACAGTAGGTCCAGAGCTAGGTGTAAAAGCGTCTGGCGGTGTTAGAAGCTTAGAGGACATGAAAAAAATGATTGATGCTGGAGCAACTCGTATTGGAGCAAGTTCTGGTGTAGCCATTATGAATGGGCTAATTGCAGATTCTAATTATTAAGGTTACTTAAATCAAATATAGTAGGTGGTGGGGCTGTTCTTTACGAACTAGCCCCACTTTTATTGAAACTTGGACTTCATGCCGCTGCTGCAGTCCATCTATATAATGCACCTAGATAGGTTTTTTAGATCCTCTGCGATAAAAGGGAGGTTCTGTACTTTATTGTGTCCAGGTACTAGCCTTGCCCTACGCTCATCGGACGCCCCCAGGAAGCTTTGCTCTGTGCGAAAGCGAAGCGACAGCAACAATGTTTTATCTGCGCGAAAGCGAAGCGTCAGCGACAAATGTTTTATCTGCGCGAAAGCGAAGCGTCAGCGACAAATGTTTTATCTGTGCGAAAGCGAAGCGGCAGCAACAAAGCGGCCCAGTCGGAACGGAAATCAACCACACGTTATGGTGATGAACGAGCCTCTAATACAGATGGTTAATCATTACACCAGTTAAATAACCTAATTATCACTTTATATCTAAGTTTTCTTTTAGAAATTGTATAAAGGGGTGTTCAATTGTTTCATTTTTCCTCGTGCAAATAAATAAGCTTTGTTTAATATCAACTCCATCAATATAAATCCGAGCTAACTTTTGGCTTTCAATGCTATTTGTCACACTAAAAGAAGGGGCAAGCATAAAGCCATAACCTGCTTCAACAACCTTGATCGATTCATGTAAGCCTTGCATTTGTACGCCTACTTTAGGTAAAGGACAATCATTTGTGTAAAATATAGCTTCAAGTAAATCTAGCGTGGCGCTACCTTTTTCTCGATAAACTATTTCCTCTTTTGATAAAGTCTTCAGCGGTACCGTTTGGTTCGCCAGTTTATGCAATGGATGTGCGACAAAATAAAAGTCTATGTCTACTATTTTTTCGAACTTTAAATCCTCTCGTTCTAGATTGCCTTGAACCACAAATCCAAAGTCAGCTTGATAATTTAGTAATTGTTCTTCTACATTCTTAACATTTCCTAATGAAATAAAAAATTTTACGTTTGGCTTCATCAATTTATATTCCGCAATATACGGAGGCAAAACATAATTAATCGGAATATAGGATGAGGCAATTTGTATTTTTTCTTCTTTTGTTATAAATGTTTTTATTTTCTCAGTCATTTGTTCTTCTAAATAAAATAAGCGTTGACCTTGTTCGTAAATGTATTGTCCTTCTGTTGTAAGTTGAATACCACGCCCTTTATTTTTGATTAATTTTAGATTTAATTCTCTTTCTAAATTACGTATTTGAATTGTGACAGCAGGTTGACTTAAGCGTAGTTCATTTGCAGCTGCCGTAATACTTCCTAGCTTAGCTACACTAGTAAAAATTCGTAATGCATGTAAGTTCATAAAACACCTCTTTCATAAAAAAAAATTATGAATTCGCTAAAAATATTAAATTGTTTTATATGGATTATATCAGTATTTTTAAGGTAGAGGTGATTTTATGGGAGTTTTATTAAGTGAGTGGATTTCAATAAATGGATTGCAACTATTTATTATTGGGGTAATTGCCGCAATTATAGGTGTTATGTTTGGTGCAGCTGGATTTATTTTATTGCCTGCTATGTTATTAGTTGGAGTTCCAATACACACAACTGTTGCGATCAATAAATTTGCAACAGGCGTTTCAGCTTTATCAAATGTTATAACATTTATTGTAAAAAGAAATATTTCAATTCAAACCGTTATACCCCTTATTATAATTTCTAGTTTTGGCGGTGTAATGGGTGCATTTTTTGCTACTCGATTATCCGAGCAAATAATGAATGTTATCGCTTGTATCATACTTATTTTTGCCTTTTTCATTGTAGTAAAGAGCAATAAATTTCTAGCAGCTGATGAAAAAGAAACGGAAGTACAGCCGACATCATTGGCTATTCCATTTCTTATTAGTATGTATGATGGGGGTTTTGGACCAGGATCAGCATTGATGAATATAACGTATTATTTGAAAAAGCATTATCTTTATATAAAAGCAGTTGAATTTACACGAATCATATCATTTTCAAGTTGTTCAGGAGCATTTGTCTTTTACTACTTTTTAGGCATTATGAATTGGGGAATTGCTATACCTGTAACTGTTGGCTCAATTTTCGGATCGTTTATTGGATTGAAAATTTTACCTTATATGAAAGGCAAATGGATTCAAACGCTTTTACCTATTATCTTTTTCTTGTTAATTGTACAAGTAGTTTCTGATTTGTTATTCTAGTAACTTTCAGGCATCTCGAAGCCTTTTTGCGCTTACCTATTTTACCTAAAAACCTTAAACTATAGACCAAATCATCCATTCTAAAAATGATGTGAGTTGAAATTTCACATCATTTTTTTTGTATAAAATTATTATAGGTTGTTATGGTGCTTATTGATTAGCTCATCAATCTTTCTATTCATTTTTTTCGCTTCAGTTTGGTTATATAAATAAAATAGCAGCCAAGAAATAGTAAAAAGTAAAATACTGAAAAATAACATTAACAGAATCGATCCTAGAGATGATGCTGGAATCCAATTTAAAAGTAACGCAACAACTAAAAATATTCCTATAGAAATGGTAAAATGGATAGCCGTTTGTTGTAAAAACGTTAAACGCTCTACTTTATAAATAGATGATGGTAATACACAAGCAACGCCTATAATTATTGAACCTAAAACCTGATGTATGAAATCAGCCATAACAGCTTCTAAAAAATTGTCTCCAAAAATCCAATAACCAAAAAGATTAATAACAACAAAAACTGTACATCCCATACTTATACCAAATCCTACATTCTTAATAAAATGCATCTATTTAAACCCCCAAACGCTTTTTAAATTGCTTACGATAATTACGAGAAATTACTTCTTTAATGCCTAAAACAAGCTCAATTTCCATTGTGCCATTAAATGAAGCCTCAATATTTTTAATTTTTGATAGGTTTATAATTGCAGATTTAGAAATCCGTATAAAATTATTCCCCAATAGTTGCTCTAATTCATATAAAGGTTTACTTAAAATAAGACGATGATCATCCTCATCGTATAAAGCTAATTCTCTGCCTTCAGTTCGAATAACAATAATTGAATTTGGATTAATGATATATGTTTTATTATTGGCTATTCCTGTTAAAATTTGTTCTTCATTCTCTTGTTGTAATAATGAAATAGCAGCTTGAATCGTTGGAGTAAGTTTTGCTGTACAAATTGTAATGTGTGGTTCTTCATACTCTGTATCAATTTTTATCTCTATTTTCAGAATTATCACCTCTCAAAAAATTATAGCATACCCAGTGTTTGGGAAAATGCAGGTTATTCTTTGAAAAAGGCATGTTACACAATCGTGGCAACATGTTACTCCAAACGCATTGTTTGCGTGCTTTTCATTCGATATATTGAGCTCAAAAAGGAGGTTGATTTATCGTATGGGGGCATTAACTACTTCAAAAGAAAGAATTAAAACAGGTTGGATATTGACGATTATTGCGATTATTCTCACGGCCAGTATAATTTTTTGGTTTGTGAATAATCCAGTAGGTTTTATTGAACAAGGAATTGGCTATAGGAGAGAAGTAATTTCACATTTATATATTTGGATTTTTATACTTTTGATTGTAATAGGTTACATCGCCTATACAATCATTGCATTACCTTTCGTAAGAGCACATTTATTTACCTTTTCCTGGCTTAAAATAATCGGTATATGGGCTGCTATTGTGACTGGAATAGTTGAAGAAGTGATTTTTAGACATTTACTTATGGAATATTTATTATCTATTGCATTTTCAGATATATTGCAAATACTAATTTCTGGACTACTATTTGGAATGGCTCACGGTGCATGGATACTTTTGAGAGGAGAGTGGAAGATTGCACTACCTGTGATTATATGTACTACAATTTTAGGAAGTCTTCTCGCAATATTATATATTATGGCTGGAAGAAGTACCTTTGCTCCAATCGTAGCTCATATTTTCATTAATTTAGTGATCGAGCCCTGGTTAATGTTATCTGCCGTTTCTGGGAAATGGGATAGTAAAATAAAGTAGTTGTACTATTGTTAAATTATTGGTCGTCAGTTTTATAAGAGTAACTTCTTAGAAAAACTAAAATTGTAGGGAGAGGCAATAAACTACCCTAATGCTAGGTTATTCTTCAAAAATCGTGAAAAGCATCTACTAAAAAGAATTGCCCCGTAAATGTTAGAAAAAATAATTAACATTTATGGGGTGTTTTATGTCACAGAAGAAAGTTACTGAGAATTGACATAATAAAAAGATTGCTGTATTTTTGAATTATAGTTAACTGGTTAACAATAATTACGTGGTAAAGGAGAAGTATAAATGGATAAGAAGGAACAAGTAATAGATGCTTTGCAAAACTTTATTACTGAAAGAGAAGCTTCGCAAAAGAAAAGAAGTGTTGCTAGCAGGGGAGAGGAAGAAAGTGATGCAATTGTATTAGATTGGACACTTACTCAATTACATATTGTTGCAATGGTTAAGGAATGTGGATCAGCTAATAATAGTGAGTTATCTAGTAAGTTGAATGTTTCCAAGCCTGCTATTACAAAAGCTGTAAGAAAGTTATTACAAAACAACATGATTGCGAAAACTCAGCTTGAGAGGAATAAAAAAGAGATTCATTATGTATTAACCGAGTCAGGTAAAAGATTAGCCCTTGTTCACGAACAATTACATCAAAAAGCAAGAAATAAATATTTAAGTTTACTAAAAAAATTTAGTGATACAGAATTAGATGCTATTACTAAATTTTTGAATGTTGTTACAGGAAGCTTGAAAGATAATGAAGAACAAAGTGGATGTGATTAAATTGCGCGGTCGAATATTCAAAAATAAAGTACTTGTTTTGTATTTGTTGAGTATCAGTGCTTTTTGTGCTTCTTTATTTCAGAATATATACACCCCAACAATTCCCCTTATTCGGGATTCATTTGGAGTGAGTATTAATTGGGTAAATTTCACTGTTGGTGGTTTTATATTTGTTACAGCAATTATGCAGATTGTTTTAGGGACATATATTGATTCAAGAAGCCAAAAAGAGTTGTTAATTACTAGTTTAGTGATTACTAGTGTTTCCTCAATAGTTTGTGCATTCTCTACGAATTTTACGATATTTATGATTTTTAGGATGTTTCAATCCGTTGGTACTGCAATCATCCCTTTAGTGGCGATTAATATGATTGCGCAGTTGTTTGAAGGAGAGGCAAGAGGAAGTGCAATGGGAACATATCAAATACTTCTCACTCTTGCTCCTGCCATTTCGCCAATTTTAGGTGGATTACTTGGGCATTATTCTGGATATTCAGGTGTTTTTTTATTTCTTTTTACTATTTCAATTATCCTACTAATGCTTTTTTGGTATTTACTTCCTGGTGATAGAGCGGAAAGTCGTCCATCTAATAATAAAGGTATTTTAAATATATACATTACCGTTCTATCTAATCGTACAGGGGTAACTTCGTTCATTTTAGGTTTTTTTGTATTTTTTATATACTTTTCTATTCTTGTCTACCTACCAGTACTCCTCAGTGATTATTACCATGTCTCATTGCAAATAATTGGTATACTGTATTTACCTTTAACGGTTAGCATGATTATAGGAAGTGTATTATACAAACGTCTACAGAAAAAAATAGCACTAAAAAAATTACTTCTCGCTATTTTAGTTTTAATGCCATTGCAAGTGATTCTATTTGGCTTGTTACAAGCAAGTTCAATAGCTGGATTGAGTATTGTGCTATTCTGCTATGGAATAACTGTCGGTTTTGCTCCTCCTCTTTTCTCAACTATTATAAGTAATGAGTATTGCGACAACAGAGGGGCTGCACTTGGACTTTTTAATTTTATCCGTTATTCAGGAATGGCTATAGGCTCAATAATTGCTGGACTCTACAAAGTGATGTCAGTATCTCTTTTATTTATAATTTTAGGGATTCTACTATATCTTATTGCAATAGTACAATATCGGATATTAAATAAAGCAGCAGCTCAAGCTTAAGGCTACCATTTAGGTGGCTTTTTAACCTTGATTCCAGATTCATCATCCAATTCATTGCGTATGCTACTTTGTACATGTGACTTTTCGTTATTTTGATTAGTGCTCATCTGGCTCATCACCAAAAGTTGTGGATGACATTTGTTAAAACATATACTATATAAATAAGTTGATTGGAGTGGAGGCTGGGTGACTCCTTGGGGATCAGCGGTAGAGGAACGAAGGCTAAGAGCATCACGTCCTGTGATAACGCCTTCGTAACCTACATCGTGTAGGCCCGAGACCCTAGAGCGAGCAACGCGAGTGAAGCGGCTCATCGGACGCCCCCAGGAAGCTCTGCTCTGCGTGAAAGCGAAGCGTCAGCGGCAAATGTTTTATCTGTGCGAAAGCGAAGCGACAGCAACAAATGTTTTATCTGCGCGAAAGCGAAGCGTCAGCGGCAAAGCGCCCAGTCGGAATGGAAATCAACCACACGTTTTGGTGATGAACCGCTCATCTGGTGAAGTATCCTTTAATTTCCACCAGAATAAAACCTTGAACTGCCTCATATACTCCACTGATGCAATTGATTGTGGAAGGGAGGATACAATGTTTACACAATTTAAGTATTGGAAGCCTTATATTAGCCCATTCGATCCTTGTAAGCCTATTAAAGTGAAAAGCTATTCTACACCACCTCAGCTGTATATGGGTTTTCAACCACCTGGGCTACCTCAATACCCAACCCCTAAAGAAGCTCTTAAATCAGGAACGCTTTGGCCCCAACTATTTAGCCCTTATCCAGATCCTCAAAAAGGAGGGATGAAACATGAGTAAAGAAATGCCACCCGAATTTTATAAGCTCCTGGAGGAATTACAAGCAATAGATTTTGTAATAGTGGAATTAAATCTTTATTTAGATACGCATCCTCACGATTATGATGCTATTCAACAATTTAATGAAAACACAGAAAAAAGTATGAAACTTAAGGTTGAGTTCGAGCAAAAATTTGGACCGCTGATGAATTTTGGCAGAAGTTATTCGCAGTATCCTTTTACTTGGATTGATACACCATGGCCATGGCAAGTCTAACTTCTTTTTTGTAACGAAAGTGAAACGGCAGATGCAGAAGTCCACCACCCCTAAAGGTGTTGAAATGAATGTGGGGGTGGGTTACTTTCATCAGATGCCTAAACATCCGCTGAAATAAAGGAACTCAGGCTAAGAACTTCACATCCTGTGAAAACGCCTGAGTGACCAACGTTATGTTGTTGTTGTTGTTGTTGTTGTTGTTGTTGCCGCTACGCTTTTGCACAGACGAAACCCTTGTGCTGCCGCTACGTTAGCACTGCGCTTTCGCACAAAAAATATCTGTTGGTCTAAAGTCTCCGGTATATGTCACGGAATTCGGACGCAATTATGCAGAGGCATAATTGATTATGAGTAACTAGGAGGAATTATTTTTGTGGTATTATGAAAAGAAGCTCCAATATCCTGTAAAGGTGAGTACATGTAATCCGACGCTAGCAAAGTATTTAATTGAGCAATATGGTGGTGCAGATGGAGAATTAGCAGCAGCACTTCGGTATATGAATCAGCGCTATACTATTCCTGATAAAGTGGTGGGGTTGTTAACCGATATAGCGACCGAGGAATTTTCCCACTTAGAAATGATTGCAACAATGATTTATAAACTCACTAAGGATGCTACTCCTGAGATGCTAAAAGAAGCGGGCCTTGGCGAGCACTATGCCAATCATGATCGAGCATTGTTTTATCAAAATGCGGCTGGATCACCGTTTACTGCAACATATATTCAGGCTAAAGGGGATCCGATTGCTGATTTATATGAGGATATTGCAGCTGAAGAAAAAGCACGTGCCACATATCAATGGATTATTGATTTATCAGATGACACGGATTTAAATGATAGCTTGAAATTTTTACGTGAACGAGAAGTTGTCCATTCTCAACGTTTCAGAGAAGCTGTAGAGATTTTAAAAGATGATAGAGATCGAAAGAAATTCTTTTAAAGCAAATAAGAAAAAGAAATAGGGTATATCAAAAGAAAACTCCTTTTGATATACCCTATTTGATTGCTTATTCGATATTTGCGAATAAAGCAAGATCCTTCCGGTGACCAATCATTACTAATAAATCTTCTTTTTCAATAATCTGCTCAGGTGAGGGAGAAATGATAATGTCTCCTTCTCGAACAATGGCAATGACACTTACATTATATTTCGCGCGAAGGTCTAAATCTCGCATATTTTGTCCAGCCATCTTTGAAGGAATCATAATTTCTTCTATACTGTATTCTTTTGATAATTCAATATAGTTTAGCATATTGGGTGAGAGAAGCTGATTGGCAACTCGCTCTCCCATATCTCTTTCAGGATAGATAATCCAGTCAGCTCCTACTTTATCTAAAACTTGCCCGTGTCTTTTTCCAAGAGCCTTTGCAATCACTTTTTTGATGCCAAGTTCTTTTAATAACGATACGGTTAAAATGCTCGATTGCATATCATTGCCTATTGCAACGATGACATAATCGAAATTGCCTATTCCTAAAGAGGTAAGAGCTTTTTCTTCTGTCGTGTCAGCGACTACTGCATGTGTCACATATAGTTCGGCATCTTCGACTCTTTCCTCATTAATGTCGATTCCTAAAACTTCCTGCCCAGCTTCATGTAATCTGCGAGCTACACTTGTTCCAAATCTACCTAGGCCAATTACAGCATATTGTTTAATAGACATTGCACTCTACACTCCTTTATCGTGATTACCCAATCATAATATTTCCCTTAGGATGACGGAATGCCTCAGATTTCCGTCGTTTTGTTATGGCAAAAGCAATTGTTAATGGACCTAATCTACCTGCAAACATTGTCAATATGATGACGAGTCGGCCACCAGGTGATAGCTCTGGAGTTAGACCCATTGAAAGTCCAACTGTAGCAAACGCAGAGGTTGCCTCAAATAAATACATCATAAAACTATGTCCTTGCTCGGTAATACTTAAGACAAACGTGACGAGTATAACAATCATCATTCCGCACATTGTGACTGTTAAAGCTTTTAATATGGTTTCGTTAACTATTCTACGTCTAAAGAGGACAACATCTTCTTTCCCTCTAATTTGTGACCACATCGTGGCAACTAAAAGCGCGAAGGTTGTTATTTTTATTCCGCCAGCAGTGGAACCAGAACCTGCACCAATGAACATTAGTAAGATGATTAAAAATAGTGTGGATTGTGTTAAGTCTCCTATAGGAAGAGTATTAGAACCAGCAGTCCTTGGGGTAACAGCTTGGTATAATGAACCAAGAAATTTGCCCCATTCAGACAATGGTCCAATAGTTTTGCTATTTCCATATTCAAATAAGAAAATTAAAAACGTCGAGCCAACTGTTAAAATAAGCGTTGTGGTTAATACAATTTTTGAATGCACGGAAAGGCGTTTTGTTTCCCGATATTCATATAGTTCATTTATGACGATAAACCCTAAGCCCCCAATTGTAATAAGAGCGCAAATAGTTAAAACGATAAACGGGTCGTCTACATATTCGGTCAACCCATTAAAGCCCCCCATTAAATCAAATCCAGCATTATTAAAATTCGAGATGGAATGGAAAAAACCATAATATATAGCTTTACCTACAGGCATATCGAACGAAAAACGGATAGATAAAATTAAACCACCTATTATTTCAATTACTGCAGTAAAAAGTAATATCCGTCTAACCAATTTGACAAGACCAGCCATTGTAATATTATTGAAGGCCTCTTTTAATAAAAGTCTTTCTTTTAAGGAAATTTTTTTTCCTAATAGTAAAAATAATAATGTTGCAAACGTCATAAAGCCTAATCCACCAATTTGGATAAGAAATAAAATGACTAGTTCTCCAAATACTGAAAATGTATCGCCAGTATCCACAACAACCAAGCCAGTTACACACGTTGCAGAAGTCGCCGTAAATAATGCGTCTAAAAAAGAAAGTCCCTGACCATTCTCTGTCGAAATAGGAAGAGTTAACAAAAGTGTTCCAATCAGGATAATAGTTGCAAAGCCCAACACCAGTATTTTAGGAGGATTTAATTTATTTTTAACTGTTTTCATTTTAATCTCCTCAATGTTTGGATAAAGATTTTTAAAATCATTAAAAAAATTTACATAATAAAAAGACCAACTGTTTTGTATGTTTCAAGATTATAAAGGCTTAAAAAATAAACATACTCATAATAGTGGTCTAACATGACCCCCTTCGCTGGAGCCGACGAAGTTAGCTGACGGGTAGAATGGCGAAAGAGTTTCTCATTCCTTCTGCTCATGCAGAATTAACCCCAAAATACTGGTTCCTCCGTTCTCAAACATTATTGAGATTAGGCTGTTATGCAATTGAATGTGATTATTCTACGCCTATATTCTATTTTTTGTAAACCATAAATTTTTTTGAAATACATAATTATCCCTCATTAACGGGCACGAGAACGCCAAGGGCAAACAAGGTGGGGTCTATCTGCCCTAATAATCAGCGGGGATAAAGATACCTCCGAAGATGAAAAGATTCAATTTATTGTGGTCAAAAAATCAACCTGAAATTCCTCAAGAAATAAAATTAAAAATTCACCATATTAATTCTTACACTTTCTATTGACCATTTTTAGACAATACGTTATAATTCTTTAGTACACAGCAGAAGGTTATTTGCCTATTTGTGTACTGACGTGTGTTCGGAGGGAGGGAAAGAGAGATGTCAAAAACTGTCGTTCGCAAAAACGAATCGCTTGAAGATGCTCTTCGCCGCTTCAAACGTACTGTATCAAAAAGTGGTACAATTCAAGAAGTTAGAAAGCGCGAGTTCTACGAAAAACCTAGCGTTAAACGTAAAAAGAAATCAGAAGCTGCACGTAAACGTAAGTGGTAATTTAATTTCCCATTAAAAATCCCTACGTTCATAACACGCAATTGTATGATTCACTGAGCAGACAAAAATATACCTGAAATTAATCATTTTTTGGTTAATTTCGGGTATTTTACTTTGTGCTCAAATTTACGTACATATCGAAGAAGCCGAATGTGATCATTGCGATCCATTCGGCTTTTTATGTTACCGTTGATACATTGGTAACTATATCGACTAATAAAGTCCCACAGATGTAATAATCACTGTATAATAAAATTATTAGGATTTGTGAAACTTTTTACATGGTCAGTCGTATATACAGTAGAGAAGCATGTTAGAAGGGAGGGAAAAAGATGCGAAGACGGAGGTTCCTCAGCTATTTATTAGTTATTTGGATGACTTTTTTGTTAGCGTTTCCATTAACGTCGGCTTTTGCAAGTAGCAAGGTCTACCACATACCTATTCATAATGAAGTAGAACGAGGGCTTCACGCATTTTTAGAACGAGCTTTTAAAGAGGCGGAAGAAAACGGTGCAACAGCAATAATTCTAGACATTCATACGCCTGGAGGTTTCGTGAATGCAGCGGGTGAAATTGCTATGCTTATGGATGCAACGGACATACGTACGATTGCGTATATTAACAAAGACGCTCATTCTGCAGGTGCCTTTTTAGCCTTACATGCGGATGAAATCTATATGGTGCCAAATGGAACAATCGGTGCGGCTGCAGTAATCGACTCAGCAGGGAATATGGCAGATTTAAAGGCTCATAGTGCGTGGCTTGCTCAAATGGAGGCAGCTGCGGAATCGTCAAATCGCAATCCAAAATATGCACGAGCAATGGCTGATGCATCCATTAATTTACCACAATATCGGGCAGAAAAAGGGAGATTATTAACTTTATCTGCTTCAGAGGCAAAAGAAGTTGGTTATTCTGAAGAAACCGTTTCGAATTTCCAAGACCTTTTAGAAAAAACGCAATTAAAAGGTAGTGATGTCGTACAGATTGAACCTACTTTTTCAGAAAAAATTGCTCGTTTTATTACGAATCCAATAATAATACCAATACTGTTGTCGATTGCTAGCTTAGGGCTTGTCATGGAGCTGTTTTCGCCAGGTTTTGGTGTTCCGGGTGTAATGGGATTGTCAGCTCTTGGATTATTTTTCTTCGGTCATATGGTAGCAGGCTTGGCTGGGTATGAAACATTACTTTTATTTATTGTAGGTTTAGCTCTTGTCATTGCGGAGTTTTTTGTCCCCGGAGGTATTGTTGGTGTTTTAGGTGGTGTACTTATATTACTAAGTCTAATACTGGCAGGTGCAAACATGATGCAAATGATTTTAGCGATTTTCATTGCTCTTGTTGTAGCGATAATAGGAATGGTGATTCTGATGAAATTTTTCGGTAAAAAATTGCATGTTTTAAACAAGCTAGTCTTGTTGGATGCGACAACAACGGAAGAAGGCTATGTGTCTAACGTTAATCGCACAGAGTTGCTCGGAAAAGTGGGTAAAACAATTACACCACTCCGTCCGGCAGGTACAATGCTATTTGGTAGTGAACGTATTGACGTAGTATCAGAAGGTGGCTACGTTGATGCAGAGGAACATGTAGAAATTATTAAAGTAGAAGGCTCGCGTATTGTTGTGAGACCAACAGAAAAAGAGATGGAGGAATAGCAAATGGGTTTTGATTTAGCTTTAATAGGTCCAATTGCAGGGCTAGTCGTATTGTTTATTGTGCTCGCGGTATTCTTTACCTTTGTGCCAGTGGCGCTGTGGATTTCTGCACTTGCAGCAGGTGTCCGTGTTAGTATTTTCACGTTAATCGGGATGCGTTTACGTCGTGTAATCCCATCACGAATCGTGAACCCGTTAATTAAAGCACATAAAGCGGGATTACCTGTTACGATTAATCAACTTGAAAGTCACTATTTAGCAGGTGGTAATGTTGACCGAGTAGTCAATGCGTTAATCGCAGCTCATCGTGCAAATATCGAGTTAACATTTGAACGTTGTGCGGCAATTGATTTAGCAGGTCGTGATGTATTAGAAGCTGTACAAATGTCTGTTAACCCGAAAGTTATTGAAACACCATTTATTGCAGGTGTTGCTATGAACGGGATTGAAGTAAAAGCGAAGGCACGTATTACAGTGCGCGCAAACATTGAACGTTTAGTCGGTGGTGCTGGTGAAGAAACAGTTATTGCCCGTGTAGGTGAGGGGATCGTTTCTACAATCGGTAGTGCCTCTAGTCATACGACAGTTCTTGAAAATCCTGATATGATTTCTCAAACTGTATTATCAAAAGGTCTAGATTCTGGGACAGCATTTGAAATCTTATCGATCGATATTGCAGACGTTGATATCGGCAAAAACATCGGTGCAGAATTACAAATTGAACAAGCGCAGGCAGATAAAAACATTGCCCAAGCGAAAGCAGAGGAACGTCGTGCAATGGCCGTAGCGAACGAGCAAGAAATGATTGCGCGTGTACAAGAGATGAAAGCAAAAGTAGTAGAAGCAGAAGCTGAGGTACCACAGGCAATGGCAGAGGCTCTACGTTCAGGTAATCTTGGTATTATGGATTACATGAACTACCGTAATATTCAAGCGGATACAGCTATGCGAGACTCCATTTCTAAAGTAAGCTCAGATAAGCCAGAAACCAATGAATCTAACGCATAGAAACGGAAAGGAGCGGTACTAATAAATGGAACAATTAATTATAATTGCGATAATTGCCATAGTCAGCTCTATTTTCGGGAAATCCAAAAATAAGAAAGAACAAAAAACAATGCCACCTTTTAATAAGGATTCATATGTTGAGCCTCCAGTTGAGGAGGTTCAACAACAACGTCCTACTGCTAAAGCGCAAAGCTTTGAGGATTTTACACGTGAATTTTTAGGAGATTGGAACAATGAGCAGCCTAAAGTGGAAAAGTCAAAGAAAAATGTCGAAGAAGCAGTGAAAGAGGAAATGCCAAGTTATATAGCACCACCGTTAATCCCAACTGAGACAATTAGTCGTACCACGAAAAGAGAAAGTATTGGTCGTTTGGCAGCTGGGAAAAAAGAGGTGAAAGTAGCTGGATCACAGTCGGCTTTTCAATTACCAAATTCAAAAAAATCATTCATGCAGGCTGTTGTAATGGCAGAAGTTTTAGGTCCACCGAAAGCAAAAAGAAAATAATCAGCATGTCCTCCTTTTTCGATGCATATATTGCCGAAGAAGGAGGCATTTTTTATGAGAAAACTATTTCAATTAACGCCACTACTTGAATTATTCCAATATGAAACATTAAAAATCATTGGCCCATACCGTTTCCTACATGCTGATGCTTCGTCATGCTCTTTTATCTATGCAGACTATCATATTACTGTGCGTGGAAAATCAGTAGAAATTAATGCTCTTAAAGAAGAAATGCTTCATCTTTCTGTAGAGGATTTGCAGGAGCTTCATATGAAAATGACAAAGGATATGGGTGTGAGCGATAATGTGGAATAATCGACCAATTATCATACGTATAAAGCGCCACGAAAATGTTCATCCTTTTATTCAAGCATTGCACGCACAACATGTACCATTAAAGCGTGTTGTCTTTCGTGAGCAAGAGGTTGCTTTTGAAACAACTATGCACTATCTATCCAAAATTCGTCGTGAACGAAGTCATTATCGACTTAAAATGGCTGTCTATTATGCTGATGAGCTTCATGTTTTTCGGGCACAGCTTTGGACCTTACTTGGCCTAGCGATGATGATATTAATTCCATTACTATGTGCACAGGTTATTTGGCGTGTAGACATAGAAGCGGCATCACCAGAGTTAGAGCAACGTCTAGGCAAGACCTTTCAAAATACATTTCAATTAGAAACGCCCATGACTAAAAAAGTATTACCTTCAGACGCTGTCATTCGTCAGAAGCTTTTAGAAGAGCATCGAGATCTTTCGTGGGTGCATATTGAAAAGTATGGCGGACGTGTAATTTTACGGCCTCAGGAGTCCCCGAAACAAACTAAACAAACGAATGAAAAACTTGCTACGCATTTAGTAGCAACAAAAAGTGGTGTAATTACTCACTTTAATATTCAGAATGGTGAACGTAAAATTTCAGTGAATGATACAGCGTACGAAGGTGATACGCTCGTAAGTGGAGTAATTGAAAGTGGTGAAGACGATGTTTTTGTTGGGGCAAAGGGAGAGGTTTACGCTGATTATTGGCTTGAATGTTCGTTTAAAATTCCAACAAAGCTCACGATGGAAACGCTACAACAGAAGCGGTGGCGTGTACTAGTGAAAGGCATTCATAAAGAAAAAGTTGACTATGTGCAAAAGAAAGATCTACCTAATTGGCTCGATCCATATATTTCGATTGTTGAGGAACAGTACACTAAAAAAATGCAAGTTGAGCTTGATGAATCCAAAATAGATTCATTGCTCATACCATTACTACATGAAAAGGTGCTGCGTTCATTACCTACGAAAACGGTTATAAAAAAAGAAAACCTTTTACAGGTAAAGTGGGGGAATGGTACAGTTGAAGGGAAAGTTCTATTTTTAGTCAATGAAAACATTGCCAGTCCAATACAAGGCCTACAAGGAGAATGATTATGTCAGAACATTTAACTGTATTACAAGTGGATAATCCAAACGAGGCAGTCATGCTACTCGGAATTTCCGATGCCAATATGAAGTTAATCGAAGAGGCTCTACATGTCCACATTATTACGCGTGGTGAACAAATTCAGCTTGCTGGTGAAGAAGATGCGAAGGAACAAGCGACATTCCTTTTACATGCTCTTTTAAAGGTCATTCGCAAAGGAATTAATATTGATCAACGTGATGTTGCAACAGCTATTGAAATGACACAAAAAGGAACAATCGAATATTTTGCAGAACTATATGATGAAGAAATAGCACGCACGACGAAAGGAAAGCCTATCCGTGCAAAAACAATCGGTCAACGAGAATACATACAAGCAATCCGTCATAAAGACGTTGTTTTTGGTATCGGTCCAGCTGGTACTGGGAAAACGTATTTAGCGGTAGTCATGGCAACACAGGCGCTAAAAAATGGGCACGTTAAGCGTATTATTTTAACACGCCCTGCAGTAGAGGCAGGGGAATCTTTAGGCTTTCTTCCAGGTGATTTGAAGGAAAAGGTAGATCCGTATTTACGCCCTCTTTATGACGCTCTAAACGATATTTACGGGACAGAACAAACTCAACGACTTATTGAACGAGGCACAATCGAAATTGCACCTTTAGCGTATATGCGTGGTCGTACGCTAGACGATGCTTTTGTCATTTTAGATGAAGCCCAAAATACGACACATCAACAAATGAAGATGTTTCTAACGCGACTAGGCTTTGGCTCAAAAATGGTCATTACGGGCGATAAAACACAAATCGACCTACCTAAAAATACAGAATCGGGATTAATTGTGGCAGAGCGAACACTAAAATATGTAAAGTCTATAGATTTCCAAATTTTAGAGCAAGGTGATGTAGTACGTCATCCAATCGTAGCCAAAATCATCAAAGCCTACGAAGAACAGCAACTTTAATATGACCGCTAAAGCGGTCATATTAAAGTCTGCACCGAAAGCGAAGCGACAGGTGCAACGAATTAAAGTCTGCATCGAAAGTGGAGTGAAACTGAACGGTAGGTGCAACGAATTAAAGTCTGTACCGAAAGTGAGGACAGGTGTAACGAATTTAAAGTTTCACTAGATGCAAATAGTTCATACTAAAAAACTATTGAAGTGTAACCTCAAAATTCGTTATCAATATCGATTTACATGCAATTAGTTGGAAAAAGGCTTATCACCAAAAATTGTGGATGACATAAAACGGAAATCAACCACACTTATGGTGAAGGATCTTTAAAATGGAAAAAAATGTGACAGCTATACAATTTGTATAGCTGTTTTTTTACTTTCTTATACATTTTTCGGGAAAAATGTTTTTTGAATTGGTATGATAGTAGGTAGATAGAGGAGGTGCCAGATGGAGAAACAATTACAAAAATTCATAAAACTTATTGGTTTCCGCTACTTTTTAATTGTCGTTCTCATCTTAACAGGAGCCCTACAATTTGTTTTTATGTATGGCAATGTTAAAGGTGTTACATATAATTTTAAACCTTTACAACTAGCGCCTGAAACAGTTCGATCTACTAAAACGATTGAAGATACTTATAAAACCCAACAGGAGCGAGAAAAAGCAGCAAACGCTGTAGAACCAGTTTATGAATTTTCCGAGGATGTCGCCAAGCAGCGAGCTGCGATTGTAACTTCTTTATTTGACTATGTTCTTGAAGTAAAGGAGGATGTTGCGAGCAAAAAAGAACCAGTTCCAATTGGCGATCAAGTGGCGCAACTCCGAAAAAAATTTGAATCCATAGATTCAGATCAAATGCCCATTATTTTTACTGATTCACAGCTAGAAGGTTTGTTAGTACAAAGTGAAGAAGATTTAAAAAGAACAAGTACGCAACTATCAAAACTCGTGCAGGAATATTTACAAAAATCCATTCGTTCAGAAAATTTGTTTGCGGCTCAAAATGATTTTGAAACAAAAATTCGCGGACAACGAGGCTATCCAGATAAAATATTTAATACGGTAGTTTTAATTGGACGTACAAGTATTATCGAAAACGAAACGATTAACGATGAACAAACGAAAATTCGAAAAGAGCAGGCAAAGGAATCGGTTGAACCCACTCGAATTCTTCAAGGTCAAATCATCGTACAGGAAGGTCAAATTATTGATAATGAGGCGTTTCGTCAATTAGAGCTTCTAGGTATGGTGAGTAATAAAGTATCGATGAAGCCGATTGCAGGTCTTATCATTTTAATACTTTTACAAATGGTGTTCATATTTATTTTATTTGAACGTTCGGTTGAGGATGAAAACAAGAAACGTAAGGCTTTATTGGTGACAGTAATTGTTTATAGTTTATCCATCCTGCTAATGAAATTTATTAGCCTGGTCGCAGGGGGCTTCGATGTTACTGTTGCATTCCTTTTCCCAACAGCGTTGACAACGATGCTTGTACGGCTATTAGTGAATGATCGTGCTGCCGTTCTTATTACAGTAATGACAGCGGCATCTGCTGGTGTTATTTTTCAAGAGGGTTATTCATCTGTCATGCAGATGGAAATTACACTGTATATAATTTTTGGAGGCTTTGCGAGCTTATTCTTTTTAAGTAGTATGGAAAAGCGATCGCATATTCTACATGCAGTTGGGGTCATAGGGCTAGTAAATATGTCGTTTATCGCATTTTATTTACTGATGACACAGTCTTCCTATGGTTTGCCAGAGTGGCTGTTTTACTTTATCGCTGCATTGGTATCGGCCCTTCTATCAGGGGCTCTTACAATGGGTCTCTTACCATTCTTTGAATCAGCATTTAGTTTGTTGTCATCGTTGCGTTTAATTGAACTTTCTAACCCAAACCATCCATTGCTGAAAAAATTACTAATGGAGTCTCCAGGAACATATCATCATAGTGTAATGGTGGCGAACTTAGCAGAGGCAGCATGTGAGGAAATTGGAGCAGATGGATTACTGGCACGTGTAGGATGCTATTATCATGATATTGGCAAAACGAAACGTCCTGCCTTTTTCATCGAGAATCAGATGTCTGGTATAAATCCGCATGATTCATTGTCCCCGGAAACAAGTGCGGAAATTATAATCGCACATACAACTGATGGGGCTGAAATGCTAAATCGTTATAAGATGCCACAGGAAATTATTGATATTGCCTTGCAACATCATGGGACTAGTCTGTTGAAATACTTCTACTTTAAAGCGAAGGAAGAAGGAAAATGTATTGATGAAACAAAGTACAGATATCCAGGACCAAAACCACAAACAAAGGAAGCGGCAGTTATTAGTGTTGCTGACAGTGTGGAGGCAGCGGTTCGGTCGATGAAAGAACCGAATGCAGAGAAAATTCAAAAGTTGGTACGCTCAATTATTGATGATCGAGTACAAGACAATCAGTTTGATGAATGCGATATTTCAATAAAAGAGTTAAAATGTATAGAGCGAGTACTTTGTGGAACGTTGAATGGAATTTTCCACTCACGTATTGAATACCCAAAGGCAGATAAGTAGGAGGATCTATGATTTTAACAATTGATTTTACAGATGAAACAAATGAAGTAGCTGCAGAGCATATGGAGCTTGTTGAAAAGCTTTTACAGCATGCTGCGAAGGTAGAGAATATTGAGCCGGAAACAGAAGTGTCAGTGACGTTTGTGACAAATGAAGCGATTCAAGAAATAAACCGAGAATATCGTGATAAGGACCAACCTACAGATGTTATCTCGTTTGCCTTGGAGGAATTAGGCGAGGGAGAAATGGAAGTAACATTCGAAGGGATGCCCCGCATTTTAGGCGATATTATTATTTCAACGGATCGCACGAAAGAACAAGCGGATGAATATGGCCATACTTTTGAACGAGAATTAGGTTTTTTAGCGGTTCATGGTTTTTTACATCTTCTTGGTTACGATCATATGGTACCAGAAGATGAAAAGGTTATGTTCGGTAAGCAGGATGAAATTTTACAATCTTTTGGCTTAGGGCGAGATTAAATGAATGTTCGCAAATATATCCGATCTTTTGGTTATGCCTTTGAAGGTATCGTTACAGCCTGTAAAGAGCAAAACTTTAAGTCTCACTTGCTAAGTGCAGGAATTGTTTTAATTGCTGGCTATTTTACAGGTTTATCACGTGTGGAATGGTATATAGTGCTAATATTAATAGCACTAATGTTTGCACTTGAAATAGTTAATACTGCTATTGAACGAGTAGTGGATCTAGTTTCACCAAAAATGCACCCACTCGCTAAGCAGGCTAAAGATCTTGCAGCGGGTGCAGTGCTTGTATTTGCGATATTCAGTGCTATAATCGGATTACTCATCTTTATACCGAAATGGTTTTAACATTACTAAAACTATTATTAATCGGTCATGAAGTAGTAGCAATTGTGCTGGAGAATTTATGATGTATTAGACTCATCACCAAAAGTTTGGTATGACATTTGTTAAAATGTATACCATTTATATAAGTTGATTGGAGTGGAGGCTAGGTGACTTCTTAGGGATTAGCGATAGAGGAGCGAAGGCTAAGAGCATCCTGTCCTATGATAGCGCGTTCGTGAACAACATCCTTTTGGCCCAAGCGGCTCATCGAACGCCCCAAGGAAACGCACAGCTGGAATGGAAATCAACCCACATTATGGTGATGAGCTATTTATTATTTAGAGGTGAACATTAATGACAATTGATATGCATGCATTACTAGAAGAATCAAAAAAAGCGCGTGAAAAGGCTTATGTACCTTATTCAAAATTTAAAGTTGGTGCGGCGCTTTTAACGAAAGATGGAGAAGTTATTCATGGCTGTAACGTTGAAAATGCTGGCTATAGTATGACCAATTGTGCTGAGCGTACAGCATTTTTCAAAGCTGTGTCCGAGGGCATTTATGACTTTGAGGCGATCGCTATTGTAGCTGATACAGAAGGACCTTGTGCGCCATGCGGAGCTTGTCGTCAAGTGATGATGGAATTTTGTGCGCCATCTATGCCTGTATATTTAACAAATTTAAAAGGTGATGTCACGGTAACGTCTGTAGGCGAATTACTACCGTTTGCATTTACAACGGAGGATTTAGAGAATGCTGGAAACTAACAATGGCTACAAGTCAGGCTTTATCTCCATAATCGGTCGACCGAATGTAGGGAAATCAACATTTTTAAACCGTGTCATTGGTCAGAAAATCGCGATTATGAGTGATAAACCACAAACAACACGAAATAAAGTACAAGGTGTACTTACAACAAATGATAGCCAAATGATTTTTATTGATACACCTGGAATCCACAAGCCGAAACATAAGCTAGGGGATTTTATGCTCAAGGTTTCCAAAAATACATTGCGTGAAGTGGATATTATTATGTTCATGGTAAATGCAGAGCAGAAGCTTGGAAAGGGTGACGAATTCATCCTTGAAATGTTGGCGGGTAATCCAACCCCTGTATTCCTTGTCATCAATAAAATCGACCAAATTCATCCTGACGAATTAATCGGAATAATTGAAAGCTACAAAGAGCGTTATGATTTTGCTGAAATAGTGCCTATTTCAGCTTTACAAGGGAATAACGTTGAAAATCTATTGGAGACAGTAACGAAATACTTACCGGAAGGTCCGCAATACTATCCAGCAGACCAAGTTACGGATCATCCAGAGCGATTTATTATTTCAGAGTTGATTCGTGAAAAAGTGTTACATTTAACGCGTGAAGAAATCCCTCATTCCATCGCAGTTGTCATTGATAAAATTCGCCGAGATGAAGAAAATGAAGGTAAAATTCGTGTAGCAGCGACAATTATGGTGGAAAGAGATTCTCAAAAAGGGATTGTGATTGGTAAACGTGGGGCGCTATTAAAAGAAGTGGGGACACGTGCACGAAAAGATATTGAGATGCTTCTTGGGTCAAAAGTGTACTTAGAGCTTTGGGTAAAAGTGCAGAAGGATTGGCGAAATAAATCAACACATTTACGCGACTTCGGTTTCCGTGAAGATGAATATTAATAAATCCTGTTGTGAAATTGTGAAATAATTCTACAGCATTACTATGTATGTCTAAAATTTGAATGGAGCTGTCCAAAAGTCTTTTGGAGAGCTCTATTTTCATGCGAAGCTTGTAGAAAGGAGGAGGACTAGTGCTTTATAAATGGGAAGGGATTGTTCTAAAGGTACGAGCCTATGGAGAATCAAATAAAATTGTCACCTTACTAACAAGAGAAGCTGGAAAGGTTGCTACGATGGCTCGAGGTGCCAAGAAGCCTTCTAGTAGATTAGCATCTGTGACACAGCCATTCACGTATGGCATGTTTATGGTGCAGCATCATACGGGTATGGGGACAATGCAACAAGGTGAGCATCTTAATTCAATGCGCCATATTCGTGAGGATATAATGGCAACGGCATATGCAAGTTATATAATGGAACTTGTCGAGCGTGTAGTAGAAGAAGGAAAAGCTGAGCCATTTGCATTCGATGTGCTCCTACAAGCATTACAGGCAATTGAGGAAGGCTATGATCCAGAGGCTATTACGTTATTCGTAGAATGGAAAATGCTACCCTATACAGGTGTGCAGCCTATTTTACATACGTGTGCTGCTTGTGGTTCAGTTGATGGTGAATTTGCATTCTCCTTTGCGCAGGGAGGCTTTTTATGTCATCGCTGCTATCATCATGATCCTTATATCATTCGATTAACACCGACCCAGCTTAAGCTTATTCGAATGTTTTATACTGTACCGATTGACCAGATTGGGAAATTAGAATTAAAAAAAGAAACTAAATATTTTATCAAAAAAATAATTTCAACAATTTATGAGGAGCAAACAGGAATTCGTTTTAAGACTAAAAAATTTATTGAGCAGCTTGAGCGAACGCCTGAATTAAAGCTAAGAACAAATGCTGATCAAGAAAAAACGCCAGAAGACCAATAATATTGATCTTCTGGCATTTTACTTTAAATTTCTTCTTGATCATCCATGAATTCGTAATTAGTAGCCCATTTATTAGCGATTTTTAGAAATTCAATATATAAATAAGCAGTTTCACCATTTTTACCTGTAATATGCAAAATAGAAGTGCCTTCTGCTAGTGGTGTAACATTTACTTTGTTTTCCTTTATTGAAGCTTTCACAGCTGCTGGCTCATAATTTAACTGTTCTAAAGCAACACTTGTTGGCTCGAACGATAGATCATCACTAGAAAACGCTAACTCATCTGTAATCTGATACATGTCAATACTGCGCACGAAATCATACGTATCGACATCTGCAGCCATCATTTGTTGTTGTGTACCATTGGAGAATGTCAGCATATATTGCCCGTTTTTATAGATAGCAAGTGTAGCTGTATTATTAGTTGATGTAAAACTATATAATTCAGGAGATAAGGCTTGACCATCTGCTGTTTGAATACTCACTTCTGTAGGGATAAATTTCAAATCAGTTTCCAATAAGTTGAGCGGTAAGTTTTCTACGTGATCCGCCTCATTTACTTCTTGAAGAGTTGTTTGCAGCTTTCCATCTACATTTTTCACATGAACTACATAAAAGATATCCTTAAATTCTTCAGTTTCTTCGTTAAAGCCCGTAAGCACTAATTTGCCTGTGCCCTCTTTTAGCGGCTTAAGGGTGATCGATTCCGTCATATCTTCTTCTTCGTCCCATGTGAAAATATCTTCAGCTGGGTTAATACCGCCATATGAAGCAAAGATATAGTCCTGATTGAATTGACTAGCGTAAACAGTAACATTGCCTTGAACATTTTCCGCGCGTACAACGAAAGACGCTAATTGCGAGCGTTTTACATTGCTTTGAGGCCCAAAGGTAGTAGGGGTTGTACCTTTTGTTATGCTGTTGGCAAATAGTGTTTTTATATATGGTTCGTATTCACTGCCCGCCTTGACATCGTTGAAAGGAATGTCAATATCGTTTGTAATCGTTAAATTAAAGCCTTTCACAATCATTTTTGACATTTGTCCACGAGTAATATTTTTTGTTGGGTTGAAATAGCCATTTGAGCCACTAATAATGCCAGCGTTTGCTAATGCTGCGATAGCACCATAATTCTCATCGCCAGGTTTTACATCCTTAAAATTGGGGTTTTTTACATGAACCGTATCGAGCTTTAAAATACCAGCTAAAATTTTTGCTGCTTGTGTACGAGTAATTGGGTTCGCGGGTTTAAATGTGCCATCTGGGTAGCCTGAAATAATGCCTCGTTCGGCTAAGTTAATAATTGCTTTGCCTTCCTCTGTTGACGCATTTATATCGGGGAATACCGATGCGGCATGTGCCGAGGGTGTAATGACAATAGCACTTGTTGCTAATGCCGAGGCCATTGCGATTTGATAAAAACGATTAGTCTTCAAATTATTTCCTCCAAAGTAATTCAAAAAAATTTTATAGTGTTGCCTTTTGCTAGAATCCTCCCACAATTTCAACCTTCAGGATGAAGACTCTTCACCAAAATATGTACTTGCCTGCACTTTTTATTGCTGGAGGGCGCTCTCTGTGGGTGTGGTCTAAGCATCCTTGTCATGCATAATTCACGCCTGTAGTGTCTCAAAAACATGAGTACTCGTCTCCCTCTGCTTCATATGTACAAGCTTTTAGTATTGATCCCGGGAGATTGAATCTTAATAGATTGGGATTGTAGTGAATTGTTGTTATTTAAAGAGTAACTATAATACTTTATTTATATCAAAATGATGAAGGGGATAATAGAGGGAATTATATCCTGAAAAACTATTGAATACATGTATAAATTTGTCTATCGCCGTAATGTGGAGTTGATCTCTGTTTCGACTGGGCACATCCGATGAGTCGGTTGGAGCAAAAGTGTGAAAGCTGAGCGTCATGCATATAAAAAGGAGTCGCTGATCATGCGACTCCCTCTTTATATACGTCTTAAATTAGAATTGAAGGTGTTTTTCAATGTATGCTTTAACATCTGTAATTGGCATACGAACTTGAGACATTGAATCACGATGACGCACTGTTACTTGACCATCCTCTTGTGAGTCGAAGTCGTAAGTAATACAGAATGGTGTACCGATTTCATCTTGTCGACGATAACGTTTACCGATTGATTGTGACTCGTCAAAGTCAACTGGGAATGCTTTGCGAAGCTCTGCCCAAACAGTAGTAGCCTCATCCGAAAGCTTTTTAGAAAGTGGTAAGACTGCAGCTTTAAATGGTGCTAGAGCAGGGTGGAAGCGTAAAACTGTACGCTTATCATCGCCTTCAAGCTCTTCTTCATCATAAGCATCGCATAAGAATGCTAATGTTACACGGTCTGCACCTAAAGAAGGCTCGATACAATATGGAACATAGCGTTCGTTTGTAACTGGGTCGATGTAAGTAAAATCTTCACCAGAATGTTCCATATGTTGTTTTAGATCGTAATCTGTACGATCCGCTACGCCCCAAAGCTCGCCCCAGCCGAATGGGAATTTGAATTCGATATCAGTTGTAGCATTTGAGTAGTGAGACAATTCATCTTCTTCGTGATCGCGAAGACGCATAGACTCTTCATTCATTCCTAAGTTTAACAACCAGTTTTTACAAAATTCTCTCCAGTATGCGTGCCATTCAAGATCTTCACCTGGCTTGCAGAAAAACTCAAGCTCCATTTGTTCGAATTCACGTGTGCGGAATGTGAAGTTACCTGGTGTAATTTCGTTACGGAATGATTTACCAATTTGTGCAATACCGAATGGTGTACGTTTACGCATAGAACGTTGAACGTTTTTAAAGTTTACGAAAATACCTTGTGCTGTTTCTGGGCGTAAATAAATTTCGTTAGTAGAAGATTCTGTTACACCTTGGAATGTCTTGAACATTAAATTGAATTGACGGATATCTGTGAAATCAGCCTTACCGCAATCTGGGCACACTACGTCATACTTAACCATCGTTTCTTTCATTTGGTCAAATGTCATACCATCGACAATAATTTCATCGCCTTTAGCTAGTGCAGCGTCTTCGATGATTTTATCAGCACGATGGCGCGCTTTACATGCCTTACAATCAATCATTGGGTCATTAAAGTTACCAACGTGACCAGAAGCCACCCAAGCTTTTGGATTCATTAAAATTGCAGCGTCTAGCCCAACGTTGTGCTCTGACTCTTGAACAAATTTTTGCCACCATGCTTTTTTAACATTGTTTTTTAATTCAACACCTAGTGGACCATAATCCCATGTGTTTGCTAAGCCTCCGTAGATTTCAGAACCAGGGAAGACAAAGCCGCGATGCTTCGCTAATGATACGATTGTTTCCATTGATTTGTTAGCCATAAAAAATAGCCTCCTTCATAGTTTTCACAGAGTGAACAGTAATTTTGTTTTAGCGAATTTATAAAACGGATCTACAAATTCGCAAAAGAAATTTTTCAATTTAGTTAAGAACTAAATTAAAAATAGCACCCGTCTCCGGGCACATTAAATGCCCAGGGACGAGTGCTAAAACCCGCGGTTCCACCCTGATTGTTTTAAACGTGATGTTTAAAACCTCTTTTTAAAAAGTTAGCTCAAGGAGTGCCTTTTCTCTGTTACTATGTAGACTTTCACCATCTTCTACTCGCTTTAAAATGGAACAGATACTCTTTTCCTATCATCGCCTGTATAACGCAAATCGCTCGAAAATACATTTAGAGCAAGCGTATGTGTCAATATTGTAGCATGTAGTTCTTTTCTTCGCAATAATTATTAAAATAGTATATAATAATTGAGCATAAGTATAACACTATTAGATTTGAGGCGGTGAGTCCAATCGAACTCAATAAACGTCAGGAAGACATTTTACAAATTGTGAAAGAAAACGGCCCAATTACAGGCGAACATATTGCAGAACGTCTCAATCTGACAAGAGCGACTTTAAGACCAGATTTAGCTATACTCACAATGGCGGGCTTTTTAGATGCTAGACCTCGTGTTGGCTATTTCTATTCAGGTAAAAAAACATCCGTTACATTGACGGATAGTATTCACAATTTAAAGGTGAAAGATTTTCATTCGGGACCGGTTGTAGTACCAGAAACAATGACTGTATATGATGCGATTTGCTTCATGTTTTCTGAGGATGTTGGAACACTCTTTGTCGTGGATAAGAATGAGTTTTTGACAGGAGTACTTTCTCGCAAGGATTTACTACGTACAAGTATTGGTACTCAGGATTTAAATAAAATCCCTGTACATATCATTATGACACGCATGCCAAACATTTCGTATTGTGAGAGATCAGATTCTTTAGTTGTCGCAGCAAATAAACTAATTGAACGAGAAGTTGATTCGTTACCAGTAGTAGAGCCACAGGAAGGCGGATTGACAATCGTCGGTCGTCTTACAAAAACGACGATTACACGAGCTTTCTTATCGCTTGTACAGAATGTCTAAATATTTGAAGGAGAACAGCATGAAAAGACTACGTGTTTTTGTTATATCTGATTCAGTCGGGGAAACTGGTGATCAAGTAGCGAAAGCAGTTATTAGCCAGTTTCGACCTGGTTTGGAAAACACGGTGATTCGGCGTTTTCCTCATATTCAGTCAGAGGAGCTCATCCGAAAAATTGTTTGCCTTGCAGCGAAACAGCAGGCATTTATTGTGTACACGCTTGTTCGGCAGGAGATGCGATCGTTATTACATGAACTGTGTGAACAAGAAAAAGTATATGCAATCGATATTTTAGGACCTGCTTTAAAAACAATGGCAACATTTATGGAAGAGATCCCATTAGAAGCACCAGGAATCGTTCATAAGCTAGATGATGATTACTTTAAAAAAATTGAGGCTATTGAATTTGCAGTAAAATATGATGATGGAAGAGATCCACGTGGTCTATTGCAGGCTGATATCGTACTTGTTGGTGTTTCACGTACTTCTAAAACACCATTATCACAGTACTTAGCACATAAACGCTATAAGGTGGCGAATGTCCCTTTAGTACCAGAAGTGGAGCCACCTGAAGAACTATTTATGATTGATCCAAAAAAATGTTTTGGTTTAATTATTTCTCCTGATAAATTAAACTCAATTAGAAAAGAAAGATTAATGACTCTTGGATTGAATGATGATGCTATCTACGCGCAACATAAGCGTATATTAGAAGAAATTCAGCATTTTGAAAAAATTGTCGGTAAAATTGGTTGTAAAGTTATTGATGTGACAAATAAAGCTGTAGAAGAAACAGCAAATGTCATTATTGAGCATATCTCGACCTGTAAATAAGAAACGAATTTCGATAAACCACCTCGGTTGTAAGAGGCGGTTTTTTTGAGTAGGTTTTGAAAATAGTATAGATAAAAACTAATTTTTGTTTTATAATAATAAAATTGTGGTAAAAATATTGCTAAAGAGAAAAATCCTATTTTTTTGTCGAGAAATAAAGGATTTTTAAATCGGATAGCGAATTGTGTTTTAGAACGTAATTTAAAGATGGTGATGATTTGGCAGGGAAAATTCCAGAAGAAGTGATTGAACAGATTCGTACACAATCGGATATTGTTGATGTCATAAGCGAATATATGCAGCTTACAAAGCGTGGACGCAATTGGTTTGGTCTCTGTCCATTTCATGGAGAACAAACGCCATCTTTTTCTGTGTCAACAGACAAACAAATTTTTCATTGCTTTGGTTGTGGTGCAGGTGGTAACGCTATTACTTTTGTCATGGATATAGAAGGTGTTTCTTTTCCTGACGCAGTTGTGAAACTTGGTGAACGTGTTGGCATACAATTAGATGTTGGACCTAGTTTACCTGAAGTAACGAAAAAGGTATCTAAAGCAGAAGAAAGGATGAAAGAAGCACACGCTTTTGCAGCAGATTTTTTTCATCATTTACTGTTAAATACGGAAGATGGTGAAGAACCTTTAAATTATTTACTAGAAAGAGGATTTACAAGGGAACTTATAGAATCTAATAGCATTGGATGGTCTCTTCCAAGCTTTGATGCATTAACAATATTGCTTGAAAGAAAAGGTTATAACTTACAAGAAATCGCAGAAAGTGGTTTAATCATCAAGCGAGAAGGGGAAGAGCGCTATTTTGACCGTTTTAGAGGGCGTATTATGTTTCCTATTCGTGATGAGAACGGTAAGATTATTGCATTCTCAGGACGAATCCTTTCATCAACTGGTGAAGAGGCAAAATATTTAAATAGTCCAGAATCACCAATATTTCAAAAGAGTGAAGTGCTATATAACCTAGATAAAGCACGAACCTCAATTAGAAAAAATCGTCAAGTAGTATTGGTGGAAGGATTTATGGATGTTTTAGCAGCAACTTCTGTTGGTGTAACGAATGCCGTAGCAACAATGGGTACTTCGCTTACGAATCAGCATATCACGAAGCTAAAGCGCTTAGTAGAGCAGATTACGATTTGCTATGACGGTGATAATGCTGGTTTCGATGCGGCAAAAAGAGCGGCACAATTACTTCAAACAGAACGTATGAAAGTCAATATTGCGGTGTTACCAGATAAGCTAGATCCTGATGAATACATTCGTAGTTTAGGTGGACAAGCATTTAAAGAACAAATTTTGGAAAACCCTCATGCGTATATTGCTTTTATGATGATGCATGCTAGACGAAATAAAAACTTTCAATTTGAAAATGATACGCTTCAATATATTCAAGAGGTTCTTGAACAACTGGTAGGTAGATCCTCACCTGTTGAACGAGATTTGTATATAAGACAGCTATCGAATGAAACCAATATCTCGGAAGAAGCGATTTATGCTCAATTCCGAAAGCTAGAGGCAAATCAGGTGCGTTCTGCAAAAGTAGAAATGCCTGTTCAGACGCCTTCGATGCCGGTCACTCAACAAAATAAGCCTATGGACGCAGCTGAACGTGCCGAACGTTTATTACTGGCTCATATGCTTCATAATATAGATGTAGTGGACAAGGTATTACGTAGTGAGCAAAAAGAGCCATTTGTACGAGATGCCTATATGGCAGTTTTTGTTCGCTTAGTAGGATTTTATGAGGAATATGGTCATCCTGATTATCAGCGTTTTGTTGAGATATTAGATGACTCGGAATTACGAAAGATTGTTATGGAAGCGGCTTTAGCAGAGCGAGATCCCGACCAAGCAGAGGCGGAGGTCACAGACTCAATACGACAGCTGCAAAAATATAGAATTGAGCAAGAAATTCAACAAAAGATGCATGAGTCAAAGGAAGCGGAGAAGATGCATGAGTATGCGCGTGCACTTGAAATCGCCCAACAGATTATTCATTTAAGAAAATCGTTATCGGCGATTTAACCCGATTCGGTTGTTTAGAAGGAGGAAGGTTTATGGCGGACAAGTCAGAACGTTCAAAAGAGGTAGAAGTTGAAATTACATTAGATGAAGCAAAAAAAATACTACAAGAAAAAGCAAAAACAGAAGGTGAAATTTCGATGAAAGAAATTTCAGAGAAATTAGCGCCTTATGAATTGGAGAATGAAGAGATTTTCCACTTTGCTGAGGATCTTGAAAAGAATAAAGACATTCAAATCATCGGAAAAGAAGAATTTGAAGAAGAGAGCTTAATGAAAGAAGAAGCAAGCGAAGAGACGTTCGATTTAAATGATTTGAGTGTACCACCAGGTGTAAAAATAAATGACCCTGTACGCATGTATTTAAAAGAAATTGGTCGAGTTGACTTACTTTCTGCCAACCAAGAAATCGCATTAGCGGAACGTATTGAGCAAGGTGACGAGGAAGCACGTAAACGTCTAGCAGAAGCAAATTTACGTCTTGTTGTATCGATTGCGAAGCGATATGTTGGTCGTGGGATGCTATTCCTTGATTTAATTCAAGAGGGGAATATGGGGCTTATCAAGGCTGTTGAGAAATTTGACTACCGTAAAGGCTTTAAATTTTCCACTTATGCAACATGGTGGATTCGCCAAGCAATTACACGTGCAATTGCGGACCAAGCACGTACAATCCGTATTCCGGTGCATATGGTAGAAACCATTAATAAATTAATTCGTGTACAGCGCCAATTATTACAGGACTTAGGCCGCGAGCCATCTCCAGAAGAAATTGGTGAAGAAATGGATTTAACACCAGAAAAAGTACGTGAAATTTTAAAAATTGCACAAGAACCAGTATCTCTTGAAACACCAATTGGAGAAGAAGATGATTCACATTTAGGAGACTTTATCGAGGATTCTGAAGCTCAATCTCCATCTGACCATGCAGCATATGAATTGTTAAAAGAACAATTAGAAGACGTGTTAGATACATTAACTGACCGTGAAGAAAATGTCCTTCGCCTACGTTTTGGTTTAGATGATGGTCGCACACGTACATTAGAAGAAGTAGGAAAAGTATTTGGTGTTACACGTGAACGTATTCGCCAAATTGAAGCGAAGGCGCTTAGAAAACTACGCCACCCTTCTCGCAGCAAACGTTTAAAAGATTTCTTAGAATAGAATAAATCAAGTTGGGCTATTTGGATTAGTAATGACTAATCGGATAGCCCTTTTTTAATATCCGGGGAAGAGAAGGAAATATCCGCGCCCCGAGAGAATAACTGCGAAAGAGAAGTGACTAATTACTTACATCAACTTTAAATATTGTTTCGAAAAATACTGATATCGAGTAATTAGAATGAGACAATTTTGCTATTTTTGCTACTTTATACAGATGTGTTTTTGAAGATTTTGAGATAAAATTGTAATAACAACCATTATCAAGCAATGTTTGGAGTAACTACTATGACAAATCCTCGAAAAAAAATAATCTTAAATGAGATATTGTTTTGGAAGCAGAATAAGCTATTACCAGAGCACTACTGTGATTTTTTAGCGACTCTTTACGCAGAAGGAGCTGATCTTGAAGAGTTGAACCCAGTACATCATAAGCAAGCTATATTACCTTCTGAAAAGAGAAAGTTGGTATTTTTAATAGTAGGTATATGTATCGCTATGATTGCTCTTCTGTTTGTGTATTTTACAATAACCTCTTTAATGTTAATTTTAACGGTAATCGTTGGAATAGCCGCACTAACATTATTTATTACAGCGTTTCGAGTGGCACGGAGAAATGATTTATTAGCTCCTATTTTTCATTTATTAGCTGCAGTTTTATTGTTCAGTATGACTATTCGAATTTACACTACATATTTTAATGGAGATAATATTGCATTGTTTTGCTTGATTGCAGCAAATTGTGGGGTTTGGCTTTGGTCAGGTATAAAAATGAAGTTATTTTATTTCACGATCTCAGGTGTTCTAGGATTACTAGCACTGATTGGCTACTATATCATAAACTTATCTTAAGAACCCACTTTGTCTATCAGGAATCTGTTTGCTTTCAACTAGCTTACAGATTCTTTTTTTGTATCATCAAAATTTATTTTTTCTGCAAAAGTAGTATGATTTTTAGGAAACATTTACAGAATGAGTTTTTGAAAATACAGATTTAAGATATTAGGATAACTTATTTAGCTAATTAATTGTTTGCAATAGGGTTATAAGAAATTTTTGATTTTCATGGTATACGAAAGCGTAAATAATGGAAAGATAACTGCGTGTGAAAAGTTAGTTTCAAATTGCTAAAAGGTAATAGATAGTCCAAATATTGGAGAAAACAAGACATATTTTATCCAATAGATACAGAAATGTCGAAATTGTTACAAACAAAGGAAAACTTAGCGAATAGGGCTTTTCGTTTCATGGTTAATGAAGTACAATATTAGGTGTTGACTGATTCTATATTATAATAGAAGTAGATTTACAATGAGGAGGGAAAACATATGAAAAACAATCCAGTCGTTCCTTACATCTTAATTCTGGCATTTGGTATTGGACTTATTTTCTTCATGTCTTTAACAGGTGCAGGAGACAAAAAAGAAATTGCTGCTGAAAAAGAAGGCGGCGGTGAAAAAACAGAAGCTACTGATGACGGTTCAGCTTTAGTACAATCTTGTATTGGCTGTCACGCTGCTGACTTAACTGGTGCTGTAGGACCAAACTTACATGGCTTGGATGAAGCTCGTATCGTTGACGTTTTAACTAATGGTATCGAAGGAACTCCAATGCAACCTGGAATGAAAACTGAAGCGGAAGCAAAAGCAATCGCTGAGTACATTGCTACTCTGAAATAGTTTAACTTCTTTCATCGGATGTCTAAACATTCGGTTCCAGACTCAATTATGCCAAGGCAAAAGTAGCTGTACTGAAAGCGTTTAAGCGTGATTGGTACAGCTATAATTTATTTATCTTCATTTATTTAATGGAAAATGGAGTTGCTCAAAATTTGAGGCAACTCCATTTGTTTTTTTTCACGACATCATACATACTAATAATGGACTCTATATAAGGTAGGCGGTAAAAAAATGAACGCACAAAAATTATCAAAGCGATTAGAAACAGTAGCAAAATTTGTTCCCTCAGGTGCAGTTGTAGCTGATATTGGCAGTGACCATGCATATTTACCATGCTACTTAATTCATAAAGGCATTGCTTCTTATGCGATAGCAGGGGAAGTTGTGAAAGGACCTTTTGAATCAGCAGTTGGACAAGTGAAAAAAGAAGGTTTAACAGAAAAAATTACGGTACGACTTGCAAGTGGTTTAGCGGCAGTAGAAGCAGATGATCACGTAGATACGGTTACGATTGCGGGGATGGGTGGACCTCTTATTGTATCAATTTTAGAAAAGCATCCAGAAAAACTGCAAGGGGTAACACGACTTGTTTTACAACCGAATATTCATGCAAAAGTGATTCGTGAGTGGGCTTTAGCACATAATTGGGCTATTCTCGACGAAGAGATATTAGAGGAAGATGAAAAAATTTACGAAATTCTTGTATTACAAAGAGGTCCAATGACGTTAACGGAATCAGAAATTTTATTTGGACCAAAATTAATGCTGCGAAAATCACCAGCATTTATAGAAAAATGGTTACGTGAAAAAGAAAATTGGCAACGTGTGTTAAAGTCCATTGAAGTTGCAGATCAAACACCTGAAATTGAAGAAAAACGTGCAGAGTTAGGAGCACTACTCGATTTAGTGGAAGGAGTTTTGTGAGATGAAGACAGTAAACGGTCAGGAAATTATCCAATTATTCGAATCATGGTCACCCAAAAAGATTGCCTGTATGGAAAATGATCCAATTGGGCTTGCTATTGGCACATTAAACAAGCCTGTAAGTAAAGTATTAGTCACATTAGATGTTAATGAAGCGGTAGCAGAAGAGGCAATACAGCAAGGCTGCGAGCTAATAATCGCACATCATCCACCAATCTTCAGACGGTTAGCGAATATTCGTACTGATAATCCAGCTGGACGCTTATATGAAAAGCTTATAAAAAATGATATTGCCGTTTATGCAGCACATACAAATTTAGATGTGGCTGAAGGTGGTGTCAACGATTTACTGGCAGATGCTCTACAGCTTGAAAATCGTTCTATTTTAGAAGAAACATATGCGGAAAATATGTTGAAGTTGGCTGTTTTTATACCAACTGCAAATGCCAATGATTTACGTGAGGCATTAGCAAAGGCGGGAGCAGGTCGTATCGGCGATTACGAAGCGTGTAGCTATACTACATTAGGTGAAGGACGTTTCCGTGCACTAGCAGGTGCAAATCCACATGTAGGTTCTATTGGTGAATTACATGTTGAAGAAGAAGTGAAGGTAGAAGTAGTATTTCCGGAGTCTATTCGAAACCGTATATTAAAGGCAATGTTACTTGCACATCCATATGAAGAACCTGCCTATGATATCATTCGTTTAGATCAGCAAACCAATGTAATGGGCTTAGGACGTGTTGGTTTCTTACCACAAGAAATGACTCTTCATGAATTTACTCAATTTGTAAAGCAGCAGCTAGATGTACCGGCTGTCCGAGTTGTTGGCGATTTACAATCGAAGGTGAAAAAAATTGCGCTTGTCGGTGGCGACGGCAATAAATATATCTATTCTGCAAAGCGTGCAGGAGCAGATGTATTTTTAACAGGAGATATGTATTTCCATACTGCACAGGACGCACAAGCAATTGGTCTACAAATCGTGGATCCGGGTCATCATGTTGAAAAAGTGATGATTGCAGGTGTAGCTAAAAAGATGGCAAAAATGAGTGAGGATAAAAAATATACGGTTGAATTTGTACAATCTACTATTCATACAGAACCGTTTTTATTCGTGTAAGAGAGGGGAATAGATGTGGCGAGTGAAAGACCTGCTGGCAATAAAGCCGGTAAGTTATGGCTTATAATTGGTTTAATGATTGCTGTGTTTGGGCTAGGTATGACATTTATGACAAATAAGATAAATGCCCAAAAAATTGACGCCATGACAGAGCAGTGTGAAAAAGACGGCGGAGAAGCCATTGTCTCAAAGGAAAAGAAGTTTTTATCAACAAACTATTCATTTAAATGTAACCAGTAATAATAACAAGACTGAATTATAGAAGTTACTATAATTCAGTCTTCATAGTGATAAAAACAAAAAGGTCAAGGTAATTTTGTGAATGCTGTTTAATGAGGGAGATTTTGATTCCAGACTATTCGCTTTCCTGTGGGCGAGCGTCATGTAGGCTTCCACTCCAATCAACAATAGTGTAAAAATTTTAAATGTTTTATGCATTCAAAAGTGAAGGCTATGCCTACATACCATAATCGAACTGAATAGACTTATAACATTCGCTAATTGTACATCTGCTGACGCTGCGTTTTTGCATATAAAACAGTTGTTTTCGCCTATGTTTTCAAATATTATCACTATAAATTAGAGTAACATGCTAGAAGATACATGCTATGTAAAATGGTTGATTGAAGTGGAGACTGAGCGACTCCTTGGGGATCAGCGATAGAGGAACGAAGGCTAAGAGCGTCACGTCCTGTGATAACGCCTTCGTGACCTACATCGTGTAGGCCCGAGACCCTGGAGCGAGCTTCGCGAGTGAAGCGGCTCATCGGACGCCCCCAGGAAGCTCTGCTCTGCGCGAAAGCGAAGCGTCAGCGGCAAATGTTTTATCTGTGCGAAAGCGAAGCGACAGCAACAAAGCGCTCAGTCGGAACGGAAATCAACCTCTCTTTTTGCTAGAACCATACTTAATTTATAGGCTTTCCTTAAATTCATTGACATAATAGTTTCAACATCGTGAAGGCTGAATTAGTATAATTCAGTCTTTTTGTGTATGCATAGATGAATTTCACAGTGTTATGATAGGTAAGTATACTTTGGAATGAAAGGGGAGATTTGGTTTGTATATTCGTTTTACAAAAGAACAACAGGAAACGATCATAGCTGATATTCAACGATTTTTTTATAATAATCGAGATGAGGATATTACAGAATTTGAAGCAGAGCGAGTATTGGACTTTATTAAGGAAAATATAGCTCCACATATTTATAATGCGGCTATTTCGGATGCAAAATATGTTGTAGAAAGACAATACGCATCGATTGAAGATGAGCTTGCAGCATTAGAAAGACCAATTAAGATAAAATAAAGGAACTCAGGCTAAGAACTCCACATCCTGTGAAAATGCCTGAGTGACCAACATCGTGCTGCTGCCGCTGCGTTAGCACTACGCTTTCGCGCAAAAAACATCTGTTGGCCTAAAGCCTCTGGTGGATGTCACGGAATCAAACAATTGGCAATTTTTATAAATTTATGATATTTTTATTTTGAATTGAAGATAATTTGATTCGAAGTAAAAAGTGGTTTAAGTAATTACCTGTGCATTGAATAAAGAGATGGATTCCTGTACAACATGGCTAGGAGAACCGTTTTTAAATTCAAATGAATGCTTCGGTCACAATTTGAGGGATGAATGAAGGAGGAGTAGTATGTTGAAAATTGGGATTATTTTAGGTAGTACACGTGAAGGTCGTGTAAGTCCACAAGTTGGAGAATGGGTACAGGGAGTAGCTGAAAAACGCGGTGATGCAGCATATGAAATAATTGATATCGCTGATTTTAAATTACCATTTCTAGGTGAGCCAGGAGGAGATACTTCAGGAGTAGCTGCTTGGTCAGAAAAAGTCGCTGCCTGTGATGGTTTTGTATTTATCGCTGCAGAATATAACCATTCCATTACGGGGGCATTAAAAAATGCGTTAGATTATTTACGTAACGAATGGAATAATAAAGCAGCAGGTATTGTTTCTTACGGTTCTGTTGGTGGTGCAAGAGCAGCTGAACATTTACGGGGTATTCTTGGTGAATTATTAGTAGCAGATGTTCGCGTACATCCTGCTTTATCCTTATTTACAGACTTCGAAAACGGTACGATTAAACCAAAGGATGTACAAACAGATTCAGTCAATCAAATGTTAGATCAACTTATTCCTTGGGCAACAGCATTAAAAACAATTCGATAATATCCTTAAGCAGTATGTACAGTACAAGTACATATTGCTTTTTTATGCGGAAACACACCCCCTCTTTCACTTTTAAAAGGAAAATGTTTAGAATCCTTAGGTTTTTTTACGTGCACAGCCTCCGCTTTCAAAGCTTAGAAATTTATGAAACTTTTTAGTGGAGAGTTCGTATCCATTAATGTAAGTAAATTGGATAATATAGAAGAATTGGAGTGTAAAGTGTGACACAAAAACAAACTAAGAATGAATTTTGGGCATGGTTTAAAGCGATTGGACTAGCAATCATTTTCACAATGTGCGTACGTTATTTTATTTTATCTCCTGTAGCTGTACAAGGTGCTTCAATGGAGCCAACTTTTGAAAATGGAGATAAAGTAATTGTTAATAAAGTCGGGCCACGAATTTCAAATTATGACCGCTTCGATATTATTGTTTTTGAGGCAAAAGATGATGAGAATTTTATTAAAAGAATCATTGGTTTACCAGGTGATCATATAGCCTATAAAGATGATGTTTTATATATAAACGGAAAAGCTTATGATGAGCCCTATTTAACTGAATATAAAGAAGCATTACATGATAAAGGTGATTTTACTTATGATTTCACTCTTGAGGAACAATTAGGTGAAATGACTGTACCAGAGGGGCATTTTTTCGTTCTTGGAGATAATCGTCGTAGAAGCATAGATAGCCGAAAGTCGGAAGTCGGTTTTGTTTCGCAGGATCAAATTTTAGGAACGGCAGACTTTGTATTGTGGCCATTTGAAAGACTTGGTAGTACACGCTAGTTGAAGTAGACTTTAAGTATAAAGGGAAAGGAAAAGCATATGAAAATTGTTACTGTGCATCATTATGAAGCGTTTAGCACGATACCAAATAAGGGGAACCCAGCAGGTGTCGTAGTAGAGGGAGACCAATATAGTGAAGTAGAAATGCAGGATATTGCTAAGCAATTAAGCTTTAATGAAACAGCCTTTGCGCTAAAATCGGATAAAGCCGATTTACGTATTCGTTATTTCACGCCAGGCCATGAGGTGAATTTATGTGGACATGCTACGATGGCGACGCTATATGCACTAAAAACAAAAGGTTTACTAGAAGATAAGTCACAACTAACTATTGAGACGAAAGCAGGAATTCTTCCAATTGAGATCAAAGAACAACAAGCAGGACAAATTTACATTACTATGCAACATGCAACGCCTCAGTTTGAAGCCTTTAACGGTTCAAAATCTAAACTTGCCCAATCAATTGGCCTACTAGAGGAAGCGATACATCCTGAATTACCTATAGTTTATGGAAGTACAGGAATTTGGACATTGCTCATACCAATTAAAAATTTAACATACTTTGAAAAAATGACGCCGCAATCTGCAGATTTTCCAGCCATCCTAGAAGAAATGCCAAAAGCATCCCTACATCCTTTTTGTTTAGAGGCAATTGATAAGAATGCTGATATGCACGCAAGGCATTTTTCATCTCCATACTCTGGAACAATTGAAGATATTGCTACAGGCACTGCCTCAGGTGTTATGGGAGCTTATTTTGCAGAGTATATTGATCGACAAGTACAATTGCCAAAAACGCTAATCGTTGAACAAGGTCAGGAACTTGGGAAAGATGGTCGTGTGCATGTTCATGTAAAAAATGATGAGGGGAAATTGAATATTTCAATTACAGGAACTGCTGTGCATGTGAAGGAACTAAAGGTGCAAATATAAAAAGGAAGCCGCTTATAGTATTTTTTTAACTAGGAAGCGGCCCCTTTTTAAAATGCGATTTCATTCCATTAATGTTTAATTTCTTCAATAACTTTTTCTTTTAAATCTGCATCCATAGATGAAAGCTTAACGTTATTTGTAAGACGTTCTTTTAATTCTCGATCTGTCATAATACCACGTTCTTCTAAAATTTGAACAAGTAAATCTAACGTCATTAAATTTTTAATATCTGCTGCTTTTGTATCCATTTTAAATGCCTCCAAAGTATAGTATTTCTACCTCTTTAGTGTACTCCTTTTTTAGAAGAACGGCGTATAATGGTCAAAACAAAGCGAATTTATTTCGTGTCCCGGAATATATTGAATGATTCTAGCAGTAGTGGAAGACAAGTAATAGCTAGAAATTAGCGACAAATAATTGTAAATGTAATAAAGTAATTAATAATTTCTATCAAAAAACTCCTAACAATAGGAGTTTTTTTTAATTATCTATTTAAACCGGTGTGTATTTATGTTAAGCTTACTCACCGTTGATAGAACTTTGATTTCCGTTGCTAGAGCCGTCCGCTTCGCCGCTAAAACGGCTTTTTCCGCCGCTAAAGCCGTCCGCTTCGCCGCTAAAACGGCTTTTTCCGCCGCTAGAGCCGTCCGCTTCGCCGCTAAAACGGCTTTTTCCGCCGCTAAAGCCGTCCACTCCGCCGTCAGAACTGCTTTTTCCGTCCACTTCGCCGGAATGTAAATCAACTCCACGTTATGGTGATGAACCTACTTATTACTCATTGAAAATAATGCCTGATACAAAGTTGCTAGCAAGGCTATAAAAAGCGTATCATCGGAGTTAAAAAGCTTAAAAGATATACCAGTAAGCACGAGTTCAGTTTCGATATTACTAGCAC
This sequence comes from Lysinibacillus xylanilyticus, assembly GCF_001708185.1. Taxonomy (GTDB): domain Bacteria; phylum Bacillota; class Bacilli; order Bacillales_A; family Planococcaceae; genus Lysinibacillus; species Lysinibacillus xylanilyticus_A. The sequence goes on along the minus strand of NZ_MDDN01000002.1, from coordinate 93,359 downwards.
TTGCTATTTTTTCATCATTGCAATATAAATAGGCGGTAGATGTAAAATCTTTTTCAAAGCGAAACGCGAGTCCATCCATTGTAAAAGAGTAGGAGGATTCAAGTAATTGAACCGTCTTTCGTTGTATTGGTAAAATGTATCCATCTGGCATAATAAGCTGATGGCTGACACCCTTTGTTAATAGTGTAGATTGCACCTGAAAAAGTGGTGCACCTAAAGTAGAACGTGTTTCATAGCGATGTGGTAATGATTGCTGTGCAGCAACTAGCATAACAGCGTTCAATACTTTTCCAACGGATGAACGCTCAACTTTTTGCAGCACACAAACTGTCTCATTTTGTTCATTCACAATAGGAATATTTGAAAAGCTTTCGAATGCTTTTGGGTAGGTAAGAGTAAATGTAGTCATATGTAAACCTCCAATTTACTTACTATACGGGTAAGTGGTACATGAGGTTTCATATTGAAAAGGGAAAATAAAAGGCTGACCGATCATGTGAAGATTTCACTTTCGGACAGCCTTTCATTTTATTATTTGATGATAGCTTCTCCTGCAAGAGCACGTTTTTCCTGCTCTGGATCGAATTCTTTTTCCATTTTTGAAACGACAACCGTTGCGACACCATTACCAATTAAGTTTGTAACGGCGCGAGCCTCTGACATAAATCGGTCGACACCAATTAAAAGTGCGATTCCCTCTACTGGAATCATAGGGAATGCCGCTAGTGTTGCCGCGAGTGTAATAAAGCCTGAGCCTGTAACACCTGCAGCTCCTTTGGATGTCAGCATTAGAATAGCAAGTAATGTAATTTGATGCCAAATATCTAAATCAACCCCATAAGCTTGTGCGATAAACATAGCTGCCATGGATAAGTAAATAGACGTACCATCTAAGTTGAAGGAGTATCCTGTAGGGACTACAAGACCAACCACCTGTTTAGAGCAACCATAGTTTTCTAATTTGCGCATCATCGAAGGGAGTGCAGATTCTGATGATGATGTCCCGATCACAATAAAAATTTCATCTTTCATATATTTAATGAACTTAAAGATATTGAACCCAAAGTAACGCGTAATTAGGCCAAGGATGACTGCGATAAAAATAAACATTGTAACATAAACGGATAGCATTAAAAATCCTAAGTTTCCAAGTGATTTAAGACCGAAATTTCCGATTGTGTAGCTCATTGCACCAAATGCACCAATCGGGGAAACCTTCATGACCATATTAACAATTTTAAAGAATATATCCGCTACTTGTTCGAAAAATGTAATAACTGGTTTAGCTGGTTCACCAATAGCAGCAGCCGCTATCCCAAATAACACAGCTGAGAATAAAACAGGTAATAACTCTCCGTTGGCAAGTGCTCCGACAACATTTTCAGGAATGATATTCATAATAAATGCGCCAAAACCATGCTCTGTTTGAGCAGCAGCCTGTGTATATTGAGAAACATCTGCACCGTTTGCAGCCTCTGTATTAAAGCCTTTACCTGGCTGTACAATATTGACAACGATTAAGCCAATCGCTAGTGCGAAAGTAGAGACGATTTCAAAATAAAGTAATGCCTTCCCGCCAATTTTACCAACTTTTTTTACATCGCCCATGCTACCAATGCCAATAACAACCGTTAAGAAGATGATAGGAGCTATTAACATTTTAATTAATTTAATAAAAATATCAGCTAATATTTTTAACTTCGCCCCGAACTCAGGGAACAAAGCACCGACAATGATACCTAGTACAATAGCAATCAGTACTTGTACAGTTAAGTTTTTAAAATTTATACGCATAAAGTTCTCCCCTTACACTATTAATGAAAATTTTGTGAACGCTTTCATGACGTTATCATAGCTGAAATTTTCCGAAAATAGTTTTTATGACCGTAATGTTTCTATTGTTCATTTTGGTCATTTTTAGTGGAAGGGTGATTAAACGTAGTGATAGCAAGGGCTTAAGCTGTTTTATAGTAATTTTGTGATTTTAAAATCTATTATAATACAAAAAAAAATCCCCATGTAATGTGAGGATTTATCATAAATGAACAAAAATACGGCTCATCACCAAAAATGGTGGATGACATTTTTAAAGACGTATGCTTTGTATATAAGTTGATTGGAGTGAAGGCTGGATGCCCCCTGGAAAGCGCCCAGTCAGAACGGATCAATCACACGTTATGGTGATGATCCCAAAATACTTACGGGGAAACAATTTCTTCAATTTCCGATAAAACATCATTATTTTGTACATTGTTTCTATAAAAGTCATAGACAGGTGCTAGCTTTTCTTTAAAACGTTGGCGTTCCTGATCACTCATCGTATAAATTTCAAAGTTATCTTGTTGCGCTAGTTTTTGCAAATCTTTTTCATTCATTTGTACAGCTTGCTCAAACTGCCAGTCTGTTGTTTCTTTCATAGCGGCCATAATTTGCTTTTGAATTTTAGGAGGTAAGGAATTCCAAAAATTCTCGTTAATTAAAACAGCGTATCCTAAAATCCCATGCTTTGTTAATGTCATATGCTTCTGTACTTTGTAAAAACCTTTAGAATAAATATTTGATGCAGTATTTTCCTGCGCATCAATGGCGTGCGATTCTAAGTCAGTAAAAACCTCGCTAAAGGAAATCGGGATGGGTGTTGCTCCAACAGCCTCGAATTGCTTTTCAAGCGTTTTACTTGGCATTGTCCGAACACGCAAGTTTTTCAAATCCTCGAATGTATGAATAGGGTGATCGACAGAGGTTAAATGTTTAAAGCCATTATGCCAAAAGCCCAGCCCCTTTATTTTAAAAGGATCAAGCTCACTTAACAATTGTTCACCAATCGATCCAGTAAGAACCTCATGAACTTCATCATCCGTATTAAAAAGGTAAGGTAGATCAAGAACCTGCCAATTTGGTAGATAGGATGTCATCTTTGAAAATGTAGGGATAATCATTTCTACTTCTCCATTTTGCAAAGCCTGAAACTCATTTTCATCATTAAACAAGGAGGAGTTCGGGTAGACGTGTACCTTCACTTCGCCATTTGTTTTTTCCTCCACAAGCTCTGCGAATTTGCTTGCGGCCTGTCCTTTTGGCGTATTTTCAGCTACAACGTGACTTAAATGAATTGTGATTTGTGTGTCCAAGCCTTTTTGCTCATCATCATAGGGAAGTGGCTTTGCAAATAGTAAACCTTGTTGGACGCCTATTGCGATTGTTAACAGTAAAACAGTTACGATTGTTCCAATAATAAATTTTTTCATCTATTACACCCAATTAATTCGTATTTTCTGATGTTTTTGTTATTCTAACATATGGAGTACGCTAAAATATAGTAAGAGGGAGGCGAACATCTTGAAATTTCAAAAATTATCGATGAAGAGAAAAATCATGTCTTTGACTTTTTTTATTCTCATGCTCTCCTTTAGTATAGGTGGTACATTTTTGCTAGGGTTTGTCATGAATGAGCAGAAGGATAAGCTCGAAAATCAGGCTTTGCTTGTGGCAAAAACCGTATCACAGCTTCCTGAACTTAAAACCTACATTTCAAATAATAATGATTTTACCGAGGCTACTCAACACATTAATCCTATAGTGGAAGAAATACGTGATATAAATGGTGCACAGTATATTGTTGTACTTGATATGAATAGGCGCAAATACTCACATCCAAATACAAAAGAGATTGGTCAAGTTTCGCAGTCAGCAGATCTAAACGCGGCGTTTGCTGAGCATTATTATACATCCGTTGCACATGGCGAACATGGAGATATGGTACGAGCATTCGTCCCGGTCATGAGTAATGAAGGAAAGCAAATAGGTGTAGTAGTAGTAGGTTATAGTGTTTTAACTGTTGCGGAGTTACTACAATCTATTCAAACAGAACTCATTATTACAATTTTAATATCACTTCTCTTTAGTGCATGGGGTGCACATACTTTGGGGCTGCATATGAAAAAGCAAATGTTTGGTCTAGAGCCTCATGAAATTGCTAAAATGTATGTAGAACGAACAGAAACCTTTAACGCCATGCATGAAGGGATTATTGCGATCGATAACAAATTGACAATCACTATATTTAATGAAAAAGCATGTGAAATATTAGATGTTCACAAACAACCGTCAACATTAATAGGAAAGAAAATCTTTGACGTGTTACCTGATACACGATTACCAGAGATTTTGGAGTTAGATCAACCTATTTTCAATCGTGAGCTCTATATTAATGGACACAATATTATGAGTAATCGAATTCCTATACAAGTAAACGGAAAAACGGTTGGAGCTGTGGCAATGTTTAAGGATCGTACAGAAGTGAAAAAGCTTGCAGAGGAATTAACGGGTGTTAAGGCATTTGTACAGGCATTACGTGTTCAAACACATGAACATAAAAATAAATTGCATACTATTGCTGGTCTTTTACAGCTTGGACATCATGAACAAGCACTTTCTTATTTAACACAAGTAAAGGAAGAACATGATGAAATTACAAATTTTTTAAATGAACGGATTAAAAATGAAAATATTTCTGGGCTATTACTTAGTAAAATTTCCTATGCAAAAGAACAGGGAATTCGCTTGGAGATTGATCGGGAAAGTCGTTTGACAATTTTTCCGAAAAATTTAGATCATCATGATTTCGTCATTTTATTTGGTAACTTAATAGAAAATGCTTTCGATGCATTGAGGGATGTACAAATGGACGAAAAAATTATCCATGTCTCTGTTGATGAGGATGAGGATGTACTGGCAATCTTAGTAACAGATAATGGTATAGGTATGTCAGATGAAGTAAAGGCACATATTTTTGATAATGGCTATTCAACAAAAGAGAAAAAGGGTCGAGGTATTGGACTTTATTTAATAAATGAAATTGTGCAAAAAGGGCAAGGTGAAGTAGAGGTCATAAGTGAACCAAATAAGGGAACAAGCTTTTTAATAACTTTTTACCATACTTAATAGTCGTAGTTGATTTCAGGTGTGTTAATTAGGAAAAAATAGGTTTAGCGTAGCGGAGGATACGGCTCGAAGCTCGCCCACAGGAAAGCGAGTAGCCTGTAGCGGAAAACAGCTCTTCGAATTAATTCGAATGGTTTAAAACGGTTAATCGACACACCTGAGTTGATTTTGAAGTAGAAGCGAGAAATTCTATAGGAACAGTGTGACGCGCTCCTTTAGTTTGCTTCCTTAGGTGAAATTTTACACATATAGAGATAGAACAGAGTGTATGGAGGACTGACAGTGACACAGATGAGGGTTTTATTAATAGAGGATGATCCAATGGTGCGAGAGGTTAATCGCCAATTTATTGAAAAGATAGCTGGATTCGAAGTAATTGGACAAGCCTCAAATGGAGTTGAGGGGATTGCGCAAATTCACAAACTTAAACCAGAACTAGTATTTATGGATATTTTCATGCCGGAGCAGGATGGAGTGACAAGCTTACGAAAAATTCGTGAACTCAAATTACCTGTAGATGTCATTACGGTAACTGCTGCTAATGATATGGAAACGGTAAAACAGGTCCTGCATCTTGGCGTCTTTGATTATATTATGAAGCCTTTTTCATTTGAACGAGTGCAAGGAACACTTGAAAATTATTTGCGCTTTAAAAAGCAAATGCAAACAGAGCGTGAGCTAACGCAAGGGGAGCTTGATCAGTTATTCCATTATCATGGTGGGCATAATGAGGTTCAGCAATCGAATGTCTTACGGTCAGAAAAAAGTTTACCTAAGGGCTTTAATCGTGCAACACTTGAGAAAGTTGTGCATTATTTGCAATCAGTAGAAGGAGCATCGGCGGAAGAAGTTGCGAGTGGTGTTGGTATTGCGCGCGTAACAGCAAGGCGATACTTAGATTATTTAGAGAAACAAGAGGAAATTACGATGGATGTGCATTATGGTGGTATTGGCCGTCCAGTCAATTATTATTTTAGCAAATAACGAAAAATCCTGATTGTCAAATAGGCAATCAGGATTTTTTTATGTTAGTAAGGCATAATTTTTTCGACAGGCTTTGGTGTTTTAATTTTAGGTAAAATTTTATCTAATGTAACGGTACGTTTAATAATATGTGTTGATTCATCATTCTCATCAAATTGCTCGAGGAATGAAATAACCTCTTTTACAATAGGCGTTGGTGTGGAAGCACCTGCAGTGACAGCAACGGAATTAATTCCTTTTAACCATTCAATTTTCAGCTCGGAAACGTCTGCGATTCGATAGGATGGTGTCCCTGCTATTTCAACAGACACTTGCGTTAAACGATTCGAGTTATTGGATTTAGGGTCACCAACAACAATAAGTAATTCGGCTTCCCCAGCTTGCTGAGCAACTGCCTCTTGACGTACCTGAGTTGCCAAACAAATCTCTTTATGCACTTCAATATGTGGGAATTTCTCTTTTAAACTATCCATTAAATGAGCGACATCCCATTGACTCATCGTCGTTTGATTCGTTACTAGTAATTTATCATTTGTTAAATTTAATGTGTCAATATCAGTAGATGATTGCACTAAATGCACGTGATCTGGTGCAACCCCAATTGCTCCCTCTGGCTCGGGATGGCCTTTTTTACCGATATAAATAATATCATAGCCATCTGCTGATTTTTCACGAATTAAATCGTGTGTAACTGTAACGTCAGGACATGTAGCATCAATGGATACTAAGCCTTTGCGCTTCGCAATTTCACGAATTTCAGGTGAAACACCATGCGCTGTGAAAATAACAGTGCCAGTTTCAACTTGTTGAATAATTTCTAAACGATTATCTCCATCTAATGTGATGATACCATCCTCTTCAAAGGCATCTGTGACATGTTTATTATGCACAATCATACCTAAAATGTAGATAGGTCTTGGTAATGATTTATCGAGTGCGGCGTTTCGAGCGATGACCATCGCATCAACAACACCGTAGCAATAGCCACGTGGATTAATTTTTAATACTTGCATGGTTGTGACTCCTTTCAAGCTTACCTATCTACATTATAACGGACAGAGACGGTGAATACAAAGAAACGTTCATTTACATAGGTGGCTGAAAAATACGCGGCTTGGATGGAAGTGGGTCAGGAGGGGTAAATGATGCATTTTGCCGTGACGCACTTCGACTTTTAGTAGAACCTGTTTCATTACTTGCCGCAGCATCCGTTGCTCCAGCCCCTGCTTTAGTTCCTAGAGAAGGTAGACCTTGAAATCCTTTATACAATTTTAAAAGTGATGGGAGATTTTTTACCATCGGCATTGCTTGCTGAATGTAAGGTGTATATGTTTTAGCAGTGTTGAATATGTTATTCGCATTTTGTAAAAATGAACCGATTTTTGAAGCATCCTGCACTGGTGGCATTGGCATTTGTCCTCCGAATGTACCTATTCCACTAGACATTGGAAAGCCACCTGGAATTCGTGGTTGGTTTGGGAAGCCTCCAGGCGTGAAAAAGGACTGCGGTGACATTGGTGTTGGCATTTGCATAGGCATTTGCATTTGCATGGGCATCGGCATTTGCATGGGCATCCTCATGCCACCAGGATACATTGGAAACTGATAAGGTGGTCTAAATACCATAACGATCTCCTTTCTTTAACATTGATGACATACCTGATTATAAATATGATATGCAGTGGGGGATGTTAGCGTTCGACATACACAATAAATAACTAGGGCAATATTGCATGAACCCTCTAAAAACCACAGAATTTTACTTATTAAATATGTAGTGTCAATCAATAGGGGAAATTTTTACTCTTAGCTAGTACGTTTTTAAATACTTGAGCTTTCTGAAGCATACAAAAAAAGTGAGGTAGTCTCCAAAGAAGTTAACAATTTGGAACTACCTCACTGTATTATTTTTGAGTAAAATCTTTCAATTTAGAAGGAGGTGCACAAGTGTTAGTAGAACAACTCTTCTGTAATGAGCATGCGGCGCATTTACCTTTCTTCTGCTTCTTAATGCTCTTATATAAGGTAATACCAGCATAGCCAAAGATAATACTACCGATCAAGATATTAACCAATAAAGTCATTCTTAGCACCTCACATCAATAAATTCCCAATACCATAAATGATAAGAGCAATAATATAAGCAACAACAAATGGATAAAGTGTTGCAAATAAAGTCCATTTTACAGACTGTGTCTCCCTTTTTATTGCACCTACTGTTGCTAAACAAGGCATATAAAGTAAAACAAAGGCCAAGAATGTATAGGCACTTAAAGCGGTAAAATGAGTTGTCATTGTAGAGGATAAGACACCCTCACTCACGCCATAAATAATCGCCATTGTCGAAACAATTACTTCTTTCGCCAGGAATCCAGCGATAAGGGATGCCCCAGCTTGCCACGTTCCAAAACCAAGCGGGATAAACAATACGCCAAAAGCGCCTCCGATCATGGCTAAGAAACTTTCGTCCATGTTGACATTAGCGCCATGTGGTCCTAGATAAGAAAGGAGCCAAATGATAACGGAACCAGCAAAGATAATAGTACCAGCTTTACGGAAAAATCCTTTTCCTTTTTCCCAAGTGGAACGCCAAAGTGTTTTAAGCTGTGGTACATGATAGGCTGGTAATTCAACAATAAAAACTGAAGTTTCATTTTTCAAAATCGTCATAGATAAAATTTTTGTTACAATAAGCGCAATCACGATTCCCATTATATATAAGGAGAATACTACTAAAGATTGATGTTCAGTAAAGAATGCTGCTCCAAACAAAGCATACACAGGTAACCTTGCTGAACAGCTCATAAACGGAGCTACTAGAATAGTTAATAGCCTCTCTCTTGGCTGTTCAATTGTTCTTGCAGCCATTACACCAGGAACATTACATCCGAAACTTACAATCATCGGAATAAAGGCTTTGCCGTTTAAGCCGAAAAATTCCATAAGACGATCCATGACAACAGCAATTCTCGCCATATAACCGGAATCTTCTAATAGTGAAATAAAGAAAAATAGAACAAAGATTTGCGGAATGAAAACTAAGACACCGCCAACACCTGCAATGATCCCATCACATATTAAATTAATAATAAAAGGGGCAGCACCAATAGCTTTTAAGCCATTTGTAACTGTCTCTGTAAGTGTTCCACTTACAAAGCCATCCAGTAAATCCGAAAGTGGGGTACCAATCCATGCAAATGTTGCTTGAAACATTAAAAACATAAGCGCTAAGAAAATCGGAACACCTAAAATTGGATGTGTTAGAATTTTATCAACTTTATCAGACAATTGTGTTTCACTTTTCTCTTGTATAATTACTTCGCTGTAGATGTTAGAAATGTATAAATCACGTTTTTTAGCAATAGCTTTATTTACTGGTTCACCAATTTTCATCTCTAAAGCATCTCGCATTGCAACTAGCTTTTCAAAGTATTCCTTTTCCTTCAAATAAGCGTCAACGGCTTCATTTCCTAATAAAAATTGAATCGTACACCATCTTCTTTGTTCTTCAGGAACATGCTGTAATAAGGCTTCAATTTTTGAGATGCCTTCTTCAATTAAGTCATCATAGGTTAATGTAAAACGTTGTTGAGTACGATCGGAGTCTTGGATAGCAGCATAAATGCCTTCGACACCTTTACCGGTACGAGCGCTTATTGGAATAACAGGTACTCCTAAAAAACGCTGTAATTTTTCGACATCAATTGAAATGCCTTTCTTTTTCGCTACGTCAATCATATTTAAACAGATAAAAACAGACTTCCTAAGTTCAAGTATATCTATTGTTAATTGCATATTTCGTTCGAAATTAGAGGCATCGATAATATTTAAAATTCCATCTACCTGATCTTCAAGTAAAAATGCAGTAACAACGCTTTCATCTCTTGAAATCGGGTTCAGCGTATAGACACCTGGTAGATCAATAATTTCCTTTTGAAGTTTTTTTACTTGTCCTACTTTTTTTTCAACGGTTACACCACTCCAATTGCCAACATATTCATATGAATTTGTCAACGTATTGAATAATGATGTTTTACCGATATTTGGGTTTCCTATTAAAGCTAATCTACTCATAATTGCTCAACCTTTATATTCATTAAATCTTTTTTTCTAAGCCCGATTTTCTGCCCCTGGCATTCCAATATACATGCTCCAGAAAACCATCCTTTTTGAATCATACAAATTCGGCAGCCTTCCTTAATGCCAAAAGCATTTAAACGTTTAGATAAAAGAGAGTCAATTTGCTGAAGATCTTTCACTTTAACTAGTTCACCCAATTGAACCGAATGAAGGTTCATAAAATCTACCTACTTCCTTGTGAGTGATAATCATTATCAAATAAATACTATAGTATAGTATCATTTTTTATCAACTCTATCAATAAAAAGCTTGCAGTTTAAAGTTTAGGAAAACTATAGCATATTAGGAAGTTGAAGCATGATCTGACCCTTATTCTTCGTCATGACAACGAAGCATTCTGTACCCAACGCGGACATGTGTCTGGATTAATTTTGGATTAGCTGGATTGTCCTCTATTTTCTTTCGAAGCGTGGCCATGAAAACTCTAAGACTTGGAACATCCGACTGAAGTACGTTGTGCCAAATTTCCTTTAAAATAAAGTTATGCGTTAAAACTTTACCGACATGCTTTGATAAAATAACCAATAGCTTATACTCAATAGGTGTCAAATGAACTTCTTTTTCATTCACAAACACCGTATTTGCCAAATAGTTTATTTGTAAATGACCATTGACAAAGACAGAGGGTTCATTTTCTAGCTGATGCTCATACGTCAATCTTCTTAAGGCTACTCGAATACGGGCTAATAGTTCTTCAACACTGAAAGGCTTTGTGACATAATCGTCCGCGCCAGCATCTAATGCATTGATTTTATCGTGTTCTTCTCCACGTGCACTAACAACGATAATCGGTGTTTGAGTCCAGCTTCTAATTTTCGTTATTAGCTCTACACCGTCTATGTCAGGTAGTCCTAAATCCAATATAAAAACATCTGGTTTCATGGCAAGAGCCTTTTGTAGTGCGCTGTTACCATCTCTTACAATTTCGAATTCATATTGTTGCGTAGCTAATGTCATTTTAATTAGATTGCCAATGGCTACGTCATCTTCTACTACTAGAATTCGTTTATTCATCGAATGTCATTTCTCCTTTTTGACGCATCACCATAACGTGAGGTTGATTTCCGTTCCGACTGGGCGCTTTGCCGCTGACGCTTCGCTTTCGCGCAGAGCAGAGCTTCCTGGGGGCGTCCGATGAGCCGCTTCACTCGCGTTGCTCGCTCCAGGGTCTCATCTGTGACGCTGATCCCCAAGGAGTCGCCCATTCTCCACTCCAATCAACTTATATACACGACATATTTTTAATAAATGTCATCCCTCACTTTTGGTAATGGACTTTTTTTCAGTGAAAAGTTAAAAATCGTTCCTTTAGGTTTATTGTCTGAAACAGTTATTTCACTGTCATGTAATTTTAAAATAGTTTGACAGAGCGCTAAGCCTAATCCTAGGCCTCTTCGACTATCGCTACGTTGTACTTTTCCGGTTGTAAATGGCTCGAAAAGATTGCATTTGATTGCATCATCGATACCAGGTCCATCATCAGAAATGCTAAATTGTGCTAAGCCATCAGCTTCTTTAACCATTATAGTAATAGCACTACCTGATGGTGTGTAAGTCAGTGCATTATCGATCATATTAATCAGTACTTGAATAATAAGTCGTGCATCCATTAAAGCGAATAAAAATTCTGGTTCAATATGATAGGATATTGTGTGTGTATTGTTTAGACGAACGACATGGGTTAATGCCTCTTGAATAATATCCTCTACAAGCTCTAATTGCATCTCTAAAGCAAGGTGTCCATCTTCTAACTTAGAAACGGCAAGTAAGTTTTCTACCATTTGTACAAGCCATTTAGAATTTTTATAAATATCCTCATATATTTTATTTTTTTCATCATCCCGAATTTGCGATGCGTTGGTCAGTAATATATCTGCATTTCCGGAAATAGCAGTAAGCGGTGTTCTTAAATCATGAGAGATTGCACGTAAAAGGTTAGCTCGCATCTGTTCCAGTTCGGCTTCTCTGGCCACTTCTTCATTGAGTTTCTGTAAATACCACTTATCAAGTGCGAATGAAAAATCATTGATAATGGCATGCAGAATATTACGCTCAAATGCAGGTAATAGTGATTGCTTTGACAGTGCAATGCCAATCACGCCCTTAACACTCCCGTTAGATATAACTGGTAAATAGTAGGCGTTCACTTCAGGAAATATATCAGTGGACACTCCTGCTACATGTTTATTATTTATGACCCAACTTACTACACCATGCTCATTTGGATTGTCAAAAAGGGATGCAATCTTATTATTTTCAAGGCTAGTCATGCCCTCTGCACGGAAAAAAGTAGTTTTCACAATTAAATTATTTTCAATTTCAAAGAATTGTACTGGTTTTTCTACTAACTTAACGATTTGTGACATGCCTTCAGTAATAATTTCTTCTATAGATTTGGCATGTTGAAGCCTACGATTTGTATCAAGGAGCACCTCCATTCGATAAGATTTACGAACTGCTACAATGGTTTGCTCCTTTATTTTTTTTGTTAAGCTACTTGTAATTACTCCTGAAAGAAACATGATCATAAAGGTCATCGGATAGTCGCGATGATAGGCTTCAAAAGAAAAACGTGGTTCTGTAAATAAATAATTAAACAGGAGTACTGCTATGGTGGAGCTAATGATGCTCATCATCCACCCTGATGACCAAATGGCAAGAATTAAAACGCCTAAAATATAGATCGTAATGATGTTCGATTCACTTACACCAATTGTGTAGAAAGAGAGCCCGACAATTGAAACTATGCCAAACACGATGACCATTTTAAATAAATCAAGCCATTCAAATGACAGCTTATTTTTTACATTAGGAAAGTAGAATTGTTCATTTTCTTGATCTGGCACTATGTGTATGGCTAAATTCGGTACAAATTCGTTGAGTCGATCGCTGATTTTTGAGCTTGGTCGCCACCATTTTTTTCTCATGCTCGTTCTACCGATGACTAATTTAGTGACGCCACTAATTTGTGCATAGTTGGCAAGGGCAGCGGCTACATCGTCTTCTTGAACTATTACGACATGCCCACCTAGCTGTTCAACAAGCTTTATATGCTGCTGAAGTCGTTCTGAATTTGCGTTATTTCGATCATGCTCCTGTACGTTTTGTACGTAAAGAGCTGTAAATTTGCCATGTAATGCTTGTGCAAGTCTTGCGGTAGTTCGAATAACTTTGGCATTCGTAGGAGAACTACTAATACCAACAAGTAAATGCTCTTCGATTTGTACATGATGTTTTGAAGATTCGTTGCTGTTTAACTGCTTATAGTTTATCGTATCTGCAGCTCTCCGTAGTGCAATTTCTCGCAGGGATACTAAATTTTGTTTGCGAAAAAAAGATTGCAGTGCTTTTTCTACTTGTTGTTTTACATAGATTTTGCCTTCTTGTAGGCGTTGGATTAACTCGTCTGGTTCAATATCGACAATCTTTATTTGTGCCGCTTGATCAATTAAATAATCTGGAATACGTTCTCGTACCTTAATGCCAGTTATTTCTTCTACTAAATCATGAAGACTTTCAATATGTTGAATATTTACAGTTGTATAGACATGAATACCCTTTGCAAGTAATTCCTCTACATCTCCAAAACGTTTCTTGTGCCGCATCGTTGGAACATTAGTGTGTGCCAATTCATCAATAAGGACAATTTCCGGCTTGCGCTGCAGTACCGCATCAATATCTAATTCCTGAAAAGTTTTCCCTTTGTAATTTATTTTTTTCGTAGGGATTTGCTCAAGCCCTTCGAGTAGAGCTAACGTCTCTGGACGAGGATGTGGCTCTACATAACCAATTACCACATCTTTACCTAGTTTTTTTGCCTGATGTGCTGCATCCAGCATGGCATAAGTTTTACCGACTCCAGCAGCATAACCAAGAAAAATTTTGAGCTTTCCTACGAGTTGTTCCTCTTGCTGAAGCCTCGCTAAAAACGTCTCTGGAGTTGGACGTGCATTTTCCATCCTCTTTCACCTCATTTGTATTATAGCGTTATCTGCCATTAAGAAAGTATTAAGATTTTCGCTCTTTATAGTTTCTTAATGGAAAAAGTGATTTCCTAACACTACATTAATTTGAAAGTCAGTATGATGAGAGCATCCTAATTGGAGGAGGGGTGTTTCGATTGATGGACTTTTATATGATTGGCTTACTAATTATAAGCTTTGCATGTCTTTATGCGTTAACCGCTTGGTGCTTCATGCTAGTGGAAGAGAAGTAAGGAGGAATGAAAATGTGGATCTTTATGGGGATTGTACTTGTGTTCCTTTTCGGTTATCTAGGGCATGCATTACTATATCCTGAAAACTATTAATAGGCTTGTAGGAGGTACTACAGTATGTGGCAAATCGCCATTGTATTAATCATTTATTTACCGCTCGTGATTTTAACTGGGCACTATCTATTTCGGGTGACAATGCACCAAAAAACATGGCTTGATCCAATTATGGATAGATTTGATGCTGTTATTTATAAATTATGCGGCATTAAACAAGGCGATATGACGGGTAAACAGTATGTGCTTTCGTTAATTTTGTCGAACGCCTTTATGGTGTTTATTGGATACGTTCTTTTACGCATTCAAGCGATGCTGTTTTTAAACCCAAACGATATTGACAATATGGAATCAACACTTTCATTTAATACCATTATTTCATTTATGACGAATACGAATCTTCAACATTATAGTGGCGAATCAGGACTCAGTTATTTATCACAAATGCTAGTCATTATCTTTATGATGTTTACATCTGCAGCTACTGGTTATGCAGCTTGTATGGCGTTCTGCCGTCGTCTAGTTGCTAAAACTGACACTATAGGGAATTTCTTTGTGGATTTCGTTCGTGTTATTACACGTGTGTTAATGCCTTTATCTATTGTTGTTGCCATGATTTTAGTAGCACAAGGTTCTCCGCAAACCTTTAGTGCGAATAAAACTGTCCAAACAATAGAAGGTAAATTACAAGATATTGCCCTTGGACCTGTAGCTTCTCTTGAATCCATCAAGCATATAGGTACTAATGGTGGTGGTTTTAATGGAGCGAATTCAACGACACCATTTGAAAATCCAACGGTCATTTCTAATATTGTGGAAATGCTATCTATGATGTTATTACCAGGTGCTTGTGTAGTTGCATTTAGTTTAATGGTCGCATATAGAAAAAAGAAAACTATATTTGGGAAACAAGGGCTATCCATTTTTGCGGCAATGAGTATGCTGTTCCTAGTTGGACTTGTAACTGTGTATGTAGCGGAGAAAGCGGGTAATCCAATTATTAGTGAGCTCGGAATTTCGCAGGAGCTTGGCAGTATGGAAGGAAAAGAGATGCGCTTTGGGGTAGCACAATCAGCACTATTTACAACAGTGACTACTGCTTTTACAACGGGATCTGTTAACAATATGCACGATACATTGACGCCGCTTGGTGGTCTTGTACCGATGTTTAATATGATGCTAAATGTTGTGTTTGGAGGCAAGGGAGTCGGCCTAATGAACATGATGATGTATGTGTTGCTAACGATATTCATCGCCTGTTTAATGATTGGTCGAACACCTCAGTTTTTAGGCAAGAAAATTGAAGAGAAGGAAATGAAACTGATCGCTCTTTGTATTTTGATTCATCCTGCTATTATTCTACTATTTTCAGCACTTGCAGTTGCAACAACAGCAGGGGTAGCGGGCATAACGAATCCGGGTGCACATGGTTTATCGCAGGTTTTATATGAATTTGCATCTGCCTCTGCTAACAACGGCTCGGGTTTTGAAGGGTTAGCTGACAATTCAACATTTTGGAATGTAACGACAGGGCTTGCCATGTTCTTTGGACGTTATTTGACGATTATTATTCAACTAGCTATAGCGTCTCTACTTGCTAAAAAAATGTTTTACAGCGATTCGGTGGGAACATTGAAAACGGATAATACTGTTTTTACATTGTTACTTGTTGCGATTGTTTTAATGATTGGTGCTCTTACATTTTTACCAGCATTAGCTCTTGGACCAATCACAGAGCACTTACAACTTTATTTTCATTCAGCTTAAGACGCCCACCTTTTAATGTGATGAGGTGAATGCGGATGTGATTCCTTTTTAGTGGGTATCCAAATACCTATTGAATGAAGAGCCTCCGGCGGATGTCACGGATTTTGAAAGGAATGAATGAAAGGATGTTAGCCTAAAACCTTCGCATCCTGCGAAAACGGCTAACTGACCTGCATCGGTAAAAATGCCACGTCCTGTGGCATTACCGAAATGACTGACATCGTGTCGGCCCTCGTACAGGCCTGGGCACAATTCAAAATCCGGACGCATTGTTTATCTGTAGCGAAAACGCAGCGACAGCTACAAATGTATTCTGCGCGAAAGCGAAGCGTCAGCGGCAATTACGCCAAGGCGAAATTGATTTTAGTAAGGAGAGACACTTATGGAAACTGCAAGAAAAAGTTTTATTACGGGCAAAATGTTTAAAAGCTCGATGATAGACGCTTTAAAGAAGTTTAGTCCAGTATATATGGTGAAAAATCCAGTTATGTTTGTAGTAGAGATAGGGTTTATGTTTGTCCTGTTATTAACCCTTTTTCCGAATATATTTGGTAACGAAGTAGGAGAACATGACCGATTGTATAATGCGATCGTCGCCGTTATTCTTTTTGTTACCATTCTATTTGCTAATTTTGCAGAGTCGATTGCTGAGGGGCGAGGGAAGGCACAGGTTCAAACGTTAAAAAAGACGAAAACAGTGACACAGGCTCGTGTTCTGCTTAGTGATGGCTCTGAAATAGTTAAACAGGCACATGAGTTAAAAAAGGGCGATATCGTTTTAGTTCAGGCAGGAGAGGTTATTCCAAATGATGGAGAAGTCATTGATGGAATTGCTACTGTAGATGAATCGGCAATCACTGGTGAATCCGCACCAGTTATAAAGGAGCGGGGTGGTGATTTTTCATCAGTTACAGGTGGCACGACAGTTACGAGTGATTGGCTGATGATCGAAATTACCTCGATGCCTGGTGAATCATTTTTAGATAAAATGATATCGCTCATCGAAGGAGCTAGTCGTAAAAAAACGCCAAATGAAGTAGCGCTCAATACACTTTTAGTAAGTTTAACAATTATTTTCTTATTAGTTGTTGTGACACTCTATCCAATGACGGCTTATTTAAATGTGCCGATTTCTATCGCAACATTAATTGCCCTGACAGTTTGTTTAATTCCTACAACGATTGGTGGATTATTGTCGGCGATTGGAATTGCAGGAATGGATAGGGTTACACAGTTTAATGTTATTGCAATGTCTGGAAGAGCTGTAGAGGCATGTGGAGACGTGGATACATTAATCTTAGATAAAACAGGAACGATTACTTATGGAAATCGTATGGCTGCCGAATTTCTGCCAGTAACAGGTGTGGAAAGTAAAGATTTAATCCGAGCTGCATGGCTTAGTTCCTTAACAGATGATACACCTGAAGGAAAGTCTATTTTGTCACTTGCTTGCGAATTAGGAGTAAAAACAGACGGTGAAGAAAATATTATCAAGTCAAGTGAACATATTCCATTTACTGCACAGACACGAATGAGCGGGTTGGATATGAAGGATGGCACAAAAATTCGAAAAGGAGCCTATGATACGATAAAAAATGAAAGTATGAAAGCAGGTTATAACATTCCTGCAAATTTAGAACAGCTGATTCATCAAGTATCTTCTGTTGGTGGGACACCGCTTGTAGTAACGTTAAACGATAAAATTTTAGGTGTTATTTACTTAAAGGATGTTGTAAAGGCCGGACTTAAGGAACGCTTTGAACAACTTCGTGCAATGGGCATTAAAACGATCATGTGTACAGGAGATAACCCACTTACTGCAGCATCTATCGCAAAGGAAGCTGGAGTGGATAGCTTTATTGCAGAAAGTAAGCCGGAAGACAAAATTCAAGTCATTAAAGATGAGCAGGCACAAGGGAAAGTGGTAGCTATGACTGGTGATGGAACGAATGATGCGCCAGCACTGGCACAGGCAAATGTAGGGCTTGCTATGAATTCAGGTACGAATGCAGCGAAGGAAGCTGCTAACATGGTCGATTTAGATTCAAATCCAACTAAAATTATTGAAGTTGTAGAGATTGGGAAACAATTGCTAATGACTCGGGGTGCACTAACGACCTTCAGTATTGCCAATGATATTGCAAAGTATTTTGCCATTATCCCAGCTATGCTAATGGTCGCTGTACCTGAGATGAGCGCACTAAACATTATGAATCTCAATTCACCTTCAAGTGCGATTATTTCTGCCTTAATTTTTAATGCGGTCATCATTCCATTGTTAATTCCAATTGCAATGAAAGGCGTAAAATATAAGCCGATGAGTGCTGCAAAATTATTAAATAGAAACTTACTTGTTTATGGCGTAGGCGGAATTATAGCTCCTTTTATTGGCATTAAGTTGATTGATTTACTAGTTGGACCACTATTCCATACGTTTGGGTTATAGGAGGAAGATACATGCGAAAAATTTTTGAGAACTCAAAGCAAGCATTATTGATCACAATGACGATGTTCGTTCTATGTGGTTTTATATACCCGTTTGCTGTGACTGCATTAGCGCAAGGGTTATTTCCTCATAAAGCAAATGGCAGTTTAATCGAAATGGACGGTGAAGTTGTTGGCTCAGAATTAATAGGTCAAGCTTTTACAGCACCTGAGTACTTCTGGGGACGTGTTTCATCCGTCAATTACAATGTTTATACGGAAGAGGATACGATATCAGATGAAAATGGCCAGGTGAATTATAGCGGCGTTAGCTCTGGAACTTTTAACTATGCACCATCTAATCCAGAATTGAAGAAGCGAATAGAAGCAGATATCGAGAAGTTTTTACTAGCAAACCCAACCGTAAAACGACAAGACATACCTGCTGATTTAATGACTGCTTCAGGTTCAGGGTTAGATCCCCATATCAGTGTAAAAGCTGCACAAATACAAGTTGAACGTATTGCCCAAGCAAGTGGGCTATCTGAGGAAGAGATTGAAAAAATTATAGAGGCAAATACGGAAAAACGGTCATTTGGGGTTTTTGGAGAAAATAAGGTGAACTTCCTAATGGCCAATCTAGATATTATGAAAAAAATGAAGGGAAATGAGGCTCATCACTAAAAGTTGCTTGGAGTGGAGTCGCCCAGTCGGAACGAAAATCAACCCCGCGTTATGGTGATATGCAAAAACAGGTAGAGAAAAGTTTCTTTATTTTCTCTACCTGACTCTATTTTATGCTTGTGAATTTACAAGGATTTTAATATGGTTTCGCTCTTTCATTAGGGCTTCGAAGCCTTCTGTTACGACTTCATCAAGAGCAATTCGTTTCGTCACAAGTTTTTCAGCAGGGAAGTAACCTTGTTTCATTAATTCCATAACTGATGGGAAAATATCGCGATAAGCAATAATACCTTTAACAGAACGCTCTGTTAGAACGATATTGTTAGGCTGAATGGAAGCCGCAGATTCCCAAATGGAAACGATAATTGTTTCACCTTCGAATGTTGTGGAATCAATTGCTTGTTGTAATACTACAGGGACACCTGTTACTTCAAATGCAACATCTACACCACCATTAGTTAATTCATGAAGGCGGGCTACTGCATCCTCATCTTTAGGATTAATAACTGCTGTTGCGCCTAACTCTAAAGCCTTGGCAGCACGCTCTGCTGAAAGTTCTACTGCGTATATTTCAGCTGCTCCAGCAGCACGCAATGCTTCGATCACAAGAAGACCGATTGGACCTGTACCAAAGACTGCTGCTTTATCACCAGCTTTTAATTTACTTTGACGAACTGAATGTAATGCTACTGCTGCTGGTTCAACTAGTGCACCTTGTTCATAGGAAAGCCCTTCTGGCATTTTATGTACCATTTTTTCATCTACCATTGTATATTCAGAGAATCCTCCGCCCCCGCCAGAAAGACCGTGGAAACCTAGATGCTTACAAATATTATATTTACCTTTTTTACAAGCAGCACATTCGCCACATGCAAGAATAGGTTCTACAACTACGGGATCACCAACTTGTACTTTTGTAACACCTTCACCAACTTCTACTACTTCACCAGAGAACTCATGTCCCATAACAATTGGCGCAATATCTTTACTTACATAGTGAGGTTGTTCCACTGGAATGAAGATTGGGCCAGCTGCGTATTCATGTAAATCACTTCCACAAATTCCTGTCCAATGTACTTTGATCTTTACTTTTCCAGATGCAATTACTGGTTCTTCAATGTTTTCTACTCGGATGTCTTTTGCTTTATACCATCTTGCTGCTTTCATGATAAGTCAACCTCCTCTAATATCTTACATTTTTATCGTAGCATATGGTAATTCTTCAAATCATTAGTTATCAATAAATTGACATAAAATATACTAATTCTTAGCTTTTTTCAACAGCAGTTCAGTGCTTTTTTTATTGCATATTAACAGCATTTCGAGTAACTTTGATAAGGGCTTCTCTACAGCTATGATTAAAGTAGAAAATAATGTTCATGCTTAAGATAATAGGACGTTAATATACCTAAAAGTTGAATCATGATACAATGGGAAAGATGTTAGGAGGAACGAATTATGTCAAAATATACTGATTATAATTTTCAGCCATTTTTGCAGGACGCAATTGCAGAACTTGGCTTCACAGAACCAACGCCGATTCAAAAGGAAATTATTCCGCTAATACTAAAAGGGAAGAGTGCAATCGGACAAGCACATACAGGGACGGGAAAAACACATAGTTTTTTAATTCCGATTGTGCAACGCATTAATCCCGACAAGCAGGAAGTACAAGCTGTTATTACGTCACCTACACGTGAGCTTGCTCAACAGATTTTTGATGCGTTAAATCAATTAATAGAAGGAACAACTATTCAAGCGAAACTATTTATTGGGGGTACGGACAAACAACGCTCCATTGATAAGTTAAAAACGCAACCACAAATTGTTGTTGGAACGCCAGGACGTATTCGTGATCTCGTTTCAGAGCAAGCGTTATTTGTGCATACGGCGCCAATGTTAGTTGTCGACGAGGCAGATTTAGCATTCGATATGGGCTTTATAGAGGAGATTGACGGCTTTGCTTCTCAAATGCCAGATAACCTGGAAATGTTTGTATTCTCAGCGACAATTCCAGAAAAGCTTCAGCCTTTCTTGAAAAAATATATGGAAGCACCTGTTCATATCCATATGAACGATAAACGCCCGGTCGCAGAAGGAATTGACTTTGTGCTTGTCCCAGTGCGTTCTAAATCTCGTAACAAACGTTTGTTGGAAGTTATTGAAGGAATCAATCCATTTTTAGCGGTAATTTTCACTAACACACGTAAAACAGCAGAGCACGTTGCTGGCTACTTAAATGAAAATGGGATTCGCTGTGGTCAAATTCATGGTGACTTAAGTCCGCGTGATCGTAAGAAGATGATGAAGCAAATTCGAGAATTGGACTATCAATATATCGTTGCAACAGACCTTGCAGCACGTGGTATCGATATTCAAGGAATTTCACATGTCATTAACTACGAAATTCCAGAGGACTTAGAGTTCTTTATTCATCGTGTGGGACGTACAGCACGTGCAGGGAATAAAGGAACGGCTATCACGTTGTTTGAGCCATCAGATGAGGATGCAGTAGTACGTGTTGAAAAAATGGGCATTCCATTTGTTCAAAAAGATGTAAAAGATGGCGAATGGTCTGAACTAAAAGAGCGCCATGCACGTAAAAATCGTGTGAAGCAAGAAAATGAAATCGATGCGAAAGCTAAAGCATTAGTACGTAAGCCGAAAAAAGTAAAACCAGGCTACAAACGTAATATGAAATGGGAAATGGAAAAAATTAAAAAACGTGAACGTCGCATAAAAGCTCGCGGGAAAAAATAAGGAGGTATTCAAATGCTACTTGGATCACATGTTTCAATGAGTGGAAAAGAAATGCTCCTCGGGTCAAGTAAAGAAGCTCTTTCATATGGGGCAAATACCTTTATGATTTATACAGGAGCACCTCAAAATACTCGTCGTAAGGCAATTGCTGACCTTAATATTATGAACGGTTTACTACACATGAAAGAGCATGGCATGACAAATATTGTTGTACATGCTCCATACATTATCAATATTGCAAACACAGAAAAGCCTGAAACTTTCCGTCTTGGTGTAGATTTCTTACAGACTGAGATTGAACGTACAGCTGCTTTGGAAGCTACACAGATTGTGTTGCATCCTGGTGCCCATGTAGGCGCTGGTGCTGATGCAGGGATTGCTAAAATTATTGAGGGCTTAAATGAAGTATTAGCACAGGATTATCCTGTACAAATCGCATTAGAAACGATGGCAGGGAAGGGAACTGAATGTGGTCGTTCCTTTGAAGAGCTTGCCAAAATTATTGATGGTGTGACACATAATGAGCGTCTGTCAGTGTGCTTTGATACTTGCCATACACATGACGCCGGTTACAATATTGTCGAGGATTTTGATGGCGTATTAAATGAGTTTGATAAATTAATAGGTGTAGATCGTATTAAAGTCTTGCATATTAATGATTCAAAAAATGTTCGCGGTGCTGGAAAAGACCGTCACGAAAATATTGGCTTTGGTCATATTGGCTTTGACGCATTAAATTATGTTGTACATCACCCACAATTAAAAGAGATTCCTAAAATCTTAGAAACACCTTTTGTCGCATTAAATAGTGATGCCAAATCAAAATCGGCTCCATATAAACATGAAATTGAGATGTTACGTAGTGGAGAGTTTAAACCTGAGTTAATCGATGCTCTAAGAGGATAGAAAATAAATAGCCCGAAATCAGCTAGCATAAGTCCTGATTTTCGGGCTATTTTCTATTATTTTGTAAATAGTGCGATCAGCTGTCTAGAACGCTTTCTACCTAAAACAGCTTCAACCTCTACAAGTATATCTTTCGGAATACCTAAAAAGAGCCAAGTAAATGAGAATTGCTCCAAATAAGGTCGTAGTTTTTTTACTTCAGAAGTTGTAATTTCAAACCCTTCAGCACGAGCAATGGCAACGACTTCTTTATCACTACTTTGTGCTAATTGCTGTAAAAATTGAATACTCAAAGCCAATCCCCCTTTTAAAGTTTTTTAGTTTCTTTGAAACGAAATCCTTCTTGTGAACGACGTGCCAACTCTGAAAACCCTTACTTTAAAAGTTTTAGAATCAATGCCTATTACAACGTAATTTGAGCGTGATTCAAGTAAAAAAGTCTTTGTTAAAGCGAAAAGTGACATCTAAATGTATTTAAACTTTTTTCGACAACATGAGACAGCCTATTAGTAAACTAATTTCCTTTACAAAAACAGTGATTTCATTTATACTTACAATTTGTAAATCGTAATGATTTTGAATTAGAAAGAAGCGGTCATGCATGAAAAAATCACTTATTGATATTGAAAACTTGTCATTTCAATATGACTATACACAAGTATTAAAAAATATCTCTTTCCGTGTAGAAGAGGGAGATTTTTTAGCACTTCTCGGTCCAAATGGTTCTGGGAAATCGACATTATTAAAAATTATTTTAGGATTATTAAAACCAATGACTGGAGAAATAAAGTTATTTGGTGAACCAAGTGCAACTTTTAAGCATCGTGAATGGATAGGATATGTGTCACAAAAATCCAATGCCTTCAATTCAGGATTTCCAGCAACCGTCCAAGAGGTAGTAAAAAGCGGATTAACAAAAAAATTAGGGCTATTTAAAAGACCTGGACGAGATGCAAAAGAAAAAGTACTAGAAGCATTAAAAGCTGTTGGAATGGAAGCTTTTATGAATCGTAATATTGGTGAATTATCCGGTGGGCAACAGCAGCGTGTCTTTATTGCACGAGCCTTAGTTAGCGAACCGAGACTACTAATATTAGATGAACCAACTGTCGGCATTGATCATGAGAATGTACAGTCATTTTATGATATGCTGGTCAAATTGAATCGGGAACAGGGAATTACAATGATTCTTGTCACTCATGATGTCGATACAGTGTCGAACCGTATCAGCCATGTAGCATGTTTAAATCAAACTATCCACTTCCATGGTTACAAAAATGAATTTGATACAATTTCTCAGGATGCGCTTGAAGCTTGGTATGGTCATTCTGTGAGAAAGATTCACTAGAAGGAGAAGGCTCAATGATTGAAGCAATTTTTAACTATGAATTTTTACAAAATGCCTTTTTCTCGGGGATATTAATTGGCATATTGGCACCGCTGCTAGGTGTTTTTATTGTTGTTCGCAGGCTGTCGCTTATTGCAGATGCCTTGTCACATGTGACACTTGCAGGTATAGCAGGAAGCTTATATCTCAGTCAATCTGTTCCAGCCTTGGCTATGCTAAATCCAATTTATCTCGGTATACTTGCCTCTGTTAGCGGTTCAATTTTAATTGAGCGACTAAGACGTTTATATAAGCACTATGAGGAGCTTGCCATTCCTATTATTATGTCAGGTGGGATAGGGATTAGTGCTATTTTCATCTCCCTTGCCAGTGGCTTTAGCACAGATTTAATGAGCTATTTATTTGGTTCAGTATCAGCTGTTTCACGTCAGGATTTATGGGTAGTGGTGGGAATCGCTGTCGTTGTTATTATCTTTTTGTTGTTATTTTTTAAGGAGCTTTTTGTTTTATCTTTTGACGAGGAATATGCAAAAGCTAGTGGTCTACCTGCTCGTTGGATTCATCTGTTATTTATGATTGTGACAGCACTAGTTATTGCTGCAAGTATGCGCATAGTCGGTATTTTGCTTGTGTCATCACTTATGACATTACCAGTGGCTGCTGCAATGCGTTTAGCAAAGGGCTTTAAGCAAACGATCATCTACTCGATTGTCTTTGGGGAAGCAGCTGTGTTAATCGGCCTTGTCAGTGCTTTTTATTTGGATCTAGCGCCTGGTGGTACAATTGTTGTCACTTCCATCTTCATTTTGTTACTAGTTATTCTAGCGAAGAAAGTAGTATTTAAGATGGCTGCAAAACAAGAGGAGGTAGCACAGTGAATGTTTCTAGAGCGTGGGAAATTTTAAAAGAGAACGGCTATAAAAAAACAGATAAGCGGGAGTTAATATTAGATATGTTTGCAGCAACAGATAAATATCTAACAGCTCGTGACTTATTGGATGTTTTAAAAAAAGATTTTCCAGGTATGAGTTTTGATACAATTTATCGTAACTTAGCAACATTTGTGAAGCTTGGAATACTGGAAGAAACTGAGCTATCTGGGGAGCGAAATTTCCGCATGCATTGTGAGTCTGAACATCATCACCACCATTTTATTTGTTTGGATTGTGGCAATGTCAAGGAGTTAAATCTTTGTCCTATGGAAATGCTTGGAGAGAAACTACCAAACTACGAAATTGAAAATCATAAATTTGAGATCTATGGTAAGTGTCCGGATTGTAAGCATGAAACTGTGTAAAAAAAGGGGTAGCGCCAAGTGAAACATCACTTGGCGCTACCCCTTTAAATTTATAGTATTTATTCGTCGTTTATGATTATTGGTGTTTTTGTTGGAAAGCTACCATAAAGTCACGTAATGCTTCACAAGCTTCTAATGGGACAGCATTATAAGTAGAAGCACGGCAGCCACCTACAGAACGGTGTCCATTTAGTCCAACAAATCCTGCTGCTTTTGCTTCAGCAAGGAATTGTTTTTCAAGCTCTTCATCAGCAACACGGAAAGTAATGTTCATTAAAGAACGGCTTTCAGGTGTTGCATGACCTTTATAGAATCCATTGCTATTGTCAATGGCATCATAAATTACTTTCGCTTTTAACTCATTATGCTTCGCAATTTCAGCAACGCCACCTTTAGATTCAACCCATTTTAATACTTCACCTAGCATATAGATGCCAAAAGTTGGTGGTGTATTGTATAAAGAGTTGCTGTCAGCATGCGTTGTGTATTTCAGCATTGTTGGAATATTTTTATTCGCTTTTTCTAGCAAATCTTTGCGAATAATAACTACTGTTACACCAGAAGGACCAAGATTTTTTTGAGCCCCTGCATAGATTAGACCAAATTTACTTACATCAACTGGCTTAGAAAGAATATCACTAGACATATCTGCAACTAACGGTACATTTCCTGTTTCAGGGAATTCCGTCCATTGTGTGCCGTAAATTGTATTGTTTGAAGTGATATGCACATATGCATCATCCGCATTGAATTGAATGTCTGCTAAAGCTGGGATATTGCGATATTGATTTTCCTTTGTGCTAGCAGCTTCAACAGGCATACCAAAAAATTTCGCTTCTTTGAATGCTTTTTCAGACCATGAGCCTGATAAAACATAGCTTGCCTTTTGATCGGCCTGTAGGAAGTTCATTGGAATCATCGTAAATTGAAGACTAGCTCCACCTTGTAGGAAAAGGACTTCATAGTTTTCTGGGATAGCATAAAGCTTTTTCAATAAAGCAATTGCCTCATTATGTACTTCATCGAAAATGGCGCTACGATGGCTCATTTCCATAATTGACATACCTGACTCACGGAAGTTTACTAATTGCTGTTGGGCTTTTTCTAATACTTCTACTGGTAGTGCAGATGGGCCTGCGTTAAAATTGTATGC
Source organism: Lysinibacillus xylanilyticus (assembly GCF_001708185.1). Lineage (GTDB taxonomy): Bacteria > Bacillota > Bacilli > Bacillales_A > Planococcaceae > Lysinibacillus > Lysinibacillus xylanilyticus_A. The sequence goes on along the minus strand of NZ_MDDN01000002.1, from coordinate 66,682 downwards.
ACGTTGTGTCAATGTGGTACACTCCTTGTGTTGTTTAATAAGGTGAATTTCGGGCTTTTAAGGTCAGTTCAAAGTCATCTATTTCATATACAATGTAAAGTATTGTACTGACCGTTAAAGCGAGATAAAGTGAAACTTCAATCAGCAGGGGTTTTCATCCTCTGCTGGTTGTTAGTTGAACCAATCGGGCTTTTACGGTCAGTTCAAAGTCATCTATTTCATATACAATGTAAAGTATTGTACTGACCGTTAAAGCGGGATAAAGTGAAACTTCAATCAGCAGGGGTTTTCATCCTCTGCTGGTTGTTAGTTGAACCAATCGGGCTTTTACGGTCAGTTCAAAGTCATCTATTTCATATAAATGTAGAGCATAGTACTGACCGTTAAAGCGGGATAAAGTGAAACTTCAATCAGCAGGGGTTTTCATCCTCTGCTGGTTGTTAGTTGAACCAATCGGGCTTTTACGGTCAGTTCAAAGTCATCTCTTTCATATACAATGTAAAGTATTGTACTGACCGTTAAAGCGGGATAAAAGCACTTTACTGGATTATAACTCAATTTTCAAGAGAAAAAATAAAATTCTCACTATTCGAGCAAAATTGCGACAGGCTTGCAACAAAATGTACACAATTGAGATAAATTCTTAAAAGTATTTTTCTTTAAATACGAACAAATGAAAATTTAGATGTGCATATATGAGATTATATTTCGTGATTTGCGCATTGGTTAATCATTGGTGTTATAAAATGTTCGGGTTTGAAAAAAGAAGTTTTATGGTAATTGTTTTAGCCTTCATTTAGTGAAATTCTTCTATGACAACAAGAGCCCATAGAAGTGCATGATATTAAGCATCTTGTTTAGATATGCCTAAGTTGCCCATATTACCGTTATATGCACTGGTTCGATGGAGGTTAAGGTGTAATATTGATGATATTTGCCGTTAATATAGGATGGACGGAAATTTTTTTAACTTTCTCCATAAACCAAGTATCTTTCGGTATAATGAACTGTGAAAATGAAGTAAGGGGTGTTTTAAATGTTTACAATAGAGGAAGCGTGTTTAGTTGTCGTTGATGTACAAGGTAAGTTAGCGACAATTGTTGATGAAAGTGAAGCGGTGATTGACAATGTGTCAAAGCTGGTACAAGCTATGAAGGCATTGGAAGTACCTATTTTATGGCTTGAACAAAATCCTAGTCGTTTAGGTGGGACTGCATTAAATATTGCTCAGCATCTTCAAGGGCAAGCTATTGCTAAAATGGCATTCAGTGCTTGCCAGGAGCAAGAATTTGTCGATGCATTGAAGGCAAGTGGTCGTACTCAATTTATCGTGACAGGGATCGAAACACATATTTGTGTCTACCAAACAGCAAGACAGCTAAAAGAGCAAGGGTTTGAGGTCGAAGTTGTTGTAGATGCCGTGTCCTCTCGTACAAAGGCCAATAAAGAGTTAGGGCTAGAGAAGATGAAGGCACTTGGAATTTTACCCACAAGCACAGAAATGATTTTATATGAGCTACTACAACGTGCTGATCATCCACATTTTAAAACGGTGCTACAGCTAGTTAAATAATAAAAAAACTCATCATAACGATGAGTTTTTTTATTAAGCAGGCATGTCCGTCGGTGTTGGTTTTGCGTAGCCTTCTTTATATGTGTCATCAATTGTTTGACGAATTTCTTTGAGACTCATGCCATCTTTATGCATTTTTGCAGACTGTACAGCGATTTCTAGGCAAACGTTACAACGCGTACCGTGATCATCCCAGACAATTGTTCCATCCTCGCGTTTTTCTTGAATAAAGCAGTTTAGATTGCTTTTATGTCCAACTGAATCGCCACATCCACAATAGCATGGCATCCATTCTAGAATTTCTGTAGACTGACCAGCAATTTGATACACTAAGCGAATATTTTCAGTTTGATTATTTAAAAAGGATGGTAGCACTTCTGCAGATGCAGTTTCCTCCTGAATATCTCCAGTAGCATGTGCATGTTCTTCGTGTGAAGCTTCTTTTGGCGTTTCGTTTTGATTTTTTTCAGCAACTTTTTTCTCCTCACCACAAGCACTTAACACTAATAACGATATAGCAAAAATAGATAGTAGTTTTTTCAATAAAAGCGCCTCCCACATGTTTACAATACTGCCATTATACCATCGTTCGCTTAAACATTGACAGGAAGCGCAGGTGAAAATCAATGAAAAATATCTAATCCACGTGTTTTGTTCATTAAAAGTTCCATTTTCTCACTCAATAATTTTTTCATGAAGAAACCAAATAGAATAAAAATGAGCCAGAAGCAAGATAAAAAGGCGAGATCCACCAATACCTTGGACCAAATAATACCACCAACAGCCTCTCGCATCATTTCAATTGCATAAGTAAAAGGTAAAAATGGGTTTATTATTTGGAAAAACTTTGGTAATAATTCTACTGGATATGTGCCGCCAGAACCTGCAATTTGTAACACTAACATGACAATGGCTAACGCTTTCCCAACATTTCCGAATACCGAAACTAGTGTATAGACAACTGTAACAAACACTAAGCTAATCAATAGCCCAAATGGTATAAAGTAATAAGGCGCACTAATGGATCCATCTAAAAGAACGATATCTCCTATTGTAATAATGAGCGTTTGGATAAATGAAAAAGTCGCAAATGTTAATAAACGTCCAAAGTATATTTCTCGAATACTGTATTGATGATTATCGTGAATATCAACAGATAAAAGTGAAATTAATAATAAACAGCCAACCCAGATGGAAAGTACAGTGTAAAATGGTGTCATAGCTGTTCCGTAATTAGCAATCGGAAACATCCTATGTTCCTGAAGCTTAATAGGCTCCTCAAAGAAATCCCGCTCGGCATTGACATCGTTTTTCAATAATTGAACAATTTCAGAAATATCTGCTTCGCTTTCTAATGTTCTTAGCTTCTCCGCTAAATTCTTAATTTTTGTACTTAAAGCAGGGAAATTCGATTGTACTGTAGCAATTGTTTTATTAGCTGTCGCTAACGTATTTTTTGCATTTGTTAAACGATCTGATACTTGAGGAAGAAAACTTTTTACATCCGTTAACATGGATGATGCATTTGTTAATGTATTTTTCGCAGAAGTCAGGGTCGTGCGAATTTGTGGTTCTAGATGATCGTTATAATGAGTAAGGAATTGATTCAGATTGTTCGAAGCATTTTGCGCAACACTTTGAACATCAGCGAGATCTTTTTTGATCTTTTCTCCATCAATATTATTTAACTGCTGAACTTTATTTGAGACGTCAGTTAGTAACGTATTTAGCTGATTTAATGCTGTTAGAGAGCTTAATGAATAATCAGTTAAACTAGGATTTGCCTGTAAATCTCCGCGTATAGCTTCAAGTTGTTCAATGATTTTTTTATTAAGTAAAGTTTTAACCTCTTCAGAATTGCTTTGCTGTAGTGCTGTCAGGATGTTTTGTACTTTGTTTTCAAGCTGTTTACGAGTTGAAGCATCAGCTTGTGTTAATTTTTGCAGTGCTTCAAGTGTTTGTATGCTAGAATTTATTTTTTCGTGAGATGCATCCAGCTGTTTCTTAATCGCATCCTTTGTTTGGGCAATGGTTGCTGTATCCACATTAGCATTTTCTAGCTTCCCTACTAGCTCTGTAAATCGTTGCGCAATATTTTGGACAGCTTCTAAATCCTTTTTAATGATAGGGGATAGCTCGGTGAACAGTGTGTCAGCTTCATTAATCAATTTTAAACCTTGTTGAATAGTTGTAAGACCTTCATTCGTTAATTTTTCAACCTCAGGAACTTGGGTCATCGTGTGGTTCAGTAATGTCTCAGCTTCTTTGCCACCTTTAGCGGTTTGTGCTAAAAAGGTCTCAATACCAGGAAGATGTTGTTCAATTGTAAAAATATAATTTTCAAACGTTCTTAAGTTTGGAATTTCCCGTTCCATCTCAACACCGATCGTATTAAAAATAGCGAAAAGTGTTCCATTGACAGTTGAGATAAATTCACTAGAAACTTGTTGAGTTAGGCCACTAGCACCTTTAATTGTAATTTTGGGTGAGACTGCATTTATTTTTTCATTTACATAATAATCGATATGCGCTTTAGTAGGCTGATTTGACAGTATGGAGGTTAGTTTTTGTGAAAAGTCACTAGGGATTACGATAACCGCAAAATAGTCACCGTTTTTTAAACGATCCATGGCTTTTTCACGAGTTGTAAATTGCCAAGAAAAGCTTGTATTTGTGCTTAAATTAGCGATTACATCGTTACCGACATGTATATCTTCTCCTCTAACATTCGCTCCTGTGTCTTCGTTGACAATAGCAATTTTCATATTGGCTGTATGGGCATAAGGATCCATAGAGGCATAAATATTGAGCCACGCATAAAGAGAAGGTAAAAAGATAAGTCCACCAATAATGACAGCAACTACCCAGTTTGTTAAGATATTATGGATATCACTTTTATATATTTGAAAAACTTGTTGGATAGTGTGTTTCATATTATTAACCACTCCACCTTTATATTAAGCTTTGTACTATTTATGGTCCCAAAAATGGGCGGAATTATGTTTGGATTGTAGAAAAACTTATTTTTAAAAGACAAATTAGTTTACTAGGGTTTAAAAAAACTTTATAATCAATCGCGAATACACTAAAACTAGGATTTTTTAGTGTAGAAAAGGAGGAACACATTCTAGTGAAAAAACTACTAATTATTGGGTCAGTTATTGTTGTGTTATTTATAGCAATTGTTATGCTAACAAAAGTATCGAACGAAAGTAAGTTAACAAGTGCAAAGAATCCTTATGGCGACAAAGTACTAAAACAAGAAACAATTGATCAATTAGATGATGAAAATTACCAAAACATAATGTTACCTGAAGAACTTGAGAAAAAAATAAAAGCTGGTGAAGATGTCAATGCTTATTTCTTCAGTCCGACATGTGTACATTGTCAAGCCTTCACACCAGTATTAATGCCGATTGCTAAGGAGCTGGGTGTTGATATTGTTCAATTAAACACTTATGAATACGGGGATTTATTTGATCAATACAATTTTAAAGCGACGCCAACATTCATTCACTTTGAAGATGGTAAAGAGGTTGACCGCTTTGTCGGTGCATTACCAGAAGAAGAGTTACGTGCTTATTTAGAAGTATTAAAAAAATAAGGAAGGCTACGACTGTCTCAAAAGTTATTTTGAGCAGTCTTTTTTTATCTTCATTCAGTAAATGCTTGTACATACCTGAGAACAATTCGAAATCTTAAGGTAATTAGCCCAAGGCGAAATTGATTTTTGTAGTGTATACTGAATATACTGACGAGCTGTACATTGGAGGAATATTGAATGACAATGGATGATTATTTTTATAATGGCGAGCTAATGAAATGCTATGAGGTAGCTAAGCAAGTTACAGATGACAGCGAGAAAGCGTTAGCTGATCAATATATTAAATTATTGGAAGAGTATGATTTTGCTAGCTATCCAAAGGCTACGTTGTTTGTGGAAACTCAGCATGAAGAACGAACAGATGAAAGCTATCCTGAATCGGATGTCGTCGTGGAAATTCGTGCGATAAAAGATGAAGCACAGTTTTCTCAGCGTATTAAGGAGCTAGAGGATGTAGCGAAAACAGGTACTCCAAATGAAAAGGCACAATCATTCTTTACGCAGGGTGAACTGTTTTTGTTTGCACATCACTACAATGAGAGTGTCCATTGTTTTAAACAAGCTGTAAAAGAAAACCCTAATAAAGCTTTATACTGGGGGATTACAGGGCAAACGATGCACCGCTTCGGTTGGATGCCATTCGACGCCCTAGGCTACTTGGAGCAAGCGATTAATTTAGATGCAAAAAATGCGCGTTGGCTATGGAATAAAGCACTTGTTCTGATTCAATTAGCGAAGGATTTACAGATGGCGCCGTTTATGGCAAATGCAGCGATGACATTAGAGCAGGCGCTGGCTGTTTGCGGCGAGCATCAGCGATCATTAAAGGATGCTATTCAAAATACAATAGATAATATGGATAGCTATGTGTTTTCATAAGATAAAGCCTCCGGACGTATTGTTTATCTGTAGCGAAAGCGAAGCGACAGCTACAATTATGCCAAGGCGAAATGAATAAAGTGACAATCGAGAACATCTTCGTTTCATTTATATGGCGAAGATGTTCCTTTTTGTTTCTGAAGCTATGTCAATGATGAAAACTATTTCAACAGCCTACATGGAAGGCGGTATACGTTGCCCGTTTCTTTATATTCTCCAATCATGGTATGATAGTGGGGAAATGATTTGTAAGATAAAGGACGGGTTTTTGGATGGCACAAGAAGTGGCAAATAAATTTATTGAAGATGTCTGTAATCATTTAGTGCGCAATATGAATATTACGAAAGTTGAGGAGCACTTTAAAGAGACAATTGCAATATACCGTAAATCGGCAGCAACACAAATTGATTTTTGGGATAGGCTGATGGTCAATATGTTGTATTTTACTGAAAATGAGCAAGTTTGGGAAAAAGAATTTTTGGGAATGCTCGACAAGAAAGAGTGGTTAAAGACTACTGTGTTAGAAGAAGAGCTTTTGATGCATCAAATGCGTATTCGTCAGCAGGTAGCGGAACAAATGGATGCCGCTAAAGAATTGTTCCATAAGCAATATGAGACAGAAGGTATGACAGAGGAAGATATTGTCTACGATTATGCTTATAGCTCTGCTGGACATTCAATGCGCATAGATTTATTAACAGTGCTTGTCTCAACACCTGAGCAATCAAAAGTACTTTTTAACGCAGATCCACAAGAAACAATTCGTATTATTAACGGCTATATTGCGTATCACACCGATGGGATTATTAATAAAGTTAAACTTTAATCGGTAGGGCAGTATTTATACTCATAACTAAAATTTTGCATGTCATTTATTAAAATGATAATGAGGCAATCCTGTTCTTGTCTAATTACCTTATGCAGTATAATAAGGAGATAGTAAGGACATCAGAAAGGAATTTTTTCAATGAATACACCATTTACATTTAAACATACACAACCTACGAATATGGACCCGAATAAAAAATACCCGGCAATCTTTTTATTGCATGGAATGGGTAGTAATGAAGATGATTTACCACAATTAGTACAGGATTTTAAAGAACAATGCCATATTTTTAGTTTACGTGGACCTATTACGCAAAAGCCGGGCTATGCTTTTTTCACGATCCAAGAGGTCGGAAACCCAGACCGTGAAATTTTTGATAAAGTGTTAGTGGCATTACAACGATTTATATTAGAGGCAATTGAAGAATATCAAGTTGATCTACATAAAGTGTACGTGCTTGGATTCAGTCAAGGAGCTGTTTTGGCACAATCACTTGCTTTTGCAATGGGGAATTTAATTACGGGAATTGTAGCGTTAAGTGGCTACACGCCAAAATTCGTTACAGAGGAATATGCAATTCGACCAGTTAATCATTTACATGCATTTATTTCTCATGGTGATTATGATTATATTATCCCGTCGCAATGGGGCGCTGAAAGTAAAGAAATCTTTGAGCAATTTGGTGCTACTGTGACATTTAAACAGTATCCAGATGGCCACGGTGTTACACCAGAAAATTTACGTGATCTAACTGCATTTTTAGCGCAGGAATTACAAGATAATATTCAATAAAGTGAAACCGAGGCATGTAGGATGTCTCGGTTTCACTTTTATTCTTTAGTAGATCAATTAAGAGCTATTTCGATAAGCTGCGATCCTTGTCAGTCACGGCAGCTACTGCATCGTGAATGGTTGTTTCAAAATGATTACTTTGTAATGAGGATACACCTTGAATTGTTGTCCCGCCTGGTGAACATACCTGGTCTACAAGTGCCCATGGGTGTTCCTGTGATTGTAAAATCATTTTTGCACTACCGAGTACTGCATTTGCTGCAATATCAAGAGCCATGCTTTTTGGCATCCCTTCACGTACAGCAGCACGTGCTAAAGCGTCAATATACATATAAGTAAATGCTGGTGAAGCACCACCAATCGTTGTAAATATCGAAAATAGGTGTTCAGGGATCTCGATAATTGTTCCAACTGTTTCAAACAGTGAAATGACATGTTGAAGCTGTATATCTGATACTTGCTCACTTGTTGTATAGCAGCTTGTAGAGGCACCGATAAGCGCATTGATATTTGGCATTACACGAATAATAGGGGTAACTTCAGATAGATAACCTTGGAAGTATGTAATATTTTTACCAGCAGCAATGGATACAATGACATGGTTGTCTTGTAAATGCTTTTTCACCTCAGGTAAAACATCAGGTAACATTTGGGGTTTAACACCAAGGATAATGACGTCACAATTTGACATAATATCTTCAATAGAGCTTGCGGCTTGAATACCGAAAGAGGTTGCTAATTTTGTTGTTTTTGCTTTGGTACGATTATAGCCATAAATAAAAGTGGAATCAAAATCTCCGCTTTTGCACATTCCTTTAATAATAGCTGTAGTCATATTTCCAAGGCCGATAAATCCGTATTTCACGTGGTAGACACTCCTTCATAAAGTTAAAACATACACATTAGTATAGAGTAGATTGTTTTACTTGAATAGTAATATGCTAAGAATCAAGCTAATTAGGTTCAAATTCACGTCAGTCGGTGGTATCATAGAAGATGTTGTGAATGGGACGTGTATCTTTATTTTCATTCAGTAGAAGACCAATTGGTGAGATGAATGCAATTGTACCTCCCATGCAGTGGGTCTTCAAACGAAAGTGGTAAATACACCAAAGCGTAATTGATTTTTATACATCAGAAAAGAAAATCATGTACTTTATGTGAACATAGAGACAGACTCTATCTAAAAGAGGTAAAATTAAAATTTGATACGTTTAACTTCTTTCAGCGGGTGTTCAAACACCCACTGAAATAGAGGAACTCAGTCTAAGAACGCCACGTCCTGTGGCAACGACTGAGTGACCAACATCACGTTGGCCCAAAGCCTCCGGCGGATGTCACGGAATCGGAAAGGAGTTCTTAAAGGATGTTAGCCTAAAATCATCGCATCCATGCGATAACGGCTAACTGACCTGCATCGGTAAAAACGCCACGTCCTGTGGCATTACCGAAATGACCGACATCGTGTCGGCCCTCGTGCAGGCCTAAGCACAAAGCCGATCCCGGACGCAATTATGCCGAGGCATAATTGATTGGAAATTTTGTCGCTTTCGATCGAGTAAAGCGTGTAGAAATTTTGAGAGAAAAGGAATTAAGATGAATGGAACAAAATCTAAAAACGGAGCATAAGCTACAATCTTCTAAGAAATCATCAGGGAAGTCCTCACGCTCTACTATTTTAGCGCAGACAGTTAAAACAGGAATCATTAAATCAAATTTAATTCCTATGTGGGCTGGTTTAACGTTAGGTATTTACAAAAATAAAATGACATTTGTAGAGAATATACCTGAAATTATTTTTGCTACGATTGGTTCTGCACTTGTTATTGGGGCTGCTGGAGCATTTAATAATGTATACGACCGTGACATTGACGCTATTATGCCTCGTACGCAAAGTCGACCAACTGTAACAGGTGAAATGTCAGCGAAATCTACGTTGATATTAGCTTTTGCCATGCTCATTACCGGGGTAGCTTTGCTAGGACTTGCTTCACCATTAGCTGCGGCATTCGGTCTCTTAGGGGTGTTTTTATATGTAGTACCCTATACAATGTGGACAAAACGACGCACAATTTATAACACGGAAATTGGGAGTATCGGAGGGGCAATTCCACCTTTAATTGGTTGGGCTACTGTTTCTAATGATATTACACATCCTGCGATACTTGGTCTATTTTTCGTGATGGTCATTTGGCAGATGCCCCATTTTTATGCCATTGCTATTCGTAAGCATGCTGACTATGAAGCGGCTAAAGTTCCTATGCTGCCAGTTGTAAAAGGGATGCGCCGTACTTATTATCAAACGAACTTTTATTTAATATTATTGATTTTTTCAAGCTTCTTATTTGGCACTTTAAGTGTTGGTATTATGCTTGTTGCACTTTTACTAAGCATCGCATGGCTTGTAATGAGTATTTATGGCTATCGTAGTAATAAAGATCAAACGAAGTGGGCAACCAAAATGTTTGTTTTCTCACTTATCCATATGACAATTTTATTTTCAACGGTTATTGTTTACTCTGTAGTAGGTGTTATTTTTAAATTGTATTAAAGCTTCATTCAGCACGAAAAGCCAACAGGTTATTCTACACTTGTTGGCTTTTTCCTTTCCACTGAGATTATTTGACGACTTGGCCATTCTATAGCGTGTAACTGACCTCCAAAAACAGCCCCACCATCTATTCCAATGATATTATTTTCACCAAAAAAGACACTGTGCTCTGTTGGATTTTGGTGAAGTTTGTAGGTAGGTGTATGGCCAAAGATTACAGCTTTTTCTCCTTGATAACCAGCATGGAAATTTTCACGAATCCATAAAAATTGCATCGGATCTGTCTCTGTCATAGCTACTCCAGGAACAACACCACCATGTACAAAAATGACATCCTCTAATTCGATATAAATATCAAAGGTTTCAATAAGCTGTAAATGTTCTTCGAGCTTTGGTAAGGTCTGGATAAAGCTAGGTAATGTATCGTTTTCAATGGCTTCCTTAAAATCGTCTAACTGATAACCATAGCTTGCAAGAGTTGCATGACCACCGCAAAGTTTCACCCAATGATTCCAAGATTTGGGGTGCCCGGAGCGACAGGCTTTTAACATAAGGGCTTCATGATTTCCTAGTAGAACACGTGCACCTTTTGTTTGCAATTCACCCACTAAGTTTAAAACGCCACTAGATGAAGGCCCGCGATCAATATAATCGCCAAGTAAAAATAGCTGATCTTGCATAGTATCATACTTAGCTTTTAATAATAATTCTTCAAAAAGGTCCAATTCTCCATGTATATCACTAATTGCTAGTATTCGATCCATAAAGCGCATCCTCTCCAGTATTAAAGCAATTACTATTAAGTATCAAGAATAGTTTTGCATAATTCAACTGATCTAACATTACACCAAAAGATTGATTGTAAAGTTATCACTCCATACCACTAGTATCTATTTATACTTTATCATATGAAGAGGTGATTTCATTTTCATATTCATTTGTCTATAGTGTTCGCTAGATCATACGAAGATTTATTTGCTACAGCAAATTCAACGAGGCTATGAAAAATATAATGACGCCATTGCAAATACATCTATTGGTGTGATAGTAATAGATGCTAAACTAATTTTTTTTGGCTAAAATCTGTTCTTGATTTAAAAAGTAGGTATGATATGAAAGTACATAGAGCGAAGTATGAGCGACGAGGAGGCTTCGACCACGCTGAGTCTTCCGTAACTGAATGGTGGAGGGGATTGTAGTACTACTCGCACTTAACGTAGAAACATTGTGCTTTTACGTTAAACGCGAACAAAATTTAACTTCTTTCAGCAAATGGTTTTTGTAGCGAAAGCAAAGCGTCAGTTACAGAAGTCACCGCTTCTATAGATGGTGAGATGAATGCGGTATTAAGTAACTTTTCAGCGGGTGTCCAAACATCCGCTGAAAGAAGTTAAAGTCTCTGGCGGATGTAACGGTATCGTAAAGGAGTTCACAAAGGATGTTAACCTAAAATCATCGCATTCATGCGAAAACGGCTAACTGACCTGCATCGGTGCCGCTGCCGCTACGCTTTAGCACAAAAAACATCTGTTGCTGACGCTGCGTTAGCACTACGCTTTCGCACAAAAAACATTTGTTGCTGCCGCTGCGTTAGCACTACGCTTTCGCACAAAAAAACATCTGTTGCTGCCGCTGCGTTAGCACTACGCTTTCGCACAAAAAACATTTGTTGCTGCCGCTGCGTTAGCACTACGCTTTCGCACAAAAAACATCTGTTGCTGCCGCTGCGTTAGCACTACGCTTTCGCACAAAAAACATCTGTTGCTGCCGCTGCGTTAGCACTACGCTTTCGCACAAAAAACATTTGTTGCTGCCGCTGCGTTAGCACTACGCTTTCGCACCAAAAAACATCTGCAGGCCTAAGCATAAAGCCGATTCCGGATGCAATTATGCCGAGGCATAATTGATTTATACTGTAATCTTTTCCCATTCTTGCTCGGCCAATGATTCATCAAATGTTGATAGTAGTCGATAGTTGTTTGTATCTAGAATTCGAAAATGCTGACTAATGGCGTTTTGTTGTAAGCGATAACCATTGTATTCTCTAAGATTTTTCCACCATATGTATCCACCCATCGTTTTTTCTTTAGGTTGTAATGTTCCATTATTAGCGATTAAGTCAACAATTTCAAGTGGATCACCACCGAGCTCATGCTGTAAAATTGAGCTTTCTCGGCATAATGCGCAAACCGCAACAGTTGTAGTCCAGGCAGTCTGAATACGACCTTTTTCAATTTGAACAAGTGTTTTTTTAGAAAGTCCTAGTAAATCACTCATCTGATCCTGCGTTAAATCTTTTTCAGTACGGATTAATTTCAGTTTTTCTGAAATAAGTGTGATTAATTGTTCACGATTCATCCAAACACCCTTCCTTTCAGATAGTTAAGTACCATTATACATGAAAGTGGTAAACTGTGTTTTCTGTTTCGCTAGTAATTGTGGTTAAATCGTGGGAAATGAGGGGGCGAGGATATTTTTTGATGAATGGCGAGTGTGTCGATGCATTTTGTAACGTAAAAAACAGACTGTCCAAAAATAGAATGTTGGACAGTCTGTTAAATGCTTACATCTCGTATTTTTTCGTATCAGAAATAACGCGGAAATGGATACCTTTAATTTGATCGCTTATTTTATGACGTAGTGTATCAATATCTACTAGCTCACTATTATCATTGACACATTCTGCGATTTCTTGCATTAGCCTCGTAAATGCCTCTTTGAAAAGTGAACGCATATTATCAAAATCCAAGCTACGGAAGTTGCCGTCAATATCAAATGCCTCCACTGAGTTTAATTGCTTTGAAGCACCAGCAAAGCGATCATCGTATACTGTATAGTTTTCGTCTGTCACAACGATAATATATAATACCTCACCTGTGATCGTTTTTAATTCAATGTTCGTTTTGTGTTTTTTGACGTCGGTAATGATATGAATACCGTCCGAATGATATAGCTTAAATAATTTCATTATGTGATGCCCCCTGAAAATAGAATCATATTCATGTTTCTATTATATACGTATATACCTAATAATGGAATAAGACGAAAGTATCTAGAAAAACTAGTATAGACCTATTGGGTGATGCTGGTAAAGTTAAATGTATGAAAAATGTACCGGTTGTCTTATGCTTCTGTTACAGCAGATATAATTTTACGAAGGGGACGAACCTCGATAAAATGAATCTGATGGCCATGCTGCTCAAAGATACTAAATACATATGGAGCTAATTCGATATTTCGAGTTGCTTTAATGCCATTATTCAATGTTAAAAACCAACCGCCCAATGTTTCAACTTCTTCTGCTTCAAGTGTTACATTTAATAGATTTTCAACATCCTCAATGAGCATTTTTGCATTTAAAATATAGTGATTGTCACTTACTTTTCGGATTTCTGCAATTTCATCATCGTCAAATTCATCGCGAATTTCACCAACAATTTCTTCTAAAATATCTTCCACTGTAACAAGCCCTGATGTTCCACCGTATTCATCCATTAATATGGCCATATGAATTCGCTCTTTTTGCATACGCACAAGTAGTTCTTGAATTGGAATCGTTTCAATTACTCGGATTACAGGATTAATGAAATTTTCAAGAATTAAAGAGTCATCTGTTAATTGCTCAAGCAAACCGTGTGTAAACAATTCTTTGGCATTTATAAAGCCTAAAATATTATCACGATCACCATCATAAACAGGATATCGAGTATATTTCTCATCCGCGATAAAATGAATGATCTTTGTAAAAGAATCATTTTTTTCAATTCCAACAATTTCTGTTCGAGGTACCATAATTTCACGAGCAATAAGTTGATCGAATTCAAAGACATTATTTACAAACTTTAGCTCTGTTTTATTGATTTCACCACTTTTAAAACTTTCAGATAGCAGTAAGCGCAATTCTTCCTCTGTATGGGATAACTCATGCTCAGATGCAGGCTTCATACCAAATATGCCAACTAACACTCGAGCTGAGCCGTTCAAGAACCAGATAAATGGATACATCACCTTATAGAACAACATAATAGGTTTGGCAAAAAGAAGTGTAATCTTTTCAGCCTTTTGAATGGCAGCAGTTTTGGGTGCTAACTCACCGACAACAACGTGTAAAAATGTTGCAATGGCAAAAGCGCTACCAATTGTAAAAATCGTCATATATTTATCTGAAATGCCAATCATGTCGAAAAGGGGGTGTAGCATAAATTCAAAAGTTTTTTCACCGACCATCCCGATACCAAGTGCTGTTACAGTTATACCAAGCTGACAGGCAGAAAGATACTCGTCTAAATGATTGACAACATGCTTAGCAGAAATAGCTCTTTTATTGCCCTCTGCAATCAATTGGTCAAGTCTTGAGGAACGCACTTTTACAATGGCAAATTCTGTTGCCACGAAAAAGCCAGTTAAAGCTAATAAAATAGTGAAAATCGATAAGTTAAGTATGGTCTCCAAATAGTCGTTCTGTATGAACAGAACGTCACCTCCTAATTATGAATAAGTAATAGTAAAGATTGCATAAGTGCAATGCTTTCGGGTGAAACGTTTTTTTTTATCTTTTCAATATCTTTATTGTCTTGTTTGTTCATTTTTTCAAGTAAAGAAGTTACATCATGCTCTAAATCTTGCATTTTTATACGTAATATTTGTACATCGATTTCTTCGTACGGCGTGATGTTAAGTTCATGTTGTATGTCTATGAGTGAAAGACCCTCTTGTTTGCGTTGCTCAATATAATGAAGTCGTTCAATCATTGCAGGGGCGTAGTAGCGATAATTTGATGCAGATCGTTCAGCTGCTAATAGGCCTATGTTTGTATAATAATCAATTGTTCTTTTTGTAATGCCAGTTTTTTCTGCAAGCTCGCCAATTTTTAATTTCTCTGTCCCAATGCAAACACCTCCGAACCATCACGTGATACTTTGATTATAACGTGATGCTTTTATGAATTTCAAATAATAGGGCACAATATTTCTAAATTGTAAGACTTCTTCAGGGGATGGATTTATTTACTAAAGAACTGCCACCGAGCGAGATTGTTTTAGGTGAAGATGTTATAGTTATATTTTGGACATCAACAATATAAATTGAAATTTGCTACCGAAAATTTATATAATGTCAATCGTTACAATGTAAAAAGGAGATTATTATGAAGAAGATATTCAAGCTTATCACTATATTGCTCGCGGCAGTACTTGTTTTTTTTCTTTGCTTACACTTACTTATCGTGTCTCAAGGCAAAGATACTGCGATAGAAGATGCAGATTACCTCATTATTTTAGGTACACGTTTATCGGGGGATCAACCGTCTAGTCTGCTGCTCGAGCGCATCACGACCGCAGCTACATACTTAAAAGAGAATCCAAATACAATTGCAATCGCATCTGGTGGCCAGGGGCAGGACGAAATTGTGTCTGAAGCTTCTGTAATTAAAGAATCATTAATACAATTAGGTATTGATGAACAACGAATCATCACCGAATCCAATTCTACTCGCACACTTGAAAACTTTCAGTATTCATTGGATTACATAGACAAAGATTCCACAGTCGTAGTTGTGACAAACCGATTCCATCTCTATCGAGCCGAATCCATTGCTGAAGATTTAGGACTTAACGTTACCGGCTTACCAGCTGCAACACCACCTGAATTTCGTATTAAGTACTACACCAGAGAATATTTAGCTATCGTGAAGTATTATTTAGAAAAAATACATATCCTCTCTACAGAATAACAGTCTAGAAGGGGCTGCGATAAATGGGGTTCTTTAGTTAAAAATTCGATTCACGAAATATCAAAAAAGGCAGATATATTCTACACGTTTTGTAGATTAAATCTGCCTTTTTTGGTTTATCACCAAAAGGTGTGGATGACATTTTTTAAATTATATGCCCTGTATATTAGTTGATTGAAGTGGATACTGGGCGACTCCTTAGAGATTAGCGTCACAGATGGGGCTCTGGAGCGAGCAGGCTGAGGAACGAAGGCTAAAAGCATCACGTCCTGTGATAACGCCTTCGTGACCAACATCGTGCTGCTGCCGCTACGTTAGCACTACGCTTTCGCGCAAAAAACATCTGTTGCCCCAAGCGGCTCATCGGACGCCCCCCAGGAACCTCTGCTCTGCGCGAAAGCGAAGCGTCAGCGGCAATTTTTTATCTGTGCGAAAGCGAAGCGGCAGCTACAAATGTTTTCTGTAGCGAGAGCAAAGCGGCAGCTACAAAGCGCTCAGTCGGAACGGAAATCAACCATACGTTATGGTGATGAGCCTTTTTTTATAGTAACAATTTTTGGGGAAACAGCCTTGTTTAAAAGCCACAGAGTTTATTTTTGTAAATATGTATCATATAAGTGGTGAAGCGCATTTTCACCAGTCATTTCTAGAATTGTTTCATCATTAAAAACAAGTGTTACATTTGTAGAAGTACTTTCAATCATATTGTCTGTTAAAGTGCATGTAACCCTTACTACACCAGTTTCCGAGAGTTGTTTTTTCATAGTATCATCCCACGTTTGCTCTGAAAATAGTGGTGCCTGCCATGTCCCCTTCACATGAAGCTCATTTTTTTTAGCGTCATAATCCCAGCGTACGTCACGTAAAATAGTTTTAAATAGGTCATTAACTGTAAAGGATGTATCTTTATAGTTAATGTCAATTGCTCGTATAGCATGTACATCGCGACTAACTGCACTAGCTGCGGAGTTTGCTGCTGAATTTATGCCAGATGCTGCATCTTTAATTTCAGAAAGCCGATCTCCACAACCAGCTAGCAACGCACAGAGACATGTTATACTAGCTACCTTTGTCATCCATTTCACAAGTAGTCCCTCCAGTTTTGCAAGTTGTTACTACTATATTAACGAAAAGAAAAATACGAAGAAAGGGCATGAAGGAGGCAGATTGTGACGGTTTTGCAACGATACGAACTCCACTCGAATGTCAAGAAAATCGGAAGTTTAGGTATCTGAAAATTCAGTAAAATTATAAAAAAGGAGCGGTTTGTGATGAAGATTAATGATGAATTACTTGAGCGATTAGGGACTTATTTTGTATACCATAGTGTTTATGAAAACTATGGTATTACCTTTGAAAATTTTGTTGAGCGTTGGTTACGAGGAATACTTGAAGTATAAAGAGACAGGAATAAGAAGAGTCGTGTTCAGCACTTGAACACGACTCTTTACTGCATTATTTGAAATAATTGGTAATAAATTGATTGGCTTCTTGCCAGTTATAAACTCGTACGACATTGTCAGGAACAGCAAGACGGTTATATGGAGTGTCAAATAATACGACGGGTATTTTTAATTCCTCTGCAAGTATGACCGCATTATCATGCTTATCCTCAAAAAATGCCTCAACACCATGTTTTTTAGCTACGGAAACCTTATCATGGCTACCGATGAGCTCGATATGATCGTACGGAATTGACTGAGCTTTAAACCAATTTACTGTAACATCAGATACATTCTCACCACGAGCAGAGATGTAATAAAGCTCGTAGTTATCTTTCCATGCATGTAAAATATCTTTCGCATCTTTAGCCGCTTCAGATACCTCATACATATAGGGTTCATTTTCTTTAAACCATGTATTAAATGCAACACGATCAACGGGGTGAGGAAATGCTGATAAAAAATCATATTCGCACACATCGTCAAGCGTAATATTTACATTATATTGTTTATTGATATGTGGAATGAGTGTACTCGGACATGTCACTGTCCCATCAATATCAATTCCAAAGCGGGGCTTATTCATGCTAGCACCTCCTTAGGCGTTCGCTTTTTCTGCTTCTTCAGCAGCGCGTTTTTCTGCCATTTCAGCTGCTAATTTATCGATTTCCTTTTTCAGCTCTTCAACCATTGTTTCTTCAGGCACTTTACGAACTGTTTTGCCTTTCATAAATAGTAAACCTTCACCACGTGCACCTGCAATACCGATGTCTGCTTCACGTGCTTCACCAGGTCCATTTACCGCACAGCCAAGAACAGCTACTTTTAATGGTACATTAAGTGTAGAAATATATTCTTCTACTTCATTAGCAATGGTAATTAAATCAATTTCGATGCGACCACATGTTGGACATGAAATAAGCGTTGCCATATTAGAAGCAAGACCGAATGATTTTAATAGCTCACGTGCTACTTTTACTTCTTCAACAGGGTCAGCAGATAGAGAAATACGTAAAGTATTACCAATACCTTTTGAAAGGATTGCTCCAAGGCCAGCTGCTGATTTTACAGTACCAGCAAATAGTGTACCTGATTCAGTAATCCCTAAATGTAAAGGATAATTAAAGGCTTTAGCTGCTTTCTCATAGGCTTCTACCGCAAGATTTACGTCTGATGCCTTCATGGATACGATAATATCGTGGAAGTCCAAGTCTTCTAAAATTTTAATATGGTGAAGGGCAGATTCTACCATACCGTCCGCAGTAGGATAACCATATTTTTCTAGAATATGACGTTCTAATGAACCAGCGTTTACCCCGATGCGGATTGGAATACCTTTAGCCTTAGCTGCATTCACAACAGCTTCTACTTTTTCCTTACGCCCAATATTACCTGGGTTAATACGAACCTTATCGATACCATTTTCAATTGCTTTTAAAGCTAATTTATAGTCAAAGTGAATATCAGCTACTAATGGAATATTGATACGTTTTTTGATTTCTGCAATCGCATCCGCTGCACGCTCATCTGGTACTGCGACACGAACAATTTGACAACCTGCTTCTTCAAGACGAAGAATTTCTGCTACTGTTGCTTCGACATCATGTGTTTTTGTTGTACACATACTTTGAATGAATAATTCATTACTACCACCAATTGTTAAATTACCGACACGCACAGGACGTGTATTTGTACGGTGACAAATTTCACTCATTAACTTTCTCTCCTTTTCGGGCCATACTTTCGACCGTCACTGACATTTATTTTAGCAGTGTAAGAAAATAAGGACAAGGAAGAAACGCTAACTTTTCATTTTCCACATTTGTTTTCAAATTCAAATGACAGAGGAAGCTTAATATTTTCACCAGGGACGAGTGCCTGTAATTGTAAGTGTGGATTCAATTCATAAAATAATTGTAAGCGTTCAGGAAAGGTCATGGGTACTTTTGCAGGATGTAGTGCAAATAAGCTGTGAATAGTATCGCCTGGGATAGTTTGTACGGTGATATAGTTTGGTTCTCGCTGCTTTTCACAAATAGCGTTTTCTGTATCTTTCGGATAAAAGGCAGCGAGCTGTAATGATCCCTCTGTTAAATCTACTTTTATGACAAAAGCAAAAATAATGATGATGGCTGTTAACACTAATGCACGCAAAAAATCCCCTCCTTTTCTACACTATATTTAGAAGAGAGGGGAATCATGCACATTATTTTGCAATTGGTTGTTTTGGATATTTTATGAGGGCTACAATTAATAGAGTTACCGTTAAAAGTAAAGAAAAAACAGAGATAATTGTACTGTTAATTGATAAATAATCTGATAACATACTTAAAAGAACAGCCCATGTCATGGCAAATGTTGTAGTACGCCAAATATGACGGTATTCACCGCGACGCTTCATGACTTTTAAAATAAATAGACCCGCCAAAGCATAGAGAGCAATTTGTGTAAAAATAAGCATCGTTGTAAAAACAAATAGCATGATGAATGTGACGGGATACAATAACCATTTAATGTCTTCTATGTATTCAGTTATACCATTTACACTATTCATATCAAATGTATCAACAGAAATACCAGCCGTAAAACGACCAAAAGAGAAAACTGTAACAATAGTAATTAGAAGAAAGGTATATTGAATGACTTTTCCGATAGGTAATAATCGATAGGCAGCAAGTTTTTTTGGATGAATTAAGCTATCGATCAATAGTTGTGAGTGTTTCATAACATATCTCCTCCAATCGCTATTCTATCATGTTCAACTTTGACAAGATATGAAATAAGTAATAATAACTGAGAATACGCTATTGAAATGTTAACATTGTGTAAAAAAGTTAAAGGTTTTCTTTACTTTTTGTACACTATCATTTAAAGATTAGGGATAGAGTAGTATAGACGTAGGAATTGGAGCGAATACAATTGACAATAGATTGGCAAAGCATACTGTTTCAATTTTTAGGCGGTTTAGGAGTCTTTTTATTTTCCATTAAGTTTATGGGGGATGGGCTCCAAAAATCAGCAGATGATCGGCTGCGTGAGTGGTTAAATCGTTTTACAACAAATCCTTTAATGGGTGTATTAGTGGGCATTTTTGTGACGATTTGTATACAGTCGAGCTCTGCAACGACAGTGATTACGGTTGGGTTAGTGAGTGCAGGCTTTTTAACATTGCGTCAAGCAATCGGCGTCATCATGGGTGCGAATATTGGCACGACAATAACCGCATTTATTATTGGTATTGATATTGGCATTTATTTTTATCCGTTACTAGCGCTTGGTGCTGGGTTGTTATTTTTCTTTAAGAAAGCCACATACCAGCATATTGGGCAAATAGTATTTGGCTTTGGTGGATTATTTTTAGGATTAGAGCTTATGAGTGCAAGCATGCAGTCGCTTCATCAATTAGCTGACTTTGAATCATTAACGCTGCATCTAAGTAATCAGCCCATTCTAGGAATTTTTCTTGGGACAATATTCACATTGCTTGTACAAAGCTCAACAGCGACTGTCGGTGTGCTACAGGGCTTATATGCTGAGCATTTAATTGGTCTAGATAGTGCATTACCCATTTTGTTTGGAGAAAATATAGGCACAACGATTACAGCAGTTTTAGCTTCGCTCGGTGCTTCTATATATGCTAAGCGTGCAGCGATGGCACATGTACTATTTAATGTGATAGGTACTATTATTTTCATGGTGTTCTTTACACCATTTATGCACTATGTTCAGTGGGTTAGTGAGCTATTCCATTTAGAAGCGAAAATGCAAATAGCGATAGCGCATGGCTCGTTTAATGTTATTAATATGATGATTCAGCTACCATTTATTGCAGGATTGACTGCGCTTGTCACGAAGATAGTTCCTGGACATGACGGAAATATTGATGTAACAACGAAGCATTTAGATCCATCATTTATTGATTCCTCTCCAGCGATTGCACTTGGTCAAGCAAAAGAGGAAGTGTTACGAATGGGTGAGCATGCACTCCGTGGTCTAGAAGAAACATTTTTATATATGAAAACAGGTGAAGCTACACTCATACCTACAGTTTTACAGTTAGAAGTGGCGCTCAATCATTTAGACGAGGAAATCACGAATTATTTAGTAATGGTGTCTAAGCAGCCACTTTCTCGTGCAGACTCAGTAAGACATCATACACTCTTAACAAATGTTCGAGACATTGAACGTATAGGTGATCATTTTGAAAATATTTTAGAGCTTTTACAATATAAAGATCATCATGAGGTAAATTTAAGTAAGTCAGCACGACAAGATTTAATAGGTATGTTTAGTTTAGCCATTGAAGCTGTTCGTAAGAGCATAGAGGCTCTAGATACGGGAAGTTTAAGCTTGGCACAGGAAGTAACAGAGCTCGAAAGTTTGATAGATGACATGGAAGATAAACTAAGACAAAAGCATATTGCACGCTTAAATACAAATGAATGTAATGGAGCGGCAGGAATCGTCTATACGGATATCGTTAGCAATTTAGAGCGTATAGGAGATCATGCAGTTAATATAGCGGACTCCATATTAGGAATTCGACATTAAGCGAATGAAACTTTTTACTTTGTGATTTCGTATTAAAGGCAATGCACGACAAAAGGAGAGAATTTTTATGGAAGTTGTTGGCTGGATTTTAGTGATTGCCTGCTTTATCGTTTCATTTGTTGGATTAGTATACCCGATAATTCCAGGTATGTTATTTATAATCGGTGGTTTTATCGTATATGGGTTATTTTTCTCATTTGCAGAGTTAAGCTGGTGGTTCTGGGCGATTGAAATTTTGTTTGTAGTTTTATTATTTGGTGCTGATACTGTGGCAAATGCCTTTGGTATAAAAAAATTCGGTGGCTCTAATGCTGGTATGTGGGGCAGTACTATTGGTTTGTTAATTGGACCATTCGTTATTCCAGTCGCAGGGATATTAGTTGGCCCATTTTTAGGAGCGGTGATTGCAGAGTTAATCGTAGAGCGCCGTACATTGAAAGAGGCCGTGAAAAGCGGTATTGGTTCTCTAGTCGGCTTTTTAACATCAACAATAGCGAAGGCTGTCATTCAAATCGTTATGATTGTTGTGTTCTTTATCGCGATATGATTTCCACCCTTATGAAAGTTTAGTCATTTAAAAATGTGGGCAGGATAATAATCGTATTGTTTTTTCGGTCAAAAGGCTGAAATCTTCAATATGAAGTATTTTTCGTTGAATGGTTTGACCAATTTTGATAATCTAAGGATGTACTAATTATTTCTTTATTTTAGGGAGGAACTTAATAATGGCTTATGAATTACCACAATTAACTTACGCTTATGACGCATTAGAACCACATATCGATGCAAAAACAATGGAAATTCACCACTCAAAACACCACAATACTTATGTAACAAATTTAAACGCAGCAGTAGAAGGCACTGAATTTGCTGAAAAAGGTATTAACGATCTTATTGCAAACATTGATGCTCTTCCAGCTGACAAACAAACTGCAGTACGTAACAATGGTGGTGGACATGCTAACCATACATTATTCTGGGAAGTAATCGCTCCAGAAGGTTCAAATACTCCAGTTGGCGAAGTTGCAAAAGCAATCGATGCTAAATTCGGTTCTTTCGATGCTTTCAAAGAAGAATTTGCAAAAGCTGCTACAACTCGCTTCGGTTCAGGTTGGGCTTGGTTAATCGTTGATGGTGACTCAGTTGCTGTTACATCTACTCCAAACCAAGACTCACCAATTATGGAAGGTAAAACGCCAATCCTAGGATTAGACGTTTGGGAGCATGCTTACTACTTAAACTACCAAAACCGTCGTCCAGATTACATCGGTGCATTCTGGAACGTAGTAAACTGGGATGTAGTAGAAGCTAAATTCCAAGCTGCAAAATAATTTATATTCTCCGGCAAATGTCACGGATTCGGCTTTGTGCAACCACAAGCGTTATCCGGACGCAATTATGCCGAAAAAGGCTATGTCAGGTGATGAATCACCTCGGCATAGCCTTTTTTACTGTTTTCTTTTAGGAGTAGTAGAAAAAGTGACGGATAAGACCCTCCGAAGAGACGGATAGAATAGTCAAAGTCGTGGATAGAAGCGTCAAAGTCGTGGATAGAACAGCAAAAAACGTGGATAGCCGCGGCAAAGTGACGGAAAGAAAGGTCAAAGTGACGGAAAGAACCGACAAAGTGACGGAAAGAAGAGCCGAAGCGACGGAAAGAAGAGGCGAAGTGACGGATAGAAGTCAGAGCGATGAATAGAAAGGTCAAAGTGACGGAAAGAAAGGTCAAAGCGACGGATAGAACCGTCAAAGCGACGGAAAGAAGAGCCGAAGAGACGGATAGAAGTCAGATCGACGGAAAGAAAGGTCAAAGTGAAGGATAGAACCGGCAAAGCGACGGATAGAATAGACAAAGTCGTGGATAGAACCGTCAAAGTCGTGGATAGAACAGCCAAAAACGTGGATAGCCGCGACAGAGCGACGGAAAGAAAGGTCAGAGCGACAGATAGAACCCCAAAAACGATGGGGAAGCATATCTTTTTCGAGCTATTGATAAGAAACAGAAACTTTTTATCGTAAAGTGCCGTCAAATAAATGGTGTTTTCAATCATGAATTCGCAAGTGCATGCTTTCCTGTCGTACCTTCGAATGGTATACTAAGTATCGTGTATTTAAAATGTAATTAGATGAGGAGGGGAATACATATGCGCAAAGCACCAGGGAAAAATCGCGCGACGAGTGTTAAAGCAAAACATCACTCTAATTTAACATTTCGTATGAATGTCCTTTTCTTTGCAATATTTATCTTATTTTCGATGTTAATTTTCAGGCTTGGCTATATGCAAATCGTAAAAGGGGAAGACTATGTACGTGTTTTAGAGCGTACAGAAGAAGTACCTGTCAATACAAGTGTGCCAAGGGGAAGAATGTATGATCGTAACGGACGTATTTTAGTGGATAACCAACCAGAAAATGCGATTACATATACGAAAATGCAGTCTACAACAACGGAGGAAATGCTGGATATAGCTCAAAAGCTGGCACAATTGATTGAACAGCCAACAAACCGTGTCACTTTACGTGATAAACAGGATTTTTGGATTTTAAAAAATCATGATGCTGCCTATGCAAAGGTAACAGAGGCAGAGAAAAAGAAAATTGGAGCACAAGAAAATATTACGACAAGTGAAACCAATGCACAGATTGATAAGCTTGTACGTGAACGAATTACACACGAAGAAATAACGCAATTGACAGAGGCTGATTTAGAAGTATTAGCAATCTATCGAGAGATGGTATCAGGCTATAACTTATCACCGCAAATTATTAAGAGTGAAAATGTTTCTGCCGACGAATTTGCACGTGTCTCTGAGCGATTATCTGAATTACCAGGTGTCAACACAACGACAGACTGGAAGCGTGTGAAATTATCATCACTCGGTATTTTAGGGCGCACAACCGTACCAACAAAAGGTATTCCAAAGGAAAACCTGAATTATTATTTAGCTCGTGATTATTCACGAAATGATCGTGTTGGCGAAAGTTATATTGAAGCGCAATATGAAGAATTACTACAAGGACAAAAAGCGGTTGTAAAAAATATTACGAATAAAAAAGGGCAAGTAGTTGACACCGTTACGACATATGAAGGTGAGCCTGGTAAGGATTTAGTTTTAACACTGGATAGTGAATTACAGGCTGAAACAGAAAAAATTGTCGAAGAAGAGTTGCTTAAATTAAAAGCACGTTCTGGCTCACAATTATTAGATCGTGCCTTTTTAGTCATGATGAACCCAAATACAGGCGATGTTTTATCAATGACTGGTAAGAAGATTGAAAAAAATCCTGAAACAGGGAAAAATGAAGTCGTCGATTTTTCGTATGGTACCTTTACCACAGCTTATGAGTCAGGTTCTGCAGTTAAAGCAGCAACCTTACTAACTGGTTATCAATTAGGAGCCATAACACCAAACACTGTACTAGGAGATGAACCAATCCATTTATTAAATACGCCAGTGAAACAATCCATTTTTAATCATGGTGGTTATATTTCAATGGATGGTTTAAGCGCACTTGAGCGATCTTCAAATGTTTATATGTTTAAAACAGCTTTGCTAATTAATGGGACACCGTATAGCTACAAGATGCCATTACGTCTAAAGGACGATACATTCCCAAAAATGCGTAATTCTTATGCACAATTCGGGTTAGGTGTAAATACAGGGATTGATTTACCAAATGAATTTAGCGGCGTGCAAGGTCCATCTGGTCCAACTTATGGGGGGAAAGTACTTGACTTAGCGATTGGACAATATGATACGTATACACCATTACAATTGGCACAGTATATCTCAACAATCGCCAATGGTGGCTATCGCATTCAGCCACATGTTGTCAAAGAGGTGCGTGAGCCATCAAAAGATGGGCAACAGTTAGGACAATTAGTAACTGAAATAGGTCCAACTGTTTTAAATCAAATTGATAATACACCGGAAGAAATCGACTATGTGAAACGAGGATTGCGTCGAGTTTATACAGGTTCAAAAGGTACTGCACGACATGAATTTGCAAATGCTCCATATACAGCGGCAGGGAAAACAGGAACAGCTGAGGTAGTGTATTTCGGACCGTTAAAAGAGTATTATGGTACGGAAGCACTTACTCTTACACATGTTGGTTTTGCTCCTTATGAAAATCCTGAAATTGCCTATGCTGTTGTCATTCCATGGGCAACAACAACACGTGGGCATTTGACAAATAATAACGTTATCGCTAGACGTTCTGTCGATAAATATTTTGAGTTAAAAGCAAAATATGAAACTGAGAAAGTAACAGAGAGTAATGTAAAACAACCAATTTTACCAGCAATCACAAAAGAAAAAATTGGTGAAGATGAGCAAAAATAATAGAAACCGCTAGTGCATGAAAATGCCTAGCGGTTTTTTTACAGTTTCAGAGAATACCCGAGAACAAAAAACACGGTATGAAATCAATTTCATACCGTGTTTTTTGTATTTCTATATAATAGAAGACTTATTATACAGATAATTGTTGAATAGCAATTTCAAATTGTTGCTTCGGTTTTTCTCCATATAGCTCTATATTATTACAGAAATAAGACTCTACCATAAAATCAATGGCTTCCTGCAGAGTAAATTCCCGATGATCCATAACAAGTGTTAAATACGTTTTAAAGTAATCGGCATTTTGTACTTTTGCATGCTTAATCACAAAGTCAAACTCCTCTTAGAATATTTCCTGACACAATTGCTTATTATAGCATCTTTCCAATAGGAAGCAAGTTTATTCATGCAACAAATGTTTTCTGTGCGAAAGCGTAGTGTAAACGCAGCGACAGCAGCAAATGTCTTCTGTGCGAAAGCGCAGTGCAAAGGCAGCGACAGCAGCAAATGTTTTCTGTGCGAAAGCGTAGTGCAAAGGCAGCGACAGCAGCAAATGTCTTCTGTGCGAAAGCGCAGTGCAAACGCAGCGACAGCAGCAAATGTTTTCTGTGCGAAAGCGTAGTGCAAACGCAGCGACAGCAACAAATGTTTTCTGTGCGAAAGCGCAGTGCAAAGGCAGCGACAGCAGCAAATGTTTTCTGTGCGAAAGCGTAGTGCAAAGGCAGCGACAGCAGCAAATGTCTTCTGTGCGAAAGCGTAGTGCAAACGCAGCGACAGCAACAAATGTCTTCTGTGCGAAAGCGCAGTGCAAACGCAGCGACAGCAGCAAATGTCTTCTGTGCGAAAGCGCAGTGCAAACGCAGCGACAGCAGCAAATGTCTTCTGTGCGAAAGCGCAGTGCAAACGCAGCGACAGCAGCAAATGTTTTCTGTGCGAAAGCGTAGTGCAAACGCAGCGACAGCAGCAAATGTTTTCTGTGCGAAAGCGTAGTGCAAAGGCAGCGACAGCAACAAATGTTTTCTGTGCGAAAGCGTAGTGCAAACGCAGCGACAGCAGCAAATGTTTTCTGTGCGAAAGCGCAGTGCAAACGCAGCGACAGCAACAAATGTTTTCTGTGCGAAAGCAAAGCGTCAGAGGCAATTACGCCAAGGCGAAAATTGATTGCAATTGTAAATTCATCTTTACAATCGTTTACAAAGCATTACATTCCTTTACGTCTCTTTTACGAACCGTTTATACGACTTCAACAATCAGTCATTATAGTAAAGGTTGTAAGACAAATAACTATAAAAATGTTAGTGACGGAGGCAAATGAGATGAAAAAGTGGAAGTACTTAACGATGACAGCGGTAATGGGTTCAGCATTAATGCTTGGTGCATGCGGAAGCGACTCAGCGCAAAATGGTAACAATGCAGAAACAAACGCACCAGCGAGCTCAGGACAAGACGCTGCTGACGAAAAACTGCAAGGAGCTGTAGCTGGAGATGGTTCATCAACAGTAGCACCAATTATTGAAGCAGTTGTTGAAGAGTATGCAGGAACTCAACCAGATGTCAAAGTATCGGTAGGTGTTTCTGGTACTGGTGGTGGTTTTGAAAAATTCATCGCAGGTGAGACAGACTTTTCTAATGCATCTCGTCCAGTAAAAGATGAAGAGAAAGCAAAACTAGATGAAGCAGGAATTGCTTTTACACAGCTTCCTATAGCATATGATGGCTTATCCGTAGTCGTGAATCCTGAAAATGATTGGGCGAAGGATTTAACAGTCGAACAATTAAAGAAAATTTGGGTTGAGGATGGTAAAGAGAAAAAATGGTCTGATATCGATCCATCTTGGCCAGATGAAAAAATCGTGTATTACTCACCAGGTACTGACTCAGGCACGTACGATTACTTTGATGAAGTGATTTTAGACGGTGCGGATCTAGCAAAATCAGCAACATTATCAGAGGATGATAATATGCTAGTTCAAGGTGTAGCAGGTGACAAAAATGCAATCGGCTTCTTCGGCTATGCTTACTACCTAGAAAATAAAGATAAATTAAGCGTTGTGAAAGTAAATGGTGTTGAGCCAACAAATGAAACAATCGAAGCTGGTGAATATTCGCCACTTTCACGCGAATTATACACATATGTGAAAAATAGTGCGATGAAAGATAACGCAGCCGCATATGATTTCGTGAAATTCACACTTGAACACGCGGGAGATATGGCAGAAGCAGTTGGTTATGTCAGTCTACCTGAAGAAAAATATACAGAAGCTTTAAAAACTTTAGAAGGCTTAAAATAAGTAGACATGCATAGAGGGGAAGAGATGTATGCTCTTTCCCTCACTTATTTGAAAGGAGTACCCAATGGTTTCTCAAAAAGAAAACAAGACAACATCTGTGCAGCAATTAATTGCAAATTCGCGCAATCATAAATCAAAGAAAATAGTGGAAAAAGCAATGCCAGCTCTATTATTTTCTGCAGCTCTTATCTCTATCTTGACGACATTTGGCATTGTTTTCACCCTTATTTTTGAAACGTTTGAATTTTTCAAACGTGTTCCGATTACGGATTTCCTATTTGGTACAGAATGGTTACCATTTTCAGGGAATGAACCATTGTTCGGGATTTTACCATTAATCGCGGGAACATTGAAAGTTACCTTAATTGCTGTTGTCGTTGCAGTACCATTTGGGATTGCTTCAGCAATATATTTAAGTGAGTATGCAAGCGAAAAAGTAAGACGTATTGTTAAGCCTATATTAGAGATATTAGCAGGTGTACCAACAATCGTTTATGGCTTCTTTGCATTAACGTTCGTAACACCGTTGTTACAGCAAATTATTCCAGAACTAAAACTTTTTAATGCACTTAGTCCAGGTATTGTTGTTGGTATTATGATTTTACCGATGATTACGTCACTTTCCGAGGATGCTATGTCATCTGTTCCAAATAGTATGCGTGAAGGAGCTCTAGCTCTTGGTGCAACAAAGTTTGAGGTTGCTATAAAAGTAGTATTACCAGCCGCTTTATCGGGCATTGTCGCTTCAGTTGTTCTCGCCATTTCCCGGGCAATAGGAGAAACGATGATCGTATCATTGGCAGGAGGCGCTACACCTAAACTTGATTTAAATGTGACAGACTCGATTCAAACGATGACTGCGTATATCGTACAAGTTGCAACAGGCGATGCTGGTTATGGTACAACAATTTATTATTCTATTTATTCAGTTGGCTTCACATTATTTATCTTTACTTTAGTGATGAATTTACTCGCTCAATATATTTCGAAACGCTTCAGGGAGGTTTACTAGCATGCGCTATATTGATGACACGGTCGTCATGAAAAGAATGACAAAGCGTATTACATTCAATAAAATTTGGAAAGCTTTATTTTTCCTAGCAACGACCTTTGCATTAGTGACACTAGCTGTTTTGCTTTATCGTATTGTGACGCAGGGTGTCGACTATTTAACAATCGATTTTTTAACAAATTTTGCTTCGCGTTTTGCAGATAAAGCGGGCATAAAAGCGGCTCTAGTAGGTTCACTTTGGCTGATGGCAGTTGTTGCACCAGTGTCCATTATTTTAGGTGTAGGAACAGCAATTTATTTAGAGGAATATGCGAAGAAAAATAAACTAAATGACTTTATTCGTTTGAATATTTCTAACTTAGCAGGTGTGCCTTCCATTGTTTTTGGTTTACTGGGGTTAACAATTTTCGTTCGAATGATGGGACTAGGAAAAAGTGTTTTAGCAGCTGGCTTAACAATGAGTTTATTAATTTTGCCAGTTATTATCGTTGCGGCACAGGAGGCAATTCGTGCAGTACCGAATGAACAACGAGAAGCTTCTTATGGTATGGGCGCGACGAAATGGCAAACGATTGTGCATGTGGTGTTACCAGCGGCCATTCCAGGGATTTTAACGGGGAGTATATTAGCCTTGTCTCGTGCAATTGGTGAAACGGCACCACTTGTTGTGATTGGGATTCCAGTTATTTTACAGTTTTTACCTAATGGTTTATTAAGCCAATTCACTGCTTTACCAATGCAAATATATGATTGGGCAAAACGCCCGCAAGAGGAATTTCAACATGTAGCGGCAGCCGGTATTTTAGTACTTATGACAGTACTTTTACTGATGAACTCTATTGCCATCTTTATTCGAAATAAATTCCAAAAACGTTATTAATGAGGTGACCTTATGGTACTAGATTTTAAACAGGAAAAATCAGTTGTCAAAACGAATCATATGGCGACAAAGCCTTCAGCTGATGTTGCTAAAAAAGTTGTATATGATACACGTAATTTAAATTTATGGTATGGCGATCATCATGGTTTAAAAGATATTAATTTAAGCATCTATGAAAATGAAGTAACAGCTATAATTGGCCCTTCTGGCTGTGGGAAATCTACCTATTTAAAAACGTTAAATCGAATGGTAGAGCTTGTACCAAGTGTTCGAACATCAGGAGAAATAATATATCGTGAGCGCAATATTTTAGATAAAAGCTATACTGTTGAGGAATTACGTACTCGTGTAGGGATGGTATTCCAGAAGCCAAATCCATTCCCGAAGTCTATTTACGATAATATTGCTTATGGTCCACGTATCCATGGCATAAAAAATAAGAAGATTCTTGATGAAATTGTTGAAAAATCTTTACGCGGTGCAGCCATTTGGGATGAAGTAAAGGATCGCTTAAATCAAAATGCATACGGTTTATCAGGTGGTCAGCAACAACGTATTTGTATCGCGCGTTGTTTAGCGATTGAACCAGATGTTATTTTAATGGATGAGCCAACATCCGCACTTGATCCAATTTCTACATTAAAAGTCGAGGAGCTTGTACAAGAGCTGAAAAAAGATTATTCAATTATTATCGTGACACATAATATGCAACAAGCAGCACGAATTTCCGACCGTACAGCATTTTTCCTAAGCGGAGAGGTTGTTGAATACGATAAAACAGACGTTATCTTCCAAACACCAGCGGATCAACGTACTGAAGATTATATTTCAGGTCGATTCGGCTAAGGAGGAGCAGAAGATGGTTGTACGTGAACGTTTTGAACAGGAATTAAAAGAAGTTCAAGCGCAATTTATCGACATTGCTACTAGTAGTATCAATGCTCTTAAATTGGCATTTGAAGCATTAGTAGAGCAGGATTTAGAGAAATCCTTAAAGATTCTTGAAGACGACTTAATCATTAATCGTCTTGAAGAAGAAATCAATGATCATGTTATTTTAATAATCGCTAAGCAGCAACCTGTAGCTACAGATTTACGTCGTCTCATGGTGCTTGTCAAAGCGGCATCGGATATGGAAAGAGTAGGGGACTATGCGGTTAATATTGCCAAAGAGACGATTCGTATTGGAAAAGAACCACTTGTCTTTCCTATAACAAATTTGCAAACGATGTGTAACAAGACGGTAGAAATGTTAGAAAGTATTTTAAAAGCCTTTACGGATGAAGATACGGCTCGTGCCAAGGAAATTGCAGAACTAGATGATTACGTCGATGATTTATATGGAGCGACAGTAACGCTATTGCTTCGTGCAGGTGCTGAAAATCCAGCACATATTTCTCAAATAACACACTTAACATTTATTTGCCGCTATTTAGAACGCTCAGCTGACCATGCAACAAATATTGCTGAACACTTATTCTACTTAATCAAAGGCAAACATTACGAATTGAATAATTAGTAGGAGAAGAGCCGTTGACAAGCTCTTCTCTTTTTTACTGTCATGATGATGTAAAGGTATAGGATAACAGCAACATTGTTGATGAAAATAGCGTCAAATACTACAGGCATAATTGTATTGTCAAAAAATAATTTTGGTTATACTATAGACATTATCCAAAAAAACGTGCTTTGGAGGTGTTGCTTCGTGAAAGACGCTGTAGAATCACTTATAGAGAAATTTGCTCTGGCACTCACGTCAGAACAACATGACTTTTTACGTTTTCTCTATGATCACTTACATCTTGAAGAATTAAATGACAAGGAACAACGTATCTTTATTGATTATTTTTACAAGAGTGAAACATTGCGAAACATGGCAGCATTTGCACTTGAATTGGAAGATATCATGCGTGAAATGTGTGAAAACATACCAGCTATTGAGCAAGCTGAACGATTGATCAACGGAAAAGAGCAGCGTTTGTATTATGAGCGAAAGTGGCAGATAGCTAGACGACAAAAGCTAAAGTATCAAATAACTAAAAAAGGAAATATCCTGTATGTTCCGTTTGATGAATACAAAAAAGAACTAGGTCCAATCATTATATGTCTTGAACAAACTACGGGTATGGCAGCATATTCGGATCTTTGCAAAAGTATGATTTTACCATTTTTCATGATTGCGCACCGTGAAGGGCGAGATTTATATATCGTTCCATATGACTGTCAAATTCATGTACATTATCGATTTGAAAACGGTCATTTAAATTTATGTGATTTTAAGGATTTTATTGAATACAAAGCAAAGGGAGAAGCAGCAATTCTGCCCGTGCTTCATTTTGTAAAAGGCTTGCTACAAGAAAATCAACATTGTACAGAAGCGGATATTATCATTTTTACAGAAGGAACTCCTATTGATGGTCAGCATCTCGTTGGAAAGCAAGCGAAAACCATACTTGATGAGATGAAGCGTAAGTATTATGCTGAATTTTTGGTGATTGCCATGCATGAACAAAAATTTAATGAACAGCAGTTTTGGTTTGCCAACAAGGCTTTTTTTGCGGATGATGCTATTCAATAAAAAAGGAGTTGATCATCATTGTTGATCGGCTCCTTTTCTGTGAGTATACATAGTAGTTAAAGGAGAAAAACATGGATTCATTGAAATGGTTACTACCAAATATTTCAGCACCAACGTGGATGGACGTTATTATTGCAGTTGCTATTTGCGTCGTTGGTTGGCTTTTTCAGCAACTTGTTATAAAGAAAATTATTAATCGTCTTGTTGCATTTTTAAGAAATCGTCAGCGAGAGTTTCAGGCAATAGTGCTAGAACAATTTAATAAAGAGATTCGCTATGCATTTATGTCAGCTGTCATTGTACTCAGCTTAACCATATTATTAGAAGAAAATTTATTTACAAATGCAGTGACAAAGAATTTTGTATTGTCCATTATTGTTTTCTTTGCCTTTAAAGGTGTATATGATGTTTTACATTTTTATACAAAACAGCCTTTGCAGTTGAATAGTGAAGAAGAACCAAACGTCCTATTACCGTTTTTTCTACGCGTAGGAAAAGTGCTTATTATGATAGCGGCGATGTTTACGATTGCTTCTTTCTGGAATTTTAACTTGAATGGCTTTTTAACAGGGATTGGCTTAACGGGAGTAGCCATCGCCTTTGGTATACGTGATACTTTAGCACATGTTTTTGGTGGGATGTCAGTTGCATTAGATAATCCGTTTCAGATTGGCGACTGGATAGCGACAGAAGATCAAAAAATTGATGGAACTATTGAAGATATTAATCTTCGAAGTACCTTAATTCAAACGGGTGATAAAGGACTTGTTTATGTCCCGAACTCCTATTTAGTCAATCGGCCAATCTATAATTTATCTAGACGAGAAAAACGAAAATGTGAACAATTTTTATTCGTAGCTGCTGAAAATAAAGAAGAAAAATTACGGAGTGCTTTAAGTGCTATTCAAAAGGAAATATATTTGCATACAGCTACAGAAAAAGAGTTGATCCATGTATTTATAGATGAATTTTATCCAACCTCTTATCGTATTCTTGTGCGTTTTTATGTGGCGACAAATGATACTGCAGTGATGTTAAGTACGAAACAGGATATATTATTTGCTATTCGTCAAATATTTGAGGAACTAAATATTGAGCTAGCAGCTCCGGCTGAAGATGAATGGCTTCATAGTAAAAAAAATTTGAATTGTTAATTTATTTATTTTACAATGAAAATAGTAATCAGCTTAGATGAAGAGTAGTAGCTATTATTTTTTGTTATAGAGAGCTAGTGGCAGGTGGAAACTAGTACAAATGAATGGTGAATGGACTTCGGAGCTCTAATCCTGAAAAAGAGTATGGATTAGCGTTTGCCTACGTTATAAGGTACAAAGTGGGTCTTTTAGCTTTTTTTAGTGGATGTTTAAACATCTGATGAAAGAAGTTTATGCCTCTGGTGGATGTCACATAATCGGACAGTAGTTAATAAAGGATGTTAGTCTAAAATCATCGCATCCATGCGATAACGGCTAACTGGCCTGCATCAGTGCTGTGTTGCCGCTGCCGCTACGCTTTCGCACAAAAAACATTTGTTGCTGCCGCTACGTTAGCACTACGCTTTCGCACAAAAAACATTTGTTGCTGCCGCTACGTTAGCACTACGCTTTCGCACAAAAAACATTTGCAGGCCTCAGCACAAAGCCGATTGCGGACGCAATTATACCGGGCATAATTGATTAAGACCAATGAAGGTGGCACCACGGCTTTTCCGTCCTTTTGTGATGGGAAGGTCTTTTTATTTTTTTATTTCTTTATTCAATAGTAATGTTTCTACCCTATAGAATAAAGATTTGGTGTAGTAGAGCAGAGCATAGAGAAGGAGAGAAGAGAATGACAGTTGAGCTTAGAAAGTTTGCTATGAAGGTATTACAGGGTGATATGATGACGCCAATTTCCGTCTATCAATCGCTTGAAGGGAAACATAAGATGCTTTTTGAATCGTCTGCCAAACATGAAGAAAGTGGACGTTATTCATTTATTGCCGTCAATCCAGTTGCGGAATTGATGGGAGATAAGGGTGGATATACTTTTACCAAAGATGGAGAAAGTGAAAAAGCGAGTGAAAATGTACTCACTAAATTAAAGCAGGTTATGCCATTCCATGAGGACCAATATCCTTTCGCCTTTTTTGGAGGAGCGATTGGTTTCTTTGGATACGAAACGGCCTTTTATGCAGAGAAAATAGGAGAATTTTTGCAGGATGATTTAGAAATGCCAGATGTTCATGTCTTCTTCTATGATACATTTGTTGTTTTTGATCATGTAAAGCAAGATGTGACGTTAGCGGCCATTGATTTATTTGATGAAGAGCGCTCTCTTGACGCAATGGAAGTGGTTATTTCTAAGATGGAGGAACAGCTTTATGCTGGTAAAACATTCGACGCCATGTCACTGGGAGAGCTCAATTTCAAGCCGATGATTGAAGAAGATTTTGTAGCAATGGTTGACCGCGCTAAACAGTATATTCGTAAGGGTGACATTTTCCAAATTGTCTTATCACAACGTTTCACCTCACCATTTACAGGGAATCCTTTTGATTTATACCGTCAGTTGCGTACATCAAATCCGTCACCATATATGTTCTATATGGATTTTGGAACGTATATCATTTTAGGAACGTCTCCTGAAAGTCTTGTGAAGGTGAAGGAGCGAATGGTCACGACAAATCCAATCGCAGGAACAAAGCCTAGAGGCAAAACAGTGGAACAGGATAAAGCGATTGCGGAAGGTTTACTCAATGATGAAAAAGAAATTGCTGAACATCGGATGTTAGTGGATTTAGGTCGTAATGATCTTGGACGAATTGCAAAAGTCGGTACAGTGAAGCTTGTAAAATATATGAATAT
Source organism: Lysinibacillus xylanilyticus (assembly GCF_001708185.1). Classification (GTDB taxonomy): domain Bacteria; phylum Bacillota; class Bacilli; order Bacillales_A; family Planococcaceae; genus Lysinibacillus; species Lysinibacillus xylanilyticus_A. The sequence goes on along the minus strand of NZ_MDDN01000002.1, from coordinate 30,779 downwards.
TGAGCGTTATAAACATGTTATGCATATTGTATCAGAGGTTATCGGTGAATTACGTGATGATGTACATGTTTTGGATGTCCTCAGAGCCTGCTTGCCTGCAGGTACAGTATCAGGTGCACCAAAAATTCGTGCTATGCAGCTAATCAATGAGCTAGAACCCGTAAAACGTGGTGTCTATGCAGGAGCAGTAGGCTATATTTCCACTACAGGGGATATGGATTTAGCTCTAGCCATTCGTACCATGGTTATTAAGGATCATCGTGCACATGTTCAGGCAGGGGCTGGTATTGTGTATGATTCTGTGCCATGGTCTGAATATGAGGAAACACTCAATAAAGCTCGCGCGTTATTGGAGGTGAAAAAATGATTTTACTGATCGATAACTATGATTCATTCACATATAATTTATTTCAGCAAATAAGTATGCTAGGGAAAGACGTAGAAGTAGTACGTAATGATGAAATTTCAATAGAGGAAATTAAAAAAATGCAACCAGAAGCTATTATTTTATCGCCTGGCCCAGGTACGCCAACTGATGCAGGGATAACAGTGGATGTTGTCAAAGAGCTTTACACGAAATTTCCAATTTTGGGCATTTGTCTTGGGCACCAATCGATAGGGCAGGCTTTTGGCAGCAGCATCGTTCAAGCTAACCATATTATGCATGGGAAATTATCTACAATTCAATATAAAAAAACAGATTTATTTGCTCAGTTAGACGGTAAAATCGAAGTAATGCGCTATCATTCTCTCATCATTGAGCAAAGCACGTTACATGAGGATTTCACTATTTTAGCAACCTCCAGTGATGATGGTGAAATTATGGCGATTCGACATAAATATTATCCACTTTTTGGGCTACAATTTCATCCAGAATCCATTGGAACGAAAGAGGGCAGCAAGATGATGCAAGCCTTCTTAGAACAAATTTCATAAACTAAACAAAATAGGCTGTCATCAAAAATCAGGAGTTGTGATTTTTGGATGACAGCCATTTATTATGAAGAATAGTAATATTTAAGCTCTCTTTCACTAAGAGATCATGTTATCACTTTTTCCCTGTAATCAATTTTGCAATTTCCTCTAAAGACATTGAAGAATTGACTTCGTAGGAACCAATTTGTAAGCTTCGAGCATATTTAGGGTTTGCAAGTATCAGTTCCATTTCAACACTATTGGCAATAATGTCACCATCTTCAAGCTTTTGCGCCACAATATATGGTGTAATGCCGCTGTAAATTTGAAGTGTCATAGTGGTAACGTTGGTTGCCGGGGCGTCTGCTGATTCATGATTGTCTTTAGCTTTTGTTTCAGGTGCATCTGTCTTCTGAGTGTTTTCCTTTGGAGCTTGCTTTACTTGTTCCTTTAACAATGCAATTTCTTTATTTGCCTGTTCGAGCTTTTTTTGCAGCTCCTCTACATTTTCCTCGCCTGAGGAAGCTTTAGTTGGTAGACCAATTTGAAGATCGAAACGAGTTGCTAAAGCAAGTATTGCTCCTACAAGAAAAAGTGCAATGCCAAATGCACGAATAGAGGAATTATTCATGTATTACCGACCTCCATTTGCAATCACTTGTCGCACTTGCTCTTCTGATAAATTTGAGCGAATACTTATATCGGCTACCGAAAGACCTTGCTTATTTAATTCAAGCACCTGACTAACGATAATTTGATGAATATTTTTTGTTTGTGGTGCTCCTTGTCCAGCTTTTGATGCTTGAGCGGCTTGTTGTACGGCCTGTATCACTTGTTGCACCTTTGGATCTGGCATGTTATTTTGGACTGAATTTGATTTAACCTGGAATTCAGGCTCTAATAACAGCTCCTCCTCAACAATTTTTAGACGACGTTTTAAATTATTTGTTTCTTGAAAAATAGAGATGGAAAGCTCTTCTACATCTTGTTCGACTTTTTTCGCGTTATTTTTGAAAAAGAACGACACGATGATTAGAAGAATTCCAACAATCATAAGTATGATGGATAAATCCAAAAGTTTCACCTCATTAAGTTATGTAATTATAAGGTATTTTACCATAAGCAAACTTAATATGAAATGAAGGTGGATTTTTTTTTAGTTTGTGTTATAATAGGTAAGTCGTATAAATCATGCTCAAAATTTAAATTCTTGATATAGAGTGGGAGGGTTAATGATGCGCGTAAACATTACTTTAGCTTGCACAGATTGCGGCGAACGTAACTACATTTCTAAAAAGAACAAGCGTAACAATCCAGAGCGTCTTGAACTTAAAAAATATTGCTCTCGCGAGAAGAAATACACTCTTCACCGTGAAACTAAGTAATCGCTCATTAAGCCAAAACCACAAGTGGTTTTGGCTTTTTACATATAGATAGGAGGATAGCTTGGTATGGATAAAACAACTTTACGAAACGAGGTAAGGGGAGCTCTCGCAAAAATGAGTGAAGCGGCTTACCAAGACCGATCTTTTATTGTCGCAAAAAATGTGCTACAAGAACCATATATAATAGAAGCAAATACAATCGGCATTACCATTTCTAATAAGCCAGAAGTCGACACAATTCATTTAATTGAAGAATTGTGGCAACTTGGTAAAAAAGTCGCTGTTCCTAAATGCAACCCAAAAACAAGAGAAATGACATTTTATGCTATTGATTCGTTTGCACAGCTAGAAACTGTTTATATGCATTTGCGTGAGCCAATTCCAGAAAAATGTGAGTTTGTTGACGCAAATGAAATGGATGTCATACTTGTTCCGGGAGTTGTTTTTGATAAGTTTGGCTATCGCATAGGTTATGGCGGTGGTTATTATGATCGCTATGTATTAAACTATAGCAAAGGTAAGCTAGTATCGCTGTTATTTGATGAGCAGCTATATGAACAAGTACCTACAGACGCACACGATTGCCCAGTAGATATCATTGTGACACCGACTAAACGTATTGACTGTGTAACACAACGAGGAGCGAACTAAAATGGATAAGATGTTAGATATTTATGAATTATTAAAAACATATGGCACTTTTATTTATACAAGAGATCCTATTGGTGATTTGATGTTAATGGAGGATGAAATTCGTGAGTTGTATAAAGCGAATGTACTAGATATTAAAGATTACCAAATGGCATTGTTACTAATTCGACAAGAAACGACAAAACTTCGTATGAAAGAGAATAATCAATAATGTTTTAAATATAATTCCTTTGGGGTATTGTAAAAATAATGTAACATGTATGTAATATTCTAAGAGACAGTGGGTTTCCACTGTTTTTATGATTTTGCGAAACTTTTTACAAACAAAGACGTATATATAAATATCTAACGTGTAGACGAGCAAGCAGAATGGCTTTCCAAAATATATCTGTTGCGCATCTGTAAAAAAAAGATTAAGATATATGTTGTTTCAGTAACAAATTATTAACATTATTATTTTTTCGTTTTAAAAAGTAGGGAGGATGTTAGGAATGAAATCAATTAAGTGGCCTAAACATTCATTTATGATACTAGCAATTGTAGCAACTTGGATAAAAACGGTCATTGTTTATCACACAAGCTTTGATATGAAAATCGAAAATGCAATGCAACAATTTATTTTGTTTATTAATCCATTGAGCTTCTTGCTGTTTGCTTATGGTTTAGCGTTATTCTTTAAATCTTCAAAAGCTAAAAACCGTTATATTATTACAGTCAGTGTTCTTTTATCAATTGTCTTATACGGAAATGTGGCATTCTATCGTTTCTACAATGACTTTATTACGCTACCGGTATTATTCCAAACAAGTAACTTTAGTGATTTAGGAACTTCCGTTTCAGCGATTGTAAACCCTTGGGATGTATTATATTTCATCGACGTACTTATTTTAATTTTAGCTAATAAATATTGGCCAAGAATGAAAACAATAGTGAAAGTTAACGTGGAATTCCGTCGTGCGTACTTCGTATTAGCAGTTGCTATGACTTTCTTAAACTTAGGATTAGCAGAAATTGAACGTCCACAATTGTTGACTCGAAGCTTTGACCGTGAATTACTTGTGAAAAACATTGGGACTTATAACTACCATCTGTATGATATTTATATTCAATCTAAATCTTCTGCTCAACGTGCATTAGCGGATGGCAGTGAATTAGTAGAAGTGAACAACTATATTCGATCTAATCAAGCAGCGGTTAACCCTGAGATGTTTGGTAAGTACAAGGATCGTAATTTAATTGTTGTGTCAATGGAATCGTTACAAAACTTTGTGATTAATAACCAGATGGATGGTCATGAAATTACACCATTCTTAAACTCTTTAACAAAAGATAAAGATACGTTTTATTTCAGCAACTTCTATCACCAAACTGGATTAGGGAAAACTTCTGACTCCGAGTTTATTGTAGAAAACTCATTGTTTGGCTTAGGTCGTGGTGCGGTATTCTTCACACACGGTGGAAATACGTATAACTCAATGGCTGAGCGTCTTGGAGAAAATGGTTACTATACGAATGTCATGCACCCGAATAATAAATCATTCTGGAATCGTGACATGATGTATCAATCATTAAAAGTTGATAAATTCTATGATGTAGATTCATATAAAGTTAACGAAGGCGAAGCTGTTAACTGGGGTATGAAAGATACTCCATTCTTAGAGCAATCAGCAGCTTTAATGAAAGATATGCCACAGCCATTCTATTCTCGTCTAATTACATTAACGAACCACTATCCATTTACTTTGGATCCTGAAGATGTCATGATTCCTGAATACACTTCAAACTCAGGTACATTAAATCGTTACTTCCAAACAGTTCGTTATATGGATGAAGCACTTAAAGACTTCTTCCAAAGTTTAAAGGATCAAGGAGTTTATGATAACTCAATTATCGTAATGTATGGTGACCATTATGGTATTTCAGAAAACCACAACAAAGCGATGGCTCAATATTTAGGAAAAGAAAGCATTACACCATTTGATAATGCAATGCTACAAGAAGTACCTTTATTCATCCATATCCCAGGAGCAGGTGATGGTAAAGAAATGACAGAAGTGTCTGGACAAATGGATTTACGTCCAACAATTCTACACCTTCTTGGTATTGAAACTTCAAAAGATATGCAACTTGGTGCTGACTTATTCTCACCAGAGCATGAAGATTTCGTTATTTTCCGTGACGGTCGTTTTGTAACAGATAAATATGTTTATGCTGGTGAAGCTTGCTATGACAAAGCTACTGGTGAAGAAATTGATGGCGAGCCATGTCAGCCATACGCTGATCGGGCGACGACAGAATTAGAAAATTCCGATGCTATCATTAACGGTGATTTGCTTCGCTTCTATGATGAAAAGACAGGTAACTTGAAGCAAGAAGCAGTCGAATAATAAAAAAGAGATCTCACTAAACATGAGATCTCTTTTTTATGGTTCTATATCAAATGTTGGAGTGAGGCAAAATGTTCTATCATCGTTTAAAGGGTACAATCCGTCATATTACGGGTATCCTATAGAACCCTCTTGTTTACCCCTAAAGAGGAGTATATGGAAAAGATTTGCATGTAACAGGAGTATACGTCAAATTGAAGTTTAATGCGTTCAGAGAGCCTAATAAAACAGCTCAGAGGGAAGTCGTTATCGCTTAGGGTTAAAATAGGAGAATTTAAATCAAAATAGACAATACGACAGAAAGAAAAAGAGCAGTCTCGGAATGCAGACTGCTCTTGTTTCTGTCTAAATCTTAGTGTAATTTTGGTGGGTATCCACTATTAATGACTGTCATAATTACAAACCAACCGAAGACAGCCGCACTTAACAAGTTGAAAACAACACTTAAAAGGTTCTTTTCTTTAATTGCTTGGAATGTACCAATTACAGCTAAAATCGCTACTAGACCAAAAATAACCATTAATAAGTTCATTAAAAATTGACACTCCTTTCGACATCAGAAAATGAATGTCGTAAACAATATTCCTCCTTAATTGTAAACGTTCCACCTGTTTTTGTCGAGAACTAATATAGCGAAAACTATGAACATTTATCGTCAAATTGTGGCAAAGGCTGTATAATATAAAATTGAGGTGATGTCAATGATGAACGTACGAAGTTGTTCGCTTGGACCTATCCAAACGAATTGTTATATCGTATCGAATAAAGAAAAGGAATGTTTAATATTTGATCCCGGAGAGGAAGCAGATCGAATCATCAAGACTATTCGTAGTAACGGTTTGAAGCCATCAGCCATTTTTTTGACACATGCACATTTTGATCATATTGGTGCTGTAGATGCTGTCCGAGAAGCTTTTAATGTTCCAGTATGGATTCATGAAAAGGAAGTTAGCTGGTTAGGAGATCCAACAAAAAATGGCTCTAGTAAATACGCAGCATTACCAGATTATATTGTCGCTGCACCGGCTGAAGAAAATATTATTAAAGAAGAACAGCTATTTGAAATAAGTAATTTTAGTTTTAAAGCGATCTTTACACCAGGACATTCACCAGGTAGTATTTCGTATATATTTGAAAATGATGGCTTTGCTATTGTGGGGGATACGCTATTTGAGCAGGGTGTTGGACGTACAGACTTACTTGGAGGCTCAACGAAAATATTGCTTGCATCCATTCATGATAAGTTATTAACACTACCTGAGGATACTATTATTTACCCAGGCCATGGTAATTATACAACGGTCGGTGCAGAAATGGAGACAAATCCTTTTTTAAATGGTTTTTAAGCCTACAGTAACTTCATAAAATGCAAAAATCCCCTTAGCAATTCGTTGGATAGATAGAATAAACTAAATTCTAATCTATATAATCGCAAAGGGGATTTTACTATGCTCATCTATAGCTTCTGTATCTAATGAATAAATTCACATAAAAAAGCGTGTCTCACATTCGGTGAGATACGCTTTTTCTTTGTATTAATGACCGCCACCAGGCACGTGAATGAATGTTGTATAGTACGTGAAGCCAGCGAAGAATACAGTTAAATATGCTCCGAAAATGTACATGTACATACGTTCTGAAAGGTTTAAGAAGCCTAATAATAAGAATAAACCTGTATTACCTACGAATAATAGCGATACTTCGTTCATACCACCAAGGTAGAACATAACGGCGAAAATACCTGTCCAGAATGCCATAACTTTATACATATTATCCATGAAGATTTCCCCTCCTTTTGCCCACGACACAATAATCTCTTACTCATTATAAATGATATGAAAGGTATCTGTAAACTGGAACTTCCTCTTCTTTGTGACAAACAAATGGATTTTTAAATTAGCGATCGATTTCTGTCACGTTTATTTCATATTTACATAAATCGCAATTATGTATCATGCTTTCAATCTGTATGAATTCATTACTTGAAAATAATGCATCTAATTGTCCTTTTAAATAGGATTCATGTAAAGAACAAACAATTTCTGAATGGGAAGTAAGCTGCTCCTGGAATGGACAATTATAAATGGAGAATATCACTTTTTTACCATGCTCCGTTTGCTGTACTTGTGGAATATAACCAATTAATGCAGCATTGTCAGTTAATAGCTGAAGTTTTTGTTCGAAGGTAAGGGTATTATTTAATGTTAACTCAGCATTTACATAGTTCTTCATTTGTTGGTAACCATCTTGATAACTAATGTCCTGGCATTTTTCTAATGCAGATGGTCCAAATTCTTGAATTAATTGGATTGTCCATTTTAATAGTCGATCTTCATCACGTCTTGGAAACGTTAATGTTAAGCCTTTGTCAGAGGCTTTATAAACACGACCAGGTCGGCCACCTTTTCCAGTCTTAGCAAAATCAGCTATTATAATATTAATTTCCGTGAGCTTTGTTAAGTGTAGGCGTGCAACATTTGGATGTATGCCGAATTCATCAGCGATATTTTGGACCGTTACAGTTTTTTTCTCTTTCAGGATGTACTCGTAAATAGAGTATCTAGTTTCATCAGCTAAAGTACTAGTAATTTTTAATGGATGGATCATTTGCTTCACCTCAAGATAATTTTTTAAATAATAGCTCCTCTACCAAGTGTTAGGAAAAAATTCATGTTGATTCTATTATATTGTATTATTGAAAAAGAAACAGTTCCTTTTGACATAAATCTTAACTTTTTCATAGGATTATGTTCATTTTTAGTGAAATTTTGCACGTTATTCATGTTTTTATAGAAAAATTCCTATTTCATAGGAAATTTAACAGCAATTTTTTTCGAAAGAAAAGGTCTTTTTTCGTGGCGTATTCATACGAGAAAATAGGAAATTAAGAATAGATTGGTCAAATTTAGATGAACTAGAAGGGGGGATGCAGAATTTTGAAACTGCTGTTGAACAAATTTTTTTGCATAGAATATAGTAGTATAATTGAGTGAAGGAGCAGATGAGTAAGAAAGGAATATTAAAGATGAAAACAATCATTATGTTCCAGAAGCTTTAAAGTTTGCGCCAGCATAACAAAATTATTGATTCGTCTCGTTCATTAGTTTTTCGAATTCGGATTATGTTCGTTTTTAGGGAAAAATACATGTTATCCACATTTTGATAGCAAAAATCATAAATAATAGGGGAATCTATAGTAAATTTTTATTTTAAGAAAAGGGCTTTTCTCGTGACAGTTTCGTATCTATACTAGGAAATAACGAATAGAGCGGTCATATTCGATTGAACTAGAAGAGGGGTGCGAATATGCAGAATTTTGAAACGGTTGTTGAACAAAAATGCGAGCAACTTTTACTAAAGGCCTATAACTTTGGTGCATCAGATATATTATTAGTTCCGGAAAGTGTACATTATCGTATTTATTTTCGAAAATATGATCGGTTACTCCATGCAGGTGAGTTACCGCACGATCTTGCGGAACGAATGATTTCCTTCTATAAATTTTTAGCGGCATTAGATATTAGCGAGCGTCGTAAACCTCATCTGTATAATTAAAATATACTATTTAAAGTTAATATACGTAATATAAAGGATTTAATAAGATGTGCAACATTATATATCAAAAAACAAAAAACATTTCTTTGTAATCAAAGTAATGTTTTTAATTTGAGCAAAATACCTTATAGTTTAATAAATAGAGCTAGAACTTACGTTCTTTATGAGGTGATACTTTATGTATTGGTACGCATTAAAACCCAAAGGTGTTAAGAGCAAATATGAATTGTTAGTATTTAAAAACGATATAGTTTTTATGCCATTGACAATATATTTTGATTATATATCAAAAAAAATTTCAAAAAGTTCTGCAAATACATATTTGAATAAGTTAATACCCTTTTTTAACTGGCTAATTGAAAAAGGTATGTATCGGGGAGAAAAAGTAAAATGGGATTCAGAACCAGACGGATTAAGAGCGGTAATAGAAGATTATTTAACACATGAAATGTTTTGTAAAGTTAGGGAGAAAGAGAGTTTTAATATTGTAAATTTAACAAAAAAAAGCCCAAATACTATAAAGGTCTTTCTATCAGCTTTTAAATCCTTCTATAACTGTTTAATTCGATTAGAGTATTATAAATACACAAATCCTTTAATAGATAGTTTTGCAAAATTAAATCCTAACTATAGCGAAGGAGTACGTGAAAATAAACCTAGGTTACCAGAAATATCGGGTACAGAAGAAGAAATTAAGTACCGTAGGCTTACAAACTCATATTTTAAAGTTGTTAATGAAGAATGGGAGCCTCAGATTATAGATGATTCTACTTTACCATATCAAGTATATAATGCTTTAAAGAATTCAAATGTTCCGTTGGTTATTGTTATCGTAACAAGAATGTTGTTTGAAACAGGGGCGAGAGTTAGTGAAATTATTGAATTAACTATAGGTGATTTTAGAGCAAGAAGAAGTTTTCAGGAGGCAGTTACCTTTAACAAGGGTAGCTTCGGAAAAAGAATTAAATTTATTAGATTTAGTAAAGAAACTGTAAAGCTATTAAAACAATATGTTGAAGGACAACGAAAAACACTAGATAAAAATAGTTTAGGATTTGAAACTTTACCAGACAATGCTCCAATGTTTTTAAATTCTAAGGGTTGTCCTTTAAAATATCATACTTGGTATTACCATTGGACCAAATCTTTGAAAGAAAATAAATTAGCTATAAATCCACATAAAACACGCCATTGGTTTGTTACAACACGTTTGAGGGAGATTTATAGTATTTCTAAAAACGACGCTGAGATTGACATAAGAAAGAACGAATTGATTAACTATATGAAATGGCGTAACAAAGATACTATTTATGTATATGAACATTATTTTGATGAGTTAAGGCATCGGGAAGCACATGATAAGATGCTTGAAGATATGCAAAATAAAGAAAGAGAATTTAATAAAAATCCAAATATTAAAGCTGCTAAATTAATTGAACATTTAACTCCAATGACAGTTGAATTGGACGAGGATTTAAAAGATTTATTAGAAGGGCTAGATTAAATATGAAATATCCGCAATCAGAATGGTATATAGACTGGGAAAAATATATTGATAAAAATATTTTACATTTAAAAAATCTTAATAATGAATTTTTAATTGATAAATTAGGTGATTCGGTAGTAAAATTCATTACAAAAAATTGTTTACAAGTAAAATGGAGTCATCATCTTATTTTAATGGCATTAATTAGATTAGATAAAAATACTGTTGAGAGAACAATATTAGAAAGATTAAAAATGTTACATCGTAATTTTAAATTGTTTTTCTCTGACCTAAATCTAGAGAGTTTTAATGATGAAAAGTTTGAGCAAACCCTTTATAAATATTATAGCGAAGAAATTTATTTAGATCATACTTCTAATAAGAGAACGGATTTCCTAAAAGCTTATACTTCATCTTCATTATTAATGAAAAAATGGGTTGAAAGTAAGTTTGATTCAGAGAAATTAAAAGAATTTCAAAACTATATGCTACCTGTTTTTTACTATAGGAGAACAGAATTTAAAATTAGAGGTAAAGCCGAGCAAAAAGCAAGAACAAAAAGAAAAGCAGAAACAGATGCAATTGTACCCTACTTACCACAATTACGTGTCAAAGCTAATTTTAGATGGAATCAAATTAATCGTTTATATCAAACTTATAAAAAAGTACTTTCAAATGCTTTAGAAACGGAACTATCTTTTCCAGTTGAATTTTCATATGACGAACCAGAACATATAAACGAAACTCATTATTTTAGATTATGGAGTAAGCGTTCCTTTATACTTAATAATTCAGAAAAGTTTAGTCGTAGTGTTTTAACTTCAGTAAGATTAGGACTAGATTGTTATTCTGCTGAAAAAGATAGTTATTTTGTAGAATACCTTGAAACTAAGTCTACAAATTCTACTGGAGAAATTGAAGGTTTTTGGTTTCAAGAATTGTTGGATTATAGGTTATTTGCACATAAGAGACTAAAACTTGATGATGAAGGTTATGAAGAATCTTTAACTTTTTTAAAATCTATTGGATATTTAGAGAACGGTGGATATTCAAATCCATATCGTTCGTTGCATGAAGGAGTTTTAGCACCACCTAGACTAATTTCGAGTTGGCAATGTAAAGCAGATGGATACTTATTAGATATTGAACCCTTATATGTAAGTTGTACCTTCGGGCTATTAGCAATTGATATTTTAACTACAACAGGTGCAAGGATTAATGAGTTGTTACAAATAAATAATACAAAAGAATGTATTAAAATGAAAAAAGTCAAAGATAAGATATGTTATTCTTTTATGGCTATTCCGAAAGGAAGAGATTTACCTGAAGAATATTATATTTCTAAACAAACAATGAGCATATTACAAATAGTTGCAAAGATGTTAAAAGGACAAAACGAAAGTAATATTATCCCCTATGTTGAATATAGAGGAACAAGGAAATATCTGTTTAAAGAAGTAAAGCCATATTATTTTCAATGTAATAATAGAGCTATGCGTGAGGAAAGTACAACCCAATGTATCCGTTTCTTGTTGCATGGATTGTATTTTGAAACGAAAAATGGAGAGCCTGTCACGATAAAATCACATTTATTAAGGCATGCTTTCGCAACAGAAGCACTTCAAAGACAAAAAATCCCTATAGATATTGTAGCAAAACTCCTACATCATAAAAATTTTAATACTACGGCTTATTACTCGGCTCCAACTGACACACAGATTATAGAGTCATTAAATGAATATCACGACATTATATCGAGCTATGTTGACATAGATGATATATACCTAAGAAGTCCAGAATCACTTCAAAGGGAACTAGATGAATACACAGAAAAAGTTGGTGTTTTTAATAAAGTTTTAGGTGGTACTTGTGTGACTGAGTTTGTTTGCCCAACAAAAATGCAATGTTTAGGTTGTAAAGCTAAGATTCCAGAACCGGATCAGGAGGATGAATTGTTAGATGTTATAAAACTATCAACAGATATGCAAAAGAGATTTAATAAAATGGGATTAGAAATTGAAGCTCGTAAAGCAAAAGAAATGATGAAACAAGCAAGGATAGAGTTACAAGAAATTGATTTAATAAAAAAATATCGTGAGGAAAGAAAAATTGAAACACAATACAAACTTAACCCGTTTAGATAAAGATTATCATTGGTTGAAAGATGTCCATAATAAACGTAAAGAACGTTCTATCAAGATAGGTATTGAAACAATTGATTTTTTGGTTAGGGAAGGCATAGCAGTAACTTATAACAATATTCATAAATACTCGAAAAATATTGACCCTGAAGGGAAAGGCATTCATCAAAATACTGTTAGTGAAAATAAAGTATTGTATGAGAAGTACAAAAAATGTAGCAATACATATAAAGTAAATAGCATTCGTAAAAAAACTACACTGCCATCTAAATTCGATGAAACGTCACTAAGGTGCATCTCATTAGAAAGAGATTTAAAGGTTGTAAAAAAGAAATATATGAAGATGTCAAAGGATGAATTGGTAAATAGGTTAATTGAAGTTGAACAATATGTTGCTAAAAATCAGAATCGTTGGATAACGAATCAGTTTGAGGAGTTCAAATAAAATAGGATGGATAGGTTTCTATTCCATCCTAATTAGTTAAAGATATTAGTTAGAGCTATAATGGAGGTTTGTAATTTAGAAAATGAACTAAGAAGCTATATTAAAATTATAATTTTAAATAATCGGCATGAGAAACAAGATGTGGTTAAAATTGAAGAAGGAAGAATCAGTAAACTGTTAAGAGAACGGAATAAGAAAAAGTAAAAGTAAGAAGTAGTTAAGAGGATATCCTTACTGCCTCTTACTTTTATTATTTTATACATATATGAAATTAATAATAAAAAAATCTTTATTTTACCTTTTTGTATTCTTATGAATGTAATATATTGTAATAAAGGGTGTTGAGGGGTATTATATTTAGATAGGTATAGATCTAACTAGATGTGAGACAGCAAATTTTCTTCCAAGAAAATGGTATTACAAACGAGAGAATTTTGAGGCTAAAACATTTTAGTATTTACAAAATTCATCTTCTACAAACGATGAATAATTAGTTTTATAAAAATCATCTCAGTTATAACAATTGAGATGATTTTATCTTATTTTTGTAAATTTATTTTGGATACTAAATTTTTTATCTGAGGTTAGGAGGAATTATGGTTTATACTGTAAAGTCATCTGAAAAATTAAGAGCTGCTGGGGCTGAATATGAAACCAAAGCATTGTTATATTTAATGAACTTTAGAGAAGATAGTGATGATGTACACTATTACATAGTTGACTTTTTTAATGATTTAACCGGGATGTCTCGAATAGGACAAAAAATGTGGGATATTCAATCAAAGGGGGCTAAAAATTCACCTCCTAAAGCTATAGGTAAAGAACTAGTCACATTGTATAAAAATTATTTAAGTGAATTTGAATTTAACTGCTTTATATTATTCATGGGTGGAATTTCAAATTCAGTTCGAATTAATCCAGATTTAAATGTTTTTGAATTGAAAAATATAAAAGAAAGTGCAGTAGTAAAAATCCGAGAAGGTCTTATTGAAGAATGCCAAGCCAAAACCTATATAGATAATAAGGATATAGATGAACAAAAAATTAATGATTTTCTAAGTTTAGTGCAATTTGTTGTTGATGATAAGCCCAATAGTGACTATGTGAAGTCTATAATAAAGACACATGTAAAATTAATACCTAGCCAAGAAATCCTTAATTCAATATTTAATGAAATAAGAGACAAACAGTCGAATAAAAAAAATTCGGTAGTTGAAAACATCACTATTGAAACATGTCATGAAGCATTAAACTATGGCCGTCATTTAACCACAGGAGAAATTAGACTATTAGCTATTGCTAGGATTATTAACAGAGATCCATTTGAAAAAGGAGTTCCTTTAGCCTTCTATAGCATAATTAGTAAGCTTGATGGGGAAAGACAAAAAGATATTATTTTAGAAAGCCAACTCGCATTATCTAAAGCCTTATACAATAAGAATAATGCGGATAATTTTTGGAAGTTGTTTGAAAATGTCTACCATGTGATAATGATAAATCCTAATACAGATGTTAATAAGCTTTATTCTAAGTTGGATCTGGACCTTTTAGAAAGATGTATGGATTTTGATGTTATATCACTGAAGTACTTTATATCTTTGATTAAGGATGGAATAGAATTATGAAAATTAACTTAGTGGCGATTGGAAACGATAAAGAAGCGTTTATTGAAGATAGATTTAATGAAGGAATGAATATAATTTCAAGTAATGATAATAACAAAGGAAAAACGATACTGATACAAGGAATGATGTATGCTCTTGGAAACAAACCAACATTTCCTACAAGTTTTGATTATCAACATTATCATTACATAATAAATTTTAGCTACAAAGGTGAAAGTTATGACATATGTAGATTTAAGAATACATTTATTATAAAAAGTCGTAAGGGATTCTTTATTTTTGAAAATACATCGGAATTTAAAAGATATTGGCATCAAAATATTTTTCCATTGCCAATAATCGAAAAAAATGGTGCTAAAAAAATTGTAGATCCAGTTTTATATTTACAAATATTTTTTGTGGGGCAAGATAAAAAAGAAACCTCAAATATAGTTAATAAAGGGCAATATAACAAAGAAGACTTTATTAAAGCTTTATATAATCTACAGGGATCAGAGGCATCATTTTTATCAATTGAGGAAATAAAAGGAAAGAAAAAAGTAATAGCTAAATTGAAAGAAGAAAAAAAGCTGTTATTAAAACAAAATAAAATTTTAAAATCAGAAAAAAAACCAATTTCTTATTTAAGCAGCGTGAATGATAGAGAAAACTTTAAGAAGAATATCCAGAAAATAGAAACAATAAAAGAAACATTAACAGAGCTTCAAAAGGAACGGAATTTAATATTTAATAGGATGTCGAAATGTGAAGGTACAATAAAGGAATTAAACTCTCTTAACCGTGAAATGGAGAGTGGTAAAGTAGTATGCTTAGATTGTGGCTCTATTCAAATAGGTTACAAGTTAAGTGGGGAAAAATCATATACTTTTGATGTATCTACTCCAAAAATTAGAGCAGATATAATGAATTCAATTAAAAATAAAATAGAAGATTACAAAGAAGAAATTGAACGCATTACAGAGTTAATAGCATTTCAACAAACAAAAATAAATGATCTGCTAGCTGTTGAGAATGTCTCTTTAGAGGCTTTGTTAATATACAAAGAAGACATTTTTAGCGCAGCAGATACGGAGAAGAAAATTCTTGAAATTGAGCGAGAGATTTCCGATTTAAGCTCGGATTTAACAGCTTCTACGGAATTGGAGGAAACTGATAAAGCTAATCAAGTTGCGTTGATTGAATCAATTCTAAAAATAATGAATGAAAAATATAAATTTATAGATCCAGAAGGAAACTTGGAATTTATAAGCCTCTTCACTAAACAAGATGAAGTATTTTCTGGTAGTGAAGAAACAATTTTTCAGTTAGTAAAGATTTATTCTTTAGCAAGCGAACTAAAACATGACTATCCAATTATTGTTGATTCTTTCCGAGCAGAAGATTTATCGTCAGACAAAGAACAAAAGGTTATAGATTTATTTAGTGAGCTTAATAACCAAATAATACTGACTACGACATTAAAGAAAGAAGAATCTGGCAAGTATGATACCCTAGATTTTGACAATATAAATCATATTGATTATACCAGCCATAAACCCAGTAAAATTTTAGATGAAAAATACGTAAATGCCTTTAAACTTATGCTATCAGAATTTGCAATTACATTGACTACCTAATATATGATTATAAGTCTTAATCATAGTTTAAATAGATTTTATAATGATCTATTGGTTAAGTTTTTTTGTAGAGTGATAATCGGGTCATATTGACAAAGTTAGGGTTTTTCTCTAATTAATTTGTATAGACTCTATTTAAATTAACATAGCCTCTTTCCTGAATAAGACCATAATTTTGCGGAAGGAAAAAAGAATTAGTTCGATTATTAAAAATTATATTCGTAATAGATTTTGAATCAACAGAAAACTCCGATTAATTAGGTGCGGAACAGTGGGGAGTAAACTAAATTGGCTCTTACAAATATTGAAAGATTTAATTTTTATAAATATGAAAATGAATTAAAAAAAGGTATAGATAGCTTTAAAGTTTTATTGGATAAGACTTTGAAAGAAAAAGATATAGAACAGGTTTTAAATATACTTAAGGCATCTGGATTGGCTGTGAATATCTTTAACAATTCTAAAAGAAGGCAACAGTTCAAAGAAGTTATTGAGCATATTATTATGCAAATTGAAGGTTCAGATATAGAAAAAATCAGTAATTTATTATCGGAAATAGAATCTATAGAATATTTATTTGAAAGTTTGACTGAGGAAAGAGAAGGGTTTTTTAAAGAATTTGAACAAATCCACGATAGTTACAAAGTAGCAGCTTATTTAATTTCACTAGAATTATATTTAAGTTCATTTAAGGAATCTCATTACAGTGATGAATTAGATATTTCTTCTCAGGTAGAGCTTACAGATATTAATACTAGAGAAGCGTTATTTAACTCGGCAATTGAATCATCAGGAATGATTTTAAAATACTTTAAATTTAAACAGTACGGCTTTAAAGGAATTAAAAGAAATATATCTCCTAAAACATTAAAATCATCTTGGTATCATATATTTTTTAGTGAGTTCTGGAACACTATAAATGAAATTTTGGAGTACTGGCAGTATTCAGATGTAAGTGTTAAAAGAGATAATCAAGGAAAAATACAATTTGAAATTATGGATGAAAATTTTGAACTAAATAACGTTGTCTCTAATGAGAGATTTTTAAATCTTCGTCAAGGGTGGCAGATGGGGAAATTAGGACAACTACAAAATGTATTGGAAACGAGAGAGAAAATTACTGATGACACTCTAAATAATATAGACCACCAATTAGACTATTTATTTGCAGTACAATATTTTGGCGATCCTTTTTTAGAAAAGAAAGTTAATGATATTAAATTAATTGATTGGATCCGTGCATACAGATTATTAACTTCAGAATCTAAAAAATTCTTGAAGGGAAGAGGGAAATTATCGATTTTTAATTTGGATAAGGTTTGTATTTGTAAGCCTAACAGTAAATGGGAAAAGCTTTTTCAACAGAATGGATTTACTAGAGTAGAGTCGAAGGAAATAATTCGAATGTTTACATTTGAAGATAAAAGTCAAGATTTAATAGATTGTCCCTTGATAAAATTTGATGAAAATTTAGTTTTAATACCTTCCTTAACTTCTAATGCTGATCCCTCTAGAGCACTGGCTTCTAACTTTCTTAACCGAAATATTAATTTGGCTTTCAGAGGACCTGAATTTGAGGAAAGAATGAAGGCTTCCCTAGATTTAAAACATCTGAAAAACTCGTCCTTGTATAAAAAAACAAATCAAGAATATGAGTGTGACATTGCTTTTGTATTGGATGATGAGTTGTACTTTATAGAATGTAAAGCTCACATTCAACCTTTTACAGTCAGACAACATGCTAATCATTTATATAAATTATATGAAGAAACCTATCAATTAAACCGAATAGCGGATTTTTACGAAGAAAATATTAATTTTGTAATTGAGCAGTTAGAATTAGAAGCGAATTTTAAACCTAAGAAAGTACACCGAATATTACTAACTACATCGATGATGGGAGCTCCAATTTTTGTTAATGGCGTATATATGGTTGATGAATCTTCTTTAGTGAAGTTTATTAGTCGAAAACCACCTTTACTAAAGTATTTTGATAAAGGTAAATATATTGAAATTCCAAGTACTAAATTTGATATCTATAGAGGGCCATTAGATAATGAAAAATTTTATCAGTATTTGAGTTCTCCACCTCAAATAGAGATTACAAAGGACTTATATCGTAAAACAGAACATTCTTTTGAAATTTTTAATCTTGTAAGGCAGTTCAAAATAAATCAAACAATTCATGTTGGGGTTAATTTATCTGAATCAGAATCGAAGCTCATTAAAAAGCACTTTAGATAATACTAACTTAAATAATGGAGATTGATTGAGGGTAGTTGTAGTTTGACATGGTTGAGAAAATCAAGTCATTTTCTAATCGTAGGGAGTCTTAATTTTGATTAATTGGTCTAAGTGAAAGTCTAATGATAAAAAAACACTTATTAAAGCCTGTTATAAAATTAGATAATAATATTTTTACCCCGTCCTACTATGTAAATTAAAGATAAGTGAGTGTATGTTTTTATTATGAAAATAATAACTTGTCTTTAATGTCACACATAATATAAAAATTAGTGCATCACTTATATATTAGTGGTGTACTTTTTATTTATTTGACCTCTTAAATGACCTCATTTATTTACTTTTTGTAGCTTTTGAATAAAGTTTGATTAAAAAGTTCCCTGTAATCCCTATTTTATTGCAAATAAAAACCATCCTTTTGAAAAAAAGATTGATCAAAAGGATGGTTTATTTGAATTTTATTATCAATTTTTTATAATAAAGTTTGATCATTTCTTATAAATTCTTTTTTTATTAGCCTTTTGATACTCTTTTATCATCCTAACAAAGTTAAGGAGAAAAGGTGGATTGCTTGGCAATACAAGTTCTGAGGATAAAGTCTTGGTGTACTTCATCCTTAGTTTATCATTTGTAAGGGTTGAAAAAATTTCCGTTCCTTTTATCTTATTTAATATTAAGCTCGCAGCTTTTTCGAGGTCATCATTTTTGAAAAAACCTTTATTTATTACATTACCATGTGTTCGATTATAACCACCATATTCAACTGATGCATTATATGCACTTATAGCATTATACTCAAACTCGTCTAGAGTTGAAAATGATGTATTCTCTAAAGGGATTAAACTAATACTAAATTTTTCTCCTAAACGATAATCCTCATATATTTCAGGAAGATTGAATTCAACGCTTAGTGAATACCTAGCCCTATTTTCTGCTGGATTTGTAACAAAGTGCTTATAAGCCCTGCCGAATACTCCTATTGATTGTCCAACGTAATAAATATCTTTTACTAGATTATGTATGATATAAATACCTTCGAAATCCTCAATACCTCGGCTATCTCTTTCTTTTTTATTACCAAGTTTAATCAACTCTTGTGGAGTAAATTTTTCTATTTCTTTACTTAGAGCATCTAACTCTTTTCTCACAATTTCTTTATTTGCATTACGTTCAAACTGTATTTTTTTTAGATGGACATAGGATGGCGATATTGTAAGAGAATCAGCATCGTAACCACTAACAACCTGCCTTATCCAACTTCGTTCATCTTCTGTAAGTGCTTGAACTGATAGTGCTACTGCTCTTTGATAAGCTATTTCTCTTTCTGTGATTACTCGAAGTATTTCTAGGGACTTTTCATTGTCCATCTATTGTCACCCTCGCTTTTTTGTTTATAATTCTAAGAATTCCATTATTTCAAATCCTCATAATTCCCACAAGAAATTTCTTCCTTTTAATAATCCTTTAACGGAACAACTCTATTGTCACCCAACATTTACTTAATCCACTTTTCAACTTCAGATGTTCTTTTCCCTTTAACTATAAAAACACCCCCTTTAGAATATTCCTATCCAAAGAGGCGAAACATCGCAACTTTTTTATAAACGTCGCGACTTTATTCAAAACATCGTGTCTTTTTTATAAATTATCAATCTTTATTTTAAATCAACACTTTTCGCTATAGGTCTGTTTCCTATAGTAAAAACGGGCCATTCAATGGAGTATAGTACCCAGAGATATGAATTCTTTTGATATCGCTAGTATGGACTTTGTGAGATATTTTACTTAAACTATATGACAGCATAGTTAAACAGAATCTTTGTCTCTTTATTATTGTTAGTGAATTGAGCCATGTATGCACAGTTTTGAGCCAGTGATAGTACCTTTCGGACTAGAGAGCCGTTTAACGTAAGAGAATAAAGAAAGTAGATATTAACCGAGGTGGTAGATATGGATTTATTGCAAGTCTCTAGAAGCCAGTTAATCAGTGAAGTATACGAATGTAAAAAAATGATTTACAGATTAATAAACTTACCAAAAAATATTCAATCAAATATCTCAAATTCACTATTACCGTATCTTTCATTGATTGTTGATGGAATTGATAGTCTTTTTCTGATTGAAGATACTGTTGTACTTTCTAGTAAATTTGAAGATATAAATGGAGAGAGTTTTACGAAGCTTATCAAAAAAATAAGAGTAAGTTCCAAATTACTTACTGATAAAAAAAAACTAAGAACTTCAATAGAGATGCTAGATAGTGATATAAAAAAATTTCATCAAGAGTTAATAAAAGGATATACTGAAGAACAATTAGCATATGTAAAAGCATTCGGACAAGACGATTTAGGTGTTTTCTATTATAAAAATAAGCCGTATGCTAACAGCAGTCAAATAAATTTATATATTAAACCATTTAATTCAAGTGTAGGGGAAGTTGGGAAGGATGTATTCAAATTTAGTACACAGGTCGCTATGTACATAAACGAGTTTTGTTCTGTGCTAGAAGGATACACGTCACCACATTTGAAGCGAGAGGATTACATTACTAATTTAGATTGTGAAGACTTCATTTACCAAGATTATATCTACAGCGCAGAAAAACGTAGAAATATTTTTAATAATTTTATGGATGAAAGAGTTTCATTATATTTAATGAATATGCAATGTCAATTAAATTTCGCCCTTTATATTTTAGATTTACTAATAGACGAACATCCACTGAAATACAGAATTCAATTATTGATTTACTATTACTCTGTCCAAGCAATAGGTTTTGCTTCTGAATCAGGCTATTTCGAAGCTCTAGAAGAACAACAAGAAACGATTACCGCAGTAATAGAGACTCATAATAGAATATTTAATTGCAGTACTTTTAGAAATAATCTGTTTCATTATAGGCTTTCTCAGGAGATTACTCCTTCATTGAGCAAAAACTATTTCGAAATTATGGTAGAAACACTAACATCTGAATCTTTAGAAAACCTGTTAACCACCGTTTATAAGGAAATGAATATTGTTGAAAAGTTAATTAAAGAAATTATCTACTAGTATATATTAGTTATTCAATTCAAGAGCGCGATTATTGAAGAAACAAATGATTATTTGTTGTGGTATTAGTGGAGGGAAATTTAATGTTGTAGTAGTTAATGTGGTCATATGGTGCGCAAAAAGGATAGATACAAACAGGTATAATTCCTGTTCATCTATCCTTTTCTTAATACCTATATAATGTGTGACATTATAATTGGATATCTAGTTATCGGGTACTTTAATTAATTTCTTGACTTTTAATAAAACCAAAGTGGCGCCTTCCATAAAGCTATGGAACAAGATCAATATGCCTTCCGTGTCTCTACACTTCCCTCAGTATTTTTAAAAGAAAGTCTAATTATCCGGCTTCTTTTGCAAAATCATACTTTCCCACTTACTTCCCTATCTTATTCCAAGCATGCGGCAGAGATGTTAATGGAACTTGTGAAACACCGACAAGGGCTATTATGTTTCACTGGTGCAACAGGCTCTGGTAAGTCAACCTCTTTGTATTCTTTGATCCATTATTGTTCTTCAGAGTTAAATAGACACGTCATTTCATTAGAGGATCCTGTAGAAAATAATCAGGCTAATCTACTTCAGATTCAGGTGAATGAACGAGCTGGTGTTACATATGCGACAGGCTTAAAGGCTATTTTACGCCACTCACCTGACATTATTATGATTGGAGAAATACGTGATAAAGAGACAGCGAAAGTCGCAATCGAGGCTTCGTTAACAGGTCATTTAGTGGTAACGACGATTCATGCCAAGGATTCAGTCAATTGCCTTTATCGATTCATGGACTTAGGCGTTTCAGTAGAAGAACTTCGTCAAACTGTGGTAGGTGTTGTTGCTCAAACACTTTTCCAATCGCCAATTAACCAGGAAGAACGTCGCGCATTGTTTGAAATATTAAGCAACGCTCATCTTCAAAGTGCCCTTCAGGCAATTAAGCAAAAAACTAGCTTTGAGCTACCACATGATGTAACGCTTACAGGTCAAAGAGAATTAATCGAGAGCCAGAACTATGCGAATACAAAAGTTTATTGAGAGAATTCGTTTTGAATATAAAAAGGCGACAATTTGGCAAGTAAAGGAACAAGCTCGTTTTTTTAGTCGATTAAGCGTGCTAATGCAGGAAGGCTATTTATTCCCGCAAGCTATTTCTATTCTATTGCCCCATCATATTAAAGCACATGAAGAAATACAAAAGCTAATCAATGAGAAGCTGAGGCAAGGAGTCGGTGTTTCGGGAGTTCTTGAAGCTTTGCATATTTCAAAACAGCATTTAGTGGCTATTACAGTTGCAGAAAACAATGGCCATATGATTGAGACGCTAAAAGGTGTGGCTAAGCAAATGGCTTTGAGTGAGTCCACAAAGAAAAAATTAATGAAGCTACTCTTGTATCCAATGGTACTCATACTATTTTTGTTGCTGTTGTTTTTAGTATTTCGCACCGTATTTTTTCCCAATATAGAAAAAATGGTGGCAAATCGAACTACCGGCACAGAGGAGACGAGCGTTGCTTTGTCAAAAATACTGTTACATTTTCCTGATGCTCTAATTGTCGTAGCGATAGCAGTAATTTGTAGCATTTTGATTTTTCAGCTTTATCTCAAACGACAACCAATTGCTCACCAGCTAAATATGATCCTAAAAACCCCATTTATTCGGATTTGGGTAAGAATATCTTTGACGAGACAATTTGCTGCGTATTTAGGAAGTCTGCTACAAAGTGGATTTTCTTTACAGGCAAGTCTACAAATTTTAGAGGAGCAGCGACTTCAACCATTTCTCCAATATCTGGCTCGATGTATAAAGGAACGTGTTGTTTTCGGTGATACGTTAACACAAGCTGTAAATTTGATGGCAGTTTGGCAGAAGGATTTCTCGACATTTGTTGAGCATGGAGAAAACAGTGGCTATTTAGGGAAAGAGCTAATATTGTATAGCGAATTATTGACAGAAAAGCAGGAGCAGCTATTGCATAAAATCCTTGCGTTTGTGCAGCCGAGCTTTTTTATCATTATTGCACTGTGCATAGTTGCCGCATATGTCAGTTTATTATTACCAATATATAACATGATTGAACTAGTTTAGGAGGATAATAATGAAACGTATAAAGCAGCAAGCCGGATTTACTTTGATCGAAATGCTAATAGTCTTGTTGATTATATCAATATTAATTTTAATCACAATTCCAAACGTTACGAAACATTTTGCTACGATCGATGAGAAGGGCTGTAAAGCATATATTAGCATGGTGCAGGGGCAGGTAGAGGCGTATCGAGTAGATTTTATGGTTTATCCAACTATTGAAGATTTAGTAGCAAAAGGCTATTTAAAGAAAAATGAAACGACCTGTCCTAATAAGGAAGAGATTATGATCACTAATGAAGGGGAAGTACGATTAGCAAAGACCTCTGCTGAAACAGGTTCTGGTGGATAATGGTTGTTATAAAAAGTGAGCGTGGCTTTACGTTTGTTGAAATGCTAATGGTATTGTTTATCGTTATGTGTTTGTCAGTAATTGTCGTAAAGTATTCGTTAAAAGCAGCGGAAAATCGGGAGCTTGAACAATTTTTTTCACAAATTCAATTAGATATTCAATATATACAAACTTATAGTATGCATCAAAGAGAATATATTTCGATGAAGTTTGAGAGTTCATCAAAAAGATATATCATTAAAAAAGATTTTTATACCGAATTATATGCACGCCCTTTTCCGAAAGGGGTTGAATTCATTCCTGATTCGAGTTCGGTGCACACGATTATATTTAACTACTATGGGAACATCATGACTCCAGGGTCTATTTATTTTAATACACCCCAGGGCATTAAAAAAGTTGTGATTACGTTAGGGCGAGGGAGGTCGAGAGTTGAATGAATCTGGTTATTCATTTGTTGAAACGATTCTATCAGTGGTCATTGTCATGTTTTTATGCACGACATTAATACCCATTAGCTACACTATGAAAACAACTCTTTACAACAAGAAGCTAGAGGTTATAGCAGCTGAAACGGCCTATGAGGGCTTAAAGCACTATCGCTCTTTACAGCAAGTGGAAGGCTCTAAAACAATCGAAAATGTAGAATATAATTGGGCTTTTGATGGGCAGGGGATATGTGTAAGCTTTCAAAATACACGAGAATTGCGTAAAAAATGCATCCAGTTGACAGGTGAAGTCGATGAATGAGCGGGGCTATACATTATTAGAAGCGTTGTTTCAATTAGTTGTTTTTGTGCTTATTGCTCATCTTGTTGTTTTCATTATGCTTTGGTTCGCAGAAATGAAAACAACGGTACTTTCTGATGAACAATCGAAGTGGGAGCTATTTGCTTATGATTTGAATATATATTTAGAGGATATTTCATCATTTACGATTCGAAAAGATCAAAAGAGAATAACTTTTCAAACGGCAGATACCATTCATAATATTGATTGTTATAGCAATCTAATTCGTGATCAAGTAAAGGGTGGTCATGTGCCAATGTTAATTGGTATAAATAAATGCCAGTTCAAATATGAAAAAAATATGTTAACGGTAGCTGT
This sequence comes from Lysinibacillus xylanilyticus, assembly GCF_001708185.1. Lineage (GTDB taxonomy): Bacteria > Bacillota > Bacilli > Bacillales_A > Planococcaceae > Lysinibacillus > Lysinibacillus xylanilyticus_A. The sequence goes on along the minus strand of NZ_MDDN01000002.1, from coordinate 5,736 downwards.
TGAATTTCCAAGCGGTATCCAAAAGGAGCGAACCTTCTATGTACCAATTATTGAAAAATGACAGAGGGGCTATTTTTTTAATCGCAATTGCATTATTATTTTTTGTAACTACTTTTGTTCTTACGTATTATACGTCTTATGAAATTCAGTTTCGAACATATGAAGGGCTAGAAAAGATGAATGTTCGAGCTACGATAAATTTATTGGGACAAATTTTGTCAGACAGTGTAGAATCGTAGTTATAAGAAGGTGATTCGAATGCGAAAAATATATTTAGTTGGCTTTATGGGCTGCGGGAAAAGTGCGTTAGGAAGACGTTTAAGCTATTTGCTAAAGATGCCATATTATGATATGGATCGTGAAATTGTTAGGCAGCAAGGTATGACAATCCCACAAATATTTGAAAAATACGGAGAAGTACGTTTTCGAGAAATAGAAACAGAATTTTTAGAAAATTTTCGAGACGAAGCTTGTATTATTTCAACAGGTGGTGGGGTTGCAGTCAATGCTGAAAATCGAAAAATAATGAGACGCAGCGGACTCGTGTTTTTTTTAGATGCGACATTCGAAGATATTTACAAACGAATACAGCATGATCCAAATAGACCAATCGTACAGAGTTCAACAAAAGAGGAGCTAGAGAATCTGTATCATTACAGAAGAAAGTTCTATCGTGAGGCAGGACATATACAGGTGTTAACAGAGAGTAGGACAATCCGTCAAATTCTTGAGTATTTAGTATTCCAAGTTAAAAGGTTGAAAGGCGAACGATAACATTTTAAATTAAATTTAATGTTCGTGTTTTATTATAATTTAAAAAATGATTGCCTTTTCAATGCAATTAATGTTAGGATATAGACAAATAAGTAACTAAAAGTTCATTGAATACTAAATAGTACCAAGATAAATCTTGGGCGGATGATTGTGCGGGGAGAGAACGTTGTAGACGTCACCGAAGGAGCAAGTAGCAAAGGTTATGAATCTCTCAGGTAAAAGGACTCGTACAAGACGCAACTCTGGAGAGAGCTGTATTACAACAGCCACCGAAGGAGAAAGCCGGCTGATTGGCATTGTAACAATGCGAGCCAGTCTGGTGTAACTTTCAGGTGCAAGGACAGAGAATCCCGAAAAGGGGTTCGTCTGTCTTTTTTTATGTCAAAATGTTTTGTTTAAGCATTTAAATGAATTGGCAGAACATTCATTGTACTAATACAAAAACAGACGAACTACTACCAGTAAAAATGGAACTAACAATAAGGGGGCAAAAAGAATGACGAACGAATTACAACGTACACCTCTATTTGACGAATACGCAAAATATGGTGGTAAAACAATTGACTTCGGTGGATGGGAATTACCAGTACAATTTTCTTCTATTAAGGAAGAGCATGATGCAGTACGTAATCGTGCAGGTTTATTTGATGTATCACATATGGGTGAAATTTTAGTAACTGGTCCTGATTCTCTAAATTTTTTACAAAATCTTTTGACAAATGATATTTCGAAGATTGCAGTAGGTCAAGCGCAATACAATGCAATGTGCTATGAAGATGGTGGTGTTGTCGATGACTTACTAACATATAAATTAGCCGATGAGCATTATTTATTGTGCGTCAATGCTGCAAATATCGAAAAAGATTATGATTGGATGATGGAAAATCAACATCAATTTGATGTCACAATCGACAATCAATCTTCTGCTTATGCACAAATTGCCCTTCAAGGTCCATTAGCAGAAGAGGTACTTCAATCATTAACAGCTACTGATGTAAGTGCCATTAAATACTTCCGCTTCCAAGCAGATGTTGAAGTTGCTGGTCATAAAGCATTAGTCTCTCGTAGTGGTTACACAGGAGAAGATGGTTTTGAATTATACGGCTCTCCAGAAGATATTAAAGCGTTATGGGATAAAATCTTAGAGGCTGGAAAAGACAAAGGCGTTGTGCCAGCTGGTTTAGGATGCCGTGATACACTTCGTTTTGAAGCAGGTCTTCCATTATATGGGCAAGAGCTATCAGCGACAATTTCACCTCTTGAGGCGGGTATTGGCTTTGCTGTGAAATTAAATAAAGAAGACTTTCTTGGTCATGATGCATTAGTGACGCAAAAAGAGAATGGACTGTCACGTAAAATTGTGGGCATTGAAATGATCGATAAAGGAATTCCTCGACATGGCTATAAAGTATTTAAGGACGGTAAGGAAATCGGTGAAGTGACAACAGGTACTCAACTTCCTTCTTCTAAACGTAATGTTGGTAACGCATTAATTGACAGCCAATTCGCAACTATCGGAACTGAATTAGAAATCGAAATTCGTGGTAAGCACTTAAAGGTAGTGACAGTAGAAACACCGTTTTACAAGCGTTCAAAATAATATTTGAAAAGAGGGAGCTACATTTATGAAACATCGTTATTTACCTATGACGGAGCAAGATAAACAAGAAATGTTAGACGTAATTGGTGTATCTTCAGTTGATGAGTTATTTGAGGATATTCCAGAAAAAGTACGTTTTAAAGGCCTATATGATATTAAAGATGCAAAATCAGAGTCAGCTTTATTAAAAGAATTATCGGCACTTGCTGCAAAAAATAAGGATACAAATGCTAACGTATCGTTTTTAGGTGCAGGCGTATACAATCACTATAAGCCAATTATCGTGGACCATGTTATTTCTCGTTCAGAGTTCTACACAGCGTATACTCCGTATCAACCAGAAATTTCGCAAGGGGAATTACAAGCAATTTTTGAATTCCAAACGATGATTGCAGAGCTTACAGGTATGGATCTAGCAAACTCTTCTATGTATGATGGGGGAACAGCACTAGCTGAGGCAGGCATGCTTGCAGCTGGACATACACGCCGTAAGAAAATTTTAGTATCTGAAACGGTTCACCCTGAGTATCGAGATGTTGTTGCTACATATGCATACGGCCAATCCATTGAAATTGTTACAGTTCCTCAAAAAGATGGTGTGACAGATGTAGCAGCTTTAAAAGAACTAATCGATGATAATACAGCAGCTGTAATTACACAATATCCAAACTTCTTTGGTCAAATAGAGGACCTACAAGTAATTGGCGACATTGCACATGAGGCAAAAAGTTTATTTGTTGTATCTTCAAATCCGCTTGCACTAGGTATTTTAACACCACCTGGTAAACTTGGTGCTGATATTTGTGTAGGGGATGCACAGGTCTTTGGTATTGCTGAAGCATTCGGTGGTCCACACTGTGGTTTCTTTGCCGTAACAACTAAGCTTATGCGTAAAGTTCCAGGCCGTCTGGTTGGTGAAACAGTGGATGGGGAAGGTCGTCGTGGTTATGTATTAACATTACAAGCGCGTGAACAGCATATCCGTCGTGATAAAGCAACTTCTAATATTTGTTCTAACCAAGCACTTCTTGCACTTGCAGCATCTGCAGCAATGACTGCTCTAGGTAAACAAGGTGTTCGTGAAATGGCTACTCAAAATATTGCGAAAACACGCTATGCTAAAAATGCTTTTGAAGCGGCAGGCTTTACAGTTGCATTCCAAGGTGCACACTTTAACGAAATCGTTGTGAAAACAAATAAATGTGTGAAAGAAATCAATAAAGGCTTAATTGAAAAAGGTATCATTGGTGGCTATCCTTTAGGTCAAACATATGAATCTCTTAAAAATCACGTGCTAATCGCAGTAACAGAATTACGCACGAAGGAAGAAATTGATGCACTTGTTGCAGAAATGGGGGCTCTTAATGCATAACGAAAATCAATCACTCATTTTTGAAATTTCCAAAGAAGGTCGCGTAGGCTATAGCTTAGAAGCACTTGATGTACCAGAGGTTGATCTTGCAGATTTACTTCCTGCGAACTTAGTACGTGCGGAAGCGGCAGAATTACCAGAGGTTTCTGAACTTGATATTATGCGTCACTATACAGCACTTTCTCGTCGCAACCACGGTGTAGACTCTGGTTTCTATCCTCTTGGTTCTTGTACAATGAAATATAATCCTAAAATTAACGAGGCCGTTGCACGAATTTCAGGTTTTGCTAATGTTCACCCATTACAGGACGAATCAACAACTCAAGGTGCGATGGAGCTTCTTTATGATCTACAAACGTCATTAGTTGAAATTACAGGTATGGATGAAGTGACATTACAACCTGCAGCAGGTGCTCATGGTGAATGGACAGCATTAATGATGATCCGCGCATTCCATGAAGCAAATGGTGAAGGTCACCGTAATAAAGTCATTGTTCCTGACTCAGCTCACGGTACAAACCCAGCATCGGCAACAGTTGCAGGCTTTGAAACTATCACTGTTAAATCAGATGAAGATGGTTTAGTAGATATTGAAGATTTACGCAAAGTAGTTGGTCCTGACACAGCGGCATTGATGCTGACAAATCCAAATACACTTGGTCTATTTGAAGAAAACATTATCGAAATGGCAGAGCTAATTCACTCTGTTGGCGGTAAAGTATACTATGATGGAGCAAACTTAAACGCAGTTATGAGTAAAGCGCGTCCTGGTGATATGGGCTTTGACTGCGTACACTTAAATCTACACAAAACATTTACTGGCCCTCACGGTGGCGGTGGCCCAGGTTCAGGTCCAGTTGGTGTAAAAGCGGACTTAATTCCATTCCTTCCAAAACCAGTTTTAGTAAGAACAGAAGAAGGAACATACCACTTCGATTACGAACGTCCACAATCAATCGGACGTGTTAAACCTTATTATGGTAACTTTGGCATCAATGTACGTGCATACACATATATCCGTACAATGGGTCCAGATGGCTTAAAAGCTGTAACAGAATACGCTGTACTAAACGCAAACTATATGATGCGTCGCCTAGAGCCATTCTATGATCTACCATATAACCGTCATTGTAAGCATGAATTTGTATTATCAGGTCGTCGTCAAAAGAAACTTGGCGTTCGTACTCTAGATATAGCAAAACGTCTGTTGGACTTTGGCTACCATCCACCAACAACGTACTTCCCATTAAATGTGGAAGAGGCGTTAATGATTGAGCCAACAGAAACAGAATCTAAAGAAACGTTAGATGCATTCTGCGATGTGATGATTCAAATTGCAAAAGAAGCAGAAGAAAATCCATCAATCGTTCAAGAAGCACCACATACAACAGTCGTATCTCGCCTAGACGAAACACGCGCTGCTCGTACACCAGTGCTGCGCTATCAAAAAGCATAATTAATAGAATTAAGACGTCCGATAAGTATTTTCGTACTTGTTGGACGTCTTTTTTTATTTTAGATAGGTTTTTAAAAGGAAAAGAGACGGATAGCAAAAGTAAGGCAGCGGAAAGAAAGGGCAAAGCGACGGAAAGAAAGAGCAAAGCGACGGAAAGAAAGAGCAGAGCGACGGAAAGAAAAGGCAAAGTGACGGAAAGAAAGAGCAGAGCGACGGAAAGAAGGCAAAGCGACGGAAAGAAGGCAAAGCGACGGAAAGAAAGGGCGGAGTGACGGAAAGAAAAGGCGGAGTGACGGAAAGAAAGAGCAGAGTGACGGAAAGAAGGCAGAGCGACGGAAAGAAAGAGCAGAGTGACGGATAGAAAGGGCAAAGTTACGGATAGAGGGCAGAGCGACGGAAAGAAAGAGCAGAGTGATGGAAAGAAAAGGCGGAGTGACGGAAAGAAAAGGCGGAGTGACGGAAAGAAAGAGCAGAGTGACGGAAAGAAGGCAGAGCGACGGCAGAGCGACGGAAAGAAAAGGCGGAGTGACGGAA
>NZ_MDDN01000019.1 GCF_001708185.1 Lysinibacillus xylanilyticus | reverse complement strand
AGTTAGCCAGTTTATGATACGGATTCTATATGATCCCAGAGGCTGGTCGACTTTTCTTCACTTCTACTAAATAAAATAGTAGCACAAACCATGGCCTTGGTTTGTACTACTAATCTTAGTATGTTTATATTTTTAGATTTGTAACCATAATTGAATATTCATTGAGCGAACGGCTCACTACTAACTCAATTTCCTAGGAAATATGTTAAAATGTGAGGGTATAATATAGATAAAATTAAAAAGTAAAGGAAGGTGAATGAGGCTGCCTTATAAGCTGAATAGATTTATTTTATTTAACTTATTAGACAGTCTCAATATCATATGTTTCGAGTAGGACAAGGATTTGACGTACATGCATTTGAAGAAGGACGCCCGTTAATTATTGGGGGTATAACAATTCCTCATGAAAAAGGGCTAGTAGGGCATTCTGACGCAGATGTTTTATTACATACTGTCACGGATGCAGCATTAGGGGCTATCGGTGAAGGAGATATCGGCCGTCATTTCCCAGATACAGATCCCGCGTTTAAGGATGCGGATTCAGCGAAATTATTAGAGCATATTTGGAAGATTGTTGAGGACAAGGGTTATGTTCTAGGCAATGTGGATTGTACGATTATGGCACAACGTCCGAAAATGGCACCCTATATTGAACAAATGCAAAATCGTATTGCTGAATTACTTCATGCAGAGCCTTCTCAAGTGAATGTCAAGGCAACAACAACTGAGCGTTTAGGTTTTACGGGTCGCGAGGAAGGGATTGCATCTATGGCGACAATCCTATTGGTGAAGAAGTAAAAGCAGGCTCTCAACGCTTTTATTTCCTGTAACAGAGTGGTAAAATGAACAAAGTCAATTTTTTGAACGAAAATTTAGGAGGCTTTTAATAATGGCGAAAGAAGTTCGTGTTCGTTACGCGCCATCCCCTACTGGTTTCTTACATATCGGTGGAGCGCGTACAGCGTTATTCAATTATTTATATGCAAAACATCATAACGGTAAATTCATCGTACGTATTGAAGATACGGATATTGAACGTAATGTAGAGGGCGGAGAAGCATCTCAGCTTGATAACTTAAAATGGTTAGGTATCGAATATGATGAGTCAATCGATATTGGTGGACCATATGCACCTTATCGTCAAATGGAGCGTCTCGATATTTATAAAGAGCACGCTGAAAAGCTTTTAGAGCAAGGTTTAGCTTATAAATGCTTCTGTTCTTCAGAGAAATTAGAAGCATCTCGTGAAGAGCAAAAAGCACGAGGTGTTGCAGCTCCAACTTATGATGGTACTTGCCGTCATTTATCAGCGGAGGAAGTTGCGGCTAAAGAAGCTGCTGGTGAACAATACACAATTCGTATGCGTGTACCTGAAAATGTAACATATGAATTTGAGGATTTAGTACGTGGACAAGTAACATTTGAGTCAAAAGATATTGGTGACTGGGTACTTGTTAAAGCAAATGGTATTCCAACGTATAACTATGCGGTAGTGTTAGATGATCACTTTATGGAAATTTCCCATGTATTCCGCGGTGAAGAGCATTTATCGAATACACCAAAACAAATGATGATTTTTGACTCATTTGGCTGGGAATATCCACGCTTTGGTCATATGACATTAATCATTAATGAAAACCGTAAGAAATTATCAAAACGTGATGAATCAATTATTCAATTCGTAACACAATATAAAGATTTAGGATACCTACCTGAAGCGATGTTCAACTTCTTCGCATTACTTGGCTGGTCTCCTGAAGGGGAAGAAGAGATTTTCTCAAAAGAAGAATTTATTAAAATCTTTGATGAAAAACGTCTTTCAAAATCACCATCTATGTTCGATAAACAAAAGCTTACGTGGATGAATAATCAATACATTAAAAAGCTATCATTAGAAGAAGTGGTGACATTATCTTTACCACATTTACAAAAAGCAGGTTTATTACCAGAAGAGCTAACAGCGGAAGAACGTGCATGGGCAACAGATTTAATCGCACTTTATCATGAGCAAATGAGCTTTGGATCTGAAATTGTAGAATTATCTCGCCTATTCTTTAATGATCACATTGAATATGATGAAGAAGCAAAGGCAGTTTTAGCGGGAGAGCAAGTTCCTGAGGTAATGGCTGCATTTAAAGCTCAGCTAGAAGGCATAGCGGAATTTACACCTGATGCTGTCAAAGCGGCTATTAAAGCTGTGCAAAAAGAAACAGGTCACAAAGGTAAAAATCTATTTATGCCAATTCGCGTTGTAACGACAGGTGAAACGCATGGTCCAGAGCTTCCTAACGCAATTTGCTTAATCGGTAAAGAGAAATCAATTGACCGTGTAGAAAAATTTGCACAATAAATAGAATTTTATCTTCATTCAGCAAATGTTTTTTAAGCAGAAGCAAAGCTCTAGCTCAGAAGACTCCCACCTCTGAAGGTGGTGAGATGAATGAGGATGTAGTTCTTTTTCAGTGGGTGTCCAACCGCCTACTGAATGAAGATAAAGCCTCCGGACGCAATTACGCCAAGACGAAATTGTTTGACAATTTGTCAGTTCGTTGTAAAATGAATTTACATTGAAAAAGCGTTGATAAGGAGAAGTAAGTGGCGCATGCTCTAAAGAGAGGACCATCACCGGCTGAAAGTGGTCTGAGCCTAGGCAAAACTGAAATGCACCTTTGAGTATAAAGCTGAACAGTAGTAGGCTTTATCGATTCGTTCCCGTTACAGAACGTCCAGAGTGGAGGGCTTTTGCCTTCAATCAGAGTGGAACCGCGCAAATTTAGCGTCTCTGTCATTCCTTTTAGGGATGATAGGGGCGCTTTTTATTTTTTATCCACATGTTGATATGGTGGGGTGCGCGAACACAACTCAGCTAACTCTATGGTGAAATCAACGTCTGCTGCAGTATTTCAAAGGGTCAAGGCCAATCAGGATGAAAAGGGGGAGTTTTTTGTGTTTAAAAGAATGAAGGAAGATGTAGAAACAATTTTTGAGAATGATCCAGCAGCTCGTAGTGTACTTGAAGTTGTGCTAACATACTCAGGTTTACATGCTACATGGGCGCATCGAGTAGCCCATTGGTTCTTTAAAAGGCGCTTTTATTTTATAGCCCGGACCATTTCACAAATTAGTCGCTTCTTTACCGGAATTGAAATCCATCCTGGAGCAAAGATTGGTCGACGTTTCTTTATTGACCATGGGATGGGCGTTGTTATTGGCGAAACATGTGAGATTGGTGATAATGTAACCTTATATCAAGGGGTAACTTTAGGTGGTACAGGAAAAGAAAAGGGGAAACGCCATCCGACATTAAAGGACAATGTACTTGTTGCAACAGGAGCAAAAGTTTTAGGTTCTATTACAATTGGTGAGAATAGTAAAATTGGTGCAGGTTCAGTTGTCTTAAAAGAAGTGCCACCAAATGCTACAGTTGTCGGTATTCCTGGTAAAATAGTGATTAAGGATGGAGTTCGTCTAGAGAAAAAACTAGACCACCAAAATATACCTGACCCTGTAGAAGAACGTTGTCAAGCTTTTGAGAAACAGATTGCAACATTGCAACAGGAAATCGAAAGCTTACAAAAGGAGAGAGAAACACAATGAGTATTCAAATTTTCAACTCATTAACACGACAAAAGGAAACTTTCGTACCACTAGAAGAAGGTAAAGTAAAAATGTACGTTTGTGGTCCGACGGTTTATAACTATATTCATATTGGAAATTCACGCCCTGTAATTGTTTATGACACAGTGCGTCGTTATTTTCAATACAAAGGCTATGATGTGAAGTTTGTCTCAAATTTCACAGACGTGGATGACAAAATTATTAAGGCTGCTAACGAGCTTGGAGAGGAAGTTCACGAATTAACAGAGCGCTTCATTGCTGCGTATTTTGAAGATGTTACAGCATTGGGCTGCAAGAAGGCAGATGTACACCCTCGCGTTACAGAGCATATGGATGATATTATACAATTCATTCAAATCTTAATCGATAAAGGCTATGCTTATGAGTCAGCTGGAGATGTCTATTACCGAACTCGTAAATTTGATGGCTACGGTAAATTATCGCATCAATTGGTGGATGATTTAAAAATCGGTGCTCGTATTGAAGCCGGCGAGAAAAAAGATGATGCATTAGATTTCGCGCTATGGAAAGCTGTTAAGCCAGGTGAGATTTATTGGGAAAGTCCTTGGGGGAAAGGTCGTCCGGGTTGGCATATTGAATGCTCGGTAATGGCACGTGAACATTTAGGAGATACTATTGATATACATGCTGGTGGGCAAGATTTAACATTCCCGCATCATGAAAATGAAATCGCACAATCTGAAGCTCATAATGATAAAACATTTGCGCGTTATTGGATGCACAATGGGTATATTAATATTGATAATGAAAAAATGTCCAAATCTCTTGGTAATTTTATTCTCGTCAATGATATCCGCAAACAAATTGACCCGCAAATTTTACGCTTCTTTATGCTTTCTGTGCATTATCGACATCCAATTAACTTCGCGAAGGATTTAGTAGATGCAGCAGCAACTGGTTTAGAACGAATTCGTACTGCCTACAACAATGTTAAGCACCGTTTAACAGCAACTGCTGGCCTAGGTGATCATTCGGAAGAATGGCTTGGAAAAATTGCTGAACAAAAAGCGCATTTTGAAGAAGCGATGGATGATGATTTTAATACAGCCAATGCCATTTCCGTATTATTTGAAATAGCACGTATCGCCAATATTTATTTAAATGAAACAAATACCGATGAAAAAGTATTATTGCGTTTTGCTGAAACTTTTGAGGTGTTAGGTGACGTCTTAGGTATTGAATTTGCAAAAGAAGAAGAGCTATTAGACGAAGAAATTGAAGCACTTTTACAGGAGCGTGTAGAGGCACGTAAAAACCGTGATTTTGCTCGTTCAGATGAAATTCGTGACCATTTGCAAGCGCAAGGTATCATTTTAGAAGATACGCGACAAGGAACTAGATGGAAACGAGGGTAAGTAACTTGGATAAACTCCGTAACGAAGATGTCAAGCAATTGAATGCCTTAGCGTTAGCCTATATGGGAGACGCAGTTTTAGAGCAAAAGGTACGAGAGCATTTGCTACGTGCTGGCCGTGTTAAACCTAATACACTTCATAGAGAGGCGACACGTTATGTATCAGCGAAAGCGCAATCTATGATTGTACATCAAATGATGGATGAAGGCTTTTTAACAGAGGAGGAATTGGCTGTGTTCCGTCGTGGACGCAATGCCAAATCCGGCTCTGTGCCAAAAAATACAGATGTTCAAACATACCGTAATAGCTCAGGCTTTGAGGCGGTGCTTGGTAGTTTGTATTTATTAAATGAATTAGAACGCGTGTATGCAATCATTGCATACGCTATTCAAATAATCGAGGAATCAAAAGGAGTGTCGAAATAATGGCAGAGCAAAATGGTGAAATTATTGCCGGTAAAAACCCAGTGTTAGAAGCACTTCGTTCAGGCCGCGATATGAATAAAGTATGGATTGCAGAAGGTGTGAAAAAATCAGGGGTTAATGAACTTCTAGATTTGGCAAGAGAACGTGGAGTTATCGTTCAATTTGTCCCGAAAAAAAAGGTGGATCAATTATCAGATACCAATCACCAAGGAATAGTTGCCTCTGTTGCAGCATATAGATATGCAGAGCTAGAGGATTTATTCGCTGCAGCGGCAAAAAAACAAGAAGATCCATTCTTCTTAATTTTAGATGAGCTAGAGGACCCGCATAATCTGGGCTCTATAATGCGAACTGCTGATGCGATAGGTGCGCATGGCATAATTATTCCGAAGCGCCGTTCTGTGAGTTTAACAGCTGTAGTGGCAAAGGCGTCAACTGGAGCAATAGAGCACGTACCTGTTGTTCGTGTTAATAATCTAGCGCAGACAGTAGACGAGCTAAAAGAACGAGGAGTATGGATTGCGGGTACAGATGCAAAAGGTTCTGCAGACTATCGTAAAATGGATGCAACGTTGCCACTTGCGATTATTATTGGTAGTGAAGGCAAAGGAATGGGTCGCTTATTAAAAGAGAAATGTGACTTTTTATATCATTTACCAATGATCGGGCATGTCACATCACTAAATGCATCGGTAGCTGCGGCACTCTTAATGTATGAAGTGTATCGTAAACGTCAAGAAGCGAATGATTGACAATGAACAACATTTTGCTGGTTGACGGCTATAATATGATTGGAGCTTGGAAAGAGCTACGGCCATTACGAGATACGAATTTTGAAGATGCTCGTAAGAGATTAATTGAACTTATGGCTGAGTATAAGGCTGCTATGGGATGGCGCGTCGTTATCGTTTTTGACGCTCATCTTGTACCAGGTGTGGAGCAATCTTATATAGAAAATGATATCGAAGTCATTTATACAAGAAAAAACGAAACAGCAGATGAACGTATTGAAAAGATGACACGAGAACTAAAAGCTAGAAATGTTCAGATTCATGTAGCTACTTCGGATATGGCAGAGCAAAGTGTGATTTTTGGTAATGGTGCTTTGCGGAAATCGGCCCGAGAGCTAGAAATTGATATGGGCATTATTCAGCATAAAATTTCTCATGATGTGAAACAAAAACAGGATAGCAAGCCGCCATCTCGGATAGAGCTAAAGCCTGATGTTGCTGTGGCTTTTGAAAAATGGCGGCGTGGTTTGAAATGATTGATTGACTCATATTTTCCAATTCCGTTATACTGTTCCTAATTATCTGTTGTGGCTGAGGTGATACCATGTTTAAAAATAGTATTGTACAAGTGACACAAGATTTTGAACGATTCAATGATGAAGAACTTATTGAAATGGTGCATCAAGGTAATACAGATGCGTTGGATTATTTAATTACGAAATACCGTTTGTTAGTAAGAGCAAAGGCTAGATCTTATTTTTTAATTGGTGCGGATAAGGAAGACATTGTGCAAGAGGGCATGATTGGGTTATATAAAGCCATTCGTGATTTTAAGGGAGATAAGCTGGCTTCTTTTAGAGCTTTTGCTGAGCTGTGTATTACTAGACAGATTATCACGGCTATTAAAACAGCTACAAGGCAAAAGCATATACCATTAAATTCTTACGTTTCTTTGGACAAGCCTATTTTTGATGAAGAATCAGATCGTACATTAATGGACGTGTTAACAGGTGCTATTATGGATGATCCAGAAGAATTAATGATTCATAGAGAAGAGTTTGGTTACTTAGAAGAAAAGATGAGTGAGATTTTAAGTGAATTAGAGCTACAAGTATTAGCTCTTTACTTAGATGGCCAGTCTTATCATGAAATTTCCGAGAAATTAAATCGTCATGTGAAATCCATTGACAATGCTTTACAACGAGTAAAGCGTAAATTAGAGCGACATTTAGTACTTGAAGAAATGTCCTAGCGGTTGCATACCCTTGTTGACATTGACAAATATAGGTGTTAGTCTTGAAAAGACAAAGTGCCGAAAAGGTGATTATATGGCAAAAAAAGTCGTTTTAAATTGCGAAAAATGTGGATCGAGAAATTACACGTTTCCTGCTAAGGAAGGTTCAACTGTACGCCTCGAATTAAAGAAATTTTGCTCGCATTGCAATGAACATACAATGCATAAACAAACGCTATAAAACAATTTGTAAATAGACAGATATGATTGATTCGGAGGTCAGGCTAGAATGGGCAAGATTAAAGGCTTTTTCAGCAATGTAATGTCGGAAATGCGCAAAACAAGCTGGCCAAAAAGTAAAGAACTGACGAAATATACAGTCGTTGTAATTTCAACTGTTGTAATTATGGCTTTATTTTTTGTGTTAGTTGATTTAGGTATTTCATCATTACTCCGCTGGTACTTAGAGTTATAATTTATTTAGTGAATAGCATGTTAATACTTCTGAAATAGCCCGTCATTACAATAAACGGGTTTTTTCGTTTGTTTTATCTTCATTCGGCAGATCTTTTCTGTGCGAAAGAATTACGCCAAGGTGAAATTGAAGAAGTGAACAGCAGTAAAATATTCTCAATATGATAAGTATGCTACTAGGGATAGTATGAGGGTAGCAATAGATGACTATGCTAGTTTTGGTATAGATCATCGGGCTTTCACTAGACTATTAGCGGAAGCAATGTTTTTCTAATAGGTAGTTTGTGAAAAGAGTAAAGGATACGCTTAGTGTATATCGCGATTCATTTTTTCACTTGTATCTTCATTCAGTAGAAGATTCCTGCTTCTAAAAGTGGTAGGATAAATGCAAATGCAGTTCCTTTTTAGTAAGTGTTAAAACACCGACTGAATGAAGATAAAGTCATTGGCAGATGTCGCGGATTTTGAAAGGAACCAATTGTGCAAGCACAATACAAAATCCAGACACAATTACGCCAAGGCGTAATTGATTTGGTAAGGGAGGGACGGACGAGGAGTCCTAGTAGTTATGGAGAAAAATTGGTATGTTGTTCATACGTATTCAGGGTATGAAAACCGAGTAAAAGCAAACCTAGAGAAACGTGTAGAAACAATGGGTATGCAGGATAAGATTTTCCGTGTTATTGTGCCTGAACACGAAGAAACAGAAATGAAGGATGGGAAAAAGCGTACAATGATGCGTAAAGTTTTCCCTGGTTATGTTTTAGTAGAGCTAATTATGACAGATGATTCATGGTATGTTGTACGTAATACGCCAGGTGTAACTGGCTTTATCGGTTCATCTGGTGGTGGTGCAAAACCGACACCTTTATTACCTGAAGAAGCGGATCGTCTATTACAACAAATGGGAATGACTGACAAAATTGTCGAGATTGATATTTCTGTTGGAGAAGCAGTAGAAGTATTAGAAGGGCCTTTTGCTCACTTCCAAGGACGTGTTGAAGAAATTGATACTGAAAAAGGAAAAGTGAAAGTTTCTGTCGACATGTTTGGTCGCGAAACAATTATGGAACTAGATTTTGAGCAAATACAAAAAATGTAGTTCTAGTAACTAAAGTGACATATGTCTAAGACGTATGTCGCAGATTTTGTTAATTACTACTTGCTTAAAAAAATTAAAAGTGGTATCATTTCTAGGTCAGATTGTCATACTTTGGTTTGACGTCTGCAATGATAATTTTAATGTTATCGGCAATTAGCTGACAGACAGATATTGAGTGGGAGGGGCAACCCAATTACCACATCACGGACTTAAGGAGGTGTGTCTCGTGGCTAAAAAAGTTATTAAAGTTGTAAAACTTCAAATCCCTGCTGGTAAAGCAAATCCAGCTCCGCCGGTTGGTCCTGCATTAGGTCAAGCGGGTGTGAACATCATGGGATTCTGTAAAGAATTCAATGCGCGTACTGCTGATCAAGCTGGTCTTATTATTCCAGTTGAAATTTCAGTATTCGAAGACCGTTCTTTCACTTTCATTACAAAAACTCCACCTGCAGCAGTTCTACTTAAAGTAGCAGCTGGTATCCAATCTGGATCTGGTGAACCAAACCGTAAAAAAGTGGCAACGGTTAAACGTGATAAAGTTCGCGAAATCGCTGAAACTAAAATGCCAGACCTTAACGCTGCTTCAGTAGAAGCTGCTATGTTAATGGTTGAAGGTACTGCACGAAGCATGGGTATTGTTATCGAAGACTAATCCCATTACTTGATGATGTATTTGTTTTTTGGAAGGTTGCGGAGTTTCTTTGTGAACGCGCAACCTTTATTCGTGGGAGGTAAAATCCGCTATAACCACAATCAAGGAGGAATTATATAATGGCTAAAAAAGGTAAAAAACTGCAAGATGCAGCAAAATTAATCGACCGTAACGCATTATACGGCGCTCAAGAAGCAATCGAACTTGCTCAAAAAACTAGCACAGTGAACTTCGACGCTACTGTAGAAGTTGCTTTCCGTTTAGGAATCGATACTCGTAAAAACGACCAACAAATCCGTGGTGCAGTAGTGCTACCAAACGGTACTGGTAAAACTCAACGTGTATTAGTATTCGCTAAAGGTGAAAAACTTAAAGAAGCTGAAGCTGCTGGTGCTGACTATGTAGGCGATGCAGAATACATCCAAAAAATCCAACAAGGTTGGTTTGATTTCGATGTAATCGTTGCAACTCCTGACATGATGGGTGAAGTTGGTAAACTTGGTCGTGTATTAGGACCTAAAGGTTTAATGCCAAACCCTAAAACTGGTACAGTTACTTTCGATGTAACAAAAGCTATCAACGAAATTAAAGCTGGTAAAGTAGAATACCGTGCAGATAAAGCTGGTATCATCCACGCACCTATCGGTAAAGCTTCTTTCTCTACAGAAAAATTAGTAGAAAACTTCTTAACTGTTTTTGATGTAGTGCAAAAAGCAAAACCTGCTGCAGCTAAAGGTACTTACATGAAATCTGTAAACGTTACAACTACAATGGGTCCAGCTATTAAAATTGACGCTTCAAACGTAGTAGTAAAATAATTAAAGTTTTTATGTAAACCTGTTGACGGCGCTGTCTATCTATGATAAGATGGTTGCTGTTGTGAATCATCCATTTGTACCGTAGACAGTAGGAGTGACTTGTCACTTAATGATCCTACCGAGGACATCGGAATTCGGATTCTTATTAAAGATGATGACTTTCAGCCTCTGTGTCTATGTGACCCAGAGGCTTTTCTTTTGACGGTATAAATGACCCATTCTAATAGGAGGTGTCATCATGAGCAAAGCAATCGAAAACAAACAAGTACAAGTTCAAGAGATTACTGAAAAATTCCAAAACGCTGCTTCTGTAGTAGTTGTGGATTACCGTGGTCTTAACGTTGCACAAGTAACTGAGCTTCGTAAGCAACTTCGTGAAGCTGGCGTTGAGTTCAAAGTTTACAAAAACACTTTAACACGTCGTGCTACTGAAGCTGTTGGCCTTGAAGGAATCAACGACGTATTAGTTGGTCCTAACGCAATTGCGTTCTCAAATGAAGATGTTGTAGCTCCTGCTAAAATCATCAACGAGTTCGCTAAGAAAAATGAAGCTTTAGAAATTAAAGCAGGTATTATCGAAGGTACAATCTCTTCTGTTGAAGATGTTAAAGCACTTGCAGAACTTCCATCACGCGAAGGTCTTCTTTCTATGCTTTTATCTGTACTTCAAGCTCCAGTGCGCAACTTCGCACTTGCAACAAAAGCTGTTGCAGAACAAAAAGAAGAACAAGGCGCGTAATTTCTTACGCACTATAACTTCTGCGGCCTGACCCGCAAAAATAAAACATTATCCAATTAGGAGGAAATTATAATGAATAAAGAGCAAATCTTAGAAGCTATCAAAGCTATGACAGTTCTTGAATTAAACGATTTAGTAAAAGCTATCGAAGAAGAATTCGGTGTAACAGCTGCTGCTCCTGTAGCAGTAGTAGGTGGTGCTGCTGCTGGCGCTGCTGAAGAAAAAACTGAGTTTGACGTAGTATTAGCATCTGCTGGTGCAGAAAAAATTAAAGTAATCAAAGTGGTTCGTGAAATCACTGGTTTAGGTCTTAAAGAAGCTAAAGAAGTAGTAGATAACGCTCCTAAAGCTCTTAAAGAAGGCGTTTCTAAAGATGAAGCTGAACAAATCAAAGCTAAACTTGAAGAAGTTGGCGCATCTGTAGAAGTTAAGTAATCTCGCATTACTTTTAAACAAGAGGAAAGCTCGTCATTGCGGCGAGCTTTTTTCTTCATTCTGAGGAGGCGTGAAAATGTCAGATCATTATTATACAAGTAAGCCTCAAACTGAGAGTAAACCTCGTCATTGGACCTTCAAATTATTAGGTCATACGTTTTCCTTTGAAACGGATGCAGGTGTATTTAGTAAAAGCGAAGTAGATTTTGGATCCCGTGTCTTAATAGATGCTTTTCAAATGCCTGATATTGATGGTGCAATTTTGGATGTGGGTTGTGGCTACGGACCAATAGGATTATCGATCGCCAAAACAAACCCAGACCGTACCGTTTTTATGATGGATATTAATGAACGTGCAGTCGCGCTTTCGCAAAAAAATGCGCAAGTAAACGGTGTTCAAAATGTACGAATATTTGTGAGTGACGGACTATCGATGGTCGAAGAAAATGTAAAAGCTGCAGCTATATTAACTAATCCTCCAATTCGTGCAGGAAAGGAAACAGTTTTCCGTTTTTACGATGGTGCTTACGATAAGTTAGCGACATCCGGTGAGCTGTGGGTAGTTATACAGAAGAAGCAAGGTGCACCATCAACGGTAAGTTACTTAGAAGAAAAATTTTCAGAAGTCGATGTTGTGGAGAAGAAAAAAGGGTACTGGATAGTACGTGCAAAAAAATAAGTGAAATATGTATAAAATATTGACTTGACAAATCGGCTATGATAACATGATACAATGCAAAAATATTATTTTGAGGTCGTGTGCCCTTTTGTATATGATTGTTTAAATGTGGGTATACTTGCCAAGATAAGTTTAGTTAACCGAAAATGAGATCTTTTTGAAGACTCGTTTTCTTTTTGTCTTTCGAAATCATACACTATTTGTATGAATTTGCAAAGACCTAATATCGCTTTATTGAGGGGTGAATGAGTTGACAGGTCAACTAGTTCAGTATGGACAACACCGCCAGCGTAGAAGCTTTGCGCGTATTAAAGAGGTGCTTGAGCTTCCAAATCTGATTGAGATTCAAACGGCGTCTTACGAGTGGTTCCTTGAAGAAGGTTTACGTGAAATGTTCCGTGACATTTCGCCGATCGAGGACTTTACAGGCAATCTTTCATTAGAATTTATCGATTATTCATTAGGTGATCCTAAGTATGATGTCGATGAGTGTAAAGAGCGAGATGTTACTTACGCAGCTCCATTACGTGTGAAAGTACGTCTTTACAACAAAGAAACAGACGAAGTGAAAGAACAGGATGTCTTCATGGGTGACTTCCCATTAATGACAGAGACAGGTACGTTCATTATCAATGGTGCTGAACGTGTTATCGTTTCACAATTAGTTCGTTCACCGAGTGTGTATTTCCATGATAAAACTGATAAAAACGGTAAAAAAGGTTTTGGAGCTACAGTTATTCCGAACCGCGGTGCATGGTTAGAATATGAAACTGATGCGAAAGACGTAGTATATGTACGTATTGACCGTACGCGTAAGCTACCAGCAACAGTGTTACTTCGTGCATTAGGTTTCGGTTCAGACCAAGAAATTATCGATATTATCGGTGACAACGAGTATTTACGTAACACGCTAGAAAAGGATAACTCTGAAAGTACAGAAAAAGCACTTTTAGAAATCTATGAACGTTTACGTCCAGGTGAGCCACCAACAGTTGAAAGTGCGAAGAGTTTATTATACTCTCGTTTCTTTGATGCAAAACGCTATGATTTAGCGAATGTTGGTCGCTACAAAATGAATAAAAAGCTTCATATCAAAAATCGTTTATTTAACCAAACGATTGCTGAAACGCTTGTAGACCCAGAAACAGGCGAAATTTTAGTAGAGAAAGGTACAGTTCTTGACCGTCGTACTTTAGATAAAATCTTACCGTATCTAGAAGATTCATCAAAAGGAATCGGTTACCGCACTTTATCACAAGTAGGTGGAGTGCTTGAGGATGACGTAACAATTCAGTCTATTAAAATTTATGCACCAAAAGATGAAGCACAAAAAGAAATCAATATTATTGGTAATGCGTACATCGATGAAGAAGTGAAGAATATTACACCTGCTGACGTATTATCTTCAGTAAGTTATTTCTTCAACTTACTTTACCAAGTAGGGGCAACAGATGATATCGACCACTTAGGTAACCGTCGTCTACGCTCTGTTGGTGAGCTGTTACAAAACCAATTCCGTATCGGTTTATCTCGTATGGAACGTGTAGTACGTGAGCGTATGTCTATTAATGATACAGCTGCTATCGTACCACAACAATTAATTAATATTCGTCCAGTAATTGCGTCAATTAAAGAGTTCTTCGGTAGCTCTCAGTTATCACAATTCATGGACCAAACAAACCCATTGGCAGAATTAACACATAAACGTCGTCTTTCTGCATTAGGACCTGGTGGTTTAACACGTGAGCGTGCAGGATTTGAAGTACGTGACGTTCACTATTCTCACTATGGTCGTATGTGTCCTATCGAGACACCAGAGGGTCCAAACATTGGTTTAATCAACTCATTATCTTCATTTGCCAAAGTAAATAAATTTGGATTCATTGAAACACCTTATCGTCGTATTGACCACGAGACAGGTAGAGTAACGGAGCAAATTGATTATTTAACAGCTGACGAAGAAGATAACTACTATGTAGCACAAGCGAACTCACTATTAAATCCTGATGGTACATTTGCTAAAGACGAAGTAGTAGGTCGTTTCCGTGGGGATAATACAGTATTCAATAAAGCACAAATGGACTACATGGACGTTTCTCCTAAACAAGTAGTTTCGGCTGCGACTGCATGTATCCCGTTCTTAGAAAACGATGACTCGAACCGTGCACTTATGGGTGCCAACATGCAACGTCAAGCAGTTCCTCTTCTTAACCCAGAAGCACCATTCGTTGGTACTGGTATGGAACATGTTGATGCGCGTGACTCTGGTGCGGCTGTAGTAGCGAAATATGATGGTATTGTTGAGCATGTAGAAGCTCGCTCTATCCATGTTCGTCGAATTGAAGTCGTCGATGGTAAAGAAGTTAAAGGCGATTTAACAAAATATAAATTACAAAAATTCATTCGTTCTAACCAAGGTACTTCATACAACCAACGTCCACTTGTAAAAGTTGGCGAACGTGTGAAACCTCGTGATATTTTAGCAGATGGTCCATCTATGGAAAATGGTGAACTTGCTCTTGGTCGTAACGTACTTGTGGCGTTCATGACTTGGAACGGCTTTAACTATGAGGATGCTGTTATCATGAGCGAACGCCTTGTAAAAGACGATGTTTATACATCTGTTCATATTGAAGAATATGAATCAGAGTCTCGTGATACAAAATTAGGACCTGAAGAAATCACTCGCGATATTCCAAACGTCGGGGAAGATGCACTTCGTAACTTAGACGAACGTGGTATCATCCGTATCGGTGCAGAAGTACGTGACGGTGACATTCTTGTAGGTAAAGTAACACCTAAGGGAGTTACAGAATTAACTGCTGAAGAACGCCTATTACATGCTATCTTCGGTGAAAAAGCTCGTGAAGTTCGTGATACTTCATTACGTGTACCACACGGTGCTGGTGGTATTATTCTTGACGTGAAAGTATTTAACCGTGAAGATGGCGATGAATTACCACCAGGTGTTAACCAATTAGTTCGTGCTTACATTGTTCAAAAGCGTAAAATTCGCGTTGGGGACAAAATGGCCGGACGTCATGGTAACAAAGGGGTTATCTCTCGTATCTTACCGGAAGAGGATATGCCATTCATGCCAGACGGAACTCCTGTCGATATCATGTTAAACCCACTAGGCGTACCTTCTCGTATGAACATCGGACAAGTTTTAGAGCTACACTTAGGTATGGCTTCTCGTTACTTAGGCGTTCATATGGCAACTCCAGTATTTGATGGTGCCAACGAGGAAGATGTTTGGGAAACGATGGAAGAAGCAGGTATGAACCGTGATGGTAAAACAATCCTGTATGATGGACGTTCAGGTGAACCATTTGATAACCGCGTATCAGTAGGGATCATGTACATGATCAAACTTGCTCACATGGTTGATGATAAACTTCACGCACGTTCAACTGGTCCTTACTCACTTGTTACTCAACAGCCACTTGGTGGTAAAGCACAGTTCGGTGGACAACGTTTTGGTGAGATGGAAGTATGGGCACTTGAAGCATACGGTGCTGCTTACACACTTCAAGAAATCTTAACAGTTAAATCTGATGACGTTGTTGGTCGTGTGAAAACATACGAAGCAATCGTTAAAGGTGAAAGTGTACCAGAGCCAGGCGTTCCTGAATCATTCAAAGTATTGATTAAAGAACTTCAATCTCTTGGTATGGATGTGAAAATGTTAACAGTTAATGATGAAGAGGTAGAACTTCGTGACTTAGACGAGGAAGATGATCTTCAACCAGCTGATGCTCTTAACATTGCACCACAGCAAGATAAAGAAGAAGAGCCAGTAGAGTCTTTTGAATAATGGATAACCCAAATTCACAGCCTTTGTGAATAAGGTCAAACTTATTTTTCAAACTAGCCGGGCAGGATTTAACGCCCTGCCCGGCTTTTTCTTTCAATAAATCATTCTATTTTTAATCCTTTGTTAAAGAGGCATTTCTTTGCAAACGATTATCGAGCTGCGTAAAAGAGTCTTTATAAAGACCTATACTAGAGGGAGGTAGGCTCCTTGATAGACGTTAATGAATTTGAATATATGAAAATTGGTTTAGCTTCTCCTGACAAGATCCGTTCTTGGTCATACGGTGAAGTTAAAAAACCTGAAACAATCAACTATCGTACTTTAAAACCAGAAAAAGATGGTTTATTCTGTGAGCGTATTTTCGGTCCAACTAAGGACTGGGAGTGTCATTGTGGTAAATACAAACGTGTACGCTATAAAGGCGTAGTTTGTGATCGTTGTGGAGTGGAAGTAACACGCGCTAAAGTTCGTCGTGAACGTATGGGCCACATCGAATTAGCAGCACCAGTATCTCACATCTGGTACTTCAAAGGTATTCCTAGCCGTATGGGTCTTATTTTAGATATGTCCCCACGTGCACTAGAAGAAGTAATCTACTTTGCTTCTTACGTTGTAATCGAGCCAGGTGCTACAAACTTAGAAAGTAAACAACTACTTTCTGAAAAAGAGTACCGTGCATATCGCGAAAAATTCGGCAACACATTCGAAGCATCTATGGGTGCTGAAGCAATTAAAAAATTATTAGGCAAAATTGATCTTGAAGATGAAACTCAATCTTTAAAAGAAGAGTTAAAATCAGCACAAGGTCAACGTCGTACACGTGCAATTAAACGTCTTGAAGTTGTTGAATCATTCCGTAACTCAGGTAACTCTCCTGAATGGATGATTTTAGATGTACTACCAGTTATTCCACCGGAGCTTCGTCCGATGGTGCAATTAGATGGTGGCCGTTTCGCAACTTCTGACTTAAACGATTTATATCGTCGTGTAATCAACCGTAATAACCGTTTAAAACGTTTACTAGACCTTGGTGCTCCAAGTATCATCGTTCAAAACGAAAAACGTATGTTACAAGAAGCTGTTGATGCATTAATTGATAACGGTCGTCGTGGTCGTCCAGTAACAGGTCCAGGTAACCGTCCATTAAAATCACTTTCACATATGCTGAAAGGTAAACAAGGTCGTTTCCGTCAAAACTTACTAGGTAAACGTGTTGACTACTCTGGTCGTTCGGTTATCGTAGTAGGTCCAAACTTAAAAATGTACCAATGTGGTCTGCCGAAAGAAATGGCAATTGAGCTGTTCAAGCCGTTCGTGATGAAAGAGTTAGTAGAACGTGGTCTTGCACATAATATTAAATCTGCTAAACGTAAAATCGAGCGTTTAAACAACGACGTATGGGACGTTTTAGAAGATGTAATTCGCGAGCATCCAGTATTACTTAACCGTGCACCAACGCTTCACCGTCTTGGTATTCAGGCCTTTGAACCAACATTAGTTGAAGGTCGTGCTATTCGTCTTCACCCGTTAGTATGTACAGCTTATAACGCTGACTTCGATGGTGACCAAATGGCGGTTCACGTACCATTATCAGCAGAAGCACAAGCTGAAGCCCGTCTTCTAATGCTTGCTGCACAAAATATCCTGAACCCGAAAGATGGTAAACCAGTTGTAACACCATCTCAAGATATGGTATTAGGTAACTATTACTTAACACTTGAACGCGAGGATGCTCGTGGTGAAGGATCAATTTTCTATGGACCAAACGAAGTACTAATTGCATATGATACAGGTCATGTTCATTTGCATACTCGTATTGCAATTAAAGCAGGTTCGTTAAATAACCCAACGTTTACTGAAGAACAAAATGATATGTTCTTATTAACGACTGTTGGTAAAGTAATCTTTAACGAAATCTTGCCGAAATCATTCCCATACATTAACGAGCCAACTGATTTCAACTTAGAGCAAGAAACACCAGACAAATTCTTTGTTAATTTAACAATTGATGAAGAAACGTTAAAAGAACTTGAAGCAGATGCAGCCTATAATGCACTTGATGAAAAAGGCAAAGTTGATGCACAACGTACAGCTGTATTACGCAAACACTTTGCATCAGTACCAGTTGTTAACCCATTCCGTAAGAAGTTCTTAGGAAATATCATTGCTGAAGTGTTTAAACGTTTCCACATTACTGAAACATCTAAAATGCTTGACCGTATGAAAAACCTAGGATTCAAATATTCAACACGCGCTGGTATTACTGTAGGTGTATCTGACATCGTCGTATTACCAGACAAAGGTGAAATTTTAGCAGAAGCTCAAGAAAAAGTAGATAAAGTTCAAGCGCAATTCCGTCGTGGTTTCATCACGGAAGAAGAGCGTTATGATCGTGTTATCTCAAGCTGGAGTGCTGCAAAAGATGAAATTCAAGCGAAACTGATGAAGTCTCTTGAAAAAACAAACCCAATTTTCATGATGTCTGACTCAGGTGCCCGTGGTAACGCATCTAACTTTACACAGTTAGCAGGTATGCGTGGTCTGATGGCCAACCCGGCTGGTCGTATCATCGAACTTCCAATTAAATCTTCATTCCGTGAAGGTTTAACGGTATTAGAGTACTTCATCTCAACTCACGGTGCTCGTAAAGGTCTTGCCGATACAGCCCTAAAAACTGCCGATTCAGGTTACTTAACACGTCGTCTTGTTGACGTAGCACAAGATGTTATCGTTCGTGAGGATGACTGTGGAACTGACCGTGGTTTAACAATTGGTGCGTTAATGGAAGGTACAGAGCTAATTGAAGCGTTAGATGAACGTATTATCGGTCGTCATACGAAGAAAACAATCGTACATCCGGAAACAGGTGAAGTTATTTTAGAAAAAGACGGTTTAATCGACCAAGATATCGCACGTACAATTATCGAGGTTGGTATCGAGGAAATAACAATCCGTTCAGCATTCACATGTAATACAAAACATGGTGTATGTAAAAAATGTTACGGCATGAACTTGGCAACAGGTGAAAAGGTTGAAGTTGGGGAAGCAGTTGGTATTATTGCCGCTCAATCAATCGGTGAACCAGGTACACAGTTAACAATGCGTACATTCCATACTGGTGGGGTTGCCGGTGACGATATTACACAAGGTCTTCCACGTATCCAAGAGATCTTCGAAGCACGTAATCCAAAAGGTCAATCTGTTATTTCAGAAATCGCTGGTACTGTTTCGGATATCACTGAAATCCGTGAAGGTCTAAAAGAAATTACAGTTCAAGGTGACGTCGAAACTCGTAAATATGCAGCACCTTACAATGCTCGTCTGAAAGTACAAGAAGGCGACTTTGTAGAACGTGGTCAAGTATTAACAGAAGGTTCTATCGATCCAAAACAATTGTTAAAAGTTAAAGACGTTTCAACAGTTCAAGAATATTTACTAAAAGAAGTACAAAAAGTATACCGTATGCAAGGGGTAGAAATTGGAGACAAACATATCGAGGTAATGGTTCGCCAGATGCTTCGTAAAGTACGTGTAATTGAAGCTGGAGATACAGAATTATTACCAGGCTCATTACTAGATATCCACCAATTCTCAGAAGCAAATGCAGATGCTGTGTTAAATGGCAAAAACCCTGCAACTTGTCGCCCTGTAATTCTTGGTATTACAAAAGCTTCTCTTGAAACAGAATCATTCTTATCTGCTGCTTCCTTCCAAGAAACAACACGCGTGTTAACAGATGCAGCTATTAAAGGTAAGCGTGACGAGCTTCTTGGATTAAAAGAGAACGTAATTATCGGTAAACTTGTTCCTGCAGGTACTGGTATGCAACGTTATCGTCAAATCCGTATCGAAAAAGATGAGCTTGACACAGATGAGCTAATTTCTGCTGAATAATCATTAAATAAATGCCGAAGAGATGTATTTTCATCATCTCTTCGGGCTTTTTAAAGATATTAGTTGACAGTCGAAATTGGTAATGATAATATATTGAAGGTTGATAGTTAACTGTTCTGTACTTTGGAGGATATGAAAATGTCTTATGATAGAGTAAGGGCTAGTCAAACAATCATAGGTACAAAGCAAGCAGTAAAAGCAATGCGCGATGGTTCAGTGAAAGAACTTTTTGTGGCACTTGATGCAGACAATTGGGTAACCGATTTGGCCATTACTTTCGCGAGAGAAATCGGTGTGCCAGTTATTCTTGTTGAGTCCAAAAAGGAACTGGGCAAGGCCTGTGGAATCCACGTTGGAGCAGCGGTTGTTGCTATTGCTGTAGTGTAGTTTTTGTGTATAAAACACAAAGACTTTGTTTTTACCCAAAAAATGAACCACCTGGATGTGTGGTATTAACAAGGAATAAATGAAGGGAGGAAAAATCGATGCCTACAATTAACCAATTAGTACGTAAGCCTCGTCAATCTAAAAGCACGAAATCAAAATCACCAGCGTTAAACAAAGGATATAACTCATTTAAAAAATCTTTAACTGATGTTAAATCTCCACAAAAACGTGGTGTTTGTACTCGTGTAGGTACAATGACACCTCGTAAACCAAACTCAGCGTTACGTAAATACGCTCGTGTTCGTTTAACTAACCAAATTGAGGTTACAGCTTATATCCCAGGTGAAGGCCACAACTTACAAGAGCACAGTGTTGTTCTTATCCGTGGCGGACGCGTAAAAGACTTAGCGGGTGTTCGTTACCATATCGTACGTGGAGCTCTTGATACAGCTGGTGTAAACGGTCGTTTACAATCACGTTCTAAATACGGAACAAAACGCCCTAAAGAAAAAAAATAATATAACACTATATAGTGTTTCTTAATAAGAGTCTTATGTAGGTGTGACAAATTTCAAATCTTGCTAGCAGATTTGAAATATAATAACAACTACGATAAGGCAACTTTATAAAATAAATCGATAACTATTCGAAAGGAGGAAAACACATGCCTCGTAAAGGTCCTGTTTCCAAACGTGACGTGTTACCAGATCCAATTTATAATTCAAAACTAGTAACTCGTTTAATCAATAAAATGATGGTTGATGGTAAAAGAGGTACTTCTCAAAAGATTTTATACGGTGCGTTCGAACTAGTTAAAGAACGTTCTGGTGAAAATCCAATCGAAGTATTCGAAGCTGCTCTAAACAACGTAATGCCAGTTCTTGAAGTACGTGCTCGCCGTGTTGGTGGTTCTAACTACCAAGTACCAGTTGAAGTACGTCCAGAACGTCGTACAACTTTAGGTCTTCGTTACCTAGTTAACTATTCTCGTCTTCGTGGTGAAAAAACTATGGAAGAGCGTTTAGCTAACGAAATCCTAGATGCTTCAAACAACACTGGTGCATCAGTTAAGAAACGTGAAGATATGCACAAAATGGCAGAAGCGAACAAAGCATTCGCTCACTACCGTTGGTAATTTAACCTATGTGTTAGCTAATTGGCTAACACAAGGTCTTTTATACAGTCTTTACCCCAATATGGAAGGAGAAATTTCCTATGAAACGCGAATTCTCACTTGAGAATACTCGTAATATTGGGATCATGGCTCACATTGATGCTGGTAAAACAACAACAACTGAGCGTATCCTTTATTACACTGGTAAGATTCACAAAATCGGTGAAACTCATGAAGGCGCTTCTCAAATGGACTGGATGGAGCAAGAGCAAGAACGTGGTATTACAATCACTTCTGCTGCAACAACAGCACAATGGGCAGGCCACCGTGTAAACATCATCGATACTCCTGGACACGTAGACTTCACTGTAGAAGTAGAGCGTTCATTACGCGTACTTGACGGTGCTGTAACAGTACTAGATGCTCAATCTGGTGTTGAGCCTCAAACTGAAACTGTATGGCGTCAAGCTACAACATACGGTGTTCCACGTATTGTATTCATTAACAAAATGGATAAAACAGGAGCAGATTTCTTATATTCTGTAGGAACTCTACATGACCGTTTACAAGCAAACGCTCACCCTGTTCAATTACCTATCGGATCTGAAGATGAGTTCTCTGCAATCATCGACTTAGTTGAAATGAAAGCTACTTTCTACGGTGACGAAAAAGGTACAGCAGTAACTGAAGGTGAAATTCCTGCAGAATACCGTGAACAAGCTGAAGAGTACCGTGAAAAACTAATCGACGCTGTTGCAAGTGTTGATGAAGAAATCATGGAAAAATATTTAGAAGGTGAAGAAATTTCTGTTGCTGAACTTAAAGCGGCTATCCGTCGTGCTACGATCGCAGTAGAATTCTACCCAGTAATCTGTGGTACAGCATTCAAACACAAAGGCGTACGCCCAATGTTAAATGCAGTTATCGATTACTTACCATCTCCAGTTGATGTACCAGCAATCAAAGGTACTTCAGTTGATGGTGACGAAGAGTTAGAACGTAAATCTTCTGATGAAGAGCCATTCTCAGCTCTTGCATTCAAAGTTATGACTGACCCATTCGTAGGTAAATTAACTTTCTTCCGTGTGTACTCTGGAACATTAGATTCAGGTTCATACGTACAAAACTCTTCTAAAGGTAAACGTGAGCGTGTAGGTCGTATCCTACAAATGCACGCTAACTCTCGTGAAGAGATTTCTAAAGTATTCGCTGGGGACATCGCAGCAGCAGTAGGTCTTAAAGATACTACTACTGGTGATACTCTATGTGACGAGAAAAACCTAGTTATTCTTGAATCAATGGAGTTCCCTGAGCCAGTAATTTCTCTTTCTGTAGAACCAAAATCAAAGGCTGACCAAGATAAAATGGGTCAAGCTTTACAAAAACTTCAAGAAGAGGATCCAACTTTCCGTGCTTACACTGACACAGAAACTGGTCAAACAATCATCTCAGGTATGGGTGAGCTTCACCTTGATATCTTAGTTGACCGTATGCGCCGTGAATTCAAAGTAGAAGCTAACGTAGGTGCTCCAATGGTATCTTACCGTGAAACATTCCGTAGCTCTGCAAAAGTTCAAGGTAAATTCACTCGCCAATCTGGTGGTCGTGGACAATACGGTGACGTAACGATTGAGTTCTCTCCAAATGAAGAAGGTAAAGGCTTTGAATTCGAAAACGCTATCGTTGGTGGTGTAGTACCTCGTGAATACATTCCTGCAGTAGAAGCGGGTCTTCGTGACTCTCTTGAACGCGGTGTAGTAGCTGGTTACCCACTAATCGACATTAAAGCGAAATTAGTATTCGGTTCTTACCATGACGTTGACTCGAATGAGATGGCGTTCAAAATTGCTGCATCTATGGCTCTTAAAGAAGCTGCGAAACAATGTGACGCAGTTATTTTAGAACCAATGATGAAAGTTGAAGTTGTAATCCCAGAAGAATACCTTGGTGATATAATGGGTAACATTACTTCTCGTCGCGGACGCGTTGAGGGTATGGATGCTCGCGGTAACTCTCAAGTTGTTCGTTCAATGGTTCCTTTATCGGAAATGTTTGGTTACGCAACAACTCTTCGTTCTGCAACGCAAGGACGTGGTGTATTCTCAATGACATTCGATCATTATGAAGAAGTACCAAAATCAATCGCTGCAGAAATCATCAAAAAAAATAAAGGTGAATAATTGAAATTTCATCTTGCATAAAGTATAACTAATTTGTAAGCTATGATTGTGGGATGGTGGATGGGCCCGTTCACCATCAGCAAGCATTCTATAATTACAAAAAAAATATAAACATATAATTTTGAGGAGGCAATCTCTAATGGCTAAAGAAAAATTTGACCGTTCAAAAACGCATGCTAACATTGGTACAATCGGACACGTTGACCATGGTAAAACTACTTTAACTGCTGCAATCGCTACAGTTCTTTCTAAAAAAATGGGTGGTACAGCTAAATCTTACGCTGACATCGATAACGCTCCAGAAGAAAAAGAGCGTGGTATCACAATCAATACTTCTCACGTAGAATATGAAACAGCTACTCGTCACTATGCACACGTTGACTGCCCAGGACACGCTGACTATGTTAAAAACATGATCACTGGTGCTGCACAAATGGACGGCGGTATCTTAGTAGTATCTGCTGCTGATGGTCCAATGCCACAAACTCGTGAACACATCCTTTTATCTCGTCAAGTAGGTGTTCCATACTTAGTAGTATTCATGAACAAATGTGATATGGTTGACGACGAAGAATTATTAGAATTAGTAGAAATGGAAATCCGTGACCTACTATCTGAATATGACTTCCCAGGTGACGATCTTCCTGTAATCAAAGGTTCTGCTCTTAAAGCTCTTGAAGGCGAAGCAGAATGGGAAGAAAAAATCGTTGAATTAATGGACGCTGTAGATGCTTACATCCCAACTCCAGAACGTCAAACTGACAAACCATTCATGATGCCAGTTGAGGACGTATTCTCAATCACTGGTCGTGGTACAGTTGCAACTGGCCGTGTTGAACGTGGTCAAGTTAAAGTTGGTGACGTAGTTGAAATCATCGGTATCGCTGAAGAAGCTAAATCTACAACTGTAACTGGTGTAGAAATGTTCCGTAAATTATTAGACTATGCTGAAGCTGGTGACAACATCGGTGCTTTACTTCGTGGTGTAGCTCGTGAAGAAATCCAACGTGGTCAAGTATTAGCTAAACCAGGCTCAATCACTCCACACACTAACTTCAAAGCTGAAGTTTACGTTTTATCAAAAGAAGAGGGTGGCCGTCATACTCCATTCTTCACTAACTACCGTCCTCAGTTCTACTTCCGTACAACTGACGTAACAGGTATCTGTAACTTACCAGAAGGCGTTGAAATGGTAATGCCTGGTGATAACATCGAAATGACAGTAGAACTTATCGCTCCAATCGCTCTTGAAGAAGGTACTAAATTCTCTATCCGTGAGGGTGGCCGTACTGTAGGCGCTGGCGTAGTTGCTTCTATCCAAAAATAATTTTAGCGCAAGCTAATTTTTCAAAACCAATCTGTAGGGACGCTTACAGATTGGTTTTTTATGTTAAAATAAGTAAAGAACATTTGATAATCTTATTTGAATTAGATTATTTTATGTATACATAATAGGTGAAATACCAAAAAAGCAGAATTAGTAGTCTTTTTTACGAACTGCTAGCGATGAAAGCTAGTGCCAGAGATTAAAATAAAGTACAGTGCAGAATCGCATCCCTTTTAATTGCTAACAATCGTTTAAATAGTTCATCTTCAAAAAGTTAGGATGACTATTTGTTAAAAATGTATGCCATATATAAGTTGATTGAAGTGGAGGCTAGGCGACTCCTTGGGAATCAGCGGTAGAGGAACGAAGGCTAAGAGTATCACGTCCTGTGATAACGCCTTCGTGACCAACATCGTGCTACTGCCGCTACGTTAGCACTACGCTTTCGCGCAAAAAACATCTGTTGCCCCAAGCGGCTCATCGGACGCCCCCAGTAAGCTTTGCTCTGTGCGAAAGCGAAGCGTCAGCGACAAATGTTTTATCTGTGCGAAAGCGAAGCGTCAGCGACAAATGTTTTATCTGCGCGAAAGCGAAGCGTCAGCGACAAAGCACCCAGCCGGAGCGGAAATCAACCTCACGTTATGATACTGTGCATATTTAGTACATAAAAACACTTCATGGAAGGGGAATTTGCAAGTGGAGATGAAAATATTGCTGATCGAAGATGATCCATCAATTTTTGAAATGATTCAGACGCGTTTTGCACAATGGACTCTTGAAGTTATTGGTCCTAAAGATTTCCGAAAAGTGATGGATGATTTTATTGAGGAAAAGCCACAGCTTGTATTGATTGATATTCAACTACCAGCCTATGATGGCTTTCATTGGTGTCGTGAGATTCGCCATATCTCAAAGGTGCCAATTCTCTTTCTATCATCACGGGATCACCCAATGGATATGGTGATGGCAATGCAAATGGGCGCTGATGATTTCGTACAGAAACCCTTCAATATGGACGTACTACTTGCAAAGGTACAGGCCATTTTACGTCGTACATATGATTATGTAGAAGAGTCGATGGATGTTACACGATTTAATGGTGCAGTTATTGACTATGCACGAAGTGAAATTATGTATGAAGGACAGCTTGTTTCCTTAACTAAAAATGAGCTTTTTATTTTACGTATTTTAGTGGAGAAGTCTGATCAAATTGTTTCTAGAGATGATTTAATGAGAAAGTTATGGGACGATGAGCGTTTTGTAAATGATAATACCTTATCTGTAAACGTAAATAGATTACGTGCAAAGCTTGAGGATATCGGTTTACAGGATGTTATTTTAACAAAAAAGGGACTGGGTTATATGGCAGTAACGCAGGGGACGTGAGTGAAAATGTTACTTTTATTTCTAAAAGAACGCCTTGCATGGATAGGCTTTTTTGTATTTATTATTGTTATTCTTAACGTTTTATTCACTTTAGATGCTGGATTAATTGGTGTTTCAATTTGGTATGTGAATGTTTCCTTGATTGTTAGTTTTATAGTTTTTTTTATATGGCGGTATGTAGTTGAAGTAGGGCAGTTGAAGGATTTCCTGGGAAATGTGGACAGCCATCTTGATGACGCACACAGTAGAAACTTAGCGTTATCACCTTTTCAAGCTGCGTATTTTACAAAGATTGAAGATGTCTTTTACGATAAGGATACGGAGTTAAATCAGGCAAAAGTACAGATACAGGAATATACAGATGAGCTCTTGGCCTGGGTTCATGAGGTAAAAGCACCATTAACTTCGATTAATTTAATGTTAGACCGTATAGAAGATTTAACTTTACGTCGTAAATTGGAAGCTGAGTGGTTAAGACTACATTTATTGGTTGATCAGCAGCTACATCAAACACGTTTTTCTTCGATTGAAAAAGATAATTATATGGCAGAGATCGAGCTCAGAACGGTTGTCTATAAGGAAATAAGAGCTATGCAAGCGTGGTGTATTGAAAAAGGTATTGGTTTTGATGTGGATGAGTTAACGGAGACAGTGAAGACGGATGGTAAATGGCTAGCTTTTATCATGCGACAAATTTTATCCAATGCGATTAAATATAGTCCTACAAATTCAGAAGTGTTGATATTTACGGAGGTAGATCCGATGGGCGCAACTTTACTACATATAAAAGATGCAGGCATTGGTATTTGTAAGGAGGATCTGCCTCGAATTTTTCAAAAGTCGTATACTGGAACAGCTGGGAGAGAATCTGCACAGTCAACAGGCATGGGTTTGTATTTAGCGCATAACGTGGCTCATAAGATAGGTGTTCGTATTAGTGTACAATCAACTGTAGATGAAGGCTCAATATTTACCTTACGTTTTCCGTTACAAAATGAATATGTCAAACTAAAAGGTAGATGACGAAATTGTCACCTACCTTTTTATATTGTCATGTAAAACGCACGAATTGACGGAGTAGACAGGGTACACTTGAACTATAGAAAGGGGCGTTTACAAGTGGCAGTTTTAATTGGTCGTAAGGTAAAAAAAGTATATGGAAAAAAATCAACAGCTCAAGAGGTTTTAAAGGGCATTGATTTAGAAGTGAATAAAGGTGAATTTGTCGGCATTATGGGACCATCAGGCTCAGGAAAAACAACACTTTTAAACGTTTTGTGTTCGATTGACTTTGCAACAGAAGGTGTTATTGAAATAAACGGTCAAAACCTACGTGGTATGAAGGAGAAGGCGCTGGCTAATTTCCGCCGTGAGCAATTAGGGTTCATATTCCAGGATTATAATTTATTAGATACATTGACGGTGAAAGAAAATATTCTGCTCCCATTAGCCATTAGTAAACTACCGAAGGCTGTTGCGGAGAGTCGTTTAAAGGAGCTTACACACTTATTAGGTATTACCGAGATTTTAAATAAATACCCAAACGAAATATCTGGTGGCCAAAAGCAACGTACATCGGCAGCGCGTGCACTTATTACAAATCCATCGCTTGTATTTGCTGATGAACCTACAGGCGCACTTGATTCAAAATCAGCTACTGCACTTTTAAAAAACCTACAAAGTATTAATGAGACAAAAAAAGCGACGATTATGATGGTTACGCATGATGCGGTGGCAGCAAGCTTTTGTACACGCGTGTTATTTTTAAAGGACGGACTCATCTATAGTGAGCTATATAAAGGGGATAAAACGAGACAGGCATTTTTCCAAGAGATCATGCATACGCAAAGTGTGCTAGGTGGTGACGGTTATGAGTCTTAGTAAACTCGTGTTACGCAGCATGAAGAAAAATATGAAGCACTATTATTTATATTTCTTCGCACTTATTTTTAGTGTTACTTTATATTTTTCCTTTGTGACATTGCAAAATAACCCTGAAGTGCTAGTTACTGTACAGCAGAGCGGTACAGCCACAGCAGGCTTTGAAGCAGCAACATATATGTTGTACTTTATTATTTTGTTTTTCGTACTATATGCAAACCATTTATTTATGAAGCGTCGCAGTAAGGAAGTAGGTTTGTATCAGTTGATAGGGATGACAAAGGGGCTTATCGTACGCTTATTGGCGGTAGAAAGTATCCTGTTATTTGTAGGCGCGGTCGTTTTAGGTATACTTGCGGGGTTCTTTAGCTCACGCTTATTCGCAATGATCTTACTGCGCATACTTGAAAAAGAGACATTTGTGGCAATGAAATTTAGTACAGAGGCATTACAGCAGTCTATCGTAGTATTTGCCATTCTACTAGTAATTGTACTTGTGCAAATGGCTTGGATGATTTATCGCGTATCATTACTATCGTTATTCAGTGCTGCAAAGCAAGCCGATGAGCGTGTAAAACGATTTAGTCCACTACAAATGGTCATCGGTTTTTTAGGTCTTGTGTTAATTGTATATGGCTACTATGCATCAACAAAGTTATTCGATATTGACAATTCAGGCAATTTATTTTTAAATATGATCATTATTTTAGCTTCTACCATTGGCGGAACATTTCTCGTTTTCCGTTTCTCTGTAGCATTTATTATGAATTCAATTCGTCTAAAGAAAAATGGGCATTTATCTGTACATGATGTACTCGCATTAACACCAATTATGCATCGTATGAAAAGTAATGCAAAATCATTGACGCTCATTACTGTTTTAACGGGTGTATCACTCGGGATTGCCACATTAGCATATATTTCGTATTATTCATCAGAAGCACATGCACATAGTTCAGTACCAGGTGATTATATATTGCTTGAAGATAATGATCAGGATTTTTTAAAAAAGCTAGAGGAAAATAAAATTGCTTATAATAAAATAGACTACCGATTACAGGGTGTAACAGCGGCAGTTGGACAATTAATACCAGAAGAAGATCAACAAGAAGGTAATCCTTTTTATTCTATGGAAGGAACTGTCTATACAATTCCACTTTCTGATTATCAACAAAGAGTTCCTGAGGCATCAGTATCTGGTAATGAAGCCATCTTAACAAACTATGGTGGTTATATGGAAGCGATGTTCAAGTTAGAGAAAGACCGTGATATTGTAGTATCTGCAGGAGAGCTTGAGGAAACTTTCCATGTTGTAGATATTCAAAAGGAAAGTATTATCAGTGGAATTGTGACTGGTGGGGCAGGAGGACCTATTTTTGTAGTAGCAGATGATGTATTTGAAAAGCTTGCTACAAAATCGGATCTTTTCCAATTTCATAAACAAACTACCATTATATTAGAGTCGAAAAGCGATATAGAGTTAGCTGAGAAATTGTATAAACAAACAATAGGTTCGGGTGTTATATCTGTTAGAGATAGCGAAGGCAGAACAATGAAATTTACGCAAACATCTTATGAAGGTGAGCGTCAAGAAAATATTGAAACATTAGGCATAACAATTTTTACAACGGCCTTTTTAGCTTTAGCATTTTTAATGACAACAGGTAGTATTTTATACTTTAAACAAATGTCTGAGGCTGAAGAGGAAAGAGGTTCATACACAATTTTAAGGAAAATCGGTTTTGCAGAAAAAGATATTATGAAAGGTATATATATGAAACAAGCCTTTAACTTCGGTGTTCCATTAATAATAGGGTTACTCCATAGTTACTTTGCTGTTAAATCAGGGTGGTTCTTCTTTGGAACTGAGTTAACAATCCCATTATGGATTGCTATGGGCTGCTATATAGCGTTATATGCTATTTTCGCTGTACTTTCTATTGGTTATTATAAAAAAGTCATTCGCGAATCACTGTAATAGGAAAAAAACTAAAAGCAGTATGATTATTTAAGATCATACTGTTTTTTTTTGCGTCGTTTGAACTTGGAAAATTATTATAGAGGTATAAAAATATCTTGACTTTCAATTAGCAGACGATTAAAGTTTAATCTGTTAGTAATCTAGTGTGTGAAAGTGGAGTGTTAAAATGAACGCAGTAATAGTGGCAGTAGCTGTCATGTTAATATTAAGCTTGCTCCGTATCAATGTTGTTCTTTCTCTTGTATTGGGGGCCTTTGTAGGAGGCTTAGCGAGTGGCATGGGGATAGAAGCAACTGTTCAATCATTTACAGAGGGATTAGGAGCAGGTGCAACGATTGCTTTAAGTTATGGATTGCTTGGTGGTTTTGCTATTGCCATTTCAAAAACGGGAATTCCTGAATTAATGATTGCAGGGATTTTAAAGATATTAAATAAAAACGGTTCAAGTAATCGAAAAGGTTTAGTAAAGGTCTTAATCTTTTTACTCATCTTTTTGATGTCAATTTTCTCACAAAATTTAATTCCAATTCATATAGCTTTTATTCCATTACTGATTCCTCCAATCTTAAAGGTTTTAAATATACTAGAGGTTGACCGACGAATTATTGCAACATTAATCGCTGTTGGTTTAATAGGAACATATAGTTTCGTCCCAGCTGGTTTCGGAGCTATTTTCCAAGATATCGTTTCTACACAAGTATCTGAAGCTGGTATGGAGGTATCTTCACGTGATGTACCGGTAGCGATGGCTATACCTGTTCTAGGGATGCTAATTGGATTAGGTATAGCATTTTTTGTTTATCGAAAACCTCGGCAATATCAAAATAATGATGTTGAAACAGAGTCTTTAAATGTTAATGTTAGTAAATATGTTATTTTTTCAACGGCTGCGGCTTTAATCGTGTCATTATGTGCGCAAATTTATACTGATTCGATGATTGTTGGTGCTTTTGCAGGGATTATGATTATGTATTTTACAGGTGCACTTAAATGGAAAGAAGCAGATGAAATCCTTTCTGAGGGAATGAAAATGATGGCCTTTATTGGTTTTGTTATGATCGCTGCAAATGGGTTTGCATCTGTTATTAACGCCACAGGTCAAGTAGATAGCTTAATTACTAATGCATTAGCAGTTCTTCAAGGGAATAAGAGTCTTGCTGTATTCATTATGTTGGTTATTGGTTTAATCGTAACGATGGGGATCGGTTCATCGTTCGCAACAGTACCTATTATTGCGACCTTATTCGTACCCCTTGCACAAGGATTAGGATTGAGTCCTTTGGCGATTATTTGTCTAATAGGTACAGCGGGTGCTTTAGGCGATGCAGGATCTCCTGCTTCAGACTCTACGCTTGGACCAACTGCAGGTTTAAATGTAGATGGACAGCATAATCACATTTGGGATACGTGTGTGCCGACGTTCCTATTTATTAACATCCCACTTATTATATTTGGTTGGGTTGCATGTGTGTTCTTCTTATAAAGATATAGAAAGAGCGGTTTCTAAATATTAGAGACTGCTTTTTTATTGTTAAAGAAACGATAGACTATTAATTAAGACATAACTAAGGGCATAATTTTCATCTAGGATATAGCACTACATCCTCGAAGTAAGTTTGTCAGCGATTAAGTGAACTCGTTCTTGGATTAATTAATTGTTTGAAATGTTCGAAAACGTTGATATAACAACCTTAAGTGTTGCAATATGCATAGAAATTTTATATACTAATAAACGGCTTAGATAAGCGAGAAATATTAAGTAGTATGAATACCTGCAACATTTAAAAGAATTTAGCGAAAAGACTTGCTTATTCTTTTTTTATTGTATATAATGTTGAATGTTGGTCTTTGACTGCGATGAAGCGAGAGGTTGCCGACACACCCGGCCGCTTTGCCATGGCGGTGCGTTGGAAAATTTTCGTGGAGAATGTCTAGAAAATAGGCGAGAAGGAGGGAAAATAATGGCAAAACAAAAGATTCGTATTCGTTTAAAAGCGTATGATCACCGTATTTTAGATCAGTCTGCTGAGAAAATTGTGGAAACTGCAAAACGTTCAGGTGCAAGTGTATCAGGTCCGATTCCACTTCCAACTGAGAAGTCTGTGTACACAATTCTTCGTGCGGTTCACAAGTACAAAGATTCTCGTGAACAATTCGAAATGCGTACGCATAAACGTCTGATCGATATCGTTAACCCAACACCACAAACTGTTGATGCGTTAATGAAACTTGATTTACCATCTGGCGTTGATATCGAAATCAAACTTTAATGGTAAAAATATAACTTTTTAAAACTTACAGGAGGTGTGACAAATGGCTAAAGGAATCTTAGGTAGAAAAATTGGTATGACACAAGTTTTCGCTGAAAACGGCGATTTAATCCCGGTAACAGTTATCGAAGCTACTCCAAACGTAGTTCTTCAAAAGAAAACTGTTGATACAGATGGCTACGAAGCGATCCAAGTTGGTTTCGAAGACAAGCGCGTTAAGCTTTCTAACAAACCAGAACAAGGTCACGTAGCAAAAGCGAACACTGCTCCTAAGCGCTTCATTCGTGAATTCCGCAACGTGAACGTGGGAGAATACGAAGTTGGTCAAGAAGTCAAAGTAGAAATTTTCGCAGAAGGCGATGTAATTGATGTAACAGGTGTTACTAAAGGTAAAGGTTTCCAAGGTGTAATTAAACGCCATGGTCAATCTCGTGGTCCTATGGCCCACGGTTCTCGTTACCACCGTCGTCCTGGTTCAATGGGTCCAGTTGCTCCGAACCGCGTATTCAAACAAAAGAAATTACCTGGTCAAATGGGTGGCACAGTAGTTACAATCCAAAACTTAGAAATCGTGAAAGTTGATGCGGAACGTAACTTACTACTTGTTAAAGGTAATGTTCCTGGTTCTAAAAAAGCTCTAGTTACAGTTAAAACTGCAATTAAAGCTAAGTAATCACCTAAGGAAAGGAGGAAACAGGAATGACAAAAGTATCTGTACTTAGTCAAACAGGTGCTTCAGTTGGTGAAATCGAGTTAAACGATGCGATTTTTGGAATCGAGCCAAATGAAGCAGTATTATTCGACGCTGTAGTAGCACAACGCGCTTCTCTTCGTCAAGGTAATCACAAGGTTAAAAACCGTTCTGAAGTTGCTGGTGGTGGTCGTAAACCATGGCGTCAAAAAGGAACTGGTCGTGCTCGTCAAGGTTCTATCCGTTCTCCACAATGGCGCGGCGGTGGTATCGTATTCGGTCCAACTCCACGTAGCTACTCTTACAAATTACCTAAAAAAGTTCGTCGCTTAGCTCTTAAATCTGCTTTATCAGCTAAAGTTGTAGAACAAAACTTCTTAGTTCTTGATGCTCTTACACTAGCAGCACCAAAAACAAAAGAATTTACAAAAATCCTTAAAGATCTTTCTTTAGAGAAAAAATCTTTATTCGTTACTGCTGACCTAGATGAAAACGTAGCATTATCTGCTCGTAACATCCCTGGTGTAACAGTTTTAACTGCAAATGGAATCAACGTTCTTGATCTATTAGGTCATGAAAAAGTTGTATTCACAAAATCTGCAGTAGAAAAAGTTGAGGAGGTGCTTGGATAATGGAAGCACGTGATATTTTAAAACGTCCGGTCATTACTGAGCGTTCTTCAGAACTTATGGCAGAGAAAAAGTATACTTTCGAAGTAGACACTCGCGCTAACAAAACTCAAGTAAAAGACGCTGTAGAAGAAATCTTTGGTGTTGAAGTTGAGAAAGTAAACGTTCTTAACTACAAAGGTAAATTCAAACGCGTTGGCCGTTACGGTGGTTACACTAACAAACGTCGTAAAGCGATTGTTAAATTAACTGCGGACAGCAAAGAAATTGAATTATTCGAAATGTAATCCTTAAAGGATTTATGATTTGAACACTTAAGAAGGAGGGAAAACACAATGGCGATTAAAAAGTATAAACCTACCTCTAATGGTCGTCGTAATATGACGTCTTTAGACTTTGCGGAAATTACAACTAACAAGCCTGAGAAATCATTGCTTGAACCAACTAAACGCAAAGCTGGTCGTAACAACCAAGGTAAAATCACTGTTCGTCATCATGGTGGTGGTCATAAGAAGCAATACCGTGTTATCGATTTCAAACGTGTTAAAGATGGCATTCCGGCAAAAGTTGCTACTATTGAATATGATCCAAACCGTTCTGCGAATATCGCATTAATTAATTACGCTGATGGAGCAAAAGCTTACATCTTAGCACCAAAAGGTCTAGAGGTTGGTCAAACAATCGTATCTGGTCCAGATGCTGATATTAAAGCAGGTAACGCATTACCATTAGCAAACATTCCAATGGGTACTACAATCCATAACATCGAGTTAAAACCTGGTAAAGGTGGACAATTAGTACGTTCTGCTGGTACTTCTGCGCAAGTACTTGGTCGTGAAGATAAGTACGTAATCGTTCGTCTTCAATCTGGTGAAGTACGTTTAGTTTTAGCTACTTGCCGTGCTACAATCGGTCAAGTTGGTAACGAACAACACGAACTTGTAAACATCGGTAAAGCAGGTCGTAGCCGTTGGTTAGGTAAACGCCCAGTAGTTCGTGGTTCTGTAATGAACCCTAACGATCACCCACACGGTGGTGGTGAAGGACGTTCTCCAATCGGACGTAAATCACCAATGACTCCTTGGGGTAAACCAGCACTTGGTTACAAAACTCGCAAGAAGAAAAACAAATCGGATAAATTCATCATCCGTAGTCGTAAAAAATAAAGTGGTTAAACTACGGTTCTATGTGAGAGCCGTGGTGGAATCACGGAGGGAGGTTCCTACATGGGTCGCAGCTTGAAAAAAGGACCTTTTGTCGATGACCACTTAATGAAAAAAGTGGAAGCGCAAGAGGCTTCTGAGAAAAAACAAGTTATTAAAACTTGGTCACGCCGTTCTACAATCTTCCCGAACTTCATCGGTTTAACGATTGCTGTTTATGATGGACGTAAACACGTTCCTGTATACGTAACAGAAGATATGGTCGGCCACAAACTTGGTGAGTTCGCACCGACTCGTACTTACAAAGGTCACGGTGCAGACGACAAGAAAACAAGACGCTAATTTTGAGAGGAGGTAAATCCTAATGACACAAGCTAAAGCTATCGCTCGTACAGTACGCATTGCTCCTCGTAAAGTGCGTCTAGTTGTAGACTTAATCCGAGGCAAGCAAGTTGGTGAAGCAGTTGCAATTTTACGTCATACTCCAAAAGCGGCGTCTCCAGTCGTTGAAAAAGTATTAAAATCTGCAGTTGCTAACGCTGAGCATAACTACGATCTTGACATCAACTCTTTAGTAGTTTCTGAAGTATTCGTTGATGAAGGTCCAACATTAAAACGTTTCCGTCCACGTGCACAAGGACGCGCAAGCGCAATTAACAAACGCACAAGCCACATTACTCTAGTGGTATCTGAGAAGAAGGAGGGTTAATCCGTGGGTCAAAAAGTACATCCAATAGGACTACGCGTTGGTATTATTCGTGACTGGGAGTCAAAATGGTACGCTGAAAAAGACTATGCAACTCTACTTCACGAAGACATCAAAGTGCGTAAATATATTGAAACGGCTCTTAAAGACGCTTCTGTTTCTAAAGTAGAAATCGAACGTGCTGCGAACCGTGTAAACATTACAATTCACACTGCGAAACCAGGTATGGTAATCGGTAAAGGTGGTACTGAAGTTGAAAATCTTCGTAAATACCTTAGCGAGTTAACTGGTAAACGTGTACACATTAACATTATCGAAATCAAACGTGCTGATCTTGACGCTCGTCTAGTAGCTGAAAACATCGCTCGTCAATTAGAAAACCGTGTATCATTCCGTCGTGCGCAAAAGCAAGCGATCCAACGCACAATCCGTGCTGGTGCAAAAGGAATTAAAACACAAGTATCTGGTCGTTTAGGTGGCGCTGATATCGCGCGTGCTGAACACTATAGTGAAGGAACTGTTCCACTTCATACTCTACGTGCTGACATTGACTATGCACACGCAGAAGCTGACACTACTTACGGTAAATTAGGCGTTAAAGTATGGATCTACCGTGGTGAAGTTCTTCCTACGAAGAAATCTGTGGAAGGAGGCAAATAATATGTTATTGCCTAAACGCGTAAAATACCGTCGTGAACACCGCGGAAACATGCGTGGCGAAGCGAAAGGCGGCAAAGAAGTATCTTTCGGCGAATGGGGCTTACAAGCTCAAACAGCTAGCTGGATTACTAACCGTCAAATCGAATCTGCCCGTATCGCGATGACTCGTTACATGAAACGTGGCGGTAAAGTTTGGATTAAAATCTTCCCACACAAGCCTTACACTAAAAAACCTCTAGAAGTCCGCATGGGTTCTGGTAAAGGTTCTCCTGAAGGCTGGGTAGCAGTAGTAAAACCAGGAAAAGTTATGTTCGAAATCGCTGGTGTATCTGAAGAGGTAGCACGTGAAGCACTTCGTTTAGCATCACATAAGCTTCCTGTTAAATGTAAGATCGTAAAACGTCAAGAAACTGGTGGTGAATCTAATGAAAGCTAATGAAATCCGTGACCTTGCCACTTCTGAAATCGAATTAAAAGTGAAATCACTGAAAGAAGAGCTTTTCAACCTTCGCTTCCAATTGGCGACTGGTCAATTAGAAAACACAGCTCGTATTCGTGAAGTGCGTAAAGCAATCGCGCGTATGAAAACTGTTATTCGTGAAAGAGAAATCAGTGCAAATAACTGATAAAGGAGGTTTTCAAGTATGACTGAGCGTAATCAACGCAAAGTTTACACGGGCCGCGTTGTTTCAGATAAAATGGATAAAACGATTTCTGTTTTAGTTGAAACTCACAAAAAGCACAAGCTTTATGGTAAACGTGTAAAATACTCTAAAAAGTTTAAAGCTCATGATGAGTTAAACACAGCGAAAATCGGTGATATCGTACGTATCATGGAAACTCGCCCGCTATCAGCTACTAAACGATTCCGTCTAGTTGAAGTTGTAGAAAAAGCGGTTATTATTTAATAACTATTTCGGAACAACCAATTTCCGAAGGGAGGTAACCTAAGTGATCCAACAAGAAAGTCGTATGAAAGTTGCTGACAACTCAGGTGCACGTGAAGTTCTTACAATTAAAGTGCTTGGTGGCTCTGGCCGTAAAACTGCTAACATCGGTGATATCGTTGTTTGTACAGTTAAGAAAGCAACACCAGGTGGCGTTGTCAAGAAGGGTGACGTTGTTAAAGCTGTTATCGTTCGTACTAAATCAGGCGTACGTCGTAAAGATGGTACGTACATCAAATTTGATGAAAATGCTTGTGTAATTATTCGTGATGATAAATCACCACGCGGAACTCGTATTTTCGGACCTGTTGCACGTGAATTACGTGACAGCAACTTCATGAAAATCGTTTCTCTAGCTCCAGAAGTTCTTTAATTTCATGATAGTGCCAATCAAGGAGGTGCGACAGCATGCATGTAAAAAAAGGTGACAAGGTTAAGGTAATCACTGGTAAGGACAAAGGCAAAGAAGGCGTAATCCTTGCTGCTTACCCTAAACAAGATCGCGTTCTTGTTGAAGGTGTGAACATCGTGAAAAAACACGTAAAACCTAACCAATTGAATCCACAAGGTGGAATTGTTAGCCAAGAAGCTGCAATTCACGTTTCGAACGTAATGCTAATCGATCCTAAATCTGGCGAGCCGACTCGTGTAGGTTATAAAATCGAAAACGGTAAAAAAGTTCGTGTTGCAAAAAAATCAGGTGCAGTAATCGACTAACTAGTATAAAAAGAAGGGAGGTACACACATGAGCCGCCTAAAAGAAAAATATTTAAATGAAGTTTCAACTGCTCTTATGAGCAAGTTTGGATATGAATCAGTTATGCAATTGCCGAAAGTTGAGAAAATCGTTATCAACATGGGTGTTGGTGATGCAGTTCAAAACTCAAAAGCATTAGATTCAGCTGTAGAAGAATTAACAATTATCACTGGTCAAAAACCAGTTGTAACTAAAGCGAAAAAATCGATCGCAGGTTTCCGTCTACGTGAAGGTATGCCTATCGGTGCTAAAGTTACATTACGCGGTGAGCGTATGTATGAATTCTTGGACAAATTAATCTCAATTTCACTACCTCGTGTACGTGACTTCCGCGGTGTTTCTAAAAAAGCATTCGATGGTCGCGGTAACTACACTTTAGGTGTTAAAGAGCAATTAATTTTCCCAGAAATCGATTACGATAAAGTTTCAAAAGTACGCGGTATGGACATCGTGATCGTAACGACAGCGAACTCTGACGAAGAAGCTCGCGAGTTATTGACACAATTCGGTATGCCGTTCCAAAAGTAATTAAACAAGGAGGGCGAAAACGTGGCTAAAAAATCTATGATCGTTAAACAACAACGTAAGCAAAAGTTTAAAGTGCAAGAATATACACGTTGTGAACGCTGTGGTCGTCCACACTCTGTATATCGCAAATTCAAACTTTGCCGTATTTGTTTCCGAGAACTTGCATATAAGGGACAAATTCCTGGCGTGAAAAAAGCCAGCTGGTAATCCCCTAATTTGGGAAGGAGGTAAATGTAATGACAATGACTGATCCGATTGCAGATATGCTTACTCGCATTCGTAATGCGAACATGGTTCGTCACGAGAAGTTAGAAGTACCAGCTTCCAACGTGAAAAAAGAAATCGCTGAAATTTTAAAGCGCGAAGGTTTCGTACGTGACGTAGAATACGTAGAAGATAACAAGCAAGGTATTATCCGTATCTTCTTAAAATACGGTAAAGATAACGAGCGTGTTATCACTGGTTTAAAACGTATTTCTAAACCTGGTCTACGAGTATATGCTAAAACAAATGAAGTGCCTA
This sequence comes from Lysinibacillus xylanilyticus, assembly GCF_001708185.1. GTDB lineage: Bacteria > Bacillota > Bacilli > Bacillales_A > Planococcaceae > Lysinibacillus > Lysinibacillus xylanilyticus_A. The sequence continues at coordinate 20,509 of NZ_MDDN01000019.1, read as the reverse complement.
AAGTACTGAACGGTCTTGGTATCGCTTTAGTGTCAACTTCACAAGGTCTATTAACTGATAAAGAAGCTCGCGCTAAACAAGTTGGCGGCGAAGTTCTAGCATACGTTTGGTAATTAGCAATAAATGAATGGAGGTGCAACTAAATGTCTCGTGTAGGTAAAAAAATTATCGAGGTACCAGCTAACGTAACTGTTACTGTTGCAGCTGACAACACTGTTACTGTTAAAGGTCCTAAAGGCGAACTTGTTCGTTCTTTCCACCAAGATATGAAAATTGAGCAAGAAGGTAACGTGATTACTGTATCTCGCCCTTCTGACTCAAAAGAACACCGCACAAACCACGGTACAACTCGTGCGCTTTTAGCGAACATGGTTACTGGTGTTTCTGCAGGTTTCGAAAAATCATTAGAACTAATCGGTGTCGGTTACCGTGCGCAATTACAAGGTAAAAAACTTGTTCTTAACGTAGGTTACTCTCACCCAGTTGAGTTCACACCTGAAGATGGTCTAGAAGTAGAAGTTCCTTCTAACACTAAAATCATCGTTAAAGGTATTAGCAAAGAACGCGTTGGCGCTCTTGCATCTAACATCCGTGACGTTCGTCCACCAGAGCCATACAAAGGTAAAGGTATCCGTTACGAAGGCGAATACGTTCGTCGTAAAGAAGGTAAAACAGGTAAATAATGCTGCCTAAGCATTAGAAAGGAGTGACCCTTGTGATTACGAAACAAGATAAAAATCAGGTTCGTAAAAAACGTCATGCACGTGTACGTTCTAAAATTTCGGGTACTGCTGAGCGTCCACGCTTAAACGTATTCCGTTCTAACAAGAACATTTACGCGCAACTTATCGATGACGTAGCAGGCGTAACACTTGTTAGCGCATCTTCTCAAGAAAATGGTTTTGAAGGTGCTGGTAGCAATGTTGATGCTGCAACTAAAGTCGGTGAAACAATCGCAAAACGCGCTACGGAAAAAAATATTACTGCTGTAGTATTTGACCGTGGTGGTTACTTATATCATGGACGTGTAAAAGCTTTAGCTGAAGCTGCACGTGAGAACGGTTTAGAATTTTAATAAGAAGGAGGGACACATTTCATGAGTCGAATTGACGCAAACAAACTTGGAGAACTTGAAGAACGCGTAGTTACTATTAACCGTGTTGCTAAAGTTGTTAAAGGTGGACGTCGCTTCCGCTTCACAGCATTAGTTGTTGTTGGCGATAAAAACGGACATGTAGGTTTCGGTACTGGTAAAGCTCAAGAAGTGCCAGACGCTATCCGCAAAGCTGTTGAAGATGCGAAGAAAAACTTAATCGAAGTGCCACGCGTAGGTGGAACAACTCCACACTTAGTGCAAGGTCGCTTTGGTGCAGGAGAAATCCTAATTAAACCTGCTGCTCCTGGTACAGGGGTTATCGCTGGTGGTCCAGTACGTGCCGTACTAGAACTTGCTGGTATTACTGATATTCTTTCAAAATCACTTGGATCTAACACACCAATTAACATGGTGCGTGCAACTATTCAAGGTTTAACTGAATTAAAACGCGTAGAGGACGTAGCGAAATTACGTGGTAAATCAGTGGAAGAAATATTAGGATAAGGGGGGAAAGATAATGGCTAACAAATTACAAATCACCCTTACAAAATCAGTGATTGGTTCTAAACCAGCACAACGTAAAACTATCGAAGCATTAGGTTTACGTAAATTAAACCAAACTGTTGAGAAAGCTGATAATGCAGCAACTCGCGGTATGATTGATGTAGTAGCTCACTTAGTTACTGTAAAAGAAAACTAATTTTTAATTAACGAACAAGGAGGTGCCATCCAATATGAAACTTCATGAGTTAAAACCAGCAGAAGGTTCCCGTAAAGTACGTAACCGCGTAGGTCGCGGTATCGGTTCTGGTAACGGTAAAACTGCAGGTAGAGGTCATAAAGGTCAAAACTCTCGTTCTGGCGGCGGTGTACGCCCAGGATTCGAAGGTGGTCAAAACCCTTTATTCCGTCGTTTACCGAAACGCGGCTTTACTAACATTAACCGTAAAGAGTACGCGATCGTTAATCTTGATACATTAAACCGTTTTGAAGATGGTGCAGAGGTAACAACTGCATTATTACTTGAAACAGGTTTAGTGAGCAATGAAAAAGCTGGAATTAAAGTTCTTGGAAACGGAACTCTTAATAAAAAGCTTACAGTAAAAGCTCATAAATTCTCAGCTTCGGCTAAAGAAGCAATTGAAAATGCCGGCGGAACTACTGAGGTGATTTAATGTTTCAGACAATCTCTAACTTTATGCGTGTTCGAGATATACGAAATAAAATCATTTTCACTCTTCTAATGTTAATCGTTTTCCGTATTGGTACGTTTGTACCAGTACCGAACGTTGACGCTAATGTATTACAGGCAACTGATGAGTTCAATCTCGTTGGTTTCCTCAATACTTTTGGCGGTGGTGCTTTAAAGAACTTCTCTATCTTTGCGATGGGGATTATGCCTTACATCACTGCTTCAATCATTGTTCAGTTATTGCAAATGGACGTAGTACCGAAATTTGCTGAGTGGGCAAAGCAAGGTGAAGTCGGAAGACGTAAACTTGCTCAATTTACTCGTTACTTTACAATTGTTCTTGCTTTTATCCAATCATTCGCGATGTCATTTGGCTTTAATAAAATGTATGGCGGATCATTGATTAAAGAAGAAGGAGTTTTAACTTACGTTACGATTTCCATTGTATTGACAGCGGGTACAGCATTCCTAGTATGGCTTGCTGAACAAATTACTGCGCATGGTGTTGGGAATGGTATTTCTGTTATAATTTTCGCAGGTATCGTTGCGGCATTACCAACAAGTATCAACCAAATCTATGCACAGCAAATTGAGGGCGCTGGTGATAAGCTATTTATCAATCTAGTGATCCTTGGATTACTTGTTTTAGTTATGCTTGCAGTTGTTGTTGGGGTTATCTACGTGCAACAAGCACTACGTAAAATTCCAATTCAATATGCAAAACGAGTTACTGGACGTAACCAACAAACTGGTGGTCAACAAACGCATTTACCGTTAAAAGTGAATGCTGCAGGGGTTATTCCGGTAATCTTTGCATCAGCGTTTCTAATGACACCACGTACGTTAGTTCCGTTCTTTGGTGAAAGTGCCGTAACAACATTCATTGAAAACACGTTTGATTATACAAAACCTGTTGGAATGATTATTTACGTTGCATTGATCGTCGCGTTCACATATTTCTATGCATTCGTACAAGTGAATCCGGAAAATGTGGCAGATAACTTGAAAAAACAAGGTGCTTACATTCCAGGTATTCGTCCTGGTGAAAGCACACAAACGTATTTAACAAGCGTGTTATATCGTCTGACATTTGTCGGTGCGATTTTCTTAACTGTTATTTCTGTAATGCCGATTATATTCACAAACTTTATGAATCTACCTGCTACAGTGCAGATCGGTGGTACTAGTATAATTATCGTGGTCGGCGTAGCGCTAGAAACGATGAAACAGCTAGAATCTCAACTTGTTAAACGTCACTACAAAGGCTTTATGAAATAATGTTGGTTTTTAGGGAACGTTCTATCGTTTCCTGAAATCAGCAAACCTTTTGTGGGGGGAATATTTCCGTATGAATATCGTTTTAATGGGTCTGCCAGGTGCTGGTAAAGGTACACAGGCAGATAAAATCGTTGAGAAGTACGCGATTCCTCATATTTCTACAGGCGATATGTTCCGTGCTGCTATGAAAGATGGCACAGAACTAGGCTTACAGGCTAAATCGTTTATTGATCAAGGTGCTCTAGTACCTGATGAAGTAACGATTGGTATTGTTCGTGAGCGACTTGCTAAACCTGATTGTGAAAAAGGATTCTTACTTGATGGTTTCCCACGTACTGTTCCTCAAGCTGAAGCTTTAGACAGCATTCTTGCGGATCTTGGCAAAGTTATTGAGCATACGTTAAACATCCAGGTTGAAAAGGATGAGCTAATTGCTCGTTTATCAGGTCGTCGTATTTGTAAAACTTGTGGTACATCTTATCATTTAATTTTCAATCCTCCAGCAGAGGAAGGGAAATGTGATAAAGATGGTGGCGAGCTTTATACACGTGCGGATGATAATCCTGAAACGGTTGCGAACCGTCTGGAAGTAAATATGAAACAAGCACAACCTTTACTTGACTACTATCAAGTAAAAAATGTGTTAACAAATATAGATGGACAGCAAGATATTAATATAGTGTTTGCTGATCTTGATGCTCTATTACAGGGCAGCCGCAGCTGATACCCGGCTCCGGGCGCAGAATACTGCTTCCGCGGGAGGCATGCGGGAGCAACAACGAAACATAATTTTTTTGAGAGTTGCAAAAGCATATTGTGCCCGGTATATATTTCTTTTAAAAAGTGCAACATTACTTTTGAAAGAGTATAATGGGTTTCGTGGAAGCATCTGTGTAACGGGTATGAATATCTCATCAAAGACATTCCGGTATTCGTGTAAACATGGGAGATTCAGTTCCCTTACTGGTTCTGTATATTCCGTGGATTGTGTGAAGCGAAACCAGACGAGCGTCTTTCAAACATCTCTCATACAATCCAAACATATGTTGAAACGAGGTTGCTTCTATGGTTGCAGCAGATATCCGTTTGATGTAACGATGAGAACTTTAATTTGCATATAGAGAGGAGACAGAGTAGATGGCGAAAGATGATGTAATTGAAGTCGAAGGGACAGTTGTTGAGACTTTGCCAAACGCGATGTTTAAGGTAGAATTAGAAAATGGACATGTGATTCTAGCACACGTTTCTGGTAAGATTCGTATGCACTTTATCCGTATTCTACCTGGAGATAAGGTTACTATCGAGTTATCTCCTTATGATTTAACTCGCGGTCGTATCACATACCGTTTTAAATAATCTTTTGCGCTCCGGACTACTAAGGAGGTTAGGTTAGATGAAAGTGAGACCATCTGTGAAACCGATCTGCGAAAAATGTAAAGTAATTCGCCGACGCGGTAAAGTAATGGTAATCTGTGAAAATCCTAAACACAAACAAAAACAAGGTTAATTCTAAAGGAGGTGCACAACGTACATGGCACGTATTGCTGGTGTTGACATTCCTCGCGACAAACGCGTGGTAATTTCATTAACGTACATTTTCGGTATTGGTAAAACTACAGCTCAGAAAGTACTAGCTGACGCAGGTATTTCAGAAGATACACGCGTACGCGACTTAACTGAAGATGAGTTAAACAAAATCCGTGAACAATTAGATTCATACAAACTTGAAGGTGACTTACGTCGCGAAACTTCATTAAACATTAAACGTCTGATGGAAATCGGTTCATTCCGTGGTATCCGTCACCGTCGTGGTTTACCTGTTCGTGGTCAAAATACGAAGAACAATGCGCGTACGCGTAAAGGTCCTCGTAAAACAGTTGCGAACAAGAAAAAATAATAAGTAAAGGAGGTTCCTTCTTAACATGGCTCGTAAACAACAAACTCGTAAACGTCGTGTGAAAAAGAATATCGAATCAGGTATTGCACATATTCGTTCTACATTTAACAATACAATCGTAACGATTACAGATATGCAAGGTAACGCTGTATCTTGGTCAAGTGCTGGTGCTCTTGGTTTCCGTGGTTCACGTAAATCTACACCATTCGCTGCTCAAATGGCTGCAGAAACTGCTGCTAAAGCATCCCTTGAACATGGTCTGAAAACGTTGGAAGTAACTGTTAAAGGTCCTGGTGCAGGTCGTGAAGCTGCAATTCGTGCACTTCAAGCTGCTGGTTTAGAAGTAACTGCTATTAAAGACGTTACTCCAGTTCCTCATAATGGTTGCCGTCCGCCAAAACGTCGTCGCGTGTAATGGGTGCGTCTCATATTGTATGAGAACATCATTTTTTGTACAGACTGTCTTGTGCAGATAATAAACGATACGTCATTGACGATCGAATCTATGATGGAAAGAACCTATACATTCGATGTTTTGAGGGAGGGTAAATGAAATGATCGAAATTGAAAAACCAAAGATTGAAACGGTGGAGATCAGCGAAGATTCCAAATATGGAAAGTTTGTTGTAGAACCGCTTGAACGCGGATATGGAAACACTTTGGGTAATTCTTTACGTCGTATCCTTCTGTCTTCATTACCAGGAGCTGCTGTCACTTCAATTCAAATTGACGGTGTTCTTCACGAATTCTCAACTGTAGAAGGCGTAGTAGAAGATGTAGCTTCAATTATTTTGAACGTGAAAAAACTAGCTCTTAAAATCTACTCTGACGAAGAAAAAGTTATTGAGATTGATGTAAAAGGCGATGGTACAGTTACGGCTGCTGATATTACACATGACAGTGATGTAGAAATTTTAAACCCGGATCTATATATTGCAACAATCGCTAAAAACGGTCATTTACGTATGCGTATGTACGCTCAACGCGGCCGTGGTTACACTCCTGCTGATCAAAACAAACGTGAGGATCTTCCTATCGGCGTGATCCCGATCGACTCTATTTACACTCCAGTATCACGCGTCAATTTCCAAGTGGAAAATACTCGTGTAGGTCAGTCTTCTGACTACGATAAACTTTCTCTTGATGTGTGGACAGATGGTAGCATCGGTCCGAAAGAGGCGATTTCGCTCGGAGCAAAAATTTTAACCGAGCATCTAAACATCTTCGTTGGCATGACAGATGAGGCACAAACTGCTGAAATCATGGTCGAAAAAGAAGAAGATCAAAAAGAAAAAGTTTTAGAGATGACTATCGAAGAACTTGATCTTTCTGTTCGTTCTTATAACTGCTTGAAACGCGCTGGTATTAACACAGTACTAGAACTTGCGAATAAGTCAGAAGACGATATGATGAAAGTTCGTAACCTTGGACGTAAGTCACTAGAAGAAGTAAAAGCGAAGTTAGAAGAGCTTGGTTTAGGATTACGCAAAGAAGACTAAGCGATTTAAACAAAACTTACAAGATCAGATATTTTTTAATAAAGGAGGGAAACATCCATGGGTTACAGAAAACTTGGTCGTACAAGTTCTCAACGTAAAGCGATGTTACGTGACTTAGCTACTGATTTAATCATCAACGAGCGTATCGAAACTACTGAGGCTCGCGCTAAAGAAGTACGTAAAGCTGTTGAAAAAATGATTACTTTAGGTAAACGCGGAGATTTACACGCACGCCGTCAAGCTGCTGCATTCATCCGTCGTGAACTAGTAACAACTACTGATGCAGAAGGTAACGAAACAACTTCATTTGCACTTCAAAAGTTATTTGATGATGTTGCACCACGTTATGCAGAGCGTCAAGGTGGTTACACTCGTATTCTTAAAGTAGGTCAACGTCGTGGTGACGGTGCACCTGTTGTTGTGATTGAATTAGTTTAATCATAATAGAAGACAAGTGGTGAAGAGGGTGGAATCACCACCCTCTTTCTTTATAAATGATTTATACGACAAATAATTAAGCTGAGCGTTATGATGAGCGGACACTGTTGTGTGGCGTCTCGTTTAGCTCTCCGCACCTCATTCAGAGGAAACAAGGGCTTGAGCACCCATGTTTCTTGAAAATGTAACGACTAGCGCATTTCTATCGAATGAGGTGCGCGCTTTTTTATTTTTTAGAGAAGTATTTGATAGCGCCAATAGTGGTGCTTTTTTTAATATACGGGCTTTTTATATTTTGTTTCTAAAATAATTGTTATCAGAACGTTTGGATAACTTTTAAGTCTTTACTTTAATATTTGATGTACTTAAATTTGAGATATCATTTTGTATATTAAAAGATAATTTATACATTAAATTTAGAACTATATAGGAAAACAAAAGAAAGTCTTTTTTGCACTTTTCTTTTATCGACATAATGATTGTAGTAGAATTCATACATAAAAAAGTGTAAGTTAGTTAGTAGAGCTGAGCAAGTAGAGAGGAGTTCTAGAAATGCCAGAAATTTTATCATTAAATAATGTGACATTTTCATATACACCAGAAGAAGAACGAAGTCGTAATGCTGTTGAAAATGTAAGCTTTTCGGTACAGGAAGGGGATTGGATTGCCATTGTCGGCCATAACGGTTCTGGTAAATCCACGATTGCGAAGCTTATGAATGGCTTGCTATACCCACAACAGGGCGATGTGCGTATACTGCGCGAAGTGTTGAATGAGGAAAACCTATGGGAGAGCCGTTCACAGATGGGCATGGTTTTTCAAAATCCAGACAATCAATTTGTTGGAGCGACAGTGCAGGATGATGTTGCTTTCGCCCTTGAAAATAACGGAGTACCGTTCGAAGAGATGGTGGAACGTGTACATGCAGCACTCGGACAAGTAAAAATGGGTAATTTTTTAGATCACGAGCCACATCACTTATCAGGTGGGCAAAAGCAGCGTGTTGCTATTGCCGGTGCACTTGCATTGAAACCAAAGCTCCTGATTCTAGACGAAGCTACGTCAATGCTAGATCCACAGGGACGTGCGGAGGTATTACAGACAGTACAAGCATTACGTGCTGAAACAGGGCTAACGGTAATATCCATTACACACGATTTAGAGGAAGCGATGCTTGCAGATCGTGTTCTCTTTATGAATGATGGAAAAAAATTTGCTGAAGGTTCACCTGATGAAATTTTTGCGCTGGGGGACAAGTTAGTTGAGTTCGGGCTAGACTTACCATTTGCCATGAAGTTATCAAAGTTATTACAAAAGGAAGGTGTTCCGTTAATGGGACAACATATGACAGAAGAAGAGTTGGTGAATGATTTATGGACATCAAACTTCAACAAATAAGTTATGCCTATGCACAGGGTACGCCTTTTGAAAAACGTGCATTATTCGATGTAGATTTTGAAATTCCTTCACATACGTATCAGGCGATAATTGGGCATACTGGCTCCGGTAAGTCGACAATTCTTCAACATTTTAATGCACTTCTAAAACCAACTTCAGGGGAAGTACATATTGGAGATCGCATTGTTGTAGCTGGAAAAAAGGCGAAGGATTTAAAGGCTGTACGTCAAAAGGTTGGTATTGTGTTTCAATTCCCGGAGCATCAGTTATTTGAAGAAACGGTATTAAAGGATATTATGTTTGGTCCTATGAACTTTGGTGTATCGGAGAAAGAGGCCGAAGCGCGAGCAAGAGAACTTGTAGGCTTAGTAGGTTTACCAGAGGACGTACTTGAAAAATCACCTTTTGATTTATCAGGTGGCCAAATGCGCAGAGTGGCCATTGCTGGTGTATTAGCGATGGAGCCTGAAGTTATTGTATTAGATGAACCAACTGCAGGGCTTGATCCACGTGGTCAGAAAGAGATTATGGATATGTTTTATAAGCTACATCAGGAACGTGGTTTAACGACGATTCTCGTTACGCATAGTATGGAGGACGCAGCTCGTTATGCAGACAATATCGTCATTATGCATGAAGGGAAAAATGTATTACGTGGTACACCACAAGACATTTTCAAAGATGTGGAGACATTAAAAAATCTTCGCTTAGAACCACCTCGTATCGTACGCTTTCAACAAAAAATCGAAAAAATGATTAATACACCCTTCTCAAAGATATGCTTAACCGAAGAAGAGCTAGCAACTGAAATTGCTCGAGTGCTAAGAGAGGAGCGTGCAGAATCATGATGGAGAAAATGATATTTGGACGCTTCCTACCAGGGGATTCTCCAGTTCATAAGCTCGACCCACGATCAAAGCTTATATTTGTGTTTGCGTTCATTATTATTGTTTTTTTAGCAAACAATACAGTGACATATGCCCTACTATTGGCATTTACCTTACTCGTTGTACTAGTGTCACGTATTCGCCTGTATTTTTTAATTAATGGTCTAAAGCCAGTGCTCTTTTTAATGGCTTTTACATTCCTGCTGCATATTTTTATGACGAGGGAAGGCGCTGTAGTTTTCGAATGGAAGTTTATCACGATCTATGAAGAAGGTCTCCGACAAGGGATATTTATTTCGATACGTTTCTTAGTTCTAGTGTTTATGACATCTATCTTAACGCTTACCACATCACCGATTTCTATTACGGATGGTATTGAAGTACTGCTAAATCCATTAAAAGCGGTGAAAGTGCCTGTGCATGAGTTAGCTCTGATGATGTCTATATCATTGCGCTTTATTCCAACGTTAATGGATGAAACAGATAAAATCATGAAGGCGCAAATGGCACGTGGCTCTGATTTATCTTCTGGACCGATAAAAGATCGTATCAAAGCGGTTGTACCATTATTGGTGCCTCTCTTTGTAAGTGCTTTTAAACGAGCCGAGGATTTAGCAACAGCTATGGAAGTAAGAGGTTACCGTGGAGGAGAAGGCCGTACAAGATATCGCAAGCTAAAGTGGGATATGAGTGATACATTTGCACTCGTGCTATTAGGAGCAATGGCCGTTTTACTATTCTTCTATAGAAGTTAAAAGGAGTAACTTTATGCGACGATTAAAAGTAATAATTAGTTATGATGGAACGCAATTTTCTGGCTATCAAATACAGCCTGGGGAGCGGACAGTACAGGCAGAACTTGAGCGTGTTCTAGCCATTATGCATAAAGGGGAAAAGGTAAAGGTAACAGCGAGTGGACGTACAGATGCAAGAGTGCATGCAATAGGCCAAACCTTGCATTTTGATTCACCACTTGCGATCCCAGTAGATAAATACATGAAGGCATTGAATGTTCAACTGCCAAGAGATATTCGAGTAATGTCGATTGAAGAAGTAGCTGTGGATTTTCACGCGCGCTACAGTGTAACAGGGAAGCGGTATCGATATATATGGTCATGTGAGTCTGTACAGAGTCCATTTCGTAGACATTATACGGTAGAGACAAATGGTGTAAAACCAAATGTTGAGGCAATGCAGGAGGCAGCAAGAGCTATTATCGGTACACATGATTTTTCATGCTTTTGTGCAGCCAATACAAGTGTCAAAGATAAGGTGCGAACGGTAACGACGCTACAATTTGAATGGCATGGTGAAGAGCTACATATGGTAATTGAAGGGAATGGCTTCTTGTATAATATGGTACGTATTATCGCAGGCACACTTTGGGAAGTCGGTATAGGACGTCGTGACATTGAAAACGTGGAGTTAGTCGTTAAATCTATGAATCGCGATCAGGCGGGTAAGACTGCACCTCCACAAGGTCTGTATCTTGAGCAAGTCTTCTATTAAAGAATCACCACCAAAAGTTAAGATGCCATTTTAGAACGTATGCCATGCAGATAAGTTGATTGGAGTGGAGGCTGGGCGACTCCTTGGGGATCAGCAATAGAGGAACGCAGGCTAAAACCATCACGTCCTGTGATAACGCCTTCGTGACCAACATCGTGTTGGCCCGAGACCCTGGAGCGAGCAACGCGAGTGAAGCGGCTCATCGGACGCTCCCAGGAAGCTTTGCTCTGTGCGAAAGCGTAGTGCTAACGAAGCGACAGCAATGTTTTATCTGTGCGAAAGTGCAACGACAGCAACAACAAATGTTTTATCTGCGCGAAAGCGAAGCGTCAGAGGCAAAGCGCCCAGCCGGAACGGAAATCAACCCCACGTTATGGTGACGAATCATTAAGAAGAACAACTAGCAAATGTTATAGAATCCTTGAAGCGAAATATCATTGTATTTTTACAAAATAAAGGCTCACAGACGCCTTAATTTTAACAATTAATGAATCTGAACAACTTCTCCAGGTGTTTATTGAAATTGCTTGACTTTAAAAGTCATTCATTATATGATAACAGATGGTATTTTCATTACCACCACAAATAAGCCCCGAAAACTTATAGTGTAGTTTAATGAAAAATAACGGTAATCGAATCGATTAGGAGGATATATACATGCGTACAACATTCATGGCTAAAGGTCACGAAGTAGACCGTAAATGGCTAGTAGTTGATGCAGAAGGCCAAACTCTTGGACGTTTAGCTTCTGAAGTAGCTGCTATCTTACGTGGTAAACATAAACCAACATTCACACCAAACGTTGATACAGGTGATCACGTAATCATCATCAACGCTGACAAAATCCATTTAACTGGTAACAAATTAGAGGGTAAACTTTACCGTCACCATACTCAATTTGCGGGTGGTTTAAAAACTCGTACTGCTGGTGAAATGTTAGATAAATACCCAACACGAATGATCGAATTAGCAATTAAAGGGATGCTTCCTAAAAACTCTTTAGGTCGCAAAATGTTCACTAAACTTAACGTTTACACTGGAACAGAGCATCCACATGCTGCACAAAAACCAGAAGCTTACGAGCTTCGCGGATAATATAAATTAAGAGGAGGATATTACTTTGGCACAAGTTCAATACATCGGCACTGGTCGCCGTAAAAGCTCTGTAGCTCGCGTACGTTTAGTACCAGGTACAGGTAAAATTGTTATCAACAAACGTGAAATCGAAGAATACGTACCATTCGCTGCATTACGCGAAGTAATTAAACAACCATTAGTGGCTACTGAAACAACTGGAAGCTACGATATCCACGTAAACGTTAACGGTGGTGGATACACTGGTCAAGCTGGTGCAGTACGTCACGGTATCGCTCGTGCTCTACTTCAAGTAGACCCAGATTTCCGTGCTGCATTAAAATCTGCTGGATTACTTACTCGTGATTCACGCATGAAAGAACGTAAAAAACCAGGTCTACGCGGCGCTCGTCGTGCACCTCAGTTCTCAAAACGTTAATCATACGATTATATCAACGTTTTCAAGCCCTTTCCCGGTTCTGTCGGGAAAGGGTTTTTTGTATGCATTGAACCCCTTTGCTATGTGAGTGGTTCTGGAAAGCTGGTAGGAAAATACCCCAAACGCACAATAAAGTTTGGTCTGGTCAACCGACTTCATGCGAAAGGGGCACCCAAATGTTAATGCTATAAGAAAGTACAAAGAATGGCAGGTAGCTTTAAGTTAGGAGTCACAGATACCTACCAAAAAAGATAGATACAATTCTTCTTTTATAACAGAAAAGGGCTGGAACAAAACTGGGCCAAACCCTTAAAAAACGCGAGAAATCAATTTTAGAAACGTTGATTTCTCGCGCTATTCTGATGAAAATTATTCATAAGCCTTTCCCGACGATAAGTTCAATGCTTCGCCGCATAAAACTGGCGATGAAGTTTATGAACTTCCTCCACAAGCTCAGGAACAGGGCCTTCTATTGTAGTATCACGTATGACTTCATGAATAGGCAAACTGCGTACACGTGATGTATAAACGACGTCCATCGCATTCAGCCATTGTGTTAACTGTTTTGAGGAACTTACATAAACAATCCGACCTAAGCCAACCCATCCGTGAGCGGCAGCGCACATTGGGCAATGTTCACCAGAGGTGTATACGGTTGCCTTGCCTCGCTCTTCAGTAGTCATGTTTTCAGCAGCCCAACGTGCCAGCGCAAATTCTGGATGCTGAGTATAATCCCCGCCCGAAACATGATTATGGTCTTCCGCAAGCACGTCTCCGTTAGCAGAAACGAGAACTGAACCGAATGGCTCGTCTCCAATCTGCAAAGCAAATTTTGCAAGTTCAATACAGCGTCTTAGATGCTTTAAATCTGTCTCGTTTATCATGTTGAATCCTCCTTGAATATTAGAAGTAACTTACGATATTAAGTAATGAACTTTCATAAACGCTTTCCAATTAACGAGCCATTGCCTAAGATTTACCTATTATTTTCCTCTCCAACTTTTATTAATATGTTGTCGAATTTCATGAAATCCTAGTTTTCGAGCACGTTGCAACGGTGTCATCCCATCTCTATCCCCAATACTTGTATCAGCGTCAGATTGAACATGTCCGCGTTGAAGCAGGGATAATCGTTATGCCTCTTTCCGATTCTCGTTTCATCGTTCATTAAAAATATGGTAACATGAAGATATTTAAACAAAAAATATATTAATACTATCAATTACTTAAGTTTTTCATATATAAAAGGAGGTTTTCTTCGATGGACATAAGACAACTGCGATATTTTATTGCAATTGTAGAGGAAAAAAGCATTTCAGCTGCTGCGAAGAGACTGCATCTTTCTCAGCCTCCATTAAGTCAACAATTGAAAGCAATGGAAGAAGAACTAGGCTCAATATTAATAGAGAGAAGCAAAAAACATTTAGAAGTAACGGAAGCAGGGAAAGCCTTATATAAATATGCTTTACAAATGATTCAGTTAATGGACGAGGCAAAGATGGAAGTGAAGGAAGTAGGAAGTGGAGTAAAAGGTAGACTAACGATAGGTATAAATACGTTTTCGGATGTTTCGTTACCTGAAATCCTCCATCAGTTCCGAAATTACTACCCTAAGGTGACGTTTAAAATTCAGCAAAATGAGTCTGCTGTCCTTTGTCAATTAGTAAGAGATCGTGTAATTGAGTTAGCAATTATTCGATTACCGCTTGAGTTAAATGACTTTTCAGTTGTCCATCTTTATAATGAACCCTTTTATTTCATCACATCTAATAAACAGAAACCGTTCAATCATGAAGTGACGCTTACAGATGTTCAAAACTATCCAATAATACTACCAAGTACACAAGGTTTAGGTGTTCACTATTTGATTTTGGAAGCTTTTTCTCGAATGGATTTAAATCCTAATCTAGTTGGTGAGTGCTCTGATATTTCTCTGTTAATGGATTTAATTTCATCTGATTTTTGCACATCGATTGTTCCAGAGACATTGCTTAAACGTCATAAAGGGTATGCTATACATGCTTATAAAATTTCAGGTGCAACTGAGTTTTCGTCACCTGTTGGGTTAATATGGATGAAGAATTATCGCTTGTCCAATACCGCCCAACACTTTATCGAATTACTTAAAAATCATTTGCAACTGCATACATAACTGCATAGAATTGCAAAAACCTTGTCACTTCACTTTAGTGGCGGGTTTTTTGCGTTTTTTAGTACTAGAAAAATAAACATATATCAAGTATTTGCATTTACCGATAAAAAGTTACCGCTGATTTAGTAATAAACAAGGATGAGTATTTAATGTGAAAATGGTTGATACTACTTATAGGTTGATTATTTATGCTAAAAAATGGAGGTTAGTACCTATGAAAAAGCTATTAATTGTATCACTTGCAACAATGGCACTACTTGCTGCATGTCAAAATAAGGAAGATGTTAAAAAAATGGAGGAAGTAAAAACAGAAAATACTGCAGATAAAAGGCAAGTAGAAATAACAAAAGGTCAAGCAAATGCCAATATTCTTAGTAGTACAAACTGGCAGGGAACAAAAGTTTACGATAAAAATAAAAAAGATTTAACAGCTGAAAATTCAAATTTTATTGGTTTAGCCAAATATGACGCTAAGTCAGGACGTTATGAATTCTTCGATCCAAATACAGGTCGAAGCCGCGACGATAAAGGTGTTTTCTTTATTACGAATGATGGAAAACATAGAATATTGATTTCAGAGACGAAAAATTATCAAGCAATTGTTGAAATTACTGAGCTAAAAAATAATATGTTCACTTATAAACGAATGGGGAAAGATGCAAATGGTAACGATGTAGAAGTATTCGTTGAGCATGTCCCTTATAAGGATAAAAAGCTTACATTTACTGAACCAGATAAAACTTTAAATACTTCTACAGGCACTATCGTAAAAGATGTTGATGGAGATAAGATTTTAGCCGATACACTTTGGCAGGGAACCGTTGTATTAGATGTAAACAAAAATGATGTAACACAATATAATACTAATTTTATTAGCCTTGCGAAATATGATGCTAATACGAATAAATATGAATTTTTCAACCTTGACACGGGTAACAGCCGTGGTGACTATGGTTACTATAATGTTATCGATGGCAATAAATTACGAGCACATGTTTCAATTGGCGATAATAAATATGGAGCTGTACTCGAAATTACTGAGCTAAATAATAAGAAGTTCACGTATAAAAGAACTGGCAAAGGCAAAGATGGTAAGGATATAACAGTATTTGTTGAGCATGAGCCTTATACAGGTAAGTTTAAACCAGAATTTACACTAAAATAAACAGCAATAGTCCTCGTGCAGATCAAGATCAAACTCTCAAATTCAATACTTGAGAGTTTTTTTTACTTTCTGGCATAGTTTAATCACTAACTTCGTACACTGAATGTAAAAGGGTGGTGGATATAGGTGAAGCGCTGGCTTGCACTAGGAGTAATTATGCTGATGAGTATAGTGGTCGTGGCATACGAAACGAATGCTTCGGACCGCAACTTCTTCTTACCGGACCCACTTGGTGGCCTGAAAATAGTTATTGATGCGGGGCACGGAGGTCAGGATGGAGGGGCTTCAAAGGGCGAAGTAATTGAAAAGGAGATTACACTTGCAATTGCTCAGCATGTGGAGAAGCAATTAAAGAAAAAAGGCGCAACAGTCGTAATGACACGAACAAAAGATGGAGATGTTATCGACGAGCACGCGTCATCAGAAAAGTATGGAACATTAAGAGAACGAAAGAAGCAGGACATCTTTCTAAGAAAAGACATAGTAGAAAAGGAAAAACCGGATGTTTTTATTACAATTCATGCAAATGCCATTCCTGAAACAAAATGGCGTGGAGCACAGGTGTTTTATCATAAAGAGGGACATGCTGAAAGTGAATTATTAGCCAAGAGCATTCAAGAATCTATTCGTACTAATTTGAAAAATACCGATCGAGAAGCGTTGTCTATAAAACAAATATATTTACTGAAAAAAGCTGAGGTACCTGCTGCTCTAGTAGAAACAGGGTTTATAAGTAATGATGAGGAACGTGCACTATTAACTGATAAAAAATACCAAGAAAAAATGGGAGATGCAATTGTTGAAGGTATTGAAGCGTATTTATTAGCTAAAATTGAATAGAGCAACAACACAACGTAAATCAAATCATTTATGATATACTAACATTGAGATAATATAAGGGGAGTGTTCGTCGTGATAACTGAACAACAAGTACATGAAATATTAGGACAACTACAAGATCCATTTTTACATAAATCACTTGCAGAAACAGACGGTATTACAAATGTAGCAATAAAAGAAGAGAAAAATCATGTCAGTGTAAAAATTGCGATTGCAAAAACAAATACACCTGAACAATTACAGTTCCAAATGAAAATTGTTGAAATTTTGAAAGAAGCGGGTGCTGATACAGTTGGTATTCGTTTCGAAGAGATGTCTGCAGAAAAACTTCAAAGCTTCCGTGGAGTTGCAACTGAGGCTGAGGCACAAGATATTTTATCTCCGCTTAGCACGGTACAAGTTATTTCAATTGCCTCTGGTAAAGGCGGTGTAGGGAAATCTACAGTATCAGTTAACTTAGCTGTTGCATTAGCTCGTCTAGGTAAGAAGGTTGGCTTGATTGATGCTGATATTTACGGATTCAGTGTACCTGATATGATGGGTGTTACAGATATGCCAAAAGTGGTAAATAATCGAATTTTCCCTGTTGATCGCCTTGGAGTGAAAATGATTTCAATGGGCTTCTTTGTTGAAAATAACGCACCGATTGTATGGCGTGGACCAATGTTAGGTAAAGTGTTAGATCAGTTCTTCCGTGATGTAGAATGGGGCGAGCTAGATTATCTACTATTGGATTTACCACCAGGTACAGGTGACGTTGCATTAGATATTCACCAGATGCTTCCTTCATCTAAAGAAATTGTCGTAACAACACCACATCCAACGGCAGCGTTCGTAGCAGCTCGTGCAGGTGCAATGGCTCTACAAACAGACCATGAAATTTTAGGTGTTGTTGAAAATATGGCATGGTATGAATCGAAATCTGGTGAACGTGAATTCGTTTTCGGTCAAGGGGGAGGTCCGAAATTAGCAGAAGAGCTACGTTCAGAGCTACTTGGCCAAATTCCTCTTGGTCAACCTGACTGGTCAGATGCAGATTTTGCACCTTCTGTTTATGCTGAAAAACACACAACAGGACAAATTTATTTAGACATCGCGACGAAAATCATTAATAAATTAAATAAATAATGAAAACGGATTTCCTCAAACAATAGAGGAAATCCGTTTTTTACATATAAGGGGTTACTGAGTGCTCTTTCCTTCTTTGTTTGTACCTTCACCGCCAGCTGCTTTTTTTCCACTGCCTTCAGCTTTCCCAGCTTCACCGCCGCTCTTCTTAATAAGCTCCTGCCATTTTGCTTGCATAAGTGGACTTTCTATCGTTTCTTTCACAATTTCCTCCACTTGTTTCCTCATGTTGGAGGATTTTAAAATAGTCTCTAACTGTTTTTGCATATCTGGCTGACCAAAGAATGCCTCCATATCCTTTTGGAAAGCAGGGTCTTTCATTAATTCCTTCATAATATCTTGCTGCTGCTTTTGCATACTTTTAGCTACGGTTTCCTTAAATTTTGGATCTTCAAATGTTTTCTTCCAAAATTCTTCTGCTTTCGGGGAAAGCAAGGTTTCCTCGGTAGCCTTCTTCACTTCTTCATGTTCCAAAACCAATAATTCACGGAAACTGGGGTCCTCTAAAAGCTGCCGCAACGCCTTTTTACCATCCTCGGTTTGTAAAGAGTCGATCATTATTTTTTTTATTTCATCATAGGACATGGTAGAGGTTTTCTCTTGTGAACAGGCAGAAAGAAAAAGTATTAGAAATAGCAATAAGGTAAATTTTCGCATTAATAATCAGTCCTTTCTATAGATAGACTCTTTCAATTATTGTTCACATTTACGATGACTTTATGTATTGGTTAGGATGAGAAATAGCTTTTTTAACGATGCATTGTTAAAATGAATACAGATATACATTGAGAAATTGGGGGACTTTTAGTTGTGACGATACGAAATTGGGCAAAGTTTTTCTTCTTTGCGATGCTCGTTGGTGGCGCAGTCAACGGAATTTGCAGTTTATTTATTCGATGGGAATTCTTCCAACCATATGCGGCAAATGGTCAATGGGGTGAATTTTTGGCCGGACTTTTATGGATGGTCTTCTTAGGATTTACAATGAGTGTTATTGCACAGGCAGGCTTTTTTGCGTATTTAACGCTCCATCAAGTGGGAGTTAATATTTTCAGAACACTTACATTATGGAATTGGGTACAGCTGTTATTAATTGCTATTACTATTTTCGATATTATTTTCTTCCGTTTTGTACCTGGCGTCAAGGATGGGCAAAGTTGGGTGTTCTATATTGGCTTGTTAATTGTATTAATATTCGGAGCCGTAGCAACAGCCGTTCAAAAAGTAAAATTAACAGGAAAAAAACATGTTTTCATTTCAGCTTTATTTTTTATGGTTGTCGTTACAACATTGGAATGGACAATTGCATTAATGGGTCGCGATGAAAATATTAACGAGTATGTTGCATTATTACTATTTCCACTACTCGCGGTAAATGCTTATCAATTATTAGTATTACCAAAATATAATGCGAAATCCGATGAGGATCGTCAAAAATTAGAAGCACGCCGTAAAGCACGTCTTGAACAAGCAAAAAATGCATAATAATTTAAAGAAAAAGTTGCCCCTAGAAAACGTAGGTGGCAACTTTTTTGTTATGGTGATTTTTTAGTTTGCACTTTATAGCCAAATATATTTTCCTCAACCGACATAAATTTATTTTGTTGTAGAAATGTGTTAAGCTCTTTAAACGAGATTTGATTATTTTGGTGTAAAGAAATAAAAACAAAATCTCCCTTTTGTATTTTTGGTGTTTTTTCCCCTTTCCAGATTAGAGAGGGAGAAAGTATATTCATCTGCTGTTGAAATAAGTTTTTTTGTAAACCCTGAGAATATTGATGGTTTCGAGTTGCAAACCAAAGCGGTGTTTCTTTCATGTGTTTTTCGTAAATATCAATATCTTTTTGCACGACGGCAAGATCAATGGGTTTATCCACTGAATCCTCAGGTCCTAATAATCCTATAGGTAGTTTTCTCTCTTGAATAATTTTTATGTGTTCGGGTGAACGTTCAATCCAAGCAGCATCTAACAAGAGAAGCGGATAAGGTGCTTTTACAGTTTTAAGCCAGTCCAACAGAGTTTCATCAGAAAAAGAAATTTCGACAATAAGTGATGTACCATAATATCCTTTTGTTACAACTGCTGGAGCATCAGCGATGTTAAATACAGAAATCATAGTAGAATTTATCGGCTTTATAAAGACAAAGAGTATTACAATAAAAAGCAGTGAAATCAACGTTTTACGAAACATCATAACGACCTCGTTTCTAGATAAAAATAAAGTTCTTAAAAAAACTTATGATTTAGTGTTGACTTTCATGAATAATCGATGTTATTATGTATAAGTCGCCAAGAGGTGACGCATTAAACGAAAAAATGAACCTTGAAAACTGAACAAGCAAAACGTAATCAATAAAGTTTTTAGTAACTAACCTTGAGTTAGTGAACAAAACAAAATTTTGGACATCAAACATGATGCCAGCAAAACAATTTGAGCTAATCAAATTTCTTTTTATGGAGAGTTTGATCCTGGCTCAGGACGAACGCTGGCGGCGTGCCTAATACATGCAAGTCGA
>NZ_MDDN01000018.1 GCF_001708185.1 Lysinibacillus xylanilyticus | reverse complement strand
TATCCAGTTTTACAATAACGATAGATACCAAGAACGATTAAACGGCTTAAGCCCATTAGAATATAGGGCTAAAGCCGCTTAAAAGCTTTTTATTATTTCCACTGTCTACTTGACAGGGAGCAGTTCATATGAATGAAGGGTTTTTAAACGCTTTATTGTGTTACGCGTGCTGTCCAACGAGAAAGATCTGCATCTTTTGCATCAACAAGCTCTGCAGGGAAGATAAATGTCCAAGGCTTCGTTGAGTTCGGTTGTACAGTTAAGATAGGATCCATTTTAAATGAACCTTTAGCAATTTGTTTACCTGTTGCATCAATAATTTCTAGTGGTAATTGTTCAAGGTTAATAGCTTTATTATGTCCGTTACGAATGAAGATAGACACATTTAAACTACCATTATCCACAAGTTTTGCTTGCAGGCCAGTGAAGTTTACTTCTGTTTCACCTAACTCAGGTAAAGTTTTGACGATTTTTGCAAGCTCCTCTTTTTGTGCTTCAGGTAATTGTTGTTCCCATGATGGATCTAATTCTAATTGGTGACCGCGTAGGGAAACAAGGTTGAATGCAATTTTCCAACCGTCTTCTGGTATTTCATTGACTTTGATTGTTGATTTTTCAAATTCAAATACCCATGGACGAGCACTTTCTGCTGGGATCGTGCCAAGTGCTGCAAAATCGAATTTTTTAGATGCTACAAGCTCATCGTTTTTATCCATAATGTAAAGCTCAATTTCACCTAGCTCGATTGCTTGAGGCAATGATGAGCGGAAAAATGCACGCACTTGCCATTTTTTAGAGCGTGGGTCTTCTTCAATACTAATAGAAGAAAGTGATAATTGATTTGGCTTCAAAGGTTCTAGCTCATTAGCAAGGAAACTAAAAATGTATTTTTGCTCCTGAGGAACATCCCACTCTGGATGGAATGAAAGCTTTGTCACAACATCACGATTATCGCTACTATCCGTAGTAGTATTTCCTAATAAGTCTTTAGAGTCAATTGTGTTTTCTTGAACAACCTTGTCCGATTTTTTAAAGAATGAAAATAAGCCCATTATTGTACCTCCATTTGTGCTTCAATCATTTTCATGAAGCCTGTGATTTCTATAATAATAGAACGACGTAATTCTTGGAAATTCTTTCCGAATAATTCAAGTCCTTCACGTTGGTAAATTCGCATCGGATCTTCTTGCTGGTAATGACGTAAGCCAATTCCTTCTTTTAAGTGTGTCATGGCTTCTAAATGTTTCACCCAGCCACTATCTAAGTAGCTTAGCATTACTTGTGGAATAACTGCCACTACTTGTTCATTCTCAGCGAACTTCTCCATCTTTGCAGTTAATTCATCAACAGGTGCTTGAAGTGAATCTAAAATAGGGACAACTTTACCTACTTCTCTATCAATTGTGATAGGTGAAAGGAAGAGACTGTTTAAGGTTCTTTCCATCCCTTCGTAATCCCATTCAACTGAAGGTAATTCATCAGGTGCTGCATCACGTACTGCAAAGTCTACAGTTTCATAGAACATTTGCTTTAATTGTTCTAATAAATTTTCGCCAGCTAAAATTTTGTCACGTAGACCGTAAATAACTGTACGTTGGTCATTAATCACATCGTCTAATTTTAAGTTGTATTCACGCATGCTGTATTGAGAACCTTCAACGATACGCTGTGTACGGCTAATAAGCTCGTGAACGTTATTATTTTGAATAATGTCTTGTTCGTCAACAACCATTTTTGCTGAGAATTTTTCAACATCTTCTTTTGCGTAACGTCGGAACATATCATCTTCAATAGAGAGAATGAAGCGGCTTTCACCTATATCACCTTGACGACCTGAACGACCGCGAAGTTGATTATCTACACGACGACTTTCATGTTTCTCGGTACCGATGACATATAAGCCGCCAAGCTCGTGTACTTCTTCACCTAGCATAATATCTGTACCACGACCAGCCATATTCGTAGCTACCGTAATACGACCTTTTTGACCTGCTTGTGAAATCAGCTCAACCTCTTGTTCAACTGTTTTAGCATTCAGTAATTGGAATTTTAACCCTGCACTTTTCAAATGCTCAGCAACTGTTTCAGATTGCAGTATCGATGTAGTACCAATTAAGACAGGTTGTCCTTTTTCGTGACGACTTTTCGCTTCTGCAGCCACATATTTATATTTAGCTTCTTGTGTTTTAAAAATAATATCAGGCTGATCGACACGTTGACGTGGGCGGTTTGTTGGAATTTGAATAACTTCCATTGCGTACACTTCTTTTATTTCTTTTTCCTGTGTTTTCGCTGTACCCGTCATCCCGGAAAGCTTCGGATACATACGGAAATAGTTTTGAATCGTAATTTGTGCCTGTGCTTTATTTTCTTCTGTGATCGTTACGCCTTCTTTTGCTTCAATTGCTTGATGCAATCCATCAGATAGTGAACGACCTTCTAAAATACGACCTGTGAACATATCAACAAGCTCGATTTTGTCATCCTTAACGATGTAATCAACATCACGCTTGAACATTACATGGGCACGCACAGCTTGGATCACATAATGATAAAGTGTTTGGTGTTCAAGATCATATAGATTATCAACATTAAAGGCAGCCTCAACCTTTTCAATGCCTTTATCTGTTAAAGAAGTAGCTTTTGTTTCTTCATCAAAATCGTAGTCTTCTTCTTCTTTAAAACGTTTAGCTAGCATAGAAGCAATGCGATGTAGTTCATCATTCGCTGCCATTTTCCCAGCGATAATAAGTGGTGTTTTTGCCTCATCAATAAGTACACTATCAACCTCATCGATAATGGCAAAGTGATAAGGGCGTTGTACTTTATCAGCCAAGCTATGTGCCATGTTGTCACGTAAGTAGTCAAATCCGAATTCAGTACCGACACCATATGTTATATCAGCATTATAGGCCTCTTTTTTTGCGTCTGGTTCCATCATTGGTATATTTAAACCAACTGTTAAGCCAAGGAAACGATGAATTTGACCAACAAGTTCGTAGTCACGCTTAGCTAAATAGTCATTAACCGTAATGACATGAACACCTTTACCTTCTAATGCGCGTACATAAGAAGGTAGGGAAGCGACAAGCGTTTTACCTTCACCTGTAGGCATTTCTGCAATATTACCTTCAGTTAAAACAAGACCACCGATAAGTTGTACATCAAAATGACGCATACCTAATACACGTTTTGAGGCTTCGCGTACAACAGCAAATGCGTCTGGGATGATTGATGTAATTGGTTCGCCTTGTTCTAAACGATCCTTGAAAATAAAAGTCATTTCTTTTAATTCTTCATCTGACTTGTCGACATATTTTTCTTCAAGATTATTAATCTGATCTACTATTTTATAGTAGCGTTTTAATTGACGAGCACTTGTTTGCTCATTGTTGCGTTTAAAAATTGAGAACATGAAATTTACGCTCCTTTAAAGTTGTCTAAATGCTAGACACTACATTATTTTATCAAATTTTACGAATGGTGACTACATTTGACATGCAGCATTCTACCATTCTCAAAAAGAAGAAAAAAATTTGTGAAATGGTGGAAATTAAATAGAAAAAGTATATTTCGGCGCTCGTTCGTGCTATAATCAATTTGGATTTAAATGTAGATTATTTTTGAGGAGGAGAGACATGCTTTACGTGTCTTTAATAGCAGCATTCATTGCTTCCATATTGTTAACTCCATTAGTTAAACGATTAGCGTTCAGAATAGGTGCTGTCGATGCACCAAACTATCGAAAAGTACATGCACGAATTATGCCAAGACTTGGCGGATTAGCGATTTTCCTTGCGTTTTTAATAGGCATAGCTATGCTATATCCATTTTTAATAGGCGTATTACCGTGGCATACTAGTGAATATAGTTTATTGGCGATTATTATAGGAGCCTGTATTATTGTAGCAACAGGCGTCATTGATGATATGCGTGAAATTTCTGCAAAGGCGAAAATGCTAGGGCAGCTTGCTGCTGCACTTATCGTTATTTTTGTAGGTGGCATTCAAATTGACGAGGTTAACTTACCTTTCGTAGGTGAATTAGATTTTGGATTACTAAGTATCCCTTTAACAATTCTTTGGATTATTGGAATTACAAATGCCATTAATTTAATTGATGGTTTAGATGGTCTAGCTGCCGGGGTTTCAACGATTGCTCTTATTACATTAGCGGTCATGGCATTTAATATGGACAATATGTTTGTTTTAGCAATTGCAGCCATTTTAGCAGCAGCATCAAGTGGTTTCTTATTTTATAATTTCCACCCAGCAAAAATCTTTATGGGGGATACAGGGGCATTATTCCTCGGATTTATGATATCCGTGCTGGCGTTACTTGGTTTTAAAAATGTAACATTTGTTTCATTAATTATCCCAATTATTATTCTAGGTGTACCAATTTCTGATACATTCTTTGCGATTGTTCGTCGTGTGCGCATGAAGAAAAAATGGTCTGATCCAGATAAATCACACTTACATCACCGTTTACTGGATATGGGCTTCACACATCGTCAAACAGTACTCCTTATCTATGGGATTGCTATGATGTTTGGGTTGGCAGCCGTTATTTTCTCTATGGCAAAAGTATGGGGAGCGATTTTACTCATAGCCGTCATATTAACTGCCATTGAAATTTTTGTTGAAATCATCGGACTCGCAGGTAAAAACTATAAGCCGCTATTAAATTTTGTGCGGATATTTAATAAATAAAATATTAAAGCAATCATTCATTTTTAATGTGTGATTGTTTTTTTTATGGAGTTTATGGGGAACTGGAGTGAAGAAAATCTTGATCCATGTGAATTTAGCTTGGGTCGAGTGGAGAATAGCATAGGTTGATAGGGGAATTTTTGGGATTTACAAGAAAATTGCTCGGGTAGAGTAGTGAGTTGCTAGGGTCCTCGAAAAAAATGCTCAGGTAACTTTAACTTGGAGAAATGCTCGGGTAAGGCGGAAAACTGCTCAGGTAGCATGGAGAAGAGCCCGGGTAAATGAGGGTGTTTTCCATTCCATGCTACTCGCTATCCTGTGAGCGAGTGTCGAGCCGTTTCCTCCGCTTTTGTTGTCACTGCCGCTACGTTTGCACTTCGCTTTCGTGCAGAAAACCACATGTCACTGCCGCTACGTTTGCACTTCGCTTTCGTGCAGAAAACCATATGTCACTGCCGCTACGTTTTCGCACAAAAACATCTGTTGGCCCAAGCCGCTCATCGGACGCCCTCCAGGAAAGCGATCAGTCGGAACGGAAGACAGCCCCTCATTTTGCTGAAGAGCCATATTTTACTTAATTAGCTACATTAATTTCATTGGCATAATAGTTTTTCAACAACATAAAAGCCCTCTCCACATAAAGTGGAAAGGGCTTTTAAAGTTACTGTTCATCTTTGTTATCTGTTGTATCATTGCCAACAGCGTTATCTTTATCGTTATCTGTATTGTTATTAGTTAGACTTGTAGATGTTTTATCTCTTTCAAGATGGTTATTAAGTGTTTCCGATATTTCATCAACCGATTCTTGATTTAATTTATAGTAGTAAATACCAGTAGACATATCATCTGTACCTTCTAATGTTAAAGAATCGATACGTGGCATTCCTTGTGTTAAATAAGATAGGAATGATTTCATCTCACTGAATGTCATGTTTGTCTTCATGTTATCGCCAAGTGCTTTAATGACATCATCGTATTTTGCAATAGATTCTACAGAAGAAGCTTTACTGATGATGGCCGTTAAGATCTCTTGTTGACGTTTACCGCGTTCAATATCACTGTCTTGCTTACGCGTTCTTGCGAGTGCCAGTGCTTCACTACCGTTTAAATGCTGTAAACCAGGCTCTAAGTTAATTGCATTGCGATCGAATTCGTCTTTTTCGTGTAAAGTATACGGTACTTCAGCTTCGATTCCACCTAATGCATCAACAACGTCAATAAATGCGTTAAAGTTCATACGAACATAATAATCAATCGGAACATCTAAAAATCCTTCTACGGTCTCAATTGTTGAAAGCGTACCACCATTTGCGTGTGCATGTGTAATTTTATCTTTATAGCCTAAGTTAGGAATATAAACATATGAATCACGAGGGATACTTAGCATTTTAATCGTTTTTGTTTTATTGTTTAATGTTGCTAAAATCAGTGCATCGGAACGAGAGTTTTCAGAACCTTGCCCGCGATTTTCACTATCATCAACACCTACAAATAGGATGGAAACATTATCTTTTACTGGTTTTACTTTTTCCTCACGAAGTGAAGAAACTTCTCGACCCTCTAATTCTTCATGTGCCGAGTTCACTGCATGCTCTGCTTGCTTCGTAATATAGACTGCGTAAGCCGTCACACATATTACTAAACTTGCAACAAGAAGAAGCGATACTTTTATAATTAGGGAAGATTTAGAAGACCTCTTCTTATTTTTATAGTTAGTTCTATTTTTCATATTTGATATATTCTCCTCTGAATTTTGGGAATAATGATGGGATTAACTAAACTTTATTCAAATACATTTAGATATAAACGATAAAATAGCTCAACATTAGAATTATACTATGGATATTTAGTTTTCGACAATTAAAACTATTTATTTCACAACAAATTCGATAAATTGTGCATCTTCAAAAGAAATGGTTGACTGCCCATTTGTCATTTCCGTCACCCAATTTCGGAACTTTTCTTCTTCCTCTTTTAGCACGGATACAATGATTTCGACGCCTTCCAAGTAGCGAATTTCTTCTAATGTATACGAAGAACCTCGAATTTCATTTTCTACTTTACCAAGCCATGTGTAATCAATGGCAATGTTCATAAAATGATGAAGCTTACGTTCAACTACTTGTGCAGCGAGTAAGCCTTCTGTTGTCGCCTTCCCATATGCACGAATAAGACCGCCACCACCAAGCTTAATGCCACCAAAGTAGCGTGTGACGACAACGACCGTATCCTTTAAACCTTGTTTTTTTAAGACTTCTAACATAGGGACGCCAGCTGTGCCACTTGGTTCCCCGTCATCATTTGCTTTTTGAATATGATCATGCTCTCCAATAATATAGGCTGAGCAATTGTGTGTCGCGTTATGATGTATTTTCTTTATGCGGTCAATAAAAGAAATTGCATCCTCTTCTGTTTCTACGCGTTCTATATAAGTAAGAAAGCGAGATTTTGAAATAACAATTTCGCTTTCACCGTATCCTTTTACTGTTAAATAGTTTTCTCTCATCAGTATCAATCTCCTTTTAGGTAGAGTTATATTCTATAATTTTCATAAAGAAAAAGCATTAAATTTTAACTGGGTGATGCTATAATAGGTATAGACTATAGAATATATGAAATTGGTCTATTAAAATAGTAAGTAATCATAAGACATTAGACTGGGGAGTACATTATGTTTTCAACTGATACCTTCGATTTAAAGTCGCTTGATGACATATTTAATCGAATGATAGATACAATCATGAGCTCAAAAGATGATATCTTTATTATAAGTGAACAAAACCGAAGAAATTTCGAAGATATGCAAAAAGAGCTAGAAATTGTTCGAGAACAAGTTTCAATTGTGATTGATGAAGGTGATTCTTTAGAAAAAAGTACCCAGCTTGCTAAGCAAAGACTTGTGCTAGTGAGTAAAGCTTTTGATAAATATACCGAAGAACAAGTTCGAGAAGCATATGAAACTGCACAAGATTTTCAAGTGAAGCTCTCCGTGATTAGAACTCAAGAAAAACAGCTGCGCGATAAAAGAGATGATCTAGAGAGAAGATTAAGAGGGTTACTCGATACGATAGAACGAGCAGATCAGATTGTCAATCAAGTAAATGTCGTTTTGAATTACTTAACTTCAGATTTGAAAAATGTTGGTTTAGCACTTGAACAAGCAAAAATGAAACAAGACTTTGGTATACGTATTATCGCGGCGCAAGAAGAAGAGCGGAAACGTTTATCTAGGGAAATTCATGATGGGCCTGCTCAGATGCTGGCAAATGTACTAATGCGCACGGATTTAATAGATAGAACGTATCGTGAGAAGGGCATTGAATCTGCTTTGGCTGAAATTGTTGATTTAAAGAAAACGGTGCGTAATGCATTAACAGAGGTGCGACGTATTATTTATGATCTAAGACCAATGGCACTTGATGATTTGGGAATTGTCCCGACATTAAAGAAGTACGTATCGACAGTGACTGAATATAATCCTGGTGTTGAAGTTCATTTCCAATCGAGAAGCACCGAAAAGCGTATACCATCAAACTATGAAGTGTCTATTTTCCGATTAGTGCAAGAATGTGTAACTAATGCTATGAAGCACGGGAAATGTAAGGAGATTTGGGTAAAACTTGAGTGGTTGAACAATGCCGTAAATATCGTTGTAAAGGATGATGGTATAGGTTTCGATCCACAGGTAGTTAAAGATCATTCCTTTGGGATTTTAGGAATGAAAGAACGTATCGAAATTTTGGATGGTACAATTTCCATTAAAAGTGAGATAAATCGAGGGACGACGGTATTATTTAAAATTCCGTTATGATGAAGCAATTGTTGGAGAAATTTAGGGGGTAAAGGAAAATGACGAAGATTATTATTGTAGACGATCACCAGCTATTCCGCGAAGGAGTAAAACGTATTTTAGATTTTGAAGATACGTTTGATGTAGTGGCAGAAGGTGATGATGGTGCGGATGTGGTGTCATTATATGCTGAAAATCAACCAGATGTTGTACTAATGGATATTAATATGCCAGGTAAAAATGGAGTAGAAGCTACGGCAGATTTAATTAGTGAATACCCAGATGCAAAGGTTATTATGTTATCAATTCATGATGATGAAACATATGTAACACACGCGCTAAAATCGGGATCACTTGGTTATATGCTAAAAGAGATGGATGCTGACGAAATTGTTGAAGCTATTAAAGTAGTTGCAAATGGTGGATCTTATCTACATCCAAAGGTAACTAAAAATTTAGTAGCGGAATTCCGTCGTCTTTCTGAGCATGAAAATAAAGGGAATTTCCATCAAACAGAAATTCGTCGACCATTCCATTTACTAACAAAACGTGAATGTGAAGTATTACAATTATTAACAGATGGTCAATCTAACCGTACAATTGGTGAGACATTGTTTATTTCTGAAAAAACAGTTAAAAACCACGTTTCAAGCATTTTACAAAAAATGAATGTAAACGACCGCACACAAGCCGTTGTTACAGCTATCAAAAACGGCTGGGTTGAAGTACGTTAATTGCATAACATTAAATTAAAAGCTGTTTTTAAAGGCTACTATATTATGTAGTAGTTTTTAAAGCAGTTTTTTTATGGTCGAACACCTGTAGGTAACGGATCTTGTTAAAAGTGTAGCTATTTAACTTTAGAGATCACTCAATGTGCAACATTTTAAAATCGTAGGCGTCATATGAAAGATGTAGCACCTAAATGTTGAAAATTCACAACAAAATTCCTACAGTAGGATTTATATGCTACAATATGCGCGGGAGGTTTTTTGATGTTAAAGAAAAGTTTTCTAGCAGTTTTTACCTTATTAATGTTAACTGCCTGTGGTAATAAAGATGAAGAGAATAGTGCGGAAGATCGTGCAAAAACGATTGAAGATGGAACTGTTGGTTTTGAAATGGTTGGCGATAATGTAGAAAAAGCTACGAATGTACCAGCAGAAGAAGAAAAAGCAATTTTAGCAGCTTTCGATGAATATATTGCTGCGTTAAATAAAGAAGAAATCAATCGTTATATGCAAACAATAGCGAAGGATCCAAGAGGCTTTAAGTATGATGAAGAGAAGGTTTATGCAACTGAAGCCTTCGATCAATTTGATAGTAAACGTGAAGTAGCAAATGTGACCATTGCAAAATATAAGGAAGAAGAAGCGGAGGTCTTTGCCAATATGACACTCCATTCTCTGCAACTTGAAACAAACATCGAACATGAAAGTGCAGGGCGTCAGGTAACTGTTTTTGTAAAAGAGGACGGGGCCTGGAAGGTAACGAGTGTCTATTATATTGGAGATGACTCTAAATCAACCACCGGCAAATAAGAATAAGACAACCTCTGAGGGATTCAACGCAGTTTCGCAAAGAGGTTATCTTCATTCAGCAGATGAATGTGGATGTGGTCCCATTTCGGAGTTTCCAAACACCTACTGAATGAAGATAATGCCTCTGAATGTAATTACACCAAGGCGAAATTGATACATAGATAATGAATGTGAAAAGAATTACGCAATGTCGTAATTCATTTCACATTCATTTCTTTTTATTGTAAACTATGTAGAATAGGAGAGTGGACATGAATGAGGACAGCAATCGTAACAGATAGTACTGCGTATATTCCGGCTGAGGAACGAGCACGCTTAAACATTCATATGATTCCGTTAAGTGTAAATATTTCGGGGCAATTATTTGCAGAAGAAGTAGATATCACGGCATCTGAATTTTATGATAAAGTACGCGGGTCAAAAGAATTTCCAAAAACAACGCAGCCCCCAATCGGAGAATTTGTCTCTCTCTTTGAAGAGTTGGCAAAAGAGTATGATGAGGTAATATCTATTCATTTATCAAGTGGAATCAGTGGAACATATCATGGTGCAGTTCAAGCAGGCGAAATGGTGGAAGGCATTGATATGTACGCTTTTGATACTGAAATATCCTGTGCGGTACAGGGTTTTTATGTTTTACGAGCAGCTGAAATGGCTGCACAAGGTTGTTCAGCAAAAGAAATACTTGCTACATTAGCGGACATGAAGCAGTATGCCCGAGCTTACTTTATTGTAGATGACTTAGCGCACTTACAACGTGGGGGACGT
Organism: Lysinibacillus xylanilyticus; assembly: GCF_001708185.1. Lineage (GTDB taxonomy): Bacteria > Bacillota > Bacilli > Bacillales_A > Planococcaceae > Lysinibacillus > Lysinibacillus xylanilyticus_A. Next base: position 61,581 of record NZ_MDDN01000018.1, on the reverse strand, counting down.
CTGTCTTCAGCAGCGGCATTAATAGGTGGCTTATTACAAGTAAAGCCTGTGCTTCATTTTGTGGACAAGGTCATTGTACCTTTTGAAAAAATTCGTACGCGTAAAAAAGCATTAAGGCGTGCGGAGGAGCTAATGGCGGAGGATGCTAAAAAGTATGAAGCAATGGACGCTGTTGTTATCCACGCCAATTGCCAAGCTGAAGCAGAAGAATGGCTAGCACAACTAGCTGCAACTTACCCAAACGTTAACTTTAAATTGAGCTATTTCGGTCCCGTGATCGGCACACATTTAGGTGAAGGCTCATTGGGGTTATGCTGGATAAAAAAATAACCTTAAATAAGAAAGTCTCTACAGAAAAATGTAGAGGCTTTTTTGTTATTTTAGAAGGTATCCGATTTTGCCAGGAGACACGAGAGAATCGCTGATAAACGTGTGGAAATCGCTGATAAAAGATCTAGAATCGCTGATAAACGTGTGGAAATCGCTGATAAAGTCCGAGAATCGCTGATAAATCTGTGGGAATCGCTGGTAAACGCGAGAACATCGCCGCTAAAAGTGCCAAAATCGCCGGTAAACCCGAGAACATCGCCGCCAAAAGTGCCAGAAACGCCGCTAAATCCAAGAACATCGCCGCTAAAGAACTGCTGAAGAAAATCACCTACCTGAAAGGAGCAAAGCAATGGAAAAAAAAGGTTGTTTGTTGCCACTTGCATTACGAGATTTTCATGAAGGACGTATTTGGTTAAAGGAGTATTCCCCGTTTTCAAAGGGAGATATCGAGAAAGCGATCCATCACAAACACTTCCATATAATAGAAGGAATTCAAAAAGTGCCACATCTTAAATGCAACCGTTGCCATAATACTGATCCGCAGCAATTTACAACGTTTGATTGTTCGAAGTGCCAGCAGCAATGTATCTATTGTAGACATTGTCTGAATATGGGCAGAGTGGGTAGCTGTACGCAATTGATGATTTGGACTGGCCCATCTGCAATTAGAACAAAAAAGCATCCACTTGAATGGGCAGGACAATTTACTGTGCTGCAACAGCAGGCAGCAAATGAATTACTAGAAAGTGTGAAGGTAAAACGTTCCCACTTGTTACATGCGGTATGTGGGGCGGGGAAAACAGAGCTGCTTTTCCCAACTGTTCATTATGCTTTAGAGCTGGGGTTACGAGTGTGTATTGCTACGCCTCGTACAGATGTAATATTAGAGTTATTTCCACGCTTTCAAAAGGTCTTCCCGCAAACGACCATCCATGCTTTATATGGTGGATCACCGAAGCAGGAGGGCTATGCGCAGCTAGTGTTGGCTACAACTCATCAGCTCTACCGTTTTGAACGAGCGTTTGATGTCATGATTGTTGATGAGGCTGATGCATTTCCGTATACATTTGACGAAACGTTACAAAGAGCTGTACAAAAAGCAAAAACGGAAAACGCACCAATATTGTTTGTCACAGCAACACCTTCACAAAAATTACTTACTGCGTATCAAAATAAAAGTTATTCATTCATCCCGAAACGTTACCATAATCGTCCATTACCAGTCCCTCGATTTGATGCCCTATGGAGCTATGAAAAGAACTTGAAACGAGGAAAAATCCCGCGAAAGCTAAAACAATGGACGGAGGATCGTCTTGCACATAAAGAACCATTTCTATTATTTTTCCCGAAAGTAGAGTTAATGAAAATAGCTACGCCTCTTTTTCAGTTATTAGATGCAAGCATTTTGGCAGTCCATGCCGAAGATCCTGATCGTAAAGAAAAAGTGCTTAAACTACGTCACGAAGAAGTTCCGGGTTTACTCACAACAACCATTTTAGAACGAGGTATTACGATAAAGAATGTGCAGGTTGCAGTTATTGGGGCGGAATCGACTATTTTTACTTCCAGTGCACTTATCCAAATTGCTGGGCGAGTTGGTCGAAATGCTGATTTTGCAGATGGAGACGTTGTATTTTTTCATCATGGCATTACAACTGAAATGGATGATGCTCGTACGAAAATTCTTTATTACAATAAGAAAGGATTTTTGCAATGAATAAAATTGAAACACTGTGCTTATTATGCTCACAACCTCTGCAACCAGTAATTTCTTGGAAAATGCTTTTAACAAACCACTTTCAGCCAACCATCTGTGATAAGTGCTCAGCTCGATTTGAACATTCGCCCACAGCAACAGCACTCTTCCAATACAACGACGCTATGAAGGATTACTTGCATCAATATAAATTTCTTCAGGATGTAGCACTCGCAAAAGTATTTCGGCAAGAGCTATATGCACGGTTCAAAAATGAAAAAGCTATTATTATACCGATTCCTATGCATCCCCTCAAACAAAGGGAACGTACCTTCTCGCATATGGAGGAGCTATTAAAGGCTGCCAATATTCCTTTTATACAACTTTTAGAAAAGACGACAACAGAAACGCAAAGCTCCAAAAATAGAGTTGAGCGAATACAAGTAGCCCCTCTTTTTCGTCTGATGGTTGGTGCACATGTAGAGCATAAACAATATCTCCTTTTTGACGATATAAAAACTACAGGAACTACGCTACGGCATGCCAGCGAGATTTTATTACATGCAGGTGCCCGAAATGTTCAAAGCTTCACATTAATTAATGGATGAAAATGCTAATGCGTCATGTATAATAGATACGAATATATATGATTCGTATTTTACTGTTATTATGCGAGAGGAGGAAGAGTAATGGCAGAGGTTCGCAATTGTCCGAAATGTAATGAGTTTTTTAATTATACTGGGGTTAGAGAAGTATGTCATAAATGCGCTCAATCTGAAGAAGAATTATATCAAATCGTTTATCGCTTTTTACGTAAACGTGAAAACCGTGCTGCGACAGTAGAACGGATTGTTGAAGCAACAGGAGCTGAAGAGGCGCTATTGTATAAATGGGTTCGCAAGGGTCGTTTACAGACGGCGATGTTTCCTAATCTTGGCTACCCGTGTGACAACTGTGGTCATCTAACGACAACAGGCAAACTTTGTACAAAATGCCAAGATGAATTGAAGGCGGATTTACGTACATTTGAAGCGGCGAAAGAGTTCCGTGAAAATGTAGTACAACATGATCGTGCAACATATCACTCAGAACGAAAACGCTAAACGCTTAAAGTGTGTTAATTTTAAACAAAATTAGCACATTTTTTTATGTTTGAAAACTTAACATTATGTGAGACAATCCGAAATAATAGTAAGATAGCGTATTAGATAGGAGGGGAAAAAATGAAAATTACATCTTATGGGGTTAATGCAGTAAACGCCTATAAAAATCAGGTGCGCAATGTAAAATCAGGCACAAACAAGGCATCTTTCGCCGATAAAATCGAAATTTCAAAGGCTGCACAGGAGATGCAAGGAGTTTCAACATATAGCGCCGAGCGTGCAGAACGCGTAAAACAATTAAAAGAAGGAATTGCTTCGGGTGAATATAAAGTCAACGCTCGGAAAGTTGCAGAAGATATGCTGAAATATTATCGTTTCTAAGGAATATCAGAGAGGGTGCTTAGCAATATGTCTGTAGAAGCGATCTGTTCTACACTAACAATGCTAGAAAGAATGCATAAAAGCTTACTTGAACTAGCCTTTAAAAAAACGGAAATCATTACAGCTGGCAATATTGAAGCACTGGACCAATTGCTCAAGGATGAGCAGGCACATGTAGCGGCCATCGACAAGCTCGAGCAACAGCGTCAGAAACAGGTAACGGAATACCTTGGAGCAAAAGGATTTGCTTCAACTGACAAAACGACTGTCGCTAATGTCATCGAGGCTGCTGAACAACAAACTGATAAAGACACACTATCAGCAGTTCGCAATCGATTATTGCAAATCATCAATGACCTAAAAAAACAAAATGATTTAAACCAAAAACTAGTGTACCAATCACTACAAATTGTCAATTTAACATTAGATAATCTACGACCTCAACCTGAACAAATTAATTACTCAGGCAATGAGGTACGCGGCACAAATTCAATGGCCAAAAAATCATATTTCGATTCGCAAGCGTAGTTTCTTGCACGGACGCAAGAAATTATGCTTGAACTTATAAACGGTACTAAAAGGAGGAAAAACAATGCGCTCAACATTTATGGGCTTAGAAACTAGTAAACGTGGTTTGTTTACACAACAAACAGCTTTATATACTACTGGACATAATATTTCCAATGCAAATACATTAGGTTACTCTCGCCAACGAGTAAATATGCAAGCGACTCCGGGCTTTCCAAATGCAGGCTTAAATCAACCTGTTTATCCAGGCCATCTTGGTACTGGGGTTGAAGCGGGGTCAATTCAACGTATTCGCGATGAATTTATCGATCGTCAATATCGTCAAGAAACGAATAAGTTGGGTTATTGGGATTCAACAGCAAAGTCGATTGCGCAAATGGAAGATATCATGTCAGAGCCTTCAGAGTTTGGTATTAATCAATCATTTACAGATTTTTGGAAGTCGATGGAAGATGTTATTGACAATCCAAAAGACGCAGCTGCGCGTCAAGTATTAATTGCTAAAGGAAAGTCTATTGCGGAGTCCTTTAATTATATGGATAGACAGCAAAAACTTATCCAAGGTAATATCGGAAATGAAATTAAAGTATCAACAGATAAAGTGAATTCGATTCTTAAACAAATTGCAGCCATTAATAAACAAATTCAAGAAGTTGAGCCGAGTGGTTATGTGCCGAACGATTTATATGATGCACGTGATTTGTTAGTAGATGAGTTAAATGAAAATATCCCTGTATCGATTTCAATGCAAAAATCAGGTGGGTTAGCAAAAGATGTAGCGGAAGGTTCTATGACGATTACATATGTACCAGCGGATGGCAGCGCACCTATTAAATTAGTGGATGGTAAAGAATATGCTGCACTTGCAACGATGGACACAAACAATCAGCGCGTCGATGGTGAGGTAGATGAGCAAGCGACAGGGAGCTATTTTGAATTTAAGGAAATTAAAATCTCTGCTGTTGGCGAGCCACCAGCAGATCCAACGACAGGACCTCATAAAATTGATTACAGTCAAATGGACCCTGATAAAGGAACATTGCGTGCATTAATTGATGCGTATGGACATAGCGGTGGACAAGGTACTTATCCTGAAATGCTTGCAAACTTAGATAATCTCGCAAATGAATTTATTACAAAATTTAATGATATTCATAAAATAGGTGTCGGTCTAGACAATAGTACAGGTATTGACTTTTTCGCAGGAACAACTGCAAGAGATTTTAAAGTGGTGATTACTGATCCGAAGCAGGTAGCTGTATCTGATACGGCGGGTGAGGAAGGTAATAACCAAAACATGCGTAAGTTAGCGGAGCTTCAAAAACAAGCACAAGCAAACTTAAAGCAAGGTACATTCCAAAGCTATTATAAATCATTAGTAGGGGATTTAGCAGTAAAGGGACAGGAAGCAGAGCGTAATGCTTTCAACTCTAAAACATTGCACTTACAAATTTCTAATAACCGTGATTCAATGAGCTCGGTTTCGTTAGATGAAGAGATGACTAATATGATTACATTCCAGCAAGCATACAATGCCAATGCACGTATGATTACAGTGGTAGATGAAACTTTAGATAAAATCATCAATGGTATGGGAAGAGTAGGGCTATAATAGTCACTTGACTGAGAGGAGATAAATTATGCGCGTCACACAATCAATGCTATCAAGTAATATGCTACGCAATTTAAATACAAGCTACAACAAAATGTCTAAATATCAAAATATGTTGGACTCTGGTAAAAAAATTACGAGACCATCTGAAGATCCAGTTGTAGCGGTCAAGGGAATGGGCTATCGTATAGATCTTGATAAAAACGAACAATACCAACGTAATATTCGTGAAGCACATACATGGCTAGATACAACAGACGAAGCACTTGATCAGACAGGCTCTGCATTAAAACGTGTAAAAGAACTTATTGTACAAGCTGCAAACGATACAAATACTACTGACGATCGTCAAAAAATAAATGCAGAAATGCAACAACTTAAGGAACAATTGCGTGATATTGCCAATACAAGAGTTGGTGAAAACTATATCTTTTCAGGTACGCATACAAACCAACCTCTTTATACTGATAAAACAGGACCACAAAACCCAGCAATTACTACTGGAGGACAGAAGGCGATTGAAATCAACGTATTTGATGGCATCCCAATGAATATTAATACTCCAGGTGCTGATTTATTTAAGGATATCGATGATTTTATGGGACAAGTTACAACACTTTTACAAAACGGTGCTACAGGTACGGAGATTGGAAATACACTTGGTTTAACAAGTGGTGGTGGCGCAATTCCTGGTTTAGATGCTGTTTATGAAAGTACATTGACCGTAAGAGCAGATGTCGGAGCTCGTCAAAATCGTGTGGAGATGATGGAGAATCGACTAGACCTTCAAGAAGTCAATGTAACAAAGCAACTGTCTGTCAATGAAGATACAGACTATGCTAAGACGATTACAGAGATGATTACACAAGAATCAATTCACCAAGCCTCACTATCTGTAGGAGCAAAAATTATTCAGCAAACCCTAGTAGATTTTATCCGATAAAATCTACTAGGGTTCTGCCCCGAAAGCGAAGCGGCAGGGGCAAACGCGAAGCGAAAAGTTCTGCCCCGAAAGCGAAGCGGCAGGGGCAAACGCGAAGCGAAAAGTTCTGCCCCGAAAGCGAAGCGACAGGGGGCAATACCAAAGCGTTTGAACAATATGTTCAGACGCTTTTCTTGAAAGGAGAGATGTAGATGAGACTCCCACAAATTCAAATTCATACAACGGATGCGAAAATAGACCTTGATATAGCTAAGTCACAACAATATATTAAACAACCTAATGCAACACAGCATATTGAGCAGCCAGCCGCAATTTTGGAAATTAATACAACAAAAGGCGTTTTAAAAATCGATTCTTCACAGGCAAGACGTGATTTAGGTTTAATCGGTCCTATTGAATCAAGTGCAAACTACGCAGAAAAAGGTAAACAAGAGGCTCTGAAAGGAATGGCACGAAGAGCTAGAGAGGGACGTCAAATGATGGAGAACGCTGGTAAAGATCAGGGACGTGCGACAATCCAAAACATCGCGAAACAAAATCATGGTCCACACCGTGTACAATTCAACGTGAAATTTGTCCCATCTATAGGATCAGTTAAAATCGACTATACGCCTGGGACAACGGACGTCAATATCCAGCGTAGAGAACCAATTATTGACGCAAAAGTGAACAAACCAATTCATGAATACACACCAGGAAAAGTAACTGGTACAATGGTACAAAGACCAGATGTCGACATCGATGTCAACATCTAAAGGAGCGCAAGGAATAGATGAAAATTACAACAAAATTTTTAGGTGAGGTCGAAATTGTTGAAAAAGACATACTTACGTTTGAACAAGGACTACTTGGATTAGAAAGTCATAAAAGATTCGTACTACTTCCTATCTCTGAAGAACATCCATTGGCATTGTTACAATCAGTTGAACAAGTTGAAATAGGCTTTGTAGTTGCTTATCCATTCGCCTTTAAAAAAGACTATAGTTTTGATTTAAGCGAAGAGGATTTAGAACAACTACAAATTGAAAATGAAGAGGATGTTATAACATACGCTATTGTCACAATGAAGGAAACACTTCAGGACTCTACTATTAATTTACTTGCACCTTTAGTTATTAACATGGATAAAAAATGTGGTAAACAAATTGTTCTTCAAGATAATAAATCCTATCCATTACGCTACTCAATGCAATCGTTGGAAGGAAGTGCGAAATAATGCTAGTTTTATCACGTAAGAAAGATGAATCTATTATGATTGGCGACCAAATCGAAATAAAAATATTAGCAGTAGAAGGTGAACAAATTAAGTTAGGTATAGTCGCACCTAAAACAGTCAAAGTACACCGTTCGGAAGTTTTTGAAGCTATTCAAGCACAGAATAAAGAAGCTTTATCAGCATCGTCAAGCTTCTTGGAACAACTAAAGCAAAATAAAGACTAAATACTTTGGGCGTTGATGTTATAAGAAATACAAACACGGAGCTTATTACATAAAAAAATAAAAAAAGTTTTAAAAAACTATTAAACATTTCCAACTAATTACGATATATAGATTGTAAGGTGCAGGAAGTACATACTACCTAATCCTAAATTCCACACGGATGTGGAATAACAAAAACAAACATTCAAGGAGGAATTCCAAATGAGAATTCAACACAACATTTCAGCTTTAAACACACACCGTAACCTAGCTTTCAACAACACTCAATCTTCTAAAAACCTTGAGAAATTATCTTCTGGTTACAAAATCAACCGCGCTGGTGACGATGCTGCTGGTTTAGCAATCTCAGAAAAAATGCGTGCACAAATCAAAGGTCTTGACATGGCTACTAAAAACTCTCAAGACTCAATCTCTTTAATCCAAACTGCTGAGGGTGCTCTTAACGAAACACACTCTATCCTACAACGTATGCGTGAATTATCAGTACAATCTCGTAACGATACGAATGAAGATTTAGACCGTGGTTTCTTAAATGATGAAATTACACAATTAAAATCAGAAATCGATCGTATCGCAACTACAACTGAGTTCAACGAAAAGACTCTATTAAATGGTGGTTTATCTACAGGTTCTGAGTTAACATTCCAAATTGGTGCAAACGAAGGCCAAACAATGAAATTAGCAATTAATAATATGCAAGTGAGCGCATTAGCTGCTGGTGGTGCTTTATCTAGTATTGACATTTCTTCTGGTACAGGAGCAAGTGATGCAATTGCTGTAATTGATGAAGCTATCAAAACAGTTTCTACTCAACGTTCTGCATTAGGTGCTGTACAAAACCGTCTAGAGCACACAATTAACAACTTAGGTGCTGCTTCTGAAAACTTAACAGCTGCTGAATCACGTATCCGTGATACAGACATGGCTGCAGAAATGATGGCGTTCACTAAGAACAACATCCTTACTCAAGCGGCTCAATCTATGTTAGCTCAAGCTAACCAACAACCACAAGGTGTTCTTCAATTATTACAATAATTGAATATAAAGAAAAACCCACTCTCAGAGTGGGTTTTTTCTTTATATTTTTAAGTATTTGTCGATAAATAAAGGGAGGTGAGTATTTTGCAGGATCAGTTTAACATTGAATTATTCGATTCAAAAAATGGTGTGAAAACGATAAAGGTAAATAATTATTTTTTACATAGTAAATACAATCCATTATTAGAAGCAAAGCAATTCGCACAAAAAAATTATAAACCTGGGTGCATTCAAATTGTTTTTGGTTATGGTAAGGGCTATATTGTCGATGAAATTAGGAAACTAGCAATTAGTAATGAGAAAATCCTTGTAATAGATCCAATCTTTGAAGGTGATATTTCATGTGAGGGATTTGAATTAATTGCTTACGAAAATAATCAAGATATCCTGTATAAACAGTTAGTGAATTCAATAAAAGTTACAGATAACATTAATCTAATTGTATCTCCTAATTATGATAAAATAATACCTAATGAATATAAGGCTTTTTTAAAAGCTTTAAATGAAAAGCTACATTTTGACCAAGTTACAATTAATACTTTTAGAGGCTTTCAATCTGTATGGCATAGAAATTATATTAATAATATTAAAAGTGCAATTAAAGATTACTCATTGAAAAATCTATATAATAAATATACTTGTCCTATAGTAATTGCATCTGGAGGGCCATCATTAAACAAACAATTAAGGTTATTAAAAGAAATAAAAAATAATATAATATTAATTGCTGCAGGTTCTACTATTAATAGTTTACTTATGGCTGAGATAGAACCGGACTATGTGGTTTCTATAGATGGATCTATAGAAAATTATGGGCATTTTAAAGAACTAAATTTAAATAAAAGTAAATTAATATATAGTATGACAAACCATCCTAATATAAGAGATGTTTTTAGCGATGACGCTTACTTCTTTTTAAATGAAAGTGATAGCTATTTAAAAGATCATTTAAAAAGTATTGTAAAAAAAGAAGTTGTGACCCATAGTGGTGGAGGATCGGTGGCTAATTTCGCATTTTCAATAGCTTTACATATGACTACAGGCCCAATTGCATTTATTGGTCAGGATTTAGCATATACGGATAATAAAACACATGCTGATAATAATAAGTATTTAAACGTTGTAGATGAAGAATTTAAGAGTAGCAGAAATTTAATTGAAGCTACAGGTTATTATGGAATTCCAGTTTTAACAGATTATCCATTTTTGATGATGAAGCAGGCCTTTGAGAAAATAAAAAGTAAATTTGCCTTAGATCGACAAATTTATAATTGTACTGAAGGGGGGGTATTAATAGAACAATTTACTAATATGCCTTTTGAGAAATTTAGCGAGAAGTATGCTACCAAAATAGTTGATAGTGTTAGGGAAAATGATTTTATTGAAAAAAACGTAGGACATAGGGAACAAGCCATACAAAAATTGCAAAATGAATATAGTTTATATATTAGGCTAGTAAAACTATTAAAAGAGAATTTAGCTTACTTATCTAAGAATAAATTTGAAGATAAATTTTCTCAAGAAATTTTAAGAAAATTAGAAAAAAATGATAGAGCAGTAGAAAAATTAACTAAGCAGACATCATTAACAGTTGCAATACAATATATTAACATTGAAGTTTTAAAGTACTTTCAAGTAAAAAAAGGAGAAACACCCAAAGAGGCATATAAACGTGTATATACCCAAAGTGAAACATTATATAAAAGTCTGCTTGAAGCAGTTGAAGGAGCAGCAAAAGATATTAATGAATTATTAAAAAATATTTAATACTAGGAGTGAATTTGGCCTTGAATAATTTGTTTATTGAAACAATGCAAAGCTACAATGAATATTTAGAGAATATAGTACTAGGAAGCGATTCTATTATTAGTAAAATTCAAAATAATGAGGTACCACAAGCTCTTCAATTAATTCTTCAATTTAGTGAAGGTATGACATGGTTAATTGATGTAAACCACAAGCTGAAAGAGTTAGGATACGATAATGAGTTAAACCATGAATCTATTCAAGGTTTTTTAAGCGAGATTAATAATGGATTGGAAATTCAAGACTATGTCCTAGTATCAGATATATTTGAATACGAAATTAAACCATTTTTTGAAAGCTGTTCACTTTATGAAATTAAATAATAAAGGTTGTCTATAATATGAATAAAAAAATACTAGTTACCGGAGCTGATGGTTTTATCGGCTCTCATTTGACAGAAGAATTAGTACGGTTAGGTTATGATGTACGTGCATTTGTTTATTATAACTCATTTAATTCGTGGGGGTGGTTGGATCAATCACCTCAGGATATTAGGTCATTATTAGATGTATTTGCGGGTGATATTCGTGACCCATATGGTGTTAAAAAAGCAATGGAGGGCTGTACACATGTGTTAAATCTTGCAGCACTTATCGCTATTCCGTATTCGTATCACTCTCCAGCGACATATGTAGATACAAATGTGACAGGGACATTAAATGTAGTGCAAGCTGCTAAAGAGTTAGGGATAGAAAAAGTTGTACATACATCAACAAGTGAAGTATATGGAACTGCTTTATATGTACCGATAGATGAAGAACATCCGTTACAAGGTCAATCACCTTATTCTGCATCTAAAATTGGTGCAGATCAAATGGCATTATCATTTTATCGTTCATTTGATACACCAGTATCGATTATTCGCCCATTTAATACATATGGCCCTAGACAATCTGCTCGAGCGGTTATACCTACTATTATTAGTCAACTTGCAAGTGGTAAGGATGTTATTAGGCTAGGTGCAATCAGTCCTACGCGTGATTTTAACTATGTAAAAGATACTGTTAACGGTTTTATTTCTGTAATGGAATCACCGAATTCTATAGGTGAGGTGATTAATATTGGTTCTAATTATGAAGTTTCAATAGGAGAAACAGCAGAGACGATTGCAGATATTATGGGTATTGATTTAACAATAGAAACTGATGAGCAACGTTTAAGACCTGAAAAAAGTGAAGTAGAGCGTTTATGGGCAGAAAATAAAAAGGCTAAAGAATTGCTTGGATGGGAACCAAATTATGGAAATAAGGATGGGTTCCGAAAAGGTCTAGAAGAAACAATTAAATGGTTTACTAATCCCAAAAATTTATCTCAATATAAGGCAGATGTTTATAATATATGAATAATCAATGGATGCAATTTGCCAATGATGTAAAGGCGCTTTATAGCAAAGATTTTGTGCCTTTACATGAACCGACGTTTAATGACAAAGAAATTGAGTACGTAACAGATTGTGTGAAAACAGGCTGGGTCTCTTCGGTAGGGGCATATGTAACACGTTTTGAAGAAAAGCTAGCGGAATTTGTAGGTGTAAAACGTGCTGTCGCAGTTGTGAATGGCACAGCTGCATTACATATTGCTTTAATGGTAGTGGGGGTAGAGGCAGAAGATGAAGTGCTGATGCCTTCGCTTACTTTTATTGCGACAGCAAATGCCGTTTCTTATTTAGGAGCAGTACCACATTTTATTGATGTAAGTATGGACACATTAGGTGTAGATCCAATCGCACTAAAAGCTTATCTTAATAAAATTGGTGAAATGCGGAACGGAGAGTTTTTTAATAAAGAGACAGGTCGTCGTATTAAAGCGCTTGTGCCTATGCATACTTTTGGGCATCCTGTTTCAATAGAAGACCTTGTTGCGATTTGTAAGGATTATCATCTTGAGTTAGTAGAAGATGCAGCGGAATCTTTAGGAAGCTATTATAAAAACAAGCATACAGGAAGCTTTGGAAAAATTAGTGCCATTAGTTTTAATGGAAATAAAATCATGACAACTGGTGGTGGAGGTGCCATTGTGACAGATGATGAAACAATAGCTGACTATGCTAAGCATTTAACGACAACAGCTAAAATTCAACACAGATGGGCATTTAGGCATGATGAAATTGGCTATAATTATCGTATGCCAAATATAAATGCCGCACTAGGTTGCGCACAGCTAGAAAAAATGTCTGAATTTGTCGAGCAAAAACGTAAATTAACGATTAAGTATGAACAATTAATTACTAATTTACAAGGTGTACGTCTCTTTAAAGAACCAGCTAATTGTGACAGTAACTATTGGCTCCAAACACTAATTTTAGATGATACGCATAATCGTGAAGAAGTGTTAGCATTTTTAAATAATAATGGTGTAATGAGTCGCCCAATTTGGACACCAATGCATAATCTGGATATGTTTATGGATTGTCCAAAGATGGATTTAAGTGTGACGGATTCGTTAAATGAACGAGTTATTAATATACCAAGTACACCAATTAAAGAGGTTTAAATTATGAATCGAAAAATTTGTTTTGTAACGGGGACAAGGGCTGAATATGGTCTATTAACAAATTTAATGAAGCGAATTCAAGATGAGGAAGGATTCAAATTACAACTAGTTGTGACTGGGATGCATTTGTCACCTGAATTTGGTGAGACTTATAAACAAATAGAAGTGGATGGTTTTAAAATAGATGAGAAATTAGAAATGCTTTTATCGTCGGATACTGCTACTGGTGTTGTAAAATCGATGGGTCTGGCAATGATTGGATTTGCAGATGCTTTTGAACGTTTACAGCCAGATTTAATTGTTATTTTGGGAGATCGTTTTGAGATGCTTGCAGTGGCCCAAACTGCACTTGTAATGCATATTCCTATTGCTCATATATCAGGCGGGGAAATAACTGAAGGGGCAATTGATGATGCAATTAGGCATGCAATTACAAAATTAAGTTCTATACATTTTTCTGCAAACAAAGAATACAAAGAAAGAATTATTCAATTAGGCGAACAACCAGACCGGGTTTTTAACGTTGGAGATCCAGGTGTAGAAAATATCCGAAAGATAGATTATTTATCACAATATGAGCTTGAGGATTATTTTGGATTTGATTTAAGTAAGTTGTTCCTTATTACTTTCCACCCAACTACTTTAGAGCCCAATATGGCAAAATCTCAGCTTACAGAATTGTTTTTAGCATTAGATGAATTTAAAGATTTTAATATTATTTTCACAAAATCAAATGCGGACAGTGATGGTAGAATTATCAATGAAATGATTGATGAATATACTGCAAAAAACAATACAAGAGTTAGATCATATTTTTCATTAGGACAAAGAAGATATTTGAGTACTCTAAAAATTGCTAAAGTTGTAATTGGAAATTCTTCAAGTGGCATTGTTGAAGCACCTGTTTTATGTGTTCCTACTGTTAATATTGGAAATAGACAAAAAGGAAGATTAAAAGCTGAATCAATTATAGATTGCGATATTAGCAAAGGTAAAATTATTGAAGCTATTTCTAAAGCAACTAACACTCATTTCATTGAGAAGTTAAAAGATATACCTCTTAAATATGATGGGTTTGAAACTTCATCGGATATAGTTAAAGTGTTAAAAAAATTAGATTTTTCAACATTAACAAGAAAAAAATTCTATGATTATTAGGAAAGAAGGTAGTAGTATTCGAATAGGCGGAGACTTTGAAATAACACCAAATTTACTAGTAGGAAAACCAATAAATAATTTAAATGATTGGATACTGGATAGAGATGTTGTTTGGACAGATACAGGTCGTTCTGCAATCTATTTGGCGTTACAAGAACTATTACAAAAAGGGATAGAAAAAGTAGCATATTTGCCAGTATATTGTTGTGAATCAGTGAAACAACCTTTTTTTCAATTAGGTTTTGAAATTAAATACTATTCAATGGGAGAAGATTTACAACATCCTAATTATTTACCTGATGACTTAAATAATAAAGTATTATTATTTATTAATTATTTTGGATTTGAAAATAGCTGCATATATAGTTGGTTAAAAAAAATGAATGAACTCCAAAATTTCTATATAATCGAAGACTGCGTGCAAGCTGCCTTTAATAATTTTAATCATAGTTTGTCAGATTATAGTATCTATAGTTTTCGAAAATTTACGGCTCAACCAGATGGTGCAGCGTTAATAGCAAAATCCTCTTTATTGAATTTAGAACTTGAAACGAATTTCGATAACGAAGAGTTTTTAAGTAAACAAATATTTGGGAAAGTTTTAAGAGCCGCTGTAGAAGATGAAAAAGTATATTTAAATTTATTAAAAGAATCTGAGGCACTACTAGATACATATATTATACCAAATCAGATATCTGAAATTTCTAAGTTTATTATGAAAAGGATTAATATTAATGAATTAAAACAAAAAAGAAGAAAAAATTGGAATAATTTATACCATGAGTTGAAGTTGAGTGATTTATTGAAAACGAATATAAAAAGCTTGTATGACAGCATTGGTAATAATACTGTACCATTAGGTTTCCCTATTGTTGTAAAAAAAGAGTTGCGAGATGAACTATTACTTTTTTTGAGGGAACAGAATATATTTTGTCCAGTACATTGGCGAATCAATAGTTCATATTTTGAAGAAGATTATGAATTGAGTAATAAAATAATTACATTACCTATTGATCAAAGAATGAATGATGGTGAAATTAAATACATTATCGAAAACTTAATTAATTTTTATGAGGTGCACTAATTATGAAAACATATATTATAGCAGAGGCTGGGGTTAATCATAATGGGGATATTAACTTAGCTAAAAAGTTAATTGATATCGCGGTTAAAGCTAAAGTAAATGCAGTAAAGTTTCAAACTTGGATTACTGAGAATGTTATGAGTAGAACTGCCCCTAAAGCAGAATATCAGATTACGAATACTGGTAGTCAAGAAAGTCAATTTGATATGGAAAAAAAATTAGAATTGAAGTTTGACGAATTTATCGAGTTAAAGAACTATTGTGATGAAAAGGGAGTTGAATTTTTATCTACTCCATTTGATTTTGAAAGTGCAGATTTTTTAATTAATGTTTTAAAATTGGATACTATAAAAATTCCATCAGGTGAAATTACGAATGCTCCACTATTACTTTACATAGCAAAGTATCATAAAAATATTATACTTTCCACAGGTATGGCTACAGTAGCTGATATCCAAAATGCATTAGGAGTAATAGCATTTGGATTAATTAATGATAAAACTAACCCATCAATAGAGGCTTTTGAAAGAGCGTATATATCTGAACAAGGACAACAATTGTTAAGAGAAAAGGTGAGTTTGTTACATTGTACTACCGAGTATCCTGCACCAATAGATGAAACTAACTTACTAGCAATGAAATCACTTGGAAATGTATTTGGGTTACCTGTTGGTTATTCAGATCATACAAAAGGTATTGAAATTTCAATTGCTGCTGTTGCACTAGGTGCAACAATAATTGAAAAACACATAACTTATGACAAAAATGCCGAAGGGCCTGATCACGCTGCTTCGATTGAGCCTCTAGAATTAGTTAATATGGTAGAGAGTATTCGAAATGTAGAACTATCCTTAGGGAATGGTATTAAGGTCCCTAGTAATTCCGAAATAAAGAATAGAGAAGTAGCTCGAAAAAGTTTAGTTGCTTTTCAAAGTATTAAAAAAGGAGAATATTTTAGCAGTGGTAACATGGCAGTAAAAAGACCGGGTAGTGGACTATCCCCTTTCTATTATTGGGAGTTACAAGATCAAAGAGCCACAAAAGATTTTAAAATAGATGAGGAGATTACTTTAAAATGATTGTTTCGATGGAAAAAGCGATACAAATTTTCGAAGTACTCCCTGAAAATTTGCAATCATATTATATGCATCCCTCATACATAACTAGGGATGCACTAAATAATAAAGAGTTAAAAGTATGCTTTTTCGTTATTCAACAAGAAAATAATATTTTTTTTCATTCATTTTATTTAGGAAATGTGTTAGATACTAATTTAAAAGATATTCTAACCCCATATGGATACGGAGGGCCTATTATTATAGGTTCTGAAGCATTTAAAGAAAAAGCTATAAATAGTTATTTGGCATGGTGTAAAAAAAATAATGTATTAGTAGAATTTATACGTTTTCATCCTTTAGCAAATACATCTGAGGCGTATTATGGGAATTTAATGCTAAATAGAGAAACTATTTATATAGATTTAGAGAACTCTGGTGATTTAATTGGTAGCTTTAGCACACGAGTACGTACAGCAGTGAAAAAAGCTTATAAAAATAATTTGAAGGTAATTTTCTCAAAAGAACCTTTTTATTTAGAGGCGTTTATAAATCTATATAAGGATTTAATGTTGAATAAACAAGCTGGATCTGATTATTTTTTTGATGCTAGTTATTATAAAGAATTGTTAAATAGTAACCAAACTTTTTTATTGAGTGTAATAGATACTGAGGGTGAAATAGTAGCATCTTCCATTTTCTTTATGACAAATTCTATGGCAGAGTATCATTTGTCGGCATCAACAATAAAGGGAAGAAATTTATGTGCAACTAATATTATGATATATGAATTTGCTGAATTTGCTAAAAAAAATAAGGTTAAAAGTTTGTATTTAGGAGGAGGTACAGATAATTCGCCTGAAAACTCGCTACTCTTTTTTAAAAAAGGTTTTTCGGTGCTAAGTAAAAACTTTTATATTGGAAGTTACATTCATGAACCAGATAAATATAATGTTTTAAAAAGAAATATGGAAGATTCTGATAATAGAAAGGTTTTATTTTACCGTTAGCTAAAGTATTTATTCATTAATTTCAATGTTCATAGAAGAGGATTAATTAAATTTAAAATAAAAGAGGGATACATATGGCTTGGGACAAAGTATGGAATGATATATTTTCAAATCAAGAATGGGGGAAATATCCTTCCGAAGATTTAATAAGATTTACCGCAAGAAACTTTTACAAGGACCATAATCGAAACGAAATAAGAATTTTAGAAGTTGGTTGTGGTGTAGGAGCTAATTTATGGTATTTATCAAGAGAAGGATTTTCTGTTTATGGTATAGATGGTTCAGAAATAGCGGTAAAAAAGGCTACTCAAAGATTAGACGAAGAAATTATAAATTGGACAGGGGAAGTAGTTCAAGGGGATATCTTAAGTATCCCTTATAAGGAAAATTTTTTCGATGCTGTAATTGATAGTGAAGCAGTTTATGCAAACGATTTTGATAATGCTAAAAAAATTTATAATGAAATATACAGAGTACTAAAGCCTAATGGGAAATTATTTACTAAACATTTTGCTAATGGATGCTGGGGGGATCAAACAGGAAAAAATGTAGGATATAATGCATGGATAGTTGAGGATGGACCTATGCAAGGAAAAGGTTTAACTAGATTTGCAACAGAAGAAGATATGAGGAGAATGTTAGAGAAATTTCATATTCTAGAGTTTGAAGCAATTAGTAGAAGTTGCGCAAATCAAAAACATTTAATAAAAGAATGGGTAGTAATAGCACAAAAGTGAGTTAGAATGGTGGTATTAACTTGAAACATTGGGAAACTATTGTTGTTCATGCAGAACAAACATTGCTAAAAACTATGAAAATAATAGATGATGCATCTTTACAATTTGCAGTAGTAGTTAATAAAGAGAATCAATTATTGGGTACAGTAACCGATGGTGACATCCGACGAAGTATATTACGAGGAGAAGAATTAAATACAAGTATTTCTAATGTAATGAATAAAAAGCCGGTATTCGCTTATGAATTCAATACAAGGAACGAATGCTTAGATATATTAACAAAATATAATCTAAAGCAATTACCTATTGTTAACAAAGAAAAACAACTCGTGGATATAATTTTTAAAGAACTGAGAAACCTTCAAGAGGGAAGTAATACTGTAATATTAATGGTTGGAGGTTTAGGAGCTCGATTACGTCCCTTAACAGATAATATTCCTAAACCGATGCTTAAAGTTGGAAACAAGCCAATACTTGAGATTATCATTGAAGGTTTTAAGCGATATGGTTATACAAATTTTATTTTATCAGTAAACTACAAAAAAGAAATGATTCAAAATTACTTTCAAAGTGGTGAAGCATTTGGAGTAAATATTACTTATATAGAAGAAACAAAAAGAATGGGGACTGCTGGGGCTCTTTCATTGTTATGTGAAAAACCTACAAAACCTGTATTTGTAATGAATGGGGACCTTTTAACACAGGTCAATTTTGACCAGTTAATGCAATTTCATAATGAACAAGAAGCTGTAGCAACAATGTGTGTACGTGAATACGAATATCAAATCCCGTATGGTGTTATTAAAACAGAAAGTGCGAAATTAGTTTCCATACAAGAAAAGCCTATACATAAAAGTTTTGTAAATGCAGGTATCTATGTTTTAAATCCGGAAGCATTTGATTATATACCAAAGGATGTTTTTTTTGATATGCCTACTTTATTTGAGACGATTATTGCAGACAATAAAGTAGCATCTATTTTTCCTATTCGTGAATATTGGTTAGATATTGGTAGAATGGATGATTTTGAAAAAGCTAAATTAGACTATGGGGAGAGTAGTGTATGAAAGAGCGCATCTTAGCAATTATACCGGCGAGAGGAGGCTCAAAAGGTGTCCCACGTAAAAATATTCGAAATTTAGCTGGAAAACCTTTAATCGCTTGGACTATAGAAGAAGCAAAAAAGTCAAAGCTTATTACACGTCTAATTCTATCCACTGAGGACGAAGAGATAATTGATGTGGCAAAGCAATTTGACTGCGAAGTGCCATTTATTCGCCCGATGGAATTGGCCCAGGATGAAACACCTGGTATTGATCCGGTCTTACATGCCATTAAACAATGTCCGGGTTATGACTATGTGGTACTACTGCAGCCTACTTCGCCTTTAAGAACTGTAGAGGATATCGATGGGTGTATACAATTAACTATTGAACAAAATTCTAATTTTTGTGTAAGTGTAACAGAGCCAGAATATTCGCCATATTGGACGTATACTATTGAAGACGGAAATTTATACCCATTGATAAAGCAAGACAAATTGACATCAAGACGTCAAGATTTACCAAAAACATTTAAACTGAATGGCGCGGTGTATGTGGCAAAAATAAGTGCTTTAATTCAAGAAAAAACTTTTTTGAATAGTAATACGAAAGCATTTGTCATGCCAACAATAAGGTCAATTGATATTGATACTGAGTTAGACATCGAAATTTGTGAAAGTATATTAAACAAGAGATGAAAATACCAGTAATGACATTAAAATGAAAAAAATGTTTATATTTTCCGCGAAGTGTTTTCAGAGAACTAGCATATAAAAAGCAGTAAAAATATCTAGATACTAATTTTAAACGTCCTTTAAAAGGATAGTTTAGAAGATTAGCAATAAAAATTAGGTTGTAAACACATGAAAAGCTATTCCTATTTGGCATTGCTAAGATTTGTTATACTTTTGAGATTAGGCACTATAAATAATTATTGGCAGATGGGATGTGAATAGTTGACACATTATCTGCCTTTTCTATTTGTTTATACATAATCACTTTTTGAGTGAAAGATTGTCAAATGCTTCCGATAATAAAAATAAGCTACTTAATTGTTTAGGAGGTTAGTGAATATGCGAATTTCCGCACAAGGTCAATCAGTAGATTCAGGCAATCCATCTAGTGCTGTACAGACTAATACAGTACAGAAAAATTCAAAAGTAATTGTAGAGACAAATTCAGTTGAGTTACCAACAATTGGAGAGTTAGCAGTACAAACAGAAGAACAATCAGTATCAAAAGAAAAACTAAAACAAGCAGTAGACACAGTGAATGAATTTTTACAAATCAACCACAGTTCATCAAAATTTGTCTTTCATGATGGCTTAGAACGCTATTTTGTTCAAGTCGTAGATGCAGAAACAGAAGAAGTCGTAAAAGAAATACCACCTAGAAAGTTACTAGATGCATTTTATGAAATGCAAAAGCTTTTAGGTATGATAGTAGACGAAAAAATATAAAATTTTTTAGGAGGGCTTTATTATGGTAAATCGAATTGGTGGATTAGCATCAGGGATGGATATAGATGCATTAGTAGAAAAATTAATGGCGACAGAAAGATCTCCACTAATTAAATTACAGCAAAAAAAACAAACAACATTGTGGACTCGTGATGCTTATCGTAGTGTAAATACAAAAATAGAAACTGCTAGACAAAATATTTATGATAATTTATTGCTTAAAAGCTTCAATACCAAAACTGCAGCAACATCTAATTCTAATTTTGTAACAGCAACAGCTACATCAAATGCTGCTGGTACACTTACAATAGAAGGTGTGTCTCAGTTAGCAACTGCTGCACGGACAACGGGTTCCCAAATTAATGCAACCCAAAATACTAATTTAAGAGATTTAGGAATCACGGAAGGGTCAATTTCTTTTAAAGCAATTCAATCAAATGGGAAGTTAGCAGAAAAAGCAACTAAAATTGAATTTGATCCCGATACTACAACAGTTAGTCAATTAGTTGAAAAAATAAATAAAAGTAATGCAGGTGTTACCGCAGTTTTTGAAAATGGGCGTTTTTCGATTACAGCCAAAAATACTGGTGATGTAAAAGGTGGAGCTGAAATTGTAGTTGCAAATGAAGATACTGCTATGCTAAATAAGCTTGGATTAGGTACTTCAACTGACCTTGCTAACAATGGTCAAAATGCAATGTTTCAAGTTAATGGAATCGCAACTGAACGCTCTACGAATTCTTTTGAAATCTCAGGGTATAAAGTTACTCTAAAGTCAACTTTTAATGCGACAAATACTATTAATGAATCGATTAAGGCTGCCTATGCTGAAAGGAAAAATGCTATTGATAGCCTCCCATTACTGCAAACTACAGCAGCCGATAAAGAAGCTGTGTACAATAGTAAATTAAATAATTACAATTCAATTTTTGAAACTACTTTTTTAACTGGACTAACTAACAGTGAAAAAACGGCTTACACTACTATTAATAATGCAGCTTTCTTAACTGGTTTAACAGCAGGAGAAACAGATGAATTAGCAACTTTGAATTTATCGACTTTAGATTTAGAAGACGCTAATAATGGAGTTTCTGAATCATTAAATATAAAACTTAAAGCACTTAAACCAGAACAGTTAACAGCAGTAGATAATCTAGATAAAACTCAACTTCAATCATTACAAGCGGTAGCTACTAAAGAAGTTGCTTATAAAAACGCTGATACAAAATTTTTAGCAGATTTAACAGATGCAGACATAGCGATTATCGCATCTATAGATTGGACAGCAGATAAACCGTTAGAAGGATTATCAGACAGTGAAACAAAAACTAAGTTAAGTAAGTTGAACAGTACTCAGCTACAAGCCCTCAAAGGTTTGGACACAAGTGAGTTAGGAAGATTTAAAGATGTAGCTTCTAGTCAGCTAGAATTAAAAACAGCTGAGACAGAAAAGATTTCATCTGCGAATGCTTTAAAAGCTGGTGAACAACGTATTGTCGATGCGTTAGCAACAGTTAATTCCGCTTTAGCAGCCGCTGGTTTAGCTCCTATTGATGAAACGGAAGATCCAGATAAACAGCCACCACAAATTACTGGACCTGGTACAACAGAAACACCAGTTACAATTACTTCTACAACAGATGTAGACGATATGATGAAAAAAATACAAGATTTTGTAACAATGTACAATGGGCTTATTAAAGATTTAAATGATCAAACGAAAGAAACAAAATACCGTGACTATGCGCCATTGACAGACGAACAACGAAAAGAAATGTCTGAAAATGAAATTAAACTGTGGGAAGAAAAAGCGAAGAGCGGTTTACTTCGAAGTGATAGTATTATTCGTGGTGGTTTATCAGATATGCGTAGTTTGATTTCTGAATCATATCCAGGTGTAGAGAATGAAAAATATAATACCCTTTATAAAATTGGTATTTCTACATCGAAGGAATATAATGACGGTGGTACATTAAAAATCGATGAAAAAAAATTACGTAAAGCATTAGAAGAAGATCCAGATGCTGTCACGGCGTTGTTTGCCAATAATGGTAATAAAGAAGAAAAGCAAATTATAGATGGTGTAGAAAAAACTGTTGATACAAGAGGTTTTCTAGTAAAATTACGTGATTCAATGAATAATTTTAAACAAGATATAGAGAAAAAAGCTGGTCGTGCTACATTGACTGATAACCAGTACTCTATCGGTAAGAACATTATTGATATGGATAAACGTATTGATACATGGAAAGACAAGCTTGAAAAAATTGAGGCCCGCTATTGGAAGCAATTCAGTGCAATGGAGAAAGCTATTAACAAAGCAAACTCACAGGCAGGTATGTTTGCGCAATCTGGTGGACAGTGATAAAAGTTTTAGTATAATTTAGTTAAAAGGTAATATAAAGGAGTTGTCTTTGATTGACAGCACAAACATCGGCTCATAATGCATATAAACAAAATAGTGTTACAACTGCCTCTCCAGGAGATTTAACGTTAATGCTGTATAATGGATGCTTGAAATTTCTGCATAAGGCAAAGTTGGCGATTCAAGATAAAAAGATCCAAGAAAAAAATACTAACCTTCAAAAAGCACAGGCAATCATAAGTGAGCTAATGGCGACACTAAATATGGATATCGAAGTTTCCAAAAATATGATGGCACTCTATGAATATATGAATACTCGATTAGTAGAAGCAAATATTCGAAATGACATTTCTATAATTGAAGAGGTTGAAGGACTTGTGACGGAATTCCGTGATACATGGAAGGAAGTTATTCGTATTAATCGTCAGCAACAATACGGGAATGGCGACAGAATATGATGGGGCCAGTTGAACGTTTGCTCTCTATTTCAGCTAGACTTTACGAGCATATGTCGACCATTCCTCACGGAGACGATCGAGAAGAATTTATCGAAAAAATAAATGACTTGCTTGACGAGCGCGGTGCAATAATCGAGGAATTGAAGCAATCAGGAAAATCTTTAGATGGGCATCAATTAATTAAACATTTACAGGAACTTGATCGAGGCATACAGGAACGATTACAAAAGGTTATGGCTGCAATTAAAACAGATTTGAAAACCGTTCAACAATCTAAAAAAACTGAGCAGCAATATTTAAATCCGTATAGCTCTGTCCGTGTAATGGATGGTATGTATTACGACGGGAAAAAATAAGTTAAAAGTACTTTTAAGGATTTTATTCATCAAAACCAGGACTCATTTATAAATGAGTTCCTGGTTTTGTGTGTTTGTTTCCAATAAAAATGGATATGAGAATTTGAAATAAAGCGCTAATAAATTGAATTACAAATATAGCTATACTTTGCGAATTATCGACAATTATTATTAGAAAAATTTCTAACCTCTCTTTTCTTTGTAAGAAAGACAAGACACAAGATGTATCTCATACAAAAGGGAATCATTTAAATAGTCATAAAATAGCCCTTTTTACGGTAGAATATGTTACTTATTCCCTCTAGATGTAAATCATGCATCGTGTCATAATCAACTAAATAGATGTTTAGAATAGTATTGGAGTGGGTAGATGATATTTAAGCGACAAGAAGGTTTTCGATTTAAATTCGATGAACCTATTAAAATGACGTTTGCGATCTATGAAAATGGAAAAGTGAATCAAGCACAAACGGCAATGGCTGACCTGCTCGATATTAGTCCAAGAGGTATGAAGATGTTTACTGAGGTGGATTTAGGTGTCAACCCTCCTCCTTTGGATTTACGCTTTGTTCTTGATACAATAGAGGTACGAGCTTATGGAGAAATCATTTGGAGTCGTCCTTTTGGCAATGGCAAGCAGTACGGCGTGAATTTCAATAACCAAGGGTCGGTTGAAGATTTAATTGTCGATGAATTGAAGTCGCGCCGAAGAAAAGAAGCGGATGAGGCAAAACTCAATAACGTTAATTCTTAAAAAAATTTGTGAAAAAAAGAATTATTTTAGAGGAATTTCTCACACTTGTGTAGAAATATAAAGTATAGCAGTTATAAAGGAGGAGTTTACATGTTAAACTTTAACATTCGTGGTGAAAATATTGAGGTAACGCCAGCTATTCGAGAGTATGTTGAGAACAAAGTCGAGAAAGTTGAGCGCTATTTTAACGAAGATATTAACGCCAATGCTAACGTAAATTTAAAGGTTTATAATGACAAGCAAACAAAAGTGGAAGTAACAATTCCAATGAAAAACTTAACTCTTCGTGCAGAAGAGCGTCATAATGATATGTATGCTGCGATTGACTTAATCGTTGATAAATTAGAACGTCAAATTCGCAAGCATAAAACAAAGGTAAACCGTAAATTCCGTGAGCGCGAAGGTGCAGGCCTTTATTTTGCTACTACGCAAGCAGTAGCTGATGTATCGACAGAGGAAGATGAGTACTCTATTGTTCGTACAAAGCAATTTGATTTAAAACCGATGGATCAAGAAGAGGCTGTATTACAAATGAATATGCTTGGACATGATTTCTACATCTTTACAGATGCAGAATCAAACGGCACAAATATTGTCTACAAACGCAAAGACGGTAAATACGGCTTAATCGAAACAACTTAAACTTCATATGTACAAAGGCTCTCGCCATAGCGGGAGCTTTTTTTATGACTTTATCGTCATGCTAGTGACAGTGTTTGCATGAAACTGTTACACAATGGTAAAATGAACTTTGAGACTATATAGGAAGTGAAAAAATTCATGGTAAACCTATTAAATAAATTATTTGATTTCAATAAGCGTGAGTTAAAAAAATTAGAAAAAATCGCTGACCAGGTTGAGGGATTCGCTTCTCAAATGGCACAGCTTTCAGATGAACAATTACAAGCGAAAACAGAAGAATTTAAAAAACGTTATGCCGACGGAGAGAAATTAGAGTCGATTCGTGCGGAAGCTTTTGCCGTTTGTCGTGAAGGGTCAAAGCGTGTGTTACAGATGTACCCATTCCGTGTACAAATTATGGGTGCTGCTGCACTAGATGAAGGTAATATTTCGGAGATGAAAACCGGGGAAGGTAAAACGTTAACGGCTACAATGGCTGTTTACTTGAATGCCATTACTGGTAAAGGTGTACATGTTGTAACAGTCAACGAGTATTTAGCGAGTCGTGATGCTGAAGAAATGGGGCATCTGTATAATTTCTTAGGCTTATCAGTTGGTTTAAACTTGAACAGCCTGTCAAAAGAAGAAAAACGTGCAGCCTATGAAGCTGATATTACGTATAGCACAAATAATGAGCTAGGCTTTGACTATTTACGTGACAATATGGTGCTTTATAAAGAAGAACGTGTACAACGTCCGTTGCATTATGCCGTAATCGATGAGGTTGACTCGATTTTAATTGATGAAGCGCGTACTCCATTAATTATTTCGGGGCAAGCTGGGAAATCAGCGCAGCTTTATAAACAGTCTAATGCGTTTTGTCGTATGTTAAGTGCGGAAACGGATTACACATATGAAGAGTCAACAAAAGGTGTTACGTTAA
Source organism: Lysinibacillus xylanilyticus (assembly GCF_001708185.1). GTDB lineage: Bacteria > Bacillota > Bacilli > Bacillales_A > Planococcaceae > Lysinibacillus > Lysinibacillus xylanilyticus_A. The sequence goes on along the minus strand of NZ_MDDN01000018.1, from coordinate 35,167 downwards.
CAGATGCTGGTGTTGAAAAAGCGGAGAAAGCGTTTGGTATTGATAACCTATTTGATTTAACGCATGTACGTTTAAACCATGCTATTAACCAATCGTTAAAGGCACACGTAAGTATGCATAATGATGTTGATTATGTTGTGCAAGATGGAGAAATTGTTATTGTTGACGGCTTTACGGGTCGTTTAATGAAAGGTCGTCGCTACTCAGATGGGCTACATCAGGCGATTGAAGCTAAAGAGGGCGTAGAGATTCAAAATGAATCAATGACGATGGCGACAATTACATTCCAAAACTATTTCCGTATGTATCAAAAGCTTTCAGGTATGACAGGTACAGCGAAAACAGAGGAAGAAGAATTCCGTAATATTTATAATATGAGTGTTGTGGCGATTCCGACGAATAAGCCGATTGCTCGTGATGACCGTCCAGACTTAATTTTTGCTTCAATGGAAGGAAAATATAAAGCGGTGGCGGCAGATATTGCAGAGCGCCATAAAGCAGGACAACCTGTTCTTGTTGGTACTGTTGCAATTGAAACGTCTGAAATCATTTCGAACCTCTTGGATAAACATAAAATTCCACATAATGTCCTGAACGCGAAAAACCATGAGCGTGAAGCCGAAATTATTGCTAATGCTGGTACGAAGGGCGCTGTAACAATCGCTACGAACATGGCTGGTCGTGGTACAGACATTAAGCCTGGCGAAGGTGTAATGGAGATTGGTGGTTTAGCGGTAATTGGTACGGAGCGTCATGAATCTCGTCGTATCGATAATCAGCTGCGTGGTCGTTCTGGTCGTCAAGGGAATCCAGGGGTTACGCAATTCTATCTGTCACTAGAAGATGAATTAATGCGTCGTTTTGGCTCTGATAATATGAAGTCTATGATGATGCGTTTAGGGATGGATGATTCACAGCCGCTACAATCAAAAGTTGTTTCAAGAGCCGTAGAATCAGCTCAAAAACGTGTTGAAGGAAATAACTTCGATGCACGTAAACGTTTATTACAATATGATGATGTGTTACGCCAGCAACGTGAAATTATTTATAAAGAGCGTTATGACGTATTAGAAACAGATAATATGCGTGTCCTTGTTGAGTCTATGATTCAAGAAACAATCGACAATGTTGTTGCATTATATACGCAAGGCGAGCAAAAGGATTGGAACTTAAAAGCCATTGATGACTTTGTCGGTGCAAATCTTCTAGGTGAAGATGATCAGACGGTGGAAGATTTCCAAGGCAAATCTGCTGAAGAAATTAACCGAATAATTTCTGACGCTGTTCATGCGCGTTATGATGAAAAAGAGGCAGAGCTTACACCAGAGCGTATGCGTGAATTTGAAAAGGTTATTTTATTGCGTTCAATTGATACGAAGTGGACTGATCATATTGATGCTATGGATCAGCTACGTCAAGGTATCCATCTTCGTGCATATGGTCAAAATGACCCGCTTCGTGAGTACCAACAAGAAGGCTTTGCTATGTTTGAGGAGATGGTCGATTCCATTCGCGAAGATGTAGCGAAATATGCGATGAAGGCAGAAATTCGTAGTAACCTAGAGCGTGAGGAAGTTGCAAAAGGTCAAGCTGTTAATCCGAAAGAGGATGGTTCTCCAGCACCGAAAAAGCAACCTGTTCGTAAGGCTGAAAATGTTGGACGTAATGATGTATGTCCATGTGGAAGTGGGAAGAAATTTAAAAACTGCCATGGTGCAGGTCAATAATTTTACGATTACGAAGAAGATCATTTTAACTATACGTTAAAATGGTCTTTTTTAGTACCCGAAACTTGGGTGAAAGATCACTACAGGTTTGGCAGTTAGCTGGCCGAAAGGGAGGGGAGCGGGGATTTTTTGCGTAAGCTTCACATTGCGCCTTGCAAGTCCCCTTTATGTTTTGGCAAAGAGCCTTTTTCTATTTTTCGTTTTATTGATAGATAATTCTGAAAAAGATACATAATACTACAACAATAGGTAAATAGTTCAATGAAAAGGGTAACGTTTATAACTTTTTTCTAATTTATTATAAAAGTATAAATAGTATGAAAGTTTTATTGTGTGAAATCGGTGTGGACTTACTTTCTTTGAATAAAGGGGGTGATTCATGTTTGGATATAAAAATTCTAGAGCATTGGAGTATACCAATATCTCTATTAATATACTCCTCTTTACTGGAAAATATAAATTTTAGGAGGATTAAAATGCATAGTGATGACATTATGAGTGGTGAAACGATGTTGTATATGCCGGAGTATGATGCCTTTGGGAACTTGTGTACACGTGTGATAGAAAGGGATTATCAATATATTTCAAAATTAGCACCGACAAAATTAATGGATTATAATCTACGCTATTTTGGTTCAAGCTTAAGAGGGGCTTTCGATGGATCGAAAATGATACTTGGAAAACTGAATAAAAATCCAATAGTTGTTCATGAACGAAGTAATATTGTATGGTTTCCAAGTAAATCTCCTCTACATCCTGAATGTATATGGTTTGCGGTCCAGCATATTGAGGACTTTCAAGTTGTGGATAAAAAAAATACAAAAGTATATTTTATGAACGGCAAGGACATTATTGTGGATTTAAGTTTCAGAGCATTTGAAAACAGAATTCAAAGAGCATATTTACTTAAGTATAAATTAGAGAAACGAACAAATCACTTACTAGGACAACATGATCGAGTTAAAGTATACCAACGCATGGCAACCCGAAGTGCTGTGTTTGAGGATAAAGCTTAAGGCAAATGATTGTCGTCCAATTAGTTATGTAAATTATGCTGTCATGTTAAAAAAGTATGTTTTCCGACGTAAAAACGTTATAATAAAAAAATACGGGGCTTACAAAAAATAGAGAAATGAGCATTTTGAATGCATTTCGAGAGCGATGAGAACTTAGCCATTGGGATTAAAGCACATACCGATCCTTGCGTTAACTCATCATGATTTTATTGAAAAAAAGATTTACAAGATTGCCCCATTAAAAATGTTCGGAGGATTTAACAATGATAGAATTAGCAGATGTACGTAACGCGTTAGACACTTCAGCCAAAAAATTGGCGGATTTTAGGAGGTCTCTTTGACTTAGAAAACAAAGAGGCACGCATTCAGGAATTAGATGAAATGATGCTTGAGCCAGGTTTCTGGGATGATCAACAAGGCGCACAGGTAATCATTAATGAGAGTAATGGCTTAAAGGCAATTGCTAATGAGTATAAAGATTTAGTGGAAACACATGAGAACTTAGATATGACGCTAGAGCTATTGAGAGAAGAGCCTGATGAAGAATTACAGGAGGAGCTGGGCACAGAATTAGTAGAATTCCAGCAGAAAATGGGCGATTTTGAGCTGCAATTACTATTAAGTGGTCCATATGATCAAAACAATGCGATTTTAGAGTTACACCCAGGAGCTGGTGGTACGGAATCTCAGGATTGGGGCTCAATGCTTCTTCGTATGTACACACGCTGGGCAGAAAAACGTGGCTTTAAAGTTGAAACAGTTGATTATCTTCCTGGCGATGAAGCAGGTATTAAATCTGTAACATTGTCTATTAAGGGTCATAATGCTTACGGCTATTTACAAGCAGAGAAAGGTGTTCATCGTTTAGTACGTATTTCACCGTTTGACTCTTCGGGCCGTCGTCATACATCATTCGTTTCTTGTGATGTTATGCCTGAATTCGATGACAATATTGAAATTGAAGTTCGCACGGAGGATTTAAAAATTGATACGTATCGTGCAACAGGAGCCGGTGGTCAGCATATTAATACAACAGATTCAGCTGTTCGTATTACGCACATTCCAACTGGTACTGTCGTACAATGTCAGGCAGAACGTTCACAAATTAAAAACCGTGAAAAAGCCATGACGATGTTAAAAGGGAAGCTCTATCAATTAGAGATTGAAAAGCAGCAGGCACAGCTAGATGAAATCCGTGGTGAACAGAAGGAAATCGGCTGGGGCTCACAAATTCGTTCATATGTATTCCACCCATATTCAATGGTGAAGGATCATCGTACAAATGAGGAAACAGGTAATGTAGGAGCGGTGATGGATGGAGATTTAGATCCGTTCATTAATGCATACTTACGTTCAAAAATCGGGTAATGAAGGCCCCTCAGAGGCACAGTAAAATTGTGCTCCTGAGGGGTTTTTTTGTTCTGCTAGATTAGCTATGGTTGGTCGTCCTATTAAAAAGGTGGATAATACGGAGTGTCTTGACTAATTTGCTTACGTTCATTCATGTAATGCTTATAAAGCATCGATGCATTGACAAATTGTTTGCTAATAGAAGCATATTGAACGGGTAGTTCAATTTGTTGATCGTTTTTCAGTGTGACGATACAGCCCATTTTACTCGGGACAATATTCGAAATGGCATGTAGTCCAATCCATATATTGTGGATGGAGTTTGGTGAATAAGTTGGTAAAAAAATACATGGGTAACCATAATCAAAAGTAACAACGATGGGAAGTTTATGTTGATTGCCGAAGAAGCGTTTGGCGGAATGTTTTGCTGCCTCATAGGTTGTTCCTAGTGAAATACAAGATTTTCGTAATACATGCAATGGCTTCCTAGTAACAATCAGTTCATTATGCTTGTCGATTACTCGAGTGAAAATTTTAGAGTTGTACTGAATTGGTTCTAGTAAGTAGGTGTTAAAAGACATTAAATATCCATTTACATAATTTGCTGGCATATATGTAGCGCCTCCTTTTCTATTTATTATTGAAGTGTAAAACACAAAATTAAATTCAGAAAATATAGATAAAGAATAAAAGCGATTGGTAGAGCAAGCAATTGCTTAGAGAATTTGCATGAAATGGCATGAGATTAATAGTAAATCGAAGTGAATTTCAGTTCTTAAGCATTGCTTTTTAATTTCAATTTTCATATAATTTAGAAAAGGATCGAGGTGAGGTCGTTGGATAAATATTATCCGTATACAGATTTTCTAAAAGCCGTTGGTCAGTCAAAGAAAGTAAGTGAGGCAGAGAAATTATTAAACGAGATTTATTTAGATTTATTTATAAATCATATCCAGCGTATGTATCGTGAAGAGCAGCTCATGGTTCTGATAGATAGAGCACTCGATGAAAAAGATGAAAAGGCCTTTCATCTATACGCAACCGAACTAAAAGCGTTACACCAAGTAACAAGTGAATAATATGACGAGCCCGCTCTCCGTTTAATGGAGGGCGGGATTTTTTTGCTACTTTCTTTGAAAGATTGGTGATTTGGGGTGCTTTGAACTCGTCGAAACCTCATATGGCTTGAGTGGATTTAGTATTAAGCCGAGCCGAATCTTTAAGGGGCCGAGCGATTCTTCGTCGAACCCGATCAGAACTGTGGCCAAGCGGAGCCGATGTTGCGGTAACCCGATCATATCTCGGTCAACCCGATCAGTTCTTCAGCCTAGCCGAGCTTACGCCTCCTTATCTGCTCGAATCTCCCAGGAATTGAGGAGTCTATCATCAAACGATGGAAATCGCCTCTAGGCTAATACATTTCCATCCGCCCATCTCGATTAGTTAACATTTGGAAAGGGTAATCTATTAACAGGAACTCCAAGTTTACAGATAGCACTTTAAGCTATAAGGAATTTCACTTTTTATTTCTCGCAATGGTCGAATGTATGAATAGGCTGTCAGTATGCACTTCGGTACGTATGTTCTATAAATATTCATCTCATTGTAGCAAAAGAATAAAATTTTACAAACATTCGTTCGTTAAATGTTCGAAATTTTAATAGTGCTATGCTAAAATATATGTATCAAATTGGTAGGAAAGGACGGGGACATGTGTGCAAACATTTGATTTACAAGCGCCATATACGCCAAATGGGGATCAGCCACAAGCAATTGCAGAATTAGTGGAGGGTGTACGTGCAGGTAAACGTCATCAAACATTGCTCGGTGCAACAGGCACAGGAAAAACGTTTACTATTTCTAATGTCATTAAACAGGTAAAAAAACCGACACTTATTATGGCACACAATAAAACTTTAGCGGGTCAATTATATAGTGAGTTTAAAGAGTTCTTCCCTAATAATGCCGTTGAATACTTTGTTAGCTACTATGATTACTTTCAGCCAGAGGCCTATGTACCGCAGACGGATACTTATATCGAGAAAGATTCAAGCATTAATGATGAAATTGATAAGTTGCGTCACTCTGCAACATCTTCATTATTCGAGCGTGATGATGTCATTATTATTGCATCCGTGTCCTGTATATATGGTCTAGGTTCTCCAGAAGAATATCGTGAAATGGTCGTATCAGTGCGTACCGGAATGGAAATTGAACGTAATCAGTTGCTTCGAAAACTGGTCGATGTACAGTATGAACGTAATGATGTGAGTTTTACACGTGGGACGTTTCGGGTACGTGGCGATGTAGTGGAAATATTCCCTGCATCTCGTGATGAGCATTGTATCCGCGTGGAGTTTTTCGGGGACGAGATCGATCGAATTCGCGAGGTGGATGCGTTAACTGGTGAAATACTAGCGGATCGTGATCATGTAGCTATTTTCCCAGCATCTCACTTCGTTACACGAGAAGAAAAAATGCTAAAGGCCATTGAAAATATTGAAAAAGAGTTGGAGGAGCGTTTAACTCTATTACGTGCAGAGGATAAATTATTAGAGGCACAGCGTTTAGAGCAACGTACTCGCTACGATTTAGAAATGATGCGTGAAATGGGCTTTTGCTCAGGTATCGAAAACTACTCGCGTCATTTAACATTGCGTGAAGCGGGGGCAACTCCATATACGTTACTTGACTATTTCCCTGAGGATTTTTTACTTGTTGTCGATGAAAGTCACGTTACATTGCCACAGGTTCGAGGAATGTATAATGGTGACCAAGCACGTAAAGGTGTGCTAGTTGAGCATGGATTCCGTTTGCCATCAGCACTAGATAACCGCCCTTTACGTTTTGAAGAATTTGAGAAACATATACATCAAGCTATTTATGTATCAGCAACACCAGGCCCGTATGAGCTTGAGCATACTCCGGAAATGGCGCAGCAAATTATTCGTCCAACCGGGCTGCTTGATCCACAAATTGACGTACGTCCTATTGAAGGGCAAATTGATGATTTAATCGATGAAATTCAAGGTCGTATTGCCCGTGATGAACGAGTCCTAGTTACAACATTGACGAAAAAAATGTCAGAGGATTTATCGGCTTATTTGAAAGAAATGGGCTTAAAGGTGGAATACTTACATTCAGAAATTAAGACGCTAGAGCGAATTGAAATTATTCGTGAGCTTCGCAAAGGTACTTATGATGTTCTCATTGGTATTAACTTATTGAGAGAAGGGCTAGATATTCCTGAGGTTTCGCTTGTAGCTATTTTAGATGCTGACAAGGAAGGGTTTTTACGTTCAGAGCGTTCACTCATTCAAACAATTGGACGTGCCGCACGTAATGCTAATGGTCATGTCATTATGTACGCAGATAATATGACAGATTCGATGAAAAAGGCAATTGAGGAAACGAAGCGTCGTCGAACACTGCAAATGGCGTATAACGAGGAGCATGGCATTACACCGAAAACGATTGTTAAGAAGATTCCTGATGTGATCCGTGCGACACAGGTGGCAGAGGGAGAAGCGTCTTATGTAACGAAGGCGACAAAAGGTAAGAAGCTGACGAAAGCGGAAAAAGAGCAATTACTTGCTTCTCTAGAAGTAGAAATGAAGGAAGCAGCAAAAGCGCTAGATTTTGAACGTGCTGCTGAGCTGCGCGATACAATATTTGAATTGAAGGCAGAAGGGTGAATGGCTTGTGAAAAATACTGAAATAGTCGTGCAGGGCGCGCGAGCACATAATTTAAAAAATATCAATGTCACAATTCCACGTGATCAACTAGTAGTGTTAACCGGTTTATCTGGCTCAGGGAAATCATCATTAGCGTTTGATACGATCTATGCCGAAGGACAACGTCGTTATGTAGAATCTCTTTCAGCTTATGCTCGTCAATTCCTCGGACAAATGGATAAACCAGACGTCGATGCGATTGAGGGATTATCTCCTGCTATATCGATCGATCAAAAAACGACGAGCCGTAATCCCCGTTCTACAGTTGGTACAGTAACGGAAATCTATGATTATTTACGTTTGCTCTATGCACGTATCGGTAAGCCTATTTGTCCAAATCATGGCATTGAAATTACTTCCCAAACGATTGAGCAGATGGTCGATCGGTTATTATCTTACCCAGAAAGAACGAAAATGCAGCTGCTTGCCCCAATGGTATCTGGACGCAAGGGGACGCATGTGAAGTTACTGGAGGATCTAAAAAAGCAAGGCTTTGTTCGAGTGCGTATCGATGGCGAGCTACGTGATTTAGATGATGCGATTGATCTCGATAAAAACAAAAAGCATTCGATTGAAGTAGTCGTGGACCGTGTTGTGATGAAGGAAGGTATTGCTGCACGTCTTAGCGATTCTTTAGAGACAGCATTACGCTTAGCAGAAGGGCGCGTACTTGTCGATGTGATGGAACATGAGGAATTATTATTTAGTGAGCATCATGCCTGTCCATTATGTGGATTTTCTATCGGTGAGCTAGAGCCTCGCATGTTTTCATTTAACAGTCCATTTGGAGCTTGTCCAAGCTGTGATGGCTTAGGATCAACACAAGAGGTAGATCTTGATTTGGTAGTACCAGATTGGGACCGTTCTTTATTAGAGCATGCAATAGCACCGTGGGAACCAACAAGCTCACAATATTACCCACAGTTATTAAAGGCAGTATGTGATCATTATGATATCCCAATGGATGTACCAGTAAAGGATCTTCCGAAAGAAAAGATGGATAAAATTTTATATGGTTCTGGTAAAGATAAAATCCACTTCCATTATGAAAATGAGTTTGGCAATGTGCGAGATCAAATGATTGAATTTGAAGGTGTTGTGCGTAATGTGGAGCGACGTTTTAAGGAGACCACTTCTGATTACGTGCGTGAACAGATGGAAAAATATATGGCACAGCAAGCATGTCCTTCTTGTAAAGGTTATCGTTTAAAGCAGGAAACTTTAGCTGTGAAAATTGCAGATAAGCATATTGGTGAAGTTACACAGTATTCGATTCAGGAAGCAGATACATTTTTCAAGGATCTGGATTTATCAGAAAAGGATATGAAAATTGCACGACTTGTCTTACGCGAAATTGAAGAACGATTAGGCTTCCTCGTAAACGTAGGATTAGATTATTTAACATTAAGTCGAGCAGCAGGGACACTTTCAGGGGGAGAAGCTCAAAGAATTCGTCTTGCGACACAAATTGGCTCACGCTTAACAGGTGTCCTCTACATTCTAGATGAACCATCTATCGGCTTACATCAACGTGATAATGACCGTCTCATTAGTACATTGCAAAATATGCGTGATATTGGTAATACACTTATTGTTGTCGAGCACGATGAAGATACAATGCTAGCGGCGGATTATCTCATTGATGTTGGTCCTGGTGCAGGTGTACATGGTGGTCAAATTGTAGCGGCAGGGACACCACAGGAAGTAATGGAAAATGAAAAGTCTTTGACGGGGCAATATTTAAGTGGTAAGAAATTTATTCCATTGCCAATTGAGCGTCGTAAGCCAAATGGTCGTAAATTATCGATTAAAGGTGCCAAGGAAAATAATCTTCGAAATGTGAAAATCGATATACCTCTTGGATTATTCGTTGCCGTCACAGGGGTTTCGGGGTCAGGTAAGTCAACACTTATTAATGAAATTTTATATAAATCATTGGCTCAAAAGCTTAATCGTTCAAAGGTGAAGCCAGGTGAACATAAAGAAGTAACGGGGATTGATGAGCTTGAAAAGGTTATTGATATTGATCAATCACCAATCGGTCGTACACCTCGCTCTAATCCGGCTACTTATACAGGTGTATTTGATGATATTCGAGATGTTTTCGCAGCAACAAATGAGGCGAAGGTACGAGGCTATAAAAAAGGTCGCTTTAGCTTCAACGTTAAGGGAGGTCGCTGTGAAGCTTGTCGTGGTGACGGTATTATAAAAATTGAAATGCATTTCCTACCAGACGTTTATGTGCCATGTGAAGTCTGCCATGGGAAACGCTATAACCGTGAAACACTTGAAGTGAAATATAAAGATAAGAGCATTGCAGATATTTTAGATATGACGATTGAAAACGCAGTAGTTTTCTTTGAAAATATTCCGAAAATCCAACGTAAGCTACAAACCATCGTGGATGTTGGGTTAGGCTATATGAAATTAGGACAACCTGCCACAACCTTATCTGGTGGCGAGGCACAGCGTGTAAAATTAGCCTCTGAATTACACCGTCGTTCAACAGGGAAATCATTCTATATTTTAGATGAGCCGACAACGGGCTTACATGCGGATGATATTGCACGTCTACTCGTTGTATTACAGCGTCTTGTAGAAAATGGCGATTCGGTGTTAGTGATCGAGCATAATTTAGATGTCATCAAGACAGCAGACTACATTATCGATTTGGGACCTGAAGGTGGCGACAAAGGTGGTACAATTGTTGCAACAGGTACACCAGAAGAAGTCGCTGAAGTAAGTGGCTCTTATACAGGGAAGTATTTAAAGCCAATATTGACACGAGATCGTATGCGTATGGAAGCTGTTTTAGAAAAGGCTTCTCAATAAAACGTCGAATTACGCATTGTTCTCTAAAAAAGTTCGCACTTTCCGAAGGGGGAGTTGCGAACTTTTTTATTACATAGAAATACAATTATGAGTCAATACTGGATCATTACCATAACGTGTGGTTGATTTCCGTTCCGACTGGGCGCTTTCCTGGGGGCGTCCGATGAGCCGCTTCACTCGCGTTGCTCGCTCCAGGGTCTCATCTGTGACGCTGATCCCCAAGGAGTCGCCCAGCCTCCACTCCAATCAACTGATATACATGGCATACGTTTTGAAAAATTTTAGTGATGGACCTTTTTAAGATTTATGAACGGCACACTCACCTCTAAGCTTAAAAAAAGATGTATCTCCAAAATTTTCATTTTAATGGTGAAACTTTTCACAAAATGATTCGTATAAATAGTATAACGAACTGAGGGAGGCTATTTTAGTTATGCAAAATGAACGTCAACGAATTTTAGAACTTGTGGAAAAAGGAACAATTACAGCGCAAGAGGCGATTACATTATTTGAAGCATTAGAGCAACCTAGCAAGTCCACTCAACATGTTATGAATAATGTGTCAAATGAGGGCCAGCATTCCTCAACAGAGAATGAGTCATTATTTAAAGATGAAAGTCACAAAGATGAACACAAGAAAAAAGACGAGGATTTCACTAAATATTTCGAAGAAGAAATGCGAGATTTTCGTAAAGATTTAACACAAATTGGTTCACTCTTTATGGATATGATGAATACAGCAGTGAAAAAGGTAAAAGAATTTGATGTATCTTCTCCGTTTGGGGATAAAGTAGAGTTTACACATACAGAAGAAGTTGCGGCAGAACAGGTAGAAAATATAGTTGCTGAATTACCGAATGGCAATTTTGCAGTGGAATCTACTGAAGGTGATAGCTTCCAAGTCATTTGCAAGGTGAAGGCACCACTAGTTAATGACAGTGAAGAAGAAACACGCGCTCATTTCTTAGAGCAATTCGTTGTGAAGGAGAATGAAGGTTCACTACGAATTTTAAGTCAACTCAAACTTGTTCAAGTAAATGTTAAAGTACTAGTACCAAAGGATAAATTGGACAAATTATCGGTACGTTTAATGAACGGTAGTGTTACTTTACAAGATACGGATTTTGAGCAATTAAAAGTAAAGACATTAAACGGTGCAATTAAAGGCTCTAAGTTTAATTTTGGAAAGGCAGAAGTGGATTCTTCTAATGGTTCAATTGAATTAACAAATGTCCGTGGTAAAGATTTAGAAGCTGAAACATTGAATGGTCGTGTATATTTAGATGGCGCATTGGATGAAGTTGAAGCAAAATCGGTCAATGGACATGTTGTTGTCACAACTTGCTCTACAAATTCATCAAAAATCAAAGCGCAAACAGTTGCAGGAGCTGTTGAATTGTATGTGCCACGTACAATATCGATCAGCGGTAAAATTGTTACGAATTTTGGTAAAGTAGATGTTGGTATTCAAGATGCCTCAAAGATTGAATCACAGGATCAATTCTTATCAAAGGTAGTACGTTTTGATAAAGAAGTAGAGAATGCCAATCGTCTATTTATTGAAGGTGAATCCAAAACAGGGGCAGTTTTAGTACGTTATACAACAACTGACGAGCAGCATATTTAAGTATAAATGCATTCAGGCTATGTAAAAAAGCATAGCTTGAATGTTTTTTTATTGTCAAACAGGAATCGACTTCTCTACATTAAAATCGATTTCTGTCTTTTTATGTCGATTTTCCTATCATTTTCGTTTTTTTTAATGGCAATGAAAGAACGAAATAGAAGGAACTGCCACGGAATGAAATGAAACTGTAATAAAAAAATAGAAATAGAGTGCTATAATAGTAAATGAAATACCTCTTACTATAAGTAAGAGATTTAGGTGGTTTAAATATGATAGAAATGAAAAATGTGACAAAGAAGTATCCAAATGGCGTAGTTGCGACAAATGGGATTTCCGTTAACATAAAGCAAGGTGAATTTGTCTACGTTGTAGGTCCAAGTGGTGCAGGTAAATCGACATTCATTAAATTAATGTACCGCGAGGAAAAAGCTACTTCGGGCGAGATTATTGTTAATGGCATAGATTTAGCTACATTGAAAAATAAAAAGGTACCTTTTTTACGTCGCCAGCTTGGCGTTGTATTCCAGGATTTTAAACTGCTCCCTCGTTTGAATGTTTATGAAAACGTAGCGTTTGCACTAGAGGTAATTGAGGAGGACCCAGTGGAAATCCGTCGCCGAGTAATGGAGGTTTTGGAATTAGTGGGACTGAAGAATAAGGCAAGAATGTTCCCTAATGAACTTTCAGGTGGTGAACAGCAGCGTGTTTCGATTGCGCGTTCTGTTGTTAATGTGCCAAAGGTCGTTATTGCAGATGAACCTACTGGGAATCTTGATCCTGAGACATCGTGGGACATTATGAATTTATTTGAGGAAATTAATGCACGAGGTACAACGATTGTAATGGCAACCCATAACCGAGAAATCGTGAATACGATTCGTCGTCGGGTAATTGCCATTGAAGGCGGCATGATTGTACGTGATGAGCACGGAGGTGATTACGGCTATGAAATTTAGTACGTTGAAACGTCATCTCCGAGAAAGTGTAAAGTCACTTGGTCGTAACAGCTGGATGACCATTGCCTCAGTGAGTGCGGTTACAGTTACATTAATATTAGTAGGCGTATTTGCGCTTATTATGATGAATTTAAATAAAGTAGCAAATGATTTAGAGAATGATGTTGAAATTAAAGTGTTAATTGATGAAACAGCTGATAAAGCTGCTGAAAAAACACTCATGGAAAAAATAAAGAAATTGCCAGGTGTCGAAGAGATGAGTTATTCGACAAAGGAAAATGAGTTAACTAAATTAGTAAAAGATTTTGGGGACGATTTTAAACTATTTGAACAAAGTAACCCATTACGTAATGTTATTTATGTGAAGGCTTCAGATCCTCAGCAAACAGCTGCTGTAGCCAAGAAAATTGATAAATTTGAGTATACATATGATGTTATGTATGGTGAAGGCAAAGTAGAAAAGCTTTTCAACTTCTTAAATACTAGCCGTAACGTAGGTGTAGTGCTCATTTTAGGATTATTGTTTACAGCCATTTTCTTAATTTCTAATACGATTCGAATTACGATTATTGCACGTCGTGATGAAATAGAAATTATGAAACTTGTAGGGGCAACGAATTCATTCGTACGCATACCGTTTTTATTAGAAGGAATGTGGCTCGGACTTTTAGGCTCTATTATTCCGATTGCGGTGATTGCAACTCTTTACCACAATGTATATAGAATTATTGCGCCTCGCTTAAAAGGTGAGCTTATTCAAGTACTTGATTTCTCACCACTTGTGTACCAAGTAAGTGCGCTTCTATTACTAATTGGTGTACTAATCGGTATTTGGGGAAGTTTCATGTCAGTACGTAAGTTTTTAAAAATCTAACTTTAAGGATATGGAACGAGTAAAGAAGCCATCAGTAGTATCTTGAAAAGTGCCGTCCGTAACGAAAATCAACCCAATAGGTGATCAAGCAAAATAATAGTCGAAAGGGAGTTCAATCGGTGAAAAGTATGGCGAAAAACTCTATAAAAACACTTGCAGCAGCATCTGCACTATTTCTTTTTATCCAAACTCCATCAGCATATGCAACTAATTTATCGGATTTAAAAGATCAAAAAAATCAAATTGAATCAAAGAAAGATGGCTTAAATTCATCCATCAATAATAAATCAAATGCTATTACTGCAAATGAAGAAAAGCAACAACAAATATTAGATCAAATTCAATCATTAAACGCTGAAATTGAAAAAACTAATAATAATATTAAAAATGTAATGGCGGAAATTCATTCTGCAAATGAAGAAATAAAAGCTTTAGAAGATTCTATAGCAGAGCTTCTGCGCAAAATTGAAGAGCGTGATGTATTGTTAGAGGATCGTGCTCGTGCCATTCAGGCAAGTGGTACTGTTAGCTATTTAGACGTACTACTTAGTTCTAGTAGCTTCGTAGATTTTATCGATCGATTCTCTGCTGTTAATTCATTAATGGAAGCGGACCGTCAAATTATCCATGAGCAAAAAGAGGACAAGCAAAAATTAGAGGAACAAAAGCAAGTCTTAGAAAGCAAACGCAAAAAGCTTGAAGATAAAAAAGCTGAGCTTGATCGTTTAAAAGCATCATTGGATGGACAAAAAGCTGAGAAAAACAAATTAGTTGATCAATTAGAAAAAGAACAAGAAAAACTAAAGTCAGAGAAAGTTTTACTTGAAAAAGAATACTCTGAGGCACTTGAAATTAGTGAAGAATTACAACAAAAGATTATTGATGAGCAAAAACGATTAGCAGAAATTGCCCGTCAACAGGAAGAAAAACGTAAGGCAGCAGCAGCCGCTGCCGCAGCAAATGCAGCTAAAAATAATGGTGGTGGATCTTCAAATGTCGTCCATGCTCCGCAATCAAATGGTACGTGGATCAACCCGACAAATGGTCGTCTAACATCGCCATATGGCTGGCGTAATATTGGTGCAGGTCCAGAATTCCATTATGGAGTCGATCTTGCAAATAGTACAGGTACGCCAATTTGGGCAGCTGCTGACGGTGTTGTATCTTATGCTGCACCACTTAGTTCATATGGTAATGCTGTCATTATCACACATTCAATTGATGGTCAAATTTATGCAACAGTGTATGCACACTTAAATTCCATCAATGTTAGTGTTGGTGCAGAGGTATCCCAAGGTCAGCAAATTGCAACAATGGGTAGTACTGGACGTTCAACAGGACCACACTTACACTTTGAAGTGCACAACGGCCCTTGGCAAGGACAATCAGTCGGTAGTGTTAATCCTTTAAAATATATTCCGTTGTAAAAATAGTAAAAGCTATACATTAGATGAATCTAATGTATAGCTTTTTTCTTATTAGTAGTGATGAATAGAACATAAAATGAGGGAAAGAATCATCGAAGTGATGGAAGCAGCAGAACGACGGAAAGAATTATCAAAGCGATGGATAGAAGCAGCAGAACGACGGATAGAACTATCAAAGTGACGGATGGAAGCAGCAAAGTGAAGGATGGAATTATCAAAGTGATAGATAGAAACAAAAAAGCGAGGGGTAAAATAACCTTGAGGAAGGGCTCAGTCGGCGGAACGTTTGAGGAAGACATTTATATAGTAGTATCTTGAACTCAGCGTTGTTTTGGTAGATAATTGTAAAAGATAATTAGAAGTAAAATTGTAGCCTCCTTTCAGCCGCATGGTTTATGGCAACCGGCTGTATGGGTGAGCGTCGTATTACTTATACTGGGTATAACAATATACGACTGCTCAAAAAAATTCTCACAAAGCACTTGATTACTGGGAGGTAAGAAATGAAAAGAAATATTGGGCTGCTTATCGTCGTGTTATTGGTAGTTGCGATGATTGGTACATATGTTAAACAGCAGATTGATAAGGATCGTGAAATTGAAACAGCCTCTCTTGGGAAAGAAATGGATGAACAAAAGATTGGCTTAAAAAATGGAGATACACCACCAGATTTTACGTTAACAAGCTTGGATGGTGACGAGGTAACATTGAGCGACCTTCGCGGAAAGAAAGTCGTGTTAAATTTCTGGGCGACATGGTGTCCACCATGTAAGGCTGAAATGCCACATATGCAAAAGTATTATGAACAACATGCTAAAGAAGATAATGTGGAAATCATAGCTGTCAATTTAACATCGGAAGAGCGTGAATTTTCAGCTGACGGAAAAATTGATACCGTTATGACATTTAGAGATAGCTTCGAACTAACATTTCCTATCCTTCTTGACCAAAAAAGAGAAGTTTCTCCACAATATAATGTCATGACAATTCCTACCACTTATTTTATTGATTCAAAGGGATACATTCAACGTGCCATTTCAGGGCCGATGGATATGGATATGCTAAAAAGTTATGTTGATGAATTAGATTAACAAGATAAATGTAAAGAGTCTGCTCGTTTTTGTTAAAGAAACGAAGCAGATTTTTTTATGTGAAAATTTTATATAAAATATCCTTGATTCAAGAATAAACACCTGCGCTCAGGGGGGAATATCCGCGAAAGTAAGGTAAATATCCGCGATAGACGCCGGAATATCCGCGAAAGTAAGGTAAATATCCGCGATAGACGCCGGAATATCCGCGCGAGGAGGGAAATAAATATCCGCGATAGACGCCGGAATATCCGCGCGAGTAAGGTAAATATCCGCGATAGACGCCGGAATATCCGCGTAAGTAAAGTAAATATCCGCGTAAGTAAAGTAAATATCCGCGATAGACGCTAGAATATCCACGCACGAAAGGCAAATACCCGCAGTCACAAATATCCGCGAAGCACTCATAGAATACTTGCTAAACCAAAAGCATAGTATTCAACAAATTATTTTGAAGCTGAATCTTGTATGTTTGAAAAATAAAAGTCATACAGTAAAAGAGACGGAGGAGGGAAGGTTTGCGCAAAATAATGGCGGGTGTCGGCGTACTTGCTAGTAGTTTATTGCTAGGTAGTGGAATTTATTTTGATTGGTTTAATTTAGGGGATAAAGAGGAGCCGGTCGTCACAGAGGCCGAATCGATTAATGAAGCGTTGAATTTAATTGAGAAAAAATCTGTATACAGTACGAAAAAAGATGTGTTAGTAGAAGGAGCACTTCGCGGTATGGCAGATGCTATTAAGGACCCTTACAGTACTTATTATTCGAAGGAAGAGGCAGAACAACACCGACAAATGTTAGCCGAAGAAAGAGTGGGCATTGGGATCGAGTTAACGGAAAATAACGGAAAATTTATTATTGTGTCTCCTGTCCGTTCGTCCCCGGCAGATAAAGCAGGAATGCGCTCTCTCGATGAAATTGTACAAGTTGATGGTGTTCGAGTAGATGGTAAATCGATGAGTGAATTGATGCATTTAATTCAAGGAGAAAAGGGAACAAAAGTGACAATTGTTGTTTATCGTCCAAGTGAAGATAAGCATATTAAAATGACGATGGAACGAGCAGCAATTTCCAATAAAACAGTAACAAGCGAAGTAGTGAATGTAGAAGATACCTCGATAGGCTATGTAGCAATTTCGCTTTTTGGTGAGAAAACAGCTAATGAGTGGGTTGCCGAAACGAGTAAATTACTCCGAAAAGATATCAAAGGGTTAGTGATCGATGTGCGAGATAATCCAGGCGGTTATTTACATAGCGTCGCAGCACTATTGAGCACGGTATTGGAGAATGGTAAAGTGTTTGCGTATATGCAAAATGCTGAAGGTGCTATGGAACCATTAAAAACGGAATCAAAAAGCTTTGATGAAAAATATTTGCAGACAATGAATAAAATACCGATTGTTGTGTTGCAAAATCAAGGCAGTGCATCGGCTAGTGAAGTGCTTAGTGGTGCTTTAAAAGGCTGGGGACGTGCCTCCCTTGTTGGTGTTAAGAGCTTTGGGAAGGGAACAGTGCAGGAATCTTGGTCACTGTCAAATGGTGGAGAGCTTAAACTGTCCACAAATAAATGGCTGACACCGAAACGCGAATGGATTCACGGGCAAGGTATTGAGGCTAATTTAGTCATTGAACAAAATGAATTAGTTGCTTTCCAAATGCATCCACTATCAGGGAAGTTTAAAGTGGGCGATATGAGTGAGGAAATCTCTTATACGCAAAATGCTTTAAAAAAGTTAGGATATAAAATTGCTCGTTTAGATGGTTATTTTGATGACACGACGGAAGAGGCTGTTAAGCTTTATCGTAAAGATAAGGAATTGAAACAAGTAGAAGATAATATTTATATGGATAGTACCTTCTTTAACAGCTTAAATGAAACATTGAAAAAATATAAAGAGGATCGTCAAAATGATTTACAGTTCCAAATGGCGACAAGCTTTTTATTGCACAATATTGAACAATAAATAATATAGACTTACAATGGCATAATTGATATGTTGTAACATCCGCTCAATGAAGATAAATCATAAGAATAGAAAGCTTTCTACTAGTTTGTACTACGCAAGAGTGTAGTCGTTTGATACAATAAATTCATAGTATTCAAGACAGAATGGCGGGTGTTCGTATGGTTAGTGATATATTAATAGAAATTGTAACAGCGATTGGCCGCTTTTTACTCAACCCATTAGTGTACATTGCGATTTTATTTGCGATATTATTAGGTTATAGTCGTGTAAAGCAGGAGCGTAAATTTTTTAATAGACGTATTATTTGGGGGTGGACAGAGCTAATTGGGCAATGGAAATATGGTTGGCTAAATGCCCTCCTCATTTCACTAATAAGTGTTGGTTTAGGTTTAACAGTGCCTAAAGCTTTCTTAATGATTTTAATAGTCATTTCTGTGTTAGCACTATTATTGTTCTGCATTAATGCACTTTCGCCTATCTATACGATGGGGCTCGCAACACTAGTAATATGGTTGATGTATCAATACAATTGGACATTTTCTTGGTGGAAAATCTCTTTAGAAGGTACCAATTTATTAGATGGCGCTATTGTAACTATTACGATTTTAGCAGGTCTAAGTGTGATTGCTGAGGGCATGTTAATTCGTCGTACAGCAATGAAGGTTACGACACCACGAGTTGAAAAAACGAAGCGGGGTATGCAGGCAATTGTCTATCGTTCAAGAAATGTATGGGTACTGCCAATTTTCTTTGTAATACCTGGAGATATTATTCCGGCAGACTTGCCGTATTGGCCACAATTTACATTAGGAGAGAGTAGCTTTGCACTCGTATTATTTCCAATTGTTATAGGATTTTCAAAGCTTACTAGAAAAGAAATGCCGGTTGTTAAATTTCCTAAAATGGGGCGATCCGTGTTACTACTAGGACAGCTTATTTTAATAGGTGGACTGATAGCAGCTTTTGAGCCGTTCATCGGTTTTATTACGTTGGCAGTAGGTGCAGTACTTCGTATTGTTATTTCAATCTTCTATGCAATGCAAGATAAAAAGGATATTTATGCAGTTGCACCGAGCTCGAAAGGAGCTATTATTGCGGCTGTTCTTCCTGATTCTCCAGCTGAAAAGATGGGCTTACTTGCGGGGGAATGTATTCGTAAAGTAAATGGTCGTTCCATTTTTACTGAAAATGAATTATATGAAGCTTTGCAATTAAATGCGGCACATTGTCGTTTAGAAGTATTAGACTGTAATAATGAAATTCGTTTAACACAGCATGTTATATATAGTAATGATCATTATCGTATAGGATTATTACTAGCCGAGCCGAGGGACTTCTAATGGATGTTTTCGGGAAAATGATGTTAGCGTTATTTTTACCAGCATTACTCGTGTTATTGTTTACGAGAATTACGTTTAATCGTTATGTTGCACTAATATTAGCGATTGCTCTAATTGCGGCATCTGTATATGCAGGTTACACTTCCACGCCTACTTTATATGTGATTGATGCATTTTCTTTAACAGTAGGCTTTTGGTTAGCAAGTAAAATGAAAGAAAATAAAGATACTCTTTAAATTAAAAGGTCAGTCCAAAGTGAAGTTTTCTCACTTTCAGGACTGACCTTTTTACATGAAAAATCGTACGGCTGCCATAATGATAACACCGGCTACAACTGTAATAGATAAGCTTTTTGTAACGAGTGCAATAATAAGCGTTGGCACAAATGTAATAAATACAGGCCAATCGAGTGTCACGACTTTTCCACTTTCTGTATCCAGTAAATTTTCAATAACAAGCGCACTTAAAATGCAGACAGGGATAAAGCTTAACCATTTCATTACAACATCTGGTAGTTTTACACTTCGTACGAAAATAAAAGGAATAATACGTGGTAGCCAAGTTACAAGTGCACAGCCAATGATCAGCCAGACCATAGAAGCGGTTGTCGTCATTTATCTGTCACCACCCCTATTGTGGCTACAATAACTGTTGCAAGTAGAACAGCTACATGGGAAGGTACGATATAAGAAAGGCCATACATAGTAACAATCATATAGCCGATTAACATAAGATAATGCATTATTTTACTTTTACCTACACTGCTAAGTTGAAGTACAAGAAGTGCCACAAACATAGCAATCAATGCAAAATCTAAGCCCCATTTTTCAGGGTTTGCGACCCATTGCCCTAAATATGCACCAGCTACACAAGAAAGAATCCAACATGAGTAAGCCGTGATATTCAGTCCATCCATCCATTTGCCATATAGCTTACCAGTCTGCATTTGCTTCGTAACAGCTACACCAAATGTTTCATCCGTTAATAATGTACCGAAACCAATATTTCTGAGCATGGAATAGTGTGTAAAATGAGGAGCTAATGTTAAACTCATTAATAAATGGCGTAGATTTACGACAAAAATGGTTACAATAATAGCAGAAGCCGGACTATTGGTTAAAACAAGTGCACAAAAGATAAATTGCGCGGAGCCTGCATAGACGAGTATAGTTAAAAGTGCAATTTCAAGTACCGATAAGCCAGAAGCGGAACCTACAACGCCGAAAGCAAGTCCTATACTAATATAGCCGAGTAAGGTGGGAACACAATCTTTTACGCCTTGTAAAAAGTTGTCATTGGGTGTGTGAGCTGCTGCTTCATTCCGCAGCTCTGTCGTACTTGTCATAGATAGATCATCCTTTCTGAAAAATTTCCATGTATACTAATGATGGAATAGTTTGATATTTCTTGATGTTTATTAAAGTATACATATGTCTTATAAAATAAACAATAGAGATTGGTGAATAAAAATGGAACAAATGAGCCGAAATTTAGCATTTCAACTAAAAAAGATTCGTCAGCAACGTCATTTAAGCTTAGACGATGTTGCCAAAGCTACAGGGGTAAGTAAAGCGCAACTAGCACAAATTGAAAAGGGGGAGGCAAACCCTACCGTATCGACGATTTGGAAAATTGCTGCAGGTATGCGCACGTCATTTTCTAGCTTATTGCAGCCACCGACAGCACATTTCATGAAATATAGTAGTAAGGATGCGCCACATGTAGATGAAGACGAAGGGCGATATCGTGTATATTCCATTATTCCTTATAATCCAGAACGTGGCTGGGAGCTTTATAAGATTGAAATGGAGCCCGGTGCCTTTAGCAGGAGCGAAGCCCACACAGAAGGAGTGGAAGAAACTGTGACCGTTATCCAAGGACAAGCCACTATTTCTGCTGGTGATATGCATGAAAAACTAGAAGAAGGGGATACACTAGTATTCTCAGGGCATCAGCCCCATGAGTATAAAAATACTACTGAAGCGCTAACGATTTTACATTTAATTTTGCAGTATAAATAGAGGTGTCAATTTTGAGTGAATGGTTTACTGTAGAAAATATTGAGCATATAACGGAACAATATCAAGCACTTGGCCCAATCATTGGTTTTTTATTACCTTTTATAGAGGCATTTTTACCGTTTTTACCTTTGGTCGTGTTCGTTGTTGTTAATGCAAGTGCATATGGTTTATGGTTTGGTTTTTTATTGTCATGGCTAGGATCTGTAGCGGGTTCATATGCAGTATTTTTGCTTGTCCGACATTTTGGCAAGCATCCAAAGCTTCGATTTGTAACAGGTAGTAAAAGAGTAGAAAAGCTAATAAAATGGGTAGATATGAATGGGATTAGTCCACTATTCGTGTTACTGTGTTTTCCGTTTACACCCTCAGTCATTGTAAACGTTGTAGCGGGGCTATCTCATATTTACAAAAAGTTTTATTTAATTGTGTTATTGGCAGGGAAGTTCGTGATGATTTTAGGAATGAGCGTGCTTGGTTATGATTTAAGAGCGTTACTAACAAGCCCTAAAAAACTAATTATTGCAGCTGTGGCGATTGTTATGCTTTGGTGGATTGGCAAGCTTTTAGAGAAACGATTAAATGCACGTGTGGAGCGAGATTTAAAACAAGCGCGAAAATTGACGAAAAATCATCAACGATGAAAGTTGAATATACACATCTAGCCCCTTGTATCATGTAGAATGAGAACAGGGGCTTTTATCTTTCAATAAGGGTAGGCAATGCCCAGGGAGAACGGCAAAGTAATCAGGCCCATGCAATAACTGCTCAGGTAGAATCGTAAAGTGCTTGGGTATATCAACAAACGCACAGGTTGGGTAGTAAAGCGTTGGGTATATACGATTAGCATATTTTATTAAATAGAATATTAACAGGAGGGGAAGAGTATATGACATTGCGTATTGTTTCTGGACGTTCAGGAACAGGTAAATCAACATTTATTCATCATGAGATAGTCGAGCAACTAAAATCAGATCCGTTAGGTCATCCAATTTTTATAATTGTTCCTGACCAAATGTCTTACTCAACGGAGTATGAGCTAACGAATAAACATGGCTTGCAAGGCTTAATCCGTGCGCAAGTCATGACATTTAAACGATTGGCATGGCTGGTGTTACAGGAAACGGGCGGGATTGCTCGAAAAGAAGTAAATGGCTATGGCTATCGAATGCTGATCCGCAAACTTTTAGAGGAACAAAAAAGTGAATTTTCGTTATTTCGCCAAGCCGCCGGGAAACGAGGCTTTACGGAGGAAATTGAGACGCTATTACGAGAATTTAGTCGATATAGCGTAAATAGTTCAGTGTTAGCTGAAGTGACAGCATCTTTAATGGCCGTTGATGCGCCTAATACATTGCAAGCTAAAACGAATGATTTACAAGTCGTTTTACACGCTTTGGAAGAGAGACTTGGCACAACTTATGTGGATAGCGAGGGCTATTATCCAATTTTAACAGAGCAACTGAAATACTCTGAAACGATGAAGAGAGCGACAGTTTATATAGATGGTTTTACAGCATTCACAGTAAGAGAATTAGAGCTTGTAAAAGAGTTATTAAAAGTGACGAAACAAGTAACCGTCGTTCTTCCCTTTGACCATATCGAAGAAGTTTATGATGAACAGTCTTTATTCCATGAAGCTGCATCTACGAACCAACGTTTACACGATATCGCCTATGAGGAGGGCATTGAAATCGATGCACCGATCCATTTCTATCATGCATATCGTTTTCAATCTAAGGATTTACAACATTTGGAAGGTGAGTTTGCACATCTGGTGCCTCAAACGAAAGAAACTACAGGTGATGTAAAGGTACTAGAGGCATCCAATCGTCGTGCAGAGATACATGCCATTGCCCGGGAAATAACAAAGCTGACAAAGGAAGATGGCTATCGTTATCAGGATATAGTTCTACTTTATAGACAAGCAGATGTTTATGACCCATTGATCACAACTATTTTTCAACAATATCAAATCCCTATTTTTACCAACTCTAAAAAGACGATGCTACATCATCCTTTAATTGAGCTAAGTCGATCTGCTTTAGAGGTTATCACTTCTAACTGGAAATATGAACCGGTTTTTCGTAGCGTGAAAACAGATTTGTTTTTCCCGTTACATGCTGAGCTAAGTGTTTGGCGAGAGCGTGCGGATCGTTTAGAAAACTACTGTTTAGCACAGGGCGTCTATGGTGAGCGCTGGTTTGAGGAGGCCAGGTGGTTTTTCAAAAAGTATCGTGGTCTTGAATTCCATTCACGCGTGCAAACGGATGAAGAACGTGCGATGCAGGCAGAAATCGAGGCCATTCGTGATGAAATTCGTATGCCACTAAAATTGTTACAGGACAAGCTAGAAACAGCGACAACAGGTAGAGATGTAGCGACAGCATTGTTTGAGCTGATTGAGAGTTTACAAGTTTATGAAAAGCTCCAAGCAATGAAAGAACGTGAGCTTGATCGAGGGGATGCATTAGCTGCAAGCGAGCATGACCAAGCATGGAAAGAATGGATTGCCGTGCTCGATCAGTTTGTATACATGTTTGGGGAACAGGAACTGTCTGTAGAAGAAGCGGCGAAAATTTTAGATGAGGGCTTTGATACATTAGAATTTTCTCGTATCCCTCCTACATTAGATGAGGTCATGGTAGCGACAGTTGATTTAGCTCGTTTATCGAATATAAAAGTCGCTTTCGTCTTAGGGATGAATGATGGGGTTTATCCAACTCGTATGGAGTATGAGGGATTGCTGTCAGATACAGAACGTGAATGGTTTAGTCAAATTGGCTATGAGCTTGCGCCAACATCTAAAAATCGTTTACTGCAAGAAAATTTCCTGCTATACCGTGCTTTAACGACACCATCTGATAAATTATATATGTCCTATCCAACAGCTGATGAAGAGGGTAAGGCGCTATTGTCCTCACTCTATATAAAGAAAATTATCGGCAATGATAGAACGACTGGGCTTTTGAGTGGTGTCAAGGTTGAGCGAGTTGTGATTGATCCAATTGAATTACTTGAAGAAAGTCCTTTACCGTATTTACGTCATCCACGTACAGCTTTAGCACATTTAATGGTTCAAAAACGCCAAGCTGAACACAGTCGTGAGCTTGCGCCAGAGTGGCTTGCCCTGCAAAAATTTTATATGCAGGATCCTTATTGGGCACTCATTTTTGAACGAGTTATACATCCAATTACACATAAAAATGAAGCTGAGCCATTGGAAAACTACATTACACAGGAATTATATGGTCAAAAGTTAACATCTAGTGTGTCTCGTATTGAGAAGTATTTCCGTTGTCCATTTTCGCATTTTACAACGTATGGGCTTCGTCTAGAAGAGCGAGAAGAGTATAGACTAGAAACATTTGCAATGGGCGATTTATTCCATGAGGCTTTGAAATGGATTACTGAAGAGACACACCGTCAGCAGCTATCATGGATACGTTTAACAAAGCAGCAAATTAAACAATTAGCAAGGCAAGCCGTTGAGCAAATTGTCCCGGTATTTTCACATCAAATTTTACTGTCAAGCGCACGTTATCGCTATATTCAGCGAAAACTTATTCGTATTGTCGAGCGAACAATGACGGCACTTACACAGCATGCGAATGTGTCTCACTTTAAGCCAATTGCTATTGAGGCATCTTTTGGACCAGGGCAACATGAACAGCTTCCACCACTTGAAATTGATTTAACAGGTGGTAAGAAAATGTTTATGCGAGGTCGTATTGATAGGGTGGATAGTGCAGCTATTGACGATCGCTCATATTTACGGATCGTCGATTATAAATCATCCGCTCGTGATTTAGATTTGAATGAGGTCTACCACGGATTGTCACTTCAGGTGCTAACGTATTTAGATGTAGCGATGGAAAATGCTTCTTACTGGTTACCAGGTGAAGCGGAGCCAGCTGGGGTTCTTTATGTACATGTCCACAATCCGATGCTAAAGCTTGATAAGGATTTAAGCGACAGCGAAATTGAGGAAGACCGTTTAAAACAATACAAAATGAAAGGTCTTTTGTCAGAAAATGCGGAGGCCATTTTATCGATGGACGAGCAGTTAGAGGAATCGAGTGGGCATTCGAAAATCATTCCTGTCTATATGAAAAAAGATGGGACACCGTCAGAATCTCAGTCACGCATTGTACCTGTTAATGATATGAAAAATCTACAACATTTTGTACGGCGCAAGCATCAAGAAGCAGGCAATGGAATTTTAGCGGGGGATACCTCCATAAGTCCTTATAAACTAAAAGCAAAAACAGCATGTGACTACTGTCAATTTACAGCTGTTTGTCAATTTGACCCATCTGATGGTAAACAAAACTATCGTCAGTTACAGCAAGCAAAACCGAATGATATCGTTGAGAAAATTCGGAAGGAGATGAAGTAAGTTGGTACAAAAAATACCTAAAAAGCCAGCGGAAGTCACATGGACAGATGACCAGTGGAAGGCAATTTATGCAAGCGGTCAGGATACACTTGTATCGGCTGCGGCAGGCTCTGGTAAAACGGCAGTTCTTATTAATCGCATGATTGAGAAGGTAGTTGCCACAGAAAATCCCATTAATGTGGATGAGTTACTTGTTGTAACCTTTACAAATGCATCTGCTGCTGAAATGCGTCATCGTATGGCTGAGGCACTTGAAAAAGCTATTGCAGAAAATCCAACTTCCAATCATTTGCGACGCCAGCTAAGCCTTGTCAATAAAGCACAAATTTCAACACTGCATTCCTTCTGTTTAGCCATTGTTAAACAATACGCCTATATGCTAGATATTGACCCAGGCTTTCGTATTGCGAATGAGGCAGAGGTTGCTTTGTTAAGAGATGATATATTAGCAGATGTGCTAGAAAATGCTTACGATTCTGAGGATGAGGCAGAGGTTCAAGCAATCTATAGGCTAGTTGATAGCTTTACATCGGATCGTGATGATCAGGCTATAGAAACTTTAATAAGCAAGCTTTATGATACGTCTCGTGTTCATGCAGAGCCTCAAAAATGGCTTCGTAGTTTACCAAAGACATATGACATAGCGGCAGACGTGACAATTGATGATTTAGAGCTGTCGAAATATGTGAAATTAACAGTCAAGCATAGTCTTGAAGAGGCATTCGTTTTAATTTCTGAAATGCGTACAATTACGCTACAGCCTGCGGGACCTGCACCATATGCTGAAACCGCAGAGATGGATTTTGCCATGATTCAGGAAGGAATTCGTATTAGTCGTGAAGGAACGTGGCAGGAACTCTTTGATTATTTTGCTACTGTGAAATGGTCAACTTTAAAGCGTGTATCAAAGGATGCATTAGTAGATGTGGAGCTACAGGAGCTTGCCAAGAAAAAGCGAGAGGCAGCTAAGAAAATTGTGAATAAGCTTAAAGAGACCTTTTTTGTTAGGACTCCTGCGCGCTTGCTTGAAGAAATTCGATTAATGAGTCCGACGATTGGAACATTAGTCGAATTGACAAATGTTTTTAGCGAACAGTTCCGCATGGCCAAATTAGAACGAGGAATTATTGATTTCTCGGATTTAGAGCATTTCGCATTGCAAATTTTAACTGAAGAGGTCGAAGGTGAATTACAACCTTCACCTGTTGCATTAGATTTGAAACAACGTTTTAAAGAAGTGCTTGTTGATGAATATCAAGATAGTGCGACACGTTGCTAATTGAAAAGATTAGCCACTAGCATATTTGCTAGGAGAACTAAGAAATCGGATGAGTCGAATGATGAAGTAACGCTCTGAAAGGCTCGACCTAATCCTCCGAATAGCATTGTCATGTGCAATCATGATGGTGTTATAAGCTCGGTGAAGTCAGTTGAATATCACCCTAATAACAGGAAAGCGGAGTGGAGGCACTTTGTGTGGTAGATAGGCTGGGGTTCTATAAAAATACTCATGGTTAGAATGTAGGGAACAAAACTTCCTACTGACGAAATTCCGAATGTACGGCTCTAGAGGTATAGGTATTCGAAAGGGTACACCAACTTATTGTTGGGTTAGTGAGGTGGAGTAAAATTTGTCTTTATGAAACACCTTATAGTGTTACAGGCACTATCAAGCTAACAGGGTTAGAGGAATGACCTAAAGGTATTATATGTACAGATATGATTTCTTGGAACGTGGTAAGCTGACTACTTGGAGAGATTGTACTCGGTGAAAAGGTATAGGGGAAAAACTTGTATGTTATAACCTTATTTTAAGTCAGTGAAAGTGATGGCATAGTACCTGTGAAGCTGTGATAACAAGCAGTGGAGGGATAGCCATTAGTTAGTTAATTGAACACTCATACTATATTTCATGATTTTCAAGCGAGTAGGACCAAGAGAAATGGAATCACTGAACAATCTCTTGATTGATAGAGGTGAGGACATTGACTGAAACGGTTAACGCCAATAAAGCATTAAAGAGACAGGCTTTGCGGAAATGAAATATTAGGATGAAGAGCAGTTAATTGATGGAACGCCGTATGAGGGGAAACCCTCACGTACGGTGTGAATGGGGGGAAAAGCTGGAGATGGTTCAAAGGCTTACCTATCCATATCAAATATGCTACAAGAAACGATATTACAGCTTGTGAAAACAGGTAGTGAGCAAGAGGGAAACCTTTTTATGGTTGGGGACGTAAAGCAAAGTATCGTGCGCCCATAAGGGTATTGTATATTTCACCATTTGGCGGTGAATAAATTAAAGAAACGGTTTATATATCAACCGACTTATCTTGGCGGGAAACCAAAGAGGGAGTGTAGCATGTCGGTTAAAGTCATAAGTTAGCTTAAACGGAAAGGCTACGACTGAATGGCAAGATATAAAAGATTCATATAAGGAAGAAGGCTAAACTGCTTGAAGAATAGTCCGAGTGGGGTCATGCTTAACCATCTAGGAAACCGTTTGAAACCTAGATTCTATTCTGTTCAGCGTATTAGATGCTTGCGACTGAACATAGGAAAGTGTACTAGATTGATGCACAATCCTAGTTTCTGATTGATGAAAGAATAGACACTCTTCAAGATTGAAGAAAAGGATGAACGTTCCTTCCGACAATGAATCAAGCCTGTATACAATATACTAAATGGGGATTACCTAAGTTGGAACGCCACTAGGCTATGTACAAAGGTACTGAATATCCAATAAGGTAACGGAGCTCTCGTAGTAGTCGGAGATAGGGAAAGCCTATTACATGGCGAAGGGGAGTAGCTTATAACGTATAAACAATGAGGAAAGGAGCGAAATGCTCTATGCAAAGTTCAGAAATTGTCTTATACAATCTATCGAAACAAGCAATGAAAGACGGATATACATTTGACCGTCTATACAGACATTTATACAATGAAGATTTTTATATAAAAGCCTATACGAAGATATACAAAAATAAAGGTAGTGCAACAAAAGGTATTGATGAAGAAACAGCGGATGGATTCGGGGAAGAAAAAATTCAAGCAATCATTGATACGTTGAAAAATGAAAGCTATCAACCGAAGCCAGTTCGTCGTATTCATATCCCAAAGAAAAATGGTGACACACGACCACTTGGTATCCCAACGTTTACAGATCGTATCGTACAAGAAGTTTGTCGTATGATATTAGAAGCAATTTATGAGCCTAAATTTTCAAACCATTCGCATGGTTTCAGACCAAAAAGAAGTTGTCATACAGCATTAGTCGAAATGAAGAAAACCTTTACTGGGGTAAACTGGTTCATTGAAGGCGATATAAAAGGATTTTTCGATAACATCAATCATCAAGTTTTAATTACTATTTTAAGAAAACGTATCAAAGATGAAAAATTCATTCGTTTAATGTGGAAGTTCTTAAAAGCAGGATTCGTTGAAAATTGGCGATTCCAAGAGACGTATAGTGGAACTCCACAGGGCGGTATTATTAGTCCGCTACTAGCGAATATTTATTTAAATGAATTTGATGATTATATTGAAAAAGAATTAAAACCTTCTTTTGATTTAGGTGAACCAAAAAAACGTAAACGTAATACTGAATATCGAAAATATGATATGCGTAACCAACGTTTGCATAAAAAGATTAATGCAACAGAAGATGAAGTCTTGCGAAAAGAAATGATTGAAGAATATAAGGCGAATAAGAAAATAATGCTTAATTTACCGTACTATGAGTCGAACACGGACACATATAAAGCATTAAAATATGTACGTTATGCAGATGATTTTATTGTTGGCGTCAACGGTAGTAAAGAAGATTGTGAAATGCTTAAGCAAGCAATGAAAGACTTCTTACAAAATTATTTACAACTTGAATTGTCAGAAGATAAGACGCTCATTACGCATAGTACAAAGTTTGCGAATTTTTTAAGCTACGATATATCAATTAGCCATGATTTAAGTACGGCAAAAGATAAAAACGGTGTTATTAAATGTAAATATAGGGGATATGTACAATTACGAATACCTAAAGGAACAATTGAAAAAGTAATCGTAAAAAATAAAATGGTCAAAGACATTGATGCGAAACAATGGGATATGTTGCATCGAACAAGATTAGTTGGACTTTCTGATCTAGAAATCATCGAAACGTATAACGCAGAGCTGCGTGGTTTATATAATTATTATGCTCTAGCGGAAAATGTAAACCAAAAAATGTGGCAATTACGTTATGTAATGGAATATAGCTGTTTAAAAACACTCGCGAATAAATACAAATCCTCAGTAGCAAAAATGAAGGTTAAGTTTAAACAAGGTAAGTATTGGGGAGTAAAATACGAAACAAAACAAGGCGAAAGAATAGCATATTTCTATAAAGATGGTTTTGAAAAGAAGAAAGAA
This sequence comes from Lysinibacillus xylanilyticus, assembly GCF_001708185.1. Taxonomy (GTDB): domain Bacteria; phylum Bacillota; class Bacilli; order Bacillales_A; family Planococcaceae; genus Lysinibacillus; species Lysinibacillus xylanilyticus_A. The sequence goes on along the minus strand of NZ_MDDN01000018.1, from coordinate 4,401 downwards.
AGCGTCAAAGCAACAATAGATGAACTACCTAATCTTTATGTATATCAGGGCGAAATGATTTAGAAAAACGACTAAGTGCAAGACGATGCGAATTATGTGGAGACAATCACCCCGATACAAAATTCGAGATTCATCACATAAATAAAGTGAAGAATTTAAAGGGAAAAAAATATTGGGAATGGACAATGCTCGCTAAGCAAAGAAAAACGTTAGTCGTGTGTGATAAATGTCATAAAGAAATTCATAAACAACGATAGATTTGTTATAAGTGGAGAGCCGTATACTTTGAGAGGAGTACGTACGGTTCGGGGAGGGGTTCACTGGAAACCTACTACAAAAATGTAGCAAGGCGCTGGGTTCCTACTCTACTATCGTTTCCGTTTGGCAGAACCGAAGCTTTTTATGCGAAAGTACAGTGAGTTTCTAGAGACCCCAGATTTAACAGGAATGCGTATCGATTTAAACGCTAACTTCCGTAGTCGGAAAGAAGTGTTGAACGCTACGAACTACGTTTTTGCACAAATTATGGGAGAGCGTGTTGGAGAAATTCTATACGATGAAAATGCTTCATTAAAGCCAGCAGCGCCATATGATGATAGAGAAGTTCCGGTGGAGCTAGTCATCATGCATCCTCCTGAAGCAGAGGAGCAGGAAGAAGAGGCAGAAGATGTTGCAAGTGAAGCAGCTGAACTAGAGGAATTAAAAAAATCACAGTATGAGGCACGTTTTATTATTGAGCGTATCCGGCAGATGATGGAGGATGGGACAACTGTATTTGATACAAAAACGAAGACAGAACGACCACTAAAATATAGCGATATTGTGATTTTAATGCGTTCAATGACATGGTCAACAGATTTAGTGGAGGAATTTAAGCTTGCGGGAATCCCTCTCTATGCAGAGTCCTCCAAAGGCTATTTCGATGCGTTAGAGGTCATGATTATGCTGAATGTACTGAAGGTTGTCGATAACCCATATCAAGATATTCCTTTAGCTTCAGTGCTACGTGCTCCATTTGTTGGCTTAACTGAAAATGAGCTAGCAAAAATACGACTAGCAGATTCAAAAGCGCCGTTTTATGATGCACTAAGGCAATTTATTCGAAGTGATGGGCATGGTGTACAATCTGACACTTTTGCGAAGCTTCAACGTTTTATGTTGGCATTTGAAAACTGGCGAGATTTAGCACGACGTGGTTCATTGTCAGATTTAATTTGGAAGATTTACTTAGACACGCATTATTACGAGATGGTTGGAGCTATGCCAAATGGTAAGCAGCGTCAGGCCAACTTACGCATTTTGCATGATCGCGCTTTAATGTATGAGAAAACTGCCTTTCGTGGACTGTTCCGCTTTTTACGTTTTATCGATCGTATGCGTACGCGTGGTGATGATTTAGGAACTGCTAAATCGATTGGAGAAAAAGATGATGTTGTGCGTCTTGTGACGATTCACTCTTCAAAAGGATTGGAATACCCTGTTGTCTTTGTTGCAGGGATGGGAAGACCGTTTAATAAAATGGATTTCCACAATCCATATTTATTCGATCAAGATTTTGGTCTTGCAGTAAAGGCGATTGATCCAGAAAATCGTATTACCTATACATCCCTACCATTTTTAGCACTGAAGGAGAAAAAGGAGCTCGAAATGCGTGCTGAGGAAATGCGTGTATTATACGTAGCAATGACACGTGCAAAGGAGCGACTTATTTTAATTGGGTCTGTGAAAAATTGGAGTAAAACGCTCGACAATTGGCTGGATGCACAAAGTTTACCGGTAGATGCTCCGCTTCAGGAGTATTTACGTGCACGAGCTAATAGCTATTTTGATTGGCTTGGGCCAGCGGTTGCTAGACATACTGATTTTGCAGCAATCTCCAGTTCCTCCTATAAGGCACCTGAAGATGTAGCACATTGGTGGGTACGTGCTATCGAAACGAGTCACTATTCATATGACATACAGGGGTTAGAGGATGAGGTACAGCAAATGCTAGAAACGCCAGAGGACGAAGCATTGCTGTCAGAAATTACGACGCGCTTTCAAGCACAGTATCCATTCCAACAATCGACACAAAAACGCTCAAAAACATCAGTTAGTGAAATTAAGCGTTTAGAAAATCTTCAGCGACAGGAGGAGCCTGAATATTACTTTTCAATACCTTCTAAGCAAAAAACGACAACCATTGCGCCACGTCCAACTTTTTTACAGGACAAACAGCTGACAGGCGCAGAAATTGGAACAGCTGTCCACACAGTTATGCAGCATGTACCTCAAAATGGCTTTACAAACGTACAGGAGGTAAAGGAGTTTGTCGCCGATTTAGTGGCAAGACAGCTACTGACGGAGGCTGAGGGGACGGTTGTTCCATGGAAAAAAATATGTAATTTCTTTACAACAGACGTTGGACTTCGCTTTAAAAAAGCAAAGCAAATACGTAGAGAAATGCCTTTTACGATTAGTAGAGTAGATGAAGATGGCGATGCTCAAATTGTACAAGGAATTATTGACTGTTTATTTGAGGATGAATATGGTGAATGGATCTTGCTTGATTATAAGACAGATAGCATCCAATCACATTTTGCTGAGGAGCCAGCACTCTCGAAGGAACTATTAGGGCGATATGGTGTTCAACTTAGAGTTTATAGTGAGGCAATTGAAGCTATCCTTCAAATCAAAGTGAGTGATAAAATTCTATATTTATTCGATATTGAACAGGCTATACATGGGTAAGTAAACGCACTGTGTTAACGGGGGTTTCTTATTGCTATTGGTAAGTATTGCGAAATCTTGCAGCTTACCATACCCTGTTTTCACTAAAGCGTTATCTTCCTTCAGCAATTGTTTTCTGTAGCGAAAGCAAAGCGACAGCTACAATTACGCTAAGGCGAAATTGATTATATAGAGGAGGCTATTTTGTGGAGTTAAAACCGACAATGTTGCAGGAACGCATTGCGACATTAGATATATTACGTGGTATAAGCTTACTAGGTATTTTACTCGTTAATATGTTCGCCTTTTATTTGCCAATGCCATATATTGATTTGGCATCATGGTTTACAACACCATCAGATATAGTGTGGCAGCAAAATTTAGATATTTATGTACAAAGTAGCTTTTATCCACTGTTTGCCATGTTATTTGGTTATGGACTTGCTATGCAATGGAAGAAAGCGCAAAGTCGTGAACAAAATTTCTATACGATAGGACTGCGAAGACTTTCTGTATTATTTGTATTTGGTTTTTTACATGCTGTGCTCATTTGGTGGGGCGACATTTTGATGACTTATGCATTTTGTGGCATTTTTTTATTGCTATTACTACGACTACATCCTATTTGGTTATTATCAATCGGTATTATGATTAACAGTGTTATGCAAGTTTTCATGGTATTTATTGTAGGGTTTGTTAACTTTAATACTGCAGTTGATGAGTATTTAGATATTACTTCAGTAGAGCAAGCAATCACTGCTTATGGAACGGGAAGTTGGCTAGATGCTTTTATGCAACGTTTAACCGATTTATCTGTCCAAGCAGGGATAGGCATGTGGTTTGCGGCATTATTTACAGTTTTGCCATATATGTTAATTGGTGCTGCAGCCTCTAAATGGCGTTTAGTGGAACGTGCGAAGGAGTTAAAATGGCTATGGCTGACGTTAGCAATAGCTGGATTGACAATTGGTATTTTTATCAAGAGCTTACCTATCATGTTTACTCGTACGTATTTCTTAGATTATTTGAAAGTATACATAGGTGGTCCAATTTTATCAGTTGGATATATTGGGGTTATTGTATTACTTTGCTTACTGCCAGTTGTACCGAAGTTACTCAGTCCTTTTGCAAAAATGGGGCGTATGTCGTTAACGATGTACATACTACAATCGATCATTGGAACATGTTTATTTTATCAATTTGGATTTGGTTGGTATGGAAAAGTGAGCGTCGCAACAGGCGTGTTAATTGCAGTAGGTATTATTGTTGTACAAATGATTGTGGCGGAGATTTGGCTAGCAAAATGGAAACAAGGTCCGTTAGAGGCTTTATGGCGTAAATTAACATATAAGGCGAATGCTAAAGTAGGTTAATGTTTTATCAATATAAGGTATACGATTCTCGTGCAATCTAGCAATCTACGGTGGAAATCAGCCTTCATCTTCTATGTGGTGGAAACATATAGTTAATAATCACGTCTTGTATTATAAGAATAATTTATTGCGATTTGGCTCATCATAAAAATTTGGTGATGACATTTGTTAAAACATATGTCATGTATATAAGTTGATTGGAGTGGAGGCTGGGCGACTCCTTGGAGATTAGCGATAGAGGAACGAAGGCTAAGAGCATCACGTCCTGTGATAACGCCTTCGTGACCTACATCGTGTAGGCCCGAGACCCTGGAGCGAG
>NZ_MDDN01000017.1 GCF_001708185.1 Lysinibacillus xylanilyticus | reverse complement strand
GTTAGCCAGTTTATGATACGGATTCTATATGATCCCAGAGGCTGGTCGACTTTTCTTCACTTCTACTAAATAAAATAGTAGCACAAACCATGGCCTTGGTTTGTACTACTAATCTTAGTATGTTTTTTATGCTTTAATGGATAGAATGTTGACTATTGCTGATAAAGGTACCGAAATCGCTGATAAAAGCCCTCGAATCGCTGCGGGATGCCTAATCAAGAAAAAATGACTTACTTCTACTTATAGGACAGCTCCTTTCATTTTTATCCCACATGTAACTGCCTAATTGGTTTAACTAACATTCAGAGGGAACCCCTCCCTCTGAATGAAGTTTCACCTTATTTCACTTCCAATGTGTTGACAACGTTTAATAATTCGCTTGATAAGTCATTCAGCACTTGAGCTTCTTCAGAAACTCTCTGCACAGTGTTAAGTTGCGATGCAGACGTTTCGGCTACTGCTCTCGTATTATCTCTCGAAGTTACCGAGAAATCTTCCATATCTTTAACGGCAGAAGTTACTTCCTCCATACCCGCAGCCATTTCTTCGATCGTTGCAGATAGTTCTTGAATTTGTCCAGTAACATGATGAATGGAAGTTAAAATTTGACTAAACGACTGTTCAGAATCATTAATCATCATTAAACCATTGTCCACTTCTTCCACAGCTAGTCTCATTACATTGACAGATTCATTCGTATCATGTTGGATATGGGAGATAAGCGTGGAAATTTCACGAGCCGACGCCTCTGATTGCTCGGCAAGCTTGCGAACTTCATCTGCTACAACAGCGAAGCCACTTCCAGCTTCTCCAGCGCGAGCAGCTTCTATTGCTGCATTTAGCGCTAGTAAATTCGTTTGGGAAGCGATACCTGTAATAATACCGACGATTTCTTCAATTTTACCTGAATGCTCACCAAGCATTTTTACAGATGCTGCAGATTGATTGACAGCTTTACTAATGACATTCATTTGGGCGACAGATTTATTAGTAGATTCATTGCCTTTTTCAGCTTCTTCTGAAGTAAGGATAGAGGACTCTGAAATTTGATTTGATGTCATGGCAAGTCGTTGAATACCAATGCTCATTTCTTCAATTGTAATGGCGCTTTCTTTTGCCTTTTGTACTTGTAAATCAGCGCCCCCAGCGATCTCTTGCATGGATGAAGCTATACTATTGTAAGAATCTGTCGCTTCCAGCATATTGGCTGATAAAATATTGGCAGAATTTGAAACGTGTGTAGAGACATTTGCCGCACTTTTATTAACGGTTCTTAAATTCTCAATCATGGAATTAAAGTTTTTCGTTAGGAGGCCAATTTCATCTGTTGATGATACAGGTAAAGGCTCAAGCTCTAAATTACCTTCTGCTACCTTTTTAGATTGTAGAGAAAGTTGTTGGATAGGTGTTAATTTTCTTGTTACAAGCGAGAAAACTGCAATGGAAGAACCAATTAAGAAAATAACTGTAACTACAAGAGTCCATAATACTTCTGACATTGCCTTAGCAGTTACCTTTGATACATCGTAGTCCATTGCATAAGCAGCTAAGATAGATCCATTTTCATCCAAAATTGGTGTGAGTCCTGTTTTATAGCTACCATACTCATCGCTATATATTTCAGTAGCTGTAGCTTCCTTTGTTTTAAAAACCTCTTTAATCTTTGCAAGGAAATCTGAGGATAGACCCATTTCTATCATATCCTGATTATATTCAGCTCCTTCATTAAGTACACTAGACGAAAGAACCGGTGCATTTATTTTTTCTCCATCTACTGTAATGAGAAAAAGATTCGTAATCAGATCTGATTGATTGTTTACAGCATCCATTTCTTTTGTCAAACGAAGGACATCTGGGTTACTAGCATTAGGTTCCTGCAATACAGATTGCAATGTTTTTAAATCTATAGTCTTTGATAGAATCATTCCTTGATCATGAAGGGATAGGTCCATATTTTTTAAATTGCTGCCTTTCACTATATAATAGGAAAGACCTAAAGTAACTAATCCATATAGTAATAAGATATTTAACGTTATAGCCGTTAATTTCTTACTGATGGACATATGCTTTTGCTTGCTTGTCTTCATGCTCTTCCTCCTAAAATTATATACAAAACATATTTTAGATAAAAAAAGGGACAATCGTTGATGTGATAGTCGAATGTAACGAGAAGTGCTCGCGACAATTGACAGTTCAGATGTAATTAATCATGAAAATTTATGTTCCTTTTTACTCAAAAAAATATGAATGTAAATTAATCCATTTATACCCTGACAATAAACAACTATACTTACATAAAATATGATTCACAACCCAAAGAACTTACTATTTCAACTGTAGATCTTCGGAATTAAAATAAAAGATTAGGTTTTTAGTCCGTATGAATCCTTTTGATGTGGATAATTTTACTAAAAAATAACTTTTTACTAATATGAAATGACTTGAGAGTCGTTATCTAAGTTGATTTCAAATGATTAAAATATAGGTAGAAAATTTCAAGGCTTTATTTTATGGGGGAAGGGGAAATCCTTTCGTGTAATAGATAAAAAGGCTATCCACTAGTTCGTATTTGAACGTATGGATAGCCTTTTTTGTTATAGTTATTTACCTTGGATTACCAAACATGCCAGGTAACATATCTTGCATTCCTGGTAAGTTTAACCCTGGGAAACTAGGATATTGCCCGCCTGGATATGGCATCGGAGGGCGCGAAGGATATGGTTGCGAAGGATATGGCATTGAAGGTTGCGAAGGATATGGTTGTGATGGATATGGCATCGGAGGGCGCGAAGGATAAGGTTGTGATGGATATGGCATTGAAGGATGTGAAGGATAAGGTTGTGATGGATATGGCATCGAAGGACGCGAAGGATAAGGTTGTGATGGATATGGCATCGAAGGACGCGATGGGTATGGTTGAGACGGATATGAAGGTGGATAGGAGCTACCAGGAAGCATGCTAGGGTGATACGGAATGTTAACATCAAAATTGTCATCTTCGGGAGTTAATCTAGGATTGAACAATGAAACACACCTTTCTTCATTTTTTCTTTTCTAACATATGCTCACTATTATGATTGTCATAGGCTTTAAACTAGGAGTGAATAATAGCTAATGATATCAGTCTTTAAAATAGAAGTTGTTATAAAATATATCGATTTTAATTATAATAGAAGAAAATATCATTAAAGGATGTTTAGTGAGATGACAATTATAAAAATCAAAAAAATAAAGATACAAAATTTACGAAATGTACGACATGGTGAAATTATTTTAGCGGTAAATTTCGAGACGTTTTTTAAACCCAATGTTGTAGGTTTATATGGACAAAACGGTTCTGGGAAAACAACTATTGTTGATGCGTTTGGCTTGTTAAAGGCACTTATCTCCGGCTGGATTGCTGAAATTAAATTACCATCTCAGGAAAAGAAATTAATTATGGCAGGGGAGGATATGGCAAGTATTGAGTTCGAGTTTCTAGTAGAAAATCAATTTGGCACATTTTTTCTCAATTATTATGTAGAGTTACAAGAAGATCAAAACAGACTGTACACAACGGTTGAACGTTTAGCTTACAGAGAAAATGAGAAAGGGAAGCGTTCAAAGATTCTAATTAATGTTACAGAGGAAGGCATACAACTACGTAAAGCAAATCTTTCTGATATGAATGAAAAAACGCGTATCCAATTACTAGTCACTCATCAATTAGCTAAAAAACAATATATGTCCTTTATCTTTCACAAAGATTTAAAGCCATTATTACAGGACAGGTTGTCAGAGCTAGAAATGCAATTGATTCATAATTTAGCAATAGATTTTAATCGGGATTTACATGTCGTTAATAATCAAAATATCGCACCGTTATATGAAGAGCGCAGTATGCCCTTTAGTATTCATCTTGAAAAAACTCGTGGTTCTATCCCTTATAATTTGAAGGGGCCAGCGTTATTGCCTGAGGATGCATTTTACGTGTTATGTGAAGTAATAGAGCAAAGTAATCAAGTATTATCCGCGATTATTCCTGGTCTGTCTATAAAGATTAATGTGCTTACAAAACAAACTATGGATAACGGGGAAAAAGGAATCCGTTTTGAATTTTTATCGCAGCGAGGGGAACGCGAATTACCACTACGGACAGAGTCAGAGGGAATTTTGAAAATTATTTCTGTACTCAGTGTACTCATTGCCGTTTATAACAACCCAAATGCTTGTGTAATAATTGATGAATTAGATTCTGGTGTTTTTGAATATTTGTTAGGCGAGTTGTTAACAGTGATTGATGAGGGCGGAAAAGGTCAGCTTATTTTTACGTCTCATAATTTACGTGTGTTAGAGGTGCTAGCTATTAAAAACTTATGGTTCACGACAACGAATGAGGATCGTCGTTATATACAGCTAAAGGGTATTAAAGAGGTCAATAATGCTCGAGATGTTTATTTACGTGCAATTCAGTTGGGCGGACAGGATGAAGAAGTATATAAGGAAACGAAGACATTTAAAATTAAGCGTGCCTTTAGAAAAGCGGGTGTACAGCGTGACTAAAAAGGTTCTTTTAATCATTGTAGAGGGACAGACGGAGCAAATTGTTTTGGAGGATTATCTGGATGAACATTTTGCAAATTCCACGATTCGTTTCGATGTACAACGGGAGGATATTTTAACGAAGTGGGATGCTAAGGGACGAATACCTAATATTAAAAATAGTGTTGCACGAGTGATTCAGAACTATTTGGAGAAGTATAAGTTTTTAGCGAAGGATTTAACTGCTGTTGTTCATATTACAGATGCAGATGGTTGCTTTATCGCCCCTGAATTTGTCAAGGTGAAGGAAGATATTGAGGGGAAGTTACATTACACAGAAGATGCAATATTGGTGAAATCTGAGAAGCGTAAGGAGCAAATCGAGCAACGTAATGAAATGAAGGCGAATAATGCCAAAATCCTTGTAGCGAATGATCATTTTAGCATTCAACGATTAAAAATACCGTATCAGCTATTTTATTTTTCTACAAACTTGGAACATGTACTATGGGATGAGCGCAATGAAGTAGCAACGGAAAAGGTGCAAAAAGCTGATGAATTTATGGAAAGTTTATCGAGTTCCATAGAAGAATATTTAACAGAATTTCTTCCAGTTAACGCAGAGCTTCCGTATAAAGAAAAAATGAAAATGAGCTGGTCTTTTTTAATGGAGGGCTGTAATTCGTTACAACGCGGAACGAATGTGCCGTTTTTATTTGAAATGATTAAATCAGATGTACAATGAAAAACAAAATGGCTAAGATAATCTATGTGAATGATGATTTCCGTTCCAGGCTACTCGCTTTCCTGTGGGCGAGCGTCGAGCCGCTTCCTCCGCTTCGCTTCGTGCAGGGTCTCGCCTGTCTCGCTTTCCCACGGGAGTCGAGTAGCCTTCCACTACAATCAGCAATAGTGTAGAACTTTTATAAAATCTATGCATTTCAAAAGTGAACAAATGGTTGCTCTTCATAATAGACTTATAACAGTTAGGGCGATTGTATATCTGTTTTTGCTGCGCTTCGTTTTGCCGAAGAGCTATACTATGACACCTTAATAAATCACCTTTATGTTAAAGAACCACAACATTCACAAAGATCTTCCTGACCAGTTTGTTTTCAACACTATAAATGCCCTCCAATATTTAAATGGAGGGCATTGCAATTTTAACAACAGGTGACGAAAATCATCTAGCGACCGTTTCCTGTTTTTGTGCACATGAGGCTTTAGCGCATTTGCTCGTAGCTACGAATATGTCCTAAAATAGCTGGATCTTTAATTTTTGTATCCTCACTTAACAGTAAAAGCTTTGACATAATCTCGGCTGTACGCGGATCATCATCCACCATTGGTAAGAAAATGCGTCCGCGATGCTGAGATGGTACGGCGATTATTGGAATCATTGAACCGCCCACTTGATGGACAACGCCACTGCCTAAGTGCAATGAATAGCTAGCAAGTTTGCCTTCAATAAGTGCATGCTGCTTTTTCACTTCGACATTTGTTAACTTTAATAGCTTCGCTAATTCTTCTACAATGACACTACGCATATCAATTGTAGAATGGCTCGCTTCAGGATCAACACCACCGACATGTGCAACACTTACAACGAGGTCAATATCTCGCATCACTTCTGAGAATATCGTTGCAGGAATGTCATCTAATACTAGGTCTTTACCAGTTAATCGATTGTAGAAATAGACACCTTCAATAGCCGGTGCTTCGATTTCTGCTGGTGTAAACCAATCTGCCTGCGCATACAAGGAGGCAACGATGTTTTCTTTGTAATACACTTTTCGTGGTCCTTCATCATAACTAATTTGCCAACCCCGTGTTTTTAGGAGTGCAACCGTTTGAGAAGGATTTACTTGATGTCCCGCATAACGCAATGATCTTTTTTGTCCTTGTTCATCTGCATTTATTACATACAGCTCACGGAATATTTGCTTAAATGGCTGTTTTATTTCGTGTTCGAACATAGTAGCTTGCCATTGTCGCCATTGTCCACTTTGCAGTAGGTGATACGGATGGGCGATTGTTAATATAGCTGTAGGAGCAAGCGATACTATGTCGTCTGTTAGTAGCTTTAGACCATCCTTAGTTAGCCATCCTACATGTTCTTCTTTTTTAAAGATGAGTTTTTGGAGAAGTGGAGCTAAAATCGGGTGCTCTAATAAATTGATCAGCTCTTCGGCAAAGAATTTAGTTTCAAGCTCCATTGCCTGTTCGAGTGCTGGGCGTGCTCTTTTATATTGCTCCTGTAATTCTTTTCTTGCCTCCTGCAATTCTACAACTTGCGCATGTTTTTTTAGTGCAGCAGGAATATTTTTTAGTCGCTTCCCATCCTTTTCAACGATCATCGTAACATTTGAATCTTCATCAATTTGTAGCTGTGCAGTAATATGTTCGATTTGTTGTGCATCGAATAAATGCTTGATATCGGTAAAGGCGGCTAGTTCCATGCGCCATGTGAAGCGTGTTGTTTCGCCATCTCCTGCATTTCGTGCTAAATTTTCGAGCGCAATACTGGCTGCACGTGCTTCACTAGCACGACGCTGTGCACCAAATTGTTTGCTTTCCTTTAAAAACTGTTGGATAAATTGATAGCGTGTTAGCGCATCCTGTTGATCCGATTTTTTTAGTGGAATAAGTCCGAGTGCACGTAGTTTATCTTTATTGCGTTTATCACGAATTTCTTCCATTAACGGTTCTGGACTAAGCTTGCCTATTGCTGTATCTGCATAAAGCTGTGCTCGACGGTGGTTAGCTCCCTCCGATGCATATTTTGCTGCATCATATACAATCTTGAAATTTTTGGCGCCTATTGTTTGATACGCACTTTGGAACCAAGCTAAATCAAATGCACCATCACGGAAGTCATCAGCAGTAATGCTTGAGAAAAGAGCAATCTGATCTTTAGCAAAGTCTGATAAATAGTCGGTTGTATGGGCGATAAAGTACCATGCTGATTCTTTTAATCCTTCCCAATCAATCAAGTCACTAACAAGGTCGACCCAATGTTGGTTATACATCATCGCTTCAATTAAGCGTTCTTTTGAAATATCTGTTTTTTCCCACGCATCTTTTAATTGCTGCGCAGTTTCTTCCTTTTTAGGATAGCAGCTTGCAAGTAGGCGAGAAAAAACATCCTTTTTCGTTTCCGCTTGCCAAATATAGCCACGAGCAAGCTTTTCACCATCTAATGCTTGTAAAATCTTTAAGAAATAATCAATACCCTCTATATAAGAAATTCTACTAGCGAGTTTCGTTACTGCTGTAGGAATATCACCACGCATAAGCTCTATCTCTAAAATGCGATCAATGGCCTGCTCACGAACAGCAAAGAGATTCGATAAGTCTTCAAATGACTGTTGATAACGCTCCGTTAATTTACTTGGTGCACCAAGTATTTCAGAGGCTAATGTATCTGTGAAGATGGTTTCAAATAAATGATCCGTAGTGAACAAGCCTGCTTTACAAGCATCTAAATATTGGAATAGGTTTAGATTGTATATAGTTGGGCTATATTGCTCTGTCTGCTTCCTCTTTGTTAACTCTTCGTTAATGGCAAGCATTTTGACATATTCACCGTAAGTCGTATAGTCAGAGAAGCATCGATGAACAAAAGTACCAATAACATCTAAAGCTACTATAGTTGAAGTAGAGCTATAATAATAGTCCCTCTCTCGTACCTCAAGCTTCCACTGCTCGGCCGATATTTGTGTTAAAAGCTGAAGCATAATACCGATTGCTTGTTCAAAAGCATTAAACTCAGGTGCATGCTGTGTTAGTAATGCGACAGCCTCTTTATGAAGCGCCTGCTCTCCAGAGACATTATCTAAATCTTGGGAAAGTACAGTGAAAATTCGTTCCAATGTTCGCTGATACTTTAAGTTGTTAAACTTAGCAACAAATTCTTTTATTTCTGCATAATTAAAGAATGGAGCGATTAAGGTTTGTGCTGCTTCGCTCAGTTCATGTACCGCAGGATGTTCAGATAGATTGTTATAAAAGTTAAAATAAGCTAAATCCTCTGTACTGAATTTGGACCTCTTTATCCACTGGAGAATTTCATCTGGTATCGGATATACATCGAGACTTGCATTTCGATTATTTTCTGTTTTCGCAGCAACGATGTTAAATGTTTGCCCTAATGTTGTTGTAATCGGCGTATCATTCCATTGATATGTCTCGTACTCATAGTGGGCATTAGCATCCAATAGTTGAATAAGTTGTTCAAGCTTTAACAACAGCTTCTCTACATTGTAATTAAAGAATTTTTCCAGTGGCATTGTTTCCTGTATATATAAAGGAACAAGCTGCTGCCATGCTTCCATACCGTTCATCTTTATATCAATATTAGTGATGTTGTCGTATTGAATAGGAGGGTGAGGCGTATATAAACCAAAGCCATTGCCCTCGTTATATTCTGGAACATCACTTGTTAACAATTGATCTAACATCACTTGTTCTGTCTTCGTTACTTTCGGAAGCAGGTCACAGAATGTGGCTATTTGCTCACTGGCTAAGTGATATTCTTTAGAGGCTTCCAACAACAACTCAAGCCCACCAAGTCGCTTCAACTGCTTCTTGTCCTGTATGAGTCGTTCGGCACTTTGCAATATTTTCTCTTGCGGCTGAAGCTTTAAGAGTGAAATGGCTTCTTTACGAAGTGAGCCTGATTTATTCGCTAAAAGGTCCTCAATTTTTAAAACTTCATCGTCTGTAGGTGTTAGTGATTGTATTTTGTTCAACGCAAGGGAACGATTGATGGAGCTTCGATCTCGTAAAGCGCTAAATAGAAAATCGCGCTTTCCTTGCGTAGTATCGTCAAGACAATAAATATTAAGAAGACCGATTCTACTTGTAGGAGAGTAAGAATCTGCATCCGCAATAATACGTTGAAATAGCTCTTCATCTTGTAAATGGTGGGCTAAAATGATTTGTGTTGAAATTAAATCTTCTAACGACAAGTGTGCATAGACGAATGATAAAGGTTTTCCTGTAATTGTTATACCATCTTTCGTGATTTTGCTCTTTGCCCATTCAAGCTGTTCAAATAGAGAGTATTCAATACCTTGTAGCTGGGTATTGTCTTGCATGAACTTTTGTAAATCTTTAACCCAATCGTTATCTCTAGCATATTCACTATTAATATAGTTATTTGCATATAGGAAATTGCCCCAAGCAAATGTAAATAGCTCAATATCCGTCGTTGTTAAAATAAGATCCTTGACATACTGTGCAGTGAAGGAAGTTTTCCCTAGATTTTTTAAAAATGCAAGTGTTGTCAGCTGGATATGCTTTTCGCGGTTTAACAACTCTGGCAAAATAGTATCGAGTTTCGTGTAATCCTTTGTAGAAATTGCCCAAAGTGCCACGTAAATATCGATCGTTCGCTCACTTTTTAGTAGCTCAACGGCGAACTGGTCGTCTTCAATTGCTTGAATCGCTAACGATAATACTTCCTCTGTTACTTTTTGATTTTCGAAGCTATTATAGCCAAGTCCCATCCATGTATCGACAGCGCGAATCACGGAGGAGAAGCGAGTGAGCTGATGCTCCTGAATAAGCTTCATAATTGTCAGCTGCGCATCGAGAGTACCATGATCAATATTTTCTACAATGGCTTGACGTAGTCCCTCTTGCCGTGCAGCAGCAACTAATAGTTTACCAAGTGCCTCATGCATACGAGTATTGGTTGATTTGAAAATACCTCTTATCAGTGGGTATCCAAAAAAGGTACCCTGATGCTCGTCAAATAATATATTTTCAACCGCTTCTTCAATAACAGAGTTTTCTAATGACAGTTCTTCAGCAAGCATTTGTTCAAAAACATTAAAGGGCATTACCTTTGTATTCTCATTTTTAATGACAAAGGAGCTATAGTTAGGGTAAGAACCATGCTCAAATTGATTGTGATTTATCAGTAATTCCTGCAGATTCATTTCTTCAAATGTCAGCATTTCTTCAATTAATTGTAAGCATTGAGAAAGGTGGTCCTGTACGGGTTGTGCAGAACGAAATGATCTACGCATAAAGCCGGTCTGAAACATTGCTGTATCGTAACGTAATGCCAGTTTCTTAATAGTTTGTGCACGCTCTTGTGAAGAAAAGAGTGTAAGAACATCGAATAGTGGCCCAGCAAATAGCTCCTCAAGTGTTGTGACATTTAATTTAGCAACTTGTCGCTCAATATCATGATCACGATTATCCATATAGTGAAGCAATGCTGTGGCTAGTGGCTGAATAGCTATTGGTGCAGTATCTATTTTATTTTGCAATTGTACATTTTGTTCATGTGTAAGTGTCATGAGAATCGCTCCTTACCAAATGCGTCCTGCTAGCATTGTTAGTTTAATAAATGTAAAAACATCGTCTTCTTGTATTGTTAATGGTGTAGTAAGTGAATTCAATTGTTCCTCATTATGGAGTACTAAGAAAAGTTCATCTTCAAAGGCTTGAAGCACTGTCGATATAGCTTGGTCTATAGACTGTACAGAGGCATTTTTTTTCTCACCAAAATGTACTTTTCCATGCTGTACTGCCTCCTCTAGCTGCTGATCAGTAATATAAATATGGAGCGGAGTATCCAGTGCTTTTTCGTTATAATTCTGAACTTCTTGTGTTACAAGTTGCGTAAGTAAATCTTTCAAAGTATAGACAGGCTCTTCAATAGTAAATGGAATTTTTTGGAGTTTACGTGATTTTTTGCCGATTGTTTTTTGTTGGTAAAATAAACGCAATCTAACACCTCCTTACAGTAACTTCATTATACAAGAGAGTAAATGGCGAAAAGAATGAGGCATTTTACGTTAGTTGTATAAAAAAATTTGGGAAAAGTGTAACAAATAAATTGTTGCGACGACTTATTTGTGAGTGTAGAAAGTGGGGTGAAGTTTTGCATAAGGATATATCGAAAATAGAACATTTGTACGATTGTTATTATCGTGATGTGTATCATTTTGCGCTTTATTATACAAATAGCAAGCAAGAGGCAGAGGATATTACGCAAGAAACGTTTTTTAAAGTGATGAAGCAGTTAGATCATTTAAAGGATAAAGATAAAGTAAAAACTTGGATCATATCAATTGCACGAAATACAGCAGTAGACATACATAGAAGGCAGAAAATAAAACGTCTATTAATAGAAAAACTTAGCTGGCAGCCTGGGTTAAAGGAAGTTCCTGAGCCTCTAGAAATGGTAGAACTACATGAACAATGGGAAACAGTACAAGAGGCACTAATGACGTTAAAATCACATGATCGAACAATCATTATTTGCCGAATGTTAAAAGACTACACTATTCAGGAAACAGCTGCAATTTTGGGTATCTCGGAAGTCAAAGTGCGCGTTGATTTTCACCGAGCCCTGGCAAGACTTCGAAAAAAGGTAGGGAGGGATGATTGATGGACGAACGTGATTACGAGTTATTTGACGCATTAAAAAAACGCCCTGATAAAGATCCGGATGTAGATTTCTCCAATCAATTGCGTAGAGAGCTACAAAAGAGTCATATAAAGAAAACAAAACGATTTACTGTTGCAACGATCCTAACCGTTCCTGTGACATTAGCCGTTCTTCTATTTGTCTTCATGATTGGTGGAGGGCAATCGTTCGAACTGAAAAATGCAGCACAGTTAACCATCAATCAGGAGAAAAACTTTACACATCTAGTAGTCATTTTTCTATTGCTTGCGCTCTTGTTGTTTATTTTGTTCGTTTATTATAAAGGGCTTACGAGGGGAAAACTTGTCTACATGACGTTCGCATTGTCTTTCTTGACATTTGTTGGGAACCTAGTATATGCAGAGAAACAAAACATAGATGAACCTATTGTGCAACCAAGTTATAGTGAATCCTATGATAGTAAACAAGATCATATAGATGAAATTCAACAGGATAACTATTTGATGAAAACAACAGAGGGAGGCATAAAATAATGAAAAAGCCTTACGAACATTTATTTAACGGTGTGTGCTGTGTTTTTATAGATTTAAGTTTTTTTGGCTTACCAGATATCTATCCAGATTTTATTGGCTATTTATTTTTTGCATATGGTATCCACTTACTGCCATCATTTCATAATTTAAAGCGTTGGTCGAAAAATTTCGCCATTATTTTAGCCGTATTATCTTTTTTTGTGGAGTTAGATCAATGGCTAGGTTATAAGATGCTAGGGGAAATTGGGGTACAGTTTATGCAATTTTTATTCATCGTCTTTATGTACGTTGTTTTCCAGTTATTATTGCACATTCATAAAAATAAACCTTTAGAAGCTAAAACATTTAAAACATATCAAAAGTTTATAGCATTTATGCTTTGTGGCTTTGTCATACAGTCATTTTCAATAAATATTGATGCAAGTATGCGAGAAAATGTTCATTTTATAGGTTATGTACCACAGTTACTTGCTTATTTCTTTTTTCTATTCTATTTTCGAGCGTGTCATAAATACTATAAAGAAATCAATGAAAACAAGGTCCCTTCGCTGAAATAAGGGAAATCAAAGCATTCGATGCGTCTATATGCAACGAATGCTTTTTTGTTTATCAATTTTATTAGAAGCAAATAACCGAATAAAGCTATTTCCATTGTCATAAGATTAATTGGTATTGTCCGGTTCATTGCAAAAGATGTTTATTTTTAAAATACTCGGGTAAATGTAATTTAAGTATGACTGTAATGAATCGACAGTTTAATATTTCAAAGGAGGCACTGACATTCAAATACATGTTGTACGAGCAGGGGATTCTGTCTGGGGGATTGCGCAGGCTTATGGGACGACAGTTCAGAAAATTGTAGATGCCAATCAAATTCCTGAACCCAATCGATTAGTTGTAGGGCAAGCTCTTGTGATTCCAATTGTCGGGAGCTTTTATTATGTGCAGCCAGGGGATAGTCTTTGGACTATTAGCCAACGCTTTGGCATCAATTATTTAACGCTCGCACAAGTAAACGGTATTAACCCGAATCAACCTTTATCAGTGGGTCTGAGACTTTATATTCCACCTCAACCAAAAACAAGAGCTGAAACATTGGCGTATTTAGAGCCGAGAGGGGCATCCGTTAGTGAACCATTATTGAATCAGGCAAGAGAAGCGGGTCCATTTTTAACTTATCTTGCTTTGTTTAGCTATGAGGCAAGACGAGATGGGACGCTTAAGAGACCGCCAAGTCAAGGTGTACCGCAAATTGCTAATGATACAGGAGCTTCTCTAGCAATGGTTGTCTCAAATTTGGAGGATTTTACTTTTAGTGGTGAGTTAGCAAGAGATATTTTTCAAAGTACAGCAGTACAGGATTTGCTCTTCGATAATATTCTTGAAGAGGCAAAGCGATTAGGAAACGTTAAAGATATACATTTCGATTTTGAGCATTTGCCGGGCGATCAACGCGAGGCGTATAACAATTTTTTAAGGAGAGCTGTGAACCGATTCCATCCACAAGGCTATACAGTATCGACAGCGCTCGCTCCCAAAACAAGTGCTAGTGAGCGAGGTCCGTGGACTGAGGCACATGATTATAAGGCACATGGCGAAATAGTCGATTTTGTTATGCTAATGACTTATGAATGGGGATATTCTGCCGGGCCTCCTATGGCAGTGTCGCCACTTCCAGAGGTAGAGGAGGTTGTAAAATATGCAGTAAGTGA
The DNA here is from genome assembly GCF_001708185.1 of Lysinibacillus xylanilyticus. Classification (GTDB taxonomy): domain Bacteria; phylum Bacillota; class Bacilli; order Bacillales_A; family Planococcaceae; genus Lysinibacillus; species Lysinibacillus xylanilyticus_A. The sequence continues at coordinate 58,852 of NZ_MDDN01000017.1, read as the reverse complement.
AATACCTCGGAACAAAATTTTACTAGGACAAAATTTATATGGCTATGACTGGACGCTGCCCTTTGTACAAGGGGGGCCATATGCAAAAGCAGTTAGTCCACAAGCAGCTATCGAGATTGCTAAGAAATATAATGCCGCTATTCAGTATGATTTGAGATCTCAGGCACCTTTCTTTGAATACTATGATGAGCAAGGTAAAGCACATATCGTATGGTTCGAGGATGCAAGATCCATTCAGGCGAAGTTCAATTTAATCAAACAGTACAAACTTCGAGGAGTAGGCTATTGGAAGTTGGGTCTACCATTCCCGCAAAATTGGTTATTAATTGGATCGAATTTTGATGTGGTGAAGAAATGAGAAGCTTTAGGAGATATAGAAATCGCGAGTTGCCCAATCTATTTTCTTCAAAGTGGAAAAAATCTGTAAATATCATTTCTATTTTTGGTAATGTATATTATAATTATGGTAAATAGTATTTTAGGAGGGATATTTTGGGTAAGTTTAAAAAATTAGGTATTATACTAACGTCTACAGCATTTTCTGTTGGGGTACTTTCTCCAATGGCACAGGCTTCTGCAAATGTTAAGGAATCTCCAGAAAGAGTTGCAATTCAAGTAGATTCAAAAGAAACTAAAGTAACAAAAAGTATGCTTGTTAAGCAAGTGCAGACACTGTTTGGAGATAAATTTAATTTTGTCACAGAAAATGATTTCGACATGGGACAAGGGCATTACTATAGTGATGATAAAACGGTACGCTATGATTTAAGCTTCCATAAGAAAGTCAATGGCAAAGACGTTTTTGGTGGTTTTACTTTTAAAGGCGACAATTTAGAATTAGAACACTTCTACTATCAACCTGCTAATGTAGCGGATGCAATTTATCCTGCTAAATATTCAAAGGCTGATGCAAAAAAAGTTGCTGAAGATTTCCTAAAGAAAATGCCTAATACTGCTAATTACAAACTTCGTGAAGATTTAGGGAATGATGATTTTTATTTCAGTAGACCGATAACTGAACCAATTTCGTATTCATTCGCTTATTCGCCAACTCATAATGGTGTGCCATTTAGTGACGAGAATATGCATATTGAAGTTCTAGCAAATGGTGAAGTTGTGAGTATGTATCGTAATACTGAGTCAACTAGTAAATCAACATTTGACAGCTTAGAACAGAAAAAGAGTGAGGCAGACATACTTGCACAGATTCGCGAAAACTTGTCAGTAGAGTTACGTTATTTTATTGACTATAACTACCAATCAGAAGAAGCAATTGCTAAGCTTGTGTACATGCCTTCTAGCTTCATGGGTGTAAATGCTTTAAATGGACAATGGCAAACAACAAATGGTTTTACTTCACAAGTACCAAAAACAAAAGGTGTTGAAAAACTTTCAGCACAACCGCTTGAGCCTAGAAAGAAGAACATGACAGTAGCTGAAGTTGAAGAGTTAGCAAAGTCTCTCTTAAAAGTTGATTCAGACAAAGTAAAGCTACGAATTGAAGCGATTGATGAAAGAGAAAATGAAAATGGCGAGACAATTTATTCAGTAAATTACATGTATGATTATGGAAATCATGGCTCAGGCTCATCAATTGAAGTGAACAAAGCAACAGGTGAGATTGTAAACTTCTGGAATATGGGTAATGAATTCTTTGAGATGAATGATAAAGTAGAGCCAATCTCAAAAGATGCTGCGTTAGCAAAGGCAATTGGCTATTTAAAAGAGTTCGCTCCGTCACATCTTCATAACTATTCAAAACCACTAGAAGATCCAATGTATGATAAAGATAGTAAGCAATATAACTTCTCGTTCCCACGTATTGTTAATGGCATTGCTGTAATGGGGGATGAAATTTCTGTTGCTATTAATGCAGATGGGAAATTAGGTGCTTTACATGTTAATAATCAAAAGATTGATAATTGGCCATCTGTAAACAAGGCTATTTCTACTGATAAAGCAAAAACAATGTTCAGTGATGGGCTAAAACTAAATCTGCAGTATTCAAAACAGGATGGAGAGGATAATAACCACTATAATTTAGTATACTCTCCAGTTTATAATGGAATCCTATTCAATAGTATTGATGCAACAACTGGCGAATGGCTACTGAAAGCGGATGATTCTAAAGAAAAACCAGCTATTTCACATCCAACAGCTGGAGAAGAACTAACTTATTTACTACGCCAAAATGTGTTAGACGTTAAAGATCCAGCAAACTTTAATGCTGATGCAGCTGTAACAAAGGGAGAAGCTTTGAAAATATTAGTAAAATCATTATCATACGGATACTTTGAGTATGGTCCTTATGGTAGCGACAACGATAAGCAATCCTTTAATAATATTGACAAAAAGCATCCATTATATGAAACTGTTGAACAAGCTGTAAGAATGGGTATGTTACAACCTGCGGATAAATTTGAAGTTGATGCAACATTGACTCGTCAAGAGCTGGCACAATGGTTAGTACGTGCACTAGATTTAGAAAAAGCAGCAAAACATAGTGACATTTATAAATTAAACTTCACTGATGCAGGCACAATTGATTCAGCGCATGCAGGCTATGTTGCTTTAGTAAGCGCAATGGGGCTAATGGATGCACAGCAAAATAAATTTAATGCTACTGAGAAAGTGACATATGCAGATTTAGCTGTTTCAACAGTTCGTTTAGCAAAAGCAGTTAATGAAAATAACAGCAGTCGTAATTACTGGTAATCGATAATGAAAAGGGTATCTCCTAATTAAGTTGGGGATACTCTTTTTAGTTTGTTTATAGGCGATTATGGAAATAATAGTTGAAGAAAGGAGTGCCAAGATGAGAATGAAATTATGGTTAGTTGTTTCGTTAATGACAGTCATACTTTATGGTTGTACCAAGGAAAAAGTTCAAGACGTCCCTGCTAATGCTCCAACTAAACAAAATACAGGACAGCAGGTGAGCGATACTGCTACTGAACAAATAACGTTTAATTTTTTGGAACTTTCATTGGATGTTGATTATTCTGCAACGGATTCTTATGAGGTGGAATATGAAAATAAAAAATCCGGCATAGAGGCGAGACTAAAGGATGAACGTAAGAATGAAAAGCTTCAAGGTGATGCTGCTTATACAAAATTAGAACCATTGTTCAAGCAACTGACATTTGATTCTACTACACCGAATGATGAGGTAATAGACCAAGTAATCTCAGTATTTCATATTACTGAAGACTTCCAATCGATTGAGGTTGAAGTTGAGTTTGCTGATGGTAATGAAAAGGAATTTAAACGAATTAAATAACAAAACTTCGTTGCATTTATAATATGAAGAGCTAGTTAACACTATAATTACTGGCTCTTTTAATTTCGCTAGGATGATCGTCTCCCATAAGGGCACGAATAAATGAGCCAACATTGTACTATAGGAGATAACAGTAATACAAAAGATTTGCTGTTAAGAAGTCTATATGATATTATTATCTCGAATTAAAGATAATTGGTTTGATAAGCTCGAACAAAAAGGCTTTGTGTCTCGACATGCTTGCCCGAAGGATCGTCGTGTCACATATGATTTATTAACATATGAAGGAAATACTTTATGGAAGAAATATTTCCAAAGCATGAACAAAAAATTTAAAGTATTAGATCAACTAGAGATGGAAACAATGATTCTGTCTTTGAAAAAGGTTGGCTTGGAATAAAATAATAAAAAATTTTTACGTAAATATCTCGAATTCGAGATAAATAGGAGGAATATAGAATGAACCATTTAAAAGGAATTCATCACGTTACTGCTATTACAAGTAGTGCAGAAGAGAATTATAAATTTTTTACTCATGTATTAGGCATGCGATTAGTGAAAAAAACGGTTAATCAGGATGATATCCAAACATATCATTTATTCTTTGCAGATGATAAAGGAAGTGCTGGCACAGATATGACTTTCTTTGACTTCCCGAACATTCAAAAAGGTGTACATGGAACAAACGAAATTTCAAAAACATCATTCCGAGTTCCGACAGATGTTGCATTGGACTATTGGCTAAAACGATTTGATCGATTAAATATTAAACATACAGGTATTAAAGAACAGTTTGGTAAGAAAACTTTATCTTTCGTCGATTTTGACGATCAGCAATATCAACTGATCTCTGATGAAAATAATACAGGTGTTGCTTCAGGTACACCATGGCAAGATGGGCCGATACCACTTGAATATGCGATTACAGGCTTAGGTCCGGTTTTTGTTAGAGTTGCTAACTTTAAACATTTCAAAGAGGTGCTAGAGAAGGTGATGCTCTTTACAGAAATTGCGGAGGAAGGAGATTTCCATCTATTTGAGGTTGGAGAAGGCGGAAATGGTGCGCAAATGGTTGTAGAATTTAACACAGTTTTACCAGTAGCTCGACAAGGCTTCGGTACAGTGCACCATGCAGCATTCCGCGTAGAGAATCGTGCTGTATTAGATGAATGGACTGAACGATTTGAAAGCTTTGGTTTCCATACTTCTGGTTACGTAAATCGACACTTCTTTGAATCACTTTATGCACGAGTAGCACCACAAATTTTATTCGAGTTAGCTACTGATGACCCAGGATTTATGGGAGATGAGCCGTATGAAACTTTAGGTGAAAAATTATCGTTACCACCATTTTTAGAGCCAAAGCGTGCGCAAATCGAAGAGCTTGTTCGCCCTATTGACACTGTAAGAAGTGCTATTACGTTCGATAAAGAATATGAGTAATGCTTTTAATCCCATTCAGTAGAGAAATATAAGTCTCTACTGAATGGAAATTACATACTCTTAGGAGGTCAGCTGGATGGAATTTGCAAAGCTAATAGATAAGCGCCGATCAGCAAATAATTTTATAGAGGGCATCAAGATGAGTGAAGAAGATATACGTCCCATTTTGGAGGATGTAAAGCTTGTTCCATCCGCCTTTAATTTACAACATGCCAATTATATCGTTGTATTAGATGAAGAAAAAAAAGAAAAAGTACGAGAAGCAGCATACGGGCAATATAAAGTGCATTCAGCCTCAGCGGTTATACTTGTATTAGGAGATAAAGAAGCCTATAAAAATACTGCTAACCTTAATCAAGGAATGGTTGACTTAGGCATTATTAACGCTTGTGAATTAGAAAATATCGTTAATGAAAACGCTAAATTTTATGAAGAACGTGGCGAGGAATTTATGAAGGAGGAAGCCATTCGTAACGCTTCACTTTCAGCTATGTTATTTATGCTAGCAGCCAAAAATCGCGGATGGGATACATGCCCAATGATCGGCTTTGATCAGCAACAAATGAGAGCTCTTTTTAATGTCCCAGAAACACATGAAATTGCATTAATGATGACAATAGGTAAGGAAAAAGAAAGCAGTCGCCGCCTACGTGGTTATCGAAAACCAGTTGAAGAATTTGCAACCTATTATTAGGTCGGTATACAATGAAATTGATTTACAAATAAAGAATTTTTTCACATTGGGGAGGAAACGTCTTGAAAGTAGTTGCAATCGTAGGTAGTATCCGTAAAGAATCTTATAATATGCAATTAGCAAAATTTATTGAAAAGCGTTATGCAGGGAAATTTGATCTTGAAGTATTAAGTTTAAAGGATTTACCTATGTATAACCAAGATATTGAAAATGAAGCACCACAAATAGTACTTGATTTTAAAGCACAAGTAAAAGCGGCGGATGCAGTTCTTTGGGTGACACCAGAGTATAATGGAACTGTGCCGGGTGTAATGGTTAACGCAATCGATTGGTTATCCCGTGTGGACAAAGTAATGATTGGCAAGCCATCATTCATGATGGGGGCATCAATGGGTAACTTAGGTACTGTTAAAGCACAATTACATTTACGAGATATTTTATTCTCACCTGGTGTTAATTCACCATTACTTAGCGGTAATGATGTTTATATTGGTGCAGTACACACTAAGTTTGATGGAGAAGGCAATTTAACAGATGAGGGTACTGTCAAATTCCTTGATGTAGTTATTGATAACTTCTTAAACTGGATGAAAAAATACATTTAAAGATAAGAAGAAGCTGGGATATAACTGGTCAAAACCTTAAAAAGCGTGAGAAATCAATTTTAGAAACGTTGATTTCTCGCGCTTTTCTGATGTGAAATATTGTAATTTTGCTTTGAAAATATACTTATGTCCCCGCCTCTGAGTATTGATAAACACAATGGTCAAGGGAAATTTTTTGAATGTTGTGGCGCTTTACATGAGGGTGATTTCCGTTCTATGCTACTCGTTTACCTGTAGGTGAGCGTCGGGCTGCTTCCTCCGCTTATGTTGTTGCAGTCGCTACTCTTTCACACAGATAAACATTATTGCTGAAGTTTTGTTTTATCATTATGAATTAGAGTGACATGCGATAAGATACATACTATATGAAGTGGTTGATTTCCGTTCCGGCTGGACGCCCCAAGGAAAGCGCCCAGCCGGAACGGAAATCAACCTCTCGTTTTATAAGATTTATTTCTGCATGAAATCTTCACACTTTAACGTTATACTTTTATGAAATCCTAAATTGGTGGTTAGAGATGAAAAAACTTTCATTTAAGCTAGGAATAATCTTTTTTATCACATTATTTTGTATTGAAACATTTATGATGTTATTTTTACATGCTTCTTTAACCAATTCTAGAGTTGAAGAGGAATTAACGAGCTTGCAGGCAAGGGGAAATTCGCATCGAACAATATTAGAGCGAAATTTCGAGAAGGAAACATTAGCTCACGTAGTATTAATGGAATCAAAAGAAAATACAGATGTTGTTATTACAGATAAGACTGGGAAAATATTAGCTGCTTCACATCCACATCCTGAAATACAAGCTTATATTAAAAATTCCGAAGATAATGTTCCTTATAATGGTAAGGTTTTGCAGGGGGATTGGCAGGAGGAAAAATATATTTCCACAATTAGCCCTATCCAAAAACAGCAAACGACAATTGGATATGTTTTTATGTTTCAAAATACAGATTCCATCCATGCATTAATGGAACGATTAAATAGACATTTTCTAATTGTAGGTATTATTTCAGGAGTGGTGACCATTGCAGTCATTATTGTTCTGTCTAGAAAGCTTGCCTTTCCATTAGTTCAGATGAAAGAAGCGACTTTGAAAATGAGTAAAGGGGATTTTACAGTGGCCCTTTCTACGAATGGTAAAGATGAACTAAGTGATCTTTCTAATGCAATACAGCTTTTATCAGATGATTTACATCATTTAAGAGAGGAAAGAAAGGAGTTTTTATCAAGTATTGCCCATGAGCTTAGAACACCATTAACGTTTATAAAAGGCTATACAGATATTCTCTATAAACGTGATTTAACGGAGCGGGATCGCCAAAAGTATTTAGGTATTATTATAGAAGAGACCAATCGACTTTCTCGTTTAATAAAAGACTTATTTGATTTAGCAAAAATGGATGAAAACTCTTTTGTTATTGACAAAGAAAGTCTTCATTTGGATAAGTTTTTAGCCAATATTGAGACAAAGTTGAGCCCTGCTTTTCAGGAAAAACAAATACACTTTTTTGTTCAATGTGAAGAGGGATTAACATTAATGGCTGATTCGGCAAGACTTGAACAAATTATTTTAAATCTTTTAAATAACGCATTAACTTATTGTTCCTCAGGAGATTCAACTTCCATAATTGTAAAAAGACACAGTCGCTATTTACAAATTAGCATAAAGGATACTGGAAAAGGGATTCCGAAGAAGGACTTACCTTATATTTTTGAACGCTTTTATAGAGTAGAAAAATCTCGTACGCGTGCTCTTGGGGGTTCAGGTTTAGGCCTTGCTATTGTTAAAGAGCTTGTACATGCACATGGAGGAGAAGTAACCGTTTTTAGTGAGGAAAATAAAGGGACTACTTTTGAATTATTGTTTAAGGAGTAGGAACGAATGAAAACAATATTATTAATTGATGATGAACCTAGGATGTTAGATTTACTAATCCTTTACTTAGAGCCTACGTTTCATTGTAAAGCAATGTCATCAGCTAAAGATGCTCTAGTTTATTTAGAGGAAAATCATGTAGACTTAGTGCTGTTAGATATCATGATGCCAGAGATGGCTGGCTGGCAAGCTTGTCAGGAAATAAGGAAGTTTTGGGATGTACCAGTGATAATGCTAACAGCAAAAGGGGAACAGGCTGATATTATAAATGGGTTAAATATTGGGGCAGACGACTATATTTTAAAGCCCTTCGATGAGGAAGAGTTACTAGCCCGTATAAATGCGGTATTAAGAAGAACGAAAGTTGAAGAAAAAGTTATTTTCTTTGAAGGGCTCCGTTTAAATAAAGAATCCTTTGAATTATCCTTTCAACAAGAGGCTATTTCTTTAACGCCGAAAGAATTTGCGATGTTAGCGTTATTTCTTGATTATCAAAATAAAGTATTTTCAAGGGAGCATCTCATCAGTACTGTTTGGGGTTATCATGTATCAATCGAAGATAGAACAATCGACTCACATGTCCGTAATTTACGAGAAAAATTAAGGAAAAGCGGTTTCCCGGCGGATGAATATTTACAGACTGTTTGGGGGATCGGATACAAATGGTACAGGTCAGTTAATAGAAAATAGAAGCTAGAAAAACCAATCTCTGACGATTCCGCAAAGATTGGTTTTTGTTATGAAGGAAACTATAGATTTTTTTGCCTGTTTAGAGCATAGTCGTCTAGGCTAAAGCGCAACATCCTTGAGGTTGCTTCACTCCCACGGACAAAAGTGGTGGAGCGTTATTTTTGCTTCGGGCTCTCTAGCGTTTAGTTCTTATTTTGCTTCTAGCTCTTCTTCTGTAACCCATTTATGATTTTTTACAGCCTCGCCATTTGTTGTAGACGTATAATCAATCATATAAACTGTCGTTTGTATTGCCTCATCGATATGGACAGTCGCATTTTCCATGCCTTCCATATGGGATGCATCGGTTTTGACTTCCGTACCCGGAGCTAATGGAGCCTCACCTTGATTTATCAATTCCTCATGAATAACCCACTTATGATTTTCTACGCGATTTTCACCTGTAGTTGGCTCATAGGAGATAATGTATGCTGTCGTATCATAAGCGCCAACAATCGTTGCTTCTGCGCCTTTCATACCTGCCATGTGTCCATCCGTGATAATGGCGATGCTTCCAACTGGAAACTTTGGATTTTCAGCATTTTTCAAAGTTGTTGGTACTGCGCCAGAGCTTGAATGGTTCATCGTGGAATGATCCATCTCTGTGCTATGTTCAGTTTCGATGTTATTTTTTGAATCGGCTTCTGACTTAGTTGTATCGGCAGAGCAAGCCGATAATGTTAGTAAAGCTACTGCTGCTATTAAGCCAATTGACCACTTTCTTTTGAATAACATATTATATTCCTCCTCACTATTTGCTCTTAATGTAGCAAATAAATGTGCAGAAATTGTGGACAGCATTCATATAGGATTCCTAAAACAAAAAGCCCTCTTTAGCATTAAACTAAAGAAGGGCTTACGTTATTTAACAGGAATTATTTTTACTATTTTTTGTAGACGGTATGCAAAAATACCGGCAAATATCGCTAAAATAATATCCTTTGGTAATGGAGGCATCATCCAAAGCCATGCCATCTTATAAGAAAAAGCTTCTGGAGCACTAGCCCATAACTTGTAGGCGAAGTACATCCAATTTGTCCCAAGTAAATAATTAATGGCTGTTGCAATTAAAGCAGCAATTACATAGCTTTTTTTCGTTCCACTGCGCTCTACAATAAGCCCTGCAACATATGCAGCTAATATAAAAGTAACAATAAAACCGAATGTAGGACTTAAAATTTGTCCAAAGCCCCCACTGAAACGTGCAAATACAGGGGCGCCTGCTAAACCTATGCACATATAAACAGTACAAGCGAGTGCACCTTTTCTACTGCCAAGAATAAGTCCTGCTAATATAGCAAAAAATGTTTGTAGCGTGATGGGTACGCCACCAACAACCATAAAAGGTACAAAGGAAGTAATATTAGCGCCAATCATCATCAATGTTGAAAATAGTCCAATATAAGCAATATCTACTGTTCTTAATTTGTGATGCGAGTGTTCCGCTACTGTTGTCATTATTTCACCCCTAATAAGTAATATTGATAATAATAGTGTAAAAAAATAAACATTTTGTGTCAACCTAATATTTTATATAGGTTAACACAAAATGTTTATCCTTCATAATTTGATAAATAATTACTAGTAATAGACTAACTATTAAAATATATGATAGAATCGTCATAATTTTAAAATATCAGATGCAAATGGTGTGACATCTTGTAAAAGTGTCACTTAAAAGGGAAGTCGGTGCAAATCCGACGCTGTCCCGCAACTGTAACGAGGAGTTCTATGATGATTTAGGCCACTGTTCTAGAATGGGAAGGCAATCATAGGGACATTGATTCGAAGCCAGGAGACCTGCCAATTAGCGAATATCTGTAATGCCCACGAGGATGAAAGCGATTACGGACAATAGTAGAAGGGAATCTTTCTGACTTTGTTTAATCTAGGGTATTTCTATGCGTATTTTGCATGGAATACCCTTTTTTTATCTTCATTAAGTCTATTATTAATGATTAGGAGTTAATAAACAGATGAATAAAAAAATTATGCTACTATCAATGACTCTTCTTTTAGTACTAATCATTTCAATGACAATTGCCATAATGGTTGGATCGGTTTCTGTGACGCCAATTCACGTATGGAAGGTTATCCTTTCCAAAATACCAATTGTACAAAACTCAATCGAGCAAGATTGGAGTCGTTCACAGGAAATTATTATTTGGCAAATACGAGTTCCGCGTGTATTGCTCGCTGCTATTGTTGGAGCAGGGTTGGCAATTGCAGGAGCAGCTATTCAGGCTCTTGTCCGTAATTCAATTGCCGAACCATATATTTTAGGGATATCTTCTGGTGCAACGGTTGGGGCCACAGCTGTCATCATTTTAGGTGCTTTTTCATTTCTTGGCGTTTATGCTCTTTCCGTATCTGCATTTATAGGTTCTCTGACAGCAATGGCGTTAGTTTTCTTCTTAGCATGTGTTGGCGGTAGAGTTTCTGTCTTTCGACTTTTACTTTCAGGGATGGCGGTGTCGTTTATTTTATCTGCTATTTCAAATTTTATATTAATGACGTCGAAGCAAGAGGGCGGAATGAAGGCAGTTATGTTTTGGATGCTAGGAAGCTTAGCGGGTGCGAAGTGGAGTAATCTTTTAATTCCTACAGTTATTTTTATCGTGGTATTTGCCTTGTTATGGCTCCATTATCGAAGCTTAAATTTATTACTTCTTGGGGAAGAAGCAGCGGTTACATTAGGGGTTAACTTACAACAATTTCGAATACAGCTTATCTTATTAGTATCGTTATTAACGGGTGTGCTTGTCGCAGTAAGTGGTTCAATCGGATTTGTTGGCTTAATCATTCCGCATATTGTACGGCTGATCGTAGGTTCAAACCATAAATATGTCATACCGATTAGTGCTTTGTTTGGGGCGATTTTCTTAGTGTGGGCAGATGCACTTGCTCGGATTATAATTGCCCCTGAAGAAATGCCAATTGGAATTATCACAGCTTTTTGTGGAGGGCCGTTTTTCATTTGGCTACTACGTCGTAACAATTATTCTTTCGGTGAAGGGGATTAAAGCATATGACATTAGAGACGAAACAAGTATCTTTCTCCATTTCTGATGAGCGCATATTACATGAAGTAAGTGTACAAATAAAGGAAAAACAATTTGTTGGGTTAATCGGTCCAAATGGTAGTGGGAAGTCAACGCTATTAAAGAATATGTATCGTTTATTAAAACCAGAAAGTGGAACAGTTTTATTAAATGAACAGGATATTTTAAAGCAATCGAGTAAAAGTATTGCGAAAAATTTAGCAGTAGTGAGTCAAGAAACGCCGGTCGTATTCGATTTTACCGTACATGATTTAGTCAGTATGGGAAGAACACCACATAAAAAACTATTTGAGCTTGATCAGGAACGAGATTTTCAAATTGTAAAAAATGCACTAGATCAAACAGGAATTGCTCATTTAGAGAAACGTAGCTTTAGTTCTCTTTCAGGCGGAGAAAAAAAGCGTGTGATGGTTGCCCGTGCCCTCGCTCAGCAAGCACAGATGCTTATTTTAGATGAGCCAACAAATCATCTAGATATTCAGCATCAATTGCAGCTAATGGATCTAATTCAAACCCTACATTTAACAGTTGTTGCGGCAATACATGATTTAAACATTGCAGCTATGTATTGTGATCAAATTTATGTTTTACAGCAAGGGCGAATTGTCAATTTTGGAACACCAGAAGAAGTACTTACACCAGCATTATTACAAGATGTTTTTGGTGTTTACGCTGATATTCAAACACATCCACTTACAGGGAAGCCTTATTTAACGTATGTCTCAGAGCAATTTACGAAGAAAGCTTTAAAACTACATAAATAAAGTACGGTTCTTCGGCAAAACGAGGGGTGATTTCCGTTCCGACTGAGCGCAGATGTTTTTTGTGCGAAAGCGAAGCGGCAGCAACAGATGTTTTTTGTGCGAAAGCGAATAGTTTGGAACAGAAACCACCCTTATTTAAAGCGCAATAACATTCACAAAGATTTTCTTGTCCATTATCGCTATGAGGTGTGTCTGTAATAACAGATACGCCTGTTATTTATGGATAGGACCATTGTTAATAGAAGATAAAGCTTCATTAACTTCAAAAATTTTACCACGAATATTTGTTATCCCAAAGCTTGTTAATCGAGCAGAGTGCATGGCTAAATATTTTTCTGCGCTTTCCTTCGTTTCGAATAAATAAACACCACCAGCTTCTTTAGCTACCGTATCCTCAGTCCAAATTTTCCACATGATTCCTTGTTCGTCATTAATGCTATGAGCTAAATCTTTAAATCCTTCAGACATTTCATCACCAAAAGGACCGTCCATTGTAAAATCAACTTGTAACAAATAAACCATTCAGCAAAACTCCTTTTCTCTTCATTTATATAGTAATTATAACGAAAAGTAAATTTCCAATATTGGTCCATAATACAAAGAATAGGAGTCAAATAAATTAAGATACTGCTTTCAATCCTGCCACACCAATGATAATAGCAATGATACTAATAATCCTCTTCATATTTTTAGACTCCCCGAAGAATATAATATTTACGAGAACAGCACCAACTGTACCAATTCCAACCCAGACTACATAGGCAATGCTTAACTGTAAATAGTTAAAGGATGTATACAAAAGCACAAAGGACATTCCAAAGCCGCCCGCATATATTAATAAATTACGTATAGTTTTTTCCTGACTATAAAAGCGTAAACCTACAACACCGATAATTTCTGAAATTGCAGCTAATAAAACAAGTAACCAACCCATTATGCATTAGCTCCTTTCTTTTCAGCATGATCTTTTGAAGGGTTATCAGCTAAATTAAGACCAATAACACCCAGTACTATAATGAAAATGAAAATTCCTTTAATAGCATTAAATTCACCGTCAAAAATAAAAATGTCCATTAATGTAGTACCAATTGTACCGACCCCAGCGAAAGTCGCATAAACAGTTCCTGTAGGTAGATTTTCACAAGCCTTCGATAAGAAATGAAAATCCAACGCAATTAAGGACACGATAATAACCCAATGCCACCAAGAGTCGGCAACATTAAAACCAAATATCCAAAACAATTCAAACAAACTAGTTAATCCAACATATATCCAATCTTTTTGCATAATTAGAGATTCCTTTCACGTGATAGTTTTCAATGACTGACATTCAGTCATTTTTAATGTAAAAGAGAACGTCACTTATGGGTGACGTAGGCCAAGTGCATGGTGTAAAAAGTCAAGGAGCTCGAGCTTAACAAGTTTCATCGTTGCATCTTTGCAATCATCAAACAAATAAACTTGTTCAGCTGCAGATTCGATTAAACCTATAATGAGCTTGGAAGACCGTGAAGTATCTATCGAAGCACGTATCGTTCCTTGTTGTTGAGCTTGTAATAAAAAATCATCCATCCATGCATAATAGGGAGCATAGATATTTTCCCACTCTTTCAAATGCTCAGTTTGTGCAATACCAGCATAGATGAGTGCAACGAGATCGCCATATTCTTTTGTTATAGAAAAGCCAACGTCTACAACTTCTTCAAGTTGTTGTTCAAAAGGCTTTTGAGTTGATACGCCTTCTTCAATTGCAGTAATAATTTTTTCAACCATAACTTTCGCGATAGCTGGCATTACTGAAAGCCGTGAAGGGAAATAAAGATAAAATGTTCCTTGTGCGATACCTGCAGCTTTTACGATATCTGAAACCTTAGCCTTTTCAATTCCTTTTTCACGAAAAACTTCAATAGCAGCCTGAATAATTTTCTCTTCCTTTGACATGAAATCCCTCGCTTTTGACCTGCTTATTTAAATGTTACAAAATAGTTGAAATAAAGTCAAAGGAAAATGACTGAAAATCAGTCATTTTTCCCGTGTATACATATTTCCTATTCGGGGAACTTTATTTCTGAAAGGAATTGATGAAAATGGAAGAGATTAAATTGGCACAATTAGATCAGCAACAGCTTGACAAAATTAATGAGCTAGAGAAGACAATTGGCGTGACATTAGTGGCATATGATTCTTCAGCAATGCCAGCACAGAGTTCTAGTGCCTATGAGTCAAATAATAATCATCACCCTTCATAAAAAATTAAGCGAGAATACCTTGCAGCAATGTGAGGTATTTCTACTTTGTATATAATGCAATGGGAGTTGTTACAAATGATGAAAGATTTCTATGCGGATTTACATATTCATATTGGACGTACTTCTAGTGGACGAGCTGTCAAAATTACGGGCAGTAAGATGCTAACATTAACAAGAATTCTTGAGATTGCTAGTACAAGAAAGGGACTAGATATTATCGGGATTATTGATTGTCATGCACCAGAGATAATGGATGAAATGGTAGGGATGATTGAACAAGGGGAGCTAAAGGAGCTAGTACAGGGAGGACTTCGTTATCAAGACACAACCCTTATTCCAGGCACGGAAATTGAGATTTATGATCAGCATTGCCTTGGACCAATCCATGTACTTGCCTATTTTCCAACACTTTCGCTTATGAGGGAATTTTCAAATTGGATGTCTCATCATATGAAAAATATCCATTTAAGCTCTCAGCGAATCTATTGTGATGGTCAAACATTGCAACAAAAGGTTCGTGAGTTAGGAGGGCTTTTTATTCCTGCTCATGTTTTTACACCATTTAAAAGCCTGTTTGGAAAAGGGGTACATCGTAGTTTAACAGAAGTATTTGATCCCCAACTTATAGATGCGATTGAGCTAGGTTTAAGTTCTGATACTGATATGGTGAGTCACATTAGAGAGCTTCAAGCATACACATTTGTCAGCAATTCTGATGCACATTCACTTGGCAAAATTGCACGCGAGTATCAAAAATTAAGACTATCTGATGCCAATTTTACAGAATTAAAAATGGCGCTTCATGAACAGCAAAAACGAGCTATAACAGCTAATTATGGCTTAAATCCTTTGCTTGGTAAATATTATCAGACCGTCTGTGCAAAATGTGGTGAACAGCTTTGCAATATGGCGACAATCTGTACTAACTGTGAAAGTACTCAAATTATTAAAGGGGTTTCTTTACGTATTATAGAGCTATCAGAGCAGCTGACGGATAAACATGTTCGACCACCATATATTCATCAAGTACCACTGGAATTTATTCCAGGTCTAGGGCCGAAAATGATGGAAAGATTACTACAAGCATTTGATACAGAGATGAAGATCTTGCATCGAGTTTCACTAGAACAGCTTGAACAAATCGTACCATATAAGATTGCTAAGGTGATCGATTTAGCAAGAACAGGACAATTAGCAATTGAAGCTGGTGGCGGGGGGACTTATGGAAAGATACAAAGTGAATAAAAACAC
Organism: Lysinibacillus xylanilyticus; assembly: GCF_001708185.1. Lineage (GTDB taxonomy): Bacteria > Bacillota > Bacilli > Bacillales_A > Planococcaceae > Lysinibacillus > Lysinibacillus xylanilyticus_A. The sequence continues at coordinate 42,892 of NZ_MDDN01000017.1, read as the reverse complement.
TTGCTCATATTTACCCCATTTTCATCCTTCATCTATTAAAATAGTAATTAGTAGAAGTGGAGGGAGTAATTATGCAATTATCAAAGAAATTTCGATTTTTAGCGGCTGGTGTACTGGCGTTGCAATTAGCGATGCCAGTAGGAGCAAACGCTGTGGAGCAGAGAGATTCCATAGCGCCAAGTTGGGTGTCTCAGGCGGATTACGTAGCACTTGGCGATTCCTTGGCACATGGTATGAATGAGGTTGGCATAATTGGTTTAGGTTACGCAGATTTTGTGGCACAAGCTTTACATCAAGATGGTTTCATAACTTCTTATAATAAGGGGTTTGCTTATTCAGGCTACACAACAAAAAATGTATTGGAAGATATACAAAATGATGTGGAAAAGCCTGTAACAGGATTCGGTTATCAAAGTGACAAGGTAAAACTTCGTACGTCTATTAAAGAGGCTGAAATCATTACTTTGACAGCTGGCGCCAATGATTTAATACCTATTTTAAAAGAGTCTCAGACAACTGGTATTAATGCAGCAGCGATGTTAAAGGCATCACAAGGAGCAATAAAAACTATTGCAACAATTTTAGAAGAAATTAAGAAGTTAAATCCGAACGCTCAAGTGTATGTTATGGGATATTATAATTCTTTCCCGTACTATAGGGAGGATGTACAGAAACAATTTAAAATGCTATTAACAGTTATGAATACAACGATTAAAACAACTGTTGAAAAAGCAGGAGCTATCTTTGTACCAACTTACGATATTATAGCGAAAGATGTTCCAAGCTATTTACCAAACCCAGAAAATATTCATTTAAGTGAAGCAGGTTATTTAGCAGTAGCGAACGAGGGTTTTTTACCAGCGATTAAAGAAAGTACTTTATGGGATGTATCAAAGGCTATCCAAGTAAACATAAAAGATAGTACAACTGTAAAACTAAGCTGGCAAGAAGCGAAGGATAATGTAGGGATCACTAATTACAACGTATATGTAAACGGTAAGCTAGCATTTACACAAAATGCAGATACAACAGCTATAACTTTAGATAAATTATCAAAAAATACTGCATACACGGTAAATGTTAAAGCAGTAGATGCAGCTGGCAATGAAAGTGTTCAAAGTCCAACAGTTACTTTTACTACAGAAAGGACTTTAAGCTTTACTGATATAGAAAATCATTGGGCGAAGGAATTTATTCTGAAGGCCGCAGAAGAAGGGATTATGAAAGGCTATGTAGATGGTACGTTTAGACCTGAACAAAATGTTACCCGTGCACAGGCTGCTAGTATACTTGTTAGAAGTCTAGGTTTAACGACGAAAGAACAGGCACCATTTACAGATATATCAAGCTATGATGTCGGCACGCAGTCAGAAATTGCAGCAGCTTACGCATATGGGCTAGTTAAGGGAACGGGTGAGAAGTTTAACCCAGGACAGCCAGTTACTCGTGCTCAATTAGCATTAATGATTAATCGTGCATATGAACATCAGCTAAAACACCCTTATGCTGTGAAAGGAAAAGCACCATTTTCTGATATTGCTTCTTACAATGAAGAAACTAAACGTGCAATAACAATGTTATATGAACAAGGTATTGTTAGAGGTAATGAAGGGGAATTTTCACCAGAGGCTCCGACAAAACGTAGCCATGCAGCAAAAATATTTGTGAATTTTAGTAGTCTATTAAAAAATACTGAAGTCAAATAATAATAAAACAAAGCAGTTCACTAAATCTCATTTAAGATTTAGTGAACTGCTATTATTTTTCTTATTTACGATAGTCTAGCAATAATACCTTCCTCATCGTCTAGAACGAGTGCGATACCAGTTGAAAATGGATCAAGATGTAGGACATCTTTAATCCATACACGTAGTGCGCCAATCATGGCTGCGGTATTGAATATCTCGATTTGCCCATTAACTTCAACTTCTGCACCAAAGCCTGTGTCATCATCGTATGTTAGTTCTACAAGTACATCTTCAGGGCGAATGTTTTTATAATAGGCTTGTGATAAGCAAATTGCATTAATAATATCTTGCTCATTAATTACTTGTGCCATTGTGCTTCCTCTTTACGTTTTTTGTCTTTAAACATATTAATAACTTTTACAACTAGCATTACAATAATAGCGATGGCTGCAACGTTAACTATTAAGCCTAAAATGTTACCAAGCATACCCATTCCGCTGAAAAGACCTCCGAATAATAAGCCTGCTAAGCCACCAAGCATTAAACCTTTCATAAGGCCACCTGAGAAGAAGCCGCCTTTCTTAGCTGTTGAATCCGTTTTGTTCGTGTTTTTATTTGTTGTTACATTATTTTGATCTTTAGAAGTATCCTGAGATTTTTGGATATTTGAGCTATTGTTATTATTGTTTGAATATCCTTTTTTACCTGATTTATAGGATTTAGCTTCTGCAGTTGGTGTATCAGAAATGAACAATGTTGCACCAACAGTCGAAAACATAAGTGTAGCTGCAAAAAGAGCGGCAAGAATTTTTTTCATTACTTATATTCCTCCAATATAATATTTAGATTCGTCATAAACTAGTTCTTAATAGTAATCTTACATGAACAATCACGAAAAATAAAATAATCGCTTTCATTAAATTAGGTATATCAACAAATTTGAACAAGAAGTGTCAATAGGGAATAAGTGTAAAAATGGTGTAAAAAGAAAGGTGTGAGACGGTGAATACAGCAATAGTATTAACAATTGCAATTTTTTTATTGTTATATATAACGGAAAAAAGACGATTCTTCAATGCAGTAGTGCTAGGTTTTTTAGGTTTGTATATTTTGAGCACAATAATTAGTCATTATCCTTTATTACTACCAAATGAACAGGGGATTATGTCAAAAATGGGGATAGTCATTATACTTGGCAGTTTCCCGAGTATGATGTTTATATTATCGATTGCTACATTTTTTAATAGTAAAGTTTTACTTGAAAAAGAAGGACGTAAAGTTCGTAATCTATTGTTAGCTGTTTTTGGCTTAGTATTTTTTATCATGATGATTTGGTATGTATTTGTTATTTTCACGAATATCGAACATGAGATTTGGCATATTCTTTTCTTCTATGCGTTTTTGATTTTTGGTTATACAATGTTTTTATATACAAGTGTGATGGCTTATGCGACTATATACCTTTTTACACCCATTTTCTATGAGCCTAACTATATTATTGCGCTAGGATCAGGGCTAATTGGTGATAAAGTACCGCCACTTTTAGCTAGTCGTTTAGACGAGGCGGTAAAGCAATATAAAAAATATGGGGAACGACCTTACATTATTGTCTCAGGTGGTCAGGGAAGTGATGAAAAAGTATCAGAAGCATATGCGATGAAAAAATATGTAGTTGACGTACATCAAATACCAACTAAAAAAATATTAATGGAAGATCAATCGACAAATACTGAACAGAATTTGGTATTCTCTAAAGAAATTATGGATAAACATGCCCAAGGAAAAAAATATCGATCTTTATTTGTGACGAATAATTTTCATGTTTTTCGAGCAAGTATTTATGCCAAAAAGGCGAGGCTAGATGCACAAGGTGTTGGTTCAAAGACAGCCCTTTACTATTTACCAAATGCCTTTACTCGTGAATTTATCGGTTTATTAGAAATGTATAAATGGATTCATGTTACTATCTTTTTATTCATCACATTGTTCATTGGAATAATATTGAGATCATATGTGTAACCAATTTAGAACTATCTTCCATATAATGTTGGTAAGGCAGTTTTTATATTCATTCAGGAGAAAGCGAAGTGTTAATGAAGGGACAGCTAAAATGTTTTTGTAGCGAAAGCAAAGCGACAGCTACAAGTAGGCCAAGGTGAAATTGATACTGTGCAAGGGGGGAAAACTAATGTATGGACAATTTTTAGCAAAACAAAATAACGAGCGAATTGAATCCCTACAAAAGCTCACGCAAACACAGGATACGTGGTTTGCACAAAAGATTAATTTGATAACGGTTGAAGAAGTGAAATTAACAGTCTTGCACAAAATATTGTATCAAGTTGTGCGAGGACTTTTGAAAAAAAATCAACAAAGACATTTACAAATTATACATCCAGAGCAGACACAGTCAGTACAGGAGAATGTGTTAACGCTTTTAGCAGAATATGATGATTTACTGCGTGAAGCCATTCCACTCCCTATTTATATATTCATTTGGCAAATTTCTTCGCTGGAGAAGTTAGCGAATCGCGTTGAAGTTGTTGATGATGTACTTGATGTATTGGAATGGTATTTTATTCACCAGGATGATCAGGTACAGGCGTTTGATGAAGAAGATTTGGATCATGAGATAATTATTGACTTATACAAAGATGCCATTGAGGAACAGGATGCAGATGCTCAATTTCAGCTTGGAGAATATTATAGTGCAATTGACGATACACATTTCCAACCTAAAAAATCGATAAAGTGGTTTGAGTTAGCGGCAGCACAGGGCAATGCTGACGCACAATATGCACTTGGTAATTTTTATTTTGAAGGTATGGGTGTGCAAGAAAACTATAATCAGGCTTTTATATTGTATGAGGCTGCGGCAAAACAGGGGCATCCAGACGCAGCGAATAACTTAGCCGATATGTACTTTAACGGTGAAGGTGTACAAGAAAATATGGTACTTGCGAAAAAATGGTTCGACTTCGCCGCAAAAAAAGGCGTTGCAGAGGCAATGTTTACGCTCGGAATTATTTACGAGCAGGGACTAGGTGTTGACATTGATGATGAGCAGGCATTTATCTACTATAAAAAATCTGCTGAAGCAGGCTATATTGAAGCACAATATAGGCTGGGAGGAATCTATTTAGAGGGGCGTTTAGGCCAACCTAGAGATGCGAACAATGGGCTATATTGGTATGAAAGAGCTGCGGAGCGATATCATGTAGACGCTTTTTATGATTTAGGATTTATTTGGAGCAAAGGATTAACAGGTATTCGCAATATAGAAAAGGGAATACATTGGTTTAAACAGGCTGCTCTTCAAGGCGATTCTCAAGCTAAATTACAACTAGGGCATATTTATAATAAAGGGGATGGAATAGCTAGAAATATTCAAGAGGCGATTAAGTGGTATGGACTTGCGGCAGATGCAGGTAATGAGGAGGCAGCTATTTTACTTCAAGAATTAAAAGGAATGTAAATTTTTTGTTAAAAACCAACGGGTGTTTAGATTCAATTATTCCTTTTTTCATTTAGGTAAAAGATCTTAGTTTTTAGTTTTTTAATAGGTATATGTTATCGGTTTTTACTCATTGTATAAATACTAATATAATGATGAGATAATTTTGACAAACAAAAACAAGAAGAAATAAGCATGAGTAACAAAAGATGATATAAATTGGCTGCCAAATAGTATATTGGTAGCTTTTTATGTTTCTGAGCAATTAGTTCGATGATAAGGACTTTTTATGCAATTTATGTTAAAAAAATGAGCATAAGAAATTGACAGCTATTTATAAAATGTATAAGGTATATTGAGTGATTTTGAAACAGCGGTTAATAATTTTGGCTCATTTGGTGTTATTTCGGTATATTAATCTGTTGTGTATGATCGAAAATAAGAGCGTGTTTTCTAATATTTTTGTAAACGGAATGGATTTTCCTCAGCCTTGCAAAAGTTCACGTTATGAAAGAAGGAAAATGTGTGATTTTTCAAAAACAGAGAAAGACAACGGCGCTAGATTTGCAACAATACATTGTAAAAATGGATGTACCAAATCACCAGTCAATGGTAAAGCAAATTGAAATGCTAAATTTAACAAAGCAGGATTTACAATATTTAAAAGCCTTTCAACCATTTGTTATGGATAATATTGATGGAATTGTTGACAGGTTTTACTCAATGATTGTAACTGAACGTGACTTAGTAGATATTATTAATAGACATAGTTCTGTAGAAAAATTGAAGGTTACACTACGTCGGCATATTATCGAAATGTTTAATGGGATCATTGATGAAGAGTTTTATCTTAGACGAATTAAAATTGCAAAGGTACATGTACATATAGGTCTAAGAACACAATGGTATATTTGTGCTTTTCAAGATTTGACGGTATCATTTATTGATTTAGTTGAGCAGTATATAACTCATCCAAAGGACCAGTTCAGTACAATTCGAGCTATTTCGAAGATATCTAATTTTGAGCAACAATTGGTTCTAGAAGCATTTGAGAACACTGTTGAGCAGCATAAGGAAATGATGGAACGAAAGAAAGAAGTCGTGGAGAAGAAAATAATAGAATCTTCAGAGGGTCTTGCCACAATATCTCAGGAAACAAATAACTCATTTCAGCGCTTAAGTAAACAATCAGATGAAATTAAACTATTAGCCAAAAAGTCAATTCAAGTGTCGGCGATGGCTGAGAATCAGGCATTAGAAGGTCGGGAACAATTAAAAAGTCAATCACAAAATATGAATAATATTATTCATTCTCTTAATGATATAACGGAAAATACTGAACAGTTGACTGAGATGTCAAAGGAAATGGAATCTATCATGAGTGTTGTCACGAATATTGCGAACCAAACAAATTTGTTAGCATTAAACGCAGCTATAGAAGCGGCTCGTGCTGGAGAAGCGGGGAAAGGCTTTAGTGTTGTTGCGGATGAGGTTCGAAAATTATCGATTCAAACAAAAGAATCTGTTACTTCTGTAGCGACGTTATTACACAAAACGAATGATCGGATTGATAAACTTGTTCATTCCCTTAGTAATATACAAGAAGAGGTCGCATCTGGGGAAGGAAATATGGTACAAACAGAAGGACAATTTACCAATATATTAAATTCTATGACTGAAGCTAAAGAACAAAATGATTGTATGGAAAAAGAAGTTCTAGCGATAGCGGAAATTCTCAATGAATTAGGTATGGCCTTTGAAGAGGTAACGAGTTCTGCTGAAAAATTAGCGAATGTTGCCCAAAATCTAAACTAATTAATATAAAAAACACCACACATTCTAGGACATAAAAACACTATATCAACTATTAATATATATATAATCCAATGAGTCTAGAGGACGTTAGATGGGTGTTTTCATAAAGTTTGAAGAAATGACGCAAAAGTATTTTTGATGATCTCTACATAAATATATAGTAATGAAAAAATGGAGCTATCCCAAATGCTGGGTAGCTCCATTTTTGCTAAATTTGTAAAGTGTTTTGCGTAATTTTTAGGTAAAAAAGTTTATACTGAATAAAGAACTAAAAATAGGGGCGGTTTAACATGAAAACAGTTGTTGTATTAGGTGGCGGAATTACAGGATTGTGCACAATGCATTATTTGCAACGTCAGATTCGAGAGAAAAACCTAGATGTGAAGCTTGTGCTCGTTGAAAAAAATACATATCTAGGTGGCAAGCTGCACTCAGCGTATAAACAAGGCTTTATCCTGGAAACAGGAGCAGATTCCATTGTTGCACGTCATAAAGGTGTTTTAGAGTTAGTAGAGGAACTTGATTTTAAACAGAATCTTGTTTATAACGAAACTGGTATTTCGTATATTTATACAAATAATGAGTTACATGCTATCCCAGCAGACTCGACGTTCGGAATTCCAATGAGCTTACCATCACTTGAGGAAAGTACGCTTGTATCAGAAGAAGGGAAAAAAGCAGCATTAAAGGATTTAACAATGCCAAATGAAGGGTTTACAAAGGAAAGCTCGATTGGGGAATTTTTAACGTATTATTTAGGTGAGGAGCTTGTTCAAAATCAAATAGCACCAGTACTTGCAGGTGTATATTCGGGAGATTTAAATCAACTTTCAATTGCTTCCACATTACCGTATTTAATCGATTATAAAAATGATTACGGTAGTATTATTAAAGGTTTTGATGCAAACAGAGAGCAATTTGTGAAAGCTGCTAATAAAAAATTTATTTCATTTAAAAATGGTTTATCGTCACTAATTGAACGACTTGAAGAAACTTTAACAGATGTAGAAATTGTGAAAGGAATTGCTACGACTAGTGTTAAAAAGCAGGAGAATCAATATATCGTTACTTTAGCAAACGATAAAATGATTGAAGCAGATCATGTTGTTTTGGCACTTCCTAACGATTCGGTACAAAACTTATTGCAAGATGAATCATTGAATCGCTATTTTGGTCAATTCAATACTGCATCAGCCATTACGATTTACTTAGGGTTTGACGTACCCGATCATAGATTACCAGCAGATGGAACAGGCTATATTGTATCACATAATTCCGATGTTATATGTAATGCAGCAACGTGGACAAGTCGCAAGTGGAAGCACACCTCTGCAGAAGGGAAATTACTTGTACGACTTTTTTATAAGAGCATTAACCCTGCGTATGAGAGATTGCGTATGATGACAGATGAAGAATTAGCAGCTGTTGCCTTAGAGGATGTAAGAAAAAGCTTGGGGATTGAGGAAAAACCAACTGTAGTCGATGTGACAAAATGGATTGATCAAATGCCGAAGTATGACTTGGCACATCGTGAGGCGTTACAAGGTCTAGTGCAAGAGCTTGAGAACAACTATCCAAATTTATTAATAGCGGGATGCTCTTATTTTGGAGTAGGCATAGGGGCTTGTATTCAAAACGGGAAAAAAATTGGTGAGGAACTTGCTGAAAAACTATTGTAATTGTTTGATAAAAATCGAAAAATAATATTTTTTTCGTAGAAAATATCTTTTGTTCAGTGAAATAGTCTTGACTCTATCGTTCGTAAACGATATGATTCTTTTAATTATTTAAAAAATTCATACTACATTCTTATCAAGAGAAGCTGAGGGACTGGCCCTATGAAGCTTCAGCAACCAACTTTTTGTCAGGTGCTAAATCCAGAAGACCAATGTGTCGAAGATGAGAAGGAAAAACAATTACGAAACGTAAAAGCCTTCTTTTTTTGAAAGAAGGCTTTTTTATTTGATAGATAAGGGAAGAGAGGCTAGTTTTATGGGATTGCTTGAAAAGTTAAAAACGAATGTTCTTACAGCAGATGGTGCAATTGGTACGCTTTTATACGGCTATGGCTTGGAGTACTGCCATGAGGAAATGAATGTTCAAAGACCAGAATTAATTGAAAAGATTCATAGAGAGTATATAGCAGCTGGAGCCGACATTATTCAAACAAACACGTATGGAGCTAATGCCATAAAATTAGCTCGCTATGGATTAGAATCACGTGTGCAGCAGTTTAATGAAGCTGCTATTACGATTGCCAAACGAGCGGCGGCAGATGGTGGACAATTTGTCTTGGGTACTATTGGAGGAATCCGTGGTATTCGAAAGAGTGATGCAACGTTAGAGGAAATTCTGGCAACGGTTGAAGAGCAAACAACTGTTTTACTTGCGGGAAATCCAGATGGTCTTTTACTTGAAACATATTATGATTTTGAAGAGCTGACAGCAACTTTAACAATGTTACGAGCTAAAACAAAATTACCGATTATTGCGCAAGTTTCTATGCACGAACCAGGCATTTTGCAAAATGGAATGAGTTTAAACGCCGCTTTACATAAACTTGAAGCGCTAGGTGCTGATATCGTGGGTGTTAACTGTCGCTTAGGCCCACACCATACTATTCAAGCATTTGAAGGTGTAGAGCTTCCTGAAAAGGCATTTATGTCAGCGTATCCGAATGCCTCTCTTCTTGATTTGGAGGATGGCCGTGTCGTTTATGAATCTGAGGCAGATTATTTTGGGCGAGCAGCTATAGCACTTCGTGATCAAGGAGTGCGTTTAATAGGTGGCTGCTGTGGTACGACACCCAAGCATATTGCCGCAGTGAAAAAGTATTTAGAGGCGCTATCTCCAGTTGAGGAAAAGCACGCAAAGCCAGAAAAAATCGCAGTTTTACGTGAGGCAGAGCCGCCAAATTATGAGCCGTTACATGTAAAAGTAAAACGAGAACGCTCAGTTATCGTGGAGTTAGATACTCCTAGACATTTAGAAATTGAAGGCTTTATTGAAGGTGCCGAAAAATTGTATAAAGCTGGTGCAGATGTAGTCATGATGGCTGATAATTCACTGGCATCGCCAAGGATTAGTAATATTGCGATGGGTGCCCTATTAAAAGAAGTACATGGGGTACGCCCATTGACACATATAACATGCCGAGATCGTAATTTAATTGGTCTTCAATCACATTTAATGGGATTAAATGCACTTGGGATTCATGATATTTTAGCGGTTACTGGAGATCCGACAAAGGTAGGTGATTTCCCAGGGGCGACTAGCGTTTATGACGTATCTTCAATGGAACTAATCCAATTAATAAAACAGTTAAATGAAGGTGTATCGTTCTCAGGGAAACCACTTCGTAAAAAGGCGAATTTCTCTGTAGCGGCAGCGTTTAATCCTAATGTACGTGTACTAGATCGTGCTGTGTCTCGATTAGAAAAGAAAATTGAACATGGGGCAGATTATTTTATTTCACAGCCTGTTTATACAAAGGAAAAAATCGTGGAAATTTACGAGGCGACAAAGCATTTAGAAACACCAATATATATAGGTATTATGCCAGTAACGAGCTATAAAAGTGCGGAGTTTTTACATCATGAAGTACCAGGCATCAAACTATCAGATGATGCGTTAACGCGTATGAAGGCTTGTGGTGATGATAAGGAACGCGCAACACTAGAAGGGATTGCAATTGCCAAGGAATTAGTAGAAGTAGCAGCGGAATATTTCAATGGTATTTATCTTATCACACCGTTTCTGCGCTATGATATGACACTTGAATTGATGAAATATATTGAGCAATTGGATGAACAGAAAAAAGGGGTAAGTATAAATGGCTAAGCACTTGATTGAAGAACAACTTGAGAAACGAATATTAATTCTTGATGGCGCAATGGGTACAATGCTACAAAATGAAAATTTATTAGCGGAGGATTTTGGCGGCGAGGAATACGATGGCTGTAATGAAAATCTTGTGCTAACTAGACCAGATGTGCTTGAAAAAGTTCATAGAAAATATTTAGAGGCTGGAGCAGATATTATTTGTACAAATACATTTGGTGGAACACCACTTGTACTAAACGAATATGATCTTGGCGCAAAGGCAGAAGAGATCAATAAACGTGCTGTGGAAATTGCGCGCAAAGTAGTAGATGAATTTTCAACATCCGATTGGCCACGTTTTGTAGCGGGGGCTATGGGGCCAACTACAAAAACCTTGTCGGTAACAGGTGGTATTTCATTTGACGAGTTAGAGGAAAACTTTTACGTTCAGGCCAAGGCATTAATCGAAGCTGGGGCGGACGTTCTATTGCTAGAAACAAGTCAGGATATGTTGAATGTGAAGGCGGGGACTCTAGGAGTATCTCGTGCTTTTGAAGCAACTAGAAAAGAGCTCCCTGTGATGATATCGGGAACAATTGAACCGATGGGCACGACACTTGCCGGTCAAACAATCGATGCTTTCTACATTTCTATTGAGCATATTAAGCCGTTATCAGTTGGCTTAAACTGTGCGACGGGACCAGAGTTTATGACTGACCACATTCGCTCACTAGCAGAGCTTTCAACTGGCTATATTAGCTGTTATCCGAATGCGGGCTTACCTGATGAGGAAGGTTGCTACCATGAGTCGCCTGAATCGTTATCTCAGAAATTAAAAGGTTTTGCAGAAAAGGGTTGGCTGAATATTGTCGGAGGTTGCTGTGGTACAACGCCAGCACATATTGCAGCAATTCGAGAGGTGCTAAGGAACGAAAAGCCTCGCCAATTACCAGTTGCAACGCATGGTCATGTAGTATCAGGTATCGAGCCATTAGTGTACGACGATTCCATGCGTCCATTATTTATTGGGGAACGTACAAATGTCATCGGCTCTAGAAAGTTTAAAAATTTAATTATTGACGGAAAATTTGAGGAAGCAGCTGAAATCGCTCGTGCCCAAGTGAAAAATGGAGCACATGTTATTGATATTTGTTTAGCGAATCCGGATCGCGATGAATTAGCTGATATGCAAGGTTTTATGCAAGAGGTTGTAAAAAAAGTAAAAGTACCTCTTGTTATTGACTCGACAGATGAAAAAGTAATTGAAGAGGCACTTAAGTTTTCTCAAGGAAAAGCTATCATCAATTCTATTAACTTAGAAGATGGCGAGGAGCGTTTTGATGCAGTTTTACCGTTAGTGAAAAAATATGGTGCCTCCTTAGTTGTGGGTACAATTGATGAGCAAGGCATGGCGGTTGATCGACACCGCAAGCTAGAGATTGCTGAGCGATCCTATAATTTGTTAACAGAAAAGTGGGGCATTGCACCTGAGGATATCATTTTTGACCCATTAATGTTCCCTGTAGGTACGGGAGATGAGCAGTATATTGGCTCAGCACTTGAAACAGTTGAAGGGATTCGCCTTATTAAAGAAAAAATGCCACGTACATTAACAGTGCTTGGTGTAAGTAATATTTCATTCGGATTACCGCCTGTAGGTCGGGAAGTATTAAATGCTGTGTATTTATATCACTGTACACAGGCTGGTTTAGATTATGCAATTGTTAATACCGAAAAGCTGGAACGTTATGCATCTATTCCTGAAGCGGAAATTAAGCTAGCCAATGAATTACTCTTTAATACAAATGACGAAACGTTAGCCGTTTTCACGGATTTCTATCGTGATAAAAAGAAGGAAAAAACGGAGGCAGATATTCCGAAAACGGTAGAAGGTCGTTTGGCTTACTATATTCTAGAGGGTACAAAGGAAGGTCTTATTGAGGATTTAGATGCTGCTCGTGAAATTTTCCAAATGCCACTAGATATTATTAATGGACCATTAATGGATGGAATGGCTGAGGTTGGTCGCTTATTTAATGATAATCAGCTAATCGTAGCGGAAGTATTGCAATCAGCAGGAGTTATGAAGGCAGCAGTGGCACATTTAGAACAATTTATGGAGAAAAATGAAGAGAGTACTGGTAAGGGGAAAATGGTACTTGCTACTGTAAAAGGTGATGTGCATGATATTGGGAAAAACCTAGTCGATATTATTTTAAGTAATAATGGCTATAAAGTTGTTGATCTTGGCATTAAAGTAACACCTGCCCAATTAATTGAAGCCATTCGTAAGGAAAAGCCAGATTTCATTGGACTTTCTGGCTTACTTGTAAAATCAGCACAGCAAATGGTTATTACAGCTCAGGACTTCAAGGAAGCGGGTATTGACGTACCGATTTTAGTAGGAGGGGCTGCATTATCTCGTCGCTTTACTGAAACGAAAATCGCCGGCGAATATAATGGACCTGTCATTTATTCAAAGGATGCGATGCAAGGATTAGAGCAGGCGAATCGGTTAATGGGGGCGGATACACGTGCTGACTTCTTAGTTGAAATTGAGGAATCACGGAAAAAACGTTTAGAGGCAGACGAAAAAAGAGCGGCTCGTCCTGCAAAAGAAGTAACTGTAAAGCCTGCACGCACGGTACAAGAAGCTTCTGTCTTTCTTCCGGCTGATTTGCGACGCCATGTAAAGCGAGAGTATGCTGTTTCGCATTTATATCCATATGTTAATATGCGGACATTACTCGGACATCATCTAGGTTTAAAGGGGCAAGTACAGCAATTGCTTGATGCTGGTGATGCAAGAGCAACAGAATTAAAAGACTTAGTCGATGATTATTTGCAAGGTGATCTATTGAAGCCATCAGGTATGTATCAGTTTTTCCCTGCTCAAGCAGATGGGGATGATGTAGTCGTTTATGACCCAGCGGATAGTAAAACGGAAATTGAACGATTTACCTTCCCGCGTCAGCAGGTTGAACCGTTTTTATGTCTAGCAGATTACCTAAAAACAGTCGAAAGCGGTGAAATGGACTATATTGCCTTAATGGTCGTAACGGCAGGGCAAGGTGTCATGGCAAAGGCTCGTCAGCTAAAAGAAGAAGGGAAATTCCTCGAAAGTCATGCATTACAATCTACAGCGCTTGAGCTTGCGGAAGGCTTTGCGGAGCGTATGCACCAAGAAATTCGTGACCAGTGGGGCTTCTCAGATGCGACAGATTTTACAATGCGTGATCGATTTGCGGCAAAATATCAAGGACAGCGCTTCTCATTCGGCTATCCTGCATGTCCGAACCTAGAGGATCAAGAGAAATTGTTTGGTTTATTAAAACCGGAGGACATTGGTGTTCATTTAACGGAAGGCTTTATGATGGAGCCAGAAGCTTCTGTGTCGGCGATTGTCTTTGCACATCCGGATGCTCGATATTTTAATGTGTAAAGTTGAAATAAGTGACTCATCACTGAAAGTTGGGGGATGATACTTTGTTAAAACATATGCATAAGTTGATTGGAGTTAGATTCGATGCCCCCTATGACAGTGCGCTTTAGGTCTATTTCTATTAATGAAGGAAGTGAGTATGATGATTCGATTAATGGAAGAGAAAGATTTACCCGAGGTTTTAGCCATCTACAATGACATTATTTTAACGAGCAAAGCTGTTTATCGATATGAGACACAATCGTTAGAAGAAAAAAAGAAGTGGTTTAAGGAGCAGCAAGCATCTAGCAACCCTCTCCTTATCTTTGATGAAAACGGCATAGTAGCCGGCTTTGCAACATATAGTCAGTTCCGTCCATACCCCGGTTATAAACACACTATGGAGCACTCAGTGTATGTGCATAAAGATCACTATCAAAAGGGTATTGCTACGAAGTTAATGCATGAACTTATTCGAATTGCAGAAGAGCAAGGTGTGAAGACTCTCGTAGCTGGCATTGATGGTGAAAATATGGGCAGCATTAAAGCACATGAAAAATTAGGCTTTGAATATGCAGGGACAATTAAAAATGCGGGCTTTAAATTTGGACAATGGCTAGATCTTATGTTTTATCAGCTACATTTAACTGGACCAAAAGCATAAAAAAGGGTATGACAAATGTCATATCCTTTTTATGATGTTTGCATCTGTTGCTAGTTTACACTCATGTTTTATGATGAGGTCATAAGAAAAAGGAAACGAGGGAGTAAAACGATGGCAACAGATAAAGAAAAAACAAAAAAACTGCGCCAGGATGTAGCACCATTTGCGAAATCTGATACAGCTAAAAGTATTTTTCAAATGGTCAATACGATTGTACCGTTAATCGCTCTATGGGTAGCTGCATATATGTTGGTGGATATTTCACCATGGTTAACAGTTGGTTTAAGTGTAATCTCTGCTGGTTTTGTCGTAAGAACATTTATTATTTTCCATGATTGTACACACGGTTCATTTTTCAAAAGTAAAAAAGCAAACGACTGGGTTGGTTTTGTAACTGGAGTGTTAACATCATTCCCATATGAAAAATGGAAGCGTGAGCATACAATTCACCACGCAACTAGCTCGAACTTAGACAAGCGTGGTATTGGTGATATTGATATGATGACAGTGGAAGAGTTTTTACAAGCATCTAAAGGACAACGTTTATGGTATCGTTTTTACCGTAATCCATTCGTAATGTTTGGCTTAGGACCACTGTTTATGGTGTTAATTTTAAACCGTCGTAATCGTAATGACGCTAAACAGAAAGAACGTTTTAACACTTATTTAACAAATATAGTCATTACGGGAATTTGTGTTGCGTTAATTTACTTTATGGGATGGCAAGCATTCGTATTAGTGCATGTTGTAACGTTGTATGTTGCTGCCTCTCTTGGCATTTGGTTATTTTTCATCCAACATACGTATGAAGATTCTTATTTTGAGCATGAATCAGAGTGGGATTATGTAAAGGCTGCTGTTGAAGGTAGCTCGTATTATAAATTACCGAAACTATTACAATGGATTACAGGCAATATTGGTTTCCACCATGTGCATCATTTAGCTCCACGTGTGCCGAACTATAATCTTGAACAAGCGCATAATGAAATACCGCCATTACACACGGCAACGACTATTACATTACGTAAAAGCTTGGAATCATTACGCTTCAAGTTATATGATGAAGATCAAGGTAAGTTTGTATCCTTTAAAGACGTTAATGAAATAATCAAACGAAAAGCAAGAGGTAGTCTTGCTGCTTAGTAAAAATTTTTTTCAGCCATCTCTTCTAAGGGATGGCTGTTTTACATAAATGAGTAGTCTATTGCAATATGGCTCATACACTGATAACCATGTACAGGCATAAAATTAATTTTCTTGTTATAATGAGGGAAAAGTAGGAAAGAGCGTGAGATTATGATGAGGAAATGGCATAGTATTATTCCGAATAGTCCGATGCTCAGTATATATTTATGGATTATTTTCTGTTTTCTACCGTTTTTCTTCATTTTTAGAAAATCATCTTATATTGACATATCAATAGGGATTACATTTTTAATGCTCTATTTTATCTTCTATCGGTTTTCCATGAATTCGAAAAGCGGTCTAGTTTATATGTGGATTAGTTTTGAGATGGTCATTAATATCGTTATGACTATATTGTATGGTTATGTGTATTTATCAATTTTTACAGCTTTCTTTATAGGAAATATTCGTAGACCTGTTGGCTTCTATATTATATATGGATTACATATTGGCTTTACGGTTATTTCGACAGGTATTGGCTTCTTTGTTGAGCTACAATTATTTTTATCACAACTACCATTTGTTGTTTTAACGATTTTAGTAGTGGTGCTTATGCCACTAACGATTTATTCAAAAAATAAACGTGAAAATTTAGAGGGTCAGCTTGAGACTGCTAATGAACGAATAGCTGAGTTAATTGTTTTTGAGGAAAGACAACGTATTGCTCGTGACTTACATGATACGCTCGGTCAAAAATTATCGATGATAGGCTTGAAAAGTGACTTAGCTTCAAGATTAATTGAACGTGATCCACAGCAGGCTCTAACAGAGATTAAGGATATTCGTCAAACGGCGAGTATCGCATTAAAAGAGGTACGTGAATTAGTATCAGATATGCGAACAGCTAGGTTTGAGGATGAGCTTATGCGTATTTCTCAAATGTTAAAGGCGGCCGAAATGGAATTCGTATTTGATGGAGATAAAGATAAACTGCAAGTTCCACCACTTGTAGAAAATGTATTATCCATGTGCTTAAAAGAGGCAGTTAATAATGTCGTTAAGCATAGTGGTGCTACAAAATGCGAAATAGCCTTCCATCAAAATTTTAAGGAAGTATATTTAGTAGTTCGTGATAATGGACATGGCATCACAAAAAAACAAGCTTGGAAAACAGGAAACGGATTGAAGGGAATGCGTGAACGCTTAGAGTTTATTAACGGTTCCTTTAAAATCGAAAGTGAAGAGGGTACTACATTAACGGTGTCGATTCCAGTGGCGATTACGCATCAGAAGGTCAAAGAAAATCTGAAGAACATTTAGAAAAGAGGGTTGTGACATGATACGAATTGTAATTGCTGAAGATCAAGGTATGCTATTAGGCGCACTTCGTTCTTTACTTAGTATGGAGGATGATATGGAGGTCGTCGGCTTAGCAAAAAATGGTGAGGAGGCATTGGCGCTTGTAGAAGAGCATCAGCCTGATATTTGTATTATGGATATTGAAATGCCATTGAAAACAGGACTGGATGCTGCCGAGGAGCTGCATGGCTCTGGTTCCGATTGTAAAGTAATTATATTAACGACATTTGCGAGGCCTGGTTATTTTGAGCGTGCACGAAAGGCCAGTGTTCGAGGCTATCTTTTAAAGGATAGTCCGATAGAAGAATTGGTCAGTGCCATTCGCACAATTATGGATGGTAAAAGAATTTATGCGCCTGAACTCGTTGATTTTGTTTATGAGGATGATAGTGAAAATCCTTTAACTGAACGTGAGAGTCAGGTGCTGACACTTGTTGCAGAGGGAAAAACGACAAAAGAAATTGCAGCAGAATTATTTTTATCGGCAGGGACTGTTCGAAATTATATCTCCACTATTTTAGAAAAATTAAATGTTGGGAATCGTATTGAAGCCATTGCCCGCTTTAAAGAAAAAGGCTGGAATAAATAAGTAGCTTAAGAAGTTATCGTGAATACCCTTATACCTAAGGGGATGTATAGATTAAAAATAGACAAAAGGCATTGAATTATTTTAAATTCAGTGCCTTTTGTCATAAAAAAATATATTAGGATATTGTATATTTTGACTACAAATGATAATATTTAGAAAACTATAAATGTTTTAATAGGAAGGATGAAAATGATTATGAGAAAAATTATGAAAGTTACATCAACAGCATTATTAGCAACAACATTTGCCGTGACTAGCGCATATCCTTCAGCCGCTTTTGCTGCAAGCAATGAGATGGTTAATCCAGTAGTTGAGACAGAGACAGAGACATCTATCCCATTACAAAATAGTATGGACAAAGCTGTTCAGGCAGCGTTAGGCGGCCCTGAAATTAAAAAACTAAATGTACTAGGTCATGAATTTAATGTAAAACCAGCTGGTATTACGAAAAAAAATGAACTAACAGTAGTAGATGGTCAGATCTCCCATCATTTAAGTTGGCGTCCAGATGATCAGCTATACTACCATATTGAAAAAGAAAACGGAGAAGTAAAAAAAGTGGAGATCAAAATTGATCGAGGTGGATGGACAAGTTTATCAGCTCCATTTATTGCTACATTAGCAGAAAAAAATGATATCCCGATTACGCTAGAAATGATACAAGAGCTTGGGCAAAAACTAGGAAGCTATATTGATGGTAAATGGGAGTACGCAGCAGAAACAATTGTTTCAACTATTGCTTTACATGTTGAATAAAGTGAAACTTCAATCAGTGGGGGTTCTTCATCTCCGCTGATGATTAATCTTCACAAATCGGGCAGTTAACCTCCAGCCTATATTCTTTGCTTTCACAGAATTTTGAGGAGGGCGTCTTACTGCTCTAAACTGAACGCAGTGGGGAAAGAGGCTTGAGAATTGCCTATGTAAATATTAGAGCAACTTTAGGTTAGAGGAACAAATTGTAACAAGTTATTTTCACCGTATAGCCTTTTTAAATAGCCAAAACTAAAGCCAGAAGCTTATTCGACTAAGCTTCTGGCTTCTTTATATATAAACCTTATTTCTTACGTTTTGTTAAACGTCCAAGAACGAATGCACCTGCTGCTACAGCAAGGACTGTGTTCGTTTTTTTCGTAAATACTTGCTTTGTCACAAGATTAATGTTTTGAGGACGCTCTGCTAAACGGCGCATAAAGTAGCCGTACCAATCTTCACCGAATGGTACATATACACAGAAATTATAGCCTTCTTTAGCAAGCTCTTTTTGCATATCTGTACGGAAGCCGTAAAGCATTTGGAATTCGAATTTATCGAGCGGAATATTATTGTCTGCTACAAATCGTTTTACGT
Source organism: Lysinibacillus xylanilyticus (assembly GCF_001708185.1). Taxonomy (GTDB): domain Bacteria; phylum Bacillota; class Bacilli; order Bacillales_A; family Planococcaceae; genus Lysinibacillus; species Lysinibacillus xylanilyticus_A. The sequence continues at coordinate 23,605 of NZ_MDDN01000017.1, read as the reverse complement.
GAGCAATCACATTATGGTCATGTGTTGCGATGGACGTAAATTTACCGTTTAGTAAATGATATTCGATTAACTCAATGAAGTTTAAATCGATATCTAATTTATCTTGGAAAGCAACTTCTACAGGTTCTTTATAAGCACCTTTTACGATACGTAGACGATAGTTTTTGAATTTTTCGATATCGTCTTTTGCACGGTAAAAGTAAGATTGGATAACAGTACCCACATTATTAAAAGTTTTGGATAGCTCTTCAACCATATCAAAGGAAGTTTGTAAACGACCGTAGTCTTCCATATCAAAGTTAACAAATATATCATATGCTGCTGCTTTTTCTACAATCTCATATAAATTGTCGTAGCAAAAATCAACATCAATATCTAAGCCTAATTGAGAGGGCTTTAACGAAATATGTGCGTTAACACTGTTTTCATGAATAGCTTCAATAACAGCAAGGATTTGTTCTTTAGCTTTCGTTGCTTCTTCTTCAGTTGAAACAAATTCCCCTAAATTATCTACTGTGCAAGAGATATTATGTGCATTAAGTTCTTTGATGCTTGCAATTGTTTCTTCAATATTTGTACCAGCTACTACATTTTGTGCTCCTAATTTTAGACCGTATTTTTTGGCAGAACTATTTAATAGTTGGTTTTCAGATAAGTGGATGAAAAAATCGCGTAATAACATGGTCATTCTCCTCACTGCATTTTCTTCTTAGTATAACATAATTTAGAAAATATATATTGATTTCACCATAACAATTATTTCATTTCGAGTAGTTGCATGCGTTCATTAAAAAGTGCAGGATAGCTTAAAAAACCTATCATTATGCTCGATAATGTCGCAGTTGTTAGAAGGGCGAAAATGATTAGGAGTTGAAATTGCACTGCTTGAATAGGGTCTGCACCACCAATTATTTGGCCGCTCATCATACCTGGCAATTGTACGAGACCAATCGTTTTTTGGCTTTCGATTGTAGGAATCATACTTGCTTTTACCGCATTAATTAGCTGTCGATGAATTGCTTGTTTTGGTGTGCCTCCAAGGGATAAAATTAACTCAATTTCATTTTGGTGACTTGTAATTTCTGCTGTAAAACGATTTAAAAATAAAATAGATAATACCATTGAGTTGCCAATCATCATACCACTAATTGGAATAATATATTGTGCAGTTGCTGGAACAATATTAAAGCCAAGCAATACACCTTGTGTAACAAATTCTATTACAATAAGAGTTAGTGCTATTTTCCATGTGATGCCTTTAATACCCTTTCCTTTTTTGCGAGCATTTAATGTTGCTACTACGATCATTAATGCAACCATAAGAAAAATATACATATAGCTTTGGGCATCAAAAACAAATTTTAAAATATAGCCTACTGCAAGCAGTTGAATAATTGAACGTATTGTTGCAAGGATTGTATCTTTTTCAAGTCCAAGCTTTAACGTTTTAGACAGTAACAGTGGGATAAAAACAAAAATTAATGTTAGGGAAAGTGATATATAGGTCATGCATTTACCCCCTGTACAAATTCTGCGACACGTGGATCTGTAGGGGCGTTTAGTAAGGAGCTTTTTCCTGTTTCAATTAGCTCACCATCCATCATGACCCAAGTATAATGCCCAATTGTTAATGCTTGCTGTAAATTATGTGTTATCCAAATCATTGTGACATTGTATTTTTTATTGATAGAAGCAATAAGTGTCTCAATTTCCTGCACGGATTGACGGTCTAGTGCAGATGTGATTTCGTCTAACAATAAAATAGAAGATTGATTAATAAGTGTTCGGGCAATAGAGACCTTTTGCCGTTGTCCGCCTGATAACCCGTTTGTAGGACGTTGTAAAAAGCTTTGATCTAATCCAACATCTTGTAAATATTGAATGGCTTCTTGCTTTGTCAGTTTTTTTTCTTGTAACGAACGAGGAAGTGCAAAATTTTCAAACACTGTGCCTGCTATCATGGGTGCGGCTTGAAGAGCGATGCCTACATGCTTTCTTAAAGTAGTTGGTTCGTATGTAGAAATAGATTGATTATCAATTAATATTTGACCATCTGTTGGCGTTAACAGACCATTACATAATTTAAGCAGTGTTGTTTTACCAGCACCTGAAGGACCAACTAAAGTTGTGATTTTGCCTTTAGGGAATGACCCCGTAATCGCTTTTAATATCGTTTTGTTATTTGCTGAAAAGCTGACCTGTTGAAAGTGAATAGCAGGCTCGTATAACATATTCATATAGTTGAACTCCTTTATAATAGTAAGTAAAATAACTGTAGCATGAAATTATGGAGAGCTACAGCCGTTTTACATTTTTACATTTTGTAGAATTTGATGATTATGAATGTAAGGGGAGCAGGGAATGGATGTATTATACGTAGATACACTAACATATGCACAGGGCACTATGTATATCGTTGCCTCAGATGAAGGTCTTGTATATATCGGAACACCAAATGTATCGTTTGACGAGGTAGAAGTGTGGGCGAAAAAGCCATTTAAAGGCTATCGCTTTGAAGAACATAAAGTAAAGTTACAACCTTATATAAAGCAATTAACAGCTTATTTTAATGGAGAGCTTACTGAATTTGATTTGCCGATACATGTCAAAGGGACTCCGTTTCAACTAGCAGTATGGGATGCCTTAAAGGAGCTGCCATACGGTGCAACTGCAACGTACTCAGACATTGCACATCGCATCGGGAATCCGAAAGCGGTAAGAGCTGTAGGTAGTGCTATAGGTGCCAATCCTATATTAGCGATTATTCCGTGTCATCGTGTGATTGGAAAAAATGGTAAGCTAACAGGTTTTCGTAGTGGATTAGCGATGAAAGAATTTTTACTTGAGCTAGAGAGAGTATAAACAAGCATGTGCATAAGTTGTTTCTTATGCACATGCTTGTTCTTTGTTGAGAAGGAGTAAAACTTGCTGGACACTATACATGTTCTTCTTGGACAACGGTGTGTGTTTTACCGAAATGAGTTAAACGATGTGCAAATGTTTCTCCTCGTACGGCAGAGCCTTTGAAAATATCCTGAAATTCATAAGCTGGAGCGCCGTGTTCGATGACATCTAGGCCAGAGACTTCTTCTTCAGAAGAAACACGTAATGGCACAAATGCTTTTATGATAAATAAACCAGCTGTTACTGAAACGCTAACCCAGGCAATTGTAGCAATAACGCCAATTGCTTGCACACCTAATAGGCCAAAGCCTCCTCCATAAAATAACCCTCGACCACCAATATCAAACAAGCCAACTGCTAGGGTACCCCAAGCACCACAGATACCGTGTACAGCAATTGCCCCCACAGGATCATCAACTTTTAATTTCCATTCAATAAAGCGGACACCCTCAACTAATAATGGAGCAGCAATCAAGCCGATCATGATTGAACCAATAATACTAACAGTAGCAGCCCCGGCAGTAATAGCCACGAGCCCTGCTAAAGCACCGTTTAATGTTAGTGAACCATCAATATGACCATATCGAAACTGCGTATAAAAGGCAGTTGCGACAACTCCAGCAGCTGCTGCGAAAAATGTATTTGCGATTACAATAGGAACAAGTTTAGGATCAGCGGCAAATGTAGAAGCACCATTGAAGCCGAACCAACCAAACCAAAGTAAAAATACACCTAGAGCTCCTAATGGGATACTATGTCCTGTAATAACGTTAACACGACCATTTTCATATTTTCCAAGACGAGGACCAACCATGACTGCTGCTATAAGTGCCGCAACTGCACCTGTTAAGTGAACAGCGGTAGATCCTGCGAAGTCAACAAAGCCAAGATCTGTTAACCAACCTTGATCACTCCACACCCAATGGCCAACAACAGGATAAACAAGTGATGACATGAGAATAATAACACCGATATAAGCAAAGATATTAGTACGCTCCGCCACTGCTCCAGATAAAATTGTTGCTCCAGTTGCAGCAAACATCGTTTGGAAGATAAAGAAGGAAAGATCATCTACACCATTTAAAGCAAAGCCACTTGTACCGAAGAAACCGCCAGCTGAATCACCAAACATAATAGCGTACCCACATAGAAAATAGACAATACCGCCAAGTGAAATAGTAAGGAAATTTTTCATAATAATATTGACTGCGTTTTTTGAACGCGTAAAGCCAGCCTCAACCATAGCAAAACCAGCGTGCATAAAGAATACTAAAACTGTACCGAGCATTACCCAAACTAAATTTACAGATAATATTACTTCATCCATATATGTGCCCTCCTTATTCTACAGCAATCGATCCGACTTCTTTTGTGCGGATACGAATTGCTTGTTCTACTGGATAAATAAAGATTTTTCCGTCTCCAACCTTGCCGGTTGCTGCATCACGTAATAAAACTTCTACAATAGGATCTACTTTTTCATCATCAACAATCATTTCTAATTTCAACTTTGGCAAAAATTCAATTTCATAGGTATTTCCACGAAATAACCCAGTCCGACCTAATTGCTTCCCGCAGCCAGCTATTTCAGAAACACTTAGTCCTGCAATTCCTTCCTGTGCCAGTCCGTCCCTAACAGCACCGAAAACTTCGGGACGAATGATTGCTTCTATTTTTTTCATCACTACCAGCTCCTTGTCGTAATTTTAATTTACATGTTAAAACGGCATAAAAAACAGTGCAATGGTTTTTTTATAATACATGTTATGTTTTGTTACATAGTATATTTCGGATTTCGTACTAGTTTAGGAAAAAGGTTTTTATAAGGGGAATGAAAGCGGTACTAAAAAATGTGTCTAAATTGTGTACGATTCGAAATTTTCTGATTTTTAATGTGAGAAAACCTCACATTAAAATAGAGGAATGTAAAACGCAAGAATTTGGGTATATAGTGTATACTAGGACTAATTATCAAAGCGGAAGAAGGGGTTTCTTGTGAGATCAAACTATGCAGATGATAGCTTAGCGCTACACACAGACTTATACCAAATCAATATGGCAGAGTCGTATTGGGCTGATGGTATACATAATAGAAAAGCAATTTTTGAATTATATTTTAGAAAATTGCCTTTTGGCAATGGTTATGCTATTTTTGCGGGATTAGAGAGAATGCTTGAGTATTTACGTGATTTCCGCTTCAGTGATTCGGATATTGCGTATTTGCGTGAAGAAGTTGGTTACAAAGAGGATTTTATCGAGTATTTAAAGAATATTCGATTTACAGGGGATATGTATTCTATGGTAGAAGGAGAGCTTGTTTTCGCTAATGAACCAATTGTCCGCATTGAAGCCCCATTAGTAGAGGCGCAGCTAATTGAAACAGCATTACTTAACATTGTGAACTACCAAACTTTAATTGCAACAAAGGCTAGCCGCATTAAACAAATTATAAAAAATGAGGCGGCGATGGAGTTCGGTACGCGACGCGCTCAAGAGATGGATGCGGCAATTTGGGGAACACGTGCAGCGTTTATAGGTGGATTTGCTTCAACTAGTAACGTTCGTGCAGGTAAACTCTTTAATATACCGGTGTCGGGTACTCATGCACATGCACTTGTGCAGGCCTATAAAAATGATTATGATGCATTTCATGCTTATGCAAAACGTCATCGTGATTGCGTGTTCCTTGTGGATACTTACAATACGTTAAAATCAGGTGTGCCAACAGCGATCAAAGTGGCTAAAGAGCTTGGTGACAAAATTAATTTTATTGGAATTCGTTTAGACAGTGGAGATGTAGCTTTCTTGTCAAAAGAAGCTCGTCGTATGTTAGATGAGGCAGGATTCCAAAACGCTAAAATTATCGTATCAAATGATTTAGATGAATACACAATCTTAAACTTGAAAGCTCAAGGTGCAAAAGTCGATGTGTGGGGAATTGGCACAAAGCTTATTACAGCGTACGACCAACCTGCTTTAGGGGCAGTTTATAAAATGGTTGCTATTGAAAATAGCGAAGGACAATTAGAAGATACGATTAAAATTTCTGCGAATGCTGAAAAGGTATCGACACCAGGTCTTAAAAATGTCTATCGCATTATTGATCGAAAAAATGGCAAGGCAGAGGGAGATTACATTACGATGCAAGATGAAAATCCTCAATCAGAGGAGCGCATTAAAATGTTCCACCCTGTTCATACATTTGTATCAAAATTTGTAACGAACTTTGAAGCAAAAAATTTACAACAGCAAGTAATTAAAAATGGCGAAATTAATTATCAAAATCCTACTTTGGAAGAAATGCGCGACTATGCAGCTGAAAATCTGGAATTGTTATGGGATGAATATAAACGTGCCATGAATCCTGAGGAATATCCAGTCGATTTAAGCCAACAATGCTGGGATAATAAAATGCGCAATATCGAAGAAGCTCGTGAAATGGTTAATCGATTGTAAAACGTAAGGAGTGAAAGCAAAATGACATTACAGCAAGAAATCATTAAGGAATTACGTGTATTACCTACTATTAATGTGCAGGAAGAAATACGCAAATCTATTGATTTTTTAAAGGAATATGCTCAGCGTTACAGCTTTGTAAAAGGATTTGTTCTCGGGATATCGGGTGGACAAGATTCAACATTAACTGGCAAACTAGCGCAGCTCGCAGTTGATGAGTTAAATGCCGAGGTCGGAGAAGCAGAGTATTCATTTTGGGCTGTCCGCTTACCATATGGTGTGCAGGCTGATGAAAAGGACTGTCAGGATGCCATTGATTATATTAAACCTACGAAAACCTTCACAGTAAATATTAAAAATGCCGTCGATGCTAGTATACAGTCATTAGCTAATGCAGGTATTGAGGTAAGTGATTTTGTAAAAGGAAATGAAAAGGCACGCGAGCGAATGAAGGTGCAATATGCTATTGCTGCTATGAATAATGCTGTTGTGCTTGGGACAGATCATGCTGCAGAAGCAATTACAGGTTTTTACACTAAGTTTGGTGATGGTGGAGCGGATTTAATGCCAATCTTCCGTCTTAACAAGCGTCAGGGTAAACAAATATTAACTGCGCTTAATTGCCCAGAGCATCTTTATTTAAAGGTACCAACTGCGGATTTAGAGGAAAATCGCCCTTCTTTACCAGACGAAGCAGCACTTGGTCTGACATATGACCAGATTGATGATTATTTAGAAGGGAAGGAGATCCCTGAAGAAGCTCGTAAAACATTAGAAGGGCATTATTTACGTTCTCAACATAAACGTCATATGCCAATTACAATATTTGATGATTTTTGGAAGTGATATATATTTGAGGGCCATCGCCAATAGTTGGCAATGATTTGTTAAAAAGTACGTCATGTATATAAGTTGATTTCCATTCCGGTCGGACGCTCCTAGGAAAGCGCCAGTCTGAACGGAAATCAACCCCACATTATGAAGATGAGTCAAATCTGGGAAAAGAGTTATAAGAAAAAGTGATTATTACTTTTTCGTATAGCCCTTTTCTCCTTTTTTTTTATAATTTGGTTCTACACTGTTAATTTTTCGCATATAATGTCGATACAAATACCTATAGAGTTGATAAAAAGTAAAGGAGGGTAATTATTTATGAGGACTTCTAGAGTAAGTGCGACGACAAGTAGTATATTTCGGAACGAGCAACAGTATTTACATGCAGGGGATATAAGCCACAATTTTGGACAAAATCCGAAACAACAGTTTAAAAAGAGTATGCAAAAAAATAAAGATAAGAAGAGTACGGACAACACTAAACAACTTCAACAACGCTCAAATAAAATAGAGGCTAGTTTTTTGGACGGCACATACGATTTACAAATACGCAATGAATTAAATGAAACTGCCGTTAAGCTAAGTCTTGTCAGCAAGCAAAAGAAGCTTCTCAATAGTTACCGCTCTTCTGTATAACCGATCGTAAATGAAACTTTTATGTCAATAGTATAAAGGGTTTTCTATTAAATAAAGTATGGCTCTTTGGCAAAACGAGGGGTTGATTCCCGTTCCGGCAGTGCGCTTTGTTGTTGCTGTCGTTGCACTTTCGCACAGAGCAAAGCTTCCTAGGGGCGTCCGATGAGCCGCTTGGGCCAACAGATGTTTTTTGCGCGAAAGCGAAGCGACAGCAGAGGGTTTTGTTTGTGCGAAAGCGTAGCGACAGCAACAGCACGATGTTGGTCACGAAGGCGTTATCACAGGACGTGATGTTTTTAACCTTCGTTCCTCTATCGCTAATCCCCAAGGAGTCGCCCGGCCTCTACTCCGATCAACCTCTTCACATAATATGTATCTTCTGGTATGTCACTTTAATATATTCAACGAAACTTCTCCAACAAATATTTCTGTACGCTTGCTCACAGAAAAGTGAGTACCTGAAACGGAAATCACTCCATTTAAAGCGCCAACATTTACAAAGATTCCTTTGAGGATTTTGTTTTTCAATACTATGAGACTCTCTATGTCATTCTTAATGTAGAGAGTTTTTTTCCTTTGGGGAAAGTTAGATGGAAATAGAATCACCCTGTTAGCTATCGAAAAAATGGAAATGATATATTTTATATTCAAAATATTTGAAATCGAGATGTTCAATGAATATTCAAGATAATTTTTCCAATGCTTCACAGTTATTTTTAACTTATTTCACAACTTACCTGTAAAGTGTTTAGTAGGAACAGAAAAAAGAAATTGGGGGAAGTAGTTGTGAAAAAATTATGGTTACCTGTACTAGCGGTATTACTATTACTCGCGGCTTGTGGTACGGAAAAAGAGAAAGTTAAGGAAGAAGAATCTAAGCAAGATGTTGCGGCGACTGAAGCAGAAGCAAAGGATAAGTCTGAAAAAGAAACTTCTGTAGCTGATTCACGTTTACAAGAGCCGAAAGAAGATACGATGTGTGAAATGTGTAATATGAAAGTATATATGAAGGACGAAGAGATGGGTGAATTTTCTACTCAAGCAATTAAAGAGGATGGAACAATTGCCTTTTATGATGACATCGGCTGTTTAGTAAATGCTGAGGTTGCAAATAATGAAAAGAACGAAAAATTTGTACGTGATTTTAATACAAAAGATTGGGTAAAAGTTGATGATGCAACGATCGTCAAAACAGACCTAAAATCTCCGATGAATTGGGGATATGTTTATTTCAATGATAAAGCTGATGCTGACAAATATATAGCTGACAATCCAACTGCACATGTAGAAGAATTACAAAAAATTAAAGACGATGCATTAGAGCGTCGTAACAAGAAAATGAAAGAAAAAGCTGAAAAAGAAGCCAAAGGTGAATCTGACTCTATGCATATGGAAGAGAAGAATCATGATGGTCAAGGTCATTAATCGAATGGACTAGGGGGAATTCCTCTAGTCTTTTCGTGCTGAACTGGGAGGTAAGGGATTGGTGAAAAAAATAGGGTTTGCCTTATTGTTTTTTCTATTCATAAGCCAGACGGTGTACGCAGATTTCGATGTACAGCATGCAATTGATGCAGCCAAACCTGGAGAGGTTGTACATATTCCTGCTGGTCGTTACCATGGCAATTTCATCGTGACAAAACCGATAATGTTAAAAGGTGAAGAGGGAACTGAACTAATTGCAGAAAAAAACGAGCCGGCACTTCGAATTGAAAATACTGCCAATATAACTGTGGAAAATATAAATTTATCAGGAAAAAACAAAGCGATTGTTGCTAGTAATGTAGATGGACTTGAGCTACATAAATTACAAATTAAAGATTTTCATTCCGGCGTTCATATACAACGTTCTAAAAATGTACGTATACATGAAGTTAATGTGACCGGTAATGTGGGGCATTATTCAAGAAAAGGTAATGGGTTGGCTGTTTTTAAGAGTGAGAACATCATAATCGAGAACAATACTATTGAGCAAGTGCAGGATGGAATTTATGTAGAGGATGTAAAGCGTATCGTAGTCCAACGAAATAAGGTTACGAACAGTCGTTACGGTACGCATTTTATGTATACGAGTGATGCTGAAGCACTTTTGAATACATACCATCATAATGTCACGGGTCTTATGGTTATGATGACAACAGACATCCACCTTGAAAGCAATACAGTAGAAAATCATGTTGATTTTAATGGCTACGGTATGCTCCTCTACGATGTACAGCAAGCAAAAATTAAGCATAACACCATCAAGAATAATCGAACTGGTGTAGCATTGCAGAAAAGTTCAAATGTTCACATTGAAACGAATGATTTTCAGATGAACCAAACAGCTCTTGAGGGCACGAAGGTGAGTGACGACACGAAAGCTAGTAATAATAACTTTACAGGTAATATTTTAACTGCTCGCTCCGATAAGCAAGGCTTTAAACTAGAAAGCAATTATTATGATGATTATTCGGGAATTGATTTAGAAGACAATGGTCTCGGTGATGTACCGTACGTGGCAGTGTCAAGCTTTGGTCAATGGATGGTACGTCAGCCTGTTTACCAATATTTTGTAGAATCTCCAAGTGTCATTCTGCTGACATCACTTGATCAGCAAATTAACAAAACTGAAAAGAATATGCTCGTTGATCATACTCCGAGATTGGCTGCGGAGGGTACGAAAGAAAAGAATAAGGTAAATGTCGTGCAAATGCTATTAGGTTTATCCTTAATTTTAAGTAGTTTATGGCTATGGAAAAGAGGAATAACAGAATGAAAAAATGGATGATGATTGTAATGCTATGTTGCGTTATGTTGATAGGTTGTAGTGAAAAAACATATGAACCTCGTGAAATAGTTAGTGAAACTGATGTTTGTAAAATTTGCAATATGAGTATAGTTCATAATGCATATGCTGGTCAGATTGCGTTGAAGAATGGTGATTATGAAATTTTCGATGACATTGGCTGTCTTATGGAATATATAGAAGCGAATGGAGAAGATGAGATTGGAGCTGCCTATATAAAAGATGCAGCAAAAGATGAATGGATTGACGTTTTTGAAGCGGTATATGTGTACAACAAGGATTATTGGACACCGATGAATTATGGGGTAGTTGCATTCGATACGAAGGGAGCAGCACAGGAGTGGATGTCTACAGAGGGGGATGGTCAGCTACTTACTTATAAGGATTTACACGATTTTAAATGGGGGATCCATGAGTAATGTATAGTATGCTTATCAAACTAGAATTGAAGCAAATGCTCAGAAGTCGTTGGATGCAACTGGTCGGTATACTTTTCACACTTGTTTTTACAGCTATCATTGTGATTCAGCAAATGGCATTACCAGATGTAGAGGGCTTTACACGACAAACAGCCTCGTTTTTAAATGTATTGCTGTTTTTATTACCGCTTTTTATATTAACCATCGGAAGTATGAGCGTAGCTGGTGACGTGGAATCAGGGTGGTTTTCTTTATTAAAGACATATCCGATGACACGTACGCAATATATTGCAGGAAAGTATATGGCATCCGTGCTGGCCTTTTTATTGGTCGTTGTAGTGGCATTTGGGGTTATACTAGCGCTTGGTGGATTTTTAGGTGGAGTACGTTTACCGATTATTTTCATTATCCTGACATTGCTATGTATATTCATTTTCGTGTCATTGGCCATTGCGGTTGGAGCATTTGCGAAAACAAGGTTATATGCACTGTCGTTATCACTTGTTTTTTGGTCAATTTTTTTATTGCTTATCTCTTACGCTTTAATGGCTATTGGAACTGTTGTTGCGGGGCACGTTCTACAAAAACTGACGATTATAGCGATGCACATTAATCCTGTAGAGTGGCTACGCTTTGGCTACTTTATCTTTACAGATCAGGCTAGTGTGCTTGGACCAGCATTTTATGATATAACGCAGTTTTATTCGTCACCACTAGGCTATGCTGTGTACGTGGCGGTGACATTACTTTGGATAGCATGTCCATTAGCTTACGCTAGCTTACTTTTGAAGAAAGGGGAAAGAAGATAATGCTATTAGAAGCAAAGGAATTATCGAATATCTATGACAATAATAGAGGTCTTCAAGAAGCCTCCTTTTCTTTACAGGCAGGGCGTATTTTAGCGCTTGTAGGAGGAAATGGTGCAGGAAAGAGTACTTTGATTCGCATGCTAACCGGTCAGGAAAAACAAAAATCAGGAGAAATAATATGGCATAAGCCACAAGCTATTCGATATATGCCTGATGATGTGGATTTTCCGTCCATGTTAACAGCAGCGGAAATTTTACAACTTCTTGCTTCTTTGAAGAAAATCGGTAAAGAAGAACAAGAAGATGTCCTGAGACGCGTTGCTTTATGGGATGTTCGAAAGCAAAGAGTAAAACATTTCTCAAAGGGGATGCGTCAACGGCTTAACCTCGCCCAAAGCTTACTTGGTGAGGGCTCTTTGCTTATTCTAGACGAGCCTACTAATGGTCTGGATCCGTTTTGGATTGCAGAGCTAAAAAAAATGATGCTAGAAGAAAAAACAAGGGGTTGTACTGTAATATTTTCCACGCATTTGCTTGCTTTTGCGGAGGAAGTAGCGGACGATGTGTTAGTTTTACATGAAGGAAACATACTTATTTCTGGTGAATTAGAGGAAATACTTTTACAAGAAAATTCATCTTCATTAGAGAATTTATGGTTAAAAAAATTAAATCTGTAACATTCTGAGAGGTAATGGCGTTATACTAGGAGGTAGGCTTGTTTGAACGAGAATTCAGACAAGCCTTCTTTTTCATGCTAAGGTTTTATTACCACTAATTAATTGCAGGAAATAAAGCAATAGATGCACGCTTCATATAATTGTGTTATAAAACATATTTCGTTATGCTTAAGAAAGTTATCATGCAATTCAAACAATTGCTGGGTGAAATAGGAGGTTTTTTGATTTATGAATTCACAAATACAAGATGTATTAGAGAATATAGAAAAAGTAATGATCGGCAAAAGAGAGGTTGCGGAGCTTAGCATAGTAGCCATGCTGGCAAGGGGACATGTCTTGCTTGAGGACGTACCAGGTGTCGGCAAAACAATGATGGTGCGAGCACTGGCAAAATCCTTTGATGCGCAGTTTAAAAGAATTCAATTTACACCTGATTTATTGCCATCGGATGTTTTAGGGGTATCTATTTATAATCCAAAAACGTTGGAATTTGAGTTCCGACCTGGTCCGATTATGGGAGATGTCATTTTAGCGGATGAAATTAATCGTACATCTCCGAAAACACAATCTGCTTTGCTTGAGGGGATGGAGGAAGCATCTGTCACAGTTGATGGTAAAACCTTAATCATTAACCAGCCATTTTTCGTTATGGCCACTCAAAATCCAATAGAGCATGAAGGCACATATCCGTTACCAGAAGCACAGCTGGATCGTTTCTTACTAAAAATAAGAATGGGCTATCCTACACGAGGGCAAGAAGTGGAGATTCTACGTCGAGCTGAACATGGTAAGCCGATTGAAAAAATTGAATCTGTGTTAACCGTTGCACAATTAATTGAATTACAGGAGCTTGTACAGGGAGTATATGTTGAAGGCTCTGTTAAAAATTATATGGTCGAGCTAGCGACTCAAACAAGGGAAGATAGCTATGTGCATTTAGGAGTAAGCCCTCGGGCAACAATTGCTTTAATGAAAGCCTCACAAGCTTATGCATTTATAAAAGGGCGTAATTATGTTACTCCTGACGATGTCCAATATTTAGTGCCATTTGTTTTTAGCCATCGTTTAGTATTAAAACCAGATGCTCGTTATGATAACGTGACGGCAGAGGAAATTATCGAGCGTATTATTGCGAAAACACCTGTGCCAACAAAAAGGTTTGCGGAGCAATGATGAAATGGCGAACTTTTATAGAGAAAAGTAAACATTTCTTATTAGTGTCTTTGTTAATGATCATAACGTTTTGTTATGCCATGTTCCAAGGTGGGTTTGTCAGCTGGTTTGTATTTTTTACGGTTAGTCCGTTTTTGTTATATGCATTTATTTTCTTACTAGTAAAAGAAGATATTTTACTTGTGGAACGCAAAATTGAGCCTTCTCATATTGAGAGTGGACAATCTGCTAAAGTTACAATTACGGTAGAACGAAAAACGCGCTTTCCGTTTGTTTATATGCTGATGGAGGAACTTGTAAACAGTGAAGCCCTTGTTCAATCGAAAGTGCAAGGAACAAATGCCATTAAGTTTGTAGGCTTCAGGAAGAAATTTAGTTGGAATTACGTACTGGAAAATATGCCCCGTGGCGAGCATCGTTACTTAGGTGTTACTATTGTTTTCTGTGATTTTTTTGGCTGGGCAAAAAAGAAAGTTGTAGTGGAAAAGGAACAAGTCATTTTAATTTATCCGAGAGTACGAGAGATGAAGTATGCTGCACTTCAAACAAAATTTGATGTTGGTACAATGATGTCACCTTATTCGATTGTTAAGGATACTTCTATGGCTGTTGGCTTACGTGAATATGTTCCAGGAGACCGTTTTTCATGGATTCACTGGAAATCATTTGCGAAAACGCAAACATTGCAATCTAAGGAATTTGAAGATCGTCAATCACAGGAGTTAATGTTGGTACTCCATGCCGAAAAGACTCCGTTATTTGAAGAAAAAATTGAGCTTGTGGCATCGATGTTACAAACAATTGTTGAAGAACGTGGAGATATTTCATTTGTTTCAGCCGGTGCTCAAACGAAGGTGTTTCCGATTATTCAAGGTAATAAGCAGCTAGATCAAGTAATGCATCATTTAGCTGCTTTAAAACCTGCGGAGACTGTCAAATTCCATTTACGAGATCAACATGCCTTTAAGCATGTCGCAACATTACTGTATGTTACGAGTGAAGTATCAGATGAATTACTTCATACTCTTGCCACTAGGGTAAAAAGCTGTATTTGTTTTGTAGTCGCGGAGCAGCCACCTATGCAATCAGAGCTAGTAAAGCGTTATAAGCAAATTCGAGTTGTGTATGTAAATCCAATAGATTATTACCATTTGTTCACGGAGGTGATGAAGCCGTGAAAAAATCACAAGGAGATTTTATAGAATTAGCAATAGCATACGTAATTATTTTTCTAATTTTACGTGAATGGCTTATTCCTGTAATGGAGCTAACAAATACAGGAGGGTTGCATTTATTTTTAGTGTTTATTGGTCTATCACTATTCCTCAGTTTATTTCAAGTACATCCATTTCTGTCGGGATTAGTGAAATTTGGCTATATTACTTGGTTTATAGTGTTTGTTTATAGTGATAATCCCTTTTTATCTGGACAGAAATTACCCTTTTTAATAAATGAATGGAAATGGAATATGTCAGTCATTCTTTCGGGCGACTTTGGACAAGTATCAGATGCGTTTAGGACTATGCTATTCCTTGCGCTTATTTGGATGTTAATATATCTAATTCACCACTGGATCACCGTGAGGAAAAATATATTCTATTTCTTTGCGTTAACAGTATTCTTTATTGCCACGCTCGATACGTTTAGTGAATATGATGGAAAGGTGGCAATTGTTAAAGTTATTGTACTTGGATTAATGATGACAGGCTTTCTTTTTGTCAAACGCTTATGGCTTCACACGGATGAACCGGGCAATGTAATAGAAAAGTGGAAGCTAGTTATACCGATGATTGTTTCAGTAATGCTTGTTAGTACAGTGGCATTCTTTTTACCTAAGGCAGGTCCGACTTGGGCTGATCCAGTGCCTTTTATTAAAGGGGTTGCAGGGCAAGGGGACTTAGGGACAGGTGAAAAAACAGTTGGTTACAGCGAGGATGATAGCCGATTAGGGGGACCGTTTCAAGGTGATAATACACTAGTTTTCACTGCAACTTCCCGTGATCGTCATTATTGGAGAATCGATACAAAGGATACTTATACATCGAAGGGTTGGATTCTTTCAGATGGGAACTTCGGACAAAATGTCTATCAGAACAATACCCCTATCCTAACTTCGTTACAAGTTGGAACTCCTGAAAATGTACGCCAGATTCAGATGGATATCGCTGCTCCAATGCCATTTTTAATTCAAACATATGGCATGCTATCTGTTTCTGCCCAAGATTCACCCCTGTTTATTCAGGATGGGCGTACTGAAAAAATAGCAATAGAACAACAAAATGGCGAGTCAAAATTATTGTCTAACTATACGATAGATTATAGTGAGCCAGTATATAGCATGGAGCAGCTCCAAACGTCAAAACCGTCCATGCTAGGAACATTAGATTCGTCCTTTGATCGTTTTTTACAGTTGCCAAATACACTCCCACAACGTGTTGGGGATTTAGCGACAGAAATCACACAAGATAAAGCTTCGGTATATGATCAAATAAAAGCAGTTGAAAAATATTTTTCAACTCATGGCTTTAGATACGATAAAACAGAAGTAGCAATCCCGGCTGAGGATCAAGATTATGTTGACCAGTTTTTATTTGATACTAAAATTGGCTACTGTGATAATTTCTCAACATCAATGGTCGTGCTCCTACGTTCCGTGGGGATACCCGCACGCTGGGTAAAAGGCTTTGCACCTGGTGAATCTGGTCCGATGTCAGATGGTTTACGTGAATATCGAATTACGAATGATAATGCACACTCGTGGGTAGAAGCATATGTACCTGGAACCGGCTGGATGGAGTTCGAACCAACGATTGGCTTTTCAGGGAATGTTAATATTGATTATGATATAAAGCAAGACACTCCTCAGCAAGAGCAAGTATTACAGCCAGAAAAAAAACAAGAGCAACCAGAGAAGGAAGAGTCAGCACCAAAGAAAGAAACATCTAGCAAAACGTTTAGCTTAGATACAGTATGGACATGGGTTAAAAAACTTACTTATGTATGGATTGCTCTGGGTGTTTTGCTGGTCATTGCAGGCATTAACCTGTTTATGCAACGTAAAACGTGGATACCTAAAATGCAAGTACGTGCATATCGTAAAAAAGAAGCGAACTGGACAAACTTTGATGCTTCTTACCATGCTTTAACGAAGCAATTATCTCGTATTGGATTACGCCGGAAAGATGGCGAGACATTACGAGCATTTGCTGAACGAGTTGATGCATCGTTAGAGACAGAGCAGATGCTAAAACTGACCGCTGTATATGAACAACATATTTATGGCAAGGATAAACAAGAGGTTGATTTTATGAAACTGAAAGAAAGTTGGGAATATTTAATCAATCGCACTATCAGTTGATTTTGATGGGGACAAAGAGTAAAATTAAAAAAAATTATATATGATTAGGATTGCTTTCATATAAGTTCGATAATAAGGTTCGGATGTTTCTACGAAATCACCATAAATGATTTCTCTATGAAGGTGAATGTTTTGGATAGGTGAGAAGGTTAGTGAAATACTTGTCTTTGCTACGCATTCGCCTTTATAAATTAAGAGCTTATGAACGCGTAGGAAGTTTTTACTTTCATACGCGTTTTTCTTTGAACATATGAAAAGTTCCTTTAAAAATAGTAGAAGAGGTGGAAATATTGTCAGCTAGCCCTTTATTAAAAGAGCAAGAAAAAATCGTCGTTCTTGACTTCGGTAGCCAATTTAACCAATTAATTACGCGTCGTATCCGTGAATTTGGTGTATTCAGTGAGTTACATCCACATACGATTACAGCAGAAGAAATTAAAAATATGAACGCAGCAGGTATTATCTTTTCAGGTGGTCCAAACTCTGTTTATGATGAAAAGGCCTTTCATGTAGACCCTGCTATTTTCGAATTAGGCTTACCAATCCTAGGTATTTGCTACGGTATGCAATTAATGGCACATACACAAGGTGGTAAAGTAGAAGGTGCTGAAACACGCGAATATGGTAAAGCTGAGATCCAAGTAACAGCTTCAAACAAACTATTCGGTGAGTTACCAACAGAACAGATCGTATGGATGAGCCACGGTGACCATGTAACAGAAGTGCCTGCTGGCTTTGAGGTAATCGCAACAAGTGCTGCTTGCCCAATCGCTGCAATGGCAAATGTAGAACGTAAACTTTACGCAGTACAATTCCACCCAGAAGTACGTCACTCTGTATACGGTAATGACTTATTACGTCAGTTCGTGTTCGATGTTTGTGAAGCAAAAGGCGACTGGTCAATGGCAAACTTCATTGAACTTGAAATCGCGAAGATCCGTGAAATAGTAGGGGACAAAAAAGTATTATGTGCACTTTCAGGCGGTGTAGACTCTTCTGTAGTAGCCGTATTAATTCATAAAGCAATTGGTGATCAGCTTACTTGTATGTTCGTAGACCACAACTTAAACCGTAAAGGTGAAGTTGAACAAGTAATGAAAACATTCACTGAAGACTTTGATATGAATCTTATTAAAATTGATGCACGTCAACGTTTCATGGATAAGCTTGCTGGCGTTTCTGATCCAGAGAAAAAACGTAAAATTATCGGTAACGAGTTTATTTACGTATTTGATGAAGAAGCGGCTAAACTTGAAGGAATGGATTTCTTAGCACAAGGTACGCTTTATACAGATATCATTGAATCTGGTACAGCAACTGCCCAAACTATTAAATCACACCATAACGTTGGTGGTCTTCCGGAAGATATGCAATTCCAATTAATTGAGCCACTTAACACATTATTTAAAGATGAAGTGCGCGCATTAGGGCTAGAGCTTGGTCTTGATGAAAAAATCGTTTGGCGTCAACCATTCCCAGGTCCTGGTCTAGGTATCCGTGTACTTGGTGAAGTAACGGAAGAAAAACTTGAAATCGTACGCGAATCTGATTTCATCCTACGTGAGGAAATCGCTAAAGCTGGTCTTGATCGTGACATCTGGCAATACTTCACGGTATTACCTGACATCCGTTCAGTTGGCGTAATGGGCGATGCTCGTACTTATGACTACGCAATCGGTATCCGTGCGGTAACATCTATCGACGGTATGACTTCTGACTGGGCACGTATTCCTTGGGATGTATTAGAGAAAGTGTCTGTACGTCTAGTAAACGAAGTAAAACACGTTAACCGCGTGCTGTATGATATTACATCTAAGCCACCAGCGACTATTGAGTGGGAATAGACCTATAGTATAATTTGGATTGTTGCCCCTATTCAACAATGTTTTTAACGTTATGAATAGCAAAAAGAGTGGGATTTAAAATAAGTCCCCCTCTAGCAGTCCCACCAAAATAACTTTTTTGGCTGATAAAATAGAACGTTTTGGTGGAAATAATTTGATAAGTGAATATATATAAAGCCTAGTTTAAGGATATGTCAATTGAATCCTTAAACTAGGCTTTTTTTATTTCATACTAAATCCTCGCTCTATATTTTAGAGAGAAATAGTCTTAAAAGATAACAATTCCCGGCGGATGTAACGATTTGGAAGAGAAGCTTTTCAAGCGAGTTCGAAAAAATCCAGACAAATTGTTTGTTTGCGCAAGGCGAAGCGTCAGCTGCAAATGTTTTCTGGAGCGACAGCTACAATAACGCCGAGGCGTTATTGATACCGTTATATGTTTTATGGGTTTTGGGTCTTTTCACATTTAAAGTTTGGAAATATAAATATGAAAATATATACAGTCAATAGTATAAATGGTAGAATAGTTAAAATATAAAAGGGGGTAAATTGGTTGGGTATACTCAAGAAATGGTTTGTTGCAGTTTTTGTACTCGTGATGTTATTTGGCATTCAGTATCAAGTAGCAGATGCGGCTGATTATCGAACAGTGAAGGTTGTAAGTGGCTCAAACTTGCTTGTGAGAGAGTCGCCGAATGATACAGCCAATTCTATTGGTAATCTAGGTAAGGGTGAGTTTGTGATAGAGTTTTCTTCCTCAAATGGTTGGTCTCACATTCAAGCAGGTGATGTAAAGGGATATGTTCCTTCCTCTTTTTTAAGTGTTCCACCTTCGAAGATTAGAATCGCAAATTCCAAAAGTGGTCTCGTTGTGAAATCTAAGCCATCTCCTTCAGCACCAACATTAGCTACACTAAAGTATAATATGATTGTTGAAGACTATGGATCGGTAGGAAACGGTTGGTCTTTTGTGCAATATGGCAATGTGGTAGGCTATGTTAAATCCGATTTTATTGGGCAGACTAAAACAACGACAAAGTACGTTAATACAGGTAGTGGGGTTATCGTTCGAAATATTGCCAGTCAATCTGGAGCTTCAGTAGGTTCATTAAGTAATGGTACACAGGTGACTGTACATGCTACATTAGTAGGTTGGTCTTATGTGACCGCTGGTAATATCAAAGGATACGTAGTAGATGCATTTTTATCCACAAAGAAACCTGTTGTGCCTTTCAACAATATTAACTTTAAATTGACTATTCGTGATGTAGAGAAAAATGAAAAATCAACGTTTATACAAAAACTTCAAGAGGGTAGAGAGACTTATTTAATCTATGAAACGACAAAATATGGCTATCCAGCAGAGTTGACATACATTTTTATAGGTGGGCAATTAGAGTATATTAGCTATGATTTCCTTCCTGAACAAGATAGTTATCACACATGGGATCAAATGTCTATTTTACATGACCTACTACATAGACAAGGGATTGTGGAATTTGGTAAGGATTATCAATTTACCTATACAAAATATAGCAGTCTACATACAAGCTGGGAAAAAAGTGGTTACACAGCTTTGATCACTGTGAATGATGACAATCTTTATACATCTGCAAGATTAACGTATTATCGTAAATAAAATTTTGCTCCAATGACAGGACCCTATGCTATATTAATTCTAAAGTATATTCCAAAATGGGCCGTTCTAAGAAACAACTTCGTATTAAGAAAGAGTTATACGATGAAGTATTAGGTATAGTTAACTAATGAATATCAATAGGACTCTATGTCGCTATTTAGTTTAGGGGGATTGAAATGGAAAAAAATATAGCGATGATTCATACACTTGCTATTGGTATGCCCAAAGAATTGCATGATAGTAATGGGCGCTCAATGATTACAGGGATTGAAAAAGGAAAAGTACAAGAAGTTTATTTGTCTACACGTGGATTTGAGGGGGATGATGTAGCAGATAAAAAACATCATGGTGGTCCTGACCGTGCCGTTTGTTTATATCCTGCGGAGCATTACATACAATGGGAACAGGAAACTGGTAAACCGTTGCCGACAGCAGCATTCGGTGAAAACTTAACAGTAACGAATATGTTGGAAGTGGATATTTGTATTGGCGATATTTATAAAATAGGTGATGCTGTCATCCAAATTACCCAAGGACGTGTACCATGCAGTACGATTGATAAATATACTGAGGCGAACATATTACTCAAACGTTTAATTGAAACAGGTTATACGGGCTACCTTGCGCGTGTACTGGAAGAAGGGAAAATTTGTGCAGATTCAAAAATTGAATTAGTGGAAAAGGACCCTGCGCGTGTTTCAGTTTTGCATTGCAACGAAGTGTATTTTAAAAACGAAGATGCACTTGCCATGAAACGTATACAAGCAGTTGATGCGTTAGCAGAAGATTGGAAACAAAAATTAGAAAAAAGAATTCAGCTCTTGCAAAGTAAAGTAATAAATTAAACATATGTCGATCAAGGGAGCTCTCCCATAATCGCTGTATGATAATCCGCTAGTATTCGAATGAATGTTAGCGGAATTTTTTATTTTATAACTATCGATAAAACGTTCAGTTCTAACCTATTTATGCAACGGTTTCTTAAAATGTGAACATTAAATAAGTTTTTTACACGAACTTTCGTATTTTATTTTTGAAAAATGTTCGGAAATAGGGTTGAAATCTAAAAAATGAAATGATATATTACGAGTGTAAATTAAATAAGTCGTCGTATAATGTCGGGGATAAGGCCCGTGAGTTTCTACCAAGTTACCGTAAATAACTTGACTACGATTTTAGTTATATATATATCAATGTATAGACACTAATTAATTTCACACAAAAACTGTAGTGAAATGTATCGTAGACATGCGACTAGTAGAGTAGTCAGCGTGTCTTTTTTGTTGTCGATATTGAAGACGACCATACGGAGGATTTCTTTAAAATGAAAAAGTATTTCATGTTCGATGAATTAGGAACTAATTATCGCCGCGAAGTTCTTGGTGGTTTTACAACGTTCTTAGCAATGGCTTACATTTTAGTAGTAAACCCAGTAACATTGACATTAGCGAATGTAAAGGATTTACCAGACGCTTTACGTATGGATTATGGGGCAGTGTTTGTTGCAACTGCTGTGTCAGCAGCAATTGGTTGTTTTATTATGGGGTTCTTGGCAAAGTATCCTCTCGCCTTAGCACCTGGTTTGGGTCTTAATGCATTTTTTGCATATACAGTAGTATTAGTAAACGGTAGTCCATGGCAGCATGCACTAGCAGCAGTATTTATTTCAGGTCTATTTTTCTTATTACTAACATTAACAGGCTTACGTGAAAAATTAATTAATGCGATCCCTATGGAATTAAAATTAGCAGTAGGTGCTGGTATCGGTTTATTCATTGCTTTTATCGGGATGCAAAATGCACACATTATAGTTAAAAATGATGCAACTTTAGTTGGTATCGGTAATTTACACGAACCAGAGGTATTACTAGCAATATTCGGTATTATAGTAACAGTTATTTTAATGGTGCGTGGTATTAAAGGCGGCGTATTCTACGGTATGGTGTTAACATCAATCGTTGGTATGCTTACAGGACTTGTTGATATTCCTGAAAAAGTTGTATCAGCACCACCTAGCATTTCACCAACATTCGGAGCGTTATTCAGTTCTTTCTCTGATCCAACCTTTTATACATTATCGATGTTGTCAGTAATTTTAACTTTCTTATTTGTAGACTTCTTTGATAATGCAGGGACATTAATTGCGGTAGCTAACCAAGCGGGATTAGTTAAAGATAATCGTTTACCACGCGCGGGTAAAGCTTTAATTTCTGATTCAATTGCAACGATTGTTGGTTCAATTCTTGGTACATCTACTATTACATCTTATGTAGAATCTTCTTCAGGTGTAGCAGCTGGCGCACGTTCAGGTTTCGCTTCAATTGTAACTGGATGTTTATTTTTACTATCACTATTCTTTTTACCGTTGTTAGGTGTGGTTACCCCAGCTGTTACTGCTCCAGCATTAATAATAGTAGGAGTTTTAATGGTTGCTTCTTTAGGCCAAATTGCTTGGGATCGCTTTGAAATCGCAGTACCATCATTCTTAACAATGATTATGATGCCATTAACATATTCAATCGCAACTGGTATTGCAGTAGGGTTCATTTTCTATCCATTAACAATGATTATTAAAGGGAAAGCGAAAGAAGTAAATCCGATTATGTATGTTTTCGCGGTAATCTTCTTATTGTATCTAGCAACTTTATAAAATAGAAGCTGTTCACAAATTCGGTTCGACGATATTTGTGAACAGTTTTTTGTTACAAGAATAATTTCTTTGCAGAAACATTTATATAGGAAAGGATTCAGTTTTCTATATAAAATGCATTTCACGGAATTATCTTTCTTTTTAAATACGGTTGTATTACTAGAAGATTAGTGATATATTTAAACACGTTGTTACGAAACAAACAGCAACTTAAAAAAACATTAACATAAAGAGTTGACGTAGAGTTAACATTATGTTAAAGTATAGAAAGTCACTTAGTTGTGACGAATTAATGAACCTTGAAAACTGAACAAGCAAAACGTAATCAATAAAGTTTTTAGTAGCTAACCTTGAGTTAGTGAACGAAACAAAATTTTGGACATCAAACATGATGCCAGCAAAACAATTTGAGCTAATC
>NZ_MDDN01000016.1 GCF_001708185.1 Lysinibacillus xylanilyticus | reverse complement strand
CGACAATAGTCTAGTGATGATGGCAAAGAGGTCACACCCGTTCCCATACCGAACACGGAAGTTAAGCTCTTTAGCGCCGATGGTAGTTGGGGGCTTCCCCCTGTGAGAGTAGGACGTCGCTAGGCACACAACAGCCACTGAGAAATCAGTGGTTTTTTTGTGCGAAAATAGGTAATTCTATAGCCTTGAATATTCTTGGTCAGGCTAGGTAAAGCTAGTTTTAATCTAAAAGAGCCAATAAGAAAGCAAAGTCCTATCATGAGGTAACTTTCTTTGAATAAAGCTTTTTAATCTTAACTAGCTAATTGTGAATCTTTATATGGTTCCCTGTTTTGCAACATGACATAGATGCTTCAAAAGCATTCGTAGTATATGCCAACGAATGCTTTTTCTTGCCTCATTTGACTGCAATTTATTTATATTTCGTTTTTAAAGCTCGATATGTATTTCCCTGAGCGTCCTTGTACTTTTTCACTTGCCTGTATTTTCATGATTCCCAGGTGCAACTCCAGCTCAAAAAGCGAAAGGAACCCCGATATCTACGCTGTTTTCCGAAATAATGATTGCTGTCATATCTTTCTTAATACAAGGAATCGAAATTTACATAATCAATTTCGCCTTGGCATAATTTTGTCTGGAGAATGAATTATGAATTATGCCCGCACAATTCATTCTTAGCTGAATGAAGATAAATTAAATTCTATTTAAGATAAGTGTGAATAGCCCGACGTCCCTTCTGAAACCCTAGCCTAGCAGACCGCCGGTGGAATACGTTTAGAATCATCGAACAGTAGGATAGAAGCACCGACAGGATGGATAGAATAATTGAATCGACTTATTAAAACATCAAACGATGAATAGAACGTCATAAAGAAAGGTTCCTACTACTTGTAGAAGGTTTCGTGAATCTTCACATTGTGTTTCACCTCAACATTTGATATAGGATTATATTAGATCTATAACACATATCGTTGTCTAATAATGGGGGAAATAAAATGAGGTATAACATTTTTTCTACTGTATCTATTTTATTATTAATGATAACATTTCTTATGTTTGGCTATGATCCAACAAAATGGTATGGTGGCTTTTTTAATTTCCTTTACGATATCAGTATTTTTACGCCATTAATATTAGGGGGACTGGGGATAATTTGCGCAAGTTTTGGTATTAAAGGTGATATCCGTATGGTTCTTATTGTGCTCCATGCTTTTCTATCATGTCTTTTCCTAGGTGCATATGTAAATTCTTTAAGCTGATGTCCAAACATCTGCTGACAAGAGGAACTAAGGCACATCCTGTAAAAACGATTGAGTGACCAACCACGTGTTGTTGTTGCCGCTGCCGCTTCGCTTTCGCGCAGATAAAACCCTGTTGCTGACGCTACGTTGGCACTGCGCTTTCGCACAAAAAGCATTTGTTGGCCTAAAGTCTCTGGCGGATGCCACAGAGTAGGAAAGATTTGTGAAACCTTAATAAAGAACTGCAGAGTTTATTCCTGCAGTTCTTTTTACTTTGTCCTCAAATAGGAACTTAAAAGTATAATTACTTTGAATTAATAAATCATACATACTAAATGAAGAATCACAAGGTATAATGGAACTCATACGAGGAAAAATAATTGGATACAAGATTGAAAGGGCGAAAGATTTGGGGAAAAAACAAATTTGGTATGAAGTAGAAGAAAACGAGTCAATTGAAGATTGTTTGGCAAGAATGCGTCGAGATGGTTATATGGCAGTGGGACGAAAAGAAGAGCCCGTTTTCCACTTAGTTAATGGAGAACCAACGTATTTACGTCAAAAAATACAATTTAAAGCGATGGACTGTCAAGATTTTGAGTAGATTTGACTAAAATCCGAACGTTTATAAATGACTAAAATAAAATGTTCGCATTTTGCATTGACGATAGTGAAATCACTTGTTAAAATGTGAGTAGGAAAAACAAATAAGTCCCACATATATGCTAGAGGATTGGCTCTAGTGTCTCTACCCGGCACCGTAAATGCTGGACTATGCGGGAAAGCACTTTTGGCATGTTACGAGAAGGGATATGTACTGATATGTACATTTGCATATTCTTTTCATAATAAGTCCTCAAGTAAACTGCTTTCACGTGTATGGTAGAGAGTAGTTTATTTGGGGATTTTTTTGTACGAAAAGTAAAGAATTGCAGTAGCTATTTGAAGAATAGAGGCTTGCACAATATTTGATCATTTTTCTATCGTTTAAAAGGAGCGACAATTCATGAATCCGAAAATCGGTGTGATTATGGGTAGTTCAAGTGACTGGGAAACAATGAAACATGCATGTGATATATTAGACGAATTACAAGTACCGTACGAGAAAAAGGTTGTATCTGCACATCGTACTCCTGATTTAATGTTTGAGTATGCAGAAGCAGCGCGGGAGCGAGGTATTCAAGTAATTATTGCGGGTGCTGGTGGTGCTGCGCATTTACCTGGAATGGTAGCAGCTAAAACAACGTTACCAGTAATCGGTGTACCTGTGCAATCTCGTGCTCTTAACGGTCTTGATTCTCTATTATCAATCGTTCAAATGCCTGGCGGTGTTCCTGTAGCAACAGTAGCGATTGGCAAAGCAGGAGCGACTAATGCAGGCTTGCTAGCGGCGCAAATTTTGTCAACAACAGACGCAGAGCTTGCTAATAAACTAGATGCTAGACGTGAAGCCACAAAGCAACAAGTATTGGAAAGCACAGGTGACTTAGTGTGACAAAGATTATTTATCCAGGGCAAACGATAGGCATTATCGGAGGAGGACAGCTTGGCCGTATGATGGCACTTGCTGCTAAAGAAGTAGGCTTTAAAATTGCCGTTCTTGAACCATCAATGGACTCACCATGTGGACAGGTTGCGGATATACGTATTGTAGCACCATATGATGATGAGGCAGCTTTAGAAGAGCTTGCTGAGGTAAGTGACGTTATAACGTATGAGTTTGAAAATATCGATTACGAAGGCTTAAAACGTTTAACTCAGATTGCTTATGTTCCGCAGGGTCCAGAGCTAGTACGCATTACTCAAGATCGTGTGACTGAGAAGGAAGCGATTATGAACGCAGGTTGTCCAGTAGCACCTTATATTGTTGCGAATACATATGAGGAATTAGTAGCCAATATCGATAAGATTGGTTATCCTTGTATAGTCAAAACAGCAAGAGGCGGTTACGATGGCAAAGGGCAGCAGCTTTTAAAATCTGTAGAAGACCTACCATTAGCAAAAGACCTTTTCTCTCATTCACAATGTATTGCTGAAGGATTTGTACCTTTCGCGAAAGAGATATCGGTCATTGTCCAAAGAAACGGTAATGGTGAATCATATTGTCAGCCAGTTGGAGAAAATATTCATGTTCATCATATTTTACACGAAACGATCGTGCCAGCCCGTATAAAAGAAGAAACAGCACTGGCTGCAGAAAGAGAAGCCTTGAAGATTGCTGATTACTTACATTTAGTAGGGACACTAGCTGTAGAAATGTTTGTATTAGAAGATGGTGGAATCGTAATTAATGAATTAGCACCAAGACCTCATAATTCAGGTCACTATTCAATCGAAGCATGTAATGTTTCACAGTTCCATCAGCATATTCGCGCTATTTGTGGTTGGCCACTACGTAAACCACAACTTTGGGCAGCATCTATTATGGTAAATGTTTTAGGGCAGCATGTAATGCCACTGAGTAACTCAATTGCTAAATATCCTGAATGGTCTATACATCTTTATGGGAAAGCTGAAGCTAAGGTGAACCGTAAGATGGGCCACGTAACGATTATGACAAAAAACTTAGAAGAAACACTACAACAAATCGAGAGTTCTGGCATTTGGTCAGAATAGAAGGAGAAACGCAATGATCGAACGTTACACAAGACCCGAAATGGGCGCAATTTGGACAGAACAAAATAAATATCAAGCTTGGCTAGAAGTTGAAATTTTAGCATGTGAGGCTTGGGCAGAATTAGGCGACATTCCAAAAGAAGATGTAGCTAAAATACGTGAAAATGCTTCATTTGATGTAAATCGTATTTTAGAGATTGAGCAAGAAACTCGTCATGATGTTGTAGCATTCACTCGTGCCGTATCTGAAACACTTGGTGAAGAGCGCAAATGGGTGCACTATGGTTTAACTTCAACGGACGTAGTTGACACGGCCCTTTCTTATTTAATTAAACAAGCGAATGATATTTTACGTAAAGACATCGTGAATTTCATTGATATTATAGCAGCGAAAGCAAAAGAGCATAAGCATACGGTCATGATGGGACGTACACATGGTGTTCATGCTGAGCCAACGACTTTTGGTTTAAAACTAGGTTTATGGTATGAAGAAATGAAGCGTAACCTTGAGCGCTTTGAAGCGGCAGCAAAAGTAATTGAAACAGGGAAAATGTCTGGAGCAGTTGGAACATATGCCAATATCGATCCTCGAGTTGAACAATATGTATGCGATAAATTAGGACTTACAGCATCACCTATTTCAACACAAACATTGCAACGTGATCGCCATGCGCAGTATTTAGGTGCCTTGGCATTAATCGCAACATCAATAGAAAAATTTGCAACAGAAATTCGCGGCTTGCAGAAATCTGAAACGCGAGAAGTTGAAGAAGCCTTTGCAAAAGGACAAAAAGGCTCGTCAGCGATGCCGCATAAACGTAATCCAATCGGGTCTGAAAATATGGTTGGTATGTCACGTTTAATGCGTGGTTATATGGTGACAGCTTATGAAAACGTAGCTTTATGGCATGAGCGTGATATTTCACATTCATCTGCAGAGCGCGTCATTTTACCGGATGCAACGATTACACTGAACTATATGTTAAATCGCTTCGGTAACCTTGTGAAAAACTTAACAGTATTCCCTGAAAACATGAAACGTAATATGGGTCGCACGTTTGGTTTAATTTACTCTCAACGCATTCTATTAGCACTTATCGATAAAGGATTAGTGCGTGAGGAAGCGTATGATACAGTACAACCTTTAGCGATGCAGGCGTGGGACGAGCAAGTGCAGTTCCGTACGTTAGTCGATGCAAGTGAAAAAATCACATCGTATTTAACGAAGGAAGAACTAGATGAGTGCTTCGACTACAACTACCATTTACAGCATGTAGACATGATTTTTGAACGTCTTGGACTTAACTAAGTAGAGCCACAAGCGGATGTTACAGAATTGAATCGTATACGTACGATTCAATTCTGAACAATACGCGCGTAATTCATAATATCAGGGGGAAAAACGAAATGACTAAAGGTCAACTTTTGTATGAAGGTAAAGCAAAAAAATTGTATACAACAGAGGAGCCGAATGTTCTACTCGTTGAGTACAAGGATAGTGCAACAGCATTTAATGGTGAGAAAAAAGAAGAGATTGAAGGAAAAGGCATACTAAACAATCGCATTACTTCGTTAATTTTCGAAAAATTACAAGCTTACGGAATTGCGTCACATTTCGTAAAACAATTGTCTGATACGCAACAACTTGTAAAACAGGTAGATATTATTCCGATTGAGGTCGTTGTTCGTAATATAGCGGCTGGTAGCTTAGCGAAACGCCTTGGCTTAGAGGAAGGTACACTATTAAAACGCCCAATCGTTGAGTTTTATTATAAAGACGACGAGCTTGGTGATCCGCTCATTTCAACGGAACATATTGATGTACTTGATCTTGCAACTCCTGAAGAAGTGACGGCCATTTATGACGGTGCACTAGCTGTTAACAAAGTACTACAGCCAATATTTGCAGATGTCAACGTTACGCTAATTGACTTTAAATTAGAGTTCGGACGTGACCATGACGGAAATGTACTACTGGCAGATGAAATATCACCAGATACTTGCAGACTTTGGGATGCTACTACAAAGCAAAAGTTAGACAAAGATGTCTTTCGTAGAGACCTTGGTAATTTAACTGAAGTTTATACTATTATACTTTCTAGACTCGGAGGCAAATAACAATGAAAAAAGTTAAAATTTACGTAACATTACGCGAGAGCATTCTTGATCCACAAGGTTCAGCCGTACAAGGTTCTTTAGTAAATATGGGTTACGCTGAAGTAGAAGATTTACGTATCGGTAAATATCTTGAACTAACAATTAAAGATACAGAACGTGACATTGATACTCTAGTAAAAGAAATGTGTGAAAAGGTTTTAACTAACGTTGTAATCGAAGACTACCGTTACGAAGTCGAGGAGGCTAACTAATCATGAAATTCGCAGTACTCGTATTCCCTGGGTCAAACTGTGATATTGATATGTATCATGCGATTAAAGACGAGCTAGGTGAAGAAGTAGAATATGTATGGCATACAGAAACAGATTTAAGTAGCTTTGATGGTATTTTAGTTCCAGGAGGCTTCTCATACGGGGATTATCTTCGCTGTGGTGCGATGGCAAACCAATCTAATATTATGGCAGAGGTCAAGAAAGCAGCGGATGCTGGAAAGCCAGTATTAGGAGTATGTAATGGATTCCAAATCTTAACGGAAGCAGGTTTATTACCAGGTGCATTACTTCGCAACAAAAATTTAAAATTCATGTGCCGTACAATCCAGCTTAAGGTTGAGAACAACAATACATTATTTACAAACCAATACGAACAAGGTCAAATGATCAATATTCCAATCGCACATGGTGAAGGCAACTACTACTGTGATGAGGAAACACTACAAAAATTAAAAGACAACAATCAAATCGTATTCACGTACTCAGGTGAAAATCCAAACGGTTCTTTAGAAAATATCGCGGGGATTGTAAACGAGCGCGGCAATGTATTAGGTATGATGCCTCACCCAGAGCGAGCTGTTGATGCACTAGTGGGCGGAGCAGACGGTCTAGCAGTATTTAAATCAATTGTGAAGCAGTGGAGGGAAAATCATGTCAACAACTAAGTTTGAGCCAACAGCACAGCAAATTAAAGATGAAAAGCTATACGCTGGTATGGGGATGTCAGACGAAGAATTTGCAATGGTAGAAGGTATTTTAGGACGTCTACCAAACTGGACAGAGACAGGTCTTTTCTCAGTAATGTGGTCTGAGCACTGCTCATACAAAAATTCAAAACCAGTGTTACGTAAATTCCCTACAAAGGGTCCTCAAGTTTTACAAGGTCCAGGTGAAGGTGCGGGGATTGTAGACATTGGTGATGAACAAGCAGTTGTATTTAAAATGGAATCACATAACCATCCATCGGCAATCGAGCCTTATCAAGGTGCTGCAACGGGTGTTGGTGGTATTATCCGTGACGTTTTCTCGATGGGGGCACGTCCAATAGCGATGCTGAACTCACTACGTTTTGGCGAATTAAAATCAGCGCGTGGTAAATATTTATTCGAAGAGGTAGTTGCTGGTATCGCAGGTTACGGTAACTGTATCGGGATTCCTACTGTAGGTGGCGAGATTCAATTTGATCCTTGCTATGAAGGTAATCCACTTGTTAATGCAATGTGTGTAGGTTTAATTGACCATAAAGATATTCAACGTGGAATCGCAGCTGGCGTAGGAAATACAGTAATGTATGTTGGCGCAAAAACAGGTCGTGATGGAATCCATGGTGCAACATTCGCCTCTGAAGAGTTAACAGAAGAATCAGAGAACCAACGTCCTGCAGTCCAAGTAGGGGATCCATTCATGGAGAAACTTTTACTTGAAGCGTGTTTAGAAGTAGTAAAATCTGACGCTCTAGTAGGTATTCAAGATATGGGGGCTGCTGGTCTAACTTCTTCATCAGCAGAAATGGCTTCTAAGGCTGGTTCTGGCGTAGAAATGAACTTAGACTTAGTACCACAACGTGAGACAGGCATGACAGCATATGAAATGATGCTATCTGAATCTCAGGAGCGTATGCTACTTGTTGTGAAAAAAGGTCGCGAAGATGAAATTAAAGCGATTTTCGATAAATATGATTTAGATGCTGTGGCGATTGGTCGAGTGACAGATGATAAAATGCTTCGCTTATTACACAATGGTGAAGTTGTAGCTGAAGTACCTGCTGATGCACTTGCAGAAGATGCACCAGTTTATCATAAGCCATCTGCAGAGCCTGCTTACTACGGTGAGTTCCAAGCGATGGAAAACATTGAACCCGTTGTAACAGATCACAAAGAAACATTAAACGCACTTTTAAAAGCACCAACAATCGCTTCAAAAGAGTGGGTTTACGATCAATATGATTATCAAGTACGTACATCAACAGTCGTTGCACCAGGTTCTGATGCAGCAGTTATCCGCGTCCGTGGTACAAACAAAGGTTTAGCGATGACGACTGACTGTAATTCTCGTTATATTTTCCTAGATCCAGAGGTGGGCGGTGCTATTGCTGTAGCAGAGGCAGCTCGTAATATTGTAGCAACTGGTGGTACACCATTAGCGATTACTGACTGCTTAAACTTCGGTAATCCTGAGAAACCAGAAATCTTCTGGCAAATTGAAAAATCAGCTGATGGTATTTCAGCAGCTTGTACGGCACTTAATGCACCTGTAATCGGTGGTAACGTATCTCTTTATAACGAACGTTCTGGAGAAGCGGTTTACCCAACACCAACAATCGGTATGGTTGGTCTAATTGAAGATTTAGCACATGTAACAACACAAGAAGTGAAGGCTGCTGGCGATGTAGTATTTGTGATCGGCAATACAAAAACTGAATTCGGTGGTTCGGAGCTTCAAAAGTTATTAAATAATGGGGTTATTTCAGGGAAAGCACCAACCATTGATCTACAGGTTGAGGCTGCACGTCAAGAAGCATTGCTAAAAGCGATTAAAGCTGGAATCGTACAATCTGCACATGATGTAGCAGAAGGTGGACTTGCAGTTGCGCTTGCTGAAACAACATTTGGCGCAAATGGCTTAGGTGTGGATGTTACATTAACTGGCTCTGCAACTACAGCATTATTTAGTGAAACACAATCTCGTTTCGTTGTATCAGTGAAAGAAGAAAATGCTGCTGTATTTGTAGAAATTGTAAAAGATGCACAGAAAATCGGTGTCGTAACTAACGATGCGCTTGTTAAAATCAACGGTGACAACGGTGTGCTTGTAGAAGGTACAGTGGAGGAATTCCGTTCTAATTGGAAAGGAGCAATCCCATGCTTGCTGAACTCAGAGGCTTAAACGAAGAATGTGGGGTGTTTGGTATTTGGGGTAACCCAAATCCAGCACACCTTAGTTATTACGGGCTTCATGCTCTTCAACACCGTGGCCAAGAAGGCGCAGGAATTGTTGTTTCTGACGGTCAGCATCTTCGCGCGGTGAAAGGCGAAGGACTAGTTAATGATGTTTTCAACGAAGAGAAATTAAAGGCAGTTGACGGAAAAGCAGCCATTGCTCATGTTCGTT
Organism: Lysinibacillus xylanilyticus; assembly: GCF_001708185.1. Lineage (GTDB taxonomy): Bacteria > Bacillota > Bacilli > Bacillales_A > Planococcaceae > Lysinibacillus > Lysinibacillus xylanilyticus_A. The sequence continues at coordinate 69,713 of NZ_MDDN01000016.1, read as the reverse complement.
ATACGACTGCCGGTGGAGGCGGTATTGAAAATGTACAGCCGTTATTATTCCACTCCTCAACTGGTAGCCTTTCAATTGCTCATAACGGTAACTTAGTCAATGCAACGCACTTAAAACAGTATTTAGAGCGACAAGGTAGTATTTTTCATTCTAGCTCTGATACAGAAGTGCTAGCGCATCTTATTAAGAAAAGCTCGCATTCACCATTCCGTGCAAAGGTGAAAAATGCCCTTTCATTATTAAAGGGTGCGTATTCATTCTTAATTATGACTAAAGATGAAATGCTTGTTGCACGTGATCTACATGGTTTACGTCCATTATCTCTTGGAAAGCTAGGAGATGGCTGGGTTGTAGCCTCTGAAACTTGTGCATTTGATTTAATAGGTGCAGAATTTGTTCGATCTGTTGAACCAGGTGAGTTATTAATTATTAACGACGAGGGTGTCAAATCTGATCGTTTTGCAGATATGAATAAACGTGCAATGTGCGCGATGGAGTACGTTTATTTAGCACGTCCTGACTCTGATATTGATGGTATTAACGTTCATATGGCACGTAAACGTATGGGGAAACAGCTTGCTCGTGAATGTACACACATTGAAGCTGATGTTGTAACTGGTGTACCTGATTCAAGTATTTCTGCAGCAATCGGCTTTGCAGAGGAAAGTGGTATCCCATATGAGCTGGGTCTTATTAAAAATCGTTATGTAGGTCGTACATTTATCCAACCAACACAGGAATTACGTGAACGCGGTGTAAAAATGAAGCTTTCTCCAGTTGTTCAAGTCGTAAAAGGTAAACGAGTAGTGATGGTGGATGATTCAATCGTTCGTGGTACAACTTCACGACGTATTGTAAAAATGTTAAAAGATGCAGGCGCGGCAGAAGTACATGTTGTGATTTCTTCACCACCAATGACGGATCCTTGCTATTATGGCATCGATACTTCAACGCATGAGGAACTGATTGCATCTAGCCACAATGTAGACGAAATCCGTGACGCGATAGGAGCCGATTCATTAACATTCCTTTCTGTTGAAGGTATGGTAGAGACGATTGCAAGACCATATGAAGATGAAAACCGTGGACTATGTTTAGCTTGTTTTACAGGCGAATATCCAACGGAAATTTTCCCAGATACAATCTTACCACATGAAAAAGAACTATTACGTTAAGAAAAACATCTAACTATGCCTAGCAGCTTTAGATTCAGATGTGCTAAGGCGATTTGGATGATAAGGAGGAACTCTGCGTGTCAAAAGCATATGAACAAGCAGGTGTAAATATTGAAGCGGGCTATGAAGCCGTAAAACGAATGAAGTCTCACGTTGAACGTACAAACCGTCTAGGTGTGATGGGAACGTTTGGTGGCTTTGGTGGTATGTTTGACTTGTCAGAACTAAATCTTAAGGAACCTGTTCTTATTTCAGGTACAGATGGTGTTGGGACAAAGCTAAAGCTAGCATTTATGGTGGACAAGCATGACACGATTGGTGTGGACTGTGTAGCGATGTGTGTCAATGATATTGTAGCGCAAGGTGCTGAACCACTTTACTTTTTAGACTATGTAGCTCTTGGAAAGGCTGAGCCAGCGAAAATTGAACAAATTGTAAAAGGCGTTGCGGATGGCTGTGTGCAATCTGGTGCGGCATTAATCGGTGGTGAAACTGCAGAGATGCCAGGTCTTTACGAAGAGGATGAGTATGATTTAGCTGGTTTTGCAGTAGGAGCTTGTGAAAAATCTGCCATCGTAACAGGTGAGAAAATCGTAGAAGGTGACGTGCTTGTTGGTATTGCTTCAAGTGGTGTGCATTCAAATGGTTACTCATTAGTACGAAAAATTGTCTTTGCTGATCATAATTACGCTGTTGATTCCATTGTGGAAGGCTATGAAGATCTTGGTCCTATTGGGGAAGCTTTATTGGTGCCAACAAAACTATATGCAAAACCTGTGCTTGCAGCTTTAAAAGCAGCAGACGTTCATGGCTGTGCACATGTAACTGGCGGTGGCTTTTATGAAAATCTACCTCGTATGATGCCTGAAGGTTTAGCAACTGAAATTGACTTAGGTGCTTGGCCTGTCTTACGTATTTTTGAGTTTTTAAAAGAAAAAGGACAGCTAGAAGACAAAGATTTATATAATGTCTTTAACATGGGAATTGGCTTTGTTTTAGCTGTACCTGCAGATGAAGTAGATAAAGTGCTTGCTACAGTAGAAGCAAATGGTGAAAAAGCATATAAAATCGGTCGCGTTGTGAAAGGCGATGGTGTTGTATTCAATGGCTCACATGATGGGAGTTTAGTGTAATGACTGCACCAACTAAAATTGCCGTTTTTGCTTCAGGCAGTGGTAGTAACTTTCAGGCCATTCAAGAGGCCATTGAACGTGGCGAACTGAATGCAAAGGTCGAACTTGTTGTTACAGATAAGCCTAATGCATTTGTAGTTACACGTGCTAAAAACTTTAATATCCCAGTGCTAGCTTTAAGTCCAAAAGAGTTTGCTTCAAAAGCAGATTATGAGACTGCTATAATCGAGGCTCTTCATGAATGTCATGTGGAATGGATCGTGCTTGCAGGGTATATGCGCTTAATTAGTGAAGTATTACTAATGGCATATCCACAGCGCATTGTGAATATTCATCCTTCATTACTACCGGCTTTCCCTGGAAAGGATGCCATCGGTCAAGCGATGGAACATGGCGTCAAGATAACAGGCGTAACTGTGCATTTTGTAGATGAAGGTATGGACACAGGCCCTATTATTGCACAAGCGGCAGTGTCAGTTGTTGAAGGGAACCGTGAGGCAACAGAAATGGCCGTTCATAAGGAAGAGCATGTACTATATACAAAAGCTTTACAGCAGTTATTAAAGTAATTCAGTGGTGAGGAGTTAGGTCTTCTGGAACAATACAGCCTAACTCTACTCTATCAATAATAGCAAGACATATTCGTGGCAAACACGATAAAAATTAGGAGGATTTGTTGTGACAAAACGTGCATTAATCAGTGTTTCCAATAAAGATGGTATTTTAGAATTTGCAAAAGAATTAGTAGCATTAGGTTATGAAATTTTATCAACTGGTGGTACGAAAAAAATGTTACAAGACAATAATGTTGCCGTAACAGCAGTCGATGAAGTAACTAAATTCCCTGAAATTCTAGATGGTCGTGTAAAAACGTTAAATCCAATGATTCATGGTGGATTATTAGGAAAGTTTGATGACGCGTCTCATCAAGCACAAATGAATGAGCATGGAATTGAGCCGATTGAGATTGTTTGTGTTAATCTTTACCCGTTCGTTGAAACAATTTCAAAGCCTAATGTAACATGGGACGATGCGATCGAAAATATTGATATCGGTGGTCCAACAATGTTACGTTCTGCAGCAAAAAACCATCAATATGTTACAGTCATTGTGGATAGCAATGACTATGTGAACGTATTAGAGGAACTAAAGGCACAGGGTGCAACGACAATTGAAACACGTCGTAAGTTAGCTGCGAAAGTTTTCCGTCACACAGCCGCTTATGATTCATATATATCAAACTACTTAACAGAAGAAGAGTTCCCTGAGAGCTTAACAATGACATATGAATTAAAACAGAACTTACGCTATGGAGAAAATCCTCATCAAAAAGCCGCTTTCTATCAAAAACGTCTGGGCTCTGAATTCTCATTAGCTTATGCAACGCAACTACATGGTAAAGAATTATCATACAACAATATTCAAGATGGGAATGCAGCATTACAAATTGTAAAAGAGTTTGAAATGCCTGCAGCAGTAGCTGTAAAGCATATGAACCCTTGTGGTGTGGGTACAGGTGAAACTTTAGAAGAGGCATTTGATAAAGCATACGAAGCAGACTCAACTTCAATTTTTGGTGGCATTATTGCATTAAACATGGAAGTAGATGCAGCAACTGCTGAAAAATTAAGCCATATCTTTTTAGAAATTATTATTGCACCATCATTCTCTCAAGAAGCACTTGATATTTTAACGAAGAAGAAAAATATTCGCTTATTAACAATTCCTTTTGAGCAAGCGAAACAAGATCAATTTAATGTTGTTTCAGTAGAGGGTGGTCTTCTTGTACAAGAACCAGATCGCTACGGATTTGCAAATGCAGATATTAAAGTAGTGACAGACCGTGAACCGACAGCACAAGAATGGGAAGCATTACAACTTGGCTGGGCAGTTGTGAAACATGTGAAATCAAACGCAATCGTTGTGACGGATTCTCAAATGACTCTTGGTGTTGGTGCTGGTCAAATGAACCGTGTTGGAGCGGCTAAAATCGCTTTTGAGCAAGCTGGAGAAAAGGCAAAAGGTGCAGCATTAGCATCAGACGCATTCTTCCCAATGAACGATACAGTAGAAGCGGCTGCAGCGGCGGGCATTACAGCCATTATTCAACCAGGTGGATCTATTAAAGACCAGGATTCCATCGATAAAGCAAATGAGTACGGTATTGCAATGGTATTCACTGGCGTACGTCATTTCAAACACTAATTAGAATATGTTAAAAACTAGACCGAGATGTTGGTTCATCTCGGTCTTACTTACAAATAGGAGGATTCCCTAAAATGAACGTATTAGTAATTGGAAGTGGCGGGCGTGAGCATGCTATCGCCAAACAATTTAATATTTCACCATCTGTCAATAAAGTATTTGTAGCACCTGGTAATGACGGTATGAGAGGCGATGCTGAAATCGTTGCTATTGATACAATGGATTTTGCAGGACTAGCACAATTTGCGAAAGAAAATGCAATAGATTTAACTTTTGTTGGTCCTGAGCAACCACTTGCTGAAGGAATCGTGGATTTCTTTACTACTCGTGGCTTACGAGTATTTGGTCCAACAAAGGCAGCAGCACAAATCGAAAGCAGTAAATCATACGCTAAGGATATTATGAATAAATATCAGATCCCAACAGCAGCCCATGAAACGTTCACTGAAGCAGATAAGGCTATAGCATATATTAAAGAACAAGGTGCACCAATTGTGATCAAGGCAGACGGTTTGGCTGCTGGTAAAGGTGTAGTTGTAGCAATGACTGAAGATGAAGCAATTGAGGCTGTAGAAAATATGATAGGTAACCAACGCTTTGGAGAATCATCTTCTCGTGTTGTTATTGAAGAATTCCTAGACGGGGAAGAATTCTCCTTTATGTCATTTGTCCATAAAGGACAGATTTATCCAATGGTCATTGCTCAGGACCACAAACGTGCTTATGATGGCGATAAAGGACCTAACACTGGTGGTATGGGAGCCTATTCACCAGTACCTCAAATTTCACAAGAAGTAGTGGACATTGCTTATCAAACAATTGTTGAGCCAACGGTAAAGGGTATGGAGGCAGATGATGTATCGTTTACAGGGATCCTATATGCAGGATTGATTTTAACGAAAAACGGTCCGAAGGTGATTGAGTTTAATGCACGCTTTGGAGATCCAGAAACACAAGTAGTTTTACCACGTATGGCATCTGACTTTGGTGAATTTATGATGGCATTAATGGATGAAAAGTCATTCGATCTACAATGGTCTGAAGAAGCCATGCTAGGTGTAGTAATTGCCGCTGAAGGCTATCCTGGGGACGTTGAAAAAGGAAATACATTACCTAACCTAGATTCACTATCAGCTTCACACGCAGTATTCCATGCAGGTACAAAGCTTGTAGATGAGAACTTTGTTGGGAACGGTGGACGAGTTTTATTAGTTGGAGCAAAAGCATCTACTTTAAAAGAAGCACAAGAAAAAGTTTACGCAGGCATTGCAACAGAAAAATGGGACAATTTCTTCTTCCGTAAAGATATTGGCTGGCGCACTTTTAAATAGTAGTTGTGTAACAAAAGTTTGGAGACGACATTTGTTAAAACATTTGCTATGTATAAGTTGATTGGAGTGGAGGCTGGGCGACTCCTTGGGGATCAGCGTTTCAGATGAGACCCTGCAGCGAAGCGAAGCGGCTCATCGAACGCCCCCAGGAAAGCGCCCAGCTGGAACGGAAATCAACCCCTCGCTATGGTGATGGTCACTAAATTAAATATTTTAATCATACGGTGAAACTTCTTATCGTTTTCAAACGTATGATTTAAAAGGGTGAAAGCCGTCTCAACAATACAGTTGAGACGGCTCCTTTGACTAAGAAGGATTTTGTGCTTTATTTGTAGAATTTTTATTGACTGAGGAATTTTGAGTTGAAGTGCTGGCGTCAGATTGCTTTGCAGTAGTAGCAGTTGATGCTGACGTATTTCCAGATATAGCAGAGGAGAAATCCTTCATGAGTTTATCGATTTGTTCAGATGACATAGAATTTTGGCCGCTGAACATACTTTGCATAGAAGAGTTGCCGGTGCTATTGTTATTGCTGTTGCTCATAGAATTCTCCATACAAGAACTCAGTAAAGCTTTAGTTGGGCAATATTTGAAGATACCCTCAGCCATTTTCATGGCACCTAATGCAATCATTAATCGACCTTTCGTACAATCAGGATTTCTTGAGACCTTAGCGATCCCATATGCCGTCATACTTGTACCCATGGCAAAGCGACAGAAGGCATTTTTTTCACTTAAGTTAGCTTGTTGCATTATCATATTTCCTCCTTTAGTCATTGTGGAAAAAATAAAGCGGGGGCACTTTGCTTTATGAAAGTGCTGTGTTACGATTGAAACAAGATGATTGCATAAAGGACTATTTTTACGGAAAAAAGCGTTTATGCAGTAGTAGTATGTGATTTCAAGTTGAATTTACACAATGAAATTTTACGTAATTTAGGAAGGAGCGAATAGAATGGATCCAGTATGGAAAATAACAGAATTACGCCAACAATTAGCTGTTATTGATGGCAAAAAAGCACCGGATATTGTTTTAAAAAATGCACGTTATTTACATAGCATGCTCAAAAAATGGATAGTAGGGAACATTTGGATTTTAGGAGACCGTATTGTCTATGCTGGTGATAGAATGCCTCCGTTATTAGAAGGGACAGAAGTGGTCGATTGTACGAATAAAATAATCGTACCAGGATATATTGAACCACATGTTCATCCGTTCCAATTATATCATCCACAATCTTTTGCTGATTTTTGTGGACAGCTCGGAACTACAACTTTTATTTCTGATAATTTAAGCTTCGTTTTATCTTTAGAAAATAAGAAAGCGTTTTCAATACTGAATGATTTGAAAAAGCTACCATTTTCATTTTATTGGTGGACACGTTTTGATTCACAAACTGAAATGGAACAAGAGGAAGAAATTTTCTCTAATACATCCATTTTAGAATGGTTAGAGCGAGATGATGTTTTACTTGGTGGCGAATTAACAGGCTGGCCAAGGTTGTTACATGGTGATGACCAAATGCTATATCGTATGCAAATGGCTAAGGGCTATGGGAAAAAAATAGAAGGGCACTTCCCAGGAGCATCAGAACGAACTTTAGCACGTATGAAGCTACTTGGTGCAGATGGTGATCATGAAGCTATGACAGTGGAAGAAGTGGAACGACGTATTATGCAAGGATATGCTGTGACATTGCGTCATTCTTCCATTCGCCCAGATTTACCAAATTTATTGAAGGGAATCGTTGAAAAAGAGCTACCTATTTTTGACCATTTAATGATGACAACAGATGGCTCACCACCGTCATTCCATGAGGATGGTGTGATGGATAAATGTATTCAGGTAGCCTTAGATGCAGGTGTAGCACCAATAGATGCCTACCAAATGGCATCCTATAATGTGGCTTGCTATTATAATATGTCCAACCTACATGGCTTTATCGCAACTGGTCGATTTGCTTCACTCAACATTTTACAAGATGAATGGCATCCAGTTCCTGAAAGCGTACTATCAAAAGGAGTTTGGTTAAAGCGCGATGGAGAGCAAGTGCAAAGGCTTGCGGCAATTGATTATTCAGCGTTACCTGAATTTAATTTAGATTTTTCATTAACGTCACATGATTTTCAATTCTCGATGCCGTTTGGAATTGAGCTAATCAATGATGTTATTACGAAACCATATAACTCGTTAATTACTAGAGAAGGGCAGCTAGCAAATCATGATGAATGCTATTTAATGCTCATCAATAGAGAAGGTAATTGGCATGTTAACACGATGATTAAAGGCTTTGCTACTAGTGTTCAAGGCTTTGCCTCATCTTATTCGTATACAGGGGACATTTTACTTATCGGAAAAAATAAAGAAGATATGATCAAAGCCTTTGAAGAGATGAAGGCAATGCGTGGTGGTATCGTACTTGTTGAAAAAGGAGAAGTAGTTTCTGCTATACCATTGACTATTGGCGGTTTTTTATATGATGGCGATGTTAAGGAGTTAACAGAAAAAGAGAAGAACTTAAAACAAGCATTGGCAGAACGCGGTTACCACTTAGGAGACGCCATTTATTCTTTAGTGTTTTTACAATCTACTCATTTACCATATATCCGTATAACACCAAAAGGGATTTTTGATGTTATGAAGAATAAGTTATTATTACCAGCAGTTATGCGCTAGTGAAAGTTTCACTATAGCGTTTCAATGGATAAAAGGAGAGTAATACATGTGTTCAAATCAAAAAAACTATTTATAGCCGTGGCCTTTAGTACCTTGTTGATAGGGGGATGTTCAAAGGATTCGTCGGAAGTGAAAGAAGACGATACGAAAAAGGCTGATGAAGAACCAGCTGTTGAAGAGACTATAAATGAAGAGACGAATTTTGCTCCATTGACAGGTGAGGCTGTTAAGGAAGAAATCACACAACGCCCAATTATTGTTACTATTAATAATCATCCAGCAGCACGTCCGCAATCAGGTATAGGTGCAGCAGATATTATTTACGAAATGTTAGCAGAAGGCAATGTCACTCGTCTTTTAGCAGTCTATCAAAGTGAACTGCCAGAAAATATAGGGCCTGTTCGCAGTGCTCGCTCTTATTTTGTTGATCTTGCAAAAGGCTACGATGCATTTTATGTAGCTCATGGCTACAGCCCAGAGGCAAAATCTTTGCTTAGTAATAATGTAGTCGACAATATAAATGGTATGGATTATGATGGTACACTTTTTAAACGTTCAAAAGATCGTGTTGCTCCACACAACTCGTATATTACGTCTGAAAATATATTAAATGGAGCTGAAAAAGTGGACGCTTCAATGATTTACCGTGAAAAAGTAAGTCAGGCTTTTTATGAACCCGATGAACGTGGTAAAATAGGCAATGAAACAAGTCAAATTGACATTTACTACGGAAATAGTGAGTATTTCCATAATTCATATGTATATGATCATGAAAGTAATCGTTATGGACGACAATCGGCTGGCGTTGACACAAAGGATATGTTATCAGGCGAAACATTATCATTGGCAAATGTTCTATTTTTTGAAATGCAACATCAAACGATTGATAATGAGGGACGCCAAGAAATTGATTTAACTTCTGGTGGAAATGCGTATGTATTTCAAAATGGCTATATGAGAGAAGTCAAATGGTCTAATATTGATGGAATACCGATGGCTGTAGAAGAGTCTGGGGAGCTTGTAAAGCTAGTACCAGGGAAGTCTTGGGTGCATTTCGTACCATCTTCACCAGGGTTACAAGCAATGGTGAAAACGCAGCCTTAAAGGGAGGAAAATTGCATGCAAATCGAAAAAATTCGAGGGCATCAAACAGATCAATTATTTAAAGCAGTGTTGGAGCTAAAAGACATCGAAGAATGCTATAAATTTTTTGATGATTTATGTACGATTAGTGAAATTCAATCGCTGGCACAACGCTTTGAGGTTGCGCATTTACTACGTTTAAAGAAAACCTACGAATCCATTAAAAAGGAAACAGGCGCAAGTACAGCGACTATTTCACGTGTACGTCGTTGCTTTGATTATGGGAATGACACATATGATGAAATGCTAGGTCGTTTGTATCCAGATGAGAAGCCGTTTCAAGCACCAAAAGAATAGTAGGTAAAGAGGCTGGGTAGAGGTTCTGCTCAGTCTTTTTCATTTTTTTGTCGACAGTCATAAGCTATACTTGTAAACGAATAGATAGAAAATGATAGGTGGTAAAATAGATGGATTATTTAGAATGGAGACATGTGTTCAAGCTAGACCCAGCGAAAGATATTTCAGATGAGGCACTAGAAAGAATTTGTGAATCAGGTACAGATGTCATTTTAGTTGGTGGAACAGATGGTGTAACATTAGACGGCGTATTAGATTTGCTTGTCCGTGTACGACGCTTTGAAGTACCAATTGCACTTGAAATTTCTACAATTGATTCTGTAACACCAGGTTATGATTATTATTTCATTCCGACAGTGTTAAATAGTGATGATCCAAAGTGGATAAAAAATTTACACCATGAAGCCATTAAGGAATATGGAGATATTATGGTGTGGGATGAATTAGTAGCTGAAGGGTATTGTATTTTAAACCCGGCCTGTAAAGTAGCAGAAGTAACGAATGCGAAAACGGATTTATCAATTGATGATGTTGTCGCCTATGCACGGATGGCTGAAAATTTCTTTAGATTGCCTGTGTTTTATGTAGAGTATAGCGGTACTTATGGCGATATTGAGGTTGTAAGTGCTGTGAAAAACGAACTGAAAAATACGAGACTGTTTTATGGTGGCGGTATTACATCTACTAAGCAAGCATCTGAAATGGCAAAATATGCTGATACTGTAGTAGTGGGGAATATTATTTATGAAGATTTAAAAGCTGCACTTGCGACTGTTAAGGCTGTAAAAAATAATATATAATTTAACTTTTTCAGCAGGTGTCCAAACACCTTCTGAAAGAAGTTAAGCCTCCGGCGGATGTCACGGAATCGGAAAGGAGTTCTTTGTGCAATCACAAAGCCGATTCCGGACGCAATTATGCCGAGGCATAATTGATAAATAAACGTTTGTAAGGCGGTGCGAAATGGAGCAGTTAACGAAAAACTTATTAGCAGGTATGAACCCTGAGCAGGAAAATGCGGTAAAAACAACTGAAGGACCGTTGTTGATTATGGCAGGTGCAGGATCGGGGAAAACACGTGTATTAACACATCGTATTGCATATTTAGTAATCGAAAAAGAAGTATATCCATCAAAGATTTTAGCAATCACATTTACAAATAAAGCGGCACGTGAAATGCGAGAGCGTATTGATGGCATTCTCGGTAACGGAACTGGCGATAGTATGTGGGTGTCAACATTCCACTCGATGTGTGTGCGTATTTTACGACGTAATATTGACCAGCTTGGGATATCACGTAACTTTTCAATTTTAGATTCTACCGATCAGCTATCAGTTGTCAAAAATGTTATGAAGGATGAAAATATTGACACGAAGCGTTTTGAACCACGTGCGGTTTTAAATGCGATTAGTTCAGCAAAAAACGAATGTATAGCTGCGGACGATTATGCAGGTCAAATCAATGAAAATAATCCTTATGAAAAAACGATTGCTCGTGTTTATAAAGGTTATGAAAAAAGACTACGCCGCAATCAATCCCTCGATTTTGATGACTTAATAATGACAACTATTACATTATTCAAGCGTGTACCAGAAGTGCTTGAATACTATCAAAATAAATTTCAATATATTCATGTGGATGAATATCAGGATACGAATAAATCCCAATATTTACTAGTTCAGTTACTTGCGAAAAAATTTAAAAATATTTGTGTTGTTGGGGATTCAGACCAATCGATTTATCGTTGGCGTGGTGCAGATATTGGCAATATTCTGTCATTCGAAAAGGATTATCCGAATGCTAAGGCCATTATGCTTGAGCAAAATTATCGTTCAACAAAACGCATCCTACAAGCGGCAAATGACGTCATTCAAAATAATACAACACGTTATCCAAAAGAACTGCGTACAGAAAATGCAGAAGGTGAAAAAATTGTGTTGTACAAAGCGTATAACGAGCAAGAGGAAGCGCAATTCGTTGTACAAACAATCCAACAGCTTATTCAAAAAGAAGATCGTACATTTGATGACTTTGCGATACTATATCGTACAAATGCTCAGTCCCGTGTGATGGAGGAAGTGCTTGTTAAGTCCAATATGGCTTATCAAATAGTTGGTGGTACTAAGTTCTATGATCGTAAAGAGATTAAGGATTTACTTGCCTACTTGCGCCTTATTTCCAATAATGATGATGATTTATCACTCGCACGTATTATTAATGAGCCAAAGCGTAGTATTGGTGCCACTTCATTTGAAAAAATGGCGCGTTATGCGATTGAACAGGATCGCTCTATTTTTGATGCAATGAATGATCTTTTGTTTATGGGGCTATCAGGAAAGGCTGCTACTTCAGCTGAGCAATTTTATGCGATGATTAAAGGTTTTACAGAAATGCAGGACTATTTATCTGTTACTGAAATTGTAGAGCAGGTCATTGAAAAATCTGGTTATCGTGCAATGCTTCAAAATGAGAAGACGATTGAGGCAGAAAGTCGCTTAGAAAATATTGAAGAGTTTTTATCAGTGACGAAGGCATTTGAAGAACGTAGTGATGATAAGAGCTTAATTGCTTTTTTAACAGATTTAGCTCTCATTGCAGATATTGATGCACTTGATAAAGAGGACACATCGAAGGGCAACATTATTTTAATGACGATGCATGCTGCAAAAGGCTTAGAATTCCCAGTCGTCTTTATCATTGGAATGGAGGAAAATATCTTCCCGCATTCTCGTTCACTTGACGATATGGATGAAATGGAAGAGGAACGTCGCCTCGCTTATGTGGGCATAACACGTGCAGAGGAACGTTTGTATTTAACTAGTGCACAAAGTCGGACGATTTTTGGTCGTTCAAGTTATAACAATGCTTCACGTTTTTTACGTGAAATTTCGGAGGATATTACGGAATCAATCTCTAAAGGTGGCGCGAAGCCTGAAGTACCGTTTGCCTCTAGTAACCGTTCGGCTGGTGGCTATCAAAAACGTACACTTGGAGCGGTTCAGAAAACACAACCTGCGACATCTCGTTTACAAACAACTGGTGGAGATCAATTTGGCTGGAAGGCCGGAGATAAGGCAATCCATAAAAAATGGGGGACAGGTATGGTTGTCAGTGTAAAAGGTGAGGGTGATGGTACAGAGCTAGATATCGCCTTTCCACAGCCTATCGGTATTAAACGATTACTGGCACAATTTGCACCTATTGAAAAAGCGTAAGCGGAGGAACTTAAATGAACGAAATAGAACAGCGCATTGCGGAGTTAAATAAATTGTTACATGAATATGGCCATGCCTATTACGTGTTGGATAAACCTGTCGTAGCAGATAGTGTTTATGACCAATTATTACATGAACTTCTTGCATTAGAGGAAGCAAATCCGTCACTAATTTATCCGGATTCACCGACACAGCGTGTTGGAGGAGCAGTGGTAGAAGGCTTTAAAAAAGTGACACACGATTATCCTATGCTAAGTCTATCAAATGCTTTTAATGAAGAAGACTTGCGTGAATTTGACCGTAAAGTGCGTCAAGCAATCGGTGATAACTTTTCCTATGTTTGTGAGCTGAAAATTGATGGTCTTGCCATTTCTCTGAAATACGAAAATGGAGTTTTTGTACAAGGGGCAACGCGAGGAGACGGTGTTGTAGGGGAAGAGATTACAACAAACTTAAAAACGATTCGGGCAATACCACTTCGATTGAAGGAGCCTATCACAATTGAAGTTCGTGGTGAAGCGTATATGCCTAAAAAATCATTTGAAAAATTAAATGCTCAGCGTACTGAAAATGGTGAGGAGTTATTTGCCAATCCGCGTAATGCAGCTGCTGGCTCTTTACGTCAGTTAGATCCTAAAATAGCAGCGAGTCGTCAACTATCAACCTTTATTTATGCGATTGGGGGAGATGGAGAGGCATATGGTATTGACGGTCATGCAGAGATGCTCGATTATTTAGAGGGACTAGGCTGTCCTTCAAATAAAGAGCGTCAACGCTGTTCAACGATTGAGGAGGTACTAGCCTTTATCGAAGAATGGACTGAAAATCGTCCGAATTTAGCCTATGAAATTGACGGCATTGTCATTAAGGTAGACCGCTACGCACAGCAGGATGAACTTGGTTATACGGCAAAGAGTCCACGATGGGCAATTGCCTATAAATTCCCTGCTGAGGAAGTAGTCACAACATTACTTGATATTGATTTAACAGTTGGACGTACAGGGGTTGTTACACCTACTGCCATTTTAGCGCCTGTTCAAGTTGCAGGTACAACGGTTCAACGCGCTTCGTTACACAATGAGGATTTAATTCGAGATAAGGATATTCGCTTAGGTGATACAGTCATAATCCGAAAAGCTGGCGACATTATTCCACAAGTTGTAGGTGTGTTAGTAGAGCAACGACCTGAGGATTCAGTTCCATTCGTCATGCCTAAAAACTGTCCTGTCTGTGATAGTGAGCTTATTCGTATTGAAGGTGAAGTAGCATTACGTTGTGTAAATCCTGCATGTTTTGCACAAATTGCGGAGAGCATTAAATACTTTGTTTCACGTAATGCTATGAATATTGATGGTCTTGGGGATAAGGTCGTTGAGCAATTATTACGTGCAGATTTAATTCATGATGTCTCTGATTTGTATCACTTAACTGTAGAGCAGCTTGTTGAGCTTGAGCGAATGGGTGAAAAATCTGCTACGAATTTAGTCAATGCGATTCAGGCTTCCAAGGAAAATTCGATGGAGCGTTTACTAATTGGACTAGGTATACGACATGTTGGGGAAAAGGCAGCGAAAATTGTTTCCGAGGAATTTGAAACGATGGAAGCGGTTATGACAGCAACAGAGGAGCAACTGGTAGCAATCCACGAAATTGGAGATAAGATGGCTTCATCGCTTGTCGAGTATTTTTCAAATGAGGATGCACGTGCAGTCATTGGTCGCCTTGCTGAAGTGGGCGTCAATATGACGTATAAAGGTAAAAAGATAGAGGTAGCTGTAGGAGATAATCCTTTTGCAGGTAAAACAATCGTATTAACTGGTAAACTTGAGCAATTGACACGTAACGAAGCAAAGGCGAAAATAGAAGAGTTAGGTGGTATTGTTACAGGTAGTGTCAGCAAAAAAACTGACCTTGTTATTGCAGGAGCAGAAGCAGGTTCTAAACTAACAAAAGCCGAGCAGTTAGGTATTGAAGTTTGGAATGAAGACAGCCTGATTGAACAACTTAACCTCGTACAATAATGGGAAATATCAGGATCATCACCAAAAGTTGTGGATGACATTTGTTAAAATGTATAGTTGATTGGAGTGGAGACTGGGCGACTCTAGGAAAGCGTACAGTCGGAACGGAAATCAATCACACGGTATGGTGATGATCCAATATTATAGTAAAGTAAGATGAATTGTCCTTTCCATAGGTAGGTATGAACAATTCGTCGAGCAGAAATTTAATTTCAGTAAAGGAGTCTTAAAATAATGAAGTCATTTCGACTCATTCCAGCAATTATCGCTGCTGCAATGCTAGTCGGCTGTGTGCCTTCTGAAGAGAAGGAAACAGAGCTTACACAGGAGACGCAACAGGAAAAAGCGGAAACAACGATTATTCCAAGCTTTAACATTGATGATACACATTATAGAACGCTAATTCCTTATAAAGAAAGTGCTAGCAGGGGATTAGTAGTTTCAAATATTTATACTAAATATGATATGAAGGAAGTTGAAACCGGTTTAATGCGTCTTTCTCAAAATGAGTTTGATACAAAAGACTTCTACTTCCAAGAAGGGCAATATTTAGCCGAAAGCACAGTGACTGAATGGCTGGCGCGTAGTTCGCAAAAGAAGAATGGATTAAACCCTCCAACGACGGATTCAATGCCGGCAGAGGAACGTGCAAAGAAAGCTCCAATCTATTTATCACATATTGTTGAGCAAAATTATTTAACAAAAACAGATGATAATAAAGTGAAATTAGGTGGTATTTCGATAGGACTTTCCTTAAACTCTATTTACTATTATCAAAAAGAAAAATATGGGGAGTACTATGAGGAACCAATTCCAGAGGCGAAGCTTGTTGAACAAGGGAAGAAGATGGCTGCGGAAATTGTATCCCGCCTAAGAACTCAAGATGAATTGAAAGATGTACCGATTGTAGTTGGTTTGTTTAAGCAGAAAGCTCGCAATGACATTATTCCAGGAACGTATTTTAGTTATGGCGTAGCAAAAGCTGGAGAAAACGACATTGCTGATTGGACAGCTATTGATGAAGAGTATGTACTGTTCCCAACGGATGAATCAGAGGATGTCTATCGAGATGTTAGCAATAACTTTAAGAATTTCAAACAAGATGTAGATAAATATTTTTCTAACTATACTAGTGTGATAGGAACAGGTTTCTATCAAAACAAAAAAATTCAAAAGCTAACGATTGAAATCCCAATCCAATTCTTCGGCAAGGCTGAAATTACTGGTTTTACTCAATATTTAACAGGTGTTCTGATCAATCAATTTGATAACATAAACGTTGAAGTAAGTATTACCTCTATGAACGGTCCAGAGGCTTTAATCATTAAGAAAGCCAACGAAAAGGAACCATTCGTCCATATCTATTAAAATATAGTCAGCCTCGTGCTGACTATATTTTTTTGGAAAAGAAATGAAAGAATCGACGGATAGAAGAGCAGAAATGACGGATAGAACCATCGAAGTGATGGATAGAAGAGCTGAAGCGACGGATAGAACCATCGAAGTGATGGATAGAAGAGCTGAAGCGACGGATAGAACCATCGAAGTGATGGATAGAAGAGCTGAAGCGACGGATAGAACCATCGAAATGACGGATAGAAGAGCTGAAGCGACGGATAGAACCATCGAAATGACGGATAGAAGAGCTGAAGTGACGGATAGAACCATCGAAGTGATGGATAGAAGAGCTGAAGTGACGGATAGAACCATCGAAATGACGGATAGAAGAGCTGAAGTGACGGATAGAACCATCGAAATGATGGATAGAAGAGCTGAAATGACGGATAGAACCATCGAAATGATGGATAGAAGAGCTGAAATGACGGATAGAACCATCGAAATGATGGATAGAAGAGCTGAAGTGACGGATAGAACCATCGAAATGATGGATAGAAGAGCTGACGGATAGAACTATCGAAATGATGGATAGAATAACGAAATGACGGATAGAACGTAATTCCGAGCTCTTCCAACTTGCCCGTGGGAAACAAGTCTTATAAAGCTGAAAACAGTCACTAGAGACAACACTTCGTCATAGTAGTGAAAGTTTCTATATTTTTGGTGAAAGTTGTGATTTTTAATTTGAAAAATGTTATGATTATTTGCATGGTTAAGTTTATTCAACCCTATTGTTATCAACAAAAGCAATAAATTGAATGAGTATTTGGAGGTGTAAAAAATGGCAAAACTAACAAAAGAAGAAGTTAAGCACGTTGCTAATTTAGCACGTCTTGCAATTACGGAAGAAGAAGCAGAGAAATTTGCTGAGCAACTTGGTAAAATTACAGACTTCGCAGAGCAATTAAACGAGTTAGATACAACGAATGTTGAACCAACAACTCATGTTTTACCACTAGTAAACGTAATGCGTGAAGACGTGGCAATAAAAGGCTTAGACCGTGAAGTAATGATGTTAAACGTAAAAGAACAAGAAGATGGTCAAGTAAAAGTACCAGCTATCATGTAATACTAAAACATAGGAGGATTCCTCATGACGTTATTTGAACGTTCAGCTAAGGAGCTACAAGCTGACATTAAAGCGGGTAACTTAACAATCGCTGACTTAACAAAAGAAGCATACGAACGTATGGCGAAGCTTGACGGCGATGTACAAGCTTTCCTTGCTTCAAACGAAGAAAAAGCAACTGCACAAGCAGCTGAAATGGACAAAGTGCCATTTGAAGAGCGTGGACCACTTTTTGGTCTTCCTATCGGTGTGAAAGACAACATCGTTACAGAAGGCTTAGAAACAACTTGTGCTTCTAAAATTCTAGAAGGCTTTATGCCAATTTATGATGCAACAGTAGTTAACAAACTACGTGAAGCCGGTATGGTTACTATCGGTAAATTAAACATGGACGAGTTTGCAATGGGTTCTTCAAATGAAAACTCATACTATAAAACAACAAAAAATCCATGGAACTTAAACCACGTACCAGGTGGATCTTCAGGTGCGTCTGCAGCAGCAGTAGCAGCAGGTGAAGTACCATTCTCACTTGGTTCTGATACAGGTGGTTCAATCCGTCAACCAGCAGCTTATTGCGGTGTTGTAGGGATGAAGCCTACATATGGTCGTGTATCTCGCTTTGGTCTTGTGGCATTTGCATCTTCTTTAGATCAAATCGGACCAATTACACGTAATGTTGAAGACAACGCTCTTTTACTTGAAGCAATTGCAGGATTAGATCCAAACGATTCAACTTCTGCAAACGTAGAAGTACCTAACTACGCAGCAGCCCTTACAGGTGACGTAAAAGGCTTACGTATCGCTGTGCCAAAAGAATTCCTTGGTGAAGGTGTTGGCGAAGCGGCACGTCAATCAGTGCTTGAAGCATTAGAAGTATTAAAAGGCTTAGGTGCTACAGTAGAAGAAGTATCACTACCTCACTCTAAATATGCACTTGCAGCTTACTATATTCTTTCTTCTTCAGAAGCGTCTTCTAACCTTTCTCGTTTTGACGGTATCCGTTATGGTTTCCGCGCAGAAAACGTTAATAACTTAATGGACCTTTATAAAGAAACACGTGCACAAGGCTTTGGTGATGAAGTTAAACGTCGTATCATGCTTGGTACTTACTCACTAAGTGCAGGTACTTACGATGCTTACTACAAAAAAGCACAACAAGCACGTACACTGATCAAAGCAGACTATGACAAAGTATTTGAAGACTTTGATGTAATCATTGGACCAACTGCTCCAACACCAGCATTCAAAATTGGTGAAAACGTCGATGATCCAATGACGATGTATGCGAACGATATTTTAACGATTCCTATGAACTTAGCTGGTGTACCAGCCATCTCAATTCCATGTGGCTTTGAAAATGGACTACCACTAGGCTTACAAATTATCGGTAAATATTTCGATGAAGCAACAATTTACCGTGTAGCTCATGCTTTTGAACAAGCAACGGAGTTCCATAAACAAGTTCCTCAAATTTGGGAGGGAAAATAACATGAACTTTGAAACAGTCATTGGTTTAGAAGTACACGTTGAGTTAAAAACAAACTCAAAAATCTTCTCACCAGCACCAGCTCACTTCGGTGCTGAACCAAATACAAACACTACAGTAATCGACCTAGGCTATCCTGGTGTCCTTCCTGTACTTAATAAAAATGTTGTAGATTTCGCAATGCGTGCAGCACTTGCACTTAACATGGAAATCGAACAAGAAACAAAATTTGACCGTAAAAACTACTTCTATCCAGATAATCCGAAAGCTTATCAAATTTCTCAATTCGATAAGCCAATTGGTAAAAACGGCTGGGTTGATATCGAAGTAGATGGTTACACAAAACGTATTGGTATTACACGTCTTCATATGGAAGAAGATGCTGGTAAACTGTCTCACAGTGGCGACCACTCTTTAGTTGACTTTAACCGTCAAGGTACACCACTTGTAGAAATCGTTTCTGAGCCAGATATTCGCACACCGAACGAAGCGTACGCGTATCTTGAAAAAGTAAAATCAATCATCCAATATGCAGATGTTTCAGACTGTAAAATGGAAGAGGGATCTTTACGTTGTGATGCCAACATCTCAATCCGCCCATACGGTCAAGAAGAATTCGGTACGAAAACAGAGCTTAAAAACCTGAACTCATTCAACTATGTTCGTCGTGGTTTAGAGCACGAGGAATTACGCCAAGCAGACGTACTTCTGTCAGGTGGAGTAATTGAGCAAGAAACTCGTCGTTTTGATGAAAAAACAGGTAAAACAATTCTTATGCGTGTTAAAGAAGGAACAGATGATTACCGTTACTTCCCAGAGCCAGACTTAGTACGTCTATCAATTGATGACGAATGGTTAGAGCGTGTAAAATCAGAAATTCCAGAGCTTCCAGACGCTCGTAAAAAACGCTATGTTGAAGAATTAGGCTTAACGCCATATGATGCAGGAGTTCTTGTTATTTCAAAAGAAATCTCAGACTTCTTCGAGGCTATGGTAGCTAATGATGCGGATGCAAAGCTTTCTGCAAACTGGCTTATGGGTGATGTTTCTGCTTACTTAAATGCAGAACAAAAAGATCTTAAAGATACTGCATTAACACCAGAAAACCTTGCTGAAATGGTGAAATTAATCACTGACGGTACAATTTCTTCTAAAATCGGTAAAAAAGTATTTGCTGAACTAGTAGAAAAAGGCGGTTCTGCAGCAGATATCGTTAAAGCAAAAGGTTTAGTTCAAATTTCTGATGAAGGTGCATTACTTGCTATCGTTACAGAAATTCTAGATAACAATGCACAATCAATCGAAGACTTCAAAAACGGTAAGGATCGTGCTATCGGCTTCTTAGTTGGTCAAATTATGAAAGCAACAAAAGGTCAAGCAAATCCGCCAATGGTTAATAAATTATTACAACAAGAAATGGCAAAACGTTAATTGCATTTGCAACAGAAAGCCAAGAGAGCAAATTCGCTTTCTTGGCTTTTTATTATTTTTAAAAAGTAATACATACTAAAGGTACTATTCTTTTTGTTTGAGGTATCCATACAATTTAAGGTGAAGTGAATGCCCTGACATTTCAGCCGATTGGCCCGAGACCCTGGAGCGAAGCGGATGTTTTCTGTGCGAAAGCGAAGCGGCAGCAACAAAAGTTTTCTGTGCGAAAGCGAAGCGGCAGCAACAAAGCGCCCAGTCGGAACGGAAATCAACCACACGGTATGGTGATGAGCTGAAAAATACAACTTAACACTTTATGGTTGTCTAAAAAAAGTTTTCATAGCAAAATATAGAATAGAACATGAAATAACATTAGGGGGTTAATCAATGAAAACTGAACAACAATATTTCAAAGATGCGATTTCGATTCAGCAATATATGGATAATATGACGACGTTGAAAGAGGAGAGCTTCCGTATTTATGATGGCTTTGAAGTGCCAACGAACGATGGCTTTATCGAGCTACTAAAGGACAAGCAGCCAAAAATTTTAACAATTACTGAAGATTGGTGCGGCGACGCAATGTTAAATAACCCGATTATTCGTCGTGTAGCAGAGGCTGCAGGTTTAGAAATACGCACAGTACTTCGCGATGCGGATACAGATTTAATTGATCGCTATTTAACAAACGGTGGTCGTGCAATTCCAATTTATATTTTATTGGATGATGTTGGTCAAGTGATTGGAAAATGGGGACCACGTGCACCAGAATTACAGGAACTAGTAGTGAGCAAACGAGCTAGTTTACCTGATAAAGAAGATCCTACATTTGAAGATGCACAAAAGGCATTGTATGCAGAAATTCGTGAAGAGAATATGACGAATAAATCATACTGGACATTTGTTTATGAGGATTTCAAAAAGCAAGTGACAGCTGCATTGCAGTAATTGTAGATTACAAGGCTGCATGTCAAAGAATTAGGATGTGCAACATTTAAACGTAAAATTCGTTGAAGAAATAGAATCTTATGAAGCAGGAAGGTATGTTATGAAACGAGCAAGAATCATTTATAATCCTACATCTGGACGTGAAGCATTTAAAAAGCATCTACCAGAAGTATTGGAAAAACTAGAGGTAGCAGGCTATGAGGCATCATGTCACGCAACAACTTGCGAAGGCGATGCAACCGTTGCAGCAAAAAATGCAGTAGAACGTGGCTTTGATATAATCATTGCCGTTGGTGGAGATGGCACATTAAATGAAGTTATTTCAGGTGTAAGTCCATTTGAAAATCGTCCGAAAGTTGGTCTAATTCCAATGGGCACAACGAATGATTTTGCCCGTGCAGTGCATATCCCTCGTAATATTGCAGATGCTGTTGAGATTATTATTAAAGGTGAAACGTTACCAGTTGATGTTGGTTTATTAAATGGAGAACGCTATTTCATCAATATTGCCGCTGGTGGACGTATTACTGAGTTAACATATGAAGTGCCAAGTAAAATGAAAACAATGCTAGGACAGTTAGCTTATTACCTTAAAGCAGTAGAAATGATTCCATCAATCAAAGCTTCCCATATGCGTATCGAATATGATGATGAAGTGTTTGATGGGGATGCCATGATGTTTTTATGTGGCTTAACCAATTCAGTAGGTGGCTTTGAAAAGCTTGCACCAGACGCAAGCATTAATGATGGCTACTTTACTTTATTAGTATTGAAAAAAGTAAGCTTACCTGAATTTATTCAGCTTGCCGCAATGGCATTAAGGGGCGAGCATTTGAATGATGATCGTGTAATTTATAAAAAGGCAAGTGTTGTAAAAGTATCTACTGAAGACGAGATACATTTAAACTTAGACGGTGAGTATGGTGGGGATGCACCTGCAACATTTGAAAACTTAAAGCGCCATATTGAAATTTTTGTTCCCATTGAGGATATTCGTGAGGAAGACCGTATCTAAGTGCCTAAATATTGACTATTTTTACCATAAGAATTGTCTATAATGAGGATTGTGAACGAATTAAGAAAAATGTTTGGCAAATGTGCGTATATTACTTGAACAAAATTTGAAACCTTTATAATAGGCCGAAATATCGGTCCATTATAAAGGTTTTTTTCATGGCAATAGTGGAAAATATGAGTATGGGGTAAGAAAGGAAGTGTTGACTTTGTATAAGTCGCAGGAAAGAAAGCTCATATGGCTAAGCTTTGGCGTTGCAATTATTATGCTACTTTCCATGCTTGGAAGAATATTTGGTAGTTAGGAGGCAATGAAATGGTGAATGAATCAGCAGTCTTTTGGAGTAGAGTATTAACGGAGCTGACGTTATCGTTCCATATTATTTATGCAACGATTGGTGTAGGTGTCCCGTTAATGATTATGATTGCTCAATGGACTGGATATAAAAAGAATGATGAGCACTATATTTTAATGGCAAGACGTTGGGCACGAGGTTTTGTTATTACAGTTGCAGTCGGAGTTGTTACAGGGACAGCAATTGGCTTACAGTTGTCTTTACTATGGCCGAATTTTATGCAACTTGCTGGCCAAACAATTGCATTACCGCTCTTTATGGAAACGTTTGCGTTTTTCTTTGAAGCCATCTTCCTTGGCATCTATTTATATACTTGGGATCGCTTTGAAAGTCAGAAAAAGCATATGCTGCTATTAATTCCTGTAGCTGTTGGTGCTTCGATGTCAGCTGTGTTTATAACAATTGTGAATGCGTTTATGAATGCACCTCAAGGATTTGACATTGTGGACGGAGAACTTGTAAATATTCAACCTTTTTTAGCAATGTTTAATCCAGCAATGCCGACAAAGGTAGCGCATGTTCTCGTTACCGCTTATATGACAGCTGCATTTGTGTTAGCGGCCATTGCAGGATACCGTATGCTAAGAGGTTCTAAGCATATGTACCATAAAAAATCATTATTTTTACTTATGAAGATTGGCCTGATTTTCTCCATTGCATCAGCGATTATTGGAGATTTTTCAGGAAAATACTTAGCAGAATATCAGCCAGAAAAACTAGCTGCAGCTGAGTGGCATTTTGAAACAGACGATAAAGCCTCACTTATTCTTTTGGGTGTATTAGATGGTGACGAAGTAAAATATGCAATTGAAATTCCTTATGCTCTAAGTGTTTTAGCGCATAATAATCCAAACGCAGAGGTAATTGGCTTAGATCAATTTGCTGAAGAAGATCGACCACCACTGTATATTCATTATCTCTTTGATCTCATGGTGTTTATTGGCATGTTTATGGTATTAGTTTCATTGCTTTATGTAGTCGGGAAAGCGCGTGGTTGGCTGTTTATTCATACACGTTGGTTTAGATGGATTGTCGTTGCAGGTGGACCACTTTCAATTATTGCAATTGAAGCGGGCTGGTGGCTTGCTGAGGTTGGTAGACAGCCTTGGGTCTTATATGGTTTAATGCGAACACCAGAAGGGGCCACAACGAGTGACCATGTGGATTTAATGCTGCTGTTGTTTGCAGGTGTGTATGCTGTATTGGGCGTAGGAAGTATTGTAGTTTTAGTTCGTATGTTCAAAAAGAATCCAATTGAGCGTGAATTAGCAGATCGCCATTCTGAAAAAGGCGGTGACATCTTATGACATTAGAGATTTTAGGTATTTCAGTTTTGTGGATTTTCCTATTCGGCTATGTCATTGTAGCTTCAATTGATTTTGGGGCAGGTTTTTTCAATGCCTACAGTTTACTCGTTGGCAAAAATCATATTTTAACAAATATTATTAAACGTTATTTATCACCTGTTTGGGAAGTAACGAATGTCTTTTTAGTATTCTTCTTTGTTGGGATTGTTGGGTTTTTCCCACAAACAGCCTTTTATTATGGAACCATTTTACTTGTGCCAGTTAGTATTTCGCTAGTGCTACTTGCCATACGAGGCTCCTACTATGCGTTTGAATCATATGGCTCACGTGGACATATCGGATACACGCTAACGTATGGTATAGCAGGATTACTCATTCCGGCCTCACTTTCTGTTGTCTTTGCGATTGCTGCAGGTGGCTATGTTGATATGGTTGACGGGCAACCGGTCTTAAACTATTGGACATTGTATACGAGCCCGTTTGCTTGGAGTATTGTCGTCTTGAGCATTGCAGCGGTACTCTATATTTCAGCTGTGTTTTTAACATGGTATGCTCATAAAGCAAAGGATGTAGAAGCAACAAAACTAATGCGAAAATACGCACTTGTTTGGGCGATACCTTTAATGGTGAGTGCGCTTGGTATTATGTATGAAATGAAATCGATCAATCCTGAAACTTACAATAATATGGTTAATTTATGGTGGGTGTTCGCCATTTCAGCCGTACTATTTATCATTACTGTGGTGTTCATTTGGATGCGAAAAAATTACGGCCTTGCAGTAGGACTATTGATTGCCCAATTTGCTTTGGCATTCTTCGCTTATGGTATCGCACAATATCCATATTTACTGTATCCATATTTAACAATTTACGATAGCTTTACAAGTACACAAATGGCGATTGCACTCGTCATCGCATTTATATTAGGTCTATGTCTGCTTATTCCATCACTATTTTTATTGTTGAAATTATTCCTGTTCAACAAAAATTACGTGACAGGAAAAGAAGACAATCACGCATAGGAGGTTAGAGTGATGGAGAAATTTCTCATGTTTTATGCGCCATTTATAGTAGTCATCCTCGGAATTGTGTTTGCTTTCTGGTGGGCACCAAAAGATCACCATGTAACAAAAGAGGAAGGAGAGAGTCGCGAATAGCGGCTCTTTTTTCTACTTTATGCTTTGGAAGGTTCGAGCATTTTGCAGTACTGCTCGGGTCGTGTGCGGAAGTGATCAGGTGGAAGGAGAATGTGCTCGGGAGAGTGTCGTACTGCTTAGGTCATGGATGTTGGGCAAATAGCTTACAAGATCAAGTCTTGTTCTTTTTTCATCCGCCAACACATGCTACAATAAAGAGATTGAAATGGAGGATGTACGAATGTCAGCACCCGTGAAAAAGAATGACCGATTAACAGTTTATATAGAAGATTTAACACATGATGGCAATGGCGTTGCAAAGGTCGACGGCTATCCATTATTTATCCAAGGGGCACTTCCTAATGAGACAGCGGAAGTTCATGTTTTAAAAACGTTAAAAAATTATGGCTTTGCGAAAGTTGTAGATATTCTTAAGCCATCGCCAGATCGAGTAGAGGCGCCTTGTGAATATTTCAAGCAATGTGGTGGTTGCCAATTACAACATCTGTCTTATGAGGGGCAGTTAAAATGGAAAGAGAATATGGTGCGAAATGTCATGCAACGTATTGGTAAAATTGATGCGCCTGTTCTACCTGTGAAAGGCATGGAAGAGCCTTGGCAATATCGTAATAAAGCCCAAATTCCTTTCTCTTCGAATGAAGCAGGACAAGCAATTGCTGGCTTCTATAAAACGAAGTCTCACAGCATTGTGGATATGGAGCGTTGCTTAATTCAGACAGGTGAAGCGGATGCTATTCTTACAGGCTTGAAAAAGGAATTAGCGGCAATCGGTATTCGACCATACAATGAGCTAACACATGAGGGAATGCTACGCCACGTAGTTATTCGTAAAGCACGAGCAACTGGTGAAGTCATGGTTGTTCTCGTAACGAAAAAGAAAAAATTCCAGCAAAAAGAAGCAGCTGTTGCGACAATCCAGAAGCTTGTCCCGAATGTCACATCCATTATGCAAAACGTTAACAGCGACAAAACGAACGTTATTTTCGGTGATGAAACCGTGAACCTGTGGGGCAAGGACGTTATTATCGATACAATTGGTGATGTTCGCTTTGAAATTTCAGCACGTTCATTTTATCAAGTAAACCCTGAGCAAACGGAAGTCCTTTACAAACAAGCATTAGACTACGCTGACTTGCAGGGTGATGAACGAGTAATAGATGCTTACTGTGGAATTGGTACCATTTCATTATTCCTTGCAGAAAAAGCAAAGGCTGTTATGGGGGTTGAAATTGTCCCACAAGCTATTGAAGATGCAAAACGCAACGCAGCATTAAATGGCTTTACGAATACGTATTTCGAGGCCGGCCCAGCAGAGGAAGTGATCCCACGCTGGTATAAGGAAGGCAAGGAAGCGGATGTCCTAGTAGTGGACCCACCACGCAAAGGCTGCGATGAGGCTCTTCTTCAGACGATTTTAGAGCAACGTCCTAAACGTGTTGTTTATGTGTCCTGTAACCCAGGTACACTAGCGCGTGATCTCCGTATTTTGGAGGATGGGGGCTATCAAACACAGGAGATTCAGCCAGTGGATATGTTCCCACATTCAACGCATGTGGAGTGTGTCTCGCAACTCATTTTAAAAGAAGGTATCTAACATTTGCAGTTGTCTTTCGATACACTGTATATATTACTTGTACTCACAAAGGCGTAATGAATACTACCGTTGTGAGTACAAGTAATGAAGTTTTGAAAAGAGTAGCGTTATAAAAAAGAGTGGAATTTTAGGATGTAGCCTAAATTCCACTCTTTTTTATCGTTACATAACGCATTTATGAAAAATGAAGTTGATTCTTCTTAGATGAATGTGAAAGAATAGGCAGCCATTTGCTTTTCCTACAATCTGGGCATGATTAGAAATTCCCTCTTTAAAAAAATCACCAAACAGTATTTTCTTGTCCA
The DNA here is from genome assembly GCF_001708185.1 of Lysinibacillus xylanilyticus. Taxonomy (GTDB): domain Bacteria; phylum Bacillota; class Bacilli; order Bacillales_A; family Planococcaceae; genus Lysinibacillus; species Lysinibacillus xylanilyticus_A. Next base: position 42,450 of record NZ_MDDN01000016.1, on the reverse strand, counting down.
TTCCTTTAAATATACGGAAAAATTCTCTAAATCTTCCGATATTACTTAGAGAAAAATACCTACAGTCGACAAAAATTTACAAAACATTTATAATCTAATAGTATTATGTCAGCGTAATTTTAATAAATTGAAAACGGCAAACTTATCGAAAGGTAAGGACGCAAAGCTACGAGTCTAAAATCCTCTTGGAAAATGATAGTCGGGTTGCCAAGATGATAAGCGATTTTTTGGCTATCCTAATTATGTTCAGGGATAGTTTTTTTGTGGAAAAAATCAAAGGACTGAATAGGTATTTATTAATATTTATTACAAAAATGCTAACAGCTTTAAGAAAATTATAAAAAGGAGATTTGAGATGATAGTCGTTGATAAAGAGAAATATAAAATGGCGATTTATGAAGCAAAAAAAGAAGTACACGTCCAAATAATAGGGTTTATAAAACCAGCGCTTGTAGAGGATTATTTAAAAGATTTGACAGAGACAGGGTCAAAAGTACAGAAAAATACCTATACATTTGTTGTTGATGCAACACATCAATCACCCCTCCCTTCAAAGATTTCTGCAGAGCTAGGACAAACATTAATGTTTTATGCTTCACTAGGCTTTAAAGATATATTTATTGTTAATCCAACCTCTAAAATTGCCTATGTGCAAGTGCGAAATGCTTTAGAGGGAGTTAATTTCCCAGGAACCGTAGTCGACAATGTTTCGCAATTACCAATGCGTTAGTCTTTAATTAACTATAATCACATTTTGAAAAAGAGGAATTTAGGATGCAAACAATTCAAGAATTATATACTTATGAAATCCTTACAAAGGACCAACCAGATTTAATTGAAAAGACAGCAGAATGTTTAGCAAAAACATTTATTGGGGTAGAGGTTGCTGGCAAATGGGTGCAAGAACCGATTATCGGGTACGCCTTAAAACTACCTTACGAAGATTTCTATCAATTTACGAAGGAATATATTGAAGCAAATGTTCATCAAGGATACTGTGCTGTTGCACTAGATCAAGAGCAAAATGTTGTAGGCGCATTAGTTGGAGATACGAATGTCTTTGAAATTATCAAAGAGGATATTTTTGAAGGCACGTTTGCAGATATGAATATTGTTATGCGTGTATTAGAGGATATTGATGAACGTTTCCTAGAAGATTATAAAAATCGTTATGGAAAAGATATGGAAGATGGAGAAGTATTACATTTATTTTTATTAGGTGTAATTGGTGAGCATAATCGTCATGATATAGTACAAAATTTAGGCGATGTATTAATAAAGAAAGCAACAGAAGAAGGCTTAAGATTAGTATTAGCTGAAGCGACAAATCCAAAGTCAATGCGTGTGCTGGAGAAGTATCATGGCTTGACAAAATATGTGAACGTAGATGGGGATTTTATTGTTCATAAATATGAAAGCAATGAAAATCTAAGCAGTATTCCACCGACTGTAGCAGATGGAATTTACATCATTGTAAAAGAACTATAAAATTTCATCACTAATACGTTAGTAGAATAGGAGAATTTTTCATGGAAGCTATTATGCTAGGAATTATTGTAGTTTTATTATGTACATCTTTGTATTTTGCTTACCGATATTTTTCACTTAAACGTCATTCCCATATAAATAAAGAGGCACTAAATGGAATGCATGAAATATCAGCAGGTCAAGTAAGTGAACAATTTAATAAATTCGCAAATAATGTGAATGAAAAAAGTAAAAATCTTTTAGAACATGGAGATTACGCAACTGAGAAGGCTGATACTGTAAGGGCCGCAATCGATGAAGTCGGTAAAGGATTAAAAAAGCAACTAGTCGCTACTGAAGAGAGTGCTACTTCTATCGAAGACATCACAGTGGCTATTGAAGAGCTATCTATAAGATCTAACCAAATTTCAGAACAATCGAATACGACGTTAGAATTAACGCAAGAAGGAAATGAAAAGTTAAAAGATTCGTTGGTGAAAATGGAGCATTTTAATCAAACGATTAATACGACATTTGATGCAATCAATATACTTGGAGAAAAATCGTACGAAATTGGTAATATTGTTAAAGTAATTACAGGGATTTCAGAGCAAATAAATTTATTAGCATTGAACGCAGCTATCGAAGCAGCTCGTGCAGGAGAACACGGTAAAGGGTTTGCTGTAGTTGCTGATGAGGTTCGTAAATTGGCTGAACAATCACGTCAGTCAGCTGATGAAGTTTCGAATATTGTAAAAAATATTCAAGAAGAGACGAACAAAGTTGTCATATCAATGAAGCAAGGAACAGAAGAGTTTGAACAAACAAATACTAAAATACTAGAAATCGGGAATATGTTCGAAAAAATTGTAGATACTACAAAAATTATTGCTGAAAATAATGTGGAATCATCTGCAAGTACAGAAGAACTTTCTTCAAGCTCTCTGCAAATTATGGAAGCAATGAAGGATATTTCTTTCATTTCGCGAGAATCAGTAGAAATGTTTGAAGAGTTAGTTGGAATTAGCGATGATGAATTAAATACAATGCAAAAACTAGTTCAAGAAGCAGAGTATCTTGTAGATTTAAAAAATGATGCAGAAAAATTACTTTCTTCATTAAATCATGGAAGTAATGATTAGCAGCCGGTTACATAAAGCTACCTGCAATCCTATGTTGCCTCAAACACTCAGCACATAGTGAATGCTGTTCGTAACTTGGAATAGCTAACTTAATATTCGTTGAAATTAAAAAGCAGACGGTTTAGAAATGCGATATTGCACCTCTAATAGGCCGTCTGCTTTTACTGTTATTTTACAGTACCGCAACTGGCTAGTCTCACCACAATGTGAAGGGATAGCTTGGTTGGTATAATAGAAAAGCAGTTAATATAGAAAAATTACCATTCAGCACCGACTTTCGTTAAAATAAACATTGCCGATTTTCACAAATTATAAATGTCCATATGTACTTGTATTGATAATAAGTTATTAAGCATGATATAAGTGTAAAAGAAGTGGAACATTTGGCTTTATCTTTTTGATTGAGAGTTGAAGGTGTATCCATAGTGAGAGGATTTGAGTTTGAAATGATAGATAATTTTTGGCGTGATTTACCACGACCATTTTTTGTACTTGCACCAATGGAAGATGTGACAGATGTTGTTTTTCGTCACGTAGTAAGTGAAGCAGGTCGACCGGATGTATTTTTCACAGAGTTTACAAACTCGGATAGCTATTGTCATCCAGAGGGCATGAAAAGTGTGCGTGGTCGTTTGATTTTTACAGAAGATGAACAGCCAATGGTGGCACATATTTGGGGGGATAATCCCGAATATTTCCGTCAAATGAGTATTGGTATGGCAGAGCTAGGATTTAAAGGTATCGATATTAATATGGGTTGCCCTGTACCGAATGTGGCATCGAGAGGGAAAGGTAGTGGCCTTATTCTGCGTCCTGACGTTGCGGCAGAACTTATTCAAGCAGCGAAAGCGGGTGGACTACCTGTCAGCGTGAAAACACGACTTGGCTATAACGATGTAAATGAGTGGCAAGAGTGGCTAACGCATATTTTAAAACAGGATATTGCGAACCTTTCTATTCATTTACGTACAAGAAAGGAAATGAGCCAAGTAGATGCGCATTGGGAGCTAATTCCGGAAATCAAAAAATTACGTGACCGTATCGCACCAAATACGCTACTAACAATCAATGGAGACATTCCTGACCGTCAAACTGGGCTGCAGCTTGCTGAACAATACGGGATTGATGGCGTTATGATCGGGCGAGGTATTTTTAAAAATCCTTTTGCTTTTGAAAAAGAGCCAAAAGAACATAGCAGTAAAGAGTACCTTGATCTTTTAAGACTGCAGCTCGATCTTCAAGATCAATATGCGGAAGCACTACCACGTTCAATCACAGGGCTGCATCGCTTTTTCAAAATTTATGTCAAAGGATTCCGTGGAGCTGGTGAATTAAGAAATCAATTGATGAACACGAAATCAACAGATGAAGTGCGTGCATTGCTTGATAACTTTGAAAAAGAATGTTGATGGGACGGGGACAGTGAAATGATGTAACTCTTAAGAATGTAATAAACCCACCAGCATCCTTATGTTGCCACACCACTCTGAGCATATGGAGTGCGTAAGAAAGCTAATTTTAAAAGGAAGAAAGTAAAGCCTTTAGCAATAATTAGTTTTAATTTAATATTAAATTAAAGAAGCTGTTGCTTTTGTTTTTTTAATGGTACGGAAATATCTTCCGTGCCATTTTCTTTTGCAATGAAGCCCTTCTGATTGATCCCACATTAACTGTCTGTAAAGCAAGATACCCCCACTGCTTAAAGTATCACTTGATCCTTCTCTCACACAGTATATCTAACTACTAAAATTCAAATTTTCCCGACCTTCAGTATTATTTTTTTGTTTATTCAGAATAATAGTTCGTATGGATGTTGACTTTTTAACTATGGTTTAATAGCATATTTACAGATAAAAATAACCAAATAATACCTAAATAATTATGTGATTAACATATATGTAATTAACTTTGATATAGGATGCAAAAAAATGAATTAATGAAGAACTGTACAAAGGAAGGACATGGGAAACAATAACAACTAAAAAATTAGGGAAGTGTACACGATGATAGAAAAAGATTACGAGATAATTTTAAGAATTTTCGAAGAATACGGATCCTTATATAAAGTGTTACTTAATAAAGTTGAAGATATAGGAAATGAAACAGTTCTTTGGAGCAATTCTTATCTAGAATTATACCCATATCAATATGAATTAGATCAATTACCAAAACCGAAAATTTATAAAAAGGAACCGAAATCTAAGGAAGGAATTATTGTGAATAGGCTAAAAAACAATGAACTGTATTTTTCTTATCATGCTGAAAATAAGGGCTGGGGAAGTTCTTTCATTATAAATGAAGTTGAAAAGAAAATTTGTCTTAGATTTCTAAATAACGATGATGACGAAATGGTTATAAGTCAAGTTTATTGTATAATATATGAAGGATCTGTGATAGAAAAAATATTATTCTACACAAGGGACGATGATATGGACGAAGAAACGTTTATGGTTGATAGATATTCATATAACGACAATTCGACTGTTCATACTATTATTAGAGACGGTTTCTTTGAAGAAAAAATAAAAATTTTACCCACAAGGACATTTAGATTTGAGTATGTAAATGGAGATGTACTTATTTACTCGAAACAATTGAAAAAAAATCTAAAAGTTGTTGAAGATCTATTGTATACCTCTAGAAAGGCAAAAAAAATAAACAGTGGAATCAGAGACAGGTAATGCGAAACGAAAATAGGAAATTAAGATTAGAGTGTAAGGAATTGTAATTAGCGGATGCGGTAGGATCTGATTCCAAAACTCCATGTAGAGAAGAATAAACTTTCTTTTCTACATGTTTTTTTTGTTAGAAATGGAACTGGTTTAATTCATGTATTTCGTGAACACCACACTATCATTCGGAGAGTAAGTATATAACCCGAATCAACGGAACTAGCGGGTGGAAATCACAGGCTATACAGGATTTAATAAATGAACAAAGAGAAGAGTTAAGACATGGGAAAGTCAAACTACGCTGTAAGGATACGAGGGGGGATGATTATGTATCATAAATTATCATGTTTTTATAAAAGGGATGTGTTCTTCTTTTATAGCGACGAGAATAGATACGATAGGGGAGAATTGGAGGAAGGAAATCGCTGTCAAGTAGATGGGGATCTAACATATATTGTGGATAAATTTGACACTTATCTATTGGCATATGATATTTTACCAACTGTAGGTCCACCTTTAGTAAGTGTAAAATTTAAAGAAATAATTGAACGACATTGTGAAAATGATTGTATCTTTATTCCAGTTGAAATAAAATCAACAGAAACAAAAGACCACAATAATGATTTTTTTGCAATGATTGTTTCAAACTCTGTAGTTTGTCTTAATAAAGAAAAATCTGAGTATAAACCATCGATAAAATCAATACCTGATGGTCCGATTAGTATTAACCATGTTGTATATATTCCTGATTCTCTCGGTGTGCATCATATCGTTAGAATGGAAGAATCTAAACATTTGATTATTGTGGATGAAGTTTTTGTGAATTTGTGTAAAGAAAATAAAATTAATGGAGTAACTTTTATTAAAGAGGGCAGTTTGCAACGTCCAGAATATCTATAGATATAATAAAGGAAAGATAAATAATAAACCGATTTAAATCAATGTAATTAATTTTTAGCAATAAATCCATTGGCAGGGTTTATTGCTTTTTCTCTGACGATGTTCAATTAAAGTACAAGGCCTATGACGATATTGTTTTTGCGAAAGATAATCATACGCAAGTAGCCTTTGATTTCTTGTGTATTAGAGATGAAATTAATGTGCTGTGTATTTAGTGTTTAATCCATATGACACTCCGTGCTCAAAAACATGAGTGAGTAACCTCTATTTACAGAAAGGAAAAAAATATGACATATATAATTAGTAGGCTTTTTAGCCATGAGCCGAATGAACTACTCAATAGACCAAGGGTATCATATAAAATTAGTGAGTATGTTTTCGATTATATAAAAGAAAACATTCTCATTCCCAATAAACTTTTGAAGGATGATAAAGTTGATTATAGTTTCACACTTAGTTTTGTAGTATTCGACTCAGAGTTACATAAATTTTTTTATGAAACTCCGTTTAATACAGAAGAAAATAATTTTCGACCAGATACAAAACCCCAAAAAATTAATGGGGTAAAGGAAGTTTCTATTAGAGTTGTTTCTAAGAAAATATCTGCGATAATACTTCCTTCAGATTATGCAGATATAGTCTATGATATGTTCGGTTCTTTTTTAGTGGCTAGTTTCCCAAAAAAAGTAACTAAGGAGAAAATGGATGAGTCGAAAAAAGGGTTAAACTATACTTATATCAATAGTATTCCCTTTCCCGCACCATTTGAAGAGCAGAAATATAATGCCGATAGCAGTAGTTATCACAAATCAGTAGATTTTAATGCTATTTCAGAGGAAATAATAATAAAGGATGTTTACAAAAAGCACTTTGGTTTTTGATTCTCTGGTATTCTCCCTATGAAGTTGACAGATGAAAAAAATAACTATAGAACTATAATGAGGAGATTTCGTGTATAATCATATGCCCGAAAATTTCATGCCGATAGCAACAGTTGGAAATGAAATATATGGGACCAAGAATATTAAAATGTTTTAAATGCAAAAAATGAGAGGGTATCTATACTTGCAAAAATCACTAGATGTTCAATTTATATAAATAAACTTAGAAGTGGCAATAAATTCATTAATTAGGGTTTATTGCCCTTTGTTTTTGCTTTATTTAAACATAACAAAAAGCGCCCTGTTTCAAAACGAGACGAACAGTCGCATGTTTTTACATTACATGTGATTCGTAAGGATTAAAAAACTCGGTGGTTATTGTAAAAAAATATATATTTACATCTAATAAAATGGAAGGGGGATTTAATTGTTTGCTCAATGCATTCCTTTTGATGATCATGTGAGAGGTAGAATAGGTGGTAATCCTCCAAAATTGATTGAAGAACAAATACCTGATGATTACAGGTTTTATGCAACTCTAGTTCATCCAGGAAAGGAGAATGGTATGCTTTCTATTATTATTCATAAGAATTTTGATACTTTATTAGAAAAAAATATTTATCCTTCAATTGAAGTAAGAGTAATAGAGCATAAATACTCCGAAATTAGAAGCAATTCTGGTAAAAGTATTTTAGAGTTAGGTATGAACTCAATAAGCGATTATTCGGAAAACCAAGGGAATAATTTTTTGTTTATTAAAGTTTTGGGAGAACCACGTCTTATTCAACCTAAAAGTTATTATTATAAAGAGTTAGAAAATAATAATTATTCCTTTTTTCTGCAAATAGAGGAGGAAGGCTATAGTGCTAATATGGATTATGTGTTTATGTACGGTGCGTTATATCTATATAGGCATAATGAAACAGGAGAGGTCATTGCTGGTTTCTGGCAATGCTCTTGAACAACCTAGCTATTATAGTGTTCGAAAATATTAACAGAAGGTGGTAATAAATATGATTACAATTAACGATTTTAACCGAATCGGTGAATATCTTTTTAGATTTATTTATAACCTAGGTGAAATAACTTATAGCTCTGTAGTATCTTTTAAAGAAGCATGTACAGATGCTCATTTTAATTCAGTTTTTCCTTTGATCCAAGAAAACTTACTTTGGTTAGAACAAAGTGTTGATACGCTGATGGATCTAATTGAAGAAAAATTACCTGAAAATGTAGATGTTAACGAATTTAAGCAATTACACATTGTTTCATTTTCTTTGAATTTTGAGGAAAATTCTGATGTTCCTATTATTCAAATTGCTTATGGTGATGATGGGGTCTATTTGATAGTAGGTATAAAAGAACAACAAATATTTCTAATCACACTCAATGAAGAATAAGAGTAATATACATTTTTACTATAAATGGAATTGGATAATTGATGTGTTTACAACCTACTCTCAAAATAATTCGTCAACTGTAACTGAAGCCTTAAAAAGCTCTTTGTAGGTTATATTCTTTAAAGCTATGATATGACGGTATATGATCTACTTAGCTGCTTTATATTGCATTTCCTTTATCGTGATGCTGACTTTAAAAAAGGGTTCAAATGAGGATTTACAACCGGTTGAAATAAAATAATGAAAACACGAAAGAACGAATTCCAATCAAAGGGGATTCGTTCTTTTTAGGAAGCTTTAATAGCGCGTTGTCGCCTAGGCTAAAGCGCTACATCCCCAAGGTCACTTCGATCCCTCGGGTAAAAGTGGTAGAGCGTTTATTTTTGCTTCGGGCTCTTTAGCGCTTTAACGCATTTGTTCTTATTATAAACCTCTTGAACGCTTTTCAGCCATTTCTACGAGGCGTTTTGTAATTTCTCCTCCAACAGAACCGTTTGCGCGAGAAGAAGCTTCTGGCCCTAACTGTACGTTAAATTCTTGGGCAATTTCATATTTCATTTGATCTACAGCCTGTTGTACACCAGGTACAAGAAGTTTATTTGAACTACGATTATTGTTAGCCATTTTTCTCACCTCCTTGTGATTAGAATGGTCGAGAGTTTACTTTTCATACATTTAAAAAGAAGGAAATGCGCAGTCTAAATATAATAGGAATTTCAGAAAGCTAGCTGAAAAAGTGATGCTCTCTGTTATAATTAAGCCTGGCATTTTATAATTTAGGCTTTATTAATACATAAAGGAGGTTTTTAAATGACGAATAATGATATATTAATTCGTTTGCGATATGCGCTAGATATTAAAAATAAGGACATGGTTGAAATTTTTAAGCTAGGTGGCATGGATTTTACAAAGGAAGAAGTATTGAACATGCTTATTAAAATTAATGATGAGGAAGAAGCACCTGAAGAATACATCAAATGTAATAATAAAATGGTAGAGGCTTTCTTAAATGGATTTATTACATTTAAACGAGGGCCACAAAAGCCTAAGCCTGGTGAGCCTGAAGGACCACTACCTGTTTCAGGGAAAGAAAGCCCTAATAATATGCTGTTAAAGAAAGTGAAAATTGCATTAGCCTTAACGAGCGAAGACATGTTAGATCTTTTATATGATGGGGGCGTTAGCGTTTCGAAGGGCGAGTTAGGTGCCATTTTAAGAAATCCAGGTCATCGCAACTATAAGGAATGTGGCGATCGATTCGTGAGGAATTTTTTAAGAGGGCTGACATATAAATATAGAGATTAAAATAATGATTAAAAAAGCAGCTGCAATTTTGCAGCTGCTTTTTTGTAAGTGGTTTTACGTAAATTTCTCGATTGGGTAAAAAAATACTGTAAAAAACAAAATTTTCTTAATTAAATCTAGTTGACAAAATGTGGCGAAATTGTGTACACTGTAATTGACACAAAGTTGTCACAAAGGGAAAATAAATGTTCACGAACAGAGGGGTGTTTTTATGTTTGGTTTAGATATTTTATTAGTTGCTATCGCATGTGTTACGATCCCACTTGTTGTTGCTTCAGTTATGTTAGATATCTTTTATGCAGAAAAGAAACAAGTTCGTTTTTCATTACGCCGTACATCTTTGTGGTATGTGAGTATGTTTACTGTATCATTTGTACCGGCAGTCCTAGTTATGACAATAAATGGATAATTAACTTTTATACGAATAATCATTTAGGGGTGAATGATTATTAAAAAATCATAGTAACAGCTACAACGTTTTATAATTGCGTTGTAGCTGTTTTTTCTTTACGCCCTGAATAAAATCGAGGGGGATATCTCAAAGATTTACAATCCGTTTTAAAGTTTGATGTTAGTGTTAGCAATGTAGATAATTCCCACAGAAATTAAGAATGAAAAGATAATCGTTAGAATAAAATTTCTACTAATATGGATGCAATTTTTCTATTGATTATCTTTTGAAGGTGGGATACGGATGAAAACCTTTTTTCTCTTTTTTCTAGGGTTTATCTATTTATTACTAGCAAATGCAGTCGGAACAGCCATATTTAGTAAGGTTTATTTCTTAATTGGTTTAGGGCTAGTAATAGCAGGTGTTATTCGGTATGTGAAAGAACGATATGTTTATATTAGCTGGTTGAATGAAATGAAAGAGGCAAGTGAGGAGGAGCTAATGGCTATTCCTCATACACATTGCATCATATCAAATGATTGTTTAAGTGCTTTATTATTAAATGAGCCTACAAATACACTTTTCCTCGCAAGTAGAGAACATTTAGAAGAGGAATTGATTAAACAAGAAATCCCTTTTAATAAAATATATGAAGTTGCTATAGTAGAGGACGAAATGTATATTGCAAGAACTAGTAATAACTTAATAAGTAGCTCATTACTAGGTGAAGATCTCGATATAGAAGAGGAATTAGATGAAGAGGACGCTGAGGATAACGAAGTATCTCAATTGACGTTGAAAATTGTAGCTGATAACTTATCTGACCCTATTTTAGAATATGTTTTTATGGATAACAGTGAGCCGATATCACGGGAAGAGGATGACTATCAAGAAGCGCTAGAGTTATGTGAGGAATGGTTTCAGAAAATTAGTGTTATTATTAAACGCTATGAGCTTGAAAGGGTACCAATTAGACATTGGCAATAAGATTATCTACAAGTAGAAAGCTATCTCGAACGTAATGTCGAGATAGCTTTTTTTGGTAAATGCTCAGGTGTGCCAGAGAAATGATCAGGTATCATCTCAAAGTGCTCGGGAGCATCAAATAAGTGATCAGACGCCTCCAGGAAAGCCCCCAGTCGGAACGGAGATCAACCATACTTTATGATGATGAGCTACTTATACTTTATATTTTAAATTGCTGTAGTTGTGAGTTTAACTCCTCAGCCATTCCAGCGAGCTGATTTGCGCTCTTTGAAATTTCGTCCATAGTAGCGGCTGTTTCCTCTACCGTTGCTGTTGTTTGTTCGACGCCAGCTGCAGACTCTTGAGAAATAGAAGCCATTTCATCAATGGCGGCATTGATGGATTTGGAATTGTGAGCAACTTTATTTAGATTACCTGAAATGGTATTTATATTAAGAATCATATCCTCAACAGCTACCGAAATTTGTTCAAATGTTTCATTTGTTTGATTTAGTTGTGTTGTTCCTCTTTTTACTTCCTCATAGCCTGATTGTAAAGCAGTTGTTACATTGCCCGTTTCACCTTGAATACGGTTGACGATTGTTGAAATATCAGTGACAGAAAATTGGACTTGTTCTGCAAGCTTACGAACTTCATCGGCTACTACAGCAAAACCTTTTCCATGCTCTCCGGCACGTGCAGCTTCGATGGCAGCATTTAAGGCAAGTAAATTTGTTTGATTTGAAATGTCGTCAATGACTGAAACAAGTTTGGAAATTTCAGCGGACTGTACATTTAAGCCCTCAACTTTTTTCACTGAATCTAAAACAATTTCATTAATGGCAGCCATTTGTTGTGTGGATTGTACCATTAACTCTTTACCTGTAGTTGTTAGATTTTGCACATGATCGGAGTGCTCTTTTAATTCAATACCTTCTTGTGTTGTTTCATGAATACTCTGTTGGAAAGAAATCATTGTTTCGGCTAAATCACCTGCTGTGGATGCTTGTGTTTCTGTACCAGAGGCTAGTTCCTGCATAGTCACGGTAATTTGTTCTGTGCCTGTTTGTACTTCATTAGAAGATTGAGCAAGCTCTTCGCTACTAGCTGCTACTGTTTCGGAAACAGTATGAATAGAGCTGATCGTTTGCTTTAATTTTTCATTCATTTCATTCGCTGAAAGCATTAATTGACCAATCTCATCTTGGTTAGTTATTGGAAGTAGTTCATGTTGTAAATTACCGTTGGCTAATTCGCTCATACGCTTTGAGACAATCGTAATTGGCTTAGAAATTTGGCTAGCAGTGATTATGGCAATTAGAATACCTACAATTGTCAATACTATACTAACAATTAGCCCAATTGTTTTATTGTTTAAGCTTGTAGATACTACGTTTTCTCCTACTTTCGTAATTTCATCTGAGCGAGTATTGGCTAATTTTTCATAACCATCACGAACTTCAGTTACAAGATCATTAGTAGCCGTTAAATTTTTTATTGCTAATTCTTTATTGCCTTTTTTATAGACATCGAATACCTCAGTATTGACACGATTGCTCCACTCGCGTGCCATTTCTACCAGCTTCTCACGCTCAGGATTTTTATCGTATTTTTCCATGATACTATTGCTTTCCTCAGCAATTTTACGATATTCATTAAAAGTTTCTATGTATTTTTCATTACCTGATACAACATAGCTTAAAGCTGCAGAGAGACGAACGTTCACAGACAATGCTAAATTTTTACTTGCCATTAAGACCATTAAATCTTCCTTTACTAAATCTTCAGCTTGTTTTTCCATCTTAGAATTGGAAATGTAAGTATAGGTATTAAAACAAACAACTAATACGATTAAAAGAATAAATGCACTTAATATTCGGGCTTTAAGTGTTTTAAACTGAAAAATCCCTTTCATCTTTTCCCATCCTTTCCTTTTTCAATTGTTATATTACAAATATTATTTTATAACTAAATCTATTTATAAATAAGTACTTTTGGTGGAAAAAATAAAAATAGTTTTTTAGTACAATAACACTTTGATGTGAATGATGCGAGTAGTTAAATGTATGTATTTTTATAAAAATTCTGAAAATTACTTAATACCTTTATGAATTTTTACCTACCTAATGAAAAGAGCACTTACTGTAAAAATGCAGTAAGTACTCTAAAATGTTTTTGTAATTATTGTTTTGCTTTTTTTGCTAGTCGTTCCCATTGTAGTAATGATGGATACGGATCAAATGCCCATTCTGTACGTCCATTGAACTTATATATGCCATAGTGAAGATGAGGTGGGAATTTTCCGGATGTTCCTTCTTTACCATAGCCAGAGCTACCAACATAACCGAGAACAGTTCCTGGTTCAACAATGTCTCCTACTTCAATCTCCTTATTATAGCTCCCGAGATGGGCATAATAATGATAGGAGTTATGATTGTCTCGAATTCCAATACGCCAACCACCAAATTGGTTCCAACCCTTTATTTCGACGACTCCATAGGAGGTAGAAAGTACTGGAGTACCATAGCTAGCGAAAATATCTGTGCCTTCATGAATACGGCGTCCACCCCAGCCCCTATTGGCACCCCATGTACTCCGATAACTGTAATCGTAATTAGTAGGAACGGGGAATGTGTGGGCATCGAGCTCAGTTGTTTTGAAATGACTATACATTTTGGAAATGGTGAAGATTTGATTTACAGCCTGTTCACTTCCGTAATACTCCCATAAAGCTAATTTAAAATCCTCATCACTTGTTCCAAATCTACTTAAAAATGTAGCCATGGAGAAAATTATATCGACATCATCTTTTGGGCTGGCAACTCCGTCACCATTGCCATCTAGTCCCATCCCGCCAAAGTAACTAATTGTTTCTGGACGAGTATCATCTCGTACAGGATTTAAAGCACCTGACCAATATTCATCAGAAAATTGAATGGCAACGATACCATCTCGTTTCGGAATATCTTTACGAACAGATTGCAAATTTCGCTCATATTGGTCAATAGCTGCTAAGAAATGCCATGGGATAAGTAACTCGTCAAATTGTACGTAATAGGCCATACGTTCCTGCACAATTTCTTCTTGGGTTGGTTCTTCTTTTGCTAAAGCAACAGTGGGGAGAGTAAAGCTCAATGAAAGTATCCATGATAACAGGAAAATAAAATGCCGATTCAATAATGGACCTCCTTTCTACAGTTAGAATAACCGAAAAAAATTTTTTCATAAGTCCTTTTACACATCATAAATTGCCAATCTATAACGCCTATTTGAAAGGTTACTACCTAAGTCAAATGCTTTCAAATACATATGCTATTTATATGAAAGTGAGGTGATAGAATGGTAGTATATAACAATTCTATTACGATACTAGGTAGCTGCGGAGGTGTTGCGAAAGCGGTACTTGCGATATTAAATAAAACAGTTCAAGACAAGTCTGATCCTATTAATCCTATTATCGAAAAAAGCATAATTCATTTAGTAGACAAAAGAGAAATTGATCAGAAGTCTCTTGCGCATTCATATCCAAATTTAAAAAATCAGCTTGTCATTCATCAATTTGATTTAATTAATCAAGTAGCATTAATGGAACATTTTAAAAAAACAAATACTACTGTTGTCATTGATGTTTCCTGGGCGGATACAGTAGAAGTGATGAAATGTTGTAATGATCTTGGCATTAATTATGTAAATACAGCATTAGAAAATCCATTTATAGATGAAAATGAGGAATTGTATGAGGGTTTTGGATTGATTGAAAGGATTAGGCATTTAGAAAAACACAAAGAGGAAATTGCAAATGCAGTTGCAATAGTGTGCTCTGGTATGAATCCTGGTGTTGTACAATGGATGGTATTTGAATTGCAAAAGGAAGTGGACGATGATTCATTAGTAGCTTGCTATATTGTTGAGCATGATACTTCTTTCTTTAAGGATAAAAGCAAAGCCAAGAAAAATGTTATTTATACAACTTGGTCACCGGAATGTTTTTTAGATGAAGCTATATTGAGCTATCCCATGTTCATGAGTCAAAGAACTCCTCTATTTTTATATGAAAAAGTGTATGATGTAGAATTTAAAGTGACGCTAGGGGATATACAATTTTTTGGTTGTTTAATGCCTCATGAAGAAGTGTATAGCTTAGGAAAAATGTTGAATGTGGAAAGTGGGTTTCTTTATAAAGTTAATGAGCATACTACTGAGTTAATAACATCTAATATTGATGATTTAGATGTATTATGGAATTTTGAAATGGAAGTGCTTGACCCACTGAATGCTCCATTGGATGGAGAGGATTTATGCGGTATTTTGCTTGTCTATAAAGGACGGGAGAAATATATGTACAATGTTATGAAAAACGAAGAGATTTTTTCTCAGTTTCAAACGAATGCTACGTATTTTCAAGTTGCATGTGGCGTATATGCATCTTTAGCTGTCTTACTAAAAGATAATATTGAGAAAGGTGCTTATTATGTTGATGAACTATTGAAAAATACAACTAATCAGTTTGGAGACTACTTAACTTACTATATGAAGGATTTTGTCATAGGTGAAAATAATCAGTCGGATGGATTATTATTAGAACGAATTAGGAGACGACGTTAAATAATTTTAATCCATCTGCTGGACAAAATGTAGATGGATTTTTTATCTTCATTCAGGGTAATAGGATGATTTTTTAACGTAAAAACCTTTAGTAAATGGTGTAGTTAGGCATTTTGCATAGAAATCTTTAAAGAATGCAAAAAAGTATTGGGTATCATAATGCCATTTCCTTCATACTATGTTATAAATCAAGCCCTGAATGGAGGGAAGGCTATCAACATTTTAGATAAAGTGAAAAGCTATCGCGAAGAAGAAAATCGGCTGAAGTGGGAAGGTACATTTGCAGATTACTTAAATATCATCAAGGAAAGACCTGAAGTTGCTCAAACAGCCCATTCACGCGTCTACAATATGGTAAAAAGTGCTGGTGTAGAGGAACGCGATGGGCAAAAAATGTATGAGTTTTTTGGGCAAGAAATTTTTGGGCTTGAAACAGCAATTGAAAGACTGGTGGAGGAATATTTCCATCCGGCAGCGCGAAGATTGGATGTTAGAAAACGTATTTTGTTATTAATGGGACCAGTTAGTGGTGGTAAATCAACAATAGTGACCTTGTTGAAACGCGGACTCGAACAATTTTCGAGAACAGATGAAGGTGCAGTTTTCGCCATTAAGGGATGTCCAATGCATGAAGATCCTCTACATTTAATTCCACATCATTTGCGTAATGATTTTTATGAGGAGTATGGTATACGAATTGAAGGAAGTTTATCGCCTTTAAATACGATGCGTCTTGAAAAAGAGTACGATGGACGTATTGAAAATGTGATGATTGAACGTATTACTTTTTCTGAAGACAAACGTGTGGGCATAGGAACATTTACGCCATCAGATCCAAAATCACAGGATATTGCCGATTTAACAGGTAGTATTGATTTCTCAACAATTGGAGAATTTGGTTCAGAATCTGACCCTCGTGCTTATCGCTTTGACGGTGAGCTAAATAAGGCAAACAGAGGTATGATGGAGTTCCAAGAAATGTTAAAGCTTGATGAAAAATTCTTGTGGAATTTACTGTCTTTAACACAGGAAGGTAATTTTAAAGCAGGTCGATTTGCATTAATTAGTGCAGATGAGTTAATTGTTGCACATACAAACGAAACGGAATATCGTTCATTTATTTCAAATAAAAAGAATGAGGCGTTGCATTCACGTATTATTGTCATGCCGATTCCGTATAACTTAAAAGTGAGTCAGGAAGAACTGATTTACGAAAAAATGATTAAAGAAAGTGATATGTCACATGTTCATATTGCGCCACATGCATTAAAGGCCGCAGCAATCTTTTCGGTTCTAACAAGACTTGAAGTACCGAAAAAGCAAGGTGTGGATCTTATTAAAAAAATGCGACTGTACGACGGAGAAAATGTGGAGGGATTTAATTCCGTTGACTTAGAGGAGCTTAAAAAAGAGTTTCCAAACGAAGGCATGAACGGTATTGATCCACGGTATATTATTAATCGTATTTCTTCTGCTATTATCCGAAAAGAGGTACCATCTATTAATGCGTTAGATGTTCTGCGAGCACTAAAGGATGGGCTTGACCAGCATGCTTCGATCTCTCCGGAAGATCGAGAAAAATATATGAACTATATTGCAGTTGCTCGAAGAGAGTATGATGATATTGCCAAAAACGAAGTACAAAAAGCTTTTGTTTATTCGTATGAAGAGTCTGCAAAGACATTGATGAATAATTACCTCGATAATGTAGAGGCGTTTTGTAATAAAAATAAAATTTTAGATCCTTTGACTGGTGAAGAAATGAATCCTGATGAAAAATTAATGCGCTCTATTGAGGAACAAATTGGCATCTCGGAAAATGCAAAAAAGGCATTTCGTGAGGAGATATTAATTCGTATTTCTGCGTATGCTCGAAAGGGAAAACGTTTTGACTATAATTCTCATGAAAGATTACGAGAGGCAATCCAGAAGAAACTATTTGCGGATCTCAAGGATGTCGTAAAAATTACAACATCCTCGAAAATGCCGGATGAATCACAGCTGAAGAAAATTAATGAGGTTGTAGCAAGACTTGTTGATGAACATGGCTATAATACAACGTCTGCTAATGAATTATTGCAATATGTAGGTAGTCTGTTAAACCGTTAATGGCTTTGACCTATTCAATGGGAAAATGAAGACTATTGATAGGAGTGATTAGGAGTGTCCCATTTTAGGGCACTCCTTTTATCTTCATTAAAAAAACGAAGTGTAATTGATTTTACTAAAGAAGTTCAAGAAAGCCAATTACTAGCATAGTATAGAAAAAGCAAATTTGATAGATGGGTGAGGATAAAAATGACTGAACACGAAAATAAACGCTTTGTCATCTCTCAGGAAAATTGGTCCCTCCATCGTAAAGGGCACCAGGACCAGCAACGTCATATGGAAAAAGTGAAAGATGCTATCAAGAATAATTTACCTGATTTAGTTAGCGAGGAAAGTATTGTGATGTCCAATGGTCGAGAGGTTATTAAAATTCCTATACGTTCACTTGATGAATATAAAATTCGATATAACTATGATAATTCCAAGCATGTTGGGCAAGGACAAGGAGATAGTAATGTAGGTGATGTGGTTGCACGTGATGCTAGCAGAGGCAATCAGGCTAATGGTCAAGGAAAAGAAGCTGGTGACAAGCCAGGTCATGACTATTATGAAGCTGAAGTAAGCATTGAAGAAATTCAGAATGTGCTATTTAATGAGCTTGAACTACCAAACTTACAACAGAAAGAAAAAGCAGATATTAAAACGGAAAAAATTGAGTTTAACGATATCCGGAAAAAAGGTTTAATGGGGAATGTTGATAAAAAGAGCACAATTCTTAATGCGATAAAGCGTAATGCGATGCAGGGTAAAGCAGAAATTACGCCGATTCATAATGAGGATCTACGTTTTAAAACTTGGGATGAAGTGGAGAAACCTGAATCGAAGGCAGTGGTTCTTGCGATGATGGATACAAGTGGCTCGATGGGCTCCTTCGAAAAATATTGTGCTAGAAGCTTCTTCTTCTGGATGACGAAATTTTTACGCTCAAAGTATGGAACTGTAGAAATTGAGTTTATTGCACATCATACGGAGGCGAAAGTAGTGACAGAAGATGAATTTTTCACGAAGGGAGAAAGCGGAGGAACCATTTGCTCCTCTGCCTATATAAAAGCATTAGACCTAATTCGGGAAAAGTATAATCCTGCTCGCTACAATATTTATCCAGTACATTTTTCTGATGGTGAAAATATTTCAATGGACAATGAAAAGTGCTTGAAGCTAGTCGGAGAGTTAATGAACGTATCGAGCATGTTTGGGTATGGTGAAGTCAATCAGCATAATCGCTTTTCTACACTTATGTACACATACAAAAAAATAGATGACCCTAAATTTAGGTATCATATTTTGAGGAAAAAAGGCGATGTTTACGATGCTTTAAAGAGCTTTTTTAAAAAAAATGAACCTTAAATGGTGACCGAAGTTGAATTATGGTAAGTAATCATGTTCAAGGGAGGGGGCGGAAAAATGGAAATGAAAGAGCTTCAACGAGCAATTGATGAAATTACAGAAATTGCCTCAAGCTTTGGCTTAGATTTCTTTCCAATGCGCTATGAAATTTGTCCAGCAGATATTATTTATACCTTTGGCGCATATGGTATGCCTACTCGATTTTCGCATTGGAGCTTTGGCAAACAATTTCATAAAATGAAGCTTCAATATGATTTAGGGCTAAGCCAAATTTATGAGCTAGTCATTAACTCAAATCCATGCTATGCATTTTTACTTGATACAAATACGTTAACACAAAATAAGTTAATTATTGCGCATGTATTAGCGCACTGTGATTTCTTTAAAAATAATGTACGCTTCTCCAATACTAGAAGAGATATGGTGGAGAGCATGACTGCAACAGCTGAACGGATAGCTGGGTACGAAAGGGAATATGGAAAGGATGAGGTCGAACAGTTTTTAGATGCTGTTTTAGCGATTCAGGAGCATATCGACCCATCCCTTTTACGACCAAAATTGTCTTGGAATACGGAGGTAGAATCTGAAGAGGAAATTCTCCCAGCAAAATCACCGTATGATGATCTATGGCGTTTAGATGATAAGGAAAAAGAATATAAATTGATAAGGCGAAAAATAAAGAACTTCCCGTCAAGACCCGAAAAAGATTTATTGCTATTTTTAGAGGAGCATAGTCGAGAACTGGAGGACTGGCAGCGAGATATATTAACGATGATGCGTGAGGAAATGCTTTATTTTTGGCCACAATTAGAGACGAAAATTATGAATGAGGGCTGGGCTTCCTTTTGGCACCAACGTATAATGCGTGAGCTTAAGCTAACAACAGCGGAGACGATTGAATATGCAAAATTAAATGCAGGTGTTGTGCAGCCTTCAAAAACATCCATTAATCCTTATTACCTTGGCGTGAAAATTTTTGAGGATATTGAACATCGCTATAATCATCCAACGGAAGAGATGATAAAGTTAGGGGTTCAACCGAACTCAGGTCGAGAGAAAATGTTTGAGGTAAGAGAGATAGAGTCGGATATCTCCTTTATTCGCAACTATTTAACGAAGGATTTAACAAAGCAAGAGGATCTTTATTTGTTCCAGAAGAAGGGCAATGAGTATCGTATTACAGATAAGGATCATGAAATGGTACGAGATCAGCTCGTATCGATGCGTGTAAACGGGGGGTTCCCATATATCGTTGTTAAAAATGGCGATTACCTGCGTAACGGAGAGCTCTATTTATTGCATGGGTATGAGGGAATGGAGCTAGATCCACGCTATTTAGAAAACGTTTTGCCATATATTTATCAGCTATGGGGTCGTCCTGTTCATTTAGAAACATATGTGGATGGAAAGCCAATGCTGTATTCATATGATGGTACAAAAAATTATAAACGTAATGTGTGAGGTGAAAGAGCAGACACTCGGCTTTCACCAATAATGAAGATAAAAACTTCTATCTGCTACAATGAAAAATTGCTGCAGATAGAAGTTTTAATTTTTAACAGTCTTACATAAAGATTCATCGCCATAATCTGGGGGTGATTACTGTTCCGACTGTTTTTGCGCGAAGGCGTTATCAAAGGACGTGATGATTTTAGCCTTCGCTCCTCTATCTCACACGTTATGGTGATGAGCCTTGAGAGATATAAATAATGCAAGGGATGGAGACTGAAAGGCTGTTCCTTATCGTAAAATTTGTTAAAATGAATAGAGTTTTAATAATTATAGAACTGGAACGGTGAATCAACGTTGAGAACATTTAAAAAAGTTTATATAGAAATAACGAGTGTCTGTAATTTAGCATGTAGCTTTTGTCCTCCAACGGCTCGTGCAAAGGGACTTATTAAAGTGGAACAATTTAATAAAATCTTGGATGAAATACGTCCTCACACGAAATATATTTATTTGCATGTAAAAGGGGAACCGCTTTTACATCCACGTATTGATCAGCTTCTTGACGCAGCTCATGAGAAAGGTTTTAAAGTTAATATTACAACGAATGGTACACTGATTAAAAAGAATCGTGAAAAGATATTAGGGAAACCAGCCTTACGCCAAATTAATTTCTCTTTACATAGTTTCGATGGTCATGAGGGGTCGGAGAATCGTGAGAAATATTTAGGGGATATATTGGATTTTGTTCGTGCTGCGAGAGAATATAATACGATTATTTCATATCGTTTATGGAATTTACAAAAGGATCATGTATCGGATATTGCAGCGAGAAGAAATAGGGAAACGCTCAATATTTTAGAAAATGAATATAATCTTGATTATCGTATCGAAGAAACAGTACAGCCCGGTAAAGGCGTGAAGATTGCTAATAATATTTATTTAAATCAGGATCATGAATTCAGATGGCCAAGCTTGCTTGAGCCTGAGGATGAAGGAAAAGGCTTTTGCCATGCACTTCGAAGCCAAGCAGCTATTCTTGTGGATGGTACAGTAGTGCCGTGCTGTCTTGATGGTGAGGGCGTTATTAATTTGGGGAATGTGAACGAGAAATCCTTCACTGACATTGTTCAGGGTGAGCGTGCAAACAATATTGTCGACGGATTTTCACGAAGAGAGGCCGTAGAAGAGCTATGTAGAAAATGCGGCTATCGTCAAAAGTTTGGAATGTAAGAAAAAAATCCATTTGGTGTAGACTAAATGGATTTTTTATATGGACAAAATAAGGGAAAGTCAAATGAAAGAAAAAAGCTCTTCACCAAAAGTTGTGGAACCACACGTTATGGCGATGAGCTAGAAAAAGTAAAAAAGGAATTTGTAGGTAGACGTCAAAACAGCTCCAACGTCATTGACTATTGGAGCTGTTTTTCTTTGATTGTGAATCGATCGTATCTAAAAAATCCTTTGTAATGCGTACTACGTATTTTACCTCGTCTAAATTACGCTCCCTTAATACGGAACGATGTATGTCAAGCATGATGTTCTTTTCTTTAATATCAGTAACACCAGATAATTTTTGAAAATTAAAAAGTTCCTCAGGGGCAATGTCTAATGCTTTCATCAGCGTTTCTAAAGTGCTCAATGTGATATTAGATTGCCCATGTTCAATATTTGAGATTCGTCCTTTACTAAAACCTAACTTCCCCGTTCTTTCAGCCACTTCTTCTTGACTAAGCCCTTTGGAAACCCTAATAATACGGAGCTGTTCACCTACTAGCTTTAAAAAGTCTGACATATGATTCACCTCTATGTAAAAAGCTAGTGAAAAAAATTAAAAATGCCTATACTATTATAGTGGTATAATAGAGAAAATGTTATTGTAAAATGGTACAATTGTGGGTAGGAAGATTTTATTAAGGAAAAAAGTTCGTGGAAAATAGTGTTGATGATTCTTCAGTGGCTTATTTTGGTTATACATAACTAAGTTAAGGATTGGAGGATTCAGGCATGGTAAAGCGTTATCGACTAGATGAAGTTGCTAAAATAAAAGAGGGAAAAATAGTACCGAGGGAGGAGTATTTTACAAATGTCGGATTGCCCTTAGTGACAGCAGAATATTTAAAACAGTTAATGCTAAATGGTGATATTGAACAAGTACCAAAGATTAATATGATATTTAATAAATGTTTAAAGTGTGCACCAGTACCAGCTAAAACGATCATTCTTACGAGAGCTCATTTGAAGGAAACGAATAAATCTATATATCAATGTGAAAATGAAGTATGTATTGCAAATGATGTCGTGGCTATTATGCCAAATGAAACGATTATTTTAAGTGATTATTTATTGCATTTTCTCAGTTGGTATCCAATCAAAGAATGGCATCATTTGTATCATATACTTATTGATATTCCGATGATTGATATCCAACATAAAGTGGTACAGCTTTTAAATACGATACCGCTTTTATTAAAAAATAAAGAATCATTGATAACCGCAGTAGAAGGACTACCACAGCATTTTGACAAATTTTCTAGGCAAATAGAAAATCACTCGCAACATTTACAGCATGGATTCAATCAGGTTCATTATTTTTACGATGTTATGCTTCATAAAATATTTAAGGGAGAGCTTTACAAAGAAATGCACGGGTCTGAACTTTAAAAAAGATGGAGTAATCCGAAAGTAAAAACTAATTTCTTTGATAAATCTGTATCAATTGGGGCTTTTAGGAGCAGTTAATGTTTATAAAATGAATTTAGTCGGTGCAAAAGGGGAAAAGAACCTTCACACCGACTTTTTTAAATATCGATAATTATAGGTAAAATCATTGGTTTTCTTTTTGTTTGTGTAAATAGATATTGACCGACTGCTCTTTTGATTTCTCTTTTTAAGACATGGATTGGCTGCTTACTTTCTTCCTGAAGTTCATTAATCGTTTCTTTGACGAGAATATTTACTTTCGTTAACAGCTCCTCAAAGTCTTTGGCATAAACAAAGCCCCGCGAAATTGTATCTGGTTCTGAAATAAAGGCACCATCTATTTTATTAAGTGTTATAACGATAACAAGCATACCGTCTTCTGACAGCTGTTTGCGATCTCGTAAGACGATTCCTTCGACTTCACCAATACCGATACCGTCGACATACGTATCACCTGAAGGGATTTTACGCGTTTGCCTAGCCATTGCATTTTCAATATCAACAACATCCCCATTTTTCATAATAAACGTATGCCCTCTTTTAACACCGACGGACTCAGCTAGCAAACGATGCTGATGTAACATACGGAATTCACCATGAATCGGAATGAAAAATTTGGGCTTCATGAGCGTCAGCATTAGTTTTAAATCTTCCTGGTGACCATGACCTGAAACGTGCATACCTGTATGACTAGAAGAGCCATAAATAACCTTCGCACCTAACTGGAACAAATTATCGACGATCCGTGAAACACCCTTCTCATTCCCTGGGATAGGGGATGAAGCTAAAATAACTGTATCATCAGGTAAAATTTTGACTTCGCGATGATTGCCATTTGCTAGGCGAGAAAGTGCAGCTAATGGCTCACCCTGACTACCCGTACATAGTACAACTACTTCTTCAGGTGGGAGATACTTTACCTCACGTGCATCTATTAACATATCCTCTGGAATGTTTAAATAGCCTCGTTCAAGTGCAACATCTACAACATTCACCATACTACGTCCAAGCAATGCAAGCTTTCTATTTGTAGCAATCGTAGCATTTACAATTTGCTGTATGCGATTAACATTAGAAGCGAAAGTAGAGATAACGATTTTACGCTCGGCATGTAAAAATGCATCTTCAATATGATGACCGACAAGCTTCTCTGAAGGAGTTAATCCAGGTCGTTCGGCATTCGTACTTTCAGAAATAAGGACTAGCACGCCTTCAGATCCTATATCAGACATCTTATGAATATCTGCAAACTGATTATTGACAGGGGTTAAATCAAATTTAAAATCGCCAGTGTGGACCACATTTCCTTCAGGTGTATTAATAACGATTCCTAAGCAATCAGGTATACTATGGTTTGTTCTAAAGAAACTAACATCAGTTTGTCCTAAATTTAGTGATGAATCGGAATGAATTTCTATTAAATCGGTCTCTCGTAAAAGCTTATGTTCTTTTAGCTTTAACTCGATTAAGCCAAGCGTAAAACGTGTCGCATAAATAGGAACATTTATCTTTTTTAGGAGATAAGGGATACCACCAATATGGTCCTCATGTCCATGTGTCACGATTAATGCTCTAATCTTTTCTTTATTTTCTTGTAGGTACGTAATATCAGGAATTATTAAATCGATACCTAGTAAGCTTTCGTCTGGAAACTTAGCGCCGCAGTCGATAATTAAAATATCATTCCCATACTGTACTACATACATATTCTTTCCAATCTCATTAATGCCACCTAAGGCGAAAATAGATAATATATTGTCTTTTGTGGACAAGCATATCCCCTCCTAATTCTAAATGAAAATTGAATTTGTTGCGTTGCTTCAGCATTATGTAGTATAGCTTTAAGCGTTTCATCCTATACGGAAACTTACTTCCCAAGGAGCATTAACATTAGATAAATCAGTATAATGTTCCGATAAAACTGGAAAACATTCCGATAATTCTACATAATGTTCCGATAAAACTGGAAAACATTCCGATAAAATCTTAGGAATGTTTTTAGATTCACTTCCGTTGCGAATTTCCTTGTCCATCTTTTCTACGACATGAGACTATCTCACAAATAGATAGCCTCAGTTGATTTTAAGGATGGATAAAAACGCCAGTGCCAATTGGAACAATGCGTGCAAGTTCTTCGACATCCTGATTATGCATGCGAATACAGCCACGTGAAACTGCATGACCGATAGAGCTAGGATCATTGGTTCCATGAATACCATAATGCTCTTTAGATAAACTCATCCACATTGTCCCAAACGGACCTCCAGGGTTTGGAGCCTTATTAATAATAATAAAATTGCCGATAGGCGTATCGTGTAACATTCTACCAACTGCAATTGGGTATTGTTTTTGAAGAATATTGTCTTTATATAACCGTAGCCAACGATTTTCAGTAGAAATATCAATTTTATAAGGGATTGTATTTGGATCAGGAAACCCAGGTATAACAATTTGTTGTCCGATATAAAGTACATTTGGATTGATCCCTGGATTAGCTGCAATTATGGACGATAGTGGTGTTCGGTAATCTCTAGCTATTTGAGACAATGTTTCTCCTGCTTTAACTGTATGGATCACAATCATCACCTCCAAAAAAAATAGTTGCTTTAATATAGGTTATGCATGACCTATAGAAAATACCGAAAATATTTTTTTGAGGATAGCAACTGCAGTTAGTTGGATATGATAAGCAGTAAACAAACGTCAAATCCAGTAATTGAGGAGCTATTTATAAGTGAAGGAATTTAAAATAACTTATTTCTTTGATGAAATGCATTATGTAAGAAGATTTATTCATATCGAATCACAAGAAAAAGCAGAGGCTTTAGTTCGAAGTGAACGAGATCAATATATATCCTTTACAGATAGTAGAGGGATTTATCATGAGTTGCATCCAGGAAATGTTCGGGTCATTCAAATCTCTGAATATCACCGCGTCGATAAAAATGCAAAAACGAAAGCCACATAACCTGTTCAACATTGCTCATACTATGGATAAAGGAGTGTGAAATGATGGACATAGAAAACGTACCACATGAGAAAAAGATATTTATGAATTTAGCAAGCAAGAACAAACCAGACATGGTTGACTCAGATACTATTAGTCTTTTCGATTTACATGAAGATATGCAAACAGTAGATGCTATACCGATTAAAGAACTAAATAAAAGAGTGAAAAGAGAAGGCGATGAATTAATCGAAATGCAGCCTGATGAATTATAGAAGGTAGGGATTTGTATGACTGAACATAACGAAGCTCCGTTTACTTCTGTTGGAACAGATATTGATGAAGTAAAAAGAAAAAATGCAGAAGCTGGTTTATCTTACAATGAAGTGAAAAAGCTGCTAGCCCAAAGTGGTGGGGTTGGTACAGCAATATATAGTGATACGAACAAGGAAGAAGTAAAGCAACAGATTCATGGGAAAAAGCAATAAGCTATTGTGGGAGGGGTATGAAATTGAGTACTCCTCTATTGTTCCTTTACAATGTAGAAAGGTAAGGGAGGTGTAAGAATGGAGGGAAACTGTTGCCCGTTATGTGGACAAGAAAATCATTGTGGAGTAGCAAAAGGGCAAAATGATTGCTGGTGTATGACAGAAAGTTTTCCTGAGAGAATTTTTGACGCAGTGCCTCAAGAGCATAATAAATGTATATGTCAAAAATGCTTGGATAAATATAAAGAAGAATAGTTCGTTTTTGTGGCAAAAGCACATTGCTAGTCATAAAATATTGCTATCAAAAACGATGGGGAATAAATATCATCAGTTGGTACAATTGTCTACCACACTACAACCGATCAGGCATACATTACTCTGAAAGGAGTGTGTCTAATGACTAAACCAATTGAACTCAGTAATGTTACAAAGGCTTATTTAGCGGAATACCAAAGGATTCTCGATAAAATGATTCAGGGCATGACCTATGTGACCCTTACCTGTAGCATTTCAGAAAATTTTATTAAGCAAATTTTACCGCATCAAGTAGCTGCTATTAAAATGTCAGAAAATGTTTTGCGATACACAACAAATATACCTGTACAAAATCTTGCATTAGAAATAATAGATACAAGTGCAGAGGTTGTTGAATGTCTAGAAGCGATCCAAAATAGATGCTGTATCGTACAAAATTCAGAATATGAATTATACGAATATATGTGTGCCTATAAAGAAATTACTGAAGCTATGTTCAAGGCAATGAGCTTACCACCAGTTTCTAATAACATTAATATAAACTATCTTCGAGAAATGATTGTTCACCATCAGGGAGGAGTTCGACTAGCGCAAAATGTTTTAAGGTTCTGTATTTGCCAAGAATTAATACCCATCCTGAAAAATATGATTCAAACGATGTGCGATCAAATTTGCGACATGGAAAAATTACTCGATGCTTTACAGGACTGTGAATATTGCTAGTTTGGTGAAAAACGCTAGAGTCGAAGTCGATTTTAGCGTTTTTTTGTGGATGTGATGATTTACAAAAAAGTAGGCGCATCACCATTACGTGTGGTTGATTTCCGTTCTGACTGGGCGCCTTGCTGCTGCCGCTTCGCTTTCGCGCAGATAAAACAATGCCGCTGACGCTTCGCTTTCGCGCAGAGCAAAGCTTCCTGGGGGCGTCCGATGAGCCGCTTCGTTAGCGCTCCAGGGTCTCATCTGCGACGCTACGGTAAGCAAGGCAATTGTCGTATGTAGACTTGCGTGAATCTTAAACGCGAACCTTATTGACAGAAGAGGCGCACATAAATGTTACTGTTCGTTTATCACTATCATAGAGACACCACTCACGGTGATCGACGACAGAGCCAACATTGATGCCGTAGTGCTTTTCTTGTAATGCGATCGGTTGGCCAAAGCGAATATGAATAGGTAGCTTTTTATTTTGATGATAAATACCTGACTCATGACTATGTCCGAAGAAAAGAAGCGGTTTTTTGAATAGGGGAAATGTAGGCTGCCATGTCACACTCCATTGAAATTGATGTCCGTGCATAAGTGTGGCACCATCAATTTCGATTGTTTCAGGTAGTTCTGTAAAACGTTTGATGCCCGTTACATGTGTAATACGCTCCTCTTGATTGCCGCGAATAGAGGGGAATGTTAGTAGCTCTTCAAAATCATTTTCCACTATTGCAGCTTTTTGAAGCGGTAAAGCGGACATTGTTTGTGCCTTTATTTTACTGACAGTACATTCATATAAATCACCTAATCCTAATATCCTTGCATCTTTCGCAGTTTGCTCAATATGGGCTAAAACTGCCTTCGTATCTTCTATATTAGAATGTAAATCTCCTAAAAGTGCATACAGCATTTTAACCATGCCTTTCCTAAAAATATGTACAACTATCATACACCTAACAGAACTTAATAGAAACGTGAAAGGTTTGGTTCATCACCATAACGTGTGGTTGATTTCCGTTCCGACTGGTGCTTAGCAAAATGTTATCTTTAACTTTCTGTGATGAGACTCATATTTTCTTATGTGTAGAAAAATTGCTAACTTTTTAATAGCTTGATAAAATGTAAGTATAATTTTCTGAATTTTCATATTATCGTAACGGTTCTTCTTTTATGGAGATTCTACGCAATATGAGGGGGATGCATATTAAAAATTGGGGGGCTTTTGATGACGATGTTAATGACAGAAATTGTTCAAAACTACGCTAAACAACAACCACAAGGAATTGCAACGTTATACGATGGCAAAAAGATGAGCTATAGTGATTTTTATAAATGTGCAGAAAAATTTGCAGCGTACTTACAAGAGCAGGGCTATGAAAAAGATGATGTGATTGCACTCTATACGCTTAATTCGGATTTATTTTTAATCGCTTATATTGGTGTTCAATTAGCTGGATTTGTGGTGATGCCTATTAATACAAAATTAGCTGCCCCAGAGGTCGAATTTATTTTTAACCATTCAGAAGCTAAAGGTCTTATTTATGATGAAAGATTAGAAGATATACTCGCAGATATTTCATATCCATTTCAACATATTGTAGGGTTTAAAGAAATGAAAGAAGTTATTAAGAACTATACAGGTCAAAGGCAAGTTGTCAATTTGGAGCCTCATGATACAGCGGTTGTTATGTATACTTCTGGTACGACTGGTAAACCAAAAGGCGTTATGTTAACACATCAAAATATTGTATCCTCAGCGGAAATATGGTCGTTATCTATGAATATGACCAATGAGGATAGAATGTTTATTTGTACGCCTTTATTTCATTGTGCAGGGCTTCATGTATTTGCGATGCCGATGTTTTATAAAGGCGGTACTATTGTAATTGAAGAGGCTTTTTCTTCGACCAATACATTAGAACAGCTTGCTTCAACAGCAGCGACAATTTTCTTTGGTGTTCCTTCCATGTATACGATTATTTTAAATACATCTGACTTTAAGGAACATACATTTAAAAATTTACGCTTATTATGTTACGGGGCAGCACCAATGCCATACGAGCTTGTTAAGCAAGTGAAAGAGACGTTCCTTAATGTGAAAGTACAAAACCTATATGGACAGACTGAAAATTCTCCTGCTGCCACTTCCCTTTTAGATGTCGATGCATTGACAAAGATTGGATCAGTCGGAAAACCATTAGCACAGACAGACGTTCGTGTTGTGGGTAGCTTTGGCGAAACTGTGCCAGCAGGTGGAGTAGGAGAAATTTGTGTCAGAGGACCACAGGTGATGAAAGGCTATTTACGTAATCCTGAAGAAACAGCGAGAACAATTAAAGATGGCTGGCTCTATTCAGGAGATTTAGGACGTTTTGATGAAGAAGGCTATCTCTATATTGTCGATCGTAAAAAAGATATGATCATTCGTGGTGGCGAAAATATCTATCCTATCGAGGTAGAAGAGGTTTTATATCAACTGCCAGAAATTTTTGAAGCTGCAGTTGTAGGTTTACCTCATGAAGTATATGGTGAGGTTCCGAAAGCATTTGTCGTTTTGAAGGAAGGAAAGTCCCTTGATGAAGAGGCGATATTGGCTTATTGTCGGAATCAGTTGGCGAAATATAAAGTGCCACATGAAATTGAATTTTTAGAAGAATTGCCACGTAATGCTTCTGGTAAAGTGTTAAAGCATACATTGCGTCCAAAAGTAAGTACACTCTAAATTGAGCATGTAAACTGTGAAACTCGAAAGTAGCAAAATCAGTAATTGATTTGGTCGTCTGCTGAATGAGGGCTAAAACCTGAGTCATTTTTTTACATGTAAAGGGCGAACCAAGTTAAAATAGGAACGTCTATGAAACTAGCGTATAATAGAGTCTACGACAAATTGAAATAATAGAAGTGAAGTGATGATCTTCAAACTGGATAGGAGCGGAATTTGTCTTGTGGACGAGGAATAAACGCCTTTTACTAATAGGTATAACGATAACCATGCTACTTTCGAGCTGTAATCAGTTTTCTCAGCAGGAAAGGCAAAAGAGTGAATTAACTGTATTAACGGTAGAGTTTAATAGTGGTGCACCGATTCCTAACCTTTACGTAACTGTCACAGATGTAGAGACAGGTGAAATCGTTGAGGATGTGGTTGGCTCTGATGAGGGAGAAGCGAAATTTTCGAAACTGAAAGAAGGACGGGAATATGCTATTGCTGCAACTACGCTTGAAAATAGTAAGAAAAACGATGGCTATACGACAATCGAAAATTTTACATATGATTCGACAAAGCCGTATTATCGATTGGAGACATATTTTTCAAGGGACAAGCAAGAGCTGGGTGTCCCAGTTGTTATGCAAAATCCTGAACTACCACATGGCTGTGAAATAACATCGTTAACAGCTGTCTTAAATTATTATGGAATGAATGTTACAAAGCTTGAAATGGCTGATAAGTATTTACCAAAGCAAGATATACGTACTGTAGGAGGACAACGCGTTGGTCCAAATCCAGACCAGGCTTTTGCAGGGAATCCCCGTGAAAAAACACACGGTATGTATGTTTTTGCCGCACCGATTGTAAAGGCGGCAGAGGCAGTTATAGCAGATAAAAAAGCAGATTTACGTGTCACAAATATGAGTAATGCCTCACAGGATGAAATCTTACAGCTTGTCCAAGAGGGAGTACCAGTGGTGACATGGGTGACATTGGATTTATCAACTCCTGAAAAAGATCCAGGTAAGGGCTGGATCTATGAAGGTGAAACAGTGCCACATGAAGCGTACATGAACTTGCATGCGGTTGTCTTAACAGGGCATTTAGGCGATAAAGTAGTCGTTATGGATCCATTAAAAGGCTTTGTCACTTATAATGTGGATCAATTTTTTAAAAGCTATCAAGAGTTAGGTAAACAAGCTGTAGCAGTTCATAAATAGATGCTAGAGAGTTATCAGGAGTACAAGGAAAGTATGTTACACTAATAAAAAAGGCTCATCACTAAAAGTTAGGGAAGACAATTATTTAAATGTATACCGTGTATAGAGAAGGCTAGGTGCCCCCAAGAAAGCGCTTAGTCGAAACGGAAATCAACCCCACATTATGGTGAACAGCCTAAAAAAAAGCTAAAGTGAGTTGAGCAGAATGGCCATTGAGCACGCTTTTTTACCGGTTTTATTAGGAGATGAAATGAATGCTTACGGCATGGCGAGAGCATTTTACGAGTCATATGGAGTTAAACCACTAGCATTAAACCATACTAATATGGAGAAAATACAACAGAGTGACTTATTAACATTCCGTGAAGTACCAAGGCTTCATATTGATGAAAGATTTGTAGTCGCTTTAAAGGCAATTGCGGAGGAATATGCAGGTAAAAAACTACTGTTATTAGCCTGTGATGAATTTTATGTGAAGAAAATTGTCCAACATAAAGAGGAACTAGCTAAATATTTTGTAGTTCCATATGTTGATGCCAAGCTTGCTAATCAGCTATTAACACGTGAGAGTATGTATGAACTTTGTGCGGATTTTGGTTTTCAATATCCAGCGATGCATGTTTGCACAGTGAATGATTATGAGGAATTTGATATACCTTTTGATTATCCGGTTGTCATTAAGCCTTTGAATATGACAAAGTATGCGTCATGTATTTTCCCTGATAAGAAAAATGTGTATATTGCACGTGATCATGAGGAAAAGGATGCCATTTTCCATGCGATTTATAAAGAATCGGCATACCGAGATGACTTAATGATCCAGCAATATATTCCTGGCGAAGATGCGAAGATGCGTGTCGTAAATGCTTATGTTGGACAAGATGGTAAGGCAAAGCTACTTTCTATAGGTAACCCAATTTTAGAGGAGCATTCTCCAGAAGGTATTGGACGCTATGTAGCAATTATGACGACATATGATAAGGATTTAATGGATTGTGTGAAATCGTTTCTGGAGGAAATACAGTTCCAGGGATTTGCTACGTTCGATATGAAGTTTGATGAACGTGATGGTCAATATAAATTATTAAGTATTGAATTACATAATGAGCTTTCGAATTATTATGTGACAGCAAGTGGCTATAACTTAATGCAATATGTTGCCGATGATTTCATTCGTGGTAGCAAGCAACAGCTAACATATGTGCAGAACAAGCATCTTTGGACAATTGTGCCAAACGGTGTACTCTTTAAATATGTACAAAATGAACAACTGGTGATAGAAGCAAAAAGTCTTATTCGCCAAGGACTTGCAACAGATTCTATTTTTAATTACAAGGATATGAATGCCAAACGTTGGTTGAATGTAACGATCGATAATTTAAGCTTTTATCGCAAATATAAGAAATATTTTAACAACAAAGGTCTGTCTAACTCATGAAAAAACAAACTTTAGGTATTATTGGTGGCGTTGGTCCACTTGCAACAATGTTTATTGGTGAAATGATTGTAAGACGTACGAAGGCAACGAAGGATCAGGAGCATCTACATACAATTATTGATAATGATACGAATATCCCTGATCGTACTGCCTTTATTTTAGATAATACAAAGGAAAATCCGGTTCCAGTGATAGTCGCAGATGCTAAAAAGCTTGCTTCTGTCGGAGCAGATATGATTGCTATTCCGTGCAATACAGCACATACCTTTTATGATGATATCGTTGAAGGCTCCCCAGTTCCCGTGTTGCATATGATTCGTGAAACCGCAAAGCGTGCCTATGACTTAGGGGCAGAGCGTGTCGGCATTTTAGCGACAACAGGTACATTAACTTCACGCATGTATCAAGATGCGTTAGAGGAATTTGGTATAACACCAGTTGTCCCAGACGATACTATGAAAGAAAAAGTTATGTCTATCATTTACGATTACGTAAAGGCTGGAAAGGATGTCTCTAAGGAGGATTGGCAGCCGATAGAAGAGGCGATGCTGGCACTTAATTGTGATCGTATCGTGTTAGGATGTACAGAATTATCTATCGTCAATCGAGATTTAAAGTTAAGTGATAAATATATTGACTCATTAATTGTTTTAGCAGAACGCGCTATTTTAGCATGTGGCTATGACATAGTAGGTTAACAATTGAATGATTCAAATAAAATCTGCTCGCTTTTCGCGGGTAAGCCTCTAGCCTTTAAGGCAGCTCAAGTGAAAGGGTTTTAGAGCTTACAAATACCGTGTATGAGTGAGTAGATTTATTTGTTTAAAGAATTTTTATTGAAACGATTAAACAATGGTTTACGTACATATGAAGTAGGAAAATGATTAGTGTGTTAAACTAGTGTCAAGCAGATAGAAGGTGGGAAATTACATGTCAGTAATAAATTTATTAAATGAAGATTTACAAGCAAAATGGAAATTTGAAGAACCGATGAAAATTCAAGAAGAAATGATTCCAGCAATGCTTGATGGCAAAGATATTGTAGCTGAATCGCCGACAGGATCGGGGAAGACTTTAGCTTATGTGCTGCCATTACTAAATAAAGTTAACGGCTCAAAAAAACAAACACAAGGACTTATCGTAGCCCCATCACAGGAGTTAGCGATGCAAATTGTAGAGGTTATCCGTGAATGGACAGCAGGTTCTGATATTACAGTTCAACAATTAATTGGTGGTGCAAACTCTGCACGTCAAATCGAAAAGTTAAAGAAAAAACCGACAATCGTTGTAGGAACACCTGGTCGATTAAATGAGTTAGCGCGTGCTGGGAAATTAAAGCTAAAAGAAATTGAAACAGTCATTTTAGATGAGTGTGATCAGTTACTTAGTCGTGAATATCGTGTTGTCGTAAAATCCTTTATCGAAGGTTCAGCATATGGGCGACAAGTAGTTGTTGTTTCTGCAACAATTACCGAGGAAATTGAACTAGTGGCTAGTCGTATGATGTTCGAGCCAGTACGCTTCAAAATTAAGCCTGAAGATATGTTAAAGGTTGGTAAAGTTGTGCACTCTTTCGTGAAAGTGGAGGAGCGAGATAAAACCGATTTCCTACGCCGACTATCGCATACGGAAGGATTACGTGCATTGGCTTTCGTCAACAATATTGATCAATTGCTGATGAAAGAAACGAAATTACAATACCGTTCTGCACCGATTGTGACATTACACTCTGATATGAAAAAAGAAGAACGTAAAAAAGCGTTAGATGCTTTCCGTAAAGGAGAGGCGCGTATTTTAATTGCGACAGATATTGCTGCACGTGGTTTAGATATTGCAGGTTTAACACATGTTATTCATGTTGATGTCCCACGAACAATTGAACAATATTTGCATCGTTCTGGCCGCACAGGTCGTGCTGGAGCAGATGGTGAAGTATTGACGTTATTATCTTATCATGATGAAAAAACGTATAAAAAATGGACAAGAGAAATTCCTGGCAAGCCTGTGCAAAAAATATGGCACGATAGCAAGCTAGTGGAAGGTAATTCAAAAACAATTTCACAGAAGCGAGGGAAATAATATGACTTTTGAAGAAAAATTACAAGCATACGCAGAGCTTGCAGTAAAAGTTGGTGTCAATATTCAGCCAGGGCAATACTTATTAGTCAATACATCAGTGGATGCACTGGACTTTGCACGTTTAGTTGTGAAAGAGGCTTATAAGGCTGGAGCAGGTCGTGTCCATGTAAACTTATCAGATGATGAAATGGATCGTGCTTATTTTGAGCATGCCTCAGATGAGGAATTTAATCGTTTCCCTGAATGGGTAGTTAAAATGCGTGATGAGCTGATTGAACGTAAAGGGGCACTATTATGGATTGATGCTGCAGATCCTGATAAATTAGCAGGTATTCCAGCAGACCGTCTAGCAACACATCAAAAGGTGTCAGGAGCTGCACTGAAAAACTATCGCAACGCCGTAATGAAGGATTTAATAGCTTGGTCGATTGTTGCTGTACCTTCTCCTAAATGGGCAGCGAAAGTATTCCCGAACTTAGGTGTTGAAGAACAAGTACCAGCACTATGGGAAGCTATTTTTAAAACGGTTCGTATCGGTGATGGGAACGCTGTTGAAAACTGGCGTGAACATGTAAAGAATTTAGAATCTCGTGCAGCCCTACTAAATAGTAAAAAATACGCGAAGCTTCACTATACAGCACCAGGCACTGATTTAACAATTGCGTTAGCGCCACAGCATAAATGGCTTACTGGAGGTAGTAAAACGCCAGATGATACGGTCTTTATTGCTAATATGCCAACGGAAGAGGTTTATACGTTACCGCTGAAGCAAGGTGTAAATGGTTATGTCAGCAATTCAAAACCATTAGTTTATCAAGGGAATATTATTGATGGCTTTAAACTGACATTTGAAGAAGGCGAAATTATTAAGGCTGAAGCACAGGTAGGACATGATTTATTACAGGAGCTTATTCATGTAGATGAAGGTTCTTGCTATTTAGGTGAGGTAGCACTTGTACCACATGAATCACCAATTTCAGCATCAGAAATTTTATATTTTAACACGTTATTTGATGAAAATGCATCGAACCATTTAGCGATTGGCGAAGCTTATCCAACTTGCTTGGAGGGTGGAAGAGATTTGGAAAATGGACAGCTTGAAGCATTAGGAGCAAATATTTCAGTAACACATGAGGACTTTATGATTGGCAGTGGTGAGATGGACATTGATGGTATTTTACCAGATGGAACTGTAGAGCCAATTTTCCGCAAAGGTAGCTGGGCATTTTAAGTAAAGAACAGGAGTTGAGCAGATGAAACGATTACTAAGCTTAATTGGTACAGTTATACTTACGATGGTATTTGGTGTTTCATCTGCTTTTGCTCAGAGTGAGAACTATCTGTCAATTGGCGATTCATTGGCGGCTGGTCAAACACCTTATGGACAGATTGATGCAGGCTATAGTGATTTAATCGCCATGAGATTAGGGATGACTGGGCAATTGAGTTTCTATACGAAGGAGCTCGCTTTCCCAGGTTTCACTACAGCTGATGTTTTGAAACGAGTAAAGTCAGAGGAAGCAAGTGGTTTATTAGCTAATGCAACACTTATCACTATTTCGGCAGGTGCCAATGATTTACTACGTCTCGTACAGGTCAATCCGACTGCGGGCACATTAGCCTTTTCACAGCTGCAAACTGATTATGCATTAAATGTTGTCAGAAAAAATATGGTAGAGATTTTAGAGGAATTGAAAGTGCGAGCGCCTAAAGCAAAGATCTTTGTCATGGGCTATTATTTTGCCTATCCCAATGTGCACGCTACGCAGAAAGAAGGCACAAATGCACAGCTCATCAAGCTAAATACAATTTTACAGCAACAGGCAGAACATGCTGGTGCAACTTATGTAAACGTGTATGATGCTTTCGGGTTAAACGCGACGAACCTTTTACCTAATATCTCTGATGTACATCCAAATTTTGAAGGCTATCGTCAAATGGCTAATGCATTTTTACATGAATATAGTGGCAGTAACGCACTAGCTATTTCTTCAAATGAACTGCCGAAACCAAACCCGATATCATTTGAGCAGATTTTAGAGCAGCAAGAGAAGGCTGAGCAGAAAAAAGAACAAGAAAAAGAACAAGAAAAAGAACAAGAACAAGAACAGCCAAGTCCTGCTGCAAGCATCATTCAAGGTTTTACTGGATATGCTGCTTTTATGGAGAAGGTTAGAGCAATTCTGTCATAAAGAACATTTCAATATTAAATATTTACAATAGGGCATCGGCAATGATGCTCTTTTTTATGTAAATCGATAAAAGTGATGGATAGAATCTCAGGACGACGGATAGAATCGATGGAGCGACGGAAAGAATTGTCGAAGCGACGGAAGGAACCGAAGTGACGGAAAGAATTGTCGGAGTGACGGAAAGAACTCACAGAACGACGGAAAGAATCGCCGAAGTGACGGAAGGAACCCTCAGAGCGACGGAAAGAACCGAAGCGACGGAAAGAATTGTCGGAGTGACGGAAAGAACCCTCAGAGCGACGGAAAGAACCGAAGTGACGGAAAGAATTGTCGGAGTGACGGAAAGAACCACAGAACGACGGAAGGAATCGCCGAAGCGACGGAAGGAACCCTCAGAGCGACGGCAAGAACCGAAGCGACGGAAAGAACCCTCAGAGCGACAGTTCCCCCGACACCTCAGGTCCCCACAGTATGGCAAGGAGCCTAATTATAATTTTTAAACTAATAAAAGGAAAAACAATCAATCTATCAGCCATGATAAAATGAAATAGACAGGAGGCGCAAAGAATGAAAATATTTCATACAGCAGATTGGCATTTAGGGAAGCTTGTACAAGGCGTATACATGACGGAGGATCAGCATTATATTTTACAGCAATTTATGCAAGCTATTGATGAGGAAAAACCGGATGTAATCATTATAGCAGGTGATTTATATGACCGTTCGATGCCCCCTATAGAGGCAGTGAATTTACTAAATGATATTTTGGCGGAAATTATACTTGAGAAGAAAATCCCGGTGTTAGCAGTTGCCGGGAACCACGATAGTGCAGGTCGATTGAACTTTGGCAGTAGTTTAATGAGCGATAGTGGCTTACATATTAAAGGTCAATTTACGAAAGATCATGCACCGATCGTTTTACATGATGCGAATGGTGAAGTACATTTTCATCTCGTACCATATGCAGAACCAGCTTCAGTAAGGACTATTTTAGATGATGATTCCATTCGATCTCATCAAGATGCTATGGAAAAAATAATTGATCATATTGTACAAAGTATGGATACGACAAAGCGTAATGTTTTTATTGGACATGCATTTGTAACGAAGTATGGTGAGGAAGAAGCAAATACTAGTGATTCTGAGCGCCCTCTATCGATAGGAGGTTCGGATTGTATAAATGCAGCGTTATTTAAGTCTTTCAACTACACGGCGCTTGGGCATTTACATAAAGCGCATTTTGTATTGAATGACACGATTCGCTATGCTGGCTCTCCATTGAAGTATTCATTATCTGAGCACTTACATGAGA
Source organism: Lysinibacillus xylanilyticus (assembly GCF_001708185.1). Lineage (GTDB taxonomy): Bacteria > Bacillota > Bacilli > Bacillales_A > Planococcaceae > Lysinibacillus > Lysinibacillus xylanilyticus_A. The sequence goes on along the minus strand of NZ_MDDN01000016.1, from coordinate 3,764 downwards.
AGGGCTTTTTAATCGTTGAGCTAGATGCACAGGGAGATATCGCTGTAACAAAACGAAAGCTTGTACCGAGACGAGATTTACGTGTGGTAGAGGGTTTAATGGATGATTTATTGAAATTATCACCAAGTGATGATTATGTATTTGTCCGCTTAACAGATACGACGTCAGTAGCTTCGCCGATGGAACGTATCCGGACAGTGTTTCCTCATGCAATGCATGTTGAGCGTAAAGCATTACGCCAAGAAATCCAACATGAAATTCAAGCGGTTGAGACGGAAAAGGTAGAAGACATCGATTTATTGCGATCATTTTTTAAAGATATAATTGGTGTACAGCCAGATCAAGATACAGAGCGTCTATTTACAGAGATGCTGCAGGAATTATTAGATGAGGAGCGAGAGACAGTAAAATGAAGCCATTAAAGTTAACGATTACTGCATTCGGTCCATATAAAAACACAGAAGTGATTGATTTTCAACAGCTCGGTGACCATCGTTTATTTGCGATTTCCGGAAAAACAGGTGCGGGGAAAACGACAATTTTTGATGCTATTTGCTTTGCACTTTATGGAGCGGGTAGCGGTGAGGATCGTCAGGATACTGCTATGCTACGAAGTGGATTTGCAGATGATGATGTGTATACTGCTGTAGAACTCATCTTTGAAATGCATGGTAAGGCTTATCAAATTTTACGTCAGCCGGGTCATATTAAAGCCAAAAATAAAAGTGTTACTGGAAAGAAAATTGAACTGGCTGAAATTAAAGAAGACAAACTTGATTTTAGTATTGTAGAAAAGCAACAAACGCTTGAGGTAGATAAAAAGCTACAAGAAATAATAGGTCTAACAAAAGATCAGTTTAGCCAAATTGTGATGCTGCCGCAAGGTGAATTTCGCAAGCTATTAACCTCGGATTCTACAAATAAAGAAGTGATTTTGCGCAAAATTTTTAAAACAGACCGCTTTGGTGCTATGACAAAAAGACTTGATGCGAAACGAAAAGAAGCTGAAAGTGATTTGCTTCGTGCTAAACAATTAAAGGAGCATCTTCTTGGCCAAATTGCAGGGGCTTTACCACAGCGTTCATCATCTTTATTTACTTGTATTAATAATAATACCGAAAATATGCATCAGCTGAAGAAGGCTCTAGATGAGGAGCAGGTCTACTATACTGAATGTATACAAGTAGAACAGCAGCGCTATAAAGAAGCTTATGTGCATCATCAAAAAGAACAAGAATATTATAGTATAGCGAAAACACTCAATGACCAATTTGACGAGCAAATCAATCGTCAGAACCGTCTGCAGGCATTGCTACAAGAACAAGAGATATATAGTGCAAAAGAACGTGAAATTGCATTGGCAGAGCAAGCGGAGCGTCTCCTCATACTTGAGCAACAATGCATCGACTTACGTGCCGAGCAAAATCGTAAAGAACAATCCTATCAGCAAACAATGGTCGAACAGCAAAACGCAGAATCTCAGTTAAAAATAGCACAAGAGAAATTTACCATTGAAGAGGCGAAAGAGCCTGAACGTCAGCAAGTTTTACAACAGGAATTACAGCTACAAGCATTATTGCCGAAATTTGAGGCCTATGAGAAAAACGTTCAGCAAATGCAAATAGCTGAACAATATGTTGTAACAGCAAAGCGAGCTGTAGACGATAATAGTACAATCGTAGAAAAAGAACAAAGGCAATTTCAGCAACTCACAACAACAATGGAGCAATATGAAACACAATTGGAGCCATATGAGGGGTATTTAGAACAGCTACCGAAGCTAAAAGAGCAAGTATCCTTACTAGCGCAAGTTGAAAAATACACTAGAGCAGTTGAGACTGCGGAGCACGAAGTAAGCACTACTAACGCCCACTATCAAGAAAGTAAGCAGGCTCTTCAACAGTTAGAGCAGCAATGGATTGCAAGTCAGGCAAGTATTTTAGCGCAGCAGCTGAAGGACGGGGAGCCTTGCCCAGTGTGTGGTAGTACAACACATCTTGAAACACATCGCGAACAATTAGAGATGATCGAATTAGCACAAGTAGAAGTTTTACGAGTAAAGGCGGCTACTGATGAGCGCAAGTTTTTAGAGAAAGAAGCTTTATTAAATTCTACAAAGCAACTTTTACAAGAGGCGCAAGAGCAGTTAGCATCTAATGAGATTGATCAAGCGAATCAAGCGCAAATTGTAGCTTCCTTACAAAATATAGAGCAACAAATTACAATTTTAAAAGTAGTGAGCAATCAATTAGCTAATGTACGCGTGCAACAAAAGGATTATCGTGCACGAATGGAGCAGCTACAAGAAAAGCAAATAAAGCTAGAGCAATATTTAGCTGAAAAGACGAAGGAATTTACAAAGCAACAAGCAATTGTGGAAGAGCAACAAAAGCAAATTCCAGAAAACCTTAAGACGTTACAATCATTAAAGCAGGCGATTGCCGATATAGGTTCCCACAAGGTGGCTTTACAAACTGCTTGGCATGCTAGTCAGCAAAATTTACAGTCGGCCAAAGAAGCAACAAATAATGCTAGAATGGCCCTAGGAATAACTAAACAAGCTTACGAAGAATTAAAACTGAAAATGGATGAAAAGCGTGAGCAATTTTCAGTAAGTATGAAGGAAGCAGGCTTTGAAAGCTACGAAGAGTATGCTGTGGCGAAGCGTAGCGTGTTACAAATAGAGACTTTACGGAAGGCTTGTAGTGATTACGCTCTGCAAATAAATACGTTGCAGGTACAAATTACTGAGGGAGCAAAGCATCTTAAAGGACAAGAAAAACAAGATTTAACGGTAATGGAAGAAAAGTTAGAGATGCTTCGTGTAACATATGAGGAAGCTTTTAAAGTTTTGCAGCAGATGGAAGGATTTGCGCAAGCTTGCGCAGACTTTATCGAAAAGGTCGAGGAAGCGGAGCAAGAGATACGCTTACTTGAAAAAGAGGCAGGACGAGTGAAGGAGCTCTATGCAATGTTAAATGGACAGAATGCGAAAAAGCTGTCCTTTGAGCGTTATATTCAAATCAATTATTTAGACAAAATTACAGAGGCAGCAAACATCCGTCTACACCATTTATCCAATGGCCAATTTGAGCTCCGACGTTCAGATCGTTTAGAAAAGCATGCTAAGCAAAGTGGACTTGGACTAGATGTATATGATGCCTACACGGATCAATTACGAGATGTGAAAACATTATCAGGTGGAGAAAAGTTTAATGCATCTTTAAGTCTTGCTCTTGGTATGGCAGATGTCATTCAAAGCTTTCAGGGGAATATCCGCATAGAAACAATGTTTATTGATGAAGGCTTTGGTTCTCTCGATGAAGAAGCATTAAATAAGGCGATTGATACGCTTATTGATTTACAAGATTCTGGACGCATGATTGGTGTCATATCACACGTTGCAGAATTAAAAGCTACAATGCCCGCAGTTTTACATGTCGAAAAAACAATGAATGGTCACAGTCAAACATGGTTTGAAGTAAAGTAGAGGCTGAGACAAAAAGAAAAAATGTTAGACCGATTGCAATTGGTCTGACATTTTTTTGATTTAGGAAGGAACACTCTACTCATTGAAGTGAAAAAGTTATTATCTGTTTTTGCTATTTTTCAAAATAATCGAGTTCTATCCCAGCCTCTTTTCTTACCTCCAGTCAAGTGTAATTCTTTAATTTCTTTTGTTTTTTGATTTAGTTGTAGTTGGGAGGGGTACCCCTCCCAACTACAACTAAATTTTCGCACGACTAAAAGACCTTACGATTTTC
>NZ_MDDN01000015.1 GCF_001708185.1 Lysinibacillus xylanilyticus | reverse complement strand
GTAAGCCCGAAATATAAAAAAAATAAGCGCACCTTCTCGGTACGCACGACTAATGGCCATCTACCCTGAATTTTTTCGGATAGATGGCTATTTTGCACATGTGGCTTGGATTTTTTTCGACCAAGGCATGTAATTATTTAAAATCTCTGGCTGCTGATGAATCGGTAAATTTGGCAATTCTGTCATTAACGTCACTAGGTATTGATAGAAATCGATGCCGTTTGCTTTTGCCGTTTCAGCCAAACTTAAACAGATGGCATTCGCTTTAGCGCCTGCTTCACTAACAGAGAAAAGCCAGTTCTTACGACCAATCACATTTGGACGAATCGCATTTTCAGCCGGATTATTATCGATTTCAATTCGACCATCGAATAGAAAAGCCTTTAATCCGTGTACACGATTTAATGTGTATTCTGCAGCTTTTGCGAGCGCATTTTTCCCAAAGAAAGGCGATTCGTCTACCCATTTTAGAAACTTCTCTACAATCGGCTTTGAATGTTTTTGCCGTGATTTTCGGCGTTTACCTGGTGAAAGATGCTTGAATTGACGTTCTAGGTGAAACAGTTGATCACAGTAATCCACGCCAATTTGCCCGTTTTTGCTATCAGCTTTCAGCCAATAGCGTCGCACATGCGCCCAACAGTTGGCGAACGTGACATCAGGTAGATTCCCGTATGCAGAATAACCATCACAAATCACAGTTCCTTGAAAACCAGCTATAAAGTCTGCTAATACAGAACGGCTTCTCGATAAAGCGCTTTGGAAAAGAACGATGATCGGCCCTTGACTTGGCACACTTTGGGACACCCAATTATAGGCGTTCGATTGACCGGATTTTCCGTCTGAACGATTGATTATTTGCGCATAGGTTTCATCCACATGTAGAACAGATTTTGCTGTTAATATCTGCTTCATCTGTTCATAAACCGGTAGAAGCCAATCTTCAGCTACACGGATCACCCAGTTTGATAAGTTCTTATCATTCGTAAGCAGGCCATATCGTTCCCACTCCTTTACCTGACGGTAAAGAGGTAAGTATTGGACGAACTTATTATAGATGAGTTTTGCTAGAACGGTAGGCCCCGCAATGCTTCGCTGAATGGCAGCTTGTGGGGCTTTCCCACGTTTCATTTGTGCTTTTTGTGTGGCATCCATTTTACAGTGCTTGCACTCGTAGGCATGTTCAATATGCTGGATGCGCATCATTTTTGCCGGAATGAATTTTGCTTCTTCACGCGCAATAGTTGTACCGGCTTCGGTCATTTGGCCAAGGCAACAGTCGCATTGTGTATTGGTGGGGTGATGATGAATTTCTTCTATTTCAATCCCTTCATGAAAAGAATCATTCCGTTTTTTCTTATGTAGTTTACGGTTAACAGTGTAAGTAATCGTCGCTGTGCTTTGTTCTTCTGTGTGCTCAGATTCGTTAAAAGACGCATCGTCATCGAATAAAGAAGCTTGTCCGTCTGGTGCTTGATACTTTGATTTTTCCGATTTTGAACCGTATAAAGCCTTGGTTAATTGGCGAACTTGTTCTGTTAGCACTTCGATTTGTTTCAATGATTGATCCAACTTCTTTGTCAGTTCATTATTTTGCTGATTTGAATGAGCCAATTGTTGCTCAAGTAATTGAATGAATCGTTCATTTTGGTCAGAAGATACGTTACCCACTGTATTCACCACATTTCGTTCAGTATAAGTCATGGATGATTATACCACTTTGGTGAAAAGATTTAAAAGACACCTTTTGCAGATTTCATAATCGCTTTTGGTTGCTGAAGCGATAAACCTTCTAAAAGCCAGCGAAGTTCCTTTTGTGAAAGGTTACGTACTTCCTTTTCATCTTTTGGCCATTGCAGTTTGCCATTATCTAATCGTTTATAAAGTATGGCGAAGCCATCTCCATCAAAATACAAACATTTATAACGGTCTTTACTCGTTCCAGAAAATAAGAAGATGGAATCACTATATGGATCGAGTTTAAAAGAATCCTGAATGAGTGCTGCGAGACCGTCGATACCTTTACGCATATCGGTCTTACCGCAAATAATGTAGATGTTCTGCACGCTCGTAAAATCTTGCTTCATTGATTATTCAACTCCTTCAGGATCGTTTGGATGATGTGCTCATCTACGCCATTAAAGAAGGAAATTTCAGCACTAGTTGTTTTAATGATGCAGCTCGGCTCAGGAGAGTTTTGTGGTGAAGTTGTTGATGAAGAGTTGTCAGTGATCGGATCTAGTGTCACAGGGACAATTGTTAGTTTGGTAGTTGACATAAAGAAGCACCTCCTCTAATTTTGATACATATCAATCGTACCGGAGGTGCCTGGCTATTTATATGCGTTATTTGATTACGGGCTTACGGATTACCTGAACCATCATCAGAAAAAATTAAGCTTTTGTTAATTTCAGGAGAAAACTCATCTCTTTCAAATGATTCTCTGCACCAATTCGTCAAATTAATAATAGTTTCATTACCCATTGATGACCCATTAGAAAATGCATGAATTGCTATTCCTGCATAAGAGCCTCCAAATCGCTTAATAAATTCTTTATAATCATCATCTAGCTTTATTTGAAGTTCTTCCTCCGCTTTCGCAATCTCATTAAGCGTAGCAGGTACTCCTTTTAATTCAGGATGTTTTTGGAGAAAACATTCTATTCTTTTCATCAGTTCTTCTTTCATTTTTCCTTAACCCCTTTTTATTTACCCCCTACAAAGCATTCCTGATATTCTCCACCGCTTCTCTCGCTTTTGCTCCAACTAAACCTTCATATACATTTTTTATTTTGCAATAAACAACTAGGAGCGAAGTATTCATGCACTTCTAATGATTCGTTAGATTAAAGGGCGATATACATCTTTCCAGTAAGGAATCATCTCTTCTGAAAAAATATAAATGAAATCATTAGAAGATAGGTTTCCTAAATTATCTAATGCAATTCCAAACTTGAAATATATTTTATAGTTTCTGTTTATAAAATACTCTTCATTTTTTAAACTATTCAATTTAGATCCGAGCTCTGATACCAATTTATGATCAATAAAAACTTCCTCTTTACAATTTAAAGCTAGTTGAATTAACTGTCCTTTTTCATTATACATCGCTTGACTATTCGTCCTGTTTTCTGTAGTTATCCCTCTTTTATTATTCTTGCTTATTTTCAAAGGAATTCCCCATATTTTTTCAATTTCACTCGGTTGCATGCCGAATGTCAATAATCCTACAGATTGATACGGAGTAATTTTATATTTTAAGTTTATTAGCTGATTTTCAATACTTCTGAATGGAAAACCTGATTTTATATCTTTCTCGTATATATTTTTTTGATTATCTGAATAAATTGTTAATTGAATTCCGTCATCAGGAAAATCTAAACCGTAAATCGACATGTTGTACTGAGGAAATATATAACATCCATCAACAAAATACGGATCTTCTTTGAATAAGAATTGCTTTGATTCATTCATTAAATCAATTTTTTGTTTATTCAAGAAAATAATCTTTGGATTGTTCACAGAAATACTTACTAAAACATCATCAACAAAATGAAAAACATAATCATCTTGATATTGAAAAAATTCTTTTCCATTGACATTTTTCTTATCCAATTCACCTATGATACTGTTTAAGTCTGAAGATGTCATAGATAGCTTTATTTCGTTTATCCCGATTTTAGGTAATATTTTCAACTCTCTTCTCATAACTTCTACCTCATCTACAATTTGTTTTCTAGAAAATCTTTTTGTTCCCCATAGGTTATATATCCATTGTCTCCTGCGTATTCCAACACTTCTCTTATTCTATCGCAATTCAAAGACCAAAAATATCCATTTTTATCACTTTCTCAAAATAACGAATCAACCAACTATTCGAATCTTCAACATAAGCATAAAGCAAGCGTAGGATTTCCACCCGCTAGTCCAATCGATTCGGGTTATCTATACTTACTCTCCGAATGATGGTGTGGTGTTCACGAAATACATGAATTAAAACCAGTTCCATTTCTAACAAAAAACATGTAGAAAAGAAAGTTTATTCTTCACTACATGGAGTTTTGGAATCAGATCCTACCGCATCCGCTAATTACAATTCCTTACACTCTAATCTTAATTCCCTATTTTCGTTTCGCATTACCTGTCTCTGATTTCACTGTTTATTTTTTTGATTTTCTAGAGGTATACAATAGATCTTCAACAACTTTTAGATTTTTTTTCAATTGTTTCGAGTAAATACGTACATCTCCATTTTCATACTCAAATCTAAATGTCCTTGTGGATAAAATTCTTATTTTTTCTTCAAAGAAACCATCTCTAATAATAGTATGAGCAGTCAAATTGTCATTATAAGAATATCTGTCAACCATAAACGTTTCTTTGTTCCTATCATCGTCCCTTTTGTAGAACAATATTTTTTCTATCACTGATCCTTCATATATTATACAATGTACTTGGCTTAAAACCATTTCACCAGCCCTATTACTACTAAATCTAAGACAGATTTTCTTTTCAGTTTCATTTATTATGAAAGAACTCCCCCACCCCTTATTTTCAGCGTTATAAGAAAAATACAGTTCATTGTTTTTCAACTTATTCACAATAATTCCTTCCTTAGATTTCGGTTCCTTTTTATAAATTTTTGGTTTTGGTAATTGATCTAATTCATATTGATATGGGTGTATTTCTAGATAAGAATTGCTCCAAATAATCGTTTCATTTTCAACGTCTTCAACTTGTTGATGCAACATATTATATGAAGAACTGTATTCCTCATATATTTTTACAATCATCTCGTACTCTTTTTCTATCATCTTATACACTCCCCTAATTCTTTAGTTATTTTGTTTCCCAAGTCCGTCCTTTATTTAGCTCCTTCTTTATTTCTCTTCAGTTCATTCTCAAACTTTTCTTTATTATCTAATCTATCGAATAGCTAGTATTTGCACTCTTTTCTATGTAGATCATCATGTTGATGAGAAGTATCTGCCCCAACTATTACTTTATCATTATTCTCGTGTCAGTAACCAAATCCCATTATATTTTCCATCTGAATCAATTCCATGTGCCTTGAATTTGTGCAACAAGTGAATTCATTCTCGGGTCTCTAGTTCCTGTCATGAACTTCAGGATAAAAATGATGATATGGTTCTGTTTCTTGATAATAATCCATTACTTATTAAAATCATCTGCTAGTTCGTAAATGTTAATAATGTTAACATTTTCGCTCTTACAATAAACGCAATCTCCTTATTCAACAAAAGACCTAATTTTCGAAATTTAATACTCATAGCTAAAACAAAATAATAGAAAATTGGCTCGTTATGATATGAAAAGTCATGGCGAGTCTATTTTCTATTTGTACATGGGCATCGTTTTTACTTTTCTAAACGGACGTCTACTTTTTTGAGAATGGTCCAGTCCTTAATACCATCTTCTGCAGGAATATTGCTCATAAAAATTATCAACATTTTCCTGACTTAGTATTTTCATATCATCAAAAAGACAATCAAGAATATCTTCAGCAATCTCTGCGTCTTCTGCACAACCTGTATTTTTTGCCAGAAGTTCTACCGCTACTTTTATTATATACCCTCTGTCTGCTTCAGACAGAGTACTATCATTATATACTTGAATTATTAATTTTTTCATTTGTTCTTTAGTCTTTTTGTTTTCAATGTAATCTTCCTCTTCAGTTTTGAATTGCTCATTGTAGTAGTTTTTGTAGTAGTTCTTTAAAGAATCTCTAATTTTGTCGATTTCACTACCGTAATCTATTTTCATAATTTAACGACACCTTCCCTTTTTATGAATAGCATAGGCACTTATAGGTATTTCACCTTGTATGAGAACCTTAGCATCTTTCGCTACATACCTATTGGCTGGATTTCCAAAAGCTTCATTTTAACAAACTTCGTAATTCCTCATATTCACCAAACCAAAATTTTAGTGCATCTTGATTTATACCGTCTCTCCCCTTCCACCAATCAACGGGATATAACCAATCTGAGCTATGTCTAGATCTTGGGGCTAAACCAAGGTTTATGAATTGATGTAAAAAACCTTTATGCTCTTCTGCTCTAAAATACTACAGAAACCAAGCGTCTCCAGTAATGCTTTTCTTTGTTCTGCATTTGTTTTAAATCCTTCAATTTTTCCAATCTTTTTTTGAACTTTAGATGGCGTATCATTACTTTCAGCATTTCTAACAATTTCAACTATAGATTGAAAAATATCAAAATCTTTTTTTGTCGGCTTTACATGCGGAAGTTTATTGTGCTGTTGAAGTATAAAAGCCAAATGATATATTCTTCCGCTGATAATTCCGCCTATATTAAATCGAATACTATTAATAAACGAAAAATCCACTAACTCATACGGTTTACTTGAACAAATAATACAATTTACTCCATTAGATTCGATGAAATGTTTTGGAAACATCCTTAAAATGTTATATGCAGACAATCCAATTCTCCAATCTAAACGACCGGAACTTAAACTTGATAGAAATAAATCTGTCATATTCTTCTTTTTACACTTATTTAACTCTTGCAAAGCAATCTCTATTGTTTCATCATGTGTTTGTGTAATACTGTCAAACATATAACCTGCATCCTTAGCAAATTCAAAATCTTCCTTTGCAGTTCTATCAGGATTAAGTAAATCGTACTCCAATAAAATTTTTAAAGCCTTTTTATTCAATTCCATTTAGATTCCTACTTTCTATCCTTTACACTTAAATTCTTTATATGATAATTCATCTAATGTAGGTATTCCACTACCCCCATCTACTGCACATTTAATAACAATTGATATCTCCATGAATAACGGTGATTTCTTCCTTTCCATACAATACGCTCTTTGGGTTTATCACGATGAGTAAAACTGCCACTACTAAATAAAGAATTGCGTTATACATGATTAAATCGAGTAAGTTTCCATTAATTAAGCCAATATAAAAATTAAAGAATTGGTGGATGATGATTGGGACGATTAAATTTTGATTTAAGTTATAAAATGCTGTCATGACGATCTTAGTAGACATGATTGCAATCATAAAGAATAGAATATATTTGATTAAATCACTGCCTACAAGCCCTGTAGTAAACCATATAGGTAGATGCCACATCCCCCACCAAAATCCTATGATGATCGAAGCTATTAATGGCGAATGCTTTTTTTGGAGCTCCATTTGAGCGAAACCTCTCCACCCTAATTCTTCTCCTAATGGTCCAGAAAGAAGGTTTTTAAAAAAGAAATAAACCAACATTCCCCATGAAGAAATAGTAAAAATAGCGTCTACTTCACTATTTTTCGATACGAGAAATAAAATCATCAAAAATATGGATGCTTGAATCATAATTGCAGTAAGAATCACTGAAAATTTTAGTTTATTGTTGAACTTATCTTTTACAAATTGGATAAAACTTTGCCCAGGATAAATTTTTTTAAATAGTATTGCAAAAGCAAAGGTTGAGGACCAAGCTGATATGCAAAACATTACATCCATAACCCATGCAGGAAATCCTAACATGCTGATGATCCCTATTAGACAAAAAAGTGGCAAAAAAATGAGATTGGTAAGTAGAATAAAACTTGCTATTGGTTTTTTTAATATCTTTTTACTTTTCATGCATATTCCCCGCTTCAAACTAAGTATTTCGTAAATATACGCGCATATTTACCAATATCTTCAGCTTAAACCTAGGAGTTACTCACAGGTCAATACTGCCTGTATTACTTTATCCCGTAGTAACGAGCACTAAAATCCAATTTCCGTTTCACTTGATAGGTGCATAAATTTCTAAAAATACACGTTCAAGTCCATCTTCGTAAGTGGTAAGTAGTTGATTAATATATACTAGCCCCAAAAGCTCATACCCTTTGTCTTTTGCTTCTTTTCTTAAACTAGCTTCCACGTTATGGTCAATACTTTTTCCACCAGTTGCCCATCTTCCATCTTCAATAACGGTATAAATACATTTTGGATGAGATCGAATTTCTCCTCCTATTTCTTTATCTAAGTCGTCTACTTTTCTTACGACGAAAAACTGATCGTCTATAATACCTTCTTTATTGAAACTTATGACTCTTCTTAAAGATGTTAGTGTTACTGCTTTTTTTAAGTTTTCTACATTCTTTTTTAGCGTTTCATATTCATCAAACGCAGTAAAATGTTCTATTTCTCCTTTTATTTCTAAAGGCTTCATTTCTTTTACTATGTATTCGCCTAAGAATTGTTTAACTTTTTCACAATCCTCTTTTACTGTCTGGAGCTTTTTTAAAAGCAGCTTTTTATATTCTATCTCCTCTAAAACCTCTTGTTCTTTCTCTTCTAGCAATGATTTTATTCCCTCTATACTCTTACTTTTTCTTAATTCTTGAATTTTTTTAATTTCAATATCAACTTCTCGATAGAAATTTACTGTTGTTATATCGTAAATATCGAAATGATTATATTTTCTATACCCATTCTCCATATTTTGCTTAGGCTTTACTAATTTCTTTTCTTCATAAAATTTCAAGGTATCTCTAGAGACTCCTAAAAATTTAGCTACTTGTCCTATGGTATACATGTTACTCTCCTTTAACATTGCTATAATCTTTATGATATTTAAAGTAACACTTGAAAAGCAGTGCCATGTAATAGTGGACGCTGTGAACTTTAACTGCGAACAGAAAACATTACAAAGATTAGGATATAAACGAAACATAATTCATTGTCTTTATAACCATATAATACCATTACTTATTAATAAATTAAAAATGCAGGATATAAAAAATGATGACTGTTCGTATTAATGAGGATTTTGTAACGAAGCATTTTCCTGAATAAAGAAACGCGGGCATATGTAAGCCGCCCTCTTATAAAGTTTATTCATGTAGAAATTTAGATGTCCCCATCCTACCGGGTCTCTCCGACAGTGCAGTAGGGAGCAAAGACCTCCGGATTATCGTCTCGCCATGCTCAAAGAGTCTGTTTTATTACACTGTTGACATTGATACTGCAAATACCTGGAAATTCAATTGCTAAATCGATATACTTTGAAAGAGAGGGGGAGAAAAAGATGAATAAGTGGTTAAAAGGTTGGACCATATTCATTTTTTCAATTGGAGGAATAGCGATATTACTAATATTCGGAACTGTCTTATTAATTTTTAATTTTAGGGCATCGTTAATACCAGATGAAAAAGAAGAAGCAAAGGTACTTTCACAAGCCGAACAATACTTACAAGAGAAATATCCAACCATGGAATACGAAATCTCCGGTGTCGAGTACGATACAGAGTCGCAACACGATAAATTTGATTATGCTGCAGTGATTTTAAATACAAAAACACAATATACGTTCATGGTTTATGAAAATAGACATACGAACCAAATGGAAGATGATCTAGCATTTCAAGAGTTATCAACATTCATAGAACAAGTAAAACCGAAAGTTTATAGTTATATAACTGAAACATTCGGAGAACCACAAGGTATGGCATTTACGCCTTCAATCGATCCCCCCTCTTCGCTTACTATAAAATTAAATAACAAAAAAGAAGAGGTAAACGAAGAAATGTTTGAATCTTTTATTGATTATCTTCAGCATGAATTAATAGTCGAACACGCACATGTAACTATTATGTATGAAAATGAACATTGGGATAAAGAGTTTTAATAAAGCATGAGGATACATTTTTCTCATGCTTTATTTTGATAGCCTCATAAATGGGATAAGAATGGTAAGTAAAATCCATAAAGAGGTGTCATAATAATTGCTGGACTCCGGGAAGCATCATTTGTTAAACACAAGCTCAAAATTTCTATTTGTATAATCAATCACCAAACGCCCTTCTTTAGCAAGATCACTGCCAAACACCACCTAGATTAAAAAAAGTAGCAAGATTTGTCAACATCTCTCTCATGTTGTCTAAGCTGATGGATTGATTCTCATTCAGATAAACAATTAAACTTTCGATGCTGTCTAATTCTCTTTCTTTAACATCACCCAAGCCACCAAAGAAGATATTTATAGGTATCCAATACACTTAGACGTACAAAAGAATTACCTTTCTCTAAAAAATAGGAATAATCACCTGCATAAAATTAATTTTATCGGAAAATTTATGATATAATTGTCAGAAACGGATAAAGGAGGATTTTTTTGAAAAGAAATTTTTTGTATCTTTTTATGATTAGCACAATTTTATCAGTCATTTTTAGCGGTGTAAAACCACAAGAAACAAAAGCAGAAACTATAGCAAATCTTGACCCCGAAAATCTTGTTAAAGAAGAAACAACTTCAGAGAGTAACCTACGCTTAGTTACGTACTTAAATAAGATGTTTAGCGATAACAAAGTGCTAATAAAACCTTCTTCTATAAACCGCAATGCTCACATTAGGAAACTAGAAAAAAACATTTACAAACTTTCTGAAGCCAAGAAAATCGTTGATGGTCTAATAGAAATGCAAGATAAGATAAGACTTGGAGAAACCTACTATTTCACAAAGGCAGAAATAATTAAAATCTTATCTCCTGGATTCACACCTGAATATATTGATAAGTACATTAAAGAAGATATGATGTTTCTGGAAGATAACAACAAATATATATTTAAAGGCACTGATAATATAACAGCAAATCCAAACACAATCTTTATAGATTCCTGGGAAGAAAATCAATACGTTAAAAAACCTACTGTAACTTATAGCAAAAAGGATGGTAAAGAGTATCTACTTATCTCTCAATATAGGAAACCTTATGAAAGTATGGTATCTTCGCACAATGGATTTTACAGCGACCTGTATTTGATAAAAGAAAATTCAACATCTGATTGGAAAGCATATGATATGAAACACCCAAAAACAAAATAAATCCGAATAGAAAGTGAACTTCTGGTTCACTTTCTATTTTTGATTTCTCTAAGTTATTTCCCTCTTCAATCACCCCAATCATTAGACATCAAGAAATCCTATTTTCAAGAAAACATCCATCGAAAAAGAAAAGACCCACTTAAAAAACATATTTATAGATATCTAATGCCTGAAGCTTTAAATGCTTAGTCGATCATCAAACATTAATGGGATTTGAAAACCAAACAGATCTTCAATAATTCCGTATGCTTTTCTCGAACTCATTTTCAATCAATTGAGTTGAGTTTGCACGTTGAATGAATCTAAAATGGGATTATAAATACTAATGATATGTAAAGTTCAAAGGAAATAATTGTAAAATAAGCATCATTTTAAACGGCCCACACGTTGAACAAAATCATTCAACATATGAGACGTTTTTTTATACTGAATTATACATTCATATCTGTAATAGCAGGAATATTTATTTCCTTGACACATGAAACTGGTGATAGATTAATCACACATTGGACAATGGCTACAATATCTTGTACAGGAATACGTGTACCTTCATACAACTTAATTGCTTTTTCAGCCCCTTCTTCAAAAGGTACTTCAGCAGCAAGTTCTCCTGGATTAATACACGTTACAGAGATCTTATCTTTTCTCACATGCTCGCGTAAAGCATTTGTAATGCCTCGTAAGCCAAATTTAGATGTCACAAACGAAACTTGCGCATTATTCGTATGATCTAAACCTGCTGTCGATCCTATTAAAATTATTTTCCCATTCTCCGCCTGTCTTAAATTAGATAAAAGCGCCTGAATATATGTAATTGTGGAAGTTAAATTAATATTAATTAAGTTTGCAATATCCCCAACTTCATCGTTATCAAACGTATAGTCATCTTCAAAACCACGCTTTTCCCATACTCCAACATTGTAAATTAATACATCAATAGCAACGCCTTTTAAAGCTTCTTTTAAAGCAGGAATATGTTGTTGACTAGATAAATCAATAGTCAGCCATTTACGATTTACGCCATCATTTATATCTAAACTACTTGGTCGAGTACGTGACACCACCCATACTGTATCCCCTTCAATTGGTAAACCCTTTACGAATGCATCACCTAATCCTTGGCTTGCTCCAAATATAATAAAGTTCTTACTCATCCCATCACCCTTTCTATGTAATTACAACGTAAGTATAGTTAATATAAAAATTAGTAACAACTAAAGTGATTTCTAGGAATATTTGGGTAATAAAAATTATCTATGTTTTAAACCTCTTTCACCCAATAGGTTGTACAATCATCGCTACGATTTAGAAAGCCATACTCAATTAAGTATCTTCTAATTGAAGCTGTATCTTTGCCTTTATTATGAAATCGTCTTCGTACATCCCCGCTATTATTTTCCTATAAAATGTAAAAAATCTTTATTTTCACAAGTTTCCGCTAAATCTAAAATTGTTTTTCCTTCATGATCTTTAGCATAAATGTCCGCTCCGTATTTTAATAGCATTTCAACAGCAGCAGTATTTCTAGCCTTAATTGCCCTGTGCAGCGCTGTTTGTTTATACTGATTCCTACATTCAATATTAGCTCCACGATCCAAAAGGAATTTAATTCCGATAACGTTATTAGTATCCGCAAAATTGTGCAGTGGAGGGAATGGCTTCCTTTCCTTGTCCATGTCGCAGCCTAATTTTAAAATGTCTTCTAGTAGAACTACATCTTGACAATGAAGAGCGATCCCAAAACCTTTCTTTTTTACCTCCTTCTCATAAATATCTGGATATTCCGAATGTATATAATTAACAATATCGCTTGAATATTTAAAAGCAATTTCAAGAGGTGTTTGTGCGAGAGCTCGTTTACCTACGTTTGCGCCTCTTTCGGCTAATAATCGAAATGCCTCAACATTATTGTGCATACTGCAAAACTGTAATGGAGTGCCCCGAGATTCCAAGATCTTATCCAAATCAGATTTTTTTGCACGGATAACTAACTCTCTAATTCGGTCCAAATCATTCATATAACACGCAAAGACTAATGTATTTTTAATTTTTTCCGCCCGTAACGATCTCTGCAAAACTTCTTTTCTTTCCCCCTCCATGGGTTCCAAACCGTACCTTTGATAATTAAGTAACTCAAAAACATCCATATCAAGGAGTTCCGGGTTCATATCTTTCACCAAGCAATGCTCAGCTAATGTACCCGCATCTACTTTGATACAAAGAATTCCCTGTCCCTGCATAAAACTCTTAATCTCGCTGACATACTTATTAAAAAGTCCAATCGTAATGTCACTATCATATGATGCTTCATTATTAACAATAGTAAAATATCCGCTCGTAAATAAATTCTTAGTCCCTAATATTAAATAGGTATACGTTCTTCCCCTTAGTACTGACTCATTAATAATTGCATTTATTAAATCTTCAAGGTTTTTCATATATTCATGCCTCCCTACCTTTTCTCTAGTGCAAGTGGCGATTCCATCATAGATATTAATAATAATAAAAATGGATTTTTCACACTTAATTTTAGGAAAAGGAAAAGTATATTATTCTTACATACTCAGCATATTAGATCAAAATCCCATTTTAGTCTATTTAGCTAAAAAGCGCGAGAAATCAATTAGATAGCTCGTACAATCAAAATAAAGGACGAATTATTGAAGAAGATATACCGACAAAGATGACTCGAAATTTTAGCTACTATCATGAATATAGAAGGTATTTGTATTTTTTTATTTTACATAGCAAATTCAAAACAGGAAATACTATAAAGGAGGAATAGAATTTTCAATTTTAAGGAGGATACGCATGTCTATATTTAATTTGGGTGATAAAGTACCCGATTTCACTCTTCCAGCAGTTAATGGAGAAAAATTCTCTTTAGAATCTCATCAAAATCAGCATAGAAGTTGGCATCTCATTATCTTTTTCAGAGGATCGTGGTGCCCTGTTTGTCTTCATGAATTAAAAGAGCTTGAAGAAAATAAAAGTTATTTTGAAGGCAAGAATGTACATCTAATTACCCTCTCGACAGATCGATTGGAAAATTTAAAGAAAATGGTTGATGAGCACAATCTTACTTTTACTGTTTTGGCTGATGAAGAGTTAAAAACATTAAAAGCATATGATGTTTTTTATCATGGAGAAGATGCACCCTATGAGGATCATGGTAAGCATGGAGAGCCGGCTTATTTCCTAGTTGATGAAAATGGACAACTGTTATATCAACAAAAACAAACTAGTCCATTTGGACGCCCATCATCTACAGAACTTCGCAAGATTGTCCAATATATTGGAAAAAATTTAAAAACAAATCCATAAATAAAAATATTTTATTGTTCCTAATTGTTGAGCAACATACGAAGAAAATGATCAATCTCGAATAGTTTTTTTATCGTAAAATTTGAGTTTAAAGAAGTATTTTGATCAAACTTTATTTGTATTATACGATTGACCTAAAATCTAAAAATGCTTAAAAATAAAAGGTAATCCCATATGAGATATGACTAAAATATGATTACCTTTTTCTGTTTGTGGAATCAATTCCGTCTGTTATAATGTGGATAATGTAGGCTAAAATAACAAAGCTAATTCCATTTTTAGCTACATATACAGAATTCGATTTCGCAAGTTATTAATTAGATGATAGTTTCATATTTAATTCTCTATTAGGGTTATAGAACTGTAGCCATTTATCAGCTTCACTAACCATCCACGTTCCAAATTCATTTAAAAACGATAACAATAAGTTTGTATCTATTATGGGTATAATTGCATATTCAAGTGCTTTTCTCATGTCGTTTTCCTTTTCAGGGAAATATTTCGAAAACAATTTATAAGCAGGGTATAAATCCCTTGTATATATGTTTTCTTTGGTTATGACAAGTGCAAGTCCAGCCCTTACTATAATTTTCATAATCCACTTGCAACAATCTTTAATATCTTCTATATCAAAATTATCTTGAAGATCTTCATTGGCATTTTTAATTTGACCTTGTAAATGAATAAGGTGGTCATTTGCTAGAGCTTCGTCAGCTCTAAATCTTGGTAATTGAGGTATCAAGTCTTCTCCAAACACACATATTCCATGGGTTTTAAGTATGAAACTAATTATTGAAAAAGATGACGTATTTAAAATATCCTCTACGCAGTAAAAACTTAGTTCAATACCATCTACACAAGTATGTTTTTGATTTAATTCTTGTTCAACTTCTTTTAACCGCTTTACCTGCAGTTTATTAGGGTTTTGCTTCGTAACCGCTATTGTGTCTAAATCAGCTACTCCTTCAATACCTATCCCTTTTGGAATGGAACCTCTTATGTATACACTATGTAAGTCATCTTGAAGATGAGTGGAATACGTATTAATTACATCGTATATCACAGGAAGAAAAATTGGGTTGATTTTATTCCAATCTGAATGGTTAATAATGTAGCCATCTCTATCAGTAACACATAAGCTTCCAATTTCTCTAATAGTAGTCATCACATATCTCCTTTTAAAGATTTATAGTAACTTAGTCTACCTACTATACTACGCCTGCGGGATTTGTCCCATGACGAATAAAAACAATTAATGATATTATATCTAATAGTAAATTTTTTGAATATCTGAACATTATATCTATTTCGTATAAAAATAGGATAGCATGTTCTATAGTGAACACGCTATCCTATTTCATTTCGGAAGTTTAGGGTAGTAGAGAATTAATGTAAAAACCATATTTAATTTTTATTCCCTCTTTTCAGCAAACTCCATCTTCCATTTAAAATATTCGTTATCTAGATTTTTTTCATATTTTAAATGGTCATCGAATTTAGAGCCTTTTTTACTCGTTAAGCCTTTTACCAACACCGTTCCGTCTGCTAGCAATTTCTTAACCATAGTTTTGGTTGGCTTCTACTTCATAGTGGCTAAAAATTATCGTTTTTCCAGATAACAAATTTTCAGCCCTTTTTCCAGTTGCTGCAGCTGAATACTTTTTGTCCTTCGATCACGCCATGACCACATAAAAATCTAATCGGTATGAATTCTAATTTAGAGAAAAATCTAAGTCTAGAGAATTTGGATTCGTTTTTCCCTGAAATCAATCCAGAAGTAAATAGTGATGATGATGAAAAAGGAAGGCGAATTTCAAAAAATTGCAAGATAAATTCAATTTATAATTTTTTTTGCGGAATAGATTATAAATCTCTTCCGCTTTTACTTTTCATTAAACTCAAATTCAATTTTTCCTTCTATTAAACGGAGTGACGCATTAAATTGTTTACCATTCTTTGATTTAAATCCTTTAACCACAGCTGTTTTACCATTTTTACATAAATCATTAATGTTCTTTTCAGTTAGTTTTTTTCCTAATAACCTTCCTGGGAACGTTTGCTTACAACCATTTTTATAATTCGAGCAACCGTAAAAGCTTTTACGCAAACCTATTTTTCCTACTTTACATGTCGGACACATCACAATATCTTTCACAACAGCTGGTTTAAACTGCTCAGCATCAATTGTGAGTGACTCTAACTGTTTAGGCACCTCCGCTATTAATTGATTAACAAACTTGCCTATACTTTCAATGAAATGTTTAGCAGAGCCTTCCCCACGACCAATTTTATTTAAATAAATTTCCCATTTAGCTGTCATAGAGGGACTAGAAAGTAATGTCCCTTCAATCGCTCTACATAAAAGCTCTCCCTTTGGAGTGATACTTACGATATTTTTCTTTACTTCGATAAATCCATGCTTTTTAATCGTCTCTATAATGCCACTCCGAGTTGCTTCTGTACCAATACCTTCAATCGATTTCAGCACCTCGATTTCTTCTTCATCCTCAACTGATTTACCACATGTTTTCATCATCGTAATGAGTTGCCCTTCTGTATAAGGTTTAGGAGGCGTTGTCGTGCCCTCTAGAATAGAAACCTTACTTTGTACCATTTCATCTTGGAAAACGACAGGTAACGACTCTTCACGCTCCTGCAACTCTTTTTCACTTGAAAACAATTCTTTCCAACCTTTTTCAAGTTCTGTTTTCCCTACCGTTTTAAACTCTAAATTTTTGACATTCGTTATAATCGTTTTTTCATCGTATTCATAATCTTGATGAAACATAGCGAGTGTCGTATTGACTATTTCGAAATAAATATTGCGTTCATCAGCATTCATTGATTGTAACGCTTTTTCTGTCGGCACTTTTTTCGTTGGAATAATAGCATAGTGCTCCCCAACGTTGGCACTGTCGACGTAGCGTTTGTTATTCCCTCGATTGATCGCATTAAATGACTTTCCGACGAGCTGCTGATATTTTGCCAATGATTCATTTAAATAGGCAAATTCATTATGTGTAATGAGCTGTGAATCGGTACGTGGGTAAGAAACTAGCTTTTTCTCATAAAGTGATTGCGTAAGTTTCAACACATGCGACGGACTGTATTTCCAACGTCTATTAGCGGCGGCTTGTAATGTTGATAACGCATGTAGTTTTGGTGGTGCAATACGCTTCGTTTTGTTCGTTACACTTGTAATTAAACCTGTATCCATCGGTTCAACCCCATGTTGTTGCAATAATTGCACAGCCTCTGCACGCTCTTTTGTTTTTAACTTTGCCTTCCCTTTATACACACCATTTTGTGCTTTAAAAACCCCTTCAATTTCATAAAAATTTTCGGGTTTGAAATGTTCGATTTCCTGTTGTCTTTTATAAATTAAATATACGGTTGGCGATTGCACACGTCCGATGGAGATACTACCTTTAAATCCTTTCTTTTGTAAAAGTAGCGTATATAGGCGACTACAGTTCATGCCTACTAACCAATCGCTAATTTGACGTGTTTTTGCTTCTTGGTACATGAGCAAATCACGCTCATTACTTTGCATATTATTAAAACCTTTTCGAATTTCCTCAACCTCTAATGAATTGATCCATAATCGTTTAACAGGCTTATTTACTTTCGTCATTTTTAAAAGTGAGTAAAAGATATTTGAGCCCTCACGTTCACTATCGCAGCAATTATAAATCATTGTTACTTGCGGATCTCTAAAGATTTTTTTTACAGCATTAAATTGTGTATACATTTTAGAGACAACTTTATCTTCAAACTTTTGAGGAATGATCGGTAATGATCCAAGCGACCATTTCTCCCATTCTTTTTGATATTCTTTTGGTTCCTTTAATTCAACAAGATGACCAACTGCCCACGTAATTACTGCACCTTCAGGAAAAGTAGAACAAGGTTCCAATTCAATAAATATTTTCTCTTTTTGTTTAATTTTAAATGCGTCTGCATAAGCTCTTGCTTGAGATGGTTTCTCTGCCAAAATTGCGATTTTTCCCATTAATCATCACATCTTCTTTAAAATATTTTAGTAGATTTTTATATAAAAACATAAAACTCAACTAATCAGATTAGTTGAGTTTATTGTGAAATACCTTACTACTATTCTACTTTAAACAATTTAAAATAGCACTTACTAAGATCTTTGTACCAGAAGCACCCTTCAAATATTTTAAATCTAACAACAAACCTAATCTTGAAACAAAATGAACATAATAAAAGAGGTGTCTTATGGTCCATAACAGGCCATTGGACAACCTCTTTTTAATTCTCAATATTAAATATTGTATATCCTTTTACTTTTCTCCTCTATATATTGTTTTGTATGTATGGATTATGTTTCCACGACTATCGTATAGTATAGCTTTACCAGCAGTTGCATTGTATTTATCCATCCCTTCTTTTACCATACGTTCCTGATATTCTTCTAATTCTTGTGGTGTTATCTTGTTACTTGATACTGCAGTGTTATTTTCTTGCACTAAAATAGAATGAAGAACGAAAAGAACGCTGCTGCTGAATAGAACTGTAGTTAATAATTTTTTCATTTACACAGTCCTCCCTTCTCTATTATGGGATTTTTTTACTCATCAGTATATATATGTACAAGCTATGTTATAGAGCTAGGATTTATTACGTTAGGTAGATTTTTTTTGGTCAAGCTGTGAAAATTCACGACATCTATCCATGAAAATAAAGTATTTCGTTAGAAGTTCATTTCAACACTTATTTTTTCTTCCTATTTAGTTGACGTTTCCTACGACCCAGATATAAAGAATTTGTAATTCAAATTATTAAATCGGTTTACGGTATACCAATAGAACATGTAAGGAATACCTTCATATATACAAGTCCTTTTGTTATGTTTCCTCAACCTTTCCTGAAGCTCCACACATGACTACGTAGCTCCATCAACAACCTATGTAAATTTATAAGACGTCGCAGATGGTAATAATAAAATCTGCGAAATATAGTTCAGTTACTGAGAGTTTCGTTAAAAAGACAAGGGCTTCCACATCTCCTATTTTATAAATACCCTTACTATGGGAAAATAGTTTTCGAAAGAGATTCGCCTCCGATCGATTTAAGCAACTTAATTTATATTTGAACGCTTCTTTACTCAATCCTTTTTTATAAATGTGTACATACACTCCACTCTCTTTTAGATGAAAAAGTTGCGTAAAAGTATCCAAGAAATTTGCACCATACTTTAAATTATGATTTTTTCCCAATAACTCAGATGCCTCTTCTTCAGTAAGAACACGATTGAATACATCCATAATACCGATATGATTGTATAACTCACTTGGCTTTTCAAGAAGGTGAGTGTTAAATCTTTTATATTTTGAATGCAGGATATTGATTTCTTCGTTTGTTGCCAATGTTAATTTCATAATTTACCTCGATTGTTTGCTTGGACTAACATTATTTTATCATCTTGTTTAACTAAACCACGCCTTTAATTTAGCTCTACTTCTTATTGAAGTACAGCTACCCATTACTTCAATAAGTACATACTTTATTCAATAAAGGAAACAATACAATTAATTAGATAAAGTCGCAAAGAGGTGTATTGAAGATAATGAAAAAGAAGATGTTAATCGTTTTTATAGTATCCCTTTTTCTTATTACTTCTTTTCAAAAAATAATCGTTTCGGCAGCTAAACCAACTCAAGATTCTGAGGAACTTAGATTACAGGATATGCTTATGTTGATGCTTACTCCTTATATTGAAAAAGATTTGACTAACTATTATTATCCGAAGATTTTTAAGGATGTTTCACCTCATGTAACTCCGTGGAAAATTGAATTGATTGAAACTAAAAGAAATCATTACCGAGGCTTTGATTTGCAAATTACTTTTGAAATTGAACCAACTGATGGCGGTCATAATATTTCATTAGGGAAGGATCGAATGACTTATGAAATATCTGCTGGATCTGAGGTTAAATTGATAAATCACACTCACCTAGAGACGTATAAATATCCTCCAGAATAATTAAATACTTATATCGACTTTCCCCGTTTCTTTGCGAAAAGATAAAATAGCCATATTAAACAAGCCAGCACCGTTAGTTTAAGTAGAAAAAGGCTCTACCCCTTATTGAAGTAAAACCTTCACTAGTTGAATTAAAGGTAATAATTCTTATTGAGGTAAATGTTTGTAATCTAATACTTCAATTTTGAAACCGTGATTACATTGCTGTTTATTAATTTTGTCACTATCACAGGATGGGGATATCCTAACTTTAACTACATCTTCTTTAGCATCCTCAAAATTTTTCGAAGGGATTTCAATTTTCACAGTAACGTCATAGGAATGATTATCATTGTAAGTAATATCTAAAATCCTTTTCCATTGCCAGTCAAAAAGTGTATCCTTCCCATACTCTTTTATTACTCTTTTATCTACAGTTGGAAATATTATGTCTGAAATAATGTCTTCTGTTGTGACATACATTTCTTCTACTTTTGGAACAGTTTCTGATTTAACAACTTGCGTAGAAGTAAGAACAATAAATAAAAATCCTAATAAGATTAAGTATTGCTTAACCATCAAGATTCACCTCTGATTTATGTTTACTCCTTATTATTAGTATCTTGCTACTTTTTATTCGATTAACCTCCATTAGTTCATAAAGAAGTAAAGCACCCGTTACTTTAAGTATATTTTTTCACATACTTAACCCATTGGCATAAAAAGGCTACTTCAAAATAGCCAAATCATAGGGGGTAAAACTACCAGCAAAAATAAGCCAGTAAACATTATACTTTATGTATTGTTTTCTATTTACGCCTTCTTTTAATTCCCATAGCCCTAAAGTTATAAAATATAGTCCAACCAAAACCGAGATAATTGGAAATATCAATAACTAAACCAACCATTTGGACACCTCCCTTTAAAATCCTTCTTTGACCGTTAACCACCCATTTAGCGCAAAAACCAGCGCTACATCACAGAAAATGAAAGATGATTAAGTTCTTTCATGGGAGTTGAGAAAAAAATAAGAGCTGTTTAGACGCTCAATGTTCTTTTCAAAAGAAAGGGCAAATGGAAGTGCGAGAGGGGATCGAGTAGTTCGTCCAAGAATGGTAGCTTTAATATCGCGAAGGCGCTGTACAACACAAACAGGTGTTGCAGTAATAACTTCCCTACCGATGATATTAGCAAGTCGTTGACAATTTACTGGACTTGCGCAACCACAATCTTTTTCTGTTTGGTAATAATTGTTATGATCCAATCTATTCACCTCCTTTTATTTTTATAGTAATAATATATTCTCAAGTGTGTAATGTGACTGGGAATTATACCGTCAAGCGCCTTTTATTCTAAAATTTTTTCTATCTATTCCCAAACCCTCTGCCAAACCCTTTTTAACTTTAATAGTATGATTACTTTACCTATTTCTTCCGCACCATTTCACATAAGATAACTAAAAATAGAAAAGGAGATAGTGAAGTGGATTCTAAACATTCAAATAATACATTTGATTTTATTGTTGTCGGGACGGGACCAGCTGGAGCAGTTATAGCTAAAACACTAACAGACGATAAAAAAACCTCAGTCTTAGTCCTAGAGGCAGGAGAAAACAATGATAGAGATAAACCAATTCGAGATTCTAGATTCGCTCCTGAACTAGAAGAGCAATTTTTCGCAGAATATTTTTGGCAAGGTGAAGGAGTGCCTCAACCTGAAGTAGATGACAGAACATTTGAATGGACTACGGGGCGGCTTTCTGGGGGCGGGTCTTCAATTAATGGTGAACAGTATGTCAGACCTACACCAGCTGTTTTAAAAGAATGGGAACGTCTTTTAGGTAACTTATGGTCCCCCGAACGAGCAAATCGTAGCTTTAAACAGTTAGAAGATTTTCATGGAGAAACAAGTAATCCTGAATTTCATGGCTTCAATGGTCGTATAGATATCAGGCAAGCCCCTAAAAATCCACCAATTATAACAAAAAAATTAGTTTCAGCGATCGAACAAGCAACAGGTTATAAACAAATTCTTGACTATAATAACCCAAAAACCCCTATTGGTCCTTTTACTCAATGGCAACTATTTCAAAAGATTAATGGAGAACGTGAAAGCTCTTCTACCGCATTTTTATCTTCAGACATTATGACTCCTGGTGGATACGGGGTGAATGGACGTAAGTTAAGGGTTGTTTATAAATCAACCGGACTTCATATTTTATTTAGGGAGAAAACAGCAATAGGTATTGAATATCTACAGGAAGGTAAAAAGGTCCAAGCTTTTGCCCGTAAAAAAGTAATTATTTCAGCAGGTATAAACAGTGCGCAACTATTAATGTTATCTGGAATCGGACCTTCAAATGACCTACATCAGGCCGGTATCCCCGTTATTTTTAACAATCCAAATGTAGGGAAACATTTAACTAATCATACCTTAAACACTGCTACATTTAGTGTGAATCCAAAAGATATTCCTCAGCTTCAAAACGATCCCTTTGCCCTTTATACAGGAGGTGCCTTCTTACCAAATCCACTAAATAGTAGTATCAATCACCGCCGAGGAGTTCAACTCATTGGGATTGTTGCAGAAGAAAGTTTAAATATTGCTATTTTATTTTTACAACCAAAAAGTCGAGGAGCCATTAAAATACAAAATAACGACCCCTTAAAAATTGTCCTTGCGGATGAAGGTTTCTTAGAAAATGAATATGACCTAGAAGCAATAAAGGCTATTTACAGAGTTTATATTAAAGGCATTGCGGAAAAACTTTCAAAAATTGACCCAAAGTATCAGCTTGTAAATCCAACATTAAAGACCATTGATAATGATGATGAACTTGAAAACTTTATTAGAGAAAATTTTGATCATAATCACCATCAACAAAGCTCACTTCGAATGGCCCCTATTGAAAAAGGTGGAGTAGTAGATCGGTATGGCAATGTACATGGCGTTAATAATTTAATGGTTGCTGATGCACAAATCATTCCTTTTACAGTTGACGGTAACACGTCTGCATCTGCATACCTAATTGGATATACCATTGCAAAACGTTTAATGGGGGGTAACGCTTTTGAACAATAAACTTATTAACATTACAGGTCTTATTCACACGGTTAATATGTATACATTGGGCGTATGTTAGAGCAGACTTTTTCTAAAAAGTGACTCATTTATGTTTCTAGTAAATGTAAACTTATCCTCCCTCTATAAACATTGATGTATCAACGCTTTCCATCACTTCATGATGAAAAAAATAATTTTTTCACTTCATAGGAAGAGGCCTGCTATGCTGCACCGGAGTCTCATAGTCTGAGTTTAGTTATTCTGCTGGCTTCTCCGTGTCATCCTTCTTGTTTGAATCCATCATAATTCAGGTTTTCATCTTCCTTTTCAATTATAAGTCCTATGTCGGTAAAATCTATTAGCTCACCACCGATATTACCAGCATACTGTACCTGGACAGAGAGTGCTGGTAAAAGGAAATCAACTAATATGAAGAAAGGAAACAAATACTTGAAATCAGCTTTAATAGAAGCTGCTCATTCTGCCAGAGGATCCAAAACCTACCTGTGTGCAATGTATAGACGAACTGCTTCGCGAAAAGGTAAAAAGCGAGCAGGAATATCCGTGGCCCATGCAATTTTAAGAATCGCCTACTATCTCTTAACACGCAAAGAAATGTACGTAGACTTAGGTAAAGATTACTTTGACAAGCAAAAAGAACAATCTATTGTACGATATTCAGTTCGAAGACTTGAAAACTTAGGGTATAACGTCACAATCGTTGAACCGGATGCCTCCTAATCCAACAAATAATTCTTTCCTAATTTTGACGCTGCAAATTTTAAAAAACAAATGAGCTGCGTCTGCTTTCGTGTTGTCTTTATTCCGAAATTGAAGAGTTTTATTTTCATGGGAGTTGAATAAGGGAACTATTCGTTTCGATTATTACAAGTTAAAAAAAGCCACAGTATTCTAGTTGTTGGCTTGCGACCTAGTAGCATTTGTAGATCAGAATGTGATGCTTCTAGTCCACCTTCACGGATTTCTTTTTGTATCATGACTAGCATTGATACAAATTCTTCTGGCGCGCCGGCCACTTTTAGCATTTTTGCGTGTTCTTCAGAACTTTTCCTGTAACCTCAATAACTGCATCAACGAATTGTTGTTGTGTTAAGCTTCACCTGCTAACACATTGGCAGTAGCTTCACCTAAATCTGGACGGTAGATCCAAGCTACATTCCCTTCTCCTACAGATGTAAACCCAAGGTGCACTGGGGATACACCATCGAATGATCTGATGATAGGAATGTTTACTAGACTATTAAAATAAAAATTGAGGCTGGAATAAAAGGATTTTAGCCAATTAAAAAACGAACTATATTACAAAACGCTCATTTTGTATTTCGTATTAATTCGTTTTTTTATATTGCTTTGTAAATTTAAAATTTTTCGGCTTTCATCATGGACAAATTAGTTACGTCCCTGCCTCTGCATTCATTTTTTTATTTTCAGCTATCCTTATATCCATTAATATCCTTTTCCAACTTTTGTTATTGCCGTAATTTTATATTGTTAATACTTCTGTTTTTTAAAATAGACCTCAAAACATACAGCTAATAATCTTTTTTATAGCTTGTTCTCCCGCATGTGCCCATTCATTTTTATTCCTAATATAACCGTCTTTATCAAGAGGATCTTGAAATTGGCTAATTCCCGTGGCACTCAATAAAGAATTTTTATCCTTGTCTAAACCAATATTTACGACATGCTTTATAACGTAAGGTTTCTGGAAAATAATAGATGCATCGTATTGGTCGAGCTCTCCTTCCAAAACTGAAAATGGAACTCTTAAGTAGATGGTTTCTCCTCCTTCTCTCCACAAAATGGAATCAAAGCATCCCCGATCATAATCCCAATTTCCTCCCAATGTATATCCTAGTTCTTTAATTCGGTAATTAATATAACCAAAAGTAGTCCTCTTTCCTTCAAGCTCCGTTTGTAACTCTAACAATACATTCCCTCCCGGCTTAAAATACTTATTGCCATTCTTACCAAAAAAATATATACGTATTCAAACTAATCAAAACAATAAATAGGACAAAAAAAGCTTAAACAAAATATTTTTATAGATTAAAAAATCCGCTTTCCTTTATACAGGAAAAACGGACAGATGCCATATATTTTTAGTTGTTCGTATGCTTCTAATGCGCAAATTCAAGTAAGGAAATGATCTATGACTAACTATATTCCTTCAGCTCATTGTCGCATGTACAAATACTTCTTTTTCATCTCAAAACATAAAATCTTTTATTGATTTATAGTCCAAATCGTTAAATTTTGCACTAGGAGGTATATCCTCTATGCGTGCGACTGGTCGTGCTGCTTGATCTTCACAAAAAATGTTTCTATATATATTAATGTATATTTCCGAATTTATCACAGTTAAATTCTATAGTAAAAACTTTATCAATTGATAAATTATTATAATGATAAATACCTTCAATACGAATGCTATACGTTTGGCCACCATCTATCAAAGAGGCTTTGTAAGACGTTTGCTCCCACGTACCTTTAGAACCTTTTGCTACTTGCGTTGATATCTTGTTTATTCCTGCAAATACTTGGCCTTTTCTAGATTCGCTGTATTGCGTTTCAAAATCTCCTATAACCTCAATTTGAGTTACTATACCTGCAACATAAATATATTTATCTAATGCCCAACCATCGCTTACTTCGGTAGCATCTTGATTTTTATTCGTTGGAATAGTAGCTAACGCTTTCCGTTCCTCTTCCAAAAACCCATCTACGTGTTCCTGAACCCTTTCTTCAAACACTTTCGGATCTACCCAATCTTCTGCTTTAAATTCATCTATTGCGGATACTCCCAGCTGCATTCCTAACTTCTGTTGATTCACTTTTTCTGCGATTTTTACATATTGCTTATGATATTCTTGCTTTTGCTCTTGAGTTAATTTTAAAGGAGTTTTTGGTTTTTCTTCATTCGTATCAGATACAGTCTTATCTTCTGTTGCTTGATTGACAGGTGAAATCTTTGCCTCCTCTTTCTTAACCTGTTCCTCCGTTTCTACCTTTTCATTGCACCCCGTTAAAACGAACATTGTTAATAAAATCCCTACATATAAATGTTTTCTCACCTTCATCCATTCCCCTTTGTTACAATATTTTCTATTTATTATACTTCAAAAAAAATATAATAGTTTTAAAAAACACAAAACCCCAAACAGAGGCACTTTTTTTATAGTGTCCACTATTCAGGGTTCAGTTCGCGATGGATACCTCATACTTTTTATTAACCTAAAGCACTTCGTTAGTGAAAGTTTATGATAACCTCAAACTCATAGTAACTGTCCTGATGTTAAATCCCAATTTTTCATACAGTTTAATTGCTTGATTCCCAACAAATGCACTTAGACGGATTTCTGAGTATCCATCTTGTTTTAGATGGTCAATACCAGCTATCATTAACAGTTTGGAAATCCCATTCCCTCTATATTCTTCTATAACAAATAGTTCGTAAATAAATCCATTCATCATATCAGTAAATTGGTCTTTGCTTGTCCCTATAAGAATCCAGCCCATTAATTTATCGTTTTCAGTTGCTATTAAATAATAGCTTCCCTTTTCCAATAGTGGTTTAACAAGTTGGTCAATTTTTTCTTTCGTAGGTTCTACTTCACCTAAAGTGCCATCAAAAACAGCTTTTGGAGAAAGCGATAATACCTCTTTAAGTTCAAAATCGTTAGGTTTTCTAATATCCATTAATTGAATCAGCCCTTAAATCATTTTCTTCAGTTTAGCATAATATCCCAACAATTCTCTTCTAAAGGCTATGATTAACTTGAATTCTTATTGAACTAACCTGCAACGTTAGTTCAATAAAAAAAGAGCTGCATATGCAACTCAATGATCTTCAAGTAAGTATCCGTTAGTTTAACAACACAGTTTTATTAAATGAAATCCCAAAATAGCTATATTTTATAATAACTTGATTGATTTCTTCACTATGAAAAACACTAATCCCATAGATTTCATCCTTCTTAGAAGCAGTGCCATCATCTAATTTTTTATAGGTAGCAGAAGGAGATGTGTCTGGCTTAATTGATACATCCTCTATATCCTTAAAACCATATTTTTTTGACTCATTATTATTATTATAATCATCCGTTATGATGAAACCTTGTAAAGCATTACTAACTTGTACTTTTGTTTTTGATGGCTTTTCATTATTATTTACTGATACTTCTAATAGTTTCACTTCACGAAAGCCTTTATTACCAATTCCAATAACAACTGATTTATTACCAACAGCAGTACCAAGCGTACCTATTTCCAAAGGTGGATTAAATAGTACAAAGGTATAAACACCACCAAATATTAATGCTAAAATTAGAATAGGAACCCAATGTTTCTTCTTCAAATTCTCTCCCCCTATACAATTATTTTTCTTCCACTAAACTGCAGCTTTAGTTCAATAAGAAAAGGCTACCCTAAAGGCAGCACCTTGTTCTGCTAAAGCACTCCGTTAGCTTAATAAGAATAGCTTTTATGCTACTTTTTTGTTGTCTATTTTTGAACTTGGTCACTTACTGTTTTAAAAATCCACGTGTAAACAATCCCCCCTAAGGTAATACATACATTATATCATTTAACAAAATATAACATTCTACTTATTTTATTGAACTAAACTGCCCCTTTAGCCATCCATGTAGCGCAAAAATCAGCGCTACACCATAGAAAAATGAAAGATGATTAAGTTCTTTCATGGGAGTTCAATAAGTCATTTATTCCTTATGAACTTTTATATAAACACTTCCAAATAGTCTATCTCCAATATAAGCATCTAACTTCCTCATTCCACTTTTAGGGAGTGTCATATTTGTTGGATAGTGATTATCTGCACCATTATTAGGGCTAAGTAAAGAAATTTCTCCTTTTGGTACAATTATTATTTCCTCATTACTGTTTTCATGAGTTTCTAAAACTTCATAGTGACCAATCAACTCATCTTCATTTCCCCAAAAATGCCACATGTACTTTTGGACTTTATCAGGATAAAATCTAACAACTTCGGTGCATCATCGTAGATAAAACCTAAGCGTCCTTCTTCACCAATCATTGTGTAACAACTTCAAATATCATTTTTTGAACAAAACTGCCCTGTTAGCCATCCATGTAGCGCAATGAAATAAACTTGCCTATCAGGACTAACATCCGAATGGTAATTAATATCTATATCAGGATAGGGACGAAGAATATTTCCATCAAAAGTTAGATAATTTAATCCTTCTATCTCATTAAACAATAACTTTTTTCTACTATTTACAGATGCGTCAGGCATTTCTAAAAAGAACAGTATCCAGATGTCTTTGCTCCTGCTTATGTCTTTAGGTTACTCCTTGGTTGTAGATTAACCACAACACTAATTATGGTAATATTGAATGCCTTTGTATAAAATAATAAAAATATGTTAAAATAAGTATTTATTATAAAATAATTGATATTAAGAGGAGGATATTCAATGAAAAATTTGTTATATTTAATGTTCATTGTGATGATTATAGCTGGTTGTAACGGAATACCTTCATCACAGTCCGATTCTGTTGGACAACCAGAGGGAAAAGTTATTGTAGATCATGAAGGTTACCCGATGATGATTGGCGAATTCGAATGGAAAGATGATGACTTTGAAGCTCGAAAAATTAGTCCATCCGATACATATGGCTTAGCAGAAGAATTTGAAACATTAACTGTTGAAAAAGGAGACAAAATAAAAATTGAAATTGATCAAAACCCATCTTCAATAATTGTATATCAGGAGAATGAAAATGGTACAATTGATAATTTTGAAATTCAAAATAACGAAATAACCCTTCCAACGGAAAAAGGATATTATATTTACGAAGTTGTTGCAAAATGGAATGAAGGAAAATCAACTTATGTTTTCGATTTGAATATAGAATAAAAAATTCGATTTACTGAAGTACGGCTTAGTTTCAAAGCTACAAAAAAGACTGGAACTCACTTAATTAATGAGATTCGGGTCTTTTCAGGAGGAAACGTGATGGAAGGAATGCTATTACTTTTGAAGTGCTTCATTTTTTGACTCAATTCTAATTTTAATATTTGCAATAGTTAAGCGCTCTTGGGTTTACATGCTTCTAAGTACAATTACTTTTTTACCAGTTACATATTATTTTTCAGGAGCAGTAAATGCTTGGAAAAATATCGGACGAACACCAATTCCCCAGAAGAAAACTCTTTTTTTATGTCGCATGAAAAGACTCAATACTTGCGTTATCATATGGTATGTTCTTTTTTTCGTAAAAAATAGAGTTGTTCCTAATTTATAGGTCAACTCTTAATTTGTCTGTTGTTCCGAGATACGAATATTAAATAAATGTGCTGGTTTTATTAGAGCATCGAATTTAGATGCTCTTTTTTACGCTTTTTGTGTCAAATGTGACATAAAAATACTCTACTCTTATTGAACTAACTTGCGCCGTTAGCACAATGAGAAAAGTGAGCTGTCTAAACAGCTCACTGATCTTCAAGTAAAGCACCCCGTTAGCCATCAGTGTAGCGCAAAAACCAGCGCTACATCACAGAAAATGAAAGATGATTAAGTTCTTTCATGGGAGTTCTACAAGGACTTTAAAGATTTAAATATTAAGCTCCTTTTTTGATAAACCTTTATAATTCCCCATATTGAAAATAAAGGAAGAGAGAAAGCGATACCCAATAATAGTGATAAAACAGCTAAATTATCAATACTCCTATAAGTAATATAGATAAACCACTTATCATCCCCATTACCTTCTCGGTATAGGTCAATAAATCTAATTTCGGGTGCCCATATTTCCCTTTCGTACTGAAACTCAGGTTTAGCTGTATCAATATAATTAAATATGTCTATTTTATTTTTTATATTGAAAACCTCAACTTTTGAAACCTGATTCGTGCTTTGAATTAAAGACTGAATTTTATCTTGCTTATCCTTTGAAATGACACTACTAACATCGCTTAAAATTATAGATATATCATTATTTATTTTATGCCGTTCATTCTGATTGCTTTTTTCAATTGACATAATGATACCAAAAGTAAGAAGGCTCAAAGCAAGAAAAAATATTGCAAAATAAAGGAGCCACCTTGTAAATTGCTTTTGCATGACAAATAATTGACCAATCACTGTACGGATTTCTTTTTCTCCACCGAAACGTTCAATTGCAATCCTAACTGCTTCCGTTTCTGACTTACCTTCTAATTTTAATTCGTGTACAGCTTCAATTAAATGGTTCTTCATTTCTACTTTTAATTCTTTTATCTCGTCTTTATTGCCATCGAATTTTTGATAAACGGAATCTATAAAAGCATCAATTTGTTTCAATTTCTACTCCCCCTCTAAAAAAGAATCCATTATTTTTTTTACAAAACGCCACTCTGAACGCTTTTCTTCGAAACACTCTTTTCCAAGTGGGGTAAGTTTATAATATTTTCTTCTTCCCCCTGGTCCTTGTTCATCTCCCCAGTATGATTCAACCCAAGCGTTTTTTTCTAATCTTTTCAAAGAGAGATAGAGTGTACCTTCTTTTATTTCGAACTGTTCCTCACTTCTATCTCTAACAAACTTAGCCAGCTCATACCCATACATATCTTTTTTGTGTAATAGGGATAAAATCAGAGTATCTATATGCCCTTTAAGAACCTCTTTGTTAATTTCCAAAATTTGCACCTCCCTATATACAAAATATAATACATGGTACTCTATAATACAAGGTATAAATTTATAAAGATCATTATTTCCTGTTTCATTAACCTGCGGCGATAGCTTCACAAGAAAAAAACTACCCAATTACAGCGCTATTGACCCCGTTAGCCATCCATGAAGTACCAAAATCAGCACTTCACCACAAAAAATGAAAGATGATTAAGTTCTTTCATGGGAGTTGAATAAAGAAAAAGGCTATGTTAAAAGAAAAGGTTGTTCTATAACGTCAAGGAATCCGCTGTATAGGCAAGTTTTTATTAAAAATCTGATTCAGTGCAATTTCTTTTGAACAGCATTGAAAGCTTTGTTGTATCTAAGTTCAAACGATAGTGCATAAAAAGGTATATAAGAATGAAATACAGAAAAACACTTAATACATTGGTATGACAACGTTTTAAGTGTTTTGTTTCGTCCCAAAACTTGCATTTGGGAACGTTATTTTATTATAAGCTGTATTAATTATACAAACTTTGATTTTAATTAATACATGTTGTAATGAAATATTTGACTGACATAAGTAAATCTTTTACGTACAAAATAAACATTAAAAAGGAAGTGGAAAAGTGAAGAAAAAAATTATAACTCCTTCTTTTTTACTGCTATTTCTAATATCTACAACATTAACTTATGCTGAATCAGATTATTATCAGCCTGTTAAAGAATCTAAAGAAGAACACATAATGGACATGTTTTTTTCACTACTATTACCAAACATCCAAGAAGCAGTTTCTAATTACTATTCCGATTATCTTACGGAAAGTCCTTTGGTGTATCCGTATCAAATAAAAATTTTAAATATGGAAAGAATTGATGACGCTTTTCAGTTTTCAGTAACCCTCGAAGTCACTCCAGTTTTGGGTGCACATAACCCAGTAGGTAGAGACCAACTAACATTTTCAATAGCTCCAAATGAAAGTAAGCTTAAAAATTTTAAGCACCTGGAAACATTTGAACTTCCACCACATTTGCAAATTTTCATAAAGAAAAAGTAAAAGATTGTACGGTTTCAATCTGTTTAACTAAACTATGGCAACACTTGAAGTACGGATAGATCCCAAGCGTCCTTTGGGTACATTTCATTGAGATTCTTTTATATGTTATCGCCATTCAGAACAAGTGGATCGAACAGTCTTCTTTAAAATTATTTTTCGCAGCGTCTCAGAGTGTTATTTTCTATAAAAAACAGCGACAAACACTGATTTAACAGAGTTTGTCGCTGTTTGAAATGTTACCAAGCTTGCGTTTGAGAACGTTTTTTTGTATGTATTTGTATAACTAAAAAAATTATTTTTCACCTTACTAATTCTAATTTAACTATTTTTTTAATAACAAAAGAAGCTTTTCGTTCTGCTCAATTAGCCTATCCATCTTTTCCTCTAAATCACTCAAATTATTAGCTTTAATTGAAGAATTTATTATTAATCGTCTAATAAAAAGAGCAAAGGAAATAAAGAATAAAACTATTAAAAGTATAACGATTATTAAATATAAACTTTCCATAATCATTCCCCTTTAGACCACCTATTTTCTCCATTATATCATTTAAATGGAATATAGTTTTTTCACTCGTTCGTTAATTTAAAAATGTCCCAAAGCGTGTGGTTTGGGAAGATTTCCAAATTTCTTATTATCTTAAATCCCCAACAGTAACTAATTCACCAGATGTTCTTTATTAAACGAATAATCATTTTGGGAATAAACATTAAAATGTTCCAAGCCACTTCAATTAAGATTGAACTGATAAGCTCTCCTACCATCTCTTTAAAAAAGCCGTCCTGTTGCTTTCTTTATTTTTTTCATTTTCTAACTCCAAATAACTCAAGATTTATTTATAATTCATTTTTACTTCTAATTACAGAATCATTTATTCTTACATTTTCGATATATAAATACAAACCAATATAAAAATTCCTGATAAAATAAAGAATACTTTCTGAACATAGTAGGGACTAAATTGTAAAACAGCAGCAAATAGCTCACCTAATAAAGTCCCACCTCCCGAAATCGGCCCTTTTCTATACTTATCGTGGTATTCCTTCGAGTAAAAGATTCCATATATCAATATAATTATTGCAATAGAACCTGAAAGAATCTCTCCCCATCCCCACATAAAATCAAAACATTTCCCTTATTTTTCAATTTCAATTATCCTTCTTCTATTAAACTGTTTGGTTAGTAATAAAACGTCTTCATTTATTGAGAAACGCCTTCGTTCTAAATTCTTCATAGAATACTTGCCCTATCAAATCTTAACAATGTATTGCTTTATTATATATATGTAATTTTTTCCTAATTCACTTAAACTGCGCATTTAGTTTAAATAGAAAAAGGCTCTACTCCTTATCGGACCATTTCGCACAGCTATACTGCACCGTTAGTTAAACAAGGTTGGAACGGAATCTCATTCTTTTATTCTTAGCTGTCTCGTTAGTTCTTTAAATGGACTAGCATAAGATTCTTCATATATCATAAGATGTTGTTTTAATGGAGACCAATTTCTTTCGAGGAATGGATGTATCTGTGTGGTATCCGCAATACTATACAGTTGCATTAAAAAGTGAAGGGTTTCCCATATCAAATAGTCATCGTCCAATTTAAATAACACCTCAATCACATTCGGAATGTAGTTAAAGGCTTCTTCTGAAGACATTCCTTTGTAAATTGATTCGAAAGAATTACTAAAATACCACTCGTCATCACCTAACTTATCTTCCCACCCAACAAATATTTCCAAAAGTCTACAATCCATTTTAATCACACCCTAAAGCCGTCTTGTATAAGACATAATTTCACGTAATAAACCTGTTTACCTTCTTCAAGTCACTTGCACCGTTAGCACAATGAAAAAGTGAGCTGTCTAAACAGCTCAATATTCTTCAAGTAAAGCACCCTGTTGCATATGGAACAATTATTTCTAACTGATCTTACGTTCTATTTCACTAAATAATTCAGCAGGTTCTATTTCTAAGCCAATTAACTTTGCATTCCAGTTAACGCCTACTAATAAACCATCTTCATTCATTCCATAAAGCCAGCTATTCATAAATTCTTCTAATGGTATGGGAGTTGGATGATAATTTGACCAACCCTCTATCGCACATTGGCGTGCATACGCTTCATCTGACCAAAATGGCATTACATCAGTGTCTTCATATTCATTTGATTCACATACACACCAACCTTTTTCATTCGTCAAACCCCAAACCAATTTACTCTTCGAAACTCTTTCGATAAATTTTTCATATCTTCTTTTAGAATTTATTGTTAAATCAAATGACATTTTACTTCTCCCTTTAATTAATACTTCAACAATATCATTTAATTATTCTTATTGAACTATACTGCCCAGTTAGTCAAACGAAAAATGCTCTACTCCTTATTGAAGTAAAACCCTCGTTAGCTTAAGTGTTTCACAATACATCTTTTTCATGGATATACACTTCAAATTTTTATCATGTCTGCGGTATCTCCATTTCTTCCCACGAATAATTTGGTATAGTTGCAATCCATAACGTATCTCCCATGATATCGACATCCAAAACGACGAAATCCACCGCATCAAACACTTTTTCAGGTTTTCTTTCGTCTTTCGTGTTGATGGAATAAATAGCTTCACCTCTATGTGTGTATCCGAATAATTTCTTTCCTTTTTTAATGAATTTAACTACCTCTTCATCAACTTTAATTTTTCTCCAATTTCCCTCTTGAAGATCTCGGATCCAAATTCCACTTTGTGTCGTAATAATTAGTCTATTATTAATCACTTTCAAATCTAGAGGTTCATCATTACTATTCGGCATAGTTATCTCGGTCCACTCGTCATTGGTCTTTTGAAGAATCTTCCTTTCTTCTGTGAGTCCTACCAAGTCACCATTATCCGAGATTTGAACCACATATAATGGTTTAGGTACTATAGCTTGTTCCCATCTCTCTCCTTGATTGGTCGTACAATAAACTTTTCCATTTGATAGCACAGCTACATGGTTGTTGGTTGAATAATCGATTTTCTCGATTGATTGGTCTAATGAAAGGATTTTCGTACCTTTACTTTTTGATGTAGTACCTGCCCATAATTCTTTTTCCGTAGCTACATATAATTGATCGTTCATATCAAACCACGCGTGTGTTACATAATTATTAGCATGGAGTTCTGTCCATGTTTCTCCATTGTTATGGCTCCATTCAATAAAAGGTTGCTTGGTTGTACTAAATTGTGTTGGCTTTTTGTCTCCCCAAACCACTAAATTGTTGTTTCCAGCGATAACCCCCATAATCGCCATCCCTTTTTTTGTTAGGTTTTCGGTGCCAATACGTTTGGATATTAATCCTCCACCGTATGGTAATTTATGATTAGCACTAACCACATCTCCATTTTGGGCATTGAATGAAATTGAAGTAAAACGGCTATCTCGATCATTTCCAAACACTTTTAGAATGGGCGTACCATCGATACTATCAAGTGTAAAATGATATCCTGTCGCCCAATCCACCCCTTTTTGTAAATCATATTTTTCCTTTGCGATTTTCAATAAATAAGGACTGTCAAAATTAATATCATCTAATTTTATTGCTCCAGAACTAGGTCCCTTCCCCTCATGAATTCCACTTATTTCTCCTTTTGAAATAAATATAAATAATTGTTTATCGGTACTTGTAGTCTCAAAACTCAAAGTCCATTTATATCGTTTCCCTGTTGCTCCCCTTGTTCCTCCCATGTCTTCATCAACACTTGTTAACATTACTAAATATGCATTTTCATCCCATTTTTTCGCCCTATCTAATCCAAGTTGGATGGCCTCTTTTAGCGTAATTTCACGATCTGAAGCGATTCCTTCATGACCAATCAAATTTACAATAACTAAAAAAATAACTATCAAAAAACAAGTGATTATTTTTAAGAACTTCAAAATTACCACCATCCTATGAATAATGTGCCTATTTAGGATGGAGTAATTACATCGTTATATACCTTCTTAGATCCAAAACAAACAAAATACTCCTTTTATCATAAGAAGCATATAGCTCTCCCCATTCATTTCGTTGCCCGTTATGTATGAGCAATAATTCCTTCAAACTATTGGGAAACGTAACTCCCATCTTCTGTTCAGCCTTTGTAATTTCAGCTTTAGCAGCTGGTTCATTAAAACTGTCTACTATCTCTTGACAATTTAATTCCAGCCATTTCTCGAATTTACTCCAAAGCTTCTTCACATCATAACTCCCCTTACTTAACAAAATTAAAGCCATACAAAAACTTTGATTTTACATCAATTATAAGAAACGCCTTCTTTCACTAATCTGCACCGTTTGTACAACAAGCTAATCTTCACATAACTTAAATACACTTTCAAAAGTACCATCAACTAACAAGTTTTTTATAACCACTTCAATATCAATTCGAGTGATTTTCCTCACCAAAATCATTTCACTTGCCCAAAAATAACTACCTCTTAAACATTCTCCTGTTTCCTCATTTTTCTTTGCCATGCTAAAAATATTTTGATAAGTAAAGAAGGTTGCCATCCACTCGGAACCATCCTCAAACCTTACGACCACGTCAGTATTATCATCATCTTCATTCCATAACTGTTCCCACTGTTCAGCTTCAATCCAAACGGAATACGGAATATTTGTCACATTAATTCCCACTATTGATACACCTATGATATTTCACTAACCTGCACAGTTTGCTCAATGATCTTCAAGTAAAGCACCCCGTTAGCCATCCATGTCGCGTAAAATCAACGTTACACCACAGAAAATGAAAGATGATTAAGTTCTTTCATGGGAGTTTAATAAAGTTTACTCTAATATCAACGTTACATTTTCGTTTTCAAGGATAATTTCCTCTGTATCGCAGTTATAGACCCGTACATTCAGAAGTTCGTCAGCTTAACCCTTTCTTTTAGGTTTATTCGCATTCTCACCATATTCATTCAACTCAAGCATCATGATTTACACCACCCCCGCGGGTAGGCTTTCGTCAGCCGAACTGTTACGGTAAATTCTCACGCCTTTTCGCCGAGCTTATAACACTTTCATTCTTACTAAATTCAGTGCTATTCGACTAAGAGAGAACCCTTCTGAGCGTTACCTCTTCATTTGATTCTTCGAAGGAACTGCCTAGCTTTACCAGAGTAATGTGACCATTCTCCATTTGAGCTAGGAACATTTCGCAC
Source organism: Lysinibacillus xylanilyticus (assembly GCF_001708185.1). GTDB lineage: Bacteria > Bacillota > Bacilli > Bacillales_A > Planococcaceae > Lysinibacillus > Lysinibacillus xylanilyticus_A. Next base: position 53,803 of record NZ_MDDN01000015.1, on the reverse strand, counting down.
AACTATCCTGCTCCGTTCAATAAAGAAAAAAAGAGCTGCATATGCAACTCATTGTTCTTCAAGTAAAGCACTCGTTAGTTGAAAAAGCTAACATCAGAAGAAGCTATTCTGTTGGATTAGAAAAAGATTGCTGTTTTTCCCAATCAGAAGAACCGATTTTCATCCAATACTCCCCTTTTTGTTTATCAAAAATGATAAAGTAATCGGATGCTATTGTGATAAAATCATATCTATTTTGTTCGTTATCAGTCTTTTCAATATCTATATGATTGGTTATTAAAGATTGGGAAATTAACCATGAACTTAAAACAATACATATTCCCAAGAACACAATAGAAAAAGGTTGTAAACTTTTACTCATTAACCTTTCCTCCTCGTATAAAATTGATTTCTCTAACCATTCATTATTTCCTTCTTCAATTAACCTATAAATCATAATTGCCTACGACTCCTACGTACTCGAATCGTTGCTCTGAATATTCATTTCGTTGCCCATTATGTATGAGCAATAATTCCTTAAAACTATTGGGAAACGTTATTCCCATCATTTATCAGTTTTAGCAGCTGGTTCATTAAAACTTACTACTATCTCAAGTTTTTTATAACCACTTCAATATCAATCCGAGTAATTTTCCTCACCAAAATCATTTCACTTGCCCAAAAATAACTACCTCTTAAACATTCTCCAGTTTCCTCATTTTTCTTTGCCATGCTAAAAATGTTTTGATAAATAAAGAAGGTTGCCCTCCATTCGGAACCACCCTCAAACCTTACGACAACGTCAGTATTATCATCATCTTCATTCCATAACTGTTCCCACTGTTCAGCTTCAATCCAAACGGAATACCGGAGTATTTGTCACATTTATTCCCCTCTTGATACACCTATGATATTTCAATAACTGCACCGTTAGCCATCCATGAAGTGCAAAAATCAGCACTTCACCACAGAAAATGAAAAATGATTAAGTTCTTTCATGGGAGTTTAAGAAGAACAGCGAAGCTTATTAAACAATCGCGCGCTATTGTTGAAGATCACAAAATATAAAAAGTGACGACTGCATACATACGTTGTAATGAAATAAACTAAACTAATAAAGTACAAATGATTTTGGGCTTTATTAGTTTAATTTGACTCTTCACTAGGAGTTGGATAATTACGGAATATGAGGTAGGAATTATTAAGAAAAGAAGGAGAGATAGGATGTTCGATCAAGTTGCGTATTTTATTTTTCAAGCCCTGGTAATTCTAACGGTTTTGGTTGTTATAATTGGAATCCCTCTTGGGGATACACTGTTGAGAAAAAAATAAGGACGCTAGGACATAAGTATATTTCCAAAGCAAAATTTAAAAATTTCATATTAAAAAGCGTGAAAAATCAACGTCTCTAAAATTGATTTCTCACGCTTTTTATGATTTGGGTCAGTTATGTCCCAGCATTTTTTTGATTTTACGTCTTCCTTCGTTTCTATAATAGATTTAGGGATTGGTGAAAAATAGTGGACCATATTGAAGTAAAGCCCCACTAGCCATCCATGAAGTGCAAAAATTAGCACTTCACCACAGAAAATGAAAGATGATTAAGTTCTTTTATGGGAGTTGAATAAAAAATATGAGTTGTCTAAACATCTCAATATTGTTTAAAAAGTGCTTACTTCATAGAATTTCGTACTTTTTCAGGAATCATCACTACCTCAGTTTGTAAAGCTACAGGTTTAAAGCTTTTATCAATACATTCATCCCAGTATTCAATGTGTTTTTTATCAATCCAATGTTCTGATTCATCGACATCAATTCCGCCTGTCCCTTGAACAACATACCAATACAAATATTCTTCTCCATCTAAAATTTCTCGAAAAATCGTTTCAACGTACATTTTCTCGCCTTCAAGGGTAACTAGTACATCTTCCATATTTTCATTCAGGAAAGCCAACCACTCATTACTTTTTCTGTTTTATTTTGTTTCACTCGATATCGCGTGCACTCAATATTCATTGTACTTTGTTCCTTTCTTTTAATAATCCACATTCATTCTGCTATATTTTGCTTTATTTAAAATTCCGTACTCCATCCTTCAGTTTCATTATCATACAAAAAATTTACATATGCATGTTCAACATTCAATTCATGCTGTAAATAATCAATAAAAGATTGAAACATTTCTTCGTTTACTTCTTCTTTTTTGTTATTTAACCTAATAATAAGCGTAGGTGTACCTCTTGTATGATATGTAGGCGTAAATGAAATACTTTCCGGTTCCCCAAATGTTTTAGTTATATAACTATGAACTTTTGGTCTTAATTGTTCTATGAATTTTGCTTCTTCTTGAATTGTTATATCGTCTTCTATTTGTTTCGTATTTTTATTTTCATAAACCTTGAACGTTTTTTGTGTTTCTGTATTTAAAATCATTGCAGCATATTCAAAATCAGGGTATTGATCATCACTATCATGAAGGACATGGGAAATTTCGTATTTCATAGTTGGATATTTCTTTTGTATATATTGTTCTGCTTGTGAAATTACCTTTTCCTCCTCTTTTTCATCTGGTATCAACGATGCCTTATAATTAAATAATGAAAAGACAGTCCCGAATATTAGTAATATCACTATTCCTCCAATTGAAAAAATGAATATGCTCCAACCTCTTAGCCATTTACTCATCGTATTACCTCCTAATTTATTTACATAATGAGGTTTATTAGAACTTAGGAATATTATTGTATCCTTCAATGATATCCCCAAATCCTTGGTTGATGAGAGAATTCGCTACCGGTCGAAGAATTTCCTGCTTGGTTTCCACAAGATATTGTCATCCGTGTAAAACCTACGAATGATAAGGGTTTGGTATTATTCTTCTTCATTCCTTGTGTATGAAGAAATTTCAAACAAACATAGGCAATAAGGGCTGCGAATAGCTGATTGAATACGGCATTTTTCGTTGTACCGAATAGTACAGGTACGTTCAAATTTTGCTTAATCCAACGAAAAAAAGCTTTCAATCGCCCAACGCGACTTATACATGTTGGCAATTTCTTCAGCGATGATATCCTTTAAACTTGTCACGACTCGTATTACTTTGCCCTCATGATCCATGAATTGAACGACACGATGGCGCTTTTTCGTTTGTTTTTGTGATGTTCCAAGCGTGCAAGTAAAATCAGCTGTCACATTGGAATCGTTGGTACGACTACCTTGGAGCGATTTTTTGCGATTTAATTGCACATTGTCTTTTAAACGCAACACGAAATGTTGATGTTCTTTCAGGTAATATCAATAGAAAAGTAGGTACGGTCACAAACGAGGATAAACCTTTTATCTTCAAGGAATTCTCCAATGGGACCATCATGTTTTAAACCGGTTGTTTCTACAACTTTTAAGGGCATCGAAGTTTCATTAGTAAAACTAACATGTAATTTGATACCTGAATGTTCGCCGTGATATACAGCCCAAGGTAAACGTGTTTTGCCTACTGTAATTGTAGTTGAATCAACGGCTAATAACGTTTTCGGCATCTTCAACTGACGACGAGCTGCACAATTGAGTTTCCTGACAATCACTTCAAAAATACGTTTGATGATGCCGTAATCGAGTGCCTTTAAATATTTAGAAAGCGATGAATGATTCACCGAAACAAGACCGTTACTTGGACCCACATCCGCTGCGTGGCGTAAACTTTTCCACTCGTTCTTTGCAGCACCAATTAAATAAGAAATGAGTATAGGAACCGCACATTTTCGTGCTGTTTCTACATAACCGAATTCCTTAAGATTGATTGCCATTCTGCCTCTGAAAGAAAGTTTTGAATGAGCGTAAAAATCGTGTTATTCTTGTTCAAGAGAGATTCCTCATTTCGTAATTGTTTGTGTCGTAACTAACATTTTACATGAGAATCTCTCTTTTTATTTAATTTTTATTGGAAGAAACTAGATAATCAACACGCGTGGTATTTTATTTAAGTTTGTTTTTTTACTTCTTATTCTGATCTCCATCAAATTGGCTTATTGCTCCCGAGTGTACCTATTCGTGCTAGTTAAATAGCTTATACCTTCTCTTTAAATACCGCTGGTTTGCTTACTGAACTACTCACTATATTTTTAACACTTAATTCCAAGAGCTTCACTAAGTTGTTTTATTCCTTCCTCTATCGTTAATGTACCTGCCTCTACTTGGTTGAAAATTTCTTGTGCTTTGTTTTTAGAAATCTCAACTATGTTCGCTGGTTTACTTACTAGTTTTTTATCTCCCTTCATATTATATTTGCACCAACTGCACTGCCTTCTTAACCTCCTGAACATCTTTTGCTAATACACTCTTCACATTGGCTCCAAACCATTCCAATGACGCATCTACCTCCATGTTTGAATCTACTTCTGCTAGGAATTCACCATAATCAACTGCACCTTCAAACAATGGAACCATCCCTTCTCTAGACCCTGCTGCAGCATAAACATTGTTTGGAGCAAAAACACCAAGTTGTGCACGTGAGGCAATATTTTTAAAGTGAAAATGAGAGATATATGGACGAAGTTGCTTCATGGCGACAATAGGGTCCATCCCTGATTCCCATATATGTAAAACGTCAAAATTCACTCGTAGGCTTGAGTGATTCATTTCTTCGAGTAACTGCATTGTTGAAGGAAGATTATCTGTCAATGTGTTCGGATGAGTTTCAACAAGCAAATATTGTCCTTTTGACTCAAGATAATCACAGAGCATACTAAGTCTAAAAATAAGTTCTTCCCTTTCTTTTGTACTCGTGTCTGAGCTGCCCTTCTTTCCTACAAATGTACGAATCTTATTTGTTCCCCAACGCCTTGCAAGTGAAGATAACCTCTCTGTTTCAGCCATCATCACAGAAACTGGTGCTTCTAATGGCAAATAATCACTAAGCATGCTTGTTTCCAAACCGTAGGAGCTTAGCCAATCTGCTCCATAATGAAGTTCATCTGCCAAGTTCTTTGCATGAACACCCCAGAGCTCGATTCCTTGAAAACCTTGCGTTTTTGCAAATTGGGCTAATTGGTCAATCGAGTGGAGATGGTGCCGAAACGAGATTGTACAGATAGATAGTTTCATACTATAACCTCTTTCTTGTGCTGTAATGTTAACCATGCATGAAAGCATTCTTGTAATCCTTGCTTAATCTTGAACTCAAGGAGATTTTGTTCTTCTAACTTCACAAAAATATCTTCCGCTAATAACAAATTTTCCGTTAGCGCAAGCTTCATCGCTCGATACTGAATCGTTGTATAGCCATTCACTAGACGCTCAATTTCATCACACCATGTGTCAAAGCCTTCCTCTTCGCGGCCAAGCGCTTCCCAAAAAAATGCAAACGCATGCTCATATGCATACTTTCTAATCGCTATAACCGGCAATTGTTTTAATGCAGTCGGAAGTTTTTTCATCCTTTCTTTTTTTCCTTCGATATACTCTTTAATAATTTCGGTAATTGCATCTGTCAACGGATTACAATGAAGCTTTATACATGTATTAAAATATGCTTCAACCGTCTCTGTAGTTGGAGGAATAATCGTCTTTGCATCAAAGTAATAACCACCTTCGACAGTTGGCTCTTGAATTGCAGCTAAAATTCTCTCCTTCGGTAAAATCCCTTCCCAGCGAAAATCAGGGTCATACATAAACCATTCTTCTTCATTTTCTGTCGATTCTAGCATCACATAATGAGGGAATGGACGTTGATGAAATTTATTCTCTCGCTCTGGAAGCATCGATAAATCCAGCATCACCATCACATGTTGATGTGGAGATTTATTCTCTAATAATCCTAGCAGTTTGTTTATATTTTCTTGTTTTGATTGCTTTTCGTCATACCATTTGTAAAGCTTGATTCCATAGAGCATTTCATACCATGTTTGAAAGAAATGATGATCAATTTGATCAGAGTGGTATGCTAGCACTCCGTTATCAAGCACATCAAAGTCTGCGTCCCATACGCCAAAATAGTAGGGCCTATGATCGACGCCTTTCGTTTTCTTAATAACCTCACAAACACAGCTTACAAAACAATGAACTTTTATCATTTTTAGCCTCCGATTATTCTACCTTTTGCTGTTTTTCTAAAAAGCTTGCTAGTGTTCCTACTGTTTTGAAATCTTTTGGAACGAGAACCTCATCGGGAATGGAAATGCCAAGATCCAACTCTATATGAAGAATCAGTTGAAGGACCATAATTGAATCCATATACAAATCCTCATTTAATCGGGCATCTTCATTAAAAGAGGACAATGTCTGCAACTCTAATGAATTTTCCATAATATCATAGATGCTCTTGATCAATTGTTGACGCGTCATACTGGTATGCCTCCAAGTTTTTTTCTACTTACTTTTCCGTTAGGCAGCTTTTCAATTTCATGAACAAACACAAACTCCATCGGAATTTGGTGTGGCGCGAGAAATTTCCGGCACCATTCTCTAAGTTCCATATTATCGACCGGTTCACTAGACACATATTGTGCGCATACTCGCTCTCCTGATAAGTGGTCTTGTTTCTTATATACGACTACTTCGACTATTCTTGGCTCATCCATTAACACGGTTTCAACTTCTTGCGGATACACATTCAAGCCCGCTACATTAATCGTGTCATCTATTCTTGCAAGAAAAGAAAGAACATTATCTTCTATATAACCAAGATCTTTCGTATAAATCGTTTGTGTAGACGATTCAATGATAATTTCGCTCGGTGTTTGTTTGTTACCAGCTGTTACCTTTACATGAGGAAGGGGATAACCCATTTCTTTCGGATCTTCCACATTAGGGTGAATTGCAACACACCCTGATTCAGAGCATCCATACTGCTGTAATACTTGGTTAGATTTCTCTCTTAACGATGTCAACCAGCTATGTGGCATCACAGTTCCTGACGTCATCACACGATCAAAATGTTGTTCTTTAGGTAATAATCGACTTAGTGTATAAAGTAATGCTGGAGCCCCATAGAGTATGTGTTTAGGATATTCTTTTAGCTTTTTCAAAATATATTTAGGATTACTGTTCGTAATAATAACTGGCTTTGCTCCTCTTCTTATGCAAGCAAGGACACCACAAATGAATCCATAAGAATGAGTAACCGGACAAGCGACAACAGAATTTGTCAAGGAATCAACAGGTAACGTCTTCACATAGCTTTCAATCTCTTCTTCTACTGAGCTCCACGTTCGTTCTATACATTTCGGAGCTCCTGTTGTACCTGAGCTCATTTGAACTAATACTCCTTCTTGGTTATTGGAATGATTGAATAGTTCAATGAAAGAATCAATTGATTGGAACAACAAAAGATGACTACCTGCTGAAGAAGCAAGCCGTACAGATCCCTCTTTTGGCGTCGCAGGATGGATTGGGACAACTGATCCACCTTTTTCGCGAATGTATAAACAAAGAGCTATATATTGGAAAGTATCATCCGTACAAATAGCTAGCCTGCGATTGTTACACTCCCTTAGATGAGGTAAGCTTTCATATATTTCAAATTGCTTCTCGATATCTTCTACTGTATAAAATTGATCATTGACATAAAACATCATCATTTCCCCTTTTCATCCGCTTGCGCCAACGTATTGTTGACAATATGTCGAAAATTACCTTCTTCTTGATTTTGAACTTTCTTTGTTAGCAAAGATTCAACATAAATATGTGTGCTAGTATGCTGAAGCTGTTCATTTCTTGAGCATAATGATGGAAAACGTTCAAAGTGCTTCTGTATTCCGTTCTTAACTAGACTCCAAAAACGCGTTTCTGCAAATCCATACTGCTCTTCTAGCAAATAAGATAGTTCACTTAAATGAAACACGAATAGTGTATCCATAGCTAACTCTCGTAAAGCCTCTACAGAAGACATCCAATAATAATGATCGACAGGTGCATCTTTAAAACATTCGTGTATCGTTTCAAAGTCTGGAACGAGGCTTCTGTCTGCAATGAATTCTTCCATATATTCAATACTGTCATGGAAATCCCTCAGTACAACTCGAGTTGGCCAGCCATTTTGATGTAATAAAATCATATTTTGCGCATGTGCCTCAACAGCAATACCGTGAGCGACAAGCAAGTGCCACACAGGAATAACACTCACTTCGATCAAGCATTTTACCCACTCCTTCGTTCCATATCGGGAAAGCCAATCATCAATAAATGGACGCCCATCTTCCTCCATCATCATTAGTACCGTAAACGGTACCGCTTCCTCTTCATCCTTCATATACGAGCGCACACTTTCTCGCCATATGGAGCCAAGCTGACCTTCTAGTTTGCTGCTATGCTTTTTTACATTCGGTTCAAAAATAATCCCTGCATATTCTTCCAGTACAATAAGAGACGCTTCATTATGTAAATAGTCGTCTAATTGAATCACCCGTTTAAGCCATGCTGAAATATGAGGAGCTGCACAAACAGCATGAGAATGTAACTTTCGTAATGAAGAAGTATTCACCATATTCATCGAGCATTTTAATTGCGCCTTTTTTGGATTTGAAAAATTCCATAATGTTCGCACTGATTGGGTTGCCCTATAGTAATCTCCTTTCACATTTAGAGGTATTAGATCTTTTTGCTCCATTAATCCAGCTAGTTCTTGCTTCATGTTATGCCATTGCCAAGGATGAACCGGTAAGAACGTATATTCTTCAAATGTTCCATCGAATACCGCAAGCGTTGCAAGAAGGTCTTCCCACAGCAAATGCCCTAGCTCTCTTTTCCAAAAGTTCTCTTCCTCTTCAAGAACAGAAATTCGTACGTAGCTTCTTCTCACTGCAACCCATTGAAGGGTAAAAGATTGCTTTGCCTCAGGGCCATAGTCTTTATGGTCGTCGATCGTAAAACCGGTTCTGGATTTAAAACAAGGGTGATATGGATGTCCTTCAGTAATTTCTGATTCTAATTCTTCATAGCTCGAAATTCTTCTCGACATCGGCATTGGGAGATGTCGATCATTCCATTCACAAAGCTTACTCGTCAAATGAAGTTCTTTCAGTAACCGATCTTTGTCATTACGAGTCGAAAGTAATTCATCTACTAGATCCTCAAGCGTTGCTTCTAATAACGTTCCATCTTTTCCTACTAAAAAAATACTATCTCCCTGTATTCGGATGCGATCAAATGCCATTTTTCTTCCTTCACAACGATATGTGCACTTCTGACCACCAAGAGTAAAAATTGAAATCCCTTTATCTAGACGTGTTTCTTCATATTTAATTAGTCCTTCAAAAATCATTGCTTCTACAAGCTGCCGCCTTACACGTAGCTCTTCTTGTTTAGAAGCTAAAGGCTGTAGCTGCTGCATATTCTGCCTCCTTATGTTGAAGAACAAACGGATTTGGAATTTTCGTGTATACTGCTTGTTCTAGTTCGGCTTCTAGTTCATCTACATCATGAAACCTTGTTAATAAATTTGCTTTGAACGCAAGCTCTTCTTGTTTTAGAATGTTACAAACAAATGTCTTCCCGAAACCTGTAAATTCTTTTTCTAATAAGTGCAGTTGATCGATAGACCACTTCAAAAGAATTTTTTCATCGATTAGCTGATCTGCTCCGAATCGAGATATAACGGGAAACAGTTGATTCATAAACAAATAATATGTAAATCTATCATGAATAAGGGTATCTTCGTAAAATAGCTCTTCTGTTTCATGTAAAGAAGGCTCTATTGAAAGAAGTACTTCTTTATATGTTTTTGATAAGTAATAACCTTGGTTATCACGATAAAAATAAATAGTTGGATAACCAGAAGAAATGTTTAACAGACTATTTTGCTGGTGTGCTTCGAGAGCTACCCCATGCTCATCGTATAATCTTAATAATGATTCAATAGCACATTTCCAATAGTCTTTAAACCAGTCTAAACTTACACTCTCTATTGAGCGGAATTCTGATTGAGAGATTTTCATAATGAGCTGACACAGTTTTGATTTTTCGTTTGGCAAGGGCTCTTGCACAAGAGTAGCGATCATGCATATTCCTTCATCATGCCCTTTAGGAAATACGTTTGAGCGAAAAATAACCTCAAACCCTGACTCCGTCTGATTTGGGAACTCTACAGTCATATAGGCTGGATCATCAATCATCCGGAAAGATGGATGGTTCTGTAAGAAATCAATCTTATTCATTAACCGAGCCATAACAATTCCAGCTTTTAGTTCATGAGTTCTATTTACCCTCAATGAATTCGTTATCTTTACAGGAATTGAAAACTTATACATCATTTCTTCATTTGAGCTATATACCGTTCTAATTGAAGAGGTTGCTGTATAAAATGCCCCAAGCGCACCTTCGTATTTTATCAACCCTTCAGCAATCGCTTCTTTTACATACTGTTGCTGTAAAAGCCACTGTGCTTGAAGCGGGTGCATCGGAATGAGGCAATGCTTCTCTGACATAACAAAATCAGGTTGTGATTTTGTTAAAGACTGAGTAATGAGTTCACTTGCACTTTTTTCTAACTCAGAAGACTCTTTCACAATTTTACGGTCGACACAAAAATAGTGAAGTTGGAAAGAGCCTTGTAACTCTGGAGCAAAACTCGTTTGTTGCCAATCTGCCATCCCTTGTCTGCTTTTCGGTGTCGGATGAAGCCAATGTCCAAGTAAGAGAGACTGCTCAGCTTCAATAAACGTACAGTTAGCTCCATTTTGTTTCTTACCTTCCAAACTCTTTTCAATATAATTTGCCATCGTTTGATAGCTCTCTATTATGCGAAGAATGAGTTCATCAAAATGGGAAGAAATCCCAAGACATCCATCCGCCTTAGCCATAAAATGTAATTCCTGAATGAGCATGATGAGTATCGTTAATTTATCTTCGACAAGCCATTGTTTTTGTTTCGTACAATACTTCAACGAGACACCAAATATATGTCTTCCAACAAGAGATTTGTATTCCATGCCAAATGCAAAACGTGTGTTTTGGATCGGCAACTTAATCTCTAACATATGTGCCTCTGTAATCAGGATAGATAGTCGCTGTTCTTTTATCCACTCCTCCTTTCTGACCCAATGTCCGCTACTTACCTCTCGTATATAACAATTCATAAACGCCTGAAACGTTGCATTTTCTGCAATCTGTTTAGCTATCTGTTGCATGTAATTAATCATCCTTTCACAAAGTCTTCTCCCTATAAAATGATAATGATTATCACTCACTGCAAAAAAAATTAGTCTCTCTTATAGAAAGACTGATGATAAAAGTGAACGGGCACAAATGTGTTACCGAAAGCAATTGATAATGATTATCACTTTCAATTACTTTTACATAGTATAGGAAAGTTGGAAATGACTCAACTGTCTAAAGACCTATATAGCAATATAAACCATCGAATTAGCTAAAAATGTAGAAGAATATTTCGTTTCTTGTATCACATGCGCACGATAATTGATATAAGGTACGGTGTGACGACAAAATATTATGCAGAACTAGAAAACATCAAAAAAGTTCACATCATTTATGTGAACCTTGTTTGACGTTTTATAATGAATATTTACTCAGCTAATACAAAAATAATTTATATTATCACGGCTGTGCAATTACCGTAAGAATGGCTTTCTGGTTGAACTAGAAGTGATTGCAGTTACACGGACATTTTATGAGCCAACACAATGGCATTAATCGCTGATACGGTATCTTTAGTTACCATCTGTTCATCCAGCTTCAACTGAAGTTGAAATGTAGAGACTGGTGGTATTTTAGTAGAAATCTTGAGCTCAACATCCTGAGATGAAAGCACCTTCGCTTGCACGATTTGCAGCCAGGGAATAAGATCCGGTAATGTTTTATCCTCCTAAAGGCCCATTTCTGTACCATCCGTCCTAATAGGTGAATACCCATCGAAATACCCAATTCTTAGCACAGCATTAGAGGGGGTACTGTTCCTATTCAAGGTAGTGGCCGCTCCCATCCGATGACGGGAGTTTTTTTAGGACCGATAATCAGATTCCACACAATGATAAACATAGAAGGAATAAGGAAGCCGAGCACCTCCAACACTGGAGGTATTGACATAGACGGTAAGAAAAATGGCTGCGGACAGAATCGCCAGCAACCATATGTAGAGCTCCTTCCGCCATTTGGACTGCAGCTTCCCAGATGTTAGGGGAATAGACTGTGCTAGCTGAATTTCCGAATTTGCTTTAGTTGGATTACCGTACGTTCTCTCTATGTTAAATGTTCCCCATTCAGCATATAGGAGTTATCGGCTACTCCCTGCCAGACCTTCTCCTGCGATGGATGCGGCGACTGCCAGTGAGTAACGTATTTTTCAATGTCTTTCAGATAGAGAGTGGGATCACCTGTGAACGAGAAATATTGCGAAAGCTCCAGATGAATAACGGCAGCTGAATACTGCTGTACATGGGTTGATAAGGTTTCTAGCCACTCATTCACAGAAGTTGCTAGCGATCCTACATTGCTGGTGATGGTTAACGCCATTTTTGGGGTTTATGAGTTAAAAAAGATCACCCTACAATAGGTGATCTTGAATACTTCGTTTTCATAATTTATTACTATTTACCAAACGAAAGGAATTAGTTTTTTAGTTTCCTGTTTATATATTGTAAATTGTTCTCCGTACTTGTTTTATAAGTAATCATCAGACTTTGGAATATAATCAAAAACAAATACTAAGAATAAACTTAGAGGGATAAGCAAACTATAAATATTGTTGGAGATTAGCGCGAATCCTAGTACCCAAAGACAATCTCCACGATCATTCACGCTCATCTATAGAGTAAGAACAACCTTTATTTGCCATCTTTACATAATGAGGTTTATTAGAACTTAGGAATATGATTGTATCCTTCAATGATATCTCCAAATCCTTGGTTGATGAGAGAATTCGCTACCGGTCGAAGAATTTCCTGTTTGCTTTCCACAAGATATTGTGCCTTCGAACGAATGAGACGATCAAATATTTCACTTCGTTTTTCTCCAACTGCCTCCCATGATTGTTGAGACTTCAGTAAATCTTCTAAGGTCAAGAGAGGATAATCCGTTCCTTCAAATGTGAAATCACCATTTACTTGATACCACACATCCCCATTCTCTCGTAACCATTTTTCTCCGATGTTTTCAACGCCCCGTCTCATATTTCTGGCTACGTCTAAATAGGATTCTTCTTTTGTTTGTTGATAGGTTTCTAGTAAGAAATTCATTTCTCCTAAAGCGTGGTTTAAGGATACATGTGTCTTCTTTGTCTGCAGAGGAGAATAATAATCGGTCACAAGGTAACCACCTTTGGGAACTTCAATTTTGTTTCCATTTTCCGCCTGATTGACCAAGAAATCCGCATAGATGATGGTTGAGTTTTTAAGTTCTTTGATGTCAAGCATGTCCCCAGCTTCTTTTAGGAATAACGCGATTTTTTCGTTATGCCTAGTATCGATATAAGGAGCATTGATTCCGTAATCCTTTTTCAACCACGTACTCGTATATTCCGTTTCCCATAACCCTTTTTTATCTCCTTGAAAAATAAATAAGTTAGCAACAGAATTTAATAGCAAATCGTAGAAGTATCGCTCCTGTGTAGTTTCATAGTAATTTAATGCTTTTCTATCTTGGACCCTCACTAGGTTTCTCCCATATCCTAACTTTGTTTCAGGTTCAATCGACCACGGGAGTTTTGTATAAGGCCCTTCGTCTGTATACCATTTGTTAGTTTCTTTGTAATGTTTGGTACTTTGACTAATCCATTCATCGAGAGCTTGTTCTTTTTTAAACAGAGGCTCTTGTGAAACTAGCATCCAGTTTTCAGATAAATCATTTCCTACTGCGTGAAGTGGAAGAGTGACAGTAAGGCCTTTATAATCTTTAATTAATTCCAAGGACTTATTTTCACTCGTCAATTCCCGGACCACACTCTTGTCTCCGTTTTCATACTTTTTAATCCGTTCTTTCGATACATAGTTTCGGCTTATCATCATATTAGTAACTAGGTTTTCGTTTTCGTGTTCGTGTTCCTTTATTTTTAACAGACCAATAGGATAAGTGGTTGGATCTACGCCAGATACATTATCGTGCTCATGTTGAATTTCCTGTCGTTCGAAATCTATCAAATCATACCGTACATTTCCGCTGATAGGGTATGAGATTGTAGCACTACACCCTTTACTGCTTTTGTTTTGTAATTGAGTGAAAATGAAAAAATCCCCATTATCGATTTCTCGAACAGTAACCTTGATGGAGCCCATGTTTTCTCCATCTTCAAATAAATTAAAGACCGTTGTTTGATCCATTGAACGAATATACGTTTTATACGAACTTGTTGTTTTTTGCAGTAGTAAACCATTGGCTTCCAAATGTAATTGTGTGGAATTCGGTAACGCTAGAGAAACCCTCTCGCTAGGTTCATATATTTTATACTCATCGTCACCTGTTCTGTTAAATGAAATTGAAATCAAGATCATTAACACAAACATGGAGCATAAAATTTTGCACCAGATTTTTCTTTTAAGCAAATTGGCCCCCCCGATGTAACTATTCTTTTATATGAAATTTCCAAAATTATACCAGTATCAAATAAGAAAAACAATGTATGAACGTTTTCTCTACCTGAAGTTTTTATCGGACAGTGGGAGGTTGGTTTGGTGTTCGATTTCTAGGGGGCAATTTATGAATCATTTGTAGCAATTGTTCCTATATCTTTTTCGGTCAATTATTAACAAAACTTGATTTTGATTAAAAAATCAAGGATAAACGGCTATTCATGATCTGTACTAAAAACCTATTAATTGTCCTCAATGCAAATTATTCATCCTTGTCCGTGAAAAATTGGAATTCATAATCTTGTATCGTATGTGTTTGTTGTTCATTTTAAGCAAAAACAAGCGCACACCTGTCATACGGTGTGCGCTTGGTTCTATAGGTGTTGGCAGCGAATTGTCCAGCTCCTTATCGCTATTAATTAAAAATCATAACCATATATAAACACGTTAAGTTTTTCCTTTGTTGAATCAAATTGAATTTCTTTTTCACCTATACGATCGAAGTTTTGACTGTCATAATATCCATAGTTACATCTATTATCTGTATATAAATATAAAGATTTCACATCCATACTTTGCGTATAATTAAACAAATCATTCATTAGAGCCTTACCAACCCCAAGACCTCTAGATTCCCCCGATACAATAAATAATTCTATACAACCTTGAAAATCATCTTCTTTTCCGTGTATCAGTTCTTTATATGCCTTTTGAACCTTTCCATACTCTTTCATAAATTTTTTATTTTCCTTATTAGTTAAGAGGACTTTTATTATGGAATAGGCAAAACTGAAAATATTATGGGCTTTTTTTAAACGGTTTTTGTCCTTTTTCGCATGGCCCAAAATAATACCAATAACCTTATTGTCTTTTTCTGCTACTTTGCTAAATGAGCTTTCTAAAATGCAACCGTGTAAGTAGATGTTTAATACTGAATCTAAAAATTTCTTATCCTTAATAAATTCATTGAAACCAAATGCTTCACCAATCAATTCTTTAACCGCTTCATAATCTTCTTTAACTAGACTTCTGTATATTACTTTTTCCATATTTAAAAACTCCCTGTTATATAAGTAAATTCATTTAGTATTTCTTGCAAATGCCCTATAATGATCATAAGGTCTCCCCTAAGAGGAGAGTCAACGATTCAGTAAGAAAAAATATAAGGAAGTGATGATGGTGCAACACTTATTTTCTATTGGGGAAGTTTCGAAAATGAAGGACATTACAATAAAAGCTTTACGCTATTATCATAAAATGGGGATTCTTATTCCAAAATATATTGATGAAACAACAGGCTATAGATATTATTCTATAGATCAATTTATTCATATAGATATAATAAAAAGCTGTAGAGAATTAAAAACAAGCATTGTCGAACTTCAAGAAATTTTTAAGAACTGTAATACTGATGAATTACTGGCATTTTTACAATTAAAAAAATATGAAGCTGAAGAACAAATAAAGAAAATACAGGAAGTCATCAAAACCATTGATCGTTTAAATATAAAGGTAGAGACTTCTAAAGATATTTTAATTAATGATGACATATCTATTCAGTTCTTTGAACAGCGTTCTGTAGTTGTAGCACCGTGTAAAGAAGTAGGAAGTTTACAGGAGTTACTATATTATTCAGACTTAGAGAAGAGCATTCAAGATAAAGGCGGAAAAATGTCACTTGAAAGAGGGATCCTCTACAACGTTAATGCAGAGTCGAATGTAATACCAATGTATGTTTTTAGTAGACTTCAAGGAGATGCTGCTTTAGAAGCTGAACAAAATATAAAAACATTACCAAAAGGAAAGTACTTAACGATAGCTTATAGTAAAAAAAATGAAGAGGAGCGTAGAAATAAAATAATTAAATTTGTAAAAGAGAATAAGTTAACAGTAAGAAGCTTCATTGAAGTAGAGTTATATAACGATTTCTTTAATACAGAATCTTATAGTTGTCAAATTCAAATATTTATAGAAAATAACGAAACTGTTGATTGTTAGGATAATTCACAGGAGATGGCAGCAACTATTGGTATTAGTGAATTTACTTTACAAGATTATGTTCGTTCTGCCATTCGCAAACTGATACATTCAATCGTGTCCAAGGAGTTCCCGAAGCATTAGGAAAGCGAGTAGCCCGTAACGGAAATCCGAGTTTCACGATCGATAAAAATAGTTAATCAACACACCTGATTATGCGCAAAAGTAATAAAGTAGTATTTGATAAAGCAAAAAGAGATTTAGGTCTTAAGCTAAATCTCTTTTTATATCTTATATAGAAAGCTACTTCAATAATGATGATTTATAAAATAATTCTTTTTTCAGTTTGAGCATCAAAATAATGAGCTTTCTCCATATTCAACATAAGGTCCATCTTTGATTGGCTTTGCACATCGGTTGAGGAGTCAACACGTGCAACGAAAGATTGACCATCATGATTCGAATAGAGATATGTTTCCGAACCCATTAATTCTGCCACTTCAATATGGACTGTTACCTTCGTTTGATGTGGTAAGTCTTCAGATGTTTGACTAACAGAGAAGTCTTCTGGTCGTATACCTAAGATGATTTCTTTATTCATATACCCGTTATTTTTAAAGCACTCTAGCTTCTCTTCTGGCACCTGAAGCTTCCAATCTCCCACAATAAAAGCACTTTCCGTTAATGTTCCTTTGAAAAAATTCATTCCAGGAGAGCCAATAAAACCTCCTACAAATACGTTCGCTGGTCTATCATAAACTTCTTTAGGTGTACCCACTTGTTGGATGATGCCGTCCTTTAACACAACAATACGTGAAGCCATCGTCATCGCTTCGATTTGATCGTGCGTAACATAGATCGTTGTTGTTTGCAATTGGTGGTGTAATTTTGAAATTTCGGCACGCATTTGAACACGAAGCTTTGCATCTAAGTTTGACAACGGCTCATCCATTAAAAAAACTTTTGCATTCCGAACAATCGCACGTCCTAATGCCACACGCTGCCGTTGTCCACCTGAAAGAGCTTTTGGCTTTCTCTCCAAATATTCTTCAAGCCCAAGGATTTCCGCTGCATGTTTTACACGTTCTTCAATCTCTTTTTTGCTATACTTTCTAAGTTTTAAACCGAATGCCATATTTTCGAAAACCGTCATATGTGGATAAAGAGCGTAATTTTGGAAAACCATTGCGATATCTCGATCTTTAGGTGCAACATCATTCATCCGCTGTCCATCAATATAAAAGTTTCCATCTGTAATCTCTTCAAGACCTGCAATCATACGTAAAGTCGTCGATTTCCCACAACCTGAAGGTCCTACAAAAACGATAAATTCTCCATCCTGCACTTCTAGGTTAAAATCTTTTACGATTGTTGTATCATTATCATATTTTTTATAAATATGTTCGAATAATAGCTGAGCCATCATTGCCTCCTAATATTGTGATTTTCAAGTGAAGATTAGCTCATTACCATAATGTTGGGTTGATTTCCGTTCCGGCTGGGCGCTTTGCCGCTGACGCTTCGCTTTCGCGCAGAGCAGAGCTTCCTGGGGGCGTCCGATGAGCCGCTTCACTCGCGTTGCTCGCTGCAGGGTCTCATCTGTGACGCTGATCCCCAAGGAGTCGCCCAGCCTCCACTCCAATCAACTTATAGACATTGCATATGTTTTAACAAATATAATTCCTAATTTTTGGTGATGAGATTAAAAATTGACGTTATCTACAATACTTATCTCTAAGCGCTATTGCATGTTTAATCGATTGTTCAGCACCTTGAATTTGTTTTTCGATCAGCTCTTCTAAATGTTCTTCAGCAGGATAGTAATAATTTTCTGGCTCGATAACATTTCGATCAAATGGAGGATCCTCTACTTTGAACGCACCTTCGCCTACTTCAAAAACCCCTCCTGTACCTTTTTCCCTTTTAAACTGAGCTACATAAGGATAGCACATTTCAATATTAATTCTTGTTAACGGAGAATGCTCCACCATAATTTTAAAGATTTCATCTAAATCAATATTCCCTTGCCCTGCTGGAACACCGCACACTTTATAACCATCTTTTGCTTCGATGATAATATGATCTTTAAAGTGGGTTGTATACGTATATGGAGCGAGCTTTCTTGCTGCTTCCACAGGGTCTTCCCATGCCATCATTGAATTTCCAAAATCACAATGAGCGCCTACCCAATAGCTGTTTACCTCATTGACAATTTGTATGATTTCATCAGCTATTTCTTCCTCGTGGTTTTCAACGGCAAGTTTAATTCGATATTTTTTTAGAAGTGGCACAATTTTTTTTATATTATTCGGTGCTTGATCTAGTAATTCTTTATCATATTTCCCTGGACAGCAATACGTCCGAATCACATCTGCCCCAATTTTATGTGCTACTTCGATAACCTCTGATAAATGGTCAGGTTCTGTTCCTCTTGCGTCAATCTCAGCGTATAATCCATATTTTTCGATTTCCTGACGTACCTTCTGCAAATGATCCGGTTCAGCGCCACCAAGAGCTCCCCACTTAGGATGCAAATATTTATCGCCAGGATAAGCAATGACATTAATCATGACGCCAT
Source organism: Lysinibacillus xylanilyticus (assembly GCF_001708185.1). Lineage (GTDB taxonomy): Bacteria > Bacillota > Bacilli > Bacillales_A > Planococcaceae > Lysinibacillus > Lysinibacillus xylanilyticus_A. The sequence goes on along the minus strand of NZ_MDDN01000015.1, from coordinate 34,756 downwards.
CTAATCCATGTTCTGCTGTTGTTCTAATAAAATCAAAAATATCCATGTGACCATTTTGAAAAAGTAAGTGATAGGTTTCTGTTTCTAAGCCTAATTTCATCCGTTTCACCTTCTGTGTAATAAAATTTTTGAATATCAGACAATAACATTTACTAAGAGCACTTATAACCCCTTAATATTTTACTGTCTTCCTAGAAAATTTAGCTTCAGCCCATTATCTGGCTTTTTTACCTGTTTTTTATTGAGTTAAGAGACTTCTGTAGCTGACCTTTGCTTTCGCTACAAAACCATTAGCTGAAAGAAGTTAAAATAGTCATTGTTTTTAGTTGGCTTGACCTCTCTCGTTTAATAACAATGTGCTATAAAATCTTTTGAATATCTTTAACACTATCTATAATATAATCCGCTTTTCCTTCAAGATCTTCCTTCCTACATGCACCAGAAAGAACTCCTGCAACTTCAATATTACTATTTCGTGCAAATCGAATGTCAGTTAATGTGTCACCTACCATTAAAACTTCTTCATCATTCAGTAGAAATTTATCTTTGAACTTATGATAACAATCACTATAAGGTTTAGGTTTGTTGATTCCATCATCAGCACTTAAAAAATCTATATACTCGTAAAGCTTAGTCATTTTAAGTGAATGAACAGCTGCATCAATATCATCTGCTGTCACAATACCGATAATATACGCATGATCTTTTAAATATTTTAGTGTTTCTTGTGCACCTTGTACTTCTGTAAATACGAGGTCATCTGATGTTGAATGCTTTTTGAATGACGCACACACATCATGTATAAATTCCCCTTTTTTCACATTCTTTTTTTCTTCTACTATTGAATACCATGCCGCTGCAATAAAGGAATTCGTTTGACTAGCTAGTAAGCTCGTACTCTCAAAATCATTATTGTCCATTCCAATAATTTGCAAGTATTCATTTCGTTTGTTCTTTTCATTCGGATACTTTTGAAAGACGTCATGAAGTACACAATCAACGATTTTATACCAAACCGAATCGAGCTGTATTAATGTGCCATCCTTATCGAAGATGATTCCTTTTTTCATTTTTTTGCCTCCTCTAACTTAAAACCTATTATTTTGTTCTAACTGTAAGACAATAAAGGTACTTCTTCCATTCAAAAGAGAAGCACCACCATTTCTCTTCGAAAAGTTTTATTTATTTACTTTGTCTAATTCTTGCTGGGCAATTGTTGCTGCTTCATCTAATGCTTCCTTAGCAGAGATCCCTTCGATTTCTACTTTATCTTTCGCTATATCTAGTGCATCATAGATTTTTCCGCCTGTTGGATCAATAAATGGTGAAACGCCATATTCATTCGCTTGCTCTAACGGAACTAACGCCTGTGGTTGTTTTTTTACGAATTCTGCATAAGGCTTATAATCAGTGACATTATTTTGAACAGGGATATAGCCTGTTTCCATTGACCATTCAGCTGTTTTTTCAGTAGTTGTCGCAAATTTCATAAACTCATATGCACCTTGTGCTACTTCTGGATCAATATTTCTAGTTAATGTGAAAAAATATGCTTCTAATTTCGGTGCTGGCTTATGATCACCCCAGCCTGGTTGCGGAACGGCTCCAAACGTAGCCAGTCTTTCCGCCTCATCCATCCCCTCACCTAACGATTTGTAGACAAATCCTTGGTCACCAGATGAACCTGTATATCCTAACGTTTTACCTTCAACAAAATCAATAATTGTGTTATCCCAATATTCCCATCCAGTACCACCTGTATGAATGTTCATGATTTTATCTTCATGAAGCCACTTACGGTATTTCTCCCATACCTTTACCCATGTTTCATCGTTAATTAAAACTTTTGTTCCGTCTTCACTTAATACATTTCCTCCAGCACTTCGAACCGAATCAATTAAATTTGTCGTACCCCAAATTGGCATCCACCCTGCATATTGAACGTTGCCATTTTCATCACGTTTTGATACTTTTTCAGCTACCTTCTCAAGCCCTTCCCATGTCTTTAAGTCATCCGTAGTAAAGCCATTTTCCTCTAATACTTTTTTATTATAATAAAGTATTTGAGTTGTACCATATAGAGGAATTCCATATATTTTCCCATCTACTGTTGCTTGACTAACAAAACCTTTACCATAATTCTCTATTTTCAATTCTTTATCATTATTGATAAATGGATCGATTGGGACAACTAAATCTTTGTTAATGTAGTTTTGAATAACGTCTGAACCTAGTAAAGCTATGGCTTCTTGATTGTTTGCCGCAAATCCACTTTGAAGCTTTTGATAAGACTCATCGTAGTTGCCTGCTTTTGTCGTTTTTACAACGTACTTGTCCTGACTTTCATTGAATTCCATCACAATCTTATCTAAACGATCCGCAAGGGACCCCCCAACTCCGTTAATAAATGGGACAACGATTTTTTCCCCTTCTTTCGTTACCTTAACTGTATTTCCTTCTCCTCCAGAACATCCTGCTAGTACACTAACAAATAATGATACAACCATAAAAAGCGTTAATAATTTCTTCATCATGAAATGCCTCCTTTAAAATTAGTTAACCTTTTATTCCAGAATCAGAAACACCTGAGAGGAACCATTTTTGCAATACTAAAAATACAAGTAAAAGTGGGACTGTAGCGATTGTACTTGCAACCATAATGTGTGACCAATCCCTACCTAATGAGCTATTAATGAAATAATCAGCAATCCCATTTGTGATTAATTTTTTATCGTTATCTTTTAATACTAACGCTGGCCAAATATAGTTATTATAGTTTTCTATAAATGTCACTAAACCTAGTGTTACAAATGATGAACGTGTCACCGGAAAGACAATCTTCCAAAGGATTTTCCAATCACTAGCTCCATCAATTTTGGCTGCTTCTACAATTTCATAACCAACTTTAAGGAACGCTTGTCTTAAATAAAAAATCCCAAATACACTAACTGCTAAAGAAATAATATATCCGAAATGGGTATTAAGAATTCCCATTTTTGCTAACATCACATAAACAGGAACATACGATACAGCACCTGGAATCATATATGTTGCCATGACAACGCCAAACGTTAATTCTTTCCCTTTAAATTTATAAAATGCCAACATATAAGCAAAGAGCGCTGACGAAATAAGAACATAGATTGTAATCAGCAAAGAAGTATAGAAACTGTTAAAGATATACGTGTGAAAAGGAATGATTTCTAATACTTCAGAATAATTTTCCCAATGGAATTCTTTTGGCCAAAAACTACCTTGTAGTACTTCACTGGATGTTTTAAACGAACTAAGGATCATCCATATAAAAGGAAAGACAAACAAGATACTTGATACAGCTAAAAAGAGATGCTTGAAAATCAATGGCGTCTTTTTTCGATTACTCATGTCTTAATAATTCACCCACTTGTCACCTATTATCTTGTTTAAAAACGATAGTAGGATTGTAATGATTAATATGATAAATGCGATGGCTGTCGCTGATCCCATATCAAATTGTTCAAATGCTTGTTCAAAGAATAAATAGAGTAATGTTCTTGTCGAACCACTCGGCCCACCTTGTGTTAAGATTTTAATTTGATCGTATGCTTGCAGCGATACAATCGTATTCACAACAATTAAGAAAAAAGTTGTTGGTGAAACCATTGGGAGTGTGACATGTCGAAACTTTTGCCATGCATTTGCTCCATCGATACTCGCCGCTTCATATAAGCTATCAGGTACTTTCTCTAATGCACCAATATAGAAAATCATTGTCCATCCAACTAGTTTCCAAACCGTTACAATAATAACTGCTAGCATTGCGGTTTCACTGCTCTTAAGCCATTCCAAACCAGGTATTCCTACTAAACCTAACAGCTTATTGATAACACCTAGTTCCGGTTCATATAGAAGTGACCATACAATCGATACAGCTACTGTTGGTGTTACCCATGGTGAAAAAATCATCAATTTATAAATGGCAGAGCCTTTGAAATTTTTTCTAAAGAACAGAGCAAAACCTAATCCTAATACAGTTGTTGGAATAACTGTCCCAAATCCAAAATAAAGAGTGTTTAGCAATGCCTGCTTAAATGATGCCTGGGTAAACAAATTGAAATAGTTATCTAAACCAACAAAATGAAAATCATTTGTCATGAAATCCCAGTCTGTAAAACTAATACCTAAACTAAACAAATTCGGAATGATCCAAAAGAGTATAAGAGGTATTCCAACCGGTAATAAAAAGAACGCAGCCTTTGAAAATTTTATTTGCATTCATGTCACCTCCTGTTTCACATTGTAAAGCCAAATTATTAATCAGATGTTGTACTTTTATTAACAAGTTGTAAAAATAAACATATAAACAAAGTAAAACAACATAAAAACCATTTTTCACATAAAAAAACTATTTCTCGTTTTCATTGAGAAATAGTTTGATTGATTATTAGGTGTAGTTTAGTAATAAATTTTGATTATTTATAAATCCGTTGTTGCCCTACCGATCAGTTGTAAGTGAGGTTAATCGAAAAATTTAGAGACGCTCACTATTTCTTCAGTAGGAGTCAGTGTCGCTTCGGCAATGCTCTTGTTACTGTTAGCTAAGTATTTCTTAATCAAATGGTAACCAATAGTATAACCTGCATTCCCTGATAAACCAACTGGACTATACCCCTTTCTCTTAGCAACCTCATCACCAAACATATAAGCTGATACTTCCCCAAAACCTTTCGTCTTTCGTCCTTCTTTTATCACTTCGATTGAGTACGCCATCTCTTCTTGATCAAAATCTTCAATCCAAGGTCCAATCAATTCTTTCCCATACATTTCTTCAGCAAAACATTCAGCTAAACCTTCCAATACTATATATTCTTCTACAGTCACGTCACCATGATTAAATGGTTCAAATGTAAAACGAACATTATGATTAAACTCGTGAGCTAAAGCGGATTTTAATCGTTTCTTATTAAAATCATTAGGAACAGCCATTAGCAAAATATATCCCGGTATTCCACCAAAACCTGAATATCCTTTATTTACTTTCATTTCTTGACTATCTTCATCCCCTAAAAGAATAGTTATGTCGATTTTTTCTAGTGGAATAGAATAACCGATCTTTTCAAATGCATCCATTCCTTTTGAAATCACTTCCTGATATTCATCAAAAATTCTAGATTCTACAAGCTCTGGTAGATTATCTTCAACTTGTTGAATAGATTTTCTAGGCGTCCAAATCCCTAACATCTCTGATGCCATAACAACATCGTATCCATTAGGTTGTGTTGCTTTTAACGGTACATTTAAATAATCCCATATTGTTTTCATTGGTTGCATCAAGTCATAACGGAATGAATTCTCATTAACATTTCCTAGTAAACACTTTTCATAGAAATCCAAGCTATTGATTAAATTGATCCTTACTTTTCCCACGTTATCGCCCCCTTTTCTAAAAGCTTAATCCTTTACGCAACGTCAATGTAAAGCTTTTAATGTTTACTATTGCATTCCATGTACTTAGTCCGTTTCTTAATCATTCAACAAAAATATGCATACTTTAATAGTCTTCTTCTTACTCTACAGCCTTGTCGATTGTGGTGTTCTATTGATTAAGAAAGGGTTTTTCTCGCTAAAAATTTTGTGGTATGATGTTCAGGTTGTGTATTTACTCTGTGACACATTTACATACATCTAAGAAAAGAGGTATTTATGCACCCCACAAAATTAACCAAGCGACATTGGTTGCTCATTTTAACACTCTCTTTATTAACATTTGTACTCGGGACAAGCGAATTTGTTATTGTCGGAATTTTAACAGATATTTCTTCGAGTCTTCATATGACAAATGCAAAGGCAGGCACACTCGTCTCTGCGTTTGCCATTACGTTTGCCATCGCCACACCCCTAGTGATGTCAGCAACAAGTCATTTACCAAAGCGTAAATGGATGTTGTTTTTGATAGGATCTTTCATCGTCTTGAATGCTTTGTGCGTCATTTCGACGAGCTACTTCATGCTCCTTGTACTTCGGATTATGACAGCGATTGTAACAGGAGTATTAATCTCTCTAGCTATGATTGTTGCAAGTGAAACCATGCCAATTAAAAAACGCGGACTTGCGATATCATTCGTTTTTGGTGGTTTCACACTTGCAAATGTCGTTGGAGTGCCAATTGGTATTGTCATCGCCGAACGGTACGGCTGGAATGCCACTTTCATGTTAACCACTTTCCTAGGAGGATTGGCGTTTTTGGCATCCTTTTTTGTCTTACCTAATGGTCTCAGCCAAGAACGCAGCTCGATACGGGATCAGTTTTCTTTAATGACCAAGCCACGAATTTTGATGGCTTTTTTCATTCCTGCTCTCGGATTTGGCGCAACTTATGCCGTCTTTACTTACCTTGTTCCTATCTTAAAGGGAATGGGAGCACCCGATCATTCAATTAGTTTAATCTTATTTGCTTACGGGTTTATCTCGATTTTCAGCAACATCCTTGCCGGTAAAATTGCCAGCCACAATCCAATCGGTCGCCTTCGGTTTGTTTTTCTCGTGCAGGCAGTTGTTCTGACAAGTTTATTTTGGACAACAAATCACTTTATTTTAGGACTGGTAAACATTGGCTTCATGTCGTTAATGGCCATCCTCTTAACAACATCTACTCAGCTATATTTAATAGACCTCGCTGGAATTTATCAGCCAAATGCTACAGGACTCGCGGCTTCACTTATGCCAGTGGCAAGCAATGTAGGCATCGCTTTTGGTTCTGCATTAGGCGGAATTGTATACCATCAAGGGAATTTGATGAATGTAACATGGGTCGGTGGAATCGTTGCAGTCTGTGCAAGTCTACTAACTTTCTTTTGTCATCTTTTAGACCAAAAACAAAAGAAATCAGCCTAAAAATGAAATGAGCAATTATACAAATGCAACATATACTTTAGTAGAAATACAAATCCAACAGGCACGTTCGCATGAAGCGAATGTGCCTGTTTTTAAAAAACGCACTTACTTTTGATCAGGTTTACCTCGTTATATCTAAATGAGGCATTGCTCAATCTAACTTACTATATCCTAGCCATTTGCCTATCTATTTTCCAAACCTTTTGCGAAATCCGCATTTTCTACATAGTTCCATCACTCCCACACTTCGTGAAAAACCATCTGCAAGGTTTTGGGCTCAAACTATCTCCAGAAATTGAATTTTCATTACTATTTCCTCTCACCACCTAGGCAACAAGGAATAACGGTTCTGTTTGCTAAAAACTCCCGCTTTATTTCGTATGCCTAACAGATGCCCTTCTCAACATCTTCTTCATGGAACGCAGGCTAATGAAACTCTTAATCTTGATTGATGAAGATGCGGTCCGCAATTTTCACGCCGCTTCTTGGTATGACCTTCACCTTAATTTTGTAGTCTAAATCAAATTCTTTCTCAATAATTTCTAGTAATTCTCTGATTCGTTTTCTTTCAATATTCGTCGAATTGTCTTGTGTAAGGTTCCATAATCTTAGGGAAACCATTAGATCTAATTGGATCGTTGCTTCTCTAATAAAATTTCGTCACATTCCATTGACAGAAAATTCAAACTTGATATATACTTTTTGGTATTACCACTGTCTTTAATTTGTATTACCAAAAAAACAAAGGGGAAGAGGATTTGAAAGAAAAAGAACGCTCCTCAGATAAAATTGAGAATGAATTAATTAGATCTATATTGGCTGGTGTTTATTCTATAGGAAGTACTTTACCGCCGGAAAGAGAGCTTGCAAAAGAATTTGGGGTTGGTCGACCAACTATTCGAGAGGCACTTCAACGTTTAGGAAAGAGTGGATGGATAACAGGGAGAAAAGGAATGCCTGCGATTGTAAATGATTATTGGCGCAATGGGAATCTATCGACACTTGTTAATATTGTTGAGAATCATCATACCATTACAGATGAATTCGTCATGTACTTATTAGAATTAAGAAGTTCTTTGACTCCGACTTATATTCGTGATGCTGTTACGTTTAATCAACCGAAAGTGGTTGCTCTCCTTGCCAATCTAGAGCAGCTTGAAGATTGTGCAGAAAGCTACGCAGCATTTGATTGGGATTTGCAAAAAAGGTGTGCTGGTCTGGCTGCCAATCCAATCTTTCTACTTATTTTGAATAGCTTCGATTCCATTTATATAGATATGGCGAAGAGATTTTTTTCTGTAAAAGATCATCGTGAGTTGTCCTTCAACTATTACCACGAGTTATTAAAAGCTGCATTAAAGGGAGATGCAATGGAGGCGGAAAGGTTATCTACGACAACAATGGCGAAAAGCTTGGCTCTTTGGAAAGATAGAAAAAAATAAAAAATGCTGGAGGCGTGATCAATGAAAATGAAATATATGAAAGAATATTTTTCCTACCCTGATATATTAATCATGAGCTGTCTATTCCTCATTAGCTTTGGTTATATGATTCTACATTTAACCTCTTTCGGAATTTTGGGTGCTTTTATTCTGGGCATGATTATGTATTCCTTAGCTGAGTATGTTACACACAGGTTTCTTTTTCATCTGAAACCACCAAAGAATGCTTTTTTGTTAAAAATGCTTAAACGCTTACATTATGACCACCATTCAAGTCCGAATGAATTACATTTATTATTTTTACCCTTATGGTATAGTGTGCCAAACATTGTAATTGTAGCAGCCATTTTTTATTTTCTTTCATCTAGCTTTATCATGACAAACGCATTTATTGCAGGCATCATGCTCTTTTTATTATTTTATGAGTGGAAGCATTATATCGCCCATCGCCCCATACAGCCAATATCTCCATGGGGGCGTTGGATGAAAAAGGTTCATTTATGGCATCATTTCAAAAATGAAAATTACTGGTATGGTGTTACGAATCCTGCCTATGATTTTCTCATGGGTACCTTTAAAAACCAAAAGGATGTTGACCAAAGTAAAACTGCTAAAAATCTAGAGAAACGTGGTTGACCAGAAAATAGAATTATAACAAATAATCCACTGTCACTCCCTGAGAAATGTCGAATGAACTTTTGCATGTTAGAAGAAATCTGTTCCGTGAAGTATAAGAATGTGCGGGAACACAGGGACGATATTTATAAACTTTAAATAAACATAAAAAGCCACAACCCATTCATAAAGCGGTTTTGGCTTTTTTGTGTTTTCAGTTACTTATGATAATTTTCGTTGTTTTTTTGCTTTTTAAAAGAAAAATGAAAACACGGAAGCACAATGGTAGTGACCATCCATTTTTTTCGAGAATCTTAACGAGTGCGGTAAAGACAAGAAATCTTTATGGTACGGAATTTCATGCGATTTTACATCATCAAATGCAGGCTGCTTTTCTTAAGACAAACTCGAGGAATGAGTGAGGCCGTTCCCCTACTCTCTCGCTACAAGGTCTCATCTGTGATCCCCAAGGAAGTAGCCCAGCCTCCACTACAATCAACTTATATACAAAACAACTTCTTAACAATGTCACCCACATCTTTTGGTGATGAGCCTTATTTGTAGAATTCATTTCACTTATGTTCTCAGCTTTTGCTCAACACTCCCCCTTGTCAGTATTCTACCTTGTATTGTCAACTGCTATCTTTGTTAGTCAAGTAAGATCAGAAATTATTATGAGAATCGATTTACACAACCATGATTCCTTTTTGCCCAAACAAGTTCTCTAACCGTTTGACTTTAACATTGTTATAAGCTGCACTACACTTTTCCTGTACCGCTGCCTTTTCTCCTCTGGCTAATATCTAGTATAAATCCCAATAATCAAATAAAATGTAAAATAGAACTGTATATGGAGTGTTATAATAAAGTAGTCTGAAGGATGGAAGTATTATCCCGATCCGATTGTACTAATCAACGCGCCAACACTTGAAAACAATGAAAAACAAAAACCCTTAGTCGACCTGAAATAATTTGAATTTTCGCAGGTGATAATATGAAAATTAGAATAGAAGAAATAAGCAAAGAAATGAAAGAAGAAATCCTCATCAGATGTCATGAAGTGAATGACGAAATATACGAAATCGTAAATAGGCTGAAAACTGAAAACCTCATTGTACTCGGCTATCAAAATGATAGAGTTCACCGTATTAAGCTTAGTGCTATCTATTATTTCGAGGCAGTTGATGGAAAGGTTTTTCTTTACTGCAAGGAAAACGTTTTTGAGGTAAAACAAAAGCTTTATGAGCTTGAGGAATTATTACAGGGAAAGAACTGTTTTCGTGCATCCAAATCAACAATTTTGAACATAGCCAAAATTTCTTCTATTAATCCGTCCATAAGTGGCCGATTTGAAGCGGTACTTGATAATGGGGAACGGGCTGTTGTATCAAGACAGTATGTGCCAGTCCTTAAAAATATGCTTGGATTATAAAAGGAGGGATAAAAATGAGAACTAGCGCATTTGTACAGAAGATTGTTAAAGATTTCTTGATTATCTTCGCATCCATCATCATGATCATTACTATTTTGCGACAAATGTTTTATCCCGATATGTCCTTTGATTTGAATTCGATTTATATCATTATGGCATTTTCATTTTTAAGCGCCTCAATTGGATTTATTTTGTATTCTCCTAATGCTATAAGCGAGAAGCAAATGCGGATAAGAATGGCCATACACTTTTTCACTTTAGAGATTCTATTGATTACCCTTAGTAGTATTTTTGGTATTGTGAATAGTGTATTAGATTGCATCATTTTGGCCTTACAAATTGCCGTAATCTATCTCCTAGTTCGTTTACTGTCATGGCAAAAGGATAAAAAAGAAGCAAAAAAAATCAACGAAAAACTAAAAGCATTTAAGAAAGACGCATTTGAGTAGTCAATAAAATCATAAAGCAGCAGTTATCTGGAAGCAGTATATTATGAGGCTAGAACATAACTGATCAAAACCTTAAAAAGCGCGAGAAATCAATTTAGCAACGTTGATTTCTTGCGCTTTTCTGATGTAAATTTTTTTGATTTTGCATTGAAATATTTTTATGTCCCTGCCCCTTTTTTACAACTTAGTCGCTCGTGGATACAACTTACCGTTTTTCTATATACTTCCTTTCAGCGATTACATATGATGAGTTCAATAAAAATGAATCGAAAAAAAGGAGTAACTACTATGGGAATTTTATTATTATTGATCACTTTGATTTTCGAGATTACTTTTGCAATCTACTGTGTTATAACGAAACAAAATCACAAAAAAATGAAGAGTTGGATGAGGATTGCTATGTTTATAGCCTTTGTAATACTCACACTTTCATCGGTGATTGTGTGGAATTTCCGCTGGGTAATGCCTACAATAGTACTTTTCATTTTGGCAGTACAGGGAACGATTTCTCTTATCCGTAACAAAACAAATAACCAACAATACAAAACTTCATCTATTATGTGGAAAACCATGATTACGATATTGGCATTGGTATTTGCATTTACACCTGCAATTGTTTTTCCACAGCATAAATCACCAAAAGTGACTGGTCAATTTCAAGTCGCAACCGCTACTTACACATATATTGACAAGAATCGTATTGAGCAATTTACTGATAAGGGGGACAACAGATTTGTTAATGTGGAGTTTTGGTATCCAAAAAACGCAGATGAAACATACCCTCTATTGGTGTTCTCACATGGAGCAACTGGTATTAAGGCAAGTAATACGTCTACCTATACTGAACTCGCAAGTCACGGTTATGTAGTCGCTTCAATCGATCATCCTTATCACTCTTTTTATACCGTTTCAAATGATGGAACGAAGGCTTTAATCAATACTGATTATAACAGTGAAATCAGCAATTCTAATAAAGAAGGCATTTACACGAAGGAAGAAGTTTATGGACTCATTCAAAAATGGATGAAACTTCGAACAGACGATATGAATTTTGTCATTGATACTATACTTACAAAAGCCAAAAGTGACAATGACCCCATTTATCAACATATCGATACAGAGAAAATTGGTGTGTTCGGGCATTCAATGGGCGGTGCTGCAAGTGTTTGGATCGGTAAAGAACGTGATGATGTAGATGCAGTTGTAAATATTGACGCACCGTTCTTTAGTGAGCTTATTTATAATAGAGAAATAGATGATTTTGTAGCGCGAAACGAAGACTTTACAATCCCACTTCTTAACATTTATTCTGACGATGTTTGGGAACAACTCGAAAGCAACTCTACTTACGTAGCGAACAAACTCAATAACGAACACTTCAAAGATGCATATACTACTCATTTAAAAGGGGCAAAACATTTAAGCTTAACCGATTTACCACTTTTCTCTCCTATACTTGCAAATATTCTTCAAGGCGGAAGGGCCGACATTGATCAATATTACAGTATTGAAAAGACAAACGAACTCATTCTTGAATTTTTTGACAATAAGTTAAAAGACAAAGGACATTTCACTCCCAAAGAAACATATTGATTTTTTTCTAGTAGCTATAATAATTTTTGATATTGAAAGCGACTCAAAAAATAATAATACTTTCTTAGTAATAGTAGCAATATTATTGCAATATAATTGACATGGACGTAAACGAATTAACATCTCCTTGTTCTTTTTCTCAGAAAAATCTATGTTACGATTATTTTAGATTAGCAACCAAGAACATGGAGGATAAAAAAATGCTTAAAAAAATTATATCAATTGTACCAGTTGCAATGCTCTCGGCAACTTTAAGTGCTAATGCTCAAGCTGCAACGATTACCGTACAAAAAGGAGATACCCTTTGGGATTTATCACGTGCACATAATACTTCTGTAGAAAATATCCAAACGTTGAATCATCTTACTACCGACCTTATTCACCCAGGGGATGTCCTAACCATTGCACAACAATATACCGTTAAACAAGGTGATACATTATGGGACATCGCCCTAGATCATCAAGTAACAGTTTCGCAAATTAAAGAATGGAACCAATTACAGACTGATTTCATTCATCCAGGTTTAAAACTATTCATCTTTGATGGTTTGAAAACTAGTAAGACGGCTGTCACTGAAAAACCAATAATGCCTGCAGCAAATGAAGCAAAGGGAACTACAACTTCAGCAGCCCCACCATCAACAAATAAAACAACTTCAAAGGATCGTACACCTGAAGCAACTGCTCCATCAACAAGCAATACTGCTGCAAAGGATCATACACCGGAAGCAATCGCTCCAGCAACAAGTAATACTGCTGCAAAGGATCATATACCGGAAGCAACTGCTCCAGCAACAAGTAATACTGCTGCAAAGGGGCATACTCCGGAAGCAACTGCTCCAGCAACAAGTAATACTGCTGCAAAGGGGCATACTCCGGAAGCAACTGCTCCAGCAACAAGTAATACTGCTGCAAAGGAGATTACAGTGGAAGCTTCAGCCTATACGGCTTCATGTGAGGGATGTACCGGTATTACCGCTACTGGAATTAACCTTAAAACAAACCCAAATGCAAAGGTCATCTCAGTTGACCCTACTGTAATCCCACTTGGTAGTAAAGTTTATGTTGAAGGCTATGGTGAAGCAATTGCAGGAGATACTGGCGGAGCCATTAAAGGAAATCGAATCGATGTCTTTTTCCCTTCTCAACAAGATGCAATCAATTTCGGAGTAAAAAAATTAAAGGTAACAATCTTAAACTAACAATTCTAATTTCATCCTATTCTTAGGATTTCATATATATATATAAAAAGGTGATTTTGTATCCTTTTAATAAGCAAAAAAGAACCAGCTTCGGTCCTTTTTTGCTTATTTTTTCAGCTCTTTTAAATCAATAAATGTTATATAACTAACCTGATTGGCAATTTAATAGATGAAACTATTCGACTTCGTCAACCTTGTTCCCATCTAATTGGTGTGTGCCCCCGACTGTTTCGCCCTTCCCTTTGCAATTTATTACAATATCGATATCGTGAAGTAAATTCGGTTCTTGGCAGTTGGATATTCTTTTCCTCTAAACGGTTATTATTTCAACACCTTTTGCTATTAAAGCTCTTTGCCATTCTGCATCGAGCTTAGCATTCGTAAATAATAGATCGATATCATCAAAACTCCCACTTTTATAAAACTTCATTAAGTTGAATTTTGATTCATCGACCATCATGACAACTTGTCTTGCATTTTTCTTTAATCGATTAAATATTTGAGCGTCCTCAATATACGTGCATGTTAATTCCTTTTCCAATGAAATTCCATCACAAGAAGCAAATAATTTATTCACCGTAAAATGATCAAGTAAGTTTAATGTCATATCACCAGATAATGCTAATGAATTTGTATTTAACATTCCACCGGCTACTATCAGTTTGCAATCAAATGACTCATACTGTTCCTTTAGCTCTATAATTTTATTCGCAGCAGGTATAGAGTTTGTCAAAATAGTGAGGTTTTTTTTGTCATATAGATAGTCCAATATTTGCATCGTCGTTGTGCCAACTTCAATGGCAATAATATCATTATCCTCTACTAATTTACTTGCTGCCATTGCTATACTACGTTTTTTATCAATGTTTTCATTGCGACGTTTATTAAAAAATAATTCCACGGTATGATCGTTTTTCTTTAGAGCTCCACCGTGTATTTTCGTTAGCTTGCCTTCTTTATGCAACAAATCTAAATCTCTTCGGATGGTTTCTGTCGTGACATTTAGTACTTTTGCTAAATCGTTGACCATCACTCGATTGTATTGATCTAGCTCATCAAGTATGTATTTTCTTCGTTCAAATTGTGTATAAGATTTCATCATAACACCTCTTTGTATTCCACAATATACTTTAACCTTAAAGGCTCTTCACCAAAAATGTACTGATCCTTAGTTCTATTGTAATTAAGTTACCCAGCAAATGAAAGTTTCCTATAAATACTTAACCTTTTAAACATTCCCTTTACAATTCCTTCAAAAAATCTCTGAGAAAAGTTGAAACCATTCATTTCGAACTAAATCAAATTTATTCTTGCTAAATCTTTATAATACGACTACCTTCTTCATATTCTCCCCTTCCATTCACGACAAGATAAAATCATTAAACAGAAAATATTATTGTAAGCTAGCAATAATTAGTATAAAGATGATAAAATATACTATTAAAGGGGGCTGCAAATATGGGGAAATTAAGCAAAAGAACTATACTGTGGATTGTGCCAATCGGTATTTTAGGGGTATTTTGGTATTTTTACGGTCCACAAAAGGACATTACAGATAATGAATATATTACATATGTTAAAAACTATTCATTTGAAAATAGTAGTAAAACTATAGAATCGGGCTTTGCAAGTGCTTGTGAAAATCCGTATTGGG
This sequence comes from Lysinibacillus xylanilyticus, assembly GCF_001708185.1. GTDB lineage: Bacteria > Bacillota > Bacilli > Bacillales_A > Planococcaceae > Lysinibacillus > Lysinibacillus xylanilyticus_A. The sequence goes on along the minus strand of NZ_MDDN01000015.1, from coordinate 19,496 downwards.
TGTATTTTGAAACACAAAAAGGACAAGATGTAGTGGAATTTAAAGGTGATTGTCCCGTTAATAAAAAAACGGAAAAGGTGAATGTTCAATTTTTAGTTGACCGTGACATGACTAATGTGCGGTACGGTGCCATGCTGGTTGACAATAAAATGCAGGAGGAAGCGGATCGGGACAAATACCTTTTAGCTCTATCAGGCGAATAAATGAAGATAAAGCTCTCGTGTGATAATCAGAACGAGAGCTTTTTAGATTAAGTTAAACAGTCCGTTAACAGTACGGAGGTGATGGATTGAATCTCTGTAGCGACGGATTGAATCTACCAAAAATTGAAATAGAACCTTCATTTTCGGAAAACAATTAATCATTTTACCGCTTTCCAAATGGTCCATCTGTCTTTTTCAACTATAGTACTTTCTATTGAAATTGACTTATCCATATAAGTCACTAATGCATTTAATTCTTCATCGTCTAATTCATGTAAAATGCTTCTTCCTGTTCTTTCCTTTAAATCTTTTAATAATTGCTCTTTCTGTTCATACACTTCCCTGGTTTCCCATAGTTTTACTTCTTTAATCTCGCTAAATCCTATTTCCTTCAGTGTTTCAACTACTCGGTCGCTACTATGTCTGCGTTTAATTTCTTGTTCTTTTAATTTTGGAAAACGTTCAAAGAAATAACCTCTTATATGGCAGTCATCACCTTTTAATAAACAATCTTCTGGTGTACGGTCTTGGATAATGTAGACCCCTTTATCCTCCAAAATTCGATAGGCCTCTTGAAAACAAGTTTTTAAATCTTGGATATGATGAATTAAAGCTCGTTCAAGTAATAACTGAAAGCTGTCATTCTCTAAGCCTGTATCCAACGCATTCCCTTGTTTGAACGTAATATTATGATAGTCTTTACAATTTTCTTTTGCCCCTACGAGCATGGCCTCCGAAAAATCCACGCCTATTACAGATGGTATACCTATATCTGCTAGTGCTTTTAAATAAATTCCTCCACCACAGCCTATATCTGCAGCCTTAGAAATATTTGTGATCGTGACAAGTTCTTTCAAGGTTTCCATCCATGAGTTGTCAGCATGTCGAGTTGTATAAGAAGTTTGATTGCCCTTATTGTGAAAATCAATTCCCATCTTTATCACTCTTTTCTTTATGGATATTTTTGTTATCTACATTTTACACCTATTATGGAACATAAGTAAAATTAATGTTAATTATAATTTTCAATAAGCTATCCTTATTGATATAAATCACTCTAATGGTTTTAGTTTTTCATATGCATAAAAAGCTGCAAAATAAAGTGCTTCCCAAGAAATACCACTACCGAAACATAAACAACCGTTAATAAATGTGATTATTTACCGTTATAATAACTCTTTACATAAAGGTAACTTTCAGTGTAAAATTACACTATAAGTAACCTTTATTGATAAGGATAATGTTATTTGAATAAAGATTTGATTTTTAAGAATGTTCGACTTATTCATCTTGAAAGAAGATATTCTCAAAAACAATTAGATACTGTTCTATAAAGACACTGGTTATGTTGAAAAAAGAACATCTTTTGATTGGTCGAAACGTATTAGGTCACGAGGTCAAAAAGGAAAAACATTTGGGGGAAATTATTTTGGAATGAGACCACGAAAAAAGAACGTTTATACTATTTAAATTTTAAAGGAGCAATTAACATGAAAAAAAACAAGAAAGTCATTATTTTAAACAGCCTATTAGTAGGAACAATCCTATTAAATCTTTTTATCTTTACTTCACGTATGCCCATTTTCCCTTGGTTTATTGAAGATGCATGGGGATATTTAGGCGTATTCCTAACGGCACCAATCTTAATAGGTATTTATTTCATCCTAAGACATTACCACAAGCTACAATTAGTCACAAACATCAATAAAGTAATTCCCTTATTTGTCGCAGTAACATCACTGATTATTGTATTTATGCCGACAAATGACTTTTTAAATATTGTTGCCCTTGTCATTAACGTAGCAGCTATGGTATTTTTAGCAGCAGGTTCCCTATTCACTCAAAAAGAAATGGCGCTTTAATCAACATATAGACCTTAGTAAGCACAAAATAACCAGGTACTCATTTGTAAAGTGAGTCCTGGTTTTTTGTTTAAATGTATATAATTTAAAAAGTTGATAGCCTTTGGGTTACCCGTACAATAAATAAGCAACCCCTTTAATCACACAAACAATTAACTCTATAGAAAGGATAACGTCTATTTCGTTTTATGATAAATTAATAGCCTAAAATATCTACTTCTGCTGCTGAGGCGTATCCATTTATTCCGTTTACTACCTCTAATTTCACATATTTAGCAGATACGGGATCAAATGTTGCAAATTGTTGTTTCGTGCTATTTTCCCATGTTCCAGAAGTTGCTTTTTGATAATTAACACCATCTGTACTTGTGTAAATGTTGTAGTTAAGAATACGACCATTTGCAGGTCCAGATTGCCTTGGAACATATGCTAGTTGTGTAATCGTACGAGTATTGCCAAGATCAATTGTTAAATAGAACGGATATTTGTTTTGCTCGCTCCATTTACTATGCCAAATCGTACTAGTTCTTCCATCAATCGCATTCGTTGCAGGTTCCACACCTAATTCTTCACTACTTGCAATTACCTTCATGTTTTCTTTAGATAATGTGTTTAACGAAATATGTCTAGTATCCGTCGCTTCCCAAATAGGTGCAGTTACTGTTGGATAATGTAAAGCTTCTATATTCTGTCTAGTTTCTGCCGATGCTTTAAGTCCCCATTGATCAAAAAACGGAAGCAAATTTTGTTTTGCTACTTTGGATGTGTTATAAATAAATGCTTGTATTTTCTCTTCATCCGTTTTTGGAAGTTGATTTTCGGGTAATTCACGATATATTTTATGAAGATTCGGATAAAAATCATCACCATATGCTAAATGAAGTTGCCAAATCATCACAAGCTTCACAAACAAGTCATCAATATTTTTATAATCTTTATCTGTTTGTTTTAAGTATTGAAAGGCTCTTTCATAATCCCCTTCTTTTTCTAAACGTGTTGGTTCATTCGGGAATAATTGCTTTTGTGCAGCTAAAGAATATAGATTAACCGTTACTTCACCCATACCTCTAAGGTCATTCCACTTCCACGGGTGTTGTTGTCTTGCGTGTCCTGCTTCATGCATCTGTCCCCATCCAAACTTATTTACATTCAAAGCACTTTCGATTGCGTTCCCAGCAGTAGTAAAAAAGCCTCCATCAAGAGATGCATACATTCCCCAATCTGATTTGTTAGGGTTTTCTACAAAAGCCCAAAGGCGGCGAGTTGGTCGATGTAAAGGATTAGCGTCTGTTTCAGATAATCCTGATATCTTATCTTGTGCTCGAATCATTTCATCATATTTCTCTAGTAAGGGAACAGGGTCTTGATCTACGATATATTTTCTAGCACTAGCCTGAGTAACAGTAAGTACTGCTTTCTCTGATTTTAGTTGGACGGCATGTGCATCAGGGTATGCATTCATCATAGCAATCCAGTCTTCTTTCGTATGCTTCCCTAATTCAAATAATGGAACAGGGCTTCCACCTTGTGTTACTTTCACGTGAATTGTTCCTGTATTTTGATAGTTATCAAATCCTAATAAACCACCATTCGGAGAGGAAATGGTATTAGAGCCGGGAACAAGTGTAAATTCTTTACCCCATTCTTTATCGTATCCATGTGTACCAATAATAGCTCTAATTGGTTGTGATCCTGATACTTCAATTGTAACTTGTTCATTTGGTTTTACATAGATTCCAGTTGGAGTAAATGTTTTTTGCTGTCCTCTTCTTTCTCTTTTTGCTTCCTCCCCATAGCTCCCTGTACCTGGAAGATCAAATTCTCTTTGTTCATATTGAGCTGTGGTTTGCGTAGCAGCTGTTTCAGCATGAACAACTGAATGATTTGTCATGATAGGTGTAAATAGTGCAGTTGTTAAAATAGCCGAAGTTGCAAATATTTTTATTGATTTTTCTAACATATAAGTTCTCCTTATATCACAAGATTTTTTTAACGTCGATGAAGCAAAAGCTACCAGTGATAGAATGACAAGAATTAAAACCGTCTTTCCCTTTGTGCAGAAGGAAAAGACGGTTTTAATTCTTTATTTACTCTAACACTACTAATAACACCTAACAATAATTATTAAAGCTTAAAAAGCTTGTTTTAATTAAGCGAAAAAACTACTTTTATATAAGAATAAAGGATTAGACATAAAAGCTACCCCGTTATTATTATTTTTTTACAGGCACTTAGACCTAGAACTTATATTTAGATACAATAAAATCATTTATTTCTCCTCAAATAAAACGAAAACTTTACTAATTATACTACTTAGAATGCTGTTTTAAAGGTGTTTAAATAGAGATCAATTGAATCCATATTGTTCAAAAAATAGATAATAAAAACGGTTTCATTCCGATTTTCCCACCGAGTTTTCTATCGTTTTTGAATGTGTAATAGAATAAGTACATAAATTCTTAACAAAAAAACTCATGCAATTAATTATTTTTGCATGAGTTAATCTTATTAAATTCATTTTTCTTCCTCATTTTCAGCAGTATCTACGGATTGGATAATGTTTAGCTCAAGAATTCGAATTTCCTGATTTAACTTAGAAATTGCCGCTTCCATTTGTTCAAAGCGCTCCAATTGACTTTTGCTGAGATTGTCCATTGGTATAGCTTCTTTTAACGCTGCCTGCCTTGCATATAGAATTTCTAGTAAATCCAACTTTTCAAAATAAGCTGTACTATAGTGTATTTCCATACTCAAAGCCCCTTACATTTTACTTTTTCACCACTATAAAATACATGCTTTTACTAGTACTATAACCGAAAAAAGCAAATACAAAACCGGGTCTTAGTTAGCATCTATTATCCAATTTAAAGCTATACAAGAATATATTTCCGTAGGATTTATTATCGAGAAAATGCACCTTCCATATCTCTTTGTAAAAATGAATAGACAAAAGTATCGTGCGCTTGACCATTTTGATACATATAATCTCTCAGAATCCCTTCCTTTTGAAAACCAATTTTAGTTAGTAATTTATTTGAGGCTTCATTTTCTATAAAGACAACAGCCCCTATACGAGTCAGTCCCATGTGCTCAAAGCCATAAGTTACAATTTCGGTAACCGCTTCTAACGTATATCCTTTTCTCCAATAATCAGGATGAATTTCATAACCGATTTCTGCTCGTTTATATAGAGGTGACCAAGCGTTAAAGCCAATTGTTCCGATTATATCATTCGTTCCTTTTCTTTCAATTCCCCATCTTATTCCTCTTTTTTCAGCAAAGTTCTTTGAAAATAATTTTACTAGATTTTCCGCTTGCTGTATTTCTAGGAATGGCTCTTGTCCATAATAAAAATGCTCTCTGCATCATCCTGTGTAAGCTCTCTTAAAATAAGTCTTTCTGTCTCTAAATTAGGAAACATTCAATTCTCCCCCTTTACTTTCTATTTCTCTATATTTCCATTAAAACCCTTTAAAAAATAAAAAAAGAGCACATCCAATAGAATGATGCCCTCATAGGGTTTTAGCCAAAGATTTGCGCTGCTATGGCGAATAGCGTATTATTTCTTGCTGGCATTTTTTCAGCATGAAGAATCATAACTGGAGGTATATTTGCCTTTTTAAAGCCACTTTGCTCTAAAAATTTAGTGAATTCAGCATGTCCAGATGGTACATCCATTCTTAATTTTCCATGATGGTCTTTCGCTAAAGCATCTAAAATATAGGTAGCCGTTTGTGAATCTGGCGCCACAATAGGACCTAAAATTAGATTGATTGGCCCTGCAATAGACATGCCAAAGCCTATAATATTTGCCTGATGGTCTTTCACAACGATACAACGCTGTGATTGTTGAATTCTGTTCTTTAGGAAATTACTTCTTTGATCTCCAAAGGCTGCTGCATCCAGATTAACGATGGCAGCAAAATCAGGCTCTTGAAAATCTTCAAGTGACCACTCGTGAGAAGCAAAGTTTTTTGCCCTACTATAATTGTCGGCAAGATGTTTATGAATATAGTCTACAGTGGTAAAGCCCATTTTCTTATATAAAGGCTCACCATCTTTGGTCGCAACGAGCATAATTGCTGTATGTTCTGAAACACTGTCGATACATTTTTGAGTAGCTAATTTACCTAGACCGAGTCCTCTATAATTCTCATGAACTATGACCATGCCAATTGAAGCTAAATTTCTTTCATATGTAGTAATGGCCGCACTTGATACAATTTTTCCCTCAGCATTTTTGTGACCAAATATTTTACCTGACAACATAACCGTTGTTATTTCGAATTCATCGTAATCCCACCCGACAGAGTCAGAAAGGGCTATTAATCCTGGAATATCATTTGCATCAAATAACACTAACTGTAATGGATTATATGTATTCAATTTATTTATTCCTCCTCAAAAGAACATTTGTTTCCATTTTATATGTATCGATTATTCTATTCAAGTGGAATTTCCAGAAAATTTTTACTCAATACCAAAACGTGAGATTGATTTCCGTTCTGGCTGACCGCTTTCCTTAGGTGTCAAATGAACCCAAGGTAGTCGCCCAGCCTCCAATCCAAATAATCATTAGCGCTTCCTTTTTACTGAAAATAGTAATTGACGGCCTCGTCCGCAGAATTTAACACGATATTATTTTTGGTTTTATAAATAAACTTTGGTGAAGTACAGGCTTTTTCGAGACTTTTTGCTTGTTTCAACGTATCGGTCATTTGCTCGATCATATCAGAATAGCCATCAAGATTATTAGATATTTTCGGCAGCATTGAATCCGAAATGTCGAGCTTAATGGAAACTTGATCCTCCACGTAATTATTTAAATTAATGAAAAAACATTCTTCTAGATTTTTCGAAGACTTATCAACATTAATAACAGCTTCATTATAATTGGCAATTAGTCCCGTAGATGTTACAGTTATTGTAAAACCTTGTTCTGTTAATTTTTTATTTATACTATCAAGAAATGTATTGACTTCAGCATCTAATTTTGGCGTTACATTATTTTGTATTAATGTATCGCAATTTTGATAAATAGTATCAATTTCAGCCTGCTTTTCAACGAGTAATTTAAAATTTGACATAGAGTACACACTAAATCTCCCCTTTTCTATAAGTTTGACATTCGGGCGTTTTTTTAGTCATCTTTAAGCCATATATTTTCATTACATAATCTAATTTAGGAGAGATATACATGCATATTAGGAATTCCATTAAAGCTGTAATTGTAGAAGAAAATAAAATTTTACTGACAAAAAATAAAGACACTGAAGGCTACTTTTATCTTTTTCCTGGAGGTGGTCAGGAACATGGAGAAACTTTTCACACTGCTTTAAAAAGAGAATGTATCGAAGAGATTGGTTGCTCGGTTGAAATCGGAGATCTACTGTTCATTCGGGAATATATTGGGAAAAATCATGAGCATGCAGCTTTCGATTTTGATGCTCATCAAGCGGAATTTTATTTTGTTTGTCAGTTATCACAGGGAAATGACACGAACTTTCAGCCAACAAATCCTGATAGTCATCAAATAGGACTAGAATGGGTAACGATTGAGGATTTATCTAATTATCGACTTTACCCAAAAGAATTAAAAAAGTATCTCCAGCAGTATGATAGCGGTCAAGCAACGCCCATCTATTTAGGAGATATAAATTAATAAAACAGAAGGCTGTCATAACGAAAGAATGTGACAGCCCTTTACCCTTAAACTAAATGTTTTATCATTGTGTAATAGCTACTTCCTGGAGGATAATCTTTTATTTCTCCTACAACCTGGTAGCCCCTCACTTCATAAAACGTACGTGCTTGAAATTCATATGTAGTTAACAGTGCCTTTGTAGCTCCCATTTGCTTAGCTGTTTCTTCAGCTTTCGCTAGTAGCTGTCCACCAATTCCTTTTCCACGGTATTCTTTAGTAAACCAAAACTTGTTGATTTCCACCCATCCCCAATAAACCTCAGCAGTGATACCACCAATCCATTGTTGTTGGTGATCTGTGACGATTAAGTTTAAAGGACGTACAGAACCTTTTTGTCTACTTTCTTTATGATACGGTGAATGTTCGTCATTGTACTCTTTTAACTTTGTATTTAAAAACGTAGTAAAGTCATCGTGATTTTCTAATAAAACCTCAATTTGATAATCCATATGAATCCCCTTTCTATACAGATTTTTACGCTTTATAACGAGCCATTAGCTTTTCCTGATGAGCTGTGAAAATTTCTTCAAGTGAAATATCATATTTATTGGCTATCACAATAATATTCCCTAGAACGTCTCCCAGCTCCTCTACTAATTCTTGCTTATTTTCTTCATAAGAATTAACCTTTTCATCTGGTCGATCTCTCCCAATTTCTAATGCTCGTATAGCTCTTGCGACTTCCCCTGTTTCTTCAGCAAGAAAGCCTATACGCGTAAATATACTTAAATCAGACCAACCACGTGTATCATAGTAATCTTTCACCCATTTTTGAAATTCATTTAATTCCATTTCATCTTCCTCCATTTCTTTCCTTTTAAAATTAAATTATACTATATAAGAAAATAATTAGTTATGGAGGAAAGATGATGAATAGTATTGCAGTGTTTTGCGGATCGAGCATCGGTGCTTCTGAGGCATATAAAGAAGGGGCTATTCTTCTAGGAAAAGAATTAGCTAAACGTAATATTACCTTAATTTATGGTGGAGCTAGTGTAGGTGTGATGGGTACAGTTGCAGACACAGTTCTTCGTGAAGGCGGTAAAGTGATTGGCGTGATCCCTACTTTGCTAGAGGAACGAGAAATTTCACATAAACATTTAACAGAGCTTATTGTCGTTAATTCAATGCATGAACGCAAAAGCAAAATGATGGAACTAGCTGATGGCTTTATCGCTTTACCGGGTGGACCTGGTACGTTAGAAGAATTTTTCGAAGTATTCACATGGAATCAAATTGGCCTTCTGCAAAAGCCATGTGGTCTTTTAAATATTAATCATTATTACGATTTACTTATTGGGTTATTTGACCATATGCAAGGCGAACAATTTTTACAACCCCAATATCGTAACGCATTGCTTGTCGATGAAGACGTTACAGCGCTTTTGGATCAATGTGCTGCATATGTCCCTCCTGCAGTTAAAACATATCAAACTAGTAAATGATTAAATTGGTTAAAGTAGCTTGAAATTATAAGATATTGTATTGGTTTTAATAAAAATGCTTTACTATCTTACATACTCAAAAAACAGCTGAAATATGTTTATCAGCTGTTTTTCATGTTCAATTGGGGTGTCTTATTAAATAAAGTATGACTCTATGGCAAAACGCGGGGGTTGATTTCCGTTCCGACCAAGTGCTGTCGGTTCGCTTTCGCATAGAGCAAAGCTTCCTGGGGTCGCCCGATGAGCCGCTTGGGGCAACAGATGTTTTTTTGATGTATTCTCGGACTATTTATTCTGCATTGTATACATTGATGATTTAACAAAAACTTCAAATAGCAAAATAACATAAGTTAATTCCGTTTTTCTGTCGTTCCAAAAACTTCATCTACCTCTTTAGCGAAGACTTGGAATATATAGTCTTTCTCTTGTTCTTCTGAAGCAATACCTATCGCTGCACCTTCAGGCCGTTTCCCCCCTTGCATACGCATCAAAACATTATGATCATGTTCAACTATTGAAAAATCACCCTTTTTCCAACGTTTTAATATATCTATATACGTTTCATGACGTTCATATTTATCTTTGTTTTCTTCTACCATCTGTAATAAAATGTCGATTCTTTCTGGCGTAATCATAATAGAACCTTCTTTCATTTCAGCGATAATCTTTTGGTGCGCCATCTGTTGAATCACTTCTTCTACTAGATTGCCAACGAAGGGTTCATCTCCACTTTTCCATTCATCAATCCTATTGGAAAAAGTAGGAATTTACCACCCCATGCCCCTCGTATCCACCGTCGATACAAATTTTTCTTTTTCATCTTCTTTTGAACCATTCTCTAATTCGTTCTCAGCACGTTCGGACTCTTCTTTTTCAAATGGGTCGCGCGGCAGACTATGGTATTCTGAGCGAACATGATAAGCATCTATTGCAGATGTAAGGGAAGCGATGGATCAAATCCATTCTTTGGTAACTTGTTTTGTACTTTGATTAATATAATGAATTAATTTGTTTTATGGTGGTAAATTAAGTAAAATTAATAGTGGCTATAAAATATTATAAACGGTGGGAGGGGTTAAATGTGGATTCAACATATATTCTTTACAATATTGTTCCCGTAGCATTCTTAATTTTGCTGGTATATATTTTTATTGATATCTTTCTTGATTATTTTAGAAAAGCAGAAAAAAGCAATAAGAAACGAGTTATTCTGTATAGCTTTATTTTTTACTTAATCAGCCTTATTCAAATTAAATTTGGTGGATTTACACTTCCTCAAAATTCATCAGATAATAGTAGAACTTTTATTTCAACGAATGATTGGTTTGGAATATTCGATACAATGAACTTTAAGATTTCTATGTGGAGCTACTCAGCTATGGTTTATAACGTCATTTTATTTGTACCATTAGGCATTTATTTATTCCTTTTATTCAATTTAAAAAGTAATAAGAAAGCCATTTCAATGGTCATTTTAAGCTGTTTAGTGATGGATTTAGCTCGTCTTTTACTTGGGTGGACTGGTTTTACTATAAGTAGCTTTACTTATACAGATATTATCTATTTGTTATTTAATATTTCAGGCGGAGTATTAAGCATATTTTTAGTAAAGTACACAGTAAATTTTATTCGCTCTTCTAAATTAAATAGCCAAGCAAAAATTGTCGAATAAAATATACACATATATACTTAAAAACGGTCCCAAATAAGACTTAGGTGACCTTACAAGGAAAGCTTTCAAAACGAGGGTTTGGGAAGGTTATAATCCAATTAACGCAGCAGGTTTGCTGAAAATAGGGAATTGCTTTTATTTGTAGATGATTGGGGGATAATTAATGGAGTTTAATATTTTGATGTATATAATGCTCATTTTAAGTCATTTAATATCTGTCAGTTTAATATTGGCTATTTTTACTTCCGTCTTTGTGAAAAGTAGAAAGAAGGGATATGTATTTTTAACAATCTATATATTACTAAGTATATATTCGCTAACCACTGGATTTAAGGACTCAATGTTATTGGGAAGTTATATGTTGATTATATACATTTGCTTAGGTGTAGTAACTTACTTTGTTATTAAAAAGAAACTTTCAAAAAGAACCGAAATTTAGAAATGGATGTTTAGTGCAACAAGCACTTCAAACCTTCCCAAACCTCGCTTTGGGAAGGTTTTTTTAATCATAAGATATAACCTACCAAATATTGTATAATTAATTATATTGGGAGGGAGATTTTATGTTGAAAGTTAAGCCTTTAGAAAATAAAGATTATGAATTGATTAAAGAAGCAGAAAAAGTAATAGAGAAAAATTATAGATATGGACGTCATCACATCGGGTCGGCTATTAGAACAACTTCGGGAAACATATTTTCAGCTGTACACGTTGAAGCGAATGTAGGCAGAATAACGGTATGTGGTGAAGCAATGGCTATTGGAAAGTCGATATCAGAGGGTGACCACGAGTTTGAAACGATTGTAGCTGTCGCTCATCCACATCCACACGAAGATATTGAAAAATGCTGGGTAGTAGCTCCTTGTGGAATGTGTCGTGAATTAATAAGTGATTATGGAAAAGATATCAATGTAATTATTTCTTACAAAGGTGAATTAGTAAAATGTAACGTAATGGAGCTATTACCAGAAAAATATACAAGTGATATATAATATGACTTTAAATTCACTACGACATAAGTACATTAATGATTTATAAGATATGCAAAATAAACCTAAATAACGTTCCCAAATGGAAGTTAGGGAATACCCCCCATTCAATTGAATGAGGGGTTATTTTGGCTGCTAATGATTGTTATGTTCCCTAATGAGACTTTGGTGACTCTACAAAGAAATGTACCCAAAGGTGACGTTTTGGGAATGTTTCTTTTCCTATTGAGCAATCCAAAAGAGTATAATTGTATTTGTTAGAATATTACAAATTATAGAAAATAGGATGTGTCAAATATGTGGGAACAAAAATTAATTGAAACACCAAGAGGAACTTTCGAATATTTTGTAAGGGGAAATGGCGAGCCACTTGCTATTACACACTATTACATGGCTTTTAATGAAAAAGGCAATTGGTTTGCTAATCCATTCACAGAACATTATCAAGTATTTTTAATTAATGTCCGAGGTGCAGGCAATTCATCTGTCATTGAAACGGATGAACAGATGAATTTAGAAGAAATTATTTTAGATTTAGAAGCGATTCGTGAAGAATTACATATTCCTAAATGGGCTTTTGCAGGGCATTCAACAGGTGGCATGCTTGCATTGCAATATGCTGTATTAAAGCAACAATCTCTAACAAAATGTATCTGTGGTTGCAGTGCAGCAAGTAAAGCTTACGCAAGTCATCCAAATAGTGTTTACTGTCCTGAAAATACGAATTTCAATCGAATGATTGAAATTATGGAAGCATTGAATAATCCAAATACAATACAAGAAGAACGAAGTAAATTATCTTTTGAATGGGCAATGATGTCCTTTGTAAGTGAGGAAAAATTAAAGCATGCACTTACATTGCCAAGTAGTGGTCGCACAATTGGTAAAGCTTTGGACTATTTTAGAAAAGTGGCAGTAAAATCATTGGATTTACGAAAAGACCTTCCAACAATTCAAGTGGATACTTATGTATTTGGCGGAAAATATGATGCACAGTGTCCGATTGAATTTAGTCATGAAATTACTGACCTCATTCCTACGTCTGAATTAACAATCTTCGAACAATCGAATCACAATCCATTTGTTGAAGAAGAGAAAGCATTTATGGATTTTGTTAAAGAAACTACTAAGACACTCAAGTATGTATAATATATAAATTAAACGTTCCCAAATCAAATCTTGGTAACATTTCAAACATCGCTCCATCTTCAGGTGGAGCGAGGGTGGAAACACGATTTACTCAAATGCCTTATACAGATAGTAATAGTAATTCGCAATCGGGACAGATGGTTACAAAGAATTCGTATATTGCGTTCGTAGCTTACTCTCGATAAGAGTAAAAAATCCACGAGTTATGGACTCGTGGATTTATTTTTTTTGTAGAGAATAAAATTATCACACATGAAAATGGTGGAATTAGTTAGAAACCCCAAGCTCTATAAACTGATTTTTACCATTGTATAAAGTATAAAAAATAAAACTAAAAAACGTTCCCAAACGCAAGTTTGGACATACACCAAAAATCCACAAATGTTGTTAAATCAACGTTTCGTGGATTTTCTTATGAACATTGTTTATACGTCTTTTATACAGGTGGCGTAAACGGTTGATGTAGCAGTATTTTTACTTGTTTGGTTTGTTCTTCACTTTGCATAAAATCGTGTATATTTCTGTAACGTTATCCGTATTAATCTGACGGGACCCCATGATCGGGAATGGTATGAAAATGACGAAGATTGTACTTTTTAATGTTTCTAAAATTCATCTATGATAGATGGATTCTTGAGTGCTTTTTGTACTTGACGACCTCCAAAAAGTAAAGTAAGCTTTACGTAAAGTTAAGTTTACTTTACTTTCTGGAGGGCAAAGTTTGAAGAATAATATAAAGAATTTACGCGCTAAGCATGATTTAACTCAAGATAAATTGGCTGAACTACTTAATGTATCAAGACAAACAATTATTTCACTCGAAAAAGAACGCTACAACCCATCTATCATATTAGCATTTGAACTAGCTCGTATATTTAATTGTAGAATTGAAGAGATATTTATTTATCAGGAGGAATGAACTTTATGTCTGATGCAAAGAAAAATCAAATATCATTTTTAACTTCTGGACTTTTTGCAACTGGAATGGGGATTTTTTTAAATTATGAGGCTATATTCAAGGGAGAATTTCCTAATTATATTATACTCCTAGCTTTGGGGTTAAATCAGCTAATGCTAGCATACCTTTCACCACATATTTTCCCTAAGGATGAACGTGCAAAAGAAATTATTGGAAAAGCAATGACAGTTAATTATTTCGTTTTATTCGGTACGATCAGCGTTCTTTTTTTACTAACAAGTTCCTTAGGACCTTTAACGCTTAGCTCGACACAAGCACTTAGTGTTCTATTTTGTATCATGGCCCTGACTATTCCAGGAACAATGATTCTTTATTCTAAAAGAGTTTAGTAATTAACAATCTAGTACTAATAAATTGTTAATTACGAAGTTTATCTTACGATGTAAAGATCAATCAGAAAACTTAATTCCATAAAGAGGTGATTTAGTATTAAAACAAAAATAATTATCCCTAGTATATTAAGTAGCGCTATATAAAAATACTGTATATTATCTTAAAAAGGAGATTATATACAGTATTTTTTATTTTGCTATTTTTTATTGTGGTTCCACATCAAAAATCATTGCCCAAGTAAGATTACATATTACTCCAGTACTATATGAATTGTTTGCATAAACACGTGATGAAAATAGACCAGCATATCCTGCTGCAATTATACTTGCCCATCCCATTCCTGGAACCCAAACTGCTAAAAGAGCAGCACTACCACCACCTACTGCTACACTAGCTAAATCAGCTGCAAATTTATTAGCATCACATGAATTAAGTTTCCTACTTTTCCCCCACCAATTTGTTGTTGAGCTTGTTGTTACTCCATTACAATTAGCAAATAAAGATAAATTATTAGGTAAATATCTGAATTAGAATCTAAATTAGTGATTTCTAAATTTAGAGAATCGAAATATCTTTACTGACCTTCTAATAGCTCTAAACTAACGCCATCTTTAACAGCACTTGTTGTATCCAAATTAAATAATCCTTCATTGACAGAAACATATTTTTCCAAAGACGAAAATAGTACGGAATATGATATAGGTACAATTAAGAACGAAACTGAATTATTGTGTATACAGAATTTTATACATGGTTGATTCGAGAGTGTTTTTCGGCTAGATCATCAGATGCAGCATGTATAATACTGCATACTGATTCTTGTTTCTTTTTTAATTTCTAACTAAAGTCTATGTACATATAACAAATCGTTTTTCACATTCCAAAGTAATCTTTAAGAAGAAAAAAGACAATGATACATATTATTAAAATAAGCATACAACCAGGTGACCCAAAAAACGTTAAAAGGTGAATTAATGGATTTCTGAAAACAAACCTCTGTTAAATAAAGAGTAGGCGCTTCAGATGGCTAACTCATTTGCATATAGTCATAATTTCCTTTTCAAGAATAACTGGATAAACTCAATATCCTCTTTTGTTATGTCTTCAATCTCATCAATTGACTGAATTACTTTCAAAACTTGCTTATCTCGAGAATCTTTAGGTTTATTACTAAAATAATTAGTCATTGCAGATGTGAATATACCGACAATCCCAATCCCTACCATTAGTAATACAGCAGCCATTAATCGACCTAATACGGTAACAGGCGCAATATCTCCGTAGCCAACAGTAGTAATTGTAATCAAACCCCACCACAACGCCTCAGCGTAGGTTTCAATCGCGGGTTCAACTATAGCAATTGGTATTGGTATGAGAAATAACATGGCGACACCAAACTTAAAAGCTGTGTCTAATCCATTCGTTCTTAACACCGCATAAAAAGGTTTTAAATAACGTGAACTAATGCCAAGCAATTGAAGAACTTTAAATATACGGACGAGTCTAGCTGCTCTTAAAAGGGAATCGAAAGGGATTAAAGCTACTAACTCTAAAGGATGTTTCTTAACATAGTGCCACTTATTTTCTGCTCGTGCAAAACGAACAATGTAATCCACTACGAAGATGAGCCAAATAGTTTGTTGAAAAATCACAAATCGTTTATCAAACATGAGTGCCAGGACTACTGAGATAAGGATTAAAACAATCATAAAAATTTCATATGTAATTACAAGCTTTTTCACTAAATCTACCGCCTATATCAAATAGTTTACTAGTCAATATTTCATATCAAGCGTGTTGATTAACCACTTTTATCCACACTGATTAATTAAATGCTCTGATTTCCGCTACGGGTTACTCGCTTTCCTGCGGGAGTCGAGTAGCCCTACGCTACAATCAGTTAAAATGTGAAGTATTAGCAAAATCGCAACAAAAAATCCTTTTATCGCTCAATAATAAACCTACTTTTCCCTAATCAACACGCCTGATTTCATATTATACTTCTAAATCCAAATTGCATTTGGCACGGGCTCTGCGAGGCTATGTCTGCGCCCGCCGAAACACGATGGCACCGTCTGCTCCTGTTGGATATTTTAGGTTTCAAACCCTTCTGCATTTTAAAGAACACCGCTTTCAATTCTTCAATACTCATTTCCTCATTCTGTTTATGTTCCACGTTTAACATCCATTCAATGATTTAATATAGTCTTGAATTTCTATTAAATGATCAATGATGTAATCCGCTTCAACACTTTGCCATCCATCATTTCTTTTCCAAATAGCCACCATTCCTACTTTTTTAGCCGCTTCCACATCATTGAAAGGATGATCCCCTATGTACATACTTTCGTTTGCTGACACCCCTAGTTTGGATAGTGCTCGATGAAATATTTCAGCATTCGGCTTTTTGATGTCTTCCCATTCAGAAATAAGAATCACGTCAAAATGATCTTCAATCCCTAATGCCCGTATATTGTCTAATTGAAATTGCCCATAACCATTTGTAATAATGCCAAGTTTGAAGCCTTGCTTTTTCAAATTGTGTAACATACTATGCAAGTTTTCAAATGGAACACTGTGATGTTTAAATTGTTGTAAATAATCTTCTAACAATGCTTCTGGAGAAAGCTCAATAGAAAATTCTTCAACCATTTGCTTATAAACTGTGTCTTTCCATACGTAACCTCCATTATCTAACTCAATAAAGCGATGAACATACGTCTCCTTTAAAATATGTGACAGATGTGGCTTTAATCGCTCGTACTGTTGGTCAATGAATACACGTACAGAACGATCACGATCTAACAATGTTCCATCTAAATCAAATATTACCGCTTTAATCAATGTCCTTGATCCCCTTTCACTACACCTCTTTACGTTTTTTCACGGCTACCGCAGCAATTATGACCGTTATTAGCTTTATCACGAAAATTAATAGGTAAATACTGAAAGAAATGATTGCTGGTAATAGCACTAACCACCAAGACCATGCAATAACACCTGTAAGCTTTAACACTACCAAGACAATTGTTAATACTTCAGCGACTCCCATGTTCACACCACCTGTCAAATATAAAGTCTCTACAATGAATGCCTGAATTTCGTCATGTCTCAGACTTAATGATGAAGTCTGTACTTAAATTAGAATGCTTAAGCTTTTTTGTTCTACAACTATTAAAGCACCAATCATAAAATATGTCTTTTCATCCACTCACCTTTTTTATTTTTCAACTTTTTTTCTAAAACGTTGAACTTTTTCAAATGGTAAATCGTCTAATTATTGGTAACAACCAATTATAAAAATAAAAGGAGAAATAAATATGAATAAACCGATTAAAAGAACTTGGATGCTTGCATCTGCACTAACATTAGGAATGGCTGTTCTGACACCACTTTCAGCAGGAGCTGAAGAAGTAAAAACAACAGATAGTAGTAGTATTACTGTTCAACTTGAACACAAAATTACAGGAAAAATTAAAGACATCTACGGCGATGGAATGAACCTTAAAGGAAATGATGGTAAAAATTACTTTATCAGTTTCTATAAATTTTCTGCCGAACAGCTAGAAAAAATGAACTTAGTAGAAGGACAGGAAATTTCTGTAGAAGGTAGTGTTGTAGAGAGTTATTCAGACTTCTATACGTTTGAAGTTTTTAAAAAAGAATTGCCTAAAGAAGTAACTAAAGAAGATTTAACAAAATTAGAAAAAATGTTTAATGACATCAAGAAGTTAGAAAAAGAAGTGTCCGCTGAAATAGGAAAAGAGGCGACTGATGAAGAAATCGAAAAGAAATATGAAGAAATAGAAAAAATTCACGAAGAAATGTATAAAATTGCAAAACCTTATATTTTGGCTAATTGGCAGCCTCAAACTTTTGAAGAGTATATAGAAGATTTCGGGTTTAAAGAGAACAATATCGTTATTAAAGAAAACGATATTACACAGCTTAAAGCTATTTATGCAGAATGGATAAAGCTTTATAAAAACGGTGATGAAGTAAAAGCTACTGAAAAAATGGATGAATTTTATAAAATTCTCCAACCATATTTAGATGTACTATATCCACCACAAACTTTTGAAGAGTTCATGGAAGGCTGGGAATTAGATATCCCTACCGAAACTTTAGCCAAACTAAAAACGATCTATGAAAATATTCTAAAAGCAGATAAAGAGGAAAATACGGAGTTGTCTGAAAAACTATGGGGTGAATTCGATCAAATTATTAGCGAGTTCATCAAACCAGTACCATTTGAAGAATACATGTCTGACTTCGAATTTGAAGTCAATGAAGCGGATAAAAAGCAATTAAAACCACTTTATGAAGAAGCATTAGCTCTTGATAAAAAAGGGGATTTTGAAAAAGCTCAAGAAAAATGGGAAGCATTTTACAAAATTTTAGACCCATATTTTGAAGCAAATAAAGACACGCTAATCTCCGCTTCTAAAGTAACAATTAACGGCCAAGAATATCTTGCTCAATAAGTAATGGTATTTGGGGTATATCAGAAGTCATTGTAAAATGGCTTTTGATATACCCCTTTCTTTTGGTTACTCGACTAAAGCATCTTAGCGGAATAATAAAAAATACGCTTAAAAAATTTCGATTCTATTATCATTGGATTCATACACTTTATTTCTTCAATAAACATTTGAGTCTTTTCCTTCACTTCATTCTCAAACTGTTCTTTTAAAATCGTAATATCATGAAAGGATCCAAATTTAGCACCTTTAAAGTATTTTTCCTCTGTGCAAATAAGGCTATTCCATGAAGGTCCTATTTCACATTCCAATTCACTTACTTTGATGCAATCTTTTTCAACCTGCAATTCTAACCAGGTAGAGTTATTTTCTATATATTTTATAGCGATATAATGGTGATGAACTAATAATGTAACAGCCTCATTTCTTACCTCCAGTCAAGTGTAATTCTTTAATTTCTTTTGTTTTTTGATTTAGTTGTAGCTGGGAGGGGTACCCCTCCCAACTACAACTAAATTTTCGCACGACTAAAAGACCTTACGATTTTCTTTTTTTCGAAAGGTCGGTGTGTTATAGTAAATATAAACTTGGTTACGATTTCAGAGCTGGTAGTGCGGACTCATAATCGTACAATATGCCGTGTGTAATAAGGTGAAATGCAACTTTCAAGAACTTATTC
>NZ_MDDN01000014.1 GCF_001708185.1 Lysinibacillus xylanilyticus | reverse complement strand
GACGGAAAGAAGAGTCCGAACGACGGATAGGACAGTCAAAGTGACGGAAAGAAGAGTCCAAACGACGGATAGCCAACGAAGTGACGGAAAGAAGAGTCCAAACAACGGATAGAACCGACGAAGCGACGGAAAGAAGAAGCCAAACGACGGATAGCCAAGGAAGTGACGGAAAGAAGAGTCCGAACGACGGATAGGACAGTCAAAGTGACGGAAAGAAGAGTCCAAACGACGGATAGCCAACGAAGCGATGGAAAGAAGAGTCCAAACGACGGATAGAACCAAGGAAGCGACGGAAAGAAGAAGCCGAGCGACGGATAGCCAACGAAGCGACGGAAAGAAGAGCCCGAACGACGGATAGCTACAAAGCGGCGAATTGCACCATCCAATCGACGAAGATTTATATTGTGCCGTACCCAACATTGGATGTAAAGCCGCCTTTTATCACCAACCACTGGTAATACCTAGAAAAAATATTGATATAGTATGTCCACTGTAATTGAAAAGCTAAAAAAACTTCAGAAGATGGAATATTACAACAAAATACTGTTATCCGAATTTATCAACATGATATTCACAGTATCCACAGATAAATGGACATAAAAGTGAATGATTTTATATCGAAATACAAGAAATGTTCGTCTTTTAGGAGAAATCAGCATAAAAATGCAAGAAAAATCATGTTATTCTTGAGGGAGAAGTGGTACACTAGTGTTGACTATAATTTCGAAATGAGGGAACCCAGTGAGAATAGCAATTTCTTCTGATCACGGAGGCAATAATTTACGTCGTGAGATTATGCAACTGTTAGATGAGCTAAATATTAGCTACGAAGATTTTGGTCCACAATCTGCGGATTCAGTAGACTATCCTGATTATGCAAAACCAGTTACTGAAGGTGTTGCTAGCGGGGAATTTGATAAAGGTATTTTAATTTGTGGCACAGGCATTGGTATGTCCATTGCTGCAAATAAAATTAAGGGGATTCGTTGTGCTTTAGTACATGATTTATTTAGTGCAAAAGCAACGCGTTGCCACAACGATTCAAATGTTTTAGCAATGGGTGAGCGTGTTATTGGGCCAGGCCTTGCACGTGAAATCGCTAAAGTATGGCTTGAAACAGATTTTGAAGGTGGTCGTCATACGCGACGCATTGAAAAAATCGCTGAGCTTGAGCAATAAGTAAAGCAAGTAAAGCTAGTACACATTTAACAAGTTCCGTGGACTTTTTAAATGTAGGGTATAAATATTAATAAATTAAGGGGCTGAGCATCGTGGTTGTACAACAAATACGAACACATTTGACTCAGTTACTCAGTGAATTTGAAGAGCAGGTAACCCTACGACCAAATACTATTTTTGTTGTAGGCTGCTCGACATCTGAAGTGATTGGTCAGAAAATTGGCACAGCAGGCGCGCTTGAAATTGGAGAGGCGATTTTTGAGCCATTGCAGGCATTTGCAAAGAAACATCAGCTGCATCTAGCGTTCCAAGGCTGTGAGCATATTAATCGTGCTATTACAATGGAAGCAACAACCGCAGAACAATTTGGCTACGAACCAGTAACAGTTGTACCAGTTCGTACTGCAGGTGGCTCGATGTCTGCTTATGCGTTTACGCAATTTACAAATCCAGTTGTTGTGGAATCTGTGCAAGCAAATGCAGGTATTGACATTGGTCAAACACTTATAGGTATGCATTTAAAAGCAGTAGCTGTTCCGGTTCGTACTTCTGTGCGAATGGTAGGAGAGGCAGTTGTAACGATTGCAACAACACGTCCAAAGCTGATTGGCGGAGAACGTGCAGTATATAAATAAAATTACCTCTGAAATCAGTGGTATACAAATAATGATTATACTTAGGAGGCTTTTTCAAACATGGCATACGAAAAATTAGCAGTACAAGACAAAGCAGTATTAGATGGAATTCTTGCGGAGAAAAAACGTCAACAAGCAAATATCGAGTTAATCGCATCAGAAAACTTTGTATCTGAAGCAGTAATGGAAGCACAAGGTTCTGTTTTGACAAATAAATATGCTGAAGGTTATCCAGGTAAACGCTACTATGGCGGTTGTGAACACGTAGATGTTGTGGAAGATATTGCACGTGATCGTGTAAAAGAAATCTTTGGAGCGGAATACGCGAACGTTCAACCACACTCTGGTGCACAAGCGAACATGGCTGTATATCACACAATTTTAGAACCAGGTGATACAGTTCTTGGTATGAATCTTTCTCATGGCGGTCACTTAACACATGGATCTCCAGTAAACTTCTCAGGTGTTCTTTATAATTTCGTTGAATATGGCGTAACGAAAGATACACAAGTAATCGATTATGAAGATGTACGCCAAAAAGCATTAGAGCATAAACCAAAACTAATTGTTGCAGGTGCATCTGCATACCCACGTGAAATCGATTTTGCTAAATTCCGTGAAATCGCTGATGAAGTAGGTGCATATTTCATGGTGGATATGGCGCACATTGCAGGTCTTGTAGCTGCTGGAGAACATCAATCACCGGTGCCATACGCTGATTTTGTCACTTCTACAACACACAAAACATTACGTGGTCCACGTGGTGGTTTAATCCTTGCTTCGAAAGAATGGGAGCAAAAGCTTAATAAATCTGTATTCCCAGGTATCCAAGGTGGACCATTAATGCACGTGATCGCTGCCAAAGCTGTAGCATTCGGTGAAACATTACAACCAGAATTCAAAGAATATGCAAAACAAATTAAAGCGAATGCAAAAGCTTTAGCAGACGTATTAATTGCAGAAGGTGTTGAAATTGTATCTGGTGGTACGGATAACCACTTGTTACTTCTTAATGTGAAATCTCTTGGTTTAACAGGTAAAGTGGCAGAACACGCACTTGATGAAGTAGGTATTACAACAAATAAAAATACAATTCCTTACGATACAGAATCTCCATTCGTAACTTCTGGTATCCGCATTGGTACACCAGCTGTCACATCTCGTGGCTTCAAAGAAGAGGACATGAAAGAAGTTGGTGCAATTATTGCAACAGTTCTTAAAAATCCAGAAGATGAAGCAGTCAAAGCTGAAGCGAAAGCTCGTGTCAAAGCATTAACGGACAAACATCCATTATACGCATAATTTAATATAAAAGGCTGTGGTTAAAGTGTAATATATCACCTTAACCACAGCCTTTTTATTTTGGAAAGGGAGTTAAAACTGTAAAAAGCATCTTTTCTGCTAACATAAAAATAAATTACTCTTATTTTTAAATTAATTTACATTAACTTAGTAGAAAAGGATATATTATAGTGGATTGAGGACAGTTAGTGTCCTGATAAAGAAGAAATTTTCGTGAAAGTGACAATTTATTGAATCTTTTATGTACAATGTAAGAGAGGTTTGAAGTGATAGTGGGAGGAGGGGTTGGATGGTAACTAGTACGAAGGTCATGGAAGATGAAGTGCTATTAAATACAATTCGTAGATTAGGTAATAATTCTAAGGAAAGGTATGTAATTTTTGATGCAACAAATAATCATTGCGTATTGGAATGTAATGACTCTTTTTGTGTGCTTACAAATACTACACGTTCGCAAATAATAAATACCGATTATTTTTCATTGCTCTCAAACGAAGAACAGATGACAACTATTGAAATGATTAAACAAAAAATACATAGCGGAGTTATGGTACAGGCTAAATTGCACCATAGTTGCTTCGATAAACCTTCTTTTTTAGCAGAAATACAAGCACTTCCGTTTCAAAACAATAACAATGAAACATTATTTGTATTAGTACTTGTGAAGGATGTGACATATTATCACACTAAGGAATTTTTAATGCGCCTTGAGAAAGCAATGTATGAAGCGATTGAAAAGGACAATTCCTTTGATAAAAAAATGAGCATTATTTGCAGAGGCTTAGATGAATTTTTTATGCCGTATATATCAAGTATGATTCTTGTCAAAACGGAAACAAATCAATTGCAAATTTTTAAAGGGGATCATAATACAAACGGTATTTTGGAGCGTTGTGAAAACAATGGATTTTATAAGGAAGTCATGAAAGGGAAGACATCCATTCTAGTTAAAAGCTTGGATGAAATTGATATTCCGAAAGAACATAAAATGTTTGCCTGTTCTTCTAAAAAGCAATTTGGATGGTTTATGCCCATACACAATCAACAACAGCAAGCAATTGGATTGTTTGCGATATTTTTAAAGCAACATCATAGTGACCAAGCGTTTTTTGAAGAAATGTTTCGAAAAATTGGGACACTTGTTGCATTGGCATACTCGTATGCAAAAACGCAGAAAAAGATATGGGATTTAGCTTATATCGATATTACAACGGGGTTACCTAATCGACATAGTTTTTTAAATAAGATAGAAAAAGAGAAAGAATACGGTCAAAATGGCAATATCAAAATAGTAAAGCCGAGTGAGTTTCATCAAATTGTCGAGTTATATGGCCGTGAAGCAGGAGACGAGCTTTTAAGACAAATTGCGAAACGTCTAGAAGAACATAAGCATGAACATCACGAATATATTGCTAGATTTACTAGCACTAGTTTAATCATTTCAAATGCGACATCCAATGAGGATTTCTTAACTTATGAAAGGCGTATAAAAGAGATCATTCGTCTGCCTTTTATAATAGGAGAAAAGCAAATTTATATTACATTGAAGACTGGAATTGCTTCTTATAATGATGAGATACAAATTGCTGATGCGATACGCTTTGCAGATAATGCGGTATCCTTTGCAGGGAATAAACCGGGCACTCATATGGAAATATTCACGCAAGAAAGAAATGATGTGCTTGAGGAGCAAATGATGGTGTTGAATCATTTGTCAGAAGCATTAAAAAATAAAGAAATCACTGTGAACTTACAGCCTAAAGTAGATTTGCGGACAGGTGACATTCAAAGTCTAGAAGCGCTTGCTCGCTGGATATCACCGAAACTGGGCTTTGTATCTCCGACGATTTTCATTCCGGTGGCGGAAAGTGCAGGGAAGGTTCGAGAAATCGATATTCAAATATTAGAGCTTGTTCTTACATGGTTAGCTGAACGCAAAAGTTTAGGAAAAAAACTAGTAAAGGTCGCAGTGAATATTTCACCGGATCATTTTTATTATGAACATTTTGTACAGGATACAGTACAGCTAGTTCAGAAATATAATATCGATCCGCAATATATTATATTAGAAGTAACTGAAAGTATTGGTCTCGTTGATTTTCAAACAGCTTTTGCGATTATTCAGGAATTAAAGAGCTACGGCTTTAAAACTTCGGTGGACGACTTTGGAACGGGCTTTTCATCCTTAAGTTATTTACAAAAACTACCATTTTCGGAATTGAAAATAGATCGAAGCTTTATTAATGCTATTAGTGATGCTGCGACGCTCGCTATTGTCCAATCTATTATTCAATTAGCGTTAAATCTAGGAATGACTTCAGTTGCAGAAGGCATTGAAAATAAAGAACAGGTTGAGATTTTACGTACACTGGGCTGTACAGTCGGACAGGGATATTTCTATTACAAACCGATGACAATAGAACAGTTAGATGCAGTACTTGATAAATAATTGCTCTTATATGTAGTAAACATTCTTGAAAAGGAGTTGTCCCAAATTTATTTTTGAGACGACTCCTATTTTCTGTTATACTAGGTTAGATAAAAATGAAATCCGAACGGTTAGGAGCGAGTCCCTTTGAGCAAAGTATACGTATTTGATCATCCACTAATCCAACACAAGTTAACTTATATTCGAGATAAGAATACAGGCACAAAAGAATTCCGTGAGCTAGTAGACGAAGTCGCAACATTAATGGCATTCGAAATTACACGTGATATGCCAGTAGAGGAAATTGAAGTTGAAACACCTGTTACAGTTGCTAAAACAAAAGTACTGTCTGGTAAAAAACTTGCGATTGTACCGATTTTACGTGCAGGTATCGGCATGGTAGATGGCGTATTAAAGCTAATTCCAGCTGCAAAAGTTGGTCATATCGGTCTTTATCGTGATCCAGAAACATTAAAACCTGTAGAGTACTATGCAAAACTTCCTGCAGATGTAGAAGAACGTGATTTCATCATTGTAGACCCAATGCTTGCAACGGGTGGATCAGCGGTGGAAGCGATCAACTCACTGAAAAAACGTGGTGCGAAAAGCATTAAATTCATGTGCTTAATCGCTGCGCCAGAGGGTGTAAAAGTTATTCAAGATGAACATCCAGATGTAGATATTTATATTGCTGCACTTGATGAAAAATTAGATGACCACGGCTATATTGTACCTGGTTTAGGTGATGCAGGAGATCGTCTATTCGGTACGAAATAATACTGTGTATGTAATTTTTAGGCAACTTATAACTTTTGAAAGCGTCCTTCAATATTGAAGGACGTTTCCTAGTATGTTTAGGCGATACTTCTCTTGAAGTCTAATGCTTGCCTCATCTGGAGCAGTTCAATAGAAGTAAAGCACTTTTCATATAATATAATAAAGGACGGTGCAAATCGTTTTGATGAAAAAATGGAAAGTAATGACGATTTTCGGTACTAGACCAGAAGCTATTAAAATGGCTCCGCTTGTATTGGAATTACAAAAGCATCCTGAGCAAATAGAATCGATTGTTACGGTAACAGCCCAACATCGCCAAATGCTCGATCAAGTATTAGAAACATTTAAAATCACACCAGACTACGATTTAAATATTATGAAAGATCGTCAAACATTAATTGACGTGACAACGAATGCGTTACAAGGCTTAGACAAAGTCATGAAAGAAGCAAAGCCAGATATTGTTTTAGTACATGGCGATACAGCAACAACTTTCATTGCAAGTTTAGCAGCATTTTATAACCAAATTGCTATCGGACATGTAGAAGCGGGTCTTCGTACATGGAATAAATATTCACCATACCCAGAGGAAATGAACCGTCAGTTAACAGGTGTCATGGCTGACCTTCATTTCGCGCCGACAGAAGTGTCAAAGAAAAATCTTTTAGATGAAAATAAAAACCCTGAAACTATTTTTGTGACGGGTAATACAGCTATCGACGCATTAGCTACTACAGTAAGTGAACATTACTCACATCCTGTCCTAGAAAAAATAGGCTCAGATCGTATGATTTTATTGACAGCGCATCGCCGTGAAAACCTAGGTGAACCAATGCGTCATATGTTCCGTGCAATTACTAGAATATTAGCAGAGCATGAGGATGTACAAGTTGTTTATCCAGTGCATATGAACCCAGCTGTACGAGAAATTGCTAATGAAATTTTAGGAGATCACAAGCGTGTACATTTAATCGAACCTCTTGAAGTCTTTGATTTCCATAACTTTGCGGCAAATTCATATATGATTTTAACTGACTCTGGTGGCGTCCAAGAAGAAGCTCCTTCATTAGGCAAACCAGTTCTAGTACTGAGAGACACAACAGAGCGTCCGGAAGGTATCGCAGCAGGGACATTAAAGTTAGCCGGAACGGAAGAAGAAACAATCTATTCTTTAGCAAAACAATTAATAGAAGATACAAATGCCTACGAAGCAATGGCGAAAGCATCAAATCCTTATGGAGATGGACATGCTTCTGAGCGTATTGTAGAGGCTCTTCTAGAATTTTTACAAAAAGTCAAGTAATGTACTATATTTGAAACTGAAAAATGAGTCTAATGTACCTATTTTGATGGGTAAGCTAATTTACGAGCATAAACGCGTCGTAAATTAGCTTTTTTTTGCATAACTGTGAAGTTTGATTTTGAAACTATGAAATTTCATACACAAATTTGTCAACAATTTGACAAGAATATAGTGGCTGTGAAGTTTTTCTCCTTTACTAATTGACTTCAAATATCTCCTATTGTATGCTTACAAAGGGTAATAATGATAAGGGTTTCTAGTCGTTTATAGACGTTGAAACACTTGTTATATCAAGTTTCTACTAAATTGACAGTTAAAACAATACTGTCGATTTGCAACGTTTTGTGCGTTTCGGGGTGTAAGACATTTTTTAGAATTTACACCTGTAATTTCAAAATGACTCTCCCGTTACTATTCCGCTGTGAGTAGTGTTTTTCACTGCTCTTTTCTGATTTCACGTAGTGGTCAGCAAACGTTTTCTTTACTCGAAAAAATGATTCAGGAGATTACAAACCAATGCTAGATTTGCATCACATTTTTGCTGTGCAGAAGAGAGCGTTATTTTTTTTGCTCGCACTCTGTGCATTAGGTTGGGGGTTTACGCCCTATCAGACGGTTTTTGCGGGCATCGCAATCGGTGCATTATTTGGTACGTATAATTTTTGGATTTTAGTTCGCCGTATGGAGAAGTTTGATCGATCCATTAGTGAAGGGAAGAAAATAGGCTCGCTTGGTACAGCACTTCGCTTTGGATCAGGTGTAGCGGCAGTCGCTCTAGCAATTTCGTTGCCAAACTATTTTCACTTAATTAGCACGGTCATAGGGCTAATGATTCCGTACGTTTTTCTCTTTGTCGAGAGAATTGTGTCACAAGTAAGGAACCGCTAATGTGCTTTAAATTAGAAAGAGAGGTGAAAAATAACAATGACTCATGAAGCTCCATTAAAAACAGTTGATTTTGGTCTGTTTTCACTAACATTCAACCTCTCAACTGTTATGATGTTACTAGTTGCTGCTGTAATCGTTTTCTTAATAGCGGTTATCTCAACTAGAAACTTAAAGTTAAAACCTACTGGTATGCAAAACTTTATGGAATGGATTATGGATTTCGTAAAGAACATCATCAAAAGCAACATGGACTGGAAAACAGGTGGGCGATTCCACATTCTAGGTATCACACTTATTATGTTTATCGCTGTATCTAACTTATTAGGTCTTCCATTCTCGATTGCCTATGACCACACACTTTGGTGGAAATCACCTACAGCTGACCCAACTGTTACGATGACGCTTGCAGCAATGATTTTAGTTCTAACTCATTACTATGGTATTAAAATGAAGGGTACAGGTCATTATGTTGGCACATTCTTTAAACCAATGTCATTCATGTTCCCATTAAAAATCGTAGAAGAGTTTGCAAACACTTTAACATTAGGTCTTCGTCTTTACGGTAACATTTATGCGGGTGAGATTTTACTAGGCTTACTTGCAGGTTTAGCGTCAACAGGTGCTATGGGATTCATCGGGGCAATTATTCCTACGATGGCATGGCAAGGTTTCTCTATCTTTATCGGCTTTATCCAAGCCTTTATCTTCACAATGTTAACAATGGTTTACATGGCTCATAAAGTGAGCGATGACCATTAATATAAAGCATACACTTTATGCTTGAACCAAAAAAAACAAACAATTCCAAGGAGGAAATTTTCAAATGACAGGTTCATTAGGTTTATTAGCAGCAGCAATCGCAATCGGTTTAGGTGCACTTGGTGCAGGTATCGGTAACGGTCTTATCGTATCAAAAACAGTAGAAGGTATCGCTCGTCAACCAGAAGCTCGTGGCGTTCTTCAAACTACAATGTTCATCGGGGTTGCATTAGTTGAAGCCCTACCGATCATCGCAGTAGTAGTAGCATTCATCGTAATGAACAAATAATTCAGTTGTACACTGAATTTGACTAGTGGCGAAGCAGGATTCTCAGATGAAACTTCGCCCTTCATTTTGGAACTGATAAAAGCTATGTGTAAATATAGCTTTTTAAAATAGGTAGTTTTCAAGTATTTAAATTATTATGTTGAAGTCATAGCTCTTGAAGGGAGTGAAACAATCGTGTTTTTAGATTATCTTGTACTAGGTGCCGGCACTGGTTTTAATGGCGGGGACATCGTTTCAACATTAGTTATCTTCTTATTGTTAATGGTGTTACTTAAAAAGTTCGCTTGGGGTCCACTTATGGGCATCATGCAACAACGTGAAGAATTAGTAGCAAGTGAAATCGAAGCAGCTGAAAAAGCGCGCAAAGATTCGCACCAATTTTTAGAAGAACAAAAGAGCCTTCTTAAAGAAGCTCGTACGGAAGCACAATCGATTGTTGAAAGCGCTAAGAAGCAAGGCGAAGTGCAAAAAGAAGAAATTCTTACTGCAGCACGCAATGAAGCAAACCGCTTAAAAGAATCGGCTTTACGTGAAATTGAGTCTGAAAAAGAAAAAGCTATTGCAGCAGTACGTGATGAAGTCGTTTCATTATCTGTACTTGCAGCATCTAAAGTCCTTAGCAAAGAGATTTCTGAGGCAGACAACCGTGCTCTAATTGAAGAGACGATTGCGAAGGCAGGGGAAGCTCGATGAGTAATTCAACTGTAGCAAAACGTTACGCTCAAGCGCTTTTTGAATTAGCGCAACAAAAAAACATTCTTGCAGAAGTTGGGGCAGACTTAAATGAGCTAACAAAAGTTATCAATGAATCTCCTGATTTTTTAACACTTTTAAATGCTCCTAAGTTCTCTATCGAACGTAAGAAACAAATAATAGCTGAAATCTTTGCTGGTGCAACTCCAGAAGTTTTACACACAGTTCAACTACTTGTTGAGAAAAAACGTGTAAACGAAGTGAAGCTAATCGCAACAGCATATGCTGAACTTGCTGCACAAGCACAAGGTTCTGCAGATGCTACAGTATTCTCAACTCGTGCACTTTCTACTGAAGAAAGCGCTAATATTTCGGCAGCTTTTTCGAAACTTGTTGGGAAACAATCATTAAACATTACAAACGAAATCGATCCATCTTTACTTGGTGGGATTCGTGTTCAAATCGGTAACCATATTTATGATAGCTCAGTAGCGAACAAGCTTGAGCGTCTAAAACGTGAATTAATCGGTTAATAATTTAGAAATGTGAGAGGTGACATACATGGGCATCAAGGCTGAAGAAATCAGCAGTCTGATTAAACAACAGATTGAGAATTATGAATCTGAACTTAAAGTAAGCGAAGTTGGTACAGTTATCCGTATTGGTGACGGTATCGCTCTTGCTCATGGCCTCGACAACGTCATGGCTGGAGAGCTTTTAGAGTTCTCTAACGGTGTTATGGGTATGGCTCAAAACCTAGAAGAAGGTAACGTTGGTATCGTAATCCTAGGTCCATACACTGACATCAAAGAAGGCGATGAAGTTCGTCGTACAGGTCGTATCATGGAAGTACCAGTTGGTGAAGAACTAATTGGTCGTGTTGTAAACCCACTTGGTCAACCAGTGGATGGACAAGGTCCTATCAACACAACAAAATCTCGTCCAATCGAAAGTCCAGCTTTCGGTGTAATGGCTCGTAAATCAGTACACGAACCACTACAAACTGGTATCAAAGCGATTGACGCTTTAGTACCAATCGGTCGTGGTCAACGTGAGTTAATCATCGGTGACCGTCAAACTGGTAAAACATCAGTAGCAATCGATGCAATTCTTAACCAAAATGACCAAAACATGATCTGTATCTACGTTGCAATCGGTCAAAAAGAGTCTACTGTACGTGGTGTAGTAGAAACTCTTCGTAAAAATGGCGCTTTAGATTACACAATCGTTGTGACAGCTTCTGCTTCTCAACCAGCTCCATTATTATTCTTAGCACCATTAGCTGGTGTATCTATGGCTGAAGAATTCATGTTACAAGGTAAACACGTTTTAATCGTGTATGATGATCTTTCTAAACAAGCATCAGCTTACCGTGAACTTTCACTTCTTCTTCGCCGTCCTCCAGGTCGTGAAGCTTACCCTGGTGACGTATTCTACTTACACAGCCGCTTACTTGAACGTGCTGCGAAGTTAAATGAAACATATCAAAATGGTTCAATTACAGCTCTTCCATTCGTTGAGACACAAGCTGGGGATATCTCTGCATACATCCCAACTAACGTAATCTCAATTACTGATGGACAAATTTTCTTACAATCTGACTTATTCAACTCGGGTGTACGTCCAGCGATTAACGCCGGTCTTTCTGTATCACGTGTAGGTGGATCTGCTCAAATTAAAGCGATGAAAAAAGTTGCGGGTACACTACGTCTTGACTTAGCTGCATTCCGTGAACTTGAATCATTTGCTCAATTCGGTTCAGATTTAGATAAAATCACACTTGCTAAACTTGAACGTGGTAAACGTACGGTTGAAGTTCTTAAACAAGACCTAAACAAACCGCTTAAAGTTGAAAAGCAAGTTGCGATCCTTTATGCATTAACTAAAGGTCACTTAGATGATATTCCAGTACAAGATATCGTTCGCTTTGAAAGTGAATTCTTAAGCTGGTTAGATACAAACCACACAAACGTTTTAGATCATGTTCGTACTACAAAAGAACTTGCTCCTGATGCGGATTACGTAGCAGCTTTAACAGAGTTCAAAAAAACTTTCGCTAAATCAGAATAAGTTCGTGCTAGTCACTTGATTAAAAAACAAAAGGTGGTGAAATACCAGTGGTAAACTTACGCGAAATAAAAGGTCGTATTACTTCTACAAAGAGTACGAAACAAATTACAAAAGCGATGCAGATGGTTTCTTCTTCAAAGTTACGTCGTGCAGAGCAAAACGCTAAAGCGTACGTTCCTTACATGGAAAAAATTCAGGATGTAGTAGGCGCGATCGCTTCAGGAACAAAAGACAGTGGACATCCAATGTTAACTGCTCGTCCTGTTAAGAAAACAGCTTACTTAGTCATTGGTTCTGACCGTGGTCTTGCAGGTGCTTACAACTCAAGTATCCTACGCCAAGTACAACGTACAATTGACGAGCGTCATAAATCAAAAGACGAATACGTTATTTTAGCGGTAGGTCGTGTTGTTCGTGACTACTTTGTGAAACGTGATCATAATGTCATCAGCGATGTTGTCGGTCTTCCGGACCAACCATCATTTGCTGATATTAAAGAAATCGCTCGTAAAGCTGTTGGTATGTTCACTGATGGTACGTATGATGAACTTTATATGTACTACAATCACTTTGTCAGCGCAATTGCTAGCGAAGTGACAGAGAAAAAACTTCTTCCATTAACGGATCTTGCACCTGCTAGCAGTAATGCTTCTTACGAATTTGAGCCATCTGGTGAAGCAATTCTTGAAGTGTTACTTCCACAATACGCGGAAAGCTTAGTTTACGGCGCATTATTAGATGGAAAAGCAAGTGAACATGCTTCTCGTATGACGGCTATGAAAAATGCAACTGATAATGCATCTGATCTTATTTCAGACCTTTCATTGCAATATAACCGTGCGCGTCAAGCGGCGATTACACAAGAAATTACAGAAATCGTTGGTGGAGCTGCAGCCTTAGAATAGGCCCAGCTTCCCAATGTCGTATAAGAATACGATAGGAGGGTACACAGTAATGAATAAAGGACATGTTATTCAAGTAATGGGTCCAGTTGTTGACGTAAAATTTAGCAATGGCCAATTACCAGCAATCTATAACTCACTAACAGTTAAGATTGAACGTCCTAATGAAGAACCAACAACTCTTGCATTAGAAGTTGCTCTTCATTTAGGTGATGATTCTGTTCGTACAATTGCAATGTCATCTACTGATGGCTTACAACGTGGAGCAGAAGTAACAGACTCAGGAAAAGCTATCTCAGTACCAGTTGGTGAAGTTACTTTAGGTCGTGTATTCAACGTACTTGGAGAAGTAATCGACTTAGGTGAAGAGATCCCAGCTGACGTTCGTCGTGATTCAATTCACCGCGAAGCACCAGCTTTCGATGAACTTTCAACTACAGTTGAAATTCTTGAAACAGGTATCAAAGTAGTAGACTTATTAGCACCATATATCAAAGGTGGTAAAATCGGTCTATTCGGTGGTGCCGGTGTAGGTAAAACAGTATTAATCCAAGAATTAATCAATAACATTGCACAAGAGCACTCAGGTATCTCTGTATTCGCTGGTGTAGGTGAGCGTACTCGTGAAGGGAACGACTTATTCTTCGAGATGAGCGATTCAGGCGTTATCAAGCAAACAGCGATGGTATTCGGTCAAATGAACGAACCACCTGGTGCACGTATGCGTGTAGCTTTAACTGGTCTTACAATGGCGGAATACTTCCGTGATGAACAAGGTGCTGACGTACTTTTATTCATCGACAATATCTTCCGTTTCACACAAGCAGGTTCTGAGGTTTCTGCCCTATTAGGTCGTATGCCTTCTGCGGTAGGTTACCAACCAACTCTTGCAACTGAAATGGGTAAATTACAAGAACGTATCACATCTACTAACAAAGGTTCTGTAACTTCTATTCAAGCGATTTATGTACCAGCCGATGACTATACTGACCCGGCGCCAGCTACAACTTTCGCCCACTTAGATGCTACTACTAACCTTGAGCGTAAATTATCAGAAATGGGTATCTACCCTGCGGTTGACCCATTAGCTTCGACTTCTCGTGCGTTATCACCAGAAATCGTAGGCGCTGAGCACTACGCAATCGCTACTGGTGTACAACGTACAATCCAACGTTACCGTGAATTACAAGATATCATTGCTATCTTAGGTATGGATGAGTTATCTGATGAAGATAAACAAACAGTAGAACGTGCTCGTCGTATTCAATTCTTCTTATCTCAAAACTTCCACGTTGCGGAACAATTTACTGGTCAAAAAGGTTCTTATGTACCTGTTAAAGAAACTGTTCGCTCATTCAAGGAAATCCTTGATGGCAAATGGGATCACCTACCAGAAGATGCTTTCCGTTTAGTTGGTTCAATTGATGAAGTAGTTGAAAAAGCGAAAAGCATGGGCGTAGAGGTTTAATACTAGGGACGAGGAGGAAAAAATATGAAGACAGTTCTAGTCAATATTGTCACTCCCGACGGCCCAGTATACGATTCTGAAGTATCAATGGTAATTGCTAAAACAACTTCAGGAGAAATCGGTGTTCTTGCAGGCCATATTCCTATGGTCGCTCCACTTGCAATTGGTGCAGTGAAGCTTAAAAAAGAAAACGGTTCGACTGAAATTGTTGCTTTAAGCGGTGGTTTCATTGAAGTGCGTCCTGAAAAAATCTCAATTTTAGCTCCGTCTGCTGAAATTGCTGAAAGCATCGATGTTAAACGTGCTAAAGAAGCCGTTAAACGTGCTGAAGGACGTATTCAAAGTAAACAAGACAACATTGATTTCAAACGTGCTGACCTAGCATTAAAACGTGCGTTGAATCGTATCAACGTTCATGAGGGTAATATCTAATTCAAATTTTAACGGGCAGATTCAATATCTGTCCGTTTTTTAACTTTATCCCAAATGCAGCCTTTTAGAGTGCTGCCAGAGAAATGAATATGGAGGAACCGACATGGAAATGTATGAGGCCATAGGACAAGAAGCCTTAATAGGAATTTTATCGCATATATTTTTTATCGCTATTACTTTTTACGCGCTACAAGCTTTTATGCTAGAAAAGCTCTTCAAGAAGAATAGAGTATTTCAAGTTCAGTTAATTTATATTTTATTAAGTATTGTGATAGGATCAGCTGTTTCAAATTTCTTTCTCCAAATTTCAAACTGGTCAGGAAAACTTCCGTATTTATTTTGATAGCCCCTTATGCCTATCTTTTGATGGAAATTACATATTTCACAGGACTTTATAATATTATTATGTGGTCCTTTGAAATATGTAAATATAAGTGTTAAAAAACCCATTAGATTTTTGTTTTTGTTCATAAATCTTTGGGTAAGTAATTAGAAATTAATGCTTTTCTTCCATGTTATTGGTCATTCACAAAAAAAAAAATAATGCGTACAATAAATAAATAGCAAAATATCAATAAATGTCTTAAAATAGTGATTTGGATGCTTGAACGAGCGTAAGAAAAGTTGTACTATAGAGTTGTTTGTTTACTGATTATGACATTATACTTCTTGTTAAAATAAAAATATGATAGGTTAATAGATTGAATTCGGAGGGACATAAGGTGGAAAAAATAATAGTGACTGGCGGCAAAAAGCTACAGGGAAAAGTACGTGTAGAGGGCGCAAAAAATGCAGTGTTACCAATCCTAGCGGCGGCTTTACTTGCTTCTGAAGGAGAAAATGTAATTAAAGAAGTCCCTAACTTAGCAGATGTCTTTACTATAAATGAAGTACTTAAAAGTCTAAACGCGGCGGTTACATATATACCGGAAGACAATACAGTATATATAGATACAACAAAAGAACTTTCTAGTGAAGCGCAGTTTGAATTTGTCAGTAAAATGCGTGCATCGATTTTAGTGATGGGTTCTTTACTTGCTCGAAATGGCTATGCTCGTGTTGCTTTACCAGGGGGCTGTGCAATCGGTTCTCGCCCAATTGAGTTACATTTAAAGGGCTTTGAGGCTATGGGAGCAAAAATCTCCTTTGGTCATGGGTATGTAGAAGCGAAGGCAGAAGGACGTTTAAAAGGCGCCAATGTGTATTTGGACTTCCCTAGCGTTGGGGCAACAGAAAATATTATGACAGCTGCAGCTTTAGCACAAGGGACAA
This sequence comes from Lysinibacillus xylanilyticus, assembly GCF_001708185.1. GTDB lineage: Bacteria > Bacillota > Bacilli > Bacillales_A > Planococcaceae > Lysinibacillus > Lysinibacillus xylanilyticus_A. The sequence continues at coordinate 93,045 of NZ_MDDN01000014.1, read as the reverse complement.
CTGTAATTGAAAACGCAGCGAAAGAGCCTGAAATTGTAGATCTTGCAAACTTTATTAATAATATGGGTGGCCGTGTCATCGGTGCAGGTACGAATACGATTCGTATCGAAGGTGTCGATACATTGTATGGAACAGAACATCATATTATTCCTGACCGTATTGAAGCTGGCACATTTATGGTTGCAGCAGCAATTACAAAAGGCGATGTAACGATTGAAAATGCTGTTCCTGAGCATATGACAGCATTAATCGCAAAGATGCGTGAAATGGGTGTAGAAGTTATTGAACTAGATGAGGGCATCCGTGTACGTGTTCCTAATACATTAAAAGCTGTCGATATTAAAACAATGCCACATCCAGGATTCCCAACAGACATGCAATCCCAAATGATGGCCTTGATGTTAACTGCAGAAGGTACGAGTATAATTACGGAAACGGTTTTTGAAAATCGTTTTATGCATGTTGAAGAGTTCCGTCGTATGAATGCCAGTGCTAAAATAGAAGGACGTTCTGTGTTTATCGAAGGGCCTGTAGGTCTTCAGGGTGCTGAAGTGATGGCGACAGATTTACGAGCGGCGGCTGCACTAATTTTAGCAGGTCTTGTATCTGAAGGTGTAACTAGAGTTACAAAACTTCATCACTTAGATCGTGGTTACGTTGATTTCCACGGCAAACTGGCTGCTCTTGGCGCAAATATTGAACGTGTACCAGTTGAAGATGTAATCATCAATGAGGAATCAGCTGTTGAATTACCAACAAACTAAATAAATGTCAAAACCCTTTGCTTGAGTTCGAGCAGAGGGTTTTTCTTTTGTAGTTAACGTATTAAAACGTATGCCATGTTATAAGTTGATTACCGTTCCGGCTGGACGCCCACAGGAAAGCGCCTAGTCGGAACGGAAATCAACCTCACGTTACGGTGAAAAGCCATTTTTAGATAGCCCGCTCTAATCATGTTTTCCTATGCGTATGGAAGCGTACTTCGCTAACATCCTCATATTTTGAAGATTTCTAGCATAGTATTCTTTATGAAAAAATGGATAATGAGTATAGGCATAATTAGTTTGATTGGAGCATTATATATGCTTCCTGTGGCATTAGGTGAAAGATATTCGGTTGAGGATTTACCTGCAATAACAACAACAGAGAAGGCTTGTGAAATCTTTATAGAAGTGGAGGGACAACAGGAGAAAATCCCTTTAGAAACGTATGTGACTGGTGTAGTTGCTGCAGAAATGCCCGTTTCGTTTAAAAAAGAAGCTTTAAAAGCGCAGGCAATTGCAGCGAGAACATACGCATTGAAATCGACAAATTACGGTAAAATAGCCATCGCTCCTACAGTGGCTAGACAAGTTTTTTACAATAAGGAGCAAAGAAAAGCGAACTGGACTAGCAATTTCCCGGGGAATGAAAAGAAAATTGTCGAGGCCATTAACGAAACGAAAGGACAAGTTCTTCTATATAATAATGAATTAATTACGGCAATGTTTCACTCTACTAGCAACGGTAAAACAGAGAGTGCCTACGGTTATGGTGGAAATGATCTGCCATATTTACAAAGTGTTGCAAGTGTAACTGATCAATCATCACCAAAGTTTTCAGCTATAAAGGAATGGACATTAAAGGAATGGAATGCACTGTGGCCTGTTAAATGGCAGGCAAGTGATTTCAACCGTCTACAGTTATTTTTAAATGATTCCGGACGTGTTGAGCGCATGCAGCTAGGCAAGAATGTGTGGTCAGGTCGAGAAGTTCGAACACTTTTACAAATACCATCAACGGATTTTAAAATTTCATATAATGCCGCTACAGGAAATGTACAGGTTAGCACGAAAGGATACGGGCATGGGGTAGGAATGAGTCAATACGGAGCAGAGGCAATGGCCAGTAATGGGAAAACTGCTACCGAAATTTTACACTATTATTATCAAGATATTGAAATAAAATCGATAGATGCATGTTTAAAATAACTTCTAGTTGTTCACACTGCAACTAGAGGTGATGAAAATGAGAGAGGATAAAAATAGTAAAACTTCTCAAGATCAAAATGAAAAAGTTCAAGTACAGAAGAAACCGTGGTTTTGGCCAGCAGTTTACGGAGGTGGCGCTCTAATGCTAGCAGGAATGCTATTTGGTTACAATAGTCTCGTATCGAAAGTAGAAGAGGCTCCGTCATCAGAAGTAGCAGAAGTAGATTCAGGTCCTGTAGTTGAAACAAATGCACGTACAGAAACTATGAAGTACCCATTCAAGGAAGCAGATTTAAGTAAAGTCCAAGTTTCACAAGAGTTTTATGAAGTAGAGGCTAATGCAGAGTCACGTGAAAAAGCACTAATGGTATTTAATCAAACATTTACGACATCTTCTGGTATTTCTCTTTCTATGAATGGTGAAGAATTTGAAGTACTTGCTGCTATGAGTGGTAAAGTACTAGAAGTAAAACTAGATGCATTTACGGGCAATAAAATTGTTATTGAGCATGCAGATGGTAAGCAAACACATTATAGCTCTGTAAAGGACATTGCTGTAAAAGAAGGCGATGAGGTAACACAAGGTCAAGCGCTTGGAAAAGCGACTGACAATGAGTGGAACCAAGCAGCTGGCGTTCACTTGCATTTTGAAGTACTAGATAACGGAAAATATATTAATCCGAAACAATTACTAGCCTTTGAAAATAAGTAGATCCTTAATACAGTATTTAAAAGAGAAAAATAAATACTAAAAATTGCATAAAAAATCAGTATTTTATCGTGAAAATGTAAAATGTGTTCTGAATAGCTTTGTCCTCACATAAGGTGAAGAAATGCGCAGACGTGCATCTGATGCCAACGCCATTTTGTGAAATTGTGTGGAAAGGACGAAGAACGTGCACGAGCACATTCGGAAGCGCTGCATACGCCTCGGTGAATTATTGATTGAGACGCGTGAAACTGTGCGTGTCCTCGCGAAAATGACAGGTTATTCAAAAAGTACGGTGCACAAAGATTTAACAGAGCGATTGCCAACAATTCATGAAGGATTAGCTGAGCAAGTGAAAGAAATTCTCGCCTATCATAAGGCCGTACGTCATATTCGTGGAGGAGAGGCAACAAAAAACAAGTGGAAAGAAAGAGCGAGTCAATAATGATTCGTTCTTTTTTTGTTTGCCCAGGGAGGTTGAGACAAAACCTCATTTTTCTGCAGCGAAAGTGGAGCGGAGCGCAACAGCAGCGACAAAAATCTTTAATGAGCTGCAGTTTTGAGATTTGTCGAGAACTTTTGATTGTTTTATCGACCAACTTTATCGATTTATCAACCAACTTTTGAAAAATATCGACATCTACCTTCATGCAACACTCTCTGACCGCACTGATCATTTACGTCTCTTATGACATAAGTATATTTTTTTACGCAAAATTTAAAAACTCAACACCAAAAAACGCGAGAAATCAACGTTCTAAATTGATTTATCTTGCTTTTTAAAGTTTTGACCAGTTTTGTCCCAGCCACTTTCATTTTCTACATATTTTTAAAACGTATGCAATGTTTATAAGTTGATTGGAGTGGGGGCTGAGCGACTCCTTGGGAATCAGCGGTAGAGGAACGAAGGCTAAGAGCATCACGTCCTGTGATAACGCCTTCGTGATCAACATCGGTGCTGCTGCCGCTACGTTAGCACTACGCTTTCGCGCAAAAAACATCTGTAGGCACGAGACCCTACAGCGAAGCGGATGTTTTCTGCGCGAAAGCGAAGCGACAGTAACAACAAAAGCGACTCATAGGACGCCCCCAGGAAGCTTTGCTCTGCGCGAAAGCGAGGCGACAGCAACAAATGTTTAACTGCGCGAAAGCGAGGCGACAGCAACAAATGTTTAACTGCGCGAAAGCGAGGCGACAGCAACAAATGTTTAACTGCGCGAAAGCGAAGCGTCAGCGACAAAGCGCCCAGCCGGAACGGAAATCAACCTCACGTTATTGTGATGAGCCAAAACAAATAAGAAACCATATAAAAGATTGCTAAAACGATTTCTTCTTTTCTATGACTGTTCATATAATTGAAACAAAACCGTTCCGTTCACTAAAATTAGGTGAAATTACCAATGAAATATGATAAAATATTCTAGATAAACAGATAAAATGAACGTTATGTAGTTGGAACTGGCGGGAAGGAGAAATTATAAAATGTTTTCGAAAGATATTGGCATTGACTTAGGAACTGCGAACGTATTAATACACGTTAAAGGCAAAGGAATCGTCTTAAATGAACCATCAGTAGTGGCGATTGATAAAAAAACTAATAAGGTATTAGCGGTAGGGGAAGAGGCTCGCCAAATGGTAGGGCGTACGCCAGGAAATATAACTGCAATTCGCCCATTACGAGATGGTGTTATTGCGGATTTTGATGTTACAGAAGCTATGCTAAGACATTTCATCAATAAATTAGATGTAAAAGGATTTTTAGCGAAACCACGTATTTTAATTTGCTGTCCAACAAACATTACTAGTGTTGAGCAAAAAGCTATTCGCGAAGCTGCAGAAAAATCAGGTGGAAAAAAAGTTTACTTAGAAGAAGAACCAAAAGTTGCTGCAATTGGTGCAGGCATGGATATATTCCAACCTAGTGGTAATATGGTAGTCGATATTGGCGGTGGAACAACAGATGTAGCAGTTCTATCAATGGGTGATATTGTAACGAGCGAATCCATTAAGGTTGCAGGAGACGTTTTTGATAATGATATTTTACAATATATTAAAAAAGAATATAAATTGCTAATTGGTGAACGTACTGCAGAAGCAATAAAAATCACAATTGGTACAGTCTTTAAGGGCGCGAGAAACGATTCAATGGATATTCGTGGTCGTGACATGGTGACAGGTCTACCACGTACAATAGAAATTCACTCTGAGGAGATTGAACGTGCATTACATGAATCGGTTGCTATGATTGTCCAATCTGCAAAAAATGTTTTAGAAAAAACGCCACCAGAACTATCAGCTGATATAATTGATCGTGGGGTCATTATTACTGGCGGTGGAGCATTACTACATGGAATGGACCAGCTATTAATAGAAGAGTTAAAGGTACCTGTGTTCATTGCAGAGCACCCTATGGATTGTGTAGCAATTGGAACAGGCATTATGCTTGAAAATATTGATCGAGTGCCCGCATCCTTATAAAAATTTAAGAGGTGATTCCTTTGTTTAAAGGATTTTATACAGTTGCAACTGGAATGATTGCACAACAAAGAAGAACAGAGCTACTAACTAATAACTTATCAAATGCGAATACACCAGGGTTTAAGGCAGACCAATCAACAATTCGCTCATTTCCTGATATGCTCATGTCAAGTGTAGGAAAAACGAATGCACCTGCCAATCAACAAGCTGGCTCTCAATATATGAGTCAAGTTGGAGCATTAAATACAGGGATTTATATGCAAGAAACATTGCCCAACTACATACAAGGCCAAATTTACAACACTGATTTCACGACAGATATGGCTTTGATTGATGGAAACTTACCACAAAATGATGATGGCGTCTCGGGATCTATTTTCTTCCGTTTAGCACATCCGGATGGTGGCGAGGCATATACACGCAACGGGAATTTTACTTTAGATGGTCAAGGCTATTTAGTAAATCCACAAGGGTTGTATGTGCTATCAGACAGAGGTCAACGCATTCAGCTACCGAATGATGATTTCCGCCTAGATGAGAACGGGGCAATTTATGTTAATGATCAGCAAGTAGCACGTGTTGGTGTATCATTTGCGGCGAATCCGAACACGCTACGTAAACAGGATAATGGTTTAATTCGAACAGCAAACGGTGAAGACTTACCGACAGCTTACGGAGCGAATGGCGTATCCTTTACATTGCGTCAAAATTATCTAGAAGGCTCAAACGTAGATTCTAGTCGCACCATGACAGATTTAATGACAGCATATCGTGCTTTCGAAGCTAACCAAAAAGTGTTACAGGCTTATGATCGTAGCATGGAAAAGGCTGTCAACGAAATCGGTAAAGTATAATAGGCGAACAGGAGGCGTTTGATCATGCTACGTACAATGATTACTGCAACAAATACAATGGGGCAATTACAACATAAACTAGATACAATTAGTAATAACATTGCCAATAGCAATACACTTGGCTACAAAACACAAGAAGCTACATTCAATGAACTGCTTTATCAGCAATTTAATAATGATAAACAAGATCGTGCTGACCGACAATCACCACTTGGCATCCGTTATGGTGCAGGTGCCATGCTTGGACAAATCCAATCAAATCACAAGCAAGGTTCCCTACAAACAACAGATCGCGATCTTGATTTTGCTTTCACAAAACCGAAGCAATATTTCAATATTTTGATGCCAGATGGTGAAAATGGCACAAAAACAGTGTATACTCGTCAAGGTGACTTTTATTTGTCACCATTAGATAATGGAACAGTAATGGTTGTAAATGCAGATGGATATCCATTGGCAGATTCAACAGGACAAGCTATTACATTACCAAGTAATGTGAAAAGTATCGCTGTACGCAATGGCGGCGTTTTAGAGGCAACTGAGCCGAATGGGGATATTATTCGTACTGATTTAGCAGTGACAGAATTTCAAAAGCCACAGCTAATGGAGCATATTTCTGGCTCTTATGTTGCATTACCGAATAACCTCGCTCAGCTTGGATATACACAAGCTGAAGTTGTCACTGAATTACAAGGAGCAAATCGTCAGCAAATTGGCATGCAAAACGGTGCGTTAGAAATGTCAAATGTAAATCTTTCAAAAGAAATGACGGATTTAATCCAAACGCAGCGTTCTTATCAATTCAATGCAAGAGCGGTAACTTTAGCAGACCAAATGCTTGGGCTCATTAATGGTATTCGATAGTAAATCCGTTCATACTGTTTAGTAAGGAATGAAGAGGAGTACAATTTATGACAAACGATTCACGTCGACGTTCTGTGCCGACACAAGAAACCGATACGCCACCAGAAGAGAAGGAACAAAGCTCAAATGGAGAGCAACGAGGGATTCGATGGGTGCAAATACGGCTGATTCCGATTTGGCTACGCGTTGTACTTGTTCTCATCTTAATCGTTGTAGCCGCAATTGTAGGTGCAATAGTTGGCTATAGTGTTATTGGTTCAGGTAATGCCATGGATGTTTTCAAAACTGAAACATGGCAGCATATATTTGATATTATGAATGGTAAAGAATAATATTATTCTTTACCATACTTTATGTTTACATATTTATTGATCTTCTACCAGTAGGCAGCTACTGAATAGAGGAACTCATCCTGTGAAAACGCCAAGGCGAAATCGATATTTAGGGGGAAAAGAAATGTTAACAGCAGAGCAAATTCAAGCAATTTTACCACATCGATATCCATTTTTATTTGTTGATCGTATTGTTGAATTAGAAGAAGGTAAGCGTGCAGTCGGTTTAAAAAACGTCTCTATGAACGAGGACTTTTTTAATGGGCATTTCCCAGGCTACCCAGTAATGCCAGGCGTTTTAATTGTAGAGGCGCTAGCACAAGTTGGTGGAGTAGCATTATTAAATGCAGATGAATTCAAAGGTCGTCTAGCTTTCTTGACAGGTATTGATAATTGTCGTTTCAAGCGTCAAGTAGTACCAGGAGATCAACTTCGATTAGAAGTAGAATTCGTGAAACTACGTGGAGTAATGGGCAAAGGTCACGGTGTGGCAACAGTCGATGGAGAGCTAGTATGTGAAGCTGATATTCTATTTGCTATTGGACCTGAGCAGCCAAAACAGGCGTAATTTGCAATTATAGGTTAAAAGATATAAAATAACTATGTCGAATAATGACCTTACTGTTAATTAATAGATTAATTAAGTTCTTAAAATGCGATAGCATATAACGATTGAAATTTGAAATACATGTAATTTTAGGTTTTTTTAAAACGTAGGAGGATTATATAGATGTATAAGGAATTGTCTTCAGGTGTTAAAATTAGCATTACGCGTTCGATTTCAACATCTTTTGAATCATACTTAACAAGTATTGATTGGAAAGAAGAGCGTTTTTCTATGGAAGACTTCATTGCTAGCTGGCAAACTTATTTTCAAGAAAATGCCGCATGGATCGAAAAAATCCCAGCAGATGTTTTGATGAGTACTGAATTCCATGAAGAAATGGCGCAGAAAATCGATGAAGTAATTGCAAAAATTTTAAATGAAGAACCAACGGCTAAGCAAATCGAAACAATTGAGGCCTTGCAAAAAGAGCTAGGTACAAATTATAGCTACAACTGTAAAGCTGAAGCAGCGTACATTGAACAATTGTTAAAAGAAAAACAAAAATAGTTTTTACGAAAATCGGATAGTTCCCTCTTTTCCTGGGCAATCTATGTAGGATCACAAATGCACCTATTGTATTTGCTGACATAGCACCCATGAAAGGAGGTTTTTTTAATGTGGAAAATGTCATTTTTAGCCATCATTCTTGCTACTGTATTCCTTGGAGGATGTAACTGGGGAAATAAAGCAGTTGAAGAGAGACCAGCGGAGAATGTAAAGAACGACGTTCAACGAGGTGTTGATAAAGTCGAAGACGTTGTAGAGCCAGCTAGAAAACATGACGTTTACAATCGTGACGTGAATGGTACTGTTATGCCTGAAGCTACAACACCAGGAACAACTGTACCAAGAACAACAGCACCAGGAACAACAACACCAGGAACAACAACACCAGGAACAAACACTGACTTAAATGGTACAAATGGTTACAACAACGTTCCAAATGCTAACGGCGTAGATAGAAATGGTAATGTCATTAAAGAAAAAGTCGTTGAAGAAAAAGTAGACGTTCGTGAGAATAACAACATGAATACGCGATAAATAAAAAAAGAGTGCTTCCAACATGGAACACTCTTTTTTGCATTAGCTGAACACCGCTGATATGAAGGTGAATACTTAAACGTGAAAGTGGAGATCCGCGCCAAAGGATAAATATCTACGAAAAGGGAGCGGCCCTGCGCATAAAGATCAACTAACTCAATATCGCTATGGTTATAACTTTCAAAATCATTATCAAAGAATGTAAATACAACAAAATTAAAGATATATATCGAAGGTTATGGCGCGAATGGATTATACGTCAGCTTATGAGAATAAATTTGGTAAACGTGAAGCTGATCCAATTCATGATAAATAGATTTGCAAATGGAGAAGCATGTATATACGTGTACCGCAAAAAATATTATTTTGTTGCTTGTCATTTAAATAAAAAAAAGTAGATATTGCTGTAACTGTTTTGGATAATCGTTTTGCTTATAACTGCTTAACTCTATAATGGTAGTTTCTTACTGCAATAACAGACTCTTTTAGTAAAAGACTATGCGCTGGATTATTTTGAACGTTTAAAGAGGTAAATGAAATTTGTAACAACCCATTTACCTCTTGCTCCATTAGAAATATAAAATTGTATAAGTGGTTCTGTTTAGTTTCCGCTTGTAACGATTAGCATTCCTGAACACCAACTGACCTGTATTTCATTAGCTCACATCCTTTCAGGTAAAAAGAAAAAGCATCCAAAGAGGACACTTTTTTAATATTTGATATCTGTATTTACGTATAGTTACTGAATAATAGGGAACAACTAATCTATTTTAAATAGTACATTCTCTGAATACCTATCCCCGAACATCATGTCGTACTGTAATGTTTGATAAACTTCTTCAAGTGATTTTTTAGATTCTGGAGTTTCTAACGAAAGGCTTCCATCATTTTTAACTTTCACTAATGAAGTATATCCAGGAATTTCATCGTAAAAATCATTCAAGAAATTAAAATATAAAGGTGATTTTAACTCTGCCCATTCTATAATTTTTGAGGGAAGAAAAGATGAACTAATAGAATTTAAATTTGTTATTTGTTTACCATAGTTATTCCAAACTACTAAAGGTGTTTGTTTCATTTTTAATTCTTCTTCTAATGTTTTGTTATCCATATCCTTAATATAACCAAGCTCGTCATATACTTCCCCTAAAGCAGGTAAATGATCTCCAAAGAAAACTACTAAGGAAGGTTCTTTTAATTCTTCTAACTGTTGCATTAAAACCTTTAATTCATTATCTGAATAATTTGTACCTGTACCATAAGTATTAATTATCTGGTTGGTTTCATTTGAATAAGAATTTGTTATATTTAAAGTTTTTTCACCATATCTTGTATCACTGTATAATCCATGATTTTGCATTGTTACTGCATAGATAAAGGTAGGTTCTTTATTCTCTCTTACCTCATTTATTATTAATTCATTTACAACTGCATCATCTATATAAGTACCGAAATATTTCTGTTCATTTAAATCTTCTAGTCCAATAAACTTATCAAAACCTAAATGGGAATAAACTTCATTTCTATTCCAAAAATATTTAAAATAGGTATGTAAAGCTGCAGTATTATAGCCCTGTTCACCTAATATACTTGCTAAAGATGGGATATCCTTTGATATATATTGTTGATAGGGGATTGACCCGCCCGGTAACTGGTTCATTGAAAAACCAGTTAAAACCTCGAATTCAGTATTTGCTGTCCCGCCACCAAAAGTAGGAGATACGAGTTCTCCTTTTTTAAACTTATCAACTGTAGGAGTAAGGGTGGTTGAATTGTATCCAATTCCTAAATTATTCAACTCCCAAAATGCCTCGCTCATAACTATTACAATATTAGGTTTTATGTCGCTAACGATATTTCCATTTTCTTTTTGAATATTTTGAACATAATTATCGACTTTAGCTTTTGAATAATTATTAGGCTTATCAATTATAACACTAGGCATGTTTAAAATAATTCCTAGTATGAGCCCGTTTTTATTTTGTGTCGCCTTTTGATCCCATGACATTAATTTGGCTTCGCTTGCATCAAATATTTTTTGGAAATAGTTATTCGGATAATTTACTATTAATACTACTAAGAATGCTGATATACAGAACAACAATACACGTTGAGTCACATTCATTAGACTGAATCTAGTATATTTCACCAAGAAAAATAACACTACTATGACTAAAAATATAATAAATACAGTAAATGAAATGTTTATTTTTTTATAAATAACAGGTGCCAAATCAAGAACTTGATTTACAAAAAAAATATCCCAAGGTAATAATGGGTTATCTAAAATCTGTAATTTATAAGTATTAATTTGAACCAAAAAGTAAAATAGAGTATAACTTAAGACGATTGAAATATAGATATTATTAGTAATCGATACTATTAGAGACTGGATAAGTAAAAAAAATAAAGAAGAAACAATAAAAATTTGCACATTTTCGTTTATCCATAAATTAGTTAACTCAAAACTATTTCTTGTAGACACTTCAATTAGATATACACCTAATATGGGTGCTATTAAATAAATTAATCCCATTAGTAAATATTTTTTTCTCATTAAATAAAGACACTCCTCCTAATTTATACTTAATAGAATAATAGATTTGGGGAAATATTAACAGTTTTATTTGAATAAGATAAAAATCTAATATAGGATTGAATAACTTTAGAACTACCAATAATAGGAAATTAAAACATTTCACATGATTTTGATAATTTGAATAAATCACTACTTTTTTAATCATTATCTACAGTACACTATTTTCTTTAACTGAAGTGGTATTGCCTGCACCATTAATACAGCATTTGCTTGCGGAACTTCTTCTTGCAATTCAGCCCGACCTTTTTTACTATTTACTCTACCTGTCCAATAAAAAAACGATGCAGTAATTTGCATCGTTAAATCAAGCTCAATCATTTTTTAGTTTTGGTCGTTCTTTCATATCGTGTGAGAAGCGTTCCAAAAGCTCATCTAAAGAAACTCCTTCAGCTAATAGCTCGGCTAGTAATTGCTCTGCATATTTTGAACGTTTTATTTTTAACGTCCCTTTTAAAAGTACAGAGATGTGTTCACCAATTTCTTGAACGTTATGTACGATAACTTGGAAAGGAGCAGGCTCATTATCTGGAGATGAAATAACTGCACGTACATTAAAGACAGTAGCACTCGCTAAAAGTTCATCAAAAGTTGAACGATATTGTCGGTCCAAAAACAGTTCAAGAATCCAAGATTGATGGCTGTTTTCCTGATTAATAATAATACCATCGACTAAAGGAAACGGTTGCATGCCATCTTTTGTGACAAGGTCAAAGGAAAGCATTTTAAATGTTTTCATTATGTAATATCCTCCTAAGTCGGTCATCCTTTTTAGTATAACATATTCAAATCACCCTTGTTGACGATTGGCAGTCTGTTCGCACATTGTACAAAAACAGCGAAATTGCATATTTCAACAATTAGCATTTGCTATTACAGCCAAAAGCATTCGAATTGAAAAATGATTAAATTCTTGAAAAATAAAAACCTCAATATAACTAATTTATGATTAAAAACTGAAGGAAATGATAAATATCGACTTTTGCCAATGCTAGAATCTTTCTTGTAAGATGAGGGCAATCAAAAGCAAAGGAGGTGAATCGATGAACCAAGTCGGACTGGTCGGAAGGTTAACAAAAGATCCTGTGTTGCGACACTTATCAGGTAATCGCGTGCAAACAAATTTTACGCTAGCCATTAATCGCAATTACAAAAACAGTCGAGGGGAAGTAGATGCTGACTTTATTCTATGTTCAGTTTGGGGAAGGCTGGCAGAGCATATCGTCAAATATTGCGGAAAAGGCTCATTGATTGGGACAAATGGCCGTATTCAATCAAGATCATTTGTAAATGAAGCAAGCACAAAGATTTTTATAACAGAAGTAGTCGTAGAAGATGTCCGATTTTATCATCTTAAGCCAAGGGAAAGTGATGAGGCTATTGTGCCACCAAAGCCACCTGACAGGCAGGAAGGCTTAAAGGATTTTGTGCTACCTGAAGAAGTACAATTACCAGTAGTATAGCAAGTGATTAGTTGTCTGATCCGCCATTCTCCTGTATTACTTACACCAAGAAAGGAATGATGTATACCATTCATTAACGTAGATCATTGCTGAAGACCGCACAGCAATGACCATTTTCGACACAACTAAATATTAATATAAAGTAAGTAGGGAAGAAGTAACAACATTAATCCACTGAAATTCGCGAAATTAAAAAGAGCGCCAAGAGCATTTTTGCTCTTGGCGCATAAACAAATCTTTAATAATCAAGCATCATTAAATCACGAAGTTCATGATCTTCTAACTCAGTTAACCACTGGCTTGATTGAATGAGTTCTTCTGATAATGCAGATTTCTGGGCCAGCATTTTATCGATTTTTTCTTCGATGGTACCAATTGTAACAAACTTATGCACTTGCACAAATTGTGTTTGCCCAATCCGATAGGCACGGTCTGTCGCTTGGTTTTCAACGGCAGGGTTCCACCAGCGATCTGCGTGTAATACATGATTTGCAGCTGTTAAATTTAACCCTGTTCCACCTGCTTTTAAGGAGAGGATAAATATCGGGAAATTGCCTGCCTGAAAAGCCTCTACTAAGCGGTCACGCTGCTGCTTAGGCATTGCACCTGTTAAGAACGGTGCATCAACATTATATAGTTCACTAAAACAATGCTGTAGTAATTGCCCCATCCCAATATATTGTGTGAAAATGAGGCACTGCTCGCCATTGTCCACGATTTCAGCAGCCATTTGCACGATACGTTCTAATTTTGTAGAACGAGTTAACATTGTATCGGCATCCTCGAAAGGTTCCTTTAAATACAAGGCAGGATGATTACATAATTGCTTTAATTTACTAAGCATTTTTAAGACGCGTCCCTTTTTTTGAAAGCCTGTTAATTGCTCCAGCTGATCGAGCGTCTCTAATATATAACCTTCATATAGAGAGGCTTGCTCAGTTGTTAATGGGCAAAACTCATGAGACTCTTGTTTATCAGGTAAGTTAAGCTGTAAGTTTGGATCACGCTTTGTGCGACGCAGTAAAAATGGTTGGATTTTTGCACGAAGCTTCTGTTTATGTGACTCCGACTCATCACGTTCGATCGGTAAAATAAATTCTTCGTTAAAGCGACCGAAGCTACCTAAATAGCCCTTATGGATAAAGTCAAAAATAGCCCACAGCTCCGATAATCGGTTTTCAACCGGTGTACCTGTCAAGGCAATATGATGCGTACCATGTAATTTACGAATAGCCCTTGACTGTAGTGTTTGCATATTTTTAATATTTTGAGCTTCATCTAGGACAACTGCTGCCCAATCCACTTCCTGCAAAAACTCAGCATCCTGTGAGACTGTGCCGTAGGTAGATAAAATTACATGTGGTTTTTCGCTTGCTACTAGCTGTTTAAAAACATCCTCTTTTGCACGATTTGCCTGATAATGCGTATGCACAATTAAAGAAGGAGCAAAGCGAGCTATTTCCTTTTGCCAGTTACCTAGTACTGACGTAGGACAAATGATGATGGATGGCTTAGTATCCGCAGTCGTTTCATAAAGATGAAGTAAATATGAAATGAGCTGAACTGTTTTACCAAGACCCATATCATCAGCTAGACACGCACCGAAACCTTGTTCACGCATGAAGACAAGCCATTCAAAGCCCTCATGCTGATAGGGCCGTAAATCAGCTTGCAAAGATGTAGGAACCGCAACTGTAGGAAGTCCTTTTTTCTCAGAAAGCTGCTCCATATAGGATTTAAGCGATTTTTGCAGTTCAAATGCAAAAATCGGATCATCACGCATTGCATCATCGGCATCTTCTTCTTCAAGAGGTAAGGATAAATCCTCTGGTAGCTCACGGAATAGCAATTCGCGAACGGTCCAGCTTTCATCTTCTGCTTGCTGCATCAACGCGCGCATTTCCTGCATCCAGTTCGCATCCACACGAAACCACTCTGTCCCAATACGAATGAATTCACGTTTCTCATCCACAAGCTTTTTAAATTGCTCAGGTGAGATGGACTGTCCATTCATAGAAAACTGCCATTTGAACGTTAAAATATCATCTAGTCCAGCAACCTTCTTAGTCGCTACATTGCCAGTACTTACACGAACACGAAGTTTTGATTGTTTTAAATCCTTTAGCCAAGCCGGTAGCACAACGTCAAAGCCGAGTGCCTGTAATCTTGCTAAATCCTCACGTAAAAATGTTCGTACTTCTAAATCCTCAAGCATAATACGGATGAAAATATCGCTACGTATATCTTCAATAGAAAGAAGATCGACAATTTGTGCTTGTTGTTGTTCGATAGCATCAGCAAACATTTGCCACTTTGCTGGTAAAGCATCAACAATTGGTAATGACTGCTTTCGCATAGCAGGCGTCCAGTAGTTTTTCGTCGTAGCTGTACTCAGTACCGTTTCTAGAAGCCACACATCTGAATCTTCCTCAGGTTCACTTAAGCGTAGGGAGACAGTCACTGTACCTGCTTGTCGTTCCTGCTCTAATGGCCAGCCACCACGTAAGAAAAATGGCAATAGCTTTGGTAAATCAGACAGTACAAGACCTGCTTGGGCGAGCTTTTGCTGCACGGCCATTTCTAATAATGCCGTATCTATACCGTCTATAGGGAATGCTAGTGACGAAAAATCATCAGCAATGGCAGCGTACGACCAGAGCGAGGGCTCCTGCCAATATGCTTGTAGAGCCGACGCTTTTTCTAGCCACACCTGACTTTCTGCGTCCACACCGATCCATTCAATAAAAGGATGTAGATACCGCGGTGAAAAAATATCTAGAAGCTCAGAGGTTGAAACTTCAACAGTAAGATCTGTACGATTGCTTAATAGACCATAGACATTCGCTTCATAGTTTAAAAATAATGAAGAAATAAGTGAGTCTGCATCCACTGTTGCACCGCTAGCCGTAAAGCCTTGTATCGTAAAATATCCTTCCTGGATTGATTCAATACGAAGCTGTAATTTTTTTGAAAACGGGGAAGGAGCATTAATAGTCATCATACTAAGTTTCCTTTCTCAATTTCTTCCTGTAATGCACGCAGGCGTTTAAACTCTGCACGAATTGTTTGCATATATGTTTCAAAATAAGCGGTTTTGCCAGCACGTTTTGCTGCACTGCGCATACTCTTCCAAATTCGTACAGCCTGCTTATAGTTCATACGTGATTTTTGCGTAATTTCAGACATGGCATATAGATGATATAAGGGCAATACTGTTGCAGGAGCAACTTGTAGCACATCCTTTAATCCACACATTTCTAAATAAGAAAGGGAGGAGAGATTTAACTGGTGAAGGGCTACCCATTCACGATAACGTCCCTTTTTAATAAGGAAGAACGAAAATGGTTGAAGCCCGTAAATACCAAATGCACTATATAATGTAGTTTCATCTTCCTCCGTAAGTGGTATATCTTCGTACAAAAGTTGAAATTGGTGTACGTATTGAGCTCGTTTTACAACTGGCACCGTTTGCTGTAAAAAGACTTCGGCAAATGGTAGCATCGCACGTAAAATGATTGACTGTGCATGTGACTCGCCAGCACGTTTTGCAAAAATAGCAAGCTCAAATAAGTCCTGCATTCGCTGTACATCAATCTGTGCAATGCTTTCCTGCAATAATTCCTCTTTTTGTAGCAGTACATAAAATAGCAGTTTTAATGACTCTAAGGAAATCTCTGATGAAGGATTTTCCAGATCATTTATAAGTGCTAATTCCTGTTCTCGTCGCGGCTTCTCATAAAAAAGCACAGCCCAAAGCAGCATATAAATTTGTAGTCGATTAGCAAACAACCCTTGTCGTCCCAATAAAAACTCTCTGACTAGTTCCTGAAGCGCATCATAAAATGGGTCAGTGGCAAAAAGTCGTGATCGACCAGTTAACTCTGTCAGGATACTCTCGAATGATTGAACACTTTGATCAATAAAATATTTCATATAAGGAGAATCCACTGAATGCCCTTGTGTTTCATTTACATGACGCCATATTGTATTAAAGATGGATAGTTCCATGAATAGCTTATAAAGTGGCTGCCACTCACGCTCGAAGGGCATATGCCGTTGAAGTCTCTCCAAAGCATCAGTCCGTATAGCAGAAAGACCATAGCCTTCTAAAATACGCCCGGGTGGCAATAAACGTTTCATTATTTCATTGACCATCAATTGCCAGCTTTCTGGACTCCGCTCATCTGCTAATGATTTTAATTGCACTGATTTTTGTGCACGCCACGCACTTGACCAATCTTGCACAGAATCAAAATACTGGTAGAGGGCAAGTAATGCGCCAACCTGATGTCTACACCATTTCAGCTGAGGACAATTACAGCGCAACTCCTCTTTAGCAAAATCAATTTCTACAGAAGCGGGTCTGACATCCTGTACGCTTGCATATAATATAGAACTTGCTCCATTAAAACGTTCAAAGACAACTGATTTATTCCGCACAGAAAAAACAGCACGACGCACTAGCTCCTCGTCTTCAGTAGAGGAAGGATGTAATGCCTGTTCAGCTTCCTTTAATTTCCTAAAGACAAATTCTTGATGTTCCTTAGCTAATTGGGCAATAGACAATGCCATAACCTCACTCCTTTCAGTGGACATTTAAGTATGAAGGAAAAAAGACTGTCCTTCCATTATACGACTAAAATACGGACATGATAAGCTGAATGATTTGAAAGTGAAAAATCAAGGAGAAGATAGTTAACAAGATTATTGATTTATGTTAAAATCTGAATAATCAGACAAATCGGGAGGGATGAGGAATGATGCAAGTTCAGTATATGAAGCCGTTTTACACAAAAATCACTGGAGATAAATTACGTCTAGTGTTTGCTTATCAATATTTCTCTATTTTAAAAGAGAATGAGATTTTCCATTTCATTCCGATTGAAGGTAAAGAGATGATTATCAACTTGAATACACAGCAAATTGAAAATTTATCGGAGGTATTCGTTTTCCAAAAGGGGAATCGTTTTATCCGACTACCACTATATCAATTATTATTAATTACAAATGTTCATGAGCATCTAGCGCCGATTCTTGAAAACGCTACACCAAAGCCACAGCTACCACTTGTTTCTTCAGTGACTGTTGGCGAAGTAGATCAGCTCGTTACAGAATTGGAGCAGAAAAACTTTGACTATTTAATCGACCAGGCATTATTAGATAACGATAAAGCACTCTTTTTTGAACTGCTACAACAAAAGAACCATCAACTCGGAGGCTTCGAAATTTGAATACACAGTATGGCAATTAAGCACCTACTTTTCACATGTGAGAAGCGGGTGCTTTTATAAATTGTTGATAATTCACCTAGGTCTAAAGTCGAAATCTTGAAAATGAATTAGATACGATTAATATATAGAACCTATTAAATTAGAATGTATTACCAAAATTAACTAAAATGAGTTGAGTACATACCGATATAAATAAAAATAAAGGTGGTGAAATGATGCTTGGAAAATGGTCAGCAACGGGTTTATCTATCTTAAATAATATGAATAGACATTATGGTGCAATGAGCAAGTCAATGCTTCGGATTTCTTCAGGTTACCGAATCAATAGTGCAGCAGATGATCCAGCTGGGCTCGCGATTTCCGAAAAAATGCGTGCACAAATTCGCGGGCTGAATATGTCAGCGAAAAATATCCAGGACGGTATTTCACTTGTTCAAACAGCTGAAGGTGCACTTAATGAAACACATGCAATGATCCAACGCATGCGCGAGTTAGCAGTAGAAGCTGCCAACGATACATTGACAGATAGTGATCGAGAAAAACTCGACTTAGAATTTCAAGAATTAAAAAAGGAAATTCAGCGCATCTCGAAGGATACTGAATTTAATACCAAGACATTACTGAATGGGGATTACACTACAAACGGAATTAAAATTCAGGCGGGCGCCAACTCAGGTCAAAGCATCGAGCTATTTATTAACGATATGGGAGCCGGAGCACTTGGCTTGAATGATACGACATCCATTGCAACACGTGACAATGCCGATAAAGCCATTTCCACTATGGACGAGGCTTTAAAGCGTGTATCAAACGAGCGTTCAAGACTAGGTGCCTATCAAAATCGCCTAGAGCATGCGTATAATGCAAACGTAAACACGGCAGAAAACTTACAAGCTGCCGAGTCCCGTATTCGTGATGCAGATATCGCAAAAGAAATGATGAACATGGTAAAGGCACAAATCCTAATGCAGGCAAGTCAATACGTACTAGCAATACACCTACAGCAAGCACAATCAATTCTAAAACTACTCGAAAGCGGAACAAAAAGGAATCCCCGATACTAAAGGTGATTCCTTTTTAATTTGGATAATCGATGATAGCAAGTTGATATCGCTGATAAAAGTGAAAGAATCGCTGATAAAAAGTTAACATCGCTGATAAAAGTGAAAGAATCGCTGATAAAAAGAGAACACCGCTGATAAAAGTGAACCAATCGCTGATAAAAAGTCAACACCGCTGATAAAGAAGTGAACATCGCTGATAAAAGTGAAAGAATCGCTGATAAAAAGAGAATACCGCTGATAAAAGTGAAGCAATCGCTGATAAGAAGTGAACATCGCTGATAAAAGTGAAGCAATCACTGATAAAAAAGTAAAAACCGCTGATTAACATACCAAAACCGATGACAGCCATGCTATAATCGCTGAAAGGGTGTTGAATTATCTGATAAATCTAACAATATATAAAATAGAAAAGGAGAGAATTAATTGATCATAAAACCCTTCGCACCATCTCCGTTGACAATAGGACTTCAAGCACTTGTGACTCGGTTACAGCCCACACATCCCCAATATCAAAATCTTCAGCAGGAACAAAAAATTAAAGAAGCTGGCGATTTTGGAGAGCAATACGTTATGAAGGAACTGCGGCAAACAGCACTACTAAACGATTGCCACATTTTCCACAATGTCATTCTTCCCTCTGTTCTTCCCATGCAAATTGATATTCTCATCATTGTCCCCAACGCGATCATCCTATTAGAAGTAAAAAATATTCGAGGAACTGTACATTTAAAAAATGACCCACGTCAGCTCATTCGTACCTCGGAATCTGGAGAGGTTCACGTCTTTACACATCCCGAAATCCAACTTGAACAGTATATTCAAGGAATGAAACACTTCTTAGATACGCAAAATATTTCTATACCTTTATTCGGAGCTGTAGTGTTCCCCTTCAATAATGTCAATATTCATCGAGAGGACAGTGGATTGCCGATTCTAATGGCAAAAGAGCTACCGCTATTTCTGCATAAACATATAGAGAAAAGCAAAGAGACATCAACAATGAACGAAATCAAACACATTATTTTGTCACATTTAAGGGATAGAACGCCATTTCCACTTTGCCAATATTATCAAATTGATGCATCTGCTTTGCGACGGGGTGTTCATTGTGAAAACTGTGGTCAGTTTGGGATGAAGAAATTGCGCATGACTTGGTGTTGTCAAAGTTGCCAATATCAATGTAACGACGCACATATACGAGCGCTATTGGATTATTACATGCTAGTAGGGGGCACCATATCGAATAGAGCGTGTCGTGAGTTTTTAAATATAGAGAGTCAGTATGTAGCAAAACGACTTTTACAAAAATTAAATTTACCTAGTACTGGACCGGATCGAATTAGGAAGTACGATCTGTCCACCTTATATTGGAATGCGGCGCAAAAGAAGTGAGTTCCGCCGCTAAAAGTGAGAAATGCGCCGCTAACTAAGCGAGTTGCGCCGCCAAAAGTGAAAGTTCCGCCGCTAAAAGTGTAAATTGCGCCGCTAACCAAGCGAAATGCGCCGCCAACGAAGCAAATTTCCGCCACCAACCAACAAAACTTTTTCAATTCAGACACAGAAAACAACTTCAAAATAACAAATTGGTTCACACTTTCCCTTGAAAGTTGTATACTATAATGCAGAACAAAAATGCATTAAGCATTTACAGAATATATAATTTAACTACTCGTTTTTGAAAACGGAAGGAAGAATAGAGAATGATGAAATCAATTTGTGTCGTTGGACTTGGCTATATCGGTTTACCAACGGCTGTAATGTTTGCCAACCACGGCGTGAAAGTACATGGGGTGGACGTAAACCCAGCAGCAGTAAAAAGTATTCAAGAGAAAAAACTTCATATTGAAGAAAACGGATTACAGGAGCGCTTGAACAAAGCAGTAGATGAAGGATTCCTAACGGCGTCAACGACACCAGTGGAAGCGGACGTGTTCATCGTTGCTGTACCATCACCAATCAATCCTGATAATACAGCGAATTTAGAATATGTACGTCAAGCTACAGCTTCGATCGTACCATTCTTGAAAAAAGGTAACCTTGTCATTCTTGAATCGACAGTACCACCGAAAACAGTGGAGCACATTATGCTACCTGAACTGATCAAGGCAAATCTTGAATTTGGTGTAGATTTATTCGTATCACATTCACCAGAGCGTGTTATTCCTGGTCGTATTTTTGAAGAGTTAGTGAACAACGACCGTATCGTTGGTGGTATTGATGACACATCTGCACAAATGACAAAAGAGCTTTATCAAACATTTGTGAATGGTACAATTCACCTTACGGATGCAACAACAGCTGAGTTAGTAAAAGTAATGGAAAACACTTACCGTGATGTCAATATTGCGTTTGCGAATGAGCTTGCGAAATTAGCAGAGAAGCTGGATGTGAACATTTGGGAAGCGATTAAATTTGCGAACTATCACCCACGTGTAAATGTTCACTTCCCAGGCCCAGGTGTAGGTGGCCACTGTATCGCAGTTGACCCTTGGTTCCTAGTTGAGCTAGGTGGCGAAACGGCACAAATTATTCACCTATCTCGTAATACGAATGATAGTATGCCAAGCTTTACAGCACAAAAAACACAAGCCATCTTAAATCAAAACAAAATTGCTGGTGGCAAAGTAGCTGTTCTTGGACTAGCTTTCAAAGGAAACGTTGATGATATGCGCGAAAGTCCATCAACAATCGTTATTGACGAGTTACAAAATCTTGGATTAGACGTGATTTCATATGATCCACACATTAAAGAAAATAAACATGCTACACAAACACAAAGCATAGAAGAAGCAACAAAAGATGCTGATATCATTTTAGTGTTAACAGATCACAATGAATTCAAAGCAATGAACGCTGCAGACATTACAGCAAAATCAAAAATCGTCTTCGACACGAAAAATTGCTTAAAACGCGATAATTGGGAAGAAGCAGGCTTCCAGTTCCACCTACTAGGAGATGCGAAAAACCGATGAAAGAAACAGTACTTGGCATCAATGTCAATACGGAAGGCTACGATGAATTAATGGATATGGCATTTGAGCGCATTGAAAAAAAACAAAAGGCGCTCGTTGTTGCCATCAATCCAGAAAAGATTATCAAGGCGAAAGAAGACCCTGCTCTAAAGAAGCTTCTGAACGAAGCGGAATTTCAAATTCCAGATGGCATTGGCGTAATTCTTGCTTCAAAAATTCAAAAAGGGCAAATTCGTGAACGTGTTACAGGCGTCGATATGATGATGAAGCTTTGCGAGGAAGCGGCCAAACGTGGCAAGCCTATTTTCCTTTACGGAGGGAAACCAGGTGTAGCGGATGCAGCAAAAGCGAAGCTAGAATCATTATTTCCTTCTATTAAAATAGTCGGCACACAGGACGGCTATGAAAAGGATGAACAGAAGGTACTTGACCGCATTAACGAAGCACAGCCCGATTTACTTTTTGTAGCGATGGGCAGTCCAAAGCAAGAAAACTGGATCAATGCCAATCGTGAGCAATTACATCCAACCATTTATCAAGGCGTGGGTGGATCATTCGATGTGCTTGCAGGTACAGTGAAACGTGCACCTGAAATTTTCCAAAAATTTGGCCTTGAATGGTTTTATCGATTAATGAAGGAACCGAAGCGTATCAAGCGTCAAATTGCCCTTCCATTATTTTTACTGGAAGTAGCAAGACAAAAACGCCAATAATTTTTAAAAATTGGTATTGTCGTTTTAAATTGAAAGTGTTAGACTGTATGTGTATAGGAATTTCCTCTATGAAATAAATAGAATTCCCTGCAAGGAAACAACGGTTGGTAGCCCAAGCGAAAAAAGCTCAAGCATTTATATGCTTGAGCTTTTTTCGTTGTTTAAATTCACGTGAATTTATATGATTTTAAGAAATTTGAACATTTATTGATAGAATATCAGAATTTTGTTAGAAATTTGTGTAATATCACTTGAAAAATAAGCTTAAATAGATAACAATGGTAAAAGAGAGTTGCATGTCCTTATTTTTCCGGAAATGAATTAGAAAGTTTCCCAAAATATGATTGACAACTTTTAGGGATACAACTATACTTTTATGTGTAGTTGTTTATTTACTGCATTTCTATGTAGTAGAAACATAATTTTTTTAACTTAGAGGAGGAAATTTTTCTATGGCTAACCAACCAAAGAAATACAAAAAATTCGTAGCAACAGCTGCTACAGCTACATTAGTAGCATCTGCGATCGTACCAGTGGCTTCTGCTGCAGGATTCACAGACGTAGCAAATAATTCTCATGAAGAAGCGATCAACGCTCTTGCTGATGCAGGTATCATCAATGGATACGCTGACGGCACATTCAAACCAAACCAAACTATTAACCGTGGTCAAGTAGTTAAATTATTAGGCCGTTGGTTAGAAACTGAAGGCTTTGAAGTTCCAGCTGACTGGGATACAAAACAACGCTTCAACGATCTTCCATTAACAGCGGAAAAAGAATTAGTAAAATATGCTGCACTTGCTAAAGATGCAGGCGTATTCGCTGGTTCAAACGGCAACTTAAACTTCACACAAACTATGCAACGTCAACAAATGGCAGTTGTTTTAGTACGTGCTATCAACGAAATCTATGAATTAGATTTAGTAAAAGAATACAAAGCAGCTAAATTCACGAGCGAAATCTCTGACTTAGACAAAGCTTTCTCTGCTGAGCAACGTGAAGCAATCACAGCTTTAGAATATGCTGAGTTAACAAATGCAGCTAACCTACCAGGTAAAGCATTCAAACCAGCTGACTCTATCACTCGCGGTCAATTCGCTTCATTCTTATACCGTACGATCAACATGGAAGTTTCAACTCCAGCAAGTGCTTCTGTAAAAGCTATCAACAACACAACTGTTGAAGTAACATTTGACGAAGAAGTTGAAAACGTACAAGCTCTTAACTTCGAAATCAAAGATCTAGAAGTTAAAAACGCAGCTGTAAAACAAACTAACAAAAAAGTTGTTGTTTTAACTACTGCACCACAAACAGCTGATAAAGAGTACACTGTATCTCTTAATGCTGAAGAAGTTGGTAAATTTAAAGGTGTATCAGCTGTAATTCCAACTAAAGTTGAACTAACTACTCCTGCTACTCAAGGTAAACTTGGTCAACAAGTAACTGTAAAAGCAAAAGTTACTGTAGCTGAAGGTCAATCTAAAGCTGGTATCCCTGTAACTTTCTACGTACCAGGTAACAACACAGATGGCGTTACACCAACATTAACTGGTGAAGCAATCACTGATGAAAACGGTGTAGCATCTTACTCTTATACTCGTTACAAAGACGGTACTGATGAAGTAACTGCTTATGCAACTGGTGATCGTTCTAAATTCTCACTTGGTTATGTATTCTGGGGAGTAGACACAATCCTATCAGTTCAAGAAGTAACTACTGGCGCTACAATCAACAACGGCGCTGACAAAACTTACAAAGTTACTTACAAAAACCCTAAAACTGGTTTACCAGAAGCAAACAAAACATTCAACATTGGTTTTGTTGAAAACATGAACGTTACTTCTGATAAAGTATCAAACGCAACAGTTAATGGTATCAATGCTCTTCAATTAAGCAACAATACAGCTTTAGCTGCTGCTAAAATCACTACTGACTCTAAAGGTGAAGCTACATTCACTGTTTCAGGTGCAAACACAGCTGTTACTCCAGTAGTATTTGCTCCAAATACTGCAACTGGTGAAAAAGCTGAACTTTATAAAGCATCAGCTTTACAAACAACAGCTTCTAAAGTAACATTCGGTGCAGTTCAATCTCAATACACGATCGAAATGACTCGTGATGGCGGTGAAGTAGCAGCTCGTTATGCTGACAATGGTCGTCAATATAAAGTAGTTGTTAAAGATAAAGAAGGTAAATTAGCTAAAAACGAAATCGTGAACGTAGCGTTCAACGAAGATTTAGACCGTGTAATTAGTACTAATACGGAAGCTAAATTCATCCAAGTTGACAAAGATGACAACCAATCTTACTATGCAAACAATGCTGCTGACGGTAAAAATAATGCGAAGCAAATCTCTGTTAAAACAAATGATAAAGGTGAAGCAACATTTATCATCGGTTCTGACAAAGAAAATGATTATGCAACTCCAGTAGCTTGGATTGATATCAATACTTCAAATGCTAAACAAGGTAACCTTGATGAAGGTGAACCAAAAGTAGCTGGTCAAATGTCTTACTTCCAAAATGCATACCTTGATGGTGCTGCAGTTAAATCTTTCAAACTAAATGATAGTAAGAAAGTTGTAACTAAATTTGAAGGTAACGAATCTGCAGTGTTCCGTGCAGAATTAGTAAACCAAAG
The DNA here is from genome assembly GCF_001708185.1 of Lysinibacillus xylanilyticus. GTDB lineage: Bacteria > Bacillota > Bacilli > Bacillales_A > Planococcaceae > Lysinibacillus > Lysinibacillus xylanilyticus_A. The sequence continues at coordinate 67,510 of NZ_MDDN01000014.1, read as the reverse complement.
TAACAAGAAAATGTCTGGTACAAGTGTTAAGAAAGTAACTTACACAATCTTTAACACTGGTGCTAATGATGTAGTAGTAGATGGCAAGACTATTTCACCAAATCGTAGCTGGACAGTAACTAAAGAACTTCCAGGTTCTACTGATTTAATTGTTACTTCAGCTGATCAAAAAACTACTTCAGTAAAAGTTACTGCAACTGGTGTTGCTATTAATACTGACGGTAAAGATTACGCATTCACTTCTAAAGAAGCAAATGCAGAATTCACTTCAAAATCTGATGTAACTAAAGAACACACTGGTGAAGTAGTTGCAATCAACAAAAATGAAATTGAGTTCAAAGATAAAGCTCCAATTTCAATTAAAGATGCTAAATTCTATGCATTAAGTGGTGCTGAAATTTATGGCGCTGACAAATTCATTAAAGAGTTAGAATCTTACGATGGTGTTGTTGTAACACGCACTGAAGATAAAGATGGAAAAATCACTTTACGAATTGTGCGCGAAGTTAAAGGTACTGATGCAATTAAAGTAAATGCTGATGCAAAATTAACTTCAGCTGTAATTACAAGCGAAGCAGGTGGAACATCAGCAGTTGCATCATCTAGTGATACAATTATTGTAAACACTAATGTAACTCCAAAATTAACTATCGGTGCTAAAGCTTATACTTATAATGCAAATGCACCTGTTACAGATGCAACTAATTATAAAAATGTTACTGATTTAGTTAATAAAATCAACGCTGACAAAGGCACTCATGGTGTTACAGCAACAGCTGATGCAGCAGGCATTAAATTAATGAACGAAAAAGGCGAAGCATTCTCTTATCAAGTAGATTCACTTGCGTCTGTTTACGTTAACAATGGTAAGCCTGGAGTTGTATCATCTAAACAACAAGTTACATTTACATTTACATCATCTGTTAATGTAAGCGTAGATGAAAAAGTTTTCATTAATGGTACAGAAGCAACAGTAACAAGTGTAAATGGTAACAAAGTTGTTGTTGAAATTTCTACTTTAAATGTAGGCAATGCAATTACTCAATTTGAAGTTAAAGAAGATGGTGTATGGAAAGTACTTAAATCTTCTGTAACTGATAAAGCTGTAAATTTAGCAGGCGTTCAAGTAGTTAAGTAATATTCTATTTTCAAATGTTTGCATATAAAAGTAAAAGGCTTTGTGGATTTTTCCACAAAGCCTTTTCTTTTTAATGGGAATAACTAATCTCTACTGAATCTGTTTCATATGTATCTATAGTTATAGCAAATAGAAGAAATAATTAATAATAATTTTTTAGATAAATAGATTTGTTTTATATTGATAGTTAATAATGGTCATGTTTTCCTTGGAAATATAACATGAAGATACTAATTTATAGTATAATAACCATATGTGAAAAAAAGACATAATTCGAGAAAGGTAGAGTTTGATGACAATTACTGAACCGGTACGAAAATATATATTGTCAGGGATAGTAGCCTGTGTTGTTATTGGTCTGATCGTGGCGAATGTTTTAGCAAGCAAACAGGATGAGGATTTCTCATCGAATGATATTCTTTATAGCCAGGCAATTCAATTACAAGCAGAGGGTAATTATGAAGATGCATGGAATGCAGTTTCTAAAGTGTTAAAGACAGAGCCGAACTCCGAAATAGCAAATTATTTAGCTGGAATTATAGCTGTTAACAGAGGTGATGTAAAACAGGCAGCAATTTATATGCAGAAAACATTAGATATTAATCCTTATAAGGTAGAAGATGCGACTTTTATGATTCAGTTAGGAGAGATATTTGTAGCTGCAGAAAAATATGAGGAAGCAAAAATTGTTCTTCTTCGCTGTCAAGAATCGGGCTGGGCACCAGAAGAAATACCAAATTATCAAGACCATGTTGCTACATTACTAGCTCAAATTGAAAATTTGCAATAAAGGAAGGTACATAATAGATGAGTAAGTTCTACGAAAAAGTAGCTTATCGTGATGTGGAAGAAGATGTTAAATCTCAAAAATCCGTAGATAAATGGATTTTTAGATTACTTCTTATTGTTATAGGCTTCGTGCCATTAATTGTTATGGCAAAAGTTATTGAGGTACAATCACCGCTCGTTACAAATGTAGATATCCTTCAGAGTGGAGAAAAGGGAGATCTTTTCACTTACTATAAATCTCTAATAGTAATAATTATAACTATATTAGCAGGTCTAATGTTGTTAGCAAAGATTTTATTTATGAATGGCGAAATCCGCAAAACAAAAATAAATTATGCAATAGGAGCATTTGCAGTAGCGATTGTTATTTCGACAATCTTTTCACCAAACATTTCTATTGCATTGCATGGTCTGTATAACCGTTCAGATGGTGCAATTAGTTGGTTGTGTTATTTAGCATTGTTCTTTATTGCGATGAATATTGACTATCCGAAAAAAGCACTAAATTATATTTTATATTCTCTATACCCATTTGTGATTATTAACCTATTTATAGTTACTATGAACTTTTATGATAATGATTTACTTCAAAAGGTAGCAGTTAAAAAGCTGGTGATGTTATTTTTACCTGAGGGTGCTGAGCTTAGTGATGGTTCCGTTTTAGTAGGGACATTAAATCAATGGAACTATATGAGTGGAATGTTTGCAATCATGACCGTAATGTTTCTGACAGCAACAGTTTTAGAAAAAAATATTGGCCGAGCTATCGGACATTTAGTTGTAGCTGTGATGTCCATAGCTGTAATGTTAATGTCTATTTCAACAAGCGGTTTTATAACAGTTTGTATAATGATGATTGTTGTATTATTTGTAGCAATTAAATCGGAAAAGAAAGCACAAAGCTTTGCGATGATTGCAGTGTTTTTAGTAGCAAGTGCACCAGTGTTTCATGTGCTTGCAAGTAAAGATGCACGTGTTTGGACTGAATCTGTAGGCTTTGTAATAAAATCTAATCCTTATTTAAAGGAAGAGCCTGTATCTGCCACAAGTATAAATACAGATGTGAAATTTGACTGGATGACAAAGGCTTATGCTACCGAAAAATTTGAATTGCCAGTGCTGCCTGAGAGAGCTGTTGGTGCTGGGACAGGGCGTGTTTATATTTGGGGGAAAGGCTTTGAATTAGTGAAAGATCGTCCATTCTTTGGGTATGGGTTGGATACTTTTATGTATAATTTCCCGCATTATAATATTGATGCACGTGCAAGTATATTTGATGAAAATACAATTATTGATAAACCCCATAGTATGTATGTTGGTTGGCTATATGGAACAGGAATAATAGGTTTTTTATGTGGAATCATCATATTAATTATTTCATTATGTAGCCCACTAAAAATTGCTATTAAATCTAATAATTCAATGATTTGGATACTAGGAATAGCATGGGGAGCGTATTTAGTTCAAGCGTTATTTAATGATAGTTTGCCAGGAACATCTGCAACTTTGTGGGTTATGGCGGGTATATTATTAGCTACCACATTAAATAAAAATAACATAGCCCAACAATAGACGCGAAATAATTAACAGCCCACTAGAATAGGGCTGTTAATTAATTTGAACAAATGCCATCATTTGGCGAGGTGAAGATAAAAATTGAACTATAAATTTAGGTTGATTTCTTTATTAACCATCGATTCAATAATTGTTTTAATTTCTATTTTTTTAGCACATTTTTTCTTGAATCCGTTTAATCGAACTGTCGATTTGATGTTAGTGTTGAGTTCTATCATATTATTAATAAGTCATCATATATTATGCTTTTATTTTCACCTATATCAAAGAATTTGGAAGTATGCAAATATTGATGAATTAATAAGTCTGTGTAAAGTAGTTATTTTATCGATATTAATAACCGCAGCATCACAACTTATGTTCTTTAATGATTTATATGAAAGAGGACTTTTTTTAACGTTAATTTTACATCTTGTATTCTTATGTGGAATTAGATTGTTTTGGAGATATATACAATTAAGAAGAGATGATGTAATTCGTGAGAGTTCAATAAAAAGAAAAGCAACACTTATATTAGGAGCTGGGGTTTCAGGCAGAAGTATTTCAGCAGAATTACAGAAAACGGACAGTGTTCTAAATCCAGTCGTTTTTTTAGATGATAATCCAAAACTGAAAAATTTAGAAATAAACGGTATACCTATAGTTGGAAATTTAAATGATTTAGAAGCTGTTGTAGAGCATTATAATATTAAACATATTATCATTGCAATACCCAGCCTTAAAGGAGAGCAACTACAGAAAATTATTCAAAAGTCTAAAAGAGTATGTAAAAATGTCCAGATTATACCGAAATATAGAGAGTTCGCAACTGGGAAATTAAGTTATAGTAAGTTTAGAAATGTATCTATTGAAGACTTACTTGGAAGAGATTCAGTTGTTTTAGATAATGACTCTATTTCAAAAAAAATAAAAGGAAAAAAAATACTAGTTACAGGTGCTGGTGGATCAATAGGTTCTGAACTTTGCAGGCAAATAATAAAATTCGAACCTAGTATACTCGTTTTGTTAGATCATAGCGAGTATAACATTTATCAGATTTTACGTGAGTTGGAAAAAATAAAAGGATGTACTCAATTTAAAGTAGAGATTCTAAGTGTGGAAAATCGTGAACGAGTGCAGTTAATGATGGAAAAACATCAACCAAATATTATTTTCCATGCTGCAGCATACAAGCATGTACCTTTAATGGAAGAAAATATTTATTCAGCTGTATCAACAAATATTCTAGGTACAAAAAATGTAATAGATGCGGCAGATAAAGTAAGTGTAAGCAGTTTTGTATTAATTTCAACTGATAAAGCTGTTAGTCCGTCAAATATTATGGGGATGTCGAAGAGAATTGCTGAGTTAATTGTGAATGAAAAAAACAATAATAGCTCTACGAAATATTCATCTGTACGTTTTGGAAATGTACTTGGTAGTAGTGGAAGTGTTGTTCCATTGTTTAAAGAGCAAATCAAAAAAGGTGGTCCCGTTACAGTAACACATCCTGATATGTCACGCTACTTTATGACAATTCCTGAAGCTGCCCAATTAGTAATTCAAGCTGCAAGTTTTTCAAAAGGTGGAGAAACCTTCGTACTAGATATGGGGCAACCTGTTAAAATTGTTGATTTAGCGAAGCAACTAATTAATTTATCTGGTTTTTCCGAGGATGAAATTGAAATAACTTATACAGGTATTCGTGTTGGAGAAAAACTACACGAAGAATTATTTTATGAATTTGAAGAAAAGTATAGTAAAGTACATCCAAAAATTAATGCTTTTACTAATGAACAATATATCAGTGATATTAGATATAAATTACAGAATAACTTGACATATAGTGAAGAAGAACTTAAACAGCTTCTTCAAACAATTTTAAATAATGTGGAATCTAAAAATACAGCTAGAATGGTTAGTAATTAGGAAATCTCCCATACAAACATTCGAAAGCTATTATTTTTGATTGTAATGAAAGGGAGAGTATATATTGTTGAACTTAATTAGAGAACACCGAAACTTAATTAAGCAGTTAACAAAGAGAGATTTAGAACTTAAATATAAGGGATCATTCCTTGGAGGAATTTGGTCTTTCATTACGCCGTTAATAATGTTAGCGGTATATACTTTTATATTCTCTGTAGTCTTTAATGCTAGATGGGGAATTGAGCAAAGTGATAACAAATTTGAATTTGCGATGATTATTTTCTCAGGGCTAATAATTTATAATATTTTCAATGAAACAGTTAGTAAATCAACTACAATTATTCTCTCTAATGTGAATTATGTAAAAAAAGTGATTTTTCCATTAGATATTCTTCCACTAACTACATTATTATCTTCGTTAATCAATGCATTTTTTAATATAGTGGTATTAGCAGTAGGGATTGCGATTTTTATTCCAGACTGGAACTTTATGTGGTTATTTATATCGTTAATTTATTTACTTCCAATAAGCTTATTCTCTTTAGGTTTTGCTTACATTGTTGCATCTATTGGTGTATATATTCGTGATTTGGCTTATACAGTAGGAGTACTATTAAATATTCTGTTTTATGTGACACCTATTTTTTACCCTATTTCGCTTGTTCCAGAGTTTATGCATCCAATAATGAATTTAAATCCATTAACTTATGTGATAGAAGGTTATAGGGATGCTGTATTTGCTGGTAAATTTCCTAATTGGGGTTCATTTTTAGTATTCACATTATCTGGATACATTTTTATGCTATTAAGTATTTGGTTATTCCGTAAGCTAAAGCGAGGGTTTGCAGATGTCATTTAATAATAAAGATATCGTGATAAAGGTTGAAAATGTCACTAAAGAATATAAAATATACCAAAAGCCTATTCATAAAATTTTAATTAACTTAGCACCGAAGTTTTATGAAAAGAAAGTAAGTAATTTTAAGGCACTAAACAATATTAGTTTAGAAATTCCAAAAGGTACGACAGTAGGTATAGTAGGAAGAAATGGATCTGGAAAAAGTACACTGTTACAAATAATCACTGGTACTCTAAACCCTACATTAGGAAACGTAAATATAAATGGGCGAATTTCTGCCCTTTTAGAGCTTGGGGCAGGATTTAACCCAGAATTTACAGGGCGCGAGAATGTATATTTAAATGGTGCTATTTTAGGATTAAGTAGAAAAGAAATCGATGAAAAATTTGATTCTATACTTGAGTTTTCAGAAATTGGAGAATTTATAGATCGCCCTGTTAAAACATATTCAAGTGGTATGTTTGTAAGGCTAGCATTTTCAGTAGCTGCCTTTGTTGATCCAGATATCATGATAATTGATGAGGCATTGTCAGTTGGCGATGAGAAATTCCAAAGAAAATGCTATAACTATTTAGAAAATTTAAAGGAAAAAGGTTGTACTATTCTCTTTGTTTCTCATTCTATGAGGGTCGTTGAACAATTATGTGATTATGCATATCTATTAGATAACTCTAATTTGATAGCTGAGGGAGAGCCTAAGGAAATTATCGATAAATACCACATGCTTCTGTATTCTCAAGAAAATGCACACTATCAAGCTTTAAATGCTGTTGAAAAAGCTGAAAAAAATATAGTTAGTGAAGGTGGGGATACAACAGAGGAGCATATTGCTAAAATTGAAAGAGATGTATTTATTGAAAATGTAAAGATGTTAAATGAAGTAGATGAAGAGGCATATGTGTTTAATACAGGTAAACCAAGTAAAATTGTTTTAACTGTTCATTCTTCAATAAATGTGCAAGATGTATTAATTGGTCTGAGAATTAAAACTACACAAGGTATAGAAGTTTATGGCACTAGTACGTCATATCATAAATTAAAAATAGATTTTAAGAAAAACAAACAATATACAATTTCATTTGATCAAAAGGTACGTTTAACATCTGGAACATACCATATATCTGTAGCAATAGCTAAAGAGGATGGGAAAAATGATATGATCTACTTCGATAAATTATCTGATTTCTTGTTGTTTAAAGTGGAAGAACTTCCAATTAGCGGAACTGGGATTGCGAATTTAAATAGTAGCATAACAATAAAAGAAGTATAGCTGTAATTAAGTTTAACATTAAACAAATTATAGGAAGTGTGTAAGCAAAATGACCAAGAAAAATATATTAATTGTGACAGAGAATTTTTCATTGGGGGGGCTTGAAACTCATATATTATCACATTGTAAAGTTTTAAAGGAAATAGGTAGTGAAATATTTTTAGCAACTTCAAGTAGTTCAAGTACAAATTTAATTGATGAATATATAACTAAAAGTCTCCTAATAGAAAACTTCTCTAGTACGATTGGTAATGATTTATTAAATCATTATAATATCTTGAAAGAATTTATAATTAAAAATGAGATTAACTATATTCAAATACATCCTTATGTAACAGCTATTGTAACTGCTGCTATTGCAAATGATTTAAATATACCTTATTCGTATACAGCACATGGACCATTAAATTTTAGTTTGGGGTACGGAGAAATATATAGAAATTTCATGTTTGATATAGTACTGCCATCTGCAAACAAGATTTATTCTGTTTCAGAAGAAACTAAGCAATTAATGAAACATGCTAATAAAAACTTAAAGATAACTATCTTACCTAATGTAATTGAAATAAGTGACACATTAAATGCTCACCATAATGAAAGTAATAATATATCTTTGATTTCTAGATTGGATAAAGATAAAGTTCAAGGGATTTATGAATTTATAAAGTTTTATAGAGAATATATAAATACTGAGAATGGCAAAAATAAATCTTTAATTATTGTTGGGGATGGAGAATCTTACGAAGATATACAAGAGTTTATCAAAAATGATACTAATATAAGCATGGCTGGGTATAGCGAGAAAGTAAATGATTATATTGAAAAATCTTACTTTGTTTGTGGTATGGGGCGAGTTGTATTAGAATCAATGGCACAAAATAGACCTATTCTATTACTAGGATATGATGGCATCAAAGGCTTTGTTTCACAAGGGAATGTAGAGCATCTTGCTAATTCAAATTTCTCTGGAAGAAACATTAATACAGCTACATATGAAAACATTCTTCAAGAGATTGTTGCTTTAGATAAAAGTGCAGGCAAGTATTTTTTACAGCAGTGGGCATTAGAAAACAGAAGTACACAATTATTAAAAAGAGAATATGCTTATTTAGGTAATGAAAATATTAATAATGAAGTATCAGAAAATAAATGGTCTAATTACTTCATAAACATATGCACCAATTTGTTAGACCAAAATATTTTATTACCACAAAATATTGTATACTTCTTAGATTTATTTAATGTAAATAAAGAAGATAAAGTAGTAATGTCTTTACTTGCTGAGTTAAGTAGAGTTAGAGAAGAAAAGCAAACGCAGTCTATTGAATTAGCAATGACTAGACAAAGTCTACATGACTCTTCTTCAAACAAGCAAGAATTAGAAAATAAATTAAATTTATTAATGGATACACATAATAAATTATTAGATAAGATAGAAAGTAGTTCTATAGAGGAAGTAAAGAAATTATTAAATTATCCTAGTGAAGAAGAAATTAAAGGGATTTATGAAAATTTAAGTTTAAAAGATCATCAAATATTTCAACTAAATGAACAGATACAGTTAAATGAACAACTATTTAATAATTTATCACAGAAAATATATGAGTTACACGGATCAAAATATTTTAAATTAGTAAATTTACTAAAGCGTACAAATTTTCATTTAGTAAAAGGTAGTACTAAAGAGAAAAAAGAATTTATAAAATGGTTTTACAAGAAACTATCTAGAGAAAATTATGTTTCAACAAACAAAATCGAGCATCCATTAGATCAATTAATAACGATGATTGAACAAAAGAATAAACATCTAATAACATCGCCCACAACCCCCGCTGCAGAAGTAGTTTCCGGGTTTGGTTCTATGTATGAGCAGCAGTATGCTTACTATAGAGACTATTTAAATCAGTCGAATGATGAGTACGCGAAACAAATTAAAGGAATATTAAAAAATAGAAAATTTAAAGGAATAGTTATTTATCCAACGGCAGTACATTGGGAACCGATGCAACGACCTCAGCAATTTTTAAGAGAATTTGCTAAAAAAGGATATCTATGTTTCTTCTGTGCACCATTCAATGGTGAATTTTCTATAAAGGAATATGAGAATAATTTATTTATTGTAAATAATGATGCTGCATTATTGTCTGTTGTTAGAAATAAGTATTGTATTGTTTTATGTACTTGGCAAGGCCAAAAAGCATTCATTGATCTTTTACCACAAAAATTGCTTTGGTATGATTTATTAGATCAGTTGGAATTCTTTGCTGATACAGATGAAAAAACAATAGAGGCACATTATCAAACCCTTGAACACGCAGATATTGTAACTTATTCAGCTGACAAATTACATAAATATGTTAGCAAAAGAACAGATGCAATAGTTTTACCTAATGCTAGTAACTTAGCAGACTTTATTCAAGAAAAAGATACCGAGAAGCAAGGCACGCTTTTACAAGGTATAAAGAATAGAAAAGTAGTAGGTTATTTTGGTGCAATAGAAGAGTGGTTTGAAGTAGATTTAATTAATCAATTAGCAGAAAGAAATAAAGAATGGTTATTTGTAATAATTGGACATATTGGGGCTGGTATTAAGTTTAAAAAGCTTGAAAATATTCGATTAGTAGGCAAAGTTGATTACATTAAATTAGTGAACTATGCGTCTGCTTTTGATGTTGGTATTGTTCCTTTTAAAATTAATGACTTAACGGATTGTGTATCTCCAGTAAAATACTTTGAATATAGAGCTTTAGGTTTACCAGTAGTTACTACGGGAATACATGAAATGAAAAAATTCTCTAATGATTATGGTGTATATATTGCAAATAGCTTAGAGGAATTTGAAAGCAGCATTAAAGATGCTTTATTGCTTGACAAAGAACAGTTAAAGCAGACTTCAGAAGAGTTTGCAATCCAACATCAGTGGAAAAATCGTATTGAAATTGTAGAGCAAAAAATGCTAAAGAATATAAGCAATTTAAAAGCATATGCTAATTATTTTATTGATGATCATGTATCAGTTATGACAGGCACTTTCTTAGGTTTGGATGGAGAAAACTTCTATTCAGGTGGAGCTGAAAGATATTTAATAGATTTAAATGAAGTTGTGAACTCATTAAATAGAAGATTAATTATTTATCAATATGGAACTTTCCCATGGACACGAAAATTCAAAAATATAGAAGTTAGATCCTTGGCGCGTGGAACAGAAAAAATAACAGAGTTATCAGTTGAAAATGTAAGAAATTATAATAAGGTATTTTATGATGAAGAAAATGCTGTATCGTTATTAAACGTATATTCTGCTTTCTTTGAATCATGGCCAAATGTAGCAAGCCCAAGTATAGGTATTAGTCATGGTATCGCATGGGACTCACCACAAAATAGCGGGCTATCAGCTTTGACTTTTTGGGAACAAAATAGAAAAATCATTGAATCGGCATCCTTGGTTGATAAGATGGTGTCTGTAGATACTAATACAGCTAATTGGTTCCAAACTATTGATTTTGAATTAGGAAATACTATGGAGTATGTACCTAACTATGTTGATACTAATATATTTAAGCCTAGCCAAAAAGAGAGTGACAGAGTTGTAATCTCTTATCCAAGAAGATTATACGGAGCTCGTGGATTATATATGGTATTAGATATTATTGATGAGATTCTTACAAAATTCCCTTATGTAGACTTCCATTTTGTTGGAAAAGGGTTTGAAGAAGATACAAAACATGTTGAACAAAAGATTGGAAAATGGAAGGATAGGATTAAGTGGTATTCTCTAGATCCTTCAGAAATGCATAAGGCATACGAAATTGCTGACATATCATTAGTACCTACTTTGCATAGTGAAGGAACTAGTTTATCATGCCTAGAGGCAATGTCTTCTGGAAATGCCGTAATATTAACGAGAATTGGCGGATTAACAGACTTGGTAATCAATGATTTTAATGGTATTTTAATCGAACCTAATAGTAGTGCGCTGAAAAAGGCAATAGAAGAGTTATTAAGTAATCCAGAAAAGCTACAATTTGTTAAAGAAAATGCTATTCAGGTTTCTAAAACATTCTCAAAAACCCAATGGAGTGAGAAATGGTCTACTATTGTTAAGGATTTTATCGAGGCAGAAAGCCCAGAGATTGAATTAAAGTCGAATAAAATTATCCATTTTTATATTGATGATGAAAAAGATTTAGAACGTGTTCTTGACCGAATTAAAACATACTTACTTGAAGGTCATAATATTATGGTATTTATGAAGAAAATCATTAATAACAGAGAGAAAAATAGTTTTGGTCGACTGCAATTTTTACATTTTAGTGAAGATATTTTTGATGCTGGGGACTATTTAATAGCTTCTAATAAAATATCCGATAGTATGAAAAATTATAAATACCAAATGGATGAAATCATTTGATTTTATCTTGTTGGTTCAGCGGGTGTGTAAACTCCCGCTGAATAAAGAAAAGATAAAGCTTTTGGCGGATGTCACAGATTTAAAGAGGAGTTTTTTCGAGCGGGCTCGAAAGAATCTGGACGCAATTACGCTGAGGCGTAATGGATAATTGCTTTCATGTTACTTAAGAACAAACCAGCAAAAGTACTCCTTCTGATTTCTAATAGTTCTATAGAAATTAGGAGGATATTTAATTTATATAAGTATCATCATGGAATATTTGGAGGTAACTAGCTTATGCAATTAACTCATAAAATTGCTAGGTATATAAAATACCATGGTTTTAAAGGATTAATAAATAAGGTCATTGGAACAGCGGTTTATAAAATAAAAAGACAATTAAGTAAAAAAGAAAATCAAAAACAATTAGAAATTATTTTGAATGAACATGCAGATAAAGAAATTATAGTGTATTTTTCTCCAGTTCCGTGGAACTTACCTCTGTATCAAAGACCACACCATATTGCATTAAACTTAGCTAATTCAAATTATCTTTATTTCTATTGTACAAATAATCCTGTTAAAGATAACTTGAATGGTTTTAGAAAAATAGCAAATTCTTGTTATTTGACAAACCAACAGGATATTTTATTGGGTTTACCTAATAAAAAAATTATTCATTTATATTCAACTGATATGAGAGATATTGGTGAAGTATATGAGAAAGCAATAAAAAATAATGATGTGATTTTATATGAATATATAGATGAACTACATAAAGACATTACTGGAGAAATACCTGAATATGTTTTTAAAAATCACCAAAAATTATTAAAAGATGACATTAATTGTGTAGCAATTGCTTCAGCAGATAAATTATTAGCAGATGTTGAATCTCATAGAAGTAAAAATTATAAATTAGTAACAAATGGTGTGGATTTTAATCATTTTAATAAAAATCAAAATAATGCGATTCCTAAAGAAATAAGAAATGTAGTAGAGAAAAAAAGACCAATTATTGGATATTTCGGTGCTTTCGCATCGTGGTTTGATTATGAGCTAGTATTAAAATTAGCAGTTGAGCGCCCAGATTACGAAATTTTATTAATTGGTTGGGATTATGACAAAAGTATAGTTAAATGTAATTTAGATAAAGTACCTAATATTACAGTTATAGGTCCTATAGATTACTCTATTTTACCTGATTATTCTAAGTGGTTTGATGTATCAACAATACCATTCAAAATCAATGAAGTAACAGAATCTACATCACCTGTAAAATTATTTGAATATATGGCAATGGGGAAACCAATTGTTACGACAAATATGAAAGAATGTAGAAAATATAAATCAGTTTTAATCGCTAAAAACCGTGAACAATTTATTGGGCAAATTGATCGAGCATTACAATTAGAAGATGATAAGAAGTACTTAAAATTGCTTAAGGAAGAAGCGATGATCAATACGTGGAAAGAAAAAGCACAAGAGATTCGTTATGTGTTGAAAGAGTCAAAGGAGGAGAAATAATTGGAGAATGGAGCAAGAATTGTCGGTAGTTTATTATAGCGGCGTATTTACGCAATATCGGCTGCATTAGGAGTGCCTGTTACATTTTTAATGGTTAAATTTTTGCATTAAAGAAATAATTTGTGATTAAGCATGTATAAATCACATGTGTTTTAATCAAATGTTGGAGATATAACAATGACACAAAATAAAATCCTACTCGCACAAAATAGTGCGTTTATCGCGAATCGTTTGCCACGTGCTGCCCGTGCTTTAAAAGAAGCGGACTATGAAGTAGATATATTAAATTGGAACCGTGGAGTAAATGCCGAGATTATTCAAAATGCAACTAAGAGCTTTGGTTTAGAAGGAATTACTGTCCACTCCATTTATTGTGGAAATACACCATATGGAAAAGGAATCATTACAATTTTTAATAAAATTCTATTTATCATAAAAGTAATACTATTCCTTTTTAAAAATGGCCATCAATATAAGGTTGTGCATGCAATTGATTTTGATTTGGCATTACCTGTTTATATAGCTAAGCTACTAAATCCAAAATTAAAATTTGAATTTATTTATGATATTGCTGATTTTGTTGAGACTTTTCATAGTCCTATTCCTAAGTTTATTCGTTCAATGATTAAAAGTTTAAGTGAACGAATAATGAATCATGCAAAAGTTGTAATAATCCCTGATGAAAACCGACTTGTCAATATTCCAAAAGAGTTTCAAAATAAAACCGTAATTATTAACAATAGTATTGATCCACCTCAACAAACAGTGGACTATGAAGTGAAAATAAATGGTGACACGTTAAATATTTTTTATTATGGTGCACTTAGTAAAGATAGAGGTATTGAATTATTATTAAAGCAAAAAAATGTTTCTTTATGGTTTGCTGGTAAAGGTGAATTACAGGGGGAAATAGTAGAGAATGCAGATACTTATGATAATATTCATTACTTAGGTTATCTACAATTAGAACAAATTTTATCTGTAGCTAGCCAAATGGATGTTATTTATATGGTGTATGACCCAAGCTATCAGCATAACCAAATCGCTTCCCCAAATAAATTATATGAAGCATTGTATTTAGGAAAACCTTGTATTGTAGCTGAAAATACTTCAATTAATTTATTTGTTGAAAAATATGATATAGGATATATTACGAAATTTGATGAGCACAACTTAAGCAAAATGATTAAATCTATTAGTAAAGAAGAGTTAATAGTAAAAGGAAGTAATGCAAAATCTATTTATCCAGCGTTTAGCTGGGATACCTCTAAAAGAAAATTAATAGAAATTTATAAATCTAATACGAAAAAAGGTGACACAATATGAATCATCCTTTAGTTTCTATTATTACGCCTTCTTTTAATAGTTCACGCTTTATTGAGGATACGGTTAATTCGGTTTTAAATCAAACCTATCCTCATTTTGAGTTGATAATTGTGGACGATTGCTCAAAGGATAATAGTTTAGAAATGATTACCGCATTTAGTAAAAAAGATGAGCGTATCAAAATATATCAGTTAGAGAAAAATAGTGGGGCTGCTACTGCTAGGAATTACGGAATTCAAGTTGCAAATGGGAAATACTTAGCCTTTCTGGATAGTGATGATTTATGGGATCAACATAAGCTTGAAGTACAAGTGAAGTTTATGGAAAGCAACAATTATACATTTTCTTTCACTAATTATAATATGATTGATGAGAAGGGTAATTCTCTTAATAAAACTGTAACGTGTCCTAGTGTCATCGATTATAACAGTTTGTTAAAAAACACAACGATTGGTTGTTTAACTGTTATGCTCAATATTGAGCAACTTGGTAAGCCGATTATGCCTAATTTGCAACCTGAGGATACTGCTTTATGGTTAAAAATTTTAAGAAATAATAATAAAGCGTATTGCCTTCAAGAAGTGTTGGCAAGCTATCGGATTGTAGGAAACTCTGCTTCAAGTAATAAGCTCAAAGTAGCAAAAAAGATGTGGATTGTATATAGAAAGTCAGAAAATATTAATAGATTGAAAACTTCTTGGTATTTCGTTCATTATGCGTGGAATGCTGTTAAGAAGCACTATTTATAGAAGGTGAGAGTATGAACGTTTTAATCACAGGAGAATCAGGTTATATAGCGAAAAGTTTAAAAGCCTATTTGACTTCGAAATTTGCAGAGAGTTCTTTTTTTCTAAAGTCTATTCGAAATAATGCTATAAGTAATCTGTACTTAAATGAGGTAGATGTTCTAATTCACTTAGCTGCACTCGTTCATAAAAAAGAAACAACTGATAGTGAGGGGCTTTACTATCAAGTAAACACCGAACTAACCTATCAATTGGCAATGAAAGCAAAGTCAGCAGGAGTCAAGCAATTTATTTTCTTTAGTACAATGGCTGTGTATGGTGATGTACAAGGGGAAATAAATTATCAAACCAAGCTGAATCCAGTAACGTTCTATGGAAAAAGTAAGCTAGCTGCAGAAAAGAAAATTTTAGAATTACAAGAAGAGCATTTTCAAGTTGCCATTGTACGACCACCAATGGTATATGGTCCTAAGTGTCCAGGTAATTATTCACTTTTAAGTAAGTTAAGTCGGAAAACTTTTGTTTTTCCAAAAGTAGAGAATAAACGGAGTATGCTTTTTATAAATAATTTAAATGAGTTTATATTCCAATTAATTCAACATAAAGAGTCTGGCATTTTTCACCCACAAGATCCACAATATATTAATACAAGTTCAATGGTACGGGAGATTTCGAAAGTGCATGGTAAGTCTGTTTATTTTAATAAACTAGTAGGAAGAGTTCTAAAGTTGCTGATAGGGAATAAGATGATCTATAAGAAGGTGTTTGGAGATTTATATTATGAGAGAGAGTTATCATCATATAAAGATAATTCCTATCAAAAGTTTAATTTTGGGCAAGCGATTGCCATAACTGAGAGGGAATAATGAAACGAATATTGGATATTATTTTAAGTTTTATAGCGATTATTATATTTGCCGTTCCTATGGTGATTGTCAGCATTATAATTAAAGTAACTTCAAAAGGCCCGATATTATTTAAACAACAGCGTGTTGGTAAAAATGGCATCCATTTTGAAATTTATAAGTTTCGGTCAATGTATACAGAGACCCCAAATGTTTCAACAGAAGACCTAGGTGATCCAACTAGTTATATTACACCTTTTGGAAAATTTATTAGAAAAACTAGCATAGACGAGCTTCCACAACTTTTTAATATTATTAAAGGGGATATGTCAATAGTTGGACCACGACCGGCCTTATATAATCAATACGAGTTAATTGAAATGCGTAACAGTGTGAATGTTAACTCTGTTAGGCCAGGGTTAACGGGTTATGCACAGGTGATGGGACGTGATTTTATTTCTGATAAGGAAAAAGTTGATTACGATAAATACTATGTTGATAATAAGAGTATCGTGCTAGATATAAAAATAATTTGGATGACATTTTTCAGTGTATTAAAAACTGAAGGAGTTAAGATGAAATAGAGATAAGAGGTCAAACTTAAATTATGAAAAAAATCCGAAAAGCTATTATACCAGCAGCAGGGCTTGGCACTCGTTTCCTTCCAGCGACAAAGGCAATGCCCAAAGAGATGCTACCAATTGTAGATAAGCCGACAATCCAATATATAGTAGAAGAAGCCATTGCCTCCGGAATTGAAGATATCATAATAGTTACAGGTAAAGGTAAACGTGCAATTGAGGATCATTTCGATAATTCATTTGAACTTGAGACGAACCTAATAGAAGCAGGTAAATTTGATATGCTTGAAAAGGTTCAGGAATCTGCTGAGGTGGAAATTCATTACATCCGTCAAAAAGAGCCGCTTGGACTAGGCCATGCAATTTGGTGTGCTCGTAAATTTATTGGTGATGAGCCGTTTGCAGTGCTACTTGGCGATGATGTTGTTAAAAGTAATGAACCTTGCTTAAAACAATTAATGGATCAATATGAAAAAACGTCTTCAAGTGTGATTGGTGTTCAAGAAGTACCAGATAGGGATGTCCATCGTTATGGTATTATTGATCCCGTTAATACTGACAGTCGTTTAATACAAGTTACACAATTTATTGAAAAGCCTAGCCTAGAGGACGCACCTTCAAATTACGCTATTATTGGACGTTATGTATTAACACCTGAAATTTTCTATTTCTTGGATGAGAAGAAGAAAGGTAAAGGTGGCGAAATTCAGTTAACCGATGCTATTGAATCTTTAAATGGTATTCAACAGGTTTTTGCATATGTATTTGAAGGTCGTCGTTATGATGTAGGTGAACAATTAGGTTTCATCGAAACGACAATTGATTTTGCTTTAGAACGTGACGATTTAAGCGAAAGTGTTAAAGCGTTAATTTTACAAAAAGCTAAACAATTGAGTGGCAAAACGGATTGATTTTAGTTGTTATTGGCTTTATTGATATCGTTTGTCAGAGAATTAGTAGAAAAACTCAAGAAGTTGTTATATCAAATAATTATGGTACTTGCAACGTTAGATTGTAGATACACAAACTTTTTTGTGCAAAGCGATTTATAGATGGAGTTACTCATGTGCGTAATATTCAAAGTGCCTGGCGTTATAACAGAAATTTCAATTAGAAGGTATGTCTCAAATTGGGGCATACTTTTTATTTTAATGTCGATTAAAGAGCGAAGTCATTCAAATAATGATAAAAGAATAAATATCTAAGGATATTGAAATTGTTCATTCTAATTACTATATGTCATAATATACATATCAAATTTTACCTTGAGAAGTGAGGATTCAATTGTGCTAACAGAAATTGTTAAAACAACGTTGCTGAATTGTTCCCTAGACGATAGTGATATAATTCGATATAAAGATCGTGTAAAGAGGATTCATGACGCTTTACCACAATATCCATTAACAGGATGGGTGGATTCTCCGTTACAAGATCAAGAAGCACTACTTACTTCTATTGAACGAGTAGCGAGTGAGGTACGTGCATGTGCGGATGTACTTGTCGTTGTCGGGGTTGGTGGATCATTTTTAGGGGCACGAGCAATTCAAGAAGCGCTAATGCCTTATTTTGGTCTAGCTAAATGTGGCATCGAGGTTGTTTATGTTGGTCTAAATATGAGCGGTGCCTATATTAAGGAACTACTCGAGTATTTAGATACAAAGCAAGTGTATGTCAATGTGATTTCAAAGTCAGGTGGTACGATGGAGCCTGCGTTGGCGTTTCGCGTAATGCGTTTATATATGGAAGAACGTTATGGTGATAAGGCCATTGAGCGCATTATTGTGACTACAGATGCTGAAAAAGGGATATTGAAGGGTATTGCTGATAAAGCTGGCTATCGTCAATTCGTGATTCCGAATGATATTGGTGGACGTTATTCCGTGTTGACGCCTGTAGGCTTATTGCCGATAGCAGTAGCGGGAGTCAATATTCGTGCTTTAATGGATGGTGCGCGACATGCAGCTACGGAACTAGCGGAATCAGATTTAGCACATAACGATGCATACAAATATGCGGTCATGCGCCATATGCTTTATGAGAAAGGTTTTACGATTGAGTTGCTTGCTTCCTTTGAGCCAGGTTTGAATAAATTCCATGAATGGTGGAAGCAGTTATTTGGTGAAAGTGAAGGGAAGGAGCATAAGGGACTTTATCCTTCAACGGTGAATTTCTCAACAGATTTACATGCGATTGGGCAATTTATTCAAGAGGGAAGTCGTGTAATGTTTGAGACATTGTTACACTTTCATGAAATCGAGGGAGATTTAGCTGTACCTTTTGATGCTCGAAATGAAGATGGGTTAAATTATTTATCGACTCGCACCTTTAATGAGATTAATGCTATTTCCAAACAGGGTACAGCACTTGCGCATGCAGAAGGAAAGGTGCCAGTTATTCAGCTTGAATTACCGAAGCTTGATGTGTATCACTTAGGTTATTTGATTTATTTCTTCATGAAAGCTTGTGCGATGAGTGCGTGCTTATTAGAGGTTAATCCGTTTGATCAGCCTGGAGTTGAAGCGTATAAACGCAAAATGCTAGAGTTGTTGAAAGAAGAGAAGGTGTTAAAGTAATGGTTAATGTTCGTGATTTATATAATTGGTGGAACGAGATGAGCCTTCCTAGTTATTTAGCAGAGGAGCTTGTATCTTTTGCTGAGGATAGTAGTTTAATAGAGGATCGCTTTTATCAATACGTATCCTTTGGTACTGGTGGAATGCGTGGTGTTTTAGGTGCTGGAACAAACCGTATGAACGTTTATACCATTCGTCGTGTCGCAGAGGGACTTGCTCGTTATATCGAATCGAATGGCGAGGCCGCTAAAGAGCGTGGGGTTGTTATTGCTTATGATACACGTCATTTCTCGTATGAATTTGCCTGTGAAACTGCAAGTGTACTAGGAGCACATGGTATTCGTTCATATGTTTATAAGGAAGCACGGCCAACACCGCAGTTATCATTTACGGTACGTCAATTACATGCTTATGCAGGTGTTGTCATAACGGCAAGTCATAACCCTAAACAGTATAATGGCTTTAAGGTGTATGGTGAGGACGGTGCACAACTAACACCTCAATCTGCCAATGACATCGTGGAACATATGGAAAATATCGAGGATATATTTTCTATAAAGGTATGTGAACTTGAGCAACTGGAACAGCAAAGAATCTTGTCATGGCTTGGAAGTGATATGGATGCCGCCTATTTAGAGCATCTTTTAACATTAAAGGACAATGATGATATTGCTCTAAATATGAAGCTTGTTTATACGCCATTACATGGTGCTGGTTTAGTGCCAGTTAGTGAAGGGCTACAAGCTTTTGGTTTTCAGCACATACATATTGTGAACGAACAAGCTGTACAGGATGGAGCTTTTCCCACGGTTTCTTACCCAAATCCAGAGGAGCCTGCTGCCTTTGCGTTAGCGATGGAACTGGGGCGAAAAGTAGGCGCAGATCTTTTATTAGCAACAGATCCCGATGCGGACCGTTTAGGTGTGGCCGTGAAGAATGGTGAGGGCTACGAACTATTGACGGGAAATCAGCTTGGTGCATTATTGCTACATTATTTGTTATCAACAAAACAATCTAATGATACTTTACCGGATAATGGGGTAATGTTGAAAACTATTGTAACTTCAGAGTTAGGTGCGATGATAGCCAAGCAATTTGGTGTAACCACGGTCAATACGTTAACGGGCTTCAAATACATCGCTGAAAAAATTGCGGAGTATGAAAAAACGGGTGCTTTTTCGTATTTATTCGGCTATGAAGAAAGCTATGGCTACTTAATTGAAACTTTCGCTCGCGATAAGGATGCGGTACAAGTTGCATTAAAGGTAGCGGAGATGGCAGCTTTCTATGCAAAGAATGGACAAACATTATTAGATGGATTGCAAAATTTGTATCATCAATATGGTTATTACAAAGAGGCTTTAGTTTCTCAGGTATTTGAAGGAAAGAATGGTCAAGATGAAATGAAAGCAATATTAGATAATCTTCGACGAAACGTGCCTGAGTCAATAGCAGACTTAGCTGTAAAACGATTTGAGGATTACTTAACAGGACTTACAACATTAGCTGACGGTACAACTGAGTCTATTGTATTGCCTAAAGAAAACGTTTTGAAATATATACTTGAAGATAATTCTTGGGTAGCCATTCGACCATCTGGTACAGAACCAAAATGTAAGTTCTATTTTGGTGTTGTTGGAGAAACAGAAGAAGAAGCAAAAGAAAAACTGAAGCAACTGCAAGCTGTATTTGTATAGATTAGTAGTTTAATAAATCGAAACAATAAACGCCCTCTTAAAATCGGAAGAGGGCGTTTATTACTGTACTCGTTTCTACTCATCCTTATGGTGATACTCCAGATTTAACAGAAACCAATCAAAAAGTCGATAGTATACAAATGGAAGTTGCTGAACATTTGGCTGATAAAATAGCTCAGCTGATACCTGTTACACGTGATTTAACGCTTGGCGGTACCCAGCGTATAACAACGAATTTTAAAGCTAAAAGCGTAGAGATTAAGGCTTTTATACCAAACACAAAAATCACGTCACATGGTTTTTGGGCAGAGGATGGTACTCAGCGTGTGCACTTTACAGATGTTAATGGCGGTAGCCTAGGTTCGAATACAGTGATTTATTTTATTAATACTGACACAACTAATACTACAAGAGCAATGTTAAATAACATAGATGATACTGGTTTTGATTTAGTGTGGGACGTAGTAGGCACTCCATACTCAGGTAATGCGGTATTACTTATTTCTATACACGGTCACGGAGGCGATATATGATGCGTTATTGTGTGGTTAAGGATACAACAAAAGTTATTGATGGATCATTAAACGTTGATAATGTAATGTTGAAAAATGCTATCAACGCAGGGTTTACATTTGAACAAATCGAGATCTTAACACAAATGCAATTCGATGAGCGCTTGAAGTTAGAGCCTCCACCGGTAACAGTGCCAAGCGAGAAAGAACGCATTGTAGAGATAGAAAAAGTTATTAACGATTTATTATTAGGAGGGTTAATATAATGAGCAAACTATTTAATTATGTTAAAAATCAAGTTTTACTAAGTAATTTCAGTGTTGATGATTTATTTGTGCTTGTTGATCGTAAAGTTATTACAGATGCCGAGAGATTAAAGCTACAATTAATTATTAAATGAATCTATTATATTTTTTTAAAAAAAGTGGTGTTGTAAATGTTGGGGATATTTAACATGCAACAAACTTTGGAAAAAAAGAATAATAGTATATAATAGTTCTCGAAAATACCATTTATATTATAAAATGTATTAATGGAGGATTTTTATGAAAAAAATTACTTTTTCAATATTTATTTTTAGTTTTTTATTAGGAGGATTATTTTACTTATTTAACGACACTGCATCAAGCAAAACTATAAATAACCCTATTGTTTCTAAAATTGATGAGATTGAAACGGATATTTACCATCCGTTTATTGACGATGATTGGAATCTGTGGGGATTGGATGGAAGTAAACTTAAACGTTCCGAAGATTTCGGTGAAACATGGGATGAATGGTACGATTTCGAAAAAATCGGTGGTGGGTTAGCAAGGCTGCCTATTTACGGAGCAGTGTATATTTCAAAAAAAGGGTATATTTTTGTTGGTTTGGAAGACGGGAAAGTTTACAGGTCTAATGAGCCACAAGGGAAAGAATTTGAAGTAGTTAATGTACTTTCTCATCCAAAATCAACTTTGAATGTGTGGAATATAACAGAAGATAATGATGGAGTAATTTATCATGGGGAGTACGCAAATATCACAAATCCAAATTACAATCCAGAAACAGACCTTAAAGAAGAAATGTTTATTAGTGTTGCTTACGTTTATAAAAGTGAAAAGGATGGCGCTAAAAACAGTTGGGAAAAGATAGGTTCGTTTTTAGATGATAGTAATAAAGTTAACAGTTTTGTATGGAATAAAGAGGCAGCTACAATCGGAGCTGACAAACACATCCATTCAACTTTGGTTAATCCGTACACTAATGAATTATTTGTAACTTATGGTGATTGGAATAGATACACATGGAAATCTAAAGATAGTGGAGAAAATTGGATAAAAACAGAAGCAACTGAAGGCTATACTGGTCTTACTTTTACTGAAAATGCTATCTTTGCAGCTACTGACTTTCCATACGCATCTAACAATTATTTTGCAAAATCGGTTGATGGTATGCACTTTGAAGAAACGTTCAAGTTAAAAGATTCATTAGATACAGCTACTTATGATATGCATTCGCATATTGTAAATAATGAATCTCGGGTGATTGGTATTGTTCATGATGAATGGAATCAGCAGCATGATTTTCAATCAGCAGTAGTATACACTGAAAATGAAGGTACATCTTGGGAAGTTCTAACAACTACACCTAAAGGAAGTACTGACCCTGTCTATATAGGTTTAGCTCATGGCAGAAATAGTATAATACCGGAAAATTTCCCCTACTGGATTATATCTAATCATTGGACGAGAGAAGATGTTAATAAAACTGGAGAAATGAAAATAACAAGAATTCCTGTCATAAATATAGCTTCTAAAATTATCATTCCTGACACTATCAAAAAGAATGAAATCGCAAAAATTAAATTTAAGGCTACCTCAATAGATGGCATTGAAAAAATTGAATTACTAGTAGATGGTGATAAAAATAAATGTGATAAACAAAGTATGGAATGTAAAGTCAAGTTTAGTGAAATTGAAAATTATGAGGTAGTTTTAAGAGTTTATGATTTGGAAGGAAATTATTCAGATAGTAAACCAGAAATCGTAGAGGTAAAGAGTTAATCGTTCCATATTGTTCAGTAAGTTATAAAAATTTAAATATCAAATATTTATAAAAGTGTCCTCTTTTGAGGATGCTTTTTCTTTTAGTGCGCCCGGCATATGCAACAACTCGGGGTGAAAGTCCACTACAGGCTTGGCAGTAGGAACTGTTAGCGAAAGACAAGGGTGTCCATAGTATCCCGAATACTGAAATTAAAATCAATTTACACAATATAGATACTATTAAAATAAGTCATTAACAATAATATGCTAACATATACATATAGTGGGGAAATAGGTTTAAATTATTTCAACTATTGATGGCAAGCCGTATGCGATGAAAGTCGCCTGTATGGTGTAGGCCTAAAGAAAGGTGACAGCAGTTAAGGAGGTTAGTGCCGATAGTAGAAGAGAATGTAGATCTTTCAAAAATAAATGCTGAAAAAAGTTTATATTGAGGAATCACAGTTAAAAGAGAAACAATTCTATAAAGTCTTTTCTTATTAGAGTGAAGGCTTTGTATTTTAAAAACTAACTTTCCTAAGATTGAAAGGGGATTTGACTGGATGTCGAAGAAGAAGTGGAAGAAGCCGATAAATGCCTTTTTAGCAACAACCTTAGTTGCAAGTGTTGCCGTACCTGTAGCACCGCTTACGGTAAAAGCCGAAACATTAGCAAATGATTTAATCATTTCAGAGTATATTGAAGGTAGTTCCTTTAATAAAGCGATTGAAATATATAATGGTACAGGTGCCGCGGTTGATTTAAGTAGTTATACTTTAGAGATTCATACGAACGGTGAAGCTACCGCGAAAAACAAAGTGAGTTTGACAGGTACTATAGAAAATGGAGCTACGTATGTTTTATATCATAAAGATGCAGATCCAAACATTAAAGCACAAGGAAATCTAGAAAACTCAACTGTTATTAATTTCAATGGGAACGATCCCATTGTATTAAGGAAATCGGGTGAAATCATCGATTCCATTGGACAAGTTGGTCCTTCAGCAGATTTTGCTAAAGATGTAACTTTAGTAAGAAAGAATTCAGTCTTGTCGGGTGATACAAATATTAATGATCCATTTAATTCTGCTTTAGAATGGAATTCTTCTTCAGTTGATGATTTTTCTAATTTAGGGCAACACGTAATGGACAACTCAGGTGAACCTGTTGATCCTGTTGACCCGGAAGCACCGGTAATCCTCCCAATTGGGGATGCTAGAACTAAAGGTGTGGGCGAAACGGTAACCATTAAAGGGAAAGTGGCAGCGGGCTTGAAAAATACATTCTCCGTCCAAGATGATACAGGTGGTATTGCTGTACGACCTACTAGTCTCCCTTTGACTATCGGGGATGAGGTTACTTTAACAGGTAAAATAGCTGACTATCGCGGATTACTACAATTAGATGGTGCTACAATCGTTGAAAAAGGTGGGAATTCTGGTGCACCATCGCCAAAGGTAGTAACAGGTGCTCAAGTAACTGAAGATAATGAATCACAGCTAGTAACAGTGAAAAATGTTACGCTTACAGATGTTCAACAAGGGAATGGATGGGCGAACTTTACTGCGAATGATGGGACGAATTTCCTTGTACGGGATGAAACGAATTCACTTGGATTAACTGCTGGTACTTCCTATGAATCTATCACGGGTATTGTCCAACAGTTCGATCAAGATTATCAAGTTATTCCCCGCTCAAAAGCAGACATTGTTGTGGATAGCTCAGCATTAAAACCTGCTATTGCATCTCCTGGAAGTGGAACGTTTACAGGGAAAACAACCGTTACGTTGACAACACCGACTGCAGATGCAGAAATTTATTACACATTAGATGGCACTGAGCCAACTGATAAAAGTCATAAATATGAGATGCCACTAGAAGTCAGTAAAAATACTACAGTAAAGGCAATTGTTAAAGATAAAAATGGTGCGTTTAGTGAAGTAACTACGTTTGATTATATTATTTCAGATAAATTACAAATTCATGATATTCAAGGTGCCAATCATACTTCTTCATTCAATGGTAAAACGGTTGAGGGCATTGAAGGTGTCGTAACCTATTCATTCATGT
The DNA here is from genome assembly GCF_001708185.1 of Lysinibacillus xylanilyticus. Taxonomy (GTDB): domain Bacteria; phylum Bacillota; class Bacilli; order Bacillales_A; family Planococcaceae; genus Lysinibacillus; species Lysinibacillus xylanilyticus_A. Next base: position 41,677 of record NZ_MDDN01000014.1, on the reverse strand, counting down.
TAAATAACAATTGGTATTATAACATTCAAACACCTGATGATTTAGCTGATAATAATCCGAATACGTCTGAAGGGATTTTACTATACAGTGGTAAAAACGCTTGGCCAGTTCAGGTAGGGGACTTAGTATCTGTTAAAGGGCAAGTAAATGAATTTGCCTATGATGGTTATAGTGATCGACAACAAACAGATTTAAAAACTACGCAAATCAATGTACGTAACGATCAAGGCGGGAAAGTAGAAGTCGTGAAAAATAGTGTCGCGCTACCAAAGCCAATTGAACTTGATAAATTAAAAATGTCCTTAAGCAGCATTGACAGTGATCAGCTTCAAACATTTAATCCAACGATTGATGCTATAGATTTCTGGGAAAGCATTGAAGGGATGCGGGTAGAAGTAGAGGACGTAAAAGCAGTAGCGCCACAAGAGCATGGAGATCTGGTGACAGTACTTGACAGTGAACCAACAAATACAATTCACGGTGGCGTATTGTACGAAAAAGGAAATGCTAATCCAAACAGAATTCAATTCAGATTGGAACCGAATGCCGCTGCACGCGATTTTGAAGTGGCTACAGGTGATCAATTTAAAGGACCTATTACGGGAGTCGTAGGCTATTCCTATCAAAACTTTAAAATCTATGTTCCTTTAGACGAAATGAAAGCTGCCCATCAACGAGGTACAGCATCACCTGAGAAAACAAAAATTGTAAAAGCCGATGATAAGCTAACAGTTGCATCTTATAATTTAGAAAACTTCTCGAATAACAAAAGTTCTACGACTGATGATAAAGCGAAAAAGCTAGCACGAGCAATTGGCATTGATATGGGGAGCCCAGATATTGTTGGTGTAACTGAGGTGCAAGATAATAACGGTGCTTCTCCTGGTGATTCAAACGCAAATGAAAGTTATCAAAGACTAATTGACGCGATCAAAGCTACAAGTGGTGTTGAATATCAGTATGTTAATATTGATCCTATCAACAATCAAGACGGTGGAGCACCAGATGCGAATATTCGTGTTGGCTTCCTTTATAATCCAGAGCGAGTGAAGTTGAAGGAAGGTATCCCAGCAGGAGATGCTACAACAGCTGTAGATTATAAAGATGGGAAATTAACACTGAACCCTGGTCGTATTGATCCAACAAACGAAGCGTTTAATAGTAGTCGTAAACCTTTAGCGGCACAATTTGAATTCCAAGGCGAAGACGTAGTAGTGATCGCCAACCATTGGAATTCTAAAAATGGAGATACGCCATTATTTGGTGCTAAGCAACCGCCTGTATATGGCAGTGAAGTGCAACGTCAAAAAATCGCACACATTGTTTATGATTTTATTGAAGATATTAAATCAAACAATCCAGATGCAAATATTGTTTCATTAGGCGATTTTAATGATTTTCAATTTGCAGATGCTTTAAAAATACATGAAGGTCAATTAATGACGAATATGATTAATAAAGTGGAAGATTCTGATCGTTACACATACGTCTTTCAAGGAAATTCACAAGTATTAGATCATATTTTAGTTTCGAATAATCTAGCAGACAAAACAGTTGTCGATGTCCTTCATATTAATGCTGATTTTACGGACATGGCTGGTCGTGCAAGTGACCATGATCCTGTCATGGTTCAAATTGATATGAAGAAAGATTCAAGTGTTGAACCGATTAAGCCTGACATCGTATATGACTTTAAGAACTACAAAACAAACAAATTAACAATAAATAAACCAAGTGTGGCAGTGCATTTAGATGCTCAATCTGTAATTCCAAAAGGTGTATTCCTTAAAGGTGCCTATGCGGAGCTACATGGAGAAGGCTTTAAGACGACTGATGTTATCCTTAGTCCAGCGAAAGCAGGGATGATTGTCGACCTTAAAGGCAATAGCGTGAAAACACTCACAATTGAAGGTCCAAATGTCAGTGAAATAAGAGGCGCTGAAAATATCGATATTAAATCGATAATCTATAAGAAGGGGGCAGCTCCTGAGCAAATTAAATTTACAAATTCGAAGGGGGAACCCATTGGAGATCCTTCTTTACCTTCTGAAAATAAAGCACCTATCATTAAAAATCCTATAGCAAACAAATCTGTAGCTGTTGGTGAGGCAATTAACATTGATTTAACAGATCATTTCTCAGATCCTGATGGTGACGAGCTTTCATTTATAGCTACAAAAGGAACTGTAAAGGGCAAGACATTAACGCTTAATTTAGAAGAGGGTAGCCATATTGTTGGCGTTACAGCATCTGATGGTAAAAAAAGTGTTACAGCAAGTTTCAGTGTTACAGTTGTTGCGAATGATTATTATACAGCTGCCTATAACAAAGAGGGGCAGGAACTAAAAAAGGTACTTCACGATATCATTTCTGAACAAAAGGTACTTTCTTATGATGAAGTTTGGAATGCATTAAAGTATACGGATGAAGATCCTAATAATCCAAACAACGTCATGTTATTTTACTCTGGGAAATCTAGTCCCAAAACAAACAGTGGTGGCAATGTAGGAAACTGGAACCGAGAGCATACATGGGCAAAATCCCACGGTAATTTTGGAACAAGCAATGGACCAGGAACGGATATCCATCACTTACGTGCAACCGATGTACAAGTTAATAGCTCAAGAGGAAATTTAGATTTTGACAATGGCGGCAGTCCAGTAGCAGGCTGTAATGGTTGCCTGAAAGATTCAGATTCATTCGAACCACCTAATCGCGTAAAAGGTGATGTAGCTCGTATACTATTATATATGGCCACTCGTTACGAGACTGGAGATAAGGTAGACCTTGAATTAAATGACAAAGTCAACAATGGAACAGCTCCTTACCATGGTAAACTTTCTGTTCTTTTACAATGGCACGAGCAAGATCCAGTAGATGCCTACGAAAAACAAAGAAACGAGAGAATTTACGAAATCCAAGGTAATCGCAACCCATTTATAGACCATCCAGAATGGGTAGAAAAGATATGGTAAATTAAACTCAAAACGACAAACGCCCACTTCTGGTTAGAAACTGAAGTGGGCGTTTAACGTTTACTGTGCTTATTTCAATGCAGCCTTATGCTGGTTTTCTTGTCTTATAAAACTCCCACATTCTTCTATTAAATTTCCTCATTATAGCGTAAAAAATTAGATTGCTAGTATTGCCATTGCATTCTTCGACAATCTATGACATCCTTAAATTAGAGATAAAAGTAAAGTATTAGGGGAATGTTTTGTGATTAAAGAGTGGGATTTACTACGTGTGGTCGCGTGTTTATCTATTTTATTATTACACACTTCTTCGTGGATTATTATTGAAGTTGGTGCGATACCGGAGCAGCCATTTTATCTGTTTTTACGTATTGCGCTATGTTATGCGACACCGACGTTTATTTTATTATCTATATTAATTTTGGCGAATCGTTATCAGGATAAAATACCGAGTAACTTTTGGTCAAATAGAATTCAATATATTTTTCTGCCTTATTTAATATGGGCGATGATCGATGCAGTAATTGTCGAGTCAATTTATCGCAAGGGCTTATTATGGGAAAAATTTGTCCGCAATGTCTTCTACAGTGAGTTTGTAGGCTGGTTTGTTTTGGTCATTATGCAGCTGTATGTAGTCTTTGCGTTAATGAAACGTTTTAAGTGGTCTATGGCTTGGTTTTTACCGTTATGTATGCTGATTACGCTTGTCCATCATTCGGTGATTTTATTACCATATCCGATTTTTGAAGAGAATGAGTTAATGTTTCGTTTATTCTTTACGGGTTGGCTTGGGTATTTTGCCATTGCTTATGCGATGGGGGTGTACTATACGCAGATTGCCACGCTTGCGAAAAAATATCGTTACGCGACAATTGTGTTCTTCGTGTTATCTGTTGCCTTTTTATACATTCGTATGCTGCTTGGTTATACAGATACACATTCGAGACGCCTTGATTTAATGCCGCTTGTTTTAAGTATTGCCCTGCTAGTAATTGCCTGGGGACAGTCGATACCTTACACGAAAACGGTTCGAGTGCTGAGCCAATATTCGTTTATGATCTATCTCATACATTGGGAAGTTCTGCGTTTATCGACAGGTTGGTTTGTAGAGCACTTTGATCGTACGCTAGTCCGAGTACCACTGTTGATGTTGTGGACGTTAGTCGTTTGTATTGCGGTGACCAAGTTGATTTCATTACTTCCATATAGTCAATGGGTAGTAGGGAAAATTAAAAAGCGTGCCACATAGAAAAAGCAGTGATTTCTTTCATTATAGAAATCACTGCTTTTTTTGTATCGCCGGTAACATGCAAGTTCCGCCACCAAAAGTGGAAATATCGCCGGTAAAGAAGTAAGTTACGCCGCAAAAAGTCGAAGTATCGCCGGTAAAGTAGTAAGTTGCGCCGCTAAAAGCCGGAGTATCGCCGGTAAAGTAGTGAGTAGCGCCGCTAAAAGTTGGAATATCGCCGGTAAAGTAGTGAGTTGCGCCGCAAAAAGTCGAAGTATCGCCGGTAAAGTAGTGAGTAGCGCCGCTAAAAGCCGGAGTATCGCCGCTAAAAGTTGAAATTCCGCGGGTAACCTAGTCAATTCCGCCGCTAGAAGATAATACTTGTACTAAAAGCTTTCGCTACTCGGGCATCAATTTTAAATTGCGGTCGTTGTAAGCAAGCACGACGTAGTCTGGGTGCATGCTTTGTAAATAAGAAAGAACATCTTTATCCAAATAACGTAAGTCTAAAACTGTTAGCTTTTTAAAATGACTGGCTACATGAAATTGAATGGCATTAAAATACGAATCTTTGATGACGACGACATGTTTGTCGCTGTCATAGTCATTGTTAACAATCGTGAGCTCTGCAAAGTCTCGGCTGTAAGCATCAGCATAGTTTACGACTGTGTCAGGGCTCATTTGCTTGGCACGACCGTATACTGACTCGTACGGAGCCGTGACGCCATCCTCGATTGTACCGTCATAGATTGTAAATTGCGTTGCGAACGAAGCGGGCTCGTTGTAGCAAATTTCATCGTGGTTATCGACGGTCATGTACAGGATTTTATTCCATGAGCCAGCAAACTTATTCGGTAAGCAATAAGTATTGGCTTCCTCGTATGGAATCGGCTCAATTGTTTCACCGAGTCGCTCGCTCATCGTTTTCATGAGTGCCTCGTAGCCTGTGTATGCGCCACGCATCGTCCAGTGATGATCGGTTTTGTAGAAGTTCCGTTCAGCAGAAAAGTCGTTCTTCATTTCATCATAGAGACGGATATTGTCTACGCCAGCATCAGTAACAAGCTCATGTAAGCGTGCATTATTGGCTATTCCTGCATCGTCAGGCATATAGCTTGGACTTGGCTCTCGTGAGTAAGTCGCCTTTGCTGGTAGTGAGTAAAACGTAAACGGGATATTTTTTTCAGCAAGCCCTTCGCTTAGATTTTGCAAATCGGAGGCGAAGGAAGCAAGCTCTTCATCAGATTTTGCTTCAGCGGGCTTTGAAATAATCCAGCCGCTGTCATCATCAACTGCGTACTTATCGTTTAAGTAGGTTTTCCCCATTGCACGTTGGAAGTAAACATAGTTACGCATCCATGTATCTCGTGCAGGAAATTGATCGGAAATATATGTTTCTACTTGTTTTGACCATGCCCCAGAAAAGATCTCCTGTGGGCTTGGTGAAATGTTTGCAGATTCTAACGGACGGTTCTCCATTTCAGATTGTGGACGATCTACCGTTAGCACATGCACGACGAAGCCACCGAAAATGATGCAAAAAAAGGTTATTGGTAATAGATACATTTGTATTTTTCGCATATTGTCCCACCTAGAATCTAAAGTAAATGAATGGATTATGTGTTGCGTTTACTAAAAACATCGTAATAAAGAGCAACAATGCCCCATAGTAAATTGTTTGTACAAGACGTAGACTCCAATCAAATGATAGGGAAGCGGTTGCTTTTTGTTCGCTCCACGTTTGATAAAGTCTATAAATTGGCATAGCGAATATGATTGCTACTACAAAATACACGGCATAGTCTTTCGCCAGTAAAATCGTTTCATAATTATAAAGTGCCGCATCGGATAGCCCAAACATCGTTTTGATAAACTCAAAAGCATATGTAAAGTCATTCGCTCTAAAGAATACCCAACCGATCATAACGATAATAAGAATATAAACATGGCGTAAGAAACGAGGAATACGCTCCAACCATTTTAAAAGCACCCATTTTTCGAGGCAAATTAATATTCCGTAATAAAAACCCCAAGCCATAAATGTCCAGCTTGCTCCATGCCAAAAGCCCGTTAAAGTCCACACAATTAATAAATTTCGATAGAGCTTCCATTCGTGGCTAACGCGACTACCTCCAAGTGGGAAGTAGACATAGTCTCTGAACCAGCTGCTAAGCGAAATATGCCAGCGACGCCAGAAGTCTGTGACGGACTGTGCAATGTACGGATAGTTAAAGTTTTCTTCAAAATGGAAGCCGAAAATTCGTGCTAAACCAATGGCCATATCACTATAACCTGAGAAGTCAAAATAGATTTGTAACGAGTAAGCTAAGATACCTATCCAAGCAGTACCTGTCGTTAAATCGCCGCCTGATAAGCTGAAAACATGATCGGCGACTTCGCCCATCGGATTCGCAATCAGTACTTTTTTAGCTAACCCTTGTACAAAGCGACGTGTACCAATCATCCAATCCTCTGCTGTAGAGAAACGCTTTTTAATTTGCTCAGCTACCGTTTGGTAACGAACGATCGGTCCTGCCACAAGCTGTGGAAACAATGTAATGAAAAGTGATAAATCCAAAAAATTACGCTGTGCCTTAACATCTTTTCGATAAACATCGATCACATAGCTAAGTGCTTGGAATGTATAGAACGAAATACCGATTGGAAGGGGTACAGCCTCCCATTCAATTGGCTGCTCCAAGTAGTTGTTAATAATGTCCACAAAAAAGCCGGCATATTTGTAATAGCCTAAGATGGCTAGGTTACTTACAATAACAAGCCAAAGTAGCGCTTTTCGTTTGGACTGCGAAACTGTCTTTTCAATAACAATCCCCAAAATATAGTTGAGCAAAATTGAAATCATCATTAAAAGTACATATTTCGGTTCGCCCCATGCATAAAAGAACAGACTGGCCAACAGTAATATTGTGTTGCGTAGCATCTTCGGAGAGATGAAGTACACAATGAGCACTAATGGCAAAAATACATATAAAAATATAAGGCTACTAAAAACCATTCCTTCAAATCCCCATCTCTAATAATTATGTAATTGCTAATAGAATCGCCATGATCGCTGATAAAACTGAGAACATCGCTGATAAAATACCCTGAATCGCTGATAAAACCGAGAACATCGCTGATAAAATGTCAACACGCCGATAGTCCAGTGAACTTCGCTGATAAAATGCCCCAAATCACTGATAATAGCGTGAAAATCGCCAAAATAACTGATAATCTGCAAAACTGCTAGATAATTCTAATATAAACAAGGAAATGCAAGAATAAATTACCTACCTCATTGTAACGTAAATTCACGAATTGTTCACTACTGGTTTTTAATCAAATATTGGTAAAAAGTCGATTTTTGTCGAAAAAATGGTTGGTAAAAAAGACATGGGCAAATTGGTATATTTTCCGTGCGGCAGTAAGGTTTGTCTGTTAATTTTCAGGATGGAGATGTTTTATCTATTAATCTAAAATATGGTTAAAAACCCTTTATAAATCTACGTTTACCATATCTTTCATTCCAAATCTTGCCCTTTGAAATTTATTATCACGTACTCTTATAATAGATTCGTAGTCACCAAAAGTGGCTAATTTATCTAGGAGGTTCTTTCATATGAAACAAAAATATAGTAAATGGGTTGTCGGCGCAGCATCAGCGGCCCTAGTAGCATCAGCAATCGTACCAGCAGCAAGCGCAGCAAGCAGCTTTTCTGATATTGAAAAAAGTGACCACAAGGATGCCATTTTAGCATTAGCAGACGCTAAAATCGTAGCTGGTTACCCAGATGGAACATTCAAACCGAATGCCGTTGTAACTCGCGGAAATGTAACAAAATTCTTAGGTAAATGGTTAGTATCAGAAAACTACGAAATTCCTGCAAACTATGAAACAGAAGCACGTTTCACTGATTTACCAACAACAACACCTGACAAAGAGTTATTACAATATGCAGCACTTGTTAAAGATGCTGGCGTATTCAAAGGCTCTAACAACAAATTAATGCATACTAATAACATGAGCCGTGAACAAATGGCAGTTGTTTTAGTACGTGCGATCAACACTGTTTATAACGTAGATTTAGTAGCAGATTACAAAGAATCTGACTTCAAAACGACAATCACGGATTTAGACAAAGCTACAGCTACTGAAAATCGTGAAGCAATCATCGCGTTAGAATATGCTGGACTTACAAACGTGAAAGCGTTCAATCCTAAAAACACATTAACACGCGGTCAATTTGCATCATTCTTACACCGTACAATTACTAAAATTGGTCAAGGTGAAACTTTAACTGTTAAAGAAGCTAAAGTTGTAGATGCAACAACATTAGAAGTAACACTTTCTAATGACAAAAAACATACTGTAAAATTAGAAACTGCTCTTCCAGAAAACAAAGAAACAAAAGTAGAGTTTGTGATCGATGGTAAAACTTATTCAGCTGTAGTTACATATGTAACTGACGTAAAAGTAAAATCTGTTGATGCAGTGAATGCAAAAACTTTAGCTGTAACATTCAACAAACCAGTTGAAACTGAAAAAGCTAAATTTGAGCTTAAAAAAGACGGCTTCAAATCTAACTTCTCTTCTATTACATGGAACGAAGATAAAACAGTTGCAACAATTGAATTAACTAGCAAAATTACAAAAGGTGAATTCACAGTTAGCGTAACTGGTCTTTCAGATAAAGCAGTAACTGGCTCTGTAAAAACTGAAGACGAAAAAGTTGCTGGTATTGAAGTTCTAGGTGATGTAGCTCCATCAACTGGCGACAAAACAGCTACAATCGGCTTCCAAGTTAAAAACCAATACGGTGAAGATATTACAAAATTAAACGCTTCAGCTTTAACACTTACTGCAGCAGGCGCTGATTCAGCAGTTGCAAATGCAGACGGCTCTATCACTATTAATAAAGCTGCTGGTCTTAAAGAAGGCGACAAAGTTGTACTTACAGTAATCCACGGTGGAACTGCAACTACAACTACAAAAACTGTAACAGTTTCTGCTAAAACTGTAGCAACTGATGTAACAATTGGTGCTCTTTACAATAAAGATGGCAAAATGTTAACTGAAGATGCTAATTTAGCAAAAGATAAATTCTATCTTCCTGTAACTGTAAAAGACCAATACGGTAAAGAAGTTACTGACTTAAACCGTCTAAAAGATGAGGTTATTGTTACTAATACAAACCAAGCTGTTGCAACGTTTGGTGCATTTGAAAAACAAACAATCAATGGCAAAGATGTAATCGTACTTCCTGTTACTAGCATCGTAGCAAATGGTGATACAAACGTAATCGTTATCGCAAAAGCAACTGGTAAAAACGGCCAAGCAACAGTGAAAGTTGCTGAAGGTTTACGTGCTGATACAGTTACATTAGGTGCACCAACAAAAGTTGTTACTGCTGGATCTGATATCCTATTCCCATTATCTGTATTAGATAAACAAGGTAATGCTATTAAAGATACTGCTGTACTAGGTGGATCTAAAGGTATCTCTATTACTGGCGGTACTTTAGTAGAAAAAGACGGCGAGCTTTATGCAAAAGTAGCAGGCGATAAAGTAGTAGAAAACGCACCAGTAACTGTTGTTGTTACATCTTCAACTGGTAAGGTTGCAACTCAAACAGTTATCCCTAAATCTACAACTGCACCAAAAGTAATCACTGGCTTAGATAGCAAAGTAAGCACATCTATCCGTGAACTAGCTGATGCTAAAGTAGAAATCACTGCAAAAGACATCGTAGTTGAAGACCAATTCGGTCAAGTTATTTCATCTGACGAGCTTCTTGCAAAACTTGGAACATCAGGCTATGCAATCCAAGCGGTTACAGACAATGATGCACCATTCACTGTAACTGGTGAAATTAAAGATGCTACTAACAACAAAATCACAGTAGCATACAAAGCAGGCGCTACAAAAACAACTGCTAATGTAACATTCAAACTTGTAAAAGTAGGTGGCGAAGCGATCGAAGCTAGCTCTTACTCTAAACAATTCTCAGTTGTAAAAGATAGCTCATTCTCTTCTTATAAAGTAGAAGATATCAAACCTATCTATGTAACTGAAAAATTAATTCCAGCTAAATATGGCAAAGACATCGTAGTGAAAGCAGTAACAGCTAATGGTGGAGAAGTTACACTTAAAGCAGGTTCTGACTACACTGTAAAATCTACAGTTCTTACAAACGTTGCAGATGGTAACGTTACGACTGGCGATGCAGCTAACGTAGAATTCGATAAAGATGCAAAAACTGCAACTGCAAAAGTAACAATCACAATCAATGCTACTGGTGAAGAAATCGTGAAAGAAGTAACATTCTCTAACGTTGCTCCTAAAGTAGAAAAAGTGGCAGTAGTAGAAGAAGGTAAAGCAGATAAATTCATCGCTGGTGAAACAGTTAACGCTGTAACAACTTCTTCTTACAATGTAGCTGCTAACTTCAACCTAGATGCATTCTTCAGTTTAGCTGACGTAGTTGTTACTGACCAATACGGCGTAATGGCAACTGTTGCTGAAGCTGGTGCAGAAAAAGGTCAAGCTAAATTTAACAACGTTCCAACTGCTGCTACAACTTTAACTTTATCTAAAGTTTCAGGCGAAGTAGTATTCAGCGATAACGGTACAGCTACTGCATCTGCTACAGGTAAAGCAAAAGACGTATTCAATGCTCGCGTAAACATTGGTGGTCAAAGTGCAACTCCTGTAAAAGTTACAGCTAAGCAAGACTTCAAAAACTAAGAAACACTTTTATACAGTGGAGGTTCGAGTAAATCGAACGCTCCACTGTTTTTTTATTATCTATTTTGGGTGATGAAGCGTCGAAGTTAGCTTGTTAGCGGCGAAAAATGCTACTTTAGCGGCGGAGCCGGCTATGTTAGCGGCGAAAAGTGGATCTTTAGCGGCGGAGTTGACTATGTTGGCAGCGAAAAATGGATCTTTAGCGGCGGAAGCGACTATGTTGGTGGAAAAGTGGATCTTTAGCGTCGAAGTTGACTATGTTGGCGGCGGAAAGTGGATCTGTAGCGGCGGAAAGAACAGCCAAAGCAACGGATAGACCATCAAACAGAGGAGGAGTGGCAATCAATCGCTGACATTAAAAGTAAAACCAGAAGAATTTATAATGGAAAAATATTAAATTTTTGGATTCCATTACACGTATTATCATAGTATGATAGATAAAATGTGTTGAGGGGTTGAGCTAGTGAAGAAGCATACATTATTTCAGGGCGCAATAGTTGCTGCTCTAACGACAAGTGCTATTGTGGTAGTGCCAACTGCGCAGGCAGCAGAAAAATTTACGGATGTTGATTACACGAAGGAATATGGTGCCGCGGTCAAGGATTTAGCAGCACGCGGTATTATTAAAGGATATGCAGATGGTACATTTAAGCCATTCGCAGATGTGACGCGTGGACAGGCTTCGAAGATTTTAGCAGGTCTTTTAGGACTAGATACTAAAAATATAGAGGACCCACAATTTACAGATGTAAAGCCGAGCGATGAATATTACGGGGCAATCGCAGCTCTAGAAAATAAAGGGATTATTTCAGGTCTTGCTGATGGGAGCTTTGGTGTCAATCAAGCGATTACTCGAGAACAATTAGCGCGAATGCTAACAGTGGCGTATCAGTTAGAAAGTGATAATGTTGATCAGACATTACCATTTAAAGATATTGTAAAATATTCAGAAGCTCATTATGCGGTCGCTCCATTGTTTGAAAATAATATAACGAAGGGGCTTACACCAACTACTTTTGGTTTAAAAGAGACGGTCAAACGTTCACAGCTTGCGTTATTTATACATCGTATTGAAGCGATGCAGGCTAAACGAGTGATCCAAACATTTACCGCAAGCGAGCTTGATTCAAACTATATTGAGGCTTATTCTTCAGACAATCTAGCGGCGGATGGTGAGCATGAATTTTTCCGCGTTCTTCGAGCAGATAATGATGTGAAGATAGAGGCGTTACGAGAAGGATCGGGCTATTTCATGCTTATTGGCTACAATATAGATAATGAAGAAAATTATAATATAATTGAAATGCAAAAATATAAAATTGATGTAACAAAAGTAGATGGAAAGCTACAAATTAACTGCCAGCCAACCGATGAAGTTACGCCAGGCTCAGCGCTGTTTTTGGAGGAAGATTTAGGTTTTAATCCGAAAAATATTGAGCTAACTACGGCTGCTGGTCATGCAGTGAGTGAGAAAGTCTACAGCTATCAACCGATTGATCTCGAAGACTGGGGAGAAGAAACTGTTCCTAAGGGCAGTAACTATGTGCTTTCGCTATCACAAGCAGGGGACTATATTGCAACATTATCGGATGATAAAGGACAGTCGGTACGAATAGGCATCCGAGCAGAATCTGATGGCTATGATTTGTATACAACTTCTGCGGTTGAAAAAAGCAGTGTGTTCATTCCAAAAAGTGAAATCGGCTTTACTGTGAAAGATTTCAAAATTGAACAATACACAGGCGCGAGGTATGATCATAAAATAGTGGATGTAGAGCTTTCAGAAAAGGGTGTCACTGTAAAAAGAGTTGGAAAAGGTGATGCTACTTTTTCTATCCGCCTGAATGGAGCAAATGGTGAGAAGTTATATGTACATGGCATGGTCTATGAGGTAAGTGGCGTAACTTCGATGTACTATGAAATAGCGACACAAGAACAAATGGAGAACAGAATTAAACATTGAGATAAGAAAAAGATGGTGATCGCCGGTAGAATTTAGAACATCGCTGATAAAAGTGCTAGAATCGCTGATAAACCAGAGGAAACCGCTGATAAAAGAGCCGGAACCGCTGATAAAAGAGCTAGAATCGCTGATAAACCAGAGAACATCACCAATAAAAACTAAAAACATCGCCAACAGCAGAAAACCTCCCCAACATTCGGGGAGGTTTCTGTATGTTAAAAGACAATATATTTCACGTAGTCTTTCCAGTCGAGTTCTTTAAAATGTTGCCACTCAATTTTTTTCAGAGGCATAGAACGGAAGGAGCGGGCTAAAATATTGCGTTCTTCATTTGTAATAATAGGTGTTCCAACAACTAGATCGCCCGTAAAGATAGTAGAATCTGCCGTTTTAAAGGCTACCTTAATTTCCTCAAGGCGTATTTTGCCATTTTCATCAAGAATATAAACGCTATGTTTATTTTTCTTTCCGGATTTTACCCAATCAGAATCCACCTTAAACGCATCGGATGCTTCATTTACGGTAATGGAAGCCTTACCAACAGTTGAAAATGGAATGTCTTCTAGAATGTCATCTGGATGCAATATTACCTCGTAGCTTGAAGGTTGAGGTAGTTTTGCAGATTTGGCTAATTCATTTGCCCAAAGGGATTCATTATTTGTCGTGATCTTTTGTTTTTGAAACACAACACCTGCTAGATCATCTTTGTAATGTTGCAAGTTAAAATCAACGGTTTGTCCATCTTTCACCTTTTGCCATTCAGCCTCAGATAAGTAGGCAAGCATAGCCTTTTCAGATGAATAGATTTCAAATGTCACAGCACCAGCTTCTTCTGTGATTTTTGAAATTACACCGTCTACTGGGCAAATAACGCCTTCTCGTGCCTGGATTTGGGCTATTTGCGCATCCATTAAGGCTATTTGACGAGTGGTTTCTGCAATGTGACGGTTTAAAATTGCCACTGCTGTTGATGGAGAAGTTTGCTGCCCTAATTCAAATTGAACAGAGACATTTAACTTATCACTAATTTGATCGGTATTAATAGAGCTTGTCGGGTCATTGTTGTCACCGTATTCGGATTCTATCTGATCTAAAGCAGATTCTAAATCACTTAATTCGGTTTCGTAGGCAGTGCGTTCAGCCTCAAGCTTTGTTAATTCACCGTCAACTTCCTCTGTTTTATAGGTAGCTAGTAAATCATTGGCACTTACTTCCTGTCCACGTTTGACATCTATGGCAGAAAGGCTTTTTGCATCTGCTGAGATCGTATAAGTTTGTGCAGGTGCAACAATCGCAACCTTTTCAACCGTCTCTACACGTTTACCAGTAGAAGCTTTCTGAAATTCATCGATAAAGTAGGATCTTGCTACTTCACTATCGTCCTTAAATACAAAATAAGCATTTACACCGATTAATAACGCGATCACAATAATACTCAAACTTGTCCAAGGTCTAGATTTAATAAAGCGCATCATCCTAACCCCCTTGCCAGCCATTCTTGAAGTGGTAACACACTAACCATTCCAATAAAGATAGCCATTAATACATAAAGCCCAATAATTTTCGCTAATAAAGCTTTACGCTCTGATAATTCCTCCCATTTCGAAAGGAACGTGTATTGCACAATAATTGTTAGTACAGTTGCTACGGTGATTTGATTGATGGCAAATAGCACAAAATCCGTATCAATTACTTGCTGAGCAATTGGTGCAAGTGAAAAGAAGGAGAAGTTTGTTGTGTAACCAACTGCATAAAACACAGCAAATAAAATCGTTTTTTCAATAAGTAAAAATACCATTACATAAAGTTGTACCTTCTGAATCCATTTGTAAGGGATGTCTGTTAATAGATGTAACAAGTATGTAACGCCGTAATAATGGAAGCAATAATAGATGATTCCCCAGGCAATAGCCCCAACCATTGATAGTAAACGGGCTGTATAGTATTCATTCGGATGATTCGATGCAAATAATGTTGTTAAGCTTTCAGTCCCCATGCCCCAATACTCACGAATGACAAATAGCATCATAAAGAGCAGGAAAACGGTGAAGGATCGTTTTTTATAGCCTCTTATTTCCCCTTGCTCGACAGCCTGGGTAAAGTTAGTGGGATGCATTAAGCTATGCCAAAACTTATATTGATAAAACATATATAGCTCCCTTTCTAGTAAATAAATATTAAAGTTGTAGTATACACCTAATTACTGGTAAATAACATAGTAGAAATGCTGAGTTTTTCATGGATTTTCCTCGATAAAGAGAAACGTCTTTTTAAGACAATTATACAAAGTTTTTGTTACTCGATGTACGTATTTTTTTGACACAATATTTACCACTACGTCTGTCTTCTAAGACTATCTTTTAGGAAGATCAAATAAGGCCTATTAGCACTTTTACTCGTAATTAGTCATCTTTTGCCAAAATTTGCACCAGATCCATGCACATATTTCAATTATATAGTATCCTAACAATAACTTCCTATAAAAAGACTATTCAATCTAAAAATAACAATTATCTTTATGTTAGTAAAGGTGAGCAACTTTAAGAGAATAGCTTGAAATAGAGTGATAGGCACCGATATTAAAGGTAGCAAATAAGAATTAAATGATACATATTTATTTTCCTATAATGTAGAAAGGGTGGGCATTTTGAAGAAACAGATTAAAGTTGGTGTAATCACAAGTCTATTACTAACTCCGGCAGCGATTGCCAATGCTCAAGAAACACAACCTCAAACAAGTTCTCACGTGGAGCAAGTTGCTAATGTTAATGTAGCAACAACAGACACTAGATCACAAACAATTGCACAATTCGGCAAACTATCTGTTACATCAACTAATGATGAAATGGTAGTAGCAAAGGGAGATGTAGCAGTTTTAAGTACTACAGACTTCAAACCAGATGAAATCAATTTCATTAAAGCGAAATACGAATATGTTGTGGCACAACGAGATTTATTGTCCAAATTAAAAAATATCGGAACAGAAATAAGTAAGTTGTCTTATACAAGTAAAACATTTTTTGATGATGTGACAAAATTACATCAAAATTACACTACTTTTTTAGGTTCAGAAACAGAAACAGGCTCTTATTTAAATGTTCAAAAGACTTTCGAGAATGCTGTAAATACAGCCCTTGCATCAGAAGAGTCAAAGGGCATTGTTTCCTCAATTCGAGGTACATCAACTCAATATGGCTATGGAGAACCAGAGCGTATTAATTACTTCAAACAGAACGGTGCAGATATTGAGAAGCTTGTGAAAATGAACAAGGATGCAAAGGATGTAGAGAATACAATTACTAAGTTAGATTCATTTATTGCTGTTCTCGATAACCAGTCATCCACTTCTACTGAAATTGCTGCTGCTGCTACTGAAGTAACGACTGGATTGAACACTCTGACAGCTGATCAAAAGAAAATTGTTATAGCACATAATCCTAAAAATACAGCGGTCACACCATATAAAAAATATACAGATGTGTTAGCAAACTTATCATCGGCTGATCAAGTGATTGCTAGTATTACACAGCTAACGCAAAAGAAACCAGAAGACTTTTCATCTGCTACAAGCTTTATTAGTGCTGTAACAGCAATTGAAACTGCCTACAATAGACTAGATGAAGGCTCAAAGCGTTTAGTTACAAATTATAAAGAGCTTGAGCCATATCAGGGAGCGGCTAATGTTTCCAAGCAAATTACAGCGTTACGTCCGTCAAGTAATGCCGACTATCGTACTGCAGTAAAGGCAGCAAGCGACAAGTTAACAACCTTAGTTAAAAAAGATTTTGTGAAAAATATCGCTGACTTAGAATTGGCTGAGGCAAATATAGCAACAGCGCAAGAAATTGAAAAACTCATTGCGGAAATTGCTACAACTACAGATAAAATTACACAAATCGAGAAAGCGCGTGCAGCTTATAATACACCAGTCGCACCTGCTGGACAAAAAATAGACGCGGCCACTGTCAAGAAAATCGTGAACAATTTGCCGGAGCTAACAAGCTGGGAAAGTTCACATAAAGCCGTTTTAAATGTTATATCCCTTGTAGAAAAGCTAGACCCAGCTGCGAAGGATTATACGAAAAAAGCGAAGGCTGCTAACACAGCTTACCTAAAGCTGGACCCTACAAAACGTGAATATGTGAAAAGCTATAAAACGTTGAAGAATCAAGTAGAGGCGATGGATATTGTAACACGAATCATGGCCTTAAACCCTTCGCAAAAAACATATAAGGAAACAGTCGAACTGTTATCAACAGACTTTGAAAAGCTATCGTCCGAAGCGAAAGTACTTGTAACAAATAATGCAGATCTTCAAACCGCAAAAGGCTATATTGCAACAGCAAAAAATTTCGATGATCGTGTGATTGCTTTAGCAAATGAACCAGATACTACATTTGTAGCAAAAGTGGCAGCGTTATCTTCTGAGTATAAAACGATGGACAAAAATGCGAAAAAATTAGTAACACAATACAAGACATTAACAACGTATGAGAAAAATAATGCTAATGTTGTGAAGGTTATTAAATTAATTGCAGACTTAAATCCAGCAAATAAGGATTATACAAAAAAAGTTTTAGCAGCGCGTAAGGCATACAATGCATTAGATCTTGCCTCACAACAGCGTGTTACAAACTATAACCAACTAGCTGCTGTCGAGGATGTTGCTACATTAATAGGCTTAATCGAAACATTGAAACCAACAAGTAAGACGTTTTTAAATGATTTAGATACGGCACGAAAAAATTACGATGCATTACCAGCAGAAAAGAAAAATGCTGTCATAAACTATGAAAAGCTTGTTACTGCTGAAACTGAGCTGAAATCTGCATACACTGTTATTGCATTAATAGATGCGGCAGTGCCTGATGATCCGGATTACTTAACAAAGCTCATGAATGCTCGTGTTGCCTACGACAAACTAACATCCGGACAGAAAAAGCTTGTTTCTAATGTGAAGTTGTTAACGGATCGTGAAAAGCAAGTAAAACCTATTTTAACTGCCATGGTGCAAATCGATACATTAGATCCAAGCTCAAGTAAATTTGTTAGTCAAGTAAACTCAGCACGAAAAGCGTTCGATAAGCTGACAAAGGATCAAAAGCAATATGTGAAAAATATTGATACTTTACAAAAGTATGAACCAACTGCAAAAGTGATTGAATTAATTGGCAAGTTAAAGCCGTCTAGTAAAACATTCCATGCGGATACTGTACAAGCTCGTGCATTATACGATGCTCTAAGTAAGGACATGCAGCAATATGTAACAAACTACAATTTATTACAAGCCGCTGAGTCAAGTATCCTCGGGGCAGGTAATGTACAGCGCATGATTGATGAGCTTCCGTCTGTCCAGCCAGATCAATATGTTAAACGTATTGAAGAGATACGCGCAGCATATAATGCGTTACCAAAAGATCAACAAATGTCTGTTGAAAACTATAAAACATTGCAGGAGCAAGAAAAGCTTATTAAACCTGTTATGAGTGTTGTCAACGAAATTGATAAACTGATGACATCCAAAAATATGGACAGCCAATACCAAAAGATTTTAAAAGCATATGATAATCTTACTGCCACTCAGCGTAAATATGTTTATAACGACCAATTGCTTCTATCGTTAGATAATGTTATTAAAGTTTATAAGAGTATTGAAGATTTAAAACCAAGCGATAAACTGTATTTTGGTATGATCGAATCTGTGCGAAGAGATTACGATAGCTTAAATACAGCAGATAAGCAAAGGGTATCTAATTATCATATTTTGCTTGAAGCAGAGAGAAGTATGAGTGAAGTGAAGAAGGTTGTAGAAATTATTTCAGGTCTTAATCCAACTTCTAGCACATATATTCAAGATGTAGCGAATGCTTCTGCGGCATATAAAGCATTAGACTCTAAAGTAAAAGGACAGGTTCTTAACTACGATACTTTAAAGAAAGCAGAAAAAGATGTAGCGGCAGTGTTAAAAGTTGTTGAAGCGATTGGCGAGTTGGATCCAGATGCTAAAACATTCGAAAAGAAAGTACTGGCTGCACAAAAATCATACGATGCACTGACGCTTGAACAACAGGATTTAGTGTATAATTACCGTATTTTACAGGATCATTTAAGAACATTAGGTTTAGAATAAGGAGAGAGGGTCAATCCCTCTTTTCCTCATTTTTATGGCCTTGAGGAAAGGGAGCGTTAATGTGAAGGTACATAAAGCATGGGCTATTGCCGCTGCAGCAGTAGTAGTACCCTGTGTCGCAGTCATTCCTACAGAAGCAGCTACTATGCCATTTACAGATATAAAAAATAGTGGAAGCGAAGCAGAATTATACAAAGCAGTCAGTGAATTATATAGTCAGGGAATTGTATTTGGTACAACACCGACTACGTTCAGTCCATATCAAAATTTAACGCGAGGGGAAGCAGCATACTTTTTAGCTGAAGCTCTAAAATTGGAGACAAAAAATGTAGTAAATCCTGGCTTCAAAGATGTACCTGCCTCTCATAAATATTACGGTCATATTGCTGCACTTGTTGAAAATGGAATTATCCAAAAAAATACAAATTATAATCCAGATCATTTTATTAAGCGAAGTCAAATGGCAAAGATGCTGACACTTGGCTTTGATTTACAACAGGCAACAACATTATCTGCTCCTTTTTCAGATTTTACAAAAGATAATGAAACCAATAAGTATATTCAAACGTTATTAAATTATGGGATTACACAAGGTACTAGTGCGACAACATTCTCTCCGTATACAGACGTTACTCGCGGTCAGATGGCGTTATTCCTATATCGCACCTTACAAAAAAACGAAAATGATTTTTATATTATTAGCGTTGAATAAAAGCAAAGACTCACTCTTAGGTTATCCGCAATCTTGGAGTGTTTTTTTTTAAAACTATCTAGGGTAAAATAGGGATTAATGGTATATTTCAGGCTTATTACCCGAAGACATGGGGCATTGTCGTCAGGAAAATAGAGTACGATACATAACTGAATGAAGGGAAGGGAGCTATGTTTAAAAAAGTTTCTGGTGTTGTTGGTATGTCACTTATATTGCTGACTACATCATACGATGTATCTCTGGCGAACACATCTGAAGAAGTATTGGCGGCTAATATTGCAAAGGATGTTTCACCATCACATTGGGCTAGTAGCTCGATAGAACATATGTTAGAGAAGCACTATATGACAAATGATCAGGGCGGCTTCTTTCGACCAGAGCAACCGATTACTAGGGCAGAGGCTGCAGCTGCAATTGCTCGTTCCATGCAGATAAAACTGGATACTACATATACGCCAAAATTTACAGATATATCGATTAACCATCCATACTACAAAGAAATTTGCGCTTTAGTTGAATTAGGTATTTTACAAGATGGTGATTGTTTCAAACCTGAAGCACCTTTAACACGTATGCAAATTGCCAAAATGTTAACACTTGCTTATCAAATTGAAGTGGATTCCGAAAATAAAAGTAAGTTTAGCGATGTGAATGAGGGACATTGGGCGAAAGACTATATTGAATCACTTGCAGATGTCGGTATTATTAAAGGGGTCAATGCGCAAAAGTTTGCACCGAATCAATTGATCACACGTGCTCAATTTGCTTCTTTGGTTGAGCGAAGTCTTGACTTTTCATTGAAGGTAACCAATTTCGAATTAGCGTATGACTTTTTATCAAAGTCGTATATACCAACAAAAAATTATTCATCAACCATGTCTAATGATGTCATTCGTTTAGTTAACGTTGAACGACAAAAGAAAAATTTGCAACCACTTACCCATGATGCAGCTTTAACACAAGTCGCTGTTATTAAGGCGCAAGATATGGTGAATCGACATTATTTTGAGCACGAATCCCCTTATTACGGAATGCCGTGGGATCTAGCGACATTATTCGACTATCCATATACGAGTTTAGGAGAAAATATAGGAAGAAACATCCCATCACCAGAAGCGGCCGTGAAAGCGTGGATGGCCTCTCCAACACACCGTGAAAATATTTTACGTGAAAATTACACAAATACCGGAGTAGCCATCGCCATTGACAGCAAAGGAAACTACTATTGGGTGCAATTGTTTTCAAGTCAATAACTTGAGCGGGTTGAGGGGAAAATAAATACCCGTGGGTAGTGGTGGATATTTGCGCGGCTGGGGTGAATACCCGCGGAGGCGAAGCAAATATCCGCGAAGCTGGGGTAAATATCCGCGAAGAAAGGGCAAATACCCGCGGAAGCGAAGCGAGTATCCGCGAAGTCGGGGTAAATACCCGCGAAGAAAGGGCAAATATCCGCGGAAGCAAAGCAAATACCCGCGAAGCCGAGGTTAATGTCCGCGGAAGCAAAGCAAATACCCGCGGAAGCGAAGCAAATATCCGCGAAGTCGGGGTAAATGCCCGCGGAAGCAAAGTAAATCCCCGCGAAGCCGGAGAAATTCGCACGGCAGAGGTGAATCCCCTCGAAGGCGAAGCGAAAACCCGCGCGCCCGGAAAATACCCGCGGAAGCGAAGCAAATATCCGCGAAGCCAGGGCAAATATCCGCGAAGCCGGGGAAAATTCGCGAAGCCGGGGCAAATACCCGCGGAAGCGAAGCGAGTATCCGCGAAGCCGGGGCAAATACCCGCGGAAGCGAAGCAAATATCCGCGAAGCTGGGGCAAATACCCACGGAAGCGAAGCAAATATCCGCGAAGCCAAGGTAAATACCCGCGAAGCTGGGATAAATATCCGCGGAAGCGAAGCAAATCTCCACGCGCCCGGAAAATACCCACGCCCTCGGAGAATCCTGGCACGCGACTGGATACGCGAAGTCGAAGCAAATCAATTATTCGCGTGAAAATACCTGAAATCCGTAACGATTTCATTAGTACTTCCTATGAATCTCGTGTTCTATTGTGACAAAGCATAGCTAATATTACAGGAATGTTACAAAACGCCGGGATATCCATTAATTAATACCCATATTTTAACGCTGATAAACCACGGAAACGTTGGTGTATCAGCGTTTTTTTGCGTTTTGTAAACCGTTACACAATTGAAAAATTAAAATAGCACCTTTTATGATAGTCTATTTATAGGCAAAAAAGTTCAGAGAGGGGTATACCGAAATATGAAAAAGAAATGGTTATTACCGATTTTTGCATCCTTTATGTTATTTACAACAACTCACATAGATACAGCTGAAGCAGCTACAGCATCTGATGTAACTGAAACAGCATCCAAATATTTAGGTATTCCATATGTGTATGGAGGTACAACTACTAAAGGGCTTGATTGCTCAGGCTTTACATCTAAAGTATTTTCAGATTTAGGTATTAAATTAAACCGTACATCAAGTTCACAGTACGAACAAGGTACAGCGGTAGCAAAAGACGATTTACAAGTGGGCGACTTACTATTCTTCAATACTAGTGGTAAAGGTGTTTCACATGTATCGATATATACAGGTGACGGAAAAATGATTCACTCACAAACAGGTAAAGGTGTTAGTTACTCAGATGTAAACGATCCATATTATTGGGGTTCTCGTTACATTGGTGCTAAACGCGTAGCAACATTTGATAGTGAACAAGCTGAAGCTGTTAAAGAAGAAGTAAAGAAAGCTGCTATCGATTTTACAGTTTACGCTTCTCGTGCTGAAGTGGCAGAGCAAATTGCTAAAGCACTTAACTTGGATACATCCGATAAAAATACGAAATTTACAGACGTAAAACCAACATATGAACATGCTGGTGCGATTGCTGCTGTATCGAAGTTAGGTATCTTTGATGGTGATGGTAATGGTAAATTTAACCCATCTTCACCGATAACACGTGCTCAAGTCTCTAAAGTATTAGTACATGCTTTTGGATTAGAACAACAAGGCGATGTTGTAACATTTACTGATGCTCCTGCAAATCATTGGGCAAATGAATTTGTTTCAATTCTAGCTTCAAATGGTATTACAGAAGGTAAAGGAAATGGTAATTTCGGTTACGATGAAATGTTAAAAATTTCACAACTTCAAACATTTATTGAACGCGCACAACAATTACAAAAATAATTAAAATTCCGTATTACTTAGACAAGGGCTACGTTTTAAGTAATACCATGCAGGGAAGTTCTTTTAAATAATGTATAAATTGAGGAGAGTTTGCATCTGCAGGCTCTCTTCTTTTTATGAAATATTAATAATCAAGGGGTGATGCCTAAAAATAGTAGAATAGTTACGTTCGTATGATAGTTTTGTCTGTGAGTTTTTGCTAAAATGAACACGAGAACAGGAAGGGAGGAAATAAGACAGTGTACCTCAAAAAAATCAGTCTTATATTATGTGTCTTATTCATTTCAGCTTCTATGTTTACAATACATAGTGCCCAAGCTAGTGGTGGGTTTGTAGATGTTCCTAAAGATCATGAAGCTTATGAAGAGATCAATTATTTAGTAAATTTAGGTGTTATTAAAGGATATACGGAAAATGGCAAAACGTATTATAAACCTTATAATAACGTAACGCGTGGGCAAGTTGCCAAAATGGTTGTTGTTGCTTCAGGTAACAAGCCATTAGTTGTCAATAAATCAAACTTTTCAGATGTAGAAGTCGGCACAGAACTTTCAGGTTATGTAGAACGTGCTGTACAGCTTGGTTACTTTGCCACAAATACAAAGGGGCAATTCTTACCAAACAAGCCTTTAACTCGTGATGAAATGAGTCATGTTTTAACAAAAGCATTTAAGCTTGATACAAGTGAGTATGAAAATATCGATTCTCCTTTTGTGGATGTAGGTATTACAAATCCGTACGTGAAATACGTGAATACGATTTACTATAACGGTATTACAAAGGGAAGCGGTCAAAATTATAACCCAAATAGCCAAGTGACACGTGCACAATTTGCGTTATTTGTAGCGCGTGCGAAAAGTGAAGAGTATCGTTTAGAGCTACCTGTTAAAGGTGTATCTGTACCTGATACATCACAGGTTATTGGATTAATTTCCTCAACAACTGACGGATTAAATATTCGTAAATCTAAAGATTCTTCATCTTCTGCTAATATAGTAGGCACTGTCAATAAAGGCGGTAAATTATCAGTCTATGCGGTTGAAGGAGACTGGTTAAAAGTTACCTATAAAGGTGCATATGCTTATATTTATAAAACGTATGCTCAGTATTTAGATGCAGATGGTAACGCATTAGGGAATGTCCAAAAACAGGTTACAGCAACACAAAATTTAAATGTTTACGTAAAGCCAACTTCTTCTTCGAAAGTTATTACAACAGTTAATAGCAAAACGAAGTTACCAGTTTATAAGACGGTAAGTGGCTATCATTTAACTGTAGTGAATGGTTTACCAGGCTATATTGTAGCGAATAGTACAGAGGATGTTGAAGCAGAAAAACCTTCTACGCCAGATCCAAATCCAACTCCTCCAACAGTTTCAGGTAATCTATTAGGACGAGCGACAGTTGATAATTTAAATATTCGCACAGAAGCTAACTCTACTTCTACGATAGTGGGTAAGTTGAAAAAGGGCGAATATGTGCAAGTGAACAGTATTAACGGTTATTGGGCACAAGTTACTTATAATGGTCAAAAAGGGTATGTCCATAAATCTTTCTTAAAGTTATTAAATCAAAGTGGTAATGCGTTAAAAGATCGTATTATCATTATTGATCCAGGTCATGGTGGTAAGGACCCTGGAACGGTTGTAGGTTCTAATTCCGAAAAGGCCATTACATTAAAGGTTGGCACACTTGTGAAGCAAAAACTAGAAGCTGCAGGTGCGAAGGTATTGATGACTCGTACGGGGGATACCTATCCTTCACTACAAGACCGAGTTGACTTTACAAATGCTAATTACGGTGAAATCTTTGTGAGTATCCATGTTAACTCAGCAGCGAATACTTCTGCACAGGGTACTGAAACATATTATGCTATTTCAACAGGTGATATGCATCAGGAAGACGTTGATCTTGCTACATTTGTAAACAATCAAATTGTTAATAACTTAAAAATGAAAAATCGTGGAGTCAAAGAACAGCAATACTATGTAATTCGCAACATGGCTATTCCATCTATCTTAGTCGAGCTAGGCTTCCTCACAAATAATGAAGATCGCGCTAAAATGACGGATGATCAATATGCTGAGTTATTTGCTGAATCTATCTTCAAAGGGATTTCACAATATTACGCAAAACAATAATAAATAGAAGCTACATTGTTCATAGTGAACGATGTAGCTCTTTTTTGTTTCGAGTCATTTATAAATGAATGAGAGTTTATATTTGGCTCTTCACGAAAAGTTGTGGATGACATAATCCTTATATTTTGAGATAAACCCGAAAAATACTAATAGTTACATTTGTATGCTGGTTTCAAGTGTTAAATTTTGTTAAAATGGATATGAGAATAGGGAGGGAGGAAAAAAGACATTGTATCTCAAGAAAATCTGTCTTATGTTATGCATCTTATTCATATCAGCTTCTATTTTTACCATACATAATGCAAGTGCAAGTGGTAATTTTGAAGATATTTCTTCAAAGCATGAAGCTTATGAAGAGATCAATTATTTAGTGAATTTAGGTGTGATTAAAGGATATACAGAAAAAGGGAAGACGTATTTTAAACCAAATAATAACGTAACGCGTGGACAAGTTGCCAAAATGGTTGTTGTTGCTTCAGGTAATAAACCACTAGTTGTTAATAAATCAAGCTTCACAGATGTTCAAGTTGGCAGTGAGCTTTCAGGTTATGTAGAACGTGCCGTACAGCTTGGTTACTTTAAAACAAATACAAAGGGACAATTCTTACCGAACAAACCTTTAACTCGTGATGAAATGAGTTATGTATTAACGAAAGCATTTAAGCTTGATACAAGTGAATATGAAAATGTCGATTCTCCTTTTGTGGACGTAGATATTACACATGACTACGTTCAATACGTGAATACAATTTACTATAATGGTATTACAAAAGGGAGCGGTCAAAATTATTACCCAGATCGCCAAGTGACACGTGCACAGTTTGCGTTATTTGTAGCGCGTGCGAAAAGTGAAAAGTATCGTTTAGAGTTACCTGTTAAAGGTGTAGCTGTACCTGATCCATCACAGGTCATTGGATTAGTTTCCTCAACGACTGACGGATTGAATATTCGTAAATCCAAAGATTCTTCATCTAATGCTAACATTGTGGGTACAGTGAATAAAGGTGGTAAACTATCAGTCTATGCAGTTGAAGGAGATTGGTTAAAAGTTTCATCAGAAGATACCTATGCTTATATTTATAAAAAGTATGCACAGTTTTTAGATGCGGACGGTAATGCATTAGGGGATGTTCAAAAGCAAGTTACTACAACACAAAGTATAAATATTTACGTCAAACCAACATCTTCTTCAAAGGTTATTTCGACTGTCGATAGTAAAGTGAAATTACCAGTTTATAAGACGGTAAGTGGCTACTATTTAACAGAAGTGAACGGATTACCAGGTTATATCGTGGCAAATAGTACAGAGGATATTAAAGTAGAACAGCCTTCTACTCCAGACCCAAAACCAACTCCAACTCCAACTCCAGACCCAATAACGCCATCAGTTACAGGTGATTTACTTGGTCGAGTGACAGTTGACAATTTAAACATTCGCACAGAAGCTAACTCTACTTCTACGGTAGTAAGTAAGCTGAAAAAGGGCGAATATGTTCAAGTGAACAGTATTAACGGATACTGGGCACAAGTTACCTCTAATGGTCAAACAGGGTATGTCCATAAATCTTACTTAAAGTTATTAAATCAAAATGGTAATGCGTTAAAAGATCGTATTATCATTATTGATCCAGGTCATGGTGGTAAGGACCCTGGAACGGTTGTAGGTTCTAATTCTGAAAAAGCCATCACATTAAAGGTTGGCACACTTGTGAAGCAAAAGCTAGAGGCTGCGGGTGCGAAGGTATTGATGACTCGTACGGTGGATACCTATCCTTCACTACAAGACCGTGTTGACTTTACAAATGCTAATTACGGTGAAGTCTTCGTAAGTATCCATGTGAACTCAGCAGCGAATACTTCTGCACAGGGCACTGAAACATATTATGCTATTTCAACAGGGGACATGCATCAGGAAGACGTTGATCTTGCTACATTTGTAAATAATCAAATTGTTAATAACTTAAAAATGAAAAATCGTGGTGTCAAAGAACAGCAATACTATGTAATTCGCAACATGGCTATTCCATCTATCTTAGTCGAGCTAGGCTTCCTCACAAATAATGAAGACAACGCTAAAATGACGGATGATCAATATGCTGAGTTATTTGCTGAATCTGTTTACAAAGGAATATCGGAGTATTACTCAAAGCAATAATAAAAAGGGCTACATGGTTCAGGTAACGAACCATGTAGCTCTTTTTTGTAGTACAGTTAAAAGGAATGTTATCAGCGATGTTGAGTTTTTATCATCGATTCCAGCACTTTTATCATCGATGTTGAGTTTTTATCATCGATTCCAGCACTTTTATCAGCGATGTTGAGTTTTTATCATCGGTTCCAGTACTTTTATCAGCGATGTTCGCTGTTTTATCATCGATTCCAGTATTTTTATCAGCTGTCCAAAAGTAACTTATCTTGAATCCAAAGTAGCATCTTACTTATTTTGAATTTGCATGTAGTGTTCTGTTTATGAATTGCGCGAAGTTTTGACGTGTCACTGTACCATTTGGTTTAAATGTATGATCGGCATAGCCTGTTGTAATGCCAAGTGCATATAAAGCTTGGACATCTTTATAATAAGCATGAGATGCAGGTACATCTGTGAAAGTATGATTCGTGTGGCCTTGTAGCTTGAAGCCGTTGACAAGTGCTTCTGCCATAGCAGCGCGCGTCATTGGCTGGTGGGCATTGATTTTGCCATCCTCTAATGCAATAATGCCGTAGCGTAAGCCTGTTGCTAAAACTGCATAGCCATACTCACTTGCTTTGATGTCACTCGCATTTAATGTAGCTGAGTTTGATGCTGGAATACCTAATGCTCGCAGTATCATTTCTGTTGCTTGAAGGCGAGTCAGTGTACCCTGTGGATTAAATTTCCCGTTAGAACCTTTTACAATGCCAAGTGCATATAAGTTTTTAATATCATGATAGGCACCATTCGATGATGCTACATCTGGGAAGAATGGTGCGGCAGCAATTGTTGCTTTGTTGGAACCTTTTGCGCGTGTGAGCGTTTTAATTTCTGCAATCGTTGCAAATTTTTCATTAGCATTTTTGCGATCATCACGTCCTTCTATAAAGGATGTACGTATCGTATATGTTCCGGCAGCTAAATTACCAGGCATAGAAATTTGATATTTTTCGGTATGGGTACTAATATCTTTTTTATCAGCATTGTCTGTTGTGGAATCAGCAGCAAGGCCTGGGATGTAACGTTCATGCCCTTTACCAACCACTTTATCGTTTGCGTCTAAAATTTCTACTTTCAATGTACCTCGAGCAGGCACATTACCATTGTTCTTAACCGTTACAGTAGAGTAGAAAACAAATTTACCGGACGGTGCTACATAACCTTGCACCCCGTCAGAGTAAAGCGAAAGATTATAACGGCGGGGCACATTGCCATTATGATTGTCGGCTACCCAATTGAGAGCATGCTTCATAAATACTTGTGCATCCTTGTCACCAGTAGTTGTGGAATAGGCAGCACCATTTTCGTGATCTTGCCAATCAGCTTTAGCATCAATATTAATATAATCATAGATTTTGAATCCAATTTGAACAACTCTGCCCTTACCGTATTCGATAGCATGAGCAGCGCCAAATTCATTCTTTTTCATTGTTTTAGCCTTGTCTGTGAAATTGTAATCTGAGAAATATAAAATAGGTGTTGCAGATCCCCCTTGCCAAGGCTTAATGATTTCTACCCAATCACGATTTGTTTTTGTTAGAGTAAGCTTGCTTTTGCCAAGCTCTTTTGTTGTATTTTGAATAATTGGATGAACAGTATTAATATTGCTTATCGTGGAATTTCCTAATACGATATCGTCAATAAAACGTGAATTGAATACCTCGGTTAAATTATCCCACTCCATTACCCATGAATCGACATCATAGATTAATGGAGAAAGATCCATTTGGCCGGATTTAGGGAATTTTGTTGATTCATTACGCGCTGTCTGGAAGGCAAAAATTGCACCACCGCCATTTCGAACGTACATTTTGACATTTTCGCGTTGCTGATGATTCATCATGACTGTATAGGCAAAGACGATTGCATCATATTCACTTAAATTTTCTAAATGGTTTAAGTCTTTCTCAAAAATCTTCTCTACTTGGAAGCCTTGTTGCTGATAGAGAAGAAATGCTTTAAGTTCCTTATTATACGTGGAGCTATAGTCCACCTTTTCAGAAACAGACTGGCCATTAAATGTTCCACCTGGGTGTGTTGTATTGGCGTATTTTTCACTACTTTCAGAGAAAACGACACCGATTTTCTGTGCTGCTTTAGCTTGTGTAGGTGCTAAAAAAGCTATAAGCATAAAAGTGCATGCTACAAGTAATGAAATGAATAATTTCTGCATTAAATCCACATCCTTAGTTCTATGTTTTCCATCAAAATTGCACTACATTACTCATATTACACATAAATAATGGATGAATCATTAAAATTTGGCACCTCATCAAAATGGATGACAATTGTTAAGACGTATGCCCTGTATATAAGTTGATGGTAGTGGGGATTGTGATAAGTCTTCATGACCAACATTCTTTCGGTCTAAGCGGCTCATCAGACGCCCCCAGTCGGAAATGAAATCAACCACACGTTATGGTAATGGGCCATTAATTAGGCAGAATGAGAAATTATTGCATAATTTTATATAAAATCACTTCATTCCTTTCTATAAGTCTATCTGTATTTATGATATAATAACTCTTGTTTTGTATAAGAATGAAAAAAAGACACAACTATGATTTGCGATAGAGGAGGGCAATCACATCTACTTAGATGTATGACATTTATGAATAAATTGAAACAAACTTTAGCAAAGGTCAATAAGATTGATACGTTTTCACCGTACTTCTTTTTACCTTTTATATTAGTGCTATATTTCTTTACGAGTCTATTCGATTTCCATCGATTTGAGTTATTTAATGTAAAAGTATCAATTTGGCCAGCGGTATTTTTAGCACTTGCATGCTATTACATCGGTGTGTACGTTATTGATAAATTACAATGGACAATCCCATCATTTGGTTTATCTTTCTTAGGGAAATATGTTGTTCATTTTATTGTATTCTTAACTTTACTTGGTTTAGCTTCATATTTATTAATGATTTTTGGTGGAGGACTCGGAATTTCTGATGAATCTAGTCGACGTAACCTTGATCCAAAATTAAACTTCTTTGCCCAATTATTATGGTTTGGAGTTTTATTGTTATTATCGTATAAAATGATTTTAGAAAAGCACATGACATGGAAGAAAGTATTAGTATACGGTTCTATTTATGCTGCTGTTATGTTCTTGTTCCTATTAATGGGTTACCGTACACCATTAATTATTATGTTATTTACTGGTATTATTATTTTCCATTATGTTGTGAAGCGTGTGAAATTAACATGGTTCCTTTCAGCTCTGTTTGTCATCGGAGTAGCTTTCTCAATGTTTGGTTTCCTACGTGTTGTATCAGAAGATACGACGAAGGAATTTAATAGCCGTGAACAACCAGATGTAGAATTAACTGAAACAGAAAAAGAAAAACTGTTAACAGTAGAGCAGCAAGTTAACTTAACGCCAAAATGGATTCGTTCATTAAATGGTGAGAGTGTAACTGGACATATTGTTTTAAGTAAAATTATTGAATATACGCAAGAAGAAGGTTACCTAAATGGTGAACTCCATGCTGGTATCTTTAACACGATTCGATCAGGTGAACAAGTGTCACCTCGTATGAAAGTAACAGAAGTTGTAAACTCACTAAGTGTAGAAGAAGGTAAATATATTACACGCCCTAATAGAACAACAACGCCTACGTTTATCGGTCAGTTATTCTTAGATGGCGGTTATGTACTTGTAGGGATTGGATTCTTCTTATATGGTGTATTAATCTCATTAATTTATAATAAAGTGAAGCAAGGCGGTATTCGTAGCTTCCACTCAGTAGCTTATGCATTTGTCATTACTCTATTTACAGTGTCTATGCATACTGGCTTACTCGATTTAATATTTATTTTAATGCTTGGCTTTGT
This sequence comes from Lysinibacillus xylanilyticus, assembly GCF_001708185.1. Lineage (GTDB taxonomy): Bacteria > Bacillota > Bacilli > Bacillales_A > Planococcaceae > Lysinibacillus > Lysinibacillus xylanilyticus_A. Next base: position 10,554 of record NZ_MDDN01000014.1, on the reverse strand, counting down.
GATCCTGGCCTCGGCGGTTATAAAAACGGACAATAAAAAACTTTCATATTAACAATAGTAGAGATGTCTCAATAGTCAGTTGAGGCATCTCTTTTTGTATATCGGGCGTTCTATCCGCCACCTTTGTTTTTACAGGCACAATGCGTAGTTCTTCAGCAGGAGTGTCGATCCCACCTCCATAACAATATTTTAGAACCTGAAAAACTGCTTTCTTCACAGAGAAAAAGCCGTCCTAATGATAGGACGACTTCTTTTTTATTTTACGGTATTGATCACTTGTACATAGTCTTTGCTAACAAAAGCTGTTCCTGTATGAAGTTTATCAGAAAGAACCTCATACCAACCGTTTGTAGCAGAGTTAGTGATGATAACAGGCATTCCACTACGTGCATACGTGAATAGTGGACTATTACTTGTAGATGCTTCTGTACGAACATTTAAACCAGGCGTTGTTGTGATACCAATCGTATATGGGTTATTGGCATCCTTAAAGCCTAATGCCTTTTCAGCACGGTAGTAATGTCCTGCAATTTTTGCACCCCAGTATGGGTCAGAAGCGTATTTTACGTTAAAGCCAAGAGCTTTTGAACCAACTACAGCGCCGTTGGCAAAGTTTCTGCCTGGTGAACCACCTGGCGTGATATAGTTTGGCTGTAAAAACTTATCAACAAGCTCATTGATATTGGCAACAATACTATCAAACTTTTTGTTTAGTGGGTTAGTATCATATACATACAAACCAAACAAGTTATTTAAGTCTTGTGCATGAGGACTCATACCATAAGCACTTTCATGCTGTGCAAGTGATAAAATAAGCATCGCATTAATTTGTGATTTTGCTTCTACTTCTTTTAATGTTTTGCCTAAACCGATTAACTTACTTTTCTTTGTTGCATCTTTATATTGCGTAATCCCCGTACTTTCCATCTCCGCTAACTTCTGCATAATATAAGCATCAATTTCTTCTGCAGTGTATTGTGTTGTTGCGCGAGCAGGTAAAAACTGATAGTAGTTATAGGCTTCCCCTTTAGAAGACCCATTTCCATTTGTGAAAGAGATGCCATCCCAGCTATAGTATTTTTCACCTGGCTTCATGAAAGAAGGTGCCTTTCCGTAAACATAGCTAGAAGAATATTTATTTGTTTTGTAATCGTAGAGCGTGTGTTTAATTTCACCATTCTCATTTGTATAGTAAGAGCGACCTTTGCTCATTGCAAATGGGATTAATGTAACATCAGCGTGTTTTAAGTAGCCGACTTGACCAGCTAAACGTACTTTTACTTGTGTTTCATCACTGCTAAGGTATTCCATCTCTGTATTACCTGCAACACCAATCGAGTCATTAATTGTTTCAGATTTTAGTGCAACATAGTTATTTGTCACGACATAGCCTGAAGACATTTTCACAATTTTATCATTCTGAACAATAACCTGTGTATTTTTTGTCATGGCCTTTTCAGCATCTGCAAAAGTAGCGAATCCTTGATTGCCAACTAGTGTGCCGTTTGAAATTTCCTTAATAACGTATTTAGGGGAGTCTGTATTCGGATCTCCAGGATTTGGCTCACCGCCGTTTGAGTTGCCATCGTTTGGATCACCAGTGTTTGGCTTACCGCCGTTTGAGTTGCCATTGTTTGGATCACCAGTGTTTGGCTTACCGCCGTTTGAGTTGCCATCGTTTGGATCACCAGTGTTTGGCTTACCGCCATTTGAGTTGCCGTCATTTGGATCACCAGTGTTTGGCTTACCATCGTTCGTATTACCAGTATTTGAATCACCAGCAAGTGTCATTAAACGGTGAATAAACGTAGCTGCTTGTCCAATAGTTGCATTTTTGTTAGGCATAAAGTAACCATTAGAGCCTTGAATGATCCCTAATTGGGCACCTACAGCTACTGCTTGGCGGTAGTCTTTAATAATAGATGCATTATCCTTAAAGGTAATAGTAGAAGTACCTTTAGGAATTTCTAAGTAATCAATAGCTCTTTCTAGCATAATCGCCATATGCTGTCTTGAAATAGCGGCATTCGGTTTAAATGAACCATCTCCATAGCCTGTAATAATCCCAGCTGAAGCAGCAAGTTTAATATCTTTTGCATGCAAATATGTATCTGGGACATCCTTAAAGACTATGTCGCTAGTCTCTTGAAGATTCATGGCCTTTGCCAAATAAGAAGCGAATTCTCCGCGTGTCACATTATCATTTGGACGATAACTTCCTTTTGCATCTTTTACTAATGCATTTTTGGAAATTAAATAGCGAAGTCCCTTTTCATGGGAATGCCCTGTGAGTTCATCAGCAGCAGATGCCAGTTGGGGTTGCCAAAAAAGCAAGCCGACTACAGTCATGAGCATTGCAATGATTGATAGTTTTTTCATATTTTTACCCTCCTAAACTTCTACACCATTTTAACAAAGTTATAGGGTCACGATAAAGGTAAACGTTAGAAAAATCACAAAATGAGACTATATGAATAGCATTCTTGACAATTCCTAGAAAACTGGAAAATAGCTTAAATGTTCCATAGCTATTTTGGCATATTTTTGATAGTGTTATAGAAGTAAAGCATACGAAGGGAGAGTTGAGGGCTCTATATTACTTAAGAGCGCAAAAAAAATGAAAAAAATAGCGAAAAATTTACTGGTTTTAGTTGTGTTATTGTCAATGGTTGTTAGTCCATTGAATGCCTATGCATTCCAAACAGTTACGAAGGATATTCCATTATCGAAAGGTATACAGTATAAACAATATACATACAAAAATACCTATACAAATTCTATAAATCATATTACGGTAAATGTCGATGAGCCAATGACAGAGGTACAATTGGGTATGCCTGCAACAGTCAATGGAAAAGAATCGACAGTAGCGAATGCTAATCGTAATTCACGCGAGGGGAATCGTGTAGTCGGTGCTATTAATGCAAGTTTCTTCAATATGTCAGAAGGTTACCCATTATTTTTACTAGCTAAAGATAATGTTATTTTAAACGGTGGAGCGGTTTCAAACGGCACCGATCAATATATGAATGTCCCTACAGCTTTCGGGATGACAGCAGATGGCCGCGGTGAGATTGACTATTTTGATTTTGATGTAACGCTTTCTCACAAAGGCACAAATTATGCAATGTCAGGAATGAACCGTGAACGTAATATTAACGAATCGATGATTTACACACCACAATTTTATAGTAAAACAACAAATACAAATGAATATGGTTTTGAAATCGTAGTTGATACAGGTGCGCCAATTACTGAAAATAAATTTGGACAAACGTTAACAGGAAAAGTTACAAAAATTACACCTTATGGATCAAAGGATAAAATATCTATTCCTCCAACTGGCTTTGTTGTTTCATTACAAGGGGGAGATTGGCACAATAAGCTAAGTCAAATAGCACTTGGAGATGAGCTGAGTGTTAACTTCTCTATTGATAAGCAGTGGCAGGATGCAAAATTTATCATGGCAAGTGGTCCGTATTTAGTAAAGGATAATAAGCCTTACATTATGATGAGCACATCTAGTTCTCGTGCAAAAGAGGTTGCACCACGTACAGTTGTTGCGACAAGTGATAATGGAAAAACAGTACACTTTATTACGGTAGATGGACGTCAAAGTCATAGTAAAGGTATGAATATGGTTCAACTTGCTAATTATTTAGTATCGCTTGGTGTCGATCAAGCAATTAACCTAGATGGTGGCGGCTCAACAACAATGGGTATTCGAAATCACGGTAGCAATAATGTCGTATTAGCGAACCTACCATCGAATTCAGGAAACACGCAACGTCTTGTGTCTGCAACATTACAAGCTGTTAGTACGGCACCAACTGGTAAAGGAAAATATATTAAAAAGACAAATAGTACAAACTATGCAACTCTTTTAGAAGGTGCTTCGTCTAGTATAGCAGTACAATATGTATTAGATGAGAACTATAATGCACTTCCACTCGATGGTCATTTATCGCTAACATCTGAGAATAATATTTTAAACATTAATGGTTTAAACTATACGGCAACGAAAGCCGGTAATGATCGAATTTACATCAACCATGATGGCACTGCTGTTGAATCATTCCAAGTGAAAGTAGTAGATGCTCCGGCAACATTGAACGTTGCGCCAAAATCAAAAACAGTAAGTGCTGGCGAAACGGTTAAATTTACTATGGATGCAAAGGATGATGGTGGCAAACCTCTAGTTTACAATCCATCACAGGTGGAATGGTCTGTAGAAGGTAATATCGGTACCATTACTAATGATGGTAAGTTTACAGCTAAAAATCCAGGTGCTACTGGTAAGGTGATAGCGACTTTAGGAACAAAAAGTGCAGAGGCTGCGGTGACTGTAGCAAAACCTTCTTTGTTTAAAGATATTCCAGATAATTATGTGTACTATAAAGAAATTGAGTACTTAACAAAGAATAATATAATTACAGGTCAAGCAGATGGCACATTTAGACCGAATGATAAACTGACACGTGCACATGCGGCAGTTATTATTAGTCGCGCACTTGGTTTAGATACATCCAATGTAAAAAATCCAGGCTTTAAGGATATTCCTGCGAATCACGTTTATTATAAACAAATCGCAGCTGTAGTAGAGGCTGGTATTATGAGTGGTAAAGGCGACAATACCTTTGATGCAAATGGTACTTTAACGCGTGCACAAATGGCGAAGGTTGTAGCATTAGCTTATGACCTAGAAGGAACAAGTAACATTAACTTTAAAGATGTATCGAAGGATCATTGGGCATATTCATATGTTCAGCAACTAGCAGCAAATAATATTACAACTGGCTATGGTGATAACACTTTTAAGCCAAATGAAGCGATTAGTCGCGCTCACTTTGGATTATTCCTATATCGAGCAATCCATCAATAACAGTAGTCCTTAAAGAAAGGTTTTGCCTTTAAAAAATAGCAAACTAGTAGTATTTTATCTAGTTTGCTATTTTTGTTTTTAAAGCAAAGGGAGCCGTATTAGATAGAAATATAGTTTAATTTTTCTAGTATTGGCCTTTAAAGCTCGCCTTTTTTTACTATTTTTAAAAAGAACGAAAATCTACAATTGTGGTATAATCTCAGTATTAAAAAGTAAAAGGATGTTTTTTAATGAAAATAGGCATTGTGGGGAATTACGGCAATGATAATAATGGTGATGAATCAATATTATACGGCATTCTTCAACAAGTAAAACAAACATTTTCGGTAACTAGTGATGACATTACCGTTTTTAGTAATAACACACAACAAACATCCGAACGTTATGGGGTACACAGCTATCCATTGTATTACAGAAAGAGTAATTTATTTAAAACGTTTATCCATACCTTTAAAAATAATAAACAATATGTAGCAACATTTGACCTCCTCATCATTGGTGGAGGTGGTATTTTAATGGATTTCTATAAACGTGAAGCTCACCTGTATGGAGCGTATGCAATGATGGCAAAACAAAGTAATATTCCCTACATTATATACGGATGTGGCGCTGGACCACTTGATACGTTTTCTGGAAAAATCAGTATTCGTGCGATGTGTCGTTATGCAGCAAGTATCTCTGTACGTGATCCTCAGTCCAAGAAGCTTTTGCAAAGTATTGGGGTGAAAAAGCCAATAGAAATCATTGGTGATCCTGCATTTACATTAAAAAGGGATCGTCAAAATTACGCAGAAAAACCAATTAAGATAGGTGTATCAGCGGTTCCATACTATAATGCAAATTATTGGCCAGAGGGAAATGTTGAAAAATATGATTCGTACGTTACTGGTATGGCGAAAAATTTAGATAATGTAATTTCAGAGCATAATGTCAAAATTACTTTTTTTGCCACGAAATTCCCGCAAGACGTCACTGTGACGAAGGATATTCAGAAAAAAATGCAACAACGTGCACATACAGAAATTATTGAGGAAAATTTGGTGCCAGAGCGATTACTTGAGGTAACTGAGGAGCAGGACATTATCATCGGTACACGTCTACACTCGCTTATTTTGGCAACCGATTCGGAAACGCCGATTATTGCGATATCCTATCATACAAAAGTACAGGATTTTATGTCCTTTGTGGGCGCATCAGATCGTTGCTTACAAATGCAGGATATAGAGGATGATGGGAAGGCTCTATCCACAGTAGTTGGCAAATTAAGTAGCAATTGGGGGCAGTCAATTGCAGAGACGAAACAAATTGCTACCCATATTCATCAAGAGGCCATGCATGGTCAGGAATTAATGAAAAAGGCAGTGACACGTCTATGAAAAAAGTACTCGTCATTAGTAATATGTATCCAACATCTGATCATTTATCATTTGGTATTTTTGTGAAAAACCAAGTCACTGCACTTGAAAAAGCAGGACTAGACGTAGATATATCAGTCAATGCAAATCCGGCGACAGGTAAGAAAAACACCATTATGAAATATACAAAATGGGGCTTATCGACATTAATGAAAGGCTTAAAAAACAGAAAGTCTATTGATGTCACACATGCACATTATGTGTTCCCATCGGGTATGCTGTCGTTGCTATTAAAGAAAATGTTTGGTATACCTTTTATCGTGACAGCACATGGCGGCGATATTGAGCGCATGGCCAAGAAAAATGTAAGAATTCGCAACTGGACAGCCAGTATTTTACGTGAAAGCGAACATATTATTGCAGTAGGCCCTGTCTTAGCTCAACAAATTGAACAAGATTTTGGGATTGAATCTGATAAAATCTCTATTGTTAGTATGGGTGTGAATCGTGAGGTTTTCACAAAAGGAAGTCAAGCAGCAGTGTGCAAAGAACTGCAATTAGCTTCGGAGCCATTCAGATTTTTATTTGTAGGAAATGTTATTAAGCAAAAAGGCGTGGAGGAGCTGTTACAAGCTTTCCAAATGCTAAAAACAAAAGTATCTCGTCCTTTAGAGTTAAATATTGTAGGTTCTAGAAGAGATCAAGCATTTTTCCAATCCTTGCAACCATTAATCAGTGGAGACGTCAAATTTATAGATCCACTAAAACAACAAGAACTAGTGAAGTGGTTCCAAGCAAGTGATGTCTTTGTATTACCATCCCATTTGGAAGGTTTTGGGTTAGTGGCATTAGAAGCATTAGCGACAGATACACCTGTTATTGCTTCAAATGTAGGTGGACTTGTATCTTTGCTTGGAGAAGGCGCAGGGCATTTAGTGGAGCCTGAAAACGCTATGGTTTTATCTGAGGAGATGCTGCGTGCAGTGAACACGCCAAAAGATCAATATATGAATCGTGAAGCGGTCGATAAGGTTTTAACCATTCACGATGAAAAAAATATAACAGCTCGCTGTATAGCGATTTACAAGTCGGCCATCGAAGGTAGGGATGGCTTATGAATAAATTTATAAAAGTAGTAGGGGCAGTTGCGATTATTAATGTCGTGGCCCGTGTTTTCGGATTTTTACGTGAAATGATTATCGGATATCAATATGGTAGTACCCATGTTGCTGATAGTATCTTCACAGCTTACACAATCCCTAATTTTTTATATCTAGTCGTAGGTGGTGCTTTTACGACTGCCGTCATCTCTATTTATAATCGAGAAACAACGGACCGTGCACTATTTGTTAAACAGTCCTTTACAATTGTCTTGTTAACTGTATCAATAATGACAGTTGTGATGTTAGCGTTTACTAATCCGATTATGGACATGTTTAACCAAGCTAAAGTTGAAAAGGGCGAGTTTAGTCAAGAGGATTTAGAATTAGCTAAAAATCTGTATTATTGGATGATGCCTTCATCAATCTTACTCGTATTATCCTCATGGTATAGTGGATTGCTAAATGTAAATCAAAAATTCCATTTGTCTAGTTTCGCCATTTTGATTTACAATGCAATCTTTTTAGTAATTGCTGTAGGTTTATCTAATATTCCAAATATCGGCCCAATTGGATATGGTATTAGTGCATTAGTAAGTGCAGTAATAATGGTGTATTTCTTAATTGTCGGATATCGAAAAATGGATTCGTATAAGGTTGGTTTCTCATTTGAGCGTAACATTGCTTCAAAGCAATTGTGGGTAATGATCTTACCGATTATGCTCGGAGGTGCAACAATTCAACTTTACGCATTATTACAACGTATTTTTGCTGGAATGTTATCTGAAGGGGCAGTAGCTGCTGTTAACTATGCATCGAGGCTCATGCAATTCCCTCAAGCAATTTTAATTACAGCAGTAACGACAGTTATCTATCCAATTTTGAGCCAAAAAGAAGCAGATAATGATTATACTTCCATTAAAACTTTGTACTCAAAAGGACTACATTATCTTTTGTTATTACTTATTCCTGTAACAATCTACTCATATTTTTATGCAGAAAACCTTGTGCAGGTTGTATATCAACGTGGTAGTTTTGATGAAAATTCAACTGCCATTACAGCACCAGTTCTAGCGATTTTCGTGTTATCTATGTATTTCTTAGCAGCAAACACGTATATAACTCGCTTTTACTATGCAAAGGGTGACTCAATGGCACCTGTTATCTTCAGCTTAGTGAATGTATTCGGGATTAACATTGCCGTTATTATGCTACTAGTCGATAAGTGTGGAGCAGAAGCAATTGCATGGGGGACACTTTTGAGTTCGGTGACAAACTTTATTATGCTGATTATTTATGCAGCCTATAAATATGACCTGAAAATGGGCGTCTTCAGTAAAGAGCTACAATTTTTCAGAGCAGTTCCACCAACAATCATTATTACGATTGTTATTTACTTTTCAAGCAAGTATTTAGTATTTGACAACAGGTGGATAACATTTATTGTAGGTCTTGTTATTTTTGGTGCTGTGCTTGTAGGCTCCTATTTATTATTTGGCGTGAAGGAAGTAAAAGAACTTAGTGAAAAACTGAAAAGAAAACTTTTAAAACAATAGTAATTAAAATGGGTATCTTAGAAGAAATTCTTAGATACCCATTTTTGTATTTTTTTTAAAATAGGAAGAGGTTGTTTTTCGATAAAAGGCCAAAAAGTTTCGATAAAACGAGTTATTGTTTCGATAAATCTTCAAAGTATACCTATAAATACGAACACAAGCAGCTTCTTTGCTATTTATCCCGCATTAAAGGGCAGTAAGACTCCATCCTAAAACAGGAAATAAAAGTTGGATTAGTTAGACAATATAAGTACTTGTTGCAAAAAAAATGTCATATTCACAATATTTTATAGTAAAAAAATAGGGGCTGTATTATAATGATTTTATTCAGATAGTGTGGAATTTTTTAACTTATTTTAGCGAAATATTTTTGTAGCGAAAATGAAACATCTGCTACAGAAGTCTCCCAACTCTATAGATGGTAAGATGAATCCGGACCTAATTATGAAGAGATATAATTGCTGAGCATATGACTCATCACCAAAAGTTGTGATGACATTCCCTTTCAATGGGTGTCCATACATCTACTGAAATAGAGGAACTCAGTCTAAGAACGCCACATCTTGTGGCAATTTATCTGTGCGAAAGCGAAGCGACAGCAACAAAGCGCCTAGTCGGAACGGAAATCAACCACACGTTATGTTGATAAGCAGGACATATTAATAATTTGGCATTACTTAGTAATAATAATACTTGAAGGAACTACAAACTAAGATAAGGTGGAAAGTATGGCAAGAGGTAGGAAGATTAATTCAAATGGTGAACGAAGTAAACAATTATTGCTTGAAAAGGCTGTAGAGCTATTTTCTGAAAAAGGTTATCATGATACAAAAATTAGTGACATTGTAAAAGCTGCCAATGTAACACAACCAACTTTTTATTTATATTTTGAAAGTAAGGACTCTCTGTATAACGATCTGAATAAACGATTTCAGCGTGGATTTGATGAAATCATGAGTAAACATTCAGAGGAAGTTGTAAAGGGAATAGAAGGTTTAGTTAGAACGCTGAAGCAAAAAATAAAAATGTTGTTCGTCTACATACTTGAAAATCCGAAGTTAACGAAAATTGGATTATTTGAATCCGAACAGTCAGTTATAGTTAAATCCCAGCTTACACAGCAGTTAATTTCCCTGATACACCTCCATGATTGTGAGCATCTATTACAATTATATTGTGTAGACATTAATGTGGCTGTAGATAGTTTTGTAGGATCCTTGGAGCGTTTAATATTAACAACTTTACTTGAACAAAAAAAACTGCCATGCGAGCTAGCAAATGAACTAATTAACTTATACTTTTTAAGAGAAGATAAATATAAACATGTATAAAAAAATTCCCCTCACCACTATGAACTGCTCCCTGTCAAGTAGACAGTGGAAATAATAAAAAGCTTTTAAGCGGCTTTAGCCCAATATTCTAATGGGCTTAAGCCGTTTAATCGTTCTTGGTATCTATCGTTATTGTAAAACTGGATATAATCCTCAATCGCTTGTTGTAACGCTTCAAATGTTTGGTACTTATGTAAATAATACTTTCTTTCCATTTCCTAATTTGAACTCCGTCACATCTGTTACCCATTTTTCGTTGGGTTTGCTTGCAGTAAATTCACGATTTAATCGATTTTCAGCGACATGTTGTGCAGGTGAAGAAACATATCG
>NZ_MDDN01000013.1 GCF_001708185.1 Lysinibacillus xylanilyticus | reverse complement strand
CAAGTAAGTAAGATCCCTCAAAGACGATGAGGTAGATAGGTTCGAGGTGGAAGTGTGGTGACACATGGAGCTGACGAATACTAATCGATCGAGGACTTAACCAAAATGTTTGAAACATTCAATGCACCGTTTATCCAGTTTTGAAAGAACAAATCTTTCAACCAAATACAATGTCTAGTGATGATGGCAAAGAGGTCACACCCGTTCCCATACCGAACACGGAAGTTAAGCTCTTTAGCGCCGATGGTAGTTGGGGGCTTCCCCCTGTGAGAGTAGGACGTCGCTAGGCAAACCAAAGCCTGAGAATTTTTTCTCAGGCTTTTTTATGTGCACGCGGCATAACTTGATAGTAGAAACTCTTAGCGAAAGACAAGAGTTTCCATGGTGATGTGGAATCTGAAGGAGGAAAGTGGTTGCACTTATAAAGTCATCCATTGAATCAAAAAGGTAAACGTCGCTGAAATGTCCTCGAATGTCGCGTGATGAGAGATTTCATTTCATACAAAACTAGAGTACTTGTTGTTCCGTTTGTAACAAGAAGTACCCTAGTTTTTATTTTATTATCTTTTATGCCCGCTATTAGGTTTATTCTCTACTATTGTCCCTAAAATTCAAGTGCTGTTCTCAAATTGTTGATATAGGATTGACTGACAGGTAGCTCGCTTCCATCTGTTAGAGTAACAATAAAGTTGGAAGTCAGGTCCTTAGCCATTTTTTTAATGAAATGAATATTAACAATATAGGATCGATGAATACGAATAAAGAATGAAGGTAAACGCATTTGAAGCTCTTTAAGTGTGATACTTGTTTTAAATTGCTCCCCCTCTACATAAAACCACGTTTTTTTCTGCAGGCTTTCAATATGAGAGATTTTTCCAATTGCAACAGGATTCCATTCCTCGTCTTGCTTTCCAGTTAAAAATTGAAAGGGCTCTACTTTCTTTTCGGTAAAGGTTGAAGGTAATACTACAACAAGCGCTGCAGGCACATCTAAAATGTTTATAGGGTAACCTATCCCATAATACGGTGTTTGGAATAAGGAATTATCTAAAACGGCGTCTGTCCGTTTCCTCGTACGTAGAACTTGCTCTGCGATGCTACCTGATTGTACTTGTTGGCCTACTTCCAAGTTGATGTTTTGATGTCCAGAATGAAAATAGATATAGGAGTTTTCTGCTGCAATTGCAATGGATGAATTGTCTGGAACCCAGTCTTTTAACATTGAAATAAACTGTTGTGAAATATCTTTTGGCAAAGAATTAAACTCATTATTCATTGTGAATATCCCCCTTGTTTGTAAACAGTTTACCAAATTTCGTCGTTGAAAAAAGCAGTTTCATCATTAAAATTTGGTATTTTATCTAAAAATAATGAAAATTCAGATGTACTGTTATATATTAATTTACAACAAGTAAACCTGTTATGGAACAGCTAGTTGAAAGTTTTTTAACAGAGTATATTGTATACAAAGGGGAAGGTGGAATTTTAATATGTCAACACGTCAAGAAAAAATCCAAGCATTAGAAAAACAGTGGGAAGAAAACCCACGTTGGGCAGGCATTGAACGCGGTTATTCAGCTGAAGAGGTTGTTAAGTTACAAGGTTCTGTTGTACTTGAACAAACTTTAGCAGCTAAAGGTGCTGCTCGACTTTGGAATTCTTTACATGAAGAGCCGTTCATTAATGCATTAGGTGCATTAACTGGTAATCAAGCTGTACAACAAGTAAAAGCAGGATTAAAAGCAATTTACTTATCAGGCTGGCAAGTTGCTGCAGATGCTAACCTTTCTGGTCAAATGTACCCTGACCAATCCTTATATCCAGCAAACTCTGTACCAGCAGTAGTTAAGCGTATTAATCAAGCTTTACAACGTGCAGATCAAATCGATCATGCTGAAGGACGTGTAGATCAATTTGATTGGTTTGCTCCAATCGTAGCAGATGCTGAGGCTGGCTTCGGTGGTCCTCTGAATGTATTTGAACTTGTAAAAGGAATGATTGAAGCTGGTGCTGCTGGCGTTCACTTAGAAGACCAGTTAGCTTCAGAGAAAAAATGCGGTCACCTAGGTGGTAAAGTTTTACTTCCAACACAAAATGCTGTTCGTAACTTAATTGCTGCTCGTCTTGCAACAGATGTAATGGGTGTTGATACAATTTTAATCGCTCGTACAGATGCTGACGCTGCTGATATGGTAACATCTGATATCGATCCGCGTGATGCAGAGTTTATTACTGGTGAACGTACTCCAGAAGGCTTCTTCCGTACAAAACCAGGCATCAAACAAGCGATTGCTCGTGGTTTAGCTTACGCGCCATATGCAGATTTGATTTGGTGTGAAACTTCTAAACCATCACTTGAGGAAGCCCGTGAATTTGCGGCAGCTATTCATGCTGAATTCCCAGGTAAATTGCTAGCATACAACTGTTCACCTTCATTCAACTGGAAAGCGAATCTATCAGAAGAAGAAATCGCAGAATATCAACGCGAGTTAGGTAAGTTAGGCTATAAATTCCAGTTTGTTACATTAGCAGGTTTCCATGCATTAAACCACTCTATGTTTGAGCTTGCGCATGATTATAAAGATAATGGTATGGCTGCATACTCTAAGCTACAACAAGCTGAGTTTGCATCAGAATCAAAAGGCTACACAGCTACACGTCACCAACGTGAAGTTGGTACTGGTTACTTTGATGAAGTATCTCAAGTTATCTCTGGTGGTACTTCTTCTACAACAGCGATGGCTGGCTCTACAGAAACAGAACAATTCGTATAAGTCTGGAAAAGTACGCGTACATCTAAATTCATAATCATAGATCTGTCTCCTCCGCTCCTCCTAAAGCGGAGGATGACTATTTAAAATCGCAAAGGTGGGGGAAACAACTGATGGAACAAGCAACAACAGGTAAGCTTAAAATTGTTGGGGAACAAAACGAGCAAACAAAAGAAATTTTAACACCAGAAGCCCTTGAGTTTGTTCTTGCCCTGCACGAAAAATTTGATGCTCGTAGAAAAGAGCTGTTAGAGGCTCGTCAAGAACGTCAAAAGCGTCTTGATGCAGGTGAGAAACTCGACTTCTTACAAGAAACAAAGCATATTCGTGAGGGAGATTGGACAATTGCACCACTTCCAGCAGATTTGCAAGATCGTCGTGTAGAAATTACAGGACCTGTTGACCGTAAAATGGTTATTAATGCTCTAAACTCTGGTGCAAAAATGTTCATGGCTTGCTTTGAGGATGCATCTGCTCCGACATGGGAAAACATGATTGGCGGTCAGATTAATATGCGTGATGCTATTAATAAGACAATTGAATTCACACAAGCATCCAATGGTAAAACATATAAGTTAAACGAAGAAACAGCTGTATTATTAGTTCGTCCACGTGGTCTTCATTTACTAGAAAAGCATGTACTAGTGGATGGCGAACCGATCTCGGGTAGTTTCTTTGACTTCGGTCTGTATTTATTCCACAATGCTAAAAACGCATTGGCACAAGGTACAGGGCCTTATTTCTACCTACCGAAGCTTGAAAGCCATTTAGAGGCTCGCTTATGGAATGATGTCTTTGTTTTTGCACAAGATTATATCGGAATTCCAAAAGGGACAATTAAGGCTACTGTATTAATCGAAACCATTTTAGCAGCATTTGAAATGGATGAAATTTTATTTGAACTACGTGAACATTCAGCGGGTCTGAATTGTGGACGTTGGGATTACATTTTCAGCTATATTAAACGTCTGCGCAATCAACCTGATGTAATTTTACCGGACCGCGGACAAGTAACAATGACTGTACCATTCATGCAGGCATATACGTCTTTATGTATTCAAACATGTCATAAACGTAACGCTCCTGCGATGGGCGGTATGGCAGCACAAATCCCTGTTAAGGGTGATGATGATGCGAATGCTGTGGCTTTTGCAAAAGTTGCAGAAGATAAACGTCGTGAGGCAACAGATGGCCATGATGGAACTTGGGTAGCACATCCAGGTATGGTAGCAACGGCGATGGAACAGTTTGATGCGATTATGACGACACCAAACCAAATCCATAAAAAACGTGAGGATGTAAAGGTTACAGCGGAAGAATTAGTAGCTGTTCCAGAAGGTACAATTACACTTGAAGGTCTTCGTATTAACTGTAGTGTAGGGGTTCAGTACATTGCTTCTTGGCTACGAGGCAACGGAGCTGCACCGATTAATAACTTAATGGAGGATGCTGCAACTGCAGAAATCTCTCGTACACAAGTATGGCAATGGATTCGCCATCCAAAAGGTGTTTTAGAGGATGGGCGTGGTATTACATTGGCATTCGTACTAGAAGTCTTGGAGGAAGAGCTTGTGAAAATTAAAGAGGCTGTTGGGGAACAAGTCTATAACAGCGGTCGCTACGAAGAAGCTGCTGAGCTGTTTAAATCATTAATTGAGCAAGATGAATTTGCCGAATTCTTGACGCTTCCAGGTTACGAAAAATTAGCTTAACTTTCTTTCAGTAATCGCTGAAAGAGAGGAACTCATTCTAAAAGCGCCACGTCCTGTGGCGACGACTGAGTGACCAACGTCGTGCTGTGTTGCTGCCGCTACGCTTTCGCACAGACAAAAACACGTTGCTGACGCTGCGTTAGCACTACGCTTTCGCGCAAAAAACATTTGTTGGCTCAAAGTCTCCGAACGGAATTATGCCGAGGCATAATTGATTGGAGATACAAATCTACTAAACGAACATATCCAACTTTCCTAGATTGTTATGGACTAACTCGAATGGAGTCCACTCTATTTTCCACTAATGTTAACGAGCGGGGTCTGTTCCCCCGTTTCTTATTGAAAATCGAGCATGGTTATAAAATAAAAAGGGTCTACTTCTAAAAGTAAAGAGATTTAAAGGGGTGAAAGATGTCTTGCGGGCTTAGATGGGGAGCTTGTAAGACATCTTTTTATCTTCATTCTAAGGAGGAGCGTAAAATGCGTAATAAAGAATTATTATTAGTTCCTGGACCAACTCCAGTAGTAGATGAAATTTATGATGCCTTAGCAAGTGAAACGAGGGGACATACAGATCCCCGTTTTGTTTCGATCTATAAAAATGCCATAGAACAAACAAAAAAATTATTACAAACAGATGGCGAGGTTTTTGTCATAGCTGGATCTGGGACTCTTGCTATGGAAATGGCGATTGTTAATACAGTTGGCAAAGGAGAAAAGCTACTCGTAATTAGTCACGGTTATTTCGGTGACCGATTTACACCATTAGCCCAAGCTTATGGTATTCATGTAGAGGTACTACAGGCTGAATGGGGTAAGCAGGTCGAAGTTTCTGCAGTTGAAGAAAAATTGGCTGAGGGGGATATTAAAGCTGTTACTATTACACATGCGGACACTTCTACAGGTGTAGTATCCGATTTGGATGCTTTGGTACCAATCATTAAGAAGGCTGGGGCACTTGTTATTTTGGATGGAGTTGTAGCGACAGCTGCCCTTGATGAAAATATGAGCAAGGAATATGGCTGTCCAGACTATAAATTGGATATTGTTTTAACAGGGTCACAGAAGGCAATTGGTGTACCACCAGGTTTAGCGATTATCGCCTTCAATCAATCTGCTTTAAAGGCACGTGAAGCAATGGGTTCGATTCCTGCCTATTATAGCGATATTAAAAATTGGATTCCGGTAATGAATGATCCAGGAAAATACTTTGCGACGCCTCCTGTAAACTTAATTTATGCATATGATGTGGCGATGAACATTGTACTAGAAGAAGGGATGACAAAACGTGAGGCACGTCATGTCGCATATGGTTGCGCAATAAGAGCTGCATTGTCCACATATGGTATGGTGGCACTTGCTGAAGAAGCGGTTGCGGCACCTACGCTTAGCTGCTTACTGTATCCTGAAGGGGTAGAGGATGCAAAGTTCCGTGCGAAACTTGCAGAAAAAGGCGTGATAGTAGCTGGTGCACTAGCGCATTTAGCAGGAAAGGCCTTCCGTATCGGGCATATGGGTAACTAAACTGTTACGAAAAATTTAGATAAAACTATACAAATCTGTATAGAAGCATAGATTTATAACAGAATACCCTTCGTATCAAGCGATTGGTGCGAACTCCACGTTAATTGCTTTTAACTCCTAAAGCCTTGTGACCAAAGCGGAGCTGGAAACGGCAGACGTAACGGTGCGAAAGCAGAAAAAACAACAAGGATGGCATAAGCTGAAAAAAATTACTCAGTGTCCGTAAAGGATCATCGTGACAACGGAAAACGGTAGCGCTAAGTGCTTTGGTAATGGATGTTTAGCAGCGAACTCCTAAATCTCTAATGAGACAAGGAAGACGTTCAACGACTATCTCCTTGAGGGAGAGTAAAACCGCAAGCGAATGGCGGAAGAAAAATGTGGCTCTTATTAAAAGATAAGATGAAGATATAGTCTGCGCTTATGTGAAAGCATAAGAGGTCTACTCGTGAGAGAAAGACTGCATGAAGGGTTGCGCCTTTGTGTGAACAAGAAAAATATATACAAATATAAAAATGTTAACAACCTCTCTAAATAGGGTAAATGCAGAATTTAAGCCTTTGGAGAGTCATACCCTAATGGCAGTAGCTTCGGCGAAACCAGGCTCGGAGAATAAGGAAGACACAAAAACGAAAGTCAAAAGATATAAGTCGTGTCACAGTAGAGATGTCTACATTTTTTAAGAAATGTATATGTTTTTCGTATCGGGAGTACAACCCCTGCAATGCTAGAAGAGGCAGTAAGATTAATAGGGGAAACATTAAATGAAGTAGGATGCATAGTGGATATAGAACAAGCTACTGCATGTTTACAAGAAAAATTAGCAATTGTTGCGAAATAGCTACTGTTGAAAAGAGATGTCTCATGATGTAATGGGACATCTCTTTGTCAATTCTCAAAGCCGTCATAGCCTTTATTGCCAACGGTTTGTATAACTGTTGATTCAATTCGAGGTTCTTCTTATAGACCTCTAAAAATCTCCTTCTTCTTTATGCACAAAAAATGATAATTTGTTATGTTGGTTATATAACAAATATGGAGATGATAGGAATGTTTATTAAAATAGAGCCACAATCTGACGTACCCATTTATGAACAGGTAACACGTCAAATTATTGAAGGAATTGCAAGAGGGGATATGCAGTCAGGTGATACTTTGCCATCTGTACGTAATTTAGCCGCTGATTTAGGTGTTAATATGCACACGGTTAATAAAAGCTACCATGAGCTAGAGGAGAAAGGGATCATTACAATCAGAGCCAAATCAGGTGCTATTATTCGATCTACAGAGGAGCGAATCTTAACTCCTGAACAATTACAGCAAATTGAAAAAAATTTAAAGCCTGTTGTGGCAGAAGGAATGGTGCTCGGTGCTACAGTCGAGCAGATTGAGCGCATGATGAAACAGGTATGTGCTGATTTGCAAATCCCAGTAGAAGGAGTGTAGCAAAATGTTGCTTGGCGTTTTTGCCATTACTTATATTGCTGTTGATTTCTTTCTTTTCGTTATAATATGAATGAAAGTAGTTATTAAAAAATCTTTTCATTCCTCGCGGAGCAACGTTCAACGATAGACTCAACGGATGCTTGCAGATTGTCTGCGGATGGGAGCGGAATTTTTTGGATTGGATGGAGGTAAGGCTTGAATGAAAATTCTCGTTGTAGATGATGATGTACATATTTTGCAGCTAGTAAATATTTATCTGACAAGAGAGGGCTATCAGGTGTTGCAGGCGGAAAATGGACAACAGGCCCTGCAATTACTTGAAGGAAACTTGCCTGATCTGGCTATTGTGGATGTCATGATGCCAGGGATGGATGGCTTTACATTAACCGAGACATTGAGCCAGGATTATGATATTCCTGTATTGTTATTAACGGCAAAGGGCGAGCTTGAAGACAAGGAACGAGGGTTTTTGGCAGGCTCAGACGACTATGTTGTGAAACCATTCGAACCTAAAGAATTACTGTTTCGCATAGCTGCCATATTGCGTAGACTAGATAAGAAAAATCAGGTAACAATCCAGGTGGGTAGACTAGTCATCGATCGTCGAAGTTTTGAAGTAATCATTGGGGAAGATACACTTGTTCTGCCTTTAAAGGAATTTGAGCTATTGGCATTACTAGCATCACGCCCGAATCAGGTGTTTACACGTAGTATTATTATGGAACAGGTGTGGGGCTATGATTATGATGGAGATGAGCAGACTTTAAATACGCATGTAAAGAGGATCCGTGAGCGTCTGCATCGTTATGAAACAGATGTTGAGATTACAACGGTACGTGGAGTGGGTTATAAGCTCGAGGTTAATGCATGATGAAAACGTTATATAGTAAGTTTGTTGTCACGACTTTGCTCGTTATGATTGGCAGCTTGTGTATCGGTTTTTTAGTAACAAATACTTATTATCATCAAGTTATAAAGGAAAAAAATGATGCTAAAAATGTGAATATTGCGCAGGATATTACGAAATACATCGAGACAGCAAAGCCTGACGATTTAGATAATTATTTTACAACTCTCGGCGAAATTGGTTATCAAATTTATGTAACAGCTGGTGATGAAGGGGAATTTTACGGTGGTAAATATCGCGATAAAACACTGTCATCTAATACTGTTGATCGTGTTTTAGAAGGGGAAATTTATCATGGTATGCGTGATTTTCCAAAAGAGACTTTTATGACAGGCTTTTTTGCGAATGAGCTAATTAATACGATAGGTGTACCATTTACATATGAAAATAAGCATTATGCACTGTTTATCAGGCCTGATATTCGCTTGTTATTCTCTGAGGTGCATACGATACTTGGTGGGCTTATTCTTGTGATGGCAGTACTTAGTCTATTGGCAATGCTACTTTTTGCAAAAGCATTAATTCGCCCTATTACACAGCTAACAGAGGCAACACATCAGCTTGCACATGAAAAGTTCGATACGTTACTGGATATAGATCGAGCAGATGAGATTGGACAATTAGCAGTTAGCTTTAATGTCATGACGGAAAAATTACAGGAGAATGATCGAATACGTAAAGAGTTTATTAGTAATGTATCCCATGATTTTCAGTCGCCGTTGTTGAATATTCAAGGCTATGTTGATTTGTTAAAGAATCCCTTGCTGACTGACAAGGAAAGGCAGGAATATACGACAATTATTGAGCTAGAAACGAAGCGTCTGTCGACATTAACGAAGCAATTACTTTTACTAACGTCACTCGATCAATCTACAAGGTTATTAAAGTGTGAGCCTTATCGTTTAGATGAGCAGTTGAAGGAAACGGTTAGAAAATATCGCTGGCAACTTGAAGATGCAGATGTACAATTATCGTATCAGCTTGAACCAGTAACATATGATGGTGATGCGGGTCTATTACAAAATGTTTGGGATAATTTATTGACGAATGCCATTAAGTATAATGTTGAAGGTGGAGAAATTCATGTACACTTACAAGAATCCTCAACCTCTGTGGAAGTACTCGTCGAGGATAGCGGTATAGGGATGACTGCTGATCAATTACAAAAGGTATATGATCGCTTTTATCGCGCGGATGCCTCTAGAACAAAGCAAGGGACTGGGCTTGGACTGGCCATCGTAAAGCAAATTGCTGAGTTACATGGAGGAACGGTTCAAATGGAAAGTGTTATTAATTCGGGTACGAAGGTTCGTATCACCTTACCAAAACTGTAATGAGGAGTTCATGTAAAGTTCATGTTCACACGATAGACTACTGAATAAGTTGAAAAAGCTTAGGAGGAGTTAACGTATGGAACAAAAATGGAGTTTACGCCTTATTCGTCTTGCTGCGATTTTTGCCTTATTTGGTACGTATCTAGGTTCACATATGTCTGGTACTGGTAGTTATGAATATAGACCGATACATGCACACATTTTATTAGTTGGCTGGTTAAGCATGTTTGCATGGGGCATTTTCTATCGTGCCTTCAAAGTTAAATCACAAAAATTAGTAGCGGCACATGGTTGGACAGCAATTCTTGGTGTTTTTGGTTTAACAATCGGCATGTGGTTCTACAATATAAATCCATTTAATTTTAGTAATACATTTACATTGATTTTCTTTATCGTAGGTGGGACAACGCTATTAATTAGCTTTGCTTTATTTATCTTTGTAACATTTATGGTAGATCAAAAAGAAGACATGCAAAAATAATGATAATCCCGTGTCACGATCGTTAGAGGGTGACACGGGATATTTTTTTAGGAAAAACTATTCTATTTTTTCAAGAGACTTCTTAAGCCATTTTGTTGCCTCCGTATAATCCTGTGCAACACCTTGCCCTTTTTTGTAGAGCATACCGAGCTGGAATTGTGCTTTTTGATGCCCTTGATTGGCAGCTAATCGATACAGTTGGGCAGCTTTTATGAAATCCTTCGGTACGCCTTGTCCATGACTGTGCATTTGAGCTAATTGGTATTGTGCTTTGGCATGTCCCTTAGCAACAGCCTGTTCAATCCATTTTGCGGCTTCTGTGTAATCCTGTTCGACACCTTTTCCCTTATCAAATAAATTACCGAGCTGATATTGAGCGCCTGCATGTCCTTGGATGGCTGCAAGTCGATAGCAGCGCCGTGCCTCTTCTAAGTCCTGGGCGATACCCAATCCTTGTTCATATAACAACCCCAATTGATATTCTGCGTTAATATGAGATTGATCGGTAGCGGCTCTCCACCATTTCACTGCATCAACATAATTCAATTCAGTTGCATATAATAATGCGAGTTCGTACTGAGCGTCAGCATAGCCCTTTTCAGCAGCGGCTTTAAAAAGGGGTAAAGCTTTGTTAGGTTGCTGAAGTTGATATACATAGATGCGTCCAAGCTCAAAGCCTGCACTGAGATGTCCTTGGTGAGCAGCAAGCTGTAACCAATCTTTAGCTAAAGTAATATCATTTTCTTGGACATAAAGGACACCGAGACAGTATTGAGCATTTAGGTGTCCTTTATGCGCAGCGAGCTTAAACCATTTAGTAGCCTCTACGCGATCCTGAGTTATACCTTGACCAGTGTTATATAGCATCGCCAATTGAAATTCAGCATTTATATGGTCCTGAAGTGCAGCTAAGTGAAACCACCTTGCAGCTTCTTCAAAATTTTGCGAGATACCACGACCTTTAAGGTACAAATAGCCAAGATTATACTGAGCGCTTGCATC
This sequence comes from Lysinibacillus xylanilyticus, assembly GCF_001708185.1. Classification (GTDB taxonomy): domain Bacteria; phylum Bacillota; class Bacilli; order Bacillales_A; family Planococcaceae; genus Lysinibacillus; species Lysinibacillus xylanilyticus_A. The sequence continues at coordinate 104,271 of NZ_MDDN01000013.1, read as the reverse complement.
GCCCGCTAATGCAGCCATTTCAAAATAGGTTATAGCTTCCTCATAGCTCTGCTTGACACCAGTTCCATTGTGATAAAGGAAGCCAAGATTATTTTGAGCACTTGTATTCCCTTGATTGGCTGCTAGAATATACCACTTCGCTGCCTCGGCAAAGTTCGGTGTCATGCCAAGCCCTTGATTGTATAGAACGCCTAAATTATACTGTGCATCTGCATTTCCTAAATCTGCAGCCTCTTTATAATAACGAGCTGCTTCTTCATAATTTTGTATTACACCATGTCCTAAATGATAGAGCACGCCTAAGCTATAAAGTGCGTTTGCATCATTGTGCGAAGCGGCGCGTTCATACCACATTTTTGCTACCGCATAATTTTTCCTTACACCGCGGCCCTGGTTATAGAGTGCGCCTAAATTATATTGAGCACTTGCATTCCCTTGTTGTGCGGCAATCTCAAACCAATTTGCCGCATTTTTATAGGCCTCGGGTGACTGGTCATCTTGAAGCCATGTATTTAAATTAAACGCTGAAGTTATATCTTCAAAGGGGGCTATGTGAATCATTTTTTCCTTTAAGCTACGGTCATAGCGGTCAATAAACCATTCTACAATATCACTTATATAATCAAGAACGATTTTTGCCGCCTTTGCCTCCACGATTTCACTGCTATTACTAGAAGTCATTTTGTTTGCAAGATTCATTAATAGATATATGCGACGTGGATGAATTTTTGCAACAAAGCTTCGATTATTGAGTAATGATCGGGTATTTTTTAGCTTCGGTTCGGAATGCATTTCCAGCTTATAAAATTCATATAAAATTTCCTCCAGTACAAGGAGTGATTTTTGTAGAGATATAGCTGGCTTGGAGATGGCAAGCGAGCTAGCATCCTGAAAATTTTTAGCCAATTTAACGAAGGACAAAGCTTTTAATTTCTTGCAGTGTTCTTGAGAAATTTCATATTGAATGACGATAGGGACTCACCTCTTTCGTAAAAATCCTCTTTTTTCATATATCGGGAAAAAATCAATATTATTGATGAGTTTAACTTGTTTCAGTAAATGTCTTTTGAGCGACAGGTACAGAAGTCTCCCCTCGCCGTAGCGTTAGCACTGTGCATCTGGACACAATGATGCCTAGGGATCGTTGGTTTGGAGTCATCGGTTGAATTGTCCTTTTTACATGATACTATTTTGTATAAGGATACTCGTAGAGATTCGTAGTAGCTATTGCTAAGAAAGTCATTCGGAGGATAGAAATAATGAAGAATATTGCAGCAATCATTCCAGCATTTAATCCACAACAATCACTTATAACTTATGTGCATCAACTATTAGCAACTACAATTACAAAGATTATTATTGTCAATGATGGCAGTGATGAAAAATATGCAGGCATTTTTGAAGAGTTAAAGAAAATTGACAGCTGTGAAGTGTTAGAGCATGACTGTAATATTGGAAAAGGTAGGGCATTAAAGACAGCATTTACTTATATATGGTCGCAAAGGGGTTTGTACCAGGGTGTGATTACAGTAGGGGCCCATGGTCAACATACATTACAAGATGTGAAATTAGTATTAACCATGACGAAGGTGTTTTCTGAAGGGATTGTGCTAGGGATACGTAACTTCCACTCTTCCGACAGCACTCTTTTATCATACTGGGGCAATCGTGTAACAAGCTTGTTTTTTGAGCTCCTTTATCATAGAAAACTAATGGATACACAAACAGGCTTACGATTTATCTCTATAAAAGAGCTACCATGGCTGCTAAAAGTAAAAGGTGAACGATATGACTATGACACAAATATGTTAGTTGCTGCACTTAAAAGAAAGTGTCCAATTTTTGAAGTAGAGATAGGCCATATACGAATAAAGAAAAATACAGTGATCCAGTATGATGAAATAACAAATGCAAGGTCAATTATTGCTAAAATGCTTATGAACTATTTAAAACCAAGGAATAGGTAGGTTTAATTTTGAAATAATGTGCTAGGATAAAGAATAATAATTACTCAAGAACGTAGCGAGTATGAAAAAGGAGCAATGATGATGGAATATTCAGATCAAGTAAAAAATCGTGTGAAACGGATGGAAGGCCAGCTACGTGGGATTTTGAAAATGATGGAAGAAGGAAAGGATTGTAAGGCAGTCATTACTCAATTATCGGCAGTACGCTCAGCAGTGGATCGTACAGTAGGTGTAATTGTCAGTACGAATCTTTTAGAATGTGTACAAAATGCTGAAGGTGACGGCGAGAAAATGAATGAAGCTATTCAAGAGGCAGTCAATTTAGTAGTAAAAAGTCGTTAACATAAAGAAAAGCCAGCTTATGTAGAAAAGGCTATTCATAGATAGAAAACTCACTAAACAGGTGGGTTTTTATTTTTTGTTGCAAAAATCGATACTTATATTTTATTTAAGGGAGTTTTGACCTATGTATAAAAATTAACAATGTGGTTAAAAGTCATAGTTAGTGAACTTGTACGATAGATTTGTAGTTACTTTCTCTGTTATTCTTGATTACAAGAACATAACAAACGGGAAGGTGATTTATTATGAAAAAATGGTTGATAAGCGGTGCAGCATTACTGATGTTGAGTCCAACAGCAGCTTATGCTCAAAATACGGACACTCATCCAATACATACTTCCTCAGTTATTGCTCATAACGTAGTAGCCAATACCAAAGTAACAACTTGGGATCAATTCACAACAGAAATCGTAAAGCAATTAAATAATTTCGAATCGGAAATTAAAATTACATATAGCGGACCAATGACTGATTTCAATAAAAAAATTAAGGAGTCATTCGAAAAAGCTCAAGAGCAGGCGGTCTATGCGAGTGGTCACATGGAAAGTACTACTATTTCTGCAGATTCAGCAGGCAATGTGACATTTAAAATGAAATATTTCACAGACCAAACGCAAGAAGCGGCCGTACAAAAAAAGATTGATCAAGTATTAAAAACAATTATTAAACCTTCAATGACAGAGTTCGAAAAAGTAAAATCGATTAATGATTATATTGTTTCAAATACAGCATATAGTACTAAAACAAATGCTAGCCCTCATGGTGTATATGCATTGCTGATGGAGGGACAAGCTGTATGTCAAGGCTACGCGTTAACGGCCTATAAAATGTTGGAACAAGCGGGACTCGAAACAAAGTATGTTGTAGGTTATGTTAATGGTAACCAAGCACATGCATGGAATTTAGTGAAGGTTAATGGTCAATGGTACCATTTAGATACAACATGGAATGATCCATTACCAAATCGTTTAGGTGCCTCTTCGTACGATTATTTTTTAGTACCGGATGCACAGCTTAAGAAAGATCATACATGGATCGCTTCAGATTATCCTGCTGCAACAAGTACAACATTTAACTATATGCAAAATGTTCATTTCGCTTATCAAGTTAATAATACATTGTACTTTAGTAATACAGCGGATAACGATAAATTGTATAAGCTTGATTTAACAAACGGTAAGAAAACAAAAGTTATTGATAAACGTGCTTTGTATATTACAGGAGCGAACAACAATTTATATTTCAGTGATTACAGTAACGGTGGTTACTTAACAAAATTAAATCTTCAGACGTTAAAAACTGAGGTGCTTGTGAAGCAATCAGTGGCTGACTTAAGCATTAGTAATAATTATTTAAATTATTATGTTAATGCAAAAGAACAAAAGCTTAAAATAAACTAAGCTTTTATGTAAACAGGTCGCCGCTTGCGGATGCGACCACACCCTACAAATATCTTTATCTATTTATAAAATGAAAGCACAAAAGGACTTCCAAGTGAGTTCTTTGTGCTTTTTTTGTATATAATGAAAACAGGAAACAGTCGGAGGTGAGCATTTTGTGGAAAAAATTAGCCATTATCGTAATAATCGTAATTTTTATTGACCCAATCTATACAGCCGGTAAAGCAGTTGTACAACAAGTGATCACTTGGGCAAATAATGATGAAATAGAAACGATGCTTCTCTCAACAAAGGAAAAAATTATAGATGCTACTGCTAAGCTTTCAGAGAATGCCTCAATTGAAACGGCCACACCTATAGAAGAAAAGCCAGAAGAAGGGGTAGCCGTTACAGCTTCAACTTCCAAAACACCTGAAGCAACGTTAGTTGTCACGAATGCAAAGGAAATGGCTGATGCGATGTATGCATACTACAGTAGTTTTTCACCTACGTTTGAGATTCAATATAAAGGCAATACACAGCGGATTGAACAGATAGTGGAAGAAGCCTATGAAAATGCTATAAAGCGAGATGATTACGTATATGGGCATATTAGCAAACATTCTATTCGTTTTGAATATGGAGGGAAAACAGCTACCATCTTTGGTGAGCAAAGTTATTTAATGACACCAGAACAGGCGGCATCTGTTGAAATGAACGTCCAAGAGATTATAGCCTCTATCAATAAAAAATCATTAAGTGATGTAGAGAAGGTTAGGGCTGTCAATGATTATATCGTTGCCACCACTGCCTATACAGATCAAACGAATGCAAGTCCACATAGCGCATATACAGTGCTTGTAGAACATGGTGGTGTATGTCAGGGCTATGCATTGTTAGCGCATACGATGTTACAAAAGCTAGGGATAGAAACAAAATATATAGTAGGCTATGTCGGACAGCAAGGACATGCTTGGAATTTAGTAAAGTTGGACAATCAATGGTACCATCTCGATACTACATGGAATGATCCAGTACCTGATCGTAAAGGGTCGGTACGCTATCAATATTTTTTAGTGGATGATCGAACGATGGCAAAAGACCATACGTGGATTGCTGAAGATTACCCAAAAGCCACGGGTACAACGTATAACTACTTTCACGATGTAGATTTCCCAGCACAAGTAGGACAGCAAATATTTTATAGCAATATTTCTGACGATAATAAATTGTACGTGCTTGATTTGAAAACAGGTAAATCGAAGCGTGTTTCCCATTCGCGTGCACAATACATCGTTTATGCAGATGGTTGGTTATATTTTAGTAATTATTCACGCGGAGCGTATTTAACGAAAATTCGCCCAGATGGAAGCGGGGAGCAAATATTAAATCGTGAAGATACGAAGGATTTATTTGTGAAGGATGGCTATCTATATTTCACGACAAATGAACTGAAAAAGATGGCACTTTAACGTGATCAAAGAAAAAGAAGAGCCATACTTTATTTAATAGGGCACCTTAATTTCATTAACATAATAGAATTTTAACAACATGAAAAGCCTATGACATTACAGACTGTCATAGGCTCTTTTTGTGCGCTCTATAAGATAATAGATCGGTTGGTGCTGACATAAAGAAACTTCTATTTGCGGATACATCGATTTCATTTCCTGGGAAAAAATTTTAAAAATTAATGGATTATGCTTAATGGCACCACCATTACAATAAAGGTTAAATCCGTCTCCTTGATAGCCAGTTTTTTTCAACAAGGCGCTAGCAAGGAGCACTAACTCATGGGCAGCACGCATTGATATTTGAATGGCGGATGAATCCTTTTTGGTCACGGCATCTGCCAAAAAGGCACCCATTTTGGCAAGCTGTGCATTCGTGTAAGATGGGTGGAACAGCCAGGCAGCTAGCTCCGTAACATCGTGGATACATAAGTACTCATAGACAGTATCTTTTAATAGGGTTGGCTCACCACGCCCGTCTTCCATTCGGAAAATGGCGCGGATAACCTCTTGCCCTAACCAATAGCCACTACCTTCATCTCCGGCACGATGCCCCCAGCCACCTGCACGTACTATTTGCGAGCCATCAAATGCGTAAGCAATAGCTCCTGTTCCAGCTATGAGTAAAGCGCCTGCCTGTCCGGCAGTAACACCTAATAAAGTAGCTTGTGCGTCATTTTCAATAATAAGTGTTGTTATTTTAAGTTGTAATGCCGATAGCGCTTTATGAACAATGGCAGACACCATTTCATGATCTTTAGAAGAATCAATGCCAGCCATTGCAAAGGTAGCTACAGCAATTTGAGGGACGGACTGACTTTGCAAAAACTGCTGTACATGTATTAAAAGCTCTTGCAATATTGCCGTAGCAGATTCAGCGCCAATAGCTTGATAGTTCGAGCCACCTATTGATTTAGTAAATTTTATTTCACCAGACTCGGCATGTACGACCGCACATGCCGTTTTTGTAGCACCACCGTCAATAATAAGTAGCCATTCCGTCATTGATTCCATTCCTCGATAAATACGGTTAATTGCTGTTCCGCCTCAACAATCATAGACTCCTTCAAGCGAATCCATTCATAAAGGTTATGAGCATTCGCCTTGGAGCGTTCAAGAGATGCCTTCATCGTTTCTGGCGCTGGGCCACCAGGTAATGTTCGGACACTGACAAAAGTCTCAGGCTTTAATGTGTTATAAAAATCCTCTTCAGAAATATTTAATGTTTTACCAGTAATCAATTTGGATTGGGTATTCGCTAGACCCCATGTCAGACTTGCAAGTGATTCCTCACCGTGAGAGAGTAGGACCTTTACACACTTACTGACAATACTGTGTGCTTGGCGGAATGAAATCCCTTCAGAGCGCACTAACGTATCAGCAAGCTCCGTTACATTGGCAAAGCTATTCTCTGCACGATTTCTTAGTTTTTTCTTGTTTACATTCATCGTAACGACAAGTGAACCAAATAGCTTGTAAATCCCTATTAAACGGTCGATAGCACGCCATAAATAGGGCTGCATATCATCTTCAGTGTCTACGATATCTCCAAACGGTGTATTATGTACCATTTGCAATACTGTACTAGCATCTCCAACAACTGCAGATAGTAATGAACGTGTGTGCTCGATCGAAACGGGATTGCGCTTTTGAGGCATGATAGAGCTAATTTGTACGTATGGACTTGCCAGCGTAAAGGCATTGAATTCCTGTGTAGCCCATAGTAAAAAGTCTTGAGATGTACGACCGAGATTAAGTGCTGCAAGCTGAACAATACTTGCTGCCTCTGCAATATAATCCGCACCAGCAACAGCATCCCACGCATTTTCGATAATATCATCAAATGCCAATAACTCACACATACGCTCTCGACTAATGTTGAAGCCGGTTGTCGTTAATGCTGCTGCTCCCATACTGCTACGATTCACGGTTTTATAGACATGCTGCAAGCGTTCAAAGTCTCGTTCAAGTTGATCGATGACCGCTTTTAAATAATGAGCAAAGGTTGTGGGCTGTGCCTGCTGCGTATGTGTATAGCCAATCATAATCGTATCAACATGCTCCTCAGCAGCTGCGATTAAATCATCCCGTAATGTCAGTAATTCCCGCATGAGCAATAACAACTTTTTTCTTAAGGTCATACGATAGATGGCAATGCCCATGTCATTGCGACTTCTACCAATGTGAAGATTCCCAGCAACATCACCAGCAAGCTCTATTAATTTATTTTCGATACGGAAAAACAAATCCTCATATCGCGGGTTGTAATCCTCTATACGGTAATAGTTCAAGTCTAGTTTTTTAAGAGCAATACCGATTTGTTTGACTTCTTCTTTTTTTACAAGTCCTTGTTCTTCTAGCATTTTTAAGTGTGCAATATTGATTTGTAGCATGATTGTTAAAAAATTCTTCTTGGCTTCTTCATAAGCTGGCTGTAAGACAATTTTACGATAAATATTAGACGGGAAAATCATCCCATCTTCTTGCTGGGTTTTGTTGCGGAAATCTTCAAACATAGTAATTGCCCCCTAGTAGATTAGCAGTTATATGGCCGAACCAGCACTGCCTTTAGATAACTTCTCGGAAATAACAAGTACAATTAAAATTAAACAAATTTGTAAGACGCCATATGCACAAGCAGTTCCAAATTTAAACGCATATAATTTTTGGAATATCGCCACAGATAATGGGATTGTTGACGTACTATAAATAAGAATTGACGCTACGAATTCACCAAAGCTTTGAACAAGTGCTAGTAACGTACCTGCCAAAATGCCCGTAAATGTAAGTGGTAAGACAATACGTCTAAATGAATACCACCAAGTTGCACCTAAGCTTCGTGATGCTTCTTCGATAGACGGATCTAATTGCACAAGAGATGCCGATGTAGACCGGAAAACGAGCGGTAAATGTCTAATGAAATAGGCTAACGGCAAAATCCAGAACGTCCCAATCAGAACCTGATTAAAGGCGAATATATTTTCCGTACTAAAAGCGGCAATCAAATTGACAGCTACAACTGTTCCCGGTAATGCCCAAGGAACCATGATTAAAATATCGAGCAATGTCTTACCTTTAAAATTTAAACGTACCATTGCATAGGCTGCTGCGACACCGAAGAGGATATTGCCGAGTGTTGCAACGATCCCCATTTGAATGGAGTTCCAAATAGGTCGCCATGTCCGCTCATCCGTAAAGAGCGCTACATAATGATCCAGTGTATAGTCAGTTGGCAAAATTTGTGTTTTCCATGCCCCATCTACTGAAAATGAAATTAAGATAAGAACTAAAAGCGGCAAAATTAAAATTAATGTACCTATAAAAGACGCGATAGTCGCAATCATCTTCATTCCTTTTGAAGAAACTTCAGATCGATGAACACTAATACCTTTGCTTAGATTTTGATAGTTTCGGCGGTTTTGATACCAACGCATAATAATTAAAAAGGTAATAGACACAAAGGATAAAATCATAGATTGTGTCGCTGCCATATCTAAATTCCCGTTCGTACGTGATAAATAGATTTGCATCGTCATCGTACGTTCGACACCGAACATTAAAGGTGCTGTATAGGACGCCATGGATATCATAAATACGAGTAAGGATGAGGCGACAATTGAGGGTGTTAACATGGGCAAAATAACCTTTGTCCATATTCGAATACGCCCCGCACCTAGACTAGTTGCCGCCTCCTCTAGAGCTGGATCTAACCCCTTTATAGCAGCGGAGGCAGTCAAATAGAAGTAAGTGTACATCGTGAATGTATGGACAACAATAACGCCCCAGATGCCTTTTAATGAAAAGGGCACTTCATGTAAGCTGAATAGGTGTTGAAGCGCACGTGGAAATATACCGCTTTCCCCATATAAGAATGTAAAAGAAAGTACACCTACTAATGGCGGAAGAGCCATGGGTACCAAAACTAAAATAGAGAGTACACGTCTACCTGGAAAATCGTAACGCTCGAGTAAGAATGCCATGGTAACCCCAACGATTGCACAGCAAATAACACTAATAAGGGATATATATAAACTAGTCCATAATGCTTCTATATTGGCGGGGCTAGCGAAATTAAAAAACTGTTTATAATTAGCTAGCGCATCATCACTAGAAAAGCTTTCTATAAAAGTTTGATAGAACGGGTATACCACATAGGCAAACAACACTAAAAATAAAGGTGCAACTAATATATACACAAACCAATTTGAGCTTGATAGTCGTGTCCATGCATTTCCTTCAGAAGGTTTGAGGTGCGTTTTTTCCATGTTGTTCCCCTCCTATTCCCCTAAAAAATACAGTGAATCTTGGGCTATATTTAAAGTGATTTCTTCACCAATTTTTTTTAATTGACCGTTCATATTGATAATCATTACTTTTAGTGAAAAATCTAGACATTCCACAATATAGTTCACACTAACCCCTGTAAATTCCACAAAAGTGATTTTACCTGTTAATGTGTTTTCACCAGTACCTTGATGGATTGATTCAGGACGAATAGAAATAAACACTTTGTCTCCAATCATATGCGTTAAAGTGGGGGAGCTTTGTTGCTTTTGCCCAGTGAGAACAAGTCCACTTGCTGTTTTTACTTGTATATCGTTACCATTGACGGAGTCAATTGTCGCTTCCAGTAGGTTTGTCTCGCCAATAAAATCTGCTACGAAGCGGTTTGAAGGCCTATTATAAATCTCTTGCGGAGTACCGATTTGTCTGATGTTCCCATTTTCCATGACCATAATACGATCTGACATAGACATCGCTTCCATTTGATCATGCGTAACATAGATGGTTGTAACACCAAGCTCGGATTGAATACGTTTTATTTCAACGCGCGTTTCTTCGCGTAATTTAGCATCTAAATTAGACAATGGCTCGTCTAACAATAAAATATCCGGCTCTATCACAAGAGCTCTTGCCAAGGCAACCCGTTGCTGCTGCCCACCAGATAATTCATTTATTTTTCGATTGCCATATTGCGATAAATGTACAAGCCCTCTAATGCGGTCAACCTTTTGCTTAATCTCCGCCTTTGAAAATTTCCGTACTTGTAAGCCAAAGGCGATATTTTCGTCTACTGTCATATGAGGAAAGAGGGCATAATTCTGAAACACCATACCGATGTTCCGTTTATTGGGTTGAAGTCTTGTCACGTCTCCATCATCAAAAAATATTTTCCCTTCTGAAGGGTAATAGAAGCCTGCAATCATTCTTAACGTTGTTGTTTTACCACAACCACTTGGGCCAAGAAACGTAAAAAACTCACCAGCTTGAATATGAAGATTTAAATCTTTTACACCAAACACTTGACCAAATTGCTTAGAGACATTTTCTATTTTGACACTTTTCAAATGCAATGCTCCTTTCTCGCAGAAAACTAGTTACACGAAGCCTCGAGCAAAAATTACTCGAGGCTTAAAACATGAACAATATTCAATAGATCGCTTTACGATGTTAGAGCCATTGGACAGTTAGGCGGCGTTGGTCACTTTTTCCCTTGGCCTTTAATATTGTTATCCCAATGCTCCATCCACTCGGCTTCTTTTTCAGACATGAGCTGCCAATCTATATCAAAAGTTTTTAAATCTAATTCTTGATACCACTCAGGCATTGCGGCTTTATCGATATCTGAGCGAGTAGGAATTTGATAGTATTCATTTGCTAATTGCGTTACCATTCCTTTTTCGAATAAGAATTCTACGAAGAACTTTGCATTTTCTATATTCTTGGCATTGTTTACAACAGCTACACCATCTACTAAAATCGGTGCACCACTTTTCGGATAGATGTAATCAAACGGGTAGTCAGTCGTATATTTCTTTAATAAAATATCTTGTAAATTCCATAAAGAAACGCTGCCTTCTTGTCGTGTCATCTTTAAATAAAGTGCATTTGGATCTTGTGTATATTCTTTCGTGTTGGCATCTAATTTTAATAACCAATCGTAACCTTTCTCAGGTGTATCTGCGCCTTGACGTACAATCATAGATGAATAAATAGTACGCATCGTACCAGAAGCTAACACACCACGAATTAAAATTTGATCCTTCCATTTTGAATCTAATAAATCATCCCAGTCTTGTGGACCTGTTTCTTTCGTTAATAAATCACTGTTAATCATAATCACTTCGGGCAGTAGCATTTCCCCGAACCAACGACCATCTGCATCCTTATGCGCTGCATCAATGGAGTCGATAAAACTAGGCTTCCAAGAATGGAGTAAATCTTCATCGGCACCGACAATTAGTGCGGATTGCGTACCGCCCCACCAAAAATCTGCCTGAGGATTTGCTTTTTCACCACGTAGGCGTTCTAAAATTTGCTGTGCGCCCATCGTTAAAAACTCCACTTCAATGTCCGGGTACTTTTCATTAAACTGATCGATTACCTTTTGCACCATGGCTTCATCACGCCCCGTATAGATCACAAGCTTTCCAGATGGTGTAGCCGCTACATCCGTCTTTTCAGAATCAGACGTTTTGTCGTTAGCAGTTGCATCTTTTTTAGAATCCTTGTTGTTATCACTACTACAAGCAGCCAAGACAAGAAGCATCAGTACAAGTACAAAACCGAAGATCCGTGTTTTTTGCATAATCTTCCTCCTTCCTAATAGTGAAAAACTTACATATAGCAGTATAATCCGGAGACTCTGCATTAATGTTAGAATAATTGAAAAATTATAATGCCATGCTCGAATATTAAGAGAATAATAGGTATCAACGGCATTGGTGAAATAAAAAAATCCTCTCTAAAAAAGAAATTTATCAAGATTAAATGTAAATTCATCAATTTAAAAATTTCCAATAAAGTTGGTTATCAATATATGTTCAAAAACTAACAAATATTGATTTTAATAGTTTTGAAATGCATGTTACGGTTTGAAAAATAACTAAAATAAGGAGTCTCCAAAAATTGTCATCCCAAAGCTAGGGTGATGATCAAGAGGGGCTTTAATATGAGTAGTAAAGCTTTGAAGATTTTCACAGCTTTAACGATGATGTTGGGAGTGGTTTTTGGAAGTATGGAAGGGCGCTCTAGCAGACCGTACCATTGCGTTAGGCGGTGAAAACGGCAATTTCGGACCGAAAGACAACTTAACGCGTTCACAATTTACAGCGTTTATGTATCGAGCGCATGGTTTATAATTACAGAATGCTGAAAAAAGGGAGATGTATCAAAAATATGATACATCTCCCTTTCTAATTTAGATTAAAGTATTTACTTACTAACAGGTTCTAAAGATTTTTTCTTTTGTTGCCGCTGAGCAAGTATTGTCGGAAGCATCATACCGATAATAACCAAGAGAATACCTGCTATTTGTAAAGAAGTTAAGGGTTCATGTAGAACAATAACGGAAACGGTAACGGCAACGGGTAGCTCTATAGCACTTAAAATGGAGGCAAGCGCTCCTCCTACTTTCGGAATAGCTATAGAAAATAAGTAAATCGGCAAAATAATACCGAAGATCCCCAGTGCTAATCCAAATTTCCATAAGCCCTCGTTAAATAGTTTTCCATTCCAAATAATTTCAGGGTTTAGGAAAATACAAATTAAAATAAGGGCGACAAAGGAAACAATCAATACGCGTGATGTAGTGGTAATACCCTCCACATGACGTGAATTAAATTGGATAAAGCAAGCAAAGGTAAAGGCAGCTGTAAAACCAAGCAGCCATCCTTGAATAGCAATACCGCTTAAATCTACATTTAGTACACCAGCAGCTAAAATGGTTCCAGCAAATAATACAATGAGAGAAATCACTTCAGCTCGACTTGGTAAGCGTTTATGTAGCGCGCAATCTAATAATAAGCCGATCCAGGTGAATTGGAACAGCATGACTACTGCAAGAGAGGCTGGTAGATACTTTAACGATTCACCGTAGACAATTCCGGTAGTACCAGTAAATATTCCAGCGCAAACTAAAATAAGCAGTCCCTTTTTAGAAAGCTTCGGTAATTGCCTTTGCGTCGCTATAAAAATAGTTAGAACTAGCATAAAGCCAATAATATATTGACTTGATACTGCTTCTCCTGATGTAAAGCCGTGCTGCATAGCCACTTTGACAATTGTCGATAAAATCCCATAGCTACTTGAAGCGATCACTATTAATAGAGCGTATAATAAATTTTTATTCATGTTTTTGTGTTTCACATCCTAAAACTGTTTCACCATATGATGGAATGGTTCATCGATTATGGACCATGGCTCGGTAATAACAAAGCCCAGACGTTCATAAAGGCGACGAGCATCTTCTTTTTGTGTTTCAACATTTAATGATAATTTTGCATAGCCTCGTTTTTGTGTTTCTTCTATTGCGAATTGCAGTAATAATGTTCCAATTCCTTTTCTGCGAGCTTCTGGTGCTACACAAACAGTATCAATATAATATTCATCTTCGTGAGCCTCTTTATCGATGATAATAGATGGCGCATTTTTTTCTTCAAGCCATTTTACGAGATTTGCATCCATTTGAATGGCTTCAACACCATTATAGTAAACAAGAATTCCTAATACGTGCTCATTCTCAACAGCAACAAAGGTATTTAAATAGGAATGTCGATTGTCCTCACGTTTGAATAGTACAGTAAGTTCTTGTTCAACTGCTTTAGCTGTCTGTTCTCCTGTTAAACGGTTGGCAATATCACCAATTGCATCAATAATTAATGGTACAACGGCATGGGCATCCTGTGATTGCGCTTGTCGAATTGTAATACTCATTGTCAAAATCCTCACCTTTCTATATAGGCAAGTATAACAAAGATAGAGGATGTCTCAAGTTTTTGAGTATATAGAGATAAGTGTTGGCTTCTTTACTATTTTTCCGAAAGTTTAAAACTTTATTCGACAACAAATTTCGTGGTAATCTATAAGGTATAGACATTCGGGAGGACAACAATGACAAAGGAAGATAAGGATTTTATTTTAGTCTACGGAGACGCTTTTATTGACTATATTGCTGATGATGTAACAAATACATCTTTTACTAAATATATGGGTGGTGCAACGGTGAATGTTGCTGCAGGTATTAGCCGTATAGGTGCTCCATCTGCATTAATTACGATTACAGGAGATGACGAAGGCTCTGAATTTGTTCGAGATGGGCTTGCGCAAGAAGGGGTAAACCTGGATTATGCAGTTTTTGACCCTGCGAAGCGTGTTAGTGGTGTTTATGTACATTTAACAGAAGAATGTGAGCGAATTTTTAAGGATTATGTCGATGAAACGCCTGATTTACAAGTAGAAGCATCACAATTAAATGAAGCAGCTTTTAAACATGCATCTGCTTTAACTGTGTGCTCGGGTACAATGTTCCATCCTACAGCCCTTGAAACAACACGTGCCGCTGTAGAGATGGCAAAGGAAAAAGGGGCAATTATCGCGATGGATGCGAATATTCGTCCTCTTCGTTGGAGTAGTGAGCAAATTTGCCGTGAAACGATCACGTCATTTTTTGAGCATGTAGATATTTTAAAAGTCACGGATGATGAATTATTTTTCCTTACTGAAACGACTAGTTTGGAAGAGGGCATTGAGCAATTAAACAGTTATTTAGTGCCCATTATTTTAGTAACAGTAGGAGAAAATGGCACATATGCGGTATTAAACGGTGAAGTTATCCATGTACCGACAGAAAAGGTTGTACCAGTAGATACTACAGGTGCTGGAGATGCATTTATGGCTGGTGTATTACGCGATGTTCATTACAATGGCTTACCTACAACGGAAGAGGAACTTGCTCGTTGTGTAAACTTTGGTAATAAACTAGGTGCTTTGGCAGCAACTAAAGCGGGGGCATTAACAGCTCTTCCGTATTATGATGATATTAAGCATTTGCTTAAATAGTCGTTTTGGAGCGTGCATACAATGGAGAAAAACTACGATGTATTAGTAAAGGATCGATTATTCTTTGGCGGTGCGAAAGACGCAGATTCTGCTTTTGAGCTAGAAAAGGTGGATGTCGTGATTGATGTTCGAGTAAACGGCTTAAGTACTGAGGAGCAGGAATTGGCTTCATATGAGTACAAGCATATGCCAATTGCTGATGAGGACATAGAAGTTGCGCCATCTATCCAAAAAGTAGCGAAAGAAATTGTTTCTGCCTATGATAATGGGCAGAAAGTGTACTTCCATTGTGGAGGCGGGGGAGGTCGCGCAGGTGTTGCAGCGACAGCCGTGTTAATGGAGCTTGGCGTAGCTAATTCTCTAGAGGAAGCGGAAGAGGCTGTAAAAAACGCTCGTCCACAAGTAACGATTCGCCCAAAAATGGCAGATGCTTTGCACAAGCTATATAAATAAATGAGAAGATGTACCAAAGGATTTTTCCAATTTGGTACATCTTCTTTTTTTAGTTAGTGAATTAACTGTTCATGATTTTTTTTAAAGACTTCAAACTTAGAGAAAAAAGGACTCATTACTCGAAGTTGGGGATGATATTGGTTAAAACGTCTACCATGTAAATTAACCTCACGTTACGGTAATCAAAAATAATAACTTGGTTTATTTTTGAAAATATAATTCACTTTTAATTTTTGTAAGTTAAAAATACAAATTTTGGAGTGATTTTATATGACAACATTTACACCATTACAAGAAGCTCAAGCCTTCGTTGAAGCGTTTTTACTATCTACGGAGCAGTCATCTTTAAGCCATCCTTATAAGAAGGATAAAGGTCGATATCCACGAGTGCGAAAATTTTTCCAAAACAATATATTAAATGGTACAAGTGATACTTCCACATATCAACAGGGTGTTGGACAAGTAATGATGTTCTGTGCCCAGTTCGCTCAACAAAAGGCACTAGCCGGCGAACGTGATGCAGTTTACAAGGAAATTGTTCATGCTGTTATTCCAAAGCTTATTAATAGAGCATTTAATTTTCCGACCATTAATCCATTAGCAGGCTTTATTTATCTTGGTGCGGCAATGCTTAAGAAGTTAGACGAATCCCAGGGCGATGTTTCACTTTCTAATGTTGATGTGTTGTTAGGGCGATACCGAGACTATTTTGCTAATGAAGTATTAAATTCTAAAGAATACTATGCTTTAATGTATCATCGTACGCCATCTGCTTGGATATACAATGATGAAGAAAAGTCGTACCGTTTTGCTACTGGTCCATATTCGGGGCAAATCGGATACTGGATCACGACCGCAGATTTATCCACCGATCCTCAAAAAAATTACTTAGAAATGCCAACAGTTCTTGATAGTTCAGGACAAGTTTCTTTTGCTGGTATTCAACCAGGAACAAGCGGTAGGGATTATATAGATCACCATTCCTATTACAACACTAAAAACGAGCGATTTATTCTTAATGCTTCACTTAACGCCATTGCTTTTTGGATGGCAGCGCATGTTTATGATGTAAAAGTAAATGGAACTGGAGCTTCATTAACTCCTGCATATAATATGAAAAATGCAATCCGAGATGTTCTTAGTTATACTCATTGGGGCTCTAACACCTCAGTTGCAAATGCTTCTAAAGGATGTTTCCAACAAGAGCCATTTAACAATTCATTAACTGCTAAAAGGGTTCTTCCGGTTCATGGATTTTACGAAGTAACCTTGGCAAATAATATGCTACGATCTCGATTCGATTCTCCGGCCTATAATACATTTGCAATAACATTCTTACAAATCTTTGCAAGCTTAATCGAAAATCCAACAGCTTCATCATGGTACAGTCTTGTTCCGAATGTTGATTCGGATTCAGGAGTTATGGTAACTCAGATGATTAATACCTACAAAGACATTTTCACTAACTATTCATCTATAAAAAACACTTTAATGAGTAATTTGTTTAGCCAAGCTAAATATTGGGGTATGTACATTCCGGAAAATGCTATGTTAGGCTCATCCGAGTTGATTAAAAATCCGTGGCAAATGCCTAATAAGGGTGAGGGGATTAATCAGGCCATGGTTGGATTGTTCAATGTTTATCCTGGAATTACAGGTCAAGGTTTTGCAAGTCTGAATAATAAAGTCGGAGAAGCCATTAAACTTCAACTTGATATAGGCCAAGCATTACATGGCCAAAGTCACTTCCCTTCGCACGGTCGTTCAGGCCTTTGGGATTTAGCTCGCTTAGATATATTAGCTGATGCTTCAAATGCAGATGGAACGGAAAGCTCTGCTACAGACCTTACTACTACTGATAAAGAATCTCCAAACTGTGCTGGAGCTCGTCGGGCATTTTACGCTTTAGCTATGGCGTTGGTGGTCGATAAAGTAAGGCATGTTGATTAGAAAAATAAATGGTATAGGGTAATTCTAATTTTAAAAAAATCATGCGTATGAAAAATAATAATTGATCTATACTATAAAGGATTACACTTCAAATCCTATGTGACTAGGAGGGTTAACCCGATGAGTAAGGTTGATCGATAGCTCTGAAGGACCATCATTACTGATTAAAGCTAAAGTACGGTTGTCTTAGGGATATCTTAAGATCCAATACGGAAGCGAGGCAGTGTGTCATGGAGGAATAAATGTAAGTGGTGATCAAACCCGGAAGAATATTTTTTCCGGGTTTTTTATTTGTGCGTCGGGCATGCGTATGAATGCATCACAATTTCTTTTTGGTATATTTTTTAATTATAGTAACTAAA
Source organism: Lysinibacillus xylanilyticus (assembly GCF_001708185.1). Classification (GTDB taxonomy): domain Bacteria; phylum Bacillota; class Bacilli; order Bacillales_A; family Planococcaceae; genus Lysinibacillus; species Lysinibacillus xylanilyticus_A. The sequence goes on along the minus strand of NZ_MDDN01000013.1, from coordinate 86,467 downwards.
ATGGCAAGTAGAAATACGATAAGACTATTTATTAGCAAATAGTAGGCAAGATTCAACCCATAGAATACCGCAAAGGCATCACGAAGAATGAATAGTGCTAGTATAACTCCGATTCCACCAAATGCACCTGCTAGTAATAATATTGTGAAAGAAGCAAAATATAAACTTTTCCTTTTTTTGTAGGATATAAATCCAATAATATTTGCAACAACGATAGAAAAAACCATAAGTATTAAGAAAAATTCGCTCATTTAACTCTCCTTCTTTCATAAATATATTTCCCATTTACCCTAAACTGCTCTGTTAGTAAAAAAGCGATTGCTTTATTGAACAATCGCACCTCATTAGTTGAACACTTCAAAATGGATACTGCTGCGTTATTGTATCCGGATATTTTCTCAATTTCTTTTTCGTCTTTAAATTCATCGTTTTCGAACTGTACTTTAGCAACAAGCTCTAAATAGTCGAAATTTTTTTGCTCTACGATTTCTATTAGGAAGAAGGAATAATAATAGAAAACTGTGTTCCCTTTCCCTTTTCACTTTTTATTTCTATATCTCCGTTTAATCCTTTTACAATACTGTATGCAATCATCGTACCTAGCCCGGTTCCCTTCTCTTTTATAGAATAAAACGGCATAGCGATTCGATTTATCTCCTCAGAAGACATTCCAATTCCTGTGTCAATAATATCAATCACAATACGATTCTTTACCTTTTTCACATTAATTCGGAGCATCCCTCCATTAGTCATGGCTTCAATCCCGTTCGTTGCAATGTTAATTAAACACATTTTTAGATTATCGGTGTTGGCATATATATAGTAGGAACATTCATTATCGCTTTCAACTTTAACATTACATTGGATGGCGATCGGTAAAATAACCTCTATTACTTGCTCAACAATTGGTCTAATATCTAATAATTCTCTTGCAACATTTTGTGGTTTTATAAGGGACAAATAATCGTTAATAACGAGTTGCGCTTTTTCTAACTCCATTAGCATGACTTGTAAATAGTCATCCTTTTGCGTTTCAGAGATTTCGTTTTTACTAAACATCTGCATAAATCCATATACCGTAGTCAACGGGTTTCTTATTTCATGGGCTATAGACGCTGCTAATTCACAAGTCACCATGAATTTTTCTGCACGGTGAATTTTTCCTTTCATTTTAAACCTTTCTATCATTCCTTCAATTAAATAAAGAGACAATAAAACAGTCAGAATATTGATCACTATATAATTGAATAAAAAGTAAATAAAATCAGGTTGAATTTTATCGTTTATTCGTATTTGGTTCATTAAAGCGAATATAGAAAAGGAAATAGTGCAAAGAGACATAAGCAGTAAGCTGAACAATATTTTTCTTTTTTTATAATAACCAGCAAGAAAATATTGAGATACCATAGTAATGGAAGTGGCCATAAAATATACAATAATGGCAGGGTAGACTCCGTCTCCGCCTAAGTAAAAACGGTAAGAAACAAATATAACAGTAATAAAAATAAAACTCCTAAAACCACCATAGAGAACAGCTAAAAGGATTGGGATAAGCCGTAAATCATATATGTATCCATAATCAAACTTAAAAGGGAATGTCATACATAGAACAACCGCAATGGATGAAAGAAAGGAAATTAATATAGTATTACGCGCTTCTTTTCCATCTTTATCTAACCAAAATATTTGATAGAAAAAAATACAAATGATAATAATGAATGCATTTAATAATAATGTCGTTATCCCCATGATCAGCGCCCCTAAATTGAGTAATAAATGCTATAAAAGTGATAAAACACAAAAGGTTAAGATAATTATAAACATTTTTTCAAAAAAAGAAAGATGTTGAAAAAAGTGTAAAAAAAAATTTGACTAACCTGCACCGTTAGCCACCCATGTAGCGCAAAAACCAATGCTACATCACAGAAAATAAAAGGTGATTAAGGTCTTTCATGGGAGTTCAATAATAGCAAACCAAAAAAGGCAATACCTTTAAAGAATCGCACTCATTTAGACTAGTTAAAATATATTCTTGATTAAACGAATCACTATTCTTGGTATAAATATTAAAATGTTCCAAACTATTTCAAATAAGATTGAATCTCGAATTTCAATAAGTATGTCTTTAAAAATGCCGCCCTGACCATTCTCTTTCCTAATTTTCATCCTCTATCTCCTAATAACTCAATATTTACTATTTCACCCCTACTAATAATTGTAGTGTAGCATTTTGTAATTTGATGAGTAACCTTGATTTTCATTACCTGCTCCGTTAATTTAAGTATATTTCTTCACATACTTTAAAGAGAGGTCAACATAAATATCCAATTAAAATCATCTCACGTTTAAGAAATATATAGAGGAGAAGCTGCATTTTGGGTATCAGCTGGCAATAAGTTTTTGGTTTGTATGTCCGTAATATTTGTAAATTTTTTCTATACACATCAGAGCAAAATTGTTATAGTGATGATATAACAAAGGATGAGGTGATCTGTATGATGGAGGAGTTAGCAAAAGTTCCATGGGCAGTCATAGCGCCACTAATCATAGTTCAATTTATTTTAATGATTGTCGCTTTAGTCGACTTACGTAAAATCCATGCAACAAATGGGCCGAAAATTTTATGGGTGTTTATTATTATTTTCGTTAATCTTTTGGGGCCAATTGCGTACTTTATAGTTGGGAGAAAGCAAACATGACGACATTACTGCAAGTAACAAGCCTAACAAAGCAATTTGCAGGAAAAGTAGTAGTTGATGGAATTGATTTCACATTAGCAGAAAATACATCGACAGCATTAATTGGACCAAATGGTGCAGGTAAAACAACGACTTTATCGATGTTAACAGGTCTATTAAAACCTACCTCTGGAATTGTAAAAATGTTAGATGGTGATTTAAGATCTACTATTGGCTTTTTACCACAATTTCCGCAATTTCATCCTTGGCTAAGTGCGCTAGAGTTTACTGAAATGGCTGCAAAGTTAAATGGTGTGCCTGCAAACAAGGCAAAATTAGAAGCACAAAAGACACTTGAGTTTGTGGGGCTAGGCAATGATATAAATAAGAAAATTGCTACATTTTCTGGTGGCATGAAGCAACGGCTAGGTATTTCCCAAGCAATTGTGCATAAGCCTAAATTATTGTTATTAGATGAGCCTGTATCTGCTTTAGATCCAGTTGGACGTAGGGAAGTACTTGATTTGTTAAAAGATCTACAACAAGAAACAACCATTTTATATTCGACTCATATATTGAATGATGCCGAGGAAATGACAGATCAATTATTATTTTTACGTGATGGAAAGCTAGTAGAGCAGGGAACATTGCATGAAGTGCGAGAACGCTTCGATGAACCAAATTATGTTGTTGAATTTAACACTGAAGAAGAGGCCGACCATTTTATTCAATCTGAACATATAGGCAAAGCGAAGGGCCGTTATGTATATATAGAAATCATTGATGAAAAGGAGAGTATGCAGGAGCTACTGCATCATTTAAGTAATGCTCCTTATAAAATACGGAAAGTGGAACGACAAACAGCTTCACTTGAAGAGATTTTCATGAAGGTGGCGAAAAAAATATGAGAGGATTTAATGTCCTTCTGCAAAAGGAATTCAGAGAAGCTTGGCGAAGCTGGAAGTTTTTATGGATACCTCTTGTATTTGCATTGCTCGGTATGAGTGATCCACTGACAAACTATTATATGATGGATATTTTAAATGCTGTTGGTAATTTACCGGAAGGCTTTGAAATGTTGATGCCAGAATTAATGCCAGTTGACCTATTACAAGCGTCCATCGGGCAATTTCAGACAATCGGGTTACTCGTATTAATGGCTACTTTTGTAGGGGCCATCAGTAAAGAAAGAGCAAGTGGCATGGCTACTTTATTGTATGTCCGTCCTATATCGTTTGGCGCTTATTTTTTGAGTAAATTTATCGTTATGAGTACTGTTGGTTTTGTTAGTATTTTAGCTGGTTTTGCCGCGAGCGTTTACTACACGGTCGTACTTTATGGGACCTTTGAGATAGGGTCACTTGTGGCAAGTTTTTTCACGTATTTTTCTTGGCTACTCTTTGTGCTAGCAGTGACATTGATGATGAGTGCTACCTTTAAAACAATAGTTGCGACTTCATGTGCATTTATTGTTATTTTTATGGGGCAAATGATAAATGCAATAGTCGGCACATTTTGGACAGTATCCCCGTGGAAACTACCGTTATATGGCGTTCAATTAATTAGGGGCACGATGGAAATGTCTGATTTTTGGTGGAGTCTCATGATGACAATAATATTGACAATTGTTTGTATTAGTATTGGAACTTTCACGATGAAGAAAAATGCATCGATGACGAAAATTTAAAGGAAACATGGTAAAAATCTGCGTAAATTCTTTTGGTAGAGTACGAGCGCGAGAACTAAAAAAGCGTGCCTTGCCAATAGAAAATATAGCGGATTTTTACCGTATTATTTCTTAAATCATACCACCATTCATCAGTAAAATAAGACCAACTAAAAACATTACCCATGAAAGAGCTGAACTTGTGCTTTTATCAAAAAGTGCTTGTATTTTTCTTAACGGCGTAGTCATAAAGCGTCTGAATAGTATGTGTAAGCCGAGCAAGATGATTGCTGGCGTAATCATCATTAGATTATACCCGGCTATAATGGGCAACCATTCATAAAAAGCTAAATGATTACTTGTTAAAATGCCGATTGTAGCGAAATAGGGTAAAGCTGTTGCCACTTCTAATAGAGAAGTTGTGAACCCTAAAGCAATCATTGCTTCTATACTAAACGATTTTGGCTTAGGGGATCCCGAAGTATTTTTCTTCGGTACTAACCAACTCCCGACAAATAATATGGCACCTACAATTGTCATTACTAATCTAGCAGAATGGCTATTTAATGCATTGGCAATTGGATCAAAAACTACATCTAAGCCAAGCATTAAGAAAATGCCTGTACAAAAATAAAAAAAAGCTACTGTCGTTAAATATGCTAAGAGTAGTCGACTTTGCTGCTTTTTTGCCACAAGCAATACGTATACAGTCACACCGATTATAGCTGGACTAAACATATCTAATATAGCTAAGCCACCAATTAACAATAAACTTTCTGTGCTCATTGTTGGGGATCCCCTTTACTAATATTTTTAGCTTCATAAATAGTAAAAGCCTGATCAATAAAATGTAAGAAATCTTCCGCTAACGGATACAAGCCAAGCTGTTCGGACTGTGAAGAGGATTTTCGTATATCCCACATCTTTTCTAAAAATGATTCATTCCCTTTGTATTCCTCTGCTGCTTTTTCCATCATTCGTTTAATAATGCGTTGCACTGAAGCTGATTCAGCATCATAGCTTTCCTTCAATTCCCTTAATTGACCTAATAAACTAATCCACTCTAAAGAATGCGGATCATTGCGATTTATATTCGGGAGCTTTTGTATTAGCTTCAAATCAGTTTCAGAAAATATTTGTTGTCGAAATGCCTGCTTTTTCCCATTTTCTTGAGTAGAAAGTTTAATGATCTTTTGAATAAGTGATTCATTTAAACTTCCCTCGATGGTCAAAGCATGTTGTAATCCTAGTATAGCGCTTTCCATTTGCTTTAACTTGTTTTGCTCTGCTTGAACAAACGCAAGCTGATGATCTAAGCTTTCCGCCCAATCCCAAGATTCATTGAGTAATGGCTGAATTTCTTTTAAACGAAATCCTAATGTTTTTAAAAATACGATTTGTTGTAGTGTTTTCAACTCTTCTTCACCATATAATCTGTGTCCACCTTCTGTTTTGGCTGTCGGGAATAATAAGCCAATCTCTTCATAATAACGCAGTGTTCGAACAGAAATCCCTGTTTGTTTTGATACTTCATGAATGACAAGCAATTAGCGCGCCCCCTTTTTAACTGTTACCAATATTGTACAAAATGACGTTGCGTAACTTTCAAGTAGTTTAGAGAAAAATTTTTTATTCTTCATTCAGCAGAGATTTTTGTAGCAAAAGCAAAGTGTCTAGGGCTATATTATGTACATCACTTATCTTGGAATATCCAAAACTTAGGAATATAATGTAGCTATAACTAGGATTTATCAAATAACTCGGAAAATATGAAAAAATAAATAGGGGAAGGTGAAAAAATTGGATATAGAAAATTCCAATCGCTTTCTTACAGCGTTTAATCGGATAGATCACAGGTTAAGAGATATTATCGGTGCAAAGGATTTTATGCCCTTTTATCGTCTTATCGATCAAGCTAAGAAGAAGGATGTACTAGTTCGTAAATACGAAGACGATTTGCGCTCGTACGCAGATTTACGAAATGCAATTGTTCATCATCGTACGTCCTTCGAATATGTAATTGCTGAACCACATATAGACGTAGTGGAAAGAATTGAATATATAGAGGGAAAACTGGCTAAGCCAAAACTTGTAGGACAAATGTTTTGCAAAAAAGTACTAGCTTTTCAGGAAACAGATTCGTTAAAACAAGTATTAAAAGTTATACGCCATCGTAAATTTACACAGTTTCCTGTATACAATAAAGATCAATTTAAAGGACTTGTGACGACAGTAGGAATTACAAACTGGCTAGCTATGGTAATGGTAAGCAATCAAATACCTAAGGAAGTTCCGACTTTGCACGACATTTTATTACATGAAAAAAATAGAGTGAATTACAAATTTGTGAGTAGATACATAACGATATACGAGGCTGAAGATATTTTTAAACAAGGCGTAGAGCGGGGAAGCCGTTTTGAGGCGTTATTAATAACGGAGCATGGGAAGCCACATCAAAAACTAATCGGCATCGTTACACCACTGGATATTGTAAAAATAGATTAAGCAAGACGAGACAAGCTGTTAAGGGCTTGATCGTCTTGCTTTATCCTTCAAGCTTACATATAGAGAGCCGTTTGCTTGAACTTGGGCAAAAAAGACATCTTCCACAGATTGGATATTTTGTTTTTTTAGCTTCTTCATAAGCCAATCTTCAGTCAACTCAAGTTCAACTAAGTTTTCATAAATAACCTGCCCATCTGAAGCTACTTCTGTTGGTATATAGGTTGGTGGTGTTACATCGGCCTTTACATCTTGTTTTGTAGCTGATTGTTCAGTAGGCTTTGGTAGCACACTAAGTTTACCCGTTGTTTCAAGTAATGCATATTGCACATCTTGTACAGAAAATATGGCTTGTTCTCGTAGCATCATTGTTAACTCATCCATATGCAAACGATTTTTCCTTAAAGCAGATTCTAAAATAAGTCCATTTTGAATAAGGATTGTAGGCTTATCATCAATGAGAACACGTGCTTTTTTAGATTTAATAGTAATAATAGTCATAAAATATGTTAAAGCACCCCACCAAATAAGAGAAATCATACCATCTAAAAAAGGGGTTTCAGTTTGTGAAGCAATTTCTGCAGCAATCGATCCAAATGTAATCCCTGTAATGTAATGGAAAAATGTTAGTTGACCTAGTTGTTTTTTTCCTAGGACTCGTGCCAGAATAAGAAGCACAAAGAAGGAAAGTGTTGTCCGAAGAATCATTTCCCAAAAGTTAGCATGAAAAAAACTTTCCATATATATATCAACTCCTTTAAACTACTGTCGAAAAATAGCTTGTGCAAAAAAGTCAATTGTATGCGACAATTATTCGTAAACGGAATTTTTAAATAATTCAGAAAGTGGGTGGCAACATGAAACAGGTTGGAAATTTTAATAACCCTGTTTATCCAATAATGATTGCAATAGCTGTTGCCCATCTTATCAATGATACGATGCAGGCCGTTATTCCAGCGATGTTCCCGATATTAAAGAGTGATTTAGGTTTAACCTTTACACAAATAGGGCTTATATCATTTGTCCTTAACATATTTGCCTCTGCTTTACAGCCAGTTGTTGGATTTGTCAGTGATAAAAAGCCGATGCCATATGCGTTGCCAATTGGTATGACTAGTTCGTTTATTGGTATTGCCATAATAGCGTTCACAACGCAATATTGGATCATTCTTATTGCGGTATTATTTTTAGGTTTTGGTTCGGCTATATTTCACCCTGAAGGATCAAAGGTGTCATTTATGGCAGCAGGTCCGAAAAGAGGACTTGCACAGTCAATTTATCAAGTAGGGGGGAATTCTGGTCAAGCCCTTGCGCCGCTCATTAGTGCCTATATTTTTGATGTTTTTGGACAACGTGGTGCCGCAATTGTCTTAGTGGCGGCAACGTTCGGAATTATTTTGTTGAGTAAAATTGCGGGATGGTATAAAAAGCAGTTGGAGCAAGAGCGCGTAGCAAAGAAAAAACGCGTGTTAGTTTCTACATTGCCCCCTTTAACAAAAAAACAAGTAGGTATTGCGTTAACGTTATTATTTACTATTATTTTTGCACGATCATTTTATACCACTAATATTACAAGTTTTTATGTATTTTATTTAATGGACCATTATGATGTTAGTCTTCGTCTTGGACAAATTTTAATTTTTAGCTTTATGGCATTTGGCGTCATTGGAACATTTTTCGGCGGTTCATTATCAGATCGGATTGGTAGAAAAAACGTTATTTTACTATCCGTTGTTGTACCAATGCCGTTTTGTTTAGCACTGCCGTATGTACCGTTATGGGCAGCTATGATATTTTTAGTAATTATCGGTACGCTCATTATGATTAGCTTCTCGGTAACCGTTGTCTATGCACAGGAGCTTGTCCCGACAAAAATTGGTACAATGGCGGGTTTAACAACTGGCTTTGCTTTCGGAATGGGGGCAATTGGAGCGATGGTAATTGGTGTATTAATGGATCATCGGGGTATCGATTTTACAATGATGGTCGTATCTTTGCTACCATTATTATTACTCGTGGCATTTTTCTTACCGAAGGATCAACCAGCTTCAGCGGTATAAGAACTTCCAGATAGATAAAAAAACGCGTCCTCGTGGAACGCGTTTTTTATTGACGTAGTGGTGATAAAAATTCAGCAGGTAGTCTTTCCTTATCTGCTACATAGCCTTCTAATATGTGGACTTCATGCATTTTATCATTGTAAGTGAATTTGAAAATGCCATTATCAAAGTCGGTGCCGATTTCTTTGAAAAATATACCCTCAATTGATACATATTTAGGACATGTAAATGCTACCTTAAAGTCTTCATTTTCTTTGATTAAATAAGCACGTACACCTTTTTCGTATGTATCGTTTGCATCATTGTCAGTTGGACGTTGGACAGCAACGATGTGAAAATCAACAAAAGGAACCTCTTTTAACAAGACGTTTAAGAATGAGCCCTTTGTAATTTCCTCCCAGCGACTCTGTGCGCTTTGGCCTACGATGATTTGTGAAATTCCATAATTTTTTGCCACTTCTGCAATAACCTTTTGTATGGGGCGTTTTTCATTATCCAGTAATATGAACTTTTCAATCTCAAGCTCTTCAGATAACTTTTTCCATTGCTCGATGTAGCTAGATTTCTCTGCATCAAATGCATCGAGGGGTTGCGAATCGACCGAAAGAATATACAATGGACAGTCTAACATTGTAGCCATTTTATGACCGCGTCGTATTAAACGTTCACCGTTAAGTCCATAGTAGACACAAACTAAAATACTTTCGTCTAAGCGCCCTTTTACATGCTTCATAAAAATTCCCACCTCATATCTTGTTGTTATTTTGTTATTTCTACTGTCTATTTTGAAAAAAGTATCTTAAAACAGCTAAAATCAACACTGATACAGTGCATTGTGCTCATTTATATTGTATACTTGAAAATGTATAAAAGTTAATGAAAATATATCGGGAAAACCTTGAGGAACGAGGTTTATCTCTATGCTTTACAGCGATTTACTTTATGCATCTTGTGTATTTAAACCAATTGCTTCTATATGCCACACTATTATGCAGTTAGTTAAATAGATAGTCAAGCGACTTTATATCTATGGTTTTTCGCGCATAGTCAATAGCAAATTGCTGGACGAAATTGATAGTAGGAGGTTTTCATTTGGTTACAGTTCTCATTGCGATACTTTTACCATTTATTTGTGCTGCGCTTATTCCCTTACTCTATAGGCGACTAAGGCGTATTACACATCTTGGCTGGTTTGTTTTATCTGTTCCATTCATTCTGTTTCTTTTACTCGCGCGCTACATTCCTCAAATTGCCGAGGGTAAAACGTTTATCCATACATATGAGTGGGTTCCCTCTTTTAATATAAATTTCTCAACTTACCTGGACGGACTAAGTATGATTTTTGGTTTGCTAATTACGGGTGTAGGTAGTTTAGTCATTTTATATTCTATTTTCTATTTATCAACGAAAGAATCTCTTCATCATTTTTACTGCTATTTATTACTATTCATGGGCGCTATGCTTGGCGTCGTCTTTTCAGATAATTTAATGGTATTATACACATTTTGGGAGCTAACAAGTGTGTCATCATTCCTGTTAATTGCATTTTGGCATCATCGTAAAGCCTCTCGTGCTGGTGCAAGAAAAGCCATGACAATTACCGTTTTCGGTGGCCTTTCAATGCTTGCGGGCTTTCTAATGCTTTATGTAGCATCAGGGACATTTAGCATTCGTGAAATCATAGCCAATGTCGAGGTTATACGTGATCATACACTGTTTATCCCAGCGTTAATCCTTATTCTAATCGGTGCATTTACTAAATCCGCACAGTTTCCTTTCCATATTTGGTTGCCAGACGCGATGGAGGCACCGACACCAGTCAGCGCTTATTTACATTCGGCAACAATGGTAAAGGCAGGTATCTATTTAGTTGCGCGTTTTTCCCCAGTGTTTGGAGGCGAGGCTGTTTGGTTCTGGTTAGTCAGTGTGATTGGTCTTATAACGTTGTTCTGGGGTTCATTTAATGCTGTGCGTCAAACTGATTTAAAGGCGTTATTGGCTTTTTCAACGGTTAGTCAGCTTGGTTTAATTATGTGTTTATTTGGGCTAGGATCAGTCGGCCATTATTACGGTTATGCTGAAAATTCTATACTTTATACGCAGGCAAGCTTTGCGGCGTTGTTTCATCTTATTAATCACTCAACATTTAAGGGCGCATTATTTATGATGGTCGGTATTGTCGATCATGAGGTGGGAACACGCGATATTCGTCGTCTCGGTGGTTTAATGGCCTTAATGCCTGTAACCTTTACAATTGCAGTTATTGGTAGTTTTTCTATGGCTGGATTACCTCCTTTTAATGGCTTCTTAAGTAAAGAAATGTTTTTCGCTGCAGTACTAGCTATTCGTCATGTAGAAGCCTTTTCAATTACTGATTTGGGACTGTTATTTCCTATAGTGGCATGGGTGGCAAGTATCTTTACATTTGTTTACAGTATGATTTTAATAAGCCGAACGTTTTTCGGAAAACTACAGCCTGAAAAGATGGATAAAAAACCCCATGAAGCGCCATTAGGTATGCTACTCTCGCCAATCATACTGTGCGTATTCGTAGTTGGAATTTTCTTTTTCCCTAATGTGCTAGGACATTATATTTTAGAACCTGCTATGGCGAGTATTTATCCAACATTCCCATCAACTAGTGAATTAACACCACATATTCATGCTTGGCATGGCATTAATGCAGAATTGCTAATGACTCTTGGTGTCATTATTATTGGGATTTTCTTATTTAAAACGTTAAACAGCTGGAAGCCTGTATATCGAATATTCTCTCAAAGATATGCGTTTAATACGTACTACAATCGTATGCTTGAGTTTAGTGAAAATAGTTCTACAAAGCTTACTAATCGCTATATGACAGGTAATCTAACACATTATTTTGTCTATATATATGTATTCTTTGTTGCCTTAATTGCAGGATATTTTATTTGGTCGGATACGATTGCATTTGATTTTGCGAAGGATTCTACAATTGAGTCTTATGAGCTCATTTTAGTGTTTGTGATGATGTTCGCAGCAGTCTGGATGATTTTCGCCAAAGGACGTGTAACGGCGATGTTGTTGAATGGCGTGTTAGGCTATTCAATTGCGTTTTTCTTTGTTATTTTCCGTGCTCCTGATTTAGCGTTAACTCAATTAGTCGTTGAATCTGTGACAACTGCTTTATTCCTTCTTTGCTTTAAATATTTACCTGATTTAATGCCTGACGCCTCCCATAAAAAAGTGCAATGGTCTAAGGCGGTTATATCCATTTTCGTTGGTGCCACTGTTACATTAGTAGGCTTAGCGGTTGTCCATTTCGATCGCTTTGAGCCAGTGTCCACTTACTTTAATGATTCCTACGAATTAGCGGGTGGTTCAAATGTTGTTAACACCATATTAGGCGACTTCCGTGCATTTGATACGATGCTAGAAGTGGTTGTCCTTCTGATTGCTGGCTTAGGCGTGTATACACTAACGAAGCTAAAGCCACGAAAGGGGGAGACGGATCATGAAAATTAATGACGTTATTTTACGTACGGTTACAAAGACAATCGTATTCATTATTTTAACTCTTGGGATTTATCTATTCTTTGCAGGGCATCATGCTCCAGGTGGAGGTTTTATAGGTGGTCTCGTGCTGGCTTCAGGCATTGTTCTACTGTATTTAGCATATGACATTGAGACGGTGCATAAAGGGATGCCATTTGATTTTAAAAAGGTTGCAGCACTTGGCGTTTTACTGGCAACAGGCACAGCTATTGGCTCACTATTTTTTGATGTGCCGTTTCTATCGCAAGCTCATAGTTATATAAATGTGCCGATATTCGGGGAGATGAGCTTTTCGACTGTCACGCTTTTCGAAGCTGGCGTAGCTTTAACTGTTGTAGGTGTTGTGGTCACAATTATTTTAAGTATAAGTGAGGATGAATAGCCAATGGAGTCATTAATACTAGTTTTAGTGGGTGTATTAGTAGCTGTTGGGACGTACTTAATCCTCTCGAAACAGTTATTACGTGTGATTTTAGGAACTGCGGTATTATCGCATGCGGCGCATTTACTGATTTTAACGATGGGTGGATTGAAAAAGGGGAACGTACCACTCTTAGAAGAATCAGAAGGTCCTTACACAGATGCTCTACCGCAAGCCTTAATTTTAACTGCGATCGTGATTAGCTTTGCAGTGACGGCGTTTGTACTTGTTCTCGGTTACCGAGTCTATAAAACGAACGGTTCGGCGAATTTTGATGAATTGAGAGGTACGCCGGATGAGTAATCTGATTGTTTTACCATTAATTGTGCCGATTATTACGGCAATTTTACTTGTGTTTTTACGTGAAAATGTTATGTTGCAGCGCATCATTAGTTTATTGACATTAAGCTTTGTTGTCCTCATTAGTGTTATTTTATTGCTAGAGATTCAGGACCAAGGCGTGATGCGTATTGATTTTAGTGGCTGGGCACCGCCATTCGGCATTTTATTTGTTGCTGATTCATTCGCAGTCTTACTTGTGTTAATAGCAAATATTGTCGCAGCCATTTGTTTGTTATATGCCATGTTCACAATCGGTAAGAGCTATGAAAAGATGTATTTTTACCCGTTTGTCTTGCTTATGGTAGCGGGAGTTAATGGCTCATTTTTAACAGGGGATATTTTTAACTTGTTTGTGTGCTTTGAGGTTATGTTACTTGCTTCTTATGCACTTATTAGTTTAGGTGGCGATAAAATTCAGCTACGTGAAGCATTAAAATATGTGCTGATTAATGTTGTTGCGTCTTGGATTTTCCTAGTGGCATTAGCTTTTTTATATGGAACCGTTGGAACATTGAATATGGCACATATTTCTGTCCGTGTTATGGAGGCTGGGGCTGACCCCCTTATTACGACTGTAGCGCTCATTTTCTTAATTGTCTTTAGTTTGAAGGCTGGACTATTATTATTTTTCTGGCTTCCAGGCTCATACAGTGCACCTCCAACAGCTATAGCCGCACTTTTTGCAGCATTATTAACAAAGGTTGGAATTTATGCCCTTGTTCGCACCTTTACATTACTTTTTCCAAATAACACTGAAGTGACGCATATGGTACTTGGGATTATGGCAGGGCTGACGATTATTGCTGGATGTATGGGAGCACTGGCAGGGAGAGATGTAAGAACAATTGCTGCTTATAATGTCCTTATTGGTGTTGGATTTATAGTAGCTGGTCTTGCCATCGGTACTGAGTCTGCCTTACAGGGCGTAACATACTATTTGATGCATGATATGGTGGCTAAAGCCATGTTGTTTTTAGCCGTTGGGATGATGATTTATGTTACTGGTGAAACGGTAATCGATAACATGAGTGGGCTTATTCGGAATTATCCTTTTTTTGGATGGCTTTTCTTTATTGTTATGTGTTCACTTGCAGGGATTCCACCGTTAAGTGGATTTTTAGGTAAGATTTTAATTGGACAAGGTGCAATTGAGGGCGGAAATTTTGTTCTACTAGGGCTAGGGTTTTTATCTAGTTTAATTGTTTTATATTCACTCTTACGAATATTTCTTTCCTCATTCTTTGGGGAAACAATTATTAGTTTAGAAGATGAAAAGCCTTTACCGAAGCGCATTGTATTGCCATTAACCTTGTTGGTAGCTTGTACAATTGGTTTAGGAATTGGAGCGGAATGGATGGCGCCATATGTAATAGATGCAGCGGAAACACTCTACACACCATCAATCTATATTGATGCAGTGTTGGATGGTACAACATGGCAAGGTGAGGTGAATAAATAATGGCGATGCAATTTATCTTGAATTTATTTATTGCAACACTTTGGTTATTGTTACAAGATGAAGTGATTCCGCAGTTTTCGACATTTTTAATGGGGTTTATCGTAGGAATAGGGATATTATATGTCATGCATCGCTTTTACGGCACACAATTTTATTTGCGACGTATGTTTTCAATTATAAAATTATTATGGCTCTTTAACTGGGAGCTCCTAATATCGAGTTACAGCGTGTTAAGACAAATTACTACGCGGAAACTAAATATTACTCCTGGCATATTTACGTATAAAACAGAGCTCAAGGGAGATTGGGAAATAACAGCACTTGCGTTGCTCCTCACACTTACCCCAGGTTCAGTAGTGATGGAGGTTTCTGAAGAGGGCGATGTGTTTTATATCCATGCAATGGATATTGAACAATCGAAAGAAGCTGTCGTTCGTTCCATAGGAAAATTTGAACAAGCAATCATGGAGGTGACACGCTAATGATTGAAAAAATTTTACTGTTGGCGCTTGCATTATTCAGTGTATCTATTGCGTTATCGCTGTTTCGTGTTATTCGAGGTCCTTCGTTGCCTGATCGTGCCATAGCACTTGATACAATTGGTGTTAATTTACTGTCAGCAATCGCTATTGTTTCGATTGTCTTGAAAACAAAGGCGTATTTAGAAGCCATTTTAATATTAGGTATTTTAGCTTTTATCGGCACCATAGCGTTTACGAAATATATTGAAAGAGGTGTGATTGTTGAACGTAGATCAAATGATTGAATGGGCGGCGGTCATCCTTATTTTGATTGGCTCCATTGTAAGTGTTATTAGTGCATTTGGGATGATTCGTTTACCTGATGTATACACACGCTCACATGCTGCGACGAAAAGTTCGACATTGTCGGTTTTAACCTGTCTATTGGGCACATTTATTTACTTTTGGGTGCATGACGGATATGTTAGTGTACGTTTAATTTTAGGTATTGTCTTCGTCTTTGTAACAGCTCCTGTGGCAGGGCATTTAATATGTCGCGCGGCGTATCGCTCTCGCGTACCTTTAGCGGAAGGATCGGGAGAGGATGAGTTGAAGGAAAAGCTATTCGCAGATGAAACATAAGATAAGTAGAAGACCTCCAATTTTTGGGGGTCTATTTTTTTTAGAAATCTAAGTTATTTTATGGAATTCTTGCGATGTAGGGATAATTGTAGAGCAATTAGAAAATAGTAAGATAACGTGCATTTAAGGTAAGTTGGTTTTTAGGTTTGAATAAATTGATTTATCAGAAAATTTTGTGTATAATATTTTATCCAAAAATTTTTAGTTTAGCTTGATTATTGTTTAAAAAGAGTATATCTTAATTAGCAGATAGATTTTTTATTCTTAAAAGTGAATAAATATCCATTTGGCTATTTTCGAGAACTAGATTCTCATAAACAATAAAACATAAATAAAAGGAGATTGTTGAATATGAAGAACAAATTTTTCATGCTAATGCTCGTTCTAGTCATTGGTGTACTAGCGGCATGTGGCACAAAAGAAGATAAAGCAAATAATGCAAGTTCAAATGCAGACAAAGGCACAGAAGAAAAGCAAGTATTAAAAGTAGGTACTTCAGCTGATTATGCACCATTCGAGTATGTTGACGTAGCAAAAGGTGAAGAAATGATCGGTTTTGATATCGATTTAATTAAATTAGTTGGTGAAAAACTTGGTGTAGAAATACAACTTCAAGATATGGACTTCAACAGCCTAGTGCCAGCGCTACAAGCAGGTAAAGTTGATGTTGTTATTTCTGGAATGTCACCGAACAAAGAACGTGAAAAAGTTGTAGACTTCTCTGATAAATATAATCAAACAGAGCAAGTGATCATTGTAAAAAAAGATAGTGGTATTAAAAAAGAGGCTGACTTAGCTGGTAAAAAAATCGGTGTACAAACAGCTTCTATCCAAGAAAATTTAGGTAATACTATTGCTAAAGACGTAGATGCAACAGTTGAAGGACGTACACGAATTCCTGAAATTATCCAAGACATGATGTCTAAACGTTTAGATGCCGGGATTGTAGAAGGTGGAGTAGCGAAAGGTTATTTGAAAACAAATGATCAACTAGAAGCGTTCCCAGTTAAGGAGCAACCTGAAGATTTTAAAGCGATCGCTGTTCCAGAAGGTAGCGATCTTAAAGATAAAATTAACAAAGCATTAAAAGAATTAGCTGATGAAGGTAAAATTAAAGAGCTAGAAGAGAAATGGTTAGAAAAAGTTCAATAAGCTAGTTGAAATGCGATAGCTCTATTCAGGGCTATCGCTTGTGCTTTTCATTTCCTAAAAAAAGAATGAGAAAGGAGGGGACGCTGTGAATTTAGATTTTACAGCTATCATTCCCTCTATTCCTTATATATTAAAAGGAATAGGTGTTACACTTCAAATCGCAATCGGTGCGTCAATCATCGGTTTTATAATTGGTATATTACTAGCATTGTGCAAAATTGGTAAAGTGAAAGTCTTGCGCTGGATTGCAGATTTTTATACATCGATTTTCCGCGGTACACCACTCGTATTACAATTAATGATTATTTACTATGCAGTGCCACAGTTATTAGATATTCAAATTGATCCAGTACCAACGGCTATTATTGCATTCGGGTTAAACTCAGGTGCTTATATTTCTGAAATTATTCGGGGTGGTATTAATGCGGTTGATAAAGGTCAGATGGAAGCGGCACAGGCACTAGGTATTCCATATGCAAAAATGATGAAGGATATTATTATCCCACAAGCAGTAAAAAATATATTACCATCTTTAGTGAATGAGTTTATTACATTAAATAAAGAAACAGCCGTTGTAACAGTTATTAGTGCACTTGATATTATGCGTCGAGCGTATATTGTAGGTGGCGCAACATATCGCTATCTAGAGCCTTTACTATTTGCAGGTGTAATCTACTACATTATGACGCTTGTATTAACGTTCCTTGGTAAACGAATTGAGAAAGGAATGAGAAAAAGTGATTAAAATTGAAGATTTACACAAATCATATGGACAAAATGAAGTACTAAAGGGTATTTCAACAGAAATTAAAGAAAAAGAAGTAATTGCCATTATCGGACCATCAGGATCTGGTAAATCAACATTCTTACGTTGCTTAAATTTGTTGGAGGAGCCAACGAGCGGAAAAATTACAATTGCTGGTGACGTCCTGACGGATAAAGGGACAGATATTATGAAGATCCGTGAAGAAGTTGGCATGGTATTTCAACATTTTCATCTTTTCCCTCATAAAACAGTACTTGAAAATGTAACATACGCACCGATCAATGTTAAGGGTATGGACAAGACAGCTGCTATCAAAAAGGCAGAAGACTTATTAACGAAAGTAGGTCTTTTTGAAAAGCGCAATGAATATCCAAACCGTTTGTCTGGAGGTCAGAAGCAGCGTGTTGCCATTGCTCGAGCGCTTGCTATGGATCCAAAAGTAATTTTATTTGACGAACCAACCTCAGCTCTTGATCCTGAGATGGTAAAAGAGGTATTGGCTGTTATGAAAAATCTTGCTGATACTGGGATGACCATGTTAATCGTAACGCATGAGATGGGCTTTGCTCGTGAGGTAGCGGACCGAATACTATTCCTTGATGGTGGTAAGTTAATTGAGGATGCACCACCAGAGGAGTTTTTTACAGCTCCGTCTACACAGCGTGCGAAAGATTTCTTAGAAAAAGTATTATAAACGAGAAAACGCATTTAGACCTCCTTATAGGAGTATCTAAATGCGTTTTTTTTGGTATCTCTATAAATTAGTAGGCAGATAGAAGGGTCGAAGCGATGGAAAGAAGAGTCGAAATGACGGATAGAAAGGCTGAAACGATGGAAAGAAGAGTCGAAATGACGGATAGAAAGGCTGAAACGATGGAAAGAAGGGTCGAAATGACGGATAGAAAGGCCGAAGCGACGGAAAGAAGAGTCGAAATGACGGATAGAAAGGCTGAAACGATGGAAAGAAGAGCCAAAGTAACGGAAAGAAAAGCTAAAGTGACGAATAGAAGAGTAACTCAATGAGAATAATTTTGCGTTATTCTTTTTGTGCAATCTGTGGATTTTCAGAGCATTGACTTACAATTCGAACGTTTTAAGCTTATAATAGAAGAGTCAGAGATTTTTCTGAAAAAGTAGCCACAAAGTGAGCGATTGCGATTGAAAAAATTATTATACGTAGTTTTCTTTCTTGTTTTTATAGTCGTTTTTTTGTACGTAAACAATCACTGGCTGGTTGTAAATAAGCATGTATTCGAATCAGAAAAAGTGCCTGCCAGCTTTGATGGGCTTCGCATAGTACAAGTATCAGATTTACATGATGCCCTCTTTGGTGACAATCAACAGAGACTGATAGCAACGGTTAAAGCGACAAATCCAGATTATATTTTTATCACAGGTGATGTGATTGATAGCAATCGCTATGATTTGGAGCAAAGCCTACAGGCAGTTCGAGGGCTAGTTGAAGTAGCGGATGTTTATTATGTACTAGGAAACCATGAGGTAGCGACAAATAAGGTAAGTGAAATTTATGAGGCGCTCTCATCGTTAGGTGTACATGTAATGACCAATCAATCGACCGTGTTAGAGCGCAACGGGGAGCGCTTGGCGATTATTGGTATTGAAGATCCGTTAATGGGTAGATCGACGGAAGAAATGTTGGAGATTGCAACAGCTGGTCTTCCGGATGATATGCTAAAGCTGTTATTGGCGCATCGACCAGAAGTGTTTAATACGTATGTAAATCATGGTATAGATTTGGTGTTTTCAGGACATGCACATGGTGGGCAAGTTCGTATTCCTGGACTTGGAGGACTTGTTGCGCCAGGACAGGGGCTATTTCCAAAATATACAGCTGGTGTCTACGAAGACGGAAAGACTAGTATGGTCGTCAGCCGAGGATTAGGCAATAGCACTGTACCATATCGCATTTTTAATCTTCCGGAAATTATTGTGATGGATTTAAAGAAAAAATAAGCACTGCGTGAATGCTACGCAGTGCTTTCAATTTGCTTTCGTTCAATACGTTTAACAAGGAAAATACTTAACTCATATAAAATAATCATTGGTATTAATACGAGTAGCTGGCTAATAAAATCAGGTGGTGTCATGACAGCAGAACCGACCCCCATCACGATATATGACCAGCCTCGTATTTTTTTCATGGATTCAGCTGTTAATACACCGATGGATGATAAAAAGAGAGCTACTATAGGTAACTCAAAGAGAAGTCCAAGTGGTATGGTTGTCATAACTAAAAAATGCATATATTCACTTGCGGATATCATGACATCAAAATTAGTCGCTCCCACGCTTACTAAAAATGAGTAACTGAGCGGATTTACAATAAAATAACCGAAAGTTACGCCTAGTAAAAAGAGTACAAGCATTATAGGTGCATAAAGACCAAGAAAACGACTTTCTTCTTCCTTTAACCCTGGCTTTACGAAGCTCCACAAAAAATGAACTAGAAATGGCATGGAAAGCCCAAAAGCTAGCGTTGTGGAAATGGTCATGTAAAACTTGATGACCTCTAACGGACCTAAAATGATTAGTGAATGGCCTCGAGTTACAAAAGGAAACCAAATATTAATGGTGGAGAACACAATTATAAAAAATAGGATAAATACGATTAGCCCTTTAATAATTTGCTTTCGTAGTTCTGTAATATGTTCAAGCAATGATGTCGCAGGAAAAAGCGGTTGATTAGCTACAATATCCTGTTCGATTGTCTCTATAATTGGAACTTCAACAAAAGCCTCCACAGATGTGGGAGGCTCAGCTGCTTTCTTATCAAGAGGGCTTAAATATTTTCTTTTTCCGTCCTCATATGGATCCATAGGAACCCCTCCTACGAAGCATCAGATTTTTTTTCGACCTTTTTTGTAGGTTCGTCATCGTCATCGATAAGCCCCTTCGTAGATTTTTTAAATTCTGCAAATGTTTTACCTACTGCACCGCCGATTTCTGGCAATTTTTTTGGACCAAACACGATTAAGACAATTACTAAAATGATGATTAAACCAGGTACTCCAATTGCTCCAAGACCTCCCATAAGTCTTGCCTCCTTTTAATAAAATATCTAGCCTTATCAATTGCTTTTACACTAAAGAACCACCTGATTTACTATACTTTACAACACCCTCTGCGCAGCGATAAGCTAGTGCCCCTAAAGTACCTGTAGGGTTATAGCCGCTATTGTGAGCAAAGCTTCCGGCACTTACGGCAAAAAGATTTTCTACATCCCAATGCTGAAGATAATTATTGACGACGCCATTCTCTGGTTTTAAGCTCATAACTGTCCCGCCTGTATTATGTGTTGTTTGATACGGTACGATATTGTAATCAGTAATTTCAGCGTTTGGAACAACGGTTTTGGCACCCATTTCTTTCATAATGTCAGCTGCACGCGCTGAAATGTATTTATGAAGTGCACGATCTTGATCTGTAAAGTTGTATGTTAACTGCATTAAAGGTAAGCCGTAAGCATCCTTATACACAGAATCAAGAGACAAATAATTTTCTTTATGTGGCATCGAAGCACCTTGTGCACCAATACCGAATGAGCGTGTATAGTAATAAATCGATTGCTTTTTAAACTCTGGTCCCCATGCCGGTGTATCAGGAGGCGCTGGATTTGAGCCGATAGGGCGAGTCCCTGTTTGTGTCAAAGCTATATTTCCACCATGAATAAAATCTAAGTCACTATGGTCGAAATTATCGCCATTATAATCATCTAAGCTTACGCCGAGAGAACCCGCACCCATAAATGTGTTGAATTGCTCATCAAAGAACCCTACAGCTCCAGGGAGTATCTGATAGCAATAGTTTCTTCCTAGTGTTCCTTTTCCTGTAGCGGGATCATATCGTTCTCCGATTTTAGAAACCATTAATAACTTCGCATTATTAAAGACATAGCTTGTAAGTACAACTACATTCGCGGGTTGAATAAATTCTTCACCAGATACCGTATCGACGTATTTGACGCCAGTCACTTTATTGCCTTGTTTTAAGATTTCGACAACGTTAGCGTTATAGCGTAAGTCGAAGTTACCTGTTTTTAATGCAGTAGGAACAACAGTAATTTCAGCAGATGATTTTGCACCATATTCACAACCGAAGCGTTCACAGAAACCGCAATATTGACAAGCATTAATTGTTTCACCATCAGGGTTCTTATAAACTTCTGATACGTTTGCAGAAGGAACCATGTAAGGTGATAGTTTAAGGTTTTTTGCCGCCTTTTCAAATTTTTCAAGCATGGGTGTCATTTTCATAGGCCCAGTAGGATAAGGATTTGAACGTTTGCCGCTAAATGGATTTTTGTCATCACCAGAAATACCTGTTGTTTTTTCGAACTTATCAAAATAAGGCTCGAGCTCATCGTATGTTAATCCCCAATCTTGTAATAAATAATCAGGTCCAAGCTTATTAGGTCCATAATGTTTGTCTGTTAGTGTCTTGATTTGGAAATCATATGGTAAGAAACGATAAGTCATGCCATTCCAGTGAGTACCAGCTCCTCCAAGCCCTTCACCGAGTAAAAAAGAACCAAGCTGACGCATAGGCAATGCTTTCATGTTGCGATTATTGCGGAAGGTTATCGTTTCCTTTGAAAGATTTTGCATTATATCGTAACGAATGGCGTAACGATACTCGTCGTGGATAGCCTGAAAATCCTCTGTGCCACGCTTTTGTCCACGTTCCAAACCAACGACCTTCAAGCCGGCCTTTGAGCACTCTGCAGCGACAATGCCGCCAGTCCATCCTACACCGACCGTTACAACGTCTACAGATGGTAATGTTGTTGCCATTTTCTACACCCCCGTATATTTAGTGGCTGCCTAATGAATTAGGCTCAATTTTTTGGAATTTCGGATCTTCGATTTGAGTAATATACGTCATTTGATGACCAGGGAAGCCTTTCATACGCCAGCCGTCCATATTACGATTTCCACCATATATTGGGTCAGAATAAGCACCCTCTAATGTTGCTGCGCGTAATAAAGTAAAGAAGAGTGCAGAAGTCACGCCACTCATTTGCACTTCACCTTTCTGGAAGGCCGTTAAAATTTCATCCATTTGCTTGCCATCTAAATCATTAAAGCTTTTTTTGTAGCGATTCTGTGCTTCCGACTCCAGCTTTTGAACACCTTGCTTAAAAATTTCTGCACGTGTTAAACGACTCTGATAACCTTGTGTTGGAGCGCCCTCGCCAAATGGTCCATGCATATATTCTTTAGAATTACTTCCGTATTGCCCTGCTAGCTGATGATCGATAAAGTAGGGCACATCTAAGCCCTTTGCTCCTGGACCTAAATCATCCTCAGGGAAAATACGTTCAGTTGCATTTGTTAAAATATTAAAATCTCTTTGATTCATAAAAAACATTTTAGCTTTTGGCGAGCCAGTCTCTTCAGTAGCAGTTCCATGCTGACCATGCTCAAGCGTGGCAGTTCCTTTACCAGGCATGTTATAGCCTACAAGACCACCTATTAATCCACCGCCGACTAAAGTGCCTGCTGCGATCCCTGTTGTTTTTAAAAAATCACGACGTGAAATATCTTTTTCAGGACTCATAGAAATCCTCCCCTCAAAATGTATAGAAACTATTCTATTTTTTATAATCAGCAAAAAAAGTAAATTATAATCAGGAAATATTGGAAAAATATTTAATTTCATTCGATTGGTAAAGTGGTTTGATGTAATCGAGATAAACTGTGGATTAATTGTGGATAATATGTTGATAAATGCAAGCTCTTAGGAATTGATTATTTAAACTATAATCATTGATGGGGGAGATCGTAGCAATAGAACGTGCAGTAAGTGATGATGTGGATGAATGAAAAAAGGAGCTTCCCTAGCAACGGAGAGCTCCTTTTTTTGTAATTTATCATCGAAAAGATCAGTTTAGTACTTCTTGCATAGCTTCCAATAGTTGCTCGGTAGAGATAATGTGCTCGCCACCGCCTTGTACCATTTGATCACTTCCGCCACCTTTTCCATTAATGAGTGGCAGTGCCTTTGTAGCAATGTCTCTCATACTTTTCTCAACTTTTGCACCACGAGCTGCGACAAACTGAAGCTTGTCTTCATTTTCTGAAACAAGTAATACGATAGCTTCTGTCTGCTCAGCGACAATAGTTCTTGCTAATTTTTGAAGCTCTTGCATAGTACGCTGATTAAAGGCGGCAGTAATAATGCGCTCGTTACTTGAAACTAGCGCTGCTGCTTCATAATTTAGCAGCTCTTCTTTTGCCGCCAAAAGTGCTTTTTCTGTATTTTTCTGTGTTGTTAAGATTTTTGTAAGAGCTGAAGCTGCCTCAACTTCAGGAACACTCAATTGTCTTGCCACGTCAGCTAGTACTTTCTTTCGCATGGCAAGCTCTGCTAAAACTCGATGGCCACAAACAAAAGAAACACGAATATTGCCCTTCATTTTTTCCGTTCCAAGAATTTTTATCGCGCTGACTTGTCCCGTTGATGTTGGATGGGTACCACCGCAGCCATTGTAATCAAAATCGGGAATAATAACTAAACGAATATCTCCTGTCACCGCTACCTCTTTACGTAGGTTATAGTTTTCAAGTTCCTTTTCTGTAATCCACTTCGTTTCAATTAGACGATTCTCTAAAATAATGTCATTGGCACGAGCTTCCACGGCTACAAGCTGTTCTTCTGTAAGCGCGTCTACAGCAATATCAATTGTGACCTGCTCACTACCTAAGTGGAAGCTCACAGTTGGTGCATCAAAAAGCTCCACAAAAGCAGCAGTTAAAATATGTTGACCTGCATGCTGCTGCATATGATCAAATCGTCGTTGCCAATTCAATGTACCATGCACTTCTCCAGCTAAATTTGAAGAGTCGCCTTGAATATAATGACGGATTTCATCATTAATTTTCTCGACATCAATGACCTCGATATCATTTAAAGTACCCGTGTCATGAGGTTGTCCGCCTCCTGTTGGATAAAAAGCAGTGTTTGATAGCACCACGTAGTTACGGCCTTCTTCGTCAGTTCCTTTACTGACAACTGTTGCATCAAATTCTCGTAGCATAACATCTTGGTAATATAGTAGCTCTTTCAAGAAAAAAGCCTCCTTTATATGTAGAGTATCCTTAAGAGAAGCGTGTCTCTAAATTAGTTTCCATTTAATTGTGGCATAATTACTTATAGGTGTATACGAGTTTTCTAGTTGACCCATGCTGAATTTGATTTAATATATAAAAGAACAGGTTAACTTAAAGGAGATAATACAATGGAAATTACACAATTCTCAGTGGAAGAAATTTTAGATCCAACAAACATTATTGAAGGTAAGCGTTATGAATTTATTTTAGATGTAGATATCGATGAAGAAGATGAGCTTTATCATGAGGCAGGAATTGAAATTCGTGTACTAATCGCTGAGAAAGGTGAAGAGTCATTTATTTTAAATTACTTCATCATGGAAAAAGCAGAAGGTGAGTACTTAGATTTTGCATTAGAGGATGATGAGCTAGAAGAAATTTTAGCATTCTGCAAAGAAGAAATTACAAAAGCATAAGTGAATCGTGCAGGTAAAGAAAAAAATTTCTTTACCTGTTTTTTTATTAAGAAGCTTGCTGAAATATTAGTGTTGTGTTTAAAGGTTAAACTAAGTTATGGAATAAAAAAGAGGATTTTAAACAAAGAGGTGCTTTATGTCA
Organism: Lysinibacillus xylanilyticus; assembly: GCF_001708185.1. Classification (GTDB taxonomy): domain Bacteria; phylum Bacillota; class Bacilli; order Bacillales_A; family Planococcaceae; genus Lysinibacillus; species Lysinibacillus xylanilyticus_A. Next base: position 61,096 of record NZ_MDDN01000013.1, on the reverse strand, counting down.
GTTTATACACATTCTATTATGGTAGCTTCTTTAATAACAAGCGTGCTATCCTTTGTGCTATTTGTACCTTGGCTTATTTATATGTATCGAAAAATACGGCTATTTATCTTTTTTTAAAACAATTATTATGTTCTCATTTATTTTTTACTTTTTATCGGCACTGTGTCTAGTTTTGCTACCTTTCCCAGAAACAAGAGATAATTGTTCTCTACAATCTACGGATACAGTTTATTATAATTTACATCCTTTTCAATTTGTCACTGATATTTTAGAAGATAGTGGGATTGTTCTAACGAATCCATCTACATGGCTTTATATTGCGAAACAACCAGCTTTTTTCTAAGCCTTCTACAATTTCTTACTGTTCATGCCGTTTGGCGTATACTTGCGTTATTTTCTTAAAAAAGAGAGTACTGGAAGCGTGCATTTCTTTTTAGCTTTTTGCTAACATTGTTTTATGAGGTAACACTCAAGTTACAGGAATTTATGGCATCTTTCATTGTGCGTATCGAATTTTTGATGTAGATGATTTAACTGCTTTCAGCGGGTGTCCAAACACCTGTACCTGTAATTAGATATAGACTCACCATTCTATGTACTACAAATTGTCATTACCATGCTAGCCTTTATAGCGTCCCTTGTTCTAATGATGGTTATTGCTATTCATACAGTTCGAGTCATCATAAGTGGAGGGAGAAGACGTTTATTTATGGACCAGTAGGCAGCCTTAATAGCAACGAGGAAAAAATAAGGGGGATTGTTGGATGAAATACGTAATCATCGGCGGAGATGCAGCCGGAATGTCAGCAGCAATGGAAATATATCGAAATGTACCAGGAGCAGAGATTACTTCTTTAGAACGTGGATTTATTTATTCATATGGGCAGTGTGGCTTGCCCTATGTTGTAGATGGGCGTATTTCATCGACAAAGCGTCTTATCGCAAGAGACGTTGAAACATTTCGTGATAAGTATCGTATTGATGCCCGTGTTGGTCATGAGGTTAATGGAATTGATGTAGACAAGAAGCTTGTTCTTGGAACGCAGTCATCTGGGGAAACATTTGAAATTCCCTATGATAAGCTACTTATTGCAACAGGCGCAAATCCTATTATGCCTGTAGAGAAGGGTTCGGATTTAACGGGTATACACACGGTGAAAACAATACCTCAGCTAGATGATTTACTAGCGGATTTAACGTCAGAAATAGAAAATGTAACGATTATAGGTGCAGGTTATATTGGGCTTGAGATGGCCGAGACGATACATGCTTGCGGCAAAAAAGTAAGATTAATTCAACGAGGTAGCTATGTTGCAAGAATTCTAGATGAAGAACTTGCGCTACATGTTCATGAGGAAGCAAAAAAGAATGATATCGAGCTTGTGCTAAATACAAAAGTAGAGGCGTTTGAGGGGAATCAACGGGTTGAGCGTGTAATTACGGACAATGGCGAATTTGATACGGATTTAGTCATTATGGCTACAGGTATTAGACCGAATACACAGTTTTTAGAGGGAACAGGGATAGCGCTAGATAAAAATGGTGCCATTATTGTCAATCGACATTTAGAGACATCTGTCGAAAATATTTATGCTGCAGGAGATTGTGCTACCCATTTTAATATTGTGAAAGAGCGCTTAGATTATGTACCTCTTGGAACGACAGCTAATAAGCAAGGTCGTTTAGCGGGCCTCAATATGTCAGGTAAGTTTGCGCCGTTTCGTGGTATAGTGGGTACTTCAATTTTAAAGTTTTTCAATTTAACGATTGCCACGACAGGTATTAATGAGCGTAATGCGAAAGAGTTAGGTTTTGAATATGAGGCATTTAAATTGTCTGCCCGCCATATTGCTGGCTATTATCCAGGTGCCCAACGGATATTTATTAAAATTGTTGTTCGTAAGCGAGATCAGCAGCTTTTAGGAGCACAAATTGTTGGACCGGCAGGAATTGATAAACGGATCGATGTGTTTGCAACAGCTTTATACAATAAAATGACGTTACCAGATTTACTAGATTTAGATTTAGCCTACGCGCCTCCATTCAATGGTGTTTGGGATCCTCTACAGCAGATTGCCAGAAAAAATGCGCGTTTATAACATAGGGGGAATAAGTAATGAGCGTTTACGACATTCAAGTTGCTTTAGAAGATGGTACTGAATATAGCTTAGATCGTTATAAGGGTAAGGCAATGTTAATTGTTAATACGGCTTCAAAATGTGGTTTTACACCGCAATTTGAAGAGTTAGAAGGTTTATATAAAAAATACCAGGATGAGGGCCTTGTGATTCTTGGATTCCCATCAAATCAGTTTAAGCAGGAGGTAGCGACTGCTGAGGAAGCGGCGTCACAATGTCGTTTGACATATGGGGTGACGTTCCCAATGCATGAAATTGTGAAGGTCAATGGCAAAGATGCACATCCTATTTTTGATTATCTGACATCTCATTCAAAAGGTTTTCTCGGCAACAGTGTAAAATGGAATTTCACAAAATTCCTTGTGAATCGTAACGGTGAGGTTATTGGACGTTACGGATCAGCCGATAAGCCAAGTAGCTTTGAGGAGGATATTAAAAAAGTATTAGCAGAATAAAGTTAGAGGATTCACGCACAATTTTGTGTGTGAATCTTTTTTAGCTCTTTGGAAGTTGGATGTCGATAAAATTCAGAAGTTGGTTGATAAAACGTGAAAGTTAGTCGATAAAGATTAAAAGTTAGGCGATAATTCTTGAAAGTGCCCCAATAACTAAAAAGTTGAATGACATTTTGTTAAAACTCATGTCATGAGGATAGGTTGATCTTCGTTCTGACTGGGCGACATAATAAAGTAAAAGGATTCACCCACAATTTTGTGTGTGAATCCTTTTTTGCTTTTTGGCAGGTGGATGTCGATAAAATTTAAAAGTTAGGTGATAAAAATAAAAAGTTGGGTGACATTTTGTTAGAACTTATGTCATGTAGATAGGTTAATTGGAGTGAAGACTGACGCCCTCAGGAAGCTTTGCTCTGCGCGAAAGCGAAGCAGCAGCAACAATGTTTTATCTGCGCGAAAGCGAAGCGTCAGCGGCAAATGTTTAATCTGTAGCGAAAGCAAAGCGACAGCAACAATGTTTTATCTGTGCGAAAGCGAAGCGGCAGCAACAAAGCGCCCAGTCGGAACGGAAATCCACCCCACATTATGCCTACGATTTAAGGTTGTTGTAAGCTTGCGTCAAATTTGCTGTAAGTTTGGGGTCGTATACTAAAGTCAGAAAGAAGAGGTGAGCGTTTATGACGCCATTATTAAAGGTACAAAATGTTGAAAAGACTTACGGCAAAGGCGCAAATACATTTACAGCGCTATCGAATATATCATTTGAAGTAGAAAAAGGAGAGTTTGTTGGTGTAATGGGGCCTTCAGGGGCTGGGAAATCGACGCTACTAAATGTATTAGCCACGATTGATACGCCAACGACTGGTGAAATCGTTATTGGCGATGCAAACTTAGCGCGCATGAAGGATGCAGAGTTAGCAGATTTTCGTCGCGACAATCTAGGCTTTATCTTCCAAGACTATAACTTACTTGATTCATTAACAGTGCGTGAAAATATCGTACTGCCGCTTGCAATTGCAAAAGTGCCAACAAAGGCCATTAATGCAAGAGTAGAACGCATAGCCGCATTGTTTGGTATAAAAGAGTTACTCGATAAATATCCATATCAAATTTCAGGTGGGCAAAAGCAACGTACCGCATCATCACGTGCATTAGTAACAGAGCCAAAGTTAATTTTTGCGGATGAGCCGACGGGTGCCCTTGATTCAAAATCAGCAACAGACTTGCTTGAAAGTTTAAGTAATCTGAATCATTCTCAAGCTGCCACTATTATGATGGTTACGCATGATGCATTTGCAGCAAGCTTCTGTCAGCGCATACTATTCATTCAGGACGGACAGCTTTCTAAGGAAATTCATCGTGGTACTCAAACAAGAAAGCAGTTCTTCCAAGAGATTTTACAGGTGCTTGCTGGCATCGGAGGTGGGGTAAATGACGTTATTTAGTTTAGCGCGTAAAAATATTCAACGCAATTTGTCGAATTACTTTTTATATATCGCCTCGATGGTATTCAGTATCGTTATCTACTTTACGTTTGTCACATTGAAATATAATGACGATCTTTCAGCCTTAAAGCAATCGTCACAGCAAATTAAAGGTTTGATGAGTGCATCTTCTGTTGTGCTATTATTCTTTATCGTCATCTTTATGGCGTACTCCAACTCGTTTTTTATGAAGAAACGTAAAAAGGAAGTAGCTCTATACTCACTACTAGGTGTGCGTAAACAGAAAATCGGCTTAATGCTTTTTTTCGAGAACTTAGTAATAGGGCTTGTCTCTTTAGTACTTGGTATTATTCTTGGATTCTTTATGTCACAAGGTTTATTAATGATTTTAGTGCGTCTGATGGGCTATGAGGTTGTAGGTAGTTTAACATTTTCCTCGGAGGCACTAGTAAATACAACAGGGATTTTTACTTTACTATTTTTATTCACATCTTTACAGGGCTATCGTGTCATTTATCAATTTAAACTGATTGACCTGTTTCATGCTGAGAAGCAGGGGGAGCAAATTCCACGTGCTTCACTTTTAGTAGCTATACTTGGGACGGCGCTAATTACATTTGGGTATTATACAGCGTCCTTAGATATTTTCACGAGTAAGATTTGGAGATTCTTCACAGCATTAGGTACTCCACTAATGGTGATAGGTGTGACAATTGCAGGGACATATCTGTTATTCCATAGTGTTAGCGTATTTGTGTTAACGGCGTTGAAAAAAGCAACTTCTTGGTCGTGGAAAGGCTTGAATTTAATTGGTGTATCACAATTATTGTACCGTATTCGAGCAAATGCTAAATCGCTTTCGATCATCGCTATTTTAAGTGCGACAACGATCACGGCAGGTGGCGGCGTTTTCGGAATGTATTACAATGCGGAGGCCACGGTACGCCAAATGTTACCTAACACATTTATGTGGAAGGGCGATACGGTGAAATTTCCTCAAGAAGACGTCTTGTACAATGAATCGCTTGCCGTGAAAAATTTACGTGTCGATAATGAATTTTCATTTTTTGAATATACATTATTACAAGAATCCGATTATAATCGTTTAGCAAAATTACAGGGAAAAGATGAAGAACTGCACATTGCGGATGGTTCAACAGTTTTACTTGATGCAAGCTTCGATGAACGTTTTTCACATGATTTTACCGGCGAAGAGTTTAAATTGGAGAACGGGGAATCATTCCATGTTGCTAAAATGTATACAGAGAGTGTATTAAACTTTTTGCCAGCTGGTACAGTACTCGTCGTTAATGATAAAGTGTTCGCTGCAACAAATGCAGAAGCTGTTAAAATGCAGGTAGTTGGTATGGATAATGACTTGAAGCAACAAGTCATTTCACAGGAGATTTACAATCAATTATCATCTGAACAGCAGGAAGGGTTTTCAAGTGTTCCGCAAAGTTATGAAGCTAGTTTAGCTACTGTAGGATCGCTATTGTTTGTAGGTAGCTTTTTAGGATTAGTATTTTTAGCTGCGACAGGAAGTATTATTTACTTCAAAGTTTTAACAGAGGCAGAGGAAGATCAGTCTAAATATGCAATTTTAAATAAAATTGGTGTTAACAAAAAACAAATATTAAAAGCAGTTGCAGGTCAGGTTGCCGTTATCTTTAGTGCACCACTCGTTGTTGGTATCGCACATAGTGCATTTGCGCTGCTAGCCTTTTCACAGCTATTTAGTTTGGATATAACTAAACCAGTCGTACTGTGGATGATTGCTTATTCCGCAATTTACGGCATATATTATATCTTTACAGTTCGTTCATTTTATAAAATTGTTAGACAGGGGAATTAATATGAAAAAGGTTTTCTTAGGTATAGGAGCATTGTTCTTATTGTTTGTAGTAGGTCTTGTTGTCCTAATGAACGTGGATTTTAACCGTTTAAATAAAGAAGCATACTATGTTCAAATCACTACTGATGGTGAAATAGAGGAATATAAGCTAGATAGTGGGGAAATTATGAAAATGTATTGGTACGAGCTACCTGCTTATGACGAAAACGGTAAAGAGCACACATTAAAATTTTCAGCTCAGAAAAATTTACGCCATGATGCATACATGAAGCTTTACGTAAAAAAAGAAACGGAAGTTACATCATATGATGAAGTAAAATTCCATGAGCTACCTACAAAAGTACAGGAGCTTATGGAGAAATAAGAAGAAGGAGTAGTCCGCATAGGGCTACTCCTTTTTTTCTACAGGTAATTGAATACTGACAGTTGTACCTTGTTGTTCTTCAGAGGTAATCGTTACAATTCCTCCGTGTGCTTCAATGATATCTCTAGCAATAGCAGTACCTAAACCAGTGCCAAGTGTTTGCTCAGTATTTGTACCTCGGTAATAGCGTTCAAAAATATGTTCAAGGTCTTCAGCAGAAATGCCGCTACCATTATCAGAAATCGTAATAGAATGATCATCAACATGAATATTGACTGCAACATCAAAAGGATTATGAAGTAATGCATTGTGTAAAAAATTCATCACGGCTCGTCGCATAAAGTGCTCGTCAATGTGATGCTTAATATCCTCTTTCGAAGCATTAAATTCAATATTGGCCTGCTCATATTGTGGTGTATTGAGTGTATCAATAACAATTTCGCGAATAAATTGCACCATATTTACCTCGGTTAAGCTGAGCGGAAGCTGTTGATGTCTTAATCGCATAGTTAAATTTAAATCATCCAATAAATCCTGCATATGCAATGATTGTTTTTCGATAATCTGAGCATATTCTGTTTGTTCATAAGGAGTCGATTTTCCATCATTCAGTAGCTCCGCATAACCACGAATCGAGGCAAGAGGCGTTTTCATATCGTGTGAGACATTACTGATCCATTCCTCGCGCATGATCTCTAACCTTTTACGTTCCTGCTCATGTGCAGTAAGCTCTCTTGATACTTCATTTAAATTCTCAAAAACTGGCTTGTACACACCACCGAGTACTTTATTAGTCACATGCTCATGATTCTTTAAATGACGAATACGTTCAATCATTGCATAAAGTGGCTTTGTTAATGTTCGCCCGAAGAGCCAGCCAACGAGTGTGGCTACTAATAAATCAGCAATTACAATGAGAAGTCCAAACTTGCCGATAAATTGTAATGCCGATGAGCCAGAAATATGAAATACATATCTAGAAATACCACTTCCCTTGATGCCAATCAGATAACTTATACTGTCTTTACTTCCCACATAAACGGTTGTATCACCATCGAATTCTTTATATTTATAAACTTGAATGAGGTCAATTGGTGCATAGTGTGAAAGAGCTTTCTCTGGTGCGAAGTGGGCATCAACGACTTGTCCCTTGTCATCAAGCAATTGAATCCAAGCATTTCGCTGATGCAACTGTTGAAGCCCTTCTTTACTTACAGAAGGTGTTCCGTTATTTATATCGATATATTGCTGAAAATCACGAACGTATCTTTCCTCTGAATACGCAGAGTCATAATAATTACTGAACTGTTGGAAAATAAAAAAACCAATTAAAATTGCCGTATTCACAAAAATAACAATGATGACGATGGAAAGCACAGAAAGTAGAAAGCGGGTAGTTAGTTTCCACTTCATCCCTGCGCCTCTTTTGGGATGACAAATTTATAGCCAAGCCCTTTTATAGTTGTAATATACACAGGTTTGGAAGCATCTTTTTCAATCTTTTCGCGCAGTCGTCGAATATGCACCATAACGGTATTGTCTGAGCCGAAAAAGTCCTCTCCCCAAACACGCTCGAACAGCGTCTCTTTACTTAATATTCGATTTGGATTGTGCATAAAGCAAGCCATCAAGCCAATCTCCTTCGCCGTTAGCTCCAATAAAACGCCGTCCTTATGTACCTCCGTTTCATCTCCATTTAACAGGAATGGTCCAACTTGTATGGTCTTCACGGGGGCAACTGGTGCAGTTTCCTGCATTTGATAGCCGGCTCTACGAAGCTGTGCCTTTACTCGATAGGCGACTTCTTTAGGACTAAAAGGTTTCGTAATATAATCGTCTCCACCAATGGCAAGTCCTAAAAGTTTATCAATTTCCTCATTTTTCGCCGACATAAAAAGGACTGGTACATGCGACACCTCTCGAATACGTCGGCATAAATCGTAGCCCTCACCATCTGGAAGCATCACATCGAGAAGTACAATATCGGGTTGTGTCTGTTGAAAGCTTGCCCATGCTTCTTGAATGGAGCCAGCTGTACGAATTTGCTGATAGCCCTCTTTTTGTAGACTGACTTTTAGTAGATTGGCTAAATCAGCTTCATCATCCACCACTAAAATAGTCGGTTCTTGCATAATTAAACACGTCCTTCCTCTTTTTATGTAATCTCTAATAGTTTTTTAACAATAACGCATTGTTATTACTTTTGAAAGTGGCTTGAAGGACTTTTTCTTATTATAAATGAAACCTACTCGAAAGACGAAATGATGTCATTGCCTGCTATTGGGATAGCTATACGCTTAAAAAAGTTGAGAGTTTTAGTAAGTGAGCTTCGATATAGTAGTGAAGAAGCTTTTTCAATAAGCATAAAGGAGGCGAAATGATGAGATGTTCAGCTAAAAATTTCATTAGCCGTTTACAAAACCAAAAAGAAGATGCGCTTGAGTATGTCATTGAGCAATATTCAGGCTTCGTAAATGCGATAGCTTATAAAATCCTTTCCGGCATAAATAAGGACTCTATTGATGATTGTGTTAATGATGTTTTCCTAGCCATTTGGCAAAATGCAAAGCAATTTAAAGGCGAACCTGAGGATTTCAAAAAATGGATAGGGATGCTGACAAAATATAAAGCCATAGATTTATTCCGTAAGCTTGAAAAACAACAAGCACGAGAGAAGGGAGACGAGGAGCTCTTGCAAAAGCCAGATCTAAAAGATACACAGCAGGAGCTTTTGAAAAAGGAGCAACGAAACGATCTATTAGTAGCAATTAGTCACTTAGAAAATATTGATCGAGATATTTTTATGATGAAGTATTATTTGCAATTAACCAATACAGAGATAGCAGAAGCGCTGCATTTATCAAAAGCGGCCGTTGAAAACCGACTTTATCGAGGAAAGAAGAAACTAGCATCAACAATACAGCTAAAGGAGGCATTCATATGACGAAAAGTTATAAAGAGTGGCTGGACCTGGATGTGGAACAAATTGAACCAATCGAACTATCTGCACAGCAAAAAATGAAGCTTAAACAAAAGATTTTAAAGAAGCAAACACCGAGAAAACGTATGCCAAAATGGGTGCGTCATATAGCAGCGGCTGCAATTATCGGCATAAGTGCAGTGACAACTATTAATTTCGCCTTTCCAACCCTTGCATCACAAATTCCGTTTATGAAAAATATTGCTAGCTATTTTGATCATAATAACACGATGTTCGAGAATTTTGATAGTTACGCAAAAGAAGTTGGTCAGGTGCAAGTTAGTAACGGTGTATCGATGATGATAGAAAATGCTGTGTACGACGGCACTTCATTAACCATATCTTTTGCGCTTGAAAGCGAGATAGATTTGGGATCACATCCATTTTTACAAGGTCTTTTTATGGATGTTAAAGGTGCTGGAGGGATGGGAGGGAGTTGTCGACTTGAAAAAATAAGTGATACTAAATATGTCGGCTTAGCAAATGTGACACCTCATTTCGATAAAGAAGTACCAGATGAAATAGAAGTAACGTGGAAGCCAGAAGCTTTTCTCAACATGAATAACGATACAAAAGTGGAGGGTGATTGGGCCTTTAATTTTAAGGTTCCTAAGTTAGCAGGTGAGCTACAGCTAGTCAATGAAACCGTTACAAACTATGATGTCACTGCACGATTTACAGCCCTTGGAAAAAATGATATGTCCACTGTTATTCATTATGAATATGAAGTTGTTCCAGAGATACTAAAAAAGTGGCCAGAAGTTACAGTTCAATTTGATCAACTGCAAGACAATCTTGGCAATATCTATGTAGTAAACGGAAATGGTGCTAAAAGTGAGGACAATGGCATTTCCTATAAATCAAGCGCTACTGTACAGGCCATTGAACCAGCGGCTACATCCATTACATTTGTTCCTGTTATCTATTTCTCCTTGGGCTCAGGGCAAGGAGTGGAAATAAAAGAGATGGATTCTGTGACAATTCCATTAAATTAAGATTACCCATGGAAAGTGTGCATATCCACAATTGAAATATAATAATCTATGAAAGATGAACGAAAGGGTTTTTGTGCAATCAAAAAGCACAGAGACCCTTTATTGTTGTAAATCGTCATAAGAATTTTTATGAATAGACTATTGGATCTTTTTTAACCATTGTAGTCTTAGTGTTTTTAGGAATACCAATGTCTTTTTGAAACTTTTTACAGATGAGAAGCGTAATAATAGTATCAACCATTTAGGAGGAAAAATGATGTTTAAAAAAATAGCAGCAGACGCGCTTGGACTTTCAGATATTGGTGTAGTTGTTACTCGTGAGGATTATGATAAGACGGATGCAGATGATTTTATCCTGCATGAAATTGATGAGAAAATATATTTTTTAATTAAGACGAAATCAGATGAGTATTGCTTTACAAATCGTGCAATTATTCATGTAGACGGTGAAAGCGCGATGAGCAAAAAGCGTTTACTGCGTCGTTACGACTACGCAATGCACAATATTAGTGATGTTTTCCTCGAAACAGCAGGAACTATTGACCTTGATGTCGAAATTAAATTTACAATCGACAATACGCCATTATCAATTGACATTCATAAACGTTTTATAGATGACATTAAAGATTTATATAAAGCGTTGAATGCTATCAGCTATGAGCAAAAGCAAAATGCATACAAGCTAGAGGTGGCAGAAAAGAGTTTATCCATTGCTTCTTCATCAATTGGCCGTATCGGTAATGACAATGTCACACCGTCTGCATCATTCGAGGAAATTACACGTTTTGCAAATAATTGGATGATTGACCATAAGGACAAATACAAGAAGGAAGATTTCTCACATATTTTTGATTTATACATGAATAACTAAGGAAATGTAGGGCTACTAAAAAGAAAACTAGTATGCTTGAAGATATTCTTCCATGCACAATATATGGACAGAGCAAATAGGCTGTACACAATCAAATGTAAATAGCGATGATTGTGTACAGTTTAAATATATTGGTATGGCCTAATACACGACGTACTTATATATTCAGTCGTTATTAAAAGCAGCTATCCGATAAAGTTCTATTGTCCGAAATAGATATTTACTACCTCGATTTTAGTATTATTAGCAATTTACAATGAAGGAAGCAGAACCTTTTGGAAAAATGGGATTTTCTTTTTAGGAAAATAAATTCTTAAAAGTGATTTTTATCCAAGTCGTACTTTCAATCATAACAATTGCGGTGGCCTTTCTATGAACTTTAGAACCACTTCTATCAAATAGAGACTTCATAAATAGCATTCATTTGATATTACATCTTGAAATATTTAAAATACGTTTAAATCACTCAAGGGCAATAATAAAATGTCAACACGACCGACAATATTTTCTTCTAGAATAAATCCTATTGTTTGATCACGGCTATCTGTACTATAGCGACGGTTATCTCCCATTACAAAATAATACCCTTCTGGTATGACTATTTCGCCTGAAATATCTTCTAAAGTAAAATCCAATGTTAATTGTACAAAATTATACACATTTTCTTTATAAGCTGCTAAATGTGGTTCATCTATCTTGTCCCCATTAATAAAAAGAGCGTCATTTTTAAATGCAATATGTTCACCGGGCAATGCGATGATTCTTTTCACATAGCCATTATCGTTTAATTTAAAATTTACAACATCGAAACGTTCATATTGTTTTATATGTTTCTTTACTAGTAAAATACTCCATTCACCTAGTGTCGGTTTCATTGACTCACCAATTGATAGAATTGGTTTATAGAAATATAGCGAGATGACGCATACAAGAAAAATACAAATGATAGAACTAATTATATAGTATTTGAAAGTTCTACTATACTTCATTAATATCAATTCCCCCTTATCAATGGTGCAAACATATTTGAGTTACTGAATAATTTTTTTGGCTCATTTGTTTTAAAGATTTGTCATAGCTCCTAAAAATTTAAATAAATTAAAATTTTCAAAAAATAATATATTTATATTATACAATTAATTTAGAAATTATTAAATTTATAGGAGGCATTTTATGAAAAATCAAATTTCTCTAATTGTCCATTGGATCCATATGATTTTAGGATTCGTATCTGGGGTATTGATATTTTTAGGTATAAAGTGGTTAGGGGTACCAACTTTTGATAAATTACTTTATAGAGTTCTTGGTCCACCTAATACATTCAATATTGTTTTAGCTCTCTTGCTAACCACTACACTCATTTTCATAGTACTGAAACTACCGACATATAATAAGAAATGAAGATAATTCTGGTCAAAATAAAGTGCAGACTTTTACAATACATTTGTACGAGTCTGCACTTTTTTATGTATAGATAGTAGCTTTAAAATAGTAGAAATACACTGATAAAGAAGTGATTTCTATACAATTTCGAATTATCAATGCATATGTGTAGTGACATTTTCCTCGAAATGGAAGGGGATATCGATCTTAATGTCGAAATTTAACTTTATATAGGAGAATTTTTTAGACACTTTAAGTTTTTAACAAAAATCTATATACATAAAATCAGAACTAGGAGCGTGACGAAAAATGATAAACGAATTGCATGTGCTTGAAAAAGAAGAAAAGGAAAGTGATGACCTTGTACAGCAGCCGCAAGCCGTCGAAACATTATTCGTAAATGAGTTCATAGATGGTATTTTAGATCCTCAGCAAAAAATGCTTGGTCCTGTAAAAGATGGTGGGACAATTATTGCTAATACAACGCCAGGATGCTGGGGTCCGATGCTAACACCAAAGATTCGTGGTGGGCATGAAGTGACAAAGCCTGTATTTGTAGAAGGGGCAGAGGTAGGAGATGCCATTGTCATCAAAATTAAATCCATACAGGTGACATCATTAGCAACAGCATCTGGACATGATGAGGCAATTCCGGATCGATCTATTGGGGATCCATTCGTATCAGTAAAATGCCCAGGCTGTGGTAAGCTGCATCCAAGTACAGTTGTCAAAGGGATAGGTCGGCAGTCCATTCGTTGTTCGACATGTGATACAGAAACATCACCTTTTAACATGACAAATGGTTATACAATGGCATTAGATCATAAAGGTAATATTGGTGTGACTGTTGGCCGAGAAGGGGCTCGCCGTATTGCTCTTGATGCGAAAAATTATATGCGCACACCTGAAAATTCTGTGCAAAATCCTGTAGTAGCATTAGCACCGAGTGATTTGATAGGTGTTATGGCAAGAATGCGTCCTTTTTTAGGGCAGCTTGGAACGACGCCTTCAAAGGCGATGCCAGACTCTCATAACGCTGGTGATTTCGGTTCGTTTTTAATCGGAGCACCACATGAATATGCATTTACGCAGACTGAATTAGATACACATCGCACGGATGGGCATATGGATATAAGCCGTGTTCGAGAGGGAGCAACAATTATTTGTCCTGTAAAGGTCCCAGGCGGCGGTGTGTACATTGGTGATATGCACGCAATGCAAGGGGACGGCGAAATTGCAGGACATACAACGGATGTTGCTGGTATTGTTCAACTACAGGTAAGTGTATTGAAAAAAGTAGATTTGGACGGTCCTATTTTGTTGCCAAATACAGAAGATTTACCGTATACAGCGAAACCTTTTACAAAGGAAGAAAAACGTCGTGCACGTGAGCTTGCTGAGGAATTTGGAGTTAAACATGTGGAGGAGGCATTCCCTGTATCGGTGGTTGGCTCTGGAACGTCATTAAATGAGGCAACAACGAATGCTATAAGCCGTGCTGCAAGGCTCTTTGAGATGAGTGAGCCAGAGGTTATGAATCGAGCGACAATTACAGGCTCGATTGAAATTGGTCGTCATCCAGGAGTCGTCACAGCAACCTTCCAAGTACCTAAAACAGTACTGAAAAAAGCACGAATTTATAAGCCAGTGAAAAAACAATATGATTAAATGCATAAAGAGAGACCCGAAAAGGAAGCAAACTAGAAGTATTTTATAGTTTGCTTTTTTTTTTGTTGTAGGGAGGGAATCTGCCGCTGCGCTTTCGGGGCAGAAAAACATCCCTCAAAAAATTTGACGGATGTGAAAACATTTTTGCATCTGCCGCTACGCTTTCGATGCAGAAAAAATACGTCAAAACTTTGACGTATTTTTTTGTAACTATTTAGATGGTCGCTCGTCTACTGTTGTGAGAATACTTTTTCTCAATTATATTGGTGAATGGTGCATAGTTTTTATTAGTTGTGCGTTTTATGGCGCTAGCTTTGTCTAGCGTAGGCAATGAGCTATTTGTGACAATACAAATGGGCTACCAACTTATGAGTGATTGTCCAATGCTCATTTGCCGTTCTTTTTTTGGATATTTCATAGCAGCAAGCTTAATCTTTTAACCCATCTAGAAGGTATTTGTACCTTTATAGATGGCTTTTTTTATGCTGTTGTAGCCAAAATGTTGAATTTGCACAAATACTTTTGTTGTAACTTCTTAATGCATATTACGATTTTTTTAGCATATGTTGGATAAGATTTGTTATATTGAAGAAAGAGTGTTTACGGCACGTATTTTACATGATAGGGGAAGATCTTTGTTGGTAGAATTTGATAGGGGGCTTCAGTTGCATGCTGTTGGATTGTGATGAGCAGTTATTCATGACATTTAAACATAGTGGTGAAAAGGGTGCTGAAAAGTTACTTTCGAAATGGTTGGAAGCAGAGACGGACTCTCAAGTAGACCCGAAAATACTAGGTACTGCACTTTCACCAAATTTATTTTTAGTGAATGAAGAAACGGCGATGAATATTGCGTTTTCAACTGCACGAAAATATTGGGGGCGCGTAACGGGAGATATGCAAACGTTTTTTAACAAGCATGGTTTGGATACTAAATTTGTAAATGACCGTCTCGATGCTTTTTTTTATACGCAAAAAGGCAAGGAAACTTTTTTTGAGCAGCTTTTTGCACAGCATACAATGGACTTAGAACGATTAATCTGGCTAATTTTTGGGAAGCGAATGCAAATTACAATGCCAGTTAACGAGCTACAAACTATATTTTTATATAAATTTGAAAATGTATATTTGGTGCATATGATTTATAAAGAAGATGCACAATTTTGGCATTGGCTTTTCATAAAAAAGGTTTATTCACTGTTTATCCACAAACCTTTAGAACAATTCACATTTATCCATGAAATGATGGGTCATATTGAACGATCTACACGAAAAACTTATGCACATGTGAATAACTTTGTGAATAATTACAAAAAAACTCTGGATAAGTGTATAACTTATGTGGATAACCGTAATTCTACTTGTTTAGCAAAAAAACAGCTACATCTTTACCAGATTGTCACGCACTATCGTTTAGCAGAAGGGGATTATCGATGTGTTAAAGCATTAATTACTTCCTTTGAAGCGGATTGGCGTTATTCGATGTATGCATTAACGGAGAAAGAAAAGGTTCTGATTGCATATCTTCTTTTTCATATAGCGCATCAGGAGCAGAATGATGAAAGTGTTATTCAATACGGTGAGTATTTGTTAGCGGATGAACGGCTTAATAATTACGCGATAGAGATTTTGTTGGAATATAAGGAGTTATTGCCTAATCGTAAGCCAACACCACCGGCCATAATTAAAAATTATGACCTTAATTTTTTAGAAAATTTATATGCTGTATTGCTTGATCATTATGTAAGAATGGAGCGTTATCAAGAAGGGCTCCTGCTTTTAAAAGAACATGTACTAGCATCCAATAAAAAAATACATGCCACTTTAGTCCAGAAAAACTATAGTAATGAGCAATTTATCGCGATTGAGGCGTCAGTTCAGCAAGATATTGCTCTCCATGTTAATAATTCATTACAGCATATAGGTTTGTCAGTGGAAGAATGGCGCCAACGTTACCATCATCCAGATACGTCTTATTATTTGGTAGCACAGAGCGCATCCTTGCATATGCTAAATATTTTAAAAGTTTTATTTGTGACGGAGCAGTATGAGGTTTTTGAAAAATTAATGGAGATTTATAAAAAATATCTACTCATTGACGATCATTTCGAAAAGCTACGAGTGTTTGTAAGTGCGTATGTTTAACTTCTGTTGCTGTCGCTAGCGCTTTCGCACAAAAAACATCAGTTGCTGTCGCTAGCGCTTTCGCACAAAAAACATCATGTTGCTGTCGCTGCGTTAGCACTGCGCTTTCGCATAAAAAACATTTGTTAGGCTAAAGCCTCTGGACGCAATTATGCCGAGGCATAATTGATTAGAAGTACAAACAAGAGTGTCTAATATGTTTGCATTAGACACTCTTGTTATTTATTTCGTGTTGTTGGCGTAAGGGTGCTAATCTAAAACCCCTTTGTCCTGTAAGTCAGCAATTTGCTCGGCACTATAGCCAAGTGAAGATAGAACTTCTACATTATGCTCTCCAAGCTTGGCACCGACATGCTTGTACGCGGGATTGGCACCGTCAAACTTAAAAGCAGATGCAATTTGTTTTTGTATTGTACCATCGCTTTTGGGAATATCCACAATCATGTTACGAGCCGTAAGCTGTGGATGCTCACATGCTTCTGGAAAAGTTAAAACTGGTTCGACACATCCCTCGAAATTCTCGTTAAACACTTCAAGCCATTCATTGTAAGTCTTTGATAAGAACGCATCATGGACGGCCTCTTTAAAACGAATTTGTGTATAGTATGAATCATTGAAAGTATTATCAATAAGCTCAGGAATATCAAGTGCTTCACAAAGCAATTTGCGGAATTGAGGCTCAAGACTTCCTACTGAGAAAAATCGGCCATCCTTTGTTTTGTAAAAGTCATAGTAGCTTCCACCATTTAAAATTTCCTGCTCAGGCTGAGGCACACGACCACCGCCAATATAGGCAGACCCATACATAGCATTGAGTGAGAAGACAGCATCCGTCATACTTATATCAATAAATTGTCCTTCACCTGTTTTTTCACGATGTAAAGCTGCTGCGAGAACTCCAATTGCAGCGTGCATTGAACCCCCTGCAATATCAGCTAGCTGAATACCCATTGAAACAGGTTTTTTATCTTGATGGCGTGAGTAATCAAGTAAGCCAGCTAATGATAAATAGTTATTGTCATGTCCTGGTCGATTGCTATATGGTCCAGTTTGTCCATAACCTGTAATAGCACAATAAATAACCTTTGGATTTACTTCTTTTAGTGCTTCATAGCCAATGCCAAGACGTTGCATGACGCCTGGTCGAAATCCTTCGATAATGACGTCGTATTCTTTAACGAGTGACTTCACAATTTCTACAGCTTCAGGCGACTTTAAATTTAATGTTAATGATTTTTTAGAGCGATTCAAATGTTGATGAATATATGCCTCATGATCATCATCATAAGGTGGCATAATACGCGTTAAATCTACACGTTTTGATGATTCAACGTGAATAACCTCTGCGCCTAAATCAGCAAATATCATTGTCGCCATTGGACCTGGTAGTAATGCAGAAAAATCGAGAATTTTTAACCCCTTTAAAATACCCAAATCTCCCAACCCCTTTTTGTGTAGGCTACAATGCCATCTTTTAAGAAGGTATTGTAGCGCTTTTCTCATTATCCCCATTTTGTGAAAAGCGTGTACCATATCTGTATTAATACAGAATAACGGTAAATTTATCAGTATTATAACAGAAGAATTGATGGCTTGACTATGTTAATTTCAATTATAAATTAATTAGTCAGAAAATTATATGTCGGAATAACAATAAAAGTAAAAAAAATTTGAATAAAGATTATCTGTCAAATTTCAGATAATAATCTTCGTTTATCCGAAAATTCTGTCGCATCAAAGGTACAAAAAATCTCTATGCAATAGATTGCGTATAGAGATTTTTTTGTGCTAATGATTATTGTCGCCAGTCAAATTACTTTGAATAGAAGTTAATCGTATAATATGGTGCACTGTTATCATTAAAACAGACACCAACAAAAATATGTGTGAATTCTTTTCTTAAAATATTTGTACGATGCCCTGCCGAATTCATCAGTGCCTCATGGGCAAATATACTATTGTGCTGTCCATGAGCTAGATTTTCGCCATACCAGAAGTAATGAACGCCACTAACAGTGAGACGGTCATTGGAATGATTACCTATGTGATCCTTATGGCTAAAAAATTGATGTGCAATCATATTACTGCTATGCTGTCGAGCAATGTTATTACATTTCTTATCATAAATAAGTGGCTGTAATCCTTCTATAACTCGCTCATGGTTAATCAGTTCAACCATTAAATCTTCAAGCCCTGTTCGTAGTTCATTGGAAGGCTTACCATAATAACCACATTTACTTAATTCCGTTTTGGCATTAATCCAAATGATAGAACGAACCATATTATTTTTGTGTAAATCATAGAAAAAAGTAACATAGTGATGATCAATCAAATAGGTCCCATGTGTAGTGCTACCTGTACAATCATTATAAACGAGCAAGTAACTTGTATTTTGATAGTGTATGGCACTGAGTGGAAGACCATATTTCCTATGCACATCTGTTTGATTGGCACCTATGTGAATACCAAATACGCTATATCCAATGCGTGTTTCATATCCTCCAACCTTAGTAGAATTATGTTTTCCTACGAGTGAGAATTGGGCGTAGTCTGTATTTACTCGATGCCATTTCATTTTGTATTCACTTTGAAAGCTGGATAGTGACAACGCTTTTTGTGTATTTAAATGGACTGTCTTTTTTTGATTAAGAGAAGTATTGGCCCATAATGCCATACTGAAACCAAATATAATTGGAGCTGCTTTACGTAACAACATAGTTAAACCCTCTTCTGTGAATTTATAATAAAAATCTATCGAAATCTATCAAAAATATAGGAGATTTATAGATATAAAATACTATATTTTTATTCCGTTAACGATGCTAAATTTCTGGCACTATCCCTACTATATGGCTATTATCATAAAGTGGGGTTGATTTCCGTTCCTACCGAGCGCTTTGTTGCTGACGCTTAGCTTTCGCACAGATCAAACATTTGTTGCTGACGCTTCGCTTTCGCACAGATCAAACATTTGTTGCTGACGCTTCGCTTTCACACAGATAAAATCCAATCAACTTATACACATGGCATACGTTTTACAAATGTTATCCCAAACTTTTGAAGATGAGCATTCTATATTACTTTTGTTATAAAAAAGTCTTAAGAAGCACTATTTTACAAATACTTTTTTCTTAATATACGAAATTATTCTTAATAAGGAATTTTTTTGTGATTTAATAGACTAATAGAGAAAATGTCAAAAGGCAGTAGTTGAAAAGGTTATTGCAAAGAAATTAACTAGAGGTAAAGGGTAGAGAATGAAATCAAAACATTTAAAGTTAAAGCATTTAATCATGGGAGTTGCGTTGGCTGCCTTTTTCTTAACGAGCATTGGTAGCATTTGGAGCGGTTACCGAATGAATGTTGCCTCCATTAAAGAAAATACGCTTGAAACAAATCGAGTATATGCGCAAAAATTAGCAACCACTGCAAGTTTATATTTAGAGGAAGCTTTTCAGATTTTAGGATATAGCGCCAACCTTCTAGAGTCGAAAATGGATGATAAGAATGCATTGAATAGTGAAACAGAGCGTTTGAAAATGCAAGATAAAATGTTTAACTCGGTTTTTATCACAAATGCAGAAGGTCTTGTACTATCTGTTACACCACCAGCTGAGGAGGTACAAGGTCAAGTATTGGCAGCAGTTGAAACAGAAGAAGCGTTATCAAAAAAGGAGCCTTTTGTCTCAAAACCTTATGAAGGGGTTACAGGGCGTCTCCTTATTTTTATATCGTCTCCTATATTTTCAGAGACAAATGAATATTTAGGAATGGTAGCTGGAACAATTTATTTGAAGGAACGAAATATTTTTAATGCGCTACTAGGGGAACATTATTATCATGATGGTTCGTATGTTTATGTAGTTGATTCAGACGGACGCGTTATTTATCATCAGGACCCAAGTCGTGTCGATGATATTGCTATGGGTAATAAGGTTGTTCAAGCGGTAGTTTCTGGAGAAAATGGAGCACAGCAAGTAGTGAATACTAGAGGAATAGAAATGCTTGCTGGTTATAGTGCCGTTCCTTTAACGGGGTGGGGAGTTGTTGCTCAGAGACCGTTAGATGTAGCATTAGAACCTTCATTTGATCGTGTACAGGATGTAATTATAAAATCTATTCCTCTTATGCTAATTTCAATTATTATTGTACTTTGGGCGGCAGCGCGTATTGCAAATCCTTTACAGCAATTAGCTACATTAACAGAGGAGAGTTTGGAAACGAAAAATGTGGAAGGGTTAAATTCTGTACGTGGTTGGTATTTTGAAGTGTATTATTTAAAGAGTGCACTTATTCGGAGTTTAACATTTTTACAGGGACAGGTGTCCTATTTTAAGGATCAATCTACAACAGATCCATTAACAGGTGTAACGAATCGGCGCACGATGGATGCAATGCTAGCTGAATGGCTTGACAACAAGTTACCGCATGCCCTCATTTTACTTGATTTAGATCATTTTAAAAGTGTTAATGATACATATGGTCATGCGGTCGGCGACAAAGTATTACAATTTTTAGCTCAAAATATGAAAGCAGTCGCTCGTGATGGAGATGTTTGCTGTCGCTACGGTGGAGAGGAATTTGTTTTGTTACTGCCAAATACTACGGCTGAGGAAGCGGGACAAGTGGCAGAGCGACTGCGCCACAATTTGGCACATACTATAAGTCCTTGTGGTCGCATAGTGACATTATCTGCTGGAGTTGCTGTGTATCCACAAATGGCTGACACTGCGGAAAAGCTAATTGAAGCTGCGGATGGTGCGCTGTATCTTGCAAAACAAGCTGGACGAAATCAAGTTATGGTCGCTGAACAAGAAAATAAATAAAAAATGTATTGAAATAGGCTTATATCTTTTGTTTTTTGGGTAAACGATTAATACGACAATCATTTGGGCAAGCTACTTTTAAGTCATTCCCCATATGACTTCTAAAGCATGTTCAAATGATTCGTAAACTCGGGACACATCTCTTGATCGACTTGACAAGATGTAAGGTTATCCCCCTTTCCCTTATGACATCACAAGTACGACAGATGTATGCCTATATATCGTTAAAGCCAAGTGAGCACCGATGCTCCTTGGCTTTTTTATGTGTAATATTAAAGGGATTTCAGGAAAAACGAGGCTCATCGCAATAACGTAGGGTTGATTTCCGTTCCGACTGGGCGCTTTGTAGCTGTCGCTTTGCTTTCGCTACAGATTAAACATTTGCCGCTGACGCTTCGCTTTCGCGCAGATAAAACATTTGTTGTTGCTGTCGTTGCACTTTCGCACAGATAAAACATTGCTGACGCTTCGCTTTCGCACAGAGCAAAGCTTCCTGGGGGCGTCCGATGAGCCACTTCACTCGCGTTGCTCGCTCCAGGGTCTCGGGCCAACACGATGTTGGTCACGAAGGCGTTATCACAGGACGTGATGGTTTTAGCCTTCGTTCCTCTATTGCTGATCCCCAAGGAGTCGCCCAGTCTCCACTCCAATCAACTAATATACATTTCGTAATATTTATAACAAATGCCTCACCGACTTTAAGTAATAGTTAAAAATAAGTGGTTTAGTCCTGAGAATGTACAGTGACTAAACTGTTTTTTTGTGTTTACCGCTAGCCTTTATTAACGATTTTCTTCCATTATTTTAGAAATTGCTATGAAGGTTCACTGTCTACCTGTCGATATAAAGGGTATGATGAAAATGATATTTTGTACGTATCAAAATACATAAATGAAAGGAAGAGTGGGATGGATAAAACAAAAATCCAAAAAGTGAACAAAGCACTGATAGCAACTGTTTTCGCTACTAGCGGGATTGCTGTTGTAGTGCCAACACCACAAAAGGCAGCGGCGGCTACTTCACCATTTACAGATATTGACCAATATTCAAGTCATTATGACAATATTATGAAATTATACGCTCAAGGTGCGATTAGTGGGTATGCAGATAAAACTTTCCGACCAAATCAAAATGTAACACGTGGTCAGGCAGCAAAAATGCTGGCGACTGTTTTAAATTTAGATTTGAAAAATGTGGAAGATCCATACTTTAAAGACGTTCCACAGAGCAGTGAATATTATAAGTATGTAGCCGCATTACAAAATGCAGGAATCATGTCTGGGTATTCAAACGGAACATTTATGCCTAATGAAGTAATTACACGTGGGCAATTAGCGAAAATTTTAGTGCTAGGCTTTAAATTTGAGGTAGCATCTAATTACAACCATAGCTTCAAAGATGTAACAAGCCAAACGAGCAACGCCATCTATATTCAAACTTTAGTGGATTTAAATATTACAGAAGGAACAACGCCTGCCACATTCTCACCATTTGATGCAGTAACTCGTGGACAAATTGCATCCTTTATTGTGCGTTCACAAGAGAAAAAAGGCAATGCTACAACTTTCAAAATTACAGGTGTTGAAGACGATGTTGTCTACATAAACGGTGAACCATATTCAGTACCAGAAAGTCTTGCGCATATTTTTAATGAATATAATGCACCTGTATTAAAAGGTGCGTTTATTGAAGGGGATCTTTCAGGCAAAACCATTCGCTCTGTCTCGAAGTTAACATTGAATGCGAGCGGGACAAGCTCAAGATTTCTAGAGTTTGATGGTGATCATGAGTCCTTCGGTGCGACAATCGTTGTTAATGGGAACTATATTGAATTTTCAAATGTTACATTGACTGGCACAATGTATGTGAACGAAACGGTACGTCCACCTTTACATATGAGTGTTTCTGACTATAATCCATTATCGATTGGCCGTATAGCAAGCAACAATTTTTCATTTATCGACTGGACTAATCCCGAAAATCCAAATGGTGAAAACCCACCCCCGTCCAAAAACGGTCCGACAACGGATTTTGAAAATTGGACAGATCAGAATTCAGACAAAAATCCTGATAAAAACAAGCCGTTTGAGAATTGGTCTAAAGATAAAGTGACGATGAAAAATGTTGAAAAACATATTGAATTTTATAACAGCACTGTATCACGCTTAGTCGTATCACAAAGCGGTACAAAAATCGAAACAAATATGAAGTTACCACGCGTAGACATCATCAGGAATGTCCGTGAATTTGAGATTCAAGGAAATATTGGGACACTAAACCTTGATACAGAAACAAAGCTAACAATTTACGGAGATGGCAATATCGACTGGATTAACTACAATAGCTTTACAGATTTAGAGCTATATATGGACGGTCGCGTAGGTACTCTGTACGTTGATAATGTATATGGTTGGGTTGATGTTGGAGATTACACGTATATTGACAAAGTTATTATACCGAAGGGTGAGTCACCGAATAATATCTTCGATGATTTCCTAGAGGATAAAGATAATATCGGCATTATTACAGATCCAGACGGTAAACCGATTGATAAGGATGATTATGATAATCAAAAACCGACCGATAAAACGAAACCAATGGTCGATGTTACAAAGGTAACACCATTAAATGGTAGCCAAGCTCAGGTAGATTTTACCTCAGATGAAGTCGGAACTTACTATTATATAGTTCGTGAAAAGGGCGCTGATGCACCAACAAAACGAGAAATGGTAGATCGTATTTCTACTGAAAATGTAGCAAGTGGAACAGGTGCGGCTGTAAAAGGCACAAACACGGTTAAAGTCACTAATCTAGGTGAGAAAAAAGAATATGTCGTTTATGTAATGGTGGTTGATGGAGCGAAAAATGCTTCGGATATTAAATCACAAGCATTTCAAATGAAGGATGGCTCACCGCCAGTCGTAAAGTCACTTACAGTAACGCCACTACAAGGCGGAAAACGTGCAGAGTTAAAATTCACAGCGAGTGAACCAGGGGATTATTACTACTATGTACGTAAAAAGACGACTGCCGCAGATCCAACAACTGCAGACATTATTGCTAAGCCAATAGGTAAGGGTAAGGCAGTTGCGGGTAAACTTGGAATTACTGAAATTGTAACAGGTTTAGACGCTGAAACAGAGTATCAACTTTATGTAGTGATGAAGGATGATTCGGGTAATAACTCGAAAGATCCAGCTGTCATGAAAGAGTTTACAACAAGTGCACTTGATAACATCTATCCATTTGTAGAAAAGATGAAGCTAGAACCAGCAGGTCAAGAAAACCAGTTTTATGTATATCTAAATGAAGCCTTAGATCCTGAAAGCGCTCGTAATGTAAATAACTACGATTTATCAGGAACAGTTATCGTCAATACGACAGGGCAGCAAAAAATTAAACCTTCTGCTGTAGAGTATAAAGAAGGCGATAAAAAAGTATTATTAACAATTCCATCTCAAACAGGTTTTGTCTATGGTGATACATTACGTGTAACAGTATTACCTGGTGTTAAGGACTTAGCAGGCAATGAATTTGAAAATGCCAATACTGTTGGACCTGGTAAAAATGCTCGAAACTATGCTGAATATGTGCATGAGAAATTTGTACCACCAACTATTTCTATTGAAAATGTCATTAATAAACCAGACGAATCTGATAATTCCAAACGAGTAGAAGTTGAATTCAAGCCAAATAAGGCTGGTTCGTATTATTATATGGTTTTACCTGATACGATCGTAGACAATGGTGAAACAAAGACATTTAAGCAATATTTAGCCGACAAAGGTATTACAGAGCGAGACTTTGTCAATGAATTTGCGAAGGATTCATCATTAAAATCGGGCTACTTCCAAATAGGTGGAAAAGATATTTATATCGAAATTGGCTCTGGTCCGGCTGATTTAGAGACAGATACAAAAAAATTCCCTATTGCTATTTCTAAAGACGAACTTAATCCATTCTCAAGCTATTCTGTTTACATGGTCTTAAAGGATCGTGGTGGGGAAATTTCGAAAATGACATCAAAAGAAATTATTGGTGACACGAAAGCACCGTTAATTAAAGACTTAGTTGTAAAGCCTAAGGAAAAAGATGATACAAAAGCAATGATCAGCTTCAATACTGATGAGACAACTATACTGCATTATTGGTTTGTACCGAAGAAAAATGCTGATGGGACAACGAATGATTCAGCTAATTTAAAGATTGATACACCTGCAGAGCGTAAATTCTTAGAGGACAAATTAAAAGGTAGTCCGAGTGTTAAGAAAAGTGGAAAAGGGGCCTTCCCTTTAACTGAAGCACAGGGTGTAACTTTAAATCCACATACAGAGTATGTTGTATATCTAGGAGCAGAGGATACGTATGGTAATATTAGCGTTTATAAAGCCAATGATGCTGGGGAAAATCATGATGAATCAAATGCTGGTTGGATGAAGCAAGATTTCTATTCTGATGGTACAGCTCCACGAGTGGAAGACCCTATCTTTAAACGAATTGATGGAAAAACATTTGAGGTTACATTCTCAGAAGCAGTCGGTGACCCAGCTAATCCAGGAAGTATTATTAAAAATGGTCAATCATTCTTTAATTTTACAAACTTAGATGGTACAACAGCGACTTTACCAAGTTATACATGGGCTTGGGAAGATGGTGCAGCTTTAAGGGAGACATGGAAACCTAGAAAAATGATTATTACGTTTAATAATCCGGTAAATCAAAGCTTTGCATTAACGGTAAATGCCGATATTACAGATAAAGGCAGTGCGATTATTGCCAATACACAAATACCGTTTGCAAATGGTAAACCTACAGCATCTTATATGTATAGAACTCTTACAACTAATATTGAAAGTGCTAAGCTTCAGGAGCCTATTACTGTTGATAGAAGTAATAAGATTAATGCAACATTCGACTTTACCTTCTCAGATCCTTCAGTGGAACCTGGAGAAGAAGTCAACTACTATTACAAAGTATATAGTAAAACATATACACAAACAGAAATTGATAATGTTAAACCAATTGAGGTTATTGATCCAAATTCTTCGGGTGCATTAACAAGTCTTAGCCAGGGCAATGGCAAAACGCCGCTTAAAAACGGACGAACAGTGCAACCTATTACAAATAATACGTTCCCATTCATTGAGGGAGATTATATTGTAATTGTTATAGTTGATAAATATGGAAATAAATATCTTGTTCAAGATAAGATTTCAAAGTAATAAATATGTATAGATAATAGAAATAAGGCTTTTAAATCGATAACAACCAAAAAATAACCAAGTGGATGATGTTCCACTTGGTTATTTCTCTTTCAGAAAGAGCTTGATGTCCAGCTAATTTATTCCGCATTAACGGGCAGTAATTAAATTGTACCGAAAGCGAAGCGTCAGGTACAAGATTCCTACCTCCAAATTCAGCGAAAGTAAAAAGTTAGGTGGGAGAATAATTGCTCGTAAAAAATAAATGGGGATGAAGAAAACTCCCGCTGATTAAAGTTTCACACTTTATTGAATACCTAGTTGAAACTCAAATTTCGAAGAATAAAAAAGAGGGGCTTATAGACAGCCCCTCCATCACACCCAACCAAATGCTCGAGCAATTGTCGCCGTTAGCCATGTCACGCCAATGGCAATGACAGTTGGAATCATGAATGACATAAATGTCCACTTTGCACTTTTTGTTTCTTTATAAATATTGACTAAAGTCGTTCCGCAAGGGAAGTGTAGAAGTGAGAATAACATCATATTTAAAGCTGTCAGCCACGTCCAGCCTTGGTCGATAAACACTTGCTTTAGCTTCGATAAATCTTCAATCTCAAGCATCGCTCCTTGAGATAAATACGCCATAATTAGGATAGGGACCACAATTTCGTTAGCTGGTAACCCAAGAATAAAGGCGGCCAAAATAAAGCCATCCATACCAAGAGCATGACCAAACGGATCTAAAAAGTTAACAAAATGCATTAAAATACTTGTATCACCAATGTAAATATTAGCGAATATCCAAGTCAAAATAGAGGCAGGCGCTGCAACGATAACCGCTCTTTTTAGTACATTCCATGCTTTATCAATACTTGCTCTTACAATCGTATTCCAGATCTTTGGTCTACGGAATGGTGGAAGCTCTAATGTGTAATGAGTGGGTACACCCTTTAAAGCCGTTTTAGAAAGAACCCAGGATACAGTTAATGTTACAACAACACCTAACAGGACAAATCCCATTAAAATTGCTGCTGTCATAAATGTACCTGTTGCCCCCGTAAAACCCATTGTCATAAATAATGATGCTAATAAAATAAGTGTTGGCCATCTTCCGTTACAAGGAACAAAATTGTTCGTTAAAATGGCCAGCATTCGTTCACGAGGAGATTCTATTATTCTCGTAGATAGAATAGCGGCAGCATTACAGCCAAAGCCCATTGCCATTGTTAATGATTGCTTCCCGTGTCCTCCAGCTCGTTTAAATAAACGGTCCATGTTAAATGCTACGCGTGGTAGGTAACCGTAGTTTTCTAGTAAGGCGAAGATAGGGAAGAAGATAGCCATTGGCGGTAGCATAACGCTAATAACCCAACCGGTTCCTCTAAATAGCCCAAGCACTAAAATACCATGTAGCCATTCTGGTGCGTGCATTGCTTCAAAAATTATTGTTAGCTTACCCTCTAGATAGCCAAATAAATCAGCTAACATGCTTGATGGTACGTTTGCGCCAGCAATCGTAATGTAAAAGACAGTCCCAAGCAGAATAAGCATAATAGGGAATCCCCAAATGCGAGATGTGAAAATTTCATCTAATTTATCGGATCTATATAGTCCTGGCTGTTGCTCCGACACTACTTTTTTACATAAAGATTTGCTTTTAGCATAAATATCACTAACGATTTCATCTCGAATATCCTCATTCGAGACTTCTTTCACTTCAGCCAATATGTTTTTTAGTAAGCTATGATTTAACACTGACTGGGGCTCCATTTGTTATCACCTCTCCTTGTCTATTATTTTTATGATTTTGTAGTCTTAAGATCAATTCCTCATCTCCATCAAGTAAACGAAGGGCAATCCATCTCGATGGATATTTACCATCAAAATAGCCTTTTATTTTCGACTCTACCTTTAAAATGGCTTCCTCTATTTCTTGCGAATATGTCATACGATAAGGAGTCGTAACAATTTGCCCGTGCACTAGTTGATTTAATGTATCTAATAATTGATCAATTCCTTTTTTATTTCTGGCTGATATTTTTACGACTGGGACTCCCAGTTCACGAGCCAATTTCTTGTCATCAATTCGGATACCCTTTTTCTCAGCTTCATCAATTAAGTTGATACAAATGATGACTTTATTAGTCATTTCCAATACTTGGAGTGCGAGATTTAAATTTCTTTCTAATGATGTTGCATCCAGCACAACAATCGTTGCATCTGGTTGATCAAAAATAATATAATCTCTTGCGACTTCCTCATCTGCTGAATTTGAAAATAAAGAATAGGTACCGGGTAAATCCACGAGTACATATTGTTCACCGTTATGTTCAAAGGATCCTTCTGCATGGACAACTGTTTTTCCCGGCCAGTTTCCGGTATGTTGCTTCAATCCTGTTAATGTATTAAACAATGTGCTTTTACCCGTATTTGGATTACCTGCTAAAGCTATTTTATTTACTCTCACTTTATAGCCCCCCTAACGATTTCTCCTAGAATTCTAGAGCTTTCATCATTACGTAATGCAATTGTTGTATTGCTTACACGATAAGCAACAGGGTCTCCTAAAGGACTTTTACGAAGAACAGAGATTTCTGCTCCTTTCACAAAGCCTAAATCTAATAATCTTCTTCTTAAAGGACCTTCAATATTTATTTCTTTTATTAAAAAATAATCTCCAAAAGAGCATTCTGAAAGTGGTCTCAATGTTTTTGTCATACGCCTTTTTTATTCCTTTCCTTAATAATCTTTCCCGTGCTTTATATTGTTTCTCTAAGGAAACTTTATTAAAGAATATGCCGGATTTATGACAGATGTCAATGATTTTCAAATTTTTTTTTGAAAAGTGCGATAAAAGCACTAATTGAATAAAGGATGTGACATGACATAATAGGCTGAACTAAGGAAAGTGGAAAAGGGGATTGTGTTTGGGAAAATGCGGAAGGATAAAGCCGTTGCTGTACTGCTAAGACATAGTCCTTTTTATGGTGTGTTAATAAGATTTTGTTACATGTGCCTAATAAAATTTTCAAGAGGGTTTTGATAATGTTAAACCCTCTGCTAATAACAAAGTATCGGCAGAGGGTTATGATTTTTTTAATCTTTACTGGAGATCATGAAGGAGATTAATTTCTAACGATCTGGAATGTACCTGGTGTAGATGTTTGAATAAAATGTTGATTTCCTTCTACAGTGTAATCAGCTGGCATCTGCTCGTTAAAGTCATAGGTACGAACGATGGAGGCATTCGGTGGTAAATTCTCGAGAATGATTTCCATATCTGCCTCAAATTCAACTGGTTTATTATTTAATGTTGCTTGGAATGTGATACGATTCAAATTTCGTGTAATTTGAATTTCCATTACGCCAGTATCCTCATTAAGAAGAGTTCCTAGCGGTGGAATAATAACAGTCATATTGGATTTCGTTGTTAAAACAAAGCGCTCTGTACTATTTTCTGAGTCAGCAACATTAATTTTTGCTGTATAGGTATTTTTGTTTCTAGTCATAGCTGTGGTTTTACCAGGTAAGGCAGCTTTGTCAGAAAAAGTCGGTGTTTTTTTCGCATTTCCTTTAGCCGGCAGATCATATTTACCATTTACATAGTCTGCTAATGTCCAGACATTTGGCACAAGCTGCTGCTGCACGGGTGTTAAAGCTTCGAAAGCTGTTTTGACTGCCTGTACATCTTGAGCAGTGGACGTTTTAGGTGATAAAGCTGCAATAGCATTTTCTACTTCCTTAGCTGCTGCCTTATCCTTCACAACAAGCTGTTCAGCATCTAATAAAATCTTTTCGACGCCAGCAGGTAATGAGACGTTTGTATGTTTGCGTAGTGCATTAAGCTCGGCTCTCGCATCAGCTACATCCTGATGGAAGCTAATACGAGAAGAGTTTAACAATTGGATTTTATTGACCACTTTATCGATAGATGTATTTGGCGTGATATAGGAATTCAGTATTCTTTGTGATTCAGCACTCACAAAGGTTTTTTGCGCTGCATTTAACGTATTGTACCAATCTTTCGTTTCCATGACATTTTGATAGTAATTAACAGAAGTTGACTCCACGGAGGCTAATTTCTCATCAATTTGTGCAGCAAGCTTACGATACGCTACTCTCGTTTGTTGATGATTTGATAGTGTTGAATAATTCGTGACGTATTGTTTTTCTGTTTCAGTTAACTCGTTGTAGGCTTTGAGGGCTGCCTCAAGGTTTGCTTGGAATGAGTAATAAGTATCGTTAATGTTCGAAATAAGTTGTACAACATTTGTAACGTTTGAGTTGTAGTAATAATTATTATTGTATATGTAAGCCGTTTTTGCATGTCCAGAAACATCAGCAGCCGATGCTGACGTAGTTGGTGCAGTATAGATCAGTGAAGGGACAGCAACTAGGGCGAGTAAAGCTAGTTTTCTTTTGTTTTTCATGATATGGGAAACCTCCTGTTGTTTTGATAAGTGTAATGGTAAATCATAGGGTTTTTATCCTAGGTAAATCCTTTAACTGCCTTAAGAAACGATTGATTATTTACTAGCTGAAAAGGGTCCTGTCTAGACGGAATTATCCTAATATATGTTGATAAACCAATTTTATCATAGCTTAGGATTTTTTTATGTATTTTTTTGGGGAATAGGTAGATAGGTTTTGTATTTTTTTTAAGATTTTGTGTCTTATGTACTTATGAGAATACGAAATGTAAACAAGCAGATAAGTCCGTAGTCTGCTTGTTTCAATCGAGACGGATAGAACGATCAAACAAACGAACGGATAGATTCCTGGAACTGACGGAAAGAACACTCATAATTAAGGGTAGAGTTTTATTATAATGATTCTAAGAAGGAGCGGGGGTGTTTTATTTGCAACGAAACTGGCAGAAGGTAGTTGTTGAAAAGTTAGCTACGGCTGTTAAACCCGCCTTTGTTATTGTTTTTGGTTATTATGCGCGGGGTTCGGCACGTGAAGATAGTGATTTAGATATAGCGTATTTTGCAGATAAGCCTCTCTCAAGTTACGAACGTTTTCTATTAGCCGGAGAAATTGCACAGGCTTGTAATGTTGATATTGATTTAGTCGATATGAAGACGGTTGATACAGTGTTTGCAGCACAAATTTTTTCAAGTGGTATGGTCATTGATAGATGAAAACACCTTTGTTAAAGAACGAATGAAGGCCCTATCAATGTATGTAACGTTAAATGAACAACGTGCGGAGATTTTGAGATCAATTGAAGAGAGGGGTAGTGTCTATGGTAACTAATGATGTTGTTCTAAATAAAATTGCTACAATTGAGCGCTGTGTGAAGCGTGTCAACGAAGTGTATGGAAAACGAGTAGAGAAGCATTCAAATTACTTGAGGAGAATAACATTATTGACCATGGATTAGCAAAAACATTAATAAATATGGTTGGGTTCCAAAATATTGCTATGCATGATTATCAATCTATTGAATTAAATATACTCCAAGCAATTATCGAGAATCATTTAAGTGATTTTAAGACCTATACAGAGGCAATATTGCTTGCATAAAAGAAACAACAGGCTATAGAGATTCCTCTAGCGCCTGTTGTTTTTGAATTATAAAACGGATAGAACCTTCATAGTGACGGATACACCCTTCGAACTGATGGTTAGATCAACAAAACTTCGATAATATAAAGCCGATATCGCCTTACTCCTATTTAGGAATTGGGAACGAGATGGTCGTGCCTTGTCCAATTACACTTTCTATTGTTAACTCCACGCCAAATAATTGCTTTAGGCGTTGTTCGGTGTTAACGAGACCAACGCTTGTTTGTTTTTTAGGGCCAGTGTTATCGAAGCCAACACCATTATCGGAGATGGATATTGCAAAGTGCTCCTCGGCTTCTGCAATGCGAATTGTGACGGTTCCTCCTTGTATGCGAGGTAAAATGCCATGCTGGATGGCGTTTTCAACTAGTGTTTGAATCGACAGTGGTGGGACTGATAGCTCTATATTTTCAGGGATGTCCCATATTACTTGAACTCTATTACCGAAGCGTATTTGCTCGATTGCTATATAGGAGTGAACGAGCTTTAATTCGTAGCTGATAGGCACAACTAAGTCGGCATTTTGGAAATCAAAGCTCATCTGTAGATAATCACTGAAAGCTAGCAGTAATTCTTCCATTTGCTCATCATCTACCCCGTGTAGGGATATAATTGAGTTGAGTGTATTAAAGAAAAAGTGAGGCTGAATTTGTGCTTGTAGCCATGCTGCCTCAATCCGTAGACGTTCTTCACTTGTTTGCTTGACGCGAACAAGTGCATTGGCCCTAGATTTAAGTTCTACATATTCCATTGGCTTCTTAACATAATCATTTGCACCACTTAAAAAGGCAAGCTGTATATCCTCTCTTTGCTGACGAGCTGTTAAGAAAAGTATTGGCAGTTCGGAAATAGAGAATCGCTCACGAATTCGTTGAGCTAACTCATAACCTGACATATGTGGCATCATAATGTCCGAAATTATCAGATCAAAGCTACCTTCCTGCAGCTTTTCTAGAGCCTCAGCACCACTTAATGCAGTTTCAATTTCATAAGGCTCTGTAGACAGCACGTTGGTAAGCACCTGCAAGTTTACAGCGTCATCATCAACAATTAAAACGCGTGAATGACTTGTCACAAGAGATCCTTTTTCGGTAGCTGCAGTAATTTCACCTTCAAATTTGGAAAGATTGTTTAGTAATGAAACGTATTTTGAAAGAGAAGCATCGTTTTCAGCGTTTAAATCGGCTTCATCTACAGCTAGATTTTTAGCTATCGGTAACGAGAAAGTAAACGTAGAGCCTTTTCCAACAGTTGATGATAGCGATATTGTGCCTCCGTGTAAGATAACGAGTTCCTGACATATGCTTAAGCCGAGTCCAAGTCCACCACCTATAGATGTCATACTCGAATCAACTTGCTCATATGGTTCAAATATACTTTCTTGCATGTCCTTTTCAATACCAATTCCCGTATCTGTAATAGAAATATATAGTTTTTTACCAACCACCTCAGCATCACATATAATAGAACCTTTTTCTGTAAATTTAATGGCATTATGAAATAAGTTCGTAAAAATTTGAATAAGCCGAGTCTCATCTGCTAATACAGGTGGTAAATCTTTAGGGATGTTTATTATTAGCTCTACTGGTTTTCCTTTTAACATAAAAAGAAAAATGTTGCTTACACCGCTTGTTAAATTATAAACATTAATCGGCTTTGGCTGAAGACGAATAGTTTTTTCCTTTAGTTTTACTAAATCTAGTAAATCATCTAGCATATAGGACATATGATTACCGATTGTCAGTAGAAGTTTTAAATCATCATTGTTTTTTTCAGCGAACTGATGATCCTGCTTAACTAACAGTGTTTGTGCAATACTCATCATGCCGTGCAGTGGGTTGCGAAGCTCATGAGAGGTATTCGCAAGAAAATCATCCTTCGTGTTAATCTCTTTTTGCAGCTTTACTGTAAGTTTTTCAGTTTGCAGCGTTGTTTGAAAATATTGCGTAAACCAAAATGCTGATATAGCAGTAATGGCAATCAATAGATCGAAGGGGTAATGACTATAAGGCAATGTAGCATTCTGCCTTAATGAGAAATATAGCGAATTAGTTACGACAGCAGTGCCCGTTAATAATAAAAATACAACCCCTTTTTTTCCTTTAATGACTATAATCAGCATAAAAATAGTTATAATAATAGGAGAAACACTAATGAGTATTGTGAAAATAAATTTAGTGCTAATAATATACTCGATAGGAGCTAGTACAATAAATAGTAGGTACACAGCACATAGCATTGGAACAACGGTTAATATTTTGGGCTTTGAATATTCCTTGACTAAATCGCGTAGAAATAAAATAAAAAACAACATGTTATTAATATAAGAAAAGTAATAGATTTTGTATGCCCAAATCCAGTTAATGGGCATGTAAATATATAAAATTTTATTGCTCGAAACAAGCACGGTTATACAAGTAGAAATAATGATCATTGCAAAGTAAATAAGTGATTTGCTTCGAATACCTATCGCAAAAAGTAAAGCAGTGAAAAGTAAGTAAAATATAAAGACTAGGCAAACTGCCATTTGCGTTGCAATTGAAAAGAACTTTGTTCGTTCCATGGAGTGTAAATCGCCAAAAATAATATCTTTTGTAAAACCGCCCTGTGCAAATCGATTTGTTTGGACACCTTGTATGATGATCTCGCTTTCACTGGAATCTAGCGTAAAATAATGTGTAATAGGTCTACTGGCGGGGGCAGTTTTTTCATTATCTGATGTAATGTCTCCTAGACTTCCGATAAGCTTTCCATCAACATAAAGCTCATAAGGTGACAGTCCTTCAGGTATGGTAATGCCATACAGTTGAGGCTTTTTGTCATCTTTCAAAATAGTTAAGCGATAAGAACCATAATGAATATTTGTTTCGTTGTTAAAGTATTTATCCCATGATTCTGGTAAAGTGGAATAAATTTTATGACCATTCTGTTTATATGGTTTTGGATTTTCTGAAACGAGTAGGGTGTTGGGGTAAAACTCCCATTCGCCATGTAGCTTTCTTTTAAAGTCTTTGCTTGTTTCAACACCTCTTAAATCGATAGTACCTTGTTTTGCAACTGCTCCTTCTGGGACATCAATGATATTCATCCAGGTAAATCGAAGTAATGTAAGCAAGCTAAAGAATAAGCTAACAATCAGAACAATCTTTAAATTTTTGGAGATAATTTGCTTTTTTATCATAGAAGTTAATTTTCGACAGATTCCTTAAAAAATCCTTCAAAAGTAATGATTTTCTATCAGGTTTGAAAGAAATAGAACGATATTAATAGTATGACAAGTGTTTAAGGAGGGGATGTTATGAGAATTGTGATAGTTGATGATGAACATCTACCATTAACGAGATTAAAAACCTTACTTGAAAAAAGTAGTATCTCAGAAATTGACATAGTTGGAGAATATACAGATTCTCTAGAAGCGATTGCTCAAATACATAGTTTACAACCTGATGTTGTATTTTTAGATATTGTAATGCCTGGTATGAATGGACTTGAGCTAGGTGGGAAAATTCAAGAAATATCGCCGCACGTGGAAATTGTCTTTACCACAGGCTATGACCAATACGCTATAGATGCTTTCAATTTGCATGCTATAGATTATCTCTTAAAGCCTGTACAAAAGCTTCGTTTACATAAATCATTGGAACGGCTTCAACAGATGATCGAAAAGAATCAGCCAATCACAGCTAAACAAAAAATGATTAAGCTGTTAGGGGGTCTGAAGGTAGCGTCGCCTGATGGTAATGCACACTTAATGAAGTGGCGTACGTCGAAAGCAAAAGAATTGTTTGCTTATATGCTTAGTCATCGCAATGAAATGATTTATCGAGACACCATTTTGGAATTGTTTTGGCCAGAATCTGATATAGATAAGGCATGTAAGCAGCTTTATACAGCTATTTATACAATCCGACAAACTTTGAAAAATTATGGACTTGACGGTGTTCAAATCGCAAGTCCGTTGTTGAATTCAGGCTATAAATTATTGTTGGAAGATGTAGTAATTGATGTAGAGCAATGGCTGGCTCAATTAAAATCTTTACCTCCGCTACAACAGAGTACAGTAGAAGAGCATGAGCGTGTATTCCAAGTCTATACAGGGGATTATTTGGGCGATAGTGATTACATATGGTCAGAAAGTGAAAGAGAGCGACTAAGACGTTTGTGGACACATCATGCACAGCAATTATGTGAGTTTTATACTTTACATGAAAAATATCTTGCTGCGGTGAAAGTGCAAGAAAAAGTTCAATCATTTTCACCTAATGAGGAAGATAGCTATTTCACCTTGATGAAGCTCTATCATTTACTAAACAATGCCGCTGCTGTGGGGGAACAATATTGGCTGTTAAAGAAAATGTTGCAGGAGCAATTAGCGGTGGAGCCTAGTGAAGGAATTGAGAAATGGTATAAAAATTGGGAAAGAGAATATACAGATGTTTTGGTCTAAGACTGGCTCTATATGAGAGAAAAGGACTCTCTCGGTGTAGAGTCCTTTTTATTTTCTATTTTTGATTACCGTAACTTTGCGCTTCTTTATAAATGCTGATTGCCTTGTCTAAACTGTTAATAGCATCTGTCACTTCGTACGAAGATGCATAGGAGTTACTGACAACTGATTGAGCGTTTTGCACTGCTCTTTCTAAGTCACGTTTTGCTCTTTCTGTTGTCCACTTTTCATAATAGGGTACGTCAGTTCCATCTCCGTTAGCAGAAGTCTTTACATACTGAACAGAACTAATGAGTGACGTTAGCCAAGATTTATCAACATAATTCCGATAATTTACACCGGATTTATGAGTACTTCTATACGTTGAAATAGCATTATATAAATAATTATAGGCAGACGAAATATCTGACTGAGACGAGTAGCCATTATTGGCAACACTTTGAGCGTATGAAACCGCATTGACTAAAGTGTCTTTTTCGCTTTGTGTCGTCCAAATGACATTAGAAGATAATTCAGATCCATTGACAGAAACGGTCACATATTGAACAGAGTTAATAAGTGATGAAAGGGCAGATCGATCGGCATTAGTTTGGTAAGTACCATATTTTTGTGCATTTTTATAAACAGTAATCGCGTAGTTTAAATTGCTAATAGAATTTGAGATATCAGACTGAGTTGAATAGCTATTATTTGCAACAGACTGTGCGGATGAAACGGCATTGACTAAAGCATCCTTCTCACTTTGAGTTGTCCAAGGTGTATATGATGCTACATCATTACCGTTATTCCAAGAAACTGCAACATACTGAACAGAGTTAATAAGCGATACAAGGGCAGATCGATCGCTATTAGTTTGGTAAGTACCATATTTTTGTGCATTTTTATAAACCGTGATCGCGTAGTTTAAATTGCTAATAGAATTTGTGATATCAGACTGAGTTGAATAACTATTATTTACAACATACTGAGCAGATGAAACGGCAGAAGCTAAAGCATCCTTCTCACTTTGAGTCGTCCAAGGTACATATGAAGCTACATCATTACCATTATTCCAAGAGACTGTAACATACTGAACAGAATTGATAAGCGATTGAAGTGAAGATTTATCGCCATAAGTATATTTTGTTCCATTCTTTTGTGCGGCTTGATAAGCTACTAATGCGTTTTTATAGTGTGTAATCGCATTGCTCACTTGTTCCCGTGAGGCGTTGGGATTATTAGCTACTGCTCCTGCACTTGCTACTACGGATTCGAAAGCAGAACGGTCAGCCTGTGTTGTCCATTTTTCAGTTGTTAAAATGTCATTTCCATTATAAGAAACTGCAACATACGGAGGTGAAGACACTAATTTACTTAGCTCTGATTTATTCACGACTGGTAAAATTACAGAGGCCTTTTTATCATCCACCTGCACTTTGTTAATTTGATGTCCTGAATCTAAAGCTACCTTCGCTCCATGTTTGACAATCACTTGCTCAATTTTACCCTCTCCATAAAGGCTAAAATCATTTTCAACATCGATTATAAGTTTATCAACATTAGCCTTAACTTCAAATGAATTTACTTTACCTACCACATCGACTTTAGAAATAGGTTGGTCAGAAGTCACATTTATTTTAGAGCGTTCCACATTAATCTTTGAGTATTTAATATCTTTTAAAGAGACATATAACCAATTTACTTTTCTCGTCAGTAGAGGCTTGAATGTGATCGTCTCCTCAACGTCTACTCCATCGATAGTAATTGCTTTCTTTACTCGGTTCGTTATGATAAGTTCACCGTCAATATCAATATTTTGCACTTTAACATAATCCGCATTTACAGTTAGATTTCCTGCTATCTGTGCATCACCGCCATCAAAATACACTGCTTTTTTGTTTGTACCAGCTTTATTTAATGTTAGTGCTGTAACGCTTGTAATTTCACCGTTTTTCACTACGACTGTGGCTTCGGCATTCGTTAATGCAGTTTTATTCGATGTATTAAAGAGGGGCTTCAGCGACTGACTAATTTTAAATTGGCCATTGGATGTAATTACTTTATCTTTAGTGATATTGGTAATGGTAACGCTTTGACCTGATGGAACCTTTGTTTTGGCTGCAACTATCTGCTCATCAATTTGAATTGAGTGAGGTGAATCATTAGAAGCAGCGTTTGCAGTTGACGCTGGCAACACTAACGTTGCTGTAATAGCAGTTGCCATAAAAGTAGTGAACGCTTTATTCTTCATTTTAGTCACTCCGATCATTGTATTTAATGGATAATATATCATAGATTACTTTAATTTAGTATAAAAGGGGTTATGTTTTGTTATTTATCATAATGAAGTAAAACAATAGTCCTTTTTTTCGTAATATTTAATACTTTTCTGAAATCCTTCGATAAATTTATAAAATTCTACTTTATTCGCTAAATCTTTTATTGTGGTACAACATTCCATCCATTATTATGTTATAAAAAAGGGGTGTTGTGATGAAAAAATCTAAGAGTATTTCTTTAAAACTATCTTCCCTAATAATAGGGTTATTTTTAGTATTATTTATTACTTATATAACGATTACAGGTAATATTTTAAAGACTCAAAGTGTTGATGATGCGGAAAGTGCGACGCTTGAAACTGCAGAATATTCAGCAGCAAAGATGGGTGAACGTTTTGAGAAAGCAAATAATACATTACTGACAACGAAGCGGATAATTGAAAGTATGGAGAAAAATGGCGAGCTTTCCGCTAAAGGCGTCATAGATATGATGGAAAGTAATTTAGTTAATAATGAAGATTTACTTGGTGTAGGCGCTGTTTTTGAACAGAACTCCACAAAGATCGATCCGACAATTCAT
Source organism: Lysinibacillus xylanilyticus (assembly GCF_001708185.1). GTDB lineage: Bacteria > Bacillota > Bacilli > Bacillales_A > Planococcaceae > Lysinibacillus > Lysinibacillus xylanilyticus_A. The sequence goes on along the minus strand of NZ_MDDN01000013.1, from coordinate 21,911 downwards.
GCTACTTTAGTGGATTCAAAAAATCGCTTTGTCCCTTACTTAAGTAAAGATGAGAATAAAATAACAACTGCTTCTCTTGAAGGCCTGGAAGATAAGAGTGTTTCTGAGTGGTATTGGATACCGAAAGAAGAAGGACGAGCAATTTTAACGGAGCCTTATGATTATAATGTGAATGGAAAAACAGTACTAATGACAACGATTTCTGTTCCATTAGTCGATGCTTCAGGATCATTTTTCGGCATATTGACGGCAGATTTGGCTATTGATTATTTAACTGAATTGACAGAGTCCGTAAAGCCAGATGGTGGCTATGCAGCAATTATTACTAATAATGGGATTTTAACAGCAAATAGCTTTGGTGAGGCTTTAAAGGGATTAAATATGCAAGATCATATGGATTGGACAAGCATTAAGCAAACTATGGATAATGGCGAGCTAAAAAGTATGTATATGGATTCGGCAGAACTTAAGGAAAATGCATTTAATGTTTTTGCTCCGATGATTTTAGATGGAATTGATGAGACATGGACTGTACAAATAGTGCTACCTAAATCCAAAATATTAGAAACTTATAATCATGTACTTATTTTTACAATTATAGCCTCAATTATTATAGTCGTTTTAATGACCGTTGCTAGTGCCTTGTTTATCTATAAACTATTGAAGCCATTAAAGTTTTTACGTACTTCTATTGAAACGGCGGCAGAAGGAGATTTAACTCAAAAAGTAGATGAACAATATATTAAGACTGATGAGATTGGTATGGTTGCACTAGCTTATAATAATATGCTAGATCAAACGAATAGTGCCATTCAAACGGTTCTGAATTCGACGACATTGCTTAATCAATCATCCAATCATGTTCATGAAGCATTTAATGAAATAGTAGCTTCAAGTCAAGAGGTTTCTGTAGCTATTAATGAAATTGCACAAGGGGCATCAAAACAATCTGAGGATACAGAAGAAACAAACTATCGAATGATTGATCTATCCGATCAGATTGATGCCATTACATCGCTTTCGAATGAAATGGATGAGCTATCGAATAAAACGAAAGCAACTACAGATAAAGGTATGAAAGAAGTCGAAAGCTTACGTGAACGTAATGCAGAAACAAATACAATGAATGGACGTATTCAACAGCAAGTCGAGTCTTTGGCGTCCAATATTGCCAATATTAATCAAGTGATCTCGTCTATTCAAGGTATTACAGAGCAAACAAATTTACTAGCTTTAAATGCAAGCATAGAGGCTGCTCGAGCTGGTGAACATGGTAAAGGTTTTGCAGTTGTTGCCGAGGAAGTGCGAAAGCTAGCAGAGCAATCAAAAAATGAAACAGAGGTCATAAAGCGAACAGTAGATAGTATTCTTGTAAATTCTCAGCAAACAGTTGCTGTCATTGCTTCAAACGCGGGCTTAATAGAAGCTCAAAATGAATCAGTACAAGGCACGGAGCTTGCGTTTAAAGATAATAGTGAGCTTTCTAGTTCTATCGCAACTTCAATTAATGAATTAATGACTCAGCTTTCTCATATGTTAGAGCATAAAAATCAAGCGATTATGGCAATCCAAAGTATTTCAGCTATTTCAGAGGAGACTGCTGCATCTGCGGAACAGGTAAGTGCGTCTGCTATTGATCAGCAAGCAGAGCTACAAAAGGTTGCAGATTCCATTAATAATATGAAAGAGATTTCCAATGAATTACAAGCGGTCGTTAATCGATTTAAGCTTGCTTAATGTTAAAGGATGAATTTTAAGAAGGACTGCCTGATTTCGGAGGCAGTCTTTCTTTTTTGCATTTTTCCCGATAAAAAACACTGGATTAGTATTGTACATTTCAGAAGAAAATACCTTTCATGAATGATGAGATAACATTGAGGTGCATTGACCGAGCGAAAAAACAGCACTACTATAGGAAAGGAAAGGGGGACATCACTATGATGTATCTCGGTATGATTTTCTTCCAGATTGTCGCTCCTATTTTGGTGCTTCTAGTACTTGGCGCAGTTTTACAAAAGAAATTTCACTTTAATTTAAAGGCATTATCTCAGCTTATTACATATTGCTTTATGCCAGCAGCTGTTTTTGTGAATTTATACGAAACGCGTATAGAGCTGCCAGTTCTTGTAGAAGTTGCATTATTTATTGTACTCTTTATCGGCAGCCAAATGGTGCTTAGTCACTTTATAGCAAAGGGACTTGGTTTAGTAAAAACAGAGGCTGCAGTGTTTAAAAATAGTGTAGTCCTTATTAATTCGGGCAACTATGGTATTCCAGTTGCACAAATGATTTTTGTGACGCAGCCGATTGGAGTAGCGATTCAGGTCATTCTCGTAATCTTTCAAAATATGACGACTTATACATACGGCTTGTACAATTTAATTTCTTCAACAAAATCAGGCATGTCTATTGTGAAAGATTTCCTCAAAATGCCTATTATTCATGCCCTTATTATTGGTGTAGCGATGAACTATTTTGATATCACTATTCCACAGTTTATAAAAATTCCGATAGACCATGTGGCAGATGGCTTTATCGCTGTAGCGTTAATAACGTTAGGGGCACAGCTATCACAGCTTGAAATCAAATCGATGTTCAATAAGACGGTATTTATTAGTTGTTTTACACGACTAATCATAGGGCCAGCTGTAGCTTTACTTATTATTTTTACACTTGGCTTAGACGGTGTCGTGGCACAATCTCTTTTTATAGCTAGTTCTTTCCCGACATCACGTAATAGCTCTAGTCTAGCATTAGAATACGATGTGGAATCGGCAACTGCCGCACAAACTGTTTTATTCTCAACGATTGTAAGCTGTATTACCGTGACAATTGTGATTTATGTAGCGGAACTGTTGTTTACCTAACGGCTAGTTGTTTTCGGACTAAGATAGAGTGACAGCCGTTCTGGAGTGTGAGGCTTTACTACCGATTTATAAAAATATTTTGTTAAAACGTACGCCGTATATATAGTTGATTGGAGTGGAGACTGGGCGACTCCTTGGGGATTAGCAATAGAGGAACGAAGGCTAAAAACATCACGTCCTGTGATAACGCCTTCGTGACCAACATCGGTGCTGCTGCTGTCGCTGCGCTTTCGCACAAAAAACATCTATTGGCCCGAGACCCTGTAGCGAAGCGAAGCGGCTCATCGGACGCCCCCCAGGAAGCTCTGCTCTGCGCGAAAGCGAAGCGTCAGCGGCAAATGTTTTATCTGTGCGAAAGCGAAGCGTCAGCAACAAATGTTTTATCTGTGCGAAAGCGAAGCGTCAGCAACAAATGTTTTCTGTAGCGACAGCTACAAAGCGCCCAGTCGGAACGGAAATCAACCTCACGTTTGGGTGATAAGCCAAAAATTATCAAATGAAGCTTCCATCTCTTAGCAATATCTGCTACACTAGCATCAAACTTAATAGCATTAACTAGGGGAGTCTGATGAGTCGGGCTGAGAGGGAAACGCATAGAGGTTTCTTGACCCTTTGGACCTGATCTGGCTCATACCAGCGTGGGAAAGTTAACCTTTATTGCAATATAAGCTCTTTGCGATAACTATACCTTTACATTCTTAGCCGGATCCAAAAAAAATTTTGGATTCGGCTTTTGTTTTTTTGAGGGGTGAGCTAGATTTGGTCCTTGTATAAAAATACGTAAAAACGGGAGCGAAATAGTTCATGACAACAGTTAGCGAAAAGAATATTACGATTATGTCAAATTTTGATGGAAGCAAAAAAGTGTATGTGGAAGGATCACGACCAGATATTTTAGTGCCAATGCGTGAGATTGCTTTAAGTCCAACGACAGGTAGCTTCGGTGAAGAGGAAAATGCGCCAGTTCGTGTCTATGATACGAGTGGTCCGTATACGGATCCTGCATATAAGGTAGATATTACGAAAGGATTGCCAACTTTACGTAGTGCATGGATCAGAGAACGAGGTGACGTCGAGGAATACGAAGGTCGTACAATCAAGCCAGAGGATAACGGTTTCCGTAATGCGGATGATCCTCGTATTCAAGAAAATGTTTTTCCGGATTTATCTAGAAAACCTCTACGTGCTAAGAAAGGTGGAAATATAACTCAGCTTCACTATGCGCGAAAAGGAATTATTACACCAGAAATGGAGTTTGTAGCGATTCGCGAAAACATAGATCCTGAATTTGTGCGCTCAGAGATTGCGGCGGGTCGAGCTATTTTACCTTCTAATATTAACCACCCTGAGGCCGAGCCAATGATTATTGGACGTAATTTTCATGTAAAAATTAACGCCAATATTGGAAATTCAGCGGTGTCATCCTCTATTGCGGAAGAGGTAGAAAAAATGACGTGGGCTACCCGTTGGGGCGCTGATAACATTATGGATTTATCGACTGGTAAGCATATTCATACGACGCGTGAATGGATTATCCGTAATGCCGCAGTGCCAGTAGGGACAGTACCGATTTATCAAGCGCTAGAAAAAGTAAATGGTGTGGCAGAGGATTTAACGTGGGAAGTGTATCGTGATACGTTGATTGAGCAGGCTGAGCAAGGTGTTGATTATTTCACAATTCACGCAGGGGTATTGCTGCGCTATGTACCATTAACGGCGAATCGTGTAACGGGTATAGTGTCCCGTGGCGGTTCGATTATGGCACAATGGTGTTTATATCATCACCAAGAGAGCTTCTTATATACGCATTTTGAAGAAATCTGCGAAATTATGAAAACATATGATGTTGCCTTCTCCTTAGGTGACGGTTTACGTCCAGGTTCTATCGCAGATGCTAATGATGAGGCGCAGTTTGCGGAGCTAGAAACGCTAGGGGAATTAACGCAAATTGCCTGGAAGCATGATGTACAGGTGATGGTAGAAGGACCAGGGCATGTACCAATGCATCTTATTAAAGAAAACATGGACAAGCAGTTAGAGGTGTGTAAGGAAGCTCCTTTCTATACTTTAGGGCCGTTGACAACAGATATCGCTCCTGGCTATGACCATATTACATCAGCTATTGGTGCTGCAATGATAGGCTGGTTTGGTACGGCAATGCTGTGCTATGTAACACCTAAAGAACATTTAGGATTACCAAATCGGGAGGATGTTCGAGTAGGGGTTATTACGTATAAAATTGCTGCACACGCAGCTGATTTAGCGAAAGGGCATCCGGGAGCACAGCAGCGTGACGATGCATTATCTAAAGCACGCTTCGAATTCCGCTGGCGCGATCAATTCAACTTAGCGCTAGATCCAGAGCGAGCGGTAGAATATCATGATGAAACATTACCTGCAGAAGGGGCGAAAACAGCGCACTTCTGTTCGATGTGTGGACCTAAGTTTTGTAGTATGAGAATCTCGCAGGATATTCGTAATTATGCAAAGGATAAAGATATGAATACTACGGAAGCTATTCATAAAGGTATGCAGGAAAAGGCAGAGGAATTTAAAAAGGCGGGCAGTCAGATTTATCAATAATGCAAAGCGTAAGGCTTGTGTCTATTTTTTAGGCACAAGCTTTTCTTAATCATTAAAACGTAAAAAAACTCCATGTGAAGTTGCTCTTCGCATGGAGTAAAAAGTTGGATTTGGATATCAATAATAAGTGGAAAATATCAATTAAGCCTAGGCTGAAATAAATTAAACGTTAGTTGGTTGTTTTACGTATGGGTTTGAAAGATCCATACCTTCTAATGAAAGACCCATCGCTTTTGCTACACCTTCACCATATGCAGGATCAGCTAAATAGCAATGAAGGATGTGACGACGTTTGATGAACTCCTCAACTGGTGCCATATCGTTAGCTGTAGTTTCGAATAGGCGTTGTTGCTCTTCTGCCGACATTAGACGGAATAATTTACCTGGCTGCTCGAAGTAATTGTTGTCATCTTCACGGAAGTCGTGGATACCAGCATGACCGTCAATACGTAAGTCAGGTTCTTTATGGTCTAAATTATGCTCCCATTCGCCGTAGCTATTTGGTTCATAGCCCAAAGTTGAACCAAGGTTTCCATCGAAACGCATAGCACCATCGCGGTGGAATGAACGGAATGGGCATTTTGGTGCGTTTACAGGAAGCGAGTGGTGGTTTACACCTAAGCGGTAGCGATGTGCATCAGCATATGCAAAGATACGACCTTGTAACATTTTGTCTGGAGAGAAGCTAATACCAGGAACAATGTTAGATGGTGCGAACGCTGCTTGTTCAACCTCTGCAAAGTAATTGTCTGGATTTTTGTTTAACTCGAATTCACCAACAGGAATTAGTGGGAAGTCTTTTTTATACCATACTTTTGTTAAGTCAAATGGGTTATATGGTAATTCACGAGCTTGTTCTTCTGTCATTACTTGAATGTACATTTTCCATTTAGGGAAGTCGCCTTTTTCGATTGACTCATATAGATCGCGTTGTGAAGATTCACGGTCTTTACCGATCAATTCCGCTGCCTCATCACCAGTTAAGTTTTGAATACTTTGCTCTGTACGGAAGTGGAATTTAACCCATACGCGCTCGTTTTCAGCATTAATGAAGCTATAAGTGTGAGAGCCGAAACCATGCATATGGCGGTAGCCAGCTGGGATACCACGGTCAGACATAACTATTGTTACTTGGTGAAGTGCCTCTGGTAATAAAGTCCAGAAGTCCCAGTTTGAATTTGCGTTTTTCATATTTGTACGTGGATCACGTTTTACCACGTGGTTTAAATCAGTAAAGTGTAATGGATCACGGAAGAAGAAGACAGGTGTATTATTACCAACTAAATCCCAGTTACCCTCTTCTGTATAGAATTTAAGCGCGAACCCACGGATGTCACGCTCAGCATCTGCTGCACCGCGCTCACCCGCAACAGTTGAGAAGCGTGCGAACATTTCTGTTTTTTTCCCAATCTCTGAGAAGATTTTAGCTTTTGTATATTTAGTAATATCATGAGTTACAGTGAAAGTACCGAATGCACCTGAGCCTTTAGCGTGCATACGACGTTCAGGAATCACTTCACGGTTGAAGTTTGCTAATTTTTCAACTAACCATACATCTTGAAGTAATAGAGGACCACGAGGACCTGCTGACATTGAGTCATGGTTGCTTACTACGGGTGCACCACCTGCTGTTGTGAAGCGGCGGCTACGATCATTTGCGTTTGTCATATTAGTTTACCTCCTGAAAAAAGATGAGAGTTGAACTCTTCATGAATTACTATAACAAATATAAAATAGAATTGCTAGTAAATTATAATGATTATTGTTAAAGAATTTTTACATTAAGATATAAACTTTAAATATATGTGTGGAATTATTAATATATGCATAGATTTTTGTGGTATTTAAGCTTTTCTAAAACGTTATAAAGAAATAAGAAGATAAATGCTTCTATATTTTCCCGACTAAAGGTAAATAGAAATAAAGAGAATCCTTGTGTTAAATCCTTTCAAATTGAAAAAATTTATGCTAATTGAAAAATTCTAGCGTACTTCTTTTCAAGCTTTACGATAACGATTAGGAGTAATACCAATTTGCTGTTTAAAAATTTTAATGAAATAATTCGGATCATCAAAGCCATTTAAATAGGCAATTTCACTAATAGCAAAATCTGTTTCTACAAGCATTTTTGTAGCATTATGAATTCGGACTTGCTGTAGGTAGCGTTTAAATGGCAGTCCTCGCTTCTTTGAAAAAATCGTACTTAAATAATTGGGACTAATCCCTAACTTATGAGCAACGAAAGGTAAAGATAACCCGCTATCCTGAAATTGTTGATCGATAATTTCTATTGCCAGTTCTACATAGTCGGCTCGTTTTTCTAATCGTGCCTCACGAGCTAATTCAATAAGTCTTTGAGTAAACGAAATAATGCTATTTAGAATGGTATAAAATATCGGATGCTCGATGATTAAATGAAAAAGCTGGCGATAATTTTGCTCAATTGCGGCTTTCTCATGTAATTTATATTTCAGCATAAAGCGGCGAATTTGTGCTAATACACTCGTTAGATGAATACGTAAGTCATCTTGCTCATAATAAATTCCTTCATTAGAAAGTCTATATAAAAATGCTTTGACGGCTTCAAGATTTCCGTCCTCTAAACTACTTATCAGTAATTGTTGCTCCTCTGGTGTTAACAAAGGATCGAGAGGCTGTGCTTCAAACTGTTTACTCGCATAGAAAATGTGTCCAAAGCCTTCGTAAAAACTTTGATGAAGGGCACGCTCTGTTAATGTATACATATTCTTTATCGTTGTAGGTTCTCCATCATAAATCCCGATATTTAAAGAGCTATTGTGTGACAGCCACCATTCCTTCATTAGTGTCCGAACATCCTTTTCAACAATCTTTAAATCATCCGTTTGAAATAAGCAGACGATTCTATCTGATAAAGGATAAATCTTCATATGATAAAAAATAGGTGTTTGCTGGAGCCAGTTGAACAGCTTATTAAACATTTCTGAATGCTCAGGCTCGATCATGGTGAAATGTATATTTGTTTCTATTGAACTTGTCTTACTATCTAAAAATAATCGATAGTAAAAAGATTCATCAGAAGTTTCTTGATAAGCTACCTTTGGCTTTGGTGTACGAAGAGAAATAGCAGTGAGTTTTTGCTTTAATATTTCTAAATCAATTGGTTTAACAAAAAGATGTGCGACCTGTAAATCAATTGCCCTCAATGCATTTTTAAATAAGGGCTCCGTCGTCATAGCTAGAATAGTTCCCGATTGTTTTTGCAAAACACGATAAAGTGCAGTTAAACGATTATTTGAAATTAGGTCGATGTTCAGTAGTATTACCTCAGGCTCGAATTGCTGGATACTTTGAGGCGCCTCATTTATAGCTGTACACATTTCAATCGTTACATCTCCAGGAAAATACGTATGTAAAAACCAACGAATACCTGTAAGTTCAGTAGGATCTCGATCAATTAATAACACCTTCATGACAATTAATCTCCTTAAAACAATCTAGTTTCGTAAAAAAATACGATTATATTATTAAAAATAACAAAAAATCTGAAATAAATCATGTTTTTTCTTTTAAAATTCTCTATTTTCTGAAAAATGTAGTTAGTACAATGTAAATAGAGTAATCGCTATTATAAAAAGCATTTTTTACATAGCACAGAAGGAATAGGGGGATATCATATGAAGTCTATCATCGAGCTGGATGGCAATACATTAACGAGACAGCAAATCGAAGAAATTGTAAAAGGTCATGCTACGGTTGCACTATCTACAGAAAGTGTGGAGCGTATTCGCTTAAGTAGAGAACGAATTGAAAAGCGTTTAGCTGAAGGGCAAACAATTTATGGTGTGAATACAGGGTTTGGAAAATTAAGTAATATAAAAATTGAAGAGGAAGACATTGAGCTTTTACAACTAAACTTATTGCGCTCAGATGCAACAGGTGTTGGTGCTCCATTTCCAACAGATGTTGTGCGTGCAATGATGGTTTTACGTGCCAATGCTTTAGCGCGTGGTTTTTCAGGGATTCGTCAGGAAACAGTGCAACTACTCGTGGATTTGATAAATAAGGGAGTGCACCCGATTGTACCATCTCAAGGCTCGGTTGGAGCAAGTGGGGATTTAGCACCGTTATCACATTTGGCTTTAGTGCTAGTAGGTGAAGGTAAGGCTGAGTTTAACGGAGAGATTATGAGCGGTAGTGAGGCTTTAGAGCAAGCAGGGCTAACGCCGGTTCGACTTCAGGCTAAGGAAGGGCTAGCGCTTGTTAACGGTACACAAGCAATGACAGGGATTGGTGTTTTAACAGTGAACGAAGCAGAGCGTATTGGGCTTGCGGCAGATATGGCAGCGAGTTTAACACTTGAGGCACTAAAAGGGATTACATCAGCGTTTGACCCAGCACTTTTAGCAGTAAGACCACATCCGGAATTAGAGCTTGTAGGCGGGCGAATTCGTAAGTGGCTTGAGGGAAGTAAACGTGTGACGAAGCAAGGTGAGATACGGATGCAGGATGCTTATTCATTACGTTGTATCCCGCAAGTGCATGGTGCCTCCTGGCAATCGTTTTTCTATGCTCAGGACCGCGTGCAAACTGAGATGAATGCAACGACAGATAATCCGATTGTTTTAGAAAATGGAGAAGTGTTATCAGGAGGGCATTTCCATGGTCAACCAATTGCATTAGCGATGGACTTCTTAAAAGTTGGTGTAAGTGAGTGGGCTAATATTTCAGAGCGACGTACAGAGCGTATGGTTAATCCGTATCTTAATGAAGGTTTGCCGCCATTTTTAGCGACAAATCCTGGTATTGAATGTGGACTAATGATTGCACAATATACAGCGGCATCTATTGTTTCTGAAAATAAAGTGTTGGCACATCCTTCTAGTGTGGATTCCATACCGACGTCAGGTAACCAAGAGGATCATGTAAGCATGGGTACGACATCTGCTCGACAAGTGCGTCAAATCGTCCACAATGCTGCTCGTGTCATAGCGATAGAGATGATTTGTGCATCGCAGGCTATTCATCTAGATAAGGCAGAAGAGCAGTTATCTCCAACAACGCGAAAGTATTTAGAAAAAGTACGTGAATTTTGTCCGCCATTGTTAATGGATCAACCAATCGGCGATGAAATTGAAGCGCTTTCAGAGTATTTATTAACGAGTGATGTTCTGTTAAATGAGTTTATGTAAGCCTTAAGGCGATAACTTCCGATAGAAAAACCAACAAATTCTTCAACTTGTCCTGATTACATGGAGTTTCTATCGGAAAGAGCTCTTACTATTAACATCTAGGAGGTTTGGGATGGAATTTCAACAACAAGAGTTGGAGCAAGGCTCGCAATTTAGAGTTTCCTCTGCTATGAAGATGATTGTATGTAGCTTAGTCGGAATATTTAGTTTTTTTGTATCGTTTGAATGGCAAAATAAAAATACAATTTTAATCGACCATATAGTGAACTTTATTCGCGCTGAAGCACCACTACTTGTAACTGCATATGTACTCATAATGCTTGTAGGCGGAGCAATCCATCCATTTATTACTAGTAAATGGAATAAATCAACAGTCAATATTGTAATGTCAATCTTTAAAGTGGGCGGTATGGTTGCAGGGATATTGTTAATTTTCAATATAGCACCCGCGTGGTTAGCGGATGAAAGTATTGGTCCGTATTTGCTGGAGAAGCTTGTTAAGCCAGTGGGGGTATTAATTCCAATCGGGTCTTTGTTTTTGGCACTTCTAGTTAGCTATGGGTTGCTTGAATACATCGGTGTTTTAGCACAGCCGTTTATGAAGCCTGTTTTTAAAACATCAGGACGTTCGGCAGTGGATGCAGTAGCCTCATTTGTCGGCAGTTATTCGGTTGGCTTACTTTTAACGAACCGTGTTTATATGGAGGGTCGCTATACAGCGAAGGAAGCTGCGATTATTGCAACAGGCTTCTCGACGGTATCTGCAACGTTTATGGTTGTCGTTGCAAGTACGCTGGATATGATGGAGCATTGGAATGCATTTTTCTGGGTGTCGCTCGTTGTAACATTTGTGGTTACTGCATTAACAGCGCGTATGTATCCACTTCGTTCAATGAAGGATGAATACTACGAGGGCGCAACGCCAATGCCAGAAAAAATTGTTAGGAAGGGGCGTTTTAAAGAAGCGTGGCGTCAGGCGATGGAGGCAGTTGAGCAAAATCCACCTTTATCTAAAATTTTATGGACGAATTTAAAAGATGGCTTCATCATGGCGATGGGTGTTATTCCGTCAATTTTGTCAATTGGTCTACTAGGGCTTGTACTTGCAACATATACACCAATTTTTGATTGGCTTGCGTATATTTTTGTACCATTCACATACGTATTACAAGTTCCAGAACCATTTTTAACAGCGAAAGCGTTGTCATTATCGCTAGCAGAAGTATTTTTACCAGCACTTGTTGTCACGCAAGCAACACTTGTGACGAAATTTATTGTGGCAGTCGTATCAATATCGGCAATTTTATTCTTTTCAGCAGTTATTCCACTTATTTTATCATCTGAAATTCCATTGACATTGCGTCAAATTATAATCATTTGGTTTGAACGTGTCGTATTAACTTTAATCATCGTAACACCAATAGCATTTTTACTATTTTAAAGGAGCGTGTTTTTAATGGTAGTTAAAACAAATATTCGTGCACCACGAGGGAATGAATTAACATGTAAGGGTTGGACACAGGAAGCTGCAATGCGTATGTTAATGAACAATCTAGATCCTGAAGTAGCAGAAAATCCAGATGAGCTAATCGTCTATGGTGGAATCGGTAAAGCGGCGCGTAATTGGGAGAGCTACGAGCAAATTATTAAGTCATTAAAAGAATTAGAGAATGATGAAACACTTTTAATTCAATCAGGAAAGCCAGTTGCTGTATTCCGTACACATGAACATGCACCACGTGTATTAATCGCGAATTCTAATTTAGTGCCGGGGTGGGCAAATTGGGAGCATTTTTATGAGCTAGAGGAACGCGATTTAATGATGTACGGTCAAATGACGGCTGGTAGTTGGATTTATATTGGCGCACAGGGAATTTTACAAGGAACGTATCTATCATTCGTAGAGGCAGGAAAAAAAGTATTTGGCACAGCTGACTTACGTGGCAAATTCATCCTTACAGGTGGTATGGGTGGTATGAGCGGTGCACAGCCTTTAGCTGGGAAAATGGCTGGTGCTGTCATTTTAGTAGTCGAAGTGGAGCGTGCTCGAATTGAACGAAAAATAAAAGAGGGCTACTGTGATTATATTGTAGAGACAGTAGATGAAGCGATTGAATTAATCAATAAACTCCGTGACAAAAAAGAGCCTGCATCCATCGGTCTTGTTGGCAACTGTGCGGATGTTAATCGTGAGCTATTGAACCGAGGTATTATTCCTGATTTTGTAACAGATCAAACATCTGCTCATGATCCGATAAATGGCTATGTACCGAATGGCATGACGTTTGAAGAAGCGCTAGAACTTCGTAAAAAAGATGTAAAAACGTATGAGCAAAGAGCAAAAGAAACAATGGCTGAACATGTTCGGACAATGCTTGAATTCCAACAAGCAGGCGCAGAAGTATTTGATTACGGAAATAATATTCGCGCTTATGCCAAAGAGATGGGTGTAACAAATGCCTTTGACTTCCCAGGCTTTGTTCCAGCGTATATTCGTCCGTTATTCTGTGAGGGGAAAGGGCCATTCCGCTGGGCTGCACTTTCCGGTGACCCTGAGGACATTTATAAAACAGATGCTCTTGCAAAAGAAATGTTTGCCCATGATGAAGGTCTAGTAAATTGGATTGATATGGCGCAAAAGATGGTGAAATGGCAAGGTTTACCGGCTCGTATATGCTGGTTAGGTTATGGTGACCGTCATCGTTTTGCACTGAAGGTTAACGAGATGGTTGCTAATGGTGAGCTATCAGCACCGATTGTTTTTGGGCGAGATCATTTAGATTCTGGCTCTGTTGCATCACCAAACCGTGAAACGGAGGGGATGCTTGATGGCTCTGATGCAGTATCAGACTGGCCGATTCTAAATGCACTTGTCAATACAGCGAGTGGTGCAAGTTGGGTAAGTGTTCATCACGGTGGTGGTGTAGGTATGGGTTACTCTCAGCATGCAGGTCAAGTGTTAGTAGCGGATGGATCAAAGCTTGCTGCTGAGAAAATTGCACGAGTGTTAGTTTCGGATCCAGGAATGGGTGTTGCACGTCACGCAGACGCTGGCTATGAAATTGCCATTAATACAGCCAAGAATAAAGGTGTGCATGTACCAATGCTAAAGGATGATGCTAAGTGACGATTTTAATTAAAAATGCCAATGAAGTGGTTACGCTAAAAAGTACTGTACAAGGTCCTCGTATAAAAGAACAAATGCGTCAAATTGCAGTAGTGGAAAAAGGCAGCGTATTAATAGAAGGAAATCGCATTGTAGCAGTTGGGGCTTATGAACAGCTTGAAGCGGATTTCCCTGATTTAGTTAGGGTAGCAGAGGTTATTGATGCTTCCGGTAAAATTGTTATGCCAGGTCTCGTAGATTGTCATACGCATTTAGTTCATGGAGGTACACGTGAGCAAGAATTTAATATGCGGCTCAATGGTTCCACATATATGGAAATCATGAATGCAGGTGGTGGGATTCATGCCACGACAAAGCGAACACGAGAAACTAGCTTTGAGGATCTATATGAAAAAACGATGCATCACTTAGACGTGTTTTTAAAGCATGGTGTCACAACAGTCGAAGCAAAATCAGGTTACGGCTTGGATTGGGAAACAGAAAAGAAACAGCTCGAGGTAGCAAAAAAATTGCAAGCTACACATGACATTGATGTCGTTAGTACCTTTATGGGGGCCCATGCAGTGCCCTGTGACTATAAAGGACGTGAAGATGAGTTTGTAGATGTAGTGATTCATGACATGCTGCCGCAAGTGGCCAAGTTAGAGCTTGCAGAATTTAATGATGTTTTTTGTGAAAAAGGTGTATTTACTCCAGAACAGTCGCAACGAATTTTAGAGGCTGGAAAAGCGCATGGATTAACAGCGAAAATTCATGCTGATGAAATTGAGCCCTATAAGGGAGCGGAGCTTGCTGCGGAAGTAGGGGCGATTTCAGCTGAGCATTTGCTAGTTGCTTCTGATGAAGGCATACAGAAAATGGCGGGAGCTGGCACGATTGCCGTGTTGTTACCTGGAACAGCATTCTTCTTACGAGCTCCATTTGCAAGGGGGCGTCTAATGATTGATGAAGGGGTACCTGTAGCTATTTCAACTGACTTTAATCCTGGCTCATCTCCAACGATGAGTCTGCCCTTTATCATGAATTTAGCTTGTATGCATATGGGTATGACGCTAGAAGAAGTGTTAACTGCAACAACCATTAATGCAGCATACGCACTAAACCGAGGCCATAAAATTGGCTCACTTGAAACGGGCAAACAAGCTGACATCATTATATTGGATGTTGCCAATTACAAGCAGCTACAATATTTCTATGGCATGAACCATACGAATACAGTTATTAAAGATGGGCGAGTTGTTGTACAAGATGGTATTCTCTTGAAAAATCAACTAGTAAATTAAATAATCAAAGGCATAAATAAGGCAGTAAATGCTTTTATTTATGCTTTTTTTAATTCAATTACATTTCTCAAAAATTTTTTATTAAAAGAGTTGAAATGATTGGAAGGAACAGTTATTATACTAATAAATAGTAATCATAGAATTACAAATTACTTAAATGATTTAAATTAATGCAAGGATAGATGAGACGCGCGCCGGGAGAATATCCGCGGAAGCGAAGCAAATACCCGCGCGTTCCCGGAGAGTCATTATGCTTCATATGCATCTTGATCATTAATTTTGCAAAATATTGTTTCAAAGGAGTTACATTCAATGACAAAATATCGTTCACAAGAAGAAGTTCTTGCGAATTATGATTCTTCTAAATATCTAACACCTGATGGCTATACGTCAGATATTGCGATTTTTACAATAACATCTGAAAAAGTAGAAGAAAAAGCACCGCCGATGATGACGCTTAAAATCATGTTGATTAAACGAGCAGATAAAGATAGTGAGGGGAACCCTAATATCGAAGGAGGAAAATGGGCGCTTCCAGGAGGATTTGTAGATGCAACTCGAAAGGAAACTGCGTATTTCGCTGCTAAAAGAGAGTTAAAAGAAGAAACCAATGTAGAAGGGTTGCATGTTAAACACTTTGGTGTCTACGATGAAATAGATCGCGATCCTCGTGGTTGGATGATTTCAAACGCCTTTTATGCTATTGTTCCGGAAGTATATATCGATCAACGCCAAGCAAATGATGATGCGGCGGAGGTAGAGCTGTTCGATTTAAATGAAGTGTTTAAACTCGAGTTAGCTTTTGATCATCGAAAGATTATTACTGATGCGTTAGATTTTATTAAGAAAGATATGATTCAAACAACGGTTGCTAAAAATTTCTTGCCAGAAGAATTTACTTTATCTGAATTACAAAGAGTTTTGTTGACAGTGGGAGATGATCCGCGCATTTCAAATGATTCTGTGTTCTTCACAAAAGCACCTAAATTGCCTTTTATTGATAAAGTATTAGATGAAGAAGGAAAACCAAAGAAAACGAAAAGAAATTCATATAGACCGTCACAATTATATACTTTTAATAACTTTGAAATTGTAGAGTCAATTTATCATTAGGAAAGCACCTGTCTTTCCTGATAATTTTTAACTTCTTTCAGTAGGTGGCGAACGCAATTATGCCGAGGCATAATTGACATAAAGGCAATTTGTAATTTATTAATTACTAATTAAAGAAGTGGAGTGTTGGAATATGCCGAAACGTGCATTGATTAATATTGATTATACAGTGGATTTTGTAGCACCAGATGGAGCTCTAACTTGCGGAAAACCGGGGCAACTATTGGAAGAGGTAAATACACAATTAACAAAGGAATTTATCTCAAAAGACGATTTTGTGGTTTTTGCCATTGATGTTCACGAAAAAGATGATTGCTATCACCCAGAAACAAAGCTTTTTCCTCCTCACAATATTAGAGGCACAGAGGGGAGGGAACTATATGGCTCCTTAAAAGAATTGTATGAAGAAAATAAACATTTAAATCATGTCTACTATTTGGATAAAACAAGATATTCTGCTTTTACTGGGACGGATTTAGAGATTAAATTGCGTGAAAGAGGAATTACTGAATTGCATTTAATAGGTGTATGTACAGACATTTGTGTTCTTCATACAGCTGTGGATGCTTATAACAAAGGATTTAACATTGTTATTCATGAAAATGCTGTTGCGTCTTTTAACCAAGCTGGACATGAATGGGCGTTAGGACATTTCAAACATTCACTCGGAGCCACTATTATTTGATGTTATGAATGGGGGAAAAGGGAATGAAATATACAGACGATAGCTTCATGTTACACACTGATTTATATCAAATTAATATGGTCGAAACGTACTGGCGAGATGGTATCCAAAATCGCACAGCGGTGTTTGAACTGTATTTTCGGAAGCTTCCGTTCGGTAATGGCTATGCGATATTCGCAGGCTTACAAAAGATCATGGAGTTTATTAAAAGCTTTGGGTTTTCGGATAGTGATATTCAATATTTACGTGAGGAAGGAAAATACTCAGAGGAATTTCTTAAATATCTTCAAAACCTCAAATTTACGGGTACCATTTCTGCTATGAAGGAAGGTGAATTGGTATTTGCGAATGAGCCCATTTTACGAATTGAGGCATCATTAGCGGAAGCTCAATTAATTGAAACACCTATACTAAATATCGTGAATTACCAAACCCTTATTGCAACGAAGGCTTCACGTATTAAACAAGTGATTGGAAAGGATACGGCGATGGAATTTGGTACACGTCGTGCTCATGAATTTGATGCAGCTATTTGGGGAACCCGTGCTGCTTATATTGGTGGATTTTCTGCTACAAGTAATGTAAGAGCTGGGAAGTTATTTGGCATCCCTGTGTCAGGTACTCATGCACATGCGATGATACAGGCTTACCGTGATGAATATACAGCATTTACAAAGTATGCAAGTACACATAAAGATTGTGTTTTCTTAGTAGATACGTATGATACGTTGCGTTCGGGTGTTCCTACCGCTATTCGTGTAGCAAAGGAATTTGGAGATAAAATCAATTTTGTAGGAATCCGTTTGGACAGTGGAGACTTAGCGTATCTCTCAAAAAAGGCAAGGGAAATGCTAGATGAAGCCGGCTTCACGAAGGCAAAAATTATAGCATCTAATGATTTGGATGAATATACCATTATGAACTTGAAGTCTCAAGGAGCTGAAATTGATGCTTGGGGAATTGGCACAAAGCTCATTACTGCTTACGATCAAGCTGCACTTGGTGGGGTATACAAATTAGTATCGATTGAAAATGAAAACGGTGAAATGGTAGATACTATTAAAATTTCTGCAAATCCCGAAAAAGTAACAACGCCAGGACGCAAACGTGTCTATCGAATCATTAACAAAGGGAATGGTCATGCTGAAGGAGATTATATAGCGTTAGACGATGAAAATCCCCAACAAGAAGAACGCTTGAAAATGTTTCACCCTGTTCATACTTATATCAGCAAATTTGTTACGAATTTTGCAGCTAAAGAATTACATGAAGACATTGTAGTGGATGGCTCTATCCTTTACAAGGAACCGACGCTTATGGAAATTCAAGCATATGTAGAAGAAAATTTACATCTACTATGGAGTGAGTACAAACGGACGATGAATCCAGAAGAGTATCCTGTAGATTTAAGTCAAGCATGCTGGGATAACAAAATGAAAAGCATTAAGGAAATTAAAGAAAAAATCACAAAGTCTGTATGAGAGAAGTTAAGGGGAGGGTTATGTAATGGCGAGAATAGGTATTTATGGTTCATCTTTTGATCCAATTACAAATGTTCATCTTTGGACGGCAAGCACAGTAGCACACCGTTGCAAATTAGATAAGGTCATTTTTTTACCTTGCTCCAATAAACGTAAGGATAAAGAGATAAAAACAAAGGATACTCATCGGTGGAATATGCTGCAGCTGGCTATTGCTAAGGATCAGCGTTTTGTTGCAGATTCATATGAGATGGAGCAAGAAGGTTGGAATATTTACACATATGACACGATGAAATATTTTAGAGAACAGCACCCCAATGATGAAATTCATTTTATTATGGGAGCGGATTTATTAGTTGATATTGGGGCAGGGTTGTGGAAACAGGGAGAATCGTTAGTAGCTGAAAATAAGTTTATTGTAATGGCGAGGCATGGCATTGATATGTTATCAACGATCAGTCGTTCCCCTATTTTGAGGAATAATGATGATGGAAGATTTCATTTAATCGACAAAGGCTTAGCAATGGAAATTAGCTCTACCTATATTCGAGAAGAATTCGCAATGGGCGGCGAGCCGAAATATCTATTGCCTAGCGCTTGTTATGACTACATTAAAGAGCATGACCTTTATCAAAAATAATCATATGATTCAATTCAATTCATGACAATAGATACCATTTAGAGTGTGGGTTAATTACCACACTTATTTTTATTTGGTTCGTCACCAAAAGTGCTGGATGACATTTCTTAAAACGTATGCCATGTATATAGGTTGATTGAAGCGGCTCAGCGGACGCCCCTAGGAAAGCGCCCGGTCGGAACGGAAATCACCCCCTCGTTATGTGATAAGTCTTTTATTTCGAAAAGACGGTGAACTTTCTCATATGTAGCACTTGGTAAGATATAATAAAAATAAGTGATATAGCAAACAAGCAAGATATTGCAAGTACAAAAGGTTTGATTTTGTATATCACCTTCAGTAAAGCATAATGATTAATGTTAGAAAGGAATTCTTGGATGTGCAGCTTACATTAACATTTCTTATTTTAGGAGCGACAATTTTTGCGTTTGTGACCAATAAAGTACGAGCAGATCTCGTTGCGATTGTGTCACTCCTAGCATTTGTTATTACGGATATTTTAACACCCACGGAGGCACTAGCTGGTTTTTCAAACTCTGTAGTATTAATGATCGCGGGGTTATTTGTCGTGGGTGCAGGGATTTTACGCACAGGGCTTGCCGGGATGGCCGGTCAATTATTACTGAAATGGTCAGGCAATAGTGAGCTGAAATTATTTGTATTACTACTCATTATTGTAGGCTCTGTCGGCGCATTTATGAGTAATACGGGTACGGTAGCTTTGATGATGCCAATAGTCGTTAGTATCGCGATTAGTATGAAGGTAAGCCCGTCAAAATTTTTACTCCCACTCTCATACGTTGCAAGTCTTTCTGGGCTTATGACACTTATTGCTTCTCCGACAAATTTAATTGTTAGTCAGCTATTGGTCGATCGCGGCTACAATAAACTAGGCTTTTTCGAAGTGACACCTATTGGTATTGTAGGGATGATTACTGGTATTACCTATCTAGTACTCGTACGAAATATACTATTACCAAATGATAAAAACCGTACACAAACTAATGCTGGTTATAAACTTTCGCCAAAGAAAATTATTAAGCAATATGATTTGAACAATCGTTTGTTCAAAATATTTGTACCGGAGGATTCCCCAATTGTTGACACGACATTGGCAGAGTTAAAACTTCCAGCCACATATGCGCTCTGTATGATGAAAATTCATCGGAAAGCACAGGAGGGCATCAATTTATTGCCTATGACATATCAAGAAATGGCAGGACCGACAAGTGTCATACATGGCAAGGACGAACTATATATCCAAGGTGAGGAAGAGAATGTTCGTCGCTTTACTACAGATTATCATCTACAGATGCAGGAGTTAGCTGAAGGAGAGGCTGATGAATTGGTATCGAAGCATCTTGGCATTGCAGAAGTATTATTAACACCAAATTCTAGCTTTATTAATGAAACCGTTAGCTCTCTTGGATTCCGAGAAAAATATAATCTAAACATTATCGGCATTAATCGCAGAGGTGGCTATAAGCTTCAAGATATGATTACACATAAGTTGAAATTCGGAGATGCCATTTTAGTGCAGGGAGCATGGGATGAAATTCTATTACTAGCAAGGGAGACGCAGGATGTCGTTGTAGTTGGTCAGCCGAAGGAGCATGCGAGTGTTGCAGCAGCCACTGGTAAAGCCGGTATTGCTGGTGCCATTATGCTTTTGATGATTTTGTTAATGGCTTTTGAAATTTTCCCTGCAGTTATATCCGTTATGATTGGTGCTGTACTTATGATATTGACAGGGTGTTTACGTAACATGGAGGATGCATACAGCAATATGAATTTTGAAAGTATTGTACTTGTAGCAGCAATGCTCCCTATGGCGACAGCATTAGAAAAAACAGGTGGAATGGCTATCTTATCTGATGGTATTATCAATGCGCTTGGTGACTACGGACCTTATGGGGTATTAATTGGTGTTTATATTTTAACAGTTATCTTTGGGCAGTTCATTAGTAATACGGCCACTGCTGTATTATTTGCACCAATCGCTATGAATGCAGCGATTGCAATGGAAGTTAGTCCGACGACATTTATGATTGCTGTTGCTGTGGCCGCGAGTATGGCGTTTGTCACACCGATTGCTTCCCCAACGAATGCACTTGTGATGACAGCTGGTGGTTATAAATTTATGGATTTTGTAAAGATCGGAATACCATTGCAAATTGTCATGTTTATTGTCATGATGATAGCAATTCCATTTTTCTTTCCGTTTTAAAAACTCGGTTTCTATACCGAGTTTTTTTGTTCAATTTTTTTAATATCTATTATTTTTTTTATTAAGGTTATGATAGAATTCTAGTTTAGACAGGAATTTAAAATTGAATTTGCTTGAGATGAAGAGTTTAACTTCTTTCAGCAAATGTCGTTTGTAGCGAAAGCAAAGAGTCAGATACAGAAGTCTCCCACCTCTATAGGTGGTGAGATGAATGCAATTTTAAGTCACTTTTCAGCGGGTGTCCAAACATCCGCTGAAAGAAGTTAAAGCTTCCGACGCAATTATGCCGAGGCATAATTGATTACTATATTTTTTTGCGAGCATTATATAGGAAGTTTTTCGATGAAGTGAAAAAGTATAAAGTTTTTTTAGAAAAGGTGTTGACCTTTTTAAAATAAGAGTGTAGTATTATACAAGTCGTTAAGACAACTACTGAAAAACAATTAAATTAAATAAATTAGTTGTTGACATCTAGTTGATAACGTGATATTATATAAGAGTTGCTGTTGCGAAATGGTGACGAAATGAACCTTGAAAACTGAACAAGCAAAACGTAATCAATAAAGTTTTTAGTAGCTAACCTTGAGTTAGTGAACGAAACAAAATTTTGGACATCAAACATGATGCCAGCAAAACAATTTGAGCTAATCAAATTTCTTTTTTATGGAGAGTTTGATCCTGGCTCAGGACGAACGCTGGCGGCGTGCCTAATACATGCAAGTCGAGCGGACAGA
>NZ_MDDN01000012.1 GCF_001708185.1 Lysinibacillus xylanilyticus | reverse complement strand
CGATGAGGTAGATAGGTTCGAGGTGGAAGTGTGGTGACACATGGAGCTGACGAATACTAATCGATCGAGGACTTAACCATAATGTTTGAAACATTCAATGCACGTTTATCCAGTTTTGAAAGAACAAGAAAGTTTTTTTTAAAAAAAAGCTTGCGATTATAACAAAATGTGTTATAATAAATCTTGTCTTTAAAATAGTCTAGTGATGATGGCAAAGAGGTCACACCCGTTCCCATACCGAACACGGAAGTTAAGCTCTTTAGCGCCGATGGTAGTTGGGGGCTTCCCCCTGTGAGAGTAGGACGTCGCTAGGCTATATACTAAAATTATTCCGAAGTAGCTCAGTTGGTAGTAGCACCTGACTGTTAATCAGGTTGTCGCAGGTTCGAGTCCTGCCTTCGGAGCCATTCTTGGAGAGTTGTCCGAGTGGCCGAAGGAGCACGATTGGAAATCGTGTAGGCGGTTAACACTGTCTCAAGGGTTCAAATCCCTTACTCTCCGCCAGCACTTTAAGGATTTTTCATTCCAAACGAAGGCCCCTTGGTCAAGTGGTTAAGACACCGCCCTTTCACGGCGGTAACACGGGTTCGAATCCCGTAGGGGTCACCATTTATTCAATACCCAGATGGAGGATTAGCTCAGCTGGGAGAGCATCTGCCTTACAAGCAGAGGGTCGGCGGTTCGAGCCCGTCATCCTCCACCATTATTTAAATAAATCACCTTATTATCGCGGGGTGGAGCAGTGGTAGCTCGTCGGGCTCATAACCCGAAGGTCGTTGGTTCAAATCCGGCCCCCGCAACCAAAATGGTCCCGTGGTGTAGCGGTTAACATGCCTGCCTGTCACGCAGGAGATCGCCGGTTCGATCCCGGTCGGGACCGCCATTTTTTTAAAAATATGGGTCAGTAGCTCAGTTGGTAGAGCATTAGATTGAAGCTCTAAGTGTCGGCGGTTCGATTCCGTCCTGACCCACCATATTTTTTTGCCGGTGTAGCTCAGTTGGTAGAGCAACTGACTTGTAATCAGTAGGTCGTGGGTTCGACTCCTATCGCCGGCACCATGTATTCCCGGAGGGGTAGCGAAGTGGCTAAACGCGGCGGACTGTAAATCCGCTCCTTAGGGTTCGGCGGTTCGAATCCGTCCCCCTCCACCAGTTTTAATTTTATAGGGGCATAGTTCAACGGTAGAATAGAGGTCTCCAAAACCTTTGGTGTGGGTTCGATTCCTACTGCCCCTGCCAATTAATTTTATGGCGATTGTGGCGAAGTGGTTAACGCACCGGATTGTGGTTCCGGCATTCGTGGGTTCGATTCCCATCAGTCGCCCCATTTTCAATAAAATTAATAAATACAATATAACAATGGCGATTGTGGCGAAGTGGTTAACGCACCGGATTGTGGTTCCGGCATTCGAGGGTTCGATTCCCTTCAGTCGCCCCATTGTTGGGGTATAGCCAAGCGGTAAGGCAACGGATTTTGATTCCGTCATGCCTAGGTTCGAATCCTAGTACCCCAGCCATTTTTTGCGGAAGTAGTTCAGTGGTAGAACACCACCTTGCCAAGGTGGGGGTCGCGAGTTCGAACCTCGTCTTCCGCTCCAAATATGACGGCGGCATAGCCAAGTGGTAAGGCACAGGTCTGCAACACCTTTATCACCGGTTCAAATCCGGTTGCCGCCTCCATATTTTATTACATAATCGGATTTTCCGATTTTTTTTATCTCCATCATTATGCCGGTGTGGCGGAATTGGCAGACGCGCACGACTCAAAATCGTGTTCCTTTGGAGTGTCGGTTCGACCCCGACCACCGGTATCTAGTAAAGAATCCTTGATAGGGTTCTTTTTTATTTGTAGTAAATTTATAGATAGCATTTAAGATCCTCTCAAAATGTATTTTTTGAGAGGATTTTTTATAAGCGGCAAGACACCATAAAGAATTGTTAACCGAAAAGGATATAGCTCGCTAATCCAAGTAAAGTAGTAATATACATAGGTGAGCAAAATGTACATGCTTAAATGGAAAAATAAAAGGATAGCATTAAGTTCCCTTCAAACTTCTCCGTTTTCTAATCTTTTGTTTAAAGCTATATAGTCCTGTTTTCCAACCGTTTGATAAATAAGATTTAGAATTTTAAAACAGTCTAAATCTACTCCTTCTTTCAAATGATTTTTAACATTAATAGTAACCACATCTTCAACTTCAATAAATCTAGGTTTTCGAGGAGACAAATTGTGAGCTTTACAAAGTCTTTTTATCAGATTTTGGTAATAATCTTGTTGTTCCACTTAAACCACCTCTCTTTTATGGTATCACTTAAAATAGTAAAAATATAGGGTATACAGGTTAAATTATGAAGGGATATTTTAGGTGTGTTGATTAACCATTTTTATTAATCCTAATTAATTTGAAAGCTCTGATTTCCGCTACGGGCTACCCGCTTTGTCGCTGACGCTTACTTACCTTAGTTGATCGATTAAAACATAATACTAATAATGGTAAATTTAATTTTTTTGATAAAAACAATGATAAAATATGTAAAAAAAGGTATTTTATTATATAGTGATTGATGTTGAGGAGGAGTGGCTATGAAAAATTTGTTTTATTTAATGTTCATTGTGATGATTATAGCTGGTTGTAACGGAATACCTTCATCACATTCCGATTCTTTTGGAAACCCAGTGGGGCGAGTTATTGTAGATGATGAAGGTTACATGATGCAGATTGGCGACTTCGAATTGAAAGATGATGACGTTACAATTCGAAGTCTTAATTCACCTGATAAATATGGCTTAGCAGAAGAATTTGAAACATTAACTGTTGAAAAGGGAGATAAAATAAAAATTGAAATTGATCAAAACCCACCTTCAATAATTGTAAATCAGGAGAATGAAGATGGTACAATTGATAATATTGAAATTCAAAAGAACGAAATAACCCTTCCAACGGAAAAAGGATATTATATTTACGAAGTTATTGCAAAATGGAATGAAGGAAAATCAACTTTTGTTTTCGATTTGAATATAGAATAAAAAAATTCGAATTACTGAAGTATGGCTTAATTTTAAAGATTGGAATGGAGGCTGGTCGACTCCTTGGGGAACATCGGACGTCCCAGGAAGCTCTGCTCTGTGCGAAAGCGAAGCGACAGCAATAAAGCGCCCCAGTCGGAACGGAAATCAATCACACGTTATGGTGATGAGCCAGTTTTAGTATACTTTTAAAATTTAGGTTGATGATAATACATGAATTCCTACATTTCTTTAAGATAAGGGATGTAAGTTACATTTACAATGCATAGAGAGGGTAAGAACATGAACAGACATTATTTTATTGCAGTTCCACTTCCTTCAGATATTAAAGCAGTTCTTCATGCGAGATGTGAAAAAATGAAAACGGATTTTCATTTTAAACGATGGGTTCACCGGGAAGATTATCACATCACATTGGCTTTTTTAGGTCATGCGGATGAAGGGCAATTACAAACTGTAGTGGATGAAACGAGGAAAAATCTGATGAATGTTTCTCCGTTCGAATTAAAAATTCAAGGATTCAATACTTTTGGAAGAAGAGAATATCCAAGAATTTTATGGGGGGATCTGCTCGAATCTGAGCAATTAAGTTTTGTAAGAGACATAGTATACCGTGATTGTATTAAAGCTGGATTTGAATTAGATATGAAGCCTTTTACACCACATATAACTGTTGCGAGAAAATGGGATGAGGCATTCGGTAAATTTCTATTCGAAGAATTGCTAAAAGAAGAGTTTCAGCTTCCTCAATTTCCAGTGAAAGAAGTGATTTTGTACGAATCGAGGGTAGAAGAAACCCCGAAATATTATAAAAAGGCAGTTATTCACTTATATGACCAGTAAATTTGTAAATGTATAAAGTGGTTGGTTGCATAATGTACAGACAAAGGAAAAAAGCCTACTACTATAATAATGATGAATATTAGATCAGCTCGTAAACCAAAAGAGAAACGGTTTACGAGCTTTTTTGATCAATTATGCTTCTGCATAATTACGTCTGGAATCGGCTTTGTGCTTAGGCCTGCGTGATGCAGGAGTTAGCCGTTATCGCATGGATGCGATGATTTTAGGCTAACATCCTTTATGAACTCTTTTCCGATTCCGTGACATCCGCCGGAAGCTTTAACTTCTTTCAGCTAGTATTTGTATACGCAATGAAAAGTAGATTAAATCCGCATTTATCTCACCACTATAGAAGTGGGGGATTTCTGCTGACGCTTCGCTTTCCCTACATAAAACATTTGTAACTGCCGTTTCACTTACGTTACATAAAACAATTGTAGCTGACGCTTCGCTTTCGCTACATAAAACATTTGCTGAAAGAAGTTAAAAAGATCTCATTTTTAATAATTAGTTCATCTTCCGTTCATTTAAGAATTTTATGATAAGGATGTAAAAAGGAATGGAGGAGTTCAATATGAATCTTGCATGGAAAGAAATTAAGAAAAATAAAGTAAGGTTTTTAATATTAGGTTCAATTGTTTTTCTTGTTAGTTTTTTAACATTTATTATTTCTGGTTTGGCGAATGGATTGTCACAAGATAATGCCGCCCTAATTAAGGATTTGCCGCAAGGACAATTTTATATGAATGAAGATGCAGATCAAACTTATAATCTGTCAAAAATAGATAGCAGTACACAAAACGAAATATTGAGCAAAGAAAAAGATGCAGTAGCGTTTTCATTACAAATGGGCTTTTTGAATGATAAGGACAATAAGCAGCAAAGTGTTGCCTTTGTTACATCTACTGAGTCAGATTTATTTGAAAATGTGAAACATGAGGAAGTCATTTTAGACAGCTCAATGAAAGATAAAGGAATTAAAGTAGGAGATACATTAACGAATAATCAATTTAGTGGCAAGTTTGTAGTAAAGGGATTTGTCGATCAAAAGAAATATAGTCATGCACCTGTTGCCTATATTAATGAAGAGGATTATAAAGAAATTTACCGTGTTGATGAAATGCAGATGATTTTCGTACCAGACGGGGATTCTTCAAAAGAATTTGCTGGATTAGAATCATTTTCAAATAAAGCGTTTCTTAATACAATTCCAAGCTATAATGCAGAACAAATGTCTTTAAATATGATTGTTTGGTTTTTAGTAGTTATTAGTGGGATGCTGTTTGCTATCTTCTTCTATATGATGAACGTTCAAAAAATTGGCTTATACGGAATTTTAAAAGCTATTGGTTTGAAAACAAGTAAGATATTCCAATTGATATGGACACAGATGGCCATCATTACAGTTATTTCACTTATTTTGTCTGTAACCTTTAGCCAAGCATTTAATATGGTAGCGCCACAAGGGATGCCTTTCACTTTAACAATCGCGACAACGACGCAATTGTCGATAGTATTCCTAATTATTGGATTTATTGGGGCTACAATTTCAGGACTTCAAATTAGAAAAATTGAACCATTACAAGCGATACAGCAAGGAGAGGCTTAATATGACTTTATTTACAATTGATGAGGTTAGAAAAACGTTTACTAATGGCGAAGTAAAAGAAGAAATATTAAAAGGCATAAACCTTTCTCTAAAAGAAGGAGAAATCATAGCATTGGTAGGTGCATCGGGCTCTGGTAAAAGTACGCTTCTAACAATAGCTGCCGGACTTCAGCCTGCATCAGATGGGCAAGTTATATTTGAAGATAACAATTTAACTTCAATGAGCTCTGAAGAAGTTCGAAAAGTACGAGCAAGTAAATTTGGATTTGTCTTTCAGTTCGCACACCTTGTACCTTTTCTTACAGTTGAGGAACAATTACTGTTAATGCTAGATGTTTCTGAATCCAAGTTAAAGAAGTCTGAACAAAAAAATGAAGTCGATCGAATACTAAAATTAGTAGGGATGGACCATCGGAAAGATTCTTATCCTTCTTCATTATCAGGTGGAGAAAAGCAACGTGTAGCCATTGCCCGGGCAATTATTCATAAACCGAAAGTTCTGTTCGCAGATGAACCAACGGCAAGTTTGGATTCTAAAAGATCAAAAGAGGTTATGTTATTAATTAGAGAATTGACTAAAACCTTAAACATTACTACTTTAATGGTGACACATGATGAAGAGATGCTTGCATATACGGATCGTATTATTAAAATGAGCGATGGTGTCATTTTGCAAGATGCCCTTTAGTTCGGGAACATAAAATTTTAGAGAGCCACAACCATAATTATGATGGTTGTGGTATTTTTTTTGATTAAATAACGGCATTAGATGAATGACAGGGATATTTTTAAGAAGCTTAGTGTTAAAGTTACCAAACCATTTAACGAATACAGCATATTGTAGAAGAAAAGGGGATGTGATTTTATGGCGTTTGTCATTGCATTAATAATTGTATTAGTAGGATTAATAGCGGCATTCCAATTAAGCGAAGAAAAGACGGAGAAAGGCAAATATATTATTTGGGGTACCATCACGATGATTGCATTTGCCCCATCTTTATCTTTTTTAATTGGCGTAACGTATGCAATGACGGTTAGAAATGGTTGGGCAACATCGATTATGATGCTTTTATTCCCAATGATTTTTGTCATAGGGCTTATTATATTACTCTTAGGAATTTATAAGAAGCATGAAGAAGATCGCTAACTGTCACTTAAGGAGTTAATTAATTTTGTGTTTTAGTTATCTTTTATATAAAGGTAAAAAGCCGCGAGACTCCTGCGAATTGTATTTACGAGGAAGTGTATATGAAAAATGAAGGAAGGAGCAACACGCCTTGTTGGCTGACGCTTCGCTTTCGCACATAAAAACCCTTGTTGCTGACGCTTCGCTTTCGCACAAAACACATATATTGCCCTGATCGGGTAGAATGCATAGCGGTTTTTTACCACTTAGGAAGACGGCCTTTCTGAAATGTTATGTTAATCGAGCTTTTCGGCTTACTTTACAGTCCATTCTCATTAATGCCCTATGTAAAGAAGGAGATAACATCCATTGTTTTACGTATTGGCATTGAACAAAATAAGGCTTATTTTTGTATATGCCTGCAATAGTGATTTTTACATATAGGAGATGGCTCCAGCCTCGCCGTCGAGGAGTTTCAAAAACAGTCGGTGCTTACATTAATAAAAGGCGGGGTAATTTCAGGAGTCCAAAATACTGTTAAAGCAACAGATGGCACTGTCCAAGCAGGTGGTGTTAATTATAATAATGTTATTGTTTTAGCAGAAACGTCCGTTTACAGTGATGGAGTATGGACATATTACTTTGTAGATGGTATCGGTCTAGTTAAGGAGCTTTACAACGATGTTGTTATCTTTGAACTGGTTGATCGTACAGCCAATTAAATGTTAGCCATAGGAAAAGCAAGTCTCCTGTAACGAGGAGGCTTGCTTTTTGTCATGAAGTATCTAATCTAACGAAATATGAAAAAAACGCTGAAGTGCTTGTAGCCATTCCTTTTCGTTATGTGTTGTATAGGTTGTTAGGGAGTGTCCCTCGTATATTCGGAATTCGCCGTTAAGCATTGTATGTCGACCACGAGGGGTACGAATCATAGCGATTTTATTTTGTTGTTTAGAAAGTCTTGGAGCAAACTTTGCATCGTTAGCCTCATCAAAAAAACTATAGAGTAAACGCCAATTGTGTTGTGTTTGTTCGTACAGCATCCAGCCGTTCGCATCATCTCGTTCAATTTTATAAAGTTCATTGCCTTCACGGTGGAAATGCCCAGCAATGAGTGGAACTGGCTTACAAGGAGCTAATGCACCTACACCAACATCGGAAATATAGGATTGGTCAGCAAAATTAACAAGCAAGAGCTGATGCATTGGGACATCTTTGGTAGGAGTATCTGCTTCAATGTTGCGCCAAAACTGTGCGTAGCGATTGGTCACAGAAAATCCGAGTTCACGAAGTAGCCAGCTAAATAAAATATTTAGCTCAAAGCAATTGCCTCCACGTTTGTGAACAATTATTTTTTGAAAAATATCAGGAATTGAGAAGGAGATGTCTTGTTTCAAGGCAACATCCAAGTTTTCATACGGGATGGTGTATAAATGTCTTGTTTGTAATTGACCAAGTAGTTTAATAGACGGCTCAGTTAAAGGTCCTTGAAAAAGAAGGTGTTTCAAATATTGCTGTATTTGTGAATTCATTAAATCGCCTCACTTCCTTATTAAATAACATAACCGAAATGGCTTGGGAATACACGTATAATATTCAAAAAGAAAATAATAGAAAAATAGGTGGATAACTAGTAAAATTAAAGTGTTAGCTACTATTTAGTGAACTATTTACCAATTTAGTTAATAATAAAGATTACAAGGTAGGTATATATATGACTATGACAACTAAAATGACATGGATAGAAGTAAATTCTTACGATGAAATGAGCGAAGTAGCAGCGGATATTTTCACTAAGCAATTACAAGTGAAGTCGGCAAGTATTTTAGGATTAGCAACGGGTGGTTCTCCTGTTGGGATGTATAAGGAATTAGTGAAACGCCAACAAGCTGGAACTATATCTTTTAGCGACGTTATTACTTTTAACTTAGACGAATATGTTGGTCTCGATCAATCAAGTCCAGCAAGCTATTGGACATTCATGCATGAGAATTTATTCAATCATGTGGATATTAAGGAAGAAAATATACATTTACCAAATGGTAAGGCTGAGGAGTTAGATACTGAGTGTGTAGCATACGATGCTCGCATCAAGGAAGCGGGAGGAATTGATTTACAGCTTCTGGGTATTGGCGTAAACGGACATATTGGCTTTAATGAACCGGGCACACCTTTTGATTCACTAACTAATATTGTAGAGCTAACTGAATCTACACGCACTGAAAATGCAATTTATTTTGATGACTTTAAAGATGTACCAACACATGCTATTACAATGGGCATTCACTCTATTATGAATGCGAAAGAAATCGTGTTGATTGCATTTGGTGAGAAGAAACTAGAAGCTATCGAAAAATTAAAAAGTGGTATTGTGACGGAAGATTTCCCAGCAAGTCAATTATTAAACCATCCAAATGTAACAGTTATATACGGCGGAACAAAATAAAAAATAAGCGTAGACTTTATATTATTTAAAGTCTACGCTTATTTATTTTGTATTTGAAGAGGCGGATAGAGTGACGGATAGGGGGCGAAAGCGTCTAGTAGAAGAGCTCTAGTGATGGATTGAAGTCAGGGCGACGGATAGAAGTATCGGAGCGACGGATAGGACCAGCGAAGTGACGGATAGAATGGCCAAAGCGACGGAAGGAATCCTCAAAGCGACGGATAGGACAGTCAAAGTTGTGGATAGGACAGGCAAAATCGTGGATAGAACAGGCAAAATCATGGATAGGGCAGGCAAAGTCGTGGATAGGACAGGCAAAGTCGTGGATAGGACAGGCAAAGTCGTGGATAGGACAGGCAAAGTCGTGGATAGGACAGGCAAAGTCGTGGATAGGACAGGCAAAATCGTGGATAGGGCAGGCAAAGTCGTGGATAGGACAGGCAAAATCATGGATAGAGCAGCTAAAGTTGTGAATAGCCCGCCAAAGAAGGAGCATTCACCCAGGAATTTAGCTGTCATAGATATTAGCTTCGCCATTAATCAATGCTACAATAGTTTCTATATGCTAGAATAAGAAAAACTTATAGGAGGGGTTAAGGTGAAAAGCACCGTACCACATTTACAAAGGGGCGACACAGTAGGTCTTGTGGCTTTATCTAGTCCAGCACAGCCTGAAAAGCTAGGAGATGCTATAGCCTTTCTTGAAGAATTAGGGCTAAACTATATAATTGGGGATACCATTCAGGCAAAGCATGATTATCTAGCAGGTAGCGACGAAGAACGTCTAGCTGATTTTCATGAAATGGTGAGAAATCCAGAGGTGAAGGCAATTTTTTGTGTTAAGGGGGGCTATGGCTCTGCACGCATTGCGGAAAAGATTGACTACGGACTACTTGAGGAAAATCCAAAAGTCTTCTGGGGCTTTTCTGATCTTACATATTTACATTGCGCGATTAACGAATATGCTAATTTAGTGACGTTTCATGGACCGTTACTTATGTCTGTGGGAAGAATAGATGATTTATCAAAGAAAATGTTTTTACAGCTATTTTCTCCAATGGAATTACAGTATACGGAGGATATTTCCCCATTAACAACGATTGTACCTGGTGTAGCTCGCGGTGAGATTATTGGTGGAAATTTACGTCGCCTCCTTAACACATTAGGTACAAAATTTGAAGTTAGTACGGAAGGTCGAATTTTATTGATTGAGGAGCTTGGAGAAACTATTCCAACTATCGATGCGATGCTGCAGCAATTAAAGCAGGCGAGAAAGCTTGAGCAGTTAGCCGGTGTTGTTATTGGTTCCTTTACGCAAACAGGAGCGGATGAAGCGGCATTACTTGCTTTAATGAAGGATTATTTTACGGATTTAGGAGTTCCGGTTGTAGCTGGCTTTAAAATTGGCCATGATTCAACGAATATTGCAATTCCATTAGGCGTAGATGCAATTTTAGATGCACAGGAAAAGGTACTGAAGATTCTGCCGGGTGTGCATTAAAAGAAGCGCTCAGCACGTAATATTGTGCTGAGCGTTTTATTTTGAATATTAATACGGCTCTGCGCCATGGCCTTTATCTATAGCTTCTTTAGGGGCTTCATCACCATCAATATTACCAAGCGGCTTAGATGAAGATGAATCATTTCGGGCTTTTTGTACTCCTTCTTTTAACAAACGACCGTATTCTTCATCTGCTTCTTCCGCTAATGCAATCATTGCTTCTTGGATGGCTATATTACAAACTGATAAATCACGAATTAAATTTTCAAGCAACTCATCTCGCTCCCACTGTTCAAAATTGCGATATGTTTCTCCAGCTTGCTTCGTATTACTTTGACGATCAATGGATTCCCGAACGAGATTGCCTTCCACTAGTGGTGTATATTCCTTAGCTGTTTGAGTAGCTTCCTTTAAACCATTTAACATCGACGGCTCATAGTTAATATGAGGATTTTGCCCTGGAGCCAAATCACGCTTGTACATCATTTGACCACCGTTTTGATTGGTTGCTACTCGTTTTTTAGGAGCATTGATAGGAAGCTGTAAATAGTTCGCACCTACACGATGACGCTGTGTATCAGAGTAAGAGAAGGTACGACCCTGTAACATTTTATCATCCGAGAAATCCAATCCGTCCACAAGCACACCTGTACCGAAAGCAGCCTGTTCAACCTCAGCAAAATAATCTTCTGGATTTTTATTTAACACCATCTTACCAACTGGATACCATGGGAATTGATCATTAGGCCAAAGCTTCGTATCATCTAGTGGATCAAAATCGAGCTCGGGATGTGGCCCATCCTCCATAATTTGTACGTTTAATTCCCATTCAGGATAATCACCGTTTTTAATCGCGTCGTATAAATCCTGTGTGGCATGATTGAAGTTTTTCTTTTGGATTTCTTCCGCTTCTTTTTGTGTTAAGTTTTTAATGCCCTGTAGTGGCTCCCAATGGTATTTTACTAATACCGCTTTACCTTCACTATTAACCCATTTATACGTATTAACACCAGAACCTTGCATCATTCGATAGTTAGCTGGAATACCCCAAGGCGAATAAACGAATGTCACCATATGGAAGGTTTCTGGAGAGCTTGCACAGAAATCAAAAAAACGTTCGACGTCTTGAATATTTGTAATGGGATCAGGCTTAAAAGCGTGAATCATATCAGGGAATTTCATGGCATCACGGATAAAGAAGGTTTTTAAATTATTGCCGACTAAATCCCAGTTACCATCCTCAGTATAGAACTTTACAGCAAAGCCTCGTGGATCACGTAATGTTTCCGGTGAATGGCCGCCGTGAATAACTGTTGAGAAGCGCACAAAAACTGGCGTCTGCTTCCCCTTATCCTGAAATACTTTTGCTCTTGTATACTTAGAAATAGGCTCATCCCCAACAACACCGTATGTCTCAAAGTAGCCATGTGCCCCCTGCACCTCGGGCATGTACAACACGCTCAGGAACTCTTTCACGGTCAAAGTGACTTATTTTCTCTATAAAATCATAGTTTTCAAGTGTTGCAGGTCCACGATTACTGACAGTTCGTATATTCTGATTGTTAGTAATAGGGTGCCCTTGTCGATTTGTCAAAGTCATGTCATGCTCGTTTGTTGAATCATGTTGTTTTGTCATTGTTTAACCCCTTTCTTTACATATATCCATTGTGTACATGTTAGTGAACAAATAGACATGAAAAAACTCTCCTTCACATGAGGTGGAAGAGAGTTAAAGAATGCTTTTATTAGGGGTTTTCATACCATAAACAATGGTCTAATAAATTGATTTTATTTTAAATTTAGTCTTTCTACCGCACCTTTTAAAAAGCTCTCCTACACACAAGATGTAAGAGAGCTATTTGGATGGCGTTTTCAAATAATTGTAAGTTGTTTGAGTATGGCCATTGCTTATAGTTGGTTATTAGTCATTGGTCATACAGTAACAGGTAACTTGTCATTGGTTTAGTTAAGTTAGCACCAAAAGCTAGTTTTGAAAACAGCACATCCAATTCAATATGAAGTCTCATCGACCCCATAAATCTATTGTATACAGTTTCAAGTGATATGAAAAGCCTTCATTTACCCCGTATTAACGGGCAATAATTTATCTGTACCGAAAGCAAAGCGTCAAGTACAAGACTCCCACCTTAAAATTTCAGCAAAAGCAAATCTTGAATTTAAACGACTAGCAAAATATTTGCTGGAAATTTCAAAAAAGAACTGGCTAATTTAGTAAAAGATGGAACTTTGATTCAACTCGATCGTATACATAGTAAGGAACATTAAATCTGAAGAGTAGGAGGGATTATATGAGTAGGAAAAATATAACTGTGATGATAGTGACATTTATTCTAGAAGTTATTATTACGTATTTTATTGCCTCATTTTTCTCTGTAAGATTCATCGAAGTAATGTTTTTTACTGGTATGGCTTTTGCTGGAGGAACGTTTTACTTTTCAAGTAGTGGTGGAGCAATGTCTAGGTTATTTGCTTCACAAGTTAGTGGGAGAACAGGTATTATTCAGAAAAGAGAACGCTTCACTTATACAATAGGTCCAGTATTTACTGCTTCATTTATCTTCTTTTTAATTGGATTAGTATTCTTTGTTCTACTTGTTTGGGGAATAATTCCGCCAAGCGAAACTTAAATTATAAACTAAAACAGGAGCTTTAATTGAATAAATCCTATAGAGACCTCTTCGTGATGAACTACACCTCAATTGTTTGACACTAACTAATGATTGGAGATGCTGTTAATGATGGGGGGTTTTTGTCTATTTGTAAAAGTAATTTTTTTGTATTACTTCGATAGCATATAAATGCTAATTTAATTATAATAGCATTTGGACTTTTAAAAAATACCAGTGTTAGTTAGTTCAATAAGCAACATAAATCCCTTAATTTTATAAAATGACGAATGATTATGGTAGTAATAAACACCTTAATTTGTAAGAATTGTAATAAGGTTATACGAAATGTTAATTTAGGGATTTTCGCGCTATAATTCTGTTTCGTTAAATCTAATAACGTACAATTATAAAGGATATGCATTTGGAGGGAATTAAGGTAATGAAGAAAGTTTTATTATTACTACTAGCCGTTATGCTAGTTGGATGTTCTGGAGAAGGAACAGAGAAGAAAAAAGAAGAAAATGTAAAAAAAGAAGAGGTCGTAAAGGAAGAGAAAGTCGTTTCTGTAAAATTTGAAGAAGTTGATTCTGAAACAAAAGCTACAGTTGAAAAGTTTGCTAAAGAATACAATGCTAGCGTTGATGCATTTAAACAGGTTCAAGAAGTAGAATTAGTGAAGATTACAGAACCAATAACTAGTGAACTAAATAAAGAGAAAGATATTTTCTCACAAATCCTATTTGATGCTGATTTTAAAAAATATGAAGGCCATTACAAATTAGTTGCTAAATATAATAAGGATAAAAAAATAATTGGCTATAATGTTTCTGTAGAAGGACTTCCAGCAAAAGAAAGAAGCGAAGAGGGAAATCAATGGGAGGAAGGAATAACTTCTGCTGTATTAGTTACTCAAGTACTAGGATTAGATTTAGATAAATTCAGTGAATCAATTAATTTAGCTGAGCAGAAGAAAAGCACTCATTCATATACGGATTCTAATTATAAGGTAACTAGTCTATTTACTGATATCGATTCAGGAAAATTTGAATTTAATTATGATTTAACAAAGTAATACAAAAAGCATCACTAAATGAGCTACATCCCCAATTGTTAAACACAATTGGGGTACAGTTCAAAAAGGATGCTTTTTTATTGCAGTATTTTACGACCTGATTAGAAGTAACGTGAATCATCGAAATTGATTTCAACACTATAATTCTTTGCATTGATAAGATTCGATAATTTATGTGCATCTTTTTCAAGTGTAATCGCACGTTCACGGTACTCATCTGGTTCATACATAGCAATTTCATAAAGCATTGTATTTTCACCATAACCCATGCGTACACTCTCTTTTTCGTGCATACTAAAATGTTTGCAAAGTTCGGCATCTGCACGAAGTTGAGTTGCGAGCTCAATCGCTTCAACTAAAGCTAGTTTTCCGCCTTTAAAGTCTACTGAGTTTTTTATATTTGCTTCATATACTAAACGATCCAATGTACGAACATCGAGACGTACTTGAGCTAATTCAGCTTCAATTACGTTCATTGCACGATTACTTGTTTTGGGTGCTTGTCCTTTTTCAATAGTTACGAAAGCGCTACGATGTAATTCGCTAACAAGCTCCTGAACTTTTTTTGATAAAATACTTTTTAGCTTAACGGCTTCTGCAAGATTAATCATGAAAACACGTCCTTTTACAATGTAGTAGATGATGCTGCGTTTGATAATAAGGCTATTTTATAATCGCCGCCATGAATTTGGTTAAACATTTTGCCAGCAGATGCAAGAAGTTCTTCCGCATTTTCTTCTGACAGTGATGGGCGAAGGTAGAAAATATGTAGAGCCTCAGTCGTTTCTTCTGAAACAGACGTACGTTTAGAATCGACAAATGGTGACCCAAATGCTCCTTCAGCATCACCGCTATAGAGGATATTTTTTAATGAATTAAAACGCCCATTTAAGCCCTCATAGCCAGTTTCCTCGTTGCCAAGTGCAATGTCTATATTCCCTTTTAGTTTAGCTGTATCATATAAGCCTACCGGAATTTCATATTGCAAGGAGAAGAAGTTATTTAAATCAACACCAGAGTGAAGCGGTGTTAAATAATTTTGCTTACTAATTCTGCGCATTAAGCTTTCTGCTGAGTGACGATAACGATTAGGATCAGCGCCAAGTTTTTTCCATAATTGTCGCCATTCTGCGATACCGTCACGTTGTGTTACAGGATTATCTTGCATTTCTAAATAGAGATTTTCCTGATACAATTGCATGCGGCCTTTAATCATTTGAGGCGATTCTGCAACGACAATTTTGGTATAATGAATAATGCCGATTTTTAGCTCGGGATGTTGTGTCAATAGAGATTGATTAATTGAAATTTCCATAAAACATCACCTACTTTGTTTATTTCAATTATTGTACCATGTAAGGAGTTGGAAATAAAATGAACATACATGACCTACAACGTGAATTTGTGGCGTATGCAATGTCCATTGGTGTAGATAAAATTGGCTTTACAACAGCAGCTCCATTTACAGAATTAAAAAATCGACTGCGCCGCCAACAAGAGCTTGGCTATCAGTCGGGCTTTGAAGAAAGCGATATTGAAAAACGTACCGAACCCCTACAATTGTTGGAGGGAGCAGAAAGTATTGTGGCGATAGCTGTAGCCTATCCGTCGCGTATGCAAAATGCACCTGTTGGCAAGAAGGGAGCAAGGCGTGGGATTTTTTGCCGCGCTTCATGGGGTGTCGATTATCATACAGCATTACGTGAGCGACTAAAATTATTATCTGCTTGGCTTGAAGCGCGAATAGAAGGTGTACGCATTGAATCAATGGTGGATACAGGTGCACTTGTGGATAGGGCAGTAGCGGAACGCGCAGGAATAGGCTGGGGCGGGAAAAACTGCTCGATTATTACGCCTGAGTTTGGTTCCTATGTCTATTTGGGAGAGCTTATTACGAATATACCCTTCGCACCTGATAAGCCTATGGAGGATGAATGTGGAGATTGCCGTTTATGTTTAGATGTTTGTCCAACAGGTGCGTTAATCGAAGGGGGACAGCTAAATTCTCAACGTTGTATAGCCTTTTTAACGCAAACGAAAGGAACATTGCCTGATGAGTTTCGTAGTCATATTGGTAATCGTTTGTATGGCTGTGATACGTGCCAGACCGTATGTCCAAAAAATAAAGGAAAGATTAACTGGATACACGAGGAATTTAAGCCTGATCCAGAGCTAGCAAAGCCACTACTAGTGCCACTTTTAACGATTTCAAATCGTGACTTTAAAGAAAAGTTTGGACATGTCTCAGGTTCATGGCGGGGGAAGAAGCCTATTCAACGCAATGCTATTTTGGCACTTGCACATTTTAAAGAGGAAGCGGCTGTACCAGATTTAGTAGCACTTCTTAAAAAGGACGAACGACCTGTTATTCGAGGAACGGCAGCGTGGGCTTTAGGTAAAATCGGCGGGGAGCAGGCACAATCTGCATTACTTGAAGCAAAAGTAAAAGAACAAGACGAGGAAGTACTCGTTGAGATTAACAAAGGTTTACAATTTTTCAGTTAAGGAAGTGTATCGTTATGCCATTGCATATCGTTTTATATCAACCAGAAATTCCAGCGAATACAGGAAATATTGCACGCACATGTGCTGGAACAAATACCTCATTACATTTAATCCGCCCTCTAGGCTTTTCTACAGACGATAAAATGCTAAAGCGTGCGGGCTTGGATTATTGGCATAGTGTTAATGTCGTGTATCATGATTCACTAGAAGATTTTTTAGAGGCATCAAAAAATGGCGACGTTTATTTAATTGAGACATATAGTGAAGAGCCATTTACGACACATGATTTTAGTGATAAAGATCGTGATATTTACTTTATGTTTGGAAAAGAAACGACTGGCCTGCCAAAGGATTTTGCGTATGAGCGTCGAGAAATGTGCTTACGCATTCCACAGAGTGACCATGTACGTTCACTTAATTTATCGAATACAGCAGCAATTGTTATTTATGAAGCGTTGCGTCAACAGGGATACCCAGGGTTAAATTAAAAAGAGGCTGAGACATAACTGGTCAAAACCTCAAAAGCGCGGGAAATCAATTTAGAAACATTGATTTCTCGCGCTTTTCTGATGTGAAATTTTTAAATTTTATTTCTACATGCGACGGAAAGAACATCGCAAGCGACGGAAAGAACCCGTCAAGTGACGGAAAGCCCGTCAAGCGACGGAAAGCACGTCAAGCGACGGAAAGAACTCCGCAAGCGACAGAAAGAACCCGTCAAGCGACGGAAAGAACATCGCAAGTGACGGAAAGAACATCGCAAGTGACGGAAAGAACTCCGCAAGCGACGGAAAGCCCGTCAAGCGGCGGAAAGAACATCGCAAGCGACGGAAAGCCCGTCAAGCGACGGAAAGCCCGTCAAGCGACGGAAAGAACTTCGCAAGTGACGGAAAGAACATCGCAAGTGACGGAAAGCCCGTCAAGCGACGGAAAGAACATCGCAAGTGACGGAAAGAACTCCGCAAGCGACGGAAAGAACTCCGCAAGCGACGGAAACCCGTCAAGCAACGGAAAGAACCCGTCAAGCGACGGAAGGAAACCCGTCAAGCGACGGAAAGAACCCATCAAGTGACGGAAAGAACTCCGCAAGCGACGGAAAGCACGTCAAGCGACGGATACAATCCTCAAACTGACTGACGGAAAGACCCGCACCACTTTTAAAATTTCAATAAAACAACATTACCTGCTGGATCCTCTGTTGGGAATCCTCCATCTATATTAGTAACCGGTGCACCAATTGCACGAAGATTTTCTTTCATTGTTGCTGCTTGTTCTTCATTGTCTAGACGCAGTGAAAATGTTTTTAAGCCAACCATATTTTCACCAAGCTTTGATGCGTTTTCAGAGTGCCAAGTGTTTAAACCGATATGATGGTGATAGCGGCCAGTTGAGATAAATAATGCTTGTGCACCGTAGCGAGTGACAACCTCAAATCCTAATCCCTTTGTATAAAATTCCTCTGCGGCAGCTAAATTAGATACTGATAAATGAATATGCCCCATAACCGTATTAGTAGGCAGACCATTCCATCTACCATCACCTTCCTCTAATATAGAGTAAATTTTAAGAGGTTCAGTAACCATATGAACTTGGTCGAAATGCCAAGTCCATTCACTTTCAGGGCGATCAACAT
This sequence comes from Lysinibacillus xylanilyticus, assembly GCF_001708185.1. Classification (GTDB taxonomy): domain Bacteria; phylum Bacillota; class Bacilli; order Bacillales_A; family Planococcaceae; genus Lysinibacillus; species Lysinibacillus xylanilyticus_A. Next base: position 102,718 of record NZ_MDDN01000012.1, on the reverse strand, counting down.
AAACCTCGATGCCGTTTTTATCAGGATCATTTAAATATAATGCTTCACTTACATCATGGTCGGATGCTCCGAAGTACACGCCGTTGTTATGGAAATGAGAAATGATATTGGCTAAATCACGACGAGTAGGCAATAAAATTGCAAAGTGATAGAGTCCAGTTGTTAAGCTCGTTTTTTCTTCCACTGTTTCGGGTTGGACGATTGTTAGTAAAGCCGTTTTGCCATCTGCTGTTAAAGTTGCTTTATGAGATTCCTGATGTAAAACTTTAAAGCCAATTACCTTCTGATAATAAGTTAATGAACGTTGTAAATCACTCACTTTAATTTCAACATTTGTAACATATGTGTTAGGTTTTTCATGAAAATGCATAGTAGATTACCTCCAAATATAAGTTGTATTTAATTATTAAGTTACTTTATGTAAGTAAGTTTATTTTATAAAGTGTTGAAAGTCAAGTAATTATATTGTTCCAAAAAAAGAGAAGTAACTGACGAGATCCTTCTCAAAAAAAAGAAAATCACTAAGCATATGCATGCTTAGTGATTTCTTGAGGTATTATTTGTCTGCTCTGTAGTCGCCTTCGTAACCAGCAGTGAAAATAGCAGCTAAGAACGCTACAGTTACACCAATAATTAATAGTAAACTCATGGAAGAACCCTCCTCATGTTTATAAAGACATCTCCACTTAGTATAGCCTATCTACTATAAAAATGAAACGACATAGCGGAATAAAATATGTCAGAAATGGTTCAGAAATAACTATTTCGGGAAAACTATAAGAGAGGTGATGATAATGGAAAAAAAGGTTCCGAATATCGAAAACGGTACAATGGCTAGAAACTTTCAAGATTTAAAGGATTTAGGAAAGCAAATGGAGCATTTACGTGATGGTCTGGAGCTTGCGGAAGACGATCGAATTCCAGATCCTATCCAAGTAGATGATCTTGAAGAGAAAGCAAAAAAACAATAAGAAATTGCCCCGAAAATTTTCCTTATATTTCTTAAAACCAATTTTTTGTATAATGGAACTAGGAAAAGAAAGGGGTTGTTATTTTTGAATTTACATTCAACAAAAACGTTAGCAAATGGTGTGGAAATGCCTCGCTTTGGCTTAGGTGTCTATAAAATGACAGAGCGTGATGAAACTTTGAATGCCATTGATATAGCTCTTAAATTTGGCTACCGAGCTATTGATACGGCTTCTCTTTATGGTAATGAGGCTGAGGTGGGCGAAGCTATTCGTCATTCAGGCGTTAAACGTGAGGATATTTTTGTGACGACAAAGGTCTGGAATAATGACCAAGGCTATGATGAAACATTACGAGCATTTGAAGTCTCATTGAAAAAGTTAAATATGGATTATTTAGATTTATATTTAACTCATTGGGCAGTACCAGAAACATTTGAAGAAACGTATAGAGCAATTGAACGTTTATATGATGAAAAATTAATTCGTGCAACAGGTGTCTCAAATCACCATGAGCATCATTTGCAAAAGTTATTAGCCAAAGCAAATATTGCACCAATGGTTAACCAAGTAGAGGTGCATCCATATCTACAGCAAGACGCATTAAGAGCATATTGTAGCGAGCATGGAATTGCTGTTACGGCATGGTCTCCATTAGGTCGTGGTGGTGTCCTTGATCATCCAACGATTATGGAAATTGGGCGCGAAATAGGGAAGACAGCTGCACAGGTAGTGCTTCGCTGGCATTTACAAAATGATACACTTGTTATTCCGAAATCTGTTACACCTAGTCGTATTGAGGAAAACGCACAGGTTTTCGATTTCGAATTAACAGTAGCGCAAATGGATAAAATGGCTGCGTTAAATCGCAATGAACGATTTGGGCAGGACCCAGATCATTTTAAATTTAATTTCTAATAGAAATCCCGCTCTCTAATTAGAGAAACGGGATTCTTAATAATATTATTTAGATTCTTTTACATAAGGAATGTAGTTAGAAAGCATTTTTGCCATATGTGCACGTGTAGCGTTGTTACCAGGCATAAATTTGCCGTTTGCGCCGCTAACAATCTTTAAGTCTTTCATAAGTGCGATAGCATTTTGTGTTTCAGCGTCGTATTTAGAAATATCACTGAAATCAGCTTTTAAACCAGTTTTTGCATCATGTTGTAGGTCGTATGCACGAGCAAACATTAATGCAAGTTGAGCACGAGTTACTTTTGCATCAGGATTGAATTTACCATTTACACCTTGTACAATTCCAGCCTCAGCAAGTGCTGTAATTTCTTTTTGTGTTGCAGGATTTAATTTAGCAATATCCGTGAATGTTGCTTGACCTTTAGCTTCAAGATGTAATGCACGTGAGATAAATGATGCAGCTTGAGCACGAGTTAAGTTTGCGTTTGGTGAATATGTTGTTGCAGAAGTACCTTTTGTTAAATCACGGTAATAAAGATCACGAACATAGCCTTCTGTTTCCGAGCCTTTTGCAATATCCGTAAATGGAATTGTGGCAATAATACGACCTTCTACTTTTGGATCAACTTTTTTCAGTGTATCTAAGTGTTGGATAAACATTTCATAGTCAATTGTACCAGGTTCACTTACACGACCATCAGCATATACTTTTGCAAGTGTTTCGTAGCCGTCTCCACCTTTAGCAGTAAATGTATTTGTTGCAGCTTTATAGTATGCTGCTTTATCTAGCTCTTTACCATTTAATTTAATAGATTTTACACGTTTACCAGCTGGTGCTTTGCCATCAAACTCTACTTGTAAACCTGAGAAGTGTAGGAAGCCACCGAATTCTTTCGGGAACTCTTTTACACTATGTTCTACAATTTCGTAGATTTCGGCACCCGTTAATTTTACGATACCAAGCGCATTACCGAATGGCATAACTGTCATGACTTCACCAACAGTGATATCTCCTGTGTCAATACTTGCACGGATACCACCGCCATTTTGGAATGCAAATTGTACTTCTGGATCAATTTTCTTTGCACCCGCAAGCATACCATCAGTAATTAAGTTACCAAGATTAGTTTCGCCAGCACGTACGCCCCAAAGACCACGTTTGCCATCTAGTGTCGACACAGCAGTATTGCCTGTTGATTGTTGTTTAACTGCAGTAATTTTTTCAGAATATGGAGCTAAAAGTTTAGCTGCCTCTGGATCTGCTGCTACTGGTTTTTCTTTATCATTTAAAGCATGTAATTGACCAAAATAGTCAACAACTGCACCGTTATCGTTGAATGTTAAATCTAGTTCACCTAAATTTTCGCTATATTGACCTGTTTGAACGATAATTGTAGGATCCTTGAATGATGTTTCTGCTTTCACAGGCTTGTCTAATTTTGTATGTGTATGACCACCTACGATTACATCAATACCTTCTACAGTTGAAGCTAGTAATTGATCGTTATCGAAATCTTTTGAATCATCAAAGCCTAAATGTGTTAGTGCGATAATTTTGTTCACACCTTGTTTTTCAAATTCTGCTACTGTTTTTTTCGCAGAGTCAATATAGTTTGCAAATTGAACATTAGCAACGCTTGAAATGGAAGGTGTTTCTTCAGTTGTTAAACCGAAAATACCTACTTTTTCACCATCGACTTCTTTAATAATACCGTTATAAATTTTACCTTTTTCAAAGTCTTTTGTAACTGTTTGGAATTGTAACCCGTCAAATAAAGAATCTTTTGAGAAATCTAAGTTAGCCCCTAGTAATGGGAAATCTGCTCCCTTAACAAATTTCGCAAGTGCAGCATGTCCTTCTGGGCTTGAGCCTAAATCGAACTCATGGTTACCAAATACCATTGCATCGTAGCCCATAGAGTTCATTAACTTCATATCAACTTCTCCAGAAAATTGATTGAAGTAGAGAGTACCAGAGAAAACATCACCAGCATCTAAAAGAAGTGAGTTTGGATTTGCAGCACGAAGTTCTTTTACTTTTGTTGCACGCTGTGGAGCAGCTTCAACGTGTGCATGCGTATCATTAGAGTGTAGAATTGTTAACTTGAAATCATCCTTCTTAGCTGTTGGTGTTGTTTCTGCAGCGTGTGCAGCAAAACCGGGTGTAGCTAGTAAACTCGCAGCTAGAGTTGTTGCAGCAATGCTTTTAACCCATTTCATCAATAAATTCCTCCTCATAATATGTCAGATGACTGACAATTTACTCTATTCTATCATGAAAGAAATCCATCGTCATTACCAATAATGGAAATGCATATTAAATTTACTGTAAAAAATAAACGAAGAAATGGTAAATGATATATTTATACTTTTATAGAATTATTAGGCTCTTTACCAAAAGTATTAAGATATATGCCTTGTATATAAGTTGATTGGAGTGGAGGCTGGGCGACTCCTTGGGGATCGAAAGCGAAGTGTCAGCGGCAAATATTTTATCTGTGCGAAAGCGAAGCGGCAGCGGCAAATGTTTTATCTGTGCGAAAGCGAAGCGACAGCAACAAATGTTTTATCTGCGCGAAAGCGAAGCGGCAGCAACAAATGTTTTATCTGCGCGAAAGCGAAGCGGTAGCGGCAAATGTTTTGTCTGTGCGAAAGCGAAGCGACAGCACCAAAGCGCCCAGTCGGAACGGAAATCAACCACACGTTATGTGATGAGCCGATTTTAAGTAAAAAGACTTTAACTAAAGGCATAAAAAAACTGCACGTCCCATTGTTAGCTAATGTCTAACAATGGGACGTGCAGTGCGGTAATTACTTCTGATCTTTTACAACGATTTGTTTATTTAAAAATGGATGCTCGAATTCCAATTGAATGGCATGGAGTTCATAGTCACCACTTGCAGTTTCTCTTGCGCCATACATCGTATCACCAATAATCGGATGACCGATATGTGCTAAATGTACACGGATTTGATGTGTTCTACCTGTTTCTAGAATTAAATGGACAACACAAGAATTTTTATAGCGAGCGACAACCTCATAGTGTGTTACTGCATGCTGTCCAGTTTTTGAAACAACACGTCTTGTTGCATGGTGTCGGTCTTTTCCGATTGATTCGGCGATTGTGCCTGATGAAGAACGTAGATTTCCTTGTACCTCTGCTGCGTAAGTTCGAATTATAGATTTTTCTTCGATCATACGATCAAAAATTGACTTAGCCAGTGGATGCTTTGCAACAAGTAACAAACCCTGTGTCCCTCTATCTAATCGATGCACATGCTCTGCATAAGTACCACCTTGCTCTTTAATGTGTGCCATAACATGATTCATACAAGTATGGGTATCACGTGCATCATTTGGATGGGTCGACATACCTTTTGGTTTAGAAACGATCAAGCAGTGATCATCCTCATAGACGACATCTATAGCACAAACCGGTGTCGGTTGATAATTAGATGGTGGAATAGGAAATGTAAATTTTATAATAGTTCCTGCCTGTAGTGGATCTTTCCATTGAATAGGCTCTCCGTCAACTGTTGTGATAGCCTTTGCCATTCGCAATTCATGGACCAGTTTTTTACCGAGTCGCCAATGATTGCGTAATAGGTCCTCGACTGTCAAATTATTAGTATTTATTTCATAATGAAACATATATCTTCCTCCGTAGAAAAGACCGTATTCCTAACTTAGAACACGGCCCCTTAATTAATTTGTTGTTTTACTAGCTTTCATTAAATAGAAGCTTGCCCCTGCAATTAAAATAAAAGCAGTTAACGCTAAAAATGGTATTGTAATAAAACCTAGCCAATTAATATATTGTCCTGTGCATGAAACAGCGCCACAAGCAGGTGCAGATTCAGCTAAGAAACTAAGCTTTTGAATTCCATAATGGTATAGTGATACACTGCCGCCCATAATGGCAAAAACAGCAGTTGTTACAGCAATACGTGCATTTTTTTGAATAAAGGCAATAGTAGTCATAATGACAATTGGATACATGAAAATCCGTTGGACCCAACACATTTTACAAGGTTCATAATGACGAATTTCAGAAAAGTATAAGGAACCTAGTGTAGCAACGACAGAGACAATCCAAATAAATAATAAGCCATTTTCCACTTTTTTAGACATATAAATTCTCCCCTTATTATAACCATGTACTTGTTCGATTATAGTTGTTCTAGTTTTAGAAGTAAATTACCTTAACAAAGATAAGCTAAATACTTTTCTTATGAATTTCAGACTAAAGTATGAATGGCTGAGGCAGACGTTCCAGACTTTGAAATGTTATCATAAAATTAGTAATGCCGAAGAAGAGGTGTTTTTGTGAGGGAAAATGAGCATTCCAATATTAGTATTTTAAAAGAAATTGCAGAGTTATTAAATGAAGAAACTGAAATAGTGACGATGTTAAAGGGAGCACTTGTGAAGTTTTTAAATGGCACAAATTTTGAAACAGGCTGGATTTTTTTTATCGATGAAAAAGGGCGGTCAGAGCTTGTTGTCCATGAAAATTTACCGGAGGCATTGGCGTATAAAGGTTGCCATTATTTAGAAAAAGGAGGCTGCTGGTGTGTTTCTCGTTATCGTAATGAGGAATTAAAAAAAGCTTCTAATATTATTGAGTGTCAACGAATTGAAAGCGCAATATCAGCAAATGTAGGTGATCACGAGGGCATTACACATCACGCAACAGTGCCACTTCAATCTGGACAAGAGCGTTTTGGTGTCTTAAATGTTGCAACAAAGGATACCGTGCGTTTTTCAGAGGAAGAGCTAGCATTACTTGAATCGGTTGCATTTCAGATGGGGTCAGCTATTAAGCGAATTTTACTGACAAAACAGGAGCAAGAGATGGCACTTGTAAAGGAGCGTAACCGTCTAGCTAGAGATTTACATGATTCTGTAAACCAGTTACTTTTCTCAGTTACTTTAACTGCGAGAGCTGGTATTGAGATGACAAATGATTGTGATGTTAAGGAAACATTTAAAGAAATTCAGCATTTAACACAGGATGCCTTAACAGAAATGCGTGCTCTTATTTGGCAGCTTCGTCCAAAAGGATTAGAAAATGGTTTGCTTGAAGCGATAAAAGTGTATGCTGAAATGCTTGGCTTGAAGCTTCATGTAACAGTCTCAGGTGTACTGCAATTTCCATCACGGATCGAAGAAACATTATTTCGAGTAGCTCAAGAAGCACTTAATAATGTTCGTCGTCATGCTGGTGTGCTGGAAGTGGCACTTTATATTACGGTCACTTCTACGGATATTTTACTTGTTATTCGTGATGAGGGACGAGGCTTCGTCATCGATAACAACACGAAGCTACTTTCAATGGGCTTGCAATCTATAAAGGATCGTGCAAAATCAGTTGGTGGTACAGCTGACTGGGTAAGTGAACTTGGAAGAGGAACAGAGCTGTTAATCCGCTTACCATATTAAGGGGGGGAAAGAATGATACGTGTATTAATCGCAGACGACCATCATGTTGTGCGTCGTGGATTATTATTTTTCTTAAAAACACAAAAAGATATTGAAGTTGTAGGAGAAGCGAAAAATGGACTGGAGGCAGTAGCTTTAGCAGAAAGTATACAGCCAGATATTATACTCATGGACTTAGTAATGCCTGAAATGGATGGTATTCAGGCAACGAAGCGCATTAAAGCTAAGTTTCCACAAATAGAAATTTTAATGCTTACAAGCTTTTCAGACCGTGATCATGTGGTGCCAGCTATGGAGGCTGGAGCAGCAGGGTATCAGTTAAAAGATATTGAGCCTGATGAATTGGTATTGTCTATTCGTCGTATTATGCGAGGTGAAAATACATTACATCCAGAAGCAACAACGACTCTTGAAATGGACCGTCAAGAATCTAAAAATGCGCCTCATGTGTTAAATCCACTAACGCCTCGTGAACAGGATGTACTTGCAGAGCTTACAAAAGGGAAAAGTAATCGAGAAATTGCGTCCTCCTTATTCGTTACAGAAAAAACAGTGAAAACCCATATTTCTAATATTTTCACGAAGCTACATGTACAGGATCGAACTCAGGCGGCTCTTTATGCTGTGAAGCACGGGCTGACGGAGGGTAGTGGTGTATAAAGGTTAATGAATAGTACGGATCTTGAAAAATATGTAAACGGCGAGTTCCTACACATTGTAGTAGCCCGTCGTTTTTTAATGAATAAAACTATAAAAATACTTAAAATAGATAGAGGATTAGTAATTAAAATGCGGTTAATATAGAAAAATAGAGGAGTACAAATATGAAATTAGAGCGTCTTTTAACGATGACGATGATTTTAATCAATCGAAAAAAGGTGAAGGCCCAGGAGCTAGCCGATTTATTTAACGTGTCAGTCCGTACTATTTACCGTGATATTGAAACGCTGAGCTGTGCTGGGGTTCCTGTTATGAGCCAACAGGGTGTTAATGGTGGTATAAGTTTAATTGATGGCTATCGTGTCGATAAGCAAGTGCTGACGAAGGAGGAGCTCGCGTCACTTTCTATTGCTATCAAAAGTGCACTAACAACATATGAAGATTCACATGCCGAAGCAGTGCTGGAAAAGTTAACAGGCATTGCTGATGAGAAAATGAAACAATCGATTGATCAACTATTTATTGACCTGAGCCCTTGGGGACCGAATGTCATTTTTAAGGATCAAATTACATTATTAAAAAAGGCAATTGAACACACGCATTGTGTAAGTTTCTCTTATTCTACTACACATGGTCGCATAACAAATCGCTTATTGGAGCCACACACGTTAGTCCAAAAAGGGAAGGTTTGGTATGTTTATGGTTATTGCACATGGAGAGAAGATTTTCGCTTCTTTAAAATTTCGAGAATGAAAAATTTAAAAGAAGAGGTGACGACCTTCCAGCGTAAAGAAGTCAACTTATCCGAACTCCCATGGGATAAAAAGTGGCATGACCCTCAAAATGTAGTAAACCTTAAGTTGTCCTTCGATGTGGCAATAACAACATTAGTAGAAGAATCATTTGGCGCTGAACATGTAGATCATGAGAGTTCAACTATTAATATTTCACTGCCTGAGGATGAATGGTTATATGGTTTTCTTCTTAGCTTTGGTCATCGCGTAAAAGTGTTAGAACCATCTCATATAAGTGAGATAGTGCAAAAACGAGCACTAGAAATTGTGCAGTTGTATAAAGAAAAATAATCCATGCAATTAATGACATACAGATGTCAGGTTTCCTTTGTTATAGTCATAACAAATAGAACGAAGGGTGGATTTAATTATGCAAAGTTATTGTCAAAGCTGTGGAATGCCATTAGTGGATGAGGCGTTACTTGGTACAGAAAAAGAAGGACACAAAAGTCAGGAATATTGCACATATTGTTATGAATTAGGAGCGTTTAAACAGCCAAATCTGACAGTTGAAGAAATGATCGAAATTAGTGTGCCACACTTAAAGGAAGATGGAATGGCGGAAGAAGAAGCACGCCAAATGTTGGCATCTTTTTTACCAAGCTTAAAAAGATGGCGAACACATGAAATAAAAGAACCGGTTGTGATGCATAAAGAATCATTTCAAATCGTAGGAATCTCAGCGCGAACAAGCAATGCGAATGAAATAACTTCTCAAGCAAAAATCCCACAATTATGGACAGACTTTTATCAGCAAGATGTAGTAGGGCAAATATCTAATCCAGTAAACCAAGTAACATACGGTCTATATTCTGATTATGAAACGGATGTTAATGGAGAGTATTCAAACACACTTGGAATGGAAGTATTAGCTGCAGATGAAGCTCCAGAAGGGATGGTTGTAAAAACAGTGCCAGCTGCCAACTATTTAGTATTTACTTCTGACAAAGGTCCATTTGTAGAAGTTGTCGTGAAAGCTTGGCAGGATGTCTGGGCTTGGTTCGCGAACTCAGGGGTAGAACGAACGTACACTGGTGACTTTGAACTGTACGATGAACGCTGTGCCAACCCACAAGAAGCGCAGGTCGATCTTTATATTGCGATTAAATAAAAAACAAGTCTCTTACCAATCATTTGGTAGGAGACTTGTTGTCATTTGCTGGGGGATTTACTTCAACATGAGGTTCAATATGCACAAGAACCTCACAGAAGGAACATTCTCTCATGACAGTTTTTTCAATTTCTTCAGTGATGCGGTGGCTTTCTAAAACATTTAAATAAGGATCAACTGAAACGGTCACGTCTATAAAATACATATTGCCATGTGAGCGGCCTTTAAAATCCAAAAGCTCGATTACATCGTCGACATTACGTATTAATACAGATAATGTTTCGACTTCTTCAATATCAAAGGCATCTGTGAGACTCTGAACAGCCTCCCAAAAAATTTCTACGGCTGTTTTAATAATAAGAAGAGCGACAAGCAGTGCTGTTAGTGTATCGATAATAGGAAAACCAAAAATTGCACCAAAAATCCCGATTGCTGTACCTATACTTACAAGGGCATCCGAACGATTATCGTAAGCTGCCGCTTTAACAGCAGCACTTTTTATTTTTTTGGATAATGCCAAATTATAGCGGTAGACAAGATACATCACTACCGCACTTCCGATTGCCACATAGGCCGTTAATAGCGATGGTTCTGTACCAGTTGGCTCCCAAAGGCTTTTGATCGAATTAACAAGTACCTGTAAGCCAACAACTAGCATAATAAACGATGCAACAAGCGACGCAACGGTTTCTGCACGTAAATGCCCGTATTGGTGATTAGAGTCAGGTGGTATTTGGGCAATTCGCAATCCAATGAGTACAGCAATAGAGGCGATAATATCAGTTGTATTGTTAAGTCCATCTGCTTTTAGTGCTTCCGATGTTCCGATATAGCCAATCGTTAGCTTAATCGAGCTCAGTATTATATATGTACCGATTGATAACCAAGCACCTTTTTCCCCTTGCCGTAAATTTGTATAGAGCTCCATTTTGTTTCCTCCTTGCAAAATTTTCGGGCATTATAAAACGACCCCCTTCTCGTGTAAGGGAGTCGTTTTTTACGTAAATATTAACTTTATATCAGTAGAAGCCCCCACCATTATAGGTTGTGAGCTAAAAACCATTTTTATAGCCTGAATCATACAAGCATGATTTTAATCGTACCACAGCAAATACGACAAGGCAATTTAATTATAGTCTTCATCGTTTTCATTTGATAAATCACGTTCAGGTAATTTCAGAACTTCTAAGTATAAAATATGGTGTGTATCTAATTCTTTTGCGATAAATTCATAACCTTGTTCTTCAATACTGTCTCCTTCGACCGCATCAAAGCGCTTTGTCATGAACCAACCACCAATTGTATCAATATCATCATCTTCTATGTCAGTACCTAGCATATCATTAACATTTTCTAGTAGCATCTTTGCATCTAAAATAAAATGATTTTCTGCAATTTCCTGAACCTCTGGAATTTCATCTTCATCGAATTCATCTTGAATGTCGCCGACAATTTCCTCGATAATATCTTCAATTGTAACTAGACCAGATGTTCCGCCATATTCATCCATTAAAATGGCCATATGAATACGTTCACGCTGTATTTTAAGTAGCAAATCATTAATTTGCGTGGTTTCCATAACGCGAATAATCGGCTGCATATAGTCAATCACTAGTTTATCGCCATTTGCTGGATCTTTAATGTACGCGGTTAACAAGTGCTTCATATTGACTAAGCCGATAATATGGTCCTTGTCACCATCGATAATTGGGTAACGCGTATATTGCTCAACACCCATTAGATCGAAAACTTCTTTAATCGTAAGTTCTTTTTCAATTCCGACGATTTCAGTACGTGGGACCATGATTTCTTTCGCAAGGCGATCAGAGAACTCAAAAATACTGTTAACATATTCATATTCTGCGTTATTAATTTCTCCACCCTTTAAACTATCCGACAAAATCATACGTAACTCTTCTTCAGTGTGGGCTACTTCTGACTCTGACATCATTTTTAAGCCGAAAAGACCAGTTAAAGCACGTGCAGATCCGTTCAACAGCTTAATGATTGGATAAGTAATATTGTGGAATAAAATTAATGGGCCAGAAAGATTTAATGTGACAAATTCTGCTTTTTGGATGGCTAATGTTTTTGGCGCCAATTCCCCCATAACTACATGCATAAACGTTACAATTGAGAATGCAAGAATAAATGAAAGGACAGATGTAAAACTATCACTCAGATTTAGAAATTCAAACACTGGATTCAAGATGATCTTAAATGTAGGCTCACCAAGCCAACCTAGAAATAAAGCAGTGATGGTAATACCTAACTGACATGCAGATAAGTATTCATCTAAATCTGAAACAACACGTTTTGCATTCTTTGCTTTTTTATTTCCTTCTGCAAGCAATTGATCAATTCGTGTAGTCCTTACTTTAACAATTGCAAATTCAGTTGCAACGAAAAATCCTGTCATTATTATTAGTAGGGCGAATGCCGCCAACCTTATGGTTATTTCCAATATGTCTCCGTCCAAATAATTCCTTTGCCCCCGCCCAAATGAGGGAAGTAAACAAAGTGTACACCTCCTATGATTTAAAAAATTGTTGGATGATTTAATCATAAAATATTTACAGGCAAAACACAAATATTGACATCAATTTTTTTACTTGAATTTCAATACGTAAATTGGAAAAAAATAATATTTTCAAGTATCAAATGATTGAAAATAAAAATCCGTTATGCTAACTTTAAATGGAGCAAAGAAGATAGTTTGTTTAGAGAAAGAAGCATATGCATCTCATATATAACGACACGTCAAAAATCTCAAGAGAGCTTTACTTGCAGATTTTTTTAAATGAATTATTTTAACTTCTTTCAGCAGAAGTCTCCTACCTCTATAGGTGGTGGGATGAATACGGTTTTAAATCATTTTTCAGCGGGTGTCCAAACACCCGCTGAAAGAAGTTAAAGCCTCCGGCGGATGTCATGGAATCGGCTTTGTACTTGCACAAAGCCGAATTATGCCGAGGCATAATTGATTAGCAACCAAAAAGGAGCCATCTCATTCATATGAGGTGGCTCCTTCTGTTTGAATTATTTATTCTTGTTGAAAACGTAATTTCAAGCACGCTTTTTCCACATCGTGCACCGTTTCTTTTAAAGGTATTTCACCTGAATAAAGTGAAATGGTAACAGGTGCTTTTTCTGTGATACCTTGCTGTGTAAAAATATAATTTTTGCCGTTATACGTTAAATAGATATTCTTAACAGGTCTTTTACCTAAAGTGCTAGAAGATGAATTGAACAAGGCTCTTAATTGACTACAGTATTCATTGTAAAAATCACTTTTAAAGCCAGAAAGAGCCTCAAATTTTTTACTATCAATAGTGTCAGCTTCATTCGCTAACTCGAAAATTTTAGCGGAAAATTCGGAAAAAACTTCTTTTACTTTTGCACGAATTAATGCTTTTGAATTATAACCGTTTAAGTCATCCAAAAGAGTGACTTTACTCATTGAAATTGCTCCTTCATAAAAAACATTTGATACTTAATAACATAAATGTATAAAAATAAAAAGGGAATTTCAATATACTTAAACAATTTTAAGATAATAGCAGTGTTTAAAATAGTAAAAAAGATGTGTATTAATACAGTGTGGGTACAGGAAAATATACTTTTGTTAGTCGTAAATATGGTACAACATGAGCTCATGAATCATTTTTTTTACATCCTCTTCGTTTGGAGGGATAGCTCCACTCCATTGGATAACGCCATCTTTTAAGTACTCCGCTGTATAACGTTCACGTTGATAAAAGAATGAAATAGACCATCCCGGGAGCTGAGAATTTTCAAATAAAGGCTTAAAGCTGAAATGCTGAATCATAACCAAACCCCATTTCTTATATATGTAGTTTTATTATTCAAGGATAGTGGTAATTTTGCAACTATCACATTAAAGAATTGGAATGTGTGTAGAGATGTGTATGATTAGATATAATTAAATAGAGATATTTCTTTCGTCGAAAATCATTGCTCTGCTATAATGAGTGCATTAGGCGACAAAATACGCCAATTGTGAATACAATTGAAATGAGAGGATACTAATGGATAATTTTCTAGTGACATTATTATTTATGGCAGTCATTGGAGCTGCAATCGGTGGTGTAACGAATCATCTAGCCATTAAAATGCTTTTTCGACCACATGAAGCTATTTATATTAAAAATTGGCGAGTACCATTTACACCTGGCCTTATTCCAAAGAGACGTGACGAATTAGCAAAACAACTTGGACTGACAGTTGTGAATTATTTATTAACACCTGAAACCTTTAGAAAGAAATTTTTCTCAAAAGATATTCAAGATAAGGTGGAACAATTTGTTCAAACAAAGGTAGAGGAAACGATTTTTACAAATGATAAAACGATTCAGGATTGGCTAACATTAGCTGGATTTTCCAATATGCCAGCAACAATTGAACAAAAGGTTGAAGCAATTGTTGAGGGACAATTTGAAGCAGTTAAGAATACACTATCAACGAAATCAATTCGTACACTACTATCAGCAGATATTCAAAATGCAATTGATGCAAAGATTCCAGTAGCGGTGGGTCATATTTTAGAAAAAGGTGAGGATTATTTTTTATCACCTGAGGGCGAGATGACGATTAAGGCGATGATTGATGACTTCTTATCGTCAAAAGGATCGCTTGGCGGAATGATTAATATGTTTTTAGGTGATTCTTCTTCGCTCGTAGCAAAGGTCCAGCGTGAGCTTGTGAAATTTATGCAAGCACCAGGAACATCAGCGTTATTAACGAAAATTTTTACGCAGGAATGGGAGAAATTAAAAGAGCGCCCAGCGATGGATTTCATGCAGGATATTCATTTTGAACCAATATTATCAAAATTACAAACTTATGTAAAAGAGCAATTAGCAGTTGAAGAGCGCTTAAATCATCCAATTTCGCATTACTGGCCAGAAGGTAATTCATGGATGAAGGAAACAATAATTCCACAAGTTATCGAAAAAGCTTTTGTAAAAGCTGAAGACAAATTAGAGGATGTTTTGGAACGTTTAAATCTACAAGAAGTAGTACGAGAGCAGGTTGATTCTTTCCCAGTATCGAAATTAGAGGAACTTGTACTAGGTATTTCAAAGCGTGAATTTAAAATGATTACAGTACTTGGTGCAGTTCTTGGTGGATTGATTGGGATTGTGCAAGGGTTAATAGTCTACTTTATTTAAAAAGGGGAAATGTGTTTATGATTAATATTTATAATGAAATTAATGCGTTAGAGGCGACTTTCCGTAAAACACCGGAATTTCAAGCGTTGAAAGAAGCAGTTACAGTTGTTAAGGAAGATGAAGAGGCATTTAATCTATTTAAAAATTTCCGTAAGATTCAAATGGACTTACAGCAAAAACAATTAGCTGGCGAGGATTTACTGGAAGATGAGCTGATCTATGCCCAAAAAACGGCACAGCTTGCCCAACAAAATGAAAAAATTACTAAAATGATTGAAGCAGAAATGCAGTTAAGTAAGCTAATTGAAGAGGTAAACCGCATTTTAGTAAAACCTATACAAGCATTGTATGAAGAATTTTAACAGTAGGATTCTAGCGGCTAAATAGCGAGTCCAAGCGACGGAAAAGCAGGATTTAGCGGCGCAATCGAGCATCCAAGCGGCGGAAAAGCAGGATTTAGCGGCGCAATCGAGCATTCAAGCGGCGGAAAAGCAGGATTTAGCGGCGCAACGAGCATCCAAGCAGCGCAAAAGCAGAATCTCCCAGCGCAAGTAATAGCTCTCTTAGGAATAAATATACTATTAGTTGCACATATAACAAGTAAGAAGAAAAACGTGTTTCCGCAAGTCGGAGCACGTTTTCACTTTATGCGCTCAATATCATTGGAGGTTATATATACGATGCATGTAATCATTGAATGGATTTATAAAACGCCAAAAGGTGCAGAAACAGTATTACGTTCAGAAGAAATGCCGGCAGCTCAAGCATTACTACTAGCAGAGGACATGGAGCGAACAGGGAGAGTAAAGTCACTGCAGTGTATCGATCGACAGGATACAAATTGGTCCCTAAAGGAACTAAAGGCATATTTAAAGGAAATTGACACTGAGCCACACAATATTACAGTCTATTTCGATGGCGGCTTCGATCGTGCAACAAAACAATCGGGGTTAGGTTGTGCCATTTATTATGAGCAAAATGGCAAGCCATATCGATTAAGAAGAAATGCCTTTTCGTCAGAGCTTAAATCGAATAATGAGGCCGAATACGCTGCACTTTATTTAGGGTTAGTGGAGCTTGAACTATTGAACGTTCACCATTTGCCTGTTTGTTTCACTGGTGATTCCCAAGTAGTTATCAATCAGTTGAGTGGGGAATGGCCAGCTCTAGAAAAGGATCTATCTAGCTGGGCTGATAAAATTGATGCAAAGCTAGAGGAGCTCAGTATCCAGCCGGAGTACAAGCTCATATCACGTAAAGAAAATACCGAAGCAGATCGCCTGGCAACTCAAGCATTAAACGGAATAGATATCACAGGATTAAAGGAAATTGTAAAGGACTAAGCATGAACAAGAGACAATCAACATGAAACCACCAGTTCATTTTTTTACTGGTGGTTTTAACTTCTAAACTATTCTGAAGCATTGATTCCCAATGTAAGACTAGTTAACTCAGCGTTACTTTGGTCATGATTAAATTCAGCTTGGAAATAAACATTCTCAAATTCAAAATTTGCATAGTAAACGATATCATCAGGATTTTCGTATCTCTCATAAGAAGAGATATGAATAGTTTGATTGATAACTTCCTCCAAAGATTCTTTTGTCACATTTTTGAAATTTGAAAGATAATAATGACTAACAGGTATCTCATCCTCGGCTAGACAGAAAAAGTAATCATTATAGAAAGAACAGAGCCCGCCCTCGTAATAATCTTCTGTTTTTGGCAAACCGTATTTTTCCTTAGCAACAGGATAAGTATCTCCAAAAATAATATTAGTTTTAAAGAAATCGTGGTTTAATAATTTTAGCAGTTTTGGATTTTGGATGATGGGTAACCCGGAATACAAGTTTGTAGTTCTATATTCACTAGTTACAGCATGGTCACGAAGTGTAAAATGCTCTAAATAATCTCCTGTTTGAATGGTAAAGACATTTTTAGAGGTATCTACTTTTAAATCACTATCGGCATAGAGTCTATAAGATTGACCACTAATAATGTCATTACCGTCGTCTGCTACTTTTAGTAAATGGAGAACTTCCAAATTGTCTGAAGCACCAGCAGTAAATTTCGTTATTAATGCAATATCTTTTTTGTCTTTTTCTTTGAAAAGACCTTTAAAACGGATATCTCCATGAATTGTCGTTTCATATTGTTGGAAAACCCATTGTTCCCAAGCTTTGCTTTCACTATTATATTGCCCGATTATATAACCGTAATTAGTTCCGTTATAACCAATGAAGAGCTCCGGTACTTCATCTCCTTCGAAGTCGATCATTTCTACATAAGATTCTTCACTTGGGATCGTTACATTTTGGTACCATGTACTTTCCAAGGCGTGCTGCTTCCACTCTTCCATCGTATAAGACAATTTGTCATCCTTTGTTGACTCGTTATGATCTAAAACATCAGTTGTATTTGCTTGTTGATCCTCACAAGCAAATAACAAACAACTTAGAAACAAGAGTGAGATTATCCGTTTGTTCAACTCTACATCTCCTTACTTCTCGATAAAATTTTTAGTACAGACTATATTATATAAAATCAAGTTATGAAATGTTATCCAATTATTCTGTTTGTTGTTAAGTTTGGATATACATTGATTGTTCAGAATTGCTCTTCCCCCCAGAAAGCTCTGCTCTGCGCGAAAGCGACAAATGTTTTATCTGTGTGAAAGCGAAGCGACAGCAACAAATGTTTTATCTGTGCGAAAGCGAAGCGTCAGCAACAAAACCCCCAGTCGGAACGGAAATCAACCACACGTTATGGTGATGAACCTTCAGAATGACTTTTATTATAAATTTTCCTATTTAGGATGAAACTTTTTCCATCCTAAAACTACTAATCCTATGAACCCAATAATAAGGAGAGATAATACGAATATGAAAAAATTCGCACCTGCAGCTATGACAGCATTATTATTTGGAAGTGTAGTAGTACCAGTCGCTTCAGCAAATGAAAAACCTACAGAGACGGAGCAACAAAGTTCACAAATTCAAATTGATCCTGTTCACATTTTCAACAATACACATGGAACAGTTGAGAAAGTCGATGCTGGTGAAAACATTACATATTTCACAGTAAAAGATGGCGAACAAACAAATATTTTAGAGATAACAAAAGATACACTTGTTTTCGATAACACAGGTAAAAAAGTGGAACTTAAAGAGGGCGATAAAGTAGTAGCTTATACATTTGCAAATAAGCCACAAAAACTAATTTATCCACCACAATTTAACCCTGATGTTGTCATTGTTGAAACGGAGGAAGTTGGCTTTGTTGAAGTTGACTACTTCTTTGAAAACTTAACAAACACTTATGATGTTTTAAAACTAAACATTGGTGAAAATACTGAGCTTTTAAATGAGAAGGGGGAGAAAGTTGAAGCTAAAGATTTAGCGGAGAAGCACTTAGTTGTTTTCTATACAGCTTCAACAAGAAGTATCCCAGCTCAAACAACACCTTCGAAAGTAATTGTCCTTGATAATGAGTCTGAAATTTCATCTGAAAATACTGTAGAAGAGGAAATAGCAGCAATAATCGCGAAGGATTCTTATGAGGTAGATGGAACAAAAATGGTTCCGTTACGTTTGATTGCGGAAAAACTCGGCTATACAGTAGAGTCAACGGGGAAAGGTGCAATTGTATCAAAAGGGAATGTATCTTACACACTTACTCGTGGGGAAAAAATGTTTGGTTTTAACAAAGCATTACGCCCACTTAATGCGGCACCCGCTTTGTTAGAAGCAAATAAAACATATGTACCAGTTGAGTTTGTAGAGGAATATTTAAAATAATTATAGAACTCGTCAATAGTATGCTAGAAGATTATTTCTGGCATACTATTTTTTTAAGATCTAGAAATAAACGGAATATTCCGTCATTGAAACTTCTACTTGTAGCTTTGCTTAAAGTTATAAAAATTTGTTAAACTATTGATACTGTAATTTTGAGAGAAGAGAGCGAAGAAAATGAAAATTATTCACATAGATCAAAAATATCCTGAGGATTGGATTCGCGTATTAAATCATATTGCGAATTTATTTTTTGAGGATTCCAAGTTAAAAGTAGAGCATGAAGGAACAGATATGTCAGTGTCTTTCGAATATAACGTTGGCGATGATTTCTCATTGTCGACAAAAGCGGTACTAGAGGTAGATGGTAAAAGTTATACGAATGATTACCGTATTCAGTATGATACTGGGGCTGAAGGTCGTGAGCTAAATATTCGTATGAAACGTGCCTTATCTCACGTTTTTTTAGATGTGCTCGAGCAGCATACTGGGATGCATCAACAATGGGGGATTTTAACGGGTGTACGTCCAACAAAGCTCTATCATAAATTCCGCAAGGCTGGTAAGAGCGAGGAAGAAATTGCAGATATTCTTATTCGTGATTTCCGTCTGTCAGAGGAAAAGGTGGCACTACTAAAAGAAATAGTTGCTCGTCAGTTAGTGACGATTCCTGATATTGATGATATCGGAAAAGAAATAAGTATTTATATCGGTATTCCTTTTTGTCCGACTAAATGTGCTTATTGCACATTCCCGGCCTATGCGATTGGAAGCAACCGAAAGCAAGGACGTGTCACTACATTTTTAGATGGGTTGCATATTGAATTACGTGAAATGGGGAAATGGCTGAAGGAAAATGACATGAAAATCACGTCCATTTATTGGGGTGGTGGTACGCCGACATCTATAGAAGCGGATGAAATGGATGCGTTGTATCAAACGATGTATGAGTCATTCCCTCATCCTGAAACAATCCGTGAAGTGACAGTTGAAGCAGGTCGACCGGATACGATTACTCCTGAAAAATTGGACGTGTTAAAAAAATGGGGCATTGATCGAATAAGTGTTAATCCGCAATCCTATACAGATGAAACGCTTAAAGCAATTGGTCGTCATCATACGGTACAGGAAACGATTGATAAGTTTTGGTTAGCACGTGAATCTGGTATGAATAATATTAATATGGATTTAATTATTGGCTTACCGAACGAAGGGATTGAGGAGTTCCAGCATTCCTTAGATGAATCTGCAAAAATGCAACCAGAATCGCTTACGGTACACACATTGTCATTTAAGCGTGCTTCGGAAATGACGCGTAACAAGGATAAATATAAGGTAGCGGACCGTGATACTGTTGCACAAATGATGCATATGGCACAAGTATGGACGAAGGAAAATGATTATGTACCTTACTATTTATATCGTCAAAAAAATATTTTAGGTAATTTAGAAAATGTTGGATACAGTAAAGCTGGCGAAGAAAGCATCTATAATATTGTTATAATGGAAGAAGTACAGACAATTTTAGGGATTGGTTGTGGAGCCTCTTCGAAATTTGTTCATCCCGAAACAGGGAAAATTACGCAGTTCCATAATCCTAAGGACCCTGCTGCTTATATCATGACATTTGAAGATGCAATCGGTAAAAAACTCGAGTTTTTAGATGAATTATATAAGTTGTAAAAATGAAGGCAATCTGACGTGATGTTCAGATTGCCTCTTTTATTCCGATAAATCGCGATAATGTTCCGATAAAACTGGAAAACATTCCGATAAAACCATAAAATGTTCCGATAAATTTAAAAAACATTCCGATAAAATCTCAGGAAATATTTTAAGCAGAATTTTATAATGAGTGTAAGCGCCTAACTTACATGAACTGAGTGGAGGTATAACATGAAAGTCATTATTAGTCCAGATTCCTATAAGGGGACTTTGTCGGCCATCGAGGTGGCTAATGCAATGCAGGCGGGAATCGTGGATGTTGATCCATCGATTGAAACAGTTATTTTACCAGTAGCAGATGGTGGAGAAGGTACACTAGAATCTCTTATTGCTTCAACAGATGGTCAATATATGTCGCAGCCTGTACTTGATCCAATGGGAAGAGCAATAGAAGCGAGATATGGTGTGCTTGGTGATAACGAAACATGTGTTATTGAAATGGCTCAGGCATCCGGTATTATGCTATTACAGGACAATGAAAAAAATCCTGAGCTTGCATCGTCGTATGGGACAGGACAGCTTATAAAAGCTGCTCTTGATAAAGGTTTTCGGAAGTTTATGATCGCAATTGGTGGGAGTGCTACGAATGATGCAGGGGTTGGCATGTTAAAAGCACTTGGACTGCAATTGAAAAAAGAAGACGGAACATTAATTGCTAATGGAGTGTCAGGACTGTTAGATTTAGCTTCAATTGATATTGGTCAGTTAGATCCTCGATTGTCTAAAGCACAATTTATTATTGCCTGTGATGTTGATAATCCATTAATTGGAGAGCAAGGGGCAACAGCCATTTTTGGGCCTCAAAAAGGTGTGAAGAAGCATCAAATTGCTTATTTTGATAGTTGTTTAAAGCACTTTGCCGATATTGTTGAAAAGCAATTTGGCATTCGACTACACGACTACAAAGGCGCAGGCGCTGCAGGTGGAATGGGAGGTGCCTTAATAGCTTTTTTAAACGGCAGTTTTCATGCAGGGATTGATATTGTGCTCGATGCCGTACAGCTAAAAAAGCATTTAGAAGGTGCTAGGTTTATTATTACAGGTGAAGGTAAATCAGATTGTCAAACATTACATGGGAAGGCGCCAATAGGGGTGGCGAAAGCTGCAAAATTAGCGAATGCACAGACCATCTTATTGTCTGGGATTATAGATGAAAATGATAAACCTGCATTGATAGACTATTTTACTGTTGTTGAATCATTAGTAGATGGGAATACTACTGTTCAGCAAGCGATGGAAAAGCCCTATGATTGTATTCGTCTGAAAACAAAAAGAATCTTTGAGTATTACGTACAAATGGAAGATGATTGATGCCGGAGTAATGACAGGTAGCAATAGATATAGAGAGCAGTCCGTGGTTAGCTCTCTTTTTTTGTATAATAGAGAACTAGAAAGGAAGTTAGTCGATAAAAAAATTAATAGTAGTACTCCTTTGTATTTTTTTATTAGCAGGCTGTAAGGAGCCATTACGTAATGCGAAAGGGGAAATGATTAGTGAGCTTGACTAAATACACCTTAGACCGTATTGAAGATGGCTATGCAGTTTTCTTAAAGTACCAAGAGGAAGAGGAGCAAATTATTATTTTACAGTCCGCCATGAATAAGCCGGTTCAGGTGGGCGATCGTGTACAAATTGAAGAAACTGACGGCATCTATCATATTGAAATTTTGAAAGAAGAAACAGAGCAGAAAAAGGCTGAAATACAAAGTTTAATGGATAGATTGCGTAGAAAAAATCAATAGTACTTTGCAAGCTGTGAGTAAATTACTTTTATTCACAGCTTGTTTAATATAGAAGGAATATGCATAAAATGCTATGCTAAATATTTTGAATATATGCTAAAATAATTATATTAATAGGAAGCTAGGAGCTGACACAATGTCAATTAACACAATTATTTTTGATTTAGATGATACGCTATTATGGGATAAAAAATCTGTTAAAACAGCATTTGAAAAAACATGTGAATATGCAGCGACAATACATAATGTGAATCCAGCTGAACTAGAGGAAGCTGTGCGTAAGGAAGCACGTGCGCTTTACGAAGGCTATGAAACATATGATTATACGGTGTTAATTGGTATTAATCCATTCGAAGGACTTTGGGGAACATTCGATGACCTAACAGATTCTTTCCAAAAAATGAAAAATATTGTGCCGGGCTATCGTACAGAAGCTTGGACAAAAGGTTTAGCAGCTCTTGGGATAAATGATACGAAGCTAGGAGCGGAACTAGGGGAGCGTTTTGTGGCGGAACGTAAAGTGTCTCCATTCTTATATGAAGATACTTTTGCTGTACTAGATAAGCTGAAAGGGAAGTATCAGCTTGTATTACTGACAAATGGTGCGCCGAGTCTCCAAAATTTAAAATTAGAAATTACACCAGAAATCGCGCCATATTTTGACCATATTATTATTTCTGGGGACTTTGGTAAAGGGAAACCAGATGCCTCTATTTTCGAGTATGTCATGGAGAAAGCGGGTATTACAGCGGATGATGCGATCATGGTTGGAGATAACTTAAATACTGATATCTTAGGCTCATCCCGTGTTGGTATGCGTAATGTATGGATAAATCGTGAAAACAATGTACCAAATGGTGTTGTGACGCCAACATATGAGGTCGACTCTTTAACAGCGTTATTCGAGTTAATTAATAAACTATAGGCAAATAGATGTACTGATTCATCAAAGGATCAGTACATTTTTTGTTTCTTGAAGTTTATTGAAACAGTTTGATGAAATATCGAAACTTTTTAGCGAAATATCGAAACAAATTGAAGCTTTATCGAAACTTTCACTAAAAATGCGCATTAAATGCAAGATATAGCTATGTAAAGGCAATTGCAATACATAGTTGAACAACGGCATTAACGAGGGTGATAATGAGCAATAAAAAAAGCAGAGAGTATTTGCACTCCCTGCTTAAGAAACCAATTATATTATAGGTTAATCGCTTTTACTTCATCAATATTTTCAAGCTGTGCAACAAATGTTAAATCTTCGTCTGTTACAACATTGTCGATTGTTAGCATCATGACAGCTGTACCACCAACTTGTGCACGACCAACTTGCATCGTTGCGATGTTGATATCTTTTTCTGCTAGCCTTGTTGCTACGCGGCCGATTGCTCCTGGTTTGTCAGTATTTTTAATGTAAAGAAGGTGACCTTGTGGAATAACGTCTACAACATAGTCTTCAACTTTGACAATACGGGCACCTAGACCATTTAATAATGTACCTGCTACTGTGTGTGTTTCATTGGCTGTTTTAATTTCAATCGTAATTAAGCTAGTGAAGCCTTTAGCAGTTGTTGTTTTATGTTCATTTATTTTCATGCCGATACGTTCAGATAAGTAACGAGCATTTACGTCATTAACATGGTTACCGTGGTTTTTAGATAATAAGCCTTTTAACGCGTTTGACGTTAATGGACGTACATCATAATTTGCTACTTCACCAGCATAAGATAAGTTGATTTCTTTTATAGGCTCAATTGTAATTTGAGATAAGAATGAACCAAGCTTTTCAGCTAATTCGAAGAAAGGTTCAACTTGTGCAAGTAGCTCTTTTGGAATAGATGGCATGTTTACTGGGTTAGTTACAGTACCTGTTTTATAGAACTTAATGATGTCATTTGATACGTCAACAGCTACAGACTCTTGTGCTTCAATTGTAGATGCACCTAAGTGAGGTGTTGCGATTACTTGTGGTAAAGTAAGTAGCTTGTGATCTGTTGCTGGCTCAGATACGAATACGTCAAGAGCAGCGCCCGCTACTTTACCTTCTACGATAGCATCATATAAATCATCCTCGTTGATAATACCGCCACGCGCACAGTTAATGATACGCACGCCATCTTTCATCATAGCGAATTTCTCTTTGTTAATAAGATTACGTGTTTCAGGAAGCAGTGGTGTGTGTACTGTAATGAAATCTGCTGCTGCACAAATTTCTTCAACTGTCGATTTTGTTACGCCTAACTCTTTAGCGCGTTCATCCGTTAGGAATGGATCGTATGCCATAACGTTCATGCGTTGACCTTTTGCACGATAAGCTACTTCCACACCGATACGACCAAAGCCAACGACACCTAACGTTTTATTTTTTAGCTCAACCCCAACATAAGATTTGCGATCCCATTTACCATTTTTAAGTGTATTGAATGCTTGTGGGATGTGACGAGCAAGAGAAGTCATCATCGCAATAGTGTGCTCAGCAGCTGAGTTAGTGTTACCGTCTGGTGCATTCACAACGATAATACCATGTTCAGTTGCAGCAGTTAGATCAATATTGTCCACACCTACACCAGCACGTCCGATAAGCTTTAAGTTTTTAGCCGCTTCAATTACTTCGCGTGTCACAGTTGTTTGAGAACGAACTAGTAAAACATCTACATCCGCAATTTTTGCGATTAATTCTTCTGGTGCAAGACCAGTGTCTACAATGATATTTAAGTCTAAATCTTGTTCTTGTCGAAGTGGGAAAATACCATCTTCACTTAGTGGGTCAGCGATAAATACGTTAATTACTTTTGTTGCAGTAGTCATTTGTAATGTAGTCATTTGTAATTAGCTCCTTTTAATTAAAAAATGTTAGTGTTCTTTATATACGAAACAGTCTGAATTTTGTAGAGATAGTACATCTTACAGCATACAAACAATCTCCTTTTCGCCTTGGCGTAAATCCGTGACATCCGCCAGAGGCTTTATCTTGATTTTGTAAGTGTTACAAAATCAAGATAAAAAAAGCCTTCCGCGCCTTACAAACACAGTTATTGTGTTGTAAGGGGCGAAAGGCTGAAAAAACATTGGTTCGCGGTACCACCCTTAATCACTGCTTGAAAGAAATCTTGCAGTCTTAGCTATATGCGTAACGTGCATGTGACGGATAGGCTTACTTTGGAGATGTTCGGCTTATCTATTCAGGAGTGGAACTATTATCGTAGAAATCACTGATTTACACCAACCATCAGCTCTCTTTAGATTTTCTTGCGACTAGCGTGTCTCCGTCGTTATATTTTCGTTGATTAAATTTGTTAACATCATAAACCTTATTGTTCACCTTTGTCAACGATATTTCTAAAAAAGATTAAAAAACTTCACTTTAAAAGTCTGAAAAATAACCAAAAGCGAACTTTATTTTGGTTTCGTCGCTTTAATGTTCGTCTTTTTAGAAAGGACAATGAAAGCGCTAACGTTATGTGTTAAGTCAGATTACATGGGCGTTTAGTAAATTTTAAAGGTCTAAAATTATATGGGAAATAATTGGGATTAAATAGTTTATTTGAGTAAAACTTTCATTGTTTTGAGGAGGAAAGCGAACATTTTTTCCTTGTCACATTTTTGTCAAAAATACGATGTGTAGAAGGTAAACTATTAATTGGAGAAGAATGTAAGTAATGTAAGATTGATTTTTGGGGGGGAGAATGATGTATGATGTAGCAATTGTCGGTGCAGGACTGGCAGGTTTAGTCGCTGCCTGTGAGTTAGCGGATGCAAAGAAAAAAATTTTATTAGTAGATCAAGAACCTGAAAATTCATTAGGGGGACAGGCATTTTGGTCTTTTGGCGGTATATTTTTAGTGAATTCACCCGAGCAAAGAAGGCTTGGTATTAAAGATAGTAAAGAGCTTGCATGGCAGGATTGGCAAGGAACGGCTGGCTTTGATCGCTTAGAAGATGAGGATTCGTGGGCGCATAAATGGGCCAGATCTTATGTAGATTTTGCAGCTGGTGAAAAATATGAATGGTTAAAGTCTGTAGGAATTAAGTTTTTTCCTGTCGTTGGTTGGGCAGAACGTGGGGGCTCATTAGCAGGTGGACACGGAAATTCGGTACCTAGATTTCATATTGTTTGGGGAACTGGGCCAGGCATCGTAAAGCCTTTTGCTGAAAAAGTGAAAAAGGCCATTAAGGATGGTTATATAGATTTTAAAGCAAGACATCGTGTAGATGAGTTTATTCAACACGATGGAGGAATAGCAGGGATTAGTGGAACTGTTTTGGCTCAAAGTTATGCAAATCGCGGTGAGAAAAGCTCTAGGCTTGGTATTGGCGAATTTTCTTATGAAGCGGATGCCGTTATTGTGGCTAGCGGTGGAATAGGTGCAAATTTTGATTTGGTCAGAAAAAATTGGCCAGCGCGACTTGGCACACCACCAGAAAACATGGTCAGTGGTGTACCTGCTTTTGTTGATGGCAGAATGCTAGAAATTACTGAGCATGCGGGAGGGCGTATCGTTAATCGAGACCGCATGTGGCATTACACGGAAGGCTTGAAAAATTGGGATCCTATTTGGCCAAATCACGGTATTCGAATTTTGCCTGGACCTTCATCATTATGGTTTGATGCGGAGGGCAATCGATTTGGCGCTCCGAATTTTCCAGGCTTTGATACGTTAAGTACGTTAGAAGCAATTCAAAAAACAGGCTATGATTACTCGTGGTTTATTTTAACTGAAAAAATTATTGAAAAAGAGTTTGCATTATCAGGCTCTGAGCAAAATCCTGATTTAACAAATAAAAGCATTAGTGATGTTTTAAAACGTGTTTTGCCAGGTCCACCTGCTCCGATTCAGGCATTTAAAAATCATGGTGAGGATTTTGTTATTGCGAATGATTTAAAGGAGCTAGTTGACGGGATGAACAAATTGGTGGGCAATGAGCTTCTTGATTTTATGAAAATAAAGGAGCAAATTTTAGCAAGGGATCGTGAAATGGACAATAAGTTTACAAAGGACTTACAGGTTAATGCTATTCACGGCGCAAGAAACTATATTGGTGATAAAATTGTGCGCGTTGCCAAGCCACATAAAATATTAGAACCAAAAAATTGGCCACTTATT
Source organism: Lysinibacillus xylanilyticus (assembly GCF_001708185.1). Taxonomy (GTDB): domain Bacteria; phylum Bacillota; class Bacilli; order Bacillales_A; family Planococcaceae; genus Lysinibacillus; species Lysinibacillus xylanilyticus_A. Next base: position 75,266 of record NZ_MDDN01000012.1, on the reverse strand, counting down.
GCGGTGCGATTAAACATTTTAACACGTAAAACATTAGGAGGCTTACAGACAAATTTGGATGGTGCTGTGTTGGGCATGGACGGTCAGCCTATACCGGGTTTATTTGCTGCTGGGGAAGTGAGTGGTTTCGGTGGTGGTGGTGTACATGGTTACCGTGCTTTAGAAGGGACATTTGTTGGTGGTTGTTTATTTAGTGGACGGCAAGTAGGGCGTTACTTGGCAAAGGGAAATTTAGAAAGCTCCGGTGAGAGAAGAAGCTGCTCTGATACATGGGAGAATTACTCGGGTGAAAAGAGTAACCCTCACATGCATGGAAGTGAAAAGCTGTAAAAGTGATACGAATTTTAGAATATGAAAGAGCATCTCCCACAAGTGGACGATGCTCTTTTTTATTATAATGAAGAATTTTGAACCTCAGCGATTTTAGCGATTTGTTCCTCAATCTGCTCTTTTGTCCAACCATTTTCTTCAACGAAGAAGTTACGTTCTGCGCGACGGCAATCGTCTGAACAGCTGCGCATATAAAAGGCCTCGTGCTTTTCCTCGCACAGCATTAATTTATGGCATTCTGGATTTGCGCAGTTTGTATAACGTTCTGTCGGTTCTCCAGTGAAGAAATCCTTGCCGACAATCACATGCTCAACCTGATTAATCGGTACACTACGACGTCTATCGAAGACAAACATTTGTCCATCCCATAGTTGACCTTTTACCTCAGGGTCTTTAGCATACGTGGCAATTCCACCGTGTAACTGACCAACACTTTCTCCATAGCCTTCACGTTTTAACCAACCAGAGAATTTTTCACAGCGAATACCGCCTGTACAGTAAGTTAAAATCTTTTTACCATCAAACTCTTCCTTATGAGCCTCCATCCAAGCAGGTAGGTCACGGAAATTTTCAATATCTGGACGTATGGCACCGCGGAAGTGTCCAAGGTCAAACTCATAATCATTACGTGCATCAATAATTACTGTATGATCTTCCTGCATACGTTCCATAAATTCTTTTGGTGATAAATAATCTCCAGTTATTTCTAAAGGATTAATATCATCGTTCAAACCAAGGTGTACAATCTCTCTACGAGGGCGCACATGCATTTTTTTAAAGGCATGCCCTTCAACTTCATCAATTTTCCACATAATATCGCTAAAACGAGGGTCTGCCTTCATATGATTCATGTAGGCATCAGTTTGCTCGACTGTACCTGAAACCGTTCCATTAATCCCCTCATATCCAACTAAAATACGACCAAGAAGCCCGATTTCTTTACAAACTGCTAAATGTTCTTCTGCAAATGCCACAGGGTCTTCAATAGCTATATATTTATAATAAAGTAATACACGATAGTCTTTCTGTGTCACAATTATTTACCACCTTTAAATCAATATTCCTCCTTAAATATAGCATATCAAGTACTATTTTGCGTAGGATAGAAGGAGTTTTCTAAAAAAACACGAATAGTACATAGTGAATGACTATTCATATTTGGGGGTGTTGGGATGGAATTTTCAACGATTACATTAGAGAAATTAGAACGACGTGCAACATTAACATTAAATCGACCACATGCCATGAACGCCATGGACGATGTGATGATGCGTGAACTAGCAGAATGCTTTGAAGCACTACAGCAAGAGCAAGAAATACAAGTTCTCGTTATTCGCGGGGAAGGAAAAGTCTTTTCAGCAGGTGGCGATATTAAAGCAATGCTAGATCCAAATAAGCCACTAAATATTAATGAGGCAATGGTTTATTTAACACGTATTGTCAAAGCATATTACCAGCTACCTATGATCGTCATTGCGGCAGTTCATGGAGCATCAGCTGGATTAGGCTTTAGTCTAGCGTTAGGGGCTGACATAGTTGTGGCATGTGAAAATAGTAAACTCGCTATGAATTTCATAGGTATAGGGCTCATACCTGATGGTGGCGGTCATTTCTTTATGAAGGAACGTGTGGGTACTGTCAAAGCTAAACAAATGATTTGGGAAGGCAAGGTATTGACTGCATCGGAAGCACAGGATGAAGGGTTAATTGACTACGTTGCACCAGATGGGACTGTTTTTGCGATTACGGACCAACTAGTTGGAAAAATGCTTGCGTCTCCAATTGCATCGATGATTACGACTAAAAAAATTCTACATGCTCAAAATTTACCTCAATTAGAGAGTATTTTATCGATGGAAGCAGTGGGACAAGCAGCAATGCGTAAAACGGCTGATCATTTAGAAGGAATTCATTCATTTGTAGAGAAAAGAGCGCCTGTTTTTGTAGGAAAATAAAGTGAAACTTTAATCAGTAGGGGGTTCTGCATCCGCACTGATTATTAGTCTTCGCCAATGGTGGCATTTACGGGCAGTCAATTCAAAGTAGTAAAAGGCGCGTAGTAAAGTTTACTACGTGCCTTTTACTAGCCACTATTAGACATGAAATAAGATTAATTTACCCGAGGCATTAACAAGACGATGAGTTTTGTCGGCAACACCTTTTTCCATGATTTGCTGTTGACCGTTAATTTTTGCAGCCTCATCGTTTTCGAATGTCCAAGTTTCATCAAATAATGTTTCCCCAGTTTGTTCGAAAGCCGTAAAACGATAATTCTTCATACAAACCCCACCTTTTACTTAAATATATTTCCATTATACATAGAAGGTTTATAAACTTCACGGTAAAACTAGCGAATATTTTGATAAATTACGAAAGTTGTGGAAAAAATAAGGCAATACTATTGATGTGATGAATATTCTATGAATACATTTCTCATCAAGCGAGAAGTGTGATAAAATAGAACAAATATTCGGTTTTGGCGTGATTCACGGATGTTTCAGCATAAAAAAGAGACAGAGAGCGATTGTAAAATGATTTAGTAGCAACTTTGATGTACTAAATACTACTTTGCGAATGATAAAAGATTGCACTAGTAAAAAAAGCTGGACATTGTGACGTCAAGGTATAAATTATCTATTACTTGAGGTGATTGGATGTCAGAAATTCGTTTTTTCCATATGGCAGATTTACATTTAGATAGTCCATTTAAGGGCTTATTTGGTTTACCTGATTATAATTTTAAAAAAATTCGAACAAGTACTTTTGAAGCCTTTGATAAAATTATTCAGAAAGCCATTCAGGAGAAACCTGATTTTTTACTGATTGTCGGTGATATATATGATGGTGAAAATCGTAGTTTACAGGCACAAAGAAGATTTCAAGAGGCGATGGAAAAACTCTTTCAGCATAATATTCCTGTCATTTTAAGCTATGGTAATCACGATCATTTAAATGGTGCTTGGACGCGCTTTGCCTTACCTAGCAATGTTTATGAGTTACCGGCTGAGACGAGTGTTGTACAGTTAAACATACGTGGTCAACAAGTCAATATTTATGGCTTCAGTTATGGTGAACGCCATATAAAGACAGCAAAGATTGATAGTTATCCTGTTGCGCAGGACCAGCATGTTATTCATATTGGTATGCTTCATGGTAGTGAGGCTAGCGATACTACACATGATGTTTATGCCCCTTTCACAAAAGATCAACTTCTTGAAAAAAACTATCATTACTGGGCTTTAGGACATATTCATAAACGACAACTTTTACACCAAAATCCACCGATTGTTTATCCTGGCAATATTCAAAGCCGACATCGGAAAGAGCAGGGAGTAAAAGGCTTCTATGATGTAACCTTGTCTCAAAACACTACTGACATGGAATTCGTTCCGACATCTGCTGTTGTTTATAACACGGTAGAGGTGGATTGTACGAATGTGTTTCATGCCAATGAACTACTAAGAAAATGTGAAGAAGCACTAACGAACAATCGTTTAGAGTATGGGGCATCTGTTGTTGAGCTCCACTTAAAAAATATAGATGAACAATCACAATCTTTATTTGAATATGCCACAGTAGATACATGGCTAGAAACTATTCGAGAAGCAGCGGATGGGATTGAACCGATGTGCTGGGTGCAAAAGCTCATGTTACATCAATCGTCAGCATCGTATGAGCATACTGCCGCAACTGAATCTGTAATGAACTTAATGGAGCAATGGGATCTTTCAGAATGGAAGGATATTTTAAAGGATCTGTATCAACATGCTGGTGGTGCAAGACTAATTGAGCCTTTAACAGAGCAGGATATAAAAAAATTAATGCACAACGCACAAGAGTTATTAGCAGAAGAAATTCAAAGGGTGTGAATAACATGCTAAAGATACAAAAGATCCGAATTTATGGCTTTGGTAAGCATGAAAACATCACAATCTCCTTACATGAAGGTGTTACCATTTTTTATGGTATGAATGAGGCGGGCAAAACCACTATTCAACAGTTTATTTTACAAATGCTTTTTGGTTTTCCTACGAGGCAACAGGTGCAACGTAAATATGAGCCAAAGACATCTACTAAATTTGGTGGTCAGCTTACGATTTGGCATCCGTCCTATGGGCAATGCACCATAGAACGTGTTAAAGGGAAGGCAGTGGGCGATGTTACAGTTTATCTCGAAGACGGGACAACAGGGCATGAAGAGCTTCTAGCAAAACTATTATATGGCTATTCAAGAGCATCCTTTGAGTCAATTTTTTCCTTCTCATTACATGAGCTACAGGGCATTGAAAAAATGTCAGAGGAAGAGTTGACGCATTTATTACTTGCTTCTGGGACAACAGGGATTCAGCAGTTATCGTCTCTAGAAAAGAAATTGGACAAAGATGCTAGTGAGCTTTTTAAAAAATCAGGTAAGGTGCCACTGATTAATCAAAAATTAGAACATTTAAAAAAGCTGGAACGCACAATTAAACAAGAACAAGACAATATTCAGACCTTTGAGGATAAATTATTGCAATTACAACAACTCGCTCAAAGGCTAGAAGGTTTATATAGTCAGCAAAAAACGCAGCAGCAAAATTGGCAACAGCTAACAATTCTCAAGCAGGCAATGCCACTTATGAAACAGCAAAAGGCTTTTGAGCAGATGCTGAAAAGCTATGAACATGTGCAATTTCCACCAGAAGGGATCCGGCGTTATGAGCAATTAAAGGATCGGCTTGTACATGAAACACTACAAATCGAACAATTGAAGGAGCAGTATCAGGCATTACAAAATAAACTGCAGTTAATAGTGGACGAGCAAACTATTTCTGAAATGTCTCGACTTCTGAATAAAGAAGCAACATGGAATCAGGTAGTTGTGAAGGAACAGAACTTAATGGACGAGCTGTATTTACTTGAACAAGAAATAGAAGCACAGTTTCGTTTATTAGGTGTACAGGAAAAAACAGCTCAGGATATTTTGCTTGAGGAAACCGTATCATTACAGCAAGAGGAACAATTTCAACGGCAGTTAAGCCTATTAGAAGAAGCGGAAGAAGAGCTAAAATTTCATCTGCGTTCGTTAGAACAAATACATGCAGAATTAGATACAATCGCTCAACAGCAACAACAGCTTAAACAGGAGTCATTATCCACTGAGGAAGAACATATTTTAGCACAGTGGCCCCAGCGTAAGCGAAAGCTCGAACAGTTGCGTTTGGGAAGGTCACAACGCTCGAAACAGCAACAACCAAGTGTTTTGATATTCATAATGTTAGCAATAAGTGTACTTGCGTTTATTTATGGTGTTTTGGAAAAAAATATGGCTGTAATTGTCATAGGTGTGGTTATGTCACTGTTCATTACCTTATATTTAAAATTTGCTAGACAAGCACATGAAACGCCGAGTAAACAACATAGTCAGCAAATACGTGAGTTAGAGCAGGAGGAGAATGTTGCTCAGACCATACTGCTAAAAAAACAAAGACTTGAGGATCGATGGTTACATGTAAATGAGCAACAGCAAGAAAAAGAACGACAATATGTAAAACTTGAATATAAAATTCAGCAGGCTGAGCTGGTAATTGAAGAAGCCACTCTGTCGCTTCAACAATTTTTAGGGCGCTATAAGCTAGAGGGGAATGTACCAAAAACACTATTACCAGAGCTGTTTATGCGCATACGTGGTGTTCAAGAGTTGGTAGCGAAGAAGAAGAGTACATGTACCCTTCTACAAATGATACAGGCAGAGAAAAATGAGCTAGTAGAACAAGCACAGCGAGTGTTAAAGGTGGAATATAGTGAGCAGGAAATCTTTATGCATTTACGCACCGCACTCCTTACTTTGCAACAGGAGCAGCAAGTGTCCCAACAAACAAAAGAGCAGTTGGCTAGCCTTCAAACAAAAATTCAAAGTGTACAATCTCATATAGAGAACTATGAGTCTGAAGTTACTCAGTTATTTAATGCTGCGAATGTTCAATCAGAGAAGGTTTATTATGAAATTCATGAACAATTTGAGCAACAGCAAAAAATAAAGACAGAACTTCAAGCAATTCAGAGTCAGCTAGTCTCACTGGATGTAGACAACAAACAATCATTAATCGACGAAGAACAGCTTCATGAACAACTCCTTGCTTTAGAGGAGGAACGAGGCGCAATGCAGTTAGCAATAGATCATTGCTTGGAACAACGAGCGACACTACAAATTCAGAAGGAGAATCTTCTGAATGACGAGAAATATGGTCAATTGCTTCAACAGTTTGAACAAGAGAAATCAGTGTTGCAGCAGCTGATTGGGCAATGGGCTGCAAAAAAAGCATTGACTACTGCCATACACGAAACATTATTCCGCTTAAGAGAAGAAAAATTACCTCATGTTTTGACAGAAGTTAATGCAATGTTTAATTTGTTAACAGGTGGACGTTACGATCAGCTTCTAATTAATGATGAAGGCTATTTTGTTGCACACGATGTTTCAGGATTACGTTATCAAATGGCAGAATTATCACAGGCAACGAAGGAGCAAGCTTATATTTCATTGCGCATGGCACTGGCCAAAACGCTTACAGCTTCTGCCCCATTTCCATTTATTATGGATGATCCTTTTGTCCATTTTGATCGAAACCGTACAGACAAAATGGTACAATTAATGAAAGAAGTAGGATATGAACGTCAAATTCTATATTTTACTTGCCATGACGCGATGCTCGAACATTGGCAGAAAGACCAAATTGTCGATGTAGGAGCACTAGCAAATGAAAGGGGAGTGGCGTCAACATGAAGGGTATTACGACGCTCCAGGTTGGAGAATCGGTTGATCAATTTTTATTAATTAAACAAGCGACAAAAGGGGTTACCACAGTTGGAAAGCCATTTATGTCACTGTTATTACAAGATAAAAGTGGAGATATTGAGGCGAAGCTATGGGATACAAATGAAGAGCACGAAAAAATGTACCAAGCTGAGGCAATTGTACGTGTGGGTGGAGAAATTCATGACTACCGTGGCAAAAGTCAATTGCGTATAAAAGCGATCCGTGTAGCAAAACCAGAGGAGGGAATTGCTATTAATGATTTAGTTCCTTCCTCAGCAACTCCAAAAGAACAATTATATGAAGAGTTGACACAATTTTTCTTTGATATTAAAAATCCGAATATATCACGAATTACCAGAGCAGCTATTAAAAAACATCAGGATGCTATTTTAGTTTATCCAGCTGCAACAAAGAATCATCATGATTATGCATCAGGCTTACTGGATCATATGGTATCAATGTTGAAACTCGGTAAAGCCATTGCTGATCTATATCCTACATTAAATCGAGATTTGTTATATGCAGGAATTATTTTGCACGATATTGGCAAAGTTGTTGAGTTATCAGGACCGGTTGCAACAGTGTACACGGTTGAGGGGAATTTACTTGGCCATATCACTATTATGGTTAATGAAATTGCCAAAATTGCTAGTGAACTAGAGATCGAGGGCGAAGAAGTAATGCTATTGCAACATATGGTGCTATCTCACCATGGTAAAGAAGAATGGGGCAGCCCGAAAAAACCAATGATTCAAGAAGCGGAAATCTTGCATTACATTGATAATATTGATGCAAAGATGAATATGCTAACACGAGCACTTGGCAAAACTGCGCCAGGTGAATTTACTGAGAGACTTTTCCCGCTAGATAATCGATCATTTTATAAGCCGGCTATTAAGTAATGTAGATTTGAGTCTCATCACAGTTGGGGAATGATTGTAAAAGAGATGTGATGCTTTATCTCTTCAATCAAAAAATGAAATAGCATTCACAATGAATCCTTTTCATATGCTTCAACAGATGTATTCACAAGAAAACTTATTTCAAAGAAACAGCATATAAAAAGGGTTACGCCTGTATCAGCGTAACCCTTTTTCATATAGTACAGTAATAACTATTTAGATTCTTTTTCAGTATCTTCAGCGTTATCTTTTTCTTCTTTACTTTCTTTAGCAGCTTTTTCTTCAGCTTTTTTAGCTTCTTCTTCAGCTTTTTTAGCTTGTTCTTCACTTGTTGTTGAAAGATCCTCTATAGCTGCTTTGAAATCTTTATCAGATGTTTTTACATCAGCTTCCTTAGCTAAATTTGCAACGATATCTTTAAGGATCTGCTTATCTTCACCTGAATTCGTTAATTTAGCTAGCATTTGTGAACTAATATTATCTTTTTCTTCTTTATATGAGCCAACACCTTTTACATCACGCTTGTCCGTAATTTCAATAACGTGGTAACCGAAGCTTGTTTTTACAGGCTTACTTAATGTATTTAACTCTAGGGCATAAGCAGCATCATTAAATTCATCTACCATTGTGCCAACAGAGAACCAGCCTAGCTCTCCGCCTTTTTGAGCAGAGCCAGTATCAGTTGAGTATTCCTTTGCTACATCCGCAAAAGCAGCGCCGCCTTTAATTTTGGCAATGACTTCGTTAGCTGTTTTTTCATCTGCCACTAAAATATGACGACCATTTAACTCAGTTTTCATTTGTTCATAATATTTTTTTACATCTTCTTCTTTAATAGCTTTATCTTTTAAAGCCTTTTCTTGAAGAAGTTGGAATCGTAAAGTTTCTTTAAAGCTTTCTTCAGTTAAGCCACTTTGTTGCAGAACTTGGTCAAAGTTACCTCCAAATTGTGTAGCCATATTGTCATAAGCCTTTTGGATTTCTTTATCTGTTACTTCATATTTATCAGCTAATAATTTCTCAGACACCATTTGTTGTATTACAATTGAGCCTGTTAAAGTTTTTGCTGTTTCATTAAAGTCAGCAACTGAAATGTCGCCTGCCTTTGAAGTAACAACTGTTTCTTTGTCTCCTCCGCTACAAGCACCAAGTGCTAATACCGAAGCAGCTAATGTTACAGATAAAACTGTCTTTTTCATAGTAGATATTCTCTCCTAACGTGGTTTCGTCCATTGCTTACTATAACATAAACGTATTAAAAACAAAATGGTTCCCCCCTTGAGTATAGCCTATATTTCAAATTTTGAAGCGCATAGGATATAGAAAAGAAAGGGGGTGAAGTTATGGGCAGCGGAGGATACGGCGGCGGTGGCGGCGGCGGCTATGGTTCAGGCTCAAGCTTTGCTTTAATAGTTGTGTTATTTATTTTATTAATTATTGTTGGTGCAGCGTTCCTATACTAATTGATAAAGTAAAACTTCATTCTGAGAGGGCTTCATTTCCCTCTCCCTAAAGGATAGAGGAACACAAGCGTTTTCACATCCTTTGAAAACGCTTGTGTGACCAACATCCTGGTGGCCCGAACCAATCGGGCATTTACTGGCAGTCGCTTCCCAACTTAACTAATCTCGTTTACCCCTATCAGTTTGAAGTCTCGTCTTACTGCCAGCTATATGTGGGGGAAAAAGAAAAAAAGCTAAGGGTATCTCCTTAGCTTTTTTTACATTATAAGACTTTCACGCCGTACGCTTGAGGTCACGTCCAGAAAATAAGATTGGTCAGAACGAGTTGCTATATGTGGTATCAAACTTACTCCATGCAAGCGGACGGGCGTAGATATACTTTTCTTTCTAACTATACTGCATATAAAATTTCAATATAGAATGAGACAAGTAAAATTGTAATAAGTATATTTATAGTTCGGAATATTTTTGGATGTTTCTCTTCGGGAATTTCACGTCGCATGCACAGTGCATATGTCATGCGGTTGATTTGAAATAAATAGAATACCGAGAATAGAACTACAATCATTAATAGCAAGTCTATTCCTCCCCTCTTTCAGTATTAATAGCATATCAAAAAACGTCAATAAAACACAAGTACAAGCAATTTAGTGAATAGTGGGTGGCACTAAAATTTCATAGCCCTTCGGTGTTTCTTCAATTTGGGAGTCTTTAGGTGAATTAAATAAATATTTCACATACAGAATATCAATTAAACATAAACTACAATGGTAAGCTAAAAGCAATGTACCATAATGGGTATACACAGGGAATAGCAGTGTCCCTATTAAAATGCCTGTATTTATAACAATAAATGGCGTGAGTAAAGCTAAAATATAACGATTTTTCGATAAAGGTTCCTGAATACGCATGTGTAGAACAGGAATAACATAAAATTGGGTACGCACACGCAATTTTAAATGCTGACGTAAATCATACAATGCTAGAAAGTGAAAGAATTTATGAATTGGATAGAGTGCTAATATAGCAATAACAAATAGCCAAAACAAATGATCTGTATAGTGCTCGTCATTAAATAAATTAAATGTTACATAGGAAAGAGCAAAGACGGTTAAAAAAACAAATACAGACATTATTATAATACGTGTTGCTCCGTAATGATGTTCTAGGTTTAAAATTTTCCAACAATGCATAGTTTATCAACTCCTAAATAGGAAGGGTCCTATTTAATGTAAATTGATTTATGTTAGAATGCAAGAAAAAGGAGGTATCTCAGAAATTTCTGAAATACCTCTTTTTACATGTATTTTAACTGCTTTCAACGGAAGTCAGTACATTTGACGAGTAACTGCCCGTAAAAGCACGCTTGGTTCTCACTTTCATCCCTTTACAGTTGAACGTTCTTCCATTGTGTCAAAGGAATCACGGAAGTGTTGGAAGGAACGCTCAAAGATGTCGATGAAGTCCTCTCCATATATATTACGAATAACAGCCATAACATCTAAAAATTCTGGGAAGCGACCATATAGGTCTTTTAAAGCTAACGAGCCTTCGAGCACAGAATGATAAGTATTATGATAATTACTGTTCATTTCAACAATAAGTTCTGTACCTGCTTCTGTTAACTCAACATACGTATTACGTTTGTCGTCATCCCGCTTTGAAAACTTTAGGAATCCACGCTCTTCTAACTTCTTTGAAAAATTAAATGCTGTCGAAACGTGCATAACCCCAAATTTTGCTACATCGGAAATTGAAGCCCCTTTTAAATGATACGAAATCCATAAAATGTGATGTTCGTTAATATTTAAATCGTAGGGTTTAATCCATTGCTGCCAATCTTTTTCAACCGCTTTCCATAAGGCTTTTGATAATTGCGCAATTCTTTGACTATAAAGCATCGCTTCTTTTTGAGTATATAATTCCTCTGACAAAGCCATCACCTACTGCTTTCTTTAACATTTTAAAAATATTATAGCAATAAAGAAAATAAGTTTAAAGTTAGAAAAATTAAAAAATTGAAAAGTGGTTAAAAAATGATATTATAGCAATTGTTTTTAATAAAAATATAGATTTTTTGGTTGTTAAGAAGGACTTTAGTCTACAACTTTTTCTTTTGATTTTTTCCCATTTTCTGTGATTTGTGCGACATTCTTCTCGATTTCGTTTAATGAATTCTGTAATGCTTCTATTTCTTGTTGTAAGTTATTCTTTGATGGTTCGATTTCTTCTGTAAATGTAGTAATTGTTTGTTTTAAATCGTTTACTATTTGTGGTATATTATTTTTCACTTCATTTGTTAGTGAATTAACGGATTGTTTCACTGTATCTACTTGCTGCTTTACATCTAAAAGTTTGTCCTTTGTACTTTCAGCATTTGCTCGCAAATTAGCACGTAATTGCTGTCCTGATTGAGGAGTTGAAAAAAGTACTGCGATTGTCCCGCCAACGATCCCAGCTGCTAGTCCAAATAAAAATGGTTTTGCTTTCATATCGAATACCTCATTTCTGTAATTGTCATGTGTTATCTACTATTAAACCATGAAATGCCCATATACAAAAAGAAAAAAGAAACTAAACGAGTGATTTTGTATCACGGTTTAGCTTCCTTTGTTAGATTAAAGTGCATTTTCTAGCCTTATGCATCTTTTTATTACACTGAAATAGCTGTATTGAATTTAGAACGTTTCACTAATTTTGTAACTATAGGATAAATAATCGTAAAAGCAATGACATTAAATGCCACAGCAGGTAATACAACACCTACAAATAGAACAGTGAATGTTGCACCAACATTTGCGTTGAACACAAAAAGTGCTACTGCTAAAAAGACAGTTCCAGATAAAATTGTTCCTAAACCAACTAAGCCAGCCGATACTATGAAATTGTTTACCAATTTTTTTAGGACAATTAAGGCAATTAAAAAGACAAAACCTGTAACTGCTTTATCGATAACATTGGGAACAAGACCGGCAGGAAACGTTGTAAACAATCCTGAAAGTACACCTGTTACTAAAGAAAGTAAAAACGTTTCTTTAACAGTAGGGAACAATAAAATGCCAATAAACATCATTGTTAGCATGAAATCAGGCTTCATGCCGTTTACCATACCTGGTGTAACTACATAAAGGGCAGCACCGACACCAACTAAAAGTGCCATTAAAACTAAATTCTTTGTATTCATTTCTAATCTCTCCTCGTCTAAGCTAATCTATTTGTCTCCTAACGTGTCCTCATGACCGTTAGCGAAACTTATTTGTGATTGTACGATAAATACATTTAAATTGCAATATACTATTCTGATAATTTAAGTATATGCCATTTAATTAAAGATTGGCTTTAATGCTTTCCGCAACGGCACTTAATTGCTCTGGTGTATATTTTTGTGTTTGCCAATTTAAGTCCAAGCCTTCTTTTTCATCGTAACGCGGAATAAAATGTAAATGGTAGTGGAAAACAGTTTGACCAGCTGCAGCACCATTATTATTAATTGTATTCAGTCCAATTGGATTAAAAGCAGCTTTAATAGCATTTGCAACTTTCGGTGCTACTGCATATAAATTGCTAGCCACAGCCTCAGGCATTTCGAATAGATCCTTGCAGTGATGTTTTGGAATTAATAGTGTATGACCTTTTGCTACAGGTGAAATGTCCGTAAATGCATAGACATGTTCGTCTTCATAAATTTTTGTACTTGGAATAGATCCATCAATGATTTTGCAAAATAGGCAATCGCTCATTCGAAAATTCCCCCTTATTTTATATGTAAATACATTCTATCACACTCATAACTGTATCATTTGCTAATTTTTGATAAAATATAAACAAGAAGAGGAGTGAGGGCATGACGGTATTAGAGGTACAACATGTGACAGGTGGTTATACAAGAAAGCCTGTAATTAAAGATTTATCATTTACGATTGAAAAAGGAGAGCTTGTTGGCTTAATTGGTTTGAACGGTGCTGGTAAAAGTACGACGATTAAGCATATTATCGGAACGATGCTTCCAAAAGAAGGAGACATTCGTTTAAATGGTGTGACGTTAAAGGAAAATACGGACAAGTATCGTACAGCATTTTCCTATATTCCTGAAACACCTGTATTATATGATGAGTTAACATTACGTGAACATTTAGAATTAACCGCAATGGCTTACGGGCTAGATGAAGCAACACTTGCAGCTCGTTCACAATTATTATTAAAGGAATTTCGAATGGAAAAACGACTGAATTGGTTCCCATCTCATTTCTCAAAAGGGATGCGTCAAAAGGTTATGATTATGTGCGCCTTTTTAGTCAATCCAAGTCTTTACATTATTGATGAGCCTTTTGTGGGACTCGACCCGCTAGGCATTCAATCATTGCTTGATCAAATGGATGAAAAGAAAAAAGAGGGCGCTTCTATATTAATGTCCACACATATTTTATCGACCGCTGAAAAGCATTGTGACCGCATAATTTTATTGCACGAAGGGCGTGTGCGAGCACAAGGGACAATGGAGGATCTACGTAAGGCATTTGCGATGCCACATGCGACATTAGATGACTTATATATTGCAATGACAAAGGAGCGCGACCATGAAGAACTTGCGTGATGTATGGTCCTCTCGCTTCATGCATTATATAGGTGAAGTGCAAAAATATATGCGATTTATTTTTACGGGGCATATAGCGATTGTAATAGTATTTCTTATTGGAGCAGGGGGCTATCAATATAGTGAATGGCTGAAAATTGTTCAGCCTGATTTTCCGGCAGAGGTAATAATTGCAGTGGTAGTTGGGATTTTGCTAGCATTTAGTCGTCCAACTTCACTTTTGAGAGAGCCTGACCAAGTGTATTTATTACCTTTAGAATCAAAAATGGCACAGTATTTTAAAAAGGCATTAGCGTGGACGTTTTGGTCACAGGTTTGGGTTGTGGCAATTGTTTATATCGTTAGTATTCCTTTATTAAAAGCTGTTACTGAATTAACAACATTTGAAGTTTGGGCAGTGTTCTTCCTTATTATTATATTGAAGTATTTGAGCGTTCAGGGTGAATATAGCTATCGTTATAGTGAACGTGGTCAAATGATTTGGGTGGACAGGCTAATTCGAGCTGTTATCTTTGGTGTTGCTGTTTACATGGGGCTTCATATGCAACTTCTTTTAGCGATTGTTGCAGTGGCTATTATGTGTGTGTATATTGTTATATTTAGAAAAAAATGTGCTGGCGAGCCTGTGCCGTACGAGCATTTTGTGAAGCTAGAACAAAATCGCATGATGAGTTTCTATCGTTTTGCTAATTATTTCACAGACGTTCCACATTTACGTGGCAGCATCCGTCGTCGTGGTTGGCTTGACTGGCTTTATAAATTTGTGCCATACAAGAAGGACAATGCTCAAAAGTACTTGGTGTTCCGGACATTTGTGCGTACAGACGATCATTTTTATTTATGGCTACGCTTAACAGTAATTTCAGCTGTTATTGCAGCTTTTGTAGATATTCCTGTAGTTACGTGGATTGTTGCAGGTGCATTGAGTTTTGCTACAACGATACAGCTAAAGCAGGCATTATTATCAAGTGGTGAATTCCGCATGGACATGCTTTATCCATTACCGGATGAAGCGCGAAAGGTTGCAGTCAAACAAATTGTACGTCTCGCAATGATTGTTCAAGCTATTATTGTCGGTCTATGTGGGGTTACACAGCCAATGTTTTATGTAACCTTCATTATCATTTTGGTTATAAGTGAATTGACTGCTAAGATCTCAAAACCTTAATAGGGTTAATTTCGGCTTATCACCAAAGGTAGAAGACATTTTGCTAAAACGTATGCCATGTGAATAAGTTGATTGGAATGAAGACTGGGCGACTCCTCGGGGATCAGCGATAGAGGAACGAAGGCTAAAACCATCACGTCCTGTGATAACGCCTTCGTGACCAACATCCTGCTGCTGTCGCTTCGCTTTCGCGCAAAAAACATCTGTTGCCCCGAGACCCTGCAGAGAAGCGGATGTTTCCTGTGCGAAAGCGTAGTGCTAACGTAGCGGCAGCAATGTTTTATATGTGCGAAAGTGCAACGACAGCAACAACAAAGCGCCCAGTCGGAACGGAAATCAACCCAAGTTATGGTGATCAGCAAATTATAAAAGCTCATTTCTCCAATTCTTTGATTGGAAAAATGAGTTTTATTTTTTATTCTACAAATTGATAGTCTAGTGCGGCTGTTAATAGTACTTTTGCCGCTACGAGCATACCTTTTTCATCTATATCGAATTTTGGATGATGATGTGGGGCATATTCAGCTGGTTCGGCTCCTGTAAAGAAGAATGTACCTGGCTTTTCTTCTAAGTAGTAAGCAAAATCTTCGGCCCCCATAGTTGCTTCAATCTCTGCCACATCGCATATATCCTGTGCAATATTACGCACGAATAGTGTTTCCTTTTCATGATTTACAACTGCAGGGTAGCCACGACGATAATCAACTTCAATTGTACAATCATGGGCAATTTCTGTACCTTGGATAACCCGTTTAAACTCACGCTCCATCGTTTCACGAACATCCTTATTAAACGTTCTAATTGTTCCATTTAAATAGGCTGTATCGGCAATAATATTGTCGGCATTAGATGCTACGAATGAACCAACTGATAAAACAGCCGATTCCGTCGGATCAACTCTACGGGCGACAAGTTGTTGTAAATTCATAACAAGTTGAGAGCCAATAACGATAGCATCCTTTGTTTGATGCGGATGAGCACCGTGACCACCCTTACCTTGAATTTTTATTTCAAAACTATCAACAGCGGCCATCGCCGGACCTACGCGGTAACCAATCATACCTGTTGGATGGCTGGAAGATAGATGTGTACCAAAAATAGCATCGACTCCGTCCAAAGCTCCAGCCTGTACCATACCAATCGCACCACCTGGATCAGCCTCTTCGGCATGCTGATGAATTAAAACATATTCTCCAGCTAATTCATCGCGCATTTCCCACAAAAGCTTACCGATAATTAATAAAGTAGCTGTATGACCATCATGCCCGCAAGCATGCATTACGCCAGGCACAGTTGATTTGTAAGGTACATCTTTTTCATCTTGTATAGGAAGTGCATCAAAGTCTGCTCGTAAAGCAATCGTTTTACCAGACTTGCTTCCTTTAATCCGTGCAATCAGACCATAACCACTGACATTAGCTTCCACCGGCACGCCTAACTGTTTATAAAATTGAATAATGTAGTTTGCAGTTTCTTGCTCCTGAAAGCTTAGCTCTGGATGCATATGTAGATGACGGCGAATAGCCACCATTTCATCAAAATGAGCATCAACCTTTTCACGTAGATGTTGGTTCATAGGAAACCTCCTTAAACAAAATGTATTAACTAGTATAGAAGTGAATATTCGCGCGTGCTGGGAGAATATCCGCGCTCTGTGAGAATATCCGCGGAAGAGAAGCAAATATCCGCGCTCTCCGTGAGAATACCCGCGGAAGAGAAGCGAATACCCGCGCTCTCCGTGAGAATATCTGCGGAAGAGAAGCAAATATCCGCGCTCCCCGTGAGAATATCCGCGGAAGAGAAGCAAATATCCGCGCTCCGTAAGAATATCCGCGGAAGAGAAGCAAATATCCGCGCTCTCCGTGAGAATACCCGCGGAAGAGAAGCGAATACCCGCGCTCTCCGTGAGAATATCCGCGGAAGAGAAGTGAATACCCTCAAGCTTAAAAAACTAAGCTTCGTCTTCTTCCTTCGGGGCAACATTATAGGTTGTGACATAGGAAGCTGCTGAGAAAATATTTTGCTGATTCACACCTGTTGGCTCTTTACGTTCTGCGTGCGCTGATGTAAAGGCCTTAGAGCTTTTCCATGCTTCGAACGAATGAGGACCGTTCCATTGTGTCATTACAATGTATGTTTCACTATTTATTGGACGTAGTAGTCGAAATGCTACAAAGCCTGGCTCATCTTCTATAGCACGTGCTCGATTTAAAAAGCGATGTTCAAAAACGGGTCGACCTTCATCGGTAACGGGAATATTGTTGAAGACAAAGAAGCCGCGTTCTTCTAAATTATTTACTGAATCTAGTACTTCAAACTTCCGTGGTGTCGTAAAGACAGATTTCCCTTCTGTTTCATGTATAAGCACAGAGTTTCCTTCTCCGTGTATTAAAATCATCTCCTCGTTTGGATATTTATTTTTTAACTGTTCTAAAAAATCACCTGTACCAGAAGTTAAATAAATATACATAAATTTGCCCTCCTTATGAATGTTCAAAATATAATGTGATTATCTCCATTTAAGTGTAAGTCTAAAGCTCTGTCAAAAAAGAATGCTCATAGAAAGAACAATTTTATGACATTTCACTAGGAAAACTATACAATAACAGAGGAAGCGTTTACTATTGAAAACGGATATCAATAATAACGGAATAAACAAGAGAATTTTACGATATGAATTTTATCGAGGGGAAGGAACTATTCATGACAACTTTTAATGATTCACTTCTACGTGCTGCACGAGGGGAAAGAACGGAACATACACCAGTTTGGTATATGCGACAAGCAGGACGCTCTCAGCCAGAATATCGTGCAATTAAAGAAAAGTACTCCTTAGAGGAAATTACACATCAACCTGAGCTTTGCGCGTATGTAACGCGTTTACCAGTTGAAAATTACAATGTTGATGCAGCAATTTTATACAAAGATATTGTAACGCCTCTTCCGGGTATTGGTGTAGATGTAGAAATCAAAGCAGGCGTAGGTCCTGTCATTTCAAACCCTATTCGATCAGTCGCTGATATAGAAAAATTAGGTGAATTCAATGCGAAAGAACATACACCATTCGTGTTAGAAACGATAAAATTGTTAACAGAAGAGCAGCTGAATGTACCACTAATTGGTTTTGCTGGGGCACCATTCACACTTGCAAGTTATATGATTGAAGGAGGTCCTTCAAGAAACTACAATAAAACAAAGTCATTTATGGTATCAGAGCCTCAAGCTTGGTTTGCATTAATGGACAAGTTAGCTGACATGATTATTTCTGATGTTTCTGCCCAAGTCGAAGCGGGAGCAAAAGCTATCCAAATATTTGACTCTTGGGTCGGTGCTTTAAATGTTGAAGACTATCGTGTATTCATTAAGCCGATTATGACACGTATTTTTGCTGAGCTGAAAAAAGAAAATGTACCACTTATTCAGTTTGGTGTCGGTGCAAGTCATTTAGCGAAAGAGTGGAATGATTTACCGATCGATGTTGTTGGCCTAGATTGGCGTTTACCAATTAAAGAAGCATGCATAAACGGGATTACAAAACCAGTTCAAGGTAACTTAGATCCATCGCTATTACTTGCTGATTGGTCTGTTATTGAGAAACGTACGAAAGATATTATCGATCAAGGTTTAGAAATGCCTGGACATATCTTTAACTTAGGTCATGGTGTATTCCCAGAGGTAGACCCAGCAGTGTTAAAACGTTTAACGGCACTTATTCATGAATATAGTGCTCAACAAATCCAAGCACGTTCTTAAATAATGTAGAAGTGACCAAGGTTTTATCCTTTTCTATGAATGATGTTCAGATTTCATCATAAGAAAGGGTGCTGTCCAATCTGATGAATTGGACAGCTTCTTTTTGTCACATTAATATATGAGAAAAAATTTAATTTTAACTATTTTTAGAGGTGAAAAAGTTAATGAAAGAAATTAAAGGCTTATTAGTAATGGCATACGGAACACCCTATAAAGAAGAAGACATTGAACCTTACTATACACATATCCGACACGGTCGCAAACCATCAGAAGAGCATTTAGAAGATTTACGTAGTCGTTATGAAGCAATCGGTGGTTTATCGCCACTTGCTGCGGCTACAAAAGCACAAGCTGAAGCTTTATGTGCACGCTTGAATGAAGTACAAGATGATGTGGAATACAAATTATTTATCGGTTTAAAGCATATCCACCCATTCATTGAGGATGCTGTCGAAGGAATGGTAGCAGAGGGGATTAAAGAAGCGGTTTCTATCGTATTAGCACCTCATTTCTCAACGTTCTCTATTAAATCATATAATGGCCGTGCAGCAGAAGCAGCTGGAGGTCGTTTAACAATTACGCCTGTGGAATCTTGGTATGATGAACCAAATTTCATTGAGTATTGGAAAATTAAAGTGAATGAAACATTTCATGCAATGTCTGAGGAAGAACGCGAAAAAGCATGTTTAATTGTGTCCGCACATTCACTTCCAGAAAAAATTAAAGAGTTAGGCGATCCATATGAAGATCAATTAATTGAGACAGCGCGACTAATCCAAGAAGCGACTGGTATAAAAAATGTAGAAGTTGGCTGGCAATCAGCAGGACAAACACCAGAACCTTGGATCGGTCCAGATGTTCAAGACTTAACGCGTGAACTTTACGAGCAGAAAGGCTTCCGTTCGTTCGTTTACACGCCAGTGGGCTTTGTAACGGAACATTTAGAAGTTTTATATGACAACGATTTTGAATGTAAAGTTGTTTGTGATGAACTTGGCGCGAACTATTATCGTCCAGCAATGCCAAATACACACCCATTATTTATTGATGCAATGGTTGATGCCATTCATAAAAAATTAAGCTAAGCGAAAAGAAAGTGATGATGTTGGTGACTCAGAAAAGACGTAAGGTAGTTGTGGTAGGCGGTGGCATTACTGGCCTCACAGCTGCATTCTATTTGCAAAAAGAAGCACGCGCAAAAGAATTGCCGTTAGATATCGTACTTGTCGAGTCGTCATTACGTCTTGGCGGAAAAATACAAACACTGCGAAAAGATGGCTTTATTATTGAGCGCGGGCCAGAATCTTTTTTTGATCGTGAGAACTATGTATATGCTCTAGCAAAAGATTTAGGAATTGAACAGGAATTGATTACAAGCAATGCAGGACCGAATTATATTGCTGTTGGTAGTAAATTATATCCAATTCCGAGTAATCTTTTGTCTGGGGCAACACCGCTTATCTCGTCATTTATTACATCAGGTTTGTTTTCACTCAGCGGTAAAGTCCGTGCAGCGGGTGATTTTTTCATCGCCCGTTCTGCACAAGATGATGATCAACCATTAGGGCAATTTTTTAGAAGAAGATTCGGTGCTGAAGTTGTGGAAAATCTAGTAGAACCATTACTTGCAGGAACATTTGCTGGTGATATTGAGCAGTTAAGTATGCGTTTAACATTCCCGCAGCTCTACGGATTAGAACAAAAATATCGTAGCCTACTGATTGGTATGAAAAAGTCTGGTACGAATTTTTTAAGTAACCATCGCATCTCGAAAGATAAGGGGATTTTTCAAACATTTAATAATGGTCTTGAGACACTTATCGAAAAGCTTGAAGAATCACTACTTCCTGGGACAGTTATGAAGGGTGTTAAAGTTGAAGAAATAGAACATGGTAAAGATGGTACTGTCCAAGTTGTGTTAAATAATTTTACACAATTAAAAGCAGATGCTGTTCTTATTGCTACACCATTTAATGTGGCAGAAAAAATGTTCAACAAACACCAGCTATTAAGTGAATTGAGTACGATGAAGGCTGCAACTATTGCAACTGTGACAATGGCCTTTAAAAAAGACCAGTTAGGTGATTTAGATGCATTATCATTTTTTGTCTCTCGAAATAGTGATTTTTCAATAACTTCTTGCACTTGGATTAATCGAAAGTGGCCTGGCACAACACCAAATGATTACGTGCTATTACGTAGTTATATTGGACGAGTGGGTGACGAGGCAATTGTAGCGTTATCTGATACTGAAATTGAAAAGACCGTCTTGCAGGATTTAACGAAAACAATTGGTGTAGATGGAGCACCGTTGATGACAGTAGTTTCTCGCTGGAAAAATGCTATGCCGCAGTATACGGTAGGTCATGAGGCGATGATAGAGCGTGTAAAGAAAGAATTGCAAGAACATTTTCCAACTGTTAAGCTCTCAGGAAGTTCCTTCGAAGGAATATCTATACCAGAGTGCGTTGAGCAAGGTAAGAACGTTGCTAATGAAATATTAATGGAAATGTTTAAGCAGCAATAAAGCTAAAGAGATGGATAGTCGCACAAAGAAGATGCGAAATATCACTGAACAACAAGCCAGGGAAGGTTAAATGAAACTTCCCTGGCTTGTTTCACTTTAAGTTACCTAGAATCTACTATTAGAAAATCCGATGACATGACCATAATATCCCGTCAGAATTAGCACCCCCTAGCATGAGTTCTATATCTAATCCATCAGCTTCA
The DNA here is from genome assembly GCF_001708185.1 of Lysinibacillus xylanilyticus. GTDB lineage: Bacteria > Bacillota > Bacilli > Bacillales_A > Planococcaceae > Lysinibacillus > Lysinibacillus xylanilyticus_A. Next base: position 53,527 of record NZ_MDDN01000012.1, on the reverse strand, counting down.
TAGAATAAATCAATCGCATCAAAAAAATCCTTTTATCAGAAAAGGGAAATATAAAGGTGCCAAGAAGAAATATCATGTAGCTGCAAAGGAAAAGATAAAATCGTATATGATGGAGTGGTCAGGTTATTGGCTGCTGGTGAAAGCGTGATGAATATTTATTGATAACACGGTCTTTCCAGAAACACCATTACAAAAAACGAGTTTGAATGGGAAGGAAGAAAAAGTGTGTCCCCAAATACAATTTTTTTTATCGTACTTATTCTAATTATTTTTATGCTAAGGAAACATATTAAATTTATAACAGTTATTAAATGGGGCTATACTGATAATAATTTTGGCAAAACGTTAAACGTTTCCTATAAAAGGTTTGCCGGCTTGGATAATTATAATTTTTTTTTCAGAAAGGGAAATATCGTTACGATCTCATATGATGTAAAAGTGGAGGAAGGAGAGCTAACCTTAGAATGGACTGATCGCAAGAAAATAATCTGGCAAGAAACATTTAAAGAAGACAGCCAAGGTACTTTTACTACCCTTGCAGACCATCGCCTGCATTATGTCCATATTGAAGGAAAGAATACTAAAGGTGGATATCATATAAAATTCACAGAAAAGGGTAATGAATAAGGGATTTTCTGCCGTAAACTTATCCTTATAACTATGAAGATATTAAGCGACCATCTGATGCTGTCGGTTTGAAACAAAGATGCAGCCCACTGAAAGCAATTATGCCGAGGTATCATTAATTGATTTGGATATTTGTGGTGAAACAGCTGAAGAATAGGGGGGGGAAGTTTGGAAATTGGATTAGGTATTTTGGGGTTAGCATTGGCACTAGGCGTAGCTTTTATGATAAGTCATGGTAAATCGAACAAAGAGAAATATATAATTTGGGGAATAACTATGATGTTAGTAATTGCTCCTTTATTCTCATGGGTTGTTTCTATTCTGTATGGGGTATATGAAGGTGAGGGTTTTGCGGCAGTCGCACTAATGATGGTAATGTTTCCGCTTCTGTTTTTAATCGGGCTTGTCCTTCTTCTTATGGGAATTTTTAAAAAAGGGAAAGCAAAATCTATTTAGCCAGCGTGTGCGTAACATCCTGTATTGTTTTTTATCCGATTTTCACTTGTTATGAATTCCCTAATTATATAAAATAAAAAACCCGGAAATAATATCCGGGTTTGAATTCCACTTACATTTATTTCTCCATGACACACTGCCTCGCTTCCGCATAGAATCTTAAGATATCCCTAAGATACTGTACTTTAGCTTTATTCAGTAAGAGCTATCGATCAACCTTACTCATCGGGTTAACCCTCCTAGTCATTGGATTTGAAGTGAAATCTTTAATAGTATAGATCAATTATTATTTTTTATACGCATTATTTTTTATTAAATTAGCAGGTGTGTTGATTAACCATTTTTGGGCGACTCGCTTTGTTGTTATGTGCATTCGCTATCAATAATTTTTGGTTGGATAAATGCTTGTTGATGAAGCGTTACATAATAATAGCGAAAATTACTTTATTTGTTTGTCATAAATTTACCTCTCAAGTTTCACTTGGATTTCACAATTGTGAAGTATAGTTAAGAAACAGAGGTGATGATGTTGAAAAAATGGGCATTCTTCATTTTTTCTTTAGTACAGATTGTATGGTTAGCAGGATGTACGGAGAAGTCGCTTGAGTCTATTGAACGCGATCAGAACTTTATTGCGTCCTTAAATATACAAGAACCTTCATTAGATTTTATAGATGAACAAGGTAATGTCATAGCAACATGGTTATTTGACAAAGCTTACTCAGGGGCAATATTGCTCGGACAGGATCATGTATTATTGTATGGTCATCAATTGAATGAAATTGACGTCTATACATTATCAACCGGGAAGAAGCTCTACTCTAAAAAAGTACAGGTTGGTACAACGAATGCGTATTATGTTGAAAATAAAAAACAGTTTTTTATTACGAATAGCAAAACAAATACTGTGACAAGCTTTGATGAGAAAGGCAATGAGCTTGCAACACAGAAGCTTGGTAATTATCCTATGTCGATGGCTGCCAATAAAGATAAGCTATATGTAATAAATTATAAAGACACGAAATTATCGGTGTTAAACATTGATAATCTAAAGGTTGAGCAAGAGTGGCCGATTCAAAAATCATCTCATGGGATAGCAATTCTTGAAGAGACGAATGAACTTTGGATAGGTGGTCATGGAGAAGGAAGCAAACCGAATAGTACTGTGAAAAAATATGATCTTACGACAGGTGAGGAACATGGAGAGATAGAAATGCCTTTAATGCCTGTTGGATTAACCAAAACAAAGGATTCTGTCCTCGTTGTTAGTCATGGCCATAATAAATTATATGTGGCTGACTTTGATGGAAATGTGAAATGGCAGCTAGAGGTAGGCGCTAATCCATTTGTCGTAAATCAGTTTAAAGATTATATTGTTGTCGCTGGCTATGATGACCATACTTTGTATTTTATAAAAGAAGGTCAGGTGAAGAAAACAGTTGATGTGGGGAACGGTGCATTTCAACTGTTAGTGAGGGAGGAATAAATGTGACAACTGTATTAATTGTTGATGATGAACAAGATATGCGTAATTTAATAGAAATGATGCTCAATAATTCAAAAATTGAGACCTTTACAGCAGCGAGTGGTACAGAAGCATATGATATTATTATGCGCGAAAAAATTGATTTAGTTTTACTCGATGTAATGATGCCACATGAAGATGGCTTTGTAGTTTGTCAAAGCATACGTGTGATGTCGAATGTACCAATTATCTTCCTAACAGCACGTGATGCAAATGAGGATAAAGTAAAAGGCCTAACACTTGGCGGAGATGATTATCTTGTAAAACCTTTTACAAACGATGAACTAGTTGCGCGAATCCATGCTGTATTAAGAAGAAGCGGTACTAATATTGTAGATTTGCAGCAAAAATATGTGATGATTGGACCTATTAAGTTAGATGAGATTGCACGTAAGGTATCTGTAGATGGAAAAAGTGTTCCGCTAACTTTAAAGGAATTTGAACTATTGCATTTATTTATGAATAATCCTGGGAATGCATATACAAGGGAGCAACTACTAGAACGCATTTGGGACATTGATTATGTAGGGGGAACAAGAACGGTTGACACGCATATAAAAACCTTGCGTATAAAGCTTGGAAAGGAAGCCGCGGGGCATATTCAAACCGTCTGGGGAGTGGGCTACCGTTTTGATCCTGGCGAATGAGAAAGATTTCAACACGCATTTTGTTATTAATCTTTGCATTTTTAATGATTACCGTTTTCTTTATGTATGTCCTGACGGATTATTTATATGAACGACTTTATGTAGAAGACACGAGAGAGATGATGGTAGAGGTTGGAACAAAGCTCCAAACTATGTATACCAGTGGTAAGGTAACGGATGAATTTATTGCAGATATTGAACATTATGCCAATTATTCGAATTTGAATATTTTTGCAGTAAGAAATCCACGTGAACTAAGTGCTTGTGTACCCTTTGATATTGATTACGAAACATTAATTGGCCCTGAGGAGCGACAGCAATTACTTGCAGGTGAATATGTGCAAAAAATCGGCTATGAGCCCCGATTTGATAGAAAGCTAATTTCTGTAGTACTTCCACTAGTAGATCAAAATAGGCTTGAAGGGATTATTTATATTTACTTTCCTCTAGTAAAAATTAGTGAGTTAGCAAATAATGAGGTCATTTTCTTATTTGTCAGTGCCTTTATATTTTTAATTGTAATCAGCTTTTTAATTTATAAAGGGATTCGTCATATTATGCGACCATTAAGCAATTTGCAAAGGGCTGTCGAGCAAATGTCATATGGAAACTACGGAACACGTGTACCAGTTCATTCAAAAGATGAAGTTGGGAAATTATCCAGCACCTTTAACAAAATGGCAGAGGCTATACAACAAGAGGATGAGGCTCAGAAAACGTTTTTAGCAACAGTTTCACATGAGTTACGGACGCCCATTAGCTATGTGAAGGGGTATAGTGAAGCAATACAGAAAAACATTATTCCGGAAAATCAAAAAGAGGAAACGATCCAGCTTATTGTACGTGAGGCGAATCGTATGGAACGTTTGACAAATGAACTACTTCAACTCGCCCGTATGGAAAATGAACAAGCAGAAATAACTTTATATCCAATTCCTCTTGCCGAAACATTACGTGAGGTTCAAAAAATATTAACTCATCAGGCGAAAAAGAAAAGCATTACACTTCATCTAGATGTTGATGATGCGTTAATCATCAAAGCTGAGGAAGTAAAGCTGAAACAAATTATTATTAATATTATTGAAAATGCTATTAATTATTCGTATGAGCAGTCAAAAGTTGAAATCACTGCTATTGAAAATAATGGTCATGCGCAAATTACTATCAAGGATTACGGGATCGGTATTCCACAGGAGGATTTATCGCATGTAACAGAACGTTTTTATCGTGTTAACAAAGCACGAGGTCGAGCTGATGGTGGCAGTGGACTAGGCTTGTCGATTGTTGAACAATTGTTGAAGCAGTTAGATGGTAAAATTGACATTACAAGTGAAGTTGAAAAAGGCACAGTTGTAAAAATTATGTTGCCGTTAATGGAGGAGTAACACATGAAAAAATGGTTATTGGCATTAGTCGCAGTACCTGCATTGTTAGTAGGGTGCGGAGACAAGAAAGAGTCAGCAGATTTGAAAGAGCCAGAAATGCCTCAAATTCCAGAGGTTGAAATTTTAACACCGAAAGAAGTAGCGATTAATGAAACGATTGAACTTGCAGCGCACGTCGAACAAGGTGGGGAAAACGTGGATGATGCAATTGTACAATTTGAAGTATGGGAATCGGGTAAACGCGATGAAAGCAAAATGATGGACGGTAAATTAGAGAAAGATGGCGTTTATAAAGCAACGACTACATTTGACCACGATGGTGTTTATTATATGTTTGCTCACACAACTGCTAATGGTGTTCATAATATGCCGAAGCAACAAATTACAGCTGGGAAACCTGATATGACAAAAGTTTTACCAGAGGATGAAAAAGCAAGTAATAGCATGGATGATAACATGATGAATCACGGTAATGATACATCAGATGACGCTGAGCATGGTGATCACGAAAAAAATGAAGAAAATCATCATTAAATGCTTGCATTATTTTTCAATTAGGAATATGATAATGACCAGATGACCGAAATGGTTTTCTGGTCATCGTCGTTTTCGGTGTACAAAACAAGTACATAACTTTAACAAAGAAAGGATGTTACTAATGGATCGTAGGCAGGAGATTCTTGAAGCAGCTGCAAAATCTTTTACATTGTTCGGTTACAAGGCGACAACGATGGAGCAAGTGGCGAAAATCGCTAATGTTGGTAAAGGAACGATTTACACATTCTTTGCAAATAAAGAAATTTTATTTCAAGAGATAGCCATGTCACTAGTACGAGACATGAAGGCTGAGGCGGATGCAGTGTTGGATGCATCAGCTGGCTTTATGGAAAATGCACACAATGCTTTAATGAGAATGCTACAGTTCCGTGAAAAACATCTTTTATTTGCGAAGTTATTAGAAGAGGAAAAAGAATTGCGAACGCCGGCAGTCAAACAAGTTTTAATTCGCATTGAGACTGAAATTTTATCGTATGTTGCTGAGTTAATTCAAAGACGTATTGATAAAGGTGAAATCAAAGACTGTGATGCAGAATTAGTAAGCTATCTGTTGCTAAAGGCGTATCTAGCATTTATTGTTGATTGGCATGAGCTACATGGCGACATTATTCCAGAAGAAAAGATACTGAATCTTTTCAAGGAAACAATCTTCCGTGGGCTAATTTTAACTTGATTCGGTTGGGATAATAGGGAAATAAAAATACTGAATCAAGTGAAAGCCTAGGAGCAAATTTAGCCCATAAGAGGGTTTAGATTTTTTTTTGAATAAAAATGACCAACTGACGTTTTCGGTCAAAAAGTTTAGGAGTGAAGAAAACTTATGATTAAAGCTGAGTGGCTAAAAATCTTTAAAACCAAAAAAATGCTTGTTTCAATAATCGCTGTATTATTTATACCGGTTATGTATGCAGGTATGTTTTTATGGGCGTTCTGGGATCCATATAAAAGCCTACCTGAATTACCAGTAGCTGTTGTCAATGAAGATAAAGGTGCTGAAATGGCAGGAGTTAAATTAGATGTAGGGAAAGACTTAGTCGATAATCTCGTCAAAAGTGAGCAGTTTAAATTTATTGAAGTAACCAAAGAAGAAGCTAAAAAAGGCTTAAATGGTCGAGATTACTATATGATTTTAGAAATTCCAGCAAATTTCTCTGAGCATGCCACTACGTTATTAGATGACAAACCTTCTAAATTAGTTATGAACTATATTCCAAATGAAGGATTAAACTTCCTAAGTGCACAAATTGGCGATTCAGCAATGGAAATGATACGTGCGGAAGTAAATACACAAATTTCAACTACTTATGCAGAAAATTTATTTGATACAATTACAACAATGGGAGATGGCTTTACGGAGGCTGCTGATGGCTCTAGTAAGCTAGATGAAGGTGCCAAATCTTTAGCCAATGGTGCGAAAGATTTAAAAGGTTATCTTGAGCAATTAGCATCAAGTACAGTTGAATTGTCAAATGGTACAGATAAAATTACTAAAGGTGCTGGAGAGGCTGCAAAAGGCGCTAATGATTTATCTTCTGGCTTAGTAAAATTAGAAGACGGAACTGGACAGTTGCAAAAAGGTGCACAGCAAGCAGCAACTGGAGCAACAACCCTTCAGCAAGGTTTATCGCAATATACTCAAGGTGTAGCGAAGGTGCAAGCAGGTTTATCTACAATTAATGAGAAACAACAACAAATTAGTTCAGGTGCAGCTTCAATTGCTGACAATGCAGGCGCATTAAATGGTGCAGCAAACCAATTAACTGCTGGTTCTGCAAAAGTAGAAGAAGGTATCACTGCTTTATCCAATCAATTACAAGGCATGATGGCTTCACTACCTGAAGAGGAAGCTGCAGCATTAAAGCAAACTTTAGCAGAGCTACAAGCAGGAAGTGCCAGCGTGCATAATGGCTTAAATTCTTTATCTGCTGGTACAGAAAAATTACAAGCAGGTGCTAGTCAAGTAAGTTCTGGTGCAACTCAAATTGCAGCAGGTCAAGGAGAAGTGTTAGCAGGTGCTAATGCATTAACAGCAAAAAGCGGTGCATTAGTCGAAGGAGCAAAAGGTCTCCAAGCTGGTAATGCAACGCTTGCACAAAAATTAGGTGAATTAAATGCTGGTGTGAATACAGCCGTAACAGGTTCTAAAGCATTAGCTTCAGGTTTAAATGAACTAGCAAGTGGTTCAACAGCATTGAATCAAGGTACTTCAACACTTGCATCAAAATCAGGTGAGTTAGCACAAGGTTCTGCAGAGCTTGCAGATGGTTCATCTGAACTTGCAAATGGTACATCAACTTTATCTAGCGAATTAGGTGAAGCAGGTGAAAAAGCAGGCGAAGTTCATGTAAATAAAGACACATATGAGATGGTAGGTAAACCAGTTGAGATTGAAAAAGAATCTGTTAACCATGTACCTAACTATGGAACAGGTTTCTCACCATACTTTATTTCTCTTGGTTTATTTGTTGGTGCATTAATGATCTCTATCGTTTTCCCACTTGTAGAACCAGCAATTCGTCCAAAAAATGGTGCAGCTTGGTTTACAAGTAAAGTCTCAGTTTTAGCAACAGTCGGCTTAATTCAATCTATAGGAACAGTAGTTATTGTAAAATGGGGTTTAGGCCTTGAAGTATACAGTTTAGGACACTTTTTCCTAACAGCATTATTAACAAGCTATGTTTTCTTAGCTTTAATCCAAATGTTAGTGTCCATTTTCGGTGATCCAGGACGCTTCATGGCGATTGTTATATTAATTTTACAACTTACAACAAGTGCGGGTACATTCCCACTTGAGTTAATTCCAGAACCATTACAAGTATTTAATACACTATTGCCAATGACATATACTGTTCAAGCATTTAAAACATGTATCTCTACTGGTGATATGTCATTCTTAATGCAAAACTACGGAATTCTTTTAGGTTTCCTAGTAGTATTCTTAGCTATTACATTCGGTTATTTCATGTTACTACATGCAAAACGTTACTCAAAAGTAGCCGAAGAAAACTAAAAATAACACTTTTGACACCCACCCATGTGGGTGTCTTTTTTTTGTTGGACAAGTGCTTTAAATAAGTGACAGGGAGAACTGCTCAGCTCAAAGGAAGAGCTTCATAGGTAAAAAAATATAAAAAAACAACAGCTGATATGAGCGTATCAGCTGTTGTTTTTTGTAAGTGTAAGAGATTTAATTAAGGGTTCATCAAAAAGTGATGAGTGGTGTCATTATTAGTACGTGTGGGGCACGTATATGACTATTACAGAATAGGCAAATGCTTATAGGTGGTTACATTTTTCACAAGTGTTGCTGTAGCATTCGCTTTGTTCTTCCATTTTTTCACCGCATTCTGTGCATTGTTTTGCAGGTAGGTTCTTGAAAAATTCAACTACGTTTTCTAACATTGTGGACTCCTCCTTTAAGTTTATCTGTACTATTACTGTTTTGTTATTTCCTAGTGTATTATAACAGATGCTTTTCGTCAACACTAAATGCCTAATTTACGTTAAAATAAATATGGATATTTTGTGAAGGAGGAGATGTAATTATGATATTCGTTGATAATAAAGGGATTCATGATCCACGCATTAATCTTGCTATTGAGGAGTATTTATTGAAAACGATGGATGTTGAGAAGGAGCCAGTGCTGCTTTTTTACATAAATCAACCTTCAATCATCATTGGCAAAAATCAAAATACAATCGAAGAGATTAATACAGATTATGTGGAGGATAATGGCATAATCGTTGTACGACGTCTTTCAGGTGGAGGCGCAGTATATCATGATTTAGGGAACCTTAACTACAGTTTTATCACTACAGATGATGGCGAAAGCTTTATGAATTATAGAAAGTTCACACAGCCTGTTGTAGATGCACTTGCAAAAATGGGCGTTCACGCTGAACTTTCAGGTCGCAACGACATTTTAGCGGAAGGACGTAAAGTTTCTGGCAACGCACAATTTTCTACAAAGGGCCGTATGTATAGCCACGGTACTTTAATGTTTGATACAGAAATTGATGCTGTTGTATCTGCTTTAAAGGTGAAGAAAGATAAAATTGAATCAAAGGGCATTAAATCGATTCGTTCGCGAGTAGCTAATATTTCTGAGTTTTTAAAGGATCAGATGACGGTTGAAGAATTCCGTCTAGAAATTTTAAAATCGATTTTCGGTGGCGAAGAGAATATTCGCTACTATGAGCTAACGGAAGAAGATTGGACAAATATACACAAGCTATCTGCTGAGCGTTATCAAACATGGGAGTGGAACTATGGCAAATCACCACGCTTCAATATTCAAAAAACACATCGTTTCCCAACTGGAGGTATTGATATTCGCTTAGAAGTGAATCATGGAATTATCGAAGAAGCACATATTTTTGGTGATTTCTTTGGTGTGGGCGATATGGCAGATGTTGAACAACGTTTAGTTGGGACAAACTATGATCGAACTGCAATCGCTGAAGCGTTAGCAGATATTGATATTCCAACATACTTTGGTGGAATTACGACAGAAGAGTTTCTACAATTAGTATATTAAGAAAAGCTTGTGTAGAAGTTGTTAAATGTCCTTACTGATTCGTATTAACTTTTGCTACAAAAAGGTTCGTTGACAATTATGTCGTCGGACCTTTTTTTGATACAATATAAATAGAAAGGAGTTTTTGTATGGAGAAGCATCGAATATTTATTGTCGAAGATGATGTTAAGATTGCGTCATTGCTCGCAGAAACGCTTAGAAAATATCAATACGAAGTTGAAACGATCAAAGAATTTGATCATCTCATTGAAGAATTTACAGCATTTAATCCACATATGGTGTTGCTTGATATAAATTTACCTTCATATGATGGCTACTATTGGTGTCGCCAACTACGTCAACATACAACTTGTCCCATTATTTTCATTTCCGCTCGTTCTGGGGAGATGGATCAAATTTTCGCGCTTGAAAATGGGGGCGACGATTTTATTACGAAGCCATTTAATTATGAGATTGTACTGGCTAAAATCCGTAGTCACTTGCGTCGTACATATGGTGAATATGCAGCAAGGCAAGAGGAACGGACAATTAAACAAGGACAGCTTGTTCTTCATTTAGAAAGAATGGAGCTTCATAAAAATGATTTGGAAATTCCTCTTCAGAAAAAAGAATGTATCATTTTAGAACTGTTAATGGGCAATGCCCCAAAAGTAGTGACGCGTGAGCAACTATTAGAAGAACTTTGGGACGATCAGGCATTTGTTGATGAAAATACATTGAACGTCAATATGACACGAGTACGTAAAAAGCTAGCGGATTATCATATTACGTCATCTATCGAAACGGTACGCGGGGCAGGATATCGTTTTATATTAAGTGCAGGTGAGTTATAGTGGGCTGGAAATTATTTTTGCGTGATTACGCATCGTTCATCGTATTCCAGTTCTTTTTAGTCGGCTTCATCATGGTCTTATATTGGCTGGATGGCTTTCGAAATGTCGATACGGCTATTTATTCTTTCTGTATTAGTTTAGTGTTGTTAGCCTCATTTTTACTGATCCGCTATTTAATGCGCCAACGTTATTTGTTGAAAATATCGCAACTTCCTAAAACCATGGAGGATGTGTTACAAAAAAACGCTAAATCACCTGAGGCGATACAGGTAGAGAAATATATGCATGAACTATATCGACTGTACCAGCATGAGCTCCAATCGTTATATGCTGGCCACAAACGACATGATCAGTTTATTAATCAATGGGTACATCAGATGAAAACGCCAATCTCTGTTATTGAACTGTTATTACAAGATGAGCGTCCTCTCGATAAAAAGAATGTGCAGGAGGAAATTGATCGCCTGCGCAGAGGCTTGGATATGGTACTTGTAAATGCTCGGTTAGAAAATTTTGAAGAGGATATGCAAGTAGAACAGGTTGCTTTAAAGACGATTGTAACTGCAACTGTTAATGAAAATAAACGTTTATTTATTACAAAGCGAGTTTTCCCAGAAATTCATATTGAGGATGACATAATCGTAGCGAGTGATTCAAAATGGCTTCGTTTTATTATCGGCCAATTTGTAACCAATGCAGTTAAATATACATTTGAAGCAAATAAAAAAATAGTGATTTCGGCCATTAAAAAGGATGACTGCGTACAGTTAGCCATTTGTGATGAAGGTATTGGTATTCCAACTTCCGATCTTTCTCGCGTCACTAAAGCCTTTTTTACTGGTGAGAATGGACGTAAAACCGGGGAATCTACAGGGATGGGCTTATATTTAGCTAAAGAAATCTGTGAAAAACTCGGTCATGAATTAATCATTACATCAGAGGTAGGAAAAGGAACAATTGTTACAGTGACATTTACGAATTAGGGGGAGCAGAGATGAAAGAAGTACGCTTTGGTAAGTGGGTATTAAATGTCAAAACTGATAAAACAGAGGCATTATATGAATCGCATAACGATGTTTGTCTATGTTTATCCTGCAAAAATTTCCGAAAAGCTAGTCTTTTGCGTAATGAAGAAGTCATGCATTTTTCAGATAAGCTAGGGCTAGACTTACATAAACCAACTTTACTGAACGCTTTTCCTGTAGAAGGTGAACAAGTGATGTATAGTGGGCATTATACGATTTATGGAGAAATAATCGAAGGTGAAATTGATGCATGGGATGTAATTGTTGGGGATCATTGCTTAAGTCTAGTGGAGGAGGATGGCAATGAGTCCGCAATATCATTAACAGAGCCACATTTTCAAATTGGCTTTGAGGTAGTATTGCAATGGCTTTTACCAGAATCTATGGAATTAATGAAGAAATAAGGTGAATAAAGTATGCCTATTTTACAAATAAAAGACGTGACGAAGGTATATGAAGGTAAAGTAACTCATCGTGCGCTAAATCAGCTAAGCTTTGATGTGGAGGAAGGTGAGTTTTTAGCAGTCATGGGTCCATCGGGAAGTGGAAAAACAACATTATTAAATATCATTTCTACGATTGATGAACCAACCAGTGGAGAAATTATTGTAGATGGCATGAATCCTCATATGCTGAATGCAACAGAGCTTGCCTACTTTAGAAGAAGACAACTTGGTTTCGTTTTTCAGGATTTTAATCTTTTGCATATGCTGACAGTGGAAGAGAATATTGTGCTGCCACTAACATTAGATCAACAGCCATTAGAAGTAATAGAGGAGCGTCTTGCAAGCATTGTGGAAAAGCTGGATTTAAACTCTTTCTTGCATAAACGTCCAAATGAAATATCAGGTGGACAGGCACAGAGAACAGCTATTGGTCGAGCACTTATTCATAACCCAAGTCTCATTTTAGCAGATGAGCCGACCGGCAATTTGGATTCCAATTCTTCGCGTGATGTACTTGAACTTTTAACAAAAGTCAATCAAGATAAACAAACGACGATCGTCATGGTAACACATGATCCAATCGCAGCTAGCTACTGTGATCGCGTGTTATTTATTAAAGATGGGGAATTTTTCAATGAAATTTACAAAGATGATCGCCGTCAAATGTTTTTCCAGCGAATATTAAATGTTTTGAGCTTACTAGGAGGAGGACAAGTAGGTGACCTTTCGACAATTCGCTTACCGTAATGTCGTACGGAACAGCCGCATATATGGTGCCTTTTTCATGGCTAGCTTTTTTTCTGTGGCAGTGTTTTTTATCTATTCAATGCTCATGTTTCATCCGGATATTGAACGAGGAATTTTAGGAGAGGTATCGTTAATTGGGATGGTCGGTGCAGAAGTCGTGCTCGTCCTTTTTACATTATTCTTTTTATATTATTCGATGAGTGCCTTTTTAGAGGCTAGATCCCATGAGTTTGCTATTTTATTACATCTAGGAATGGAAAGACGCCAGATGAATAAGCTTGTCTTTTTGGAGACAATGATTATTGGTTCTGCCTCTATTATTGTTGGAATAATATTTGGTTTCTCGTTCTCGAAATTCTTTTTCATGATTGTCCGAGAAATTTTACATTTAGATAAATTGCCTTTGTATGTATCGTGGCAGCCATTTTTACTAACAATAGGTGTCTTTACAAGTGCTTTTGTAGTGATTTCCTTTATCAGTGTGTATTTTACACGTGAAAGAAAATTACGCGACCTTATTAAGGAAAGTGCTTATTTAAATAGTGATTCAACCTATTCGAAAATACGTGCAGTATACGGGATTGCTCTTATTTTATCAACATATGTGCTAGCATTTGTTGTGTCGAATACATCATTAATTGGTTTAACACTATTAATCCCGTTTTCAGCAGCCTTTGGAACATATTATTTTTTTAGTGATACAGTACCTTGCTTTTTAGATAAAGCTCGAGGCAAACGTGAATACCATTGGCAACGCTATCGTCTCCTTTCGTTAGCTGAGCAAACACATATTATGAAGGATAATGTGAAAATGTTTTTTGTTGTAACGATGGTGTCCACAATGGCATTTTTATCTGTCGGTGTTTTAGCAACGATGTCTTCTTATACGACACAGTATGATCGCTTAAATCCTCTAGGGCTTGTCTATAAGGGAGATGTCGACAACCCGTACGAACGAAATCATATCAACTCTTTACGAATTCAATTAGAGGAGAAAGGTTTGTCCTACCATTTATCTCGCTTTGTTGTTGTAAAGCAAACGTCTTCTTTTACTAATAATGAGGTTGAAGTCTTTAGAGAATCTGATATGAATGTATTGCTGTCGTCCTTTAGTTATCCATTACTTGACTTGTCTTCAGGACAGGCAGTGTTTATACCTTATTCAGAAGAATCCTTGAAAAAATTAAAAAATAAAGTTGTGCATACTGTGTTAGAAGAAAACGCTATCCCGTTAACTATTGATAGTGTATATCCAAAAATAGTATTCCCAGGCTCTATTGTTAGCGTCAATTCAATTGTGATAAGCGACGAGGATTTTGCAAGGCTCATCAAACCGATTGCCGATCAAGATGTTTTGCAGCCAACCTATCACTTATTTACTTTCTATATTCCTCAGTGGATAGAATCGAAAGATATCGGCCAAGACATAGACGAGTTAACAGCATCTCAATTTATTGAAAAGAAGGGTAAATTTAGCCCGTATTACTTTGAAAATGCAGGATTAAATTATTCTTATATACTAGCTACCTATTCATTATTTACATTAGTAGGTGTCTTAGTAGCATCTGTATTTTTATTAGCAGCAGGTAGCTTTGTTTACTTTAAATTGCATGCCTCTCTTGAAAGAGAAAAGCGTAAATTCGATGTCTTAAAGCGAATGGGCTTAACAGATACAGAGCTCAAAAAGCTAGTGAATCGCCATTTATTCCCACAGTTTTTCTTGCCTTGGGGTGTTGCAATGATGCATAGTGCCTTTGCTTTTATTATGGTTCAAGGCATCTTAAAGGATATTGCTAATATTTCGATTGTAAAAGAAGTTTTCTTTGCTTTTGGCTTTTTTGTTTTAATACAAGTAATTTATTTTTATTTGATTCGTTGGCGATACATCTCGCATATTCGTTCATGACGAAAGTGCGTGAAAGAGAAAAAAATGAGTTATTTGACGTAATTTTTGACATGAAATAAAAGTTTCATTGTCTTTTAGATATATTTCTTATATAATATTACTGAATAACGATTCATTTTATACGATAAGGGGATGGTGTAATTGAATTTAGTTACATGTGTTCGTCAACAAGCAGTAGAGCAGCCGGATAAAATTGCGTTTCATTTTATGGGGAAAGATACGACATACGGTGAGTTTGAACACTCTGTTGGTCGCTTTGCTAAGGGGTTACAACAATTAGGGATTGAAAAAGGGGACCATGTGGCGTTTTTACTCGGCAATACACCACATTATTTAATTGCGTTATATGCAACAATGCGTATAGGTGCAACCGCAATTCCGATTAATCCAATTTATACACCGGATGAAATTTCATATATTTTGCATAATGGTGATGTAAAAGCTGTTATTGCTCTTGATGCACTTCTTCCGTTAGTAGAAATGGGTGTACAAGCTTTTCCACAAGTAAAAACATTTGTTGTTTGTGAAACAACAGCAGATGTTGCTGAAAAAGTAGCTACTTTATCTGAAGAGGCACAGGCAAAAACGCATTTGTTTTCACAAGTTATAGCCAGTGCATCGGGCACTTGCCAACCAATAGATGTAGCTGACGATGATAATGCAATTATTTTATATACTTCAGGTACAACAGGTACTCCAAAGGGCGCAATGCTGACTCATGAAAATGTCTATTCAAATGCTCGAGATGTGGCACATTATTTAGGCTATAGAGCAAATGATCGTATTATTGCTACATTACCAGTTTTCCATGTATTTGCGTTAACTGTTGTCGTCAATGCACCTTTATTGAGTGGAGCAACAGTTTTACTTGTACCACGTTTTAGTCCAGCTGAAGTCTTTAATTTAACAAAGGAACAAAAAGCGACAGTCTTTGCAGGTGTACCAACTATGTATAACTTCTTGTATCAATTACCAGAAGGCAACCCTGAAGATTTCTCAACAATACGCCTAGCGATCTCAGGTGGCGCGTCTTTACCTGTAGCACTATTACATAATTTCGAGAAGAAATTTAATGTGCGTGTTTCGGAAGGCTATGGCTTATCAGAAGCTTCACCGGTGACGTGCTTTAACCCATTGGATCGTGATCGTAAAGCAGGTTCTATTGGGACAAACATTTCCAATGTTGAAAATAAGGTAGTGGATGCGAATGGCCAAGAAGTGCCTGTTGGCGAAGTAGGGGAACTAATTGTTCGAGGACCTAATGTTATGAAGGGCTATTATAAATTGCCTGAAGAAACAGCGATGGCTATACGTGATGGCTGGTTATATACAGGGGATTTAGCTAAAGTTGACGAAGAAGGATACTTCTACATCGTTGACCGTAAGAAAGATATGATTATTGTAGGCGGATTTAATGTATATCCAAGAGAGGTTGAAGAAGTACTCTTTGCTCATAATAATATCGTAGAAGCGGCAGTTGTAGGCTTCCCAGACCCTAATTTAGGAGAGGCAGTTCATGCATATGTTGTCTTGAAAGATGCAGATGCAACTTCAACAGACGACCTTTTTGCATACTGTGCAAAACATATGGTGAAATATAAGGTTCCTAAAGTAATTGAAATTATGGATGAATTACCGAAAAACACGACAGGAAAAATTTTGCGTCGTTCATTAAAAGATAATAAAGTAGGGGCGAGGACGTAACTACTCAAAACCTGAAAAAGCGCGAGAAATCAATTTTAGAAACGTTGATTTCTCGCGCTTTTCTGTGGAGAGCGTCGAGTAGCCTGCCACTCCAATCAGCGATAACGTAAAGATTTATAAATTTTATGTATCACAAAAGTGAACGCCGTTCGGCAAAACAAGGAGTTGATTTCCGTTCCGGCTAGGCGCTTTGTTGTTGCTGTCGTTGCACTTTCGCACAGATAAAACAATGTTGCTGTCGTTGCACTTTCGCACAGATAAAACAATGTTGCTGTCGTTACACTTTCGCACAGACAAAACCCAGCTGCTGACGCTACGTTAGCACTACGCTTTCGCACAGAAGACATCCGCTTGGCTCCAGGATCTCGGGCCAACACGATGTTGGTCACGTCGCGTCACGGTTATAAGTCTTTTCCGTTCGATTATGGTGAATAGCCATAGCTCTTAGGTATGGTCTCTAAATTAAATAAGTTGAGTGTAGAAGTCTGTAAGTGATAAAATCAAACTTGTGAAAACTACATACTTTTTAAAGGCTTGTCATATAGTGAGGGAGTAACATCTCAGACTGTAAACATAAATGGAACCCTTAGGTGTTTAGCTACGTCAAAGCTTTTAGAAAATTTAATTGAAAGAGAGTATACAAAAAAATGATAGAACTCATCAAGGAATTAATTAGTTTTATTATGCATATCGATGTGCATTTAGAGGAAATCATTCGTGATTTTGGTAATTGGAGTTATCTAATTTTATTTGCAATTGTTTTTGTTGAAACAGGTGTCGTAATTTTCCCGTTCCTACCAGGTGATTCATTGCTTTTTGCAAGTGGTACGTTTGCAGCAGCAATGGGTGCATTTGATATGTGGATTCTAATCCCAGTATTTTTAGCAGCAGCAATTTTGGGAGATACGATGAACTATCATATTGGTCATAAAGTAGGAACATCCATTCCACCAAAGAGCTTCCTTGGTAGAGTCGTAAAAAAAGAACGTATGGAGGCTGCAGAAAGATTCTTTAATACACATGGTGGTAAAACAATTGTTATCGCGCGTTTTATGCCATTCATCCGCACATTCATACCGTTTATTGCCGGAGCAAGTAAAATGAAGTATAGCTACTTCATAATGTATAACGTTGTAGGTGCAGTGCTATGGGTATTTAGCTGTACATTCCTAGGTTATTTCTTTGGTAATATTCCGATTATTAAAGAAAACTTCTCAACGGTTCTTATTTTAATTATCTTTATTTCAGTTGTACCAGCAGTTATTGGTGCTATTAAATCAAAAGCAAGTGGGAAATAACAAAAGGACAGTCCAAATGTGATAAAAAATCACTTAGGACTGTCTTTATTTTTTTCCTATCTTATATATTGTACGAGACCTTGAGAATCTTCAAGAACCGTGCTACGTGGTATGTCGATAATTAAGACATTTGAATAGGGATAGTCCATTGCGTAAGGTTCTTGCTCTACATCGCGATTAAAATCTAAAATACTTAATGTAGGTTTTATACGATCATAATTTACTTGTTGTTCAGATAAAGATTCAATAAAGAGCTCGTTATGTTCCATGTATACATTAGGTAAAGGTATTTTGTCAGAAAGGTCAATACCGTCTATTATGACAGGCAATTGATAATATGTAACAATTGCTTGTCCCGAATCAATATTGTCTTTATAACGCATTCGAATGATATAGTTTGAACCACTGTCATCTCCATTTACAATAACAGGTAATGTATCTCCTTCATATTTCAGTGCCCATGTTTTCTTTTTGTAGTCCTCTGTTAAATAAGAAGAATCGTTTTCTAAATCGTACTTTTGTATTTGCTCTAATTTTTTCTCAAGTTGTTTCATTTCAGAAGGAGAGAGTGCTTGTATTTTTGATTCTGCAAAAAAGCTAATATAAAGAAATGCAGTTAGTCCAAGTACTAAATAACTAGTAATACCAATCATAATACGCTCAGGTGTCCAAATTTTAATTTTTTTACTTAGTTTACTAAGTAGTAGAAAAATAGCAGCTACCAATAGTAGTGGCATAAAAAATAAGAAAAATGTCGCCTTCATTTGCGAGACACCTCCGATTTATCAGCAATCCAAATAGTGAGACAAAAGCATAGTACAGACACAAATAAATAAATTACACTAATTATAAGATTTGGTAACATCATTAGCGAGTTAAGGTTAATAGACACTAATGAAATGAAAATTAATAGCAATAATATAATTGGTACTTTAATAAGTGTCGGTCCCTTGAAGCTAGTGCCCAATAGTAAGCCGATTGCGCCAAATAAACAGATGCTGCTGAAACATAATAGTAATATTGATGGTGATATGAATAGATTTTCTATTATAAAAGATTGCTTTTCCGCTAATAAAATCTCTAATACTTTTAAATAGAAAGTAGAAATCATAATTATAACTGCAATAAAACTGTAAATAATCATGACAAATATATTTGCAATAGCGCTAGATGTTCGACTTGAAATAACGGATAAATCATCAATACGATACGCTTTTGTTGTAAAGAGTATCGCTACAATAAATGCCCAAAAAGCTGAAACGATCAGAAACATATCGAGTGAATAAATAGAGAACTTTACAGATAAATTCCCCCGCCCATAACCAGATGTACTCCCAGAGCTAGATAGTAAAATTCCAAAAATGATTTGTAAAATAACTAAGGAACTAAGGGCAGAAATATATAATTTTGCTTTCCATTTTACCTGTTTTTTCACAATCGTTTTAAGTGAAATATTAGTCAAAGATTGCATCAATATCACTTCCTTCTTTACTTGTTAAATACTTGCAGACTTCACTTGCGGTAAGGTGGGATATATTGATGCCTTTTGATCGAAGTAGGTCCTCTGAGACGAATAGCTTACTAGTATCTACTATTGCAGAAGTCATTCCTGCCATTATCGTTTGAGCATAAACTTCCGTCTCAGAAAGAAGATCCGCAAGAGCATCACTTGGTCCGCTAAGTGATATGAGCTGTTCTTTAAATTCATCTAATGGAGCATGGGCAATTACCGAGCCCTTATCTATTAATAAAATTTCTTCTAAAATGGATTCCATCTCTTGTAAATGGTGACTAGTAATTAAAATTGTCCGTGGGAAGGCTAAGTATTCCTTTAAAATCGCTCTGTAAAAATCTGTACGAATGGCTTCGTCCATGCCATTCATCGGTTCGTCTAAAATAGTTAGTGCACAGCGGCTTACTAATCCATAGACAAGGTTAAAGGTTGCCAATTGTCCCTTAGATAGTTGCTGATGCTTTGCTGTAAGATCTAGACCTGCATAATCGAGCATTCGATAAGCTAATTCACTTTGCCAATTAGGATAAAAATCAGCCCCGAACTTTAGAATATCTTCTAGCGATAAGTAATCAGAGAAACTTAATCGATCATCGATAAAAATCATATTAGCGGCTGTTTGAATGTTATTAAATGGATTTTCATTAAATACTTTGCATGAACCACTAGTGGGCTTTATATAGCCTGCAATAATATTAAGTATTGTCGACTTACCAGCACCATTGCGACCAATAATACCAATAATTTTTTCTGCATCAATTGCACAGGTTACATGCTGTAGTGCATTACGACGTCCAAAGCTTTTAGATAAATCCTCACATTGAATAATATTCATTTCAATCCCTCCTGTGTTTTTCGAATAAGCACTAGCAGTTCATCATCAGATACAAGTAAACGTTTTGCCTCTAATACGAGCTCTTGTGCCATTTTCGTCAAAATTTCGTTTTTACGTTTCGTTAAAATTCGTTCCTTTGCATCCGTAGCGACAAACATACCTAGCCCCCGTTTCTTATATAGAAGTTGCTCGTCAAGTAAAATTGTCAGTCCTTTACCAGCTGTAGCAGGATTTATATTGAACAACTCAGCTAGCTGATATTGTGAATAGACTTTCTCGTTAGCTTGTAGTCGATCGGCGATGATTTCATGCTGTAGCCATTCAGCAATTTGAATATAAATCGGAGTTGTACTATCTAGATGAACATGCATCAAAAAACCTCCCTTCATAAATGGTATAGTACATTAGTGTTGTAATGTACTATAAATTATATTTTGAGAAATGTCTATAGGTGTGTGATTAGGAAAAAATAGGTTTATTATTGAGCAATAAAAAGATTTTTTGTTGATAGTTTGAAATATGTTCCCATTTTCAACTGATTGTAGCGTAGGGCTACTCGACTCCCGCAGGAAAGCAAGTAGCCGTAGTGGAAATTAGAGCCTTTTATTTAATACGGATGGATAAAAATGGTTAAATGGCACGCCTGAAATGTCTATATAAAATGAAATATTCTGATGGAATTTCTTGAGGAAGTATTTAAGAAGGATTGAGCGGAGTTGAAAAAGGTCACTCTGGAAAATGAGTAAAAAATTTATGTGACAACAGTGTAGGTGTTAGTTATTGTAAGGAGACTTTTAGACAATTCCTTGAATGATAAGCAGACAGGAATGAAAAATGTTATAATATTGATTACTAGAAAATGGAGGGCGACGAAATGGAAGTATTTATCGGAAGACAGCCTATTTTTAACCTTCATGAACAAATCGTTGCGTATGAATTATTATATCGTAGCAAAAACGTGAATACTTTTCCGAAGGTAGATCCAGATGCTGCAACAATTGACGTACTAGTAAACTCATTTCTTTCAATTGGTATTGAAGAGGTAACAAAAGGTAAGCCTAGTTTTGTTAACTTTACAGAAAACTTGCTGATGAGTCAGATAGATGAATACTTGAATCCATCACAAGTTGTTATTGAGATTTTAGAGGACGTCCCTCTTACGCCTCAGTTAGTAGAGAGAGTCATTGAATTGAAATCATATGGGTTTACTATTGCATTAGATGATTTTATTTTGAATGATGAAGTACAAGTTTATGATGAGTTATTTGCTTATATTGATTATATAAAAGTTGATTTTTTATTGTCACCATTACTGGAGCGAATGGAAATTGAAAATAAAGTGAAAGAAAATTTCCCTCACATAAAATTGCTCGCTGAAAAGGTCGAGACACGTAATCAATTTGAAGTTGCAAAGCATTCTGGCTATGAATTATTTCAAGGCTATTTTTTTGAGCAGCCCGAAATAATTACAGCAACCGATATACCAGCTAATACTATTCAATATTTATATATTCTTACCCTATTAAAAGAAGAGGAACCTAATGTTCAGTTATTAGCTGAAAATATTGAGCGTGATATTTCATTGACGTATAAATTACTGCAAATGATTAATAATTCAGAGAAGCGCTCTAAATCCAAGGTTCGTTCGATCAAACAAGCGATTGTATTACTTGGAGTATCAAATTTACGAAAGTGGATTTATTTATTGGCGATGCGAGAAATTGATATGAATGCTGATAATGATATTTTTAAAGAAGTCATGCGTACATCGTTATTTAGAGCAAAAGTATGTGAGAAATTAGCTAAGCTTTCCTATAAGAAGAACTTTTCTGAATATTTTTTAATTGGGATGTTTTCATTAATAGATACTTTATTGCAAAGACCGATGAATGTTATTTTGCAACAGTTACCTTTTTCAGAAGCTATATCAGAAACGATTTTAGGTAATCCAACTGAAATGACACCTTATCTTGAATTTAGTATTGCGTTAGATAAATTAGATTGGTCAAGCTTAGAAGTATTAGCTCCTCAACTCAATTTTGATTTAACAAACATTGATCTTTTATACCAAGAAGCAATGGAATGGGCAGAAAAATCTTTCTAATTGGACCAAAAAATCTGTTCTTGATTAAAAAGTATAAATCTATATGGAGCTTTGAGAGGTTCAGTCCAATACTCGTGAAAAAAGCACCCTGTTGAAACAAAATATAAAGTCAAGTACATATTTTGGTGAAGAGCCAAAAAATAGAAATAAGTTACCTTAAAACTCTCTTTAAAGGTAGCTTATTTTTTTGTTTTTATAAGAGGAAAAATTATTTCATCTTTCCTTCATCAAAATGAAGTTCTCAATGTGAAAGCTATTTGCTATAATCATCTCGTCTTAAAAAATTCTGAAAGTTGAAGTGGACGTGGGGAAATGAATCATGCACAGAGTGCAAGAGATAGCATTATGGAATATGTATACGTCGTTGTTGGAGCGGCAGTCATTGCTATTGGCTTCAATGTATTTTTACTGCCAAATCAAATAGCCTCAGGCGGTGTAAGTGGGATTAGTACAATTTTACACGGTTTATTTGGCTGGAATCCTGGTTATGTACAGTATGCATTTAATATTCCATTATTTATAGCAGGTGTATTATTACTTGGAAAAAAGTTTGGGATAAAATCATTTATTGGAACAGTGACATTACCGTTAATTGTATTACTAACACATAGTTGGGAGCCTTGGACCGATAATCCTTTACTTGGTGCGTTGTTTGGGGGAATTGTTGTCGGTTTAGGAATAGGACTTGTCTTTAAAGGGAATGCTTCTACAGGTGGCACTGATTTACTAGCGCAAATTATTACAAAGTTTACCGGAATTACTCTTGGTACAAGTGTACTATTGATTGATGGAATGATCGCGATTAGTGCAGCAATTGTTTTTGACTTAGAGAAAGGTTTGTATGCACTTATTGGACTATATGTCACTACTAAAACAATCGATATTATTCAGCTCGGCTTTAGTCAATCCAAAATGGTTTATATTATTACGATGAAACAAGATGAGATACGTGATGCTATTTATGCCGAGATTAATCGTGGCGTGACAAAGTTACCAGCAATTGGAGGGTATACAGGGGAAGCACGACCAGTACTGATGGTTGTTGTTTACCAAACAGAGTTCACAAAGCTGAAACAACTCATTAAAAGCGTTGACCCATCAGCGTTTGTTATTGTTTCCGATGCTTATGAGGTATTAGGCAAAGGTTTCAAACGTGCATAATTTTGGTATAATGTCGAGGAAAGATATTTTTTAACTAATGAGGAGGGGTACTAATGAAAAAGGCAATGTTAACATTAGTGTTCGGATCAGCAATCTTCCTAGCTGCTTGTGGTGGTGGAGATAAAACTGCAACTAAAGATGAAGGGAAAACTGCCGCTCCAGACGGTGAAACAATTGCTATGAAATCTTGTATTTCTTGCCACGGTGGCGAACTACAAGGTCAAGGTAATGCACCTGCACTTAAAGATGTAGGCTCTCGTTTATCAGAAAAAGAAATTTTAAATGTTATTGAAAATGGTAAAAATGGTATGCCTCCAAATGTTGTTAAAGGTGAGGATGCAGAAGCAGTTGCCAAATGGTTAGCTACTCAAAAATAAAACATAAAAAACTAGCGGATTTGGAGAACCGCTAGTTTTTTATGTTTTGTGGTGTAATTTTCAGCTAACAGACAAGAGAGTAAATACATTTCTTTTATTCCTAGACATGCTAAAATAAAGTGATACTGCAATCAGTGAAGCTGATTGCTAGTTGAACCAATCGGGCTAGTTAATCGCCAGATGAATGGGGGCTACTAATATTGGTCGTAGTATTAACAAGAGACGTAATGGAGAAATTTAAGTTAGAGCTATTAGCTGGTGAGGAAGGAATAGGAAGAACGATTGTCACGAGTGATATTTCAAGACCAGGACTTGAAATGGCCGGGTATTTTACACATTATCCTGCGAATCGAGTACAATTGCTTGGGAAAACAGAACTTTCATTTTTTGAAATGTTACCTGCAGATGTGAAATTGGAGCGTATGCGTTTACTGTGTTCGCAGGATACGCCAGCTATAATTATTTCTCGTGATTTAGAGATACCTGAGGAGCTTTTACAGGCTTCTAATGAAAAGCACGTACCTGTATTTAAAACACATATGACAACAACAAAGTTTTCAAGTAGGCTGACTAACTATTTAGAAGGTTGTTTAGCACCAATGACTGCTGCTCATGGAGTTTTAGTCGATGTCTATGGCATTGGTGTACTGATAATCGGGAAAAGTGGTGTAGGGAAAAGTGAAACAGCACTTGAACTTGTAAAGAAAGGGCACCGATTAGTAGCTGATGATTGCGTGGAAATTCGGCAGGAATCAGAGAATTTCTTAATCGGAAGTCCACCACCTCTTTTAGAACACTTACTTGAAATTAGAGGTATTGGCATAATTGATATTATGACGCTGTTTGGAGCAAGCGCAGTGCGACCTTACAAACGTATTACGTTAATCATCGAACTGGAAATTTGGGATCCAGAAAAGGTATATGATCGTTTAGGTCTAGAGGAAGAGAAAATGAAAATCATCGATACGGAATTAACAAAGTTAACAATTCCTGTAAGACCTGGGCGCAATGTATCTGTTATTATTGAAGTAGCTGCCATGAATTACCGTTTGAAAAAAATGGGCGTTAATGCAGCGGAGGAGTTTTCTAGACGTTTAGATGAGGTTATTACTTCAACAGATGAATTAGATGATTAATGGTTTATTAATAAGATACAATGACTTAGTAATAGAAGAATGTTGAGAGGAGCATAAGATGGACTTATTACTATTACAAATTGATCCGATTGCTTTCAATTTAGGACCTATCCCTGTTCATTGGTATGGGTTGCTAATCGTATCGGGTATTATTTTAGCTTATTTTGTAGGACAAAGAGAAGCTATGAAGAGGGGATTACCGGAGGAGTTTCTGGCGGATTTATTACTATGGGCTGTTCCTATATCCATAGTTTGCGCACGCATTTACTATGTAACGATGCGTTGGGATTATTATGGTCAGAACCCAGAGAAAATTATTGAGATTTGGAATGGTGGTATTGCGATCCACGGAGCTCTTATTGGGGCATTTATAACAGCTTACATATTCACTCGTAAAAGAAATATAAGCTTTTTAAAAGTAGCGGATATTGCGGCACCAAGTATTTTGATTGGCCAAATAATTGGCCGATGGGGAAATTTTATGAACCAAGAGGCTTATGGTGGTCCGGTGTCACGTGAATTTTTAGAAAATCTGAGGCTGCCTGATTGGATTATTAATCAAATGTATGTTGAAGAATTAGGAACATATGTACATCCTACGTTCTTATATGAATCCGTATGGAATTTCATTGGGCTAATCATTTTACTAGTATTACGCAAAGTAAATTTAAATCGTGGGGAAATATTCTTTGGCTATATCATTTGGTATTCATTCGGTCGATTCTATATAGAAGGTATGCGTACAGATAGCCTATATTTAGTAGGAGATTTACGCTCGGCTCAGGTTGTTTCAATAATTGGTATTGTAGTGGGTCTTGTGGCGATTATTTACCGACGTATAACAGTAAAACCTGCAGTGAAGTATTTAGATGATTAATAAGGGGTGCAAGGACATGGCTGTAAAGGCATTACTTTTTGACTTTGATGGTACATTACTCAATACAAATGATTTAATCATTAAAACATTTATGCATGTTTTAAACGAGCGATTTCCCGGGCAATATTCGCCAAAAGATTGCCTAAAATTCCTTGGGCCGTCCTTGAAACAGACAATGAGTGACATTGCTCCTGGTGAAGAGGATGAAATGATTGCTAAATATCGCGAATATAATGAATTACATCATGATGTGCTTGTCACTCAATATCCTGATGTTGTATCAACTTTAGAGCAATTAAAGGCTATGGGTATCAAGTTAGCGATTGTGTCTACAAAGCGTAATGGGATGATTGACCGTGGACTTAAGGTGCTCGGTGCAAGTCATTTATTTGATATCCGTATTGGTACGGATGATGTGAAAAATGTAAAGCCTGATCCAGAACCAGTTTTGCTTGCCCTTGAACGCCTTGGTGTAAAAAAGGAAGAAGCCATTATGATTGGTGACAATTCTCATGATATTGAGGCAGGACACAATGCTGGAATTAGAGCAGCTGGTGTCGCATGGGCTTTTAAAGGTGAGGAATACTTACAGCAGTTCAAGCCGGAATATATGTTGCATCATATGACGGATTTATTTGAAATTGTGAAAGAGGGTTAGTAAATGGCACGTAAAACAGAACGCTACCGTGTCGAAGGAGCAAACTCGCTTTGGAATATTTATGATACGGTGTCCTTTTGGAAGGTGATGAAGTGTTTTATTGTCATTCAAATTGGACGCTTCACACCATTTTTACGTGTGAAAAACTGGTTGTATCGAACTTTTTTAAAGATGGAGATTGGTGAAAAAACTTCATTAGCTTTAATGGTGATGCCAGATACAATGTTTCCAGAACGAATTCACATCGGTGACAATACCGTTATAGGCTTCAGTACAACTATTTTGGCGCATGAGTATTTAATAGAGGAGTATCGTCTGGGGGATGTTTATATTGGCAATGAAGTAATGGTTGGTGCCAATTCAACGATACTACCAGGTGTTACGATAGGTGACGGTGCGATTGTCTCGGCTGCAACCCTTGTCCATAAGGATGTGCCAGCTGGCTGTCTTGCAGGCGGTAACCCTATGCAAATTATTTATACAGCTGAACAAATGGCGGAGCGCAAACGCAATGAAGTAGTACAATGGTGCACGCCAAAAAAATAATAAGATCTACACTGTGCATGCTTTACTGTGCACAGTGTTTTTTTGTGTTGAAAATACTATTGTAACAAGGGGGGATTTCCGTTCCGACTGGGCGCTTTGTTGCCGCTGACGCTTCGCTGTCGCACAGATAAAACATTGTCGCTGACGCTTTGCTTTCGCGCAGATAAAACATTGTCGCTGACGCTTTGCTTTCGCGCAGATAAAACATTGTCGCTGACGCTTCGCTTTCGCGCAGATAAAACATTGTCGCTGACGCTTTGCTTTCGCGCAGATAAAACATTGTCGCTGACGCTTCGCTTTCGCGCAGATAAAACATTGTCGCTGACGCTTCGCTTTCGCGCAGATAAAACATTGTCGCTGACGCTTCGCTTTCGCGCAGATAAAACATTGTTGCTGACGCTTCGCTTTCGCACAGAGCAAAGCTTCCTGGGGGCGTCCGATGAGCCGCTTCGCTGTGCTCCAGGGTCTCGGGGCAACAAATGTTTTCTGTGCGAAAGCGTAGTGCAAACGCAGCGTCAGGATGTTGGTCTATCGCTAATCCCCAAGGAGTCGCCCAGTCTTCACTCCAATCAACCACTACTTAGCATGTATTTTTTTAGATGTCACTCTAATTTATAGTGATAAAACAACACGTTAGCAACAATGAGTTGTCTGTGCGAAAGCGGATTGACAACAACAATAGTTTTATAGTGAAAACATAGTAGCAGTACCAATAGAACAATCGCGTCACTGTTGTAAGTCTAATGATGAGTAGTCATAGTGTTCACTTTTGAAATGTATAAAATTTATAAAAGATCTACGCTATCATTGATTGGAGTGGAAGGCTACTCGACTCCCGTGGGAAAGTGAGACAGGCGAGACCCTGCACGGAGCGGATGTTTTCTGTGCGAAAGCGTGAGTGCTAACGTAGCGGCAGCAAAACTAGCGGAGGAAGCGGCTCGACGCTCACCCACAGGAAAGCGAGTAGCCTGGAACGGAAATCACCTCATTTAAAATGCCACAACATTCACAAAGATTTCCTAGGCCATTTTTGTTTACGATTTTAAAG
The DNA here is from genome assembly GCF_001708185.1 of Lysinibacillus xylanilyticus. Lineage (GTDB taxonomy): Bacteria > Bacillota > Bacilli > Bacillales_A > Planococcaceae > Lysinibacillus > Lysinibacillus xylanilyticus_A. Next base: position 25,577 of record NZ_MDDN01000012.1, on the reverse strand, counting down.
TTTAACTAATTTAAGAAGGATAAAGCTTACTATGCCGAATAAAGTTTTAATTTATTTGTTTTCAAGTATAATTAACAGAATAATCAGTAATGAAATTATTCGATAATTCATAGAGAGTTGCATTGACGGAAAGGGAGAAATAAGTTAGAATTCTTTCATAATCTAATTCTCTAACACTCTAGTGAATTGAAGTGAAACGTGAGGAAGTGTCAAAATGTCGTCGATTAAAATGTTTGAGAAACCACTTGGAATGCGCGATACATTTCCGCAAATATACGAAAAGATAGAGGCTGTAAGAAATACGGGACGAGACTTTTTATGCAGCAGGGGCTATGAATTTATTAAGACACCTGCAGTAGAGTATTTTGATACAGTCGGTAAAGCATCAGCAATAGCCGATGCGCATTTATTTAAATTAGTAGATAGCCAAGGAAACACGTTAGTACTACGACCTGATATGACTACACCGATTGCTCGTGTAGCAACATCAAAATTATTAAAAGAGATGATTCCATTACGTCTTGCTTATTTTGCTAGCGTTTTTCGTGCACAAGAGGCAGAAGGTGGGCGTCCAGCAGAATTTGATCAGATGGGGATCGAGTTAATTGGAGATAATTCTGTGTTTGCTGATGCTGAGGTTATTGTGGCGGCAATGGAGCTATTACAGCAATTTGGATTAGCACAATTTAAAGTTACTATCGGCCATGCAGGGATATTAAATTGTATTTTACAAGACTATACAGAGAGCATTGAACAACAAAATATACTTCGAACACTTCTAGTACAACGCAATTATGTAGGGTTTGAAGAAGCAGTGGAATCATTTGATTTACCTAAAACAAAATCAGATGCATTACTACAATTTATTGAAGAAGCTATGAATTTAAAAGAAATCCAAGATATTGAAAAATATGTGCGGAAAAATGACGCATTAGAATATATGCAACAACTCGCTAAACTACTTGAAATTGCAGGTTTAGCGGATTATGTAGCCTTTGATTTTACACTTTCTAGTCATATGAGTTATTACACAGGAATGCTATTTGAAGTGTTTGCAACAGGCAGTGGTTTTCCATTAGGTAATGGCGGACGTTATGACGGATTGCTTGAGGTGTTTGGCTCAAAAGTAGGTGCTACAGGATTTAGTATTCGCGTTGATCGCCTACTAGAAACGCTGGATGAGCAATCTGATAAACGACAAGCGGCGACAGTAGTGCTATTTGAGGAACAACAATTTGAAGCGGCTCTTGCACAAGTACAGACGCTTCGAGCTGCTGGAAAACAGGCTACCTTACAGTTAAGAAATAGCCTAGTTGATGAAGAAGCTTTTTTAGCACAATTTAAAGAAGTAGTTGTTGTGGGACAGGAGGACGTTGGCAGTGAATGAATTAACGATTGCTATGCCGAAGGGGCGCATTTTCGATGAGGCCTACCAAATGCTGTTAGAAGCTGGCTTTAATTTACCAGAGGAAGTCGAAATGTCCCGTAAATTAATGCTTGAAATTCCAGAAGAGAAAATTCGTTTTATATTAGCAAAGCCGATGGATGTTCCTGTTTATGTAGAGCACGGTGTAGCGGATATTGGTATTGCTGGAAAGGATGTTTTGTTAGAACAGCAACGACAAGTACATGAATTACTGGATTTAAAAATAAGTACATGTTATATCGCATCGGCAGGTTTACCTAACACTACGATGAATGAAATTGCCCCAAGAATAGCGACTAAATATCCTAATATCGCGATGAAATATTATAAGGGCATTGGGGAGCAAGTTGAAATTATTGAGCTAAATGGATCGATTGAATTGGCACCAATGATTGGCTTAGCAGATCGCATTGTCGATATTGTTTCAACAGGACGGACGCTGAAGGAAAATGGTTTAGTGGAGTATGAATTTATTACGGATGTGTCTTCGAGGTTAATTGCTAATCCAGTAAGCTATCGTATGAAGGGGGACCGCATTATTGACCTTGTGAAACGTTTAAAGAAATGTGTGAAATAAATCATGCTCACAGTCATCGATAATAGATAATTACATGTATACCTAGAATTAAAGGAGATTAATCCTATGAAGATAACAAGGCTAGCAAAAGGTATTTCCTTAAAACGACCACTTGAAGGTGGTAATGAAGAACAGTTGAAGGTTGTACGTCAAGTATTAGCAGATGTTCGTGCACAAGGTGACACAGCCATACGTTTTTATACAGAAAAATGGGATGGTTTTGCACCTGATCATTTACGGGTAACGAAGGATGAAATAGAAGAGGGCGTAAATTCTCTTGATCAACAGCTTTATGCTGATTTAACAGAAGCTGCACAAAATATTCGCTTTTATCATGAGCAGCAGAAGCGTTCAGGTTATCGCTTAGAGTTAGAAGATGGGTCGTGGCTTGGGCAACGAATTACTGCTCTCGATGCTGTAGGACTTTATGTTCCTGGCGGTACAGCAGCGTATCCATCGTCAGTTTTGATGAACGTTATTCCTGCACAAGTTGCTGGTGTCAAACGCATTGTTATTACGTCTCCAGCAGGTCGCGATGGAAAATTACCTCCAGGTGTACTTGCTGCGGCGCATATTTTAGGGGTAGAGGAAATATATAAAATCGGTGGAGCTCAGGCGATTGCAGCTCTTGCTTATGGTACAGAAACGATTTCTCCTGTTGATAAAATTACAGGTCCAGGAAATATTTTTGTAGCATTAGCAAAACGTGAGGTATTTGGTGAGGTAGCGATTGATATGATTGCAGGTCCAAGTGAAATTGCCGTGTTAGCAGACGACACAGCATTTGCTGATGAAATTGCAGCTGATCTTTTATCACAGGCTGAGCATGATAAATTGGCTTGTGCCATATTGGTGACGACTTCTGAGCAGTTGGCTAAAAAAGTGGCTGAAGAAGTAGAGAAGCAGCTAATCACCTTACCGCGTGAAGAGGTAGCGCGTGCATCTATTGAAAACTTTGGTGTCATTTATGTGGCTGAAACGTTGGCAGATGCCGTAGATGCAATTAATTCGCTAGCCCCTGAGCATTTAGAAGTTGTGACAAAAAATGCTGAGGCTGTAGCGGAACAAGTACGACATGCAGGTGGTATTTTCATCGGCCGTTATAGCTCTGAACCAGTTGGTGATTACTTTGCAGGGACAAATCATGTGCTACCAACGAATAGCACTGCACGCTTTGCAAGTGGATTAAACGTCGATGATTTTGTGAAAAAATCGAGCGTCGTCTTTTATAGTGAAAAAACTTGGGCAGAAAATGCACCGAAAATTGCACGTCTAGCACGTATGGAAGGCTTAGAGGGCCATGCTCGTGCAGTCGAATCACGTGGGTGGGAAAAGGAGTAGCACAATGACTGAAAAGAAACGATATGCAAAAGTTGAACGTACAACAAATGAAACGCAAATTTCAGTAGCTATCGAGTTAGATGGTGAAGGAAAGGCGGATATTAAAACGGGTGTTGGCTTTATGGATCACATGCTAGACCTATTCATTAAACATGGTCTTTTTAATGGGACGATACAAGCAAATGGTGATACATATATAGACGATCATCATACAACAGAAGACCTCGGAATTGTATTAGGTCAAGCGATTCGTGAAGCACTCGGTGATAAAAAAGGAATCAAGCGCTACGGTACAGCATTTGTGCCAATGGATGATGCACTTGCACAAGTAGTTGTAGATTGCTCAAATCGTCCGCATTTAGAATATCGTGTACCACAGTTAAAGGAGAAAGTTGGTAACTTCGATACTGAATTAGTACATGAATTTTTGTGGAAGTTTGCGCTTGAGGCTAGGATGAATGTTCATGTCATTGTACCTTATGGACATAATACACATCATATCATTGAAGCTATTTTTAAGGCGTTAGCACGTGCTATTGACGCAGCAGTAGAAATTGATCCGCGTGTTAAAGGTGTACCGTCGACTAAGGGGCTGTTAACGTGAAAATAGGTGTTATTGATTATGGAATGGGGAATTTATTTAGTGTTGAGCAGGCATTAAAACGACTTGGTTGTGAGGTTGTTGTCACGGCTGATGAAAAAATGCTAGACGAAACAGATGCATTGTTGCTTCCTGGTGTTGGGGCATTTCCAGATGCCATCAAACGTTTAACTGAAACGAATTTAGATCGATATTTGCACAAGGTGAAAGCTGAAAATCGACCACTTCTCGGAATTTGTTTAGGTATGCAACTATTATTTGAGCAAAGTGAAGAGGTGTCACCGACGAAAGGTCTGGGCTTTTTTAAAGGAAGCATTAAACGATTTAGTGGTGACAATGCTGGACAGGCGTATCGCGTACCACATATGGGTTGGAATGAGCTCGTAATGACAAAGCGTCCTTCATGGTTAAAAGGTGAAGTATCGGCAAAGCATGTGTATTTTGTTCACTCATTTTATGCAGCAAATCTAGATGAAACAGAGCTTGTTGCTTATGCGGATTATCATGGTATTAAGGTTCCAGGTATAGTTGTAAATGGTTCTATTACTGGAATGCAGTTTCATCCCGAAAAATCAGGTGAACTAGGAGTATATTTATTAGAGCAATGGTTGAAGGGGGTGGCTTCATGTTAACGAAGCGCATTATTCCATGTCTTGATGTGAAAGAGGGGCGAGTTGTAAAAGGTGTACAGTTTGTGTCATTACGTGATGCAGGTGATCCAGTAGAGCTGGCCAAGTTTTACGATGAGCAAGGGGCAGATGAGCTTGTGTTTCTTGATATTTCGGCATCACATGAAGGACGTGAAACAATGGTTGATGTAGTGCGGCAAACTGCGGCGACATTAGCAATTCCATTTACAGTAGGTGGTGGAATTCGTACATTAGACGATATGAAACGCATTTTACGTGCAGGTGCCGATAAAGTATCAGTGAATACTTCTGCTTTAGAGCGACCAGAGCTTATAAAAGAAGGTTCTGATTTTTTTGGCGCACAGTGTATTGTTGTAGCTATTGACGCGCGCTATAGTGAGGAAGACGGCACATGGATGGTTTATACGCATGGTGGCCGGAACAAGACAAATTGGCAGGCAACGGAATGGGCTAAAGAAGCGGTTCGATTAGGTGCTGGGGAAATATTATTAACGAGTATGAATCAGGACGGTGAAAAATCAGGTTTTGATTTAGCATTAACAAAAGCCGTGAGAGAGGCTGTGACAGTTCCTGTTATCGCAAGTGGCGGTGCAGGGAATGCCGAACATTTTTACGAGGTATTAGCTGAAGAAATCGATGCAGATGCAGCACTTGCCGCATCCATCTTCCATTATAAAGAAACGAGCGTAGCGCAAGTAAAAGAATACTTACGTGAAAAAGGAGTGGCAGTAAGATGATTGACAGCGTTAAATTTGATGATAAGGGTCTTGTCACTGCGGTTGTACAAGATGCGAATACAAAAGAAGTTTTAACTGTAGCGTATATGAATAAAGAATCATTGGAGAAAACACTTGATTCGGGAGAAACATGGTTCTTCTCACGTTCACGTCAAGAGCTTTGGCATAAAGGAGCAACAAGTGGTCATACACAAAAAGTCGTGTCGATCAAAGCGGACTGTGACGGTGACGCATTAGTCGTAGAAGTAATTCCTGCTGGTCCGGCTTGCCATAACGGAACAACTTCTTGTTTTACAGAGATTATTCAGCAAAATGCCAAGGTCGGATCTGTTGAGATTATTTCTAAACTTGTAAATGTCATTGAAAAGCGTGAGCAAGAAATGCCTGAAGGCGCGTATACTACATATTTATTCGATAAAGGAATCGATAAAATTTGTAAAAAAGTCGGTGAAGAAGCAACAGAGGTTGTAATCGGTGCGAAAAATCGTGATACAGAAGAGGTAAAATGGGAGGCTGCTGATTTAATTTACCATCTATTAGTGTTGCTACAAGAGCAAAAAGTAAGTGTTTACGACGTGTTACAAGTGTTAGAAAAACGTCATGAAGAGAAATAACGGCATATCGCTTATTGTATGCTATAATAGAAGTTACTGTGTAAAGGAACGTGTGATACGTTCCTTATTTCTTGTTTCGGAGGAAATATTTTGGAAAAGAAACGTCAAAAAGAGAATCAAACGAATATAGTGTCGTTCATTCCAACAGGCGACTATTATTATAAAAAATCCGTTCAAGCAATGAATAGCGGACAAATGAATAAAGCGTATAAATATTTACAGCGAGCCGTTGATTTAAGTCCTGATGATCCAATGATTTTATTGCAATTAGCGATTATTGAGTTAGAGGGTCAACGTTTCGAGGAAGCGTATGATCTTCTTCGTCACGCTTATCAGCTAGATCCAGATAATCCAGAAATTATTTTTTACATGGCAGAGGTATCTGGATGCGTTGGCATTATACAAGATGCTAAACGCTTTGCAGAGCAATATTTACAAATAGAGCCAGAGGGAGCCTATGCAGTTGAAGCGGCAGAAATATTAGAGTTTGTTGCTTTTGAGCAAGATGATTTTGAGGAGCTTGAAGGTTCTGGTGAAGATTTATATCGTCAGGAACAGGCGAGACGCTGTATGGAAAAGGGAGACTTCCCTGAAGCTATTACTATTCTTGAAGACTTAATTGAAAATAGCCCAGATTTTTGGTCGGCCTATAATAACTTAGCTCTTGCCTATTTTTATGTAGGGGAATCAGAACAGGCGAAGGCTCTTCTAAACAAGGTATTACGTGAAAATAAGGGGAATTTACATGCACTTTGTAATTTAACTGTTATTGCGTATTATGAAAAAAATGAAGAGGATTTAAAAGATCTTTTAGAAGTACTTGTGAAAATTCAGCCATACACATGGGAACATCGTTACAAACTGGGTGCAACATTAGCGCTTGTTGGACAGTATGATTTAGCATTTAAATGGTTACGCAGCATGCAAAAACGAGGCTATGTTGGAGATGCTGGCTTTTACTTTTGGTTATCACACGCAGCGTATTTTTCTAAACATGAAGAAATTTCAAAGAGTGCATGGGAGCAGCTACTTGAGCTAGATCCAGATAAAGAAGGCTTTGAACCTTGGCGCCAAGAGGAAAATGTATATGCGCTTGATGCATTAGAACATGACCGAGACTACATTGTGGATAAACTAGAGAGCAATTATGTAAGTGAGCGTATTTTTGGTTTATTTTTACTTAGCTGTACAGCACATAAACAAGAAATTATTGCGCATCCAAAATGGATAGACGTTGAAAAATTCGATACGTTTGAAAAATTATTCTTGGCGTACTCTCTTGGCCATGAGTTTGATATGAAAAATAAAGTGGAGGCTAGCTTTTTACGCGCAGTAAGTGTGCCAGAAATTTTACTAGAACAGTATGGCAAACTGACGACACTTATCGCACCAATGTTCCAAATGTGGTTTGTGCTGTGTGAACAAGCACTGATTAATAATTATCGTTTTACCAATCCAGCAGCGATTGCAGGAGCAAATGATTATTTATTTCGTTCTTCCCGAATGCTCAAGGTTACAAAAAAAGAGATTGCTGAGCAATACGGGGTATCCGTGTCAACTTTATCGAAGTACATTGATGAAATTTTAAAATTTTTACCAGACACGCATAATTAGACTGTGAGCAACATAGTTGAATAACTTTTTACTTTCACATACGATGAAGTTATCATAAAAAAACATTTGTTTTAGGGGGAAGTATTTATGTCGGAAGAAAAAATCTATGATGTTGTAATAATTGGTGCAGGTCCTGCTGGTATGACTGCAGCTGTTTATACGTCGCGTGCCAACCTTTCAACTTTAATGATTGAACGTGGTATCCCTGGTGGACAAATGGCGAATACAGAAGAAGTGGAAAACTATCCAGGGTTTGATACAATTTTAGGGCCTGAACTTTCTACAAAAATGTTCGACCATGCAAAGAAATTCGGTGCTGAGTATGTGTATGGCGATGTGACTGAAATTATTGATGGTGAGGAATATAAAACAATAAAATCAGGTGCTAAAGAATACAAAACACGAGCAATTATTCTTTCTACAGGTGCGGAGTATAAAAAAATGGGCGTGCCGGGCGAAAAAGAACTTGGAGGCCGTGGTGTCAGCTATTGTGCAGTATGTGATGGTGCATTCTTCAAGCAAAAAAATCTTGTTGTCGTAGGTGGCGGGGATTCTGCTGTTGAAGAAGGGGTTTACTTAACTCGCTTCGCAGACAAAGTAACAATTGTGCACCGTCGTGATAAATTACGTGCGCAAAAAATTCTTCAAGACCGTGCCTTTGCAAACGAAAAAATTGATTTCATTTGGAATGCAACAGTCAAAGAAATTAATGAGGCTGAAGGTAAAGTTGGAAGTGTAACACTACAATCAACTGTAGATGGTACAGAATCTAATTTTGTTGCGGATGGCGTATTTGTATACATTGGTATGCTACCGTTAACTAAACCATTTGAGTCTCTAGGGATTTTAAATGAAGCTGGTTATATTTTGACAAATGATAATATGGAAACTACCGTACCTGGTATATTCGCTGCGGGAGATGTGCGTGAAAAGTCACTTCGTCAAATCGTTACAGCGACAGGTGATGGAAGTATTGCAGCACAAGCAGTACAGCATTATGTGGAAAAATTATTAGAAAAAATTAATGCTTAAAGTGGATCAAGACTAAAATCTGTTTTGATTGACTCAACACCAAAAGTTGTGGATGACATTTGTTAAAACTTATGCCAATATAAGTTGGAACGGAAATCAACCACACGATATGGTGATGATTCTCTTGATGAAATTTTAAGGAAAAATATACAATTTTAATACGGTTTTAATATTGTTGTAACTTGAATGACATATAAAAGGTGTAATATATAAAGTGTAATTAGCAATCCCCCTTTTAATTTGTTTAGTAGGTTGTTTCCACCAAATTAGGTGGAGCAACCTATTTTTGTTGTGATTAAAAATTTTGATTTTTTATTGCACCGTTTCATATGTTTAAGTAGCGGTTAAAACATAGTTCCCGTAGATAGTAGTGAAGCTAAAATTGCTATGCACCTAAAGTTCTGAATGGAGGACAAACCTTGTTTGGTCTTGTTATAATAAAAGGTAGAATGCAAAAGTGATTAGAGGTGTGCCTATGCAAAGAATTGCAAATTTAATAGCCGTAAAAGACGGTCAAATATTATTACTTCAGAAGCCGAGACGCGGCTGGTACGTAGCTCCTGGCGGTAAAATGGAGTGTGGTGAGTCAATCTATGAGGCTGCTGTACGTGAGTTTCAAGAAGAAACAAATGTCACACCATTAAATGCTCATTTAAAGGGTGTTTATACGATGATTATTAAAGAAAATAATGAGATAGTGGATGAATGGATGCTTTATACATTTGTTGCCAAGGATGTAGAAGGTGTACCGTTTGTTGAAACTAGAGAGGGCAAACTTGCATGGCACCCAGTAGAGGATTTAAAACATTTGCCTATGGCTGAAGGTGATCGAACAAATTTACAATTTGCCATCTCACAATCAGGCATTCAGTACGGTACGTTTGAATATACGACTGATTTTGAATTACTTCATGAGAAAATACAAATATCAATAGAACAATAAAGGAGCTGCATGACAGTGGTGGTTGAAGACCGAAAAAATACACATGAATTGGTTATTATTACAGGAATGTCTGGCGCTGGAAAAACAGTAGCGATTCAAAGCTTTGAGGATTTAGGGTATTACTGTATTGATAATTTACCACCAGCGTTGCTCACAACATTTTTAACCCTGCTCAGGGATTCGGGTAAAAATATTACACGTATTGCAGCTGTCATGGATATGCGTGGTGGCGACTTTTTTGATTCTCTTATTGGCGCACTCGACCATATTCTTAAAGAAGGCGATATTGTTGCACGAATTTTATTTTTAGATGCGGATGATGCAACTTTAGTTAGACGTTATAAGGAAACAAGACGTGCACATCCATTGGCTGTAAATGGGTTACCGTTAGATGGCATTAAACAAGAACGGAAGCTTTTATCGGAAGTAAAGGGTCGCGCTAAATTTATCTATAATACATCTAACATGAAGCCAAAAGCGCTACGCGAAAAAATTGTTAAAGAATTTGCCAGTGATGCCGATAATATTTTCTCAGTAAATATCATGTCTTTTGGATTTAAACATGGTATGCCGATAGATGCAGACTTAGTGTTTGATGTTCGTTTTTTAAAAAATCCATACTATGTAGAAGAGTTACGCCATAAAACGGGTTTACAAACTGAGGTATCTTCTTATGTTCTGGCACTTGAAGATACGCAAACACTCATTCAAAAATTAACGGATCTGTTTGAATTTATGATTCCTCTTTATAGACAAGAGGGCAAATCACAACTTGTCATTGCTTTTGGTTGTACTGGTGGACAGCATCGTTCGGTGACATTAGCTGAATATTTCGGGGCGTTTTTAGCCAATAAAGAAAATGCTGTTATTACACATCGTGACATCAATCGTAGAAAGGATTGAGTGAATGGGAAAGAAGCGAACTAAGCTTGTTGTAATAGGTGGTGGTACAGGGCTCTCTACTTTACTACGAGGGCTCAAGCACCACCCATTTGAAATTACTGCAATTGTGACAGTAGCTGATGACGGTGGTTCTTCAGGACGCTTACGGGATGACTATGATATTCCACCACCTGGTGATGTTCGTAATGTTATTGCTGCGTTATCGGATGTTGAGCCACTTGTAGAGCAAATGTTTCAATATCGATTTTCAGCATCAGAAGATTTACGTGGACATTCATTAGGGAATTTAATGTTGACTGCTTTGACGGAAATTACCGGAGATTTTAACCATGCTATTAGTGAAATGGGAAAGGTTTTAAAGGTCCATGGTCGCGTCATACCAGCAGCCAACAAAAAGATAAATTTACATGCAGAGCTAGAGGACGGTTCAATAATTGAAGGTGAATCGAAAATTCCAATGGCTAAAAAACGATTGAGTCGTGTTTTTTTAGTGCCTGAAAACGTGCAACCGCTACCAGAGGCTATTCGAGCAATCAATCGTGCTGACTATATTTTAATTGGTCCGGGAAGTTTATATACAAGTATTATTCCAAACCTTCTTGTAAAAGGAATTGGTGAAGCCATTATAAGGGCTAAAGGAAGAAAAATATACGTTTGTAATTTAATGACTCAAAAAGGTGAAACGATTTCCTATACAGCAGGTGACCATGTGCAAGCTTTATACAAACATGTTGGAGATTCCTTTGTTGATTCTATTTTAGTAAATGATGTAAAACTACCGCATCCTGTAGAAGAGCTTTATAAGGAAGAATGTGCTGAGCCAGTAACTTTTGACGTTGCGAAGCTTGAAAGTATGGGATTAGAGGTTATTAAACGAGATATTGCTACGATTCGCTCAGATGGGACGGTTCGTCATAATGCAGCAAACGTTGCAAAATGGCTTGTAGATTACGCAAATATCTATAAACAAAATATAAGTGAACCAATTATAGAATCATAAAGCGCTATTTGTATATGATAAGATGGACATATACATAGAACTAAAGGTTGGTTGGAAAGGGGGGCTTGATATGTCTTTTGCTTCTGAAACTAAAAAGGAATTGACCCAAATAGAAGCAGACAATCATTGTATGAAAGCAGAAGTATCTGCCCTAATTCGTATGAATGGTTCATTATCGTTTGCTAATAAACAGTTAAGCTTAGACGTACAAACGGAAAATGCTGCAATCGCAAGAAGGCTTTATACGATTATGAAAAAGCTGTATCCATATAATGTAGAGTTACTTGTTCGAAAAAAAATGCGTTTGAAAAAAAATAACGTATACATTTGCCGTGTAAGAGAAGGTGCGCGAGAGCTACTAATCGATTTAGAAATCATCTCAGACGATTTTCAATTTAATCATACTATATCTCGAGAGCTCATAAAAAAGGGTGGTCAAAAAAGAGCGTATTTACGAGGCGCATTTTTAGCAGGTGGTTCTGTCAATAATCCAGAAACATCAGCATACCATTTAGAAATTTATTCATTATATAAAGAGCATGGCGAGGCTTTAATGGATTTGATGAATGAATTTGAGCTAAATGCAAAGACAATTGAACGAAAAAAAGGCTTTGTAACCTATTTAAAAGAAGCGGAAAAAATTTCTGATTTTCTTAATATTGTAGGCGCTCATCAAGCAATGATGAAATTTGAAGACGTTCGCATATTGCGAGACATGCGGAATAGTGTTAATCGAATTGTTAACTGTGAAACAGCAAATTTAAATAAAACAATAGGTGCAGCATTACGACAGGTAGAGAATATTCGTTTTATTGAAAATTCAATAGGCCTAGATCAATTGCCTGAAAAGCTTCGTGAAATTGCACGATTACGAGTAGAATATCAAGATGTAACCCTAAAAGAACTTGGTGAGATGGTATCAAGTGGAACGGTTAGTAAATCAGGAGTCAATCATCGATTAAGGAAAATCGATGAAATTGCCGATGCATTAAGAAGTGGTGAAAAAATTGATGGTTAAATTTTCATACTTTTCAGGTATGAATGTCATGTGTAATCGCGTATTGTTCTTTTGCTAGTAAGTGAGGTAAGATAAAACTAATAAAATGAACGGTAGTAAAGGGGAGTTTTGAGAATGACCGAGAGAAGAGTCCATGTAAAATTAAAATTAGGACTACAAGCTAGACAAGCGGCGCTATTCGTACAAGAGGCAAATCGTTTTAGCGCAGATATCTTTCTTGAGAAAGAAGAGAAAAAAGTAAATGCTAAATCCATTATGGGTGTAATGAGTTTAGCTATTGCAAAAGGAACAGAAGTTGTCCTTAGTAGTGATGGGAACGATGCTGAGCAAGCGGTAACAGCATTGGCAGCACTAATCGAAGAAGAAGATTAAACAACCTATAATGCAAAAACTGTCCAAGCTGTAAAACTTACATGCTGGGCAGTTTTTTTGCGTCTTTGCAACGCAGAACAAAAGAGCCTGAATGACGGAAGGAAAGGTCGAAGAGACGGAAAAAAAACCGCGACGGAATGAAAGGTTGAAGCGACGGAAAGAAAGGCTGAAGAGACGGAAAGAAAAAACCGCGACGGAAAGAAAGGCTGAAGCGACGGAAAGAAGAGCTGGAGCGACGGAAGGGAAGGTCGAAGAGACGGAAAGAAAAAACCGCGACGGAAAGAAAGGCTGAAGCGATGGAAAGAAGAGCCGGAGCGACGGAAGGAAAGGTCGAAGAGACGGAGCGAAGGAAGGAAAGGTCGAAGAGACGGAAAAAAAACCGCGACGGAAAGAAGAGCCGAAGCGACGGAAAGAAGAGCCTGAGCGACGGAAGGAAAGGTCGAAGCGACGGAAAGAAAAGACCGCGACGGAAAGAAGAGCCGAAGCGACGGAAAGAAGAGCCTGAGCGACGGAAAGAAAGGCCGAAACTACGAAAAGAAAAGTCAAATATAGGGTAGAACCATTAGGTAATGGATAGAATGACCAAAGTGATGGATAGAAGAGCCAAAGTCGTGGATAGAACCGCCAAAATCATGGATAGAACAACCAAAGTGATGGATCACCCCATCAAATCATACATACATGGATGTCGAATAAAAAAAGACATCTCAGAAATAATCTGGGATGCCTTTAACTTTTTTATTTGCGTTCCATAATTTGATCGATTAAGCCGTATTCTTTGGCACGCTCAGCAGTCATGAAGTTATCGCGATCTGTATCTCTTGAAATTACTTCAAGCGGTTGACCAGTGCGTTCTGATAAAATGCCATTTAATTTTTCGCGTAAGAATAAAATACGTTTTGCAGCGATTTCAATCTCAGTTGCTTGACCTTGTGCACCGCCAAGAGGTTGGTGAATCATTACTTCGGCATTTGGTAATGCGAAGCGTTTACCAGGTTCACCAGCAGCAAGTAGGAAAGCACCCATAGATGCTGCCATACCAATACAAATTGTTTGTACTTGTGGCTTAATGATTTGCATTGTGTCATAAATTGCCATACCAGCAGTGATTGATCCGCCTGGTGAGTTGATGTAAAGAAAGATATCTTTATCTGGATCTTCTGCTTGTAGGAATAGAAGCTGAGCAACAATGGAGTTAGCTACATTGTCGTCAATCGCGCTTCCTAATAAAATAATACGGTCTTTTAGTAGTCGTGAATAGATGTCATAAGCACGTTCACCACGACTTGTTTGTTCAATAACTGTAGGAATTAAATTCATGTTAAATCCTCCTTAAAAAACTAAATTCGAATACTTTTGCTGATAACATCCATTATGTATCAGCTGTATCCTTATCATACACATTATAGTCAGGGAAGGTCAAATATTATCCCTGCTAAAGTGAAATTAAATAAATAGCCAATACTGAAAACTGTTCATGACTAAAACAGTATGGTTGATGTAACGAAGTGTAAGCGCCAAGAAGGCTTAGTTCACACTACGGGAAGCGTCCTTCTGTCGTGAAATGGATAGTCAAGTACATATTTTGATGAAGAGTCTAAAAAAAATTAAAATCTTTTTGCATTCTATAGTTGAATTATGAGCAATACGTTTGTATAATTGGTAAGGTCATAAGTTAAAGTACAGTACACTATTTTGCAGGTATGCTTCAAATGAGGATTATCTACATCATGCTTTTTGGAAAGCCTTTGAGTGAGTACTTTTTTTTTGTGTCTAATTGCCCTCGTGGTGTAATGGATAACACGTAAGATTCCGGTTCTTGCACTGGGGGTTCGATTCCCTCCGAGGGCGCCATTTTACTGATTATTTGATTTACTTTTATAGCAATTCTCCTAATAAGTAGTTTAGCAGCCTGCTTAGTGGAGAATGAAGGGAAAATAGTGGGAATTCTGCTTAGTTAGCATTATTCCCTTATGTGTTTCTTTCAAACCTTCAAAAAAGCAATAACTCCAAATTATTTTTTAGTGAACATACTGTACGTGAAGACTAGTATACTAGTCGGAAAAAAGAATCCTTTCTGAGGGGATTCTTTTTTTTTTGCCAAAATATATCTATCTTCGGCATAGTTCGAATTTGTATAAATATACAATTTAGGTTAGATTTTCGTTCATTCATACCGTTTTTTGCTAAAAAAACCAACTAAAATTAATTTTTATGAAAAAACAATTACTTTTATGCGAATTGTTGTTGTCTAAAGTGAATATTGTCACTATAATTGACCTAATAGTCTAACATTTCCGAATTAACAAACAATAAAATGCGTTTCGGGAAGATAATGGAATAAGGGGGAAAATACTATGAAAAGAAGTTTATCGATGCTATTGATGATCGTGGCAGTATTTGCATTAGTTCTAGCTGGCTGTGGTGCTAAAGAAAAGACATCATCTGGTAGCGAGCCATCTGAGGGTGAAGATGGTAAAAAAGTTTATAAGGTAGGAACAGAAGCTACCTTTGCGCCATTTGAATCACTTGACGATAAAGGAAATGTTGTAGGAATTGATGTCGATATTTTACAAGCAATTGCTGATGAGATGGGCTTTGAAGTGGAATGGCAAAACATTGGTTGGGAGCCTGTATTCCAAACGATTAAAAATGGTGAAACAGATATCGGTGCATCTGGCATAACAATCAATAAAAAGCGTAAAGAGTCATTTGACTTTACTGAGCCATATTATGAATCTCAATTATTAATCGTTGTAAAGGAAGATTCAAAGATTAAATCATTAGCTGAATTAAAAGATAAAAAGATTTCAGTACAAATTAATGCTACTGGACATGAAGCTGCTAAAAAGCTGCAAGGAGAATCAAGTACAAATATTTTGGCGTTTGAAAATCAACCAGTCGCTATTCAAGAGATGCTAAACGGAAACGTAGACGCAGCAATTGGTGATAATGCGGTAGTGTATGAATATATTAAGGCACATCCAAACGAAAAACTTAAAATAATAGAAGATGATGCATTTGAAAAAGAATATTATGGGTTTATGGTTCAAAAAGGGAACACAGAGTTGTTAAACCTACTAAATGAAGGTCTGAAAAAAATTAAAGAAAACGGTAAATTAAAAGAAATTACAGGCACAGAATTTAAAGAAAAATAATGAATGCGTGATGCCACTAGTATAGTTATAGTTAGCGGCCCATTAATTTTCATTCAGCAAATGTCTTCTGTAGTGAAAGCAACGCGTCAGCTACAGAAGACTCCTATCTCTAAAGGTGGCGGGATGAATGAGTATGAGGTTCTTGTGTCGGCCTTCGTGTAGGTCTAGGCACAATTCAAAATCTGCACGCAACTATACCAAGGCGAAATGATTTTTTGGATTAACTCTAAAGGGGAAGTGGGGTTTTCGGATGGACATCTTTGACTTACGCTGGGACACAGTCTGGAACTACCGTGATATGTTTATACGTGGTATTGGCGTGACGCTTGTTTTAACACTTAGTGGTTATTTTGGAGGAATTCTTTTAGGGTTATTTTTAGGTCTTGGAAAATTATCAGATAAAAAATGGATTTATTGGCCATGTAAGTTATATGTAGATTTATTCCGTGGGACTCCGATGCTTGTGCAAATCTTATTAATTCACTTAGCGGTGATACCGTCAATTTTTGGGCATTCACTAGGTTATATGGTTTCAGGGATTACGGCACTTATTTTAAATTGTGCGGCATACAATGCAGAAATTTTCCGTGCGGGCATTCAAAGTATTGCTAAAGGGCAAATGGAGGCAGCTCGTTCTCTGGGCTTAACGCATAACCAAGCGATGCGTAAAGTTATTTTACCCCAAGCTTTTAGACGTATGATTCCGCCGCTAGGCAATGAATTTATCGCCTTATTAAAGGATTCATCTTTAGTAACCGTTATTGCGGCTCCAGATATTTTATATGCAAGTAAAGTAGTGGCAGGTGCTAGCTTCCGTTTCTGGGAACCATATATTGTTGCAGCCTTATTATATTTAATTTTAACGTATGGTGTAACAAAGATTGTAGCATTTATTGAAAAACGATTTAGTAATAGCTATGTCCCTCGTAAGGCAGAAGGGCGGGAAGCACGATGATTAAGATTGAAAATTTACACAAATATTTTGGTAAGCTGGAAGTATTAAAGGGTATTGATTATGAAATACAAGAAAAGCAAGTTGTTTGTGTTATTGGTCCTTCAGGCTCAGGGAAAAGTACATTTTTACGTTGCATCAATATGTTAGAAGAAGTAACAGATGGTGCAATTTATATTGAGAATGTCAAAATTAATGATCCAAAAACAAATATTAATGCGATTCGAGCTGAAGTGGGGATGGTGTTTCAGCAATTTAATTTATTCCCACATATGACTGTTATTGATAATGTGACGATGGCGCCAATGCAAATCCGTAAGATGGGAAGGCCGGAAGCGGAAGCACTCGGACATGAGCTCTTGAAAAAGGTCGGTCTTGATAGTAAGGCTTATAACTATCCTGAACAGCTTTCAGGAGGTCAGCAGCAACGTGTTGCCATTGCTCGTGCTTTAGCAATGAAGCCAAAAGCTATTTTATTTGATGAACCTACTTCGGCACTTGACCCTGAAATGGTCAAAGAGGTGCTAGACGTTATGAAAAATCTAGCCGCTGAAGGAATGACGATGATTGTTGTTACTCATGAAATGGGCTTTGCTCGTGAAGTTGGCGATCGTGTTGTCTTTATGGATGGTGGCTATATTGTTGAAGAGGGAACACCTAAAGAAATTTTCAGTAACCCACAAAATGAACGAACAAAAGCCTTTTTAGGAAAAGTACTTTAATAAGGAAAGAGCAATCCCTAGTGATTTTTCATCACAATAGGGACTGCTCTTTTTGTATTTAATGAAGAGGATTTTTTGTAGTGTCAAATGAATTAAGCATCGTTTGCATATCTTGTTGAGAATATTGAGGTACTTGATAATAGCCATGCTTATTTTGGTAAATAGATAATTCGTATGCCATTTCGATGCAGTTGGGAATACTATCTGCAACAACACGACGAACGACAGGGTTTGTCGTTTCTGTTGCAGCCGCAGTCATACATTTTGCCGCGCCTTTTTGAGCACCAAGTAAGAAGCCAGAAATTGCTTCATCATTGATCTCACTTGCATTTTGCATAGGCTTTTTTGGCTGTCCAGGGTTTAAGCCGAATTTAAAATCATGCCCTGTTTCCATTTGATAACGACCTGTAGGAACAGATGGATCATGACCAGTTTTAAATGACTCCACAATGGTATTATACATGCCTAGTGTGAAATTATATTGGCGATCCAAAATGCTAAGTAACTCAGTGTCCTTAACCTGAGGTCGTAAAAGAATAGATTGATTCATACCAGCAATGATTTCGCCAAGTGTTTCATGCATGTCCATTACTTCATGTCCACCATGATTTAGGCTGTGCTGTTGGTTGAATGATGTTTGGTTAGATGGTTCATTGTAAAACGATTGTGACAAAAAAAACGCCTCCTTAATGACATAGTTTATTGCAGTATTTAGTATGTCGTTTTAAATAAATTTCATACGGTATATGTGCAATTCCCTTTTTTATTGGTCTAAAAGGAAATTTTTCTTTAAATATTTTCAATTATTGACAAAAAGACTAAAATTGTTATAATTTTCATTGTATCGACAAGTGATATAACGAGAACTGATATAAGGGAGGAAGAAATTTTGAATAAAAGATTTTTAACAGCATCATTAGCAGTTATTTTAACAACATCTACTGTCATTCCCGTTTCTATGCAGGAAGTGCGCGCTGCCAATGAAACTAGCGGTCAAGTAGAAGTAAAAGAGGAACAGTTATCTGCTAAGCAATTTCTAGATTTAGCTGTAACTTCTCTAACATTCCAACATGGATCAGAGACAATGCGTCAGCAAATCATAAGTCAGTGGGTAAAAGGTGAAGAATTAAAAGATTTAAGTGTGAAAATTAAACGTGATGAAGCAGCACGTATTTTAGTAAGAGCCTTAGATAAAGAGGAAAAAGAAACAACACTTGCTGAGTATCAAGAAAAAGCCAATAAGCTTGGTTTATTCAACGGTCTTTCAACTAGTGAAACAATTTCTAAACAAGACGCAGTTAAGATTCTGAATAATGCAAAAAAAGTACAAAACGGTGTAAATAATGAAGGCGTGAAAGAAATTTCCGTTGAAGATTTTATGAAAAATCCGGGAAGCTTTGGTCATTCACTTTCACCAGACGGTAACTACATAACGTATAACGCTGAATGGGAAAATCGTTCAAATGTTTTCGTGAAAAAAATGAATGATGATAGCGAGCCAGTACGTGTATCTAGTTCAACAGATCGTGATATCGCTGGATCCTTCTGGAAAGGTGATAATCTACTATATGTAAAGGATAAAGGTGGAGATGAAAACTTCCACATTTATTCAACATCATTTAATGGTAATGAGGAAAAGGATTTAACACCATATCCAAATGTAACAGTTGGATTATTAAACGGTTTAAAGGGCGTTAAAGACGAAATCCTTATTATGATGAA
Organism: Lysinibacillus xylanilyticus; assembly: GCF_001708185.1. Classification (GTDB taxonomy): domain Bacteria; phylum Bacillota; class Bacilli; order Bacillales_A; family Planococcaceae; genus Lysinibacillus; species Lysinibacillus xylanilyticus_A. Next base: position 6,195 of record NZ_MDDN01000012.1, on the reverse strand, counting down.
TAAAGAAGATGCCAAAGTCTTTGATGTGTACAAGCTGAATGTAAAGACTGGTAAAACTACACATGTTGCTAAAAACCCAGGGAATATTATTAGCTGGTTAGCGGATCGTGATGGCAATGTGCGTATGGCAGTTGCATCAGATGGTGTAGAAGGAACTGTGCTTTATCGTGATTCAGAAAAAGATGAATTCAAGCCATTTATAGAGTTCGAAGCAGGGGAACAAGTAATGCCACTTACTTTCTCTAAAGACAATAAACATATTTATGCAACTTCTAATAAAGGAAGAGACAAAGTAGAAGTAGTGAAATATGATTTAGAAGGTAAAGAAGAAGTAGTTATGTCCAACCCAGAAGTGGATGTAACAGGCGTATTATATAGTGCTGATAAAGATAAATTATTATACGGTACTTATGTAACAGATAAGGTACATTATCAATTCTTTGATGAGGACTTTGAAAAATTATTCCGTAAAATTCAAAACAAATTAGGTGTGCCTGAAAGTGAATTAGGTATCAATGATTACAATAAAGATATGACAAAGTTCATTGTTAGCGTTGCTAGTGACACTGTTTACGGAAAATATTATTACTACGATTCAACAACGGATGAATTGACAGAATTGGCAACATTAAGTCCTTGGTTAAACCCAGAAGAGCTTGCAGAAATGCATCCAATCTCTTATAAGAGTCGAGATGGCTTAACAATTAACGGTTATTTAACTTTACCGAAAAACAAAGAGGCTAAAAATCTGCCACTTATCGTCAATCCGCATGGTGGACCATGGTTCCGTGATATGTGGGGCTTTAATCCAGAAGTGCAATTATTAGCAAACCGTGGTTATGCGGTACTACAAGTGAATTTCCGTTCTTCAACTGGTTACGGAAAAGAATTCCTTGAAGCTGGTAATAAGCAATGGGGTCTAAAAATCCAAGATGATATTACAGATGGTGTACAATGGGCAATTGACCAAGGTATTGCAGACCCAGAACGCATCGGAATTTACGGTGCATCATTTGGTGGTTATGCAACGTTAGCTGGTATCACGACTACACCAGATCTATATGCAGCAGCAGTTGATTATGTAGGCGTATCGAATATCTTTACATTATTAAATACAATTCCTCCGTATTGGGAAACAGTGCGCAACATGTGGTATGAACGTGTAGGTCATCCAGAAAAGGATAAAGAGCTATTAACAGCTGCTTCACCTATCTTCCATGTGGATAAAATTAAAACGCCATTATTTGTAGCTCAAGGTGCAAATGATCCACGTGTCAATAAAGCTGAATCTGATCAAATCGTTGAAGCATTACGTGCAAGAGGCGTAGATGTGGAGTACATGCTGAAAGATAATGAAGGCCATGGCTTCCAAAATGAAGAAAATAAAATTGAATTCTATAATGCAATGCTAAAATTCTTAGATAGTCATTTAAAAAAATAATACAAAAGAAAGACTGTGCAGGAAGTCAGCTTCTTACACAGTCTTTTTCTAGTTGTTAAGGAAACTATAGATTTTTAAGTTGTGGGTAACCAATGGCGTAGTTTTCGTCTAGGCTAAAGCGCTATGTCGCTTCGATCCATCAGGCAAAAGTGGTGGAGCGTTTACTTTTTTTCGGGTTCTTGAGTAACAACGGTTGTCTAAATACAATAATAGATTATCAAAACATGTTCTAAAATAAACAAATATTGATTTTATTCATTTTAAAATTAATGCTATATTTTGAGTGTTAAAGAGGAAGATGGAAGTGTAAATCTGATGATCACAAAGATGAACATTTTGCATTAAGTAAAAATGAAATAAAATATGGTTATTGAATACACAGATCATGGAAATCTAAAATAATATCCAAAAGCAAGGGGTTCAGGATATCTCTTGTTCTTAATCGCTTTGATTTCTTTCTTTTAATTATCGAAACCATTAATTGACAAAAATGCTAAAGTTGTTATAATTTCATTGTGTTGACAAATGATATAACGCGGACTGATATAAGGAGGAATCATTTTGAAAAAAAGATTTTTATCAGCATCATTAGCAGTTATTTTAACAACATCTGTTGTCATTCCTGTATCTATGCAGGAAGTGCGCGCTGCCAATGAAACTAGCAGTCAAGTAGAAGTAAAAGAGGAAAGTTTATCTGCTAAGGAGTTTCTAGATTTAACTGTAACAGCACTAACATACCAACATGGATCACAAACAATGCGCCAGCAAATTATTGATCAGTGGGTAAAAGGTGAAGAATTAAAAGATTTAAGTGCGAAAATTAAACGTGATGAAGCAGCACGTATTTTAGTAAGAGCCTTAGATAAAGAGGAAAAAGAAGCAACCCTTGCTGAGTATCAGGAAAAAGCCAATAAGCTTGGTTTATTTAACGGTCTTTCAAATAGTGAAACGATTTCTAAACAAGATGCAGTTAAGATTCTGAATAATACGAAAAAAGTGCAAAACGGTGTAAATAATGAAGGTGTGAAAGAAATTTCCGTTGAAGATTTCGTGAAAAATCCAGGAAACTTTGGCTATTCACTTTCACCAGATGGTAATTACATTACGTATAATGCTGAATGGGAAAATCGTTCAAATGTTTTCGTGAAAAAAATGAATGACGATAGCGAGCCAGTACGTGTATCTAGCTCAACGGATCGCGATATCGGTGGATCTTTCTGGAAAGATGATAATTTACTATATGTAAAGGATAAAGGTGGAGATGAAAACTTCCACATTTATTCAACATCATTTAATGGTAATGAGGAAAAGGATTTAACACCTTATCCAAATGTAACAGTTGGGTTACTAAGCGGTTTAGAGGGCGTTAAAGACGAAATCCTTATTATGATGAATAAAGAAGATGCCAAAGTCTTTGATGTGTACAAGCTGAATGTGAAGACTGGTAAAACAACACACGTTGCTAAAAATCCAGGTAATGTTAGTAGCTGGTTAGCAGATCGTGATGGCAATGTTCGAGTGGCAGTAGTTTCAGACGGTGTAGAAGGAACGGTCCTTTATCGTGATTCAGAAAAAGATGAATTCAAGCCATTAATTGAAATAGAAGCCGGGGATGATGTAAGTCCTTTTAGTTTCTCCAAAGACAATAAATATATTTACGCTACTTCTAATAAAGGAAGAGATAAAGTAGAAGTGGTTAAATATGATTTAGAAGGTAAAGAAGAAGTAATTATGTCCAACTCAGAAGTGGATGTATCAAGTGTATTATATAATGCTGAGAAAGATAAAGTATTGTATGGGGCATATGTAACAGATAAGCTACATTATCAATTCTTTGACGAGGAATTTGAAAAACTATTCCGTAAAATCCAAAACAAATTAGGTGTGCCTGAAAGTGAATTAGGCATCAATGATTACAACAAAGAGATGACAAAATTCATTGTTAGCGTTTCTAGTGACACTGTTTACGGGAAATATTATTACTATGATTCAACAACAGATGAATTAACAGAAATGGCAACATTAAGCCCTTGGTTAAACCCAGAGGAGCTTGCAGAAATGCATCCAATCTCTTATAAGAGTCGAGATGGCTTAACGATTAACGGTTATTTAACTTTACCGAAAAACAAAGAGGCTAAAAACTTACCACTGATCGTCAATCCACATGGTGGTCCGTGGGCACGCGATATGTGGGGCTTTAATCCAGAAGTGCAATTACTAGCAAACCGTGGTTATGCCGTGCTACAAGTGAATTTCCGTTCTTCTGCGGGTTACGGAAAAGAGTTTTTAGATGCGGGTAATAAGCAATGGGGTCTAAAAATTCAAGATGATATTACAGATGGTGTACAATGGGCAATTGACCAAGGTATTGCAGACCCAGAACGCATCGGGATTTACGGTGCATCATTTGGAGGGTATGCAACGTTAGCTGGTATTACGTTTACACCAGATTTATATGCAGCAGCAGTTGACTATGTAGGTGTATCAAATATCTTTACATTATTAAATACAATCCCTCCATATTGGGAAACAATGCGTAACCAACTTTATGAGCGCGTAGGGCATCCGGAGAAGGATAAAGAGCTATTAACAGCAGCTTCACCTGTCTTCCATGTGGATAAAATTAAAACGCCATTATTTGTAGCACAAGGCGCAAATGACCCACGTGTAAATAAGGCTGAATCTGATCAAATCGTTGAGGCATTACGTGCAAGAGGCGTTGATGTCGAATATATGCTGAAGGACAATGAAGGTCATGGCTTCAGAAATGAAGAAAACCGTATTGAATTCTATAATGCAATGATTAAATTCTTAGATAGTCATTTAAAAAAATAATATGAGAGAAGACTGTGCAGGAAGTAAGTTTCTTGCACAGTTTTTTTCTAGTTAGAGGCCTGATCATAAGGGATTAATACTAATAAGAGAGTTGGCAAGTAAGGGGGATTACAGTATCTTACTTATAGAGAATTGTTTCGATTTATAATTACTTTATGGAGGTGCTGTAAGTGAACGTGAAATTTTTTAGTCGAGCTAATTGTGGATTATGTGTAGAGGGACTGCATACATTAAAGCTTGTACAGGAGGATATAGATTTCGATATTGAAATCATTGACATTGAAGAAGACGAGGACATACATGAAAAATATATGTTAATGATTCCAGTAGTAGAAAAGGATGGGCAAGTTATACAATACGGCAATTTGGATTATGCAACACTCATGGAGCATTTGTGTAGCGAATAACAAAGGGGGATTTGCTAATGTACATACCAGTGGCTTTTAGAATCATTCAAATAAAAGGCAGCAATTAGTTATACAAAAGTTAGAAGAAATCAAACATACAAATGAGCAGCAAATCGCTCATTTAATGAAGCAAAACATAAAGTGAATGAAACCTTCCTAAAAATTTCGCATCTCTTCTGCTACATATGTGGCGTGAAGAGGGAGCGGAATTTTTTTGGTTGCAGTACCCAAATCTTAAGGGGGAAAAACCACAATTCACAAATTGTTCAATGAAAGCGTTATGAATTTGAACAGTTTGTGAAGACCTTCACATTAGGCTTTATTTTTAAAAAAATCGGAGTAGAATAGGAATCAAGTAAGAGGTTGTTATAAAACAGTTTTTAAAAGTATCACGATTTTTAGTGGTTGTTATATTACAAAAACATAAACATATTTGAAGGGAGATTTTACAATGTGGGTTATTACAGTATTTGAGAAAAAGGACGTTCGTATTTTTGAATACACAAATAAAAATGAAGCAACAAAAGCTTTAGGCGGATTTAAGAAAAACGCAATATTATCTTTCACAAAATAAGCTAACTAAAAACTCGTAGCCATGTCTAATTGGTTACGAGTTTTTTATTGTGTTGAAAAACAAAATGGTCAAGGATTTTAACTAATAAGAGGTATCCATTTCATATCAGATTAAATTTTATTACAAAGTCCGATTTTTTGTAATAAAGATTGGTCATTTATATTAAAGTGTGCACTAAATTAGATATTTAATGATAATGTCCATTTTATATATAATAAGGTAATAATGTATAATTATCTATAGTATAGTATTTATTTTTTTTATCATATACTTGCCAAAAGGAGAGTGAAATTTATGCGTGAAACCTGTGTTCCGACTGGCGTGGAATTAAAAGACACTAGCTTTGGATATACGTTGTCCGTAATTGGTGGTAAATATAAAATGATTATTATGTATTGGCTGTCTGAAAATAAGGTTATGAGGTTTAATGAGTTGAAGCGATGTATCGGTACTATTCCCTTTAAAACGCTAAGCATGATGTTAAAAGACTTGGAGACAGATGGCCTTATCATACGCAAGGAATTTCCCCAAATACCTCCAAAAGTTGAATATTCATTATCTGAACGGGGTCTTTCAATTATTCCCGTGTTAAATATGATGTGCGAATGGGGGGAGCAAAACCGTTTGTCAGCTCAGGAGGCTTTACAGAGGTAGGCACAGAGCTATGTTGTTTCAATCAAAGAGGCTGGGACATAACTGGTCAAAACCTTAAAAAGCGTGAGAAATCAATTTTAGAAACGTTGATTTCTCGCGCTTTTCTGATGCGAAGGTTTTTAATTTTGCTTAGAATATATAATTATGTCACAGCCTCTTTCTTACCTCCAGTCAAGTGTAATTCTTTAATTTCTTTTGTTTTTTGATTTAGTTGTAGTTGGGAGGGGTACCCCTCCCAACTACAACTAAATTTTCGCACGACTAAAAGACCTTACGATTTTCTT
>NZ_MDDN01000011.1 GCF_001708185.1 Lysinibacillus xylanilyticus | reverse complement strand
AGCTCAAATTGTTTTGCTGGCATCATGTTTGATGTCCAAAATTTTGTTTCGTTCACTAACTCAAGGTTAGCTACTAAAAACTTTATTGATTACGTTTTGCTTGTTCAGTTTTCAAGGTTCATTTCGTCGCCGTTTCATTTCAGCAACTTTTATATCATAACATTTCTTGTTTTTGTTGTCAACTTCTTTTTTAGAAGTTTTTTGCTCCTTTTCAGAAGCGACAACTCTTATATAATATCATTCTTGGTTATCGATGTCAACATCTTTTTAAAATGTTTTTCCGAAGCCGTTTTCGTTCTTGCGTCGTCTTAACGACAAGTAATAATTTATCACGATTCCATTACATCCGCAAGTGTTTTTTTGCTACAAAATTATCTTTTTTTGAAAAATAATTAGTTAGTAAGCTATTTTGTGTTTTTTCGAGCAATAAACAACTCTTGTAATCTTCTAGCTACTACTTTATTTGTTTTACTATACATCTCTTTCTCATAAAATCTCAACAAGCTAAATCAATTATGCCTCAGCATAATTCGTCTGGAATCGGCTTTGTGCTTAGGCCTGTCGATGTTTTTTGTGCGAAAGCGAAGCAACACGACGTTGGTCACTCAGGCGTTTTCACAGGATGTGAAGCTATTAGCCTGAGTTCCTCTATTGCAGCGGGAGTTTGGATACCCACTGAAAAGAGATTTAAAACCGCATTCATCTCACATCTATAGAAGCAGGAGACTTCTATACCTGCCGCTACGCTTTCAGTACACAAAACATTTGCTGAAAGAAGTTAAATTTAAATATAAATTAAACAAAAAGACTCTTTCCTTTTCATATAATTCCATTAATACTAATAGATGATACCATTATAAAAAGGAGCTATGTAAAAATGTCCTATGTCAATAAACATCTTGCTCGTACCTTAGAACAACAACATAAGCGAAGTGTGAGAGGTTTATTTTTAAAAATTCAAGACTTAAATAATGATTGCACATTATTAAGAAAGCGACTTGAGCCACATATCGACTTAACCGTTTATACGAATGCTATTGATTACGTCAATCAATTCGTTTCTCATACTACGATCCTCAACTTAAAATTTATTACAAATACGCAAAATCTAGAGGTGGTTGTGTTACATAGCCTTTTATTAGCACATATTATAGAAAATGAAGACGCTTATTCTTTTAAACATGAACATACATTACTTCAAGGATACATACATGAAATATTTGCGTTAAATGATTATGCCAAGACACTTTATACGAATCATCAGGAAAAGATGCTTCACTATATGGAGTCTCATCCAACATAAAAAAAGACGATCTTCGCAGCAATGCAACTAGATCGTCTTTTTTCTTTATTCTACGCCATGGCGAAATTGATTTCCTTCTATTGTAGTCCTTTAATAATCAATGATCGAACTGGTAAGAACTGCTCTCCTGTGTCACCGTAAGTGAGAATTACCTCATCACCTTCTTGTAAATAAATTGCAAGAGGTTCTGTTTCTGAACTTACCACATAGTTTTCTCCGTTATTCAGTAAAAATGATGCAACTGTAAAGTCACCGAGACGTTCTTTGTATACGCGAAGCACCTTGCCACTAGCATTTTTTTCTTCTGCATGTGAGCTGCCTTCAACCTTATTTCCGCCTCGACTTAAAGCTGTTTTATATAACTTTAATGCCTCTTTTGGCGTTGGCGCATAAACGGAAATTTCAGGATTTGCCGCGGACACGATGAAATAATTTTGTAAGAAACCATTTGAATCAAGCACCGCTGTTAGCCAGCTTGCTTCACCGTAGAAGTTATACAAGACTGGCATTTTTCCAGTCCATTTTTTCTCGATAAATTTCTTCTCAATAATTTGCAAATTACCTTGTGAATCCATATAAGAAGAATCTGAATTCCCTGTATAGTAGGTTGCTTCACCTGTTCGAGCGTTTGTTAATGAATAGCCAAGCATCGAATCGACACCCTCTTTAGGACTCGTAAAGTCTGTGAAATAATACATATCACCTTTCTCGTCAAAAATTGGGCTAACATTTGACTCTGTTCCCTCATCAGAAGGAAGTTTCACATCTTTCTTACCAAACCTACTGTTCCAAAATCCGTGAACGTAATTACCGAAATAGCTATTTTGTAAGCTTACTGTCTCAGGTGAAACCGCTCCATCAATAAACTCTGGGACATCCGCTAACTTAATCACCTCTGATTTTCCCGTCAGCGCATCTACAAGCACGATCCCTTTTACATCAAAGCCATTACGTCCTGAAATAAAATCACCGTATGATTGGATGTAGTATGGCTTACCATCTTCATCCACTTCAAGTTGTACATCCCCATAAAAAATAAGGTAAGGATGTTGTAAACGGATATGACGCTCTAAATTTGCATTTAAGTAAGCTGAAGGAACATACTTCATTTCTTGCTCAACAAATTTAGGATTATCTGCTGAATCCGTTGCGCTCATGATAAAGTAACCAGGTGTCGTTTTACCATTCATCCATTTAAAGAGGCTAGAGAACTCAACTGGAGCTATATAGACATACTCACCATTCACTTTTTGAATTTGTAAACGCCCTAGCTCATAATAACTTGTATTCGGTACTTGCCCGAACGCTTTTTTCATCTTATTACGCGCAAATTGAGGTGGCACACTTGCTGGTGTCTGTGTTTCATCAAACGGTTTTATTTCAACTTCTTCCTTCATTTCAGCTGATTTGAATTTTTCGTTAGCATTCCATAAAGGCGCAGATAATACATACACCGCAATACCTAAACTAGCTAAAAATAAAACACCTTTTATTTTTCTTTCAATGCCACTCGCAAGAAGTGCGCCACCTAATGTTAATAGAATAATAGCTGGCCAAAAAGCAAGCCAGTTTACGTCCATTTTTGTCACATATACTGTTATACCTGTAGCTAAAAATCCTAGTACAAATACACCTATAAAGAAGTATCCAATTACCTTTTTAGATCCGTCTTCTCGCTTTTTCGTTATAAGCGGTGTTAATAAAACACTCGCAATTAGTCCAATAACTGCCGAAGCTAATAATAGCTTGGTCATTTCGTTCACCCTCTCTTAGCTGACTGTCTACTTATTTACGGCTACATATCAAAAAAGTTTCATACATAAGGTGTGTATAGTAAACTCTTTATGTATCACCTAAAACTTTGAATACAGGAAATTCTATCATAGATAAAGAATTTTTAAAGAAAAGGAGATGAGAAATTTGTCTAAAAAAATTTTACTAACACTCATTATGTTGTTTGGCTTCTATTATATTTTTTTCTTTTCCCAAATTGCAGAAAGCTTGAAACTTGTTTTTAAAGTTATCCCAATGCTTTTAATCATTATTTTAGCGGCTACACAAAAGAACTTAGGCATTAAAAAATATCAACTACTGATTATCATCGGACTTGTGTTTTGTATGGTCGGTGATTATACGCTACAGTGGTTTCTAATTGGGCTAACGAGCTTCTTGATTGGACATATTTTTTATATCTTCGCCTTCTCTTCTACGAATGAACGACAAGTGCCGACTTGGGCGAAGATTGTATTACTCGTTTACGGGGCGAGCATGGCTGTGTGGATTGTAGGTACTGTGTTTTCATCAGGAGATGTCGTACTTGGTTTCGCTGTAATTGCCTATATTTCTGTCATATTAACGATGGGTTGGACTGCGATTAAAACAGGTTCGACTTTTGCAACGATTGGAGCTCTGCTATTTATCGCATCTGATTCCTATTTAGCTGTTGATAAATTTGTTATGCCCTTACCATTTTCACATGAGTTTATTATGCTGACATATTACAGTGCCCAAATACTTATTGCGTTAAGTATTCTTCAATATTCCGAAATCCGAAGTAAAGTGTTACAATAATATCAATTATGCCTCAGCATAATTGCGTCTGGAATCGGCTTTGTTTTTGGACACCTGCCGAAAGAAGTTACACATACACATTAGGAGGCCATACTTATGAAAGAACAAGTAATCGAGCGATTAGTTCGCTATGCAAAAATTGATACACAATCTGATTTCACAAGCGAAACAACTCCTTCCACACAAAAACAATTTGACTTATTGCATGTACTAAAAGATGAACTTACTGCAATAGGCCTAACTGACATTACATTAGATGAAAATGGTTATTTATTTGCGACACTTGAAGCAAATACAGATAAAGATGTGCCTACTATAGGTTTTTTAGCGCATGTTGACACTACGACAGATTTTACTGGCACAAACGTGAATCCACAGCGCATTGACAATTACGATGGTGGAGATATTCAGCTAAACGAAAATCTAGTGATGTCTCCAGCAGATTTCCCTGAGCTAAAAAATTATGTAGGTCAAACGTTAATTACAACGAATGGTACTACATTATTAGGCGCTGACGATAAAGCTGGTATCGCTGAAATTATGACTGCCATGGAATACTTAATAAATAATCCTTCGATTAAACATGGCAAATTACGTGTAGCCTTTACGCCTGATGAAGAAATCGGCCGTGGTCCTCATAAATTTGATGTCGCTGCATTTGGAGCCGACTATGCTTATACGATGGATGGCGGACCTCTTGGCGAGCTACAATACGAAAGTTTTAATGCAGCAGGTGTAAAAGTAGTGACAACAGGTACGAGTGTACACCCTGGTTCAGCAAAAAATAAAATGGTTAATGCCATCACAATGGCAATCGCCTTCCAAAATGAAATGCCTATTGATGCTGTACCAGAAAAAACAGAGGGCTATGAGGGCTTTATTCACTTAATGGGCTTTAAAGGTGCGATCGAGCATACCGAGCTTTCCTATATCGTACGTGATCATGACCGTCAAAAATTCGAGGCGAAAAAACAACTAATGCTTGATGCAGCAGCGAAAATGAAAGCTCAATATGGTGAAGATGCTTTAAGCATTACAATTGAAGATCAATACTATAATATGGGCGAAAAAATTGAGCCTGTAAAAGAAATCGTTGATATTGCACGTGCAGCTATGGAAAAGTTAGATATTACACCAATTACACTTCCAATCCGTGGCGGTACTGATGGTTCTCAACTTTCTTACATGGGCTTACCGACACCAAATATTTTTGCAGGTGGCGAAAATATGCACGGTAAATTCGAATATGTATCTGCCGAAACAATGGAAAAAGCAACACAAGTTATTATTGAAATCGTACAGCTATTTGAACAACAAGGAAAATAGTTACGAAGAAGGGTTTACCCCTTCTTCGTAATTTTTTCAAAATAAATAACTGAATCTTCAAATTAAAAAAGGTTTTGAGGTGACTTTAATGAAAGAAATTGCATTAGGCATTTTAGCCTCACTTTTTTTTGCTGTTACTTTTATATTAAATCATGCAATGGAAATGCAAGGCGGTAGCTGGCTATGGAGTGCATCCCTGCGCTACTTCTTCATGTTACCGTTTCTACTTGTTATAGTTTTTTATCGCAAAGGATTTACACAGCTTTCAAGTGAAATGAAAGCACAGCCTGTAGCCTGGATGCTTTGGAGCTTTATCGGATTTGTATTATTCTATGCACCGCTGACATTTGCAGCAGCATTCGGTCCAGGCTGGCTCGTTTCTGGCACATGGCAATTGACAATTGTCGCTGGCGTATTACTAGCTCCCCTCTTTATTTCAGTAGTCGCTGGGAAAACAGAACGTCAAAAGATACCACTTATTTCATTGCTAATTTCATGTGTCATTTTAGTCGGAATTTTACTTATTCAAATACCACAAGCACAGTCTGTTCCATTTAAAAGTTTATTGCTTGGCATTTTACCTGTTATCATTGCTGCCTTTGCCTACCCTCTTGGTAACCGCAAAATGATGGAAGTCTGCGGCGGACGCATCGATACATATCAACGAGTTCTTGGCATGACCATCGCCTCGATGCCCGCATGGATTATTATGGCCATTTATGCAATGGCAACGGTCGGGCTTCCCTCAATCAGCCAAGTGACACAATCATTGCTTGTAGGTATAAGCTCTGGCGTCATCGCGACAACTTTATTTTTCATTGCGACTGACCGTGTTCGCGATCATCAAGGCAAGCTCGCAGCAGTTGAAGCAACACAATCCACAGAAATACTCTTTGTCATTATTGGTGAAGTATTATTACTCGGCATTGCATTCCCAGATCCAATCGCTCTTGCGGGCCTAGGTGTCATCATCATTGGTATGCTGTTACATAGCTACTACACGATGATACTAGGGAGAAAAAGTGTTGTTCATAGTAGCAGTCCTACTCAAGAATATTAAAGATAAATAATTGTAAAAATGTACATTACTAAATTTACTTTTAGTAGTGTACATTTTTTATTCTAGAGAGCACTATGATTTGTAAATCATTGTTATAGAAGTGCCAACTACTTCATAATCTTTAAAGCCAAGTTTTTTATAAATATTAATGGCCGAACTATTTCCAAGGTCTACACTAAGAGAAATGGTATTATAGCCCTCATCCTTTGCTTGTTGAATTATTTTACGCATTAGTAAAGTCCCCAGCCCTCTTCCTCTTACATCTTTTGAAACAGCAATTCCTATTTCAGGAGTATTACAATCAATATAACCATAGCCTTTATTATTTTCATCAAACAATCTGTACCAGACTGCACCAACAGTTTGATTTTCTACGTCAAAGGCAATCAAAGCTTGATCTCCCTTTCTCCCCCAACCTTCATGATATTTTCTTATGTGAGGCGAGTTTAGCAAAGCCTCTTTTGATGGTTTATTCACAGGAATAAGTATTGATTCATATAACATATCTTGAAAGAACTCAAACTCATTTTTATTACCTTCAAAATTCCTAATATTAAACATAAAATAATCACCCCTTTTTATTAAGAGATATTATACATTAAATTGTAATTTTTGGAACAACGTTTGAAAGTTACCGGTTTTCAAAGGCTGGGCGACTCCTTGGCGATCGGCGTCACAGACACGTTATGGTGGTGAGTTCATTTTTATAGGAATACTTTGAAGATTTATAGGAACAATTACAGTTTCCATCAAAAAAGACGACTTAATCGCACTGGAGTGAGTCGTCTACCATTGTAAGTATGCCATTACACAGCTACTATACAATTCTATATCTTCATAGATTAAGGTCCGTCCAATAAGTCCCTAAAATCAAACAGATGAGGAAAAACAATTCGTTTCTCCCCACCTGTTTTTTTATTTACATCCTCACTCTTTCATCAAAAAATGAAGTATTTATTATTCATAAGACGTTAATTTGTTGCCAAAATCATCACTGATGAAACCATAGCCCGGTGCATAAAATTCATTAAGGGACGTTTCCACAACATTATTAAACGTGCCTGCTGGTGTTGTAATCGTGTAATGAATGGCACGAACAAACCCTTCATCATTCCATCCACGTCCTGTTCTAGTCACTTTTGAGCCCTCGGTAACTGGCTTTTCAAATATATATTTGAACCCATCCATTTCGTAAGTAAAGTTTTTTTCTGTTTCAGTGTAGTCAATGTACTTTAAGGCTGGCGCTTCAAAGTGATTATTAGCCGTTTTCTTATAAACAATGGGCGTACCATAATTCAGATATACTAGCTGCTGAATCGTATCATTTGGCAAGAAAGACGTTGTTATAATCGGTGATTCGTTCGGTCTTATAGTAGCTAGAACTTTTTTCGGTACACTATATACTTCCCCATCTCAATCCAAGCTGTCGTATCATTTTCTGTCAATAATATTACTTCATCAAAACGTTTTAGCTCTTTTGGATTTCCTTTAGTAGCTGCAGCACTAACACCATATCGAATATAGCGTTTTCCTTGTTTTTTCACAGGTTGGATTAATGTTACAGGGATATAGCCTTCATTCGCCCAAAGGTAACCGTTTATTTCAAGTCCTAATGAATGAAGAGCAGTTCCTTTTGTCCACCCTATCCCACCTGCTCCATTCATTGGACCGCCTGACACCTGTGCATCAGCTGTTAACATATAAAGCCCTTTATCTCTTTTCGTTGTTTCGAAAATGCGAATATCTGAGCCATCAATATAGACCTCAATAGAACCACCATCCGCATCGTAATAAGAGTAGTATAGATTTTCACCAATAGAAATCTTATTATAAAAAGTTGAATCAAGTTGGTAATGTTGTCCATAGCTATAACCCTGACGATTGATGTTGATATAGGCTGGATTATCATAAAGAGAAGCGCGGATGTTCAAAGGTACTTTCTTAAAAACAACTAAATCCGTTGCTTGTACACGGTAACCCGAGCTCATCCAATAAAATGTTTTATTGTCATACTTTTCGATATCATACACTCGGAAATAGTTGTTGCGCTTGACTGTCATCGAGCTATACGTACCATTTGCATTCTTCTTATATACTTTTACATCTTTTGTAAAGGTCATTTTTCCCGTTTGCCCCTTCACAACTTGTGCCCCGTCCCACTGTACTTCTGCCGCCTTAGATGATGATGGGTTTGTAAAAAAGGCTAAAACAATGAGCAAAGTGATCATATATTTCTTCATTTATTCCCCTCCATCTTTTAATCAAATTACCATTTTTTATAATATCATATCAAACCTGTTACTGATTAACTACTCCCCTATCTAAAGTCAATCAAAAAAGAGCAACTTACCCATATAGGCATAAGTCACTCTGAGATTTTTACGTTCCCTAAAGCTACGTTGCACTGCGCTTTCGCACAAAAAAACATCTGTTGCCTCAACGCACCCAGTTGGAACGGAAATCAGCCCCACGTTATGTTGATGATTTCATTTTTATAGGAATACTTTGAAGACTTATCGGAACAATTTTAGCTTTTATCGGATTATTATCTCGTTTTATCGGAACAACTTCGGCTTCTACAAAAAAACGACTCAATCACAATGGATGAGTCGTCAGAAGATTTTACGTTCCCAAAAAATGAGGGGGGTTTTAGGAGCGTTATCATGAACTAGCAAACTTCTGGAGAAAAGTAGCTAAAGTTCATCCTCTCTACACTGTATTGTAGAAGAGGAATATTCTTTATACGATAATGATAATCATTATCAATTAAAAAGTCAACACTTATCTGAAAATTATTTTAGTTTTTTATTGCAATGACTACACCCTTAGCTAGAAATGCAGAGAACAATCTATACAAAGGCTGCACAATAAAAACCAACCTTTCAGATATGTTTAATTAATTTTACTACATTGCATTCCATTTGTGAAGCAAAAATGATTAATCTATAATTGAAGTAGCAAACGATTGAAAGAAAAGGTGATGACAATGCCAGCATTAACGATGGATCAAGTTCGACAATTGAATTCCTATAGCATTTATACGACAGAACCAAAGCGAACATTATTTACTTTAGCTGATATACATAAAGACTTTTACCATCCTGACTTTTTAAACCTAATGATGGGTATTACAGACGCAGCAACGGAAGCAGCAGCTATTTCTCATTTCGCACGCCGCTACGGTATGTTTTTCGCTATGCAACTTTACATGCTTGCCGCCTATGACGAAGTGTGGGTTGGTAAACCAATCGAGCTTCGCTTTGATGCAGCAAAAGAGTTCAACAGCTTTACAGTCGCAATGTTTGTCAACCCCAATGATTGGCGTTATGTCGATGAAGATGAACGCCAGGCAGTGATTGAGAAAATCCTATATGATGGGCATGTTATTGTTCAACAGCTTCGTAAAGTAACGTCTATTTCCCCTCTGACAATTTGGGAGAATTTCTTTGGTTATCTACTTTGGCACTATCATATATTGTTGTCTAACCCCGGCTTGGCTGACCAAGCAATGGAGGATATCGAGGCCTTAGAGGATCCTAAAACGTGGGCTCGCTTCTCTAATAAATCGTGGTGGGCGCAATATACAGGCGGTCAAAGTCCAACTAATTTAGTGAACGTTCCTGTACGAAAATCATGTTGTTTTTCTAAAGATATACCCGGTTTAATGGCTTGTGGCTTCTGCCCAATTAAATAATACTCTCTTTAACAAAAAAGCATTACCTCTCATAATAATTGAAAGGTAATGCTCAGACTATA
This sequence comes from Lysinibacillus xylanilyticus, assembly GCF_001708185.1. Classification (GTDB taxonomy): domain Bacteria; phylum Bacillota; class Bacilli; order Bacillales_A; family Planococcaceae; genus Lysinibacillus; species Lysinibacillus xylanilyticus_A. Next base: position 118,436 of record NZ_MDDN01000011.1, on the reverse strand, counting down.
GACAAACGGTACTCCTGATTGCATTAAACTATATTACATTTTAATCGTGTGGCCTCGATATTCAACATTTTGAGAGAAGTGTCGAATATCGAGGCCTTTATCTATGGTGGGACTAATCTTGGATGAAAGAGAATCCATTTTGATCCATCTTTTATTCAAAAAAGAAGGCTTTCGATAAAACTAGGAAGTTTAACTATTATTCAAAAAAAATTAAAACTTTTTCCAATTTGAATCGTCTCTTTAGTGCGCGACATCTTACGGAGGATAAAAATGATAAATCAAAATCCATTTGAGGTGATTGAAAAGATTTATGAGGAGCATTACACATATTTGCGGAACTTTTTAATTGGATTAACTAAAAGTTATGACGTAGCCGATGACATCATTCAAGAGTTATTTGCGAAGATTTTAACAGATCCATCGAGAGTTCAACAAGTTACTTATATGAAAAGCTGGTTAGTGAAGGCAGCCAAAAATACACTCCTCGATCATTACAAAAAGAGAAAACCAGCGCTGTTTCATGATGAAAGTGTAATTGAAAGCTTATTAATTGATAATCAAACACCCGAATCAAAGGCAATAATAAATTCCCAAATTCTAAGTACATTAGGTTATTTATCAACGAGTGATAAGGCCATTTTTTTAGCTAAATTTCATTATGGTTATGATTATCAAGAAATAAGTACACTTTTGGATATACCGATCCCTACATTAAAGTCCAAAATATTTAGGATGAGAAAACAGATGGCTAGAAAGAGGTGAAAAAGATGGAGGATTCCCAAAAGATTCATATTCTTTCGCGGGAGTTAATCTCTGTATTTGATGAGCTAGAACAGGAAACAAAAGAAGTGGTTTTGGAACATATTCACGACTGTAGTGAGTGTAAGCAATTATTTAATGAATTAGCTGATGGAAGTTATCCGATGTTAGAACGGAGTGAAGAAGTAGAAATAAAGCCATTAAAGAAATTAGTTCAGTTTAATCATGGCCTTAAATGGTTGTTTATTTCCATTAGAGCCCTCATATTATTTTACATCTTATTTTCTTCTTTTCACTTTTACAACTGGGAATTGTCTGCTGATGCGGCCCTTGAATATATCAAAAGCGTTACTTTCATGTTCTATTTCCCAGTAGCTATTTTTTTAACAGTATTCACGATGATCTTTTTTACCAAAAGGTGGATTACACTCTCAATTCTTTTTGATTTAGGGATTATATTTTTTTTAGATACATTTATGTCGATTTTCTATTAATACATTAATCTATTGGGGGTGAAGAAATTGGGAATGATAAGTTCAATTGGTTTCATTATAGGAGCATGTATTTTCCTTTTTACTTTAATAGCTATGAAAAAAACAGGAAAGTTCTACTTGGCTCCGATTGTGACATTTTTAATTGCTGTGTTTACCGTCGTATACGGATTGTTCAAAGTGGGAGGCTTTGAAGGGATGGGTTTTGGCATTATTGGAGTAGGTATTTTGATAGCTGCTATGGTTGGGACGTTGTTACTTCCTTTTACGAAAGGCCTAAGAAAATCTGAATTTAACAAAGTGGATAAATCAATCTTGTTTATAGTCCCAGTCCTTATTTTTGCTATTATTGGTTGGGCGATCACCTTAGATGAAGGTTATTGGATCAATGAAGAAGGCGTCATTGTGGCTGGTAACGATACATCCTCCTACTACGAGGTATCTACGATTTCTGAAGGAATGAAACAAATTCATATTCAATTAGGCGAGAAATATAAAGGAAAACATCTGGAAATAAAAGATGTAAAGACCCTAGGGAACACTGAAATCACAGTTAAGGTTGTCGATAAAGAGAAAGATACAGGACTCCCATTTATAAAGATAGGCCTAGAAAAAATTGTTGAGCCGTTAGTGGTCCAAACAACTGATGGAGAGAAAATCAATTCTAAATCTAATAACTAAAATAAACTGAAAAGCTAAGCCTTACCCCTCACAATAAGTAAAAGGTAAGGCTTTTTACTTTATTTATTTCTCATAAACGACGAACCAATCATTTTGATCCTCATACATAGAAGTACCTAGATAGCCCTGCTTTAAAAGCTGTTGCTGACCAACTGTATCGTCCATTGAAATCAATTTCTTCTCTGTAAAGATTGGTAGTTCTTGTCGCAAATCTTTATAGAAAATATAACGCAACTTATCTACATACTTAACCTTTAATCCCTTTACGACTAAACCTTGAGAGAATTTATCCTTTAAGCTAGGAATATTATATGGTTTTACCGTTGAGCATACATAATCATATTTTTCTAAATCAATATGCCCCATCACAACTTTGGCTAACGTCTTTTGTAAGCCATAGCCACGATAAGCTGGAGAGACATTCGATATTTCTTGATATAATACGCGATTAAATTCATCCTCGGCAATCCCACAATCAAAGCCAAGGTGCTCATCATCAACAGGTGGGTTCAATAATGCGCGAAAGGCAATTAACTCATCCCCTACGTAAGCACCTATCATCATGCCATTACCTTTTAAAATATAGTCGAATTCTTCTGTACTCAGTGGCTGTAAGATGCTTTGGTCCTCTAAAGATTCATAAACCCCAAGCTGTAATTTCTCAATTTCTTCTAAATGCTGAAGATTTAATGCTGAAACAAAAAACGGCGTTTCCCCAAGCATACCTTCATAAATTTTTTCCATCTCACCGTCTCCTTAGGCTGTTACAATCGTCGAGAATTTACATAACTCTTTTAGAATCTCTTCATCTACATCAACACCTAATCCTGGTTTTTCATTTAGGCAGATAAATGGAACATCATAGTGTAAGTTCCCAACATCCTTAGAGAATTTTAGCGGACCTGTTAATTCTACACTTGTCATTATTTTTTTAGAGAATGCTACATGGAAACCAGCTGCTGAGCCAACTGATGATTCTACCATTGAACCAATCTGACATTCAATGCCTGCCATTTCAGCCATAACTGCTAACTTCATAGCAGGATAAATGCCACCGCATTTCATTAATTTAATATTGACTTTATCTGCAGCACGCTTTGCAATAATTTCACGCATTTCGCGAACACCGCGAAGCCCTTCATCAATCATTAAGGTAACATCTGATTTTGACTTCACTTCTACCATTCCATCAATATCTTCACTATCTACTGGCTGCTCTAACCAATCGATATTTAACTCCTTTAATGCACGTAAGCCCTGTAATGTAGTAGAGGCATTACCCCATCCTTGATTGACATCTACTCGAATTGCGATGTCTTCGCCTACACGCTCACGCACAGCTTTGATGCGAGCAACATCACGCGTAACCTCTGTTCCTACCTTCATTTTAAAAGATTGGTAGCCCATCTCTACTCGACTAGCCGCCTCATCAGCCATAGCATCTGGTTCTCCGATGCTTAGTACATGTGTAATAGGGAACTTTTCATGATAGCGTCCACCTAGCAGTTGATACACTGGAACCTGTAGCGCTTTACCAGCAATATCGAAGCAAGCAATATCAAGCGCTGCTTTCGCTGCAGGCACATCCTTCACAATTTTGTTCATTTTATCGTGAAGTTTTTCAAAGGCCAGTGGATTTTCTCCAATGATGGCAGGAGCGAGCTGATTCTGTAATACAGCATACGTGCTCTCCCACGTCTCCCCTGTTACATGCTCATCTGGTACTGCTTCACCATAGCCTACAATCCCTGTATCTGTCGTAACCTTCAAAATAATAGAAGGCATTGTATCATATGTAGCATAACTGATGATAAATGGATCAATAAGTGGTAAATGAATGGCGAAAATTTCTACTTGTTGGATTTTCATTTATATCTATCTCCTATATAATAAAGTTGTCGTTAATACGTCGCTAATTATTAAAAAAATAATAGAGAAAAGGAACATTGCCTATGTCTACTAAAATAGCGGTTATCTGCTCTAAAGCATTTATGGAACGTATAAATAGTATCGCACAAAACATTGAGAATATTCAATTAGAATTTTATCTTTACAATCAACCTACCGAGGCACCCGTTTTGTTAAAGGAAATTAAACCATGTGATGCCTTGTTATTCGGAGGAACGTTGCCCTATTTACATACCCAATCCGCACTATCAGCAATGCCAATACCTTGGAATTATATAAAACAAGATGAGACAACTATTTCCACAACGTTATTATCGCTTATAGCAAATCATGCAGTACCTTTAAATAGAATTTCCATTGATGTTATGAATCCAGCTATTGTAGAAAATGTTCTAACAGAAATAGAGTATCGTGGTCCAAAACCATATATCCAGCCTATTTCTATTACGAAACCTACTCAATCTATATTGCAGCACCATATAGCTTTATGGGAAGCTAACAGCATTGATTTTATCATAACAAGTATTCATAGTGTGTTTGATGAATTACAGGCCCTTCAAATACCTGCAATGCGCATGCTAGATGCCACTAACTCCATTATTCAATGCTTAGAAGAAACGAAATCGCGATCACTTCTGACAAAATCTGAATCTGTTAAAGCTGTTGTCGGACTATTACAGGCTCCTGAAAATAAACCTATAGACGCTAACATGTTAACACAAATCACTGCAGCTACGCATTCAACCTATAAACAAATTACAGCTTACTCTTTTGAGCTTTATACGACGGCTGGACATTTGCAAAGGGCGCTTGAAAAAGAAAATTTACAGAACTTATTACAGCAAACTAGCTATCCCTTTAAGTTAGCATTTGGTTACGGTCACTCCATTTTGGAGGCTCATCAACACGCTAAGAACGCATTATCATTTGCTAAACCGTGTGAAATTTATATACTAGATGAACATAAAAACTTACTAGGTCCCTTCCCGAATTCAGAAGCAAGACTAGCTTTAAAAACTGATGATCCCTATGTTTTACAAATGGCAAAGCAAACAAGCTTAAGTCCATTAAATATCTCTAAGATCATCAACTTTAGCAGAGAGCGACAATCAGCTCAATTTACATCACATAATCTTGCCGAATACTTACAAGTTACACGCCGTACAACAGAGCGCATTATCAAAAAATTAGTGGATAACGGCTATGCTAGAGTAGTCGGTGAAGAAATGACTCATCAGCAAGGCCGCCCACGCACAATCTATGAATTAAACTTTGCAACCTATTAACATATAAAAAATATCGTTCTACTTCTAAACTAGAAAATCGAAAAGTTCTCGCAGATGCTTTTGCATCCGCGAGACCCTTATTAGCTATCAGAAAAGAGCGGAATTTTAGTTTCTACATTAGTCAGCCATGACCATATTAGCTTCATTCACTTCTTGCTCTTTTTTACGCTTTTCTGCCTCTTTTATTTCTTCAGGTGTCAGCTTAACAATCGCAAACCCTACATATGCATAAATAATTGAAATGATCGGTACCAAGAAGTTAATGATTGCATATGGCGCATATTCAATCGCGCTTACACCTAATGTTGCTAAAATAAAGACTCCGCAAGTATTCCACGGGAAGAACACAGAAGTTAAAGTTCCCCCATCCTCTAACGCTCTAGATAAGTTCTTCGAATGCAGGCCACGCTCTTGATAAACATTCGCAAACATACGTGATGGAACAACAATTGAAATATACTGCTCAGAACATGTAGCATTTGTTGTAATACATGCAGCAATCGTTGAAGCAACTAGGCTTCCTGTAGATTTAGCAAACTTCACAATAACATTCATAAGTGACTTTAACATGCCGGAATATTCTAACACCCCACCGAATGTCATAGCCACAATCGTCATTGAAACCGTATTCATCATTGAATCTAAACCACCACGGTTAAATAACTCGTCCACCATTTCATTGCCAGTTGAAATAACAAATCCTTCTTGTAAAGCATGTACAGCCATTGCAGGAGTGCCACCTTGCACGAAGATTTGTAGTAAGAATCCTGAGATAATTCCAACAATTAAAGCTGGAATTGCAGGTACTTTTTTTGCTACCAATACAATTACACCAACTGGTACAAGCAATAGCCACGGAGAAATAACAAAGCTGTCCTCCATTACTTGTAGTGTTGTTAAAATACTTTCTGATTTCATTGAGATATCCGCAAAGCTTCTTCCCATAATTCCAAATGCTACGATAGCAATGACCAAAGCCGGAATTGTCGTATAAAGCATATGCTTAATATGTTCAAATAAGTCGGTACCTGTTAAACCTGCCGCGAGATTAGTAGTATCCGATAACGGTGACATCTTATCACCAAAATATGAACCCGAAATAACTGCTCCAGCAATCATTGGTGCAGGGATTCCCATACTTAACCCAATACCCATACCAGCAACACCAATTGTTGCCATCGTTGACCATGAACTACCAATCGCCAGCGAAACAATTGAACATAACAGCATGATTGTCACTAAGAACCAAGCTGGGGAAATTAATTTTAAACCAAAATAAATCATTGTAGCTACGACACCGCCACCAATCCAAGCACCAATTGTCAAACCTACTAAAATAATAATGACAATTGCAGGTAAAGCTAGGCGTATCCCCTTATACATCATTTCTTCAATTTCTAACCACTTAAATCCATGTAATTTGGCAACAATTGCCGCTACAGTTGTTCCAATAATTAGTGGCACGTGAGGACTTTGCTCTAACACAACTACTGTTATAAGCATAGCTATAATCATTATTGCAAAAGTTAGAAGTGCCCAACCAGCACTGATTTCCTTTTTCATCGTCCCATCCCCTTTTTTGCACCCATTCCCTTTTAAAATTTTCTAAGGCGCAAATATTTTTTTACGATTTTTAGCTTAATATTCAAAAAATTAAAAGTCAACGCAAAAAATTTATGCTTCTCGAGCAATTTCTCCTTTTTTAGCGTAAAAAAACGCTTTCAAATAGCTATTACAAACAATGCAAACCCACGTATATTCATGCATTTCGACAAAAAAGCAAAATAAAAAGGGGTTAAATCAAAAGAATTTTAATCTTTTGATTTAACTCCCACACATAGTTATTCTGGTTTTTTTTCTAATACACAAGCAAGTACATTTGCAGCATCTATTAATGCACTACGTTCAAAAGACATTTTTGGATGGTGTAATCCTGGTGCCAAATTAGCACCAATACCAATCATCGTCGCTTTTAATTCCGGTTTTTTAACCGTATAGAAATGGAAATCATCACTTCCAGGAGTTGTAATTTCTTCAGCAAGGCGTTCTTCACCTAACGTCTCGACAATGGCATTTTTAGCCATACGTGCTGCAACTAGAGAAACCTCAGCACCAGGTGTAAAATCAATCCATTGCCAATCCATATCAATCTCAAACTGCTGTTGAATCGATTTTAAGCCAAATTCAATACGGCTACGAAGTAATTCTAATTGATCATTACGTTGTGCACGGATATCCATCGAGAAGCTCGCAGTACCCGGAATAATATTTGTACTACCTCCATCTGCAACAATTTTCGTTAACTTTGCCGAATGTGGCTCAAATGGTGATAGATGAATACTATGCAGCATTTGTTGCACTGCCATAATAACATCAATTGCATTTTTCCCTTGATGAGGTCTAGCACCATGGGCATCAGTACCTTTAATTGTTCCATCTAAAAAATATGCCGCACCATGATGAATAGCAGGCGAAACCTTGCCAAGCGGTAGTTCTTCAATCGGTCTTAGATGAACACCAAATAAATGCGATACGCCATCGACAGCTCCACGATCAAAGGCTGCACAAGCACCATTACCAAGTTCTTCAGCAGGCTGGAAAATAAAACGGACACGATGTTGTAATGGTCGATCTTTCAGCTGTAATAAAGCACCTAATACCATTGTGATATTGGCATCATGCCCACATGAGTGATTAGCTTGCCATTTCCCGTCCACTTCTTGCCACAATGCATCTATATCAGCACGTACCGCAACAATTCCATCTCCTGAACCAATTTCAGCAATTAGCCCTGTAACATCGCCTAACAAACGATACGATACGTTTAACTCATCTAAAATCGACGCAATCTTTTTCGTTGTTTCAAACTCCCTCCAGCTGACCTCTGGATATTTATGAAAATGTTCAAACCATTGATAAATTGTCTCTTCTAATGTAACCGCATTTGACATAACTACACCTCTATACGCATTTTTGATTCCCATTATACAGGAAACCATTTCACAAAAGTATATATGTAATTAGACCTATACAAGAGGAATAAATAAGATATATTATTAACATAATTTCAAACAGTAATTTTTTATCAACTAAACAGACAATATAAAAAAGTGATTTAAAATATGTAAAAAAAGCAAAGGACTGTGTTAAAAGTTTTTTCCACCTTTAGCACAGCCCATCAAATAAATATTATAAACTTGTAAAAAAGCCTTCTGGATATTCTTCATAATACACCCGTGTAGTTTGCTCCTCATTTTTTTCCTCTTCCATAGTTAACTCCAATTCCTGATCCATTAAATATGTTTCAAACTTTGAATTGAACAACTTTTTCATGTAATCACCTCTCCTTTTTATTTAATTGAATTTTCTGATATTTTAATTATACAGTAGTTATTTTAAAAAAATCAATAAATAATGCTTTATATGCATAAAAAGTATAAAAACAATCTACTTTTTAGATTAAAGCTTGAGGTTTATCAAAAAAGAGATGTATCAAATTACTTTTATTAAAAGTCGTGCAAATGCTTACATTTATTTGCAAGTAGTTGGTTTTATATAATGTCACACATTAACAATAAGGTAAATGTAAGTGCACTGCCTAATCATCAACTTCGAGCAAGAGGCTCATCGCAATCATTTATAACGTCATGCACCAGCAAAACGGATCACTTCCACCACAATGAGGGCAACATCCTCCTGTATAAGTAACTCTAATTTGATCTGAATGCAGTACATAATAATCAGTAATTGGTTCGACCCCAGGGATCACGATCCCGCCTAGAATCACCGGCAATTTAACCTCCCGCACTGTCATTTCCGACCACTTTCCGCTCCAGGAACAAATACTGCACTTTAATATCTCTCCTGAAAAGTTCGGAGCATTTTGGATGACAATAATACATTCTCTACTATAGGTATTACAATTAGGACAATCGTGTACTTTCATGAATCTCCACCTCTCATCAAATACAAAACCTATCACCTTTCACGTACATTTAATAATGTTCTTTCGTTAATCCAATGTCAAAAAAGGAATTTCACAATAGGAAAATCCTTTTTAAAAGCTGCGTTTACTTGCCCAAGCTCCTTGCATTTTACTTAGGAATACAATTTGCCCAATATGCGGCGTGTTGTAGATAGCTCACTTAAAAAGAAAAAAAGATCTGCTCGTTTCTGCAGCTTGTAAGTTAAGCAAATTCCTTGTAGACATTACAAGGCATGCACTTACTAACTCAGAAAATGAGCAGATTCTTAATATTACGTCGGACCTAAGCACTTTTTACCTCTTACCTAAGCTATAGCACTCGTTTTACCATTTTGATTGTCATCACTGTCCCCTTTATGTTGTGTTACATATTGAATGACAAACATCACAATAAAGATTGCTAAACCAGCCCAATCCGAGAATTTTTCTGGGTAGATAAGTAGTAGACCAGCTGCAATAGAAATAATACGTTCAAACCACAGCATTTTGCGATACCAGTAACCTATTACTCCTGCACCAATAGCTACCATTCCTGTAACGGCCGTGAATACTACCCATAAAATTTGCGGAACAGTTGTATCTATCATTAGTAACGCTGGAGAGAACACAATCATATAAGGAATGATAAACGCAGCAATAGCAAGTTTCGCTGAGTTTACACCCGTTTTAATAGGATCTCCACCGGAAATGCCTGAAGCCGCAAAAGCAGCAAGTGCCACTGGCGGTGTTATATCGGCGATAATACCAAAATAGAACACGAAGAAATGTGCCGATAATAAAACAACTACTGGTACTAGTTCCTGTGGTGTATTCGGCGCTAATAATGCTACGATTGCTGGAGCAGCAATTGTTGACGTAATTACATAGTTTGCTGTTGTCGGAGCCCCCATTCCTAAAATTAGGGAGGCAATCATAACAAAAATCAGTGTTAATATAATACTACCGCCTGCTAATTCTACTAAACTATTAGCTAAACTTAAGCCTAAACCTGTTTTTACAACTACACCTACGATAATACCTGCACAAGCCGTTGCTGCTACTACCCCAAGTGCTGTACGAGCACCTTCAACTAATGCATCAATAATATCCATTGGTTTTAAACGCGTTTCTTTATCAAACATGGCAACACCAATAGAAATAAGAATACCGTATAGTGCAGCATGCATTACTGGTGTACCCGTTAACATTAAAACGATGATTGCGATAATCGGCAATAGAAGGTAAATTTTCTTAAATACCTCTCGACGATTTGGCATTTGATCTTCACGTAAGCCTCTTAACCCTACACGTTTTGCTTCGAAGTGAGTCATAATCCAAATACCTGTAAAATATAACAGTGCAGGTATCGCAGCCGCCTTGGCAATATCCCAATACGTTATTCCGCGCCCGATAAACTCAACCATTAAAAACGCTGCGGCCCCCATAATCGGCGGCATTAACTGTCCACCTGTAGAAGCAGCCGCTTCAACTGCACCCGCGAACTCTTTACGGTACCCAAGCTTTTTCATCATCGGAATTGTATATGATCCCGATGTTACTACATTCGCTACCGAGCTTCCTGAAATCATACCTTGAAGCGCACTAGAAAATACCGCTACTTTTGCTGGACCACCAATTAATTTACCCGCAAGAGCTACAGCTAGATCATTAAAATATTGACCAACACCTGTTTTGACAAGGAATGCCCCAAAAAGTAAAAACACAAAAATAAATGTGGCCGAAACACTAATTGGCGTTCCAAAGATACCATCCGTCGTAAAATACATAAGATTAACAATACTCTCGAAATCTTGCCCTCTATGTGCCATAAATGCCGGGAAATACGGTCCAAAATATGCATAAATTAAGAAACATATAGCAATGATTGTAATTGGTAATCCTACTGCACGGCGAGCTGCCTCAAGTACCAATACAACAGCTATTGAACCAACGATAAAATCCATTTGTGTAATGGTACCATTACTGTTAATCAGCTCTGTATAATTCATCGTCCAATACGAGCCTACTACAATAGATAATATCGCTAAAATATAATCGAACCATGCGATTTTATGCTTTGCTGCTTTTTTTCGAGCTGGGAATAGCAAGAAAATAAGGGTCAAACCAAAACCCAAATGGATCGTACGCTGGATTTGCGCTGGAAATTGACCAAAAATGGCTGTATATAGTTGGAACAATGAAAATGCTAGTAGTCCAAAGAAAATGACATGTTTCATAATGCCTGATATGTTTCGTACATTCGATTCAATATCATATTTCTCAAGTATTGCTTGTTGCTCTTCAGCCGATATTTGTTCGAATTCTTCATTTTTTACTTCGTTATTTGATTTATGCTGAGTCGTCATTTCATCCTTACTCCTTTCCATTGTTCATAAAGCGATATACGCTTCACCTCAAATAAATAGGATTTTCCCCTTTGTAAATTTCTTTTTAAATCATATTCGTACTGCTCGTAACCTAATACAAGATCTAAGTCCAAATCGGCTATATAGATCGTAAAATTTTCAATGACTTCGTTATCGAACTGCAAAAAATATTTACCATCTCGTTTTGTTAATGTTTGATTTTCCTCTGCATAGCTCGGCATGCCAATCGCTAAATCCTCATACTCCATCCCTAACATTTGAATACGTGTTCCATCTACGCATTGATAATGTTCAAGTACATCCGATTTATGGATGGAATGGGTGTATCTAATTTGAAATGTATCCTCAGTTTTCAGTGGTATATAGTGCACTATTGGATGATCTATGCGCGTTTCAGTAAATGCGAATACCTTTTGAAGAGGAAGAAAAATGACTATACTGAAGCTTAAACATAAAAAAACTAAAACAATGATTAATTTCCTCTTTCGCATTACATCTATTCCCCCACTTAAAAAGCTATTCGCTATCGTTCACGACTTAACAGGAAGAAAAGAGGCCCGAAGCTTTACGCAATCCGAGCCTCTTCGTATTTCATAACGTGAGGTTGATTTCCGCTGCAGATTTTTCACTTCACCACAAGCAAGATTCAAGCACTACCCGCAGCAACCACTTCTTTTAATTAAACTCCGAATGTTCTGTTATTTATTTTCATCAAAGTATTTTTGAGCACCTGGGTGAACATCAATACTAATACCCTCTAAACCTGTCTTCGCATTGATAAACTCACCTTTAGCGTGGGAAATTTTATCTGTGTTATCATAAATAGCTTTCGTCATCGAATAAACAACATCTTCCGGAAGATCTTTTTTCACCGCTAACATCGCAAGTACCGAAACTGTTTCAGTATCATTTGCAAGCCCATACGTACCAGCTTTTACTGTATCTTTTGCATAGTAAGGGTATTTAGCAATTAACTCATCTGCTTTACCAGCATCCATACCGATAATATTCACTTTAGTTGTTGCATTTAAAGCCTCAACAGCACCTGTTGGCGTACCCGCAGTAATAAACGCTGCATCAATTTGGCCTGATTGAAGACCGTCAGTAGACTCACCAAAATCAAGGTTTTGTGCTTTGATATCATCCATTTTTAAACCATGAATTTCAAGTAATTGTTCAGCATTTGCGTAAGTCCCAGAACCTGGCGCACCTACGGATACCTTTTTCCCTTTTAAATCAGCATAAGTTTTAATACCTGACGCTTCAGTCGTTACTAATTGTACTGTTTCTGGATAAAGTGCACCTAGAGCAGCAATTGAGTCAATTTTTTTACCCTCAAACATCATTGTTCCTTCAGTAGCGTAATAAGCAATGTCTGATTGTACAAAAGCAATTTCACCTTTACCTTCTTGTAATGCAGTCATGTTGGCTGCAGATGCTTGAGATACTTCAGCAGTTGTTTTAATGTCTGTTTCTTTAGAAATTAAATCAGCAAATGTTCCACCTAATGCATAGTAAGTACCTTGTGTCCCACCTGTTAATAAGTTTAAAAATTTTGGCTTCTCAGATGCTGTCGAATCTCCCTTATCTGTGTCCTTAGAACCCGTTCCACATGCAGCTAAAATCAATAGCGCAAAGGCACTTAATAGCATTAATAGCCTGAATTGTTTTTTCTTCAAAGTAACCTTCCCCCTTTGGTTAAAAATAAGAATCTACTTAAAATTATCAAACACAGTATAATAATGTCAATAAATTTATAGTAAATTCAGTCTTTTATAATTATACAATTCTATAAAACGACAATTATTTACGAATTTCAACAATTACTTATTTACACCATTTTTATCTATCCAATACTATAAAATTCTTTTTCTAACAAAATAAAATTAGTTACAAAATGTATGAAAATTGCATGTCGAATTATAAAAAAAGACCACTCACTTCTTCTTTTTGGCTTATTACCATAACGTGCGGTTGATTTCCGTTCCAACTGAGGGCGTCCTATGAGCCGATTTCTAACCACTAAAAAAAGACTGCATCTAAAGTGATTTACTTCAGATACAGTCGATTCATTTTCCTTATTGAATAGCACCACAAGCAATTCTAGCACCAGAATTACCAGCAGGATCTGATTTATAATCGTCCTCTGACTCATGGATGACTAATGAAGTACCTTTTCCACCCAATAATGAATTTGCAGCATTTTTATCTAATGTTAGCCCTTCCGCTAAGAAATTCATATCTACACTACCATCTTCACCAACTTCTAAATTCGGAAGATCTCCCATATGATAGCCTTTAGGATTATCCTTCCCATGCTCTTTACTCGTTGGATTAAAATGTGGACCTGCTGATTCAAACGTTGGTGGTTCACACTTCCCAACTGAATGAATATGAATGCCGTGCGTTCCGGATGGCAATCCTGATAGCGCGAGTGTCACCCTGACCCCATTATCCTCTTCCTGAAAGTATGCATTTCCATAGCTTTCATTATTTTTTCCTATTACTTTCGCGGTTGCAGTTTGTGCTGAATTTGCGTTAACTTCCACTTTTTTCTCCTTCTTTTCGAAGAAATTACAACCACCGACAAATACTAATAAGGAAATGATTATTAAACTCATTTTTTTCATAAAAATACCTCCTCTATTTCTGATGGTTGCCAACAATCCTCCTACTTATGCAATTTTGATTAGAATTTTGTGAATCATTGAAAAAGCAGTAAATTTAGCAACCTGTAAACTATAGAGATTAGCATTTCGGTGACTGTTATAAATAAAAAGGATATCTCCAAGTCAGCGAGACATCCCTTCCCATACATTAATTCAAAATTTTAACAGTAACTGTTTTAACACCCCACTGGCGAGCTTGTCCCTCAGTAGGAATAAACACATCAATTTTATTACCTTTTATTGCTCCGCCCGTGTCTGCTGCGACTGCCTCGCCATAACCTTCAACCCAAACCCTAGTACCAAGAGGAATAACACGTGGGTCTACCGCAATTACCTTCAAGTTCGGATTAGATCTTATATCTGTTCCATTCGCTGTAATCCCCGAACATCCCTCACAATACGCTGTATAAGCAGTCGCTCGCATTGTTAGCGTTTGGCCTGTCGCATTTGCTGGAGCACTTACTTGTTTTGTACTTGATTTTGTTGCTGGTTTTGTATTCGATGTCGTTACTTGCTTTGTATTGGAAGCTGTTGCTACCTTTTTAGTTTCGCTCACAGTAGTTTTAGGCTTTGCTGCTGATGCTTTGGTAGCTAACAATTCGCCTACATAAATCACATCAGAAGTAAGGTTATTCCATTCTTTTAACTTTTCCACTGATACACCATTTTCACGTGCAATTGAAAATAATGTATCCCCATGCACAATGTGATGTTGGTCTTTCGATGATTTTTCATTTTTCGTGTCATCTACATTTGATTTTTTCCCTAAATTAAACCATTTCGGATCTATTTCGTCTAGTAGCCCTATTTCTCCTACAGCTAATTCGTATATCTTCGAGATCCCCCATAACGGGTCAATTGGTATAACATTGAGTTTGTCCTCAGCAGATGACGGACTTGCAAACAAACTTAAACCCAATGTCAATGTTACAGCTAAAGCTAATGCTCGTTTCTTCATATTTCGTAATACCTCCATATTTTATAATTTTGCAATCTGCTGCTAGCTCACTAGAGTTAGGCTCTTTTATGCAAGCAATGCTAGAGAATGCAATTAATCACTCAGGACAATGGACCTGATATTACGAATTATTTCTATAAAAACGGAAAAATATACAATATCAATCATTTTTTTAGTAAATCAAATAGTTTCATGGAAAAATACCCATAATTTTTTTTGCAACTTTTATACGTTGGAAAATCAATATTTTTAACCGATAATATGTTAATGAAGGAATATAGGGTGGAAATTCCAATAATGTCTTCTCAGATTATAGAGCTACAACAAACTGTACAAATGACTGTTATGCAAAGTGCACTCAATCTAGATATGGTAGCTGCTGTCGACTTACTAGAAGATCTGCCTCAACAGCAAGTGGCCGCACATCTGTATAAAGGGTCAGTTATTGATATTTCACTTTAACCAATTTCACTTTAAGTTTCTTCAATTCAAGTTAATTAATATTTGAAAGTTGGTGCCCTTTTTGATTCAAGTGATAGTAATGGACGATGAGCCATTAGCTCTTGTAAACATGGAGAAAAAGTTGAAGGAATTTAATTCACTAGAGGTCATTAGATCCTTTACAAATGTAAAAGATTTGCTTGCAGAGGGTCCTAGCTTGGATTTTCAAGTAGCATTTTTAGATATTGAAATGCCTGGTATGAACGGTTTAGCAATCGCAAAACTATTAAAAGAATGGAACAAAAATATCTATATTGTATTTGTCACTGCGTATCGAGACTATGCTGTCCAAGCATTTGAAATTAACTCCCTTGACTATTTATTAAAGCCTATTTCAAAAGCTCGTCTAGAGACAACTATTAATAGAATCCAAGAACTCCCCCACCTAGAAAAAAATTCGACTCCTATACGAATACAGCATAAACCTACACTAAAGATACAATGTTTTGGAGGATTCGTTGTCTTACATGATGACAAAGCCATCCATTGGAGAACGGTTAAAACAAAAGAATTATTTGCCTTTCTTTTTTCCAATCTTAATAGCCATGTACCTCGTGATACAGTCCTCGATGCATTATGGGCAGAGACAGACTATAAAAAGGCAAGAGTGCAATTACATACAACAGTCTCTTATCTACGCACTACACTTTCTACATTAGGCTATGTAGAAGTCATACAGTATGCAAATGGCTGCTATATTTTACAACTAGAGGATTTTCAATGTGACGCTCATAACTTAGAGCATATTTTAAATAGTAAAATGGAGACCGGAAAGCTTGATATAAAGAAGGCTGAGGCACTAATACAAAACTATCAGGGTGAATATATGGCCACATTAGATTATCCTTGGGTTTCTAGTAAGGCAAATTTCATGAATACCCAATTTACTCTTCTACTTCATGATTTAGTAGAGCATTATACAGCAATAAAGGACGTAAAAAACCTAGAGCATATATTACTTATAACACTCGAGCATAATCCATATTCCGATAAAGCTATCCAACAGCTAATGAAACACTATATGGACGTGGATAATCGAGCAAGTGCTGTAAAAGTTTACAATACATTTAGAAGTACTTTGGTAGCTGATCTCGATATTTTACCAGAGCACGAAACAACTGAGCTATTTAACGCTATATCAGTAGAAGTATAAATTACCAGGTGTGTTGAGTAATCCTTTTTATACACTCGGATTAATTTGAAGAGGCTGATTTCCGCTAGTGCTCCTGTCGCTTCTCTTTCGTCGCAGAGCAAAGCTTACCGCAGGAAAGCGAGTAGCCCGTAATAAACCTATTTCTTCCTAACCATCACGCCTGATAAATTACAAAAAGATCAAACCAAAGACATACTCAGGCCATCCACAAAAGGCATCGAGACAGTTCTCTCTCGATGCCTTTTTATCTTTTTTCTGTCTTCACGGCATGGTAAATATAGTCCATCTAATATAAAAGGAAATCCCGGAGGTCCTTATGTCACTGTTAAAAAAAGCGACAATTCGACATTCACTTTTCATTATCTTAATTTTTATAGTTCTTACTATCCTTCGTTTACTATGGTTAGCATACTTTCTCCCTTTGAGTAATCAACCGATTGCTCAAGAAGGTGTATTTGACATTCGTGATCAGCCGCTAACCGATAAAGAAATGCTTCACTTAAATGGTGAATGGCTCTACTATCCTGGGTCATTAATAGACCCTTTAAACACAGACAATAACCAATATCCTCGATTATTCGAGCAAACTATCCGAACGATACCTACGCGAAATTCTGAGGCAACGACACAACGATATGGTACATACCGTTTAAAAATTTTACTCAATGAAAATGCCCCCAAAGATAATCGTTATGCCATTCGAATTCCTGCAGTATCAACTGCTTCAACATTATATATTAATGGGGAGCTAGCTGGTCAGTCAGGAAAAGTCGCTACTGATTCAAATAATCATAAAGGGCAAGCCGCTCCATACACTGTATATTTTACGAATGAGCAACCTGAAATTGACTTAATTTTACATGTATCAAATTTTGATACACCAGCAAGTCCTATCATTGCTAAACGAGTTCTATTTAGCTCTGCACCAGCTATGGTACATCACGAAATAATTACTGAGATATCTCTTTCTACTATTTCAGTCATGCTCGTATTGTTCGCACTCTTTAGTATTCTTGTGTTCCTATTCATCTATCGGAAGCCAATTGTATTACTTTTCACAGTAGGTTTTCTTTTACCATTAACCGATGAATTAATTACCTATGATCGATCGATACTTGCCTGGCTACATCTTGATTATGTATGGTCATTTAAATTATCTTCTATCATCTATCTCGGTTCTTCTTTTTTCTTTGTTCAATTTTTGCGTATTTTACTAGTGAAATATCGTAATGCTAAATGCTTACAGTGGATCTTTGCTATCTATGTCCTTGGAGCATTTTTAACTGTCGTTTTACCGATTGATTGGTTATACACATTAAATCCTCTTTTCTTCATACTTTATGGCGTTTCATTTTTATATGTAGCAGCACTCGCTTTAAAAGAGTATCTTGAAAATCAAAAACAAAGTTCCGTTTTTATTGCCCTGACGGCTCTTGGTTCAACAAATGGAATTATATGGGGATTCATCAAATCCATTTATGTCTTTGATATACCCGTTTATCCATTAGACTATTTATTTATCATGCTTGGTTTTTCAGGTTATTGGTTTAAACATTTTTTTGAAAATAAAGAGCAAATTAATCAATTGATTGCTAAATTACAAACGGACGATGAATTAAAGGACGAATTTTTATCCAGTAGTTCACAAAAGCTATGGGATCCCATGAATAAAATGATTACCTTAGGACAGACCATTTATGAAAATCCAAACAATAAGCTTGCCGCTGATGATAAACAAAATCTAAAGCTGTTAATTGATATTGGGAGAAGCATGTCCTTTACATTAAATGACATACTTGATTTTACTCGTTTAAAGGACGGTAATTTACATCTCAATAAAAAAAACGTCAGCATTCAAGGTGTCATTTATGGTGTTTTCGATATGTTACGCTTTATAACAAATGGAAAGCAAATTCAAATGAATTCTACCATTTCTAAAACATTTCCTAATGTAGTGGCCGATGAAAACCGATTGATTCAAATTCTTTTTAATTTTTTATACAACGCCATTAAATATACAAATGCTTGTTCTATAGAAATCAGTGCACATATAGATAATAGTCTGGTTGTAATCCATATTCGTGACACTGGATTAGGAATGGATGATGAGATCCAAAGTCGTCTTTTTTCCCCTTACGAACAAGGAACTGATAACGACGATCAAATCGGTCTCGGGTTATTAGTTTCAAAGAAGCTTATCGAATTACACGGAGGGACTTTGCAAATACATTCCGTTCCTAACAAAGGCTCAGATGTCTATTTCACATTACCATTAGCAGAGGAAAGTTTAAATGAGGAGCAATCCTACATAGAGCAAGAAGATATATTTTCTCATGTTGAAGGAAATACGTCTTTAAAGACAGTGGAAAAACAATTTAAAATTTTAATGGTTGATGATGATCCTATAAACTTAACCATTATGCGTAGTTTATTTGCAACAACAGCATATGCGGTTACTACTGTTACTAGCAGTGAAAAGGCATTAAAAGCATTACAGCAAGAGGATTGGGATTTAGTCATTGTTGATGCGATGCTCCCTTATATTTCTGGCTATGCATTAATTGAAATTATTCGAGAGCATTACTCATTACTTGAATTACCGATCTTATTGCTAACAGCACGTAATAATCCTGAAGATGTTTATACTGGTTTTGTTCGTGGAGCTAATGATTATGTTACAAAGCCCATTAATTCTCTTGAGCTAAAAGTAAGGAGCAAAGCCTTAATCGATTTAAAATATAGCATCAATCAACGACTACATTTGGAAACAGCTTGGCTTCAAGCTCAAATACAGCCACATTTTTTATTTAATACATTAAATACAATTGCATCACTTAGTACGATTGATACAGATCGGATGATTGACTTAATGCATCATTTTGGTGAATATCTACATGCAAGCTTTGATGTGCGGAATCTACAACGAGTAGTACCACTTAAGGATGAACTAGAGCTAGTGCGCTCATTTCTCTATATTGAACAGCAACGCTTTGGGGAATTGTTAAACATCGAATGGGATATCGATGAAATTATAAACATTGAAATTCCCCCTATCTCCTTACAAACTTTAGTAGAAAATGCAATTCGTCATGGTGTCTTAAAACAGGAACAAGGTGGAACCGTTTGTATCCGCATAAAGGATTTCCCAGATTATGTAGCAGTAAGTATTATAGACGATGGCGTTGGGATAGATCAAAGTAAATTAGAGGAGCTACATTCAGGTAGTTATTCAACAAGCTGTGGCGTAGGATTACGTAATACTGATTTACGTCTTAAGAGGATTTACGGACAGCGATTACAAATACAAAGCACCCTAAATGAAGGAACAAATGTCACCTTCCACATTCCAAAAAATTAATTGGCCCATTCATGATTATCAAAGAGCCATCACCTTCTCAATTGAGTTTGTAGTGGCTCTTCTCTATAATTTCAAGTTACTATTACTATATATTTATGGATTCTTAAATATCAGGGTACATTAAAAGTATATAAATAAAGAAAGGTCGATACTATGTACAAAATATACATAATAGAGGACGATACTACTATTTCAAAGCTTATTGCCGAGCATTTATCGAAATATCAATTTGCATGCTACACTGTCCAACAATTTAATCGTATAGTAGAAGAATTTCAAGCTATTCAACCCCATCTAGTAGTCATGGATATTAACCTCCCAACTTATGATGGGTACTTCTGGTCACGCAAAATCCGCCAGCTGTCAACATGCCCCATTATCATTGTATCAGCGCGTGTGAATGATATCGACCAAGTGTATGGTATTGAAAATGGTGCAGATGATTTTATTACAAAGCCCTTCTCGCTAGATGTATTTATGGCAAAAGTGAATGGCCTTATTCGTCGTACATATGGAGAGTATGCTTCCTCCGATTCTAATTCTATAACAATTACCAATACTACATTAAATCCAGATACTGTTCGGCTTCACACTGAGGAACATGAGAGCCTGTTAACGTTAAAAGAGATGCAGCTTAGCAAGTTACTATTTGAAGCTTACCCAAATGTTGTATCTCGCCAAAAGTTGTTAAGTGCTATTTGGGATGATGAATCCTTCGTTGAAGAAAACACTTTATCTGTTAATATTGGTCGGCTCCGCAAAAAGTTTGAAGCTATTCAATCCTGTTTAGAAATTAAAACAATTCGTGGACTTGGCTATCAATTAGTGGAGGCAGAAGAATGAAGCTTTTCTTTCGAGATCATGTAAGTGTAATTATTCTTTATTGTGTAAGCTTCCTATTATTACCTTGGATCATTCATACATTGGATGATTTATCATCACACTATTTTTATTTTATCTTTCTCGTTAGCTTTCTATTTATTATTTGGCTAATTGGTCGTTATTATCGTAGAAAAAAGCTCTATGCTCATTTACAGAAAGGCATATTAACAAGCGATGACCTCCATCTGTATGAACCACAGGCTATGATTGAGCAAGCCTATAGCCAAAAACTACGACAAATGCAATATCTGCACTTAACACAACAGCAAACTTTAGAGGAGCAAGGAAAAGAAAAGCAGCTTGTCCTTTCACATTTTGCTCATCAAATGAAGACCCCATTGTCGGTCATTCAACTGATTATTCAATCTGATGCAAATAGTCAATCCGAGCACTGGCAAACTATTAATAAAGAATGTGATAAGCTGACCTTTACCCTCAACCAGCTGCTAACTTATGAACGCACATCCAATCTAGTAGCTGATTTAAAAATAGAGGCACTCTCATTAAAAGAGATTATTCAGGAGGTCATTAACGAGTTAAAGGATTATTTTATTGCCAAAGTGGTTTTCCCCAAAGTGATGCTTGCTGAAAATAATATTATTTATTCAGATCGGAAATGGTTAAAAATCGTGCTTTATCAAATCATCAATAATGCCATTAAATACGGTGAGTCTGAAAGTTCCATTCAAATTAGTTATGACGAAGCTATTTTAAAAATTAAAAACTGCGGAGATACGATTCCCGATAGCGAAATTTCACGTGTCTTTGATCTTTTTTATACAGGTGTAAAAGGAAGAACGAGCGGTGAAGCAACAGGTATAGGCTTATATTTGGTTAAAAAGATTTTGACTGCACTAGAGCACCCTTTTACCTTACAGTCCCACGAACGCTTCACTACCTTTTCTATAGACTTTTCAAATAGCGTGAAAAAATCATGAGTATTATATGACAACTTTGTCATATTGACGTCATATAGCCAAATAGGTAAAATGCTGCTCCTTCTTTATACTTAAGCTATTCAATCGAAGTAAGGGAGTTGTTCAAAGTTGGGAAACTCAATTCTACAAGTAACCAATCTACAAAAAGAATATATCGGAGAAATCACATATAAGGCTTTGAATGGTATAGATTTTAAACTTGGTGAGAACGAATTCGTGGCCGTTATGGGGCCTTCTGGAAGTGGTAAAACTACATTTTTAAATAGCGTATCAACAATCGATCGCCCTACTGCTGGTGAAATTCTTATAAATGGCAGAAATCCTTATTCATTAGATGATGAGGAGCTTGCAAAATTCCGCCGTTCAGAATTAGGCTTTGTCTTTCAAGATTTTAACCTTGTACACACATTAACAGTGAAAGAAAATATTTTATTGCCACTAACTCTGGATAGTTTACCTGCCAATAAAATGCATCAACGACTTACACATATATCTCAATTTCTTGGCATTGAGGAGCTTCTTCCAAAACGAATTTATGAAATTTCTGGTGGACAAAAACAACGTGTAGCTATTGCACGTGCGGTTATTCATGAACCGAGTTTATTGTTAGCCGATGAACCTACAGGAAATCTCGATTCAAAGGCAGTAAATGATGTCATGAACTTATTTAGTTCTATTCATACCGAACTGAAAACGGCCATTTTAATGGTGACGCATGACCCTTATGTAGCAAGCTTCGCAAATCGTATTATATTCATTAAGGATGGTAAATTATATAACGAAATTCATCGTGGCAATAACCGTAAACAATTTTACCAGGAAATCATGGACACGCTTGCTTTTTTAGGTGGTGGACAACATGAGCTTTAATCATATCGTTGTACAAAATATTTTACGTGACAAATGGACATACGTTTCTTATTTCCTTAGCAGTATGTTTTCTATCATTATTTTCTTTTTATTTACAGTTATCGCTTTTCATCCCAGTCTTAATAGTATGGACCCAGGCTCAACACTTGGCATTTCATTAATGTTGGCGAGTATGCTCGTCTATTTATTTTCATTTATCTTCATTGCGTACTCCATAATGGCGTTTTTGAAGAAAAAAACAAAAACACTAGGCATCTTTATGATTACCGGTGCATCCATGAAACAAATTCGTACACTAGTTTTTCGTGAAAATATTCTTATTGGTGTAATGGCGATTATTGCAGCAATTATTCTTGGGCTTGTCATTACACCGCTCTTCTTAATGGGTGCCAAGGCTGTGTTAAAAGCAGAAACTTTCGGCATGTATATTCCGATTAAAGCAATCGTTTTAACTGTTGGTTTATTCCTTGTATTATTTGTTGTTATTTCAAAAATAATGACAAGATTTATTAATAAAGAAGCGTCAATTCAGCTGTTAAAAAGTGATATTGTCATCGAAAAATCGATAAATTCTCATTATCTTTTATTAATTATTAGTATTACTATTTCCACCACTTTATCCTATTTATTAAAAATTGATCATGAAATTGTAGTTAGCTTTGGTATTCTTTACTACATCGTGTTTTTCGCGAGTATTCTTTCTACAATTTATCTAATCATCTCACAAGGAATGTGCTTCCTGCTAAAAATCTTTGAGAAATCGCCAGCCTATATGCGGAAAACAAATATGTTACTGGCTTCCAACCTCAATGCAAAAATGAAGTCGCACGCAAATATGCTATTTTTAATAACGATTTTAATAAGCGGTGTATTTTTATGTACAAGCATTTTATTTAGCTCCTACTATAATGTTGCAAAGGACAGCGAAGCGAACTATCCCTATAGCTTTCAATACATCGCAGATCCTAAGGCTGATGCAAGCATGGTAAAAGCTGATGTTGAATATCTTGAAAAACAATTATCTACAGTGGATTCGCAAAAATACTTTATTGAATTTAAATCGAATGAAGATAAACGACTTGGTTATATGTCAGTTTCAAACTATAATCTGTTAAAAAATCAAACCGTTAGCTTAAATAACAATGAATTTATAGCTGTCGCTGGTAATCATAAACTAGCACCAATAACGAATATTGATGAAGACCATTATCTTAAGCATTTAAAGCTTGCGTCTGTAGATGAGAGAAACTTATTATCCACTGGGTTCCAGCAAACATATTTTATTGTACCCGATCTTCTTTATAATAGTATCGACTATCCTGTTTATAAAACTTATATATTTGAGCTCGACAATTGGACAACGCATACAGAACTTGCGAGAAAAATTACTGAGGATCTCCCAACTATATCTCAGCAACGGTATGTAGCTTCAAAAATCGACTTATATGACTCAGAACTGTTTGTAAAAAGTGTCATGTTCTTTATCGGCTCTATGTTGAGTTTGATTTTCTTAAGTGCCGCTATGAGTATACTCTACTTCTATTTACAAACGACACTTCTCCAGGAAAAAGAAAAGTATTTAGGCATACGGAAGCTTGGTTTATCCAAAAAAGAGTTATTCACTGTAGTTTCTAAGGAGCTAGCAATCCTCATATTTGTGCCATTTGCGATAGCGATTACGATGTTGTTTGTTACTTTATTTGCTATGCGAACAATGGTTTCAACCACATTTTTAAAAGTCTCTTTGATGAGTTCTGTATGTTTCTTTATCCTGTTCTTCGTTAGTTACTTATTTATTCGTAAAAACTACTTTAAACGTTTACTTAGCAATTGAAAAAAAATTCGCACTCCACTTAGGGTGCGAATTTTTGCTATGGAGAAATCCTTTACCATAGTACAGGCTTTGCTACCATTAACCATAACATGATGAGCAATAACAAAATGTACATCCATGCTTTCTTATGTAACAATGAAGCAAATTTTTGTTGGTCATAGGCAGGTGTATTAAATGTTCGTAAAGTCGGTTTAAACGCTCTTGCTAAAAAAACGATAGCGGCAAGCAATACAAGAAATGTAAGCACAATCCACGAGGTACTCCAATGATAGCCCGCATGCCACATTAATATAATACCCGATGCAACAAGAACATGTCCTGAATGCTTGACGATTGTAATTGCTCCTTTAAAAGCCTCAATATACGGTGACATCTCAACATGGGATGCTGTACGCATTTTCTTAATAATTGGTAAAACTACAAACAATGGCCCAATCGAAAGGATGGCACTTAAAATATGTATATAAAGAAGAAGTGTATAAATTGAAATCATTATTGTGCATACTCCCCTTTTACTCAGTCCCCCTCATTATAGCACTCAACATATGCGTGCCTTATCGGCAATTGTGAATCCTTTGTAAACGCAAATTGAATCATTGTTAAATTGTTTGAAATCTACACAAAGAGGGTATTGATTATAGTAACATGCACATATAGAACGAAAAGGAGTGATTTTTATAGGAATTCATCAATTTTTTACAAGTCTTAATGACCTAGAGCGTATTATTCGTTGCCCTGGACGCTTTAAATTTGAAGAGCATAATGTGGCTGCTCACTCTTGGAAGGTATCACAGTATGCTATGTTCTTTGCTACACTTGAGGAAATGAATGGAGCTACTGTAAATTGGAAATCGTTATATGAAAAAACCATCAATCATGACTTTGCTGAAGTATTTATCGGCGATATTAAAACCCCAGTAAAGCATGCGAGCCCAGAGCTTAAGCAATTACTTGCACATGTCGAAGAAAAAATGATGGAAAAATTCATTATTAATGAAATCCCACAAGAGTTTCAGGCCATCTTCTTTGAGCGTATGAAAGAAGGCAAGGACAGCACGTTAGAAGGCCGTCTACTTGAATTTGCGGATAAGCTTGACCAATTTTATGAAGCCTTTGCTGAATTAAAACGTGGAAACACAGACAAAGAATTTGTGTATATGTATCAAACAGCTCTTACCAAGCTTTTAGTAATCCCCCTCGAAGCTTCAGTTCACTATTTCCGTACTGAGATTTTGAAAGATGCTGTGAAGGAAAAAACACATATTGATATTCAAGCTTTGACAAATGAAGTATTAACATCAAATTAATATGGTGCATGCACAAGTTTTCCGATGAATTAACTCACGGAAGGCTTTTTTTATTTTCATTCGCCGGAGCTTTAGGTCAACACGACGTTGGTCACTCAGGTGTTTTCACTGGATGAGAAGCTCTTACCCTGAGTTCCTCTATTTCAGCGGATGTTTGGACACCCGCTGAAAATTAACTTAAACCCGTATTTATCTGCTGAAAGAAGTTAAAAAGTCGTATAATGGAAGGAGATCGATTGGAGGGAAGCTTTTGTCACAGGAATGTTCAATTGTAGAGGATTTAATACCTTTGTATAAAAAACAAGCGCTCCAAGCAAGTACTATAGAATTTGTTGAACAACATTTAGCTAATTGTGAGCATTGTCGTCAGCTCGACACTTCAGAGCAATCACTAGTTTATAAATTCCCTATGAAAAGTACCTTAACATTTTTTCATCTTGTTTTTATCGTGCTATCCTTTATGTTTGCCATTAACTCATCCTTACTAGGCAATCATAAAAGCTTTGTTGTATCATACGCAATTTTCGGTTGTCTTACTTACTTCTTTTACAAAAACATTTGGATTGTTTTCGCCATTAGCTTTGTGCCTGTTTTCGTCTGGGCCGTCATTAATAATATTAATAATCCACTCTATGTCATCGACTATTCCTTTACGGAAATTGGGACACTGCTAATTGGAGCTAGCTACATAGCTATTTTACATACTATTTTTGCACTAGTCGGTGCTGCTTTTGCTATTATGTTGCGCAGGCTGAAAAAATAATGTGCCCTCTTGCAAAAATAAAAAAAGAGTCGGTTTTGAATAGCCTTCCAACTTCAAGTTTGGGGCGCTTCATATTACGACTCTTTTTATAGTTATTATGCTTTTTTTACGAACTCTGACTTTAATTTCATTGCACCAAAGCCATCGATTTTACAGTCAATATTGTGATCTCCTTCAACGAGACGAATGCTTTTCACCTTTGTCCCAATTTTTAATGTTGAAGAACTACCCTTAACCTTTAAATCCTTAATAATTGTTACGGAATCACCGTCTGCAAGTAGATTGCCATGCGCATCCTTCACAATTAGTGTATCTGACTCCTGCTCTGTAACATCTGCGCTCCACTCATGCGCACATTCTGGACATACAAAGTTCGATCCATCCTCATATGTGTATTCAGAATTACATTTCGGACAATTTGGATAAGCTGCCATTTCCGCTTCCTCCTTTTATTTTTTTACTAGGTAAACCCTATTTATGCTCCTATCTTTACATAATCTATCCTATTTAGCAAAGGTTGTTCGTATTTTTCGTTCTCATTTGTGAATAATGTATGGAGGAGTTTCAAGTATTTTGGGCGATGTTCCTTCCTGTCCTATATGATTTGGAACTCATGCCCATTGACTTTTTTGCAAAAACCATCTTACTTGCAAGTTTGTTTATCATCCTTTATTATATCCTTAAAGGCTGCATTGTTCGTACAATATTAAGTTTTAACCTTTAAGCTGTAAAAGGGAGTTTTATTATTGGAGTTGGAATGACGGGCCTCACACCATGGTGCATGAGGATAAGCAGGAAAGCTTCTGCGAACACCCACTTTGAGGAGTGGTGGTTTAAAACTTTCTATAATAACTACGGCATACGCGGCTTTTTAAATTTAATCTTACTAGCCACATGGCTTTGAAGCGAATCACCTTTCATTATTGGAGGGTGATTTTTTTATGCAATTTTCTGTCGTGTGCAAAAATTTTTAAAATCACTAAAAAAACAAAAAAGCTACTCAATTTAGAGAGCCTTTTTGTTAATTTTCTTCTTATTATTTAATTGATTGTAAGCCCGAAATATAAAAAAATAAGCGCACCTTCTCAGTACGCACGACGAATAGCCATCTACCCTGAATTTTTTCAGATCGATGAGATTGAAGAGATACTGCAAATTTCGAATAAAAAAGGTGTTTCTATTTTTGAATCTGAATATAGAAATTCTTTTATTCAAGAAGTTATGGAGAAATTATCATAATATCGGGGCGGAGGCTAGCTGACCTCACACACACTGTACGTATGGTTCCGTATGCGCCAGTTCAAACTATGTATTAAAATTTTATGTACTTAATCAAAAATTTCCATTAAAATGCAATATGTACATAATTTCGAAAAGGAGTAAGGCACCATGGATTCATTTTTAATAAATAATAAAATATGTAATGTTAATATCGTTCCTTATGAAGACAAATGTGGGCTACAAGACGATGGGACTTATTTGATTTGTTATAGAGGATGGAATGTCGATTTTCACTACGATGATAAAGAAATACTATACGCTTCTATATCTGAAGAAGGACCCTATATAATAAGATTCGGAAGCTCTCCATTTCCTACTTTCGGTAAAGATATAGAAATAGTAAAAGAATACTTACAGGAAAAACACGGAATAAGAGATTTTCGATATTATGACCCAGACAATGATGAAGTTAGTTATGTAAATTTTTAATCGTAAATTAGATGACCGAGACGGCAATTAAGCTTTCTTGGTCTTTAATGTTTCTTTCTTACCCACCTCGATTGCTCTCACAGCTGATTAATCAGCTACCAAACTAACATTTCCCCTTTTTCGGAACCACGCGAATGACAATATCCTCTTTTTCCGTACTCCTTGGCTTGGTATCATTCTCATACAAAATAATAACTTTCGGCTGCTGTTGTTTACCCATGGTCGTTTCACTCCTTGCTCTTTTAATCTGCTGCATAGACTCTTGGAAGCGTTGTATATCTGATTCATTGGCTACATAATAACGTTCGAGGGTTTAATGCATTCGGTTGCAGCATCGTTGAATGTTGGATTATTCACTTTTACAATGTTTAATCTCTTCTCTGCGTAGATATCAGCAATTGCCAATTTCAATTTGTCATATGATAAAGTCATGTCTCGTTACCTCCTTTCCGTTTCGCTTTTTCGGCATACGTTTTCTTATTGGTCCCATGCTGTAGCGTAGAGCGTCAATAAAGTGATTAAATTCATATGTTGGCTTATTTATAAGCTGACCTTCTTTATCCTTTGCCCATGTAGAGTTGCTAAACTAATTAATAGCATTGGTAAAAAATGGGCGAATAATAATCTTGAACTGTTGCAAAAATTGAATCCCAGCTTTCACGCTGTCAGGTCCCTTGTCTGCCTTCACAATTCTTTTTATGTCATATCGTCTAATTTCCTCTATACTTTTCGGTTCAGCACTGTCTGCAATGAATAATTTCTATCCCCCAATGCAATTTGTTGTCATTTGCCATCTCTTAAAAGCTTTTGTGGCCTGTTTATGCGCTGTTATGAAGTGGCGTAACTGTAAATGAAGGCTATCATTGATTTCTGATTCTTCAGTATAGTGCTGCTGATCAGCCCACATAGCATAGTATTGGTTACAGCATGGCGTTTTGCGTCTGCACCTCGGACGATAATCTAAGCCCCAGCGTTCAATTAATTCTTCCTGTACCAGCTGGCAGCGGAATTGAACGAAGCATCAACGAATCAACTCTTTCACCTCTGGTTGGATACGGAATCGGTTGATTGTGCAGTAGGTTGGTTCATACCCTTGAGCTAGCCACATCATCCGAAGACTTTTTTTAAAAAGCGCTCAATTTTGCGCCCTGAGAAGACAGATTGCGTGTAGGCACATAAGATAATTTTAAGCAGCATGCGTGGATGGTAGGCAAGACGGCCCTCATTTCGAAGGAATGGTTCAAACGCTTCGGGCGGGATACTTTCGATTAAATGGTGGACATCTAAGGCAATATCATTCTTTTGTAACTTCACTTCTAAATCTAAAGGCAAAACTAATTGATTCATGTTATAATCTTTAAACATAAGGATTCTTCTTTCTGTATAATTTTGTTGTGGTGACTTAATTTTATTAGAATTGGTCCTTATTTTTTTATGAAAAAAATTTAAAGAGATGGGTTTTGTCCCAGCTTTTTTCAACAATCGGACACGATTATTTAAAAATGATTGCATCTATTTCAAGATTAGGTCCATTTTATGGGATAACACCTCTAATATCTGGATATTTGTGTTAAAATCCCTCTGTATTGTTTTCCATCTAAACTGGACAAGAGAGGTATTGAGATTTATGGGAGAAGCTTGTAATTTGAACTGCAGACATTGCTCTTACAATCAAAATGTTTTTTTAGGAATTGGATTTAGGTATATAAACTTGAGTTCGATTTTAGAATGGTATGAGGAAGAAGAAGGTCGGCAATATATCAGAAAGTTTATTAATAACAAGGAAACATCTTTTGAATGTTACGACGGTCTATATGTTTGTCAGAAGTGTTGTTACCTATTAAATAAAGTACATTTACACATGAAGTCAGGAATCCAATCTTACACGAATACTCCTACTTGTCCTCGATGTAATACTAAAATGCCGACAAAGCCTTTAGACGATATTAATCAAAGTGATGTTCTAGATTGTCCAGATTGTGGGCAAGAAAAGCTAGAGGTGAGTTTTTATATGGATTGGGACTAGAAAGTTGGCTCTTAAAATTTCCTTATTAAATCAAAAGAGGCTTTGGCAAATGACTGTGGGGTTATTTTA
Organism: Lysinibacillus xylanilyticus; assembly: GCF_001708185.1. Lineage (GTDB taxonomy): Bacteria > Bacillota > Bacilli > Bacillales_A > Planococcaceae > Lysinibacillus > Lysinibacillus xylanilyticus_A. Next base: position 87,922 of record NZ_MDDN01000011.1, on the reverse strand, counting down.
TAGTCATCGTGTTTTTCAATATTCTACAATCCGGCGCTATTCCGAAGTAATGATAAAGTCCAATTTCTTAGTTTTAATGTTGAGAAATTGGACTTTTTATAGTGCAAAACAGCAACGAAAAATTCCTTTTATCGCTCAATAATAAACCTATTTTCCCTAATCATTACGCCTGAATTAAAGCTATAACTTACACATATTAATACGATCTCCGAACAATATACCCTTTTTTACGGGGGCCTTTTAATTTCTTATCAATAGTCTTATTAACATCTGTGGAAGGCTTTTTAATTGGTTGTTCTAAAATATCATACATAGTCATTTGTTTTTGTTCTTTCATATCTTCTACTCCCCTCTCTACCATTCCAGCCAATTTTCTATATTTAGTCTATTTGTGTACGACTATCACGCGCATTAAGCTTGATATGCTATTTCTTCTATATATGATGATTTATTCGATTTATTACTTAAACACCCTATAGACTTTCTATTGGCCTTTACAAATACGGCTCTTAACGTACAGCAAATTAAGTAGGGTTATCAATTTTTTATGTACTTTTGTCTCCTAAGTTCCCTATTTATATGTACGATTATTTGTAAAATAATTTCCAAACAATTATAATTCACAATTGTAAAATACTGTTATATATTCAGTGTTTTATACAAATAGAAAATATAATAAAAGGAGTTATTAGAATGAGCAAACCAGAATTGTATGTTAGTTTAGCAGTTGGTCCTGATACGGGTATGGAAGCGCATGCCTTACGTTCAACCCTTGAGTACTTTGGAGCAAGAGTTACAGTACATTGGATAGGCAGACCAAACGATCTTATTGATTTGTTATCTGGAGAAGATCGAGACGAAAAGATCGATTATTTAATTCTAAATTTCCATGGTGATGAAGGGAGATTATGTATGAATGAGCTAGGAGAAGATATTTATGAAAGAAACGAGCCCCGCGGGGAATTTTTTGGTCCTGAGGAAGTCATGCGTTATTCAAAATTAAATGATATAAAAGTTATTGCTGCAGGCTGTACATTAGGTGTTGAACAATTAGCATCAGCATTTTTAAAAAGTGGCTGTCATTCTTATATCGCTCCAAATGATTACATAGACGGCAATGCAAATCTAATGTTTTTAATACGATTTATGTATGAAATAATTAATAATAATAAAACTCAACAAGAGGCTTTTGATATTGCAAAATCTTTGGATGAAGACACTTCAATGTATCAACTTTATTTATCGTAATCTTTTATATCTAAATGTCATACAAAAAATAACCAGGTACTCACTATGAGCGCCTGGTTATTTTTTTGGACGGTTAGTAGCCTTTTATACAAATTAACTTTTTTAGTTTGAAACTTGTGTTTTCTTAAACATTGAAGTCAATGCCATACCAGCTAATGACACAATACCCAAGAAGAATAATAAAAAGCCCATTGGAATCAAAAAGAAAGGTTCTTCTAGAGTGCCATCTGCAGCTACATTACTTCCAATAATAGCCTTCGCAATAAAACAGATTACTCCTAAAAGAATTGGTGTAGATGCAATTACATATTTTATTTTCATCCTATCTTCCTCCATTAAAATTAGTTTAATTATTTTTTTGATATTCAAAGATATCACCTGGTTGGCAGTCTAATACTTCACATATTTTTTCTAATGTTGATAATTTGATAGCTTTTGTTTAAATGGTTGGTAGCCTTTAAGCAAAATATAATTTTATTAGTTTGAAACTTGTGTTTTCTTAAACAGTGAAATCAATGCCACACCTGCTAGTGACACAATCCCTAAGAAGAATAATAAAAATCCAATTGGAATCAAAAAGAAAGGTTCTTCTAAAGTGCCATCTGCAGCTACATTACTCCCAATGATTGCCTTCGCAATAAAACAGATTACTCCTAAAAGAATTGGTGTAGATGCAATTACATATTTTGTTTTCATCCTATCTTCCTCCATTAAAATTAGTTTAATTATTTTTTTGATATTCAAAGATATCACCTGGCTGACAATCTAAAACTTCACATATTTTTTCTAATGTTGAAAATCTGATAGCTTTTGCTTTTCCAGTTTTTAGAATCGAGACGTTTGCCATTGTGATACCCAGTTTTTCCGATAATTCGGTAACACTCATTTTCCTTTTTGCCAGCATCACATCAAGATTAACCATGATAACCATGTTACACCTCAAATCGTTAATTCGTTATCCTGTTTAAGTTCACTTGCTTTACCCATCAAATAAGAAAGTAAAGAAGTGAATACAGCAATAACTACTGCAAAAAATAGAATAAGCAAAAGAATCATTAAAAGATTAGTATTGTAGTTCCCACTAATAAATATATAAAGCAGTGCGATGACATATAAAACTCCTTCTGTCATTGCTAAAACAGTTACACGCTTTAACCTATTTGCATTTTTTAATGTGAAATCGTTACCTACATTAATATCTGAACAGATACTCCAACCTATACATAAAGCAAAAAAGTAAGGAATGCCAGTGATCCAAATAAAAGCAATGAAAGGTTTATATACCTCTTTTAATGAACCAGAATCTAGCAATATATTCTTCCCTGTCTCTGGTCCAACATAGCTACAGAACAACAAACCAAATAACCAACAAAAAACAATAATTATTTTTAACCACTTTGCTAATTCCTTCTGCTTCATATTTCACCGCCTTCTCAACTTTCTAATGCTAGAATAATTGAAAATACATCCTTAGTCAATACTTTTTTATTGTAAAACGATAAATAATTATTATTTTATAATATAAGCAATTTATTTAAATCAAAAGACCAGACGCTCACAATAAATTACAGTTTACAATACCACCCATTATTCTTGAGATGTAGTCAATAGCCATAAAGCTGATTTAACACAGTCATATCCACTAGACCATCTACAGCAAAAGAGATGATTGTGCCAATACTGTAGCAATCCATTTTTCCATTTGAACAATTCCTTTTTGCATAATAAAAGCCCTCCACAGATGTGTGGAAGGCATAAACTCAAACGTTTGTGATTTTATAAAGTACAATCGATATCTTTTTTCTAAATTAAATAACCATACCAACAATTGTAGCCGTTAAGATACTAACAAGTGTTGCTCCGTACAACAACTTTAAGCCAAAACGAGCAACTACATCTGCTTGCCTTTCATTCAAACCTTTTACTGCTCCGGCAATAATACCGATCGATGCAAAGTTTGCAAAGGATACAACAAATACAGAAATAATACCCAGTGTATGTGCACTCATAGACTTAGCTACCTCTCCAAGGCTTGCCATTGCAACGAATTCATTCGTTACTAATTTGGTTGCCATAATTCCACCGGCAGTAATAGCTTCTGCCCATGGTACACCCATTAGGAAAGCTACTGGTGCAAAGATATAACCCAATAATTCTTGGAAAGATATACCGATACTCATTTCAAATAGTGAATTGATTAAATCCATTAATGCTACGAAACCAATAAGCATAGCTCCAACAATAACAGCTACTTTAAATCCATCCAAGATATATTCGCCAAGCATTTGAAAGAAAGTTTGCTTATGTTCATCTTCAATCGTTAAGATATCTTCACTTTCTTCTACGCTATACGGATTAATGATTGAAGCAATAATAAATCCACCAAACAAGTTCAATACAATCGCCGTTACAACGTATTTTGGTTCAATCATAGTCATATATGCTCCAACAACTGACATAGAAACGGTAGACATTGCTGAAGCGCATAATGTATACATTCGCTGTGGAGAAATCTTATCTAATTGTTTTTTTACAGTAATGAATACTTCCGATTGGCCTACCAGCGCAGAGGCAACAGCATTATATGATTCCAATTTCCCCATACCACTTACTTTACTTAAAAATAAACCTATCCATTTCATGAAGAAAGGAAGAATTTTAAAATACTGCAAGATCCCTATCAATGAAGATATAAAGATAATCGGTAATAATACACCTAGAAAGAAGGAAAATTCTCCTTCATTCAGTACACCTCCAAAAACAAATGTTACGCCAGTATTTGCGTAAGACAATAAATGATCAAATACATTTGTTATTCCTTTGATTAGAACATAACCAAATTTTGTATTTAGCAGTACTACTGCCAATACAAATTGGATGATTAACATAAGAACTATGTTTTTATATTTTATTTCTTTCTTGTTTTTACTCATTATCAGAGCTAAACCAAAAACAAGTAGCAATCCACAAATGGATATTAAGTATCTCATAAGTTCCTCCATAAATTTCAATAATAATTTTTAGACGTTCGACCCTAAAACTACAAAGCCATTCTTTCGCTTCTTTATGTTTCAATATCGAAACTTGAAGAAACAGTCATAGATCTTAATTTAAAAAGTAGTCAGACGTCAGACAAACAATTTCACTATACAGTTTTTTAACTACCTATTCAATAGTTAATAGAAAAAAAATATGTAATCACTTTCATCATGTTAGAACCTTCTTTATTGTGTGAAATTTTTGATATATTATGTCCGTCGTTTAAAGAAAACTCAAATAAGTAATATTAAAACAAATAGGTTCCGTTCGTTTAAGTGTAATATTCCACAATACACCATAATTACTAATGATCCCTTATTGTTAATAACAAAAAAAATAGCCATCACCAACGATAAATTTTTGGAATGGCGAAATGGCGTTTTTAGAGGATTCAAATAAAGCGAGAAAAATTTCGAAGAGACAAGAGATAACAATTAATCAACCTGTATTACATGAACTTTATAGATTGAAAGCTGTAACTCGTTGTAAGGTTGTACGCTAGTTTTCTAGAATATTCTGATCATCTAATTTTTTAGTATATTTCTTTAAAAACTTGTTCATCCTCTTAATAGTTTACTTGAAGAGGTGAATATAAAATGAAAAAATCTTTAATAGTAATTTTTCTAGTCATATTTACGCTATTGCTAAGTGGCTGTTGGAGTAAGCGTGAATTAAGCGAACTAGCTATTGTTTCGGCTTTAGGTATTGATAAAGTTGATGATGGATATTCTATCTCTGTTCAAATTATCAATGCTGGTGAAATGTCTGAAAATAAATCTGGTAGTCAAGCGCCAGTTACTACCTATCATGTAACTGGAAAATCCTTATTTGAAGCTATTAGGAAATTAACTGCATCTTCTCCAAGAAGAGCCTATTTCACTCACATGCAACTAGTTGTTTTCGGGGAAAAATTTGCATCTGAGGGAATTGCGGATGCTCTAGATTTTATGGCTAGAGACCAAGCAATTAGAAGTGACTTTAACTTTGTTGTAGCCTATAACTCTACGGCTAAAGATATTTTAAATGTCTTAACTCCTATAGAAAAATTACCAGCAAAAAAGATTCTAAATTCCGCACTTGCTTCCCAAGATGCTTGGGGCTCAACAAAATTTGTTGATACTGAAGATTTAATTTCTGAGTTGGGAGGTGAACACAAAAGTACGGTTTTATCAGCAATAGAGTTAGTTGGGGACAAAGAATTAGGTAAACGTCCAGATAATGTTGAAAGAATTGAAACGTCGGCAGTATTACATTTCATTGGACTAGGGGTATTTAAAAAGGATAAATTACTAGGTTATTTAACTGAATCAGAAAGTATCTATTATAATTTTTTAATGAATAATATTAAAAACACAGTCATTAATACCTCTTGTCCTAATGAAGGATCTATTACGACTGAAATAGGAAAATCTAAAACAACTATTCAAGGGGAATTTGAACAAGGGATCCCAAAAATAAATGTGAAAATTGATGTTGAACAAAATGTTGCAGAAGTTAAATGTGCCATTGATTTATCAAAAGAGAAAACTTTAAAAATGATTGATAAAAAAACCGCTAACTTTATTAAAGAAAATATTGAAAAAACCATTAATACGATTAAAGATAATTATCAAGTTGATATTTTGAACTTTGGAGAAGTACTTCATAAAGAAGATTACAAAGCATGGGATACTATTAAAGATGACTGGTTAACAATGTTTCCAGAGTTAGAAGTCAATGTTGACGTTAATGTCAAGACGACTGGGACAGCGACCTTAGTTAATTCCATCGAAAAAGAATAAGGCAAAATTAACATGATGCATTTTCTACCCTTCTTTCAAATAACCTGCTACCGTCCTGTATAATTCACCTCCATTTTGCGCATATAAGTAGTAACAAGGGAGGTCATTACATTGAAGAAGTTATTTTATCTGTTTTTACTAGCCACATTATTACTATCAGCTTGCGGAAAAAATACCGCTCCAAAAGAAGTAGCCGTCGATAAAAATACTTCCGTTGAAGATATAGTGGGAGCTACCGTCAAAAATAAATTTACTGTTGAAGAAAAGAATGGGATTGTCACTATTTCCATTCAGGATGCAGATGTTACAAAAGGTGTAAAAAGTCAAATGCTGAAGGACTCTACAAAGATATTTGCAGAGCTGTCCAAGCTTAAAAGCGTTAAAACACCATCTATTTCCTGGTACGCACCATTAACAGAACCTGGTGGAAACAAAGATATGACAGAGGTTTTAAATATTTATTTTAGTGAGGAAGATTTTAGAAAAGTTAATTGGACAAACTATGAGCAGCTAGATATTGAATCCATTGCTACTCATTACCATCAAAATGAAGCTTTAGGTCATTAGAAAACTTTCTCAGAAGGATACCCCTTCGTGTATAAAAGAATGGGTATCTTTTTTATTAACCGCTCACTTAACATACATACTAATTGCTTCCGACAGAAGAGATTGTTTTATTTTATAATGCGTCGCTTGCCAGACGCCTTTTCCATCTTTCAAAATTAATAGCTGTGGTGATTCATGCTTCACCTTTAGATCGTTCTCAATAATATTTGAGACATCCCTATCCTTCTGCACAATAACTAAATACTTAGGCAAATTTGTTTCCAGTGCTTTCAACTCTTTTAACGCTGAAATGCTACTAAAACATGTCATACTGAATTTTAACACTAGACAGGCCTTATCCTTAGATTGCTGTATAGTATCTCTCCATTGCTCAGCCGTTTTAATTCTTTCCATACTTTGAACCCCCAATTTGTAAACTTCCCATTCATTATATACCACGCAGGGTATTAATCAACTTTACCTTGGCGTAATTGCGTCAGCAAGAGGGGTTCAACTGTGCGAAAGTGAAGCAACAGAGGTAAGAAAATCTTCTGCACCTGTCGCTACGCTTTCGATACAAAATCATTTGCTGAATTAAGATAAAAATACGAGCCTACTATAACGAAAGCTCGTACCTCTTCTCACAATATTTAAATACCTTCCGTGTTCATTAATACAACACGCCAGCCATCTGGATCTTCAATTGTGACACCTTTGTCAGCCCAATATGGATTTTCTGGCTCTGCTTCTGGATAACCCATTTGCAATAAGCGTTCCGCAATACGCTGTATGGTTACAAACTTTGGAATATACAGTACAAGCAGATTATCCTTTGTTGGTGCTGGACATGGGCTCCCCTCAAGATGCTCTGTAAATTCTAAATGATAACTAGCATTTGGAAGACCAATCATTATACCATTGTAGCCACGATGCCCTGTGAAAGAACCGATTTTTTCTAACCCTACGCCTTCACAATAAAATTTTTCAATTTCCTTTAATTGATCAGTTGGCCTAGCAATACATACTTGTGCCACCTGTAATTCATCCGACCATTGTTGTCTCATAGTTATTTTTCTCCTTTTTATCAATTGTATAATTGAAAACTAAAGCTAGAGAACAGCCATTGGTCTGAAAAAATGCTACTCTTTGACAGAAATACTTAAATACCCGCGGAGACAAGCAAAATATCCGCGATATTGGTTAAAATATCCGCGAATTAGAGACAAATACCCGCGCAAGCCACGCGAATATCCGCGAAGCACCAATTTCACCTTAAAAATCACAAATTCTATTTGCAACTGCTAATGGATTTTCTTTTTCTAAATAATACTCCTCAGCCGGCCAATATCTCCTTTTATACTTATCGAATCGTGCTTGAAAATCTCCAATATACACATCTCGCTGTAATACCCGCTCCGCCCTAACAGTTCTAGGGCATTCTATATATAAACGATAATCATAAAAACCTCTCCACTCCCTGCGGAAAAGAAAGATTCCCTCAACAATAAGTATACCGTTAGCTACTAATGTAATTTTTTTATCACAACTGGCGTCTGCTAATTGGTCATAAAATGGAAGTTGGAGCTCTAAATTATTATTATGTAATTGTGAAAAGACATTATCTTTAATAAAGTTGATATCCCATTGTAAATAATAATACTCATACCATTCGTCGTACCCAGTATTATAACGTTTGCTTCTTTCTACGATATGATTATCTAAATGGATCAGTTCTACAACACAACTAGTTTTAAGCTCCTCTGCAAGCTTGTTAGCAATAGTAGACTTACCTGCGCCACCTAGTCCATCAATGGCGACAATGAAAGGTCTCTCTTTAGCAGACCTCATCTCAATTTGCTTCATGATATCGTTCTTAATTTCGCGTATATCCATTGATTGACACTCCTAACAACATTAAAATAACCAGCTCTTAGAAAAAGAACTGGTTATTCCTATTTATTCCGTCAAAGCTACACTAAATGAAGCAGCTGTCTTCTCTTTTACTTCTTCTAAAGTAACACCCTCTGCTAATTCTATTAGCTGCATACCTTCTTCAGTAAAGTCGAAAACGGCTAGGTCTGTAATTAATCGATGCACAACGCCTTTCCCTGTTAACGGTAGCTCGCATTGCTTTTTAATTTTTGACTCACCGTTTTTATTGACATGCTCCATTACGACGATAACTCTTTTGGCACCGACTACAAGGTCCATGGCGCCTCCCATACCTTTCACCATTTTCCCTGGGATCATCCAGTTCGCAAGGTCACCCGTTTCAGATACTTCCATACCACCTAAAATAGCAAGATCGATATGGCCTCCACGGATCATGGCAAACGATTCGGCACTGTCAAAGAATGAAGCACCTGGAACAGCTGTTACCGTTTCTTTGCCTGCATTAATTAAATCAGGATCAACCGCTTCTTGTGCTGGGTATGGACCAATGCCAAGAAGCCCGTTTTCCGATTGTAGAAGGACGTCATAATCAGTCGGAATTGCATTAGCAACTAGCGTTGGGATACCAATACCTAAATTGACGTTCATGCCGTTTTGTATTTCTTTTACCGCTCTATTTACTATGCTTTGTCTTGTATCAACCATCATGCTTCCCCCTTTCTCACCGTCAAACGTTCAATACGCTTCTCATAATTTTCGCCTAGTAAAACGCGTTGCACGAATACTCCTGGCGTATGGATATGATCTGGATCTAGCTCTCCTGCTTCAACAATTTCCTCCACCTCTGCAATTGTAATTTTCCCCGCCATTGCAGCTAGTGGATTAAAGTTACGCGATGTTTTTCTGAAAACTAAATTACCTAGCTTGTCTGCCTTCCATGCTTTAACAAGTGCAAAATCTGCGACAATTCCTTTTTCTAAAATATATTCCTTGCCATCAAAAACCTTTACTTCTTTCCCCTCAGCAATCGGCGTTCCAACCCCAGTAGCCGTGTAAAACCCAGGAATTCCGGCACCTCCAGCTCGCATACGTTCCGCCAAAGTACCTTGTGGTGTTAATTCTACTTCTAGCTCCCCACTTAAAAACTGCTGCTCAAAAATTTTATTTTCACCTACATAGGACGCAATCATTTTTTTAATTTGTTTATTTGCTAATAAAAGCCCTAAGCCCCAATCATCCACACCACAGTTATTGCTGACAACTGTTAAGTCCTTAGTTCCCCTTTGTACTAGCGCTGCAATTGATTTTTCAGGAATACCACATAGCCCGAAGCCCCCTACCGCTAACGTATTCCCATCTTTAATATCTGCAACGGCTTCCTCAAACGAATTCCACACTTTCCCATTCCCCATATCGAAACCCCCTAAAATAGCTCGTTTATTAAGAAAAATTCTACCTCAGAATCATTTTACAAGTAAAGGAATTAATTAGAATACTATTTATTCCAAAAGGGCATAAATTAATTTTCGCTCCCTTCTTCTGTACGAATTGTATTCAGTAATTGCTTTAATGCAAATGATTGATATGTATTTTTTTTCGTAATAACGCCTAATCGCCATGGCATGTCGAAATTATATAATGGAATAATTTTGACATTTTTATTGGTCTGCTTTGCGGCAATTGAATACGGTAAAAGTGTCACGCCTAAATTCGAGGATACTAGCTCCACTATTAAATCCCATTGCGAGCTTTTATAGCCGATTATTGGTGTATACCCTACGCTTTTACATGATCTAATGACATAATCATGTAGTGTGAATTCCTCTGTAAAGATAATGAATGTTTCATTTTTTAAATCTTGTAATAAAATATGTTCTTGCTGTGCTAATGGATGGGAATCATTAATAAAGACACAAAATTGATCTTCTACAAATGATTGAACAGAAAATTTCCTTTCATCTGTAGGTATAACAACAATCCCCATATCCACATCTCCATTTTCTACTAATGTTCCGATCGTTTTAGCCCCACGTTCCACGAGCTCTAAATGTACCTCTGGATATTGCTTATGAAACTTTCGAGCAATTTCAGGAAAGAATAGTGTGCCAATTAACGGTGGAATCCCCAATTTAATAGAACCTGTTTTAATGTTCAATAAATCATCCAGTAAAATATGTAAATCATGTACAGACCGCATTATTTTTTGTCCTTGTTTATAAACAATACTACCTGCGTCTGTTAATTCTACATTGCGTGTAGTTCGGTTTAATAGCTCCACATGAAGAGTATCCTCCAATTTTTTAATGCTTTTACTTAATGAAGGCTGTGACACAAAGGATTCACTAGCTGCCTTTGTAAAACTCCCATATTCAACAACAGCCATAAATGCTTTTAAATCTCGTAGCTCCATATAGACACCTCCATTTATTCTAATTTGTTATAAAAATTATTCCAAAATCCATATTTAGTAATAAATTCTCCTCGTTTTCTCCTAATCCTTCTTCTAGAGACAAATACAATAGCAGTACTATTTTCTCCTTGGTGCCAATAATATTTAATTATGCAATAACAGCGACAACAACCACGGACTTTTTCTACTCTAAGTTCCAATTATTGTTCTTAATTCTATTTTTATCTTTATTTATTCATTTCTCTAGGTACAATTAGCAATAAAGAATGACCGAAAAGGAAAGGGGATGTCTAATATAAAAACGTTAACAAGAATTTCAAATGCTATCATGGAAAAATATTTACCTGATCCATACATCTTTGTCACTATACTCACAGTATTAGTATTATTATTAGGGGTTACATTAACAGATTCTTCTCCACTCGACATGGTGACATATTGGGGAGGTAGCTTTTGGAGTTTATTAGAATTTACAATGCAAATGGTAATTGTCTTAGCTGCAGGCCACATTTTAGCGAATAGTCCTATCTTTAAAAAAGGATTATCAGCCGGTGCAAGTAAAATAAAATCACCAGGCATGGCTATTATCGTTATTACATTCGTATCACTAATAGCTTGCTGGATTAACTGGGGATTCGGACTTGTAATTGGTGCCCTCTTTGCAAAGGAAATTGCTCGGCATGTAAAGAAGGTAGATTATCGCTTATTAATCGCCAGTGCCTATTCAGGCATGGTTATTTGGCATGGTGGATTAGCTGGCTCAATTCCGTTATCCATTGCGACTGAAGGTCATAAGTTTGCTGACATAATGGGCGTCGTACCAACCAATGTTACAATTTTTTCAACTTATAACTTATTTATAGTCCTAGTGATACTCTTCACTTTACCGTTATTTAATCGTTGGATGATGCCAAAGGAAGAAGATACGGTTGTGGTTAACCCTGCTTTATTAGTGGAAGAAAAAACGGAGTTACCTAAGCCTGAAAACAATTTTGCCAGTCGCTCTGAGCGCAGTTATATTTTAACGATTTTAATTGGTATGATCGGACTTATTTATTTAATCTATCATTTTATTACCAAGGGCTTTGTTCTTGATTTAAATGTTGTAAATACAATTTTTATTGTGTTAGGTATCATATTCCACGGGACTCCGCAGCGTTTCCTTGCAGCCGCACAAGATGCTATTAAAACAACAACGGGCATTGTTTTTCAATTTCCGTTTTATGCAGGGATTATGGGCATGATGACCGCTTCTGGTTTAGCTGCTGTATTTTCAGAATGGTTCGTTAGTATTTCCAATGAACATACCTTCTATTTATTCACTTTTTTCTCAGCCGGACTTGTTAACTTCTTTATTCCGTCAGGCGGTGGACAATGGGCAGTGCAGGCTCCTATTATGCTAGATGCTGCTACAACTCTAGGTGCCGACTATGCTAAAACAGCTATGGCTATCGCTTGGGGAGATGCTTGGACAAATATGATTCAACCATTCTGGGCACTGCCAGCCCTTGCAATCGCCGGTTTAAAGGCTAGGGATATTATGGGCTTCTGTTTATTCATTTTATTCTTTACAGGAATTATTATTAGTATTGGCTTCTTTTTCATCTAGATATCGAGTATTTAAGCTTCACGGAATGCCATACATACGTTTCCGTGAAGTTTTTATGTGCACTTTGAATGAAAATAAATGGCATAGGTTATCACAATTGTTATCTACATCTTTTGGCAAAAAGCCCTTACCCTGTAATATTAAAAACAAGTAAACATGATAGTTTTTTACATCGTTTATAATGTTGCACATGTTGAAGATTATTTAATGCAGGAAATGGCTTGTAAAATTCGTGAGAAAGATACATTCGTGTATGTAGCAGAAAATCATAAAAGATGGGTGGCAGGTCATTTTGAATAGTTTAAATAGAGAGTTAATAATATACCAAAATAGCCTTGTTAGATTGTTTTAACAAGGCTACCTTAACTTTTTTTGTTAAACTAAAGCACCCCGTTCGTTGAATAAGAAATTTCTAACTTCTGTTTGTATCATCAATTTCAGAGTTTACAGTACTCTCCCACCAAACATCCTTATTTCCGTTTAGATAATTTTTTATCAGATTCCTAAATGGGTAAGGTTGTAAGTTTATGGTATCCAAGTCATCTGCATTACACCAAAAAAATTTAAGATGAGATTCCCTTGATTCTGGGTTAAAACCTGTTGTTAATTCTTCGTTTGTAACCTCAAACACTTGATTTATCTCGCAATGTAATATACCCTTTTCCTCCCACTTATGTTCTACTAACCCAAGAAAACTAACCACTGTACATGTTATTCCTAATTCCTCATCAATCTCTCTTATCAGTGCATCTTTTGCACTTTCGCCAAATTCAATGTGGCCACCAGGTAAAAATGTATTTGAATGTCCAGTGGCTTGTGCAAGTAAAACTTTATTATCTTTTATAAAGATTCCCCTTGCTAAATGATGAAATGGATTAGACAAGAAATTCTCCCCCTACAATATGATTATTTAAAATACATTTGGTACTTATTTTTGTATCTCATTTATTCAACCTATAAATTTTGGATAGTCCTTGTTCAACCAAACTAAGTCGTTAGTTCAATAAGAAAAAAGCTTCACTCCTTCTTGAAGTAAAGCAACCAGTTAGTCAAATAACCAACTTCCCTTTCACTACTGAATATCATCTGAACCATGTGCGTTCACTTCATCTATGACTATACTATAAGAAATATTAAGTTTATCCCAAACCCAAGCGTGGAAAATTCTATCTATTTCTATTTTTAATGCTTTATCGTCCATATCCTCGTTAATACCTAAATTTTCAAAAGTGAATGTCTCTTTAGCATCTGTGCCTTTATATTTGGTACTACTAAATGAAAAAGTAACGGTTTTACCCATTAATTTATCCTCCTATTTTAACCATTCATGGATTCGCCTTTTATAACAGCATATGGTCTTTCTTCTTATTACACAAACCTGCACCGTTAGTTTAATAAGAATAGCGACGCTTATTAAACAATCGCGAATCTTTGCTTAGTTTTTGTTGTCTAGCTCATACAAATCTATAATTTCTTTGTGTGCTATTCCATCGTCTTGTCCTTCCCAATGAATCACCGCATATATTTTATCTATATCTTTAAACGTTATGGACTTTCCGTCTTCCGTTATTGGTGGTGGTCCTTCGATAGCTCCAGTATCAATCTCGTTTTTAAAATCTTCAGGTCCTGAGACTGCTTTACTTTGCAGGGTTATATCTTTCTTGTTTATAACGGCGTTCATTTCAAAGACTAAATAATTAGTAGTGTAATCATTTTCTCTTGTTTTAAAACGAAGCTTACCATTTCCCGAATTAAGAATCCCTGAAATCAGATCTACTTGATAACCATCTAACTCCCAATGGGGACTTTCTCCCGATAATCTTAAATGATAAAAGTCATTTGTGGCATTTCGATGATTCAAGTAGATAACCATGGCTAATAATACGAAAACAATGAATATCAGTACTGGATAAACGATTTTATGAACCAAAAGCTTTCTCACCCCTCTGTTCTCTTAAACAATCTAGCCCTATAGTTCAATAAGAAAAAAGAGCTGCATATGCAACTAAATAATCTTTAAGTAAAGCACTCCTTTAGTGAAAGTACTATATTACCAATCTGGTCCGTCATTATTATCACTCACTTTAAGATAAAATGAGTTGGGATCTAGATTGTTACTTTCAACTGCCCCATAGAAAATTGATTTTACCTCGTCTTGTACTGATTCTGTAGCTTCTTTATTTGCTAAGATATATTTCACCCTAATATCATCTTTTGAATTAACTACAAGCAACATACGGAAAACATAGCCTTTCTCTGTTAATTTGCTGCTTACATATTCAAAAAAGCCATCTTCTTGATAAAGTTGGGCTTGAATTTCCTCTGCTTCTTTTAATTTCTTTTCGTTGTCAACTTTTATTTCAGTGCTTTTTGAAATGGGGTGTTCAGATATCTCTCCTTTTGTTGAGGAATTATTAATAAATAGAAAGGTTACAACGAATAAAATTAAACTGTTCCGATTAAAGTGATTTTACCCTTTTTCATTATGGACACTTCCTTTTTCACATTGAATATATGACTGCGTAAAGGGTTTAAACACTTAATCTATTCAACTATTCTGCTTACGTTAGTTCAATAAAGAAAAAAAGAGCTTCCTATGCAACTCAATGATCTTCAACTAAAGCAGCCCGTTAGTTTAATAAGAAAAGCAAATCTAATAAAGAATAGTACATACTTATAATACGGTTCACCTTAATGTAGTTAGTTTCCATATATATATCCTTACCAGCGATTCATCGCTATTTTCACCCAGACAACGTATAATAAGAGAAGCAGAAGAAGAATTCATTTTTCCTCTAGTTAAAAAAAGAGGTGCAATTACTTGAAACAGTTTGAAACAGCATTACCTGAGCAGTATGAAACATTAAAAAAACAGGCCAATTATACGTCTAGCTGGCGAGAGCGTTTAGACGCAGTCGAAATGTTATCGGCTTATCAACATGACAAAATCATAGATTTATTAAAAAATCGTATGCAGCATGATACTGTCAACAAGGTGCAAGTAGCAGCCTATGAAGCACTCGTGGCGTTTGGTGAGGACGTAGAGAAGCCATCACCTGCACGTTTTGATATTATTAAAGGCACAGACAAAATTTTCCTACGGGTGAAAAAGAGCTTGCCGAAGGACCATACAGTGGCAGACTTTGCGGATAAACTAAAACGTATGCGTTTAGATGTCTTTGATGCGTATGAAGGCGACAAAGGTGTACAATTTATGAACTGGTTAGAGGAACGTTGGGCAAAACTATAATCAGTAGTTTTGCAATTTATGAAGGAAAGTCATTCTCTCCGTTTGTGGAGGGAATGGCTTTTTCTTATCTTACGCTGCGGTTCATCGAAACTAATATTAAATTGTATTACTTCTTTTCTTTGATCATCTATCTTTATTGTTTAATGATAAAACAAACGCCTTATTCTAACCTGCTGCCCTGTTAATTTAATAAGGTATAATTTTACATATCAATTATACTACACTTTCATTTAACAAATATTCCTAAAAATATCTTTAATCACAAATAAAAGCTGAACTAATAAAAAAAATTAGTTCAGCTTAAAAATAACTCTTAATAATGTTGCACATTTCATAAAGGATACTGATGTAACAAGTGATTACTTTAACTCTTGACTTATAATAAAATTTTAGTGGGCTTTTTCTAATGCTAGCTTAATGCCAAAGCCAATTAGTACTGCTCCTGTCAATCCTTCAATAACAGCTTTCGTAGTTGGCTTTTTCATAAATGCACTAATTTTATCCAATAAGTAAACATAGAATACAAACCAAAATCCTGTTAAAGCTGTGTATATAAGCCCCATTATAAGAAACGGCATAAATGTACCGCTCGTGCCATCTACAAACTGCGGTAAAAATGTCAGAAAAAATACAGCCACTTTTGGGTTTGTAACATTCGTTAATAAGCCTTGCTTAAAACATGATTGATGCGAATATTTGTGATCCATTTGGGTCTCGTCTTGCACAACAGGAGGTTGCGTGCGTATTGCTCGTAATGCCCATAGTGTTTTAACACCTAAATAACATAAATAGACCGCTCCGACGTATTTTAAAATGGCAAATACATATGCTGACTTTACAATAATTGCTGAGAGCCCCACAACTGCCGCAAAAGTATGAATTAGCAATCCACAGCACGAACCAAGTAAAGTCTGTACCCCCCCTTTTCTGCTTACTGTAAGTGTATTTTTTGTTGCGATGGCTGTATCTGGACCAGGTAAAATAATTAACAAAATACACATTACTAAAAAAACAGATATGTTCACCATGTTAACCCTCCTTTTTTAGTCAGAAAATTATAAAAATAATATTACCATATGTATAGGTTTACAAAAAGACACCAAAGAAAATTTATTCAGGTATTTATAATTGACATATAACCTTAAGGTGTTATATACTCATAACACCTTAAGGTTATATTTTTAAAAAGGAGTTCATTGTAAATGACTGAAAAACTAGAGAATATCGTTAAAACAATTACCTTTAAAGCACCTATTGAGAAAGTATGGGAAACCGTAACGGATGCTGAAAAGATTTCTTCTTGGTTTATGCCAAATGATTTTAAACCAATTGAAGGTCATGAATTTACACTACAATCACCGTTTGGCCCTTCACCATGTCAAGTAGAACAAATAGATGCACCACATTTTGTTCGTTTTGCATGGGATACAGATGGATGGTTTGTCACTTTTGAATTAAAAGAAATTGGGGAGCAAACAGAATTTACGTTAACACATGGTGGTTGGAAAGAAGCATCACATATTATTCCAAAAGCTAACGTACCTACGGAAGCTGTTCGTACAAAAATGGATGGCGGCTGGACAATGATTGTCGGTCAAAAATTAAAAGAGGTAGTGGAATCACAATGACACAGCTTGCTGTAAAATATGACGTTTTTCAAGCAATTGCTGATCCTACAAGACGTCATGTCCTACAGCTGCTTGCCGAAAGTGATCAGCCCATCTCACTTATTTCTGAGAATTTTTCTATAAGCCGAACTGCTGTCGTGAAGCATTTAAAAGTTCTTGAACAGGCTGAACTAGTCTCTGCCAAGAAAAAAGGACGAGAAAAAATATATACATTACATGCTGAAAAACTAAAAGAAATTGAAGATTGGCTACAGTACTTTGATTTATTTTGGGATAATAAATTAGCACAACTACAAAGCCTTCTTGAAGAAGATTAAAATTGTAAGGAGCTGTCCCGACTTTTAGGACAGCTCCTCGTTTAATAAAGATAAAATAATCCACCATTAATAATTTCTATTTTAATTTTTGCATCATATTGTTCCTCTAAAGCCTTCTTTTCAATGTTATAACATTCTGGTTTGTCATCGACATCTTCATAAAAGTAATCTAGTACGCGTTGATCACGTTGCCATCTCTTTTTTGCTTCAGTAGCCCACGAATGGTCATCCTGTGCAATGATTGCATCAATGGCTGCATCTAATCTTTGAAGTCCCCGGATAGGCTTAATAATATATTGCACATGAAAAACATGCTCTGCCGGAACAGTATCTAGCTCGGTTGCAAATAAGGTTTCGTGAAAATCCTCTTTAATGATTCCTGTTAATAGATTGATACCAAAGGAATAAAGCATTTCTTTCGTTCGGTCGCAACAATAGGATACTTTATAATTCACCCCTAACCACGGTGTTAGTATAACCTGCCCTATTGCCGTGTCGACCTTCTCATACATTTGAACATAAGCTCCTAACTCCCTTGTTGCTTGAAAAAGCTGGTTCATTCTTGGAGAACCGAAATGAATAACTTCGCCGTAAAGACTGCCAGCTGATGCTGTTTGATTTGTAATGAATGTTACTTGGGCTGGATTTGGCTCGCTATTTGTAGCTTCTACGTATTGCCAATAAAATGGTCGATTCATTATTTTTTTATCAATATCAACCGTTAATTGCACCGTAAGATAATGGTGTTCTTCCCCTACAATATAGCAATCATTTTCAGTGAAAAATTGTCGTAAATAACTATGAACTTGCTGTGGATACATGGTCCTTCTCCCTTACACTATACAGATTCCTTAAAGTTAGATAGAATCGCATCTAAGTCCCCTACTACCTTTTCGAAAACATCAATTTTCGTATGAAGTAATGCTAATATGTTCTCTTCAATCGTATTGGCAATAGCCAGATTGTAAATATGAACATCATGCTCTTGCCCTAAACGATGTACACGTCCAATCCGTTGCTCTAGCTTCATAGGGTTCCAAGGCAAATCGTAGTTAATGACATGATGACAAAATTGAAGATTAATCCCTTCGCCACCTGCCTCAGTTGCGATTAGAACCTGTGCCTTTTCCTTAAATAGATGCTTCATATAATCACGTTTGTTTTTATTAAATTTACCGTTAAATAGGACGCTCGTTATACCTTTAGAATGTAAATACCATTGCAAATAAATTTGAGTAGCTCTATACTCTGTAAAAATTATCACTTTATCCTGTGCTTGTTCGATTATTTCAAGTGTCTTATTTGCCTTTGAATTCACTTCCAAAGCCATTAATTTTGCTAGTATAGCTTCTACTTCTTGTGATTGTGCATTATCTTCTTCAAGCATTTTAGATAATGTTAAAGCTGTCGCTTCTTTGCTACTACACATTTCCTTCCTCAATGTAATTAATGAAAAAGAGCCAGTATTTTGAAGCGTTCCGAGCAAATCATAAACTTCCGCTTCTTCCTTCGTAAATTGGATTGGGACAATTTGAACACGGCGATTTGTCCATTCAATACCCGTATCCTCTCTCCTATTCCTCACCATTACCTGATTAACTAATTCCTTTAAATAATCATTATGCTCTAAATCATGCTTACTTGCCGAAAATGCAGATTGAAATGTATCATAATTGCCCAGATGGCCAGGCTTAAGTAAGGAAATAAGATAAAATAATTCAAAGACATCGTTTTGAATTGGCGTTGCGGTTAATAATAAACAAAACTTCTTCTTTAAACTTTGTACGAATTCATAAATTTGAGTTTTATGATTTTTTAGCTTATGCGCCTCATCAATAATAATCATGTCATAATCCTGCTCATAAATACGCTCTTTGTGCGGACTTTTTTTAGCAGTATCCATACTCATAATAAGGACATCGTAGCGCTCTATTGGAACATTTTTTTTATAAGCGATTGCAGGAATATGAAATTTTATGTTTAATTCTTCAATCCACTGATTAATAAGAGATGCTGGCGCTAATATTAATGCTCTTTTGACAAGTCCTCGGATCAGATATTCCTTTAAAATTAAACCCGCTTCAATTGTTTTACCAAGTCCCACCTCATCAGCTAAAATCGCTTTTCCATTCATACGTTCAATCACCGTTTCTGCTGCTTCTAACTGGTGCGTAAGTGGCTTTAAATTTGGTAAATACTTCGTCGCTTGTAAACCTGTGAAATCAGTAATTAACTTCATTTTCACAATGTCATAATTCATCTTGTACAATGTCCAACTATCCCATTTTTCAAGATGATCTAGTTTTTTTATAAAGCCTTCTTCCCATTCAGACGACCTTTCTATTTTCATGATCAACACCTCATGCCATTATTTCTAGTTTAGGTTGTCCAAAAAAGAGAAAGCTATGTTAAGGTTTTGCGAAAGAAAAATTAAATAATTAAAGTTTTCTCCGGCAAAGCTAGTAGTTGATTTCCGTCCCGTCTGGGCGTCCGATGAGCCGCTAATCCCCAAAGAGTCGTCCAGCCTTCACTCCAATCAATTTACATTACATACATTTCAAAATGACACTTCAGCCTTTCGTTGTTAAACCTGCCTCTTTTTAAATCCGTATACCTTATTTATTAACACTATCTAATACCGTATTATTTTCTGCAAAGTTCTATTGCACATACTCCATGATTACCACGTCTGCAGTATTCGTTACTATGCAAATCCAATCCCTGTTTAAAAATTAAACATATAGGACCATTAATATTGTACAATTTAAAAGGATAATGGTATTAATATAGTCTTTTTATTCTCTTCCTTTTTTCATACAATTAAAGAAGTATTACTTACCAAAAAATTACGTTTTTAAAAGAACTATATTATGCCCCAATTTAATAGGGCGTACATATACCGAGGAGGTTACTATGAAAATTCTTGAAGCATTAACAATGTCATTGCCTTACATTCATTTAGCTATGAAGGGCGAGTCCATGATTGGATTGGTAGATAAAGAAAGTGAGCGTATTATTGCTTATTTACCTGGGAAACGGATAGATTCTGGTTATAAAGTCGGGCAAAAACTTCATCCAGATGATGCAATTTTACATCTCCCACTTAAAGGAAAAAGTACGGATGAGCCTGTACCAGAAGAATATTATGGTGTGGTTTTTAACGCATTTTCTTTTCCCGTTCGTGAAAATGGGCAAATCGTAGGTGCGCTAGCCTTTGGAATACCTATTGATCATTCTCTCCAAATGGAGAAATATATTCTTACTATGAATGAAATTATCCAAAACCTACAGGATAAAGTACATACAATTGCCTCTCATTCGGAGGAGCTAGCTGCAACTAGTGAGGAGATTAATAAGCAGACACAATTTGCTTTAGAGGATGCTGAAAAAACAAATGGTATTACCGATTTAATAAAAAATATTTCGCGTCAAACCAATTTACTCGGATTAAATGCATCGATTGAGGCCGCACGAGCAGGTCAGCATGGTGCCGGATTTAATATAGTCGCACAAGAAGTTCGCAAGCTTTCTACTGAAACAACTACTGCTACTGATAACATTGAATCCTCGCTTCGAAGCATCAATCATAATCTTGAAAATTTAAAGCAAAACATGACTCAAATAAATGGTGCCACAAACGAACAGGCACAACTTGTTCAGGACTTTAGTGAAATCATTGAAGAGCTTAATTCGCTTAGTCTGGAAATGAAGGGTTTTATGTCTAAAAAATAAACTTAAAAAAGCTGTTCAGCATAATTTTTAGACTGAACAGCTTTTATTTTTGTGGTATTTAAGCGTCTTCCTAAGTCATCTCCCAGCTAAAAGGAGTTTAAAAATTTTTCCATTTTTAGTTTTACACACTTTTTACAATTGGATTTTTAACTCCAAAATAATTATATAAATATAATAAAATTAGTGCCGCAAATTTCTAAAATATACGATATGGTTACTTTTTGGTACACTATTGGAAAAAGAAAATGAGGCCTATATGAAAAGGAAAATATTTATTTTACATGAAATATACGGTGTAAACGATTTTATAAAAAAGCAAGCTGCAACATACAGTACCGCTAACACTACTGTTGAGTACATTTCCTTATATTCAGAAAATACAGTATTTACATATGAACAAGAACAGGAAGCCTATGGTTATTTCATAAATGAAGTTGGCTTTGATGCTCCTCTCAAAAAACTAAGCAACAAACTATTGGAAGCTAGGACAACTTATGATGAAGTGCTATTAATAGGATTTAGTGTAGGGGCAACTTTAGCTTGGAGACTATCTACACTCCCATTACAAGGGATCGTTTGCGTTTATGGTTCTCGCATCCGCCAATATCTTGAGGTCATCCCCTCTTGTCCAACACTTGTCATTTTACCAAGTCATGAGAAAAGCTTTGATGTCCTTGAATTAAAGAAAACACTCGATACATTACCAGCAGTTCACACGAAACAATATAATGGTCAGCATGGTTTTATGGACTATTATAATCCGAACTATTGTCATGAAAGTTTTTTACAGGCACAAGGTGATATTTCACAATTTACAAACCAAAAGAGATCAAGGAGAACAAAATAATGGATCAAAATGAAAATATGATTATTGAACCTTATATAGAAGGAGGCAATGTTATTTATCCAAGCTTTCACCTTTCCTTACAGACAGGTATTATTATCGGCATTTATACAGATGTGACTAAAATCAATACATTGATGAAATGGTTTATGAAACAAGGCAATACGTATACACATCTTCGTGAAAGTGCTTTGTATGAGCGACTTACGGTTCGAGAATATATCCAATTTTGCTTAAGGCTTTTCAATGCTACTTCTGAAAAGATGGAGGATTTATTGCCATTAATCGCTTTAACGGAGCAAAAAAACATTAAAATCAGCAAGCTTTCAAATGGAGAAAAACAACGTTTAAAATTGATTCATACATATCTCAGTTCAGCACAAATACAAGTTTTAGAAGAGCCATTTCAAAATCTAGATGAGTTTTCCAAGCAAAAAGTCATTCAGTTATTGGGTGCCCTTCAAAAACAAGATAAAACAGTTATATTACTGTCTAATAATTTTGAGGATTTAATTGTTTCGAGTACAGCCATACATAGACTAGATACAATGGGCTTACATGCATTAGACGTTAAAGAAGATGAGACAGAGCCAGCTCCTCCTTCGCTTGAAAATGCACCTATTCGGCTTGATAAAATCCCTACGAAGAAAAATGACAAAATCATTTTATTTAATCCCCCTGAAATTGATTATATCGAAAGTGTTGAAGGGGTCGTTTCTGTGTATGTTGCAGGCGAAACCTATCCATGTACATTATCACTGAATGAGCTTGAGCAGAAATTGACACCGTTCGGCTTTTTTAGAAGTCATCGCTCTTATATCGTTAACTTGCAAAAGGTACGGGAAATCATTACATGGACTCGCAATAGTTACAGTCTAGCCTTAAATAGTAATGAAAGAGCTGTAGTACCTTTGTCGAAAAATAAGCTTGCAGATTTAAAGGAAATACTCGGAATTTAGTAGATTTCCCAGGAAATAAACGACTCCTGTCAGCTGAAATATTTCTCCACTAAAGGTCATTTTACTGCCTTTCACCTGTATTTTAATGTTGAGCTCTCCATTGTCCCTTATAGTGTAGATATCAACAACAACACAGGGAGGTTTTCAAATGAACGCAGTGATCGAGGTTCAGCATTTGAAAAAAACATTTAATAAGGAAGCAGCATTACAGGATGTTTCCTTTACTATTCAAAAAGGAGAAATATTCGGCTTTCTTGGCCCTAGTGGCTCCGGAAAAACTACTACTATTAAAATATTAACAGCACAAACTGAAAAAACTGCTGGCGAGGTTTTATTGTTTGGTCGCCCAGCAGATGAAATGAAACAAAGTCAAAATCGTAAACGCTTTGGTATTTTAACAGATAATAGTGGTCTGTATACACGACTTTCAATTGAAGAGAATTTATCACTATATAGTAATTTATACCAATTACCAAAATCAGCAGTAAAAGAAGCACTGGACTTTGTTAACTTAAATAGCGAGCGTAAAAAGAAGATTAGTCAGCTTTCTAAAGGGATGCTTCAACGTGTTACACTTGCACGTGCCATCATGCATAAACCAGAATTATTATTTTTAGACGAACCAACTTCTGCACTCGACCCTGTTAATACACAGCATATATATAATGGCTTGCGTAGGTTAAATGAAATGGGTACGACAATATTTTTAACAACACATGATATGAGTGAAGCAGAAATACTTTGTGATCGTGTCGCCTTCTTACATAAAGGAAAAATTCGGGCAATCGGTGCACCGAAACAGTTAAAAAAAGAATTCGGTGATGATTCTATTACTGTTGAGTTAAAAAATGGTGCTTGTGAAATCATTCAAACTGGAGAACAGGATGCACAAAAACTGTTTCATTGGATGCAGTCGAACGAAGTGTCTCGCATTTATACAAATGAACCAACACTAGGTAATATTTTTATGCAAATAACAGGGAGTGATTTACTATGAACATTTCAATGACACGTATTCAAGCTATTTTTATGAAGGATTATAAGGAATTTTCACGTAACTATGCGGTATCAACAATGGCATTAATGCCACTTTTTATGGCTATTCTATACAATCAAACAGGTGCAAATGCTATAATAACCTATTTTCTTCCAATAAATATGGCGTTTTCTATGGTGACTACCTATGTACAATGTTGTTTAATTGCAGAGGAGAAAGAAAAAAATACACTTCGCAGTCTCATGCTTTCTCCCGCTTCACTTGGAGATATTTTAATTGGTAAAAGCTTGTTTGTCTTTATCGTTACAATAGTAGTTGTAGCCTTGACTATTTTTCTTGTTGGCTATGAACCTGCTAATTTTTTCATCATAGCTATTGCTTTAGTGTTTTCAGCTGTGTTCTATATTGCAATGGGAACAGTATGTGGATTATTCGCCAAATCGATTATGGAAGGATCTATTATCGTTCTACCTGTTATCTTTATTTTCTCATTCGCTCCTATTATCCTAGGATTATCGGAAGCCTTCCCTATTTTAAAAGTTGCAGAGTGGTTACCAAGTTCTCAATTGGTACTATTAGCAGAGGCTTTAGAGGGAACATTCACAACAATGGACGTCATTATTCCAATAGCTACTATCATCGTATGGTCACTAGTGACTTGGATTGTAGCAGGATTTATCTATAAAAAAAGAATGGTCGATTAATTTCTATTAAAGACAAGGGCTAACGTTATATTTTTAAGCTGAACTAATTATTTTAATTAGTTCAGCTTTACTTTTGATTATAATTACATTTCAGAACACTTATATAAATGTAATTATTTTACATACAATTAAAATATAAATGGAAGTGATTTTATGAGTACTTTTAACACCTAATGAATTAGAAAGAATGTGCCATTCGATAGTTTGACTTAGATTCCCTCTCACTTCGTTAAATTAGACACTCAATCCTTACCTTCTCCACCGCTTCTTCACGGCTATGCACTTGCAATTTCAGGTAAATAGAGGAGATATAATTTCGGATCGTACCTTCCGACAGATGTAGCTTTTGTGCAATTTCCTTATTGCGAAGCCCTTCAGTCAAGCACCCGAGAACTTCGATTTCCCGCTCGGTTAGTTCATACCGATTCTGCACCTTATCCCCTATCTTGTGTTGAAACAATTGATGAGCTATATCCTGTGAGATCATCGTCCCCCCGCTATATATAAGTCGGATGGTTGCGGCCAATTCCTTAGGGTGTATCGATTTCAACATGTAGCCTTCTGCTCCAATACGAAGCGCTTCCGCTGCCAAGGCAACATCCTCTATTGTTGTAATCATAATGACCCGAATGTTTGGCCACGTCTCTTTAATAAACTTTGTAGCTTCGATACCATCCATTTCGGGCATGTTGATGTCCATTAATACAATGTCAGGACGGTTCTTCTTACATTCTTCGATAGCTTGCTTGCCATCTCCAACAACCACCACTTCAAAATCCTGTTCTTCTCCTAACAGCAATCTCAGACTCTCACTGACTAATGGCTGATCATCGGCCAACAAGATTTTGATTTTCTGTCCACCCTCATGAGATGAATTCGGAATCGTGCAAGTTACCATCGTGCCAGCATCCGTCTGCGAATGGATAAAGAGTTTGCCTTGCAATGGGGCTAGACGTTCCTTCATACCTGTCAGTCCGAATCCATACTCGAGGTTGTCGTCACCCTTGCCGTTATCCTGTACCTGTAGCATCATCTGCGTATGATCATATTGCAAAAGAACTTGAATCGTACTGGCTTGCCCATGACGGCTGGCGTTAGTTAGAGCCTCCTGCAGACAGCGATACAAGGCAAGCTTGGCCTGCTTCATCACAGGATAAGGCTCACCCATTGTACGGAATACGATTCGAATCCCGGTATTCATCTTGAATTCATCCATAATCTGAAGCAGCGCTCGATCCAACGGCAGCGCCTCCTCGATTGGATCCATTTGATGCACCTGGCGGCGAATGTCATCTAATCCCGTTCTCGCCAGCTTGAGCATTCCCTGCAGCTTGGCTTCTCCCTCTTCCGAATGAATATGGGATTTTAACGTCTCCATTCCTAAAATCATGGAAGTAAAGGTATGACCGATCGTATCATGTAGCTCACGAGCCATACGGTAACGTTCCTCTAACAGCGTCATTCTTTCAATCTGTGATGAATACTGCTCCAAAATCGTGTATTGCTCTTTTATCAACGAAAGCTTCTGTTTGATAGCATTAATCGCTAGGGCTCCTTTTTGCAGCGCGTAGCTTACCCCGTAGAAGATAAGCGCATCGATTATGCTTTGCCATATGACAGGGTGTGACAGCGATGAACTGAAAGAATCCCCTGTACTTAGAACAAACAGTGTGACGGCGATAGGAAGCGAGAACCAATGGGATAGCCCTCGGGTATAGAACGCAATCATAAAGAGAGCCGGTGGAAACAGACGTATCAGTCCAAAATCATAAGCAAGAAATAATGATACTCCACCCGCAAACAAGCACTCTGATATCAGGTATTGATAATAATGACCCTTCACAAATAAAAATGGGACAAGGTTACACAGCAAAAGAGGAACAAACACCATCCAAAAAGAAAAGGTTGGCTGATCTTGATACATAAAAATGATAACGGCGACGACCCATAGACAACGAATAACAAGCATAGTCCAGTCCTGCCATAACCACCGATTTTCATTTTTAATTAAAAAACGCATATGTACAACTCCTTTCATCTTATTGAACTGAGAAAAAAAGCAGCCTGAAAAACCCTAATTTCCCTTGTCATATCAAGGTTATGACTTCTTGTCACTCGGCTTTATGACAATCGTTCTGCTAATTTGAAGATAGATGAGATTCCACTAGAATACAGAAAAGTATATCTCATTCCAATTACTAATAAAAGGGAGTGGTAGGCATTGTCACTGCTACAAATTCGTGATCTTACGAAAAAAGTAGGAAACAAGATCATTGTTGATCAGGTAACGCTAAATATAGAAAAGGGAGAAATCCTGGGGCTCCTCGGTCCGAATGGTGCAGGAAAAACATCGACGATTCGGATGATTGTCGGTCTCATGTCCAAAACAAGAGGCCAAGTACTAATTGACGGTACAGATGCTCATACCCACTTTGAACAAACTATGAAGCATGTAGGCGTAATCGTGGAGAATCCGGATTTGTACAAATATTTATCCGGTTATGACAATCTACTTCACTTCTCTCGTATGACGCCAGGCGTGACAGAAGCAAGAATCCGAGAAGTCATTTCACTCGTTGGCTTGGAGCATAGTATCAGTGATAAGGTTGCGACCTACTCCCTGGGCATGCGTCAGCGCCTAGGTCTTGCCGTCGCTCTCGTCCATAAACCTTCCCTACTTATACTCGATGAACCTACCAACGGACTTGATCCGGCTGGTATCCGTGAACTGAGAGGTCACTTGAAGCATCTAGCTCAAAAAGAAAGTGTGGGAATTATGATCTCCAGCCACCTCATGTCCGAGATGGAAATGATGTGTGATCGGGTCGCTATTATGCAGAAAGGAAAACTGATTAGTACTCACAAAATATCAGATATGGAAGAAGATGAACGACTGCAAGTTCGATTTGAAGTCGATCGACCGGATCTAGCTGTACAAATTCTCCAAACGCTAATGTCTGGCGATGAAATCACGACCGATCAACGACATATACAAATCCGCATCGCCAAGTCGGATATTCCGGAGATTAGCCAAAAGCTAATGGCTTCCGGAATTAACGTATATGGCGTCCACACGCTCAAAAAGACGCTGGAAGACATATTTATCGAGATAACAGGAGGGGAAGACCATTGATTTCATTCATTCGCAATGAAAACATGAAGATTTATAAACGAAAGCGGACGTGGGTTATGATTGCAATCGTCTTGTTATACGTAGTACTTCAAATCGTGAATTTGAAAACAGCCGGAAGTGACGCTGTAAACGATAATTGGAGAGTACAGTTAGAACAAAAGAACGTTCAACTCCGCCAGGAAGCAAGCAAGTCGGACGCGCTGAACATTGAAATCAAGCAGGCTGAGAAACACATAGTGCTGAACCAGTACTATTTAGACAAAGACATTCCACCTAGCACCAATGCATGGACCTTTGCAGTGAGCCTAGTAAGGAATATCATTTTTGCGGTTTCCCTTATCTCCATTATTATCGCTGGCGAGATTGTTGCTGCTGAATTCGTATCCGGTACGATTAAACTTTTATTGACCCGTTCGGCTAGTCGCACCAAAATCTACATCTCCAAGTATGTCGCCGCTATCTTGTTCGGCCTTATGTTATCAGTGGCTGGAATATTAACATCGATTTTCCTTGGTGGCTTCATATTCGGCTTTGATGGATTAGCGGACAGTTATTTCTATGTAAAGAACCAAGCTGTAGAGGAAGTTCCGATGCTACAAGCTCTACTTGTGGGATATGTGCTTAATATTCCATTCTTGCTCATCGTGATTACGTTGGCATTTATGATTTCTGCCGCCTTTCGGAGCACAACCTTCTCCATCGTTATTTCCCTGCTCGTCTCGTTAACTGGGTTTATTATTGCGATTGCGATGGACGGCTGGAGCTGGACGAAATACTTTGTCTTCTCCCACACTGACCTTACTCCGTACATATACGGAAATCCTTCTGTTGATGGGGTAACGTTGGGCTTTTCTCTCGTATTTATTGGTATCCATCTAGCAGTCATGTATTTAGTATCCTACCCTATATTTGTAAAACGTGATGTGGTCTGAGTGGCGAACTTCGAAATTGAGCAACAAAAGCGGAATTTTAGATCAATCTCTGCTAGAAAAAGGAGGATAAATATGAACAAAATGAAGAGAATAAAGGGCGCTATGCTTGTAGTGTTATTGCTGTTGATTGCTGCTTGCGGAGCGAAAGAAGAATCATCAGAGAAGGACCTAGAATTATCGGTGGTCGGTCTGACAAAGCTTGTCATTGATCATCGGAATGGGGAAATTCAGGTTTCAGGGAACTCTGATTCAGATAAAATCGAAGTCGTTGCTGTGGCCAAGAGCAACGGGGTCAGCATGGATAAATTGGAATTAAATCTAGAAGCACAGAAAGATGTTGCTTATTTAGATGCACGTTTTAGAGGGCAATTCCTCGCTATGGGATCGGGGGCAGTCGATCTGGAAATCAAAGTTCCAAAGCAGCTTAAGCTGGATATTAAATCCCATCGTGACGGCAATATCCAAGTATCAGAGCTAGCGTCCAGCGCCAAGATTGAAAATATCAATGGTGATATTCAAGTATCGAATCTAACCGACTCACTTGAAATTGATAATCGAGATGGTGACATCACCGCTCGTGATATCGGTTCGGATGTAGTTATTAACAATATCAATGGACATATTACGATTGATCAGATAGGTGGCTCAGCACAGATACACGTAGGTGATGGTAGTCTAGATATCAACCACGTGGCGAAAGATGCTTCTATTACTCAGTCAGGTAACGGAGAAGTCAGGATTGGTGAAGTAAAGGGCAAGATCCTTAAGAATAAAGAATAGTGAATGAACGACCCCTGTCTCGTTTCATCTGATAAAAATAGATTTAGTTCAGAAGAAAAAAAGGATTCTTCTCCAAGTAGATAAAAGAGAAACTATTCAAGGATCGGGATAAAGAACAAAAGAAAAGCGCTGTCAAAAAGCAGACTTTTCTTTTGTTTCTAGCTATGCAACAGTGGATTTAGGGTGAAATTTATTTTGATCAAACATTGTAAGGTTGCTTTGTAACTTTGAATAAAAATTTTTCAAAATGACTTGTAATCCATCATTTATGATTTAGTGCTACATATTGTTCTACCGTTATTAGTCGGTTCACATCTATCAACCAAGCATTAACCGTCGTTCTCTCCTTTCACTCTCTCAAATTTTAGGTACTCTTCCCCTTCTTATCTATTTTTGACACCGCCTATGGGAGACTACTGTAGCTGCCGCTTTGCTCTTGCTACAAAAAACATTTGCTGAAAGAAATTAAATAAATACCATTTTCATCCTAATTCTTTAGTAGAATCAACTAGCAACTGCTGTAAATGTTTTTTCACTTCAGGCCATTCTTGTAAAGTAATACTATACATCACAGTATGGCGAGTTGTGCCATCCTTGCGCACCATATGATTACGTAAAACACCCTCCTTTTTTCCTCCTATACGTTCAATTGCTTTTTGAGCACGCACGTTTTCATGGTCTGTTTTAATTTGTACACGTTGTAGATTTAACACTTCAAAACAGTATTGTAATAATAAATATTTACAATTCGTATTTATAGTGGTACGCCAAAAAGCCGGTGTAATCCATGACGTACCTATTTCAAGCCGTTTATGATTCTCATCAATATCCATAAACCTAGTCGAACCAATGATTTGCCCAGAATTTTTATCCACAATAACAAATGGAAACTCTATTTTCGCGTTTTTTGCAGACAGTGCCTTGTCCACAAAGTTATGCACATCATCCATCTTCTCTATCGTTGTGGACAAATAAGGCCAAATCTCTGGATAACTACCAGCCTCTAGGATCCCTTGGGCGTCCTCTTGACCTAATGGTTTAAGTAATACTACTTCATTTTCTAGTGCTATAAAATTCATTATTATTCACTCCTTTTCCATTATTTAACGGTAATTTTGATATGATGGATATAACCAATTTTCAAATAATTTACCATACCAGGAGGTGCAATATTTTGGAGTTATCAATTTCATTTACTGGAGAGGCATCGAAATACGTGCAAATTTACGAAGAAATAAAACAAGCAGTTATCAACAATAAACTACCGGCCCATGAGCAATTACCTTCCAAACGAACACTTGCTAAAACGCTCGATGTTAGTGTTCATACGATTAAGGAAGCATATGAGCAATTGCTAGCGGAAGGCTATATCTATAGCAAGGAACGCTCAGGTTATTTCATAGCGCCCTTTGAATTCGAATGGGGACAGCAGCTGAAGCCGCATACATCCACTGCTATAACACCAATTACATATGATATTAAATTTGATTTTAACAACGGACATGTGGATAAAGAGGCTTTTCCAATTTCCATCTGGCATAAGCTGTTGAAAAAGCACTTCAATGTGAATAACTTAACGACAAGCCCTTGGCAAGGAGAGGCTCTATTACGGACGGAAATCGCTCGCTACGTTGAACGTTCAAGAGGCGTTGCTTGTGAAGCATCACAGGTGTTTGTTTATAGTGGTACACAAAGTCAGCTTCAAGCTCTATGTCACTTTTTTGGCCCCAAAACACATGTTGGCTTAGAGGAGCCTGGCTTTAAAAGAGTACGTGCAATATTGCAACAATGTGGATTAACAACTCACGCTATTCCTGTTGATCACTCAGGGGTTACAATTCCGAAAAAAACTATCCACATGTTATACACAACACCCGCACATCAGTTTCCGCTTGGCATGGTCATGCCTGTTGAACGGCGTGCAGCACTTCTGCAATGGGCCATTTCTGAGAAAGCATATATTTTTGAAGATGATTATGATTCAGAATTTCGCTATAAGGGGCTCCCTATCCCCTCATTAGCAAAAATGGATCAGCTTCAGCGTGTTATTTATTCCGGAACACTTTCCAAAACACTTATCCCATCGCTACGCATAAGTTACATGATTTTGCCTAAATCGTTAGTTGAAGATTTTGTTCTTTTTAATCAGGAGCAAAAGTCTGTTGTCTCAAAAATAGACCAGCTTGTGATAGCCGATTTTATTGCTCAAGGTTTTTTCGATAAGCATTTAGCTAAAATGCGCACTATTTATCGCAAAAAGCAACAGACATTACTAGCAGCTATTAACGCAAATTTTCCCGAGGATTTCGAAGTAATTGGGGAAAAATCTGGGCTACACATTGTTATGAAGCTACCAAAAAGGCTTGCTGAACAGACTGCGATTAGTCTTGCACGGGAGGCAGGAATCAAAGTCTATCCATGTTCAACCTCCTATCAGCAAGTCTCGAAACACGCCATGATTATTATAGGCTATGGCGGGCTGACCTTTGAGCAAATCAAAGAAGGTATCGCGTTACTTGCAACAGTTTGGCAATAATCCCCCGTATTAATGTCGCAATTTTTCAAAAACTAACGAAACCTTTTTTAAATTCCTTTCGTATATCAATTATGCCTCGGCATAATTGCGTCCGAAATCTGCTTTGTGCCTAGGCCTGCAGATGTTTTTTGCGCGAAAGCGTAGTGCTAACGTAGCGTCAGCAACAGATGTTTTTTGTGCGAAAGCGCAGTGCTAACGCAGCGTCAGCAACGTGTTTTTGTCTGTGCGAAAGCGTAGCGGCAGCAACACAGCATGATGTGGTCACTCAGTCATTGCCACAGGACATGGCGTTCTTAGACTGAGTTCCTCTATTTCAGTGGGTGTTTGAACACCCGCTGAAAGAAGTTAATTAAATGCAAAAAATAAGGGGAATAGACAAAATGGAGAATGTCGAGCAATTAGAAAAGCATTTACAGGAAATTCAAGCATGGGAAAAAGATCAAAAGGATTTGTGGTTTTTTGATAAATTAGGTCGCATCCCATTTAAAATCTTAGATAAGATGACACCTACCTTCCTTCAAAATAAAATAGCATTACTAGTTGATGAATTAGGAAGCTATATTCAAACAGGTGGCAAATATTTAATTAATGAACAAGCAATGATGCAGAAAATCCGTAACCAATCTTCGTTTCAAAATATTTTTGCTATATCCGATATTAGTCAAATGCCGCTAGAGGATATGATTGCGCTAAGTGACAAATTACAAAATGAGCGTGTGAAATTCGCAACAGTGCAAGGTGCTTCTACTGGCTTTGGTGGTATTTTCACATTGGCTATTGATATTCCTCTTATTTTAGGGATGGCTTTAAAAACATTGCAAGAGATTGCGATCATTCATGGCTATGATCCGAACGATAAAATGGAGCGTATTTTCATCGTAAAATGTCTCCAATTCAGCTCCGCCGA
This sequence comes from Lysinibacillus xylanilyticus, assembly GCF_001708185.1. Lineage (GTDB taxonomy): Bacteria > Bacillota > Bacilli > Bacillales_A > Planococcaceae > Lysinibacillus > Lysinibacillus xylanilyticus_A. The sequence continues at coordinate 54,677 of NZ_MDDN01000011.1, read as the reverse complement.
TATTGTCGGCAAAGAAGCGATATTGAAGGAACTTTCGTCCATGTATGATACTCATAATAACGCAGCAGAAAATATGATTTCACAGCTTCAAGGTTGGAAGGAAGTATTCTTTACGTATCGCGATCAGTTTGGTTGGAAAAAGCTGTTCCAAATGATTCCGATTGCCGGGATGATTTTCGGTGCCTTTGCCAATAAAGGCATGATGCAAGATGTTGCCGAAGCAGGTATTATGCTCTATCGTAAGCGACGTATTTATGAAAAAATAAATGAACTAAACAAGCAGTAACACTAACAATATCAACATTGAAAAAAGATGGCTCTGACCGTACAGGTCGGAGTCATCTTTTCATCTCTTATTCAATATCTATATCTACCACTACATTTTCAAGGTACTCATCAAGATTCCCTTTATTTACAGCTTGCATAATAGTTGATTGATCTTCCCTGTTCTCTAAAGATTTTATTATTAAATATCCCACATTTGGATAGTAATGAAGCCAATCAAAAAAGTTATCCACATTTGTTGTTACTTCATTCACAGTATGGAAGCTATAGACGGTACCAAACACATCCACCATTTCGTTCATCCATCTGCTATATGCCTCGTAACGATTATCATTATGCAAAATTGTTTGAAGTCGTTTGGCAGGCATTAACTCCGTAAAGACAACTAATTCTGTATTTGGAAATGCCTCTTTTATAGCTTGAAGCTTTTTCCGATAGTCATGATCATACATAAAAGGCTTGGCTGACTCTGCTTTAAAATTTTTCTTAAATTCTTGCCACGACTGCTCCATATCATCATTCGGATATGTAGTTTGTGCAATATTATTACGCATGTAACTACGAGCACCATCATAATGATTTGCCTTAGAGATATCATAATTAAAACGAGCATAATGCATAGTGCTTTCTGAAAATAAAGATTTTATTGCATAAAACGGTGCCTCAGACGTCTCAATATAAGTTTGCGGCGGATTCAATGTATTAGGTTTGCTAGTATTAGCTGAATCAAAATATAACTCAATAAAAATCTTCTTAAACGGCTTACCATTTTTCTTTTCAGCATATTTCATATAAGGCAAGTATTCTTCTATCTGCAGCCCACTTAATGAATAATTATAGACACTTTCTGTTGTAAAGGCCCTTTCATCAAGATACGTAATCCTGCTCGTTCCAATTAGCAAACTATCATAATTGAAATCATGGTTATTAATATAATTTGTTTTTAATTGTCTTTCATCAAAGCCAAGCTGATAGTCGTTAAAGTCATTGGCATGTGTGTAATTCCATAGAGGATCAATATAATAATTGAAACCCATAATTCCGAAAACAGGTAATCCTATTACGATGAAGGATGTGGCAAACAATTTTACTAACCATTTTTTCGGATCCAAGTTAATTCACACCTTTATTTAGAAATTAAAATATAAGAATATACTATTTTTTTGCATATAATAGATCGATATAAGAACTAGCGCAATCATACATTGCATATAAATGATTGCTCCCCAATTAAATGTCATCTTATCCATTAACTGAATAGAATTTAAGGCAGTAAATGCAAGTACAAGTGTGATTAAAAGTCCTACAACAATCACGATCGGATCACTTAATGTTAATCCCATAACACTAAATGCTTCAGCTTGAGCAAAATTAGTAAGCGGCTCCGTAAAGAAACTCGTTATAGATTCCATATTTGGCGTAAACATTTTAGATATAATAGTATTTGCTTGCTCGAGGCTTGTTGCACGGAAGTATACCCAAGCAATGTTAACAAATTGGAAGGTTATAAACCACGAAAGTAAATAAGGAAGTTTAACACCAGTTTTACTAAAAAGTCTTACCACAACAGACGCAAAACCATGCATAAGTCCCCATAAAATAAAATTCCATCCAGCGCCGTGCCAAAATCCACTGATGAAGAAAATAATTAAAATATTTATATAAGTCCTAAAAGCCCCTTTTCGGCTACCACCTAACGGAAAATATACATATGTAGTTAAAAACCGATTCAAGGTCATATGCCACTTTTTCCAAAACTCCTGAATATTACGTGCTTTGTAGGGAGAGAAGAAATTTACTGGCAATTTAATATTAAATAATAAGGCTAAACCAATCGCCATATCAGAATATCCACTAAAATCGTAATAAAGTTGTACAGTATATGATAAGGAAGTAATCCACGCTTCCACAAAACTTAAGTTACTATAATTTTCAAAACCTGCATTAGCCCATATGCCCACCGTATCCGCAATAACAATCTTTTTGACTAAACCGATGACAAAGATAAATAAGCCACGTGCAACATTGTCATGAATAATTTTTCGATTTTCTTTAATATCATACTGTGGAAGCATTTCATCATGCTGAACAATTGGCCCCGCTACTAATTGTGGGAAAAACAAAATGAACAGCGCATAATTGCTAAATTTATAATGAGCAGTTCCATCTCGATAACTATCAACAATAAAAGCAATTTGTTGAAATGTAATAAAACTAAGCCCTAATGGTAGCAATAAATGCAACATTGCAAAATCTGTATCGAATAAACTATTAATATTTGTAATAAAGAAATCTGTATATTTATAGTAACAAAGTATTAAAACATTAAAGACTACTCCGATAATCATATAAGTCTTTCTCAGACGATTATTGCTATTATTAATGATCCGACTTAAAGCAAAGTTCACAATGATTGAGACCGTGATGATTGCTAAATAAGTTAACTTAAAATAACCATAAAAAAACAAAGAGCTCAGTACCAACCAATAAATCGCATATTGTTGGTTACTGAAGCGATTTAAGAAAAAATAGACTACAAATGTAATTGGTAAAAATAGAAAAATAAATTCAAAGGAATTAAAAAGCACTCCATCACTCTCCTATTAGCCATTCCTTTATATTCGCGCTTAATTATACAAGAGGCCAAACATAACATTATATTTTAAAATTGACCTAAAACAAATAACAATATCAAAATAAGGTAAAGAAATACAAAAATCCATATAATAATATCGTATTTTAACAAATATTTGAAGAGGTTTCTGTACTATGTAGAAAGTATGGCCCTTCGGCAAATCTGTGCGAAGCAGAGTGTTAGCGAAGCGTCAGCAACAACTTAAGGTGGGGGCGGCTCGACGCTCGCCCACAGGAAAGCGAGTAGCCTGAATCGGAAATCACCCTCATTTAAAGAGCCACAACATTCGCCAAAACCTTCTTGACCATTTTGTTTTTTACACTATAAAACCCTGTATAGTGTGTATCTATACAGGGTTTTAATGTTTTATATTTTAATTAAAATTTTCCCTTGATGCTGACGACTTTCCATTAATTTATGGGCTTTCTGCATGTCCTCTAATGCAAAAACATTGGCAATTGGTACTTGGAAACTTTCATCTTTCAATAAAGTAAACATCTCCTGCGCAACTTGTTGTAGCATTTCAGGTTTGAAGGCTCGAGTCGTTCCTAAGCTAAAGCCTTTCACATTGCGGCAGCTACTATGTAAATCAGATGTTTTTATATTTCCTGCCTTACCACCACTATTTCCAAATTGCACTAGCGTACCATAAGGAGCTAAGCAGTTAAAACTCTCTTCCGTAATATTACCTGCAATTGAGTCAAAAATAATGTTAACACCTTGACCATCCGTATATTCATTAACTTGTTCACCAAAATTTTCATATGTCAGCACATGATGTGCACCTAGTTCAAAGGCAATTGGCGCTTTCTTCATATCACTAACCGTGCCAATAATTTTCTTAGCACCTAGCTTTTTCACCATTTGAATAAGCATTGTCCCTACCCCACCGGATGCAGCATGAATTAATACACGATCGTCCTTACTAATTGGAGCGATTTGATGTGTCAAAAGATAAGATAGAAATGAAACTGTTGGCACAGCAGCTATCTTTTCCAAAGGGACATCATTTGGAATTTTAAAAACGAGCTGCTCTTTTGCCACCACATATTCTGCATAGGCTCCATTTTTCGGGAATGCAATTACTTGGTCCCCCTTAATAAAAACACTGCTTTCATCAAAAACTTCTTCCACTACACCCGCTACATCTAAACCAAGTATCATCGGAAAATTCGCTTTTGCCTTATTCCCTGTTCGGTTTTTAATATCAGCAAAATTCACACTCGTATATGACGTGCGTATTAATACTTCCCCTTCCGAAATAGTAGGCTTTGGACATTCCACATACTTTAAAACATCAGAAGTGCCAAACTCATTGATGATAACCGCCTTCATAAAATTCCCCCTCCTTGTTATAGTAAAATTATACAATAAAAGGATCACCACTAAAACGTGTGGTTGATTTCCGTTCCGACTGAGCGCTTTGCCGCTTACGCTTCGCTTTCGCGCAGAGCAGAGCTTCCTGGGGGCGTCCAACCTCCACTCAACCTATATACATGGCATACGTTTTAATAAATGTCATCCACAACTTTTGGTGATGAACCTAATAAAAGGAAGAAAAATGGAGGTATTTCCATGAAAATGAAACTTAAAAAAGAACAACATAATGGCATTGCATACAATTACTTTGACAGCACTAGTGATAAAGTTTGCTTTATGTTCTCTGGCACAGGCTATACTTATGAAAAACCACTTCTTTATTATTCCACGGTACTGATGCTAGAGCTTGGCTATGATGTTGTACAGGTATGCTATACATTTGATCCGCAGCAATTCGAACAGGAGCCAGAAGCTATTTCAGAAATGGTTTATAATGCAGCAAATCCTATTGTAGACTATATTTTAAGCACCAAATCTTATACGGAAGCTGTATATATAGGAAAATCACTTGGAACATTGGCTATCATAGATTTTTATATGCAACAGTCTTCACTTGTTCCTTCTCGTTATGTACTTTTTACTCCCTTATTGTCTCTTGAACATATCATGCAAAACTTACTAGAAAAGCAGACGTTTTTAGCAATCGGTACAGCTGATCCTCATTATTCTAAAGAACGTTTAGAACAACTTTCTTCACATGAGCTTGCTATTGTAAAAAATGCTGACCATTCTCTTGAAATAGCTATTAATACAGTAGAATCAATCATCATTTGCCAATCACTATTAACAGCACTTAAAGCCTATCTTCAATAAGATTATCAGAACCTTTTCGTGAAATATCGGTATGTTTTCAAGATTTATCGGAACAATTTCATAGTTTATCGGAATGTTTCTCACATTTATCGGAACACTTTTTCATACGCAAAAAAATATGGCTTGGGCCCATTAAAATAAGGCTCAAGCCACTTTTAGACTTTTTTAAACTCCTTCATTTGAGTATTCGGGGTTTCTTTGATGAACAATCTGTGTTCCTGCTATATCACCAGTAATATTGACCACGGTATTCCCCATATCTACAATTGGAGAAACAGCCGCAATGATTGGGATTATTGTAAGAGGAAGACCCATTGTAGAAAGCAATAGTGATGCAGTCACAACATCCGCCCCTTTCACTCCTGCGCAGCCCATTGCAAGAACAACACCTAAAAAAGCAGTTTGTAAAATCATACTGAACGTAATAGGGAGCCCATATAGATTTGCCGCAAATACTGCTAGAACACCTAATGTCGATGCTAATCCATTCATATTAAGTGTAGCGCCAAGTGGAAGCGTGAAACCATATATATGTTCTGGTATTTTAAGTCCCCTTTTTGAAACCTCCATCGACGCAGGAAGTGTTGCACTACTTGATGTTGTACTACAAGCTACAAGCATAGCTGGACTTATTTGTTTGTAAAAGAAAACTGGACTGGTTTTTCCTAATACTTTTAACATAATCGGATAGACCACTAAGAGAATAATTAAAAACCCGATAAATGCTGATAATACATATCGACCAACTTCGATCACTACCCCAAACCCAAGCGTTCCGACAACGTTTGCGATTAATGCCATAATTCCAAATGGAGCAAAATTAATAACAATTTCAGCAATCTTAATCATCAAATCCGCGCCTTCATGAGCTAATTCCTTAATTCTATTCACTTTGTCTCCAAGAAGTACTATGGCAACTCCGACAAAAACAGCAAAGATAATAATTTGAAGCATATTGGTCTCTGCCATTGATTGCACAACGTTTGACGGAAACCATTGAACAATATTATCAAGAAAACTAAATTCCTCTTGATCTATAGCTTCTGTTTTACCGAGAAGCCCTACCTCTCCTTTACCTGGGCTGATTAAAAGGGCCGTAACGACACCAATAATCGTCGCTAATAAAGTGGTAAGAACATAAATAATCATTATTTTACCACCGATAGACTTTAACATTTTAATATCTTCAAGCTTAGTAATACCCGATACAATACTGAAAAAGGCCAATGGAACGATGAGCATTTGTAACAAGCGAATAAAAATGTCCCCGATAGGTTTTATAATGGCAACTTTGGGTCCAAAGACAAAACCTAACACAATCCCTACTAATACCCCGATGAAAATCTTTACATATAGCTTTTGATTCCTCCACCACTTCATGCAAACACCTCCTTATTCTCTAAGCACAAAAGACAAAATATTCAGTTAACTAAATCCGCAATATTTAACTAACTATTATCTGTATTAATCTTCATTATTTTTAAGTGGGACTTAAATTTTTGTGTAAAAAACGCTCTGTTACCAAAATATAGGGCAGTATTTTTGTTAAAACGTATGCGGTTGAATTGGAGTGAAGACTGAACACCCCTAGGAAGCTTTGCTCTGCGCGAAAGCGAAGCGTCAGCGGCAAATGGTTTATCTGCGCGAAAGCGAAGCGTCAGCGGCAAATGGTTTATCTGCGCGAAAGCGAAGCGTCAGCAGCAAAGCGCCCAGTCGGAATAGAAATCAACCCCACGTTATAATGATGAGCCAAAAAATGGACTCAATTAAAATATTTCAACATCTTGATAGTTCCGCACCAACTTAGTTATTTAAATGACACTTAACTATAATTTTAAAGGTTAATGTAAGTCCCCATTTTATGTTTAATAGCCTTGTCATAAAAATACTTTGCAACTACAATGTCTACAACCGCTAATCCTACCGATTTAAATAGCGTAATTTCTTCTGCACTTTCTCTTCCTTTTAGTTGCCCGTCAATAATTTGTCCGAGCTCTCCAAAGATATCACCCGAATCAAAGACTCCTTCATTTATTGGAATTATTATGTCACCAGTCTCTTCTATGGCTGCTTCTTTAGATTCAACTACTACTTTGTGAGCTGAAGAAAGAGCATGAGACGGCAATTCCTGCATCGTAGGTCTGAATGAACCAACCGCATTTACATGAACACCTGGCTTTAACGGTTCAGAAAAAACTGGTGTTGAAGAATTGGTTGTGGTCACAATAATATCAGCTTTAAGTACCGCTTCATTCGGATCTGAATAAACTTGTACATGCTTATCGAATTTATTTCTAATATACTTCGCGAATTCATGTGCTTTTTGCTCCGTTCTATTATAAAGAAGAATTTCTTCAATATTTCGTACAGCTACTATTGCTTCAACTAGACCTTTTGCTTGTTCCCCCGTGCCGATGATGCATAACTTTTTTGAATCTTCACGAGATAAATACTTCGTTGCAACACCTGATAACGCACCCGTTCTAATCATTGTTAAATAAGAACCTTCTAGTAGAGCAATTGGTTCGCCAGTTTTAAAATCTGATAGCATTACTACGCCCGTTATCGTTTTCTTACCTAATTCTTTATTATTAGGTGCTACTGTTACTATCTTTAATCCGACACTACTAAGTTCTTCTGCTACCGATGGCATAATCAATGCTGTATTTTGGCCGTTATCGAAAGGCAGAGCAGCGCGGATAGGTGTAATAGTTCTATTTGCTGAAAATTCCCTCAAGGCAACAGCCACACATTCAATAACTTCATTCATATCTACTAAACTTTTTTGTTCATCCGTACTTATAACTAACATAATTCCCCACCCTTTTTCTAACTTTATATCCATCGCATTTGGTACAAAAATTAAATTTTTGGCTACTACATTAGGTGCAAAATCAGCAGCAAATTTACTTCAATAAAAACCCTCTATTAAGGGGATCCTCTGGACTAATCACGAATTGATGGAAACCTGTAATAAAGGCGTTCCCAGTAACTTTTGGAATAACAGCTTTATAGTCATCCACTTTCGTTAAAGAAAGTATTTCACCAACAAATTGTCCATCTGTTATACTTTCATGAATAAAACTTCCACTTTCCTTCAGTACGCCACGTTCGTATAAAGTAGCTACTCTTGCAGCAGTACCAGAACCACATGGAGATCGATCTACCTGTTTGTCAGCAAAGATTGTGACATTTCGTAAATCCGCATGGCTGTCTTTTGGATTATCAGAGAAAATTACACCATAGATCCCCGTTATATCTTCAAATGGATGTTTTACTTCAATTTGACTTTCAATGTAATGTTTAATTTTGTCACCCGATACTTGTAAATCCCATAAATCTTTGTTGTTCACTTTCAAGCCAACTTTTTCACTATCAACCACGGCATAAAAAGCACCACCGTATGAAATATCCACATCAAATTCGTAACCATCAATTTTAATCGGAAAATCTTTTCTATAGACGAAAGAAGGTACATTTTCAAAGGAGACAGATTCTACTTTAGTTCCTCTACACTTTGCATACGCTGTTACAGGCCCACACGGACAATCAATGATCAGTTTATCATTTTCATCTTTCACCTCAATCATGCCTGTTTCAATAGCCATGGTCACTACCGCAATAACGCCATGGCCACACATTGTACTCCAACCCTCATTGTGCATAAACAACACACCTAGATCTGCGCCTTCGCTTGCTGGTGGAGTAATAATGCAACCATACATGCCATCATGACCTCTAGGCTCATACATTAAAACTTCTCGAATATGATCTAAATGTTCCATACAATAGGCACGTCTTTCTAGCTGCGTGCCTCCTTTAATTTCTGGTAAACCTCCAGTAATAATACGCAACGGTTCTCCAGATACATGGAGATCAATCGTAGTAAACATTTTTTTGAATTCCATCATTCTTCCCTCCAATTTGTTTGATATTTAATACATTTGTTAATAAACACGTTATTTAATCATAGCTTTAATTATCTGCAAATATCCCTCTAAATTTAAATGTGACTTAAATTTTCACCTAAAAAAATTGCATTTATTAAATGCTATTTCATGATTCACCTAGATTTGAACTTGATTATTACATAAAAAATTCAACTTCATAAAGTTTATGTAAGTAAAATTTAAATACCACTTAAATTTTATCAAAAGATAAAATTAGAAATGTAAAGCGTTTACAATTATTATACATTCAATTTCTGAAGATTCAATATTTTTTCCAAAAGACTTCTACTAAAAAAGTTAAACGTCAACAGGTCTCGCAGTTAAAAACAACTCAAACCCAAAGGCTACCATAACTTTACAAGAATTTAAGTATTATATATACTTTATTACAATAAGACTATATTTGAGGTTGATAAAATGGATCAAGATATAGGGATTTTAATAAAAAGACTTCGTAAGTCAAAAAAAATGACATTAAAGGAAGTCTCTGAAAAAACAGATTTATCGATAAGCTTTTTATCTCAAGTAGAACGATCTCTTTGTTCTATCACATTACATTCCTTGCGCAAAATATCTGAAGCTCTTGGTGTTAGTCCTAGTTATTTCTTTCCGGATACAATACAAATGGACAAAGATATGATTAGGCGAGGAACTTATAAACAATCCGAACATAAGTCATCGTTTATTTATTCGGACCTTTCTGGAAATGTATCAAATCCTATATTTGTGCCGATTTTAGTAACCTTATTACCGGGAGACCAACGAGAGACCCCTTTTTCACATGCAGGACAGGAGTTTATATATGTCACCGATGGAATCTTGACAATCATTCTTGATAATACAGAATATGATCTATATCCTGGGGATAGTATTCATATGAATTCGACCATCCCCCACAACTGGTTTAATAAAACAGATAAACCTACAAATTTTATATTTATTACTTCAACTACCATCAAAGTTTAAATTAATACCATAAATCCACTAACTGACGCATTGCTTCGTTTATTTTGATAAAACTTAATAGATGGCAAGAGTCAATTATTCACCTATTTTAATTAAACAAGCCAGCAGCCCTTTATATTGAAATGAAAGGCTACTGGCTTATATTTTTAAAAATACTTTTCGGTTTATCGGAATATTCCAAAAGTAACACTTTACTAAAAATACAAATTTATGCTACACTAGCGAAAATACATTGAAGAGAAAAGTAAATAAGGCTGTTCTTCCCAGAGAGCTCGAGTTGCTGAAAACGAGTAGGAACGAATTATTGAAACAAGCCTCGGAGTAGCGCATTGGATTTCTACTTGAATGATGGTGCGACGGGAACTCCCGTTACAGAGTAACAGTATAAGCATAAGTATGTATGCCGTACTGAAAAGACTATTATGGTGACATAATAGTGAACTAGGGTGGCACCACGTGAATATAAATTCCACAATCTCGTCCCTAAGACAAAACGTCTTGGAGGTGGGATTTTTTTGTTTAGTTACTTGTAAACAAACACTAGGAGGAATTTATATGAGCATGAATAAATTATTAGAAGCGTGGCGTTATCCGGCTATATTATTGTTTAGTATTGGTGTTTCCAGTGTTGGAAGTTGGATCTATTTTATCGCTTTAAATCTTATTGTCTTAAACCTCACAGGGTCAGCTATAGCTGTGTCCGGTTTGTATATCGTTAGAGCGTCATCCACACTATTTTCCAGTTTTTGGTCAGGTAGTTTGATAGATCGTTTAAATAAAAAATATCTAATGTTTGTTCTTAACAATTTTCAATCTTTACTAATTATCATACTTCCTTTCTTTTCTACTTTAGCTTGGATTTACGTCTTAGTCTTCGTAATCACCATAGCGAGTTCTATGTATCACCCAACTTCCATGACTTACATTACGAAATTGATACCCATAGAACAAAGGAAACGTTTTAACTCACTTCGTAGCTTACTCGATTCAGGCGCATTCATAACTGGTCCAGCCATTGCAGGAATGCTATTTACGATTGGAACGCCTAATACGGCCATATATTTGAATGCCATTGCTTTATTTTTATCAGCCTGTATCACATTAGGTATGCCTAATGTTGAAGCCAATGAAGAACTTACTAGTAAAACCAATCATACATTTTCCTTCAAGTTATTAGTAGATGATTGGAAACTTGTTATAAGATTTAGCCTTAAAAATTCCTATATTATGATAATCTATTTTTTATTTAGTGCGATGATTGTCATGATGACAGCGACGGATTCTTTAGAGGCTGCCTTTGCTACTCAAGTACTTTCATTATCCGAAGGTGAATATGGTATTTTAGTAAGCATAGCAGGTGCTGGAGTATTAGTTGGTTCTTTAACGAATACGGCAATCGTAGAAAAAGTGTCGACTGCTTGGCTAATAGGAATGGGTTCGGTAATAACAGCATTAGGCTATTTAACTTTCACATCCTCTTACACATTTCTTATCGCTTCTTTTGGATGCTTTCTTTTGTCCTTTGCGACAGCCTTTGCCAATACAGGTTTCTATACCTTTTATCAAAACAATATTCCTGTCGACAGTATGGGGAGAATAGGAAGTATCTACGGTTTTGTGGAAGCTTTGTTCGTAATCATCATAACTGCCATCTTTGGAGTTGCAGCTGAAATTATATCTATTCGAAATGTTGTTATATCCGCATCCATCATCATGTTTTTAGTAGCATCTACATTGCTAATTTTGAATATTCAACCCTCGAAGGCTAGATTCTATAGAAATATTTCTAAACTCAATGAGTAGAGGGAATTTTAATACTGTCGCCGCTTTGCTATGCAAACGGAAGCAATAGCGATATAAAAATCGTAGCGCCTCCTATTAGAAGGGGCGCTACGTAAAATGTGTGGGTTAAGACATAATAGTTTCTACCGTTGTATCGATAGCTCTATTCATAGTTTCGGCTTCTCTATCTATCACTCTGGCTCTTCTTTCCATCGCTTGGTCGGGGCTATCCACGATTTTGGCTGTTCTATCCACGACTTTGATGGTTCTATCCACGAATTCGGCCGCTCTATCCACGACTTTGACGAATCTATCCGTCACTTTGACTCTTCCTTCCGTCGCTTTGCCCTTCCTATCCGTCGCCCCGACTTCTTTCCGTCGCTTTGACCTTCCTATCCGTCGCTTCGGCATTTCTTTCCGTCACTCCAACTCTTCCTTCCGTCGCTTGGGCCTTCCTATCCGTCGCCCCCATTTCTATCCGTCGATCGGGCTCTTCTTTTCGTCGCTCCGACTTCTTTCCGTCGCTCTGGCATTTCTATCCGTCGATCCGACTCTTCCTTCCGTCGCTTCGGCCTTCCTATCCGTCGATCCGACTTCTTTCCGTCGCTCTGGCATTTCTTTCCGTCGCTCCGACTCTTCCTTCCGTCGCTTTGGCCTTCCTATCCGTCGCTCCGACTTCTTTCCGTCGCTTCGGCCTTTCTATCCGTCGATCCGACTCTTCCTTCCGTCGCTTTGGCCTTCCTATCCGTCGCTCTGGCATTTCTTTCCGTCGCCCCGACTCTTCCCTCCGTCGCTTTGGCCTTTCTATCCGTCGCCCCGACTTCTTTCCGTCGCTTCGGCATTTCTTTCCGTCGCTCCGACTCTTCCTTCCATCGCTTTGGCCTTCCTATCCGTCACTCCGACTCTTCCTTCCGTCGCTTTGACCTTCCTATACGTCGCTTTGGCCTTCCTATCCGTCGCCCCGACTTCTTTCCGTCGCTTCGGCCTTTCTATCCGTCGCCCCGACTTCTTCCCGTCGCTTCGGCATTTCTACCCGTCGATCCGACTCTTCCTTCCATCGTCCCGATTTCTATCCGCCACTCTGACTCTCCCATCCAGCTGAAATGCCGAGCACTCACTTCACCCTAAATTGTATGTATACCCTAATAAAACTAAAAAAGGGCATGAATTCAATATAATAATTGAATCATGCCCTAAAAATATTAGTACGCTAAGCCGAATAGCGCTTTGATATGTGTAAGATAGCGAATGTTAGACGCTTCTTTCATAAGTGTTGCAGGAAGACCTTTCAGTTCTGTGTTGCTAGCACCAATTGTCGCAACAGCGTCTTTACGACCTAAGCTTGCAAGTGTACCAGAGTTAACTGCAGAGAAAGACTTCATCTCTTGGTTTTTGTATTGTGCGAATAGGTTGTAGCCAGCGCACTCACCCATTTGCCATGCAACTTGAGCAGTTGGTGCGTATAGTGGACGTCCGCCATCAGCTGGTAATGCAACAGATGCGTCACCAATTACGAATACATCATCGTGAGATGTAGATTGTAAGAACTCGTTAATCGTTGCTTTACCGCGGTCAGCAGCAAGGCCAGATTCTCCTACTAGTGGAAGTGGAGCTACCCCACCTGTCCAAACAAGTGTATTGGCAACGATTGGTTCACGATCTTTAAGAGCGATGACATTACCCTCAACGCCTGTAACAGGAGTACCTGTAATAAATTCAACACCACGTTTTGCTAAGCTTTCCGTAGCACGTTGGATCAATGTATCTGGAAGTACTGGTAAGATTTTCGGACCAGCTTCCACAAGTTTGATTTTAAGATCAGCAAAGTTAACACCGTGTTTTGCTGCAATTTTCGGGAAGTTGTCCACGATTTCACCAACAAGCTCGACACCTGTTAAACCGCCACCACCGATAACGATTGTCGCATCTGCTTCGTCTTTCGTTTGTGCATATGCTTTAATACGGTCTTCGATGTGTCTGTTAATTTTGTTTGCATCGTTCACTGATTTAAGTACCATAGAGTTTTCTTCTAATCCAGGGATACCGAAGAATCCAGTTTGGCTACCTAAAGATACTACTAATGTATCGTAATCTAAAGTATAACCAGTATCTAGGTCAACTTTTTTAGTGTCTACATTGAATTTCGTTACTTTAGCAATTTGTAAATCGATATCTAAACCTTTAAAGATTTTTTTAAGTGGTAAAGCAACAGCACCTTCAGCAATAGTACCACCAGCTAAACGGTGAAGCTCGGTGATAATTTGGTGTGTTGGGAATTGGTTTACTACAGTAATTTTAGCTTCATCAGCTGATAAATACTTACGTGCAGTTAATGCAGTTAAAACGCCAGCGTAACCAGCACCTAAGATGACGATTTCTTTTGACATGATTAATTAATCCTCCGTCCTTACGAATTGAATATATCTCGAGTCGAGTCTTATTTAGATTTACGTTCAGCGCTTACTTGTAAGAAAGCATTAACAAAACGGAAAACACCTTGAACTTGTGGGTCTTTTAACATTTTCATAAGACCGAATAAACCAATTACTTCTTGGCTTTCAGAAGCACGATCTTTCGCTTCAATTGCAGTAGCTGCAAGATTTTTTGCTGAGCCTACTACTGGGCCTGCCATTTCTGTTACAGCACCAACAGTATCATTTTTCAGCACTTCGTCAGTTGCAACAGCTTGAGCGAACTCATACGATTTTGTTAATAACGTCATCATTTCAGTTAACTTTGGTAATTGCTCAACTAAAGTTGTAAGTGATTCCTGAACCTCAGGCTTTAATAATTGATCTAGCACATCCAGTTGTTCTTGACTTACAGTTAATTGTTCAGACTGTGTTTGGTTATTCGTTTCTGACATTTTGAACTCTCCTTTGCCATCACTATTACTATTTTAATTTTATATTGCTTCCATGTAAAAAAGACCATTAAGGCACTTCTTAACAGTCGTTACAGCGCGTATGTCTTACAAATCACCAGTCTAAGAGCTGGACAGCAATTCATATGATTTGTTATTACAATGTTAACTTTACTTTGCAAAAAGTGCATCATAATTCCATCCTTATCTTGTCTTGGTGACATTACAAACTCCATTATAAGACTGTTTGCATATTATTTCAATGAGCTAAATCACAATTTCGACAATCTTTTCAATATTCATTGATTTTGTCAACTATATATTGTATTTAAGTTTGCTTTTCATCCACATTGTTAAAAAATACAATATTATCAAACGTAACTATCTCTGCAAAATATTTGATTTTTAATACTAATTGTTCTTGCTTCGTTTTGTTTTTAATCTTCCCCACCATCGTTCGTGTAATACTTCCTATTTTATATATATAATGTAGGAATTCATTTTCATATAAAAAAATCAACAATCTCTTTTACCTTATTGCTTCTGATATAAAAGGATTTATCGACCAATTATTCGAGTATATCGAAAACTAATTATGATTTATTACCCAAATCTCCTCATTTATCGATAACAATTATTGCGTCATCAAAAAACCTGTTAGAAGAAATATTCTACTAACAGGTCCATATCACAAATTATTTTGTTGGTTTTTTCAAATCCATGGAAGCCGCAGCACTTTCAACTTTCACACGTTTTAGGAAAAGTGCTAGCACAAGTGCCACCACTGTAAGACCTGCAGCAATTAGGAATGAGTGAGTAATACCATCCAATAAAGCATTTTGCATAATTTGTTCTTGCATTTGTTGCATTTGCTCAGGCGTTGGTGCAGAACCCGATTGTGCCGCATTTACCTTCGCTTCTGCAATTAAATCCTGTGCTGTTGCTTTTGTACGGGTATTCATAAACGATACCATCAAAGCACTACCTATTGCCCCTGCCACTTGCTGTACAGTATTGTTAATGGCTGTACCATGTGGATTCATCATTTGTGGTATTTGGTTTAAACCGTTTGTCATAATTGGCATCATAACCATAGACAAACCGAACATACGAATTGTGTACATTGACACGATAAATGTATAGCTTGAATCTATTTCTAACTTCGTTAAGCCGAATGTTGCTAGTGTTGTAATGGTTAAACCGATCATCGCTAACACTCGTGGTCCGAATTTATCAAAAAGCTTCCCTGTAATCGGCGACATAAGCCCCATAATCAGCGCCCCAGGAAGCATCATTAAGCCCGCTTCAAAAGGTTCAATGCCACGAATTGATTGCACATATGCAGGTGTTAAAATCATCCCTGAGAACATAGCCATTGATACGATAACAGAAATAGCCGATCCCAATGCAAACATTGGATATTTGTAAATACGTAATTCTAGCAAAGGCTGATCCATACGTAATTGTTTTAACACGAAGATTATTAATGCGATAAAGCCAACTGAAATCGTGCCATATACCCAAGGACTTGACCAACCCTTATCCCCCGCTGCACTAAATCCATACAGTATACCACCGAATGCTATTGTTGATAATAATACGGATGGGAAATCTAAATGAACTTCACGTGTCTCCATCACGTTATCTAATTTCCAAACAGCAAACAATAAACTAATTACAGCAAACGGAATAATCATTTGGAATAGCATACGCCAATCATGGTGCTCAACAATATATCCTGATAATGTTGGACCTATTGCTGGTGCCATAATCATGACTAAACCAAATATCCCCATCGCTGCCCCACGTTTTTCTCTTGGGAAGCTAGTTAACATAACATTCATTAAAAGTGGTGACATTGTCGATGCACCTGCAGCTTGCACCATACGTCCTGCTAATAGCATACCGAAGTTAGGTGCAAAACCTGCCATAATTGTACCGATCGTAAAGACTGACATCGCTGCAATAAATAAATGTCTATTTTTGAAGCGTGTTACAAAGAATGCCGAAGCTGGTACCAAAATACCACTTACAAGCATATATCCTGTCGCAAGCCATTGTACCTTAGAATACGTTGTGATCCCAAAATCTTTCATGATTGTTGGTAACGCAACGTTTAACAATGTGTTATTTAGAAAGGCAACAAAAGCACCCACAAATAAAATAGCAATCATGCCATAGGGGGGCTTTTTCATTGTTTGCTCACTATTCATTTATATCCCTCAATTCCTTCTTGTTTTTTCAATAAAACTTATTTTATACTCGCAGTCTATTTTTTTCAAGAATTAAGATTAAAAAATTCATAAACATTGATATATAAGCATTTTCGATGTAGAATGGTAGTATAATATCTTAAAAAAGGTGAGGTTATGAATAAAAGAAAAAGACAAATCATTACAGCCGCTCGTGAGCTTTTTATCGAAAAAGGATTAGTGGACACATCCATTAACGATATTATTAGTGCAGCTAAAATTTCGAAGGGCACGTTTTATAATCATTTTTCTTCTAAAAATGAATGCTTAATCGCCATACTAGATGAGGGACGTGAGGAAGCGAGCAATCGCCGTCACGAATTACTATACGGTAAAGACCCTACTGATTTGGAAGTATTAACACAGCAAGTTGCCGTACTCATGTATGTCAATCGCGAGCACAATCTAATTCAAATTTTTGAATCGGTCACCCATTCTCGTGACAAAGAACTTAAAAAGATTATTTTGAACTATTACTTACAGGAGCTAGAATGGCTTGCGAATCGTTTTGTACAAGTTTTCGGTGAAGAAATTAGTACACTGAGCTATGAATGCGCTATACAAGCTCTCGGAATGATTAACCTCTCATTACGCGCAGTTTTAATTTCGGATTTCCAATTTATAAGTCGTGAAACAATTGTCCGTGTAGCATTGCGTAATATTAAAGCAATCATTCCTGTCATGTTAGAATCCAAAGAAGTCATTATAAATGTTGAAATGATTAACGCTATTCAAAATGTGGCGAACTATCAATCCATTAACAAGGAAATGATTGTTGAACAATTGCAAGGATTTATGAAAGGATTGTCTAAGGATGAAACCCTTGAAGGCTTGGAATACACTGAATTTTTGATGGAAGAATTACAATGTGAGAAACCAAAGCTTTTCATCATAGAATCACTACTTACTCCTTTCCGAAAAGCATTTGTTGGGACGGAACACGCTGCTGAAGCACGTGACATCGCCAATAATTTATGGCGCTATGTAAAAATTGAGCGACCATCAGAGAGATGTATATAGAAAAATAGCCGCGCAAACTCATCAATGCATAAAAAAGGCAGTACAAAGTGAAAGATTCATCACTTGTACTGCCAAAATTAACTTACTCTTTAACTAAGGACCTGCTATTTACAATTAAATTTCAAGTCAAAAACTGTACCTTCTGCTCCCGATCGGACACTAATGGTACCATTGTGTAAATCAATTAACTGCTTAGTAATCGCCAATCCTAGGCCTGTACCCGTTGTATCATCTGTCGTATTAGTACCTCGATAATAACGTTCAAAGAGATTATCTAACTCTTCTTGTGGAATACCCGGACCTTGATCAGCAATAGTTAGCATAACTCCCTTGCCTATATTTTGCGCTTCTACACTTACCTTTGTACCAACAGGAGTATATTTCTTAGCATTAGTTATTAAATTATCTAAAATGCGCTTTAATAGAAGATCGTCCGCTTCGAGCATGACATTCCCATAAACCTTCACAGACACCTGCTCGTCTGCAAATTGAGGTAACCATACGTTAAGTGGTAACAACACTTTTTCAAGCTGGATCGCTTTATTTTTTAATTGGTACGTATATGTTAAGTCTTGTATAAGGGCATCCATATACGTCGCCTTCTCCTGCATCGTATTCGCAAAGATACGCATTTCTTCCTTTGTCCACTCATAATCCTCTGAAGCAAGCATTGTTGAGTAACCAAAAATAGAGCTTAACGGTGTCTTTAAATCATGTGATAAGCCCGTAATCCACTCCTCACGTAATTGCTCCGCGTGCTTAATTTGCCTTTCATTAGAGGAAAGGCGTATCGATAAATTATTGAGGGATTCATCCACTGGCTGAAATAATTTAAATTTCCTTTTCAACTTACCCGTCTTCCGATGATGGATATTTTTATCTCTCACTTCACTGTAATCAAACTGTGTCAGTCGCTCTATACGGGATATCACATAAACAAGCGGACGAACAAATTGACGTGAAATGCTAATCGATAAAAAGATAACCCCTATTAACAATATAAAATGTCCACCAAAGAAGATGGAAGCAAATAAAACCATCGCTTTATAAAAAGGTTCTTCAAATGGCTTATAGGATGGATTGGGCATGCGTACAACTAATGTCGAGCCATCCTCTAAAGCAGCACTTTGTGTAAGCTCTTCATGCTCGAAAATATCATATTGTTCTTCTAGTAACTGGGGCTTATGTAGCTTTTCATAGCCCTCACCAATGACTCCTACACGGTCCCACTGCTCGTTATAGATTTCAACAGAAGCCTTCTTATCTTGTAAACGTTGAAGCAGTTCTGAAGAGATCTCCCCTTTATCCTTCCAACTCTGATATACTTCCTCAAAAAGTGGTTGGACAGGTGATGTCGGGAGGAATAGCAAATAGTAGTTAGGAATCTCCCACGTGTGCATTCCTGGACGTTTAAGAGCGATGATTTCGTTATCTGTCATTTCACAGAGTTCGCAACTCTCTCCCGTGTAATCAACAATGTCCATCGATTGATCGAACAAATATAGTTGCCCTGCGTTCTCCTTAGCTCGCTTCACTAAATAATCAGCAATCTTAATGGATTCTCCTTTTTCTACGACAGCATCATCTTTTATTTCAGAAGAAGTCATTATATGAATATTGTCACCGACATGACCGTTGATAAAGATCGCAAAAAACACCAAACTAATAATAAAGCCAGAGATAATTAGTAAGTAAAATATAGTGAAATAAGATACAAAACGAAGTGATAATTTTCCAGCTGGCTTCATGATTGAACATCTCCAACTAGTTTATAACCAATCCCCCTCACAGTTATAATGCACGTTGGTTTACCTGGATTCTTTTCAATTTTTTCTCGTAGTTTTCGAATATGAACCATCACTGTATTATCATCAAACAAACAATCGCCCCAGACTCGCTCATAAATCTGTTCCTTTGATAATACTTGCCCTACATTCTCACATAAATATTTCAATAAATGAAATAATCGCCCACTAATAATTTCCTTTGTATCATTTACAGTTATCTCCGCTGCATCGATATCAAATGTAAATCGACTACAAGTAAATAAATTACTTTCTGGCACACCCTTTTTCTTTATATATCTCGCAAGCTGTACTTTCACCCGCGCAACAAGCTCAAGTGGATTAAATGGTTTCGTAATATAATCGTCTGCACCGTTCATAAAACCACGAAGCTTATCTGCATCACTACCTTTAGCCGTTAAAAAGAATATAGGTGCATCACTTTGCTCACGAATCATATTCGCCATTTCAAGCCCGCTACCGTCTGGAAGCATAATATCTAATAGGTAAAAATCAAAAACCTTCGTTTCAATTTTCTTTTTTGCTTCTTGAACAGTGCCGCAGAGTGTAATGTTTAATAATCCTTCTTTTCTTAATATAATTTCAATCATTTCCGCAATTGCAAGTTCGTCCTCTAACACTAAAATCGATGCATCTCGCATTCTATCACCTACTTTTAAGATTACTTTAAGGTTGTCATTATTTCACCATAAGTTTTGTAAACTACACTATGTATAAGATAACCAATTAAGGAGATAAAACGCAATGACAACAAAACGTGTTACCTTCATAGATACAATGCGTGGTTTTAGTTTATTTGGCATCTTAATGGCGAATTTGCTGATTTTCCAGTTTGGCATGTATGGCAAAGATGAACTAAAAGATCTATCCGCCCTTGATAACGGGGCTTTGTATTTTGTAAAAGTCTTTATAGAAGGCTCTTTTATGCCGATTTTCACCATTTTATTCGGCTTCTCTCTTATTAAATTGATTGAGTCTATTCGTAAAAAAAAGGATAAGAGTCGATGGTCTATTTTACGTCGTGCTACCGGGTTAATAGGCTTAGGTTTACTACATTCAACGTTTTTATGGGAAGGTGATATTTTATTTTCCTATGGCTGCATGACTTTATTTTTAATTCCATTTATTAATCGCAAACCAAAAACGTTATTTATTTGGTCTGGTATCTTATTATTACTTACAATAGCCTTTTCATTCGGTTCTATGACAGAATCCGAAAAAGAACAAAAAGAAATGCAAACTTATATTCAAAAGGCCGACGATGTATATGCTAATGGCAGCTATTCCGAAATACAGGATTTCCGCTCAAATGTTACCCCTCCTGGAATGGATGATCCTGCTCTCATATTCATTCTTCTTATTATTGGACCAGTATTTTATGCGTCATTATTCCTCTTCGGCATGGGGCTCGCTAAAAAGCAAGCTTTTGTAAATATGGAGGACGAAAAGAAATGGTATAAGCTAGGTGCATTGCTCGTTCCAATAGGGCTAGCATGTAAAAGTTTAAGTTTTATAGAAAGTAATTTTTCTGACATGTTGATGATGGGTGGTTCACAGTTACTGTCAGTTGGCTATGTCTGCCTTGCAGCTTTATTATATAACACTCGCCCAGTACAACTGTTAGCTCCTGCCTTTGAGAGTGTTGGTAAACTATCATTAACCAATTATCTAATGCAAACGATTATTTGTACAACAGTATTTTACGGATATGGTCTAGGCTTATTCGGCAAGCTAGGCGTGTTCGGCGGTATTTTATTTGGAATCGTTTTGTATAGCTTACAATGTGTTTTCAGCCTTGCCTATTTAAAGAAATTTAAACGCGGACCTTTCGAAACTGTACTGCGCGTTTGGACGAATTGGTCCTGGAACGGACAGGTTAAAATCAAACAGAAAGGAAGTACTTCACATGAATAGTGACTCCAAAGAGGACTTTACAGACACATGGTGGTTTTTAGGCATATGTGCTGCTGTAGCTGCAGTCTTAACACTATTTGCGTTTTAATAAGCTAATCATTCACTCATCTTGGGAACAACTATACAACATATTGAAATTCGTTTTACCTGCCCCCTACTGTATACTAGTACTACATAATATACAGCTTAGGGGGCGTTTTATTGTTACAGCGAATTATGATCACTGGCTATAAACCACACGAACTAGGAATTTTCAACGACAAGCATCCTGGCATTGCCATCATAAAAAAAACACTCGAAGACCGTCTACGGATTCTGATTGATGAAGGGTTAGAATGGGTGATTATTAGTGGTCAGCAAGGGGTAGAATCATGGGGTGCTGATGTTGTTCTTATGTTAAAAAAAGAATTTCCGCATGTAAAATATGCTGTTATTACTCCTTTTTTAGAGCAGGAGAAAAACTGGCAAGAGCCAAAAAAAGAAAAGTATCAATCATTAGTAGCTCAAGCAGACTTTGTAACGAGCGTTACGAAAAAGCCATATGAGGCTCCGTGGCAATTTATCGAAAAAGACAAGTTCATTATTCAAAATACAGATGGTTTACTGCTAGTTTATGACGAAGAAAATGAAGGCTCCCCTAAATATATAAAGCGTCTAGCAGAAAAATATATGGAAACACACGACTATACACTTTTAATGATCACAGCCTACGATTTACAAATAATAGCAGAAGAAATGCAACAACAAGATTGGTGAGAAATATTGCTATAATTTTCTGATAATTATATACTAGAATAAATAGACACTTGTAGTTGGAAGAGTTTATCTAAGTTCTTTGCTTGTTGCTTTACGATCCTTTGTTGCTACTATCCTATAAGGAGCTGTTAACATTTGAGTAAAAAAATCGAAATGATTCTTGAGTCTGCGCCGGTGAATGTTTCTCACGATACATACCGCAGAGAATGCAAATATACACGCGGGATTCATATTGAAGAACAAGAGTTTAAAGCTATTTTAGATTCAATGTGCCACGATTCACGCTTATATTTTGATTTCCATAATCCACGTAAAGAGATTAAAAAGGGAACATATTTAAATGGACACTCAGGGTTAGCACGTAATATTTATGATTACTATAAAAACATTTACGACATCGAGATTAACGAACTCATGAATGGCAAAGACTTTTATGTAAAATTAATTTAGAGGGATGAATTGATTCTTGATCATTAAAGTGGCTATTACTTACATCACAACCCGCTTTTTATATCTGATACCAGGCGTTTGATTAGGAAAAAATAGGTTTATTATTGAGCGAAAAAAAAGGATTTTTTCGTTACTGTTTCGTCTATATATTCCCATTTTGACTAATTGTAGCGTAGGGCTACTCGACTCCCGCGGGAAAGCGAGACAGACGAGACCCTGCACGAAGCGGAGCGAAGGAAGCGGCTCGTCGCTCAGAGCCTTTAAGATGGATAAAAGCCAACACACCTGATCTGATACAAAAAGAGCTACTCTCAAACGAGAGTAACTCTTTTTTGTTTATAGGTCCGCTACTTGAGCTCCTAATTCTTTATTATTGTACATTTCCGTATCCAACTCTTTTGTGACACGTGCTGTTGTCACACCTGCCATCATTGAACCACTTACATTAAGAGCAGTACGCCCCATGTCGATTAATGGCTCAACAGAGATTAATACACCAGCAAGTGCAATCGGTAAATCGAGTGCTGATAATACAAGAATTGCCGCGAATGTTGCACCTCCACCAACACCAGCTACACCAAATGAACTGATTGCTACGACTGCGATCACAGTAATGATGAATACTGGATCAAGCGGATTAATGCCTACTGTAGGTGCAATCATAATCGCTAGCATCGCAGGATAAACACCGGCACAGCCATTTTGACCAATAGATAATCCGAATGAGCCTGAGAAGTTCGCGATCCCCTCAGGTACACCGAGACGACCTGTTTGCGTTTTAATATTCATCGGTAAAGTACCTGCACTTGAACGTGAAGTGAAAGCAAACAATAATGTTTCTGCAGATTTTTTTAAATACGTAAATGGATTTAAACCACTTAATGTAAGGATTAATAAGTGTACTATAAACACAATGAATAACGCTACATAAGACGCAATAACAAACTTACCTAAATTATAAATTGCCCCGAAATCAGATGTTGCCACTGTACGAGCCATAATGGCTAAAATACCATATGGTGTTAAACGTAAGACAATTGTTACAACGCCCATTACTAATGCATAGATTGCATCCAAGCCCTTTTTAATAGTGGCCGCAGTAGCTTCATCTTTACGTGCTATACGTAAGTATGCAAAACCTAAGAACGCTGAAAAAATAACAACAGCGATCGTTGAAGTCGAACGAGCACCTGTTAAATCTAAAAATGGATTTGCTGGGAATAACTCAATAATTTGCGTTGGTAAATCCGGCGCAGTTAATCCAGAAGTTTTTTCCTCTAAATATGCTCCACGCTCAGTTTCTGCTGACCCTTGTATAATGTGGGAAGCATCTAAATCGAAAACTGTTGCTGAAAAAATACCAACCGCAGCTGAAACAGCAGTTGTACCGATTAAAATCGCCAAAATAAGTGCTGCCATTTTCCCAAAGTTTTTGCCAACTTTCATTTTCGTAAAGGCTATTAAGATTGAAATGAAAATTAATGGCATTGCAACCATTTGTAGCAATTTAACATAACCAGTACCAATAATATTGTACCAACTTGTTGTTTTAGCTAAAACTTCAGAATCAATACCATAAATTAAATGCAGTCCAAGACCAAGTGCAATACCTAAACCTAAAGCTGTAAAAACACGATTTGAAAACTTAACGTGTTTTTTATTCATAAGATATAAAATCCCAACGAACACAAGTAAAACGGCTACGTTAAGAACGATTTGTAATGTAGACAATGGAAAGCCCCCTAACCAGTTTGTTTAATGTAAATCGAATTATATACCTATAATCCCTATAATTCAAGTATGTTTTGTTTAGATTAATATTTTCTTATAACGAAAGCTGTTATTTCTTATGATTATTCCCTAAAAACGAAATATAATAATTTAAATTTAACAGTAGACTTTTTTCGTTAAGGAAGGAGCAAGAGTGGTAATTGCCGACTTTAATGAGGATGCATTAAACAAGGACACCGCTAATGCATTCGATGTGAAGTAGATGTTGCTGCAGAAGAAGAGATTCAAGAAATGATGATTAAAACCATTACTCATTTAGGTCTTATTTATATTTTAGTCGACAACGCTAGAATTGGTGACGATCTGCAAGCAGCAGTAAATACGAAGATGTTTTTGTGGAGTACTTACTAAAAGATAAAAAACCTACTTCGTTTAGTGAACGAGATAGGTTTCTTTTTCATGATCATTAACTAGATAAGAGCTTCCTGAAATTGTTTTACATTGTTTTTTCACACGCGTCACCGCATCTGACAATTGATCAACAGATTCAAATTGCTGATATTGATTTGTTATAACTGCGATGGATAGTGAAGTGCATGTGAACGGCTCAAGTGTACCAGCCCTATTATGAATCTGTAATTGCCCTAAATCTTCTAGTTCATAAAAGCTCAAAATGAATGCATCAAACTCATCAATAATTCTTTGACAAATTGAGTTAGCCTCATAATGAGGAAGAATAGCAACGAAATCATCTCCACCAATATGCCCTAAAAATTCCTCTGTACCAACTATATTTCTTTTTAAGATGTCTGTTAAATACAGTAAAATTTTATCCCCTTTATTAAAACCATACGTGTCATTATAGGATTTAAAATGATCTAAATCAAAATATATTAAACTATATCGCGGTAGCTGTAATGCTTCTTCGAGCTTTTCATCAATTAATTTATTGCCTGGAAGACTGCTTAACGGATTCAAAAAGCTTGCAATAGCTACTTGTGTTTCTACAAGCTTTAACAGTAATTCTCGAATACTTACGACACCATAATATAAGCCATTTTTTGTTACAATCACATCATCATATAAGTCCTCTGGTCGTCTTTGCATCGCTTCCGTGCTGACTTCTGTTATAGGTGTATGACGATCTATAATTAAAGGATTCTCTTTCATAATAAGTTGATTTTGCCGTCCCATAAATAAATTATAGCCATAACGTGTACCAATTTTTTGATAAAAATGTGTGCGTGTAATATGCCCAATTGGTTTGTCATCTCGAACAACAACGACACTACGTAATGACGGATCGTTTGTAAAAAGCAAATCCACTTCTTTATTTTTCACAAATTCATCAATACAAGGAACACTTTCTATGACTTCCCCTATTTTCATGGTCATCCATCCTTATTTTCCCCAAATGTATTTCCTTTGCGGGTTTCCCTATCGCATAACCTTGCGCGTAGTGAATACCAATATTATGTAAATAGTTTAATTCTTCCTGACGTTCAATACCCTCTGCAATAATTTTTGTCTCAGCCTGCTCGGCGTATCTCATGAGCAATGTGACCAGCTGCTGTTGCTCGCTGTTTTTATCAATAAATTGTATTAAAGAACGGTCTAGTTTAATAAATTCTGGCTTTAAATAAACAAGTGTTTTTAAGCTATTGTATCCTGAACCCACATCATCCACTGCGATTCGATAACCCTGTGATCGATAATGTGATAACACACGTTCAAACTCCACAAAATCTACTACGGCACTGCGTTCAGTTAGCTCAAATACTACCTGTTGTGGTTTAATACCCAGCTCTTTTAATAATTGTAAGGTTTCACCACTATGGTAGTTCTTATCAAGTAAGACATTCGGATGTATATTAACAAATACTAAAAAGCCTCTGTTTATCCAATCTTCGTGCAGTCGTTCTTGGAAGCGCTGCAATGAAAGATTACGACAAAAGCACTCAAATAAAAATACGCAGTCCGTTTGTCCAACAAATTCATAAAACTGATCGACACTATTAAATAATTCTGAAAGCCACGGACGATTCAACGCCTCAAAACCCACCGTTTGCCTCGTCTGTAAATCGACGATAGGCTGAAAATATGTATCCAAATTCTTGTCCTGAATAATTTGCTTCAACGCTTTTAAACGTTTTATATATAAAGTATTGTTTTGATGCTGCCCATATAAATGCTTGAAATAGGAAAATAAATTATTTGTTTTTATGCTTTGTCTCACAACAGACTCCATACTAGCACCTCTTAATTTGGTCATTACAATCCATTGTACCCTTTTATTGTAAATTCATTGTTAATAGTATGTAAAATAGATGGCTCTAGCACTAGATTCCCTTTTCAATAGTGTATAAAAGTAATCATTTTTGATCACTTGGTAGAGTGGGTATAAATTCAGGATGGGAGAAGGCAGTTCGAGCAAAGGTTACTGGAGGTTGGTTGTTTTATCAGCGATTCGTTGTGGTTTATCAGCGATCTTGACTGATTTATCAGCGATTCGTTGTCCTTTATCAGCGATCTTGGCTGGTTTATCAGCGATTCACGCCCCTTCTTTCAGCAATACTAATGGTATTTTACTGACAAGTACTTTTATAATAAGAATAGAAGCACAATCATAAGAAAGGTTGCTTGATATCCTAATGAACGTAGAGAACTTTTTACAACTGCCCATAACAAAGGATTTTACAGTTGTTGCTGGTCGCAATGGTTTATATAAACCCGTCCACAATGTCGAAATTCTAGACTTTGAATTTTCGCCCGATATTCAAACTGTGAGAGAAACGATTTTCACACCGAACAGTGTGGTTCTGAGCAGTTTATTATTTGCAAAGCACAAGCCAGAATATTTATGGAATGCCGTGAAAAATCTTATTAAGCTAGGGGCCAGTGCTTTAGCCTATAAACCTGTCATCTATGAGGACTTACCAGAGGAAGTTCTAGTGTATGCAGATGAGCACAATTTCCCGATCTTACGATTTGGTGGAGATGAATTCTTTGAAAAAATTATTTTAGAAACGATGGCCTATGCAAAAACACAGGATTATTCATTCTTTTTAGAAACGATTATGCGACGTTTAATGGAAGAAGATGTTACAGCTGAACAAATAAAGTCCATTTTACAACAAGTAAATAAGCCCTTTGAAAAATATGTATTTGTTGCTAATATTCAAACGCAAGAGCTTAAAAATAGTCAGTGGATGCAGTCTCTTTTTCATTTAGAGCCTCTTTTAAAATCGGGTATGATTTGTACCTATAAAAAGAGCCTCTTTATTTTAATGACCCATCCATCGCAAGAATTTCAATTTGAAAAACTTCTCAATGAATGGTTAACCATGTATGCAATCTCAACTGATTCATTGACCTTTGGCTATAGTCGTTGTCATGTAACACAAGTTGAACTCCCTCTTGCTGTTCGGGAAGCCTTCTATGCACGCATCATGGCTGAAATTGAATCGTCTCCTATCTGTCATTATGAAAATCTCGCTTCCGATTGTTTGTTAATTGAATTACATCGCAAGGACCCTCAATTTACTATGAACTATGTAAATAGCTATCTCGGTCCCCTACTTGAGGAAAAGGTTGATCCAGATTTAATGAACACAGCCATCACCTACGTTGTAAAACAAGGAAATATAAAGGAAGTAGCCGTTGCTCATTTTTGTCATCCAAACACAATCCGTTATCGTTTGTCAAAAATACGTCAACTAGTAGCTCCTTTAGAAAATGATTATGTTTTTTACGAACGTATAGCTGCAGCCGTTAAATTGTACTTATTACATAGCAAAATAGATGTTGAATGATCAGCATTGGAATAAGTACAAAAAAACGCCCGAATATTTAGAATTAACATCAAATTTTTTTCTTCCATTTCATGCTATTCTATTGTAGTTAGGAGGAAGAATGATGAAACAATACATAGCTGATGGCATGCTATTAGTTACTGCAATCGTTTGGGGTAGCGGATTTGTAATAACGGCGATTGCATTGGAATATTTAACAGCTTATCAAGTAATGGCAGGTAGATTTTTATTAGCTTCGATTATACTGATAGTCTTATTTGGATACAGATTAAAAAAAGCTTCAAAATCAGTGATCTGGAAAGGTGTTTTGTTAGGGACCATTTTGTATGTTGCCTTTGCCCTTCAGACAGTGGGATTACAATATACAACACCATCTAAAAATGCATTTTTAACCGCTGTAAATGTCATTATTGTTCCCTTAATTGCGTTTGCAGTTTACAAGCGCCGTATAGATGGCTATGAAATTATCGGTTCAATTATAGCTATTATTGGAATCGGTTTTTTATCATTACAAGGATCACTGACAATGAATATCGGAGACGCACTTTCCTTAGCTTGTGCTGTCGCCTTTGCATTTGATATTTTTTGTACAAATCTTTTTGTACAAAAGGAAGATGCCATCGCCCTTACGATTATTCAATTTATCACAGCAGCATTTTTAGGTGTCTTAGTCGTAGTCAGTCAAGGCGACATCCCAACCAACCTTGAAAAAGAAGCAATCTATTCAATTATTTATTTAGGAATCTTTTCAACTACTCTTGCCTATCTTTTTCAAAATGTTGCGAATCAATATACGTCTGCTACAAAGGCAGCTATTATCCTGTCGACAGAATCATTCTTCGGCATGGTACTATCCGTAATTTTCTTACATGAGGTATTAACAAGTCGCATGGTTGTAGGGGCAGTACTGATTTTACTCGCCATATTAATTGCCGAAGTAAAGCCTGCACATCCTAAAAAAAGAATGATGAAGAGCTCTCGATAACGAATTTCAAAATAGTTTCAGTCATGCTGAAGCTATTTTTTTATTATGCATAACTAGTCATAATACTGGTCGTAATCCCTACTACTAAAACTGTAATAATTGACAGCATTAATGTACTGGAAGATAAAAACAGACTCCCTACCACAATGACGATCGAATCAATCATAAAAATAAGTATCCCAACATTAATCCCTGTTTTCTCACACAAAAACTGTGCAATCAAATCTGTGCCACCAGTGCTTGTCTGAAATCTAAGCATCAAGCCAATACCAAATCCCATCAGTATCCCTCCAAATATGGCACTATAAATAGCATCGATTTGGACAAGATTCCGAACAGGCTTTAGTAAGTCAATAATAAGAGAAGATGCAATTAATCCGTGAATGCTATTGTAAAAATATGCTCTGTATTTATACCAAGCAATAATAAAAACTGGAATGCTAATAATGATGATCATTAAACCTATTTTAAGCTTATACAAATAGTGTAAAATAAGCGCTATCCCCACAACTCCCCCATCCAAAATTTGATAGGGCGTTAAAAAAAGATTAATTCCTAGCGAAACCGCAGTACTTCCAATAAGAATAATCAAGCCTTTCGTAAAAAAATACATACAACCCCCCTCCGAGACTGAGCATGTATTTATAGTATGATAATATGGAATCGAACATGTTATCAAATACGGCTTGGTCAAAAGTCAACCCTACTTTTTTTATCGAGCCCGCTCGATAAATTTCTCTAAAGCTCTATTTGGTTTTTCGGGTGAAACTTTATTCCTGTATTTTCCGTATATTCATGTAAAATCACTAGATGAACAAAGGAGAATGTGCTATGGAGCATACTTTATTAGAACAAGTGAAGAACACACGAACAATTTTAAGAAGAACACTGTTAGAGACGATTTTCGAGGAATTTGATGGTCAACGTATGAGATTAACTAAGGAGCAACGTATAGAAAAGTATCGCACCATGCTAGATAGTCCTTTCCGTTTTTTCCGAGGAAGTGCCTATTTATTTTATTTTGATGTCACGAAATCCCCTTCCATTTTCCATACATCTGATGTCATGCCTACTTGGATACAGGGAGACATGCATATGGACAACTTCGGTGCATTTCAAAATGAAACAGGCGACATTGTGTTCGATATTAATGATTTTGATGAAGGCTATGTTGGCTCTTACTTGTATGATGTTAGTCGCATGAGTGTTAGTATCGCTTTATATCTTGAGGAGCAAGGCTTAGATCATGAAGCTCAAGAAAAGGCCATTCATCATTTTCTACATAGCTATGTCAGCCAACTAAAACGGTTTCAGCGTAAACAAGATGATCCACTGACATTAACATTTACAAAGGATAATACAAAGGGACCAATCAAAAAGGTTTTGAAAAAATTAGAGAAACGTCAGCATTCACAGTTTGTACAGGATATCACGTACATTAACGATGAAGAACAGCGTGTTTTCCTATGGAATGAAGAAGTACAGCCTGTCACTTCAGAAGAATATGCCGCAATCTCTACTGCGCTACCCAACTATAAGATTAAAGATATCGCCATTAAATACGGTTCAGGGACAGCATCCATCGGCTTAAAACGCTATTATATTTTAGTAGAGGACGAAACAAATGCACAGGGAGTATGCGATTTAGTTCTTGAAATGAAGGAAGTGCGCACGGCAATCCCTGCATATTTCCTTCCGTACAATGAGACATTCTGGGAAACTTATGTGCACCAAGGAGCACGTGTAGTAGGTACTCAAAAAGCCATGCATCATTTAGAGGACCCTCATTTAGCTTATGTTACGATGGAGGGGCAAGAATACTATATCCGTGAGCGTTCCCCTTATAAGAAAAAGGTGAAGCCTAAAAACTACAAGGATGTAGAGGATTATTTTGCAACAACATCGACGATGGGACAAATTGCTGCCAAAAACCATGCACGTGCCGATATCGACTACTCCGATGTTTTCACCTACCATAGTGAAGATGAAATATTAAAAGCTATTGGTAAGGAGCGTAACGTATTTGTTGAAAGCACGATTTTACAGGCAATGCGCTACAAAGAAATAGTCTATTCGGATTTCGAGTTGTTTAAAGAGTTGGTCAAAGAGCGTTTTAATTGACCTGTGGAAAGAACAAAGGACTTCTGCCATAAAGCGGAAGTCCTTTTTATTTTTGCTTTGCCTTCATTCGATTGAGTAAAAATCCACCTTTGAATGATTTAGGCTCGTAAGAAATAATAAACGCATTTGGTTCAAATTGCTCTACAATTTGGAACAGCTCCATCTCACGATTTCTCTTAGTTAATATTTCGTATTTATAACGGTTACTATCTCGACCTTCACCAATATAAATAGTCACTGCAAAGCCTTCATTACGGAGGAAATTCACGAGCTCTTCGTTTTTATTTTGCGTATTGATTGTCGTATAGACATAGCCGATCGCCAGTTTCCGTTCAATTTTGGCACCTAGGAAAATACCTAGACCAAAACCAAATGCATAAACACTCATGGCTAAAATACTCTGTTCCCCGTTAAAAACAAGCGAAAGGCCAAATACATACACTAACATTTCCAGCATACCGAATATAGCAGCAAGGACAGTAATATTCTTTACTAAAAATATTGTCCGTAACGTTAAAAAAGGTACATACACTAATTGAAGTATTAATATCAGAAATATACTTTGCATTTGTCAGAGACCTTTCAGAGAGTAGTTTTATATACTATATATGTATGTCGATATATTGATTTAAATTCTAATGAAATGTATTTTATAGATTTCCTACCAATAAAAGAATTAAACATCTGGTCTCATAAAAAAATGCCACCTACTATAGAAGTAGATGACATTTTTGTAGATTACCTTTAAACTTCCCCATGCATCGGGTCTTCCTTATGCTTTGGCCCGATCATGTTGAATAAAATATTCAGGATAATCGCTGTAACCGAACCACAGACGATACCGTTAGATGTTAGAAGAGATATACTTTCTGGTAGTGCATCGAAAATTCCTGGTACAACCGATACACCGACACCAAGACTAACTGCTACAGCAGCAATCATCGCATTTTCCGCTGACTCATTCATTACAGGTACTAGCATGCCCATACCTTGTGTAATGACCATGCCGAACATCGCTAGCATTGCCGCACCAAGTACTGGTGTTGGAATAATCGTTGTTAATGCTGCGATTTTTGGTAGAAAGCCAAGTGCTACTAGTAATCCACCTGTGATGTAAATGACTTTACGATCTTTTACGCCAGACATACGAGTTAGACCCACGTTTTGTGAGAACGTTGTGTATGGGAAGGCATTGAAAATACCACCAATAACCGAAGCAAGACCTTCTGAACGATACCCACGAGCTAAATCTTTTGAGTCTAGCTTTTTATTGCAAATATCACTTAGCGCAAAATAGACTCCTGTTGATTCTACTAAAGAAACCATTCCTACGAGTGTCATTGTAATAATCGCGGTAGCATCAAATGTTGGCATACCAAAGTAGAATGGTTGAACCATGTGTAACGCGTCTGCATCTGAAACTGGGCTAAAATCAACTTTACCCATGAATGCGCCTAAGATTGTCCCAGCAACTAGTCCAATTAAAATGGAGATTGCGCGGACGAACCCTGTAGAAAAACGATAAACTACTAAAATAATAACGAGTGTAATAAACGCTAAAGCTATATTCGAGCCAGATGCGAAATCTTTTGCACCTAGTCCACCCGCCATATTGTTTAAAGCTACTGGTAATAAAGAGATACCGATAATCGACACTACCGAACCTGTCACAACAGGCGGGAAGAATTTTACTAGCTTTCCGAAGAAGCCGGCAATAATCATAATGATTACACCTGATGCAATAATTGAACCATAAATATCAGTAATACCTTGCTCTGGATTTGTACCGATTGCAATTATTGGACTTACTGCTGTAAATGTACAACCTAGGACAACTGGCAAACCAATACCGATAAATTTACCATAATACACTTGTAAAAGAGTTGCGATTCCACACATCATAATGTCAATCGCCACTAAATACGTCATTTGTGTTGAATCAAAGCCGATTGCCCCACCGATAATCAATGGCACTAAAATGGCTCCTGCATACATCGCAAGTAAATGTTGAATCGCTAGCGCAGTCGATTTAAAGGCATTCATTACGCATTAGCCTCCGCAGCAAATGTAACTTTGCCATCCTCAAGAGATTCTACAATTGCTAATGATTCCACGCGAATCCCTTGCTGGCGTAATAATTTCCCACCATCTTGGAAACCTTTTTCAATAACAATGCCGACGCCCACAACATTTGCACCAGCTTGTGCTGCAATATCAAGCAAGCCTTTGACAGCTTCTCCATTAGCTAAGAAATCATCGATAATTAGGACGTTATCATCTTCATTTAAGAAATTTCGTGATACTGAAATATCATTTGTTTCATTTTTTGTGAAAGAATGTACTTTTGAAGAAAAAAGATTATCTGATAATGTTAAAGATTTACGTTTACGTGCAAATACTACAGGTGCACCGATTTCAAGCCCTAGCATAACAGATGGTGCGATACCTGAAGATTCGATCGTCACTATTTTTGTAATAACTTGATCAGAGAAACGATTGGCAAACTCATGACCAATTTCCTTCATAAGCATTGGGTCGATTTGATGATTTAAAAATGAATCTACTTTTAATACAGATGAAGATAAAACTTTTCCTTCTTGCATAATTTTATCGTGTAATAACTTCATTTCCTTTATTTCCTTCTTTCTTAATTTAATAAAAAACGCTGAATACCTTGATCCATTCATCTACGAGTGGAGCAAAGCATTCAGCGTAAAAACGTCGAAACAAATAGAAAACATCATCATCTTATATGAGATCTTCTAAAGCATTGCTACCCATAGTCGATTTATTTACGGTAAATCGGTAGAAACTTGCGAGCCATATTCTCGCTATTATATGAGTGAAACAGTATGAAGCTGTAATACATAGCAATTATTTAAATCAGTACTTCATTCGGCAATGTGCTAAATGACTCACTAAATAAAGATTGATTTTTCGGAATTTGCTGGAATTTTAATTAATTTCAATTGTAAATGTTCGTGTTTTACAACCAACGTACTGATTATATCAGACAATTTTCCAGCAGGCTAGTCATTATTTTATTAAATGGAAAGGCACTGTCATAATGACGACATTTTTGTTAAATAGCAGCGTAGCGCGAATTAATAGACTTGATTGATTATGTAACATATGATGCCATCCTTTTTTTGGTATAAATTGTGGGATAACAACTGTTACTTGATGTCCTGTTTTCGCACATTGATGTTCAACCTTATTAATAAATTTCATCAACGGCTGTGTAATACTTCGATATGGTGAATAGTATGTTACAAGCCGTACATCTGGCTGCCAAGCTTTCCATTTCTCTTCAAAAGCTTTTGCGTCATCTTGATCGAAGGCTACGTAAAAGGCAATAATTTTGTCGACCTTTAATGAATGTGCGTAATGCAAAGTGTTTTCAACTACTTTCGTAATACCAGCGACAGGGACTATGAAAACATTCCCCTCAATAATAGGTAGCTCCTCATTATTTAATCTTAACTGCTCACCAACTGCTTGATAATGGTGTTTAATTCGATGAAACGTCAAAATAATTATTGGTAAAAAGATAAATACTGGCCATACTTGAGGTAATTTCGTCACAAAAAACATCATGGCAACAATAAAGGAAATAACCGCTCCAATCGTATTTATTGCAAATTTTGCAACCCAACCTTTTGGCTTTTCACGCCACCATTTTCGCATCATTCCGGCCTGCGCTAACGTAAACGGAATAAAAACACCAACTGCATAAAGTGGAATTAAATGTTCTGTTGCCCCATCAAATAAAATGATTAAGACAATGGCAGCTAAACCAAGCATCAAGATTCCATTTGAATAACCGAGACGATCCCCACGGATTTGGAACATTCTTGGGATAAAACGGTCTTTCGATAAATTGACTGCTAGTAAAGGAAAGGCTGAATAACCTGTATTTGCAGCGAGTACTAAAATCATTGCTGTTGTACCCTGCACTATATAGTAAAAGAAATTGCGTCCTACACTTGCCTCCGCAATTTGCGAAACAACTGTTTCTTCTGCATTTGGAGCAATTCCATAAAAATAAGCTAGACTCACAATACCGATAAATAGTACCGCTAAAATACCGCCCATCGCAAGTAACGTTTTAGACGCATTTTTTGGTCCTGGATCTTTAAAATTAGGAATAGCATTTGAAATAGCTTCTACACCAGTCAAAGCTGAGCTTCCTGATGCAAATGCCTTTAATAATATAAAAAGACTAATTCCTGCAACGGGTGTACCAACCTTTGGACTCAACTCTGCTGGAACTTGCCCTGTTGCTACATTATAAATCCCCACTCCAATTAATATCAGCATGACAGCTACAAACAAATATACTGGATACGCTAATATGGATGCAGATTCTGTAACACCACGTAGATTTAAAAGCGTTAAACATATAACAAAAAACACAGCGATAAACACGTTATAAGGATGCAGACTTGGAAATGCCGAAGTAATCGCATCGGTCCCGGCCGATACACTTACCGCAACGGTTAGAATGTAATCGACAAGTAATGAACCACCCGCGACGAGACCGGCATTGACACCTAAATTCTCCCGAGAAACTACGTATGCTCCACCACCATGTGGATACGCAAAAATAACTTGACGATACGAAAAAATAAGTGCTGCCAGTAACACAACTACCCCAGCAGCAATCGGTAGAGAATACCAAAAGGCAACAGTACTTACCGTCATGAGCACAATTAAAATTTGCTCAGGTCCATACGCTACTGATGACAAAGCATCTGACGACAGTATGGCAAGTGCCTTTCTTTTATTAAGCTTTTGCTCCCCCAATGTATCGGATCTCAACGGTTTGCCGATAACATAACGTTTTAATGAGGATTTCATATACAACACCTTCTAGTTTCATGGGATGTGTTTCGCATTTCTAAATCGATTACACCTTCGCATAATCGGTATCTGTGTAGTCCACTGGGGCTTATTTTCGTTTTTGAATGAAGATAAAAAAAACGTCCACAAGTCATCACTAAATACGACTTGTAGACGCTCATTCGTCTGCCAAGCTCCAACTTTTCTGCTCTTAACGCTTACGAGGTTAGCTGTCGGATTCGGGCCTGAGTAGCCCTACCCTTCAAAAAATGAAGAGATTCACCCCAAGGATTATTGTTAAACAATCCGTAAAAACTGGGTCCCCCGCGTTCAGTTGCTTCAGCGATTTAGAAATTTGAAACCTTTATAATGATGTCATATTACGCTCGTATTAAAAAAAAGTAAAGAAGAAAATTTTTTATTATTATAAGTGAAAAGCATAGATATTCTCTCAGGTAGTATGTAATTACTCACAGAACTAAAAAAGCTATCTTAAAAGTATTGTCCCACTTTTAAGATAGCTTATGCACATTAGTCCTCAATATCTTGTTCAAAGCCTATAATTTCACCTGTAGATGAATCAACATCAACTTCGTATTCTTGCTGTCCGTTTCTGATTTCGATTTCGTAAATCCCATCATCAAGTTTAATTTTAGTCACTGTACCCTTTGCCTTTGTTAAGGCCTTTTCAATAGCCTGCTCTTTTGTGATTTTAGTTGTTGTAGTGGAAGCAGTCATCTTGTCATACGTATCATCTTGATCTCGACGTTCCTTCTTTTGCTTTAATAGCTCACCTGTATAGGCATCAAATTTTAAGTCATGCTCTTCAGTATCCGTGTACACCTCTATCTCATAAACTGAGCGGTATTGATTCTGCTCAAACTCAATATCAGTTACGGTACCGTTGACAACTTTTAGTGCTTTTTTCTCAATTTCCTGCATTGATAATACCTTTTTTTCTTGGGCATTACCTGTTAATAAAGTTGTTGATCCAATAACAGCTCCAACGCCAAGTACACCGACTAACGCTGGGATTAAAATGATTTTTTTCATCTTCATCTGTTCATCTCTCCTTTGTTTTATCCCGCATACATCTGGCTGAACGCCCCTCAAGTCAAGCAGCTGAGGTAACCAAAAAGTTAAGCGGGGTTGTACTTTATCTATTCTTAGCTTATCAAGCGAAGATGATAGAACAATAAGAGAAACATTAGAATTTCATTAGAATTACTTAATGATCTTCATCCCATGTGACGGACATCACCTTTCCAGAGATTGCATGTATTTGGAAAACAGCTTCTTCATTCTTAGTTTCAATTTCAACTAAATAATAGCCACCATCCTCTGTTTCCTTATAATCAATGGAATCTACCTCACCATTTAGTTGTTGGAGAGCAATCTTCATTGCCTGTTCTTTAGAAATAACATTGACAATTTCTGGTTTCCCAACTGGCTCAACATCTTTTTTAGACAAGACATCACCTGTATAGGCATCGAGTGTGAGATCCCTTTGTCGATCCTCTTTTTCAACACGTACAGTGTAAATGTTATCTGCTAACACGACACTCTTAATATCCCCATAATCCTTCTCAACCATATGTCGTATTTGCTCTTCTGTTAACGGTAATTTACTTTCCACTTCCTTCAATTTTAAATTTGTAATTTGCTGTGTAGTTGCATCTAGCATCACCATATAAGTTGCACCATCTCGTGTAAATAGCATTTCATACTCATTTCCTTGATTTTTAGCCTTTGTTACATGACCGTTGTAGATTTTTTCAATATGATGAATTGCCTGTTCTTTACTAAGAGGCTCAACATGAAAGAAGCGATACTGAACAAACCATAGCGTTCCACTACAGAGAAGGATGATGGCACCAATTATCAATAGCCATTTTTTCATTGTTGCTCCCCCTTTGGTACACGTAGGGTAAAGCTTGAGCCCTCGCCAATTGTACTTTCAACATCAATCGTAATACCAAGCTGCCCTGCAAGTTCATGGGCAATAGCGAGCCCTAAGCCTGAGCCTCCAGTTTTACGGTTGCGGTCCTCCGCCACACGATAAAAACGCTCAAATAAATGGGGAATATGCTCAGCTGGAATCCCAACCCCAAAATCTTGAATAGTAATGAGAACATACTCAGAAATGTCTGTAGTATGTATGTGGACTTCTCTCTCACTATATTTTCGAGCATTATCAAGTAAAATAAAGAGCAACTGTTTCAACATTTTTTCATCGCTATAAATATAGTTTGGCATTTCAGCATCGACGATGAATCCGCGATGATAAGCCTGTTGCATTTGCGTGGCCACCTTATTTAAGAATGGAGCAAGCTCTAACTGAACAAAATGTACGTCAAGATGCTCCTTGTTTTTGGCTAACTCCAGCAATTGCAACACCATTTCATGCATGCGCGATGATTCATTCACAATGGCTTGTAGCGATTCCTGCGCTACCTCCTTATTGTCAAAGCCTCTGCGCAATAGTAATTTTGCATAGCTTTCAATCACAGTAATAGGCGTTTTTAATTCATGGGAAGCATTTGACACAAATTGCTGTTGCTTTTGGTAATGCTGTTCAAGCTTCTCCATCATTATGTTAAAAGTACGATTTATATTTGTTAACTCATCCCGGCCTTTGTCGGGAATATCAATTTTTTCGTACTTTCCAGTAGTTGTACTTTTTAACATCGTTTTATTTAAGCGTTCAAGTGGCAATAGAATAAGGCGACCAAGTGCTAAACTCGCTAAAAATATAGGAATTGTTGCAACAATTGAAACAACCACCAATATCGCTTTCAGCAAACCTAATGTGCTTGCCACTTCCTCCACTGACTGCTTTAATTTTATTTGCACAACTGTTCCGTCTATCCAAATAGCTGGCATAGTGAAGCTAATGTATGGGACATCAGGCATCTCTAGTGTAGCCTGAACCTTCATGATTACGTGCTGTTCATCATAAATATACACTGCTCCATCTGTTGGCATATAAGCTCTTAAAACTTGCTGTAAGTTAGTTTGTTCATTTAACTGACTCAATGTAGAACTTAGCTCATTTGCTCGTGCTTGGAGCTGTTTATATTCGGTACTATAAGAAAACTTTTCATACAAAAAATAAATTCCACTATTCGTTGCTACTAACATAACAAGCATTAATAAAGTCGTTAGCAAATGAATTTTTGTTTTAAGTCTCATGTTTGTGCTCCTTCAGCACATAGCCAACACCACGCACCGTTTGGATAATGGGTGTATCATTAGCAGCTTCAAGTTTTTGTCGAACATAACGAATATAAACATCCACAACGTTCGTATCCCCATAATAGTCATACCCCCATACAGCCTCTAAAATTTGCTCACGCGATAGTACCTGCTTTGGGTGTTTCAATAAATATAAGAGAAGACCATATTCACGAGGTGTCAAT
This sequence comes from Lysinibacillus xylanilyticus, assembly GCF_001708185.1. GTDB lineage: Bacteria > Bacillota > Bacilli > Bacillales_A > Planococcaceae > Lysinibacillus > Lysinibacillus xylanilyticus_A. Next base: position 14,896 of record NZ_MDDN01000011.1, on the reverse strand, counting down.
TGAACCCCTTCCCCATAATAAACAACCTCTCGTGTTTGCTCATTAATGGATAATTGCTCAAATGCCGGTTGAACTTGTTGGTGGTTACTTCTTTGAGAAAATCTTAAAGCATTTCGAATGCGAGCAAGTAATTCTTCAATATCAAACGGCTTTGTTACATAATCATTCGCTCCAAGATCCAGACCCTTTACCTTATCTTCAACCTCACTCTTTGCGGTCAGCATAATTACTGGCGTCTGTGATTCTGTTGCACGAATACGCTTTAGCACATCAATCCCGCTCATCTCAGGGAGCATAACATCCAATAAGATTAAATCCCATTGCTGCTCACGGTATTTAAGCAAACCATCTGTGCCTGTATGTACTGTGTCAGCCTTATAACCCTCAAATTGAAGCTCTAACTGTAGGACCCTTGCAATATTCTCTTCATCCTCTATTATTAAAATTCGCTTGGTCATGCCGAATCATTCCCCATCATTTTCTTCTCATCGTAAACGATACAAGGGGTGAAAGTCTAATTAGAAAATGATGAGAATAAAACATATGCTTCTACCTCCAAAACGAAACTACTCATTTAGGGAACAACAGGCATACTCTCAACAAAATTTCTTAACTTAAAATTTCTGATAGTCTTGGTTCCATGCATACTTTAACTACATAAAGTGAAACTGTAATCAGTGGGGGTTTCTTTATCCCTACTGGATAGAGGAACACAAGCTAAAACCTAAAACCTTCACATCCTGTGAAAACGCTTGTGTGATCAACATCCTGTTGCCCCTAACCAATCGAACTTTTACCCGCAGTTAATGCAGAATAAATATTGCGTTACAAAAAACAGGCAAAAGTCTTCACATTTTTTTGCTCAAGTTATAAAATAGTAATATACTATTTTCCTAAAGGAAACTTTATTTCTTCTACGATACTTTTTGAAATGAGGGAACAACATGGTTTACAAACGACTAACAAAACCGTCTGCTGAGGCGGTTTTAGACGGAGATATAACAGGCTGGCGACGAATTTTACCGTTTCTTGGTCCAGCCTTTATCGCAGCAGTTGCCTATATTGATCCAGGCAACTTTGCGACAAACATAACAGCTGGTTCACAATATGGTTATTTACTTCTTTGGGTAATTGTCTTTTCCAATTTGATGGCGGTGTTAATTCAATCTTTGTCAGCAAAGCTTGGTATTGCGACTGGTAAAAATTTGCCCGAGGTAGCACGGGAGCATTTTTCTAAAAGAACATCTATATTTTTATGGATACAGGCTGAATTGGTGATTATCGCAACAGATCTTGCAGAATTTATTGGGGCAGCACTAGGGCTGTACTTGTTATTTAATATTCCAATGTTACCTGCAGCACTTATTACAGCAGTCGGTTCATTTGCCATTTTAGAATTACAACGCAGAGGCTTTAGAGCATTTGAAGCAGGTATTTCTGGCATGGTGCTAATTGTCGTACTAGCCTTTGCATTCCAAACGTTTTTAGCACAACCAAATTGGGGCGAAGTAACAATTGGGATGTTCACGCCGCAATTTGAAGGGGTAGATTCCCTGTTACTCGCAACAGGAATATTAGGAGCAACGGTTATGCCACATGCTATTTATTTACATTCTTCATTAACACAAAGTCGTATTGTTGGACGTAATGACAATGAAAAAAGACGTATTTTCCGTTTTGAGTTTATTGATATTGTGATTGCGATGATTATTGCTGGTGCCATCAATATGAGTATGCTAGTTATTGCAGCAGCAGTATTCCATACACAAGGTATAGTAGTGGAGGATCTAGATGTCGCTTATAACGGTTTAAAAGAGGCGCTCGGTCCAATGGCAGCAGTATCCTTTGCTCTTGGACTTCTCATCGCAGGTCTTGCAAGCTCTTCAGTTGGTACACTAGCAGGTGACGTCGTGATGCAAGGCTTCATCCAAAGAAAAATACCGCTTTATTTGCGTAGAGCTATTACAATGTTACCTCCACTAGTTATCATTGCATCTGGAGTTAACGCAACCTATGCCCTTGTTCTAAGTCAAGTTGTTCTATCCTTTGGTATTGCATTCGCCCTTATACCTCTTGTTATGTTTACAAGTAAACGGGACATTATGGGAAGCCTAGTCAACCATCGTATTACAACATTTTTAGGCTGGTGTATAGTCGTACTTGTTGTAGCTTTAAATATATATTTAATATGGGAAACGATATTTGGTTAGAAAAAATGCCAGGCACTCATTTTGAATGCCTGGCATCTACTTTTTTCTAAAAAGCCCCTTTATATATCTACCTTTTCAATATTTCGAATCGCTAAATAGGCAACGCTGATACCGATTATTGCTAATGTTATTGGAACGAAGATAATATCATTCAATGAAAAGTTCCCTGTATTCGAGGATACGACCGATACAATGAGTATTGATGATAAAATCGTTGTTGGAATGGAGTATTTTCTCATACCAAAATACAATGGGATCAATGCCATGCCTGATGCTGCCACGGCATTCATTAATACAACTGGAATACGCTGCATAATTAAAGTAGTCGTTAATGTATCCGGAATTAATCTAAAACTTTCTGTAATAACACAAAAAATCGTCGTTACTAAAGCATTTGATAAGATAATTGCACTAAAGGTAAAAAGAATAACAATGGCTAGCTTTGAAGCAATCAATTTTTTTCTATTTATTGGATACATAAATGCCAAAGTGATCGTTTTATATTTGTATTCTCCAATAATAAGTTTAGCGATTAAAACAGATGCAAAAATGATAAATACTGCTCTTACCATTGCATCTATGAAGGTTAGTGCCATCTGATAATTTTCAAGACCTGGATCTTCTTCTATTTTAGTGATAAATAAAAGCATAAACATGACACCTAATATCACAAAATTTGCGAATATAGCTCGTTTTACATAGGAACCTAAATGATACTTTTTCATTTCCAGACGCATTAAATTAAGCATTAACGACACCTCCATTGATTAACTTCAAGAAATAATCCTCTAATGAGCTTGTTTTTTTGCTAATGCCCTCAATTTCAATATCATGCTCAATCAATGTTTTAGTTAGCACCTTTTGAGAAGCTGTTGATTCATAAATTCGAATAGAGTTATCATCCATTAGCTTGAAATTAGTAATATGTAATTCCTTTTCTATAATAAAGGCTGCTTTTTTCCCATCGTTAACAATCACTTCAATATACTCTGCCTGACTATGATTGACAGCGTCCATTGAGACTTCTGTAATTAATCTTCCATTCTTAATAACGCCAATGGTATCAGCTATTTGTTCAATTTCACCCAAAATGTGACTAGAAATAATAATTGTAATTCCATACTCTTTGCAAAGCATCTTGAAAAGCTCTCTAAGTTCTTTAATTCCAACAGGATCTAGTCCGTTAATCGGCTCATCTAAAATAAGTAATTCCGGCTTAGTAATAATCGCACGCGCGATACCCAACCGCTGTTTCATCCCAAGAGAAAAGTCTTTTACACGTTTCTTCTCTGTGTTTGTCAGTTTCACTAGATCTAGGACATGAGTAATTTCTTTCTTGTCATAATAGCCCATATATTCGCAATGTAATTCTAAGGTTTCCTTTGCTGTTAAATTTTCATAGAAAATCGGATATTCAATAATTGTACCTAGCCTTTTCAGCACTTCATAGGATTGATCAGTTAATTTTTCACCAAAGATTTCAATGTCTCCACCCGTTGGCTTCGTAAGATTTGTCAGCATTTTCATGACTGTGGTTTTTCCGGCACCGTTAGGACCTAAAAAGCCATAAATTTCTCCCTTTTTCACATGCATATTGACGGCAGAAACCACTTCTTTTCCCTCATACACCTTTGTAAGCTGATTTGTTTTCACAATATATGTCATATAGATCTCTCCCTTAAATTTAGCTAACCTTATTATAAAAAACGAAACTCTCAAATTTATTACTGGATTCTTACAAATTTCTTAAGCACAAAAGAAAAGCTTGTAAAGCAATTAAAATGCTCTACAAGCATGACTGTTCAGTACATTATTCGTTTTAAAGAAACCGTAAAAATGGTTTTCTCATATGGAATACTTGAGAGCTGTATGGAGCCATCCATTAATTCTACAAGACGTTTTGTAATGGTTAAGCCAAGGCCACTACCTTGGAAGGATTTATTTCTGGAATCCTCAAGCGTATACATTCTTTCAAAAACATTATCAATATGATATTCGTCAATGCCTTTACCACGATCCCATACATCAATAAAGATGTTAGTATCATCATTTCTTACTGAAAGTCCGATTACGTTTCCAGCTGCCCCATAGGCAATAGCATTAGACAGTAAATTGTTCAGAACCCTATCTAATGCCTCCTCATTTCCAAGTGCATTCAAGGATATCTCTGGTATGGCAATATCAATTTCTAGCCCCATAGAGGTGACCATATCGTAAAATGATAAAATGTTTTTACGGCAAATTTCACTGACATTGATTTTAGTCATTGGATAATCTGTATCTCCAGCCTCCAATTTTGCCAAGTCAAAAAATGTATGGATTATTTTTAATACTTCCAATGTTTTCGAATGAACACCAGTAAGCAATCGTTGCCGCTCCTCTTCACAAAGTGAGTTCTTAAGCTGCAGCATTTCAGTATAACCTAATACAACTGTTAAAGGTGTTTTAAGATCATGCGAAATATTCGCCAACATCTTTTTCATAGAACTCTCCATTTTTCGATGTGTTGCTAGTACTTTTTGATTGTGATCCAACAAGGTATTCATCGCAATAAGTAGTTGCTGTATTTCTTGATTAGCTGTCGATACTAAAATCTTCTCGCTCGATTGTTCATCAACGATTGCTTGCAGTTTTTGATGCATGTATTGAATAGTAGCGTCTTGTTGTTTTTTTGCTCTCACCTGAAAAATTATAATACCTAGGAGCAATACAATTATAAATAGTAGAAATATAATCACCTGTTTATCCTTCAAATTTATAGCCAATTCCCCAGAGCGTTTTAATATATTGAGGGTTGGATGGGTCGTCTTCAATTTTTTCGCGTAATCTTCTTATATGTACATTAATAATGTTTTCATCTCCATAGTAAGCATCATTCCAGATTAGTTGATAAATTTGCTGCTTTGTAAAAACGCGATTACGATTTGTCACGAATAATTTCAAGATGGCAAATTCCTTTGACGTGAGCTTTACTTGTTGTCCATTCTTCTCAGCTGAAAAATTAACAAGGTCGATTGATAAGTTGTCTATCTCTACTGTATCTTTCTTCTCCTCTACTTGACTGGAGTATTTTGTAGCTCTTCGAATTGCGGCTTTGACACGTGCTGAAAATTCCAGCATAGAGAATGGCTTAGCGATATAATCATCTGCCCCTAATCCTAATCCCAACGCTTTATCAACATCACTATCCTTGGCTGACATAATGATAATTGGAAGTGATGCTTGCTCTCTTATAATCTTTAAAACTTCTAATCCATTAAGTTTCGGTATCATAATATCCAAGATCACTAAATCAAAGGGATTGTTTAAACAATTTTGTAATGCTTCCTCACCATTTACCGCAGAGGTGACAAGGAATCCCTCCATCGTTAAATAGTTTTCCACCATTTCACGAATGGCTTCGTCATCTTCTACTAGTAATATATTGTTTTGCACTTTCATGCACCTCTTCCTAATATAAAGCAGTCTATATATGACTTGGTCATTACTATGATCATCACCACAAAGAGGGGTTGATTTCCGTTCCAGCTGGGCGCTTTCCTGGGGGCGTCCGATGAGCCGCTTCACTCGCTGGGCTCGCTCCAGGGTCTCATCTGTGACGCTAATCCCCAAGGAGTCGGCCAGCCTCCACTCCAATCAACTTATATGCATGGTATACGTTTCAACAAATGTTATACCTGAAATTTGGTGATGTGTCATTTCTCAATTAGTTTACCATATTAAGGTTGTGCACCAAAAGTGAAGGACGATTTGAGAAACTAAAGTCCCCTTTCTTCTTCTCTCCAGTACAAACAGGTATTTTTAATTAACTAGGATTACTCATCATTTTGCTTATTCTTGTAGTCTACGAATCGATGATTGCAATTATGGGGATACGAGGTCTTGGAGCTTAAAGATTAATCGTTCCCTCGCAGTATTTTGAACTCTAGGGTTACAAATTTATTATTTAACTTAAAAAACTGCCTTGCAAGTCATTTTCTATGACTCACAGGGCAGTTTTAATTTTATTGTTCTACTTTTAAATCACATTCCTCTAGTGGAAGCATTTTTGTTTTATGCTTGATTTTATAGCCAAGCCATAACAGTAAGAACAGTGGAATACCAATATATGAAACAAAGACTCCGTACCAATCAATTTTGTCACCCATAAAGGCAGTGTAATTTTGACCGATCACAACAATCATACAAACTGTAAAAGCAAATAGCGGACCGAATGGGAATAGCTTTGCTTTATATGGCAACAATTTCGGATCCAAGCCTTGTGCCTCGAACGCTCGACGGAAACGATAATGGCTATATGCAATTCCTAGCCAGGCAATGAAGCCAGACATCCCAGAGGCATTTAGAAGCCACATATAGACTACACCGTCACCAAAAAATGAAGCTAAAAATGCTAGGGAGCCTACAGCTAATGTCGCCAATAATGCATAAATGGGAATACCTCGACGGCTTAGTTTAGTGAAAATTTTTGGTGCATGGCCATCTACTGCTAATTGCCACAGCATACGAGAAGATGCATAGAGCCCTGAATTCCCTGCTGACAGCATAGCCGTTAAAATCACGGCATTCATCAATGACGCTGCAAAGGCAATTCCTAAACGGTCAAATACTAGTGTAAATGGTGATACAGCGATATCCTCAGACAACAAACGTTCATCTGTAAATGGAATCAGCATCCCAATTGCAGCAATCGCTAAAATATAGAATAAAAGAATTCGCCAGAAAACAGACTTAACAGCTTTCGGAATATTTTTACCAGGGTCATCCGTTTCCCCTGCTGTTATTCCTAGTAGCTCTGTCCCTTGGAAAGAGAATCCCGCAGCTAAGAAAATACCAAATGTAGCAAGGAAACCACCGTGGAATGGTCCATCACTAATAAAGAAATTCGTAAAGCCTACAGGAGCTTGTCCACCTAAAATACCAAAAATCATTAAGAAACTGACGATAATAAAGATGATTACAGTTACAACCTTGATCATTGCAAACCAATATTCACTTTCACCATAGCTTTTTACCGATAGTAAATTGAACGTTAAAACTATAATGATAAATAAAGCAGTCCAAAGTGCTGATGAGCTATCCGGGAACCAATATTTCATAATTAATGATACAGCAGAAATCTCTGCCGCAATGGTGATTGCCCAGTTGTACCAGTAGTTCCAACCAAGGGCAAAACCTAAAGCCGGATCTACAAATTTTGTAGCATACGTACTAAATGAGCCCGATGATGGCATATAAGCCGCCATTTCGCCTAAGCTCGTCATTAAAAAGTACACCATAATACCAATTAATGCATAGGCGAGCAGTGCTCCGCCAGGGCCTGCTTGCGCAATGGCACCACCACTAGCTAAAAACAACCCTGTACCGATTGTACCGCCTAATGAAATCATAGTAATATGACGGCTTTTTAATTCTTTTTTCAGCTTCGGCGCTTTATTACCGAGCTGATTCACTTTTATTTCACTCACGATATAGCTTCCTTCCTTCTTTAAAGAGGCAAAAAAAATGCCATCACATGAACGTAGTGATGGCTAAGTTAATCCTCAGTTCTTTCAAAAACGATAGCTCAACACGTTGTTCCAAACGTGACAGTTCTGTTCCTTTCGGAGACAGCCCCAGCATGAGGTTTTCAAGTCCCCTCACACTTCGGCGATATTTCCTTTCCACTAACATCTCTAATGCTTGTCATTTCCATTAGTATACTCTTAAATACCGCGACCTCTACCTCAATACAAACTTGAGGCATATAATTATTAAATTTATGATGTGTATTAGTTTAACATACGACCTTTGACATTTCAATAACTCGATTAATGTTCCGTTTTTTTTGAATTTTCCATCACTTTAAATAATTTAATACAATGGCATAGTAGTTCGATTATAATTGTTCTAACAGGAGGGATTTATTTGACTACTGATGAACATTCGACTACTTATCTTAGCAGGAAAATCAGCTGGAGAGGAACAACCTTATTACTAGTGATCGGCGTAATTTGTATTGCCTCGACATTACGAATGCCACTAACAGTTGTTGGGCCCATTATTTCCTTTATCCGTGAAGATCTCAGCATATCCAATGTACTCGCGGGCTTTCTAACAACAATCCCATTGCTAGCATTCGCAATCATATCACCATTTGCCCCTAATGTCGCACGTAAATTAGGGCTAGAATTAACATTATTTTTATCTACTATTCTTTTAGCATTAGGAATTATAATACGCTCCCTTGGCACAACTACTTTACTCGTGTTTGGTACTGTGCTAATTGGTATCGCCATTGCATTCGGTAACGTACTTATTCCAGGATTGCTTAAATTGAAGTTTCCCTATCACATAGGTTTACTTATGGCATTTTTCACAATGTCGATGAATTTGACAGCTGGGCTTGGTGCTGGCATTAGCTATCCTATTGCCAATTCATCATTTGGCTGGCAAGGTGCACTGGCCATCTCGCTTGTACTAGTGGGATTAACCATTTTAATTTGGATTCCACAGTTGAAATTTAATAAGCCTGAGCCTACTTTGAAGATTACAAAAGAACGTACACCTTTATGGAAATCACCTGTTACTTGGGCTGTAACAGGTGCTATGGGGTTACAGTCATTATTATTCTATACAACTGCTGCCTGGATTCCTGAAATATACATAGCGCAAGGCTTAGCCGCAGATCGTGCCGGCTGGATGTTCTCCATCATGCAATTTTCACAAGTCCCGATGGCTTTAGCTGTACCTATTATTGCTAGTAAAATGACGTCTCAACGCCCCCTTGTATTCATGTTTACGTCATTTTACATAGTTGGCTTTATTGGGGTAGTGATGGAATGGACAGACTTCGCAGTACTGTGGATGGTGCTACTCGGCTTAGCAGGGGGTGCTTCATTCGCATTAGCGATGATGTTCTTTACACTACGTACCCGTTCAGCTTTTGAAGCAGCTGATTTATCAGGCTTTGCACAATCCTTAGGTTATTTATTCGCTGCAATCGGTCCAATCCTATTCGGATACTTGCATGATGTATTCGGCGGCTGGAACATCGTAGGCTGGCTCTTTGTTGTCGTAGTATTGATACTTTCCTTATGTTCTTTTAGGGCTTCTAAAAATGAATATGTAAATTAAAAAAGGCAGCTCATGTGCTGCCTTTTTCCGATTAATAAGCTGGTTTCTGATAAAAATAGTTCGGTGTATTATAAACATTGACATATGGCTTATGGAAAATATGCGTTGTAGCTGGTGAAAGAGGTGGAATCAACCATGTCCAATTCCCTGTAACTTCACGATTTGTTGCTGCTTCCGCTTCCTCAAACAATTTAAATTGCTGAGCTGCGGTATGATGATCTACAATGCTCACACCATCTTCTTTAAATGAATGTAATACCGCAATATTGAGCTCAACTAATGCACGATCACGCCATAGAGAAGCCTGCTTTGTTGTATCGAGGTTAAAAATTTCTGCTATAGCGGGCAGCATATTATAACGCTCATGATCAGCTAAATTACGTGCTCCGATTTCAGTGCCCATATACCATCCATTGAATGGAGCCGCCTGAAAATCGATACCTGCCATTTGGAAGCGCATGCTCGAAATCATTGGCACCGCATACCATTTTAATCCTAGCTTTTCAACTTGAGGAGCTTCAGGATGACGAATCGGAACCTCAAGTACATATTCATCAGGGATTGTAAACATTTGCGGCTCTCTTCCATCCACCTGCACAACAAGTGGAAGCACATCAAATGCTGTTTTCTCACCTTGCCAGCCAAGTGATTCGCATATTTTTGTAAACTCAACGGAATGTCGATCACCAATGATTCCAGATTCCGTTTCATAGCCCGCATAACGGATTAGCTGGTGATTCCATATACGCACTCGCCCTGGTGCAAAAACGGTTATTGTTGGACGAATTTTGCCGTCATTTGTTGCATATTGTATATGCTCAAGTAAAGCAGTGAACACAGCCTCTTCTTTTAAAATATCACGGGCATCTATAACATGTAGTGATTGCCAAAACAAACGTCCAATACACTTATTGCTATTACGCCATGCCACTCGTGCGCCGAAGGTTAATTCCTCCGTAGTCGGTATATATTCTCCTGTTGTTTTAATATGCTGTAATTTATTTTCTAGCCATGTTTTAGACTCATTTTGTTCTACTTGATAAAGTTCTAAAAACTGCTGTATCTCATGTAAATTCATATCGAATTCCTCCATCTACCCTCATATTAGAGGAATGGGACTATAATCACCACGAAAATATCTGTTGGAAAACATACATATTTCATATATGAAATACTTTGTTCAAATTTATAGACGGTCATCATGTGATTTCATCAGATACCAAAAGTGTAGCTTATGCAAGTGAGCTTTTTTCATTATCAATTATGCCCCGACATAATTGCGTCGTCCGGAATCGGCTTTGTGCTTAGGCCTGCAAATGTTTTTGTGCGAAAGCGTAGTGCTAACGTAGCGACAGCAAAAGGGTTTTATCTGCGCGAAAGCGAAGCGGCAGCGGCAACAACACGATGCAGGTCAGTTAGCCGTTATCGCATGGATGCGATGGTTTTAGGCTAACATCCCATAAGCACTCCTTTCCTATTTTGTGACATCCACCGAACTTCTTTTAACGGATGTTTGGACGCGCTGAAAAGTGACTTAAACGCATTCATCTCACCACCTATAAGACTTCAGCTGAAAGAAGTTAAATTTTTTTAGTGGATGAATGTCGCGAATCCTGTTAACAAATATTCATATTATAGATTTTAGAGAGGAGGGGAATAATTATGTCTCAAGACTATGGTAATGGATCTGGGTCTGGTTCATCATTTGCTCTAATCGTTGTTCTATTCATTCTTCTGATTATCGTTGGAGCTAGTTTCATGTCAAAATGTTATTAATACCCGGTAACACCTCTAATGCTCATAACGATTAGGATAATACAAACTTATCCTTTACACCTTCAAATATTTAATAAGGGTCACTAACCTCCGCGTGACCCCTTTAATTTTTCTTCTTTCAAAGTATTCATCCCTCTACAAACCCACAAAGTATATTTGACACTTCCATCTAACTTTGCGAGCATAATAAAAAGCACCCCTGATGAAATGCCTAAAAATCCACTCTACGTCTTTTAGTTTTCATCTAACCTACCCTATTATTTGAAATAATTTGTTCAAATTTACTAATCATTTCTCCAAATATAGTATCTCAATCTAACTTTACATATGATAAAAGATTTTTTCTTAATAACTAAAATTTTATGTTTAATTAAATATAAATTTGTACATCCTCTTAATAGTTTCAAAACTTAATGAGGAGGAGATTTGAGGTGAATGATTTCGAGAATACTAACATCTCCCATGATTTTATTCAAAAAGGACTACTAAACATAAAACTATCTAAAAATATTACTACTATAAAAGAAGCTTTCGGAAACAGTAGTGACCTTATTATACGGGAAACATTAATAGGAAAATTAAAGGAACAATCAATCGCCATTATTCACACTGATGGTTTAGCTGATACAACCGTAATTTCAGACTTTATCGTAGAGCCTCTCTTATCTGATTTAACGGAGACTTCCGAAACAACAATCAATGAATTAAATCAACATTTAAAGAATTACTGTTTAACAGTGGGACATGTTAACGATATTGTTGATTTTACTGCATTGTTTAGTGCCATTTTAAATGGAGACACCGTTATTTTACTAGATGGTCTGGCAAAAGGGATTGCTACGAGTACAAAAAGTTCGAAGGATAGAGCAGTGACAGAACCCTCAACAGAATCTGTCATTAGAGGCCCTCGGGAATCATTTACAGAGACTTTGAGAACTAATACCGCTTTAATTCGGCGTAAAATTAAAAGCCCAAACCTTTGGATAAAATCTAGGGTCATTGGTGATGTTACTCAAACAGATGTTGCCGTTATGTATATAAATGGAATTGCAAACGGAAAAATTGTACAGGAAGTTTTTGAACGATTGGATCGAATTGATATTGATGGCATTTTAGAAAGTGGCTATATTGAAGCGCTAATTCAAGACCCAAAATTCTCGCTATTTCCTACTGTTTATAATTCGGAACGTCCAGATGTTATTGCAGGAGAATTATTAGAAGGTAAAATTGCTATTTTAGTAGATGGTACTCCCTTTGTTTTAATTGTACCTGCATTATTTACATCCTTCATGCAATCTGCAGAGGATTATTATCAACATTCATTTATCAGCTCATTTATTCGTATCATTAGGTTTTTAGGGATTAGTCTTGCCTTAGTTGCTCCTTCTCTCTATATTTCCCTTACGACTTTTCACCACGAAATGATACCCACATCTTTGCTCATCAATATTTATTCACAGCGAGAAGGTGTACCATTTCCTGCGTTTGTTGAGGCTCTAATTATGGAGATTGCATTTGAAGTACTTAGGGAGGCAGGGCTTCGTATGCCAAGAATGATAGGGCCTGCAATATCGATTGTAGGAACATTGATTATTGGACAAGCTGCTGTACAAGCAGGTATCGTTTCAGCATCAATGGTTATAATTGTAGCATTAACAGCGATATGTAGCTTCCTTTTTCCTGCATATGGATTATCTAATTCCATACGCATTTTACGCTTTCCTTTAATGGGATTAGCAGCAATGTTCGGGTTATTTGGAGTGTTTATAGGAATGATGTTTCTTATTATGCATTTATGTAGTTTACGTTCCTTTGGTGTACCTTATATGAGCCCTTTTGCACCAATAATTCCAAAGGATCAAAAAGATGCACTAATCGTTTTTCCACGCCGATCTTTGTTAACTCGCCCGCGATTAATTAGCCAAACTAATAATGTTAGAGGACATAAGCAATTACAAAATAAGAAACGACCTGCTCATTAACTATTAAAAAACTACTGTCAAAGTCAATGTGAAAACTCAAGGTTTAGAGACTATGTAGAACGCACAATTAAAGGAGTAATCTATATGGCTATGGTATTAGTAATATTAATTATTACAGCTTGTATTATTTTTTTTGAGTTGCCAAGTTTAAAAAAAGGAGATACTAAAACTGTTTGGACATTTTCCCTTTTGCTAACGATTGGTGTAGTCTTAAATATTGCTATAAGTTTTAAAGCAATCCAATTTAGTCCGCTGGATATAATTATGTATATTTTCCATCCAGTTAGTGATTTTTTAAAAACAACGTTATTAAAAAAATAATCTTAAGAAAGGAGGAATATTATGGAAAAGCAATTGATAAGTTCACGTCAATTCACAATAATTGTAATTCTCTTTACCGTAGGGACAAGTATTTTAATTATTCCTGCAAGTATCGCAACTGAAGTAAAACAAGATGCTTGGATTGTAGCCATTATAGGTACCTTATTAAGTATACCTATCCTAACACTGTTTATGGCTTTAGTAAAAAAGATGCCCACTCTATCCTTTGTAGAGATTACAGAAAAAATATTGGGGAGTTTTTTAGGGAAGATTGTTACCATTGGATTTGTCATTTTAACGTTGTTATCATCTGGCGAGCTACTATATTTTATCGGAAATTTCCTTCAGACAGAGGTAATGCCAGAGACGCCACCCGTTGTATTTTCAATATTATTTAACCTTATTATACTTTTTGCAGCTTATTCAGGAATAGAAGTTTTTGCGCGTACATTAGAAATACTATTCCCTGCTTTTCTGTTCATATTTATTATTTTTGTTTTATTTATAACCCCTGAAATAGAGATTAAAAATGTACAACCAATTTTAGAAGTTTCAGCACAACCTCTTATATATAGCATTTTACACTTTATGGGTTTATTTTCTTTTCCATTAGTCGTTATATTAATGGTTTTTCCATCAGCTATCAATAACTATACATCTGGTAAGAAAGGGTTTTATATTGGCACATTAGTAGGAGGATTAATTTTAACAATTGTTATAGCATTATCAATTTTAGTATTGGGGGTAACAAATACATCTCTTAGAACCTTCCCTAGTTACACGCTAGCGCAAAGAATTTCGATTGGTAATTTCCTGCAACGTATTGAAGTTATTATGGCTTTTATTTGGATGGTCACAATATTCGTCAGAGCCTTCATGTATTTTTACGCAACGGTAAAGGGGTTAGGAGAAATACTTAAAATTAATGATCACAGACGATTAATTCTCCCACTTGGGATGATTACAGTTGCACTTTCTCAAATAGTACATCCAAATAACATGCATTCTAGCAAATATAATCAAGAAACTTGGCCCTTATATATTGGAATATTTGCCCTTTTTCTTCCTTTGTTATTACTTATTGTCGCGAAATTGAGAAACATTAAGAACCCTGAAAATGAAAAATCAAAAAATAAAGATGCCGGAACAACCTAGACTGTACACTCAATATTAATCTAACTAATACATGGGGTGTGCAGTTTTGCATTTTAATCCCAGTTGAGCTTCTTTTACATACAAAAACTATGGCAATCATAAAAAAGCATGTTGCACAAATGTGCAACATGCTTGATGACCCCTACGGGATTCGAACCCGTGTTACCGCCGTGAAAGGGCGGTGTCTTAACCACTTGACCAAGGGGCCGTGGCTCCGAAGGCAGGACTCGAACCTGCGACAACCTGATTAACAGTCAGGTGCTACTACCAACTGAGCTACTTCGGAATAATGGTGGGCCTAAATGGACTCGAACCATCGACCTCACGCTTATCAGG
>NZ_MDDN01000010.1 GCF_001708185.1 Lysinibacillus xylanilyticus | reverse complement strand
ATTAGCTCAAATTGTTTTGCTGGCATCATGTTTGATGTCCAAAATTTTGTTTCGTTCACTAACTCAAGGTTAGCTACTAAAAACTTTATTGATTACGTTTTGCTTGTTCAGTTTTCAAGGTTCATTTTTTCGTTTAATGCGTCACCTCTTGGCGACTTACTTATAATATCAAGAATCTAAAACTATGTCAACACTTTCTCAATAAATAATTTATATATCTATTATTCTTCTATTACATCAACATGTTTAAAGGTTCTAAATAATATTGATTCATTAATTCAAAGAGATAGTATTCTTTATTTTGAATTGTAGATAATAATTCTCTTGTATTCATCTCTTTATATTTAGAGATATTACGAATGCTTTTGTTTCACCTCATAAACTTGTGTCGACAGAAATAAAAATAAAAAAGACAACCGCCAATGTTAATGGGTTGCCTTTCGTCTATTATAAGTTCGTTATAATACGTGAAATATAGAAAGTACGATTTTTACTTAAATCAAATATCTCCCCTGAATGACTTAATTTGATAAGTGGTCGAGTTGGTGCAAATTTATTTACAAACATTACTTCGCCATGTTCAAGATTAGATAGTTCAACAATTGTTCCTATAGGAAGATCAGCAACAATATCTATAAGTGCACGAACTACTTTAATATCAAACTTTCCAAATTCAGATTCATTAATCATCTCTATAACTTTAAAAGAAGATTGCTTTGTTCTATAAACTCGTTCGCATGTCATTGCGTGGAATACATCTGCAACAGCGATAATTTGTGCAAAAGTAGAGATATTAGCAATTTTTTCTCCCTTCGGATAGCCACTACCGTTTAAACGCTCATGGTGCTGGAAAATAGCCTCTTTCATTGTATCCTTTAAGATTGTTAAATCTTTGACCATATGATAGCTATAAATCGGATGCTTATAAATTTCATCAAACTCCTGCTCTGTTAAGGTTGTTTTTTTATCACGGATACGTGGATGAACTTTTGCCATCCCACAATCAGCTAATAAACCTCCAATTGCAACTTGAATTGTAATTCCTTTGTCATAACCTAATTTTTGTGCAATCACTGCAGAAATCAATGCTGTTGCTACACAATGATGGTACAAATAGTCTTTTGGATTTGAATACTCATTTAAATCAAAAATTATTGTACGATCTTCTAAAACCATTTCTAATAATGGCAAGATAATTTTACGTGCTTTCGCAATATCTACCTTTGCTCCAGCTTCCCAGTTTTTAAATTCCTTTTTGAATTGCTCAACAGAATTGTCATAGACCCTTTTAAAAGTTGGAATAACCTCTGGTGGAACAACTAATTCTGTTTCTATTGTCTCTGATTGATTCTCTCTACCATCTTTATAAACAGGGACTCTTGAAATATTAAAAGCAAAAAAAACGTGTAAATGATCATAGGAAATTATCGTATTTTTAAAAATTATTGGATATTGTGTATTAGCAAAAATATCTTCAGAAATCACTTTACCAACACGTAATTCTGGAATTGGAACATATATTGTTTCCACCCGATTAACACCTCTTCACTATTTCACTACTTAAACATAAAGTTAATTTCATTTTATCACGAATTCAAAATAATTACTTATTTTTCATAATTTATGCTAAAAAAAAAAACCGATGAACGGCAACAATAGCTGTCGTCATCGGCCTATTATTATTCTTCTACTTGATCATTTTCTTCATTTGATTCTTCTTCTTTTTCAACCTTCGCTACAGTTGCAACAAGTTCGTCATCCCCTAAACGAATTAAACGAACTCCCTGTGTACTACGACCAATTAATGAAATATCATTCACATCCATACGGATTAGCATACCATTAATTGTGATAAGCATTAAATCCTCAGAACCATCAACAGTTTTTACAGCTACCATTGGACCGTTTTTATCAGTGATTTGAATTGTTTTCAATCCTACGCCACCACGGCTTTGTAAACGATATTCCTCTTCAGAAGTACGTTTACCGTAACCTTTTGCAGTAACAACTAAAATTTCCTGTCCTGGTTCAACGATTTCCATACCGACCACTTCGTCACCGTCACGAAGTTTGATACCGCGCACACCACCAGCAGTACGTCCCATTGAGCGAATATCATCCTCTTGGAAACGTACAAGCATGCCATCGCGTGTACCGATAATCACTTGCTTCTCGCCATCTGTTAAACGAACAGAAATAAGATCATCATCTTCTCGTAAACTTATAGCTATTAAGCCGTTTGTACGGATATTAGCAAATTGAGAAACTGGAGTACGCTTTGTAATACCTGTTTTAGTAGTAAAGATGAAGTATGCATCTTCTTCAAATGAATCAACACGAATCATCGCTGTTACTTTCTCACCTTTTTCAATATTGAGTAAGTTAACAATCGGTAATCCTTTCGCTGTACGACCAAATTCCGGAATCTCGTAACCTTTTGCTCTAAATACTTTTCCTTTTGAAGTGAAAAATAAAATTGTATCGTGTGTGGATGTATTCATAAGGTGCTCTACGAAATCATCTTCGTTAGTGCCCATACCTTGTACACCACGACCACCACGTTTTTGACTGCGATATGTATTCGCAGCTAAACGTTTAATATAACCATTGTGCGTTAATGTTACGACTGAATTTTCGACTGGAATTAAATCCTCGTCCTCAATCATCTCTATACCACCAGAAATAATTTCAGTACGACGTGTATCGTTAAAGCGTTCTTTCAGTTCTAATATTTCAGTACGAATAATATCAACAATTTTAGCTTCATCGGCTAAAATCGCTTTTAATTCCGCAATTAGGACTTGAAGCTCTTGGTACTCTGCTTCAATTTTTTCACGCTCTAATCCACTTAAACGAACTAAACGCATATCTAAAATTGCTTGTGCTTGACGTTCAGATAAATTGAATCGTTCCATCAATTGTGGTTTCGCCTCATCACCACTACGAGATCCACGGATAATAGCGATAATTTCGTCAATATGATCGAGGGCAATACGTAAGCCCTCTAAAATATGTGCACGATCTTCTGCTTTCCTTAAGTCAAATTCCGTACGACGACGAATAATAACCTTTTGGTGCTCTAAGTAATGATGCAACATTTCTTTTAAGCCCATTACTTTAGGCTGACCATTTACTAATGACAGCATATTAATACCGAAGCTAGACTGCATTGCTGTTTGTTTATATAAATTATTTAAAACTACATTAGCATTTGCATCTTTACGAATTTCAATGACTACTCGCATACCACGTCGGTCAGATTCATCACGTAGGTTAGTAATACCATCAATTTTTTTATCGCGTACAAGCTCTGCTATTTTTTCAATAAGCTTAGCTTTATTCACTTGGTATGGTAATTCATGAATAAGAATTGTTTCTTTACCATTTGATTTTTGTTCAATCTCTACCTTTGCACGAATAATGATAGAGCCACGACCCGTCTCGTAGGCACGACGAATACCACTACGGCCCAAGATTAATCCACCAGTTGGGAAATCAGGTCCAGGGATAATTTCCATCAATTCTTCCGTTGTAATAGCCGGGTTTTCAGAAAGTGCAATCACTGCATCTATCGTTTCACCAAGTTGATGTGGCGGAATATTTGTCGCCATACCAACCGCAATTCCTGCCGCTCCATTTACTAATAAGTTTGGATAGCGACTTGGAAGGACAATAGGTTCCTTTTCTGAACCATCATAGTTATCTGTATAGTCAATTGTGTCTTTATTAATATCGCGAAGCATCTCCATTGCAATACGAGACATACGTGATTCTGTATAACGCATCGCTGCCGCTCCGTCGCCATCGACAGATCCAAAGTTACCGTGACCATCGACTAACATATAACGATAGCTGAAATCTTGCGCCATACGTACCATTGCATCATAGATGGATGAGTCACCGTGTGGGTGGTATTTACCCATTACGTCCCCAACGATACGTGCTGATTTTTTATACGCTTTATCTGCTGTATTCCCTAGTTCTTGCATGCCATATAAAATACGGCGATGTACAGGCTTCAATCCATCTCGTACATCTGGTAACGCACGAGAAACGATTACACTCATCGCATAATCGAGGAAGGATGTTTCAATTTCTTTTGTTATATTAACTCCTTTAACACCGGAGCGTTCTTGTTCTGACAAAGTGTAGACCTCCTCTCAAAAAAAATTAAATATCTAAATTAGCGTATACAGCATTTTCTTCGATAAATTGACGACGCGGTTCAACTTCATCGCCCATTAAACGCTCAAATGCTTGGTTTGCTTTAATTGCATCATCTAATTCTACTTGTAACAATGTGCGATGCTCAGGATCCATTGTAGTTTCCCAAAGCTGCTCTGCATTCATTTCTCCAAGACCTTTGTATCGTTGCACATTTGGTTTCGGCATTTTTGGTAGTCGTTCTAAAATTCCCTTTAATGTTTCTTCATCGTAGCAATATTCAACATGCTTACCTTGCTTTACTTGATAAAGAGGTGGCTGTGCAATATAAATATAACCTGCCTCTACGAGAGGTCGAAGGAAACGGAAGAAGAAAGTTAACAGTAATGTTCGGATGTGCGCACCATCAACATCAGCATCTGTCATAATAACGATTTTATGGTAACGAGCCTTTTCTAAAGTAAACTCTTCCCCAATACCTGTACCAAATGCTGTAATCATTGCACGAATTTCTGTATTGGATAAAATTTTATCTAAACGTGCTTTTTCAACGTTAAGGATTTTACCACGTAACGGTAAGATTGCTTGGAAGTGTCGGTCACGCCCAGATTTTGCTGACCCACCGGCAGAGTCACCCTCAACGATATAAATTTCACATTCTGATGGATTTGTTGATGAACAGTCAGCTAATTTCCCCGGTAAACTTGATACTTCAAGTGCATTTTTGCGACGTGTAAATTCACGTGCTTTTTTAGCAGCGACACGTGCACGAGCAGCCATTAAACCTTTTTCTACAACCTTACGAGCAACAGTAGGATTTTCTAACATAAAACGTTCAAAACCATCTGAGAATAAGGAGTTAGTAATTTGGCTAACTTCAGAGTTACCAAGCTTTGTTTTTGTTTGTCCTTCAAATTGTGGATCAGGGTGCTTAACTGAAACAATAGCTGTTAACCCTTCACGAACATCCTCACCAGTAAGATTTGCATCTGACTCTTTTAATTGCCCGTTTTTTCGCGCGTAATCATTAATAACACGTGTTAGAGCTGTTTTAAAACCAGACTCATGTGTACCGCCTTCATACGTATTAATGTTATTAGCAAATGAAAAAATATTTGAAGAGAACCCAGCATTATATTGCATAGCAATTTCAACTGAAATTCCATCCTTTTCTCCAAGAACGTCAATTGGTTCATGGATTGGCTCTTTAGATTGATTCAAATGCTCTACATACGAACGAATACCACCTTCATAGTGATACGTTGTAGAACGTTCTTCATCTTCGCGTTCATCAGCAATAGTAATTCTGATACCACGATTCAAATAAGCTAATTCACGAATACGATGTGCTAAAATATCGAATT
This sequence comes from Lysinibacillus xylanilyticus, assembly GCF_001708185.1. Classification (GTDB taxonomy): domain Bacteria; phylum Bacillota; class Bacilli; order Bacillales_A; family Planococcaceae; genus Lysinibacillus; species Lysinibacillus xylanilyticus_A. Next base: position 127,093 of record NZ_MDDN01000010.1, on the reverse strand, counting down.
CATAAACTGTAGTCTCTTTAAATATTTCCGGGTCAGCTTTAAAACGTGTAGTTGTTCCATTACGATCTGAGTCACCAATAATTGTTAGCTCTTGAACCGTTTTTCCACGTTCAAATTTAATCTCATGTATATGACCCTCACGATGAACTTGAACGATTGTCTCAATTGATAGAGCATTTACAACAGATGCCCCTACACCATGTAGACCACCAGATACTTTATATCCTCCACCGCCGAACTTACCGCCAGCATGTAGCACTGTCATAATAACTTCAACAGCAGGCTTACCTATTTTTTCTTGAATACTTACGGGAATACCACGACCATTATCTTCTACACGAATCCAATTGTCTTTTTCTATCGTTACTGTTATATCTGTACAAAATCCTGCAAGTGCTTCATCAATACTATTATCAACAATTTCCCATACTAAATGGTGTAGCCCTTTAGAGCTTGTTGAACCGATATACATCCCCGGTCTTTTACGTACCGCTTCTAAACCTTCTAATACCTGTATCTGATCGGCTTCATAAGCTTGATTTTGTAAACCTTCGTTCTCTATAGCCACGGCTTTCATCTACTCCTTCATAACATCATTGTGTGTAAATGAATGAACAGTCAACCGAGCTGACTATTACCATTCTTTTGTAATCTAAAAAACTCCCCGGGCTAACTTTCTTCAATCGCTCCTTGTTTCACGTGAAACAGCTGTGCATGCTCCATCGTTTCATGATGAATTCCATCAACACTTGTAGTCGTTACAAAAGTTTGAACTTCACCTTGAATGGTATTTAATAAATGCGATTGACGATAATCGTCGAGTTCCGACAATACATCATCTAAAAGTAGTATGGGTGTTTCATTTGTTTCTTGTTTAATTAACTCAATTTCAGCAAGTTTTAATGAAAGAGCGGTTGTACGTTGCTGTCCTTGCGAACCGTATGTCTGAACATCATAGCCATTTACTAAAAACTGCAAATCGTCTCGATGTGGACCAACTAGTGTTACACCTCGATCAAATTCACGCTCCTTAGCTTCAAGTAGTTTTTTATGCAAGAAGCCTTCAATTTCACTGGAATTATGTTCTTTTTCGATACCAGCTACTGTGCGGTATTTAATAACTAACGTTTCTTTCCCTTGTGAAATACCTGCGTGAATTGGCTCTGCCCACTCCTGCAATAAATCCATAAATTGAAATCTTTTTCGAATAATTTGGGTAGCTGCGTGAATATATTGTTCATTATAAACCTCGTACATCACGTCATCTGACATTGCTTTACCTTGATTCATTTTCAAAAAGTGGTTACGTTGTTTTAAAATTTTTTGAAAGGTTAATAAATCATGTAAATAGACAGGCGAAATTTGCCCAATCTCCATATCAATAAAACGTCGCCGTATTTGCGGACTTCCCTTTACAACGTTTAAATCTTCGGGTGCAAACATCACGACATTCATTTGGCCAATATAATGACTGAGGCGACTCTGTTCTATGTGATTTATCTTACCTTTTTTGCCTTTTTTCGTAATCGTAAGCTCAATCGGTAAAATACCATGCCTTTTTTGAACTGCCCCTTCTATTTTACCATAGTCTGAATCCCAACGTATTAATTCTTTATCGTTCGTCGTGCGGTGGGATTTAGCCATCGCTAATACGTAAATAGATTCCATAACATTTGTTTTTCCTTGAGCATTTTCACCAATAAAAACATTAATTTTTGGAGAGAAGTTTAAAGCTAAGGCATCATAGTTACGGTAATTTGTAAGTTTTAATTGCTCTATATGCATAATCTACTGTCCAGCGGTACCAACGATACGGAATCGACCACATCCAGGAATATTTACAATGTCACCATCACGTAATTTACGACCGCGGCGATCATCTACTTCTCCATTTACATATACATCATTTTCGTGTAAAAACCACTTGGCCATGCCACCAGAGCTAATAGCATCAGTCATTTTCAAAAGTTGCCCTAATGTGACAAACTCTACATCAATTTCAATGTCCTTCATAGCTGTGTTTCCCTCCAAATACAGATTGTCTATCTCTCTATCATACCTAAAATTTCGTCATAAGTAAAAAAAGATAGTCGCAATTAGCGACTATCCGAATGTTTTCCAAAGCAATAAAAACCTAAAAGTATGGAGTTTTATTTTCTCCAACGAAAGTAGTTTAAATTTTAGTAAGTACGTACAGGTAAAATCAATTGTAAAATAGCATCATCATGAACAGAGCGTAAAATAAACGGTCTCATTGCACCTGTGAATTGTATAACCACATCTTGACCATCTATTGCTTTTAATGCTTCCATCATGTATTTCGCACTGAAAGAAATCTTTAAGTTCTCCCCTTCTAATGACTCGACAGGAATTTCCTCTTGTACTTTACCTATCTCTGGAGAATTAGAAGAAACTTCAACAGCTTGATTATCTAAAATCTCGAAACGTACAACATTATTACGATCGCCACGAGCAACAAGAGATGCACGATCAATTGCTTGTAATAATGATTTACCATTAATCGTTAAATTTGTTTGATATTCTTCAGGAATCAAACGTGTTGTATCTGGGTAATTCCCTTCAAGTAAACGAGAGAAGAATAATACTTCTCCAGTTTTAAATAATACTTGCTGACTTGTTATAACAATTTGTACAAGATTCGTTGAATCCTCTAATACTTTATTTAACTCATTCAAACTTTTACCAGGAATTACAACACTATGTTCAACTTCAGGTAAACTATCTAGTTGAACTTTACGTCTTGCCAAACGGTGGCTATCTGTTGCAACACAGATTAATGTTTCATTTTTTATTTGCCAGTTTACACCTGTCAACACTGGTCTACTTTCTGAAGTGGAAACAGCGAATACTGTTTCACGGATAATTGATTTTAATAGATCTGCAGGAATAGTAAATTTTTGATCCTCTGTTAATTCGGGTAATAAAGGATATTCAGCAGCATCTGAGCCAATTAAGTGGAATTCAGATTTACCTGAACGGATATGAGTTTGGAAACCAGGTGTTACTTGAATTTCAACCTCATTTGTTGGTAACTTACGTACAATCTCATTGAACATACGGGCTTGTACAACAATCGATCCTGTTTCAGTAATATGAATTATTTGTTGACCATCTTCTTCAACTGGAATAAATGTTTGAATTGTAATATCAGCATCACTACCTGTTAAGCGAATGCCCTCATTTGTTACATCGATTTTAATCCCCGTTAAAATTGGAATAGTTGTTTTAGAACTTACAGCTTTCATGACATCATTTAAACCCTCTAATAAACGGTCACGTAAAATATCAAATTTCATTCATTTTCCCTCACATATTTATATTATTTATTTATATAAAATAAAAAAGATATAGTAATAGGTCCTGTGGATTTGTGGATAAGTGTATTTAAGTGAATAAAATCAGTCTATCCACATGTAGATAGACTGTGTATAAGTTTGTGTTTAAACGATTGTGTTGTCCACAGAATTATTTCCCTAGCATGCTTCGAATTTGTTTAATATCTTGTTGCAGCTGAACGTCATTTTTCAACATAGAAGATATTTTCTCGTGAGCATGAATAACAGTAGTATGATCACGTCCACCAAATTCTTCGCCAATTTTCGGCAGCGAAAAATCTGTTAATTCGCGGGATAAAAACATCGCGATTTGACGTGGAAAGGCAATTAACTTTGTACGTTTTTTCGCGGCAAAGTCCTCTAAACGAATATTAAAATGCTCTCCTACTGCATTTTGAATGTCTAATATAGTGACAGTTCGTGGCTTCGAATTAGGGATAATATCTTTTAATGCTTCAGCAGCCAAAGTTGCATTAATGTCCTTGTTAACAAGTGATGAGTAGGCAACGACGCGAATAAGCGCACCTTCAAGCTCCCGAATATTGGAGTCAATCTGGTTCGCAATATAGAGCATAACTTCATTTGGCACTTCTAGACCATCAGCCTTTGCTTTTTTTCGAAGAATGGCGATACGAGTTTCCAAATCAGGTGGTGCAATATCTGTAATTAGTCCCCATTCGAATCGGGAGCGTAAACGATCTTCCAATGTCGGGATTTCCTTAGGAGGACGGTCACTGGAAATAACAATTTGTTTCGATTCTTCATGCAATGTATTAAAAGTGTGGAAAAATTCTTCCTGAGTTGATTCTTTTCCAGCTAGAAATTGAATATCATCAATTAGCAGTACATCTACATTGCGGTATTTATTGCGAAAATCAAGTGCCTTATTATCTCGAATTGAGTTAATAAATTCATTAGTAAATTTTTCAGATGATAAATATACAACTTTTGCATTTGGATTATGTTCTAAAACATAATGACCAATCGCGTGCATTAAGTGTGTTTTGCCAAGCCCTACTCCCCCATAGATAAAAAACGGGTTATAAGCCTTTGCAGGCGCTTCAGCGACAGCTAGTGATGCAGCGTGAGCAAAGCGGTTACCAGAGCCAATAACAAACGTATCAAAAGTATACTTCGGGTTTAACATCCCTGGTGAAATATCATGATGATCGTTATTTTTTGCTTGGATAATCGGCGCTGGCAGATCGAAATCGTCCGAATCCTGGTTTTTTTGAACAACAAACTTAATAAGCAAGTCTTCGCCTGTAAGCTCCGTTAATATACCTGTAATCAAATGAATATAATGATTTTCAAGCCAGTCTCGAGCAAACGAATTTGGCGCAGCAATGGTCACAGTAGAACCACTTCCATTGTAAGAAAGTAGTTTAGTAGACTTTAGCCACGTTTCGAAGCTTGGTTTAGAAATTTTTTGTTCAACTTGAGCCAGGACATTATTCCATAGTTCTTCTAAATGTTCCAAGCTGCTAATCTCCTTTACAGTTCAATACAAGTACAGCAATCAAAAAGCGCATTTATAGTAATGGTAAATACGTTCATTTTACAACTCGTCCACAAACTCACAAGTTGTGGATAAAAGTTAACCAAAGGCTGTGATAAAAATTATCCACAGCATATCAACAGTTGTGGATAAAATAAATGTTCATTTCAGTTTTCAACAAAGTGAAGCACAGATATCGTATCAGAAAAACAAAGTCATTTCAATAGTTTGTGAAACTTATCCACATACCTTTGATTTATACACTTTAGAGTTGTCCACAGTATCTGCTTATGTGTAAAAGCTGTAGATAAATGTTGTGGATAAAAAATAATGCAAAAAATACTATACACAACTCTGTGTAAAAAAAACAAGTACTCTGTGGATAATTAATGTAAGTAAAAAAGATAAATATTAAAATCCGTTCTTAAATAAAAATTAGGTGCATACGAATATGCATAGAGAGAATGGATAGTGTTAGATCTGAGACCTTATAGGAATACCTGCGCTTAAGTACATATATTGGCGGAGAGCGGTAAAAGATATACATAGACTTGCTTAAAGAAAGAAATTTATGAAATTCATTGACAAAATAACTAGTTACTTTATATAATGTTCAGGTCTGTATGTTGAAAAACTCAACTTTCATTCAGGAGGTGTCTATATAAATGAAACGTACTTACCAACCAAAAAAACGTAAGCACAGTAAAGTTCACGGTTTCCGCGCACGTATGAGCACGAAAAACGGCCGTAAAGTTCTTGCTGCACGTCGTCGTAAAGGAAGAAAAGTATTATCAGCATAAAATAAGTCCACTGAGACACATCAGTGGTCTTTTTTTTCTTTATTTTTGGTAAACCTAGAAATGAGGATCAAAAGATAATTATCTAGTAGCAGGTGAAAGAAATGAAAAAACGCCAACGAGTGAAAAAAAACGATGATTTTCAAAAGGTGTTTAAAAAGGGTAAATCTTTCGCTAATCGTCAGTTTGTCGTGTATATATTTGAAAAAGAGGGACAAACGGAATTTCGTGTAGGTTTATCGGTTAGTAAAAAGCTTGGGAATGCGGTAACACGCAACCAGATCAAACGCTATATTAGGCAGAGCATTCATGAATTAAAGGATGAGTTAAAGCCAAATATGGACTATGTTATTATCGCCAGACAACCGGCGGCCACTATGGATTTTCATGAAGTGAAACAAAGCTTGCAGCATGTTCTACGAATCGCGAAAGTATTGAAGAAAGCGTAATACGGAGGGCAGCCAAAGTGGCGAAAAGAATTTATTTTAGAAGTATGTTTTAAAGTACCGCAAAATACACATAGGGGTATTTTGTGGTACTGTTTCATAAGGATATATGTAAAATTAGTAACATACGCAAGTACATTGTTAGAATAATTAGTAGAGAGAAACGTTATATGCATGATAAAATAACTGATAACTTTATTCAGTAGTAGCAGACTTTCAATGGATAAAGAAGAAGAATGCATATAGTTTTAGAAAAAGTGAATAGTATTTGTAGGGGGAAGAGGGTTGAAGAAACAACTTTGGGTAATTTTGTCGCTAGCATCAGTAGCATTACTACTATCTGGTTGTACAGAATTTAGTGAACCAATCTCCAAAGACAGCACAGGCTTCTGGAATGAATTCATTGTTTGGCCTTTAGTATCAGTGATAAAATACTTCGCTGATTTGCTTGGTTCATATGCATGGGGGATCATTGTTGTAACGATTATCATTCGTTTAGCAATTCTGCCATTGATGATTAAACAAACAAAGAACGCTAAAAAAATGCAAGAAGTTCAGCCGAAATTGAAGGAATTGCAGAAGAAGTACGCTTCTAAGGATGCACAGACACAGCAACAGTATCAGCAAGAAATGATGAAGCTTATGAGTGAGTCAGGAGTTAACCCACTTGCTGGATGTTTACCTGTAATCATTCAAATGCCAATTTTAATTGGTTTCTATCATGCGATTAGTCGTATGAATGCTACATCTACTTTTGATTTAGGGAATTTCCTTATCTTCCCATTAGCAGATCCTGCACCGGCATTAGCAATTACTGCTGGTATCATGCAATTTATAGTTTTACGTACGGGTCCGGCGATGGATAACCCTCAAATGAAAATAATGATGTACATTATGCCAATTATGATTATTTCTTTTGGTATAGCATTACCAGCAGCATTATCACTATACTGGGTAATCGGAAACATTATCTCGATTATGCAAAACCTGTATATTTATAAACCTTGGGAAAAAGATAAAACACAACCTGCTCAAAATGGAGGGGCTAAAAAGTGAAACAACTTACGCAAATAGGCGCAACAACACAAGAAGCGATCTCATTGGCGTTACAGAAACTTGGCAAAACCCGTGAACAAGTAGATGTTGAAGTTTTACAAGAAGGTAAAAAAGGATTTTTAGGTTTTGGGGCACGATCTGCAGAAGTTCGTGTAACAGTTAAGGAAGGACAGGTTCGACCAACAATTGAGGCAGAAAAAGCTGAACAGCAAAATATGGCTCAATTTGACGAACCAGCAGTAAAAGATGATGTTGAAACAATAAGTTCACAAGTTTCTGAACAACCAAGTGATCTCGAAGCTGTTCAACAAGTCGTAGAGGATCAAAAAGAGGAAGAAGAAGCCTCAGTAAACCCAATTGAAGATGCAAAGGCTTATTTAGTTAATATTGCTGAACAATTGGATATTCATGATCTTGAAATTGAAACGACACGTGAAGGGAAATATGTTATATTTCAACTGAAAAGCGAGAAAGCTGCACTGCTTATAGGAAAACGTGGTCAAACATTAAATTCCTTGCAGCAATTAATACAGCTTGTGTTAAATAAAAGTGCCAAGCAGTTCTTAATGGTGAAATTAGACGTAGAAAACTATCGTGAGCGTCGTCAAGTGGCTTTGGAGTTACTAGCAGACCGCATGGCGGATAAAGCACTTCGCTTAAATCAGCGTGTGACATTTGAACCTATGCAGTCGTACGAAAGAAAAATTATTCATAATCAATTGGCAAACCGCTTTGATATTGAAACATATTCAGAAGGAACGGAGCCTAATCGTTATTTAGTAATTGAACCTGTAAAGAACGATTAAACTTCGCAAAAAACATACAGACATAGCTAAAGTCATTTTATCGTCATGATAAAATGACTTTTTTTATCTAGAAGTAAACTTTTGAGCATTTGCAATTTTTGTCGAAATACGTGCTATAAATGTAGAGCTTTCTTATTATCCACAATTGGAAATTATCCTTACTTTAGATTTTGCGAAAAATATGTTAGTCTAAGGTGTTAGTAAGTATTGGTCGGTTTTATTTATCCACATGTGGATAATGTTAAGGAGGTCATTAAAATGGAGTTCGATACAATTGCTGCGATATCCACACCAATGGGTGAAGGAGCTATTGCCATTGTTCGCTTAAGTGGGGACGAAGCAGTCTCAATTGCAGATAAAATATTCAGATCGCCTGGTGGAAAAAGTTTAACAACGAAGGCTACACATACAATTCATTACGGACATTTGGTCGATCCAAAAACCAATGAGGTTGTAGAGGAAGTCATGCTGTCATTAATGCGTGGACCTAAAACATTCACCCGTGAGGATGTAGTAGAAATAAACTGTCACGGGGGACTAGTTTCGGTGAACCGTGTATTAAAGTTAGCATTAACTAATGGAGCAAGACTCGCGGAGCCAGGTGAATTTACAAAACGCGCATTTTTAAATGGACGTATCGATTTATCTCAGGCTGAAGCAGTCATGGATTTAATACGAGCGAAAACTGATAGAGCGATGAATGTAGCGTTAGGACAAATGGATGGCAAATTATCGCGTCTAATTAATGACTTACGCCAAGCATTACTAGAGACATTAGCCCAAGTAGAGGTTAATATAGATTATCCGGAGTATGATGATGTAGAAGAAATGACAGTACCTGTACTAGTAGAAAAATGTACATGGGTACGAAATGAAATTATTAAGCTTCTGCAAACATCTTCTCAAGGAAAAATTTTACGAGAAGGTCTATCAACTGTTATTTTAGGTCGCCCAAATGTCGGGAAATCTTCTCTTTTAAATAGTTTAGTACAGGAGAATAAGGCCATTGTGACAGATATTGCAGGTACAACTCGTGATATTATAGAAGAGTACGTCAATGTTCGGGGTGTACCGCTTCGTTTAGTCGATACTGCTGGTATTCGGGAGACCGAGGATATCGTTGAACGAATTGGTGTTGAACGTTCGCGTGAGGCGTTGCGTGGTGCAGATTTAATTTTATTTGTTTTAAACTACGCAGAAGAATTGACTGCTGAGGATGAGCGTCTATTCGAAACAATTGAGGCGATGGATTACATCGTTATTATTAATAAAACAGATCTACCGCAAAAAATTGATTTAGCACGTGTCAAAGAGCTAGCGGGTGACCATCGCATTGTGACAACATCTCTTTTACAAGAAGAGGGGATCACAGAGCTAGAGGAAGCGATTGCTGCGTTATTCTTTGAAGGGCAAATTGAAGCGGGCGATTTAACATATGTTTCAAATGCAAGACATATTGCATTACTTCATCAAGCACAAGCAACGGTCGAGGATGCATTAGCTGGAGCACAAGCTGGTGTACCTGTTGATATGGTGCAAATAGATGTCACTAGAACTTGGGAAATACTTGGTGAAATTATCGGCGACACAGTACAAGAAAGCCTAATCAATCAGTTATTTTCACAGTTCTGCTTAGGAAAATAATTTTACTAAAGAAAGGAAGATACGAGCTATGCCAACAAATTATGAGGCAGGCACGTTTGATGTTATCGTAATTGGTGCAGGTCACGCAGGATCTGAAGCTGCTCATGCTGCTGCCAAAATGGGTGCTAACACACTGATGTTAACAATCAATTTAGATATGATTGCATTTATGCCATGCAATCCTTCCATTGGTGGTCCTGCCAAAGGAATCGTAGTACGGGAACTTGACGCATTAGGTGGCGTCATGGGGAAAGTTATTGATAAAACGCATATTCAAATGCGTATGTTAAATACAGGGAAAGGTCCTGCTGTGCGTGCATTACGTGCACAAGCGGACAAAGTTTTATACCAACAAGAAATGAAACGCATCTTGGAGGAAACTGAAAACTTGACAATTCAGCAAGGAATGGTTGAAGAGCTAATAATTGAAGACGGGGAAGTAAAAGGTGTTATTACACAAATTGGTGCTATATACCGCGCTAAAACAGTTGTGATCACTACAGGTACATTCCTTCGTGGTGAAATCATTATTGGTGACGTAAAGTATTCAAGTGGGCCTAATAACCAACAACCGTCAATTCGTTTAGCTGATAACTTAAAAGAGCTTGGTTTTGACCTTGTGCGTTTTAAAACAGGTACTCCACCACGAGTGAATAATCGTACAATTGATTATGATAAAACAGAGATTCAACCAGGAGATGATGTTCCACGTGCATTCAGCTTTGAAACAACTGAATACATTATGGATCAGCTACCTTGCTGGTTAACTTATACAAGCCTAGAAACACATGAAATTATTGAGGCAAACCTACATCTTTCACCGATGTACTCAGGGATGATTAAAGGTACGGGTCCACGTTATTGCCCTTCTATTGAAGACAAGGTTGTGCGATTTAACGATAAACCGCGCCACCAAATTTTCTTAGAACCTGAAGGTCGCAATACACGTGAAGTATATGTACAAGGTTTATCAACTAGCTTACCAGAACATGTACAAACACGTTTACTAAAATCAATTCCTGGCTTAGAAAAAGCAGAAATGATGCGTGCTGGTTATGCAATTGAGTACGATGCAATCGTGCCAACACAATTATGGCCAACTTTAGAAACAAAACGTATTAAAGGTTTATATACAGCTGGTCAAATCAACGGAACTTCTGGTTACGAGGAAGCGGCTGCTCAAGGCTTAATGGCTGGGATAAATGCTGCCGCTAATGTGCTTGGTAAACAAGAATTAATCTTAAGTCGTTCAGATGCTTATATTGGCGTATTAATTGATGATCTAGTAACAAAGGGAACAAATGAACCGTATCGCTTACTAACATCTCGTGCAGAATATCGTTTACTACTTCGTCATGATAACGCTGATTTACGTTTGGTAGAGCTAGGTTATAATGTGGGAATGGTTACTGAAGGAAGATATGCAACATTCAATGAGAAAAAAGAGCTGATTGAAAATGAAATTGCACGTCTCCGTGAAGTTATTATTAAACCAAATGAAGCAACACAAGCTGCTATTCGCTCTGTAGGTGGTAGTGAGCTAAAAGATGGTATCCGTGGAGCGGATTTATTAAAACGTACAGAAATGCATTATGAATTAGTTTCTTCGTTAATTCCGGCAGACATAGAGTTTTCGGATGAAGTGAAGGAGCAAATTGAAATTCAGCTTAAATATGAAGGTTATATTGAAAAAGCATTGCAACAGGTTGAAAAGCTTCATAAAATGGAAAATAAAAAAATCCCTGAAAATATTGATTATGACGCTATTTCAGGTCTAGCAACAGAAGCTCGACAAAAATTAAAACAAGTCACACCACTTTCCATTGCCCAAGCATCACGAATCTCTGGTGTAAATCCAGCAGATATTTCAATATTACTCGTTTATATTGAGCAAGGTAAAATCGCACGTGTCAGCGGCGAATAATAAAGATTCGTAAAGTGAATAAGGGGCGGGCATACCATTGTGCCCGCTTCCTATTTTTAAGGCTTTGCTATTTTACTAGTTGATTCGGAAATGTGAGTAGTGTGAGTAGTTACATACTTACAAGTCAATAATAGAGATAGTAAAGCTATATAGATAAAGGAGACTTTACATGAACGAACAACAATTTTTTGAGGCGCTAAAGGAGAAGGGCATCGAACTTTCTGAAAAACAGATGGCTCAATTCAAAAAATATTTTGAGTTACTTGTTGAGTGGAATGAAAAGATGAACTTAACTGCTATTACCGATTTAGAAAGTGTTTATTTAAAACACTTTTATGATTCGATTAGTGCTTCTTTCTATTTTGATTTTTCAAAAGTAATAACAGTTTGTGATGTTGGAGCAGGAGCTGGTTTCCCAAGTATTCCAATTAAAATCTGCTTCCCGCATTTACACGTAACAATTGTTGATTCTTTAAATAAAAGAATTACATTTTTAAATCATTTAAGTGATGAGTTGCAATTAGAGAACATGGATTTTGTACATGCGCGAGCAGAGGAATTTGCTCAAAATGCGAAATATCGTGAGCAGTTTGACGTTGTAACAGCCCGTGCAGTAGCCCGTTTATCGGTTTTATCGGAGTTATGCGTACCATTAGCAAAACAAGGTGGATATTTTGTTGCTTTAAAAGCAGCAGCAGGCGCAGAAGAATTAAAAGATGCAAAAAAGGCATTAGTTACATTAGGGGTTACACTAAAAGAAGAATTTTCTTTCCAGCTACCTGTTGAAGAAAGTGACCGTGTTTTATATATCTTTGATAAAATAAAAGGAACACCAAAAAAATATCCGCGTAAACCAGGTGTACCAAATAAATCACCGATTCAATAATTAGTGTTTCATGTGAAACTTCTCAAAGTAGAAAATAATTTTTCTATTTTGAGCATACATACTAGTTATGGATGGTTCACGCAAATGACATCTATGAACTATATACATTTTAAGAAATATAATAAATAATAATAGAATGACACAGAGCAAGATAGTTACTTAAAGGTGGTGCCACTTGGATGAAAAGTCCTTTTTCACGTTTTTTTGGAGGCGGAAATAAAACAGAGCCTATTGTGAAAAATGAAGTAGAACAAGCAGAGACGGTTCATGCAGCAGAAGAAGTTATAAAGCTGCCTATTGATCAAATTGTGCCTAACCGTTTTCAGCCACGTACTATTTTTGATGATGAAAAAATCGAAGAATTATCAAGAACCATTCATACGCATGGTGTGATTCAGCCAATTGTTGTACGTAAAACTGCGGAAAATCAATATGAAATCATTGCTGGTGAGCGTCGTTATCGAGCAATGAAAAAGCTACAATGGACAGAAGTTCCGGCCATTATAAGAAATTTAACTGATAAGGAAACAGCTTCTATCGCGTTAATCGAGAACCTGCAGCGTGAGGAGTTAACTGCAATTGAAGAAGCTGTGGCCTATCAAAAATTATTAGAGCTTCATGAGCTAACACAAGAAGCTCTGGCCCAACGACTTGGAAAAGGACAATCCACAGTAGCCAATAAATTACGTTTATTAAAGCTGCCTGAAGAAGTACAGCGAGCTATTTTAAAGCGTGAAATTTCTGAACGACATGCACGTGCATTAATTGCGATAAAAGATCAGCCATTACAGCTAGAAATTTTACAACAAACGATAGAAAATGATTGGAATGTTCGTCAGTTAGAAGAACAAATTTATGCTTTATTACATCCTGTGGCGGCAGATCAAGAAGAAGCAACGCCGAAGAAGGCAAAACCTAAACGTAAGGCGATTAGTAAAGATGTGCGTATTGCTTTGAATACTATTAAACAATCATTATCTATGGTAACGAAGAGTGGTATAACAGTTAAGACTGAAGAAGAAGATACAGAGGAATATTATCAAATTACAGTGAAGATACCTAAAAAGAAAAAATCTTGAGTACAAGAATTAAAGTTATTTTAGGAAAGTAATTCGTTGAATTTTTTAGAGACATCACAGAAATATTTCTGTGATGTCTCCTTTTTTTTGTATATATTCTTAATATTTTATACAACTCTTTTCTATTTTTTTGATAGAATGAAAGTAAGATAGCAGTATTTAACTTCTTGCAGCGGATGTCCAAACATCCGCCGGAGGCATAATTGATCAGTGATTTTACAATTGATTTGTCAAAGTGAACTTTGATAAATGAAAGCAGGTGCTTTTAAATGGGTAGAATTATAGCGATCGCCAATCAAAAGGGTGGCGTAGGAAAAACAACAACATCAGTCAATTTGAGCGCTTGTTTAGCGTTTTTAGGAAAGAAAGTGCTCTTAATCGATACGGATCCACAAGGAAATACAACAAGTGGACTTGGTGTTAATAAAGGAGAACTTCAAGGCTGTATTTATGATGTGTTAATTGATGATGAAAACGTTGAAAATGTCATTAAAGAAACAAATGTCGAAAACTTATCGATTGTTCCAGCAACCATTTCACTAGCAGGAGCAGAAATTGAATTAGTTTCGACAATTTCAAGAGAAGTACGTTTAAAGCATGCACTTCAAGATGTTAAAGAAGACTATGATTATATTATTATTGACTGTCCACCTTCGTTAGGGCTTCTAACAATTAATGCTTTGACTGCATCAGATGCACTTATTATCCCTGTACAATGCGAATATTACGCATTAGAGGGACTAAGCCAGTTGTTATCAACCGTCCGTTTAGTGCAGAAGCATTTAAATCAGCAATTATATATTGATGGCGTATTATTGACGATGCTTGATGCACGAACAAACCTAGGCTTACAAGTTATTGATGAAGTAAAAAAATATTTCCAAGATAAAGTATACAAAACAATTATCCCTCGTAATGTACGATTAAGTGAGGCTCCAAGTCATGGGCAGCCAATTATCATTTATGACGCAAGATCAAGAGGTGCAGAAGTTTATTTAGAGATGGCGAGGGAAGTGATTAAAAATGGCTAAAGGTTTAGGAAGAGGCATAGGTGCATTATTTCCTGGAGAGTCTTTAGAGCAAAGTGGACAAGTGGAAGAAATACAATTAGAGTTTATTGTCGCAAACCCATTCCAGCCTCGTAAAATTTTCGATGAAGAAACTTTACAAGAATTAGCAGACTCAATACAGGAACATGGTATTTTACAGCCAATTGCTGTACGTAAAAAAGGACGAAAATATGAAATCGTCGCTGGGGAACGCCGATATAGAGCAACTCAATTAGCAGGATTAGAGGTTATTCCAGCTATTATAAAAGAGCTATCAGATACGCAAATGATGGAGTTAGCGATTTTAGAAAATCTACAGCGTGAAGATTTGACTGTTATCGAAGAAGCTGAGGCATATCAAAGCCTAATGGAAAACTTACATCTAACACAGGAGGAGCTATCCAAACGATTAGGGAAGAGTAGACCACATATTGCCAACCATGTTCGTTTACTAGCATTACCAGAGGATGTTCGTGCGTTCATGAACGATGGCGTACTATCGATGGGACAAGGACGAGCATTACTTGGATTAAAAAATAAAAGAAGAATATCAGAAGTAGCCAATAAAGTCATTAAACAAGGCTTAAATGTCCGTCAAGTTGAAATGTTGGTACAAAATTTAAATGAAGAAGTTTCACGTGAAACAAATCAATCGAAGAAAAAGGATATATTTGTTGTAGCAAAGGAATCACAATTGCGTGATTATTTTGGAACAAATGTCCAAATTAAGAAAGCTAACAATAAAGGGAAGATTGAAATTGAATTTTACTCTGAAGATGATTTAGAACGTATTTTAGAAATACTAAATTTACAGGAAGAGTAAGAGAAATATCGATCACGTAATCAGAGCGCCGAGCTAAAAGGCGCTCTCTATTTTTCTAGAGAGGAGGAAGGATAGGCTATGGTATTACTAGGGACATTAATTAATGCTTTACTCATTATAGCGGGTGCATTAGTAGGGCGGATTTTCAAAAATATTCCTGAATCAATGAAATCTACTGTATTATCGATTATCGGTTTAGCAGTTGCACTTTTAGGGATTAAAATGGGCTTTGAAAGTGATAATTTTATTATTTTGGTGATAAGTTTAGTTGTAGGTACAGTCATTGGTGAATGGTTAGATTTAGATAAGCAAATGAATAGACTTGGACAATGGGTAGAATCTTTATTCAGCAAAAAGCGGACTGATGATAATCAAATTAATATTGCAGAGGGCTTTGTAACAGCCTCACTAATATTCGTAGTTGGCTCTATGGCTGTAATAGGTGCACTCGATAGTGGTCTACGCAATGATCATAATGTGCTTATTACGAAAGGATTGATCGATGGATTTACATCGATAATTTTAGCATCTACATTAGGCATTGGCGTGTTGCTGTCCTCTATACCTGTATTTATATATCAAGGATTGATTGCACTCTTTGCAGGTGCCATTAGCTCTTTTATACCAGATAGGGCATTACAAATGTTTATTACAGAAATGACTGCTGTAGGCGGTGTTATGATTTTTGCCATCGGTTTAAATATAGCGGGCTTAACTAAGATCAAGGCTGCTAACTTGTTGCCAGGTATCGTTGTTGTCGGTGTTACGGTTGCTATCCTCTATACTTTTCAGTGAGTACCGATGTACAGCGAGTAATAGAGCTCTTGAAAGCTTTTCAGCCATTGCATAGGAAATATGCAGTCTTGTATTTTGTAGAACAAGCATTTCCATAAAGCCTCCAATATTGACTATCCCCTTAACAGAAATGTCACCGATTGGAGGTAATTGTTTTTTTACAGCTTTTCCTGGAAAAATAGGTCCATTTTGCACAGAAATATGTCCAACATTTTGTTCACTTCCAAGACATGCATCAATCGCAATAATGAAAGGTTTTATAGTATGATTGTGTAGCTGTTGCATAGTAGTGTCTAAATTAAGAGCATGCAAAGGATCTTCTAAAGAACCTACAACTTCATATGGAAAGCTAACAGACTTTTTTAGGAAGCTACCTGTTAATGGGCCGAGTGTATCACCTGTACAACGGTCACTTCCAATACAACAGAAAATAAGGCGTTCATGATGAAAGGGTATATGTTCTAAAAATAATGTACTTAACTGCCAAACGGCATTTTTACTTTCATGATGAAGAGTATAAGGGAGTAATAATTTTGGTATAGTATTCATAAAAAAACTCACTTTCCTTTTTATTTGTAAGAAGCGCTCGATTTTTATGCAGTATACGCAAATTTTTAGCAAGTTATTCAAGAGGTGGTATTAATGGATTACTTTAACGAAAAGGTATTGAAGAAATTTTGGGATACGGTGATGTCAGAGGAGTTTTGGGAAAATATAATAAATGCTTCAATTAAAATTACGCTTATTTTGATAGCATCGTGGCTAGCCGTACGATTAGGTAAAAAATTTATTAAAAAAGTGTTTTTAATACGAATGAGTTCACCGTTAAACCACTCAGAACGTCGACAAAAGACAATTGCCAGATTATTACAAAGTGTCATCTCCTATGTCGTTTATTTTTCAGCAATCATTGCTATTCTTTCTATCTTACATATTAAGGTAGCGGGATTATTAGCTGGAGCAGGGATTGTCGGTTTAGCAGTCGGTTTTGGTGCACAGAGTTTAGTTAAGGATGTCATTACGGGATTCTTTATTATTTTTGAAGATCAGTTTGGTGTAGGTGATTATATAAAAATAAATGCAGCAGAAGGAACTGTTGTAGAAATCGGTTTACGAACAACAAAGATTAATGGTGCTACTGGTGAGCAGTTTATTATTCCAAATGGTTCGATTGGTGAGGTTGTCAATTATTCTATAAATAATTCTAAAATCTTTATAGATTTACAAATGATGACGGATGCAGACTTTGAAAAGGCAGAAGCTATTGTTAAAAAGTATTTAGCAACTCTACCAGATATTCATAAAGAGCTTGTATCAGTACCAGTCTTTTTAGGTGTACAAAGTGTTAAGGGTACAGAGGTAACTATTCGTATAGTCGCAGAAACATTGGCACAGCAACAATACGGTGTGGCGCGTGCAATTCGTCGTGATGTTACTAGACTCTTTGAAGAACATAATATTCCAATGGCTCATCCGAAAATGATGTTGTATGGTGTTAATGGGAAAGAAGAGGGGAGAAGTGAATAAGATGGAAGCTAAAAAGTTCAGTCTCAATGATATTGTCGAAATGAAAAAGCAACATCCATGTGGCACAAATAAGTGGAAAATTATTCGTATGGGTGCAGATGTACGTATTAAATGTGAAGGCTGTCAGCATAGTGTGATGATTCCACGCCGTGAATTTGAGAAAAAAATGAAAAAGATATTAGATTCCTCTAGTGAAGACTAACTTTTATCTTCATTCAGCAAATGTTTTGTAGCGAAAGTGAAACATCAGTTACAGAAGATTCCCATCTCAGAAGGTGGTGAGATGAATGCGCATGTGGTTCCTTTTCAGTGGGTGTTCAAACACCTGTACCTGTCGCTACGCTTTTGGACAAAAGACACTTGCTGAAATAGGGGAACTCAGTCTAAGAACGCCATGAGCGACAGCAACACGGTTTTATCTGTGCGAAAGCGAAGCGACAGCAACAACACACGACTAAGTGACCAACATCACGTTGGCCCAAAGCCTCCGGCGGATGTCACGGATTATGAAAGGAATGAATTGTGCGGTCAATTCAAAATCCGGACGCAATTACACCAAGGCGAAATAGATGTGTATTAGACTTTTTATGAGTGAATCAATATAATAGATAGGGTTATATAGTGATTAATCAGTGGGGAATTTCTGCACCCTCGTAGTATCCGTTTTTTAGTACGGGAGATAAGAGCAAATTTGAACAGATATAGAAAGGTTGTGTCCATTTATGGCATTAACAGCTGGAATCGTTGGTTTACCTAACGTTGGAAAATCAACATTATTTAACGCAATTACAAAAGCGGGCGCATTGGCTGCAAACTATCCATTCGCAACAATCGATCCGAACGTCGGTATTGTTGAAGTACCAGATGCACGTTTAGATAAATTAACAGAATTAGTAACACCTAAAAAAACAGTACCAACAGCATTTGAGTTCACAGATATTGCTGGGATCGTAAAAGGCGCTTCAAAGGGTGAAGGGTTAGGGAACAAATTCCTTGCTCACATTCGTGAAGTTGATGCAATTTGCCAAGTTGTACGTTGTTTTGTTGATGAAAATATTACGCACGTATCAGGTGGAGTAGATCCAATTGACGATATTGAAGTCATTAATTTAGAGCTTGCACTTGCTGATTTAGAATCGGTTGATAAGCGATTACAACGTGTTGGCAAAATGGCAAAGCAAAAAGACAAAGAAGCAATGATTGAAGAACCAATTCTTGTAAAAGTTAAAGAACAATTGGAAAACGGTCGACCAGCACGTGCTGCAGAGCTTTCAGAAGACGAGCTAAAGGTTATTAAAGGACTTCATCTTTTAACAATTAAACCTATGCTTTATGTGGCGAACGTTTCAGAAGATGAAGTAGCTGACGCAGATAATAATGAGTATGTACAAAAGGTACGTGAGTATGCAGCTGCTGAAGGGGCTCAAGTTATCACAATTTGTGCAAAAATCGAAGAAGAAATTTCTGAGCTGGATGATGAAGAAAAAGCAATGTTCTTAGAAGAACTAGGCATTAAAGAATCTGGTTTAGATCAATTAATCCGTACTTCATATGATTTACTAGGACTAGCAACATATTTCACTGCTGGGGTACAAGAAGTACGTGCATGGACATTCCGTAAAGGCATGAAGGCACCACAATGTGCTGGAGTCATTCATACAGACTTTGAACGTGGATTTATCCGTGCGGAAACAGTTGCTTTCGATGATTTAGTTGAAGCTGGATCTCAACCTGCTGCTAAAGAAGCTGGTAAAGTACGTCTTGAAGGTAAAGAATATGTAGTGCAAGACGGCGATATTATGTTATTCCGTTTCAATGTATAAAAAATGTGCAGGGCAATCATAGGAAGATTGCCCTTTTTTTGTCTATATAGTTATCTGAATTTTCAATCCTTAAGGGGGGGGAGTTATAGTATGAAAATAGTACAAATAAAAGAACGTGGTTTAGAAATTGAAGAGCTAGGTAGATTGCCAGAAGATGTGTTAGAGGTCATTTATGAGCACCGATTGTTTAAGTTATTCACAGCAAAGGAATTAGGAGGTAAGGATTTAGATTTACTAGAGGGTATGAAAGTATTTCAACAAATGTCAGCACTCGATGGGAATTTTGGATGGCTTGTCACAATCGGTACAGGTGGTAATGCATTTATTCCAACATTAAACCAAGCTGCTTGTGAAAAAATCTATTCACCAAGAAATGCAGTAATAGCAGGCAGTGGTTATCCTACAGGAACAGCAAAAAAAATGGATGGAGGCTATAGTGTTACAGGGCAGTGGAAGTATTGTAGTGGCGCAGATTATGCTACAACTTTTACAATGAATTGCTTTGTCGAACATGACGGTGTTAGGACAGATGAAATAATTAGTTGCTCAGTGGAGCGTGACCAGGTAGAGGTTCTTAACGATTGGCGGGCAATGGGCTTAAAAGCAACAGCTAGTCATACAATTCGTGTGCAAAGTACTTGGGTACCACAAGAGGCAACATTTCAATTAGGCATAATTAAAAACAAGTATGAAAGTGCAGTACATAGTTTTCCATTTGGCGCATTTGCGGAAGCTTCTTTTTTAAGCGTTTGTCTTGGGATAACAGAAAATTTCTTAGAAGAGACGTCTATATTAGTGAAGCAAAGAAATCATGATCCAAACCGTACTGAACGTATGGGGGCATTACAATTTTTATTGATGCAGCAACAGAAGCACTTTAGACAGCTTGAAGAGCAATTTTATTCAATATTGAGTGAGTACTGGAAAAAACATCAAGAAGGTCATAAGCTAGCTGAGGAAGAACTACAACAGTTTTCACGACTGAGTAAAGATATCGCTGCAGCATGTGTAGATATTGCTAATAACTTAATACGCAGACTTGGTATGGATGCAATTACGGAAACCTCTTCGATCAATCGTATTTGGAGAAATTTATATACAGCTGCACAGCATGGTTTTTTAACCCCATAAATGTATGTAAAAAAATAGAATCTGCTTGGAGCCAAGCAGATTCTATTTGGAACGTATCAAAGTGTTTTCTAATCTAAGTTATTTTTTTCTCAGGCATATATACATAAAGCTTAGGAAATTGAGGGTCATCCTGTATTAACGCGTTTTTTGGATATTTGCGTAATTCTTTATACATGGCAAAATCACCGACTGCTCCAGCTATTAAAAAAGCACCCACTACTACTAAAACAGTACTGTTAAAGTAGAAACCAGCAATTGTCGGAAGGACGCCAGTCGTCCAGAATGGAAGTAATAAAGCTTTTTTCATTGTATGGTTTGGTAATGGTTGTTCAGTTGTTGCGTACGCTACGCCAAGCTCTAAATTAAGACCATATTTTAATGATTTAAAGGGCACGCCTCCAAAGACCATAAAGCCAATTAAATGAAAGGCTTCATGCAATATAATGAGAACAATATACAGGATGGCAAAGAGTATGACCCCACTAATCATACTCCAAAATGAAAAATCAAAATCTTTAAAGCAAATATATTGGATCGCTACAAATAATATGACAAGTCCACTTGTGATAACAATATTGTCCATCATTAGTTTTTTTATATCTAACTCTATTACGATTGGTTCTGTATCTAGTGACATGAAGATTCTCCTTTCATAAATCTATTATTTTTATTATATAGAATGAATTCTTTGTTTGCGACTTGAAAGAAAAGTACCTATATGTTACAATTCATTGATGTGAGTAATAATTATTACTTGCTCCTTGCTCCCTGTATACAGGAGAGCCTAAGTCCATAAGGAGGTGTAAACAGATGAGAAAATACGAATTAATGTACATCGTACGTCCGAACATTGAAGACGAAGCGAAGAAAGCTTTAGTTGAACGTTTCAACGAAATCTTAACTTCTAACGGTGCAGAAGTCATCGAATCAAAAGAGTGGGGCAAACGCCGCTTAGCTTATGAAATTCAAGACTTCCGCGAAGGTTTCTACCAAATCGTGAAAGTAAACGCTACTTCAGATGCAATTAACGAATACACACGTCTTGCTAACATCAGCGAAGATATCATTCGTCACATTGCGGTTCGCCAAGAAGCGTAATCATTTATTTTTAACAAAATGCTGAAAAGGAGGTTGCATTTCTGATGATAAACCGTGTTGTATTAGTTGGAAGACTAACAAAAGATCCTGAGCTGCGCTATACGCCGAATGGTGTTGCGTCTACAAGATTTACAGTTGCTGTGAATCGAACATTCTCAAACCAACAAGGCGATCGCGAAGCTGATTTCATTAGCTGTGTTGCTTGGCGCAAACAGGCTGAAAACCTTGCGAACTTCATGCGAAAAGGAAGTTTAATTGGAGTGGAAGGCCGCATTCAAACAGGCAGTTATGAAGGACAAGATGGTAAGCGAGTATACACAACAGATGTAGTGGCAGATAGCGTACAGTTTTTAGAACCTCGTAATGGTGGCGGTGCTCCTGCATCACCTCAATACGGTGGACAGACTTACGGTAATAACCAACCGTCATATGGCGGTGGTCAACCACAACAACAATTTGGTGGTGCTATGCCAGGGCAGGGTTCATTTGGCGGCGATGCTTATCAGCAAAATCAACCACCTATGAATCAGCCGAATTATACACGTGTAGATGAGGATCCATTTGCTAATAGCAAAGGACCGATAGAAGTATCCGAGGATGATTTACCGTTCTAATACTTCTAAAATAAAAAATGATAAGGAGGAGACACACTATGGCACCACGTCGCGGAGGCCGCAAACGCCGTAAAGTTTGCTACTTCACTGCTAATAACATTACGCATATCGACTATAAAGATGTGGATTTATTAAAAAAATTCATCTCTGAGCGCGGTAAAATCTTACCACGTCGCGTAACTGGCACTAGCGCTAAGTACCAACGTAAATTAACTTCAGCTATCAAAGTATCTCGTATCATGGGATTACTTCCATTCGTTGCAGAAGATAAATAAAAATAACAAAAATACAACAAGGCTTAATTAGTCCTTGTTGTATTTTTTTTGTTTTTATTTGAGGGTTTAAGTGCTAAGAATTGGCTCATCACCAAAAGTTGTGGATGACATTTGTTAAAACATATACTATATAAATAAGTTGATTGGAGTGGAGGCTGGGTGACTCCTTGGGGATCAGCGTCACAGATGAGACCCTGGAGCGAGCAACGCGAGTGAAGCGGCTCATCGGACGCCCCCAGGAAGCTCTGCTCTGCGCGAAAGCGAAGCGTCAGCGGCAAAGCGCCCAGTCGGAACGGAAATCAACCACACGTTTTGGTGATGAACCTAAGAATTGGATAATTTTATAAAATATTATAATTTAATATTTAGGAATATACGTTCTTATTTTAAGGGGTAATTAAAATATGAAGATTATTTCAGAGGTCTTGGATCTTACGAATACTTTAGAGCAAAAAGGACTGTCACCAAATACTGTGGAAAGCTACTTAGAAGATTTAAAAATTTTTTATTTATGGCTTGAACAGGAAAAATTAAAGTTTTATGAAGTAAATCCATCAGACACACCAAACTTTATTGAGTTTATTGATAATCGGAAAGCTATTGGCAAAGTTTCTACTGCAACACTAAATCGTTACTTAGCAACAGTTAGTTCATTTTATAGGCATATTGAAGTTATTGGTGATTTGTTGAGTAATCACCACTTGTAAAGATAAAAGGTTACTATCCTAATGAAAATTTAAACAAAACCCACAGAGAACAAGAATGTTTTCTGTGGGTTTTGTTTAGTCCAAAGGAGCTCGGTTTGATCGATTTTATCATTCTAATACATCTGAGCGAATTAATTTTAAATCATCCGTTTTAATTGCACCTGTTGAAGTAGATGATACTTTTACTTTTGTAGATGTATCCCAATAATGGCCACCTTGCCAGAACTGCGCGAAAGGTGATTTTACTGTTTTGTTTACAATTCCAGTAGCTACTGAACCTGGTTTTAATGTATATTCAGCAGTAACTTGATATAATGCAGCTGTAATGGAACGATCTGATTCGTTAGTAAGACTAAACTTACGGGAAACTGTTTGTTCTTCACTTAATGAGATACTTGTACCAAATGTACTTTGGAACTCATAACTTGCTCCAATTTCGAAAACATCTTCAATACCCACACCTGCATTTACACCTACTGTGTGAGCAAATGATTGTGATTGTTCATTTGTCATGCCTGTTTTGATGTCAAATGTTACTTCATATCCTGTATTTTTAGCTGGAATAGATGCTGATCCACCAGGAACTTTCTTCAGGTATTTCTTTTCCGTTAATACAGCATCTTTTAGTGGATTAAATGGTGTTTTCGCTGAATAACCAATTGTTACAGCCTTTTCAGCGCCCCAATTATTGTCACCCCAAATAACTTGGATTCCAAGCTCATCTAAACTTTTCTTTCCGAATTCCTCTAGAATGGCTCTTTTTAATCCACCTTCACCTTGGAAAAATTCTGGTAACCAAAATGAATCTTCAGCTTCACTTTTTTCGTAGTATTTAGATTGTAATATTTTTTGCACATCAGGATCATTTGGATCTTGTGCATATCGAGTTTGGAAAAAGTTTTCTAATGTTTCCAGAACAAGGCCTTTTACAAAAGATTCTCCATAAGTACTTCCAAAGTATTCTTCAATTTGAGACGGGCTATATCCCATGAATTGTAAATCGTAATAAAATCTAGGTGGTGGATCCATATGTTTTAGCTCTTTATTTCTCCAATCCTCAATAATTTTATTGCCATTTACATAAGAATAATCTAAATATAGATATTCAAGTGGTTTTGCTTCCTTAATATGAGGTGGTGTCACAGATGGAAAATTCGCTTTAATAATATGATTGTTGATATAATTTGGATCAAACTCTTGGTTTACATTGGAATTCTCTTCTGATACCTGTCCCTCTTTAAGATTTAAAGACTGATTTTCTTTTTCAACAGAAGTAATTGCACTAGAATCTGAAGGTAATGTGCTTGCTTCGGCCTTTAAAGAAAAAACAGGACTTGCTAAAACAGCAAATGCTAGTGCTGTGGGAATCACTTTTTTCTTATTAATCATATAATTTCTTCCTTTCTTTCCTTCCTTGCTTTTAAGTACCGTACATTGCTTATACTTTTTTCATACGGACTAAAATGTCATATTTATATATTAATATCAAAGTATAACAATTCCCTTTCGTAAATGTTACAAAAGTCTTTCATAATCTTATTTCTTTTCTGATGTAACGGGAATAGTAAACCAAAATTCACATCCCTGTTTCCCATCTTGACGATCCTGAACACCAATTTGTCCTTTATGCATTTCAACTAGCGATTTTGCAATGGCTAAACCAAGTCCAGAACCTCCAGATTGTGAGCTTCTTGATGGGTCTGTTCTGAAAAAGCGTTCAAATATACGTAATTGATCATCGGAGGAAATACCTTCTCCTTCATCACGCAAGGTGAATTGAACTTGCTGCTTCTGTTTATTTTCCTCAACAATTAATTCGATAGCTCCACATGTAGGAGAATGCCGAATCGCGTTATGCAACAAATTATTGATAACTCGTGCTATTTTACATGGCATAATCCAAAGTCGTGGTAATGTCTCAGAAACGTACAATTGTAAATCAATCTCTTTATCTTGCAATAAGATGGCATGTGAATCTATTACTTTTAATAGAATACTATCTACATGTATTAAACTAGGATTAAAAACTTCTTGTCCAAGTTCTAACTTAGAAAGGTCAAACAAATTATTAATTAATCCGCTTAATCGTTGTATATCATTTAGGATTGTCGTTAAATATTGTTGTTTCATATCAGGGTCTTCAATTAAACCGTCTTGTAATGCCTCTACCATCAATTGTATGCTAGCCATAGGAGTTCGTAGGTCATGGGAAATATTCGCAATCAGCTCTGTACGTGCTTTTTCTCCTTTTTCTAACTTAGCAAAGCTTTCGTCTAGTTTTTTGGCCATTTCTCGAAAAGCTTCCGCTAATTCTTTAAACTCTTCTGGTTCTCTCCCTATTATGTACATCGTTCCAAATTGTCTATCACTAAATTGTTTGGTCAAGGCAATTAAATTTTGAATAGACCTCATGATAGGGCGTGTCATTAACCAAAAAATCATCGTAGAAATAATCATTGCTACAATTATAATTACTATTAATAACCGTGTTTGTTCTGGTCTAAGTAACATTTGCCTTTCACTATACCATATAGAAATTACCATAATACCCGTGCTTAATAGATTCATCAATAAAAGTTGATTTCGTAACTTCACTTATCATTTCCTCCATCTGATTCAAAGCAATAACCGATGCCCCAAACTGTGTGAATCCAACGGTTCTTTGTTGCATGCTTCTCCAACTTTTCACGTAAACGACTCATTAATACAGTTACTGTATTTGTACATCCTTCATACTCAAATCCCCAAATTTGTTCAAGAAGTTGAGACCGTGAAAACACCTGTTTAGGATGTTTTGCCATGAGATAAAGCACATCAAACTCTTTCACTGTTAGCTCTATTTCATATTGACAAACAAATACCCGTCTTTTCTTTGGATCAATTTTCAAATCTAGAAACTCTATCAATCCTGATGCAGGCTCTATTCCTTGAATTGTTACTTGACTTCCTCTTCTTAATATAATTTGTACCCTCAATACTAATTCACGAGGTGAAAAGGGTTTTGTTACATAATCATCCGCTCCCATTGTTAATCCTAAAATCCGCTCTCTTTCTTCTCCTCTCGCGGTTAACATAATAATAGGTACATTAGAATGTTGGCGAATTTCCTCACATAGTTCCCATCCATCTTTTTCCGGCATCATTAAATCTAAAATAATTAGATCTGGTTGGTATTGTTGAAATACATTCCATCCTTCTGTTCCGTTCACAGCAGTGTATACTTCATACCCTTCTCTTTCTAAGTACCGTTTACATATCTCTCGTATATTATCTTCATCTTCTATAATTGCAATTCTTGTTTTCATACATTCCGTCTCCTCTGTTCCTTCATTAATAATTTCTTTTTTCGATAAGGTAACCCTTAATATTGCAATTACTGATTCAACTGCTTATTATAATTTACCAAAAATAAATACGATTGGTGCGCAACTTTTTAATGAGGAAGGCTATTTTATTGATATAAAATATGGAATTGAAGAAGTTAAAGAAGAAATTCAATCAAGCATTTCAGCAATATTGAAAGCCAGCTCAATGATGTAGGGTAATGAACCAGAAAAAAATATTGAACAATTCAGAGAAGATATGTTTCTGATATTATTGTTACTGAAAATAGTGCTCTCTATCGAATTAATTTTGACCTTGAACCTAAGTTTCTAAATATTCCTGGATTTAACACAACTTTAGTTACGGCTTTTTCTAAAAGAGAACTTACTATCTTTTTCCTCTACAATAAATGCAAAGAGATTGGTTGGAGTGAATTTGTAAAAATGAAGAGAATGTATCATGGGATTACTTCCATTCGTTGCAGAAGATAAATAAGATAGATATAAAGCACAACAAAGGTTGATAAAATCTTGTTGTGCTTTTTTTTATAGTAAAGGTCGTCTAGTTAGATTTGATACAATAATAACTTTTATCTGAGGGAAAGCGATATGTTAACCGTTTGGTCGGAGAATTTGGAATAACTTAATCTCAATCTATATCGGGTGTATTGATTGGGGAAAAATAGGTTTATTATTGAGCGATAAAAGGATCGTTTTGATGCTATTTCGCTAGTACATTTCCATTTTTAACGGATTGTAGCCCGTAGTGAAAATCAGATTCTGTTAATTAATCGGAGTGGATAAAAATCAATACACCTGACTCTATATATTACCATTTGCCATTATCATAAGAATTGATTACACTTTTAAAGGCATGAAAAACGGAAAATGAAATATGTAATTGAAAAACAAAATGCCATCCTATTACAGAAATGTGCGGATGAAATAAACAATCGACTAAGTGAAAGTAGATTTAATTTATAAACAAAACGGCTTATAATCATTTTGGTTAAAAGCCTTTTTTTATGTGATAAATAGTAATATTAAGTGTTCTTACGATAAAAAATCTTCTATATAGCTATGTTTTTAACACTTTAGCCAATGGTTTTACAAAATTAATGACAAAGCATACAGTTGTTCTTAGCGTTTTTTGTTCAATAACGTGAAAAAATGGTACAATAAA
Organism: Lysinibacillus xylanilyticus; assembly: GCF_001708185.1. Lineage (GTDB taxonomy): Bacteria > Bacillota > Bacilli > Bacillales_A > Planococcaceae > Lysinibacillus > Lysinibacillus xylanilyticus_A. The sequence goes on along the minus strand of NZ_MDDN01000010.1, from coordinate 99,253 downwards.
GGTCAGTAAGTTTGACTGAAAAAAGGAAGGTTTTCAATGCCGAATAATCAAACAAAGGCGCTTGTACAAGGCTCAATGATGGTCGCAATCTTTACGATTCTAATGCTTATTTCTGCATACGTACCAATCATTTTTATAGTAGGTCTAATATTTGCCCCACTACCGATTGCTTGGTATAGCGCAAATTACAAGCGTTCCTCATCAATACTCGTAGCAGTAGTAGGCTGTACCTTAACCACTTTAACGAGTGGTATAACTATGTTACCATTTGCCTTTATTTTGGCGTTAATTGGTGTCGTAATAGGAAATGCAATTTATCTAAAGAAGAGCAAACTTTACCTATTCATGTCATCTGGGATTGCTTTTCTTCTATCAATGACAATAGTCTATGTAGCTTATGTACAATTTGCTGGCATCAACATAATTGACATGAGTTTAGAGATTTTACGCGAAAATTATGAGCAATCAAATGAACTTGCAAAAAATGTGACAGGTCAAGTAGTATTTCAGCCAGAGATAATTGAGGCAATGTTAAAAACTATGGAGCTGACAATGCCTGCAACAATAACAATCTCTGCATTTTTCGCAGCATTTATTATCATAACGTTAAATTTACCTGTATTAAAACGTCTTGGTTTAGACGTACCGAAATTTGCATCGTTCCAAAATATGCGTCTACCACGATCTATTCTTTGGTATTACATGATTGTGTTGTGCATTAATTTATTTATGCGTCCAGAATTTGGGTCTACATTAGATGTTATTGTTTTAAATGTTTCTTATGTTTTATGGATGTTATTAATCCTGCAGGGGATTTCCTTTTTACATTATTTCATTTCTAAAAAGGAAATGCCGAATGGTGTTAAATGGATAGCTACTTTGTTAGCCTTACCATTATCATCCTTTATGATATTGCTAGGTATTGTAGATTTAGGTTTCGATTTACGTTCACTTGTGAAGGGGAAAACTAAAGAATAAGGGGCTGATGTAATGGGGACTTTTAGAAAACGACCAATCCGCTATCCGCTTTTTGTTCTTTCCATTTTTGGCATTGTGACGTTCGTGCTTCTATGTATTTGGAATATCGGAGTAGGTATCGGTTATGGAGTAGGGTTTGTTCTAATAATGGCCTATACGTGGAAGGTAGAACAAATTACCTTTGAAGAAACGGAAAAGCATATTGAATCCATCTCCTTCCGCATGAAAAAAGTTGGGGAAGAGGCATTGCTGGAAATGCCAATTGGGATTTTACTTGTTAATGAGCAGTATGAAATAGAATGGTCGAATCCATATATGCAGAGTGTTTTAAATATGGAAAATTTAGTAGGTGAGGGAATCGTAAATATATCTGATGACATCTACGTGCTAATGAAGACCGAGGAGACCAACGAAGATACGATTACGCTTCGTGATCGTAAATATCGAGTGTATTATAAAAAAGAAGAGAATTTGCTATATTTCTTTGATATTACTGAGCAAATAGCCATTGAAAAACAATATTATGCAGATCGTACAGTTATTGCGATTTTATTTGTTGATAACTATGACGAAATTACACAAGCGATGGATGATCAGCCGCGTAGTTTAACGAATACGATGGTGACATCAATTGTTAATGATTGGGCGGCTGAGCAAGGGATATTTGTGAAACGAATATCATCTGATCGTTTTTTAGCGGTATTAAACGAATCCATTTTAATGGAGCTTGAAAAGAAAAAATTTGCTATTTTAGATACCATTCGAGAAAAAACAGCACAAAAAAATACGTCATTAACATTAAGTATTGGTGTTGGCGCAGGATCATCTTCATTAGTAGAACTTGGTGAATTAGCACAGTCAAGTCTAGATCTAGTTTTAGGCCGTGGTGGTGATCAAGTTGCCATTAAGCAACCTACTGGAAAGTTAAAATTCTATGGTGGGAAAACGAATCCGGTTGAGAAACGTACGCGCGTTAGAGCACGTGTTATTTCTCATGCACTACGTGATTTAATTCAAGATAGTGACCAAGTGTTTATCATGGGACATAAAAACCCTGATATGGATTCTATTGGTGCCTCTGTTGGTGTACGTAAAATGGCACAAATGAATGATGTAAAGGGCTATGTCATCATAAATTTTGACGAATTAAATGGTAGTGTAACGCGTTTAATGAATGAAATTGAGAATAAATCGGATTTTTATGAAAATTTCCTAACACCAGAGGAAGCTGCGACAAAAATGACAGAAAAGTCATTGCTCGTTATTGTCGATACACATAAACCGAATTTAGTCATTGATTCACACCTATTGAAGCTAGCTGAAAAAGTTGTAGTGATTGATCACCATCGTAGAAGTGAGGATTTTATAGAAAATCCAATGCTTGTTTATATGGAACCATACGCGTCGTCCACGGCTGAACTTGTGACAGAGTTACTCGAGTATCAACCAAAACGTGCAAAGATTAATATGCTAGAGGCTACTGCATTACTGGCGGGAATTATTGTAGATACGAAGAGTTTTACACTGCGTACAGGAGCCCGTACTTTCGAAGCAGCATCTTATTTACGGACAAATGGTGCAGATACAGTGTTAGTACAGCGATTATTAAAAGAAGATGTCGATACGTATATTGAGCGTTCTAAAATAGTGCAGACTGTTAATTTCGTGAAGCCAGGTATTGCTATTGCTGTAGGTGAGGAAGCAAAAATATATGATTCTGTACTAATTGCGCAAACAGCAGACATTTTACTAACCATGAAGGATGTTGGTGCTTCCTTTGTCATAGCGCATCGTTTAGATGGCAAAATCGGTATAAGTGCAAGATCACTTGGCGAGGTAAACGTACAGCTTATTATGGAAAAACTTGGTGGCGGTGGGCATTTAACGAATGCAGCTTGCCAAATCGAAGCAAATTCCATTGCTGGAGTAAAAAAATATTTAGAAGAGGCCATAAATGAGGTACTCGAAGGGAGTTCTGAATCATGAAAGTAGTATTTTTGAAAGATGTTAAAGGAAAAGGAAAAAAAGGAGAAGTTAAAAATGTAGCAGATGGCTATGCACAAAACTTCTTAATTAAAAATGGCTATGCTGCAGAAGCAAATGCTCAAGCATTAAGTCAATTAGACGGTCAAAAGAAATTAGAGGCTAAAAACGCTGCTGCAGAATTAGCTGAAGCAAAAGCATTAAAAGAAAAATTAGAAGCGTTAACAGTAGAATTAAAAGCAAAATCAGGTGAAGGTGGTCGCCTATTTGGTTCTGTATCTACAAAGCAAATTGCAGAAGCGCTTCAAAAAACGCATGGCATTAAAATTGATAAACGTAAAATGACTTTAATTGATGGAATTCGTGCGCTAGGTTTTACAAATGTACCTGTAAAACTACATCATGAAGTATCTGCAACATTAAAAGTTCATGTAACGGAAGAATAAGGGGCGACAATCCATGAATGAACCGATGATGGACCGCGTCCCACCGCATAACCGGGAAGCGGAGCAATCGGTTATCGGTGCAATTTTTCTTGATCCTCAAGCGTTAATCACTGCATCTGAAATTTTACTAGCAGATGATTTTTATCAGAATGCACATAAGAAAATTTTTGAAACGATGCTACGTTTAAGTGATCAAGGAAAAGCGATAGATGTTGTAACAGTTACTGAAGAATTATCAGCTAAAAAAGAAATTGAGGACGTTGGCGGGCTATCGTATTTACTAGAGCTCGCCAATGCTGTCCCTACGGCCGCTAACGTCGCTCACTATGCGAAAATTGTCGAAGAAAAGGCCCTATTACGTCGCTTAATTCGTGTAGCTACTAAAATAGTAGAAGATGGCTATACACGTGAGGATGAAGTAGAGGCATTACTAGGTGAAGCAGAGAAGAAAATGATGGAGGTAGCCAATCGTAAAAATGCGGGTGACTTTAAGCATGTTAAAGACGTATTGGTAGAAACCTTCGATAACATCGAGAAGCTTCAATCACAAAAGGGAGACGTTACAGGTATTCCGACAGGCTTCCGTGATTTAGACAATATCACAGCTGGCTTCCAGCGCAACGATCTAATTATTGTAGCAGCACGTCCCTCTGTAGGGAAAACGGCCTTTGCATTGAATGTCGCACAAAGTGTTGCCGTTCAAGCACGTGAAAATGTTGCGATTTTCTCCTTAGAGATGGGTGCTGAGCAGCTAGTTATGCGTATGCTTTGTGCAGAAGGAAATATAGATGCACAAGTTTTACGTACAGGTGCTTTAACAACGGAAGATTGGGGTAAACTAACTATGGCAATGGGGAGTTTATCGAATTCCGGTATTTTTATTGATGATACACCAGGTGTACGTATCAATGAAATTAGAGCAAAATGTCGACGTTTAGCACAAGAGCATGGTCTTGGTATGATTTTAATCGATTATTTACAGCTTATTCAAGGTAGTGGTAAACCAGGTGAAAACCGTCAGCAAGAGGTATCTGAAATTTCACGTTCATTAAAAGGATTAGCACGTGAATTAAAGGTTCCAGTTATCGCATTATCACAGTTATCACGTGGCGTTGAGCAACGTCAAGATAAGCGACCAATGATGAGTGACTTACGTGAATCGGGAAGTATTGAGCAAGATGCTGATATTGTTGCCTTCTTATATCGTGATGATTATTACGATAAAGAGTCCGAGAGTAAAAATATGATTGAAATTATTATTGCTAAACAACGTAACGGTCCAACAGGTACGGTTACACTTGCGTTTAAAAAAGAATTCAATAAATTCATTAATGTGGATTGGTCGCAAATGCCGCCACCACCTCCACGTGATTAAATATTTATTTGGTTCATCACCAATAGTTGGAGATGACATTTGTTAAAACGTATGCTATTTATCTTCATTCAGTAGAAGCCCGCTACCTCTAAAGAGGAACTTAACGTCAGCAATTACGCCAAGGTGGAATTAATCTGAATGTTAGATAATATTCATACCATTCTGTCATTAAACACGAACGTTGAATCAAATTATTTGATTTTACGTTCGTGTTTTAACTATTTTTTTGTTGACTAGGCGTTTCTATCATTGTTACAATAATTAACGGCTTGAAAATTGTGATACAAACGTATCTAACGGAGGTGCTGATTATGACATCAGTTGTAGTTGTAGGAACACAGTGGGGAGACGAAGGGAAAGGTAAAATTACAGATTTCCTTTCACAAAAAGCCGAAGCAATCGCTCGTTTTGCAGGTGGCGATAATGCTGGACATACAATTAAATTTGATGGGGAGACTTATAAGCTACATTTAATTCCATCAGGTATTTTTTATAAAGAAAAAACTTCAGTAATCGGAAATGGATTAGTTGTTAATCCGAAGTCATTAGTAACTGAGCTTAGAGGTTTACAAGAGCGTGGTATTGATACGGATAATCTACGTATTTCTAACCGTGCACATGTTATTTTACCTTATCATATCAAACAAGATATCGCTGATGAAGAAAGCCGTGGCGATAAAAAAATTGGTACGACTTGTAAAGGGATTGGGCCTTGCTATCAGGATAAAGTAGCACGTATCGGTATCCGTATGGCTGATTTATTAGACAAAGAAGTATTTGAAGAAAAACTACGTCATAATTTGGCAATTAAAAATAAATTATTCGAGAAATTCTATGAAGTTGAAGGTGTAACATTCGAAGAAATTTTCGAAGAATATTACGGCTATGGGCAAGAAATCGCAAAATATGTAACAGACACATCTAAAATCTTAAATGATGTACTTGATGAGGGCGGCAAAGTGTTATTTGAAGGTGCACAAGGTATTTTACTTGATGTCGATCAAGGTACGTATCCATTTGTAACATCTTCGAATCCTGTTGCCGGAGGTGTAGCGATCGGTGCTGGCGTTGGTCCATCACGCGTTACAAGTGTTATTGGTGTATCTAAAGCCTATACATCTCGTGTTGGTGATGGTCCGTTCCCAACTGAATTATTTGATGAAGTGGGTCAACAAATTCGTGAAGTAGGTCGTGAATATGGTACGACAACAGGTCGCCCACGTCGCGTAGGTTGGTTCGATACAGTAGTAGTCCGTCATTCACGTCGCGTAAGTGGTATTACACATCTTGCACTTAATTCTATTGACGTTTTATCTGGTTTAGAGACAGTGAAAATCTGTACAGCGTATAAATATAAAGATGAAACAATTACGGAGTATCCTGCAAATCTTCATATTATTGAACAATGTGAGCCGATTTATGAAGAGCTACCAGGCTGGTCAGAAGATGTTACAGGTTGCAAAACATTAGAAGAGCTACCTGAGAATGCACGACGCTATGTAGAACGTGTTAGTGAATTAACAGGTATTCAAATTGCTACTTTCTCTGTTGGTCCTGCACGTGAACAAACGAACGTTTTAGTAGACGTTTGGGAAGCATAATAAATGAAAAACACAAAAGGGTGTGCCATATGCGGTACACCCTTTTATGTTTGTGAAAGAAATCATATTCTGTGATAACGCCTACATTTTACCCTGACTAATTATATGAAAATATTATTATTAAAAAAACTACGGAAAATAGGGATTATGTAACAATTAGTAGATAAATAATACATTTACATTACAAAAAGATGAAAACATTCAAACCGTATTTTCTTTATGATACAGTATAGTGGTGCAAAAAAGCCTTATGGGTAATTCATCCTATAATAGGTTAAAGTTGGAAGGAGCTTTATTGATGAGTTCATCTTGGTTTAGAAAAGAAAAAAACGATAGATTCACTTACAATTTTTCTTCAATTAAAAAGGTATCCATTATTACAGTTTTAATGACAAGTTTAACGTTTAATGTAGGTTATGCAAAAGAAAATCATCAAGAAGATTTACATAAAATTTATCACGTTTACGTGGGAAATAAATATATTGGTGCGGTCTCTAATGAGAAAGCGGTCCAAGAAATCATTGCATCCAAGGAAAAAGAGGCAAAACAACAATACAAAGAGTTAACGATCGATGCTAACTCATCTGTTAAAATAATCCCAGAGCAAGTGTTTAGTGATGAAACAAAAGATGCGGAAACTTTGGCTAAGATTGAGCAATCTTTAGTAGCTCAGTCTCCAGCTTTTACATTATTTGTAGATAATAAGCCTGTTGTTTACTTAAAAGATGCAAAAGCCTATGAAGATACTATTCGTATGCTAAAGCTACAATATGTTTCACAGCAAGAGTTAAATAGTTTAGATACTAACCAGCAATCTACGAATATACCACCGTTACAAACTGGTGAAACACGACTTTTAGATATTTCTTTTAAACAGGGAATTTCAGGTGGAGCACAAAAAGTAGCCCCGAATGCTATTGTAACGCCTGAGGAAGCTGTGAAATATTTAATGACAGGTGCTCTTGAGCAAGAAATATATATAATTCAATCAGGTGATGTTCTAGGTTCGGTTGCTAAAAAACATGATTTAACAACAGCTGAGCTATTAGCGTTAAATCCTGGTATCACGGTTGATACAGTTTTACAAATTGGACAAGCATTAAATGTAACAGTTGCTAAACCATTTGTAACACTTGAAGTAAAACAGGAAAAGAAAGTTACTGATCAAATTCCGTTTAAGAAAATAATCGAAGAAGATCCGATGATGTATAAAGGTGAGAAAGTAATTAAACAACAAGGTGTTAATGGAAAGAAAGAAACCACTTATTTGTTAACGTCTGAAAATGGGAATCGTACATCCAAAGTTGCGTCAGAAGAAAAAATCGTACAGCAACCTGTTGATCAAATTGAAGTTGTTGGTACGAAAGTAATTTCATCTCGTGGCACGGGTGAATTTTCTTGGCCTGCTGTAGGTGGCTATATTTCAAGTCAGATGGGTGAACGTTGGGGAGATTTCCATCGTGGTATTGATATTGCCCGTCCAAGTAACTACAATATTTTAGCTTCTGATAATGGCGTTGTTGCCGCAGCTGGCGAATCAGGTACCTATGGTAATCGTATCGTGATTAATCATAATAATGGTTATACGACACTTTACGGACACTTATCTTCAATTAATGTTAAAGTCGGGCAGATAGTAGAAAAAGGTTCTGTTATAGGTGTTATGGGTTCTACTGGAAATTCAACAGGTACACATCTACACTTTGAAGTTGAAAAGAATGGTTCGTTAGTAAATCCATTATCATATGTAGGTCGTTAATCCATTCGGATAGAAGGCAGCCAAAAAGGGGCTGTCTTTTTGTATAGTTCTTTTATAATTCCAAGTTATTTCCCGAGAAATATTTGTCGAAATGTAGTTCAATACAATATCGTCTAATGTCTTTAGATTTAGAATAATGCATAGAAGTTAAAAGCATGGTAGAGTTAAGAGTAGTGACTTTAACTTCTTTCAGTAGGTAATTTTTGTACCGAAAGCATAGCGTCAGGTACAGAAGTCTCCCATCTCTATAGGTAGTGAGATGAATGTTGGTTAAAGTTAATTTTAGCGGGTGTCCTAGCATCCGTTGAAATAGAGGAACTTAGGCTAAGAACTTCACAGCCTGTGGAAACACTTGAGTGACCAATCTGTTGGACTAAAGCATCCAGCGGAACAATACATTTTGTTTAAGAATAGATCATTACACTTCGTTTAAGAATAGATAAATAGCGAAAGGGAGAAAAAAGATGGACAAAACAATTTTAGTTGTTGACGATGAAAAACCAATCGCAGATATTTTACAGTTTAATTTAATTAAAGAAGGCTACAAAGTTATTTGTGCTTATGATGGAGATGAAGCACTAGAGAAGGTTGAAGAAGAACAACCAGATTTAATGCTTTTAGATATAATGTTACCAAAGCGTGATGGGATGGAAGTTTGTAGAGAAATACGTAAAAAATATGATTTTCCTATCATTATGCTAACAGCAAAAGGCTCTGAGATTGATAAAGTATTAGGATTAGAAATGGGCGCAGACGATTATGTGACAAAGCCATTTAGTACACGTGAGCTTATTGCACGTGTAAAGGCAAATATGCGTCGCTTACAAGTGGTAGCTCCTGCTGCCGAAGAGGTTGAAGAAGCGTCCAATGAAATTGTGGTAGGGTCGCTTGTTATTCAGCCTGATGCCTACTTAGTATTGAAACGTGAAGAGTCAATTGAATTAACCCATAGGGAGTTTGAGTTATTACATTACTTAGGTAAGCATATTGGACAAGTAATGACGCGTGAGCATTTACTACAAACTGTGTGGGGCTATGACTATTTTGGTGATGTACGAACAGTTGATGTAACAATTCGTCGTTTACGTGAAAAAATAGAGGATAATCCAAGTCACCCAGCTTGGATTGTAACACGCCGTGGTGTAGGATATTATTTACGAAATCCTGAACAGGAGTAAATAGGAATGCAGAAAGTAAGCTTCTTTAAATCCATTCATGTCAAGCTAGTATTAATTTATATTTTGTTAATACTGCTAGCTTTGCAAATAATAGGTATTTATTTTGCGCGCGAATTAGAGAACAATTTAAAAACCAATTTCCGAGAATCCATTTTTCAACGAGTCGATTTGATGGAATATAGCATTCGTGAAGAAATCTTAAAAGAACGCGATGAAACTATGCCATCTCTTGAAGAAAGCTTGAAAACAATTGTAATGGAGTTTTCCGAGGGGTTGAAGGATGTTTCTAATGAAGACATTTTAGAAATCCGCGTTATCGATACTAGACAGCGTATTCGCGCCACATCTGAGATAGACAATCAAAATTTGATTGGACAGCGCTCGAATAATGATCTCGTACGCCGTGCAATCTCTGCAGAAACATTATTTGAAAACATTAAACTTGATAGTAATACAGGAAATCGAGTGTGGGTGTTAGCTTCGCCAATTCGAGATGGTGCAGGTCCTGATGATGAAATCGTTGGGGTACTCTATATTGAAGCTAATATTGAATCTGTTTTCGAACAGGTGAATGACATTAACCGTATTTTCCTCGGTGGTACAGCAGTGTCCTTGGTGGTTACTATCTTTTTAGGGATTTTAGTGGCACGAACAATTACACAGCCAATTGCAGATATGCGTAAGCAGGCTCAGGCGATGGCAAAAGGAAACTATTCACGAAAAGTACGAGTTTATGGTACAGATGAAATAGGTCAACTTGCTATAACCTTTAATCACTTGACGAATCGCTTGCAGGAGGCGCAATCTACTACAGAGGCAGAACGGCGAAAGCTCGATTCGGTCCTTAGTAATATGACGGATGGTGTTATTGCGACCGATCGAAAAGGGCGCATCATTCTTATTAATGATCCCGCACTCGAGCTGCTGCATATTACAAGAGATATAACAGTAGGTCGTCCTATTGCATCTGTTTTAGGCATTGACCAAGAGTATAGTTTTGAAGATTTAATTCATATGAATGATGCAGTGAATTTAGATTTCAGTACAGCAGACGCGCCGTATATTTTACGTGCGAATTTCTCTGTTATTCAAAAAGAAACTGGTTTTATTAATGGTTTAATTACTGTACTGCACGATATTACAGAGCAGGAAAAGATAGAGATGGACCGCCGAGAATTTGTATCAAATGTGTCACATGAATTACGGACACCATTAACGACGATGCGTAGTTATTTAGAGGCGTTAGCAGACGGTGCATGGAAAGATGAAAACATTGCTCCAACATTTTTGAATGTCACACAAACAGAGACAGAGCGTATGATCCGCTTAGTAAATGACTTGTTGCAGTTATCACGAATGGATAGTACAGATTATGAGTTGAATAAAGACATTGTTCTATTCCATTCCTTCTTTAACCGAATTATCGATCGCTTTGAAATGTCTAAGTCAGACAAAGTGATGTTTGAACGGTTATTCCCAGAGGCATCTTATTATGTAGAAATTGATACGGATAAGGTGACACAGGTTATCGATAATATCATTTCTAATGCTATTAAATATTCACCAGATGGAGGCAATATTCGCTTTGGCTTTACTGTGCAAGGGAATATGTTAAAGGTCATGATTTCTGATGATGGTATGGGAATTCCTAAGGAAAATGTGGGACGTATTTTTGATCGTTTTTATCGTGTGGATCGTGCTCGTGCTCGTTCTATGGGCGGCACAGGTCTAGGGCTAGCTATTGCCAGGGAAATGATTGAAGCTCATGGTGGTAAAATATGGGCTGAAAGTGAAGAAGGGCAAGGAACAACGGTTTTCTTCACATTACCACTTGATTTAGATGATTTTGACGAGGCAGGTGAGTGGGAATGAAATATATAGAACCAGTTAAATCAGTTGTATTATTCCTACTCGTTATGCTAAGTGTGGTTTTAACCTTTTTGAATTGGACATACACGCCAGATTATAAAGTGATTGAAAAAACTGAGGAAAAAGAAATCCAAATTGGACCACAAAAAAAAATGGAAGATGTAATTCGTCCTTATAAGGCTATTTACCGTTTTGATAAGGAATTTACCGGAACTGTATCTAATGCTGCAATGGAAGATATTATGAAATCATTTGTGGGCTGGAATATTGATCTAGTGCGCGATAACAATAACCTTACAGCCAGCTCTATAAACGAGATGATTCGTTCTAATAATTGTATGACTATCTTTTTTGCTGGCGAAATTCCTTACTCCGCCTTTAGCTCAATTTTTCAGTTTGCTGACAAGGAGCTACCTGAAACAACCTTTAATCGTATGGTTATAGATTGGAGTAATTATAATAACAAAGAATTACAAGTATTTTTCATAAGTAGCAATAATGAAACATTGATGCGTTCGCATGTCAGTCTACAAAATGCTAATCAATTTGTACGAAATGTTATTGAACCAGCGAAAACATACGACACTTTTAAAGAAGTGGAGCGTGATGGTTTTACTTCACTTTATATTGATAACGATAAAGTTGAATCAACAAAATATACGTATTTTATCAATGAGAAATCACCTGATGTTTTTAAAGATGTGTTATTTACAGAACCAAATGTTGTCCAGCGCACCGATGAAAGTCCAAACTCTGTAAAATATCAAGATGGTACGTCACTGATGACGGTTGATAAGAATTTGAAATCATTGATTTTTGTTTATCCAACTGCAGAAAGTAGTATAAAAATAGAACCTTCTAAGCTCTTGACGGATAGCTTTGAATTTATCAATGAACATGGAGGTTTTACAGCTGATTATCGCTATGTATCAACAAGTACAAATAATAACCAATTAGATTATCAGCTATATTTACATGGATTACCAGTTTATAGTGATCAAGCTATAAATCGAATTACAACTATTTGGGGAGATAATCGTATTTTCCGCTACAAACGTCCGTACTATTCTTTAAGTACAGACATTCCATCCGAAAAGGAGATTAAAGAACTGCCATCAGGATCGGAAATCGTTGAAAAGATTCAAAAGTTTAATAACACTGTATTGTCAGATATAGATGATATTGTTGTGGGTTACTATTTAACGCAAGATAAAAGTAAACAAAATATGACATTAGAACCGTGCTGGTTTGCGATAAGTAACGGTGTATGGACGAATCTGACGCCTGAAACATTAGGAGGTGTCAAAAATGGATTGGAATAGAACAAAATCTATTTTTATATTCGTTTTTTTAATCTTAAATATCTTTTTGTATTATTTTTATTTAAATCGCTATAATGAAGCGCAGAGCGTGGAGATACCTGGTGAAAAAACAATAGAAGCCCGTTTGAAAGAGGATAATATTACGTATGGATCACTTCCTAATAGTAATGAATTTGTTGTTTATATTACGGGCAAAGTGCATAAATTTACACCTACTGAATTTACTAAGAGCAATCAGCAACCAAATATTATAGGTGAGGATGATACACTTGTACATGTTGATTTTATAAACCCTGTGAAATTACGAAATGATGATGAGACAAGTATTACAGAGTTTGTCCGTGCAAACGTAAAAGATGGGGATTCTTATGCATTATGGAAGGTAGATCGTGAGCAAAGAACCGCCATATTCTTCCAGAAAAAAGGTAATCGAATGTTCTATTACAATGAGAGTGCCTTATTAAAAGTACAATGGAATATGGACAACGAAGTTACAATGTATGAACAAACGATGCTTGATAATATTGAAGAAATGGAGAAACAGGAAACTGTCATACCACCACTTCAAATTATCCAGACACTTTATAATAAATCGCTACTAAAGCCAGATTCGCATATTACGCAAATGAAGTTAGGTTACTCGACAATGGGTTATTTAACGCAAAAGCAAGTGTTAGTACCGACATGGGAAGTACAAGTGAAATTAGATGGAGAAACAGAAGAATATTTTGTCAATGCTAGTGAAGGTAATGTTATTGAAATCCAAGAAAACAAGCAAGAGGGCGAAGAAGAAGACTGGGGAGTTGAATGATGCGGTTTAGTGTTTTAGCAAGTGGCAGTACAGGCAATTCGATTTATGTAGAGAATGAGGATCATGCATTTATTGTCGATGCCGGTCTCAGTGGTAAAAAGATGGAGCAACTATTTACAAAAATCGACCGCAATATGAAACAGCTAAGTGGCATTTTCGTTACACATGAGCATAGTGATCATATTAAAGGAATAGGTGTATTGGCGCGAAAATATAATGTACCCATTTATGCGAACGCCAAAACGTGGCAGGCGATGGACGGGCTTGTTGGTGATATTCCGTTAGAGCAACGTTTTGAATTTGAAATGGATACAGTCAAGCATTTCGGCTCATTAGCTATTGAATCCTTTGCCGTATCACATGATGCAGCAGATCCAATGTTCTATAGCTTTCATGAAAATGGGCGTAAGCTTGTTATTATAACGGATACAGGTTATGTAAGCGACCGTATGAAAGGCATCATTCGAGGTGCTGATTCCTTTGTATTTGAGAGTAACCATGATGTCAATATGCTGCAAATGGGACGTTATCCGTGGTCTATAAAACGTCGTATTTTAAGTGATGTAGGGCACGTTTCAAATGAGGATGCAGCCATTGCAATGAGTGAGGTAGTATTTGAAAAACCAACAAATATTTATTTATCACATTTGAGTAAGGACAATAACATGAAAGAGCTTGCGCGCATGAGTGTTACACAAACATTGCAATCTTGCGGAATTATTGTCGGAGAGTATTTAAATTTATTTGATACAGAAGCAGAGGAACCGACTAAATTAGTCACGGTTTAAACAATAAAAAATGAATCTTTAATGAGCTGTTCGATAGCATTTTATAGCAAATGCTTTGAACAGCTATTTTTTATATCCATTTTATTTATTTTTCATCTGATTTTAATGTTTGAACCGTAATATAAGGGTAACAACTAACAAATACTAATAATTGAAAGGATGAGGAGAATGAGCAATTTTCAAGATGATGATAAAAACAGTGATTTTCTAAAAGACGATAAAATAGAGAAATCACCTCTTCAGGAGCGACTCGAACGAGAGGAGCGAGAGATCCAAGAAAAGCGTCATAAAAAGAAAAGCGGTGGCGGAGGTAAGGGTGGTTATTTATTTACCGGTTTTATCGGTGTCATCATAGGCGCTTTACTTGTTTGGCTCATGTTACCTGGACTTGTCAATCAAATGCCAGGGACAAGCAGCACAGGTAAAAATGAAACAAACATCAATCAAGTTGCAACGGAAGTAACAACCGATGTAACGAAAGCGGTAGATAAGACTTCAGCTGCTGTTGTAGGGATTACTAATATTCAAGAAGTGACAAGTGGTGGATTCTGGAACCCACCAACTACAACTAGCCAGCCTGCTGGAAGCGGTTCAGGCGTTATTTATAAAATACAAGGTAACACAGCCTTTATCGTGACAAATAACCATGTTATTGAAGGTGCAAAACAGTTAGAGGTGACAATGCCAGATGGATCGAAAGAAGAAGCAAAATTAGTTGGACGCGATCCTTGGACAGATTTAGCTGTTATTTCAATCAGTTCTAAAGATGTTAAAACAGTTGCGAAATTCGGTAACTCAGATGTACTAAAACAAGGTGAAACAGTCATCGCAATCGGTAACCCACTTGGCTTAGAGTTCTATGGCTCTGTTACAACAGGTGTTGTTTCTGGTAAGGACCGTTCTGTACCGGTTGACATAAATGGTGATGGTACAGTGGATTGGCAACAAGAAGTATTACAAACAGATGCAGCAATCAACCCTGGTAATAGTGGTGGAGCACTTGTTAACCTTGCTGGTGATTTAGTCGGCATAAACTCAATGAAAATTGCTGAATCCTCTGTTGAGGGTCTAGGCTTCTCAATTCCAATTAACTCAGCAATTCCAATTATCGAGGAATTAGAGAAAAATGGTGAAATGAACCGTCCAACAATGGGTATTTCATTCGTAGATTTAACGGATGTTCCGTCATTCTACCAACAAGAAACGTTAAAATTGCCAAAAGACATCACAACAGGTGTTGTTATTACAGATGTTGTGAATGATTCACCAGCGTCAAAAGCAGGCGCACAACAGTACGATGTTATTGTTGAAATGGATGGTAAAAAAATTGAAACAGCAATCGATTTACGTAAACATTTATATAACAACAAAAAAGTTGGTGATAAATTAACGATGAAAGTATATCGCCAAGGTAAATTGGTGGAGCTATCGCTAACATTAACAAATAGCAATACATTGTAAGTGAATAATCAGTGGGGATTATAGAATTCCCACTGATTTTTTGATGTTGAAAAAAATATTCGAAAGGAGTTGAATGAATGATTTAGAAAATATTGTGGATAACTAGAAAATTGTGAATAATAACATTACACCGGCGAATAGCGGTGAAAGCCTATTCTTCCATACTGGCTTAACCTTTGTTACAATAGATTGTGGATAACATAGACCTAATTGTGAATAAGTTTGTGGAAATTTTGAAAAATAAGAAGAGGTGTAAAAATGGAAAAATACAGCTGTGAAAACCATATAGATCACGCTTTAGACATGTTTGTGGCAGAACAAAAAGAGTTCCCAATTATGGATAAAGTCGAAGAGGATCAAAAGTTATCCACAAAATGTAGCTACTGTGAACAACCTGCAGAATATATTGTATCAAGTAAATAACTTTACACAATATATAGGAATGTTATGTGGATATGTTGATAACTTTTGTGGATAATTTGTTTGTAAATGAATTGTAAAGGTGGATAACGTGTGAATATAACGATTGTATCAGTCGGAAAACTAAAAGAAAAGTACTTAAAAATGGGCATAGACGAATACGTAAAACGTCTCGGTGGCTACGCAAAAATGGATCTAATCGAGGTACCAGATGAAAAAGCACCTGAGCAACTAAGCGATGCTGAAATGGAAATCGTTAAGAAAAAAGAGGGTGAACGTATTCTATCTAAAATCGGCCCAGATACATACGTTATCGCCCTAGCCATTAATGGCAAAATGAAAACCTCTGAACAAATGGCAACAGATCTCGAATCTCTCATGACCTATGGCAAAAGCAAAATTGCCTTTGTCATCGGCGGCTCCCTTGGCTTACATGATGATGTGTTGAAGCGAGCAGATGAGCAGCAGTCCTTTGGAAAGATGACGTTACCACATCAGCTGATGAAGCTTGTGTTGGTGGAGCAGATTTATAGGAGTTTTAGGATTATGAAAGGAGAACCGTATCATAAGTAAATGCGGTATTCTATGTAAAACAAGGGGAAGAAAAGAATACAGAAGAAAATCGAAAATGGCAGGTTGGTCTTGATTTTCACTGATATTATTATGTTTATTTTATTATGTCTATAATTGGAGGCTATGTGAATGTTAAGTGATCAGGCGAGATATTCTAGGCTCGCGAATATTACAAAAATAATAAATACAAAATTAGAACTACGTGAAGTATTGCAGCGTGTAACAATGGCGATATCAGAGGAGATTGTTCAATGCAACGCTGTTGGAATTTTTTTACCTCAGGAAGATGGAACATTTAGAGGGTTTGCAGGAAAACCAGAGACTATAAATGGCGTAGCACTCGATACTCAGGTAATTGATCCTGAAATAGACATACTGGCAAAAGAAGTTATTGAAACCAAAAAAACCATCTATATCCCTGATACCTCAAAGGATCATCGGCTGGATACGAGACCAGTTTATGCGTTCAAAATTAAGTCCTTATTAGTACTGCCTATCTCATTTGGGCAAGAGTTATTTGGTCTGGTTTTTTTATTTGATTATGGAGCTCCAAAGAACTTAACAGATTCAGAAATTCAAAGTGTTGAAGCTTATGTAAATATGGCTGCCGTCGCAATTCAAAACGCAAATAATTTAACTCAAAAGGAAACCCTTATTGCCGAGAAGCAGCTGTTACTAAATGTTACCCGTGATTTATCAATGTGTTCCTCGATACAGGAGAGTTTTGATAAATGTTTTTTTTACTTAGGACAGATTTTAGAGAGTAAAAACATGGCTGTCCACCTTTTAGACCCGCTAGACAAAACAACGATTAAAACAACGAAGTTAAGCAAGGACTGTGAATGGACAGAAGCGGATTGGATGGAGAAAAGCTATGAAGCCAAGATCCATGAGGTTATTCAAACAAAAAATATAGATAGTAAGGGTCTACTGATGATTCCATTGGTTTCAATGGGAGAAGTATTAGGGGTAATCGTTGGTGGCAAAGAGGAAAAAGCTCACAATTACGATAATTCCCAAATTCAACTGGCTAAATCTATCGTTGATGCCACAGCTCCTACGTTTTCAAACTTGTTATATATGGATCAACTTGAAAGCATGGTGGAAGAGCGAACGAGAGAACTAGCTGCCGCTAATGAAAAAGTTACAAGTGTGATTGAAAGTATTACGGATGGATTCTTTACTTTGAATAATAAATGGGAATTTACGTACGTAAATAAGCATCAATATTTTCCACAAAGAAAAACAGCAAAAGATGTATTAGGCAAGAATATATGGGGGGTTTTCCCGAGTAGCGTTGACACAGTTATGTATAAGGAGTTTCATCGTGCAATGTCAGAGCGAACTACAGTTCATTTCGAATTTCTTTCTACCTTTGATGAATATTGGCACGAAGTTATTGCATACCCGTATGATAATGGTATTTGTTGTATTTTTAAAAACATAACGGAAAAAAAGCAATATGCGAAGGAATTGAAAAGGTTATCCAACATAGATTTAATAGGGCAAATGGCAGCGGGTATCAGCCATGAGATTAGAAATCCAATGACAACAGTACGAGGATTGTTGCAGTTATTAAAAGAAGAGAACACCTATGAGAAACATAATATGTACTTTAATTTAATGATTGAAGAACTTGACCGTGCCAATTCTATTATTACTGAATTTCTCTCAACAGGTAATACAAGGAAATCCGATTTGCAGATGTTAGATTTAAATTCAATTATCCATGATATTTTTCCTTTAATAAAGATTGATGGGTATAATCAAAATAAATATATTCAAGTCGATACAAATGACATTCCGGAATTACTTTTAAATCGTAATGAGATACGGCAATTATTAATAAACCTATACCGTAATGGCTTAGAAGCGATGAGCACAGGGAAAGTTCTAACCATTAGCACCTACAAGGAAGGTAAAAATTGTGTGGTACTTGCAGTGCGGGATCAAGGAAAAGGTATCAGGCCTGAAGTATTAGAGAAACTGGGTACTCCATTTTACACGACCAAAGATAATGGAACTGGATTGGGGTTAGGCGTATGTTATGCCATTGCTGCCCGTCATAATGCAAAAATAGAAATTCAAACAGGATCGGAAGGCACTATCTTTTTAGTTAAATTTAATTATGAAAATAATGAACAATAACCTCATTTAGATTAGTTACGGTGAACCGTACCATAAGTAGGTGCGGTTTTTTTTATTAAATTTGGATGTTTGGAGAGGTCACATTTATATTGAAAATGAAAAAACCTTGATTACAAAAGATCTTGTTTAACAATGATATAAAGATGTAAGAAGAGAATCAATTGAAAACAATGAATTAAAGAAACACCACATATTAAACCAAATGGGGTAGAAATAGCAGAAGCTATACTTTTACCAGAAGATTCACTTCGTGCAAAGTTTATAGCTGAAAACTTTTTAGATAAACCTGTTCTTTTTAATGAAACTAGAGGCATGCTGGGGTACACAGGCGATTACTTCATCGAACAACATTTCTTTCAATCATGTATGCCACTAGCTTGTACTTGCCCAAGATGCATAGAAGATTGTGTAGTAGACTAACTTGGTTTAATTAAACATAGTTTCATAGAATGGAGTGTACAGCGGCAGCTCTCAAAAACAACAATATCATTTAGATTCATCACGGAGAAGAGATGACGATCAAAGGTCAATGATAGAAAATCGACTTTCTAAAAGGATTGTTCTTATAGGAAGTAAATATCAATAATGTAGAACAGTTTCGAGGAAAAAAATGTTGAAAAACACTTATTCTGTAATATACTTATTGAGTACGGTCTCATAATATAGTATTTATAAATTTATAGGAGGTATTTATATGTCAGACAAAAGTTTCGTAGCAACATTATTACTTTGTTTCTTTTTAGGAAGTCTAGGTATTCACCGTTTTTATGCTGGTAAAATCGGTACAGGTATTTTAATGGTTCTCACATTAGGAGGACTCGGTATTTGGACAATAATTGATTTGATAATGATTATTGTTGGTAAATTTACTGATAAAGACGGCAACCTTATTAAATCTTCATAAAAAAACGATAGGCTTGTATATACATTATTTTAAGCTTGTTGTTTTTATTTATAGTAATACAATAAAAAGAAGGGAGACTTTTCTAAATGTCTACCCTTCTTAATTATTAAGCGGCGGCATATTGCAGCTAAATTAAAATGAAACAATCCTTTTTTATTAGTAATAATAGCTATCTTCCACCATTCCTGCTGTAAAACCTATTACAAATGAAATAATCATGATAATAATTGAAATACCTATACCAAACAATGCATATATTAAAGCTGATTTTGCTGCTTTTGGTTGTGTATCTTTCCATACAAAATAGATAATAATTCCAAGTAGCGGGAAACAGCATAAACTGAGTACATTAATCCAAATGTTTGGTGTATCATTTTTTGCTGCAGTTACTTGGTTGCTAAATTTTAATACGTTAACACCGCAATGTACACAAATTTCAGCATTCTCGTTAATGCTAGAACCACAATTAGGACAATACATATCAAAACCCCCTGCATATTAGAAAATTCTCATTTACCATCTTTCTTGCCTTGCCGTTTTAGCAATTAGTACATTACATATGTAATCCCTCGTTTTAGTTACTTGCTAATCCAATAATGAACATTGCAATATAGAATAATACGATAATTCCTATGTTAATAAAGAAGAACGTTAAAGCGGATTTAGCAGCAACTGGTTTTTCGTCTTTCCAAATAAAGAACATAATTAATCCAACAAGTGGCACGCAGCAAAGTGTAATTATGTTAACACCCCAGTTTGGTTTGTCTTCACCACTTGTATTTTTTACACGGACACCACAGTGGATACAAATTTCTGCGTGTTCCGAAATATGTTCGCCACAGTTTGTACAATACATAATAGTACCTCCAATAGTTTGTTATAGATTTCTTCCAACATATTGACCAAATAAAAAAAACTGGTAACCAATAGTGTAGAAAATATAAATAATGCCGATTCCACCAGGTAATCCAGTAAGGAACCGTCTAGTATTATTACTTGTCCATTTACCAAATAATTGTCCTATACCATCAATAGCCATTGGTAAAATTAATAAGGCTATAATCCATAAATCAAATATGCCTAAAAGTATGACTAATATTGTGGATAAGAGATAACCTACTGCCATACCGGTACATCTTGCACATATAGGGAATTTCTTCCCTTTATAATAGAATGAACGGTCTGGTCTTTGATGGCAAAAGAAAATAACCCGCAATAAAAAATTAATATTATTTGCCAAATTTATAAACTCCTTTATTATTCTAGCGTATAGTATATAACATAAATAAAGATTATGGAATATACTACATATTTTAGTTTTTAATATACAATATTTTAAATAGTGGTTGGTTGAGATTTTAGTTGTTTTGATTAATGATCAATGGTCAATTCGTCAAAACATATAAGAGAATACAAATTATCAGACTTAAATTGTGCTGAGAACCTCATATAGATTTATTACGGGTTAAATGTGATGATATATATACATAAAATAAATTTGATAAATGAGGGATAATCATGTCAGTTGTGAACCTGTTAGCTTCTCAACTAAGTCGAAATGATGAAGGGCCAAATATTGAGCTAGCACATAAATTAGCTAATGAAGAAAATTATACGGGCATAGAAGAAATCATTGAAAACCTAACTTGCAAAGATAAAAAGATTCAATACGATTGTATTAAAGTAGCGTACGAAATTGGACAAGTTAAACCAGAACTCATAAGTAAGTATGTCCTGACTTTTATAGAGTTGCTAAAAAGCCGTAATAATCGTTTGGTCTGGGGTGGAATGACGGCATTAGCGACGATTACTGAGGAAGCATCAGAAACCATTATGGCTCATCTTGACATATTAAAAAATGCTATGAAAGTTGGTTCAGTTATTACAATTGATAAAGGTGTCCTAACTCTTGCGAAGCTAGCAGCCGTCAGTAAAAAAAACAATGATGTGATTTTTCCAATATTACTCCATCACCTTGAGAATTGCAGACCAAAGGAAATTCCTCAGCACTCGGAAAGTACGCTCTTAGCCGTAACAGATGAAAATAAAGAGGAATTATTGCATGTGTTACGAAAAAGAGAAATATACCTAACAGCACCACAATTAAAAAGAGTCGAAAAGATTTATAAAACATTAGAAGCTTAATAAAATTACATTTTGAGGTAATAGTATGAAAGAATTTAAAAAATGCCAAAGCTGTGCCATACCATTAAAAAAATGAAGATCGTGGTTGCTATTAAAAAGGAGGCGTAGTATGAAGCAACTTTATATAAAGCAGAAGGTATTCAGTTTAAGTGGAAAATTTACGGTAAAGGATCAGCAGGAGAAGGATGTTTATTACGTGGAGGGCAGTTTTATGCAAATTCCAAAAACGTTCTCCATTATGAATGCAGCAAGAGATGAGGTCGCACTTATTACGAAAAAGGTGTTCAGCTTTTTACCGAAGTTTTTTGTTGAAGTAAACGGTCAAGAGGTGTTAACGATTAAGAAGGAGTTTTCGTTTTTTAAAGCACGCTATACAATTGATGCGGCAGGCATTGAGGTAGAAGGTAACTGGTGGGATATGGATTTTCAAATCTTACAGCATGGTAAAGTCGTCGGTAAAGTGAACAAGGAGTGGTTCACTTGGGGCGATAGCTACAAGGTACAAATATTGAATGAAGAGATGGAAGCTATCATTATTGCGCTCGTTGTCGCAATTGATTGTGTAAAGGCTGACCAAGCTGCTGTTTCCTCAGCAGCGGCGACTTAACGTAGGGACGTACTATATAACATGCTTAGAGGTTTTCTTTATAAATTCAAATTTTGTAATAATATCAAAAAAATAGGTGAATCTCGAAAGAATTCCCTGCTTTTTATTATGGAATTTTTATGTGAAGACCTTAAAGTATAAAAAGATAAACTATAACAGGCTAAATCGATTAAGATTTGGTCTGTTTTTTTGTTTATACTTACTACTTTTGTAATAAAGTTGAATTGACGAAAAGAAACTTATAAATAAATAGCATGTTTGATATGGCGTACTATTTATTTATTTAATTTTTTTTTTTTTTTTGAAAATATTTCACAAGTTTTCTAATGATTGCGAGAATTAATTTAATTTTGAGCGATGTTTTAAGTGTAGGGGCTCTTATGTTTTAAGAAAGGGTGTTTGTATGAGGATAACTAATGAAAACTTTATAAAGTATCTTAAGAAAAAGCGAGAAGAAGCACTTCAATATGTAATCGACGAGTATGTCGGTATCGTAAAAGCAGTTATATATAATGCTTTAAAATCTTACAATGATCCTCAAATGATAGAAGAATGTATAAGTGATACATTTTTGGGAGCTTTCGAAAATGCTAAGCAATTTGAAGGGGATAAAGAGGATTTTAGAAAATGGATTTGCACAATAGCAAAATATAAAGCAATCAATAAACAAAGAAAGTTATCTAAATCGCCATTGTTTTATGAGATAGATGAAAAAAGTGAGGCGGTAAAATCAGCTGAAGAAGAATTTTTGATAAAGATTTCTACAGAAGAATTATTAAAAATGATGAGCCAATTAGACCAATTAGACCGTGATATTTTTACGATGAAATACTTTTTAAATATGAGAAATGAAGAAATTGCTGAGCATCACGGTTTGACAAAGGCTGCTATTGATAACCGATTGTATCGTGGAAAAAAACGGTTACAACAGATTCGATTAGGGGGAAGTGTGACATGAAAAAGTTATATAAACAATTTAATCACTTAAAAATCGACATGAATATGGACCCGATGGAAGTGAGTACTCTTGAAAAAGAGAGAATTAAAAGAAATGTAATGAAAGTAAATAAGAAAAAGCATTTAACAAGAATTTTTGTGGCTGCAGTTGTATTTTTAGTTGCTTCAAGTATTTCAATTGGCTACGCATTCCCTACTTTTGCGGCAAATATACCGTTTGTCGGGAATATATTCGGGTTATTCGTTGATGACGAGAAGTATGTATTCGAAAAGCATGATGAATATTCTACAAGTATTGGAACGACTCAAGAAAGTAATGATGTTGAAGTAACTGTAACAGATGCTGTTTACGATGGAGAAAATATTACGATAGCTTACACAATAAAGAGTGAAAAAAAATTAGGGGAAAGGCCGATCTTAGAGGGTGAATTAGAGGGTGAAATAACTGCTGATGAATTTGAAAATAGATATAAACATAGTGGATTCGATAATCATTATATTGTCAAAAAAATAAATGACAAAGAGTATGCTGTATTATATATTTACGAACTCATTAAAGGACCAAAGCCAGAGAAAGTACAAATTACTTTCCAAGGAAATAAAATTGTTGATTTAAATAATGGAAATAATGCAATAGCAGGAGACTGGTCATTTGAATTCACTTTAGCAAAACTCGCAAGTGAAACTAAAGTATTTGAAAAAGGTAGTATAATAACGGAAGCTGAAGGTACAGAAGTAATCGTTAGAGAAATAACAGAAACACCTGTTTCTACAACATTGAAAATTTCAGAATTAGTAGATATGGCGTCAATAGCTAAAGAGGAAGAAGAGTGGCGTGGAATATCAATTGAGTACAAGGTGTCCGATGATTTAGGAAATGTGTATAATATTGTTCATCACAGAGGTACAGGACATAGTACAGATTTTACAGATTTTAATGACCTAAGCGAGAATCAAGCACGCATTACTACAAACCGTTTTGATGAAAAAGCAACATCGATAATGATTACTCCTGTAGTAGGTATTTACAAAATGAAGGACAGTGATGGTGCACTAGAACTCATTAAAGAACCTTATGCAATTGAACCCATCATAGTTCCTATAAAGTAATACCATAAAAATAAAGGCAGAAATCGATTGGGATTTCTGCCTTTTAATACTTTTTTTATGTTGTAGCAATTTCCGCAACTTCTGCACTTACATGTACGGGTGGTTTACGATCTTTCCATGGCGCAGATTCTTCTAATTGTTTCCCAAGCTGTAGAAGGGTTAACTCATCTGCGAAGCGTCCTGTAAATTGCAGCCCGATTGGTAAGCCAGACGCACTCATCGCAAGCGGCAATGATAACGACGGTTGACCTGTTGCGTTAAACAAATTGGTAAACGGAGCGTATGTGAAAATTTGCTCTGTCCATTCAATCGCCGAGATATTTGGATTATCCGCATTTAGCTCACCAATTTTCGCTGGTAATGTACCGATTGTTGGACTTAAAAGTACATCATAATCTTCAAAGAATGTCGCTACTTGACGTGATACAAGCGCATTCGTATTAATGGCTTCTAAAAGTGCGCTAGCTTTTAAGTTTTTGCCATATTCATAGCATTGCCAAATGGCTGCCTCAATATTATCACGTGAAGGTGTTTTACCTGTTAATTCTGCTGCCCCCACAATCATTTTATAAATATTCGCTGTCCAAATATTTACCGTTGCGCGTGAAAATGGTGCTTCGTCGTAAACTGGTCGAGCTTCGACTACTTCATGCCCTAACTCTTCTAATAATTTTACGGCCTTATGTACGGCCTCGATACATTCCGGATCAACGAATGCACCCGAATTTGTTTCTGTTGTCCAGGCGATCTTCAGTGGACGTACCTTTTGTTGAATGGCTTTACTGTAAGGCATTTCTGGGCTTTGAATAATCGAATAGCATCCTAAATCTGGCCCAGCTACTTGGTCCAGTAATGTAGCGGTATCACGAATGGTTTTTGTCTGCGCAAATTCAATTGCTAGCCCATTTAATGCCTCACTATTATAAGGCCCCATTGGCACGCGACCACGTGAAGGCTTTAAGCCAACGATACCACTGCATGATGCAGGAATACGAATGGACCCGCCTCCATCATTACCATGCGCAATTGGGACGATACCACTTGCGACAGCAGCGGCTGCACCGCCACTTGAACCACCAGGGCTATGGTCTAGATTCCAAGGGTTACGTGTTGGACCATAAATGACAGCTTCCGTTGCGGCATTATAGCCGAACTCTGGTGTTGTGGTTGTACCGCTTAATACAAAACCAGCGTTTTTAAAACGTTTCATTAATTCACTATCGACGGACATTACAGCATTTTCTGCAACACGACTGCCCATATTATGTGGCACACCTTCCGCGTGGAGTACAACTTCTTTAATTAAAAATGGGACACCTGCAAATGGTTGATTATCATTTAAAGTTGAAATTGCTTTGTCAGCCTGTTCTTCTAACACGCTGGCAATGGCATTAATCGAAGGATTAACCTTTTCAATACCTTGTAGCGCTAGTTTTGTAAGTTCGTGTGGCGTCACTTGCTTTGTTTTTACTAACTCCGCTAATCCAATACCGTCATATGATGCATATTCCTGTAAATTCATTTGATCACCTCATGATAGTTTTGACTTACAAATTCATCTTAAATTGAAGTGAAAAAAATTGATATTACCCAAAAGGATAATTTGTCTTGAACGAGAATATATGAACTTAATGGAGAAAAGGAGGAATTAATATTGTATGAGCAAAAAGAGGTGGAGTATTTATTAGAAGCAACGTTTAGGATTTCGAATATGAATATACAACAAACAAGTGAGGACTTTAAATTGAATATGTTGCGAGTATTGAGTGAATGTTTTCAATATGAGCATACGGTATTTTGGGAAGTGGCAGATGGAGAGTTAAATGAACAGCCTGTTTGTTTCAATGTAGAGACATATACGGTAGAAAACTATCTGCACGAATATAAATATTATGATCCTTTACACCCAGTGAATATGCAAAACCAACCCGATATTCAATTAATGCTACGAAATGAAGTAATATCGAAGGAGAAAAAGCGGTATTATGTTGAACGCTTTTTACAATTCAATGATTTTATAGATGAAATGGTTATGTATCTGTACAAGCAGCAAAAGCCAACAGCAGCTATTGGCTTTTTGCGAAAAGAAGGGGAAAGACCATTTACAGAGCGGGATAGTCAAAAGCTATCTTATGTAAAGCGGATGATTGAAAATGTTTATTTATTACATCAATATGTTCAGCCAGGCGAGTCATTGCAAATTACACGACGTGAAAAAGAGCTGTTAATGTATTTATGTAAGGGATTTAAAAATGTAGAAATCGCCAGTTATTTATATGTCAGTGAAAATACAGTAAAGAAGCATCTGCAAAATTTGTATCGAAAATTTAAAGTAACTTCACGAACGCAGCTGGCATTAAAATATGCAGAAAGCTTACGAGCATAAAAAAGATGTTGGCAATCGATAACAACCGAGAATGAGGTTTTTATCAGTATAAAAAACCCTTATTTTTAGATGAAACATCAAATATTGTTAAACTTTGGTATAATAAATGTGACTGTGTGAGGTTATATAGATTTGAAATAACATTCGCGGTGATAGTTTGTAGAGTTATATTTGTTATGGGAGGGTTAAATGATGAAAAAGACAGAAACGATGGATAAGTATTTAAATTCTTATGGAAAAAATATTAGTAGTTCTGAGATTTGTCATGTTGTAGATTTAATTTTCAAGATTAATTTAGATAAGGTACCTATTTTACCTAAAGCGAAGGAAGAGGCAGATGGGGTTTCTTCATCAACAGGAAATGACCTTGTAGCTAGAGAAGTAATAGATTACTATCTAAATCAATACGACGGGGAAATAACAGGCGCAGAAATTCGCAAAATAATCAATAAAATATTTGGTGTTAATTTAGACGGAATATCTTCATTAGAAGGATCCGGAATTTCTTTATATTCAAAAGGTCAGTGGATCGTTCAACATGAAAAAGACTTATTTGTAGTATACACTGGAGCAAGAGATATTGATGTGAAGGTCTTTCCTACAAATTATTTCACTGAACAAACTGGGCTAGTAGAATTACCAATTGACTTACAACATTCACTAACGAGTTTAGGGTATTACTTCGATGAGAATATCAATAGTTACTATTTCTTAAATCCCACAGGTGAAGCTGTTCCAGATGAGTTCAAAGTAAAAACAATGGGAGCTATACTTGGAGTCATTAAAAATTCATTCTCAAATGTATAAAGAAGCTAGTAGATAGGTAAGCTATTAGTTAAAGATAGAGTTGTATTTATATAGACATAACAGGTTGTTTACGGTGTCATAGAAAATCTCTATAAGATAAAAAAAGTCATATAAGGGGAGTATGATTCCCGATTTATATGACTTTTTTATTAACTTCTTTCAGCAAATGTCTTTTGTACCGAAAGCGTAGCGACAGGTACAGAAATCTTCCGCCTCTATAGTTGGTGAGATGAATATGGGTTTAAGTTCCTTTTCAGCGGGTGTCTAAACACCCACTGAAATAGAGGAACTCAGGCGTTTTCACATCCTGTGAAAACGCCTGAGTGACCAACATCGCGTTGGCTTAAAGCCTCCGGCGGATGTATGAAACTTCAAAAGTTCCTACTTTCCAAAAGAAGATAAAAATTTAACTCGGTCTCCCATAGGAGGTGTATTATGATCTGTTAAAGCTAATTCCAAAACTGCAGGCCCATTTAGATTCAATAAGTTATTAATCATATCTTGGTTAATATCTAGCAGTTCCGTTACTCGGAAGCTTGGTATATCCATCGCTGAAGCCAAAGCACTAATACTAATTGGATTTTGCTCAAAAGATGGGTGAGTACGATGGAACTGTAGGGCATGTCCATGGTATACCATTCCTAAACGAGCATTATTCATAACAATAAATAAAATCGGTAAATTATGTTCTTTTGCTGTTAATATTTCCATGCCATGCATGAAAAAGCAACCATCACCTGTGATACATACAACAGGTCGTTCAGGTTCAGCTAATTTTGAGCCAATGGCAGACCCAATCCCACTTCCCATTGCGCCGAAGTGTACATTAATATCAAAGGTATCATAATCTAAAACCTTCATATGATGAATGACATAGGACATAAATTCGCCAATATCAATTGTGTACCTAGTGGAGGATGGTAAATATTTTTGAATATTCAATAGAACATTTTTCGTGTTATATTCTCCTATATCTCCAACAAGTTCTTTATTTTCTTTTACCTCAAGTGCAGTGCTTTTTTGGGTTGCCCCTTTAGTTCTTAATTCTTCTATAAGTAATAATAAACTTACATTTATATCACCTAATACAGGTAGATCAATCTCATATTTTCGATTGAACACTGATTGATCATAGTCCATTTGTATAGAAAAACGATTTTTTGTAAGATTTAAGTTGTAGTTATTTGTTGCTGTTTCTCCTAAACTTGAACCCACGATTAATAATACTTGTCCATCGCCTTCAGCTATCAATTCTGAGGCAGCTTCGTGCCCAGCAAAACCGAAAATGCCAACTAGGAGAGGATGATTCTCTGGAATGTATCCTTTTGCTTGCGGTGTTGTTAGAATCGGCCAATTTAGTATTTCTGCTAACTCTAGCAATTGCTCAACTGAATTCCTTACCCCTTGTCCTACCAATATGTAACCATTTTTTCTTGTTAATAGCTCTTCAGCTACATTTTTAATGGTATCTAGGTTAGGAACTATTGCTGTTCTCTTAGGTGGAGCTGGTATTTCTATGTTTGGAATTATTTCGTGTTGAACATCTATAGGTATAGCAATATGCACTGGACCAGGCACCCCAGATATAGCGATTTCGGAGGCTTTTACTACTTCTTTCAGTAAGTCCTTTGATTCTTTAACCGTTATACTATATTTAGTAACGGGTTGAAAGATCGGTTCAGCATCCAACTCTTGAGAAGCATTTAAACCGACCGTGTTAACTGGAACTGCACCTGTTAAAAATAAAACCGGTAAATGCTCACGCATGGCATTTGCAGCACCTGTTACCAGGTTTGTCCCACCAGGTCCACTACAACCAATACATACACTCATCTGGTTTGTGTATTTTGCGTAAGCTGCAGCCATGTATGATGCTGCTCCTTCATGTTTTGTTACAATCGGTGTTAATCCACTCATATCATTGAGTTCATCAAAAAATGCATTGACGGAACCTGCTGGAATACCAAAAATATGTTGAACACCGTTATTTTTTAAATATTCTAAGACCGTACGAGCTGCTTTCATAATAATTCTCCTTTACTTTCTAAAATAGAACATAGAATGCTAATAGAAATATTTTTTCATAATATCTTCAGCCTTCATGGGCTTACTAAAAAAATATCCCTGCATTAAATGACAATTTTGTGCCAGTAAAAAATCTGCCTGTTCTTTTGTTTCTACCCCTTCAGCAATAACCTCAAGGTTTAAATTTTGAGCAAGAGTAATAATCGTATTTGTAATGGCTGCTGCATCATCGGTTAACATTTCTTGTACAAAGGATTTATCAATTTTTAATGTGGAAATCGGCAAATTCTTTAAATAACCTAAAGATGAATAGCCGGTACCGAAATCATCAATAGCTAAATTTACGCCAATTCCATTCAATTGCGTCATCGTTTTAAATGTTAACTCTGTATTTTTAACAATTAAATTTTCTGTAAGCTCTAGTTGTAAATACTCAGGTGACAAATCTGTTTCTTTTAGGACATTTTTTACGATAGAAAATAAATTATTCTGCTCGAACTGATGGACCGATAAATTTACAGACATACTAATTAATGGACATCCTTGATTATGCCACTTTTTCAATTGTTTGCAAGCTTCTTTGAGAACCCACTCACCTATAGGGACGATTAAACCTGTTTCTTCAGCAATTGGAATAAACTTATCTGGTGCTATCATTCCATGTTCTCGATGATTCCATCTTAGTAAAGCTTCTACTCCCTTAATGCTGTTTGTTTTATAATTTATTTGTGGCTGATAGAAGATAATTAGTTCATCTTGCTCCAAAGCCTTATATAATTCATTTTCAAGTTTGATAGTTTCAAAATTTCTTGTATCCATCCCTTCGCTGAAGAAATGGTAGCTAGTACCTGGGGTTTCTTTCGATTTGTACATAGCTGTGTCTGCATTTTTGATTAGCGTTTCTGTAGTATCACCATTCTCAGGAAACAGGCTTATACCAATACTTGTTTTAATATATATTTCATTGTCTACTAGATTGAAAGACTTAGAGAAAGAAGCGTTTATACAATTAATAACCTTCAAAATGTCATTTTCACATTTAATATTAGGTAAATAGATTGTAAATTCATCCCCTCCCTGTCGTGATACGGTTGCACCTTCTGGAACGCAAGCAGTTAAACGTTTGGCAACATCTTGGAGCAATAGATCTCCATAGCTATGTCCTAGAGAATCATTGACTAACTTGAAACGATCTAAATCTAAATAAAGAACGGCTAATTTTTCTCCATTTTCTTTTGCATACTTCAGTCCTTGAGTTAGTCTCTCTTTTAAAAGAATTCTATTGGGTAAATCCGTTAAACTATCAAAATAAGCGTGGTATTTAATCTTCTCTTCTAGTTGCTTTCTTTGAGTTATATCTTTAAATGTGACAACTTCTCCTACAATCTTGTCCCCTTCTTTGATTAAGGAGGTGACATATTCGACTGGAAAAATGGAGTTGTCTTTTCGAAAAAATTTCTTGTAGTTGTTGAAATTTGTATTTAAAAAGGATGAAACCATAATTTTATCCTCTGTTTCACTTCGACCCATAATTAAATCGACTGATTTTCCGATTAATTCCTTCTCTGTTTCATACCCTAACATGAGTGCACCTGCTGGATTGCAGAATGTAATATTTCGATCAAGATTTAACCCGAAGATTCCTTCTCCTGCAGAATTGAGAATTAACTCTTTTTCACGGCTAAGTTGCTGTAACTCTGCTATAACTCTTTCAAGCTCTTTATTTTTGACTAGTATCTCCGAGGTTCTCTCCTCGATAATGATTTCTTGTTTTTCCATATATAAAAGGTTTGATAATGCAGATGCTGTAGTGTCAACAATTGATTGGGCTAGCTGTAATTGAGTTTCTGAATAGAAAAATGCTTTTTTTTCAAGATTAACAATAGATATTTGTCCTAAAATTTCACCCATTGAAATCAAAGGAAACATAACTAAACCGTTTATACCAAAATTGCGACAAACTTCATGATTAGGTCTTTCATCCTCAAATACATTAGGAATAAGAATTGCTTTTTTGGTTTCAAAAACCTCCTGTATGACAGCATCATTGCTTTGGTCAATTTTTATTTTGTTATGTGTTTTTAGCCAATTTTCTTCTGTCCAATCACTATCTCTACTCAACTTAACCGGTTTAATTTTTTTTTCTGCTAAAGGATCTAATAGATGAACGCCTATATTACTATTATCTAGAACCTTTTCTAAGTAGAAAAAGCATTTATCAAGGCACTTCTGTAGTGAGGAGCACATTGATAAATCACGTGTAACATCAAGCAGCAACTGCTTTTCGTTAATGAGACGTTCTTTATAAGCTAAGTTGTTTGCGTTTTGAATAGCAACAGCAGCCATATTTACATATGACTCAACCGTTTGAATTTCTTCGTCTGTTAAGTTCATTGGAATTCCATAATCAAATAAAAAAACAAGCCCAAATAACTCTTGTTCAAAGGAGATGGGAAGAACTAATAAAGATTTAATATGGAACCCCTCAACAGCTCTGGGATCAGGTCGATTATCCTTTGAAGTATCAGGAATATAGATGGTTTTCTTTGTTTCAATTACTTCTTTTGCCAGTAAATCTATTTCAGTGTCAATTACATGCATATTCAACGTCCAGCCATTAATAACTTCTGGTTTTCCTACATATCCTCTGAATGTTCCATCTTTTCTCGGTAAATAAATGCCCACAGAATCACATGTGACGATTTCTTCAGATATTGCTAGTGTTACTTGCTCCAATACTTCGCGTAAATCTTGCTTCATGTTGATCATTTTCGTTATATTGGCCAGTCGAGAATACCTCGTTTGTTCGATAGACATTTAAATGAACCCCCAATCTTTTTTTGTTGTCCTATATAAATTCTTATTAAATGTTTACTTTAGTCATATCAAATAGCTCATTCTTTTTATTTTACAGTAGTAATAAACAGGTAGGAAAAAAATTATAGAAATTAGTTAAAAATCCTTAAGAGCATTTTGTGATTTGTCTTTTTATGTAGGGCTACAATCCTTCTTTAATGAAATGAGTTCTAGAAAGCTGTTCAAATGTGAGGCAGCGGATCTTCCTTTTGCATAGAAATGAGCCAAATAAAATCATCCTCAGAAATAATTTGGATGTCCTGGCCAAGGCTAATCAACTGCTCAGCTTTCGATTGTTTCGTACTTATACCACGACGTTTCTTTCCAAGAATAACGAAATCTGTCTCCTGTGTAACAGCTCCTTGCATAACCCCTCCACAAGCTCGTACTTTTTTCGCGGCTTCTGAACGTGTCATAGTGGAAAGAGCCCCTGTAAAGACGATTTTTTTAGTATAAAATGGGTGCAGCAAGCATTCGGATGGGTCAGAAAGGAAGATGACTTCTATGTTGTCTGTATTTTTATTCATGTTGATACTCCTCGATTGAATGGAAAGATTTCTACTTAATTATAGGCGAGAATAATTGATATGACCGGATTTTTTGTACATAAAATTATTAAGCTTCAATTAATTTTATGACTCAATAATTGAAATAATATGCATATCTGTTAAATTAATTATATTGTTATTCCTTTGTATACCAATTTTTGTGATATATTGTAGAGAATTAAATTCCAATATGCATTTAACTATGTACAAAAAAATTGTTAAAATGTATATACTTTTGTAGTTATTTTCATGTACGCCAACTTTGTAGCAAGTAAATTAGTATATTAAGTTGTACAATTAAATTTTACAGAGGTGTTGTAATGCTTACAGTTAGTAATACTGAAAGTTGTCTAAAAAACAGAATTGGTGAAAATACCAATGATATTAAAAAGGTTTGGGAAGAGTTTAAGGCTTTTTCGAAAGAGGCAATTGAAGGAGAAGAAGAAAAAGAAATATTATTTCAATGTGGTGTTTATGAATATACTGGAAAGAAATTTTATTTTGACTTTGTACGTCAATTTTCTATTCTTGATGAAGAAGATGAATATTCCCATATGGAACAACTTTTCTGTAGTTTTGAATTTGAGCCAACAGATGAGTTACGTAAGTTCCAGGTAGCAAAATGGTCAATGGATTTTGAAGATATAGATGAATTTTTTAATCATATAGAAAGCCTTCAGGAGTTTAAAGTTCCTTTGAATTTAAAACCGATAAAATCAGATATATATCAAACAAAAGTTTAGCGTTTTTAAATAGGGAGATTTAAGTTTATTAAAAATTAAGAAGTACCGCTTAGACATATCACGTCACGAAGAACCTTATCATAAATAAAGGCCATTTTAGAAGACATGTTCTTGAGAAAGAGCATGTTTTTTCTTTAGATGAATGTGGGATTTATGAATCAACTGTTACTATGTTAAGAAACTAAGAGTATGTGAAATTTAAATTGATTTCTCATACTTTTTTTACTAAAGAAGGAATTTATCGATATTCCTCGAACTATTGAATTAAGAGAGAGCAAATAAACAAATTAAAGTTCTTTTCCAACAAACTGGCACATTAACTTTAAAATGCTACCTATGCGTATGAATAAGAATTAAAGAAATATGTATTAATAATAAGGGGAAAAGGAAGGTCCATAATGATTCAATTTCAAAAAAATAATATTACAGTTTTTCAAAGTGCATTATATATGACTACCTCGGCAATCATTCAAACGAACGAAGCGATAATTATGACAGATCCTAATTGGTTACCTACTGAAATTGAAGAAATTAAGAGCTACATAAACAACATTAAAGGTGATAAACAACTATATATTATTTACACACATAGCGATTTTGACCATATTATTGGGTCTGGAGCCTTTCCAGATGCTAAGGTAATTGCATCTAAACAATTTGATGAAAATCCGAACAAAGAAGATATCATTCAAAAAATTAAACAATTTGACCAAGGATATTATTTGAATAGAAGCTATTCACCCGTATACCCAACTGTAGATATTGTTGTTTCAGAGGATGGGCATAAATTAGAATTAGATTCGATTACCATGACATTTTATCAAGCACCTGGTCATACGGACGATGGTTTATTTACAGTGATTGAGCCTGATGGTCTATTTCTTTCGGGTGATTACCTGTCAGATATTGAGTTTCCGTTCATCTTTAGCAATTATCAAGACTATGTAAATACGATCAATAAAGCTGAAAATATTTTGCTAAATCATCAAATAACGACGCACATACCTGGACACGGTTCGACAACACAGAATCAACAGGAAATTCAAAAAAGGATAGATTGTTCAAAGTATTACTTAGAGCAGCTTCTTCGTGATAACGGAGAGCTAGAAAAATATTTAAGTAGGGAGTATCCATTTTTTGAAGGAATGAAAAGCATTCATCCTGACAATAAGAAGATGGCTAATCAAGAACTTTAAGAAAGAAATGTTCTTACAACTCATGAGGAGGAAAATCAACATGATTCAAAAAGTCGGACAAGTCGGAATCCCCGTTAAGAAGTTAGATAAAGCAATCCATTTTTATAAAGAAATACTTGGACTTTCACTTTTATTTAATACGGATAGCATGGCGTTCTTTGATTGTAATGGATTGAGACTCCTGTTAAGCCTTCCAGAAAAAGATGAATTTACTTATGCCAGTTCAGTAATTTATTTTCAAGTAGAAAATATCAGTAAGACATACGAGGATTTAGTAAGGAAAGAAGTTACTTTTATTGATGAACCACATGTTGTAGCGAAAATGGGACAAACAGAAACATGGATGGTATTTTTTAAAGACTCAGAAGATAATACTCATGCATTAATGAGTGAGATACAAGTTTAACTTCTTTCAGCAAATGTCTTTTGTACCGAAGGCGTAGCGACAGGTACAGAAGTCTCCCGCCTCTTTTTCTAATTTTTGTTTAAGAATGCGTTTTTTGGTTTGCGGTTATTCGCTAATTCATCCGTGCATATTTTCTGGACATTTTAAAATACTATGTCTAGATAATTTATCTAATTAGCAGGAAGGGAAGAGGCATAATTGGCTAAACACTCAGATACGAGTTGGAAAAAGGATCATCCAAGCACTTTGTTCGGCAACTCTGTCCAAAAGGCAGAGCGTTTATTAAAGCACGCAAAGTCACACCCCGAGGAGATAGCAATTGAGCATGCTTTCAATCATCTAGAGCATGCTGAAAATGCTTTTATGAATGCAGTGCAATATGGTGAGCATTTGGATACAGTCCAACAAAATAAAGAATACTTAGAGCAGATCAAGCAACAGCTACATGAAATGAAAGATGAAGTGTAAGAAAAGTAAGATATAAACTTACTCAATTTTGAATTGCTCTCTGTAAGTAGACAATAGAAATAATAAAAATGCATGAAGCGGCTTGAGTCCTATATATAAAAGGGCTTAAGCCGCTTAATTATTTTTCATTAGGTTCACTTGCAGTCAATTATCGGTTTCTAGAGAAATGTTGCGCAGATGAGTAAACATTTCGCTTTCTTTCCTGGGAAATATTGTTGTTATACTTTTGTATTGTTAACACCAAACGATTATTTTATACGGTGTGGTTTGCGCAGGAATGCTTCTTGTAGTAGGACCATAGATAACAATTAGGTTTCGATTTGTTGGGCTTTTTAAAAAAGGCTGCCCGTTTTTTAGCGAGATAACAGTAGAGGGAGAGAGATTTAGTTGTAATTGGCCATCACTACTCACTAATTGGCTATTGAAAAAGTCGACTTTAACATTTTGAAAATTATTTTCCTTAACAACGATGAGTGCACGATATTGAGGTGGGTATATCAACGGTACAGGTGCATCTCCATCATAATATCCAGTAATCCGATCACGGAGAGTCACGATTTCTTGGTTTACAAAGTAAGTGGAAGGAGAGATGACAAAATTGACGATGCCGCCAGTATCATCTACTACCGTCATAAGTTTATAACAGCCTTCTCTTTCTCCATTTTGCCCAATCGAAAAATCTTCAATCTGTGTAACGACCCCACGAAACGATTTAAAATTTACCATAGCCATTCCTTTCTAAACGGTATTGGTGAGACAGAAGTATTGTTTATCCAAAGGGATTGATTTGAAATCAATTTATAATACTTTAGAACAGCATCATTTTAATTTATGTAACATTCCCAACTTGGGTGACAGAGAATGTTATGATCATCAAAAGGATTGGTTTATATCTCACATGAATCAATATATACTTAACTTGCAAACTATTAAGTTATTCAGAGGAGGGGAACCTATTGAAGTGGATTTCTAAAAATAAGAAACCCCTTGTATTTGTCATCATTATTATGGTTTTCATTGCTGGTATTCTCGACATTAAATATGAAGGATTGTTCTTTCAAATATTACCTGAATCTATTCAAACCTATTTGGCTGATTTTTTTAAATAAGTGTAATGTATAGTCTAGACACAGAGTCAAGGTTAAATAAAAGGGATTGGATTTTTATCCAATTCCTTTTATTTAACCTCTAAAGCTTTGAACCAAAAAACAAAATAGTTCTTGTTATGTTGCAAATAGAAATATTGAAGGAGTTGAAGAAAAAAATGAATAGTAAAGCGGATATTCAAAAACAGTTTTATAAAATATATAAAGGATATATTAGCATCTCAGAATTTGAAGAATGGCTTTATAAAACACAAGAAATTGAAAGTATTTATAACCATGACTTTTACTTTAACTTACTTGATTTAGATTATAGAAAAAAGCATATTAAAACTGAATTAGTGAAGATAATAAAGATGGAAATTCCACTTGGAGAGTTTGAACAGTCACGGATTATTTCTCTTTTGAAAAACATCATATTTGAAAAAGGTGATGTAGTAGAGATAATGGAGCAGTTATATGATGATTATTGCAGTGGATATTCATTTCTTCGATTTTTAGGGCTTACATATATAACAGGAATTGATTCAATACCTAAACTAATGCAAGGAGATGAATGGGATAAAAATGAATTTAATAGTAGAAGAGAAATACTAAATGATATCAAGCCAAAGCTAATAAAAGAAGTAGGGCGTTTGTTATCATTCTTTCAAGAAGAACGACTAATAATTACTGAAGAAAATGATTATCGCGATTATCGAAAAGAAGAAGAAAAGATAGAACTTAATAATATAAATAGGATGTTTAATGAATAACCCATTAACGGAAAAAGTGAAGGAGAGACAATGTTGGAGGTTATAAAAAAATGATTTTATCACCAAGTTCTTTCATGATAATAACGTAATTAATGCAGCTAAAAATGCTGTGTTTTTTCATATTCAGCGTCATTAGTTCCGGAAGGGTTATCTAAACAAATATTGAATATATCGGTATTGAACGATTTTATATTTGAGAAAGGTGATGATAATTTTATGGAAGAATGGCAAATTGCACTTGGAGAGTTTTTAAAAGATTGGAAGAACAGAAATGATGTCGTAGGTGCACTTGTATGTGGGAGTTATGTTACTGGAAATCCTTCAAAGCGTTCTGATATAGATATACATATTATTTTAACTGATGATGTAGATTGGAGAGAGAGAGGAAATAAAATTATTAATGGCTTTCTTATAGAATATTTTGCTAACCCTCCAAAACAAATTCAAAAATACTTTCAAGAGGATTTTCAAAACCATAGAACAATGTCCATGATTCAGTTTATTACAGGAGAGATTTTATTCGATAACACGGGAATAATTAGTGAAATAAGAATCGAGGCTGAAAAATGGCTAAATAAAAAATACGATGAACTAAATAAAACAGCTTTAGAAATAAAAAAGTATTTACTATGGGATTCATTAGATAATTTAAAAGATTGTTGTGAACAAGACAAAGAAGATTTCCACTTTGTCTATTATAATTCATTAGCTAATTTATTCTCGGAGTACTGTAGGTTTTTAAATTTAGAAAGCATTCCTTATTATCAAATTAGGTCCTACCTTGTAGATCCAATATACAGTAAGAAATATGTGAAAAAGGCTTTTCCCGATTCAATATTTAAAGAAATGTTTTTAAAAGCATTACAAGAAGCGGATAAACAAAAGATGATCGAGATTTATGAAGAGTTAGTAAACCATGTATTTAATCAGGCTGGTGGTTTTGAAATAGATGGTTGGAAAATAAAAAGTCCCGTCGAAGTATAGATATTTCAACTTGCGTTAAAATAAAAAAGAAATAATTTTAAAATAGCACTAGAAAATATTGTGAAAATTCGCTATATTTTAATGTGGAGTGGGGCTGGTGTAAAAACAAGACTGGTTCCATCTTTTTATGTTATTATAGAGATATAATAATTAAAAAATCCTCATTATTATATGAAAATGCTAGCCAATTTTAGGACAATTATTCCATAAAGATTCAATAAATGCTGGATTTCTTGATGAGGGAATAGGAGGTTTTTCTCTTGATTTATTAAGAGGAAGGCTCGAAAAATGCACATAACTCTCATATAGATAGTTAATATTTTAATCTTTAGGTAATTGTGATAAACTGCAATAAGGTAATAATTGATACAGAAAAGGTGTGCTCAAAAGTTACTCCATGGCTTACTGAAGCAGGAGAGCTTACATCCTTTCTGCAAATCTTAATATATAAGGAAGGTAAAAATGAGTAACAGACAAATTAAATCAGATGTTATCTTAATTGGTGCCGGAATCATGAGTGCTACTTTGGGGACATTACTTAAAGAATTAGCACCAGATTGGAAAATTACAGTGTTTGAGCAGCTTGATAAAGCAGGTGAAGAAAGTTCTCACGAATTAAATAATGCGGGAACTGGGCATGCGGCACTTTGTGAGCTTAACTACACTTCAGAGAAAAAAGACGGGTCAATCGATATTAGTAAAGCGATTAACGTTAATGAACAGTTCCATGTTTCAAAACAGTTTTGGTCTTATCTTGTGAACAATAAACTGATCAGTAATCCACAAGACTTTATTATGCCTTTACCTCATATGAGTTTAGTACAAGGGGAAGACAATGTAGAGTTTCTAAAGAAACGTCATGAAACGATGACAAAAAATCCTTTATTCCAAGGTATGGAATTTTCTGATAACCCAGAAAAACTAAAGGAATGGATTCCTCTTATTATGCAGGATCGTCCAGCAGATGAAGCTATCGCTGCGACAAAAATTGATACTGGTACAGACGTTAACTTTGGTGCATTAACACGTATGTTATTCGATCACTTAAAAACTAAAGACGTTGATATCAACTACAATCATAGTGTTGAAAGCATGAAACGTACTAGCGACGGTTCATGGGAAGTACGAGTGCATGACAAAAACGGCTGTAAAATGGAATACCATACAGCGAAATTTGTCTTCCTTGGAGCTGGTGGAGGAAGCCTAGAGTTGCTTCAAAAATCAGGTATTCCTGAAGGAAAACATATTGGTGGATTCCCAATCAGTGGATTATTCTTGGCATGTAAAAATCAAGAAGTTACTGACCAACATCATGCAAAAGTATACGGAAAAGCTAAAGTTGGTGCTCCACCAATGTCTGTTCCGCATCTTGATACACGTTACATTGATAACAAAAAATCATTACTATTTGGACCGTTCGCAGGTTTCTCACCTAAGTTCTTAAAAACAGGTTCGAATATGGATTTATTTGCTTCTGTAAAACCGCATAATATTACAACGTTATTAGCGGCAGGGGTTAAAGAAATGGGATTAACAAAATATTTAATCCAACAACTTATGCTATCTAAAGAACAACGTATGGAAGAGCTACGTGAATTCATCCCGAATGCTAAGAGCGACGATTGGGATATTATTGTAGCTGGTCAACGTGTACAAGTTATTAAAGATACACAAGCTGGTGGTAAAGGAACGCTTCAATTTGGTACGGAAGTTGTAAGTGCTTCTGATGGCTCAATTGCTGCATTACTTGGAGCTTCTCCTGGTGCTTCTACTGCTGTACACGTTATGCTTGAGGTAATCAATAAATGCTTCCCTCAAAATGTTAAAGAATGGGAACCTAAAATCAAAGAAATGATCCCATCTTATGGCAAAAAATTAGCAGAAAACCCAGAGCTTCTTAATGAAATTAATGCTTCTACAGACGAAGCCCTTCGTTTAAAATAAAATTTTGATGTAGAAACAGTGGATGTAAGCATCATGTTTCTACGACATATAATATAGAACCTTCAATCTAATTTTGGATTGAAGGTTCTATTTTTTTGTTTCCAAAAAATCGGCTCATCACCATAACGAGCGGTTGATTTCCATTCCGACTGGGCGCTTTACCGCTGACGCTTCGCTCCAGGGTCTCGGGCCAACAGATGTTTTTTTGCGCGAAAGCGTAGTGCAAACGTAGCGGCAGCAGCAGGATGTTTTTTGCGCGAAAGCGTAGTGTTAACGTAGCGGCAGCAGCAGGATGTTTTTTGCGCGAAAGCGTAGTGTTAACGTAGCGGCAGCAGCAGGATGTTTTTTGCGCGAAAGCGTAGTGCAAACGTAGCGGCAGCAGCAGGATGTTTTTTGCGCGAAAGCGTAGTGCAAACGTAGCGGCAGCAGCACGATGTTGGTCACGAAGGCGTTATCACAGGACATGATGCTCTTAGCCTTCGTTCCCCTATCGCTAATCCCCAAGGAGTCGCCCGGTTTCCACTCCAATCAACTAATATACAGGTATATACTTAAAAAAATGTCATCCAAAACTTTTGGTGATAATCCAAAAAAATTTTAATTACAAAATAAGTATAGTTGAAAACTATCATCCATATTAATAAATATATTACAGTAGAGTATAATTAATGACAAAATCATCATGATTTAATCAAAAAAAGTTGAATGGAGACCATTAATCAAAGATGTCCCTTCAATTAAAGCAAATTTTTCATGAAACTTTAGGGAGGAACGGGAACTGGATGATTACTCTAAAAGGTGTTGGGAAGTTTAATGATCTACCGGAAATTGCTATGCATATTTACAAAGGGAATATTCCAGCTTTACAGGCTGCCATCAAAGTAGGCTGGGATATTGAAGAAGACATTATATTGAGTAGGTATATCTCGCTAAGTCCTTTAGATATGGCGCTTAATTGTCAAAGATTAGATGTTATAAAGCTATTAGTAGATCATGGTGTTAACCTAAACGTTGAAAATAATCCAGCGTTTTTGCAAGCTGTTCGTTATTGCAAGGGAGATATAATTCGCTATATTGTAGCGCATGGAGCGAAGCTAGACATGCTCAATCAAGTCGGGTCTGGCGCCTATTCACAGGCTTACTATGGTAATAAAAAAAATATTCCACTCATTCATGAACTAGGTTTGGATGTAAAGCAACACGGTGGTCCCGTATTGCGTCAAGCTGTGTCAAACCATGATATGAAGACCATTACATATCTACTCGATCAAGGGGTGGACATCAACTATAATAGTCCAGATATGGTTTATCCTTATGAAGCAACTCCATTAACAGAGGCAACACGAATGGGAAATCTAGCTATGGTGCAATACTTAGTAGAGCGTGGAGCGGATGTTACTTTAGCAGAAAAAGATGGTGAGCGTCCATATACGATTGCAGTTGGCAATAAAAATACAGCTTTGGCCGATTATTTGAAATCACTAGAGCCATCTGAGCTACATGATGTAGAGAACAAAAAGTATGCGCTGAAAAAATATAAGTTGAGTGATGAACTGATTAGCTTTCTTACGGGAGACAAGCTACGCCTTGATCTAGATGCAAATGATTATGGAATTAGCTATATAGACTTTTTTACACTAACGGATACGATTGAAATGAAGGGTGGTCGTCAAAGGCTACTGCGTTTATCGGCAAATATTTACAATTATTCAGATTTACAGATAGTATGGAATTCAAAGAAGAAAGGGCAGATTGGTTGCTATGATGTAGAGCATCAAGAATATGCAGATTTGTGCAGTTTTAAAGATTTTCTTGTTAAGCCGGAAATATACCTTATCAAGTTTCTTGAGGGGGAACTGTAGGAGGAATGTCTATGTATTTTGTCAGTCAGCCTAAACCATTTCAACATGACTTTCTTGTGGAGATTGAGGCAATATTTTTTCCGCCAGGCTATCTAACATTTCTGCAACAGTTTGGAGCAGGAACTTATAGAGGATGGATATATGTTCACTTACCCGATAGTGAGGTACTAAAGCCTTTTGTTGAATACGATTTCTGGGAGCATAACGAAGGGAGTCCGATTACTCAGCAACAAATCGGTGAGTGCATAGTTATTGGCACAACAATTGATGGTGATTTTCTAGCTGTACATCCTGAGGTCGATCAGCTGCTCTGGTTGCCTCGCCACGCTGATCGCGTACTAACTGTGCAAAAGAGCGGGGTTGAAGACGATGAAATATTTACGGTAGTGCTAGATAATCTATATCATCAAGTTTACGGCGAAGCTCAAGAAGGCCCCATGTATTACGAGCCTTGTTCTGACTCACAAAATTATCATTTTTTACGTTTACCACCAAAAGAGGAGGGGCCTACACTACAAGACCTAGCTAAAATGTTTAAAGCTGCTTTTCTTCCAGATTTGATAATGGAGAACTCGTATATTTGTAAATTTTTCTATCAGATGTTAGGTGGCTATGTAACATTTAATTATGCCTACGGGCAAGAAATCGCCATTATATATGAGCAAGATAAACAACAGTTATACAACGATATAGAGGAATGGCTCGTAACAAAAGGATCTGAACGTATATAACTTACATAAAGATCCCAGGAATTGAAGCCGCGAATTGATCCAATTTCTAAATAGAATGCGTTCACAAATATATTACCACCTAGCATAAAAGGTACTGAAATTAGGGTAGCGACTAGATTATACGCAACACAGCTTCCTTGTCGAGCGACCTATAGACCATACAAGATAAAATAGGGGGAGAAGCACATCTTTTATTAAAAAAAGGTGTGCTTTTACATTTTAGTACCTAAGCTTCGAAAAGCAGAATTGGATAGATCGTTTGACATACATTGAACAAAAGAAAAGCAATAAAGCGACAAGGAGGGCTAGAGGAATGCTGAACATAACTGGAAGATCGACGCCATACCATATGCTCATCTTTATTTGATCAAGGCCAAACGTTCGTAAAATGCCAGCTAGTATTGCTAATAATGCACTTAAGACCAAGCCTGCGTAGAGGACAGATAATACAAGGAGTGCTAATGAGCAAAAAAAGGCTTGAATGATTTTTATGATTGTCATTCATTTTCCCTCCGTATTATTTGTTGTACTTTAGCATTTGGAGCAATTGAATAGCTTTCTGTATAGTAAAGTGTTTTGATCTTACAATTGCTCCCTACTGTCACAACATCTCCGTCAACGATTTCCGCATTCGTATAGGAAAGACGTAAATTTTTCCCTTTTATACAATTGCAAATCAATTTTTTCTTTAATAATGGGAGGATAGAAATCTTATCCTTTTCTATCCACACTTCATCTGCAATAAGCTCTCCAATTTCACTTTCACCAGACAGTTTTAA
Source organism: Lysinibacillus xylanilyticus (assembly GCF_001708185.1). Taxonomy (GTDB): domain Bacteria; phylum Bacillota; class Bacilli; order Bacillales_A; family Planococcaceae; genus Lysinibacillus; species Lysinibacillus xylanilyticus_A. Next base: position 55,225 of record NZ_MDDN01000010.1, on the reverse strand, counting down.
ATGAAAACGTTTGGTCAGTATTTCTGCTGCTTTTACAATGCCAATTGAATATACAGTTTCTGCTTCTAGTCTTTGTTCAATGGTTAATTTTCCAGAACTATTTAAATTCAATACTTGCCCATTGCGCATTTTTAAACTGCCGGCACTCTTCATTTCATTAATCTCACAAAAATCCTTTATCGTACATGATCCGGTACTATTTAAAACTTGTACTGCCACGGGGGAGTGAAAAGAACTATGTCCATGAGTGGAGATTTTTTGTAGTCGTACTTCTTGATGTATAGCAACAGACCCACGGATATTTAATTGTTCAAAGTCTGCTGCTAAGTCTTTAATATTGCCGTTAGTAAGGGTTACGGTACGTAGTTTTTGAATCAAGAATAATCACCTCATGTTAATTTAATTAATATATATTTCAATCATTAAAACATATATTAATTAAAGTATATGTTACTTTGTTTTGTCAAGAACTAAAAATTTACCGAATATCTATCCTGAAAATATGCTTTTTATGTATTTTCTGGGCAATAAAAAAGGGATTTCAATTGTATGAAATCCTAAAAAATTTTTTTCATTAACTGATTAACTTCACTTAGTACTCTTGCCATATCTTCAAGCTTTTCCTGTGGGAATTTCAAAAATATTTCTTGAACCTTAAGTGCGCCATTATTCGTTAAAGCCATTTTGACTACTCGGCGATCTTCGCTTTCTCTAATCCGTTGTACTAAATCTAATTTTTCTAGCTTATCGCACATGGATGTAACTGCTCCAGGTGTTACACTAAAGAAGTCAGCAATTTCAGTTGCTTTCATTCCATCATTAATTTTTAGTTGGAGAAGGAGGATAAGCTGGTTTTGAGATAGTGACTCTCCTTCAGAGAGAAGATTGACGAACATTTTCGATGTTTGCTGTATTTCAAGCATCTCTCTCATAATGATTTCCACGTTACGTAATTGATTGTTTTCTGACATATAATCTCACCTGTTAAAATATTTAATAATTAAATTATATAGCAAATATATAATTGGGGCTACTACTGAGATGTCGGAAAGCGGCCCGACGCTCGCCCGCAGCGGAAATCAGAGCCTTCTAATTTAATTAGGGTGGATAGAAATGGTTAATCAACACACCTGTTATTTTATAAAAGTATCGCACATCCATTTATAAAATTTTTCTTTCTCTTCAAATTGCGGATAATGAGCTGATTCCTCAAAGGCAATAAATTCTTTCTTATTGGCTTCAATCATATCAAAGTAATTTTTCGCTGCATTAGATGAAGTTTGATAATCATATTTCCCCATAACAAAATAGCTTGGTAATTCAAGTTTTTTTACTATAGTGGGTAATGGTGTTTTTATTACTTCCTGAAGTAAAGCCTCTTGCGAGTAAGATACCCCATAGTTATAACGGATTACATCTAATAAGTTGTACTCACTACTAAATAACATACCAATGTTATGACCGTCAGGATTTTCAATAAGTCTTGAGGCCCCACCGTATTTCGCAATATAGTTACGTGGAGTAAACGCATCACCATTTTTAATTTGTTCAGTTAACCCTTGCAAATATAAAACGTCCTCTGTATTGCCAGCATTTTGAGCCTGATGAATAACGAAGTTCAAACTATCAATCTCGCTTTCCACAATATCACTCATCTGGCCAATTCCAATGTATGCTTCATATTTTTCAGGGGCTTTGTAGGCAGCCTGTGTTGCAAGATAAGTACCATAAGAATGACCAATTAGTATGACCTTTTCTTTGCCGAGGTGTTCTGATATATAATCCGTCAAAGCTAATAGATCGTCTACCAGTAAGTCTGATGAAAGATTAGAATAGTCCTCGAAAAAATGATATGATTTTCCACTTGCTCTTTGATCGTAATTTACAACCGTAAAATTGTTTTCCAATAAGTCTTGATACTTACTGGCATACGGTATTTCTGAACATCCTGGTCCGCCATGTACAAAAATAATGACCGGATTATTCTTATCTTTGCCACGTATCATTATTTCATGACCGCTACCGTTTATATTCACTTGTTCTAATGAACTTATACTGTTATCACCTTTTATATGCGAAGTCCATGTAGGAAAGATGATTGCTATAATTAGTAATATAATAGTTATTATTCCAAAATAGATTAAAAACTTCCTTATATTTTTCATATATCCCCTTTCTGCTAAATGTGAATTAAAACAAAAATTTAGATCCGTTTAGGTAGAGTTGTTGAATTGTACATTTTTCTTTTATAAACATAAAAGTACATGCTTAGAGGCCACCATAGGACGACGAAAATTGGGTAGATAGCCCATATTACTCCTGGTGAAGAGACAACATTTACGGTAATAAAAAAGATACTGATAAGAATTGTAGAGGTAACGGAAAATGCTACAAATGTTTTTCTTTGTGCATGGTACAAAGCTAAGGGCCACCATATTACTAAAAATGCTGGATAGATCGCCCAAGGATATGGATGAGACAAAATAATATTTAATAAGGAATAATAAATGATGGTAGTTGCGCAGCCTATTAGCGCAATTTTTAAGGTTTTTGCTTTTTCTTCTAAGTACATAAGGAGTGGCCACCAGATGATTGGATAAACCGCATAAATAAACCATAAATAATCGGGTGAATATAAATAATTTTCAATGATAAGAAATGCGATAATCATAGCACTACAAATAAGAGAATATTGTTTATACATTTTTTTAGACATGAAATATAAAGTAATTGGCCATAGCAAAAGCAGTAAACAAGGGTATATAAACCAAATTTTTTGAGGTGAGGTTGTATAATTAACGATGCCTAAAAATATTATAGTCATCAAACTACCAGCAATCGAAAAGCTAATAAGGTTCCTCATGTTTTATTCACTCCATTTCTTACGTGACCAAACGAAGTACATAGAGAGTGGCCACCATAATATTGCGAAGATTGGGTAAATCGCCCAAATTGTCTGTGGTGTATAGTAAAGATTAATAAAAATAAAAAATGCAATAATTAACCCACTGCCCCAAATAGAAAATTCTAAATTAAGTTTGGCCATATTTTTCTTTTTGGGCTCTTTAACGCCTAATTCCTTTTTCAAATCCTCCATATCTCCAAATTCTACGATAGCTTTGTTAATGGCATCCTCTTGCTCTTTCCCTTGATCCAATAAATAAAATACTTTTTCTTCAAGATTTTGAATGATTTCTTGTTTCACCATCTCTGTTTCTTTGTTACGAGGAATATCTTTAAAAAGCTCATCAATATGGTTTTTTATTCTTTTCATTCTAAGCCCTCCATAAATAAGTCGATAATTTCTTTTACTTCCGACCACTCTTTTACTAGCTCGTTTAAATAAGCTTTACCTAAAGGGGTAATACGGTAATACTTTCTTTTGCCTCCATGTGAAACATCGCCATAGTAGGCTTCAATAACTTCCTTTTTTTCTAGACGCTGAAAAACTGCGTACAATGTTGCTTCTTTAATTTGAAAACGATTATTTGTGCGGAGACTTATTTCCTGAGAAATTTCATAACCATAACGATCTTTCTCTAAAATTAGCCTTAAAATAATGGAATCCAAGTGTCCGCGGATGATGTCACTTCGAACCATAAGTCACCTACTTATTTTTATTGCTCTATCTGTCAGAGTAATATTAGCAAACATTACTCTACCTGTCAAAGTAATTTTTGAGCAATAAAAAAATCCCCTTTCACTTCAACGGTGAAAGGAGATTGATGATTTATTGTTAGCTATAGAAATGTCAGTATGTTTATTACATATACAATGCTGCAAGAAAGATCCCTAATACTTCTTCATAGATGTTGTCGAATTGGCTGATTGGAAGCGGATTTGTACCACTACCTAATTCAACGGTAAAGCCAGGTCGACGCCAATCTTGAATAAACCAGTCTTTATAGCCCGCATAACTGCCTGCCGAATTGATCGGCTCATAGCCACTGACTCGACTAAACTCGTTAACAAGAATTTCTGACTCGGGTGGTTCGAGATTTTCAAAGCCCCAATAAATCACTCTTCCTTGTGTATGAAATGCAAGAACTCTTGCAAAATCGCGCTTTTTTGTCAAATCAGCCATAGCAATGGTCTCTGGCTCGGACAAAGGTCGTTCTCCACCATAATCTCTTGGCCCAGGTGTTTTTGGATTGCGTGCGTTCTCTAGCTCCCATTTTGCAGGGAACTGGTCGTTCAAATCGACGCCATGTATATTTGCCTTCCAATTAGAGAAATTGGTGCTACCATTGTTCCAACTAATAAGTTGATCTCTTAATGCTTCGTCATTAGGTGGGCCTTGTATCACTAAGTCGACACCATCGGGATTGACCATCGGAACTATGGAAAGGGTTGTTTGCTGGTAAAGTGGGAATGTAGAAAGACCTCGAATTGTGCTTTGATTGGTGAGAGCGAGTAGGTAGTCATTTAAAAAAGTTAAAATGATCGGAGTTGTAATCCATTCATTCGCATGAAAGGAGCCGTTATAATGAACACGCTTCGTTCCGTTCCCGATTAGAAGCTCTGGAATCTCATGTTTTAAAACAGAATGCCCGACTGCAGAGCTTTGTAGAAATGGATAAGCAACGAGTAGTTTTTTGATTTCGTTCATCATAATGGTGGATGTATAATTTTGCTTACCATTGACGAGCCTCCATGTAATTCGTTGGGGAATGCGAATGGTTTGGCCAATTTGCAAGTGATTTGGATTAAGGGTAGGATTGACCAGCAATATGGCTACTAGTGGGAGATTTCTGCTTTGGGCTATCTGCCAAAACGTATCTCCTTGCTTTATTTGATAATTGTCCGTAACAAAACCTGGGATTCGAATGCGTTGACCGACCCTTAGAAATTGAGGATTAATATTTCGGTTGGAATCAATAATTAGTTGAAGAGGCATTTTAAACACTTCACTGAAATGCCAAAGAGAATCCCCGGGTCTTACAAAAATGTCCACAATTTTTCTCTCCTTACTATCAAATTATACCTCGGCAAAATAGTTCAATATAAAATGTATATGAAGAAAATAAGAGAATTATTAACTTTTAATGGATCATCACCCAAAGTTGTGCATGACATAAACGAATGTCATTTATATAAGTTGATCCCCGTTCCGACTGGGTGCCCATAGGAAAGCGCCCAGTCGGAACGGAAACCAACCACACGTTATGGTGATGAGCGTTAAATATTTCTCGAAAAGAGATTATTATCTCAACCTAAGAGAAAGAAACTTTGTTATTTTTTGATGTACAATTATACTGGAATTAGATTTGTATGATAGGTGAAGGTAGGAAAACAAATGTTAAAAAAATTAAAGCTAGGTATACGAACCAAAATTACGTTAGGCTATATTGTTATCATACTTTGTTTACTTGCATCAGTGATCATCTTAAATAATCAAATTACCTCTCTACAAAAAGAAAGAAATTATATTATAAAGAATAATTCAAATATACATGCTCTAACCAATCGCATTGAAAAATACATTTTAGATATGGAATCGAGCCAGAGGGGCTTTGTTATTACAGGTGAAGTAAGCTATTTAGAGCCCTATTACGAAGCTGATGAAAAGTGGAGATCCGATTTTAATGAACTTTATCAGCTTTTAGAAAATAAACCAACAGAACAACAGAAGTTAAATGAGATAAAGGCGACGATTGAGAATTGGATTACAACATCAGGGGAACCAGCCATTAAATTTAAAAAAGAAAACAATGCAGAAGCGTTATGGGAAATCTATGAAGTAGATGTAGTGCGTAAAGAACTGGAAACAGTACGAAATCAGTTTGAATCACTCCGTTCAGCGGTGGTTGCAACTATGCAAGCCAAAGTAAATGATTTGGACAAGAGGGATAGTATTGTAACACTTACACTGCTTGGCATACTAGTATTTATTTCGGTTGTTGCGATTACCATTGCAAGTAGTATTTCTCGTTCAATCGTAAAAACGTTAACAGAGGTTACACGAACAATAAGAGAAATTGCTGCTTCCAAGAGCAGTCAAAAAGGAAGAATTCATGTTAAAACAAATGATGAAATCAATGCTCTTGCAGGTGCTACAAATGAGTTGTTGGATGCGCTTGAGAGAAGAGAATGGCTACAGTTGAATATTGCAGAAATTGTCACAAAATATCAAGGCATTTCTGCCATTACTAAATTAGCTGAAACCTTCCTTTCAGAAATAGCACAAAAAACGCAGTCTTCCCTTGGCGCATTTTATATTCGTGAATCTATTGATAATAATATACGGTTTGTGAAAAAAGCTACTTTTGCGGATGATAGTGATAGCATTGGAAGCGAAAGCTTTAAATTGGGACAAGGCGTAATTGGACAATGTGCTTTAGAAAAAAGAGTTTTAATATATAACGATATTCCTGAAGACTTTCGTTTAATAGGCACTGGCTTAGGGAAAGTACCGCCAAAAGGTATCTTTATCGTCCCTATTATATTTGAGAATGACGTAATAGCTGTCGTTGAATTAGCCACAATGACTGGCTATAGTGAGCTGCAGCAAGAATTAGTGAAGCAAGTTATCGGAACATTTGGGTTAACCATTAATAGTGTTTTAGGACGCGTGGAAATTGTACGTTTATTAAATGAATCAACAACGATGGCAGAAGAATTACAGGTACAATCTGAAGAATTGCAAATGCGAACAGATGAACTGACAATGATGAATGAACAACTGGAAGAAAGAACAAAAGAGGCCGAGTCAAAGTCGAGAGAACTAGAAAAGGCTAAAAAGGAATTAGAGGAAAGTGCGGAACAACTGTTACTAAATTCAAAGTATAAATCCGAGTTTTTAGCTAATATGTCACATGAATTGCGAACACCACTGAATAGCATATTAATTTTATCTGAAATGTTAGCTGAAAATAGTCAAAATCATATAACAGAAGAGGAAGCTGAATTTGCAAAGGTTATCTATTCTTCTGGTGAAGATCTGCTCGGGTTAATCAATGAAATTTTAGATTTATCGAAAGTGGAGGCAGGCAAGCTGGATATTATTTTTGGTGAAGTGAATATGAGTGAGGTTCCTGTACAAATCGAGCAAACCTTTGTGCCTGTAGCAATGAAAAAAAATCTACAATTCCATATTTCGAAAGCCGAAAATGTAATGGATGTTTTCTATACGGACGAAAAAAGATTCCAGCAAATTGTGAAAAATTTATTATCAAATGCCTTTAAATTTACAGAACAGGGCTCAGTTAATTTAAATATCAAGCAGCTTGATTTAGAACAGTTAACAAATAATATGCAGGATATTAGTACGGACTGGTTAGAAATCAAAGTTTCGGATACAGGTATAGGGATTCCAAGGGACAAGCATCAGCTCATTTTTGAATCGTTCCAACAGGCTGATGGAGCAACTGTACGTAAATATGGTGGTACAGGTCTTGGATTATCCATATGTAAAGAGTTTGCTAAATTACTTGGCGGTTGGGTTTCCTTACAAAGTGAAGAGGGACAAGGTAGTAACTTTACGCTGACAATTCCAAGCTTACCGAATGGACTCGAAGAGAAGAGGTACCTTGAACCGGGGATGTATAAGGTAGCGGCTACTAATGAAATATTTGATTCAGGAGAGGTAAAAGAACAACAGCTACCAGAAATTCAGGAAGTCTCTCAGCGTGAGGTGGAAGTTTTTCAAGGGAAAAATATTTTACTTGTAGACGACGATGATCGTAATATATATGCGTTAAAAACGGCACTTGAAAAACGAGGCATGCATATCTTCGTTGCAAAAGATGGCTTAGAGTGTTTAGCTATTATGCGAGCCAATCATAAAATAGATCTTATTCTTATGGATATAATGATGCCGAATATGGATGGCTATGAAACAATGTCGATTATACGAAAACAAATGAAGCTTACGGATTTACCGATTATTGCTTTAACGGCAAAGGCTATGGAAAGTGATCGAGATAAATCATTGGAAGCTGGTGCTTCAGATTATATAAGTAAGCCATTTAATTTAGATCAATTAGTATCCGTTCTAAAAGTATGGCTAATTGCTAAATGAAGTTTATAAGTATGAATCAATTTCAGCCTTTGGATAAGGAGAAACGACGATTCAAAAATATTATTTCAAAATATAAAGAAATCGTAGGTAATGAAAGAATTTATCAAAAGGTACAATAAGATGGGGGCTGTCGTCTAAGTTTCTTCACAAGTAGCAACTTAGGCGACAGCCCTATTTTATTTAGTTTTTAGCATGTGCTTGAATCATTACTACACACATATCATCTGGTTGATTTTCTTGTTGCTCCTTAGGCAGTAAGTTGTCAATCAGGTGTTGAGAGTAATCCCATTTTGTAGATAGTAGCGTTTGCAATTGCTTCTCAGATTCTATTTCACATGGGCCCATTGCCTCTAACACGCCATCTGTAAATAAAATAATTTGTATATCCTCATTGTATTGAATGAATTGCTTTTGAACGTCGATCTCATCGAAAAAGCCGACTGCACAGCTACCTTGATTTAATGGTACGAGTGTCTTTTCGTCAACAAGAGCATAACCAGAAGGATGACCAGCGTTCACATATTCAACTGTTTTTAGTTGTGTATCTATCACTAAATAAATCGCAGTAAAATAAAAAAGATTTCCGTCTTTTCCGTTTTGTAAAAGTGTCATATAACGGTTTAACTCTTTGATAACTAATTCAGGCTCTACCAATTGTTTAACAGCCTCTCTTAGGACAGAGGAGATAAACATACAAACAAGCGCTGCAGATATACCATGCCCCATCATATCAAGCAAAATGATGGCGTATCGATGATCGTTTATTTTATGCCAATAATACATATCCCCAGCTAAATTAGAGGAAGGAAGATAGGATACGCCTATTTGAATATTATCCTCGTTTATAGGGGCACTCAAAAGGCTTCTTTGTACATGTGTTGCTAAATCTAGTTCGTATTGTATTTTATTTTCTTGTTGAGTATGCCAATCTAATTCAGCCTTCAATCGTAAAGCAACTCGAATTCTAGCAAGAAGCTCGGTTTTATTAATCGGCTTTGTAATATAATCTACACCACCAATATCCAATGCTTCTGCGAGCTTGTTTTTATCTTCTAGAGCTGTGACAAAGATAATTTGAATATCTTTTAATCGTTCATTTTGCTTAATCCGTTTGCAGGCTTCTATACCATCTACTTCAGGCATCATAATATCTAATAAAATTAAATCCACTGAATTTCCTTTTGGATTTGGTGCATCTAGCTGTACATAATCAAAAAGATCATAAGCCGATGTTAGAGAAACACAGTTATCATAACCTGCATTTTTTAATACTTTTTCAATTACAAATAGATTGACCTGATTGTCATCTACAAGAAGAATAGTCATAATTATTTCCCCATATTCTGTTTGAATTCGTGCAGATTATTAAAATGTATTTAAAGAACCATTATACAAAATATTAGAGTTTTACAGTATCTTGAGACTCCTCACCAAAAGTTGTGGATGACATTTTTTAAAATATATACCCTATATATTAGTTGATTGGAATGGAGGCTGGGCGACTTCTTGGGAATCAGCGACAGGGGGAACGAAGGCAAAACCTTCACATCCTGTGATAACACCTTCGATAAAATTTATAGCTATTTTCCGATTTTAGCCTTTTTAAAACCACTATAAATATCAAATGCATTGGCGATGATGGTAATAGCAATGCTTAGAAATAATAGTCGATCTATAGCAACAAAAATTTTAGCAGAGGTTGTTTCGGTAATCGCAGCGATATAAGGTATAGCGGGACGGTGTATGAAATCAGGATGAATAACTATGAGGATAAAAATAATGATTCCTATACATTGAAGAAGCGTATTTGCTACGGCAATTAACATAGTCCATTGACCGGTCTTCATTTTCCATAATGTTAAAGCTACACTTAAAGCTATCCAAAATAAAACGATTGGTGCAAAGGAGAGTAAGACATCTTGATTAAATATAGGCATAACGAATTTCAGGTCGCCTTTATTTTGGGAAGTATAGATTCCTAAAAGGTGATTGGCATTAAAATAGACAAAGGAGAAAATAACGATACCTAACAGACTGAAAATATTTTCATTACGTGAAATAATTTTTTCTTTAGGAATGATTTTAACTTTTGTTAAATCATCAGGTGTCCATTCTGGATGTACTTTTAAAATGGGTATTCGAATATTATTTCCACCAGATCTTTCAATGATAATGAAAGTGACTGTAATCCAGAACAGTACGTATATGATTACTGAAATAATATGCGCGATCGTTAGAGAAATTGTTTTAATAATGGCGGTGAGAAGTGCACCTTCTCCGTTATAAAGCACAATACTTTCGATCATCTGTACAATAACTGTAATAAGAATTGCCCAAGGAATAACTAATTTTATTGTCCTAATATAAGTGTCAAACACTTTGGGACTTATTAAAAATCGTGGTGTGTTTTGATAGCTTGCTGCAACTTCTACAGGATTTCCTAGCTTTTTGAGCACTTCCTTCATATCTGAATCTGAATAATCTTCAGGTAACATATCTTCAATAGTAGATTTTAGTTTTAGACTGGTATCCTCACGTTTATCTTTCCTGATCCTTTTAGTTACTTCATGAATATATGCATCAATCAAATTCATTCTTTCCTTCTCCTTTCAATAATTCATGCAATCCTAAGTCCACTTTTTGAGTTGAGCTATATGTGCCCAACAATATATTTTTGAGCTGTACCTTTGGTTGTATCCCAGCTACTTGTAATCACTTTCCTAATCGCTGAGGCAACCAGAATAGTGTACTCTGTTCACGGTTTCTTCCGACTTGCTCGAGATGCTGAATAACCACCTCAGGTTCCAATACTGTCAACATACAGCACCATTTACGCGTGGTAATATATGTTATTATCAAGACCTGAAATTAATGTGATAAAAATTATGAAAAGAGCGTTCTTAAAATAAATTTAGTGTAGGGTGGAGATGTATATGAAGATCATAGGGAAAATTAGTGAAGGAAGTAGATTTTATAAACTTTGTTGATATCGTGGTTGGTGCTGATCCAGGAAGGATGGATGGTTTAGAGCCGACGAGAGAGCAGTTAAAAACACTTTTTATGCACAATCAAAACAATGAGACTTCATGATTTTGAAATGAGCCTCTTCTCTAAAGAGGCTATCAATGGTGAAATGAAAATTTTTGAATGTGATCACGATGATGTGCAAATAGCGATAGATATTGCAGAGCTATCTTCTCTTGTTATGGGTGTTGTACGGTACAAGCGTTGTTTATGCTCAGTAAAGTGAAAATTAGTGATGAACAATATTTACATGCACTGCATCAAAATCAATTCTTCTTGGTCCTTGATAAAGCACAGCATTTTAGGGAAGCCCCAAAATAGGCATCCCATAAGATTATTATTCTTTTTTCACAAAAAGTGATGAACGTACAGGGCGTTCCAATGGCGTAATATTAATAATAAAATAACTTATAATTAATATTAAAATAATAAGTGAATAAATTAAGGTGTTGATGGGGTGGTCATGCTCTACGATAATTAATCGAATCATGGCTGTAATACCTATATATATAAAGTACCTTAGAGGAAAATGATAATCCTCTTTAAAATATTTAATAATCATCGTGATAAATTCAAAATACAAAAAGAAAATAAGAATATTGGCGAGGAAAAGCTTATAATCACCGTCGCCCTTATTGAAAATTAATATTTTAAGAAATTCGATGAGTTCTTTAAAAAGCAAAAAGGATAGAATGAGCGCTAGAAGCACTAAGCAAACATTCAGAAACAGCTGTAAAGATTTCGGCACGGCCTTTATTAGTTGTAAATATGTTGAGTTTTTTGGATCCATGTAATTCCTCCCATCTTATCTACGTATTGATCGTAAATCCCAGGCTATATTTCTAGAAATCATTTAGTTCATTATGATTTGAATATAACATTATTTCGTAAATATTTTAGTGCGATTTTGTAAAGTTTTGGTATATGTTCTCGAAAGAAAGTTTTCAAAATAATTTAGCTGTATGCTAAAATAGATGTGCATGAATATAAAATTTAAAAGGGGTTTTTAAAATGGCTAAAGCAGCAAAAACAGGAAAAATTACACCAGAGCGTTTAGAAGAGGCGTTAAACGTTCGTGATCGTCTTATTATCGAGTTACTAGTACAAGTACTTGATGAAAAACTTGTAATTGAACGTCCAGTATTACGTGAGCGTGTAGCAAATCTTGTTGACCTTTCTGATCATGATGAAGAATTAAAAGAAACGATTCACGCTGTTATTAACAAGCTGTAATTTTTAGAGAAATGCTACACTTAATTGGTAGCATTTTTTCTTTTGTTAAAAAGGTGCATTTTAAAATAAAGGAACGGTAAGCCAAAAGCCAGAACTGCTCGGGTAGTCCGAAGAACTGATAAACCAAGAACCACAATCACTCTACCCAATATAAAACTCCTACAGAATAGATAACGAAATCCAAAAAACCCCAACAAGAAAGTACTTCATTCTTGTTGGGGTTTCTCTAGTTGTTAGTATACTTTATCTCCATTAAAAATAGAGTTCTTCACAATTACATAATCTACATTTCGAATGGCATCAAGTTTATTGCCACCTGCGTAGGAAATAGATGATTGAAGGTCTTGCTGCATTTCAATTAAAGTGTCTTTGATGCTGCCTTTATGTTCAACATACATCTTTTTACCTTCAACATTTTTGCGTTCACCTTTTTGGAATTCAGATGCAGAGCCAAAGTATTCCTTCACAGTTTTACCGTCGATTTCGATTGTTTCACCAGGTGACTCTTCATGACCTGCAAATAATGATCCAATCATCACCATTGAAGCACCAAAACGAACAGATTTTGCAATATCACCATGTGTACGAATACCACCATCAGCGATAATTGGTTTTGTAGCAGCTTTTGCACACCAACGTAGTGCAGCTAGCTGCCAACCACCTGTACCAAAACCAGTTTTGATTTTAGTAATACATACTTTACCTGGTCCAATACCAACTTTTGTTGCATCTGCACCAGCGTTTTCAAGTTCACGTACTGCTTCAGGTGTACCAACATTTCCAGCAATAACAAAGCTATTTGGTAGATGTTTTTTGATATGTTGAATCATACGAATGACAGCATTTGAATGCCCATGTGCAATGTCGATTGTAATAAATTCAGGCACTAAATGAGCAGCTGCTAATTCTTCAATAAAAGCATATTCTTCTTCTTTTACACCAACACTAATTGAGGCGATTAATCCACGACCATGCATATCTTTGATGAAATCAGCTCGTGTCTCTGGATTAAAACGGTGCATAATATAAAAGTAACCGTTTTCAGCGAGCTTCAAAGCAAGACGTTCGTCGATAATTGTTTGCATGTTTGCCGGTACTACAGGAAGTTTGAATGTATGACCGCCTAAAGTAACAGAAGTATCACATTCAGAACGACTTTCTACAATACATTTTGCGGGAATTAGTTGAATATCTTCATAGTCAAATACGTTATCCATTATATACACTCCTAAAATACGAATATTTTTTAAGATTTGTTTAATATTGTTCGCCTTTTGTAATTTACATGATTTTCGAGTAAATGTCAAAGTTTTTGTCCAAATAAATAAAAAATTAGTAGGCTGGAATGGGAAGGACCTCTTTTTTTATCCACCTTTATTAATTGGAAGGCTCAAATTTCTGCTACGGGTTATTGCTTTGGTGCTGACGCTTCGCTTTCGCACAGATAAACCATTTGGTGCTGACGCTTCGCTTTCGCACAGAGCAAGGCTTCCTACGGGCGAGCCTCGAGCCCTACGCTACAATCAGTTAAAAATGATGGGGATATATTAGCAAAATAGCATCGAAAAATCTTTTTATCGCTCAATAATACACCTGTTTTTTTCTAATCAACACGCCTGTTATAGATGAAAAGTAAAAGTTTGATTAAAAAATCTTTTTTTGCAAAACTCTGCACAAAATTAGCTTATCTAAAATTTGTATTATCATTTGCTATCCATGTACAATAGAATTGTTTCAAAAAATGACAAGGGAGTGTTGGAAATGGCAGTAGAAGTATATTTAATTTTTAATGGAAATTGTCGAGAGGCAGTATCGTTTTATGAGAAAGTTTTTGATACGGACAAGGCTGAAATTATGACATTTGGTGATTCACCGCAAAATCCAAATTATCAATTACCAGAAGAAGCCAAAGATCTTGTAATGCATACACGACTTTCGATTTTCGGTAGTACTGTAATGTTTTCAGATACATTTCCAAGCTCACCGTTCACAATCGGTAACAATGTAACGTTAGCTGTTGTCTCAAGTGATGAGGATAAGATGCGAAAAGCTTTTGAGGCTCTTAAAGATGGTGGAAAGGTTACTATGGAGTTGCAAGAAACATTTTGGAGCAAATGTTACGGCTCACTAACTGATAAATTCGGTATTGAATGGCAATTTAGTCATGAGGAAAATAAATAATAACAATGCTAAAAAGCACGATGAATAGGGAACCCCTTTTTTATCGTGCTTTCTTTTTAGTATGTAAAAAGATTTAAATAGCTTTGCGTAAACTCTTAATAATACTTGCGAATTTTTTACTCGTATTTTTTGATAGCTGTAGACTAACCTGGACATCAGCCGAAGCCTCATTACGAATAAGTATTTTGAAATAATAGAGTAGTAACTATATCAATTAATACATCGAAATTCTTCTAAAAACGCTCATTAATATGACATATATAGCTGCATTTTGATGTATACTAATGCTCAAAAGAGGAGGGAATTGCTTCATGATTCGACAAATTGGACAAGTAATGCTGTATGTAAATGATCAGGATACTGCCGTTAAGTTTTGGACAGAAAAAATTGGTTTCGTTGTAGTTGCTGACCAAGAAGAGGCGGGAATGCGCTGGATTGAAATTGCGCCAACTAAAGGAGCTCAAACTTCTTTGGTTTTACACAATAAAGAAATCATTGCCAAAATGCAGCCTGAATTAAATTTAGGGACACCTTCTATTATGTTTTATGCAGATCATATAGAAAATCTATATCAAGATTTCCAAGCAAAAGGTGTTAAAGTAGGCGATTTAGTCATGATGCCAATGGGTAGAGTTTTTAATTTCGCCGATCACGAAAATAATTATTTTGCATTGGTAGAAAAATAAATCATGGTTGTTCTATAAGTAAAAATTTTAAAGGGAATCTGTCCGATTTCGATCGTTTCATGTAGAAGTCGAGCAGATTCTTGCTTTTTATTCTTATAGAAGTGGTAGTTATTTATCCCGCAATAAAGGGTAGTAAGTCTATTTTAAGTCTTCTCCGAAAATCCCCACAGTTTGGCTGTCAATTGTAAATTCATAACCGTTCCATTTTAGAATGTTTTCGACATAACCTAATCGATCAGCATGAAATCTGCCTGCGATCGCTTGATAAGATAAAATCTCATATATTCCGTCACGCTCAAAGTCCACTGGATACAATCCACTGATTGGATCAACCCATCCTTCAATGGGCTGCTTTAGGGTACCATTTTGATTATAAATTTCCGCTAAATAATCCGGTCCCTTGTATTGTAAATCGATGATATATTGCTTTTTAGGATTCATACTACGGACAGCTACTTTGTATTGATCTTGATAATTAACCGTGTACTTTAGTTTATTATTAAATGATTCTGCATCAAAAATTGAACGTATTTTCCCGTTTATTGAGGAGAATATTTCACCGTTGATAATACCTCCACTGCCACCAGTATCGGAAATAGCTAAAATATCATCTAGATGATTGCCGGTAAAGTCACCTAAAAATATAGTTGGATTATAGCCAACGTTTTGTTTGAGCATTATTTTTTCAAATTGTTGTGTATTTCCATAAAAAATAACAAGTGTTAGGTTTTGCCACAATGGGCTATCCGGCGTTTTAGTTCCCATTAAAAGAACTGTTTCGAGATAGCCATCACCATTAATATCTCCAAATTTCGTCTGAATAATCTGAGGAGCCATAGGTGAAATAGCAATATTATTTAAAGATGGATTCATATTATTGGTCATACATACACCTCTTTCTTTAGTTTTAGCATATGTTGTAAATATGGCTTGGTGAGTAAAATGTAGAAATATAAACAACAAATATCATATAAAACCAATAAAAAAACTTATAATAACCCATTGACATTTCCAAATGTGGGAAGTATCATAAGTGTCAACGAATCAGAAAATTCAGTACGAATTATAATCTCGCTACTAAAATGTAGTTAGAGATTTTTTTACAACATTAATTCTTAGTAAGTGTATATGTTTTATACAATTTAGGAAGAAGGAGATTTTCTTGAAGGATTTATTTATTAAAACAAAGCGACAACAGTACTGGCTTGAACAGCTAGCATCTATTTCTGAGCCAATCAAGGCTGAGGCCAAAGAGGTAGACGAACAATCTCGGTTTCCATTCGAAGCACATAAGTTACTTTTGCAAATCGGTTACCCAAAACTAACTTTGCCAAAAGAACATGGTGGTGAAGGTTTATCTGTCTATGATATGGTGCTCGTTCAAGAAACGTTAGCGAGCTATGATGAGAATGCCTCACTCTCACTAGGGTGGACATTAGGTGTTGTAGGTGAACTATATGAGAAAAAGCTATGGACAGATGATTTACTCAATCTCTTTGCGCAAGAAATAAACAACGGCGCAATTATAAATAGAGCCGTGAGTGAAGTGGCAACTGGGAGTCCAACACGTGGAGGGCGACCAGGAACAAACGCGGTCTCTATAGAAGGAGGATGGCTCTTAAATGGACGTAAAATCTTTACGACGGCTTCTCCGGTCCTAGATTATTTCTTAACATCAGCTTGGATTGAGGAAAAAAATAAAATCGGCTTCTTCCTTATTCATAAAGATGTTCAAGGGCTTTCAATCGAAGAAAACTGGGAAATGTCAGCTATGCGAGGTACTAGTAGCCATGATCTAGTTTTAAAGGATGTAATTGTCCCTGTAAGCCATTTGGTAGAATTACCAGGTCATCCAAGCGGTGGTAAGATAAATGGTTGGATTCTACATATCCCAGCAACGTACTTAGGTATTGCACAGGCAGCTCGTGATTATGCACTGCATTTTGCCAATCATCATCAACCAAATAGCTTGAATGCTCCAATTAGTACATTACCAAATGTACAGCAACTTCTAGGCGATATTGAATTGATGCTACATCAGGCACGCTTTGTTCTATATGGAGTAGCTGAGGCTTATGATGACCCAGCTAGGCGTGAGCTTATAACAAATGAAATGGCAGTTGCTAAGCATACGGTAACCAATTTGGCGATTGAAATTGTAGATAAGGCAATGCGTATAGTAGGTGCGAAAAGTTTACAATTAACAAATCCATTGCAGCGCTATTATCGAAATGTTCGTGCGGGGCTTCATAATCCACCTATGGATGATATGACCATTATTAAATTGGCAAATGCCGCAATTGAACAGCAGAAATCGGATGAAATCAATGACGAAACCATAGAGAATAAGGGGAAATGATAGATGTTTAAACAAAAGAAAAAGATTTTTCAATTGGCCGCAATTGGATTGGCTTCACTTGCTATTTTAGCAGGCTGTAATTCAGGCGAGGCTTCAGACAAAGACTCGGAGGATGGCGTGGAAGTACGTACAGTGAAAGTTGCATTTGACCAGGCGTCTAAGCCAATTAGTTATCTGGATGATAAAGGAAATCCAACAGGCTACGATGTGGAAGTCATGAAGCTAGTGGATGAACTATTACCTGAATATAAGTTTGAATATGTAGGGACAACGAGCGACGATTTACTGATTGGTGTAGAGCAAGGGAAATATCAAGTAGGTGTAAAAAACGCATTCTTTACGCAGGAACGTACAGAGAAATTTATTTTCCCTAAAGAATTTTTAGGCTTAAGTAGTGCAGGTTTAGTTTTACGCAAAGAAGATGAAGGTGTGAAAACTTTAGCCGACTTTGCTAAAAAGGGTTATTCATTAGCACCAATTGCTGCGAATAATGCTCAATACACAATTATTGATGAATATAATAAGGCCAACCCTGACAATCAAGTTAAATTACAGGCTGGAGATGCATTCACTGTCGATGTCGTGCAATGGGTAAATGAAAAACGTGTCGATGGTGGTGTCATGATTGAAGGTCCATTTAAACAACAAGTTTTAGCAGAAGATGGCCCATATCATAATTTAAAGGATGAAGTAGTGTACAACGAATTTGCCGTTATTAAAACATGGCCATTGTTCAATAAAAAGGAACAGGAATTTGCAGACGCTTACGATAAAGCGATCACTCAAATTAAAGAACAGAAGAAAACAAATGAATTAAGCACTAAGTTTTACGGCCGAGATTTATTTGAAGTGTTAGAAACTGTGAATCGCTAATAATAATTTCTCTTTACAGTTGGTACTGAATAAAAGGCTGTTGAGTCAGTAAACTCAGCAGTCTTTATTCATACAGAGCATTAAAACTTATGCTATAGTCCAAACATTTAATAAAAGTTGGTGAGGAAATGGAGAAGTATTTTGATGCATCATACATTTGGAACTCAATTCCTGTATTATTGCCGTTTTTAAAAGTTACCTTCTTAGTCGCAGGGTCTTCCATTGTACTAGGCACAATTTTTGGCTTACTTTTAGCGGCTGCCAAGTTAAGTTCAATAAAATTATTACAAAAATTAGCGAACTTATATACAACGATTATGCGTTGTACACCATCGATTGTCTTATTATTCCTCGTCTATTATGGTGTTCCAGCATTAGCGGAAAACTTCAGCATAAATCTCCATTCAATTGAAACAGCCATTTTCGTAGTCGTAACATTTACTTTGCAGTTTGCAGCGATTATGTCAGAGGTTATTCGTTCTGCCTATTTAGCTATTAATAAAGGGCAATTTGAAGCGGCGGTTAGTGTAGGATTAACACCATTTCAGGCATATCGACGTATTATTTTCCCGCAGGCACTCGTTATCGCATTACCGAACTTTGGGAATGGAATGATCGCGTTATTACAAGAGGGCGCGCTTGCTTATACAATCGGCTTAATTGACATTGTCGGAAAAGCAAATTTAATTATCGCAAGTAATATTAATGCACATGCATTAGAAATATATATTGCCTTAGCGATTGTTTACTGGGTGCTGTCGATTATTATAGAAAAGTTCTTTGCTATGCTAGAAAAGTTTTTTGGCAAGGGGAAAAAGACATTAGAAACGACGTAAGGAGGCGTAACCATGAATTATCAATTTTTAATTGAAACATTTTTTGTTGCATTATCAGGTGTACCTATCGCACTCCTTGTGACAGTTGTTGCTTTGCTCGTTGCCCTGCCACTTGGTTTTTTACTGGCACTAACACGGATTAATAAAATCCCAGTGATCCATCATATAGCAAAAATTTATGTTTCCTTTGTCCGAGGTACACCTATCATCATTCAAATCTTTATTGTTTATAGTAGTATCCCACTGCTACTTAAAGCTATTTTTGAAAAATATAATATTACGTATGATATTTATAAAATTAATCCAATTTGGTATGCATTTATTGTCTTCGCCTTTAGTACGACTGCGATTTTAATAGAAGTATTTCGTTCTGCTTTAAGTACAATTGAAAAAGGCCAACTAGAGGCTGCTCATGCTGTTGGCTTATCAACATTTCAAGCCTATCGCCGTATTATTATTCCACAAGCTTTAGTAGTGGCTATGCCAAATATTTGTACGGCTACAGTCAACCTCATTAAAGCGACATCTTTAGGCTATGCAATGTCCTTACCTGAAATTACATTAAAGGCTAAGGTAGCTGCAAATGTTGGCTACAATTACGTAGAAGCATATATTGATATTTTCATTGTGTACTTAATTTTATGTAGTACAGTTGAATACATTTTTAAACGATATGAAAAATATTTAAGCAAATTCAAAGTGGCAAAAGCCTAAGGGGTGAACGCGCATGTTAGAGATTAAAAATATTCATAAATCATTTGGTGACAATGAAATTTTAAAGGGTGTCGATTTAGCTATTGATAAAGGTGATGTTGTTGTTATTTTAGGTCCCAGCGGCTCAGGAAAAACGACATTATTACGTTGCATTAACTTTTTAGAAAAAGCCGATCAAGGACATGCGACATTTGGTGATATTCAAGTGGATTTTCAAAATGTGAAGAAGAAGGACGTACATTCGATTCGTCAACGTGTAGCCTTTGTATTCCAAAACTATAATCTTTTTACGAATAAAACAGCGCTAGAAAATGTGACAGAAGGGCTAATTATAGGACGTAAAGTTCCAAAGGCAGAGGCCATTGAAATTGGCAAAAAGGCGCTAGATAAAGTAGGTTTATCAGAAAAATACGATTCCTATCCAAGTCAATTGTCTGGTGGTCAACAACAGCGAGTTGGTATTGCGCGAGCAGTGGCGTTAAATCCGGATATTATTTTATTTGACGAACCAACTTCCGCACTTGACCCAGAGCTAGTGGGGGAAGTCCTTCAGGTTATGAAAAACATTGCGGCTGAAGGAACAACGATGCTTGTTGTCACACATGAAATGGGCTTTGCCAAAGACGTCGCAAACCGAGTGATTTTTATGGACGGTGGCGTCGTTGTAGAGGAAGGAAGCCCTCACGATATATTCGTTAATCCGAAAGAGGAGCGCACGAAGAAATTCTTAAAACGTGTTATTCCAGAGGATTATACGTACTACATTTAAGAAAGAAATATAGTCTAGTCATTTTTTTGTAAAATATTGATATTATGAAGTTGTGATAAAAAATCAAATTTTTAATAAAAAAACTGTTCCGAAAAGTCAGTGCAGTCATTTTTATCCAGATTTTCCCTTTTTGAAGAATGTTGCTTTTTATGGATAGACACCAATATTTTGGTATGACATTATGTGTATAAGTTGATTGGGTTGTTCTTTGGCGATCAACGATAGAACTCGATACATGACACTTGAAAGGGGGTGAAAAAATGAAGGTGATATTTACAGTAGGGCTACCAGGGAGTGGCAAAAGCACGTTTGTTAAGAGTCTAGCAAAAAGCGAAAATGCACTTATTCTTTCGAGTGATGCTATACGTCAAGAGTTATTCGGCGACGCTACAAGGCAGCAATCGCGAATAGTGTTCCGTGTTTTGTATGAACGTTTGAATGAATGTGTAGCCAAAGGTCAATCGGTTATTGTCGATGCGACAAATATTGAGAGGGAACGTAGAATATTTGCACTAGGTAAATTGTCTAGTAATGTGAAAGTTGTATGCTATTATTTTGATACACCTTACGCATTGTGTGTAACAAGAAATCAACAAAGAAAGAGGAAAGTTCCGTTAGTGATAATGGATAAAATGAGGAAGAACCTAGAGTTTCCGATAATGGGAGAAGGATTTGATGAGGTGCATATTGTACATGAAGCGAGTCCATATGAAATCTCAAAAAACCAATTTATTTCACTAATCCAAAGCCAGCCCACATATGAGGAGCTATTTCGGGCGTTAAAATCAGTCCAACTATTTGAAGAGATTTATCGGTTTAATCAAGAAAATCCATACCATCAATTTTTACTATGCCAGCATACGTATTTTGTGTATGAATATATGAACGAATACTATATGGAAAGTGACAAGCTAGCATTACAAATAGCCGCTATATTTCATGATGTAGGCAAACCATTTTGTAAAAAATATAAAGAATTACAACAAAGATATGGATATTACGGACATGAAAATGTATCTGCCCAAATGGTATGTCATTTTTTATTAGAGCTAGGATTTGAAGAAGAATTTGTTTTAAAGGTTGTTAATTTAGTGCAATTTCATATGTTAATTCAATACGGGGGCGATAAGGGAGGAAGTAAGATTTATCATTTATTAGATGGTGACTTATTAACAAAACTTTATTTCTTTCGTGAAGCAGATCAATTTGCTAAATAGGTGTAAATAAAGGAAGTGAGTTTATGACCAATTTAAAGAAATACCCTAGAAGCTTTCATTTGCCGTGGAGTAGAGGGTATACACATGACGATAAGGTTGCTAAAAATGTGGATCATTTTATTGGGAAGGAGGTTGTTGTAACAGAAAAATTAGATGGTGAAGGAACAACACTTTATCGAAACTATATGCATGCTAGAAGCTTAAATTCAGGAGATCACCCATCTAGGCATTGGGTAAAAACGTTTCATGCAACATTTGCATTTCAGATTCCAGATGATTGGAGATTATGTGGTGAAAATGTTTTTGCCAAACATTCCATTTACTATAATGAGTTAACGAGCTACTTTTATTTATTTAGTATGTGGAATGAAAAAAATATTTGTTTAAGTTGGGATGAAACAGTCGACTATGCAGCTGAACTGGGTATTGAAACGGTACCTGTTTTATATCGAGGCATTTTCGATGAAGAAAAAATAAAGAAGACTTTTACAGGGAAATCACTTCTTGGGGGTGAGCAGGAAGGGTATGTTATTAGAAATACGGCTGCCTTTCATTATGATGATTTTCAATATAACCTAGGGAAATATGTTAGACAGAATCATGTTCGAACAAGTGAACATTGGTTAAATGAAGAAATGATTCCTAATCACCTGAAATAAGTTTTACTTGAAAAGATTTAATCTACTATAAAGCAAAAGGACTGAGAAAAATGTAATTCTTAATGGGGTTCAAAATACATAATGTTTATGAGGAAGTATGCAGTGGGTGGCATGTCCCTTAAGGGATTTACAGGTTCGATTCCTGTCATCCTCACTAAAAAATACCGTAATAAATTGAATGACAAAAATAAAAGTTAACAATAATTCGACACTACATTATAGGGGCAGTGCGTGTAAAAAACCCTGCTAGTATAAAAATATGTCACTATAAGAAAACGAACTCCCTAACAGAAGTGGGAGTTCGTTTTCTTATAGCTTTATTTAGTATAGTTATCGAAATAACCTTGAATATAAATCATAGGTGTTCCTTTATCACCTGAACCAGAAGTTAGGTCAGATAGTGAACCAATTAAGTCTGTTAAGCGACGAGGTGTTGTACCTTGAGCAGCCATTTGCCCAGTTAAATCTTCATCTTTGTTTTGAATATATTCAGAGATTGCCGCTTTTAACTCTTCACCACGAAGATTTGCGAAATCGTTATCTGCTAAATATTTCAGCTTTACTTCGTTTGGTGTGCCATCTAATCCGGCAGTATAAGCAGGAGATACAACAGGGTCAGCCAACTCCCAAATTTTACCTACAGGATCTTTAAACGCGCCATCGCCGTAGATCATTACTTCAACTGTTTTACCAGTAGCTTCTTTGATTTTTGCTTGAATGCCGTCAACAATTGGTTGGCAAGTGTGTGGGAATAATTTTATGCTATCTTCAGTTGCTTTATTTGAACCAAGTAGACCATATTCCGCATTGAAGCCAGAACCGTTATTAGTTACAGATAAAATATTATCAAGACTGTATACTTTTTCAGCGCCATTTGCCATTAAAATACGTTTTGTACGCAAGCGTGAATGAATATCACAAGCTAATACACTCTTTGTATAGTCTAAAATAGTTTTTGGGTTGTTTGAAAAGATAACTTCACAAGTAGCGCCTTCAGCTTCGATTAATTCTTTGTAGTATTCAATATAATCTACACCTGTAAAAGTGTGTTTTTTAAAGCCGAAATGTTCACGGAATTCAACTTCTGTTAAAGTATCTGTCCAAGGGTTAATACCTTTTACGTCTAGTTCATCAATATCAACTAGGTGGTTACCAACCTCATCAGATGGATAGCTTAGCATAAGAACAACTTTCTTCACGCCCTTAGCGATACCACGTAAGCAGTTAGCGAAACGGTTACGGCTTAGAATTGGGAAAATAACACCTACAGTATCGTCACCGAATTTAGCAGCCACGTCCGCTGCGATGTCATCGATCGATGCATAGTTACCTTGTGCACGTGCTACGACAGATTCTGTTACTGTTACAATGTCGCGGTCCTCAATTGAATAGCCTTCTGTCTTTGCTGCGTTTAATACTGTATCAACAACGATTTGTTCAATATTATCGCCTTCGTTAATAATTGGACCACGAAGACCTCTTACTACTGTACCAACTACACGTTCCAAAATAATCTCTCCTCATTAATGGTAAATGTATGTTAAATAAATAAATATAACCAATATGATTTTACTATACGCCCCTTTAGTGATATAAGTAAAATTAATAGTTCGTATAATAGCTATAAGGAGTGCTTATATGGTAGGGAAATTAGATTTATATCGTGTTTTTACTGTTGTTGCTAAAAATAATAGCTTTTCAAGGGCTGCTAAAGATTTATATATGACTCAACCAGCCGTTAGCCAAGCCATGATGCAATTAGAAAAGGAACTCGGTACACGTCTCTTTAACCGTACTCCGAAGGGGGTAACATTAACGACTGAGGGGAACCTTCTATATGAATATACGAATTCAGCATTAGGCCTTATAGATGCTGGTGAGGAGAAGTTACTAGAATTTAAAAATTTAACAACAGGTCAGTTGAAAATTGGGGTAGGGGACACCATTTCCCGTTTCTTTTTAATGCCTTATCTAGAGGCGTTTCATACAATGTATCCCAATATAAAATTACAAATGTTAAATGGAACGACTTCTGAAATTTGTAACTTTATTAAATCTGGTGAGGTTGATATAGGGCTTTGTAATTTTCCGATAGAAGATCAGACATTACAGTTAACAGCATGCACAGAGGTTCAAGATATTTTTGTATGTGGTGAAAAATATAAAACATTAGCGTCGAACAGCTTAAGGTTTGAAGAACTTTTAAAGTTTCCACTTATTTTTCTAGAGAAAAAATCAAATTCAAGAAAGTATGTAGAAAATTATTTGTTTACGAGGGGAATCCACATTGAACCTGAGTTTGAGCTCGGTTCACATGATCTTGTGCTAGACTTTGCACGCAGTAATTTAGGCATTGCGTGTGTAACGAAAGAGTTTTCTAAAGATTATTTGCAACGAGGGCTTCTATATGAGCTAACATTAACAGATAGTATACCAACACGAAGCATTGGTATGTGTTATTTGAAAAGTGTACCGTTATCTCGAGCGGCGTTGAAATTTGTAGAAATTATTGAGCACAAGCAGGAGCGTAAACGTCTAAATCCAAGAACTATAAAGTGAGCTTGCTCTGCGAGGAAAGTGAGGCGACAGGAGCACTTGAGTAGCCTGCCACTCCAATCAGCGATAGTGTAGAAATTTTATGCATTTTTCAAGTGAGCGCCCGTTGCTACTCACCATGATCGAACGGAATAGACGTATAACAGTGAGGAGATTGTAAATCTGTTGCCGCTGACACTTCATTTTCGCGCAGAAAAACATTTGTTGTTGCCGTTACGTTAACACTACACTTTCCTAAAAAACACCATTTTGCTGAAATTTGGTTTTAATATATTGTCAGAAGATACATATTATACGAAATGGTTGATTGGAGTGGAGGCTGGGCGACTCCTTGGGGATTAGCGAAAGAGGAACGAAGGCTAAGAGCATCACGTCCTGTGATAACGCCTTTGTGACCAACATCCTGCTGCTGCCGCTACGTTAGCACTACGCTTTCGCGCAAAAAACATCCTGTTGCCCCAAGCGGCTCATCGGACGCCCCCAGGAAGCTCTGCTCTGCGCGAAAGCGAAGCATCAGCGGCAAATGTTTTATCTGTAGCGAAAGCAAAGCGGCAGCTACAAAGCGCCCAGTCGGAACGGAAATCAACCCCTCGTTATGCCGTAGAGCCATACTTTATTGAATATGCCACCTTAATTTCATTGACATAATAATTTTTTCAACAACATGGAGCTTAGCGACTAAAAAATCCGCTAAGCTCTTTTTAGTAGTGCTTCTATGAGGGTGTCAACATTGCGTTTATTTTTCATCGTAGGTGAGTACAAATAAGAGAATGTTCGCATAAAATGCTGTCCTTCAAGCGGCAAAATTTTTATATCGCCATTTTTTAGTTCACGCTCAATAACACTAGCAGACAGTAGGGACAGTCCAAGCCCCTGTATAACACTCTCTTTCACACCTTGATTGCTACTAATAGTAAGAAGTGAACGTACTTGGAGCCCATTTGTTCTAAATAAATGATCTAAATAATAACGAGTGCCAGAGCCTTCTTCACGTGCAACCCAATTTTGCTGCTGTAAGTCCGCAACCGTAATAGTCGACTTCTTTACAAGAGGGTGATTGCTAGCACTAACAATAAATAGCTCATCCTGCATAAACGGTTTAATAATAACCTCATTGTCGTTTGACTGTCCTTCAATAAGGCCAATATCGACCTGTAACAACTTTGTATATTGAATGATTTCTTCCGTATTGCCAATAATAACTTGAAGCTCAAGCTGAGGGAATTGCTGTTGCAGACTCGCTATAATAGGTGGCAATATATATTCGCCAATTGTAAAACTAGAGCCAATAACAAGCGTACCTTGGATTTCATGATGAAAGGCTAAAATATCTTCCCGTGCTGCCTCTGCAATTGCCATCATTTGCTTCGCTCGTTTATATAAAATTTCCCCAGTTGGTGTAATTTGTACTGACTTTGGAGAGCGGATAAACAACGTCGTTTGAAAGTCCTGCTCTAAGTTTTTTATGTGTAAACTGACACTGGGCTGTGAAATATG
This sequence comes from Lysinibacillus xylanilyticus, assembly GCF_001708185.1. Classification (GTDB taxonomy): domain Bacteria; phylum Bacillota; class Bacilli; order Bacillales_A; family Planococcaceae; genus Lysinibacillus; species Lysinibacillus xylanilyticus_A. Next base: position 28,601 of record NZ_MDDN01000010.1, on the reverse strand, counting down.
AAGTATTTCGGAGGCTTTCGTAAAATTTTTGACCTCCACTAGTGTAATGAATGTTTTTAAAGCATCATATTGCATGCCATCACCCCTACTATTAGAAATATTAATAATTACAATTATATATATGTATTTTACTAATGATTAACTTTTTAATAAAGTAATAATCATCAAGGATGAAAGAAGTGAACAACATGGATATTGGGCAAAGGTTAAAAAGTTTCCTAACCCCTGCGTTTTTGAAGGGAATATTGTTGACACTCATTATTGCCTTAGTCGCAAAGTATATTTCGACTTTTCCGTTTTTCTCAATACTGGGGCAGCTTGTCATTGCAATTATTTTAGGTATGGCTTGGAGAGCAACCTTTAAGGTACAGGATTCATGGCAAGTAGGCATATCATTTTCAAGTAAAAAGCTATTACGATTAGGCATTATTTTACTGGGTATGCGTTTAAATTTAGCGGATATTTATCATGCTGGTGCGGGTGTCTTTCTTATTGCATTTATTGATTTGGTCTTTGCTTTAGTGGTTGTATATGGCTTAACGAAGGTATTTCATGTGGAGAAGAAGTTGGGCATATTAACAGCTTGTGGAACAGCCATTTGCGGAGCGGCCGCTGTTGTCGCTATTGCTCCTCAAATTAAAGCAAATGAAAAAGAAACAGCAGTGGGCGCGGCAATTGTCGCATTACTAGGGACTATATTCACATTAGTCTACACAGTGTTATACTCAGTATTTAACTTAACGCCTACTGAATATGGTATTTTCGCAGGAGGCACTCTACATGAGATTGCCCATGTTATTGCAGCAGCCTCTGCTGGTGGAAATGAAGCAGTTGATATGGCGGTTATTGTTAAGCTAACACGTGTCGCATTGCTTGTACCAGTAGCCATTATCATCGGTATTTTCTATCAGAGAATGGAGAAGGGGCAGGAAAAAGAAGGATTTTCATGGTCAATCATTCCATGGTTTATTCTCGGATTTTTAGCAATGAGTGCGATTAATTCGTTAGGGATTATACCAGCCAATGTAGCGCAAACATTTGTAAATATCTCGTATCTTTTAATTGGGATGTCGATGGCTGGCCTAGGTTTAAATGTAGAGATAAAAACCTTTAAACAATTAGGTGTAAAAGCATTTATTGCAGGACTTATCGGTTCGGTTTGTTTATCGATAATAGGGTATGTATTAGTCATTTTTATGCGATAAAATATTTCGAAAAAATCCTGCATATTCGAATATGCAGGATTTTTTTAGATAGAATCAGAAGATATTTTAGATTTTTTTAGTTTTTCATATACAACTTAAAAATTAGCGTGATGCTTCAATGGAAGAAGCTAATTCAGCTATAACTATTTTGCTACCTATCATTGGGCTATTTTCAGGTTTTGCTCCCTCAGAGCCTGCTTCTGGGCGTTGATGTGCAGCGGCGAATGCATCGCTATTACGCCAAGCTTGGAAATGTTCCTTAGACTCCCAGTACATATTGACGCTCATTTCGTCATAAGTCGGATCATCAGTTGAAACTAACACCTCTACTTTATGGAAGCCTTCGAATTGCTGTAGTGGTCCTGGTTTTGTAAAGTTCGGCGCCATTTTTGCAGCAAAGCCTGGTTTAACTTGAATACGATTTGTAACAATAATCATGCTTTTCCCCCCTAATCATTTTCTAGTTAGAAAAAATCTACTATTCGAATGAGTTATCAGTGATTATCATTCGCAATCAATGATAATTGGCGTAGGAAGACATTGTCAATAGAAGAGTCGTGTAAATTGTAAATATAATTGAAGAGGTCGCTAAAAAAATAGTCATTTTCAAACCTTTTTGGTATGGTTTTTGCCTTTTATCGTGCTAAAATAAAGCATTCTTTTTAGGAGTACAATAGTATGAATGAACATCAATTTGATAAGTTATTGCATATTAATACAGTTGGTGAACAGTATGGTTTCCCCAAATTAGCTCATTACCATCGCTATGAGCCAACACCATATGTCGGATTAGAACAATTATTTTCACAGTATGAAATGCCAGATAATCCAGTGTTTATCGATATGGGATGTGGAAAAGGGAGAGTACCTATTTATGTGCATCATAAATTTCATATCCCGACAATTGGAATAGAAATGGATGCAGGTTTTTATGCAGAGGCAGAGAACAATAAAAAGGGTTATCTTCAAAAGAAGAATGCTCAAGCTTCAATTTCCTTTATTCATTCAATAGCGGAGAACTATGCTATTCAATCACGCGACACGGTTTTCTTTTTTTTCAATCCGTTTTCTATTCATATTTTCCGTACGGTCATTCATAATATTTGGAAGTCTTATGAGCAGCATATGCGTGAAATTCATATTATTTTATACTATCCGCCTTATGATTATTTGCAGTTTTTACATCACGGGACACCTTTTGAATTAATTCATGAGGTTCATCTAGAGAATGAAACAAATATTAACGAACGCCTCTGCGTGTTTGCATTGAAAAAAGTTTAGAGCTGTGGGAAACCCGACTCTAAGCTTTTTTCTATTTATGAAATTCTTGTTGCAATCATTGTTTATTTTCCCGGAAATAAAAATCATTAAAGATCTTGCAATTTTCGCAAAAAAGACATCTTCAATTGAGATTTCAAATAATTGTAAATGATAGTTTAGTAGAAATAAACACCAATAATTAATAGATAATTCACAAATTACTAATTATACTGAAAAATCACTCTAGACTAAATATAAAGAATGCTTTACAATGTAAAAGGCTTAAATGAATAATATTCTAAATTAGTTTTAGTATAGTTATAAATAATAGTTTTGGTCATTTTTGTTATTGAGGAAATGGATCTGATTGTTTATAATTATCAGAAATATCTAATTTTTGAGAAATTTAAAGGGGGATAAAATTATGAGAGAGAACAAAAAGCTTAAAAAGTTCGGTTCACTTCTAGTTGCTTCTTCATTACTTGCGGGTGTTCTTGCTGGTTGTGGAAACGGAGACAGCTCAAGTTCAGGAGGTGGATCTTCATCAGGAGGCGGTTCCTCTGACGGCGATACGATTAAAATTGGTGCAAATTTAGAGCTTTCTGGTAACGTAGCCTCCTATGGTTCTTCAATTGCTCTAGGCGCAGAGCTAGCAGTTAAAGAAATTAATGATAAGGGCGGTATCGACGGTAAGAAAATCGAGCTTATTAAAGTAGATAATAAATCAGAAAACTCAGAGGCAACTACAGCAGCTATTAAACTAGCAACACAAGATAAAGTAGTAGCAATGCTAGCCCCAGCAACTTCTGGTAATACAGTTGCAACTGTGCAAATTGCGAACGACCATAAAATTCCAATCGTTACTGGTTCTGGTACAGCTCCTAACATTACAGTAAATGATGATGGCAGCGTTAATGAATACGCATTCCGTACTTGTTTCATTGATCCATTCCAAGGGATTGTGGCAGCGAACTTCGCTTCTGGTGAATTGAAAGCTAAAAACGTAGCTATTTTTGCGGACAATGCATCCGACTATGCAAAAGGTTTAGCAAAATCATTTAAAGAAACGATTACTAAAAATGGTGGGAAAGTTGTAGAAGAAGAAGCGTATGTAGCTAAGGATGCGGACTTCCGTACACAATTAACAACTATTAAAGCAGCTAAACCAGACTTTATCTTTATCCCAGGATACTATGAAGAGGTTGGTTTAATTGTTAAACAAGCACGTGAAATGGGTATCGATGTACCACTGATGGGAGCTGATGGTTGGGATTCACCAACATTAGTAGAGCTAGCTGGTGCAGATGCGTTAAATAACACATATATTACAAACCATTACTCTGCAGAAGACCCAGATCAAAAAATTCAAGACTTTGTAAAGGCATTTAAAGCAGCGAACAAAGACAAAGCACCTGATGCATTCAATGCACTTGGCTATGACACAATTTACTACATTGCTGATGCTATTAAGCGTGCAGGCTCTACGGATGGGGAAGCAATTCAAAAAGCATTAGCTAACACTAAAGATCTTTCTTTAGTAACAGGTACTTTCTCAGTTGACAAAGATCATAACCCAATTAAAACAGCAACAGTTCTTGAATTTAAAGACGGTAAACAAGTGTTCAACTCTAAAGTTAATCCTTAATGTTTTCTAGGCAAGGGGAGGCGGGTAAACACGTCTTCCTTTTTGTATTTTATAAAAATTTTTTTTAGAGGACACAAGTAATTCTACATTCGATAATAACATGTAGAAGTAAGTTAAATTTTTGTATTTTTCAAAAAAATAAAAGGAGTGAACGCTCATGGAATGGATACAACAGCTTGTGAATGGTATTTCACTCGGTAGTATCTACGCGTTAATAGCGTTAGGGTATACGATGGTATACGGCATTATTAAGCTGATTAACTTTGCCCACGGTGATGTCTTCATGATTGGGTCATTTATTGGCTTTTATGCAATTGCTAAATGGGAGCTTGGCTTCTTCCCGGCACTATTATTGGCGATGGCAGTTTGTGCAATCTTTGGTGTTTTAATTGAACGTATTGCTTATAAGCGTTTACGGAATGCAACACGTATTGCAGCTTTAATTACAGCAATCGGTGTATCGCTATTAATCGAATACACGACTATTTTCTTCAGAGGTGCGCAACCAGCCGCATATCCTGAAGTCATTAAAAATAAATCTTTTGATGTTTTCGGGGTTCAAATTAGTAGTACATCTATTTTAATTTTAACTGTAGCAATTGTACTGATGATTCTTTTACAATTCATCGTTCATAAAACAAAGATCGGAAAAGCTATGCGCGCGGTTTCTCATGATGCCGATGCAGCGCGTTTAATGGGGATTAACGTAGATAATACAATTTCAGCAACATTTGCAATTGGTTCTGCTCTAGCTGGCGCAGCAGGTGTTATCTTTGGCATTTACTATACGAAAATCGATCCATTAATGGGGGTTATTCCAGGGGTTAAAGCGTTCATCGCTGCAGTACTAGGTGGTATTGGTATTATTCCTGGTGCCATGGTTGGCGGTATGTTATTAGGTGTTGTGGAATCATTAGTAAGTGCACTTGGTTTTTCTTTATGGCGCGATGCAGCGGCATTCGTTATTTTAATCTTAATCTTAATCTTCAGACCATCGGGTATCTTTGGTAAAAACGCCCGTGAGAAAGTGTAGGTGAGCGGTATTATGAAAAAGTCTAAAGTTTTTTGGGGCTATGCCGTATTAGCGTTGGTCATCTATGCGATAGTACAAGTACTTATTTCTTCAGGTGTTCTTGATATTTACTATCAAAATATGCTAATTACAATGTGTATTAACATTATGCTTGCGGTCAGCTTGCACATCGTTATTGGGATTACTGGTCAGTTCTCCATTGGGCATGCTGGTTTCCTAGCGGTAGGAGCGTATATTTCTGCGATTATTACAACTAAATTAATGCTTCCTTTCCCTTTAGCCATTTTCTTAGGGGCGCTTGCAGCAGCGGTTGCCGGTTTAATCGTAGGTATTCCAACATTACGTTTGAAGGGTGACTATTTAGCGATTGCAACACTTGGATTTGCGGAGATTATTCGTATTGTCTTTTTAAATACGGATTATGTTGGTGGCGCAGCGGGAATGCAAGTTAAATATTTATCAAACTGGACTTATGCATTCGTAGGTGTGGTTTTAACAATTCTAGTAATCTCTAACTTTACAAATTCTCGCCACGGTCGTGCATGTATATCGATTCGTGAGGATGAAATTGCGGCTGATGCAATGGGCATTAATACAACCTATTATAAAGTTGTAGCGTTCGCGATTGGTTCTTTCTTTGCTGGTCTTGCAGGGGCCATCTTTGCACATAACTTTTACATTATTCAACCGACAACTTTCGGTTTCTTAAAATCATTTGATATTTTAATTTATGTCGTTCTTGGTGGCTTAGGAAGTCTTTCAGGATCGGTCATCGCTGCGATTTTCTTAACAGTAGTCTCGGCATATCTAGCAAACTTCCCAGAAACACGTATGATTATTTACAGTTTAGTATTAATAGTCGTAATGCTGTACCGTCCAACAGGTTTGATGGGAACAAAAGAAGTGACGGATTTATTTAAGTTTGGTAAAAAAGGAGGTACAAAATAATGACTGGAAACCTTCTTATCAATGTTGAAAACATGGGCATTCAATTCGGTGGTTTAAAGGCGGTACAGGGCGTTAATATGTACCTAAACCAAGGAGAACTAGTAGGTCTGATAGGGCCAAATGGTGCTGGTAAAACAACTAGCTTTAACATGCTTACCGGAGTGTATAAGCCAACTGAAGGCACGATTAGATTTGACAGTATAAAGTTGAACGGGCTTGCACCATATCAAGTAACACAAAAAGGTATTAGCCGTACGTTCCAAAATATTCGTTTATTTAAAGAGCTCTCTGTTCTAGATAATGTTAAAGTAGCGAACCATTCGCTTGCCAAGCATTCCATGTGGTCTTCTATTTTCCGTTTGCCGAATCATTTTAAAGGTGAGGCAGAAATGGAGAATCAATCTATTGAGTTCCTAAAAATCTTTGGCTTAGATGGTTATAAGGATGAGCTTGCGAAAAATTTACCTTATGGGATGCAGCGCCGTCTAGAAATTGCTCGTGCCCTAGCAGCGAAACCTAAGCTGCTATTATTAGATGAGCCAGCAGCGGGGATGAACCCGCAGGAGACGCAAGATTTAATGGAATTAATAGCGTTTATTCGAAAAGAGTTTGGCTTAACCATTCTTCTAATTGAGCATGATATGAGCTTAGTAATGGGGATTTGTGAACGCATTTATGTGCTCGATCACGGTCAATTAATCGCTGATGGAACACCAGAAGAAATACGCAACAATCCAAAGGTAATTGAAGCTTACCTTGGCGAGGAGGTTATCAGCTAATGCTAAAAGTACAAAATATAGATGTATTTTACGGAAACATTCAAGCATTAAAGGGCCTCTCTTTAGAAGTAAATGAGGGTGAAATTGTAACGTTAATCGGTGCAAACGGTGCTGGTAAAAGTACATTATTAAAAACATTATCAGGTTTATTAAAACCAAAGGGCGGCATCATAGAATATGAGGGGTTCTCCATCGCAGGAAAGGCTGCACAGACAATTGTAAAATCAGGTATTTCACATGTTCCAGAAGGGCGTCGTGTTTTTGCCAATATGTCAGTTGAAGAGAACTTAGAGCTTGGGGCATATTTGCGTAACGATAAAGCTGGCATTAAAAAAGATATGGACCATGTGTTTGAACTATTTCCCCGTCTTTTAGAGCGTCGTAAACAGCAATCAGGTACATTATCTGGTGGTGAGCAACAAATGCTGGCGATGGGGCGGGCATTAATGGCAAAACCGAAATTGTTATTGATGGATGAACCTTCAATGGGGCTTGCACCACTTATGGTAAAAAATATTTTTAATATTATTGAGCAAGTAAATAAAGAGGGTACAACCGTGTTGCTGGTTGAGCAAAATGCGAATATGGCTTTATCAGTAGCAAATCGTGCGTATGTACTTGAAACAGGACGTATTGTATTATCAGGTACAGCAAAAGAGCTTCAAGAGAGTGAACAAGTAAAGGCAGCTTATTTAGGTGGTTTATAGAGGGAGAAGGCGTCTTGGTTTCTGGGACGTCTTTTTTGTATGAGCGAAGAGAGTGAGCAGACGGATAGAGTCAAGGTGACGGATAGAAAGGCCGGGGCGACGTAGAAAGATCAAAGCGACGGAAAGAAAGGCTAGAGCGACGGATAGAACAATCAAAGCGACGGAAAGAAAGGCTAGAGCGACGGATAGAGCAATCAAAACGACGGAAAGAAAGGCTAGAGCGACGGATAGAACAATCAAAGCGACGGAAAGAAAGGCTAGAGCAACGGATAGAGCTATCAAAACGACGAAAAGAAAGTCCAGAGTGATGGATAGAACAGTCAAAACGACGTAGAATGATCAAATGAAGCAATAGCATTTGGTAATGTGAAAGAAAGGAGTGAAGTTTATGAATTACTCAGCACAATATTTTATTGAAAAATTAAATTTAGCAGAACATCCAGAAGGAGGTTATTATATATCCTCGTTTCGGGCATCTGAGGATATGGCTGTAAGTGATGTGCAGAGGCCAATTTATACGAGCATTTATTTCTTACTACGTTCCCAGGATATATCGCATTTACATCGTTTGAAATCAGACGAGCTTTGGTATTATCATGCTGGCAGTCCGTTAACAGTCCATATGATTTTTCCGGATGGTACATATGAGGCCAAGAAGCTTGGATTAAATGTTGAAGCAGGAGAAGTACCGCAAATAGCAGTACCAAAAAACACTATATTTGGCTCGTCCGTAGAGGATGCAGATACTTTTAGTTTGGTAGGCTGTATGGTTGCACCAGGTTTTGATTTTGAGGACTTTGAATTGTTTACACAAGAGGAGCTTTTAGCTGACTATCCGCAACACGAGGAAGTTATTCTAAAAATGGCTTACAAGAAGATTCAATAGAAGAACAGCGCCGTCTCAAAATTAGTTGAGACGGCGCTTCCTATTTACCACAAAATAGTTTCAGGATATTTAGCTGTAATTTCAATTTCATGCAACGCTTTTTTAGTAGTAATCGCAGCTTTCATGAGCTGTGATTTTAGCGCTACATACTCATCATCTTCTAACATTAATCGGAGAGCAAATGACGCTAAACGAGCTTTACGTGCCTCCAAATCTAGTTGAATATACTCTAGATTCAATATATCAACATATTGTGTCGCATAACGGAATGTTAACGGACTTTTAGTATGCAGCATTCTTATAAATACTAAATATTCTTCCTCTTTAAGCTCCTGCTCTAGACATTCAGCAACTGCTGATTGGAATTTACGAACTGCAGCAATGTCCATATTCCAATCAGAGGAATCAATTAGCTCCTGATGTAGTCGAATGAAATCATTTAATGCGATAGCAGTAAAAATCAGCTCTGGCCATAGAACCTCTGTTGCGAAATAAACATTTTTGTTTGGAAAAATTAGTCCATGCTGTGTCAGTACACTTTTATTAAGTCCATTACTGACAAATTCAAGCTGATGCTCTCCCCTGGTAGCTTGGCGTAGATTATAGCAGACACTAAGGATGCGAAAGCGTGCGCCTTGATAATCATAATACTTATTTTCATCCCCAGTTATTTTGTAAATGGCATTAATCAGCTCATCTAAATCCCAAAAATCCCCACTAACTCGTGCCCCTGTTAACTGCGCAGTACTTTGAATTGACAGCATAGTCTCATCCCCTTAAATTGCTTTATTTTGGTGTGTATTTAAGTAGTCTGAATAGTTCTGTTCGTTCTTTTTCTGTTAAATCGCGCCACTGACCAACCTTTAAATTTCCAAGCTTAATATTCATAATACGAATACGTTGTAGACGTTTTACAGAGTAGCCAAGTGCCGAACACATACGACGTATTTGACGATTTAAGCCCTGTTCTAAAATAATTTTAAAGACTTTATCAGATATTTTTTCAACATAACAAGGTAAAGTTGTAGTATCTAAAATATCTACACCAGCTCCCATTTTTCTAATAAATTGCTCCGTAATAGGTTTATCAACTTGTACGATATACTCTTTTTCGTGATGGTTTTCCGCACGTAAAATTTTATTGACTATATCACCGTCATTTGTCAGTAATAATAGCCCCTCGGATTCTTTGTCGAGTCGTCCAATATGAAAAATACGTAGAGGGTGATTGACAAAATCAACAACATTTCCTTTTATATGACGTTCAGTTGTACTTGTAATTCCTACTGGTTTGTTCAAGGCAATATATACGAGCTGTTCTTCTTTTTTTACCTCTTTTCCATCAACGCAAACCATATCACCAGCCTCAACTTGACTGCCAACTGTAGCAAGTTCACCATTAATCGTTACTTTACCTTCTGCTATCCATTTATCTGCGCCGCGACGAGATACGATGCCTGTTTCACTCAAATATTTATTAATTCGCATACTGTTCTCCTATACATTTATATTATTTTAAGTATACATTATCGTTGATCACACCGTGAATCCTAGAGGCTTTTCTAGTAAAAATAAATTGTCGAAAGAATTTTTAAAAAAGTTGAAATTATTTTTTGTTTCTGACAATATATTAGGTAAGAGAGCTTCTATGAAAATATTGTTATTTCGATAAAAATATCGATTTTTGTAGATATATTCTCATTATTTTGTGTAAAGGGGAGAAGTAAAATGGTTTATGCATTTCCAAACACTGAAGGATCGGTAGTTCAATTCAAAGAGAAATATGATAATTTTATCGGCGGAGAATGGACATCCCCAGTGAAAGGTCAATACTTTGATAATGTTACGCCTGTTACTGGACAAGTTTTTACACAAGTAGCTCGTTCTACTGCTGAGGACATTGAACTTGCAATTGATGCAGCACATGCCGCAAAAGATGCATGGGGAACAACATCCGCAACAGAGCGTGCAAACATTTTACTTAAAATCGCGGACCGCATTGAGCAAAACTTAGAAAAGCTAGCTGTTGCGGAAACATGGGATAACGGTAAAGCGGTACGTGAGACATTAAATGCAGATATCCCTCTTGCCATTGACCATTTCCGTTATTTCGCAGGGGCTTTACGTGCACAAGAAGGCGCAGTAAGCCAAATCGATAATGATACAGTTGCGTATCACTTCCATGAGCCAATTGGGGTAGTAGGTCAAATTATCCCTTGGAACTTCCCGTTATTAATGGCTGTTTGGAAGCTAGCACCTGCACTTGCAGCTGGAAACTGTGTAGTGTTAAAGCCTGCAGAGCAAACACCAATTTCGATAATGTTACTCGTTGAATTAATAGAAGATTTATTGCCAGCGGGTGTACTGAATGTTGTCAACGGCTTTGGCTTAGAGGCAGGGAAGCCACTAGCATCGAATCCACGCATCGGTAAAATTGCCTTTACTGGTGAAACTACGACAGGTCGCTTAATTATGCAATATGCTTCGCAAAACCTTATTCCAGTTACATTAGAATTGGGCGGTAAATCACCAAATATTTTCTTTGAAGATATTATGGACGAAGATGATGCCTTTTTAGATAAAGCAGTTGAGGGCTTTGTATTATTCGCTCTAAACCAAGGTGAAGTATGTACATGTCCTTCTCGTGCATTAATTCAAGAATCCATTTACGATAAATTTATGGAGCGTGTCCTACAACGTGTTGAAGCGATTAAAGTTGGAAATCCGCTTGATCCGAATACGATGATGGGAGCACAGGCTTCAAGTGAGCAAATGGAAAAAATCCTTTCTTATTTAGATATTGGTAAGCAAGAAGGTGCAGAATGTCTAATTGGGGGAGAGAAAAATAATGTAGGATCTGGTTTTGAAAATGGTTACTACATTAAGCCAACTGTCTTCAAAGGGCATAATAAAATGCGTATTTTCCAAGAAGAGATTTTCGGACCAGTTGTTGCTGTAACAACATTTAAAACAAAAGAGGAAGCATTAGAAATTGCGAATGACACATTATATGGTTTAGGTGCAGGTGTATGGACACGCGATATGAATACAGCATACCGCTTCGGTCGAGGTATTCAAGCAGGTCGTGTTTGGACAAACTGCTACCATGCTTATCCTGCACATGCAGCGTTCGGTGGCTATAAAATGTCGGGTGTCGGCCGTGAAAACCATAAAATGATGCTAGCGCATTATCAGCAAACGAAAAACTTACTAGTTAGCTATAGCGAAAACAAACTTGGTTTCTTCTAATTAATAGGGAGGTGCATAAGCGTGGTCGAGCGAGTTTTAGCAACAGCAGAAGCGCTAGCACTAATCGAATTATTGAAAGAAAAGCATGGACCCGTTATGTTTCATCAATCTGGTGGATGCTGTGACGGTTCCTCACCAATGTGTTACCCTGAAGGCGATTTACTATTAGGCGACCAAGATGTTTGCCTTGGGGAAATGGGTGGTACTCCTTTCTATATGCATAAAAATCAATACGATTATTGGAAGCATACACAAATAATCTTGGATGTAGTCGATGGCAGGGGCGGTATGTTCTCGCTTGAAGGCGTTGAAGGTAAACGATTTTTAACAAGATCAAGAGCCTTTTCAACAGAGGAGTTAAGGGAATTGGGGTTAATTTAACAGCGTCATTATATTGAAAATTGAAAACAGCGGCAAAACGACAACGTTTAGTCGCTGCTTTTTTATGTTATTTTTTCTGAAACCGTTTATGTAAGGCTATATTATTTGGAGAGTTACGTAATATCAAAAATAATCGTAATCGATCTTGTAAGGTTTCCTTGAATAAGGCCTTTCTACTGGTTATGGTTATTTCAATTAACATCAGTTCCTCCACTCATTTTTAATTATGTTCATTAAACCATATAAAATCGAGCCACATACATTAAATTAAGCTTACTATTTGTGTTAATTGTTACAAAACTGAAGCTCATCATCCTGCCATGTATAGAAGTTAATGGGAGTGTAGGCTGGGCGACCCCTTGGGGATAGTGATGTGCCAAAAGTGATGAATCCTTTTAATGTTTTATTACGTAAATATGGAAAAAGGAGTGTGTTGAAAATGGAATTTACTATGATTGAAAACCAATTTACACAAACTGTGGAGGATGTAGCGAAGGCTGTCGGATGGACCGTTGATCGTAAAATTGTACTAGCAATTGCAAGCAAATATGTGGCGTCAGGAAAAACCTTTGATTCCGTTAAATATAAAGAAGTATTACAAGAAATGAAAGAGCAATCTTCATGGGCTTCTCCGTTAAGAACAGCAGTAAGGTATAGTATTGCTGCAAATTTGGTGGAGCAAGAGGATACAGAACAAGCGGTAAAAAATCTACTGTCAAACGTAAGCATATTGAAGGAAGCTAAATTTAGAGGCGGCAACTTTATTTTTATTGGTGCACAGTTTTTAACTGAGGTGGAAAGTGAGAAACGTGCACATGCACAGGCAGCACGGTTATTATTTGAAGAGGTCCGTAAGCATCATCGATTTTTAACAGCTAACGATGATATACCCTATACAGTATTGTTGAGTGCCGCATCTGATGATGTTGTTCTTCGTGCTGAAACAATGAATCGTTATTATAAAGAGTTGCGTACATATAATTTTAATGCGGGGAACGAACTACAATGGCTATCACAAATATTGACGTTCTTATCTCCTCAACATGATAGTAAGTTAGTGCCAAATGTGGTGACAATCCGTGACACATTAAAAAAACAGGATGTAAAGGTTAAAACGATGCACTATCCATTACTCGGATTTTTAGCAATTCTTGAAGTGAATAGTGCACACCTTCAACAGATTGTGAATTTATACCATGAATTGAAGGGTATGAAACTATTGAAATGGCACCGTGAATTCGTGTTATTTATGGCTATACAAATTGCTATGTATGATATGGCTAAGGTACAACAATCTTTATCAATGACAATTATGTCATCTATTCAATTAATAATCCAAGCACAACAAACAGCGATGTTAGCAGCAGTTTCTGCAGCAGCTGCAGCTTCTAGTTCAAGTTCTTCGTGATAAAATAAAGAAGAACTTGATTTTGGAGGTGCATTTGAAGGATGAAAGAAACGAAGCTTTGGATAAACGGTCAGTGGAAGAACGCAAAGGAAACATATGAGCTGAAGTCACCCTACAGTGGTGAGGTTATTGCAAAGGTAGCTAAGGCGTCAATTTCTGATGTTGAGCAAGCAATAGAAGGTGCACAGGAGGCATTCCAAACGTTTAAAAAGACAACAGCCTACGAACGCGCCGAAATTTTATATAAAGTGGTCGACATAATGCGACAACGTAAAGCGGAATTAGCTGAGATTTTGGCCTTAGAGGCAGGTAAGCCGATATCTGCAGGCTTAACTGAAATAGAACGCACAATAGCAACTTATCAATTTGCTGCAGAAGGTGCTAAGCAAGCAATGGGTGAGACGGTGCCTATGGATGCTGCACCTGGGGCAGGGGACCGTATTGGCTGGACAAAACGAGAACCTTTAGGTGTGATTTCCGCCATTACGCCATTCAATTTTCCATTTAATTTAGTAGCACATAAATTAGGTCCTGCCTTTGCAGTTGGTAATACAGTCGTGTTAAAGCCAGCGACACAAACACCATTAAGTTCTATCGTCATGGCGGAAATTTTTCAGCAAGCGGGTCTACCTGAAGGTGCGCTACAGATTGTTACCGGTAGCGGTGGTGAGCTTAGCGATACACTCGTGACACATCCATACGTGAAAAAGGTGACATTCACGGGCAGTGGCAAGGTCGGTTTGGGCATTAAGGAAAAAATCGGTTTACGTAAAATAACATTAGAGCTTGGTTCCAATGCGGCAGTAATTGTTGAACCATCGACACCAATTGATAAAATTATTCAGCGTTGTGTCGGAGGTGCCTTTAATTTTGCTGGCCAGGTTTGTATTTCATTACAACGTATTTATGTCCATGCATCGATTATTGATGAGTTCACAAAAGCATTTGTGGCAGAAACTGAAAAGCTTGTAGTAGGTGACCCGCTCGATAAAAATACAGATGTTAGTGCGATGATTAATGCTGGTGAAGTTGAACGTATTCGTCAATGGATTGAGGAAGCAAAGGCGCAAGGTGCGATAGTTGCAACAGGAGGAACGTTCACTGAGCGTACATTAACACCAACTGTTATGACGAATGTGACAGCGAATATGAAAGTAGTTTGTCAAGAAACATTCGCGCCAATCGTCTCAATTGTTTCATATGAAACATTAGACGACGCTATTCGACTAGTGAATGAGTCGGAACTTGGCTTAAATGCAGGGATTTATACGAATGTATTGCCAGATGCGTTACGTGCAGCGGATGAATTACAAGTAGGCGCTGTTATTATAAACGATATTCCGACATTCAGAGTTGATAATATGCCATATGGTGGCGTAAAAATGAGTGGTTATGGTCGTGAAGGCATTAAGTGGGCTATTGAGGAAATGACGGATATGAAGTTTATTACGATGAAAAAATCATTCTAAATTTGCATCAACTCTTTTTCTGCGATACGATGACGAAAGAACATACATGAAGGGAAGTTATAAGATTTATGACAAACAACGCTGTACCCATGAGCATGTCACGTACGGTTCAAACGCGTCTCGTATTACCGCCAGATACAAATAATCACAATTCCATTTTCGGTGGAAGAGTGTTAGCTTATATTGATGAAATTGCTGCGATCACAGCAATGAAGCATGCAAAAGGGCTTGTAGTCACAGCCTCTATTGATTCTGTTGATTTTTTGTCAGCAGCACATGTAGGGGATATTTTAGAAATTGAAAGTATTGTTTCGTCAACTGGACGTTCTTCAATGGAAGTCTATGTTCGAGTAATTTCACGAAACATTGGAACGGGTGAGGAAAAATTAACAACGGAATCCTTTGTAACGATGGTTGCAATAGATGATGAAGGGAAACCTAAGCCAGTTCCAGCAATTTATCCTGAAACAGATGCAGAAAAGCGTCTGTTTGAAACGGGACCAGCACGTCGAGAGCATCGGAAACAAAAACGTGCATTGCCGCATTAAATGAAAAGGGAAATTGACGTATACTGTCAGTTTCCCTTTTTTGCGGTTTTACAAATTTAGCTCATTTACAACATTGATAAGCGAGTCAGAAGAGGAAGAAACAAGCGTAGCTCCTTGTGACAGCTCAGTTATTAAATTGGAGATGGCTGAAATATCTCTGGATGTATTTACATATTGCTGTTGAATTCCAGACACAGCATCGGCGATATCATTAAATGATTTAGATAAACTGTTTTGTGTATCTACACTATGTTGAATTTTTTGGTCAACGTTAATAACTGAATTCGACATTGTTGTAATATTACTTTCTGTTTCTTTAATGAGATGGGAAACGTTTTGTACGGCATTTTTTGTTTCCTCAGCAAGCTTACGGACTTCTTCAGCAACAACAGCAAAGCCCTTCCCATGCTCACCAGCACGAGCTGCCTCAATAGAAGCATTTAGTGCTAATAAATTTGTTTGATCTGCAATGCCAGTTACAAGTCCAACAATTTCTGAAATCTTCTGAGATGAAGTACGTAACTGGTTCATTGTTACCTCAAGACCGTTCACACTTTGTAAAATGACTTGTATTAAGTTATTCTGCTCTTGCAGCTGTTGCTGTCCTCTTTTAGATTTTTCTTGCGTATCAGCAACGAAGCTTAACCCTTGCTTAGTAGCTACTGCAATGTCATCTGTTTGAGAGGAGATGACTAGTAACGAAGCTGCTGTCTCCTCACTAATTGAGTTTAGCTCCTCAGCGGTTTTTTGAATGGTAGTAACAAGAGAGATCTTTGTTTCAGTAGCTTCGGTACGAATACGGTCTTCTTCTTTTTCATATGCCTCTATAACAAGCTGTTGCTCGAAGTTAATAATTTTGCAGAAGGCATTAATGGCACGAATTGCATCGTTCTTAGAAATGTCTAACTCATTTACAAAGTTTGTAAAAGTCGAAGTTAATGACTGGAATGAAGCAATGTACCATTTCGACTGTAGACCGATGCGAACGTGAGTCTCCGCAATTGCCTTCCGTTCGTTAATATAAGAGTCATTAATATTGCATTCGAAGATATCACTTAAATGCTTATGTAAAGTAACTTTTAAACGGTCAATATGTGAAGTTCTATTAATAATATTTACTAATTCCGGACTTAAACTAATAGCTGCATAAAATTGTTCTACCATTTTAGGAATTAGATCTTTAGCTAAAGGTTGTAGTTGTTTAATAACGGCTAAATCCTCAGCCGTTAAATCTAATAATTGCAATTGTTTTTGTAATCTAGGGTGATTAGAAACATTTAATTGTACATTGTTTTGAAATGCCTCAGGTGTTAACGTTATTGAGTAGCTAGAATTGCTGTTTTTTGTAAACCAACTCATTGTTGTTTGCTCCATTCTTTATAAATGCAAAATAAATAGATCAAATAAAGACTCTTTGTAAATTTTGTTAATGTACTAAATATATTGTATTTTAATATTTTACTATTTTTTGTTGGTTATTTGGTTAAAATTTTCGTTTATTTCTAAAATTTTTTATAATAATGACAGACGATTGTCGATTAAACGTCATGAAATGGACTTTTTTATAGAGAATGAGCAAATTGAATTCTAAATAGGAAACCTGTAAAATACGAACTGTTTAGCTGGATAAAAAATTGTACGTGAAAAAATAGGTTTCAGGAGGGGGATTACATGGAGAAAAAACGTTTTAAATTTGTTATTCCAGTCATGGTAATTGTAGCAATTGGCTCAGTTTATATGTTAAGAAAATACTATGCTGAAGTACCAAGCTTAGATCAATTACTAATTACAATTTGTGCAACATTATTTTCAGGGGTACTCGCATACTTTTTATTTCCACAGCAGGGTGAAGATAAAATTGATAATCGTGGGCCGTACAAGCAAAAATAAGGTTATTAGCAAGAATCTGCTTCTTCTTCAGTGTGAAAACTGAAAAAGAAGCAGATTTCTTTGCGTTTACGTAGGCTGTGAAAAGCCTAAGGTTTAAATAATTTGAACCAGCCTTTCAATTTAAAAATGACGAGCATAGATATTGCAATTAAAATCATCAAAATAAGTACAATAAAGTAGCTATAACGACCATGAAGTTCAGGCATATTATCAAAGTTCATACCGTAAACACCAGCAATAAATGTTAACGGAATAAAAATTGTCGATACAATAGTTAATGTCATCATAATGCCATTCATACGGCTAGAGCTCATCGCCATATAGCTATCACGCATATCAGCTGTAAGTTCTCGATTGGATTCGACCATTTCTGTAAGCTTTAGCAGATGATCGTAAATATCGCCAAAGTAAGCTCGTTCAAACTTCTTTAGTGAAAAGCGATAAGAATTAAGTATCCGATATAATAAATCACGCATCGGTAAAATCGTGCGACGCAAATGAAGCAAATCACTGCGGAATTCGAACACAATTTTCATGGCATTGGGGTTACTTTGATAGGTAAGCTCGTCTTCAAGTACATTTAAATGATCCTCGATTTTATAGACAAGAGGAAAATAGCTATCAACGATTTTATCGATTACCTGATACGTTAAATATACTGTGCCTCGTTCCCAATACTTTGGCTTTTTTTCTAGCATCTTTTGTACTCGATCTATTTCAGGTGCTTCGTTTTTGTGGAATGTAACAATAAATTTATTAGAAACAAAAATATTTACTTCCTCAGCTATTAATTCTTCGTTAACCCTTTGAATAACAAAGAAATGGAAATCATCATAAAAATCGAGCTTTGGCCGCTGTAAACGCATTAAGCAATCTTCTATAGCAAGTGGATGGAAATGGAAGAATGTATCTAATAGTAGTTCTTCCTCGTCGGTCGGACAATTAAAATCTACCCAGTACCATTCAAATTCGTTATTGTGTATATCCTCAAGTGGAAAGTCCTTTATAAGCTGTTGGTTTTTTGTAATTCCAATTGTACGTATCACAGCATTCACCTCACTTCTGTTGACTCTATCCTAACAGGCGCGCCCTAAATTTTATTCGCCCTCTTTATAGCATATCCAACCGCCAAATAAAGTAGTGGCAAAGAATCTAGATGGTTCTGTAAAGCCTGCCTGCCGTAATAGTGATAAAATGTCCTCTTCACGCATAAATGAAAGAGAACGTATGGATTTCTCCATTTCTGCTACCTCTGATGGTGATAGCTTTGTATGCTGTAGCCAATAAGCACGCCACAAATCAAATTGTAACTCCGTTTCTAAAGAACCTAGTTGCCCGTATTTTGAGACGAGCACAAATGGTGCACCAGGCTTTAAATTATTTGCTATCTCCTTCAATGTTGCAAGTTTTTCTTGATCATCATCGATGAAATGAAGCACTAAAATACAGCTAGCTGCATCAAATTTTATTGAAGGCAGTAAAGAATCAAGTATCGTGCCTTGATGTAAAGACATATTATTAGGTAGAGGCTTTAAACGTTCTTCAGCAATTTGTAGCATTGCTGAAGAAGGATCTATACCAACAAATGACCAATGAGGTCTTTTCTCAGCGAACTGTAAAATTTCATTGCCGCTTCCTGAGCCAACTATTAAAAACTCAGCTTGCTCGGGTAATGTAGAATGATAAAAGGTATGTGTTAACCGTAGCATCGCATCATAGCTAGGTAGCGTACGACGAATGCCTTTTTCATATTCATTTGCAAGTGTGTTATTAAATTCCATCGTGTATCACATTCCTTTCAAAAATATTTATATATTCAATTTAAATTGAAACTATCTAGGGTATAAATCCGTAAGTATAGTACATAAAAAATAAAATAATAAGGAAGGGTTGATATAAATGGAAACAAAATGGTCTAAGGTAATCATACACGCAAGTTCGTTTTTCGCGCCATGGGTAGTACCCATAATATTTTTCTTAATTAGTTCTGATGAAGAAATAAAAACAATTTCCGTTCAGGCATTGCTGTTCCAAATTATTATGTGGGCTTTAATTGCAATTTCAGGTATTCTAAGCTTTTTATTAATTGGTATACCGTTCTTAATTATTTTCGGTATTATGTTATTCGTCGTCCCAATTATCGGTATTGTGAAGGCTTTATCTGATGAGCCTTGGCGTTATCCAATTGTCGGTCGCTGGGTATAATTTTTATAGACGCAAGTATATGCTAGTGGCATATGCTTGCGTTTTTTTCATTGATGATAAGGGTAGAGTATAGAGATGAGCAGCCGCTTTCAACATTTCAGTGTGCGAAATAATTGCAATTATTTTTAAGCGTTTTGTATAATATACTCAAAGAAAGTCAAAGATAGTCAAAGTCAGTGAAGTAAGCGAGGTGTATTCCTAAAATGCGTAATATATCAGACATCATAGAAGGCTACTTAAAGCAAGTACTTGAATTAGGTGGAGAAGGGCATATTGAAATAAAACGTAGTGAAATCGCAGATAAATTTCAGTGCGTACCCTCACAAATAAATTATGTAATTAATACAAGATTTACAGCCGAACGAGGTTACCTTGTTGAAAGCAAACGTGGTGGTGGTGGATACATTCGAATTTTACGTGTCCGCGCGAATTCACAAATTGATCTAATCGATGATGTCCTCGGGCAAATAGAATGTGGGGCATCGCAAACAATGGCGGAAGATTTAGTTTTTCGACTAATTGATGAGCAGGTAATTTCAAAGCGAGAAGCGAAATTAATGTTAGCAGCGATTGATCGCTCAACCATAGATTTACAGCTCCCTTTACGAGATCATATTCGAGGAAAAATATTAAGGGCGATGCTAACGACGATTAAATATGAACAGCAAAAATAGAGAGGTGATGGAAATGATTTGTGAACATTGTAAACAACGTAATGCAACAGTTACCGTAACACAAGTTCAAAGTGGTCAAAAGGTGGAGCATCATTATTGTGACGTCTGCGCCTCTCAGTTCCATCCATTTCATGCTGAATTTAAACAAGAGCCAGTATCTATTCAACAGCTATTATCCAATTGGTTTGGCTCTCCTTCATGGCAGCAACAAAAAGCAGATGAAAAACAGCAGGCGCAGCCACAACCTCAAACCTGTCCACACTGTGGATTTACGTATAAACAGTTTTTAAAAGAAGGTAAATTTGGATGCCCTATTTGTTATGACACCTTTAGCGAGCACTTACCGAAGCTCTTTAACCGTATACAGGCAGGTCCTCAACATATAGGGAAAATGCCTGGTGCCAGAAGCAATGTTTATGTTATCAAAAAGCAAATTGAAGATATTCGTAAACGTATGAAAGTTGCTGTAGATGAAGAACAATTTGAAGTGGCAGCCAAGCTTCGTGATGAAGCTAAGGAACTTGAGAAGCAGCTACAATTTGAAGGTGGTGATGTGTCGTGATGATTGAATCGTTTTTAGAACGTGCAACACCAACATGGATGGGTGTAGAAGACGATTATTCAGATATTGTTATTAGTACACGCATCCGCCTTGCGCGAAATTTAGATGGTTATCGCTTTCCATTAGCCTTTACAGAGAATGAGGCATTACAGGTAGAGCAGGCAGTTACACATGCAATAAAGGATAGTACGAAACTTCAAGAAAATTACTCTTATTTTGCGATTAAGGATTTAACACCTTTACAACGTCAAATACTTGTAGAAAAACATTTAATTAGTCCTCAGCTTGCAAAAAAAGAGCTAGTGGGCTCCATACTTTTATCTGATGATGAATCAACTAGCATTATGGTGAACGAAGAAGACCATTTACGCATTCAATGTATGACGGCCAGTTTTCAACTTCAAAAAGCATATGAACAGGCCAATAAAATTGATCGTATCTTAGAGAAAGCTTTACCTTTTGCATTTCGAGATACATTTGGTTATTTAACAAGTTGTCCCACAAATATTGGTACTGGTTTGCGAGCATCTGTCATGATGCATCTGCCAGCACTTACACTGACAGGTCAGATGAATCAAATCATTAATGCGATGACGCGTTTAGGCATGACAGTGAGAGGAATATATGGAGAAGGTAGCGAAAATTTAGGTAATGTTTACCAAGTATCAAATCAGATTACACTAGGAAAAACAGAAGATGATATTTTAGCGGACATTCAGAGTGTCGCTGAAAAAATAATTCAAAAAGAACGACATGCAAGAGGTAAGTTAATGGAAAAAGCAGAGCTTGCTTTAGAAGACCGTGTATATCGTGCTTTAGGTACCTTAACACACGCTCGAATTTTAACGAGTGAGGAAGCAGCTACCTGCCTATCAAATGTTCGTTTAGGGGTTGATTTAAAGCTAATTGAAGGTATTAAAGCGATGACTTTAAACGAATGTGTTGTCAGTATGCAACCTGGTTTTTTGCAGAATTATGCAGGGGATGTTTTGCCGCCTGCTGAGCGAGATCGCGTACGGGCCGAAATGCTTCGTGAGGCATTATTTCGAGAAAATGTGAGTAAGCCTATTATTGGGGGAAAAGGAGAGGATTCATTTGATGTTTAATCGTTTTACACAACGCGCGCAAAAAGTATTACAGCTTGCACAAGAAGAGGCTATTCGTTGGAAACACGAATCAATTGGAACAGAGCATATTCTATTAGGGCTTATCCGTGAAGGCGGTGGTATTGCTGCAAAAGCATTAGAAGCCATTGATATTAGTCCTCAAATGATTGAAGCGGGTATTGAAGAGCTTGTAGGGAAAGGTAAGGAAGATGTTGGTCCAATTGTCCACTACACGCCTCGAGCTAAAAAAGTAATAGAACTATCGGTCGATGAATCACGTAAATTAGGTCATTCCTATATCGGAACAGAGCATTTACTATTAGCGCTTATTCGTGAAGGTGAAGGGATAGCGGCCCGTGTATTAAACAATGCTGGTGTCGGATTAAATAAAGCTCGTCAACAAGTGCTATTGTTATTAGGTAATAACGATAATGCTCAATCTGGTCAGCAAGCTGCACAGGCTGCCAATACACCAACATTAGATAGCCTTGCGCGTGATTTAACGCAAATTGCTCGCGAAGGCACTTTAGATCCGGTCATTGGTCGAAGCAAGGAAATCACTCGTGTTATCGAGGTATTGTCTCGCCGTACAAAAAATAACCCTGTATTAATCGGTGAGCCTGGTGTCGGTAAAACGGCTATTGCTGAAGGTTTAGCTCAGCAAATTATTAATAATGAAGTGCCAGAAATTCTCCGTGATAAACGTGTTATGACTCTTGATATGGGGACAGTTGTTGCTGGAACAAAATATCGTGGTGAATTTGAAGATCGCTTGAAAAAAGTAATGGATGAAATTCGCCAAGCAGGCAATGTGATTTTATTTATCGATGAATTGCATACATTAATCGGTGCAGGTGGTGCAGAAGGTGCCATTGATGCCTCAAATATTTTAAAACCATCTTTAGCTCGTGGTGAGCTCCAATGTATCGGTGCGACAACACTAGATGAGTATCGTAAATATATTGAAAAGGATGCGGCATTAGAGCGTCGTTTCCAACCGATTCAAGTTGATGAGCCAACTGTAGAAGAAGCTATTCTAATTATTCAAGGCTTACGTGATCGTTATGAAGCACATCACCGTGTGAAAATTACAGATGAAGCAATTGAAGCGGCAGCAAAAATGAGTGACCGATATATTTCTGATCGTTTCTTACCGGATAAGGCTATTGACTTAATCGATGAAGCGGGCTCTAAAGTACGTTTACGTTCATTCGCAGTGCCACCAAACTTAAAGGCACTTGAAGATAAACTTGAAAATGTACGCTCTGAAAAGAATGCAGCTGTTTCAGGTCAAGAGTTTGAAAAGGCAGCGTCATTAAGAGATACAGAGCAAAAGCTAAAAGATGAAATCGAATCTACGAGAAAAAATTGGAAAGAAGAGCAAGGGAAAGCTGAATCCAAAGTTACAGTGGATGATGTAGCATCGGTTGTATCAATGTGGACTGGAATCCCAGTATCTAAAATTGCTTCTGAAGAATCTTCTAAGTTATTACAGCTTGAAGAAGAGTTGCACAAACGTGTTGTAGGTCAAGGAGAAGCGGTAGAAGCAATCTCTCGTGCTATTCGCCGTGCAAGAGCTGGCTTAAAAGATCCGAAACGACCAATTGGTTCATTCATTTTCTTAGGTCCTACTGGGGTTGGTAAAACAGAGCTTGCAAGAGCATTAGCTGAAGTGATGTTTGGCGATGAGGACGCAATGATTCGTGTTGACATGTCTGAGTACATGGAGAAACATTCGACTTCACGTTTAGTTGGTTCACCTCCGGGTTATGTAGGCTTTGATGATGGTGGTCAGCTAACAGAAAAGGTCCGTCGCAAACCATATTCTGTAGTATTACTAGATGAAATTGAGAAAGCTCATCCAGATGTTTTCAATATCTTACTTCAAGTACTTGAAGATGGCCGTTTAACAGATTCTAAAGGCCGTGTGGTAGATTTCCGCAACACAGTTGTTATTATGACATCAAACGTTGGTGCAGATGCTTTAAAATATCAGAAAAACCTTGGCTTCAATGTAGGTGGTACTGACACGAAGTATAAAGATATGAAGGGTACAATGTTAGAGGAATTGAAAAAAGCATTCCGTCCAGAGTTCTTAAACCGTATCGATGAAATGATCGTCTTCCACTCACTAGAAAAAGTACACTTAAAAGAAATCGTATCAATGATGGCGAATTCTTTAACAAAACGTTTAAAAGAACAAGACATTTCGTTAGAGTTAACGGATGCAGCATTAGAGAAAATTGCTGAGGAAGGCTATGATCCTCAATATGGTGCCCGTCCACTACGCCGAGCATTACAAAAACAAGTAGAAGACCGTCTATCGGAAGAACTACTAAAAGGCAATGTAGAGAAGGGTAATCAAGTGGTCATTGATTATGTGAATGATGAGTTTGTTGTAAAGAAAAAAGAAGAAGTTTCTACTTCTAAATAATCTCCATCAGTGGGGGCTTCTTCATCCCATCCACTGAGTATTAGTCTTTACCAAAAGGGCTTTTACAGGTAGTTAATTTCCCGCCTAAGTTCTTTGCTTTTGCTGAATTTTGAGGTGAGGATCTTGTACCTGTCACTTACTGGCGGTACAGATAAATTTCTGCCCGTTAATGCGGATAAATGTTTCATTTGAAAAGGACAGCAAGGCTATAGTGCCAAGCTGTCCTTTTTTATGTACAATAAATAGATAAGAACAAATATTCGAGGTGAATGTAATTTGGCAAAGAAAAAAACAAAATTTGTATGCTCAGGCTGTGGCTATGAATCGGCAAAATGGATGGGAAGATGCCCAGGGTGTGGGGAATGGAATAAGATGGTTGAAGAGATAGAGGTTGTAGCTAAAGGGCCTCGAGGGGCTTTTCAACACTCCGCTACAGTTACCCAAAAGGCTCTCCCTATTATGCAGGTTGAAGCAGCTGAGGAATCACGAGTTGCAACAGAAATGAGTGAGCTCAACCGAGTGCTAGGTGGAGGCATCGTACCTGGTTCGCTTGTATTAATCGGGGGAGACCCTGGGATTGGGAAGTCGACGTTATTATTACAAGTATCGGCATTACTTTCGAATAAAGGACATCGTGTGCTCTATATTTCCGGTGAGGAATCAATTCGTCAAACAAAGCTACGGGCAGAGCGTTTAGGAGTGATATCACAGGAGCTCTATATATATTCAGAAACAAATTTAGAGTTTTTAAATCAGACCATCGATGATGTGCAGCCTAAGTTTGTCATTGTCGATTCCATTCAAACAGTTTTTCATCCTGAGGTAACGAGTGCACCTGGTAGTGTATCACAGGTGCGTGAATGTACAGCGGAGCTAATGCGAATTGCAAAAACAAAGGGAATCGCTATTTTTTTAGTTGGACATGTTACGAAAGAGGGACAAATTGCAGGACCGCGTATTTTGGAGCATATGGTTGATACGGTATTGTATTTTGAAGGGGAACGACATCATAACCACCGTATTTTACGTAGCCAAAAAAACCGCTTTGGCTCTACTAATGAAATTGCTATTTTTGAAATGCTTCAAGGAGGCTTAAAGGAAGTTTTAAATCCGTCTGAGTTGTTCTTGCAGGAACGTTCACAAGGGGCGGCAGGTTCAACAATTGTTGCCTCGATGGAAGGTACACGACCAATTCTAGTTGAAATTCAGTCGCTTGTAACACCAACGAGTTTTAATTATCCGAAACGAATGGCAACGGGTGTAGATCAAAACCGTGTGCAACTGCTTATGGCAGTCCTTGAAAAGAGAATGGGTCTCATGCTACAGGCGCAGGATGCATATATTAAAGTTGCTGGCGGTGTAAAGCTTGATGAGCCTGCAATTGATTTGGCGGTGTTGACAAGCATTGTTTCAAGCTTTAAGGATCAAGCTGTCGGAGCGACCGATTGCTTTATTGGGGAGGTAGGATTGACGGGAGAGGTGCGTCGAGTATCTCGTATTGAACAGCGTGTCATTGAGGCAGCGAAGCTCGGATTTAAACGAGCCTTCATCCCGGCCTCGAATATCGGTGGCTGGGATTTTCCGCAAGGTATTCAGATAGTTGGTGTAGAAACGATAAAAGATGCATTGAATACTTGCTTTAGAGAGCTATAAAAAAGTTTGTGCATGTTGGACAATGTTCTGACATGCACTTTTCCTTACAAAGGAAGATATTTACTTAAAGAAAGCTTTGAATTCATAGAATAAAGGTAGGAAACTCAAAGGGGGGAATCGGCGTCCTAGATAACATCCGAGAATAAGGCTTTTTGTAATGATTCTTCGGACGCCCAAAGAGCACTTTTTATGATGGGAGAAGGACAAATTGAATGCTTGATTGTTCCTTTTTTAGTAGACCTGAAATGTTCATTCAAAAGTAGATGAAATAATGATAATTTGGTGGGTTCATAAAGGATTTTCTACAGTAAACTATGTATAATTATAAATTAAGAATTGGAGGTGACAGTTTATGAAAAAATTTGTTCAAATTGCTTTTTTACTGATTGGAGGAGCATTAGGCCTTGTTTTCTTACCGCCATTATACGAATTGCTTCATTTATCATCTAATCCTTGGCTAGATAATCCCTATGTATCAGTAGCTTTAGGAGCACTTTTACTGTTTACATTATCGTTTGCCTTTTCCGATTATTTTGTAAGGCTCATTAGCTGGATGGAAGAGGTGCTATTTAAAGTACCTGTTGGGGATTTATTATTTGGTACGCTTGGACTTATTATCGGGCTAATCGTTGCGTATTTCTTAGGTTTTGCAATTGATAGTATTGATTTACCTAATTTTACGAAGGTTTTACCAATAATACTGTCATTTGTACTTGGATATTTAGGGTTCCGTGTAGGCTTTAAAAAGCGAGATGAATTAATCCAGCTTTTTACATTACGCGGTAACAACGCGAAGAAAAAATCACCTGAAGGTGTAGAACCTCAAGAAGTACGAGGAAGCTATAAACTGTTAGATACAAGTGTTATTATCGATGGTCGTATTGCAGATATTTCTGAAACAGGCTTTATTGAAGGTATCCTGGTTGTACCTCAATTTGTCCTTACTGAGCTTCAGCATATTGCGGATTCTTCGGATACGTTAAAGCGTACAAGAGGTCGTCGTGGTTTAGATATTTTAAAGAAATTACAGGATGAGCGTATGACGAAGGTTGAGATTACTGAAGAGGATTTTGAGGATGTACAAGAAGTAGACTTAAAGTTAGTACGTCTTGCTAAGAAAATGGGCAACGATACACAGATTGTAACGAACGACTTTAACCTGAACAAAGTTTGTGAGCTACATCACGTGAAGGTGCTAAACATCAATGATTTAGCAAATGCAGTGAAGCCTGTTGTTATTCCAGGTGAGAATATGCAAGTGATGGTCATTAAAGATGGGAAAGAGCATAATCAAGGAGTTGCTTATTTAGATGATGGCACAATGATCGTTGTTGAAGGTGGACGTAGCTATATAGGACAGGCAATTACGGTAACCGTAACAAGTGTTCTACAAACATCGGCAGGTCGTATGATTTTTGCTAAACCAAAGGATGACTAGGAAGTGGGAAATGTGCAATATGAAGTAGTGTTGCCTGCAGCAGGAAGCGGAAAGCGAATGGGAGCGGGGCAAAATAAGCTATTTTTAAATCTTTTAGAGAAACCGATTCTTATACACACACTGGAAATTTTTGAAAAGGATCGTCAATGTACGGGTATTTGGCTTGCTGTGAAGCCAGAAGAACGTGTATTTATTCAAGAAATGCTCCAGAGATATGAAATTTCTAAAGTTAAAGGCCTGCCTGATGGAGGTGTTGAGCGACAGCATTCTGTTCATTCGTGTATGAAAGAGATGAAGCAGGTCGATATTGTGCTTGTGCACGATGCTGCGCGTCCATTTATTACGCATGACATTATTGCGAATCTTGTACAAAGTGCTCATAACTTTGGCGCTGCGATTGCAGGTGTTCGTGCGAAGGATACGATGAAAAAAGTACGGGATGGTGTGATTGAAGAGACAGTTGATCGTGAAAGCTTATGGATGATACAAACCCCACAAGCATTCCAATTTGATTTAATTGTGGAGGCGGAGGATGTCGCTGAGAAAGTAGGCTTTCTTGGTACCGATGAAGCAATGCTAGTTGAACGTCTTGGTCATGAGGTGCATATTGTCGAAAGTAGCTACGAGAATGTAAAAATGACGACGCAAGAAGATTTAGTTTTCGGAGAAGCGATATTGCGTAAACGTGCTTTGGAAACGTTATAATAGCCAACTAAAAAGAGGCTGGAACAAAAAGAAAAAATGTTAGACCGATATCGGTCTAACATTTTTTTGATTTAGGAAGGAACGCTCTACTCATTGAAGCGAAAAAGTTATTATCTGTTTTCGCTATTTTTCAAAATAATCGAGTTCTGTCCCAGCCCCTTTTCTTACCTCCAGTCAAGTGTAATTCTTTAATTTCTTTTGTTTTTTGATTTAGTTGTAGTTGGGAGGGGTACCCCTCCCAACTACAACTAAATTTTCGCACGACTAAAAGACCTTACGATTTTCTTTGTTTCGAAAGGTCGGTGTGTTATAGTAAATATAAACTTGGTTACGATTTCAGAGCTGGTAGTGCGGACTCATAATCGTACAATATGCCGTGTGTAATAAGGTGAAATGCAACTTTCAAGAACTTATTC
>NZ_MDDN01000001.1 GCF_001708185.1 Lysinibacillus xylanilyticus | reverse complement strand
TTGCTCGCTCCAGGGTCTCGGGCCTACACGATGTAGGTCACGAAGGCGTTATCACAGGACGTGATGCTCTTAGCCTTCGTTCCTCTATCGCTAATCCCCAAGGAGTCGCCCAGCCTCCACTCCAATCAACAACTTCTCTTAGTATGTATCTTCTGGCATGTTACTTTTAATTTATAGCTATAAAAAGCAATGTTTTATGTGCGAAAGCGGAGCGTCAGCAAGATTAGGTGTACAATAGCATTACTGTTATAAGATTCTTCTGTTTGATTATGGATAAGTTTCCATAGCGTTCACTTTTGAAATACAAAAATTTATAAAAGTTCTACACTATCGCTGATTGGAGTGGAAGGCTACTCGACTCCCGTTGGAAAGCGAGAAAGGCGAGACCCTGAGGCCAACACGATGTTGGTCACGAAGGCATTGTCACAGGACGTGACGCACTTAGCCTTCGTTCCTTTAGTGGAGGAAGCGGCTCGACGCTCGCCCACAGGAAGCCTTGCTCTGCGCGAAAGCGAAGCGTCAGCGTCAAAGCGAGTAGCCTGGAACGGAAATCCCCCTCATTTAAATATTATAATATTCACAATGATTTCCTTGACCATTATATGAAATCCCCGCTTATAACTCATAAGCGGGGATTTTGTGTGTAGCGTATTAATCGATACGACATATTTGTAACGGACAATTTTCACAAGCAATTTCATCCTTTAAAATTTGGACGTTGTGAACTGTTATATAACCTTTGTCAAAGGAAAGAATATTTTGCTTCTTTAAATCATTGAGCATGCGATTGATCATCTCTCTACTCGTCGCACATAAATTAGCGATTTCCGTATTTGTTAACGGGAAATCAATAAAAATATTGCCATTTTCAAAAGGCTTACCATAAGTATTTGTAAGACGGATAAGCGTTGAAAATAAAGCACCTTTTTTACCGTTTAAAACTAAATCACGCAAACGACTTTGATGCTTTAAATTTTCTATTTGCAACCACTTCATATATTCCACCATTAAATTAGGTTGTTCTACTAATAATAGTTCCAATGATTTGCGGCTTAGAACATATAAACTAGAGTGTTCTAATACTTTAGCAGTCATGGAATGATACGTAAAGTTACAAAACAAAGAGCCTTCACCAATAATACTATTCGGACCACAAATTCGAATTGTTAACTCCTTGCCGTTCTCAGTTTCCTGACTAATCGAGATAGCTCCAGTTTTTATATAGTATATTTCTTTCGCACGTTCGCCTTCTAAAAAAATTTTATGATCCTTATTTACTTTCGTAAAAACACCGTGCTTTTGGAAAAGATCGTGAAATTGCTCTTGTAATTTATCCATTATAACCATATCTCCAACACATCGCTTTCTTTTTGTAATAAGTGGCTGTTTATTACAAAAGGATGGTGAATAATTTCGATACTAAATCTAAGAAACATACTTTTATTATAGCTTAACTTTTCAGTTAGAAGGGAAGGAATTTTAGAGCTTATTCTTTGCTTAGGTTTGTCGTATGTTGTAAAATAAAGTTAGTCAAAAAAGGTCAAACTTTTTTCGTGAACAAGAATGGTAAACGGGATTCCGCTAACATTATTGAAAAGGAGTGCTAATTATGCAATTTCAACAAACAGATAATAAAAAACCATTAGAGCAATTTGGACGTAATTTAATTGAAGAAGTTAAAAACGGTAAAATGGATCCGGTTATCGGTCGTGATGAAGAAATTCGTAATGTTATTCGTATTTTAACGCGTAAAACGAAAAATAATCCTGTCTTAATCGGTGAGCCAGGCGTCGGTAAAACAGCAATTGTAGAAGGGTTAGCTCAACGTATTGTAAAAGGGGATGTACCCGAGGGATTAAAAGATTGCGTATTATACGAGCTTGATATGAGTGCTTTAATAGCAGGTGCAAGTTATCGAGGTCAATTTGAAGAACGCTTAAAAGGTGTACTTAAAGAAGTGAAGGAATCGGAAGGGCGTATCATTTTATTTATTGATGAAATTCATACAATTGTTGGTGCAGGTAAAACGGATGGTGCAATGGATGCTGGGAATATGTTAAAGCCAATGCTTGCACGAGGTGAGTTACATTGTATCGGTGCTACAACATTAGATGAATACCGTATGTATATTGAAAAAGATCCTGCTTTAGAGCGTCGTTTTCAACAAGTGCTTGTGCGTGAGCCATCTATTGAGGATACAGTTTCCATTTTACGTGGCTTAAAAGAGCGCTTTGAGTTACATCATGCGGTACGTATTCATGACCGTGCGATCGTAGCGGCAGCAGAGCTTTCGAACCGCTATATTACAGAGCGCTTCTTGCCTGATAAAGCCATTGATTTAATCGATGAAGCATGTGCCATGATTCGAACAGAGATTGATTCTATGCCACAGGAATTGGATGCAGTAACACGCCGTATTATGCAGCTCGAAATTGAGGAACAAGCATTGCGTAAAGAAAAGGATGAGGCAAGTAAAAAGCGTCTCGAGCAATTAAGTGAGGAATTAACAAAGCTAAAAGATTCCTCAGAAGGCATGCGGAAACAATGGGAAAGCGAAAAAGCAGCGTTACAGGGCATTCAGAAAAAACGAGAAACGCTTAATAAATATCGTCGTGACTTAGATGAAGCAGAAAGTAAATATGATTTAAATAAAGCAGCCGAACTACGTCATGGGAAAATTCCTACTCTTGAAAAGGATATACAAGAGATGGAGAAACAATTAGAGAATGGCATAGAATCACGTATTTTACGTGAAGAGGTAACAGCTGATGAAATCGCATCTATTGTTTCACGCTGGACAGGAATACCTGTAACAAAGTTAGTGGAGGGAGAGCGCGAAAAATTATTGCGCTTAAAAGATACATTGCATGAGCGAGTAGTTGGACAAGATAATGCTGTGCAACTTGTCACTGAAGCAGTATGGCGCGCTCGAGCTGGTATTAAAGATCCACATCGACCAATTGGTAGCTTTTTATTCTTAGGACCAACCGGTGTTGGTAAAACAGAGCTTGCCAAGGCATTAGCGGCACAGCTCTTTGATTCCGAGGATCATTTTATTCGCATTGATATGAGTGAATATATGGAGAAACATAGCGTATCACGTCTTGTAGGGGCACCTCCAGGTTATGTTGGTTATGAGGAAGGTGGACAATTAACGGAAGCTGTTCGCCGTAATCCATATTCAGTTGTATTACTAGATGAAATTGAAAAGGCACACCCAGATGTCGCGAATATTTTACTACAAATTTTAGATGATGGCCGCATTACGGATAGTCAAGGTCGTATGGTCAATTTTACGAACACAGTGGTTATTTTAACTTCTAACATTGGCTCAAGCTATTTAATGGAAGCAAAAGAAGACGATGGAGCAGTTGAGGATTTAGTGATGACTGCACTGCGTCAGCACTTTAAACCAGAGCTGTTAAATCGTATGGATGATATTATTATGTTCCACGCATTATCAGGTGAGCACTTTACAGCGATTGCTTGGAAATATGTTGAACAGCTTGTAAAACGTGTTGCAGAGCAAGATATTGCTTTACAAGTAGAACAAGGTGTAATTGATTGGGTTGTAGACCAAGGAGCGGATGCTCAGTTTGGCGCAAGACCATTAAAACGCTTCGTACAACGTTATATTGAAACGGCAGTTGCAAAGGAATTGCTACGAGGTGAAGTATTACCAGGAGAAACATTGCATATTAGAATGCATGACGGTCAATGTGTTGTTGAAAAATAACAAGAAAAAAACCTGTTTCGCACAATGCGGAACAGGTTTTTTCTTGTTTGAATTAATGATGATCTGCAGCTTCTGGAGTTGGCTCGTTTGGAATGACTGCCCCAATAATGAAAATAAGAATTGAGAATGCAACTGATAAGATTGCACCCGTTTGGAAATCAAATGGTACGCCAAGTACAGAGCTTACTACGTAGTTTAACATTGAAACTAGTAGGAATGACCATATGAATGTTACGATATATTGCATTAATTTCACCTCAACCGAACTTTTTATCATAAAGTTTTACTACATATTCATTATCATATCATAACATAACTCGAAAAAAAAAGAACCTTTTCTGTGAAACATGTCGATTTTGTCACAACGATAATCTTACTTGAATGCAATTTCAATAGGATCACCGAAATTAGAAGACGCTGCAAATGTTTGATGCAGGGGAGTGTCGTAGCCGAATCGAATTGAGGCAAAAAGCATTAACTTTAATTCATCCTGCCACTGATCTTCATTACAGCAATGGTATTCGGATACAGTGAGATCCTCTTGTCAAATTTATCAAGCTCTTTTCAATGTGCCAGTTTAAATAAGAGTGGTCTTTTGTTATATCTTCAGCGAAACTTTTCACTTTTAGTTCCGTAGAAATAATTGGAAATATAAAAAGTATGGGTGGAAAGAGAATGAGAGATTTTTTAAAAGAAATTATTAAAGAAGTTAAAAGGCAACTAACAAACGAACAACCATCAATAGAGAACATTTTAGATGGTAAAATATTCGATTGGTTCATACCTATTTTCGATTTCCTACTGTTCCCGGAAGTTTATCTTTTCTTAGCTTCTACACTAATGTGGAAAATGATTTTTTCATTATTGTTGGCAGGTATGATTGTTATCATTATTTTAGTGATTGAAAAAGTTATAGAGAAAAAGACTAGTAAAGAAAAGGTTGAAGTATTGGATGAAAAATTCGCATGGTTCATACTCGCTCCAATTTTATTTTATGCAGTAAAAGGTTTAGCGTATGGTTATCTATTATTCAAACCAATGTTGTAGTTCTAAGCGATCGCAAACCGAGGTGGCTGATTGGGTTCTTCTGTGCGTTGGTCCTTTTTAATTTGAAACCTTTTTATGTACCATTCGTATTATAACTAGACAATTCGAATTGATAGAACTAAAAAAAGGGAGAAATAATTTTTGAACCATTGAACAAAACAATTACTTTTTGTGATTTACTTGATTACCATTGCGGATGCGTATTATTCAACATTGTTTATTGAACCAAAAACACCACCGCAACACCAGACGATTAAAGCTTCAGCCATTACGTTGGCACAACTACGGTAGCACACCTAACAAAAAGAAACGTACAACACGTCGTTTGAAGCCTTCTGTGCTACAACCTATTAAGCGATTTCTTCAGAGCACTAGGAGTTCCAAAGAAAACGCGATCCTTCACAACCTATTAGAGAATAGATTGGATGTAGGCCGAACAATGCGAGAGCCACCTTCCATCTTTTTACGATATCGACTTTTGCGTTGTTGATCATATATGTTAGCAATGTTGGTAAAAGCTGCAGATTTATGTGCAGCTTTTTTTCATTATCCGCCATTATTAAATTTTTTCAGCCTCACGTTATGGTGATGAGCCAAAATTGTATATATCACTAAAATCCTTGATATTGCTAGCTTTAAGACGGTGATTTCAAATCATCTTGCACCATTCCTTCATTATGAGTTATAATTATGACCAGTTACTAATAATTGATAGTAAGAAAGCGGAGGGGTTGCTTTATGAACGCTGGTATTATAGGAATAGGCAAATACGTTCCGGAGAAGGTCGTTACAAATTTTGATTTAGAAAAAATTATGGACACTTCGGATGAATGGATTCGAACTCGTACGGGGATTGAAGAGCGTCATTTTGCTGCAGATGATCAGGAAACTTCAGATTTAGCAGTAGCTGCTGCAAAAGAGGCTATTGCAAATGCGGGTATTACACCTGAAGAAATAGGCTTAATTCTTGTAGCAACTGTAACACAAGATCAAAACTTTCCAAGTGTAGCATGTATGGTTCAGGAACAAATTGGAGCAGTTAATGCAGCTGCGATGGACCAAGCAGCTGCTTGTGCAGGATTTATATATAGTTTAGTGACAGCAAAGCACTTTGTAGAAGCAAATGCTTATAAATATGTCTTAGTAGTAGGTGTTGAAAAGCTGTCGAAGGTACTTGATTGGGAAGATCGCAATACGGCAGTGTTATTCGGTGATGGTGCAAGTGCAGCAATTGTTGGTCCAGTATCAGAAGGTAGAGGTATCTTATCATTTGAGCTTGGAGCTGATGGTACAGGTGGGAAGCATTTGTCTTTAACGCAGCAGGACACAATTGCTATGAATGGCCGTGAAGTATTTAAGTTTGCAGTACGTCAAATGGGTGAATCTGCAGTAACTGTGTTAGATAAAGCAGGTTTAACAAAAGATGATGTAGATTTTTTAGTGCCACATCAGGCGAATATTCGAATTATGGAATCAGCTCGTGAGCGTCTAGAGCTGCCACCAGAAAAAATGTCAAAAACGATTCACAAATATGGTAATACGTCAGCAGCGTCTATTGGTATTTCCTTGGTAGATGAGCTTGAAGCAGGTAAGATAAAAGATGATGATTTATTAGTACTTGTTGGATTTGGCGGTGGCTTAACATGGGGCGCCGTTGCAATGAGATGGGGAAAATAATAACTAAAAATGCTTGAGGGGAGTAAGACAATGAGTAAACGACGAGTAGTAATTACAGGGATTGGCGCAGTTACACCACTAGGAAATAGCATCGAAGAAACATGGGCTAATATTAAAGCTGGAAAATCTGGTATTGGCGAGTTAACACGTTTAAATAAAGATCAATTCGCAGCAAAAATTGCCGCTGAAGTAAAAGACTTTGATATTGAAAAGTATATCGAACGTAAAGAAGCTCGCAAAATGGATCGCTTTACACATTACGCCTTAGCAGCGTCCATTATGGCGATGGAAGACGCACAACTAACTATCGATGAAGAGCTAGCACCACGCGCAGGTGTATGGATTGGTTCGGGTATCGGTGGTATGGAAACATATGAACAACAATTTACAACATTCCAAGAACGTGGCGCAAGACGTGTCAGTCCATTCTTCATTCCAATGATGATTCCTGATATGGCTTCGGGCCAAGTATCAATTCATCTTGGTGCAAAAGGCATTAACTCTTGCTCAGTAACTGCTTGTGCTTCAGGTACAAATTCAATTGGTGATGCTTTTAAAGTAATTGAACGCGGGGATGCAGATGTCATGATTACTGGCGGTGCTGAGTCACCAATCGTTACAATGGCAGTGGCAGGCTTCTGTGCAAATACTGCTTTATCTTTAAATACAGATCCACAAACAGCTTGCCGTCCATTCGATAAAAATCGCGATGGTTTTATTATCGGGGAGGGTGCAGGTATTGTCGTGCTAGAAGAGTATGAGCACGCAAAAGCACGTGGGGCAAAAATCTATGCAGAAGTTCTTGGCTATGGTTCAACAGGTGATGCTCATCATATTACAGCTCCAGCTCCAGAAGGAGAAGGTGCCGCACGTGCAATGTTACAAGCATTAGCTGATGGCGATCTAGAGCCTTCACAAGTTGACTATATTAATGCACATGGAACAAGTACGCCATATAATGATCTTTTTGAAACACAAGCTGTAAAAACTGCCTTTGGTGAACATGCTTATAAACTTGCAATGAGTTCTACAAAATCAATGACAGGTCATTTATTAGGTGCAGCTGGTGGGGTTGAAGCTATTTTCACAGCGCTAGCACTGAAAGAAGGCATTTTACCACCAACAATGAATTTAACAGATCCAGATCCAGAATGTGATTTAGATTATGTACCAAATGAAGCTCGTGAGGCAGATATTAAATATGCTATGAGTAACTCACTTGGTTTTGGTGGACACAACGCTAGTCTTCTATTCAAAAAAATCGAGGAATAAATAAAGTAACACTTTAAACAGTGGGGGATCTTCATCTTCCACTGTTTATTTGTCTACACCAATCGGGACAGAAGTGACTTATAGCAGTCAAGCGATTGTACATCTTTTGTTACCGCCGCTATGTTTTCGCATATATAAAGGCATTTTGCTACTGGGCGGTTGATTGGAGTGGAGACTGGGCGACTCCTTGGGGATTAGCGATAGAGGAACAAAGGCTAAAAACATCACATCCTGTGATAACGCCTTCGTGACCAACGTCGTGACAAAGCGCCCAGTCGGAACGGAAATCAACCCCTCTTTTTGCAGAAGAGACTTCCTTTATTTAATAGGATGACACTTTAATTAACTGGTAAAATTTATTTCGCATTAACGGACAGTAATTTTATTGACTTAGTTTTTCAACAACATAAAAAACGTCAGCCAATTTACATGGCTGACGTCTTTTTTTATAGTTTTGTGAATAGATGATAAGTAAGAAGAAATAGAAAGGATGCCCTTATCATGTTCCGACTCTTTTTATTTTTAATATGCTATGGCCTATTGATTCTCTCATTAGGGAATCTCATATTGTATTTGAATTATCGGACACTCGGATATTCCTGGATAGTTGTTTTTAAATTCATGGTGCATACAACAGAGTTTTATATGGCTATTGGATCAGCCATCGTGTTATGCGCTGTTGTGCTTGATCTTGGTTTTGATAAAACGTTAAACGTAAAAGATAAAACGTGACTCTAAGCATACACTCTTTTTGGTCAAGCTCTTGCGATAAATCCCACCAATACTACTGTATTTGGGAGAGAATCAATTCCGTTATCTTTTAGCGACGTGCACGCCCAAGGCCCATTGCTTCTTCCATGCGTTTTAATGTAGCACTAGCAATAGCGTTTGCCTTTTCAGCACCTTCATCTAAAATGGTATCTAATTCTGAGGATTCTACTAAATTGTAGAACTTCTCTTGAATTGGTGTAAGGTGATCAATAACTACTGCTGCAACACCTTGCTTGAAACCACCGTAGCCAACGCCTTCATATTTTTTTACAAGATCATCAATAGATACGCCTGAAATGGCAGACTCGATTGTTAGTAAATTAGAAACACCAGGTTTATTTTCCACATCAAATGCCACAATACCATCAGAGTCAGTAACCGCTGATTTAATTTTTTTCTCAATATCTTTCGCTGAATCTAAAAACTTAATTGTAGCTTTTGTATTTGGATCTGATTTACTCATTTTCTTTGTTGGTTCTTGAAGTGATTTAATACGAGCTCCTGCTTTCGGCAATTGAATTTCAGGAATCGTTAAAACATCACCAAAACGTTTGTTAAAGCGCTCTGCAAGATCACGAGTAAGCTCAATATGCTGTTTCTGGTCATCACCAACCGGAACGATGTTTGTGTTATACAAAAGGATATCTGCTGCCATTAGTGGTGGATATGTTAAAAGAGCTGCAGAAACACTTTCCTTACCATGAGATTTATCCTTGAATTGTGTCATACGTTCAAGTTCACCAATCGATGAGACACATTGTAGTATCCAGCCTGCCTGTGCGTGAGCTGGCACTTCAGATTGAATAAATAGTGTAGATTTTTTAGGATCGATACCAGTAGCGATATACGTAGCTGCTAAGTTGCGAATATTTTGGCGTAATTCTTTTGGATCCTGTGCCACTGTTATAGCATGCTGATCAACGATACAATAAATAGCGTTCCCCTCGTCTTGTAATGCAGGGAATTGCTTAAATGCACCTAAATAGTTCCCTAAAGTTACAATCCCTGTTGGCTGTACGCCTGAAAAAATAGTTGTCATGTCATTTCCTCCTTGTAATTTGTCGCCTCAGTGGCAGTCATTTGTCTGTTACATAAGTACCCATCCGAGGCATATTCGATATCCAAAATAAAAAACATCATGCGTCCTCATTAGTTTTTCTAATGAAGGGACGAATGATGTTAGAATCCGCGGTACCACCCAGCTTGCCTAAAACGGCCACTTTGCTTCGTAACGTGAAGGGACGAGCTTTGCTAATAGACGCAAGTAAGGATACTTAGTCGTTCACAAAGCTAACTCAGAAGTCCATTCCATATGCTTACACGATCTGTTTGCAGCAACCACAGACTCTCTAAACGTGTAAATTGCATATGTACTACTCTTCGTCAGCGTTTTTATTTATTACAATAACTGTCTAGATAGCGAAGTGAATTCGCCAAAGACATTATTGATTTGTTGCAAAAAATTATATTATAAAGGCTCGGTGGATTGCAAGTGTGTAAAGTCAGACTTTTGGCGGTGTTTTTTTTCGAAAAAAGCTTATATGCTATTTTTACTGTTCTTTTGTGTTAGAAAAGCAACCAATTTTAGTAAATATACGTCTAGATTTGTACACACCGAATTGACATTATTCTCGTTTAAGATTTTTAAATGAGAACAAGAGCCATTCATTAAAGGGTGTTTAAAATGCTCTGAGAATGGGAATATTAGTAGTAACACATTAGCCATGCAATGAAGGAACTACTTTGTATGATGTGTAAATATAGACAGAATATTTAGTGATAAAGTTATTCTTTTTTTTATTGGAACTATATTCAAATACAATAGAGTACTGTATAATGGGTATGTAGATTTACATTACATTAATTCTAATTTAACACACTGGTCTATAGATAATGATTAAATGGAAAGGATGTGTCAGTATGATAGTAACTTTATTTACATCACCAAGTTGTACGTCTTGCCGAAAAGCGAAAGCATGGTTAGAGGAACATGAAATCCCATATACAGAACGTAATATATTTTCCGAACCGTTAAGCATTCGTGAAATAAAAGAAATTTTACGTATGACAGAGGATGGTACGGATGAAATTATTTCAACTCGCTCGAAGATTTTCCAAAAATTAAATGTTGATGTTGAAAGTTTACCATTACAACGCTTATATGAATTAATTCAAGAGTATCCAGGTTTATTACGTCGTCCAATTATTTTAGATGAGAAACGACTACAGGTTGGTTACAACGAGGATGAAATTCGTCGTTTCCTACCTCGTAAAGTTCGGGCTTATCAATTACAAGAAGCACAGCGTATGGTGAACTAATAACTCCGTATTCTGCATAATATAAGTAATAGGTGTTACAAATGCAACAAGCATATTGTGACATCTATTTTTTTATGTTTTACTTATGTAAAACCATCTATATAAAGTATAATAATTAGTAGGGAAAAGTCATATATTTCCGTAAAAGTATGTTAAACTTGATTTAAACTTAATAGTTTACTACAATTTCAATAATTCAAATATCTTCTGTGAAACGGTGTATATCCTTTTCATTTTATGACAGAACAGCATACAATAGAATTAGAGGCAACTGTGGACAATTATTTTTGATTTCGGTTGCTCTATGGTTTTACTGTAGTGTGGTCAAAGGTTGAAAAACAAAATGGAGTATGAGGTTAAAAACAATGAATAATAGCATACT
This sequence comes from Lysinibacillus xylanilyticus, assembly GCF_001708185.1. GTDB lineage: Bacteria > Bacillota > Bacilli > Bacillales_A > Planococcaceae > Lysinibacillus > Lysinibacillus xylanilyticus_A. The sequence continues at coordinate 962,499 of NZ_MDDN01000001.1, read as the reverse complement.
AATGGAACAAAACTGTTTTTCGACAAATGACAGTGAAGGGAGATGAGGTCTGGTGGACATCGAACGTGTAAACGAAAATACACTCAAGCTCTTTATTACGTACAATGATATAGAGGATCGCGGCTATAGTCGTGAAGAAATTTGGTACAATCGAGCAAAGGGTGAACAACTTTTTTGGGATATGATTGATGAAGTAAACACGGAGGATTATTTTGATGTAGAGGGTCCGATATGGATTCATATCAATGCGTCTGAAGTAGGCTTGGAAATCATTGTCACACGTGCACATATTTTAAAAGACGGTGAAACCTTAGATGGTCAGTCGCATTTTGATGAACACAAAGATATGTTTGGCCCATTCGACGACGTTGGAGAGGATCTTCTCAGTCAACTAACTCAATTTGGTGACATAGATGAGTCAGAATTATTTATGGATACAGACATTTATGTTTATAAATTTAAAGATATTGATGAGTTAATCCCTGTAGCGAAACGCATGACAGATGAATTAGTGGATTCCTCATTATTTAAATATGAAGGTTGGTACTACCTAGTAGTAGACTTTGCGAACGCAGATGAAGACCTAAATCGCCACGATAGAAATGCAGTTATTAAAGAATTTTTAATACCATCGAATTTCACAATCCATCGCTTAGAGGAATATGGCGAAAAAATTATGGAGTTTAATTGCTTTGAAACAGTACGAAAATATTTTATTTAAAGCAATTTTCCTCTGATTCAGAGGCATAGACTGTAAACAAACTTGATGAGATTCAAGATTGTTTGCAGTCTTTTTATTTTAATATTTGTTTAGTTAACAATACAATTTATGATAAAGATCCGATATTCCTGCTGAAATAAAGAACTCAGGCTAAGAGCTTCACATCCTGTGAAAACGCCTGAGTGACCAACGTCGCGTTGTTGCAGCTGCCACTACGTTGGCACTACGCTTTCGCGCAAAAAACATCTGCCGCTGCCGCTATGCTTTCGCGCAAAAAACATATGTTGGCACCTAAAGCTCTGGCCGATTCCGTACGCAATTATGCCGAGTCATAATTGATAAGGTGGCATTTTTAAAATTTCAAGAAAAAGCCGTTATTTATTTGTTGCTATAAAAACACTCCTTTACAATTAGTCAAAAAGGAGATGATTTTATGCTTAGTGCTTATAACGAGCAACAGCAGCTTTTTCTCCCATATCAATATTCAAGGGAAGCTTTACAACAGTCTAGGCAACAGATGAAATTTTATTGTCCCCAATGCCTACAGCCTGTCCAATTAAAGATAGGTAAATATAATATTCCTCATTTTGCTCATATTGCTAATAATAGCTGTGTACAGTTATTTTCAGAGGGTGAATCAAAACTTCATTATCAAGGAAAAATTCAATTATTTGAATGGCTGAGAAAACTTGGGCATACAGTAAAGTTGGAGCCTTATTTACCGAAACTTTCACAGCGACCAGATTTGCTTTTGATAAAAGAGCAACAGCAAATTGCTATTGAATTTCAATGTAGCGCAATATCTCATGAAAAGTGGCTATTGCGTACATCCGGATATGAGAAAAATTCTATACAGCCATTGTGGCTTTTTCAAACACCTCAAAGACAATCCACACAAGGTATACAAAAGATTTTTATTTCTCCCATTATGCAAAAAATGATTACTACTACAGCGCAAAGCTTGTCTTATTTAGTGAGCTATGATGCAAAGATATCGAGATTTATTTATTGGACGAATCTTCTTCATGTTCATGGGCATACTTTTATAGGCAAAGTACAGGAATTAGCTATTCACAAGCAATATTTTCCATTTTATCAGCCTACATCAATAACGAAAGAGGAATTTCGTCTTTATTGGCAGTTTTATAAAAAGCATTGTAAGCAATTCGTGTATCAGCGATTAATACATAGTAAAAAAGGGGCGCAAGATTCATTTTTACGATGTAGTTATGAGTTACGCTGGTCTTTAACGGCTATGCCTGATTACGTAGGTATTCCTGTAAAAGATGTGGAAGCGATTCCGTTATTTTCTATTGAGTGGCAAACGATTTTACATTATTTTTGTCGAGGTTTGCAATTACTACCCCATGAGATGGATGAGAGAGATATTCACTTGTTTTTACGCCAACAAAATGTAGAGATTACAGATCGTGCTGTACAGGCCATAAAAAACTATGGAATGGTGACAGCGAAAAGTTATCAAAAAAATAATTGTTTTCCGGATATTTGTGAGCAAGTGTACGCACATTTATTTGCAATTGCCACAATATACTGAGAAAATATGAGAGTATAGGAAAAACTCACATATAAAGGGGGCTGGCATATGGCTAGTAACAGCAATAAAGTTTTATTAAGAAATGAAGTTCCAGAAGAATTAACTTGGCGCTTGGAGGATATATTTGCAACGGACGCTTTATGGGAAGAGGAGTACAAGGAAGTAGCGGAAATTTCCAAAAAGGCATCTAGCTATGCAGGTACATTAAAAAATGGTGCAAATGCTTTATTAGCGGTTCTTACTTATCACGATGATATTTATGAACGCACAATGAAGCTTTACACGTATGCCCATATGCGTAATGACCAAGATACGACAAATAGCTCTTACCAGGATATGAATAGTCGTATTCAAACATTGGCGACTAGTATCTCAGCTACCCTATCATTTTTAACACCAGAGATTTTATCATTGAATGAAGAAACAATAGAAAGTTACTTAGCTGAAAATAAAGATTTACAACTGTATAAGCAATCTTTAAAAGAAATAACAATGGCACGTCCGCATGTATTACCGGCAGAACAGGAAGCATTACTTGCCCAAATGACTGAGGTTACAGGTACCGCTTCAAATACATTTAGTATGTTAAATAACGCTGATATAGTATTCCCTAAGGTGAAAAATGAAGAGGGGGAAGAAGTGCAGCTAACACACGGTAACTATATTAAGTTCTTAGAAAGCAAAGATCGCACTGTTCGTGAAAATGCCTTTAAAGCTATGTACGAAACTTATGGCAACTTTAAAAATACATTTGCTGCAACTTTAACGGGCAATGTAAAAAAGCATAATGTCAGCGCACGTATTCGTAATTATGATTCTGCTCGCCATGCTGCCATGTCTAATAATTTTATTCCAGAAAATGTTTATGATCAATTAGTGGAAACAATCCATAAGCATTTACCAGCTATGCAGCGCTATATTTCATTACGGAAAAAACTATTAGGCGTGAACGAACTGCATATGTGGGATTTATTTGCACCACTCGTTAAGGAAGTTGATATGAAAATCACTTACGACGAAGCGAAGGATATTTTAGTAAAGTCTTTAGCACCACTTGGTGAGGAATACCAAGGTATTGTGCAAAGTGGTCTTGATAACCGTTGGGTAGATGTCTTAGAAAACAAAGGGAAACGCAGTGGTGCGTACTCTTCAGGCGCCTATGGAACAAATCCGTACATCTTAATGAATTGGCAAGACAATGTTAATAACCTGTTTACACTAGCTCATGAATTTGGTCATAGTGTACACAGTTATTATTCACGTAAAAACCAGCCGTTTGTTTATGGCGACTATTCTATTTTTGTGGCTGAAGTAGCTTCAACATGTAATGAAGAACTATTAAATGATTATTTACTGAAAACAATTGAGGATCCTCAACAGAAGATTTATTTATTAAATCATTGGTTAGACGGTTTCAGAAGTACAGTTTTCAGACAAACAATGTTTGCTGAATTTGAACACCTTATCCATCAAATGGATAAGAATGGTGAATCTTTAACAGCAGAACGTTTAACTGAGGTTTACTATGTTTTAAATAAAAAGTACTTTGGTGAGGATATCGTCGTTGATCAGGAAATCGGCTTAGAATGGGCTCGTATTCCACACTTCTACTATAATTATTATGTGTATCAATATGCTACAGGTAAATCAGCGGCAACTGCATTAAGCCAACAGATTTTAGAAGAGGGTACACCAGCTGTAGAACGTTATATTAATAACTTCTTAAAAGCAGGTTGCTCTAATTTCCCAATTGATGTATTAAAGGCAGCGGGTGTTGATATGAACGTGGCAAAACCGATTGATGATGCATGTAAAGTATTTGAAGAACGCTTAAATGAGTTAGAGAAATTATTGTTGAATAATTAATTAGCAAGGCTGTAGGAATTTTACTACAGCCTTTTTTCTATGAAAAGTGGAGCGTTAAAAAAATAATGGATAATGATTTTTTTTGATTTCTATAAGTTTAAAAGCGCTCATCTTGGAAAAATACTGTCTGTAATCGCTTTCTATTTGACAAATTTGTGAATCTAGCATCAGTATCATTGCTATATTAATTATTCCGTGATAAAGTGATTCTTGTGAAATAAATCACAAAACAAACATACACCCCTTTGTTTGAACGTGAACATTTCTCCCATCCCCTTTGTGAAAGAGAGGCGTCACTATCTGTCGAGGATAGTGGCGCTTCTTTTATTTTTTTGTTTTTTTATGTCGATTTAAGATATCGTATTAAATAAAGTATGGTTCTTCGGCAAAACGAGGGATTCATTTCCGTTCCGGATAGACGCTTTTATAACAAATCATCCTATATCAATCATCCTGATTCCTACCATTAGCAATACAGTAGCCATTAATCTACCTAATCCAGTACAGGCGCAATATCCCCATAGCCAACTGTAGGTTATTGTAATCAAACCCCACCACAACGCTTCAGCTTAAGTTTCAATCGCCGGTTCAACTATAGCAATCGGTATTGCTATACATTCAAATTAGGAAATGCCCAAATCAAAAAGCCATTATGATAAACGTAAGGGAATTGCATGTATATATTAATGTAATTAAACTGCACATTAAAAATCATAATTTGAATAAATAGATAATTGTAAATATACTAAAAATTACAAATCCGCAACAGTTAACAAGCTTCCTAGTGTAAATGTTATCAATGTGCGAATTTTATAACTTACATTGGACGAGGGGGATTTTAAATGAGTAATGTAAAAGCTGTAGAAGTATATGATGCAGGAAATATCTGTCCAGATGATTTACCGTGGGTTTCTTATTTTGGGGTGGCTCATTTTAAGTTACTTAAAGTTAATCCAGTAACAGGACAAACTATTACCCTGTTAAAAGTTCCTGCAGGGATACAGCTTCCTACACATTTCCATCCTGGAACGGTTATTGTGTATACGATTAGTGGCTCTTGGAGATATATGGAGAATGATTGGGTTTCTAACGCTGGGGATGTAGTTTATGAGCCTGCTGGATCCCAACACACACCTGAATCTCTAGGAGATGAAGAGGTTATTACGTTAAATATTGTTGAGGCAACATTAGATTATGTGAATGAAAATGGAGAAATTATTGCTAGAGATAATTGGAAGTCATTATTGCAAAAATACCATGATCATTGTGAAGCTGAGGGAATTACACCTATAGATGTGACTCAATTTTAACTTATTTCAGCGGGTATCCAAACACCCGCTGAAATAAAGGAACTCAGTCTAAGAACGCCACGTCCTGTGGCAACGACTGAGTGACCAACATCACGGATGTCACGGAATCGGATAGGAGTTCTTAGGGGATGTTAGCCTAAAATCATCGCATCCATGCGATAACAGCTAACTGACCTGCATCGGTGCCGCTGCGTTAGCACTACGCTTTCGCACAAAAAACATTTGCCGCTGCCGCTACGCTTTCGCGCAAAAAACATCTGTTGCTGCCGCTACGTTAGCACTACGCTTTCGCACAAAAAAACATTTGCCGCTGCCGCTACGCTTTCGCGCAAAAAACATCTGTTGCTGCCGCTGCGTTAGCACTACGCTTTCGCACAAAAAAACATTTGTTGCTGCCGCTGCGTTAGCACTACGCTTTCACACAAAAAAACATTTGTTGCTGCCGCTGCGTCAGCACTACGCTTTCGCACAAAAAACATCTGCTAGCCTAAGCGCAAAGCCGATTCCGGACGCAATTATGCCGAGGCATAATTGATTAGTTAGATTGACAAAAAAAGAGAAGCCCTTCCATAAGGCGAAGTGGCAACTCTTTTTCTCTTATATTTTCGTAATTTCAGATTTTAGATAATGGATATACTTGTTTAGTAAAATGGATAAATGTTTATCTTCTGATAAAACTAATCCAAAAGAAATATTGAGACCTCCATGATTTTCTAAATCAATAGGAATTATCTCTCCATTTATGACGGGTGGATAATTTTTCATGATGAAATCAGGAGCGAATGTAATAGCCGAACTTTCAATGATAGCTTGGAGAATGCCGTCCGAATTGTTTGATGTAAATAGGATTTTCATGGGCTGGTATTTGTTAAAGAAATCATGAACAAAGTATTGCATAAATTCACCGTAATATGTAACGAGCGTTTGATCGAGTATCTCATGTGAAGATATGGCACCTGTAAACGCTAAAGGAGAATGTTTAGAAACATAGATTTTCTGCTTTCCTTCAAATAGTGATTCAAAAGCTATTCCTTCCATGTTTATGTTCCAGTCTGGTGAATAGGCAATCAGTCCGATGTCGATCTGATGCTGGCGAACATCTTCAATCACAGAAGAGCCGCTTTTTTCATTTATTTCTACATTTACTTGAGGATAATCTTGTTTAAAAGCAGCCAAAGCCTTTACTAGAATCGTTGTTAATCCTGGTATGGAAGATACTTTTAGTTCTCCTTCTACCATGGAATTAAATGAGTGGGCGGTCTCTTTAATTTCCTCCAATTTTCTTAACACTTCGTAGGCTTGCTTCAGAATGATTCTACCTTCATCGGTTGGCACAGCACCTTGTCCCCTTGAACGATGTAAAATTTTTAGTCCCAATTCCTTTTCTAAACTAGTAATGGATTGGCTAATAGCCGATTGAGTCACATAAAGATTCTGAGCTGCTATAGAGAGTGAATTGTGTTTTGTCACTTCAACAATATATAGTAATTGTTCAAAGTTCATAGTTTTTCTCCTTGTCTATTAAAAAATCTTATCAACATATTTTGTGTTAGATTGGGAATGAAAACCAGTAACATATACAAGATTTAGTAGGTATACCGTCTTTGGCTAAATAATTTTCTTATTAAATATATAAGTTCTCCTAAGAATAGATAAATCCTCCTTGAACTAATCTGCCCTGTTAGCCATCTAGAGGCAGTAGCATACGCTGTAAGTGCCGCGATGATTATTGCGTATATTAAGGCTGATTCCGGACGCAATATGCCGAGGCATAAATTGATCTTATTTATGAAACTTTCTAACTAATTTGAAATTACAATCAAACCGTTTGCAGCCTCCCTTCGTTTCCTTTGATAGTACCGTAAAAAAACATGTATAAAATGGAGGAATAATCATGAAGAAGACCTTGTTTCTATCAGCTTTACTGCTCTTTGTTATTGCGGCTACCGGCTTGTCAGTCAATGCAAAAATGGACAGTAAGCAGGCTTCCCAGGCGACACCAAATTCCGTTCAAAGTGATCATGTCATCCGGGTGTATGGACCAGGCGGACCACTTGGACCAATCAAGGAAGCTGCTGAACATTTTTCAATTGAAACGGGAATAAAGGTGGAAGTAACAGCCGGACCAGAGGGCAATTGGATCAGCCAGGCAAAGCAAGATGCAGATATTATTTTCTGTGGCTCCGAATATATGCTGCAGGACTTCATCTTTAACCATCCCGAAATGATTGACACTAAATCACGAACGGAGCTTTACCCGCGTGCTGCAGGAATACTGGTGAGGAAAGGAAATCCAAAGAAGATTGAAAGCCTGGAAAATTTAACGAAAGATGGAGTCAAAATACTCGATGTGAATGGAGCTGGCCAGCTCGGCTTGTGGGAAGACATGGCAGGCAGAAAAGGGATAATCGAAGGTATTTCTCAAAATATTAACCTTTCTGTAAAGTCGAGTGCTGAAGCCATTGAACGATGGAAATCGAATTCTAGCCTAGACGCCTGGATTACTTATGAATCATGGCATTACCGACTCAAGGATGTGACCGACCTAGTCGAACTTCCCGAAGAAGAGAAGCTCTATCGTGGAACGCCGATCGCCCTGACGAAAATTACCGATCAGAAAAAAGAGGCACAGCAATTTATTGAGTATTTAAAAACGGAAGAAGGTCATCAAATCTTTCAAAAATGGGGATGGAAATAAGGAAGATCATTAAATCTGAAAAACTGGGAGGAACGTACATGAAAAAAGGAATTTTTACCCTCGAAATACTATCGATTATTTTTGTTTTGGCTGCCTGTGGAAAAAGCACTGAGGAAAAAACAGAGACGGATCAAGCTGATCAAGCCCAAACGGAACAAACTAAAACAGAACAAGCCCCGGCTAACAGCCTTCAGCTTTTGAAGAATGACAAAGTTGGAGAATACCTAGCAGATTCACAGGGAAAGACGCTGTATTACTTTAAGAAGGATGAAGCAGAAAAAAGCAATTGTAGTGGAGACTGCCTGGCAACCTGGCCGGCATTTACTCAGGAAGATTTCGCTGTCCCAGAAGGTTTTGACAAAAAGGATTTCGGTACAATTACAAGAGCAGACAACGGTCAGAAGCAAGTCACGTACAAAGGCTTTCCTCTTTATTATTTTGCTAAAGACCAGCAAAAAGGGGATGTGAATGGACAAGGAGTAAAAGATGTATGGTTTATCGTAAATAGCAAAACAGAATTTAAGTAAGCCTATCTTGGGAACGATCAATCGCGGTCGTTCCCATCCTTACTTTTAACTTCTTTCAGTAAGTGTCTTTTGTACCGAAAGAATATATTTTTATCCAATAGCAGGGAGTGCCACATGAAAGAAAATTACGATGCGGAATTAATGATATTGGTAAACGAAAAACACGGTCACGCATTAGAGGAGCTGTATGATCGATATATAAAGCTTGTTTACGGCTTCGTTATGAAGTTTTGTAATGGGAATGAGGAGAAGACGAAAGAAATTATTCAGTTGGTCTTTTTGAGGCTATGGACAACAAACAGCCAATACGATCCCGCTCAAGGCAGCTTTGTCAATTGGCTCCTCACGATTACTCGCAATATTTGCATTGACTACCACCGCAAAGAGAAGAGGCATACGCAACACTATCAAGAGGAACATGAAGAAATCGCCGACTTTGCCAATGTAATCGAGCAACGAGTAAATACGAATGATATTGAGATGGCGAAAAATAAATTGCCGACGGCGCAAAGAAAATTAATCGATTTGCTTTATTGGAAAGGCTATTCTCTTTCAGAGATCGCCAAGCTGGAACAAGAGCCGCTCGGCACGATTAAAAGCAGGTTGCACCAAGCACTTAAAGGTTTGAGGAAACATCTGGAATTGGAGGATATAAAATGAGAAGGGATTGTGATCATTTAATTCCATATATAGCAAATGAGCTCAAGGAGAGCGAACGCATAGCCTATGTTGAACATTTAAAGGATTGTACGAAATGTAAGGAAGAATATCAGGAATTGTCCCAGGCCTGGCATGCTTTGCCGTTTGATTATACTGAAATCGCGGTGCCTGAATCGTTAAAAGGCGAGGTGCTGGGATTCGTTTTTGATCATCAAACGAAAAGCGATACGGAAACATTCATGGCTAAGATGAGTAAGCTTATGATGAAGTTCAAAAGCCATTTCACTCCAGTTTCAACCAGTATATTGGTCGTCTTGTTGCTCGCTATTATTGGCCTTGGAATAGCGAATGTACAGGAAAAAAATCGCCATGCTGCAAATATACCCATTGAGATTTTAACGACCATTCCCTTAAAAGCAGTTAATCAAAGCCACACGGGAACAAACGGCATCGCATATATTGTCCAGCAGGGATCTGAGAAAAATTTGGTGGTGCAGGTTCACGAATTACCCGGCGTCGAAGGCTCACAGGTTTACCAGGTTTGGCTGCTGAAAAATGGCATAAGGGAAAATAGCGGCATATTCAAGCCAGATGAAAACGGATCCGGAATACTGACCTACCAGCTAGCCGAAGGGCAGACTTTTGATCAAATTGGCATCACTGTCGAACCGGACGCCAACAGCAGCCAGCCAAAGGGAGAAAAAATAGCCGGGTCATAGATGGGAACAGAAAAGGACAGATACATTTTTAAAAATGCTATTAATAAAAAGTATTCGTTAGGTTTATTAGAATTTGCTAATGTTAGTGACAAGGAATTAAAATACCAGTGGACTGTAATAGCAGCTTATAAATGATGGTGGAAAAGACAATACAGGTATAAAAAGGGAACTTTAAATATACAGTTTATTTTTTCTATTCATTGCTTTCGTCAATTTTAGTTTTCCAATTGACATTACCATATCTAAATGAACACACAATCCGGATATTGATGAGATGATCGATGAGGTTGATTATTTATTTTCGTTGAGTTTGAATAATCCAAGAGAAAGTTAATTATTAGGACAACAAACAAAAGCAAGTGAAGGAAGCGCGGAGCTTCCTTCACTTGCTTTATTTTTAGGGACTTATCGGATAAGCCCTCTATTTTTTAGAATAAGAGTATAATTGCATTATTTAATACGCCATAATGTAGCGTCATCTGTCTGAATTCGTTCAATCTTTTGTTGTAGCATACGTTTTTTTAATTCGCGTTCTGCTGTTTGTTCTGTTAATGAATAGATAAAAGCTACTTCATGTGTTGAAAGTGTATGGAATTTTATAAATAGCTCTTCCATTGTTGGTAATGGTTGACGCACAAGCTGTTCATCCATCATCTCTTGTAAAATATGTTCATATACGTCATAGGAATAGCTACCACTAACTTTAAGTCCCTCATCTTCAATACATTCATTGAAAAATACAATGCTAGGCACTTCATCAACTTCCATTTCACGTTTCATATATAAATCACATTGGAAGGCACGTGCTGTTTCCTTCGACCCAAAGTCTACAGAAAATTCATTCATGTCTAATTGAACATCCTCCGCAATTTTTAACAGCGTTGCATAGGAATTAACATCTTGATGGTTTAGTAATACATATTCTTGTAGTTTCGACAAATAGCGCGCTCCGGCACGTTTGCCCTGTAACTCTGCTGCTTTAATAGCAATAGATGGTAAAACAGGGTGATTTATGTCGAGTTCAATGCCTGATACACACCCCTTTACGCGCTTACTTAAACAATTTAAAGAGGTAAGCTCTGTGCTTAGCACAAGGCGCCATGTAAAGTAATGATTATACTCTAGCTGTAATTTACGAAGAATGGCTTGTATATTAAAAGCTTCAGGACAAAGTGGATCTACGAAAATATACAATTCAATTGGCTTATTCGCAGTAGAAATCTCAGGAGTTGGTGCTTGCAACATTTGAATATTATTCACGTAACAATTCCCCCTCATCGTCATTTGGTGTATTAATCATGTGATGAGCTGTTAATACTAAACGTTGATAATAAGTTTCACGGAACTTCCCTTCTAAACCAACTTCATCCATTGCTTCGGACATACATTCGAGCCAAGCTTGAGCACGATCGGGTGTAATTGGAAAATTCATATGACGTGCACGCATCATTGGATGTCCATGTTCCTCAGTAAAAAGATTTGGTCCACCTAAATACTGTGTTTGAAATTGAATTTGCTTGCGGGCTGTCTCTGTCAAATCTTCCGGAAAGATTGGAATAAGATCAGGATGCTGAGCAACTCTTTTATAGAATGCATGAATTAGCTCTGAAAGTTTTTCAGCTCCCAGCTCCTCATAAGGAACAGTGTATTTTCTACTCATAAGTTAAATGCTCCTTCAAGTCTTTATATCGTAAAGTACAATTTTATACTCGGTCATCTTCAAAAATGTGAATTTCTTGTGACTACCTTCATTCTATCAACGTCTTTTCGTTAACACAAACAAACCGCTCTTTGGAATTGTTTTTCGCTAGAAAAGAGCAAATTTCACCACAAAGGGTGAAATTTGCTGAAAAAGATTGTAATAACAGTGATTATGCGATTAAGCAGTGTAGTAATTCATCACTTTTTTGACATAATTCTGTGTTTCTTTGAAAGGAGGAACGCCACCATACTTTGTAACGCGAGAAGCTCCTGCGTTATAGGCAGCTAACGCTAACGTTGGATCATTATCGAATTTATCTAGCATTTGGCGTAAATATTTTGCCCCAGCCATAATATTTTGCTCAGGATCAAAAGCGTTAGTAACCCCTAAATGTTGTGCTGTTTTTGGCATTAATTGCATTAAACCTTGTGCCCCAGCATGACTAACCACTGTTGGATTAAAATTAGACTCTTGCTTGATTACGGCAGCGATAAGTTTCTCGGGTACATTATATGTAGCTGCTGCCTTTTCAATAATCGAAGCATATTGATTCGCCCCTGTTAATGCATTGGCATACGCTGTTGAACCAATGACATTATCTGAAACATAGGTGTCTAGTTTTGTACTAGATTGTGTGTTTGCTAATGCTGCCTGTACAGAATCAGGGATATAGACGGAATTAGAACCATTATAGAGCAATGATTGGTACCCACTATTTTGCATGTTTTCAAACAACCCATTTGAACTACTAAATTGGTTGATCGATGAAGAGACGCTTGATGCACTTCCGAGTAAACTGGACAATTTTGCACTATTAGCAGTTGTTGCACCGCCAAGCAATTCGCTAATCATGTCTGAAAACATAGAATTACTGTCTGTAAGATTGTTAGACGATGAATTTGCTGTAGAGCCTAGTGTTTGCAATGCTTGAATTTCAAGTAAAGTTCTGATTGATTGGATATCCAAGAAGTTGGTCACCCTTTCTTAAGCTATTAGTATTATTCTTTATTCATTTGTAATGCTTGCATAAAACGTGCGATTTTTTTATCTGCAGACCGTTTTTCAATACCATATTGCTGTAGAAATTCGTCGAAGATTGCATTTCCTTTTATTGCATCTTTTGATTCATATTCTACCTCATAATCGTCGCACTGCAAATAGAAAGAATGGTCAAATACTAGAAGACCATCTCTATAAGGTATTTCGACACGATCCGTTGTCAGTGAACCGAAAACTTCCAAATTTTCTAAAGGAATTTGAAATAGTGCTAGTCTTTTAGCTACCTCTTTGGCATAAAAACCTTCTCCTACAAGCATTTTGCTTGCCTGCTCAGCGGTTATTTCATCTGTTGTTTCTAAATGTGCATGCTCTGCACTTTTTTCTTTTAATGTACATTCAAAATATTTGTCGATTTGTCTAATACGGAGCCCGCTTTGTAATTTCCGAATAGCTTGGGAAGGAGTGTCGAAATAATGATTTGTTTGACGATGAATAGCATTTTCGGAAATGCTGAACTCTTGCAATAAATGCTCGTATTGTTGTTTTGTTAAGAGGTTTTTAAATTCTATTTCAAGTTGTTGTGCCATATATGATCACCTGTTTAGTTTAAATTTTTTCAAATGTGTTGATTACGAAGAAAGAAAAGTTTAATTCGTTAATATTTACACACTGCAACTATTTACCCTGTATGCTAAAATAAGAGGAAGAGTACGAAAAAAAAGGGGAACGGCATGTGCGTAAAATTTATACGATAGAAACATTGAATTTTGAAAACGAGCAACTTCATTTTAGTTTAAACGACATTGATGAAAATTTACAGTTAAAACCTGCTGCACAACTAATTGCAGATTCTGATGACTTTGCGTTTATTTATTTACTTGATGCAGGAGAAAATTATCATTATTTGCGTTTTCCACCAAGTAGTTGGGATCAACTTGTACATATTTTACAAAAAAAGAAAAATCCAAAGCTGCAATTAGGTGAAGAAGTTATTGAACTTACCAATTTTTACGATGAATTGGAAATGCTCGTGTATAATATTGAAGGAAATTACAATTACGGAGCGGAATTTGTCCAAGCAGTGGAACAACACTTCAAGACAATTCTCGCTGAATAAAAAGACAAAACGAACAGACGGTGTTGGTTTTGTTCGATACCGAATGTCGGGAGGTTTTTGTGATGGGACAATGGGAAATATTTTTAGGTCCTTATAAACAAGCAGTAGATGAGTTAAAAGTAAAATTAAAGGGTATGCGTTCGCAGTTTGGTATTGTTAATGCAAATTCACCAATCGAGTTTGTTACAGGGCGTGTAAAACCTTTAGCAAGTATATACGATAAAACATTAGAAAAAGGGCTTTCCTTTGAGCCTTCTAAACAACTGGGTGATGAGCTAGGTGATATTGCAGGCCTTCGTATTATGTGTCAATTTGTAGATGATATTTCAACAGTTACGGAGCTAATCCGTCAACGAAAAGATATGCGCGTAGTAGAAGAACGTGACTATATTACACATAATAAACCAAGTGGATATCGCTCATATCACATGATTGTTGAATATCCTGTTGAGACGATTCAAGGGAAAAAATTGGTATTAGCTGAAATTCAAATAAGAACACTAGCTATGAATTTCTGGGCATCTATTGAGCATTCATTAAATTATAAATATAAAGGCATGTTCCCAGAGGAAATAAAAAATCGCCTTCAAAGTGCTGCAGAGGCGGCCTTCCGATTGGATGAGGAAATGTCGTCCATTCGCAGTGAGATTCAAGAAGCACAAGCTTATTTTAGCGAATACAAAGAAGCATCGAATCCTAATTTACTATCAGAGAAGGAGCGTGACATAAAATGAAATTTTCCATTCAATCACGTAGAGATGCACAATCGAACGAATTAATGGAGCTAGCAAGAACGTATTTGCAGGATTTTGGGCTAACTTATGATGAGGAATCGCCTGAAATCGTAGTCTCTATTGGAGGAGATGGAACATTATTACATGCCTTTCATCGATATTCTCATTTGCTAGATCAGGTTGCCTTCGTAGGTATCCATACAGGACATTTAGGATTTTACGCGGACTGGAAGCCATCTGAATTAGAAAAGCTTGTTTTGTCGATTGCTAAGAAAGACTTTAACGTTGTGGAGTATCCTTTACTAGAGGTGAAGGTGGAGCATCATAATGCGGAGTCCAATACGTATTTAGCGTTAAATGAAGCGACTGTGAAATCACCTGATGTCACGCTTGTTATGGATGTGGAGTTAAATGGCAATCAGTTTGAACGTTTCCGTGGAGATGGGCTTTGTGTGTCGACTCCTTCGGGTAGCACAGCGTATAATAAAGCCCTCGGTGGAGCGATTATTCACCCGACTTTAGCTGCATTCCAAATTACTGAAATAGCATCTATCAATAACCGTGTCTTCCGTACAGTTGGTTCACCACTCATTTTACCAGCCCACCATCACTGTATTTTACGTCCAGTTAATGATCAAAACTTTAATATGACGGTTGATCATTTACAAGTTACGCAAGGCGATGTGAAGTCGATTGCTTTTAATGTAGCAAATGAACGAGTACGTTTTGCTCGTTTCCGCCCATTCCCATTCTGGGAACGAGTCCATGAATCGTTCGTGGCAAATGAGTAAGATGGATACAAGGTTTACACTGCATTTTATAGCAGAAAAGGAAGGTCAACTACTAAGGGAAGCCTTAACTGAATGGCGAATCTCTAAGCGAGCTTTAACAGCAATTAAATTTGATGGAGGTTTATTGACAGTGAATGATGTCGAACGAAATGTTAGACATCCTCTTCACGTTGGTGATCGAGTTGAAGTGAAATTCCCTCCAGAAGAAAAAAGTGAAGGACTTGCTGTTGAACATGGTGAACTCGCTATTACTTTTGAAGATGAAGCTATTTTAGTGCTTAGTAAGCCAGCGCATCAGAGTACGATCCCTTCGAGAGAGCATCCAACGCTTAGCGTAGCTAATCTAGTGTGTGGTCATTTTCAGAAGCAAGGTCTAGCATCTACTGCCCATATCGTCACGAGACTTGATCGTGATACTTCTGGCTTATTATGCATTGCTAAACATGCTCATATCCATCATTTAACGGGACTTGCACAGCGTAGTGGAGAAATTTCTCGACAATATGAAGCAATAGTGCATGGACATGTAGCCCAAGATATACAATCAATCATTGCTCCTATTGGACGCAAAGAGACGAGTATTATTGAGCGAGAGGTACGTGAAGACGGTCAATTTGCGCATACCGATGTGACAGTTTTAAGACGCTTTTATTTACATGATGAACCGATGACACATATACAACTAAAGTTACACACAGGGCGTACACATCAAATTCGTGTGCATATGGCTTATGTGGGACATCCACTTGTTGGAGATGCACTTTATGGTGGAAGTCGCAACCATATCAATAGACAAGCCCTACATTGTGTGTCTTTAAAGATGCTCCACCCCTTAACAGGTGAGAGTTTACACTTCACAAGTGACTTAAACAAAGATATGCAGCAATTACTGAATGACTCCTTAGCCTAAAGTTTAGATTTTTTTTAAAACCTATACTATGACGAAGACGATCTAAACAGTCTTTAGTTCACTAATTGTGAAAACTATTTTATATATTTAAGGAGATGTTCGCACAAACGGGCATCTCCTTATCATTTTTTATCTCTTATAAGAAAGTTTTCTTAACAGCACGTTAACAGAAAAGAAAGTGTTTGTAGGATATAGTAAAACAGAGGGCTTTTTAGGCACATTACTATAAGGTAGGGATGACATTTTTTAAAATGTAGTATAAGTTGATTGGAGTGAGACTCGGCGACTCCTTGGGGATCAGTAATAGAGGAACAAAGGCTAAAACCATCACGTCCTGTGATAACGCCTTCGTGACCAACATCCGTGCTGTTGCTGTCGCTGCGCTTTCGCACAAACAAAACCCTCTGCTGCTGCTTCGTTAGCACTACGCTTTCGCGCAAAGCGCCCAGTCGGAACGGAAATCAACTCCACGTTATAGTTATAGGTAAAAAACGGAAAATTTTATACGCAGATTTATCCAATTAAATCCTGGTAATGTCGCGGGTCATTAGGAGTTAAAAAAAGGGTTTGCAGAAAAGGTACAATACACTCTATTATATAAAAGGTAGATTTACGGCATTGTCCGTAATGATTTAACTTATTTCAGCAAATGTTTTCTGTACCGAAAGCATAGCAACAGGTTCAAATGAATTTACTTTTCGGCGGTTGGTCAAACACCCGCTGAAATTTCGGCAGATGTCACTGAATCGGAAAGGAGTTCTTAGAGGATGTTAGCCTAAAATCATCGCATCCATGCGATAACGGCTAACTGACCTGCATCGGTAAAAACGCCACGTCCTGTGGCATTACCGAAATGACCGACATCGTGTCGGCCCTCGTGCAGGCCTAAGCACAAAGCCGATTCTGGACGCAATTATGCCGAGGCATAATTGATTCTCGGAAGGAGGGGACAAGCATGATAGAGGAAAGAAATGAAAAGGATGATGTGCAATTCGACGAGGCACGTTTGCGAGAAATGCTCGAAGCACATGATATTGACGCATTCCGCGATGAGTTTTTAGAGCTTCATCCGTATGATCAGGCAACGTTTTATGAGAAGGTGGAACCTGATATAAGGAAGATCATCTATTCGTTCTTGTCTCCGACGGAAATGGCTGATATTTTTGAGGCAATCGAAATAGATGATGATGAGTACACAGCATATCTAGCTGAGATGGCTCCGTCATATGGTGCAGAAATGCTTTCTCATATGTATGCAGATGATGCAGCAGACGTTTTAAATGAGTTGGATACAGAGCAACGTGAAAGCTATTTAGGCATGATGGATGAGGAAACAGCTGAAGAAATTAATGAACTATTAAGCTACGATGAATATACTGCCGGTTCGATCATGACGACAGAATATGTAGCAATCCCAGAAAATTCTACTGTGCGTTCAGCAATGGCGATTTTACGAAAAGAGGCTCCGGATGCCGAAACAATTTATTATATTTTTGTCGTTGACGAAGCACATCGATTAACAGGCGTTATTTCACTTCGTGATTTAATTATTGCTGATGAAGATACCCTTATACGTTCAATTATGAATGAACGTGTTGTGATGGTGCATGCAGGGGATGACCAAGAAGAGGTTGCTCAAATTATGAAGGACTATAATTTCCTAGCAACTCCAGTTATCGACGATAAAGGAGAATTACTAGGGATTATCACAGTCGACGATATTATTGACGTTATTGATGAGGAAGCATCGGAGGATTACTCTAAATTAGCGGGTATTTCCGATATGGATAAATTTGATACGACTTCATTACAAGCAGCTAAAAAACGCTTACCATGGCTTGTCATATTACTATTTTTAGGAATGTTAACAGCAAATTTGATGGGACAGTTTGAGGCAACGTTAGAACAAGTAGCCTTACTTGCGGTGTTTATCCCTCTTATTTCAGGTACTTCTGGGAATAGTGGAACTCAGGCACTAGCGGTAGCTATTCGAGGAATTGCGACAGGAGACGTCGAAGATCATAGTAAGTTCAAATTACTACTACGTGAAGCAGGAACAGGCTTAATGTCTGGAATTGTTTGTGGGCTGATTGTTATCGGCATCGTCTATATTTGGAAACAAGAGCTTATTCTTGGAATGCTGGTAGGTGCAGCGTTATGTGGTTCTATTTTAGTGGCTACAGTTGCAGGTTCTTTTATCCCACTGCTTATGCATCGTTTGAAAATTGATCCAGCCGTTGCATCAGGTCCATTTATTACAACATTAAATGATATTACAAGTATTTTAATTTACTTAGGTTTAGCGACAGTTTTTTTAAGTCAGATAGGCTAAGAACCAAATCCCTTTCTTTTGCATATTGTAAGAAAAAAGGGAAGTGAGTAATGTGGATCGAGAGCCACGCTTGTTTATAAAGTCACCACAATATTTTCTAAATATCTCTAAGGTGCTACATGAACTTGATTTGACTGAAAGTACATCAGTGTATGTAAAGGATGGCTATTTCAATGAACAAACAATGGAAGAAAAAGAAGAAGTGGTAGAGGAAGTACTCATAGATCCGTATTTACTAAAGCAACTTCAATTTTTAGAAAAGCCGTTTCGACAAAAAGCCTATCAACCGTTAGTAATATCTTTGAAAGATGGTAGGAAATTACACGGTAATGCATCTGATGTACAGACTGATTCATTGATGTTTACTTCTTTAGAATTAAAGACACAAGAGATTATCTATTTTGAGGATATTGCGCAAATATTATGGCGAGGCAAAAAATTACCTACCTTATGAAAAAAGTGTACAGCAGAGGATGCTGTACACTTTTTTTATGTGTAGTGTGTCAAAGGAGAAAAGATTAGTTACAAATACCTAAGTCAACATCAGCAATACATTGTACAGCGCAGAAACAAGATAAATCTACAGTGATACAGCTCTCAGTTGGATTCCAGTCATCTACTTTACATATTTTTTTCATGTTGACACAGCAACCATCACGACTTAATAGGTCTACTGTACTTTCACTAGAGTCAAATGAACATAAAGGCTCTAAAACACGCAAAGTAGCGCAGCACTCATCAAACATATCTTCTACACGGAAAAATACTGATGTACATATACATGGATCTGCTGTTGGAGAACTAAAGAATGCTTTGAAAGGAGTACCATCTTTGGTAATTAACATGAATACACGTGTATCTGCATGAGAGCGTGAAGGACTTACAATGCCTCCAAGTGGTTCTAAGAAACAGTTAGCTGTACATGGTTGACATTCTTCTCTCACCGCTTGATTTTGAATGTCTAAAATAGCGCGTACTACGTCACAAACGCAGCCTGCTGAATGGATTGGTCCAATAGGATTTGTTGGCTTGCCACAACCCATATTGTCACCTCCTTTCCTCGTTACTACTTATACAATATGTACCCTTGAAAAATGGACACGGGCTTTCGCCTTTCGTATATCTTGTTAGGTGAATAGTTTTTTTATCTAAGGAGAAACTGTAAAGAAAAGGAGGGTAAAATCTTGAGGCTATTAGGAATAATGTTACCTCTATTAGTTAGTGTGTCGCTTTTAAGTAGTTGCAATGAGAAAGAAAAATTTATTGTCTACGGTTCACCGGATAATGAAAAGGAAGTTGAAGCCATTTTAAAAGAACATGACTTTGTTGATAAAACAACGGTTATCCAATATGACGATAGTATGCTTGTAGCAGTTCAAATTAAACCATGGGATAAGTGGAAAAAGGCTAAATTAGAGAAAAAGTTGCAAAAGGAATTTGATGAAAAATATCCGAATAAAGACGTTTTGGTTTCAGCTGATTTTAAAATATTTTATGAAGCCAATAAAATAAAAAAGGATAAAATTGAAGATAATAAACTGAACGATAAAATTAAGGAATTGAAAGAGCTTTCAAAGGAGGAGTCATAATGGAGAAAGAGCAATATAAAAAGCTAGAACAAAATGTCACACCGAAGCCACCCTACTTAAAGAATGTTGCAAAGGCTTTTTTTGTAGGAGGTCTTATTTGTACAATCGGACAAGCTGTTTCACTTTTTTATATGATTTTCTTTAACTTTACGGAAGCGACAGCAGGAAATCCGACAGTTGCAACAATGGTGTTTTTCGCCATGATTTTAACGGGCTTTGGTTTATATAAGAGAATCGGTCAATGTGCTGGAGCTGGATCGGCTGTGCCTGTTACAGGGTTCGGGAATGCTGTGATTTCAGCTGCTATTGAGCATAGATCTGAAGGATTAGTGCTTGGTGTTGGTGGAAATTTATTTAAATTAGCGGGGTCAGTTGTATTATTTGGTGTTGTATCTGCTTTTTTTGTTGGCCTTATTAAATATATTCTTGTGACGATAGGAGTGGTTTCATGGTAATTGTCTTTCAATCGAAACCGTCCTTACTAGCGGGTGGTGTGGTAGCAGGCCCGCTAGAGAAACGTAGTATATTTAGTCAATATTTTGATGCGATTTATGATGACGAGCGTTGGGAAATGAAAACAAATGAACAGGGTCATCGAAAAATGGTTGAAGAGGCTTGTGAATTTGCCATGAAAAAAGCTGGCGTGAAAAATCCGGACATTGATTACTTTATGGGTGGCGATTTAGTTAATCAAATGACACCGACCAATTTTGCAGCTAGAGATTTAGCTATTCCTTTTATTGGATTGTTCTCTGCGTGTGCTACCTCTGTTTCTTCAGTAATTGTTGCGAGCCTTTTAACAGAAGTAGGTGCCGCAAATTTCTCGCTAGCTGGTGCATCTAGTCAACATAATGCAGTTGAACGACAATTCCGCTATCCAGTCGATTATGGCTCGCAAAAACCTCAAACTGCTCAATGGACGGTAACAGCTGCTGGTTTTGCGCTAATTGGTAAGCATCATGAGGAATATCCTTCTATTGAAGCAGCAACAGTTGGAAAATCAATTGATTATGGTATGGATGACCCGTTTCATATGGGTGCTGCAATGGCACCAGCTGCTTTTCAAACGATTCAATCACATTTAGAGCAGCGTAATCAAAAAATATACAATTATGATTTAATTTTAACAGGTGATTTAGGTCAACTTGGCTTGAAACTTTTAAAAGGAATGCTTGTTGAAAGTGGCGTAAAGAATGAGGAGTTAACACTTTTACGTGATGCAGGTGCTGAATTTTATGGACAGGATGAATCATTCCAATCTGGTGCAAGTGGTGCAGGCTGTTCAGCAGCAATATTTTTTAGTTATGTGATCCAACAAATGCGAGCAGGTACCTATAAGCGAGTACTTCTTGTAGCAACAGGAGCATTACTGTCCCCGCTTTCGTTTCAACAGGGTGAAACAATTCCATGTACGGCACATGCAATTGAAATTACAATGAAATGAGGTAAAAGCTATGGTTATGTCATTTGTATTTGCATTTATTGTAGGAGGCATTATTTGTGTTATAGGTCAATTATTAATGGATGTTGGTAAATTAACACCCGGACATACATTGAGTACGCTAGTCGTAGTGGGAGCAATTTTAGACGGGATGGGCTTGTATGAACCTCTAATTGATTTTGCAGGTGCAGGTGCAACAGTGCCTATTACATCTTTTGGAAATTCATTAACGCATGGTGCAATGGCTGAGGCAGAGAAGCACGGTCTTGTAGGCGTGTTGAGTGGGATGTTTGAAGTAACAAGTGCAGGAATCAGTGCTGCCATAGTGTTTGGCTTTATCGGCGCTTTAATTTTTAAACCAAAAGGAAATATTGACTAGACGAATACCCCACCCATTTCTACAACGAAAACATATTATAGGTTGTAGAAGGGAGGGGTATTTTTATGGGATATCAAGGCTGGTGCGCACAACCGTATGGAGGAAATGTTGGTAGCTATAACGCTAGTTATTGTGGAGGCGAATACTACGGCGGCTATTGTGGTCATGGCAATAGCTCAACATTTGTCCTAATTGTTGTCCTATTTATTCTTCTAATTATTGTCGGCGCTACTTTCATGTAATGTAACATCGCAGACGCAATAATTGATTAAATGTGACAGTAGATAAAAGGCTTTAGCTTTTCTTCAGAGTACTCATTATCTGAATAAAGTTTAAAGCCTTCACTCATTGTTAAATGTTTTGTATGAAAACAACGGTGGAAAAAATTAAAATTTTAACTGATAGGAGGGGGAACATGCATCGCGGGTTTTTTAATTCAATTGAACAAAAAACTGGGGTTTCAATGGAGGAAATCTTCGCATTAGCAAATGCAATTCAACATGCAGATTTTACAAATGAAAAACAAGTAAGAAAAATCGTACGACGTGTAAGTAAGATATCCAAAAGACAAGTTTCGCAAGAGCTTGAGGATAAAATAGTACAATCTATTATTCAAGATGGTGATTCACTAGATTTCGATAAAATTACTAAAATGATGAAATAGTATGATATATTCACATGCAAAGAAATATCAAAAAGGTTGGTTAAATGGATGTTCATTTATCATTCAACTTTTACAAAAAGGGTGTTACGATATGCATCAGCATTTTCGTAACACCCTTTTGTTAAATGTTTTTTTCCATAGCACGATGTGGAATACCTGCGTCCATAAACTCAGGAGATGTTACCGAATAGCCAAGCTTTTCATAAAAAGGAATAGCATAGCTTTGTGCATGGAGTTTTAGTTTTTTCATTTGAATGGAAATGGCATGCTTCTCCATTTCCTTCATTATTAAAGCACCTAGGTTTTTGCCACGCTGGTCTTGTAAAATACAGACACGTTCAATTTTTGCAGCATCGTTTTCAATACTACGCAAACGTGCGGCACCTACTGGCTCATTACCTTCATACATAATGAAATGCGTTGCGGATGCATCCTCTGCATCGCATTCTAGATGAAGCGGCACACCTTGCTCTTCTACAAAAACTTTTTTGCGGACTGTAATCGCATCATCATGTTCTTTTGTCGTTTCAACAATCTTAACGTTATACAAGTTTTACTCATCCCCAGTCAATCGGAATGTTTCATAAGTTGTCCAAGAGCCATCTTCTAATTGATATAAAAGATGGATGCGATCAATCGTATCTTTTTCGTCAACGCCTGTCATACGTAATTGCCCAAAGATGTCATCGTGCTCTGAGGCTGTCATTTTTTGAGCAATTGTAATATGTGGGACAAAAACATGTTTAGTTTCTCCAAACGGAATTTTTTCATTTAGTGCATACTGAAATGCTTCTAATTGTTCTGTCGGATCAATGCGGAAATAAATTGCATTTGTTGTAGGGAAAAACGAACTGATGCGTGATGCATGAATGTTTAAAGGTGCATATTTGGCAGCAAGTTCATCTAATTGCTTTACAACGGAATTAATATCTTCATCTGTTGCTTCAAAGCTGTCTTTTAACGTCATATGCGGTGTAATTTTCGCATAATGCGGATCATAACGTTTGCGATAAGTGTTAGCTAAATCTTGCAATTTTTTTGATGGAAACGCCACAATACCGTACTTCATAGTCCATTACCTCCCGAAAATAAACAAATTTACTATTAAAGTATAACAGAAATTTCTCTTTTCGTAATTTGAATAGCCCAAATTAATTGAAATTTTCAATTAATGCGCGCCGTAAATCAGGTTTCCAATATTTCCATGTATGATTGCCGTCAAACTCATCATAAAATGTAGAGAATCCTTTGCTTAACATAAGGTTATGCAATTGACGATTTGGTGTTAAAAAATCCTTTATTGTTTTGTCCATTGTTACCACTTGGTCTTCTTTTTTTCCGACAATATGATAAATAGAAATTGTTCCTGGATCTTTAAAATTTTCAACAGCTTTAAGCACATCTTCGTCGACATATGGTGACTGTAAAATGGCTTTACCAAAAATACTTGGATATTTTAAAGCAGCCATTAAGGAAGCAGTTGCAGCCATGGAGTCACCTATCAATCCACGGCTCATGCCCATTTGGTAAGTTGCAAATTCAGCATCTAAATATGGCACAAGCTCATGTGCTAAAAAACGCAGATAAGCTTCATGTTGCTCTCCACTAGGGATATATTTGTGACGTCGATCCTTTATATCTTTATATGGAACGAACGCGATAATTAAATTTTCGATTTCATAGTCATCGATAAGTTCATCAGCAAGTTTTGTGATTCCCCCAAGTTGGAAATAATCCTTACCATCTGATGCAATTAAAATATTATATTTATATAGTGGGGAATAATTTGCAGGGACATAAATATATAACTGTAATTCCTCCTGCAACGCTTCACTATAGAACTTTAAATCCTGTACAGTTCCCTTATCCAATGATGACACTCCTTCATGTGTTTGTAACAAAATTGTACCATATACGAAAGTAAAGGTATAATAGGTGAGGCTAGCACTTTATTAGCAAAAAAACGAAATGAGGGTTGGTTATGCATAATAAAAGTACTCGCATACATTCTGATGAAGTAGCGAAGGCAGCCCAAGCTGCACTCATTCGTCGCGGTGTATCGCTCGAGGATATTGCTAAAATCGTTTATGAAATGCAAAAAACCTATAATGAAGGCTTAACATTAGAACACTGTGTTCATTCTGTCGAGCGTGTATTACGTAAACGTGAAGTTCAACATGCTTTATTAGTAGGTATTGAATTAGATGAACTTGCAGAGAAAAAGTTATTATCTGCACCATTACAGCAAATAATAGAATCTGACGAAGGTTTATTTGGTGTGGATGAAACAATCGCACTTGGATCTGTTTTTACATATGGTAGCATAGCGGTTACAACTTTCGGACACTTAGACAAGCAAAAAATCGGTATTATTAAAAAGTTAGATACAGAACCTGGACATCATGTAAATACGTTTTTAGATGATTTAGTTGGCAGTATCGCAGCTTCTGCCGCATCACGTATAGCACATCGTATGCGTGACTTGGAAGAAGAGGGCGAGACATTTGCTGATATTGAGCCAGAAGAGCTAGGACCAAAACCAAAATCACATAACGAGATTTAACAAAGTCTTTACTAAAAACAGAGCCTCCTCATTACTGTAGGAGGCTCTGTTTTTAGTATGCTTAGACAATTGTTTTGTATACTCACACACGGAATCTTTATACGTAATCGTTAACATTAGATGCGATGATAGAAAAGCAAAAATATATGGAAGTAGCAAATAGACAGACACGTTATGAGATAGTAAATAGTCAGCTAGTTGAAGTATCCCAAAATCATTGAGTTGTTTGCACCTACATAGCTTGAATGTAATAGCTTGATATTTTACAATAGAAACAAACATCGTGAAACTCTTTCGGACTTTTGATTCGTTAGTTGTAAGGGAACTATTTTTGCTATATCTGGATTCATTATATATGTATGAAAGTGTACATATTTACTGATGTAGAATAATGATGTACTAAGTTGTGATGTGTAAATATTGCTTAATTATATAATTATTATGATCTTCGGTTTTTGAAACTGAAGTTTTTTTAATGAGTAGGGTAATACTCTAATCACGATTGAAAAACTCTTCAGCAAAAACAAATCAAATTCATTGTGATATTAGTGGGCTTTATTGATAATAGACTTAAATAAAGTAGTAAGAG
Organism: Lysinibacillus xylanilyticus; assembly: GCF_001708185.1. Classification (GTDB taxonomy): domain Bacteria; phylum Bacillota; class Bacilli; order Bacillales_A; family Planococcaceae; genus Lysinibacillus; species Lysinibacillus xylanilyticus_A. The sequence continues at coordinate 936,633 of NZ_MDDN01000001.1, read as the reverse complement.
GAGAGGTACTGAAAATGAGTGACAAAGATATTAAGACGTTAATCACTAGCGGAACGATTATTTTTGCTGTTGTGTTGTATTTAATATTCAGATAAATTTTTAGGTCTTCAATTATCATTTAACTGGGGATTTTTGATTTTATGAAAAGATAGGATCAGAAATTATATTATTAATAGGAAAATGTGAGTAATACTATTGAAGATAAGATTATAAGATATTTAATTTCGATAAAAACTATTAAGGAATGTGTCGTAAGGAATTAAAAAGGTGACAAATTATTGATCACCTTTTTAATTTTGATGTGCATAGAGTTGGAAGTGGCAAACTAAAATGTTTGAAGCACTAAAGGTATCAGATTGGTTACGGAGGCATTGTCTAACTTGGAATCGTAGTATTTGAATTCTAGAAAATGATACATAAGGAAAATAAATGGCTCATCACCAAAAGTTGTGGATGACATTTGTTAAAACATATACTATATAAATAAGTTGATTGGAGTGGAGGCTGGGTGACTCCTTGGGGATCAGCGTCACAGATGAGACCCTGGAGCGAGCAACGCGAGTGAAGCGGCTCATCGGACGCCCCCAGGAAAGCGCCCAGTCGGAACGGAAATCAACCACACGTTTTGGTGATGAACCAAATAAATGATATATTTTATCTTTAAGAAAGTAGGATACTGATTTGAAAAAATTCTATTTGGCTTTGTTCTTTTCTACATTGCTTATAAGTGGATGTACGGAAGAAACTAGCACAGATATTATTGAAACTGAAGATATACAAGGAATTGTAGCTTCAACAATGGAAACGGCTGAAAAGCACGATGTGAGTAAATTTGAAGAATACGAACTACAAGATATAATTGACGGCGACACAATAAGAATAAAATATAATGGTAGCCCAGAAAAAGTACGTTTTCTTCTTGTAGATACCCCTGAAACTAATCACGAAACGTTAGGAGAGCAACCTTATGGGCCAGAAGCTAAAGAATTTACAAAGCAGCTACTAGCTGGTCAAGATACGGTTTATTTAGAATTCGACGTTTCATATCGTGATAAATATAAAAGGTTACTAGCATATGTTTATACTAAAGATGGTATTAGTGTTCAAGAGCAACTATTGAAAAATGGATTAGCTCGCGTGGCCTATATTTATGATCCAAATACGAAGCATGTAGATTGGTTTAAATCGATTCAAAAAACTGCGCAAAAATCTGCTATTGGTATTTGGTCAGTTGAAGACTATGTAACAAATCGTGGTTATGATAAAGATGCATATTATGCTGCAACAAAAGATAATTCTAAGACAGAAAATGACGAATCTAATACGGCTAATAAAAACAGTTGTGTAATTAAAGGTAATATTAATTCAAAAGGTAATAAAATTTACCATATGCCTGGACAACGTGATTATGACAATACAGTAGCAGAAGAAATGTTCTGTACTGAAGAAGAAGCCGAAGCTGCTGGGTTTCTTCCAGCTACAAGATAAGATTGATAGACCTTTTAATAGTAAGTGATTTTTTTCTTAGATGATATAAGAATTATTAAAATAAAGCTGCATTATTTGTCAGTAAGGTTTATTAGACTAGTGTATAGCTGACTTTGAATAGAAAAATGGAGAAATTGAGTCCGTTCAATTCCTCCATTTTTTTATTTAAGCAAATTATTGTAATTTGTAGTTTTGTAAAAAATTCCTGTTCAGATGAAGCTGGAAGACTATTATCAGTTCTCGTTGGACAAATAACACAAGGTGAAATTCTTGAGGTTGGAACTGGTATTGGTGTAGGGAGTTCTTGGATACTTTCTTCCATTCTCCAACAGTAAAATTTATTACGGTGGATAATTCAAAAGAAAAAATTGATGCTATAGCGGATCATATTAGACATAACCAAGCGGAATTTATTTGTGGGGATTGGAAAGAGATTATTGCAAAAGGTCCTTCTCAATCTATTTTTGCAGATCCAGCACTTCATGGATGGTTAACGGAGTGCTTTACTTCATAATGGGTAGAGCCTTTTTCTTCATAAATGAAGGAAAAGGTTAGTTGAAGAAGGGTTTTTGGACTTTTTGTGGAATATATTACCTAAAAAAGTCTGGTATTGGTGTAATATTCACATCGTGATTAACCAGACAGTGGGAGGAGTTTAAAATGTCATTAAAAGCAGGAGATATAATTACGTTTGAACGAACTTTTACAGTAAGGGATGTTGAATTATTTACTGAGATTTCAGGGGATGCAGGGATACATCACATAACTCCAGATGAACAAGGAAGACTTGTCATTCAAGGATTATTAACGGCAACTCTGCCAACAAAAATAGCTGGAGATAATAACGTACTGGCTCGTAGTACGAGCTTTGAGTTTTTAAGACCTGTTTTTACAGGTGATACAATCGTTTGTATAGTTAAAATTGAGCAATACGAAAGGCAAGAAAATAATAGAACAGCGTTTGTTGCATCCTTTTTATGTAAAAATCAGAATGAAAAAGAAGTATTGAAAGGAGATGTATCAGGCGTAATTCTTTAAACTTTATTATAGTAACGGAAGCACTATCGAAATCTACGGGATAGCATTCCTGGCATAACTAAAAAGAGTTAATAGATGTAAAAGCAGATAGTTTGTGAATAAATGAACGTAAACTATCGGGGGCGATTGTTCAATTAGAGCAATCGCTTTTTCACTAACAGTGCTGGTTAGTTGAAGAGTGTTGTTCAACAATATTTTATAAATATTCCAATTGTATTTTATTAACATATATTGTATTATTAATTCAATTTAAAAGGAGGTAAAAATTATGGTCGTATATTTCTCAATAATTAAAAAAACTACACATCATCATATTGATTAGTCTTGCTATCTTTATTAATTTTTTAATATTGAATAGGAAGACTTTTTCCCGTTGAATCGTATAATTAAAGCCGTTTTAGAGCTTTAGTGTTATACGGTTTTTTTATTTGCTAAAACGAGGAGGAAGATATGATGAAAAAGATGGATTACCAAAATGTAAGAGGAACGCAAGATTATTTACCTAAACAAGAAGCTATTCGCCGTACAATTCGTAGAACATTAGAAGATACGTTTATTTTATATGGCTGTGAAACATTGGAAACACCAATTCTTAATTATAAAAATTTAATGGCATCTAAATATGCAGGTGGGGCAGAAATTTTACAGGAAATGTATACTCTAACGGATCGTGGGGAACGTGATTTAGCGTTACGTTATGATTTAACAATACCATTTGCAAAGGTTATTGCTATGAATCCAGAATTATCGATGCCATTTAAACGCTATGAAATTGGTAAAGTATTTCGTGATGGGCCAATTAAGACAGGTCGTTTACGTGAGTTTACTCAATGCGATGTGGATATTGTTGGCGTAAAATCACAAGTTGCTGAAGCAGAGCTTATGATGATGGCAGTTGATGCATTTTGCAAGCTGGACGTAGACATTCTCATTCAGTACAACAATCGAAAGTTACTTTACGGTTTGTTGCAATGTTTTGCTGTACCTGAAGCAGTGATGAATAGAGTTATATTAGTACTTGATAAAATGGAGAAAATTGATCGAATGACATTAGTGAAGGAGCTAGAAGAGTTAGCGTTAACGAGCGATTCATTAGCTGCAATCGAACAATTTTTAGATACTGAACCAGCATTTGATTATTTCGAGCAATATGCAACGTTGAATAACTTTGTGCAAGAAGGTATTGCAGAGCTGCGTGAGTTAGATTCGTATTTGCAAACTCTAAATGTAATGGACAATTGCATTTTTAATCCATTTTTAGCACGTGGCCTTGAAATTTACACAGGGACTATCTATGAAATTTTTTTAAAGGAAGGTTCCATCAAATCAAGTATTGGCAGTGGTGGTCGTTATGACAATGCAATTGGTGGGTTGATTGGCAGCGATCAAAGCTTCCCGACAGTCGGTATTTCATTTGGTTTAGATGTGATATTTACAGCATTTGAATTGAATGGAAAAGTTGCTGTTGAAAGTGAAATTGATGTTTATATTATTCCTATGGGTGTTGAAAAGGAAGCATTACAGCTGGCCACAACACTTCGTCAACAACGAAAACGTGTGGTCGTTGAACTGAGCCACAAAAAACTACGCAAGGCGATGGACAAGGCAAATCGAGAAAATATACCGAACGTTATTGTTTTAGGTGAGCAAGAAGTTAAGAATAACACATATCAACTGAAGAATATGATGACAGGAACGACTGAAGAAAAAAGTTATAATTTTAGTAAACCATTACTGAAAAGGTAAACGGAGGCATAGGTGCAATAATCTCCTGATGTTGCAACAAATAGCTTTAATTTCAGCTGATTTGGAAACAGATAGAATTTATTCACCTTCTTATTAAATTCCCATGAAAGAACTTAATCATCTTTCATTTTCTGTGGTGAAGTGCTGATTTTTGCATTTCATGGATGGCTAACGGGTAGCGTTAGTGAAACAAGGATTTATAACGTATACAAAGCAAACCTAATAATCGTTCCCAAATGATACTTTGATGACTCTACGAGGAAAGCTTTCTAAACGACGTTTTGGAAACTTGTTTAGAAATTATTTGACTGATATAGAAACAAAAAAGGAATAATGTTACAATCTGTAGGATTATATTAAAATATGAGGTATTTCTTATGAAATTATTACTTTACTTTTTTTACACTATCGCGGTTCTTGCTATTATCACTTTTACTTATGCTTTAGTTAAGTTAGGCACTTTCGATTGGTCTTCTCTTGCAATAACATTTTGTATGATTGGGGTTGCAACGGGATTAAAAAAGAACACTAAAAACATTCAATCTAAAGTCGGATAAAATAAACAATCAATGCTTTAAAAGCGAAGCACAACACGAGTAAAACCTACATCGAGTTCGATTGATGCGTTTATTTAAGCTATACAATCAAATACAAAATAACGTTCCCAAATCAAGCTTGATAACATTTCAAACAGCTACAAACACTGTTAAATCGGTGTTTGTAGCTGTTTTTTTATAGAAAATAACACTCTGAGACGCTGCGAAAAATAATTTTAAAGAAGACTGTTCGAACCACTTGTTCTGAATGGCCGTAACATATAAATAGAATCTCAATGAAAAGTATCCAAAGCTTCCTTTAGGTACTTGTCACTTTATGGTACAATTACCGCTGTTAGTAATTTTAGAGGGAGAAGTCATGAGAATTTATAAATTAGCTTGTATAGGTGCATTTATTATACTCTTGTCAGGGTGTAATGCATTTTCAGCTCCATCAGAAGAACCATCTGCAAAAGTAGAGTCTAAAGAAGTGTCAGAAGTTGTAAAAAAGGAACCTGTTATCTTAGATGTCAACACGTATATGGAAAAGTATCAAGACCAAATGGGAGGTTCTAGGCCCCTTGTGATTGATGAAGAGGTCGCGTCTCGAATGGGTGAAAGCAAATCTTATTTTTCTAATTCTCGTGATATGCCATTTAAAATATCTTTATTAAATACCGGTACTGAAAGCTTTTTATTCAAAATTCAAAATGTAGATGATAAAGAAATACTTATAACAAATGGTGTTTTAAAAAGTAATGAAAGTTATGAGAAGGTATTTGACGGATTCCCTGAAGGCGATTATGTCATCTCTTACCTAATAGAAGAGGAAAAGTCTCCTGATGATATAAAACTGAAGGTAAAGGTAGAGTTCCTTCCTTGGATCAATTGAGTTTCTTTAATATTCTTTTGAGTGTTTTAGTGAAACAAGGATTTATATCGTATACATAAATAAACCGAATAACGTTCCCAAATGGAAGTTTGGAAACACACCAAAAAGCCACAAATGTTGTTACATCAACGTTTCGTGGCTTTTCTTATGAACATTCTTTATACAGCTTTTTATACAGGAAGCACAAACACTTGATACATCAATATTTCCACGTTTATGGCTTACCGTTTAGTGTACATAAAATCGTGTATATTTCTTAACGTTGTAAATCCGCATTTTCCTGGTGCTACCCCAACAAGGGTTTATCCTTAATCGATCGTTACTGCCTAATTCCGTTGTTATGTAAATCCAAACTGTATGGGAATGTATACGGTTTTTACTTAACACGGATTTAACATGCATCGGTATATACTGATAGCATCTAATCGATAGGAGGATTTTAATTATGAAAAAAATATTAGCAATTACTACATTTACACTAGGGTTATCTGTTGTTACAGGTTCTGCGCTGGCTGCGAACAATGATCTTGGAACTACTAATTCCAGTGACAATGAACTTGTTAACTTAGAAGAAATGGCTACAGAAAAAGGAATCACTGTAGATAAACTACTTGATCAACTTGAACAAGAAGGCAAGGTGACAAAAGGTGTTGAATTAACAGAGGCCATGCAAGTAGAAACAAACACTGAGGCTGCGAACAATGACATTTCTAGTGACAATGAACTTGCTAACTTAGAAGAAATGGCTACAGAAAAAGGAATCACTGTAGATGAACTACTTGATCAACTTGAACAAGAAGGCAAGGTGACAAAAGCTGTTGAATTAACAGAGGCTAAGCAAATAGAAACAAGCACTAAATAATATATAGTAACTGGAGCTGTCACAAGAGGATACTTCTGCTAAGAGGAGCTTTTGCAACGGCTTTTTACTTGTAAGGTGTCGAATTTAAAAGGCCGTAATGAATAAGGGTTTATTCTTTATCGTTACTGCCTAATCCGTGTAGCGTTAGCTTAATAACAGGACTGTCTATTGACAGTCTTTTTTCCATAGCGATGTAAATCCGCATTTACCTGATGTTATCCCTTTAGGTACTACGTATAAAAAAATAAAAAAGATTTCTTTTTCCTCCAATCCAAAAACAAACTTTTTGGGGGACCGCATACGTCTTACTTATGTAGAGACAAAAATGAATAAATGGAGGTTTAGAAAAAGAAGAAGCATTACGTAAAGAAAATTCCTCATTTAGCATTGGCAGGTTTGATTTGTGCAGTTGGAATCGGGGCACCACAAGGTTCGTTGGCAAAACAGGCAACTTCAGATCAAAAAGTGGTGGCTCAGCAATCCGAAAAAACGTTGCCAAAAGTTTATGATTTTTAAACTTATTGGAATGAAATTTTAATAAATTTTCTACTTTTTTCTTTAATGAAAGTTCATCATATAAGTCTTTAGAAAAATTAAAATGGCGATTTTTTTATATTATCTCTCCCGAATTCTGTACAATGGTCGTTTTTGTTTCAAGTAATGCTTTTTGCTTATTATATCTCATGTATTTGGTTTGAACTTTAGATGTAATAGTATTAAAGGTTAGAAAGCGTTGCGTTATTAATACAAAAACAATAAAAAATCATATTTTTACCATATTAATTTTATTGACTCAGAATTGAGATTATTATATTCTAAGTAGCTGAAAGTGGATTTCATAGATAGAGGGAATTATCAGCATGGTTAAAATTTATTATTCTTTCAGATGTGTTGACTAGGAGAAAATAGTTTTATTATTGAGCGATAAATGGATCTTGTTGCTATTTTGCTAATATATTTCTATTTTAACTGATTGTAGCGTAGGGCCATTAGACTCCCGCAGGAAAGCGAGTAGCCCGTAGCAGACATCAGCCTTTTCGAATTAATTCGAATGTATAAAAATGGTTAATCAACACGCCTGTTATTCTTTTTTGTTTTGTTATTCAATTTTTATTTATACCCTAAAAATAGAAAGAGAGGGTTATTGAATTCAGTAATTAATAGATAAAATAAAACTTTTATAATATTACATTTGTTTGTTTTGAAGAGTATTAGTATTTGGAGATGTTTAAAATGACACAATTTAAGAGAACTTTCTTGAACAAAAAATTCGTAGCTATCGGTTTTGCCTTCACAATTTTATTTGCATGTCCCATAGATTTTAATCTATCAAATATTGAGAGATTTGGACCGAATATAGCTAGTGCAGCAACTACAACCTATACGACAACTGATAATTTAAATATCCGTACGGGGCCTTCTACCACTAATAAAATTATAACAACGGTTAAAAAGGGAACGCAGTTAACGGTTACAGGGAAAGCTTCTAATGGGTGGTTAAAAGTTAGCGTGAAAGGTCAAACAGGTTATGTCAGCAGTCAATATGTGAAAGTAACCAATTCTACAGGTAATGCTGTTAAAAAGCCTGAAAATAAATCTAATGTAGCAGCTACAACCTATACAGCAACTGATAATTTAAATATCCGTACTGGCCCTTCTACCGCTAATAAAATAATAACAACGGTTAAAAAGGGAACGCAGTTAACGGTTACAGGGAAAGCTTCCAATGGGTGGTTAAAGGTTAGCATAAAAGGTCAAACAGGTTATGTCAGCAGTCAATATGTAAAAATAAGCAATTCTTCATCTGATACTATTCATGTTGTTACACAGCCTGAAAGTATTTCAGTATTAGTTAATAAAAAAAATAAGCTCCCAGAAAATTATGTACCAAAAGACTTAGTATATACTTCAATACCCTTTATTTTTAAAGAAAAGACAGAAAAAAGAAAAATGCGAAATGAAGCATCTATAGCCATTGGCAAACTATTTGCCGATGCTAAGAAACAAGGAGTGAGTCTTCTTGGTGTATCTGCATACAGATCACATGCGACACAAGTTACCCTATTTAATAATTACGTAAAAAGGGATGGTTATGACAAAGCCATCACGTATAGTGCATTACCTGGAACAAGTGAGCATGAAACAGGTCTTGCCATTGATGTTACAGGAGGGAATGGTAAATGTGCGGCACAGGATTGTTTTGGCGGTACTAAAGAAGCAAAATGGCTGAAATCACATGCAGCTGATTATGGATTTATCATTCGTTATCCTCAAGGAAAAGAGTCTATTACTGGTTATCAATACGAGCCATGGCATCTTCGATATGTAGGAAAATCAATAGCCCAAACAATTATGGGTAAAGGAATTACTCTTGAAGAGTATTATTCCAAATCTAGTACTAAATAAGTTAGTTTATGATGTTTTAAAATAAGAGTTTACAAAGATAAGATTAAGTTGCAACTTTACACGGAGAGGTGGGCAAGCTCCGTGTAAAGTTGCATTTTTTTGCAAAATACATGTAATTATTTATCGGAATATTCAGTTCGATACACCGACCTTTGTTTTTAAAACCACAAGTGGTTCGGAATTCGTGGGCTGCATTTGCGGAAAAACGGCTTTGCATCATAAAAGCATTGTTTAACTTATCCGTCATTTCATTAAAAGATTGCGTTAGCTCCGCTATTTCATCATTGGTAGAATGTCCATCGTTTCCAAGAAAAACGCACATTCTACAGAAGAATTGATGCACTCATTAACGTTTTTGAAAAGCAAACACAGCGATTATCCGAGCATGTATTCACCCTTTTAGATATGACAAATATGAATGATGGATTTGAGAATGGAACCATCTGCTTGAAGGATGTTTTTGGAGATATTGTTTCTGAACTATCTCATATCGCTGATGAAAAAGAGGTTAAACTATATTGGGATTGCGATAATAGTGTTGTTTGCGGAAATACAGATTTACTTTATCGAGCGTTTTATAACATTGTTGAAAATGGTATTAAATACAATATTGACGGCGGGAAGGTAATGATTAATGTCAAATCTGATAATAAGAAGATAATGGTTAAAATTAAAGACACGGGAATTGGTATCCCTGATGAGGAAAAAAAGAATATATTTGAGCGTTTTTACCGAGTGGATAAATCACGCTCTCGTAAATTGGGTGGATCAGGCTTGGGACTTTCCATTGTGCAAAGTATCATAGCCAAGCACAACGGAACTATCGTTGTTACTGACAACGAAAACTGCGGTACTTGTTTAGAAATTACACTTGGTATATAAAAAATGAAAAAGACTTTGAATGGCAGTTTACCCTGTTTATTTAAAGCTTTTTTTTTACAAATTTTCAAGAAGTATTTCTCTTAACAAGGATTTAACATGGATTGTTATACACTCGTAACATCTAATAGAAAGGATGCAGGCAACCAACCTGATTCAATTTAATTACAGTATTCATTTATGGTAGAGGCTAAAAATATTTTAGGAGGAATTCAATATGAAGAAAACATTAACAATTGCTACACTTATGCTGGGGTTATCTGTTGTTGCAGGATCTGCCTATGCTGCGAGCAACGACATGTGGGAAACTACTAAATCTAGTGAACCTGTCAATTTAGAAAAAATGGCTAAAGAAAAAGGAATGACGTTAGATGAGCTAATTGCTCAGCTTGAAAAAGAGGGCAAGCTGACAAAAGCTGCTGAAACAATTGAGGCTACTAAATCAGCGGAAAACTCAAAATCTAATGAACCTGTCAATTTAGAAAAAATGGCTAAAGAAAAAGGAATGACGTTAGATGAGCTAATTGCTCAGCTTGAAAAAGAGGGCAAGCTGACAAAAGCTGCCGAAACAACTGAGGCTACTAAATCAGCGGAAAACTCAAAATCTAATGAACCTGTCAATTTAGAAAAAATGGCTAAAGAAAAAGGAATGACGTTAGATGAGCTAATTGCTCAGCTTGAAAAAGAAGGAAAGCTGACAAAAGCTGCAAAAGTAACAGACGCCAAGCAAGTAGAAACAAGCAATAAGTAATATATAGAGTGTCATAAAAAAACTTTTTAGGGGACCTCATACGTCTTACTTATGTAGAAACAAAAATGAATAAATGGAGGTTTAGAAAATGAAGAAGCAATACGTAAAGAAAATTTCTTATTTAGCATTGGCAGGTTTAATTTGTGCAGTTGGAATTGGGGCGCCACAAGTTTCGATGGCAAAACAGGCAGCTTCAGATCCAAAAGTGGTGGCTCAGCAATCCGAAAAAACGTTGCCAAAAGTAGAAATTGGTCAAAAATTTAGAGTACCCGAACTTAAACTTAAGGAAAATACGTATGTACTCGACTGCAAAGTGTCCGATATTGACGGTAATTCAGTTAAAGACAATGTGATATTGGTGGGTACAAAAGAAAAGATTGATGGAAAACTAGATGCGTATGCGAATGATTTATCCATCATCGTGCAGGAGGGAAAAACTAAAAGATACATAAAATATGATTGGATGTTCAAAGGGACGGATGGAAAATTGTATGGGGAATCTGCCCGAGAACCAAAGTTGATTATTAGTGACTATACAGGCAACAAAGTCAACGATATTATCGTAACGGCCCCTCAAGGAGGAAATGGTGGTTACGTGGATCATCTGATCTTAACTTGGGAAGGAAAGAAACTCAAAAATGTTTTGGCGGATAACCAAGAACTATATACGAATTCTCAGGCAAACTTCATTTTTAAATTGCCTGTTTCATGGAACGGACATTACAAAACAAGCCAATATTCAGGTAAAAATGCAAATCAAATCATGCCATCGGCTAAGCATGTCGTGCAGTTCGATTATACTACCGAAAATGGAAAAGATACTGAGATGCTGCTGATGATCTCCGTATTTTCCAAAAATGATTGGAGTCGCCTCTCCAGCGAAGAAGGCCCGCCTGTAGGGAGCGTCATTACGAAAGCCAACGGCATGGTGTATGTGTATACAGTACCGCAGTCCAATCCGTTTGCTCCCCAGTCGAAAGACGGCAAGCTGTTTGACCAACTGTACGGTGATTTGAATATTAATAAATCTTTCAAACTGCTAAATTAGGTCTTTGTAGATTTAAGATCCCGATAGAATTCCTATGAAACGAAAAATTTGATCTTTGCAAAAAAAAAGCGCCTCGGTACGATAGAGTTGCATACGAGGTCGATACCTCAAAAGCCAACCATCCAGGAGGATGTTCTACGATGAAGTTTAAATCGTAGGACAAGAAAAACAACTCATTGAAAACATTTCCTCAATGCATCTAGTTGTCGGTGTAGACATTGCCGAGGAGGCTCATGGGCGCTATTGTAGAATAAAACTTAGATTTTAAAACGACGTTATTATTATATTTTTTAGTAGAGTGGGGTATCTTACATCAAAAATTAAACAACAAAATCACTACAACAATTAAATCAATCTAATGTTGCAGTATTTAAAAGGAGCTTATATCAATTATTTGTACATTAAAGTCTATTTCTTAAACTTCTAAGCAATAAAAGATATAGGTTGTTTTCTAAAAGATTGTTGCTATTCAACGGAGCAATTTAGTTTAATAAGGTGTTTGTTTTATCATTAAACGTTAGAACACACATTTTATAAGGTATTGCATTTCCAACTTTATTTGTCCTATACATGTATTTTTAATTATAAAATACATACCCATACCGTGGAATACTAAAGAAATAATTATAATTAATATTGTCACTTCTGTTTTCGAATAAAAAAGATGGAGGCTGGGACAAAAAGAAAAAATGTTAGACCGATTGCATTGGTCTAACATTTTTTGGATTTAGGAAGGAACACTCTACTCATTGAAGCGAAAAAGTTATTATCTGTTTTCGCTATTTTTCAAAATAATCGAGTTCTGTCCCAGCCTCGGTTTTTTCATTGGAAAATTCACTTTGGAGATTGTGAAGAAATGTACTTAAACTAACGGAGCAGGTTAATTTAACAAGCGTAATGTCTTCGAACTGTGCAATATTAAAATGTATACCCACTTACATTATTTGGTTTATAATGATAAAAAGGGAGTGTTTTTTAATTGAATGTTAAAAATGTAAGTACATCCATTTTTGAAGATATTATTATTACTAATTTAACAGGTTACATAACTCTTGCTGATGTAAACACATGGTTTAATTCATTTGAAAAAACGTGCTTTTCATTTATTAAACAAGACAAAAAGTTTAAGTTGTTAGTTAATCGTAAAGGTTATACTCCAGAGCATTATTCTATACAAAAATTGTGGAAAGATAAATTATTCTCTAATAATATATTAGAGAACTCTATTGCAGTCGCTTTTTTATTAGAAGAAGGGGATATTCTAATTCATCTTGAAAAGTCTAATACTAAAGGCAATGTAATGTTCTCCAGTAACTATAATCAATTAATTGACTGGCTTACTAATTATAAATAATGGATTTCTAATCCTGTTTTTCTAGTAGAAAACTTTTCAATTCACAGTTTGTTTTAGCTCAACAAAATGTTATAGAACTCTCATGAAAGAACGTAATCATCTTTCATTTTCTGTGGAGTAGCGCTGGTTTTTGCGCTACATGGATGGCTAACGGGGTGCTTTACTTGAAGACCATAGAGCTGCTTAGACAGCTCTTTTTTCTTATTGAACTAACGGACAGTTTAGTTGAATAAGAAGGAGTAGAAGGTTACTTTAAACAGATATCCTAAAGTGAAACTATAAATTTCATAACTATATTGAATTAATTACTTATTTTTTTCAAGTTCTTCGATACGTTTTTCTAATTTTTTAATTTTTTTTCATTAATACCCGTGATGACGAAAGCTGCCATTGCTATAGAAATGGTGAATATAGATGAAGAATCCATTGTAATACCTCCAAATTTTTCTAATTAAAATTATATGATAAAGTACTTAATGGAACAATGTGTATCATTAAAATTCAATATGACCTAACTGAACAATATGAGGAATTTAATAAATATGATGTGATCCGCTTTTCATTGCGAATTTCTAAGATTTTGTGAAGAATCACACTTAAACTATCGGGGGTGAACTTTGAACTGTTAAGACAACTCTTTTTTTAATAAACTAACGGGGCATTTAGTGAAAGAAGGAATCACCAAAATAAAATCAAATTTTAAGTTAATGAGGGGTGCCGATGAGAAAAGCTGAAATACGTCCTTGGACAGAGGATTGGGTAACACAATTTTATAAAGAAGAAATTATACTTAAAGATATTTTTAAAGATGAATTGCTTGAAATTCATCATATAGGGAGTACAGCTATACCGACAATTGGTTTTGCTAAACCAATTGTAGACATCTTAGTTATTGTGAATGATATTGAGAAAGTTGATTTATACAACGAAAAAATGTCTTCAATAGGGTATGACCCTAGAGGTGAAAATGGCATACCAGGTAGAAGGTATTTTCCGAAGAATAAGGAAAGAAGAACCCACCACGTACATATCTATCAAGAGGGAAATGAAAATATTAGGATACATTTAGATTTCAAGGAATACTTAATTAATAATCCAGAGGACGCAAGAAGTTACGGGGATTTAAAAATAAAATTAGCAAAACAGTTTCCAAATGATATTTATAAGTATCAAGAAGGTAAAGAATTTTTTGTTAACGAATTAGTAAAAAAAGCTATAAACTGGAGTTTAAAAAGAACCTCTTGTTGAACTAACGGGTGCGATTTAGTCAAAAGGAGCAATGTCTTTTAAGACACTGCTCCTTTTACATTTAAAAACACTTCTGATAATACTCTTTCCTTAGCCTCCCGCTTAATTGAGCGTAGATCCTAGTTGTTTCGCTTTTCTCATGCCCCATAAGACTTTGTATGACTTCTATTGGAGCTCCATTGTTCAACAAATGAGTTGCATAGCTGTGTCTAAGTTGGTGTGGATGAATTTCTTTATTGATTTCAGCACGATTTGATATCCGCTTGATGATGTATCGCATTTGGGCAACACTCATTTTATGTGGCTGCCTTACTGTCACAAAGATGGCAGGATTATTGTCAGTACGGTTTTCAATATATCGTTTAAGCCATATGTCACAACGCGTATTAAAATAAACCTCCCTTTCTTTATCACCTTTTCCTCTAACGATTGCGGATTGATTGGACCAATTAATATGGTTCTTTTCTAACGCAACTATTTCTCCAATTCGGCAACCAGTAGAAAACATGAATTCGAAAATTGCTTTTTCCATTGCGGAATGACAGGATTCACGAAGGTGTTCAATCTCCCGTTCGGTTAAATACTTGGGTATACGCTTTCCTACTTTCGGTTCTTTAATTTTGGAAGTTGGATTCTTACTCAGGTATCCTTCTTCATGAGACCAACGAAAAAATGATTTCATAAAGCGGATACGGTGTGCAAGACTGGCTGGTTTTAAGTGCTTGCCGGATATAGCAAGATACTCCTTCAGTTGATTAGTGTCAAGCAATTCCATCTCTATATCCTTAAAATAACCAATTAATAGAAAAGACTGTAACTGGTAGGCCTTCAGCGTTTGTGGCGAAAAGCCCTCTATTCGTTTATCAGCTTCAAACAAAGTCCATGCTTTTGACAGTAACAATTCCATTCCCCCTAAAATAGTAATATAAAAGGGATTATTGCCAACTTAATAGAATTCTAAACATAAGGAGTGATTTTACTAACGGAGCAGGTTAGTTGAATAAGAAGGGGTATATTAACCTCGTAATTGAAACAAAAGTACGAAACACAATGATAGTTATGTAAAAAAGCTCGGACGATTATCCGAGCTTTGAGGTCAATACTTTCGATTGAATAGTTTTGGGTAATTAATTACTAAACCATCACTATCGACTTTGATCATAGACTCGAATGAACCGCTTTTATAATGGAACATTCGATAATCATTTCCCACATCAATAAGTGTGTAGATTTGCTCTACTTTCTTAATGTTCAGTTCAGGGATTGTAATAAAAACCATTTTGAAAATCTGAGGTTCATTTATTATCCATTTTGTCCGATTAATTGGCAATGAGTTTGTAAAAGGGGTACAGGAAATATCGATATCTATTGCTCCGTAAAGTTCTTTAATTTCGTTCCCTTTTTGGTCAAACCATTGTAGATCAGAATTAGTTTCAATATAAAGAGATTTTTTTTTGTTAGGTATTTCAATATTAAGATTTTTAATGAACCAATCATTTATTTCTATATTGTAGTCGATTTTATAAGGAATACCATTTTCCGTAGAAATAACTGTACTGTTTACTTTCGACAAAGTATCTGAGGTAATAATTTCTAAAAATTCCGTACCAAAGGACTTTAGGTTTTCCCATATTGCAACCTTGTTCATAATCTATCAACGCCTTTACTAATATAATAAAAAATTTTATCAAAAAAACATAGAATTGGATATATTTAAAAAAAGCACAAAAAGCAATATAATACTCTTGTTACATAATCGGGCGAAATTCCGTATCAGGAATGGTGCTCTTTTTTATGCTAAGGTTCAGATTGTGGAAAAACACACTTGAAATATAATAGAAAGAATGGTACTTAAAGTAACGGACAGTTTAGTTAAAGAAGGAAATTTTTAAGTGAATGGCGAATTGTTTCGATAGAATATATTACCAAATAAGGAAGTTGTGATAAAGAAGTTGGAGGTGATTTTTTTGAAGAAGGTTATTATTGGGCTATGTATAGTTGTAACTGGATTTATCCTCTTTATCGCACAAGATGAATTTGAAGGGAACGATACTGCAAATGGTATTGAAAAAATGTTTTCTGGTCAAATTTTTGATGTTGCACAAGAGAAATTTACTGTACACTCTATGGGATTAAGCCCAGAAGAAAACGTCCTTACAGTTAGAATTGGAAAAACACAATACAAAGAACAAACAGAGGAATACTTTAGAGACATTTTAGATTCTCTTGATATGGAAAGTTATAAACTTGAGGTAGTCAATGTTGATTTAATAACAGGAGCTTTACTTGAAGAACAATGAGTTGCATATGCAGCTCTTTTTTCTTGTTGTGCTAATGGGGCAGAAGAGTTGCAATGTATAATCTATAATAAATAAAAAAAGATGGGGGTGTGTATTTGAACGTAAAGAAAATTTTTTACACCATTTTAATCGTCATAGTTTGCCTTGTTGGTTTAATAAAAGGGAAAGACTTGTATGATGAATATAGGGATTATTCTTCAAATGAAATATTAGGTTTTGAAAATGGGAATTTAAGCTCAGAAAATGCATCCGTAGCAATTAGAACAACGGACCAGACACCCAAAAGGGAAAATCCATTACCAACAGCTTCAGACATTTTAATTTCAAAAGAAATAGAGCAAGAGCTTATAAATAGTTTTAAAAATGCAACATTTAAAAAGTACAATGGAGCTACCTTTAAATATCAATATTATGTAAGCTTCACTGTTGATTCATTGAGTTCATTTTGGCTAAATATAGACGATGGCGTAGTTTATGTAAACCACAATACGAAAAACTATGTTTTCGAGGACGATAACAACTTTTTAAACATTTTTAAAGAAGCTGTAAAATAAAGAAAACAGCCTTTTATAAACAATCCAATGAATGGAAAAGTTTGTGAATAAATGTACTAAAACGGGAGCCATTATTGCAATAAGGATTTCAAAAATAATCAAATTTTTTTATAAAGAAGTTAATTGCCACATGAAACTTAAGCCAAGAAAAAGGCATAACATTAAAGCCTTTCTTTGGCATGCTTGCTATAAGATATACCTAGTGTTAATCCACTCGCTACATAACCTTCTCTCGCATTCCTCGCTATACCCTCACACATATCTAACAGTAGCTATTAACATGAAAATCCTTCATAAACATTTGACCTTTACTTAATCGATTAGATAGATATGGCTAATCGAAATTGGAAAGGTCAGTATCACATTTATAACCACTTAACAAAAGATCAAACTCCCTCAATCTATATAAACTATAACTTGAAGAAAAAGAAATGTACTTAGAAAACGATTTCCATGACTAAGCACATCCAACCTTAAGAAACGATGAATGAAACTATTTTACCGATTCGTCAATTGGTTATTTAGGTATTTATAATCATTAAATGTGATTGAAGATAAATATATTAACATAATTTTAGTAGTTTTATATTGACAATGATAATCATTCTCTCTATAGTAAACTACGTTATAATTTCATATTATTTTTGGAAAGAAGGCAATTTTTATTAAAACACGTAGAATCATCTCAAAAATTCATTTATGGCTTAGTATGCTAGCGGGAATTTTTATAGTACTGATTGGCTTAACAGGAAGTTTGCTAGTCTTTGAACCTGAACTAAACAACTTGCTGCATCCTAATTTGTATAAAGTAACAGAAGGAGAAAAAGTTACATACCAGCAAGCCATAGAAGTTGTATCAGAAGCATATCCAAATGGTCAAATTGACCGTGTATACACGCCAAGTGAACCTAAAGCTAGAGGAGTTTACCTATTCCGTCTTAAAGAAGGCGAAGAACAAAAAAAGATATTCGTCGATCCAGGAACAGGAAACATAAATGGAACATTAGGGGATCAAGCATTATTTAGTCTAATAGCGGAGTTTCACGAAAAGCTGCTATTAAAAGATTTCAATGGTGAGCAAATCATCGGTATAATCGGATTTATTTTCTTCTTCATTACATTATCAGGATTATATTTATGGTGGCCGGGGATAAAAAAATTGGCACGTGGGTTTACTTTAAGACGAAATGCCAACCCTTTTATACGACAATATGATTTACATAAAGTCATTGGTGGAGTGTCCATTCCGTTTTTATTGGTTGTTTCGTTAACAGGAGCCCTTTTTGTATATGATGAAGTGATTTTTGGTTGGTTTGGTGCAAAAGCAAAGGTGATGCCTCCAGAAGAGCAGCTTATTTCAACAGCCCTTCCTAGTGGTAAGCTTCCACTTGATGAATTGATAAGTATGGCTGAAAAAGAAGTACCTCAGGGAACAGTTATGCAAATTCGAATGCCTGGAGAGGCGGAAAAAGGAACTCCAGAAGGCGCAGTAGAATTTCGTCTCAGCGATTCATTCGATCCAGGGAATGGAAATGTAAAAGTCTGGTTAGATCAGTATAGTGGAAAAGTAGTGGGCAAGTTAGATCCACATGTTGATAGTGGACTTGTGTATCAAACATGGCACCTTCCATTACATACAGGTAGTTTTGGTGGTTTATTTACTAAAATTTTGTATGCTATCGGCGGTCTTACGCCATCTGTATTGATGTTCACAGGTGTCTATATGTGGTGGTATAAGAAAAAGAACAAGAATAAACGGAAACAGAAAATCGACTCGAAAGTCGTAGCATAAACACACGGCGATGAGAAATCTCTTAACTTGGAGAGTTTCGAAGATGTTGTTTATTCAATAAATATTGATAGTTGATACGTTTGTAAACAGGAAAAAGCCCTTAATGAAAAAAGGGCTTTTTCCTATTTTTTGTAGCTTTGAAGAAAGTTCCGATGATAAATATTACAATCCTATTGAAGTAATGGGGACACTAATCCAAGAAGGATTCGAACTACCTGAAGCATACATTGCTTTTTGCGAGAGGGTATTGCTATCATAAGCTATATTATTCGTTTGAGGCTGGGCTATAAGTATATTTTCAAAGCAAAATTTAAAAATTTTACATAAGAAAAGCGCAAGAAATCAACGTTTCAAAATTGATTTCTTGCGCTTTTTAAGGTTTTGACCAGTTATGTCCCGGCCTCTATGAAATCATCATGCAATTTTGTGCAACTGCTTACATCGATGTTGCTTAAATCCTTCCAACAAAATGATAGAATGCATGAATGATTTCCCTTCTTTCTGTAGGTACCGTTCATTGTTACAGATAAATATAATTAACTATTAATATTCAGAAAGGAGGTAGGAGTCAGGTTTGTATTTTGAAGAAATTGCAATCGTTTTATTTGCAGGGAGGTGCTTGATGACAATTGACTAGTAGTAATCATTTAAGTCCATGACATTGTTACCCGAAAGGCTTTCATGTATTTTTCCATGTGATGATGGTATCCACATAGGAATGCTCATTCGTTAATTATCGGATATGAAACTTTATACTAAGCAAATAAGGAGTGATCGTTTTTGAAAAAAAAGTTTAGTTATTTTCTTATATTTTTGCTGTTGTGTTCAAGTTTTGTGGGGAGCCAATCAGTTTTCGCTTCTGAAAGCGCTCTCAAAGCCGATTTAATTTTTAAAAACGGTTTTGTGTATACAGTAGATGAAAATCGAAGTATGGCAAAAGCAGTTGCTATAAAGGATGGAGAAATTGTTTATGTTGGTGACAATGAAGGCGTGAAAGCTTTCAAAGGAACCGACACGAAAGTGATTGACATAAAGGATAAAATGCTGATACCTGGAATTATCGACTCCCACAGTCATATGTACGCTAAATCGGAAGAACTTTTTTGGTTAGATCTTAATCCGTACAAAACAATGAAAAAGTATTCAAAATCAATTAAGGAGTTCCGTAAAAAAAATCCTAACTTAGAACAATTACGCGGTGTTGGCTGGAATAAGAGCTTAGTCAAAAAAGAGAGTGAAAGTAGAAAATTAGCTCCTAAAAAATTGCTTGATGAAGTCGCTTCCGATATACCTGTTGTCATGATTGATAACGACCATCATACGATTTGGGTTAACTCAAAAGCCCTTGAATTAGCAGGAATTGATAAAGATACTCCTAACCCACAAGGAGGAGTTATTGAACGCGACCCTGTAACTGGAGAACCGACTGGAATTATACGCGAATTTACTGGTATTGCCCTTTTGGTTGAAGGTCTTCCAGAACCTTACTTTACAGTAGAACAAAATAAAATGGGAATTCTTGCTTTTCAGGAAATGGCTGCTGAAAGAGGGACAACCTCTGTTTTCGTCCCCCTTGCTGGAGAATCGCCACACGAAACTTTGCTGGATGCATTAAAAGAATTAGAAAAAGAGGGTAAATTGACTCTGCGATACGAAATCGCGTTATGGGTAAATGAATCGAAAGGTCCAGAGCAAGTTGAGAGATTTAAAAAATTACGTGATGGACATCAAGGAAGGTTGTATAATGCAAATTCCGTGAAAATATTTGCAGATGGCGAAGACTTTAAATCGACTTGGGAGCAAGATCATTTAGAGAAGGTTGTAGCTGCTGCGGATAAAGAGGGTTTTAGATTTTTTGTTCACGCTTTTGGTCCTGGGGTGAACGCGTCTCTAGATGCGTTTGAAAAGGCAGCTGCACAAAATGGAAAAAGGGATTCTCGACATGTGATTACTCATCTGCCTAATCCTAGTGATGAAGAATTGCAACGGATGAAGGAATTAGGTGTAATACCATCTCCACAGCCTGGTTCTTACTGGGGAGTTACACGAATGAAAAGTTATTTTGATATGGGAATTCCAGTTTCCGCATCGAGTGACTTTCCTGTAAATGATTTCTGGCCTATGGATGGCATTCAAGGAGGTATGATAGCAAAGGATGAGGAAGGGAAACTTATACCCGAAGAAAGTGCCTCTCTTGAACAAATGATTACTAGCTATACATTAAATGGCGCCCATTTATTGTTCAAAGAAGATGAAATTGGATCTATTGAGGTAGGTAAGAAAGCAGATCTAGTTGTTTTAGAGAAAAATCTCTTCGAAATTCCAGTTGAGGAGATTAACGATACGAAGATCTTAATGACTTTCTTTGAGGGGCAAGAGGTGTTCCGTAATCCTTCATTTGATTCTGGTACAAAACCACCAGGCAAAATAAATTCTGTTAAAGGACCTCTTCAAAGGTTAGCAGAGTAAAAGAATCTAAGGATACCCTTTAATCAAATAAGGATATTACTAAATTGACCAGAATGATGTCATTATAGGTAAGTAACTGGCAGTTATAGCTGTGCGTGCTTTGGTCCTTATTAATGGACAGTTTAATACAAGATAGATCTGTAGCTTATGCTACAAGCAGGGTGACTTCGGTATTTTTCAGGGATAATAAAAAATTTTTAAATTTGTAATGATTATAGACCACTTTTTGTTCGATTTTGAACAGGAAGTGGCCTATTGCTTTGTTCTATTTATTTTTTTCCTTTTAACTGTGTATTGATTCATTAAAGAATGCAATTATCGCTTCTGAAATAATTACGTCACTGATTGATGGTAATCAGCTAACAGATTTAATTTTTAAATAATGGGGAGAAGGAATGAGGAATTCTTTGTTACAAAAAAAAATATTTGGATTTCTTTGAAGAATAAAAACCTGAGTAAGCCACTATTCGGTGAACCTTAACGTAAGTAAGTGTGGTTCATAATTTCACAGAAATAAAAATCGTCGTAATAATTATAGTAGATTTTCATTTATTAAAGACGCGATAGGTTGTGTTCTTTTTTGTTAAGTGAATGAAAGTAGTTGTATCTGACGGTAGATTTTATACTGAAGAAAAGGGAGTTGAAAATATGTATTCAATTGGTCAATTTGCGAAAAAAACCGGGCTAACTTTACGAGCGTTACCGCGCGAAACCTTGAGTTTTCACGCAAGTTCGCTCTTATTTTTGTAATTCCAACTTTTAAGTAGTCTTGAAGTTCTACACGTTGAAACTGTGTAAGGCGAGGTTTCTTATTTCGTTCAAGCATCGTACTCGAAATCCCTTTTTATTGGTTGGTCTAGGAACCTCCTAATAAACGATTTCGCGTACGATGTTTTTATTATTCTAAAGTGTTCAACTCGATTCTACTATTCGCCAATAAATAAATTAGTGAAATTAGTGAAAATACTATTCAGATTATTGAAGGTTACATTCGTACCGACGAAGTAGAGGAAACGACGTTTATTATCCTTAATTTATCAACTAAAGAAACCAACCCAACCTATCAACCAGTGCCAAGCTTTAATCGGCAATTACCGATTATGAGTCCGTTTTAAGCGACGATAAAAAGAGCCAAATCTGACCAATCAAAAGTTAAAGTCGGCTCTTTTTATTCATGTCCTCATATTTAAATAATATCTTTTATCGTAAATCTTCGAACGCCAACAAAAGTAAAGATCATAACAAATAAGAAACTTAACAAATAAAATCCACTGAACTGAAGGAAAGTTTGCAAGCCTTCTAAATGAATTGGATCCATTGCAAATCCTGGTTGCGCGAATGGCCATATATACGGAATATTTAAGTAATGAAATATCATTCCGATACACGTTAAACCAAAACTTATTCCAACTGGAATTGCAAAACTTTTTATTGATGACGAAAGAGATAATTGTAGAGCAGCAATTGAAAATGTGCCAATCCATCCATTAAATGACCAATTTAATAATGAAAGCCAAGGGATAGGACTTGTAATACCTAGTAGCTTACCAATTACGATATATGCAATTAAAAAAAATATTTGAGTCAAGAAAGTTAACAAAAAGATGACTAATAGCTTTGCAAGGTAGACGTTTCGAAATGGAACGGGTAAAGAGATAATTTTTTTCCAATTTCCTTCACTATGTTCAAAGCGGCATACAAATGCACAATAAATGCTTACTATGACAGGAAATAAAAATAATCCATAGATTAAACCAACTTGTGTCCAAGCTTGCTCCCACTCATTTGTTGAGCTGTCCATTAAGACATCATAGTTTACTCGAAAGTTTATGAGTCCAAGCGTAATACAAAAAAGCGGAAGGAGTGTCATTACAATCCATATTTTAGAACGTTTTAATTTTATTAGTTCACATCGAAATGAGTTTAATAACATATTTGCATCCTCCTAATGAATATCTTTGTGTGAAAAATGAACAGTGCTAAGAATGATAAGTAATAAACTAACTCCTAAACTTAACGAAAGACTCATCATGACTTCTTGGTTTGGGAAAAATACTATTTTTCCATTGGAAAACGCCCAAGAGATAGGATTTGTCATTGAGGAATAAGTCCAAATTATCCATGCTTTCCAAGGAAACATCTGCCCGAAATATCCGAGAAATGAGCCTATTACGCCTGCTGTTAAAGCAAATACTTGATTTTTCACGATCAAAGATATCCAGAGTTGCAAAATAACCATAGGAATACATCCTATAATGGTAAAAAGACCGTATTTCAGCAATAAAATTACTGGGACTCCACTTTCAAAATTGAAGATTTTTCCTATTACTATAAGTGCAGAAATAGAAATTACACCTGCATAGATAAGAAAAACGATACTAAAAATAATTTTAGACATATATACTTGCTGTCTTGATGTGGGAATTGCACACAATAGCTTCCATGTATTCCCTTTGTTTTCAAAATCAATTATTCGGGAAGTAATGATTGCAATCATTATAGGTAAAAATAAAGCATTTATCATACTTACTCTTGAAAGAAGCGATTCCCAATTTAGAAATTCCTTTTTTTCTTGTGACACAATGGCAAATAACCAAAGTAATGCCAATGACTGTATTAAAAATACTACTAAAAGTAATTTCTTCCTTTTATATTTCAATAATTCACTTTTTAAGGTAGCGATCATTTATAGAACACCACCTTTTTCCGTTAAATTTAGAAATATTTCTTCCAACGTATGTTTTTCTTCTTCAATCCGATACACTGATAAATTTTGCTGGACTAATAAATGATTTATGTGGGAAATAAAGTGATCTTCTTGTTGATGCGTAATAAGATAATCACCATCTATTCTAAGATGAATTTGATGCTGTTCTAAAAGCTGATGTGCTCTTACTACGTCATTTACACGTATCTTCATTAATGCCTGACTTTTTTGACGTAATACTTCAATTTTATCTTGAAAAATAAGCTGTCCACTGTTAATAATGCCTACTTGTGTTGCAATTTGATCCATCTCATTTAACAAGTGGCTAGAAATAATAATGCTCATACCATATTGCTTTGGTAGTTGTTTGATGAGCTCACGGATTTCTTGAATTCCGGCAGGGTCTAACCCGTTTGTAGGTTCATCTAAAATTAATAATTTGGGATTTCCAAGTAGCGCCATTGCTATGCCAAGACGTTGCTTCATGCCAAGTGAGTACTGTTTAACTAGTTTATCTTTTTGTTTCTCTAATCGGACGATACGCAATACCTCGTCAATATTCTTTTTCGGTACTTGTAACATTTGCCGAATTACTTCTAGGTTTTCATAACCTGTTAAGTGTCCATAATAAGATGGTGATTCAACAAGAGAACCAACATCTCTTAAAATATCTAATCGATTTGTTTTCAAATCTTTATTGAATATTTTAATATTACCGGTAGTCGGCTTTATTAATCCTAGTAACATTCTAATTGTCGTCGTTTTTCCAGCTCCATTTGGTCCTAGAAATCCATAAATTTCACCTTCACGGACTCTCATATGTAGCTGACTCACACTATTTCCAGCCCCATATGACTTTGTCAGATTTTCTGTTTCAACAATATAAGTTCCCATTATCGGCACCTCTTTTTTGATTAAGCTATCAATTATTATGAAAGCTCTTGCTTAATCCTCAATTGAGATGACCTTAAGTTTCGCTTAATTTTCTTCTAATGGAAGCTGAAATGTAATTTTAGTACCGTCTCCTTTGCTGCTTTCAACTACAATTTCTCCACTATGAGCTACAATGATTTCCTTTACTATCGCCATTCCTAAACCTGAACTATTTTTTGGATCAGTATTTGTACCACGGTAATAGCGATCAAAAATATGTGGTAATTCATTTTTATTTATTCCGTCACCATTGTCCTCAATTGTAACTATGGCGTGTGTGGACGTTTGTTTTATATGAACTTGTATGAATGTGTCAATATCAGTATGAATGAGTGCATTATTCAATAAGTTTACTAGTACACGATGAATTAATCCCTGATCTGCTTTTATAAGTAGTTGTTTCAGAGAGCATTCAAACTCAATCAGCTGATTTTTATAATAAGGCATATTCATAAATTCAATAATCGTTTCTCGAGTAAGATCTACAATATCTACTGTAGTTTTTTCGATAGGCAACAACGCATTCTTTAATTGATACGTTAGTTTTAAATCATTAACTAGTTTTTCAATATAAATGGCTTTATTTTGAATTACATCAGCATATTTATACATTTCTTGTGCCGTTATTTTATAGTCTTGATTCGCTATAACTTCACTATAACCTTTAATAGAAGAAAGTGGCGTCTTTAAATCATGAGAGATGTTGACAATCCATTCTTCTCGCATTGTATCTAGCTTTTTTCTTTGAACATTAATATCCTCTAATTGATGTGATAACTGATTCAGATTTGCATATACCTCTGCATAAATCCCTTTTTTTGCGGATACTTGTTGATAGTGACCTTGTTTTAGTCTATTAATATGGTCAATTATCGTAACAACAGGATTTGACATATACCTTGCCACAATATAAGCAAATAATAAAATGCAAAGGACTGTTACGCCTAGTAACATTAAAATCCCAAATGGA
Source organism: Lysinibacillus xylanilyticus (assembly GCF_001708185.1). Classification (GTDB taxonomy): domain Bacteria; phylum Bacillota; class Bacilli; order Bacillales_A; family Planococcaceae; genus Lysinibacillus; species Lysinibacillus xylanilyticus_A. The sequence continues at coordinate 910,660 of NZ_MDDN01000001.1, read as the reverse complement.
TAGAGGCTAGATAAATTACTGAAGTTCAAATAGACAGATTTTCGCAATGCTTGTTTTGACGGAAAAGCGACAATATAACTTTCAGCGTGTGTACTGTTATCTAATTTAGCCACAAACGTTGTATAATCTCCAACAGCGTATTTATAGCGGAAAATCAGCTCACTAGGGGAATAGTGGGTAGGTGTATTTTCTGGTTTATACATTTGAAATACTTCATCGCTATGATGATTTAATACTTGTAACCATGCGCCATGCTCTTGTAAAAATTTTTTACCTGTATTCGTTATAGAAACATTTTCATCTTCTACAATTATTTCTTTTCGAAAATCCACTACTAAGCCTTCTGGATCGTCCATTCCTTCAGGGTTATAAGAAAATACTAAATAACTAAAAGCAAAAAATAGAGCGATTAGGGTAAACATAGTTAATCCAATTAATGATGCGATATAGAGCCCTGTGACTTTCCACTTCATCTAAGTTCACCTTTTGTATGAAGTTTATATCCTAGTCCCCTTACTGTTACAAGATAAAGTGGTTTGGAAGGATTATCTTCAATTTTTTCTCTTAAATGCCTCATATGCACCATCAGAATATTATCATTGCCTAAGTATGATTCTCCCCAGATAGCTTCGTATAATCGGGCTTTACTGAAAATTTGATTTGGATTCTTTACTAAAAATAGTAAGATGTTAAATTCTTTTGCTGTTAAAGTTAGTAATGTATCCCCCTTCAACACTGTCCCTTGTGCTTCATCAATCGTAACGTCTCCAAACTGATATATAGACTGAACCTTTTCTTGATATTGATTACGTCTAAAAAACGCTTTCATCTTATATGCTACTTCTTTTGGACTAAAAGGTTTTGTAATATAATCATCGCCACCTATACTTAATCCAAGTATTTTATCTAAATCTTCATTTTTCGCCGATAAGAAAAATATTGGAACGAATGTAAACTGTCGAATTTGCTGACAAACAGTAAATCCATCTATATCTGGAAGCATAATATCTAATAAAATAAGATCTGGCTGTATTTGCCTACACATCCGTACGCCATCTTCTCCTGTTGTATACGTATAAATATGTTGAAATCCCTCTTTCCTTAAAACATCCTCTAGCAAATTCAAAATTTCTTCTTCATCATCTACTATAAGAATTTTCTTTGTATGAAGATCCGGTATATTATGTATCATTTATTGCACCTCAATATCTTTCTAATATTACTTTTAATAATTAATGTACCATTTTCATTCCACAGTAGAATAGTAATTTGAGGTTTTTCTTACCAATTGTAGGGAAGAATTATTATTTTCCGATATACCTAAATGATCTATCACTTTACAAAGGGAAATGTCCAGCTATTAATAGTAGAGATTAGACATAGTGTAAAAATACACAAAGATGAATGGATGGATTCAAATGGTACAATTATTGCAGGCAATAAATCTGTGTGTTTAAAAGGTATTTACTTCCAAGTACGATTCATTTACAATAAATAAATAAACGTTTATTTATTTATTTTCATTCAGCAAATATTTTTGTAGCGAAAGCAAAGCTCGTCAGCTACGGAAGACTCCTACCTCTGGAGGCGGTGAGATGGAAGCGGAAGTGGTTTCTTTTCAGTGGGTGTTCAAACGCATACTGAATGAAGATAAAGCCCCGGCGGATGTCACGAATTTTGAAAGGAATGAATTGTGTGTGCACAATTCAAAATCCGGACGCAATTACGCCAAGGCTAAATTGATAGTGAGGGATGATGAATGGCAAGAACAATCAACAATCAACAGAGATTAGAAAAACGAAATGCCATATTAAAAGAAGCAAAAAGGCAATTTCCTAGAGAGGGTTTTTCTAAGACTACTCTTTCTAGTATAGGGAAGACAATAGGAATTAATCCTGCTACAATTTTACTTTATTTTCCTAGCAAAGAGGATTTGTTTGAGAATACCGTCAAAGAAGCATTTCAAGAAACTAGAGAAGGACAACTTTATTTACCAGATAGCTTAAAACGATCAGAGCAATTAGAGCAGATGGTGAGGCATCATGTGGGGCAGTATCGTGAAGATCCAACAAACCTACGAATTTTACAATACCTGTTTTCCCAAGCTGGGAGATTTCCAGAGCTAGAGCAAGAAGCCGTTTCCATCACATATGAGTTTGTGGAGAGAATGACTGGATTGTTGAAGGAGCGCTCTAATTTAAATGAAACCGAACAAGAACTTCGCGATAAAACGTGGGCTTATCTATCTTTCTTAAGTGGATTTACAATGATTATGCTTGAACCTGAAAAATATCCATTATGGGAAGGAATCGTAAAACAAGGAGTTAAGCTACTCGAAACATAAAGGGGTTAAAGAAACATGATCAATAATGAAGTCAAGAAAGTAATGATGCTCTATAGTAGCAGTTTGAATGAAATGTTCCCTAATCAAGTTCTAGGTGTCTATTTATATGGCTCATCCGTTTTAGATGCCTTTCATCCTGAGAGCAGTGATATTGATTTTGTGACGGTTTTTAGTCGAGAAATGACGGGCGAAGAGTTAAAAAAATTATCGTATCTTCATAAGAATGTTAGAGCTGGAAATCCGTTAGTCCAAAAATTTGAATGTGAGTACTTATCCTTGAATGAGCAGAACCAATTGGATTTAGATAAATCTTTCCCTTTTTTTGAGGGTACAAAGTGTAAGGGGGAAAGAAGGCTTATGAAAGTTGCGGTTTATCAGCTCGTTCATGATTCATATGCTGTTTACGGCCCTAACTTTTCTACATACTACTCAAGCATAGATTGGCAGGATATTATGCAGGAGATGGAGTACAATCTTAACCACTATATAGCGAACAAAGCTTCCCGAAGCTATTTGTTTTTATTCGATTCTTGGATTGAGTTCATTGTCTTAACCTTATGTCGAGTGTATTATACATTGAAAACAGGAAAGATTACGTCAAAGGAACGGGCCTGTGAAGAAGTAATCAAGGACTTCGATTTAACCTATTCTGACATTCTTCAAGAGGCACTTAGAATTAGAGGTAGAAACCAAGCCAAGTCCAATTATAAAAATCGATGGGAACGAAAAAATGCAACAATCCATTTTATAAACTCTTTGAGAGCGTATTGTAATCAGGCTTTTTTATCTAGATAATGTTCCATTAGATTAATTCTTCAAAAGGAGAATTCGAAAAATATTAAGTTAGAAGTGCAAATATTATATGAATAATAGGTATTTCAAATAATTACGTTCATTCTTAAAATACCTATTATTTAATGTGAAAAGTTTTCTATAACATTTGTTTGTACTCCTTTAATCGATTATTACCATTCCCTTTTCCGAAAAGAAATTGAGCCACTTAGTATATAAACAGTTGAAGTTATAGCAACAATTATATAAAGGCTAAATAAATCAACTCTAGGAGAAAATTGTGTGCCTTGTGGCATCATTGTGTAAAAAGGTATTGTAGAAGGAAACCAACCGCCTAAATTAGAGTGCATTCCTGTTAATAATAAATTTGGAATTATTAAACCTAGTACAATTACCAAGGATGCACCAAAGTTTTTAATATATATAGAAATCCATGATTGTAATGCTAACAAGGGGATAATAGCTATAATGCCTCCAATTAAACTTTTGAAAATAGAAAATAAAGGTAACGTTCCTTCTGCTCCTAAAATTTGGCCAATTAGGAAATAACTCAGAAAGAAGAACAATTGAGTAATGATTAAAAATAAAAAGACCCATATCATTTTTGATAAATAAATATAATGTTTAGGTATAGATCCTGTTAGAATGTTTTTCCAATTACTATTGTTATGTTCATAACGATATAACAATGTCGTGAATAAACCAGCTAATAAAGGAAAGAAAAACATTGAGTGAAAATTAGCTGCATAAGTATAGAAATTATTCCAATTTAATGCGAAGTCTTGACCTACGGCAATAAAAGACAAGAAGCTATTTATTAATGTTTCACAAATGATTAATAGAAAGAAAAAATACCATTGAATTTTTATTTTTTCTGAATTAAGGCTGCGTATAAACATTTATTTACTCCCTTTTTCTTAATGAGTTTCTTGTTTTGAAAACTTTACTGCTCCTAAAATAAAAATTAATAATCCTACTAATAATCCTTTCCAAACCCAATCTATAGAATTTGGTAATAATGGAGTGGATAAAGGAGGATATGACCAAGGTAAAAAATTAATCATAGTTGAAGAAGAACGTGCTAAGAATAAACTTGAAACTGCTCCAATGATCCCGATTAAAATTGGTACGGCTTGATTTTTAATACTTAGTGACAACCATAATTGAATAGCAATAGTAGGTAGAGAAGCTAAAAATGAAAAAGCGATTTGTTTCAAGAGTAAAGTCCAAATTATTTGATCGAAGCCTACAAAGGTTGACCAGATAACAATAGAACCCAATACTATTAAGAGGCTTGTAATCGCTAATAAAGAAATTACTAAAATGGCTTTACTAAAAAATATTTGGATTTTAGATATTGGAAGTGAGAAAATCTTTTTCCAATTATTAGAATCATGTTCATTTCCTGCAATAATTGATGGTAAAAGAGTAGCTATAACCATTAGAGTAAAATGGAGGAATAAGTTTAAAATAGCGATTATAAAAATGCCTTTTGATTCGCTTACTTTATCGCTCCAAAAATACGATTGAACAGATACTACACCACATAAGCCTATAATTCCTATTAATATAGTTCCTAATACAGGTATCTTTTTTAGTTTTTGCCAATCTGCTAATAAAAGGCGAAGCATCATAAACTTTGCCCCTTTTTAGTTAAATTTAGAAAAATATCTTCTAATGAACGTTTGTGTTCATTAACTTTATAAATGAGATTCTTCTCCAATACTAAAGATTCAACAATTTTAGCGATATCTTCACGGCAAATGGAATTTACTAACAGACCATTAGAGTTATGATCTACTTCCCAACCTTGATTTCTTAATTGTGAATAAGCCGATTTAGAGTTACCGACTTCAAGATAAAGTTGAGATTTATTTTTATTTTGTAAAACATCTAATTTATCCTGAAAGACTAATTTCCCTTCATTTATAATTCCAACATGTGTAGCCATGGCATCAATTTCACTTAATAAATGACTAGAAACCATCACGGTAATACCAAACTGCTTAGGCATTTCAATAATTAATTCTCTTATTTCCTGAATTCCTGAAGGATCTAGACCGTTAGTTGGTTCATCTAATATTAGTAATTTTGGTTCACCAATTAATGCAGAGGCAATACCTAATCGCTGTTTCATACCTAGAGAGTAATGTTTGACAGGTTTATGTGCTTCCTTTGTTAAGCGCACTAATCTCAGCACTTCATCAATTCTGCTTTTTTTTATGTCCAACATAGTAGCTAGTACTTCTAGGTTTTTGTATCCACTTAAGTGTCCATAGTATGAAGGAGATTCAACTAGAGATCCAACTTTAGATAAAATAGAAGATCTATTCTTTAATAAATCCCTATTAAAAATCTCTATATTGCCATTAGAAGGTTTAATTAAACCCAGTAGCATTTTAATGGTGGTTGTTTTACCTGCTCCATTAGGTCCTAGAAATCCGTATATACTTCTTTCAGGTACCTCTAAGTTCAAGCTGTTAACTGAAGTTACATTTCCATGCTTTTTTGTTAGGTTTCTTGTTTTAATAATATATTCATCCATATCTTTCACCTCGCGTATATACTACTAAACGTAAGTAAACAGGAGGTAAACACAAAATAAATAGGATACTAATAATTATTAGTATCCTGCAAATTAATTTTGATTGTTGTTCCTTCGTTGATTTTACTTTTAACACTAATTTTACCTCCATTAGAAACTATGAAGGATTGAGCGATACTCATGCCTAAACCACTGCTATGGGAACGATTGTATTTAGAATTTCTATAATACTTTTCAAATAAATGTTCTAAAGTATCTTCATCCATTCCGATTCCATTATCTTTTATATATATATTCATGTCCTCATTGTAAGAAATACTAATTGATATATCTGTACCTGGAGGATTATGAACTATTGCATTTAATATAAGGTTAGATAATGCTCTATTCATCAGTTTTTTATCTATCTTCATATGTAAGGAAAAAATGTTTGTTTCAAAGCTTAGATTATAACCTTCTGCGAGGGGGCTGTTGGCCATATCAATTACAATATTTTCAACAAAATCTATGATATTAACATCCTTTAATGAAACTAATAAATCCCCATTCTCAGATTGAAATAAAAGATTCATATCCTCAATAAGTGATTCTATATTGAGAGATTTTTCATAAATAATTTTTAATGAATTGGACTTTTCTTCCTCTGACCATTTGTAATCAGATGATAATAATAAACTAGAATAAGCTTTAAGATAAGAAAGGGGGGTTTTTAAATCATGAGATACACCGGATAACCATTCTCTTTTAGATTGATCTAATTGCTTTTGCAACCTTTTGTTCTGCTCTAAAGTATAGGTTAGTTGTTCCATATGATCTTCCAACTCTTCAAAGTATTGAGTTGACTTCCTCAGCCATTTGGGTATGACTTTTTTTAAGGAAGGCAAATAAGTTTTTTTGTACGGTTTTTCTAACTTTCCTTGAGATAGATGTTTAATCCAAGAAATTAAATAAATCATAGGTTGAATTACATACCAACTATACAAACCTGCAAAAATGACGAATGAAATACCAAATATTATAGCAGCGTAAATATGGAAATTATGTGGTGATATCATAAAGTTAGTTATTAGTTGCGCTAATAAAATATAGATAAAAAGCATAAAGAATGCTAATAAACTAATGATACTTATGAAGTGAAAAATAAAACGCAAAAATATTTTCAATCTTTTTGCTCCTTGTCTTTTAAAATTAACTTATAGCCTAATCCCCGCACATTTACTATGGTAGAGGGCTTTCTAGGATCTGCTTCAATCTTTTTTCTCAATCTAGAAATATGAATGGCCACTGTCTTCTCGTCACCAAGGTAAAAATCTCCCCAAACTTTTTGATATAATTGCCGAACGCTAAAAATACGATTAGGATGCTTACATAAAAAAATTAGGAGCTCAAATTCTTTAGCAGGACATTCAATAAGGTTTTCATCAACATAAATTTCACCAGATTCTTCTAATACTTGAACGTTATTGTTTAGGTGAAATCTTTTTTCTTCAAACTTTTTTGGTTCATTAGCTATGAATTCTTGCCTTCTTAAGTTTGCTTTTACACGTGCAATGACCTCTAAAGAATTGAAAGGTTTTGTTATGTAATCATCGCCTCCAATAGTTAACCCCAAAATTTTATCCATGTCAGTTCCTTTAGCAGTTAGAAATATAATAGGCGTATTTATTTGTGTCCTCATTTGCCTACATACTTCTAAACCGTCTATATCGGGTAGCATAATGTCTAAAATAATAAGATCGAAAGATTGCTTTTTAATTTTATTTAGAGCTTCTATTCCAGTTGTAGCTGTATGTATATTTTGAAACCCATCTTTTCTTAGTGCTAACTCTAGTACATCTAATAAGCCTCTTTCATCATCTACTAATAGTAAGGAATAATTCATAATGCCCCTTCTTTCCTAAAATAATAATATTTTCTACTGATATTATATCGAACATACAAAAAAAGCACGTATTTTTCAATAAATGGGAATGGAAATGTAATATTAAATACAAAGAAAGTATTGTATGGAAAAGAAGTACGAACATTAATAATGGATTCATTTGTGGTTGAATTTAGAAAAATTCAGCAAGGTGCGGAAAAAGCAAAAGTACATATTTGGTCACATAAAATCGCTTCTGAAAAGAGGATTTCCATCTGGAAGTCTTAAAATAACATGAAAAGATCCACTTACTCATTACTGAGTGAATGGATTTTTTCGTGTGCGCCCGGCGTGGACGTAATCTATAGGGTGCAAGTCCCAAACCACGAAGACAGAAGTAATGGTAGCCAAGTACATGGGTGTCCGCGGTGACCTAAATAAGAAGGAAGCAGGTGGCAAATTTCAATAATAGTTGAGCTTGCAAAACTTATGCCTTTTGTATATATTGTATATAAAGAGTATATACAATATTGGGTGGGGAGGTGTTTACATACAAATTATTGTTTCAATAGCATAAAAGATCCAATTTTTACTCAAGTTAGAAAGCTACTCTAAATAGGTGAATTACAAGAAGGTCAGTTGCTTCCTTCTATACGCAAACTCACAAAAGAGTATCATTTTCTTTAGCGAGATATCGTTCGTAAAACAGTACGATGACGTCAAAAGTTTAAAGACACACTTAAAGATTCAATTAAAAAGCTTATGGGAGGAAATGAATATATGAAATGGATAAGTCTTATGCTCGCTGGATGGTCAACATTAGTCGCCAGTTTGTTCCTAGCTTCTCTTTCCGGTGAAGTTTCTGCACAGTTGTTCGATTCATCAAGATATTCTCAATATTTTATTCAGGGTCTTGTGATGAGCGGGCTAGTTGTTCCTATTATTTTGTACTTATATAAGCATGTCTATCAGATGACAGGAGTTAAACCTAAGGTGCCGGTGTATTCTTGGAAAAGGCTAAATCACTTTATTACCGGGGTTCTCTTGGCAACTGCACTGGCTTCATTGGGATTCATTATAGCCAGTCTTCAAGGGTGGATAGTCATTGAAGACTGGCAAACCCCTGATCAGTGGTTTGGTGCGCTACTAATCAATATTTTATTTGCTATTTTTTATGAAGCTATGCCAGAGGAATTTGGATTGCGAGGTATGTTATATGATGCATTACGCCATAGATTCTCAGCTTGGTTATCGGTATTATTTCAAACCTTACTATTTGTATCTGTCACTATTGCAGTTGCCTTTATTCAAGCGCTTGTTGGCCTTACTCCCGGAGTATCTATAAATATCTTTTATATCATGTTAATTCTATGCTTTGGAATATGTTTGCAGTTACTCCGTCTATGGACGGGTAGTCTTTGGACAACAATAGGTTTTCACCTTGCATATTTAGAAATCATGAGGTTTGTCGTCTCGCCAAATCAATATGGAGTACCGCCAATCATAATCTACCATGAATCAGTACCTGGGCTAGGTGTCTTAATCTCTATTGGTATGATGATTATTGGGGGCATCATTGTATCACTCGTTATACTAGGTGCGAAGCGTTTTATAAGGAAAAGTACATAGTTTGAACCATATCGCTTTCATAAATTATTTGATTCATTGTTCAACAGTTGGGCCTGATTGTCGCATAAAAAAATTATAAAAGTCGATTCCTTATTGTACTAGGAATCGACTATTTAGGTAAAAACCGCTTAGCTTATGTTTTTCACGTTTTTTGATAGGATCTCTAAAGACAGATTTTTTACCAATTATTATGAAATGCTTCTCGGTATGTAAAACTGCTAGCTGAGTATATAAAACTTATCATTCGTGTTATTTTACATCCTTTGTCCACTCTGAAATTTTATCTTCATTTTCTTTAATCCATTTTTTAGCTGCTTCTTTAGGATCAGTGCCTTCCATAATGTCAAACATAACACTTTCTATATCTTCTGCAGTCCAATGGAAGTTATCAAGAACACTATATGCTTCTGGATCATCTTCTTTCAATCCTTTACGTGCAAATGTGCCAATATATTCTTCAGCTCCATATATACCTTTAGGATCGTCTAAATATTTTAAATCGAAAGCATTGAATTTCCAGTGAGGAGACCAACCTGTAACAATGATTTCTTCTTTTTTTTCAATTGCTTGACTAAGAGCTGCTGTCATCGCGCCTGCAGATGAGGTAAGTACATTCCAGCCTTTTAGGTTACTGTATTCCTTATAAGCATTTTCTGTTGTTGCCGTCATATTTGCTCCTGGTTCAATACCTGTTATCGTCTTATTTGCTTCATTTGTTAAATCTTCGATAGAGTTTACATCCATATAACTAGGGACAACTAAGCCAATTTTTGCGCCTGTTAGATTTTCACCCAAATCGACTATTTTCTCCTTGTACTTCTCAACTTGTGGGGCATGTGTTTGTGGTAGCCAAGCTGACACCATACCATCGACCTCTCCGTTTGCAAGAGCTTCCCACATAATTCCATTATCGAGTGGTGTTAGTGTTACATCATATCCTAAATCCTCTAGAACTTGTCCTACTATGTTCGTAGAGGCAATTTCAGTGTCCCATTCGACATAGGCTAAGTTCACTTCTTTTTTTTTGTTATTTTGTGTACCTTCACCATCTGAGTCACAAGCACTTACTATTAAACTCAATCCTAAAGCTAATCCTAGCTTCAATAGATTACTGAATCTCATAAAATCTCCCTTTCTTAGGATTAAAAAATACCTAGAAATTAACAAGTAACAACTTAACGTTAACAAAAGGTTGTTACTTTTGTCAAACTGGGTTTTTAAGAAAAAATGCGCAAATCTAAAGGGGAAGTCCGAGATCGTGCAAGTAAAAAAGCTCATGTTTAGCCTAGGACGAACCGGCTTTAATTATTTTTATTTTGTGATGTATAGTTTTCCCTTTTAGATCGAATTCCAGGCTAGTAATTTAAGGCTGTCGTAAGGCTCGCTTTAGATTTGGGAAAGGTGAATTCATTAAAGTCTAAGCTGTAGAGAAAAAAGACTTGAATGGAGATGATTTTTCTTATGAAAACATCAGCTATTGTGCAAACACAAAACCTGACCAAAAAGTATGGATCTATTAATTCTGTAAATAAAGTTGATCTTCATGTTCAGGAAGGAGAGATCTATGGGTTTTTGGGTCCGAATGGTGCTGGAAAAACAACCACACTAAAAATGCTTCTCGGACTTATCAAGCCTTCGAAAGGGACAATCAATATATTTGGGGACAGTTTAAGCAAACATCGGTCTTCCATTTTGCAACGTACTGGATCCTTAATCGAATCACCTTCTTACTATGGGCATTTGACAGGACTCGAAAATATGAGGGTCATGCAACGGCTGCGAAATGTACCTGATAAAAATGTGAATGAGGCACTTCGTATTGTACGTCTAGAAAATCAGAAAGACAAAAGAGCTGAGCAATATTCGCTAGGAATGAAGCAACGATTGGGTATTGCAATGGCTTTGCTTGCCTTTCCAAAGCTACTGATTCTTGATGAGCCGACGAACGGTTTAGACCCAGCTGGTATCGGTGAAATACGGGAGCTCATTAAATCATTGCCTAAAAGCTATGGGATAACGGTATTGCTCTCTAGCCACTTGCTCTCTGAAATTGAACAGATTGCTACTTCAGTAGGTATTATCAGTGATGGGAATCTACTGTTTCAGGGGAGTGTAGAAAGTTTAAGGGAAAAAGGCAAAAGCGCCATCCTTCTTAAAACTGAAGACAATACTAAGGCGGAGCAGCTCCTTCACACGCAAGGCTACAGTCTAACAAGAAGCGGTAACCGTCTTGAGTTCGATAATCTTCAGGACAAAGAAGTGGCAGAAATGAACCGATTTCTTGTTAAACATAACATTCCTGTCACTAGGATTGAAGAGCATAAGAAAAGCCTGGAGAACATTTTCCTGGAGCTGACAGGGAGGGGGAGGAGCTTGTGATTAAAACATTAGGACTAGAATATTACAAAATACGCCGCAAAAAAATATGGATTATGATTACCTTAATGCTTGGGGTGGAGATGCTGTGGGCTTGTAATTCCATCAACCATTCTATTGCTAAAAATCCGGTTTACGCAGTGTGGGAATCTATCTTTTTTGATATATCTTCTATGAATGGGCTTTTTATGCCAATTATTTCGGCTATCGTTGTTTCTCGTATTTGTGATATGGAGCATAAAGGCGCCACCTGGAAAATGCTTATTGCTACTAACGTGAGCCGCGGCTCTCTTTATGCGGCGAAGTATATTTGCGCTAATAGTTTGCTCCTGTTTGGCATTCTTGCGCAGACCGTACTGATGATTATATTCGGACTGATAAAAGATTTTCCTGGAGCACCTCCTACCGATTTTTTATTCAAGTTTATTGTTGGTAACTTGATGACGACCCTTGCTGTTACGGCACTTCAGCAATGGATTTCTTTAGCCATTAAAAACCAAGCATTTGCGCTGTGCTTAGGCATGCTGGGGGGCTTCATCGGTATGACCGCAGGATTTTTCCCTGCTGCAGTTAGATATATTTTTATATGGTCGTATTATTTGGACCTCAGCCCGGTAACTTTTCATTTCGCTGAGTCTGCGAGTTTTTATATGGCACAGTCTGTTGGGGTCGGTCTTGTATTGATTGTACTAACGATGACTGTTCTATTTTATATTGCCGGGAGTATTCATGTATCCCGGCAGGAAATCTGAGGTGAGAAATTGATGAAACAAAGTATCTTTGCTGAATTGCTCAAGCTACGACATTCTCGTATCGGTCTTGTACTAGCTGTACTTCCTATCATAAGTCTGCTGTTTGGATGTACAAATTATTATTTAAACAAGGGCGTCTTGGGAAATGGATGGTATAGCTTATGGAGCCAAGTTTCCTTGTTTTACGGCGAGTTTTTTCTACCTATTTTAATTGCCATTTGTTGTTCCTATGTATGTAGGCTGGAGCATTTGAACCGAAATTGGAATATTATTTTGACCGCTCCAGTATCGGTTGCAAGTGTTTTTCTTGCCAAATTGTTTGTCGTTAGCATATTAGTTATGTTCACACAAACATTTTTCCTAGGGTTGTACTGGTTAGCAGGTACCCTGTTCTCCTTACCAGGTCCTTTTCCTGTAGAGACTATAGGCTGGACGGTCCGTGCTTGGTTTGCCACTCTCTCCATTAGTGCTCTGCAATTAGGAATATCGTTGCGAATGCGAAGCTTTGCAACACCTATTGGCATTAGTCTATGTGCAGTGATTATCGGTTTGGGTATGTATGCTGCTAATGTAGGTATGTTTTTCCCGTTTTCACTACTCACAATTGGCATGAGTGTTTTAAATCAGGATCGGCTTACTGACTTACAGAATATTTTATTTTGGATAGTAAATTTAACTTTTGTAATTATTTTTGTGTCGATATCTATTCACCGCTTGAAGAATAAAGATATTGTCTCATCCTAATTACACTTGGAGGAATTTAGATGAAAAAAATATTGTTGATGCTGGGGCTTTTCATCGTGCTTGGTGCATGCATGTGGTTTTTCTTCTTAACCCCAGAGAAGCTAACACCTGAAAATCCTGCGGGAAAAACTATCTATTATACAATGATATCCGACTCTGGTATTCAGGATAACAATGGACGTTACGACTATGAATTAACTGTCTACAATAAGAAAGGGAAGGAACAAAAGCTTGAATTTTCGGCTGGAAAGCAATTGAGAGAAGGAGCGTATATCCGACTTAATTACACACGGATTCGAGGCGTCACTTATTGGGAAGAAGTTGACTTCGAGGAGTTACCAGAAGCGGTGCAACAGAAATATCAAAAATAAAAAGAAAGCCTTCGAATGAAATTGGGAAAATACTGATGAATCTCCTATTCATGTATAATAAAAGTCAGGTGATGCAGCATGGTAAATTTAAAAGACAAAAAAATATTAATAGTAGATGATGAACCGGAAATTAGAAAAATGATTGAAAGCTTTTTAAGAAAAGAGGGCTTTTTCCGTATATATAATGCAACTGACTGCAGTTCTGCCCTGTCAATCTGCCAAACAGATAAGCCTGATATAGCTATTCTCGACGTCATGTTACCTGATGGCGATGGATTCTCACTTTTGTCTTCCATCAGACAGTTCTCAGAAATGCCAGTCCTTTTCCTTTCTGCACGGGGCGAGGATGAAGATCGTTTACTCGGACTTGGCTTGGGGGCAGATGATTATATTGTGAAACCGTTCCTACCGCGTGAACTAGTTTTAAGGCTTATGGCCATTCTGAAAAGGGTCTACTCCTCTCATATTTTGGAACAATTGTCTGTTTTTCAATTAGGCGAACAGACTATTAATCTAGAAAGTGCTGTCGTATACGGGAATCAAAAGGAGTTACCATTGACGGCAAAGGAGCACGCTATACTTGTGAAATTGTATGAAAATCAAGGGAGAATCGTTACAAGCGATGCCTTATGCCAGGCCGTCTGGGGAGATGACAGCTACGGTTACGAAAATACATTGATGGTCCACATAAGGCGGGTTCGTGAAAAAATCGAGGTGGATCCATCCAAACCACTTTATCTTCTTACTGTCAGGGGACTGGGATATAAACTGTTAGTGAAAGAGACGCGTTAAGTGGAAGGAGTTATTCGCATATTACGACGATTTGTCGCCGCTACTATTATAATCTCGATATTTCTGCTTATTTTTAACTTAGTAATGTTATGCGTGCTAGTGTTCACAGAAAATAATCAGTCTCCGTCCCCAAAAAACGTGGTGAAGCAAGTGGCCCAAAGTATGGACAAACAGGGTGACAGCTACCGATTGAACGAGAACACTGCCGAGCTGCTGCAGCAAAACAATGCATGGGCTATGTTAATCGGTGAAGATGGCCATGTGCGATGGAACTACCATTTACCTAATGATGTTCCGCAATCCTACAATCTAGTAGAAGTAGCCAAGTTTTCACGTTATTATCTTATGGAATATCCTGTTTATACTTGGGAGCATCAGGACGGTCTGATTGTAGTAGGATATCCAAAGAAAAGCCACTGGAGGTATCAATTTGACTATCTCTCAGATTGGTTAGAGTCATTGCCTTTGCGGCTTATATTATTACTGATTTCTAATGTGATACTCGCTTTGCTAATATCTATTATGATTGGGACACGACTAATAAGAAAAATACGTCCTCTTGTGGATGGAGTTCACAACCTTGCCAAGGAGGAAGTGGTTCAGTTGGATGCCGATGGGATATTCGATGATTTGGCCCAGAGCATTAATTCCACGTCTACTATGCTTCAAAATAAAACGGATGCGTTAAAGGCTCGGGATGAAGCTCGCTCCAATTGGATTGCTGGGATTTCGCATGATATTCGAACGCCCCTGTCGCTAGTTCTCGGCTACGCAAGTGAAATGGAAGAAAATTCGGACCTGCTAGACGAGCAAAGACATCAGGCCAGCATTATCCGGCGCCAAGGCGAGAAGCTACGATCCCTTGTAAGTGACCTGAATTTGGTCTCCATGCTTGAGTATGAAATGCAACCTTTACATTTGAAGAACATTCGACTATCGGTTTTGGCAAGACAGGTTGCCACAGATTTTTTAAATAACGGAATAGATGATCGCCATGCCATTGATTTAAAACTGTCCACCGAAGCGATTCACATCATTGGAGATGAAAAATTACTACTTAGAGCAATTAACAACCTCGTCCAAAACAGTATGCATCACAACCCAGAGGGATGCAAAATCATACTGGAAACCAACTTGTCTGAGGGAGGCTCCAAGTATCGCTTTATCGTAACGGATAATGGACAAGGCATTCCGCAAGAACAATTAAAGAATATTACCGAGTTACCTTACTCATCAAAGAGAAAGGGGACTATCAAGCAAGGTCACGGTCTGGGGCTTCCGATGGTTGCAAGAATTGTGCAGGCACATCATGGACGCCTAATTCTTGAGAACGGTGAAGATCAAAGAGGTTTAAAAGCAGTTATGGAATTTCCTATCTAGTACCAAAAGGAAGAACAATAGAAAAAGCTAAGAGGCAACTGGAAGCACGCCGCGACTACAGATGAATGTGTCTCGCTTATTGTTTTCCTTCCGTGAGTATAGGTACTTACATCGCTATATTTGCCCCTAGCTCTGTAACGATTATCAAAATATGCAAGAAAAACAACAAAAATTGATTTTATTAAATTCATTTATAATGCTATAATTCCGCTATCAATTACTATATTTTGGGTGATGTATAAACTTATTTTGGGGAATTGTGTAAAAATAAAGGTTGCTATTGACTGTTATATATATTTTCTTAATTATCACAAGTATTGTGCCTGCTTACGCTGAAGATGAATAGATAACAGAGAGTGTGGATGACGTTGTTGCCCTTATAGGTTATAAAGGTGAATCAAAGGATAAATGAGATTAATGACAACCAGTGTAGAAATAAGGACCAAAGTGTTTAAGAGTAAGAAGGAAGGTTATACATTTACTAACTGGTATCAAATATAAAAGCAAGGGATTTAGTGAAAGATATAGTAATAGAAGACCTACCATTGTACTACCAATGGATAAAGAGGGGCTTTATGAATGAGGAGATTGCCAAGCGATGTATTATTAAAGGCTATGCAGATAGCATTTTCAGACCAAATAAAAACTTACCACCGGCATAATTTAAGGCGTTAATGTATCGAGTGCTCGGTTTATAAAGTATGACTGTTAAGGAGATGTATCGTAATTTGATACATCTCTTTTTCTATTTAAGTAGCTATGCCATTAGCAAGTATTATTCAAGGAAGAAAATGAAGTATTGTTGTTGAAAAATCACATAGGAAATTAGATTTACCTATAAACAGATAAAAATTTTATCGTATTAAAAATGTCCCGGAAAAAGATGTTGTGTTGTGAAAGGATATTAGGATTATCAAATCATGCATAAAATCGAACAAATAGTGATTTTGCATATTATAAAATACTTGTTATAGTTTACCTATTATCCTGAAAAACAAGAGACTTTATACATGGTTGCTCAAAATGAGTGAATTTGATTAAAATAAGATTTTTTGTTGGTTAAAAGAGTATTTGATGGGAGTGAAATATACACGAAACATCCGTTCTGTTGTCGAGTTTATACTCTGTGGTAGTCAAAAAGTATTGATAAAAATCCTTTTTGATGTTTAGTGTCGTGAAAAACGGGAATAGAATTTATTGATAAGAGCTATATAAACTTATCTAATTTTAATAGTTTATTATTGACACAGCTAGAAGGTGTTAGCGTAAGACATTGAGGTGTTTTTATGTATAATTTTTTAGATCGTTTAGCTTTACAAAAAATAAAGGTTTTACATCATATTTATAAAGAACAGAGACTGTATTCAAGTTTAGAGTTAGCTCAAAAGATGTCTCTGTCAGAAAGAACAATTATAAAAATAATTGAGGAAATTTCGAATGATTTGGGATCTATTACAGAATCTGCGGTTATCCAAAAAGTAGAGCATAAGTATTTTCAATTAGACTACAAAGACAATTTCTCTATTAAAACGATTGAAAGGTATTATTTACAAAAGTCATTAACTTATAGAGCTTTTGATCAGATTTTTTACAATGATTTTAATGATATTAATATGTTTGCTTTGGAAAATTTCACCAGTGTACCCTCCATATATCGACGTATAAAAAAAGTTAAACCTTTGTTAAGTCAATTTCATTTGAAGTATACATCCCTTGAAACGGTCATTTTAGAAGGTACGGAAAAACAAATTCGTTATTTCTACTTCTTGTTCTATTGGAACTCGTGTTGGGGGGAAGTATGGCCATTTACTCTCGTATCAAGAGAAGAAATTCTAGAAAGAATGAAGGAAGTAAATATAGAATACTCCGAACCTGTTTTATACTGGCTTGCCATTTGCCTAACACGTGCAAAATTAGATTGCTTAATTGAATATCATCCAATGTATGCAAACTTTACAAAACATCATCATAACTATGAGCAATTATCGGAAAAAATCAAGTATATCTTCGAAGAATTTACAACTTTATCAGAAGAAGAAATTGAATTAGAAACAATGTTTTCATTTTCCATAATTTGTTGCATGCGTCATTATCAAAAGAAAGATAATGACGCAAGTTTATTGATGAATTTTGCCCAGCACCATAATCAGGAGCTATTTATACAAGTAACTCTATATTGGATGGAAATATTTATGGAACATTTTTCCGTTACTTTAGATGTAGAAGAATATGGGGCACTTTTTATAAATTTACTACATCTTCATTATTTTATATTAACATTTTCAGGTCCAGCTAGTTTATTTAAAGAAGATCTTTATAAGAAGCGATTAGAAATGCATGAAACTGCTCAAATCGAAATCATGAATCAGTTTTATGATCGTCTATTAGATAATAAAGACTTTGCTATCGTATTTAAACGTAGAGAAGTATTAATCGGTCGATATCATAAATTACTAAAGCAAACATTAAGTATTATTAATAGAGATACCATAAAAATAAAAATATTTTCGATGATAAATGATATACCTTATCTATTCAATCAAGTAAAACGTGTTTTTGTCCATGTTGAGTTATGTTCTGAAGATGAAGAAGCAGAGTTAATCATAGCAGACCGCTTTTACTTAAATATTCAAAAAAAACCAGAAGATATATTTGTTTGGAATTCAGTTCCTTCGAGAGGAGACTATGAAAGGTTAGGAAAAAGGCTACAGGAGATCTATTTTAAAAAGTATCAACAGCCAAATAAGTTACTATTGAAAACTTTACTAAGTGATGTTTAAAGAAAAATATTCGCTTTTTTGAGAAATGGAGGTTGATTCATGCGCTGGAAAAATAAAAATATACAGATAGATCACGACATTATATTACTCAAAAGTAATATAATGATGAATATTCAAAATGGCAGTGAAATAGAGAAACAAATAAAAATGATTAAATTTTCACTAGAAGACTTACAAGTAATTAAAAACTTGCAGCCATTTATTGAAGAAGCAATAGATGACATTGTTGATCGCTTTTACAATAATCTAGAATTGGAAGATTCTTTATTGACTCTTATTAAAAAAAATAGTTCAGTGGATGATTTAAAGAAAACTTTAAAATTACATATTTTAGAAATGTTTTCGGGAATAATTGATGATGAATATTTTTTAAAAAGAGCTAGAATAGCGCAAATGCATGTGAAAATTGGTCTACAGACAAAATGGTATTTATGCGCCTTTCAAAATTTGTTTATAACAGTTATTGAGATGATCGAAAAGAATTTTTCTGATAAAGAGCTTTATTATTCTAATGTAAAAGCACTTTCAAAATTATTTAACTTAGAGCAACAAATAGTTCTTGAAGAATACGATAAAGAGACAAGTAAAATTAAAGAAAAATCAAATAAACAGGCAGCAAAAACTGGATTTCAAGTTGTCAATTCAACTGAAAATCTAGTATTTATTTCAGAACAAACTAATGCGACATTTAAGGAATTACATATTCTTTGCACAGAAATGATGGAGATCGTCAATGCCGGAAAAGAGTTATCTGCTTTAGCAGAAGAGAGGGCTGAAAATGAAAAAGTTCAAATAAGTAAACAAAATAGTAATATGATGGAAGTTTATGAGGCTGTCCAAATAATCTCCAATGATATAAAAGAATTGTTAAAGATAACAGAGGAAGTCCAAGGCATTATAGATATTGTAACGGAAATAGCCGATCAAACAAAATTATTATCTTTTAATGCAGCAATTGAAGCAGCAAGGGCTGGCGAACATGGCAGAGGATTTGCAGTTGTAGCAGAAGAAGTTAAGAAACTATCAGAAGTAACGAAAAAATCAGTCTCAAATGTAGCTCATTTAATTTTATCCACCGTAACTAATGTGGAAAAGTTATCATCTTCACTTGACATGATAAACCAATCCGTTCATGACGGGCATGAAATTATGAAACAAACAGACATATTTTTTGAGCAAATCTTACAATCTATGAAGGAAATACAAGAACATAATAAATATTCACAGGAAGAATTGGGGATTTTTGTTGATGTCGTGAAAGAATTGGGTAAAGCATTTGATGAAGTTGCATTGTCGGCTAACCGACCTGCTAGTTTTGCTAATGAATTAAACAATTGATGAGGAGTTTTCCGAATGAGCAAAAAAATACCAAAAGAATTAACGTATTTTTTAAAACTGGGTGATGCTGTTGTAATTGTTGATGAAGATCAATTTATCATTGATGTGAATCAACAATATGAAATTAGCACTGGCTATAAAAGAGAATTTCTAATTGGATTACCAGTAGGGTGTTTAAAATCGAGTGCAACACCATTTGTTATGTATAAATCGATAGAAAGTACATTGAGAAATGGAAAAACGTGGTCAGGGGCAATGGTTAATGTCAACAAATCATTAGAGCAAAGGTACTCATTTATAACGATTACTCCAATTGAAATAAAAGGAATTGTTTATTATGTAGGAGTAATGCGCATGGCAGAACAACTATTGATAGAAGAAGTGAATCAGAAACAAATAGATCAAAAGGAATTATTTAAATTGTTAGCTCTATCAAGTGAAATGCGTGATGTAGATATCGCGGAACATCTTTTAAATGTGCAAAAGCTTTCAGAGAAACTCTTGCTAAGCCTCTTTGAAGATAGATCATATAATTTATCTGTAGAGTATATTAATAAAATTATTCAATACAGTGTATTGCATGACATTGGTAAATCCGGAATTCCAGAGTCGATACTGTATAAAACGGGTACATTAACAATTCATGAAAGAAAAATCATGGAGATGCATCCTCTTATCGGTATCGATGTATTAAATAAAATATCTGATGAAATGAACAATAAACTCTTTGAAGATATGGAAATAGCAAGGAATATTATTAAATCTCATCATGAGAATTGGGATGGATCAGGATATCCAATGGGATTAAAAGGAGAAGAAATTCCATTTGAAGCGAGAGTTATATCAATAGTAGATGTATATGACGCTTTAGTTAGTAGTAGAGCTTATAAAAAATCTTGGACAAAAGAAGAGGCACTTTCATATTTAAAAGAACAGAAGGGCATTAAGTTTGATCCTAATTTAGTAAAAGTATTTATAGAAAAAGTAATAGGTGAAAATAGTATTATTTTAAAATAAATGTCGAGTATTCAGCTAAATAATGTATGAAATAATACTGAAACGACCTCATTTTAGACTTCTTAACGATGATTACTCAATGGATTTTATAATTCTAAAAAGTGCAATTTACGTGAGGAGCAAATTGAAATTTTATAAAAATAAAAGTAACACCTGATTATGAATTATTTCAAAAAAGTGGAATTCAATATGAAGAAGATGTCCAGTACTTTAATACTTTAATAACTGAAGTGACAACATTAGTATTCATCAGTGCTTTGCTTGTAAATGACATTGAATCTTAAAGAACTCAAGTTTTTCACGATTCAATTCCATACAAAGATGGCTGAACAAAATATTTTTTTCCTCATATGATATGTGCAAATGCTTCAAATATTTTGAGGAGGAAAAGTATGCATTGGGTAACCATCATTCTTATAGGCATAGCCGCAAACTTAGATAATTTAGGTATAGGTCTTGCCTATGGGATAAAACGTGTAAAGATCCCCGTTTTATCGAACGCAGCTATAGCGGTCATTTCCATGATCGTCACATATGTTGCAGTTACAGCCGGGAGTACGATTGATGAATTCATTTCTCCACATACAGCTAATTTGTTAGGTAGTTTACTGTTAGTTACTATAGGATTGTGGACTTTAGTGTCAAATCGTTTTTCTCAGCAAGGCATTGCAGAAAAACCTGAATTATTTGATGAAGATAAAAATTACATTATCTCTTTCAGAGAATCAATGACACTTGGTTTTGTCTTATCTGCCAACTGTCTAGCTGGCGGCATTGCTATTGGCGCAAACGGGATATCCGTCATATGGACAGTAATCTCTATCGGCATTTTTTCATTTATAACAGTTGGTATAGGTAGTCATTTTGGAAGCTTACTAACAAAAACATTTATTGGAAAATATTCTGCAGCTATATCTGGTTTGTTACTTCTAATTATTGGTATATTGGAAATGTTTAGTTAAATAAGTGGCGTTGTTAATAGAATTCAGGGGATATCAGGAATTTTTCCGTGATATTGGCTCATCACCAAAAGTTGTGGATGACATTTGTTAAGACGTATGCTTTGTATATTAGTTGATTGGAGTGGAGACTGGGCGACTCCTTGGGGATTAGCGTCACAGATGAGACCCTGGAGCGAGCAACGCGAGTGAAGCGGCTCATCGGACGCCCCCAGGAAAGCGCCCAGTCGGAACGGAAATCAACCACACGTTATGGTGATGATCCGTGATATTCCTTTTTGATAGGGAATTTCGGAATATTAAGGGTGAATTTGGTTAAGTTTCAATCGATGGCACAACGCTTAATCATTCAATTTTGCAAACGGACAATAATGAGTTTTATTTATATTGTAATTTTAAAAACCGAGAAAGTCCGGCTGGCAGTGTGGGGAAACTGCTAAGATTAGCAAAGTTTTAATTTATTACTTGACGCAAAATGATTATTAATATATAGTAAGTTACACAAAGTAATTAATTACTTTTGGTAACTTGTGTATTCAAAGTAACTACTTATGTTTATCTTGAACATAATTAATGTAGTTACTTCATATTTTAACATATATCTCGAATTCGAGATAAATAAAAAATTTAAATGGAGGAATTTAAAATGGCAAAATGGAATATTGATTTAGGACATTCATCAGTTAACTTTCAAGTAAAACACATGATGGTATCAAAGGTAAAAGGTGTGTTCGATACTTATTCAGCAGATATAGAAGCGGCGGATCTTGGAGATTTAACAACAGCCAATATTGACTTTACAATCGATGCAGCAAGCATTAACACACGTAGCGAAGATCGTGACAATCACTTAAAAGCAGCAGATTTCTTCGATGCCGAAACATATCCAACAATCACTTTTAAATCAACGAACATTACAAAAAAATTAGATAATGAATTTGCCATTACAGGCGATTTAACAATTAAAGATGTAACAAAATCAGTAACATTTGATACTGAATTTAATGGGAAAGGGACAAATCCATGGGGCCAAGAAGTTTATGGCTTTGAAGCTGAAACGACAATCAATCGTGAAGAATTTGGCTTGACTTGGAATGCTGCTTTGGAAACTGGTGGTGTTCTTGTTGGTAAAGACATTAAAATTACAGTAGAACTTGAAGTAAATCCAGCTTAACCTTGCAAACTGTGCTCGAAAATATAGTCGGGCACAGTTTTTTATTAATAAAGTAAAACTATGGTTCATCACCAAAAGTTGTGGATGACATTTGTTAATCGGCCCAAGTGTATAAAAATAACCCAATAACTAAGTTACTTGCATAATTTTAGTAATTAATGCATATAAATCATCATATTGTTTTTGGGGGCGATGGGATGAATGTATTAGTGACAGGTGGTTATGGTTTTATTGGCAGTGCAGTGGCAAGGCGTTTCTTTAAGGAAGGTTCAAATGTTTATATTATTGATAATTTAAGCACAGGCCATTTACGTAATGTCGACTTTGAGCATAAATCGTATCTTTTGAATGTAGAAGATGAGGTTTGTGAGCATCTCTTTAAGGAAATATCATTTGATGTGGTAGTCCATTGTGCTGCGCAAACAAGTGTCCAAAAGTCGATACAAGAGCCAGTGAAGGACGTTTTAACGAATATTGTAGGGCTTAGTCAGATGCTCTTCTTATCGTCAAAATATAAAGTAAAGCATTTTGTTTTTGCCTCGTCTGCGGCCGTTTATGGTGATAGTCACTATCCACCACTAGAAGAAACGGATGTTAGTGAGCCCATTTCAATGTATGGATTAAATAAAAGCATTGGTGAAACATACTGTGAAAAATGGCAAAAGGATTATCGTTTACCAACATTAATTTACAGATTTGCTAATGTATTCGGCCCAAGACAATATATGCAGGGGGAAGCGGCGGTTATTCCTAGCATGCTAAAAAGCAGTATTGAAGGAAAGCCCTTTACGATTTATGGAGATGGAGAACAGACACGAGATTTCATTTATGTAGATGACATTGCAGATGCTATTTATGCCGGTGTGCAAGCTAAATTACAAGGCATTTATAATGTATCAACGAATGAGGCGTGGTCGATTCATCAAGTCATTTTATTATTACAGCATTTAAATCATCCTTTAGAAATTCAATATGCTCCTGCAAGAGAGGGAGATATTGAGCATTCGTTTTTAAATAATGCCAAGTTGGCAAAAGCAATCGGGTGGAGACCAAAAACTTCTTTTGCGGAAGGCATAGAGCGCACATTGCAAGCATTACAAAATGAAAAAATCGTTGAAATTTAAGTATAGAACCCCGCTTAGTTCTTTAAATATGAAGATGAAGATTTGTCAGTGTAATATTTGACGATTTACCCTATTCTAAAGGGAAAATCGTCTTTTTATATTTTCAATTACTTATTGAGAGAGGGAAACTAATCATTCATCAGCAAATAAATACAGACCCTCGTTCAAGCGTCAAAACCATGGTTTATCTTTCAATGCTATTTAGTAAATTTGCATATTTTATAATTGGTATTACACGGGTTAGAAATAGTGTTTTCTTATGTCTATAGTATAATTGTTTTTCAACACACCTGATTATTTTTTTAAGGAATGCTGTGGAATTGAACGGGGGGCTTACACATGTTAGTAGATTTTAGAGTGAAAAATTGCTTAAGTTATAAAAATGAAACATTATTTTCTATGGTTGCGGGAAACCGTATTCGAAAACTAAAAGACACACATACAATGAATTTTGAATCGTTTCGTCTCGTGAAAAGTGCTTTTATTTTTGGACCAAATGGAAGTGGAAAATCGAACTTATTCACAGCTATTAAAGTGTTACGTTCTTTGTTGTTTAACTTTGAAAACCTTAATAATGTCAAACAACTGCGCTTGCCCTACCAACCGTTTAAGCTAGGAGGTCAGCAAGGGCAACCGACAGAATTTATGATTTCATTATTACTAGATGGGATACTGTATGATTATGAGATACAGTATAATGCATCGCAGGTTCTTTATGAATGCCTCACTAAAACGACAACGTCCATGAAAGAAAAGCTCTTTACCGACAGTGGGATGGGACAGAATATTTGTATGAAACTGCCCAAAACACAGCGCTAGAGCTGACAAAATATACGCGTAATAATACGGCTTTCTTATCAGTATTAAATGTCTTTAATGACCCCGATGCTACGAAAATATTTGATTGGTTTTTACATAAAATTCTGTTCCTTGATGAAGCAAACCGGTTATCAAGTCATCCACTGATTCGTAAACTTGAAGAGGAACCCTTTAAGAATGAAGTCATTAAACTACTTAAAATTGCAGACTTTTCTATTCAAAATGTGACAGCAAGACGTGTTGAGCGCAGAGAGAAAAATACTATTTATGAGTTTGACACTTCGGAGGTTATTCAAGAGGTGGATATTGATTTGCACTATTTATCGTTTGATGAAGCAGGTGCGCCAATCGGTACAGAGACGATTAATTGGACGATGGATTCAAAGGGAACAGTACGGATGCTACATTTAGCATGTGTTATGGTAGATGCATATAATAAAGGAAAAACGATCTTTATAGATGAATTTGATACTGCATTTCATGTATCGATTTGTGAATTTTTAATGGCTATAATGAACAGCAAACGTAACGCCAGTAATCAATTTGTTGTAACAAGTCATGAAATTGATTTATTGGATCAGCCATTACGTTCCGATCAAATTTGGTTTGTCAATAAAAGCTTTAAAAATGAATCCGAGTTATACTCCTTATTTGATTTTGTAGATTTGCAGAAGAAACGAGGCGATATTTCCTATGCCAAGCGTTACTTAAAGGGCGAGTTTGGTGCAACACCGGTTATTAATGAATACTTATCCAATCAATATTTAACTTCTTTCAGCGGGTTCCAAACACCCAGAAGTTAAAGCCTCTGGCGGATGTCACGGAATCAGAAAGGAGTTCACAAAGGATGTTAACCTAAAATCATCGCATCCATGCGATAACGGCTAACAGACCTGCATCGGTAATAACGCCACGTCCTGTGGCATTACCGAAATGACCGACATCGTGTCGGCCCTCGTGCAGGCCTAAGCACAAAGCCGATTCCGGACGCAATTATGCCGAGGCATAATTAATAGGAAGTGGAGGTATCTGAGCTGTGAGAGTACGTCAACAAGGAAACAGAACACTACGTAAAACTATTTTAATTTATTGTGAAGGTGAAACTGAGCGTATTTATTTTGAGCAAATGCGTATTTTAAAGCGCTCAAAATTGGTAAGTGTCAAAATTAAAAACGTGAAACGCTCAGCTATTAAGCTAGCTCAGCATGCCTATCGAGATTCGAGCTATCAATATTTTGATGAAGTTTGGATTGTATTTGATAAGGATGATTTAACTGAAAAGCAGTTAGAAGAAGTGAATGACTTTTGTGAGGAGAAAAATATTCATATTGCTTACTCAAATGAGGCATTTGAATTATGGTTACTGTTACATTTTGAAGAGGTCGATATTTCGGAAAAATATCCTCGGGCTGTTTTAAATGATAAGATGGAGCAACATCTAGGGATAACACGTTATTTCCGACATAAAGCGGATGAGTCAGTCATTGCACCCATCGCATTACGGCATGAGGTCGCTATAAAAAACTGCACGGAAATGATGGCACTTCGCAAGACAGAAAACCGTGACAACCCATATTGCAACATACATGAAATGATTCAATACATATTTTAATGTCAACAGCAGATTTTCTGGGGATCTAATAGAGAACTTGCCGTTTTGTAGATTTTCATCAAAAGCTGGAGGGAGTCTTTTTATAGTCCTCTAATATTGATCATCCTGTGGATTAACAACCTCTGAAATTTTTAACATGAATTTTTAGTGTTTCGGAATAAATAAGATCAGAAAGCTATGACAATTGAACTGAACATATGATACATCTTGCCCCCCATAAATGATTGAAAAGTATATTTTTTAGTCGTTTTCTTCCGATTACCTAACTTGCCTTTCCTATTTATACACACTACAAGTTAATAAAAGGTTTGAGTGACTGAGAGACCATTAAAAACATTTGTACATTTCGTGCATATGCTTTTAATGGTTTCTTTTTTCGTTCTTAATAAGGAGGAAATTCATTATGAGCACAGCTTCAGCAATACAACGTCAACAATCAATTGAGGAATTACAAAGTAAAGAATACGATTTATTGGTCATCGGTGGCGGTATTACAGGATGTGGTATTGCACTTGATGCAGTTGCCCGCGGTTTATCTGTAGCATTAGTTGAAATGCAAGATTTCGCCGCGGGTACTTCTAGTCGCTCGACAAAATTAGTACACGGGGGGCTTCGTTATTTAAAACAATTTGAGATAAAAGAGGTTGCAGATTTAGGTAAAGAGCGTGCGATTGTTTATGAAAATGGACCTCATGTAACAACTCCTGTATGGATGCTACTCCCGTTCCATAAAGGAGGCACATTTGGCAAATTCTCAACGAATATTGGCTTACGTGTTTATGACTTTTTAGCAGGTGTTAAACGTTCTGAACGTCGTTATATGTTAAATGCTGCAAAAACCATTGAAAAAGAACCTTTGGTCAAAGTTGAGGAATTACGTGGTGGAGGAGTATACGTAGAATATCGTACAGATGATGCGCGTCTGACAGTCGAAGTTGCTAAAGCTGCCATCGAAAAAGGGGCTACACTTATAAACTATACAAAGGCAGAGAACTTTTTATACAGTGACCAGAAGAAAATTAATGGAATCGTAGCACAAGATTTGATTGCCTATAACATGTTTACGATTCGTGCTAAAAAGGTAGTTAATGCTGCTGGTCCGTGGGTAGACGATGTTCGTCATATCGAAGGGAAACAAAATGGTAAACATTTAATTTTATCGAAAGGTGTGCATATCGTTTTTGATGAATCCAAATTCCCATTACACCAAGCTGTATATTTTGATACGCCTGATGGCCGCATGGTATTTGCGATTCCTCGTGATGGGAAAACATATGTTGGAACGACAGATACATTTTATCAAGGCGATGCACGTGAGATGAATATTCAGCAAGAAGATCGTGATTATATGATGAAGGCAATTCATTACATGTTTCCAAAAGTTCATGTCACGGATGAAGATATCGAATCAAGCTGGGCAGGTGTTCGTCCATTAATTCATGAGGACGGTAAAAACCCTTCTGAAATTTCCCGTAAGGACGAAGTATGGGAATCTTCTTCAGGACTTGTGACAATCGCTGGCGGTAAATTAACAGGTTATCGTAAAATGGCAGAAACTGTCTTAAATAAGATTACGCAAGATTTAGAACAACAATTTGGCATAACATCTACACCATGTAAAACAAAACATATGCGTATTTCTGGCGGGGAAATTGGCGGCTCTCAAAACTTACATGCCTTCGTGTCTAAACGAACAAAAATGGGCATCGATCTGGGATTATCTGAAGCGGAAGCAAAACATTTAGCACATCATTACGGGTCAAATGTTGACCTTGTTTTTGAATATGCAAAAGAAAAACATGCTGTTTTACCTCAAACGCTCTATGCTCAGTTACTATATGGGATTCATCATGAAATGGTTGTTCATCCAAACGATTTTATAATTCGTCGTACAGCCTATATGTTCTTTAATATTGCGCTTGTGAAGAAGTACAAAGATGCAGTAATAGATGAAATGGCAAAACAATTAAATTGGTCTACTGAGCAACGTGAGCAATATGAAAAAGATTTAAATACAGAAATAACAAGAGCCACAACTGCATTATAAAAAAATGAGGAGCTGTCCTAAAAATAGATATATTCTGGTGAATATCCACGTAGACTTTTGTATGTGCGACGAAGCATGAGAGAAACGAAGCGACAGGAGCACATTTTTGCGACGAAGCGTGAGAGAAACGTAGCGACAGGAGCACATTTTTGCGACGAAGCATGAGAGAAACGTAGCGGCAGGAGCACAGCGATGTACTTTTGCCTTGCTGCGGAAAGTAAGAAGGGTTTTCCCGTATACAAATATGCTAGATATTTTATAACGGACTTTTTAGCAAAGGGGTAATCAAATGAATTTTAATAATCAACAAATTATTCCCGCTGCACGTACAGTAAAGCAATTTGAGGAAATATTATATAGTCGATTCGAATACATTGTTCTACTAGAAGTGCATATTAGTTTACTAATGTCAATCAAGCACGGGGCAGATCGTAACGCTAAAAAGTTATATTCATGCAGATTTAATTAAAAACAGATAATTTTACAGCAGATTTTTTTACAATCCTATCCGTCTAGCAGGCATTATTTCCACTCGATAAACAATAGGTTGATTATGTGGGTTACTTTTTCTAGAATGTACGTAAGTTCAAGCGCGTGGTTAGGAAAAGGAACCCACATTTATTCAACTGCTAGTATGCAGTTTGTTTAAGTGTGGGTTTGTTTTTTTAGGTGTACTTAAAAACAAAGGGGGCTTTTATATGTCTGTATTAACAGCGGAACTTGTCGGCACGATGATTCTTATTTTATTCGGTGGGGGAGTTGTTGCGGGTGTATCACTGCACAAATCGAAAGGTTTTGGCGGTGGATGGGTAGTGATTACCTTCGCCTGGGGTCTAGGTGTGGCGATGGCTGCATATGCTGTAGGCGGTATTAGTGGCGCTCACTTGAATCCTGCGTTAACAATCGCGCTTGCTTCAATTGGCAATTTCCCATGGGAAGACGTACCTGCTTATGTTGTTGCACAATTGATTGGTGGTTTTTTAGGTGGGGTACTTGTTTATTTTATGTATTTACCACATTGGAAAGGTACGAAAGATCCAGATGCAAAACTGGCTGTATTTTCTACAATGCCTGCCATTAAACATCCATTATCAAATTTAATTTCCGAAATGATTGGTACATTTATACTTGTTTTAGGTATTCTAGCATTAGGTACAAACACAATTACAGATGGGCTAAACCCGTTTCTAGTTGGTATGCTAATTGTAGCCATTGGAATGGCTTTAGGAGGACCGACTGGTTATGCAATTAATCCTGCTCGTGACCTTGGCCCACGTATTGCTCACTTTTTCTTACCAATACCAGGTAAA
Source organism: Lysinibacillus xylanilyticus (assembly GCF_001708185.1). Lineage (GTDB taxonomy): Bacteria > Bacillota > Bacilli > Bacillales_A > Planococcaceae > Lysinibacillus > Lysinibacillus xylanilyticus_A. The sequence continues at coordinate 880,894 of NZ_MDDN01000001.1, read as the reverse complement.
CGTGACTCAGGGTGGTCATATGCATGGGTTCCAATTGTTGGTCCAATGATCGGTGGTACATTCGGTGCCCTATTTTTCCAACAAATTTTTGAGGGGGAAAATAGTATCGCATTTTGGGTGTTAGCTATTATCGTCGTAATTATTTTTATTTGTGCTCAATTAACAGTGAAAAATGTTGAGAGTGAAATGTAATAAAAAATTTATTTGGAGGTATGTCCGATGTCAGAAAAGAAATATATTTTAGCTTTAGACCAAGGTACAACAAGTTCACGTGCTATTTTGTTTGATCAAAAAGGGAGTATTCTCCATAGCGCACAACAAGAGTTCAAACAACATTTCCCGCAATCTGGATGGGTTGAACATCACGCGGAAGAAATTTGGTCCTCTATTCTTTCTTGTATCGCTACAGTGCTTTCTGCAAAAAATATTGATTCAAATCAAATTGCTGGGATCGGTATTACAAACCAACGCGAAACAACAGTTGTTTGGGATAAAAATACAGGGAAACCAATTTATAATGCGATTGTATGGCAATCACGCCAAACGAACGGTATTTGTGAAGATTTGAAAGCAAACGGTTATAATGACTTATTCCGTGATAAAACAGGTTTATTAATCGATGCATATTTCTCAGGCACAAAAGTAAAGTGGATTTTAGACAATGTTGAAGATGCTCGTGAAAAAGCAGAAGCAGGGGTCTTACTATTCGGCACAATTGATACATGGTTAATATGGAAGTTGACTGGTGGTAAAGTACATGTAACGGATTATTCAAATGCTTCTCGTACATTAATGTATAACATTTATGATTTAAAATGGGATGAGGAATTATTAAATATTTTAGGCGTTCCTGCTTCCATGCTTCCAGAGGTTCGCCCTTCTTCAGAAGTATATGGTTATACTGAAGAAGCTCTGTTCTTCGGCTCTGCTGTTCCGATTGCTGGGGCTGCGGGTGATCAACAAGCTGCTCTATTTGGTCAGGCTTGCTTTGATGAAGGCATGGTAAAAAACACTTATGGTACAGGCTGCTTTATGTTGATGAACACTGGTGAAAAGGCAGTAAAATCAGAGAATGGCTTATTAACTACGCTTGCTTGGGGCTTAAATGGTAAGGTAACTTATGCTTTAGAAGGAAGTATTTTCGTAGCTGGCTCTGCTATTCAATGGTTACGCGATGGCTTACGAATGTTCCGCTCTGCTGCTGATTCTGAGCAATATGCTGAACGTGTGGAGTCAACTGATGGCGTTTATGTAGTCCCTGCATTTGTTGGTTTAGGAACGCCTTATTGGGATTCTGATGTACGAGGTGCTGTCTTCGGTTTAACTCGTGGTACATCTAAAGAACATTTTGTACGTGCAACATTAGAATCATTAGCTTATCAAACAAAAGACGTACTTAGCGCAATGGAAGCAGATGCAAATATTCCACTAACAAAATTACGTGTAGATGGTGGCGCTGTTGCAAACAATTTCTTAATGCAATTCCAAGCAGACTTATTAAATGTTCCCGTTGATCGTCCGGTTATTAACGAAACAACTGCTTTAGGTGCTGCATATTTAGCAGGGATAGCAGTTGGCTTCTGGAAATCAACAGATGAAATTAGTGAGTATTGGAATTTAGAACGTCAATTCACACCTGATATGGATGAATCACTTCGTGGAGAAATTTATGCAGGCTGGAAAAAAGCTGTGACAGCTGCTCAAGCGTTTAAATAATTAGATTAATAGGATGGATTTAAAAGAGAGCTGAATAGTGATAAAAAACCTTGATAGGCTAATTTGACGCAGATCCCGGATTGTTAGACAAACAATTTAACTTTTGGGGTTACTTCATTTGCCAATCAAGGTTTTATTTATGAATAGGAAATTATTCTATAACCACTTCGATATTAACTTTAAGTCACTGTTTAGCGGACTTTTTTTGAAACCTCCACTTTTCGGCATGCCCTTAGTGTCGGTCGTATCTCTGCTATAGCAACAATCTTGAAGCATGTTTATTCCAAAAAAACATATAGTGTATATTGAGAATTATGAGTATTCGAATGAAAGGGGATTGCGTGGATAATTCTAAGTCGAATCAGCGCAAAAATTCAGATGAGAATGTAAAGGATCAGCAGCTGGAGCCGTTTCGTGTCGATAATGAAGGAAAAAAGATGACAACGAATCAGGGGCTAAAAGTTTCGAATGATGAGGATTCGTTGAAGGCTGGAGTTCGTGGGCCAACCATTATGGAGGATTTTCATTTCCGAGAAAAAATGACACACTTTGACCATGAACGTATTCCAGAGCGTGTTGTACATGCGAGGGGCTTCGCTGCACATGGGGAATTTGAGCTGTATGAGTCGATGAAAGAATATACAAAGGCGGGCTTTTTACAGGATCCAAATAAGAAAACACCAGTTTTTGTCAGATTTTCGACTGTAGTTGGCAGCTTAGGATCGATGGATACTGCACGAGATGTACGTGGGTTTGCGACGAAATTCTACACGGATGAAGGTAATTATGATTTAGTTGGTAATAATATACCTGTCTTTTTTATTCAAGACGCCATTAAATTTCCTGATTTAATTCATGCGGTAAAGCCTGAGCCTCACAATGAAATGCCACAAGCAGCTTCAGCGCACGATACATTTTGGGATTTTGTGGCGAACAATCAGGAAATTGCACATATGATTATGTGGCATATGTCTGATCGAGCAATACCTAGAAGTTTTCGAATGATAGAAGGCTTCGGTGTTCATGCTTTCCGTTTCGTCAATGATAAAGGAAAGTCCAGATTTGTGAAATTTCATTGGAAGCCTGTGCTAGGTGTTCATTCACTTGTTTGGGATGAAGCGCAAATTATTGCTGGAAAGGATCCAGATTTTCACCGACGTGATTTGTGGGAATCAATTGAAATTGGCGATTATCCAGAATATGAGCTTGGTGTTCAGATGCTTGAGCCAGAGGACGAATTTAAATTTGATTTTGATGTATTGGATGCAACAAAGCTTTGGCCTGAAGAGATAGTGCCAGTTAAAAAGATTGGGAAAATGACCTTGAATCGCAATGTAGATAATGTTTTTGCTGAAACAGAGCAAGTCGCCTTCCATCCTGGAAATGTTGTGCCAGGCATCGATTTTACAAATGACCCACTTCTACAAGGGCGGCTATTTTCTTATTTAGATACACAGCTCATACGATTAGGTGGACCAAACTTTAGTGAAATACCAATTAACCGACCAGTGTGTCCAATTCATAATAATCAACGCAATGGCTTCAGTCGACAAACCATTAATGTTGGGAGAGTAAGCTACCATAAAAATTCTCTCGCAAATAATACACCTTCTACCTCTACTGCAAAGGAGGGCGGCTATGTCCATTATGAAGAAAAGGTTGAAGGACGGATTACACGAGCACGAAGTAAATCTTTTGATAATCATTTCTCACAGGCAAGGCTTTTTTGGAATAGTATGTCACCTCCTGAAAAACAACATATCATCGATGCCTTCAGCTTTGAGGTAGGGAAGGTGAAAAGTAAGTCAGTACGCCAACAGGTTGTTGATATGTTCGTTCGAGTGGATAAAGCAATGGCAACAACTGTAGCTGATAATATTGGTGTTAATCGGCCAAAAGGGGAGCAAATAAATGTCACGTTATCATCACCTGCACTTAGCCAAGCTAATACAGTAAAAGTGCCACAAACACTTAAAGTAGGTGTACTAATAGGTGATGGGTTTGACGCAAATGAAGTCGGAGAAGTGCTGAAATATTTAACAAGACAAGGTGTTCGGTACAATATTATTTCTGACAGATTAGGGGTTGTTACTAGCAGTGATGGCGTACAGTTAACAGCAAGTGACACATTTATTACGACGGATGCGGTACTATTTGATTCATTATATGTTGTAGGGGTAAAGGCAAACAATCAGGCAAAGTTTAATTCGTTTATTGTAAGTTATATTAATGAAGCGTATAGGCATTATAAACCGATCGGCATTGCCACATCCGGTACTATATTTTTTAATATGTCCAATGCTAATGTAGGACCAGGAATTGTGTTGGCAACTGGCAACAAAGATTTCGCTAAAAAATTTGTAGATGCCATTGCCCAGCAACGCTTTTGGCAACGTAATATTTATTAACTTACATTGTTTTTGGGATAATACCCGTGGAGCAAGAGAATATCCATGAAAAGGAACGATAACCTCTAGAAAACCTTTGCTTTAGATTTTCTATGAAATACTTCATCCATCATAGTGAAAATTTAAGTCTCTCGTTGTTCAATAAAGAATAATGAGAGATTTTTGAATGTTGTACCTTAATGTTTAACAAAAAACATCTGTTGGACTCATACCTTCAGCCGATTTCAGACATAATTATGCAGAGGTATGATTGATTGGCAATAAAAAATATCTGAGGCCATACAAATTTTCCTTTTACAATAACATCTTGAAGTAAACAAAATATTGCTAAATTTTCTTCTAGTTATATGGAATTGCATTCAAATTTTGTAAATGATATGGTGGTAAATGAGGTGAATTTCGTGGAAAAATTTGATATTGCAATTGTTGGCGCAGGTCCAGGGGGATATGTGGCAGCCATTCATGCAGCAAAATGCGGCAAGAAGGTCGCCTTAGTGGAGCGCGATAAAGTAGGGGGAGCATGCTATAATGTCGGCTGTATTCCTTCGAAAATTTTATTGGAGCATAGTAAGCTTATTCAGGAAATAAAACGTGGTAATGACTGGGGCATTGAAACTCCTACAGTACATGTGAATTTCCCGCGATTAATGAAACGTAAAGATGCTATTATTGATGAGCTTTTAACGAATATTGAGGGTTATATTTTTAACAATCAAATTACCTTTTATCGAGGAGAAGCAGCAGTGGCTAAGGATTTAACTGTAACTGTTGGAAGTGAGTCCTTTACGGCAACGGATATCATTTTAGCAACAGGAAGTAAACCATTTGTCCCGCCATTTAAAGGTTTAGAGACGTCTTCATATTTTACAACGGATACGTTTTTTGATATTGATGAGTTGCCAAAGCAGTTAACAATAATTGGTGGTGGCGTTATTGCTGTGGAGATAGCATTTAGCCTGGCACCACTAGGAACGAAGGTGACGATGCTAAATCATAGTGAGGATATTTTACAGACAGAAGAACCGGATGCACGACCGGTTATTCGTGAAAAGATGAAAAAGCTGGGTATTGAGCTTGTGACAGATTTTCAATTCGAGCATTTTAATGGTAATGATATTCATACATCTAAAGGCATTTATACATATAAAAATCTCTTGTTTGCAACAGGTCGACGCCCAAATACAGAAATCGCTCAGCAGCTTGGTCTAGCATTCGATGGTCGATTGATTGCTGTCAATGAGCATCTTGAAACAAGTCAGCCGCATATATATGCAATAGGCGACTTAGTTGGTGGTTACCAGCTAGCTCACTCAGCGAGCGCAGAGGGAATTCATGTTGTGGACCATATTTTAGGAAATAAACCGGAACTGATTGATCAAACGTTGATTCCTCGTTGTGTTTATACACATCCTGAAATTGCGACATTCGGTTTACTGGAAGAGCAGGTTGAAGAACCTTATACGGTGACTCAAATGCCTTTACAGACAAATCCTAAAGCATTAATGGAAGGGAATACAGTAGGTTTTATTAAGCTTATTGCAACGAAAAAGGAAGGACGTATTTTAGGAGCATGTGTTGTTGCTGATGGGGCAACAGAAATGTTAAATGCTATTTTAGCTACTAAAAATGCTGGAGGCACTGTCCATACGCTCGCAAATATGATTTTCCCACACCCTACAGTTTCAGAGCATATAGGGGATGCTGCAAAAGCTTTTTTTGACAAAGCCATTCATCAATAGGATTTTGAAAACATATTTAGTTTGTTGCCACAAAAAGCATTGTATCGAAAGATAATCTTACCAATTGCTGTAGGAGGTTCTATCGGACATTTACTTGCGTTAGAATATGCATTGAAACCAATTTTAGCTGTACTAGGAGCTACCACTGTTTCGCATTCTGTATATATTGTGGATAAACAAATCATTCGGCTTGAAGATGGAAGCTCTGCCGTCGAGGATGAAGCGATCAATCGACTTGACGAGAATTAAAGCAGTTACAACAAAATGTATTAGTAAACTAAAAGGATTCATCACTAAAGTTGGGAATCGTTGTCGCAAATGAGACAATAGAGCGAGCACAGTAGGAGATTGAAATAAGTATTAAGTCTACAAAATAGCGCATTATAGGAAATAACCGCCTATAATGCGCTATTTTTAATTTGTATCAAGTTCTTGGTTTTTCTCAACTGGTGTTGTAGAGAGATATAAGAAAGCCTCATCTTGCAATAGCAATAATTTTTCTTCACAAATACCGTGCGCTAAAGGTCCAGAAAAAATAGATTCCCACCAAGTTCCTGTTGTTGTCATTCATCTACGCCCCCGTTTCTTTTTCAATATGTAGTTGTAAATTTCAAAAAAACACAACCATCTTAGCTACATTCATTACCTCATCACCTCATCACCTCATAACTAATATAAGAAAGAGGAATTTTTGCTTTCAATGTTGTATCGTATAGACAAAGATAGTTTGTTTCAAAATGAAAAAACTATGTATGCCATTTTAAAAAAAGGGGTGCTTTATGATGAATTTTACGCCACAAGACGTAGAGAATATGATTACAGAACAGCGTCAATTTTATTTTTCACGAGCGACTAAGAGTACAAAATTTCGAAAAGAGCAATTAATAAATCTGAAGAAATCAATTTTAAAATATGAAAAAGAAATTTTGAATGCTTTACATTTAGATTTACGAAAGAGTGAGTTTGAGGCATATGCAACAGAAGTTGGTATTGTTTTAGATAGTATTTCTTATATGGTAAAGCATGTTGAAGAATGGATGAAACCAGAAGTTGTAAAAACACCAATTCAATTTCAGATGGGGAAAAGCTTTATTGTTCGAGAGCCATATGGCGTGACATTAATTATTGGCCCATTCAATTATCCATTCCAGCTCGTAATGGAGCCATTAATCGGTGCAATTATTGGTGGCAATACGGCTATTGTAAAACCATCCGAAACATCTGTGCATACAGCAGTAATTGTTAAAAAAATAATTGAAGAAACGTTTAATCCTTCCTATGTGCGTGTTGTAGAAGGGGAAAAAGAAGAAGTGACGGCACTTATTCATGCATCCTTTGACTATATATTTTTCACAGGAAGTGTGGCAGTTGGAAAGGTTGTTGCAAAGGCAGCTGCAGAACGATTAACACCGATTGCCTTAGAACTTGGTGGGAAAAGTCCCGCAATTGTCGATCAAACAGCCAATTTAGAAGTAGCGGCGAAAAGAATTGCTTGGGGTAAATTCTCAAATACTGGACAAACTTGTGTGGCACCAGATTATGTCCTTGTCCATAAAGATATCTATGACCGATTTATGAAATTATTGAAAGAAGCGCTTCGTGCCTTCTACGGTAAAAATGCATTAAAAAGCCCTGACTATGGTCGTATTGTGAATTTAAGACAATTTGATCGATTACAGCAAATAATAACGGAAGAACGTGATGCAATTACGTTTGGTGGTAGAACAGATCGAGATGATTTATATATTGAGCCTACAATTATTGAATATGTGAAATGGTCAAATCCTTCAATGCAGGATGAACTATTTGGTCCGATTTTACCTGTGATGATGTATGATGATTTGCCACTTGCTATTCACCAAATTCGTCAGTTACCAAAGCCTTTAGCGGCATATTTTTTCTCAGAGCATGAGAAAGCTATTCAGTACTTTTTAGAGGAATTACCATTTGGTGGAGGATGTATTAATGACACGATTACACATGTTGGAAATTTACATTTACCATTTGGCGGTGTTGGTTCATCAGGGGTAAAAGCGTATCACGGGAAGGCAAGTTTTGATAACTTTACTCACCCAAAATCTATATTAAAAAAATCTTCAAAGGTAGAGACGAATATTCTATTTCCTCCGTATAAACAAAAAGTTAAGCTTGTACGAACTATTATGAAATAGTAAAGAATGAGGTGTCGGGACACAAAAGGTCTTCGACACCTTACTTTTAGTAGTGACATTTAAACAAGCTCTCTCAGATATATAGCTTTCAATTAAAAAATACAGTTGTCGATAAATGCCGATTTTTGATAAATTAGGTACATTTCAGTGAAATATTTAAGATAGATCAAAATGATAGCGTTTTCATCGAAAAAACGTCCTAAGAGGCATTTTATTTATGGATGAATAAGTAGTAAAATAAATTCAATAGAATGTGGGGGTATTCATATTGTCAATTTTTGTCGAAAAACAATAAATGATGAAATGAGTGTAGAGATTGATTGGAGGACTATGAAATGTATGCAGAGGAATTGTTAAGTGCATTACCTTTGAAAAAAATAATTGGAGTATTACCTGACCAAGTAAGTGATATTGTCATTGATTCACGAAGTGTGCAACCAAATAGTATGTTTGTTTGTATAAAAGGTTATACAGTGGATGGTCATGACTATGCACAGAAAGCTGTTGAAGGTGGCGCAACAATCGTTGTGACTGAACGAAAATTACCATTAGGAGAAACTATTGCACAGGTAATTGTGAAAGATACGGACCGAGCAGTAGGCCTGCTAGCAGCAAAGTTTTTTGATTATCCATCTAAGGATATGACCATGATTGGTGTAACAGGGACAAATGGAAAAACATCAGTAACTGGTATTATTCAAAACATCATGCATGGTATGGGCGAGAAATCAGCACTAACAGGAACAATCGGCTTTAATTTAAATGGTATTTTATATGAATCTGCAAATACTACGAGTGATGCATTGTCGACACAACAAATGATATTCCGTGCAAAAATGGAAGGTTGCCGTTTAATGACTATGGAAGTATCTTCGCACGGTTTATCACTTGGACGTCTGGCTGGTGTAGATTATGATGTAGCTATTTTTACAAATCTTACACATGATCATTTAGATTTCCATGGTACGATGGAGGAATATGGTCATGCGAAGGGCTTATTATTCTCTCAACTTGGACAAGACTTAGAAAAGAATAAATTTGTTGTGTTAAATGCTGATGATGCTTGGTCAGAGCGTTATGCGGCGATGACACCATTTCCAGTATGGACATATGGTTTAAATAATGAAACAGCTGATTTCCGTGCTATTAACTGTGAGTATCATGATTATAAGACATCTTTTGACGTTGAAATGTCAGAGGGAATATTTCATGTACAAATGAATTTACTCGGGGAATTTAATATATACAATGTACTTGCTGCTATGGTTGCTTTTTATGGCCGTGGTTATTCAATGGAAACAATCATTGAACAAATTGAGCAATTGCCATCAGTAAAGGGACGTATGGAAAAAGTTTGCTCAGATTTACCAGTGCAGATTTTTGTTGATTATGCACATACACCTGACGCAATTGAAAAAGCGATTTCTTCAGCTCAACCATATAAAAAAGGCAAGCTTATTTTCCTAGTTGGCACAGGTGGCAATCGTGATAAATCGAAACGTCCAGCAATGGCAGAAAAGGCATCAGCTGCCGAATACGTTATTTTGACGACAGATGACCCACGTTATGAAGACTACGATAGTATAACAGGTGATCTTGCCAAAGGGATGTTACATGAAAATTATGCATGTATAGGAGATCGTGCTGAGGCAGTACGCCATGCGATAGAAGTTGCTGAACCAGGAGATATGATTATTTTTGCTGGTAAAGGTCATGAAGATTATCAAATTATTGAGAATACAAAATATCCTCATAGTGATGCGGAAATTGCAATAGAAGCGGGCCGTTTAAAATTCGTATAATAGCTATTATCTGCAATTAAGCTGCTCTTAGTGCCGTATGTAGAGCCTACTTGAATGTGAGACCGCCATACATGCAACAATGTGATAAATTCAAGACATTCAGAACCCTTTTAGTAATAACTAAAGGGTTTTCTTTTGGGTTCTATTTTAAGTAGAACCTCTTTTTTGGAGATTTCATGTAAAAAGGTTGTGCGAAAGGCGAGTCTTCTTTTATTATTATTAAGTATGAAAAAAGGAGAATGACGAGATGAATTCAAATTTAGAACAAGATATATTATCGCGTCGAACTTTTGCCATTATCAGTCACCCTGATGCTGGGAAAACGACGATTACAGAAAAACTTTTACTATTTGGTGGTGCGATTCGTGATGCCGGTACAGTAAAAGGGAAAAAAACAGGTAAGTTCGCAACTTCTGACTGGATGGAAATTGAAAAGCAACGTGGGATTTCTGTAACTTCTTCAGTTATGCAATTCGATTATAACGGATCACGTGTCAATATTTTGGACACACCTGGTCACCAAGATTTCTCAGAGGATACGTATCGTACATTAATGGCTGTAGATAGTGCTGTCATGGTAGTCGATGCTGCAAAAGGTATTGAAGCACAAACTTTAAAACTGTTCAAAGTTTGTAAAATGCGTGGTATTCCGATATTTACTTTTATCAATAAACTAGACCGTCAAGGGAAAGAGCCGCTTGAGCTGATTGAAGAGCTTGAGGAAGTACTTGGCATTAACGCTTACCCAATGAACTGGCCAATCGGTATGGGTAAAGAATTTTTAGGTATTTATGATCGTTACAATAAACGTATTGAGCAATTCCGTACTGAAGAAGAAGAACGTTTCTTGCCAATTGATGATAATGGGGAACTTGCAATCGAGCACCCAATGAAGGTGACTTCTTATTATTCACAAGCGATGGACGACATAATGTTGCTCGATGAAGCGGGTAATGCGTATTCTGAAGAAAAAATTCGTCGTGGTGAATTAACACCTGTTTTCTTCGGTTCAGCTTTAACAAACTTTGGTGTGCAAACATTCCTTGAAACATATTTACAATTTGCACCAACACCACAGCCTCGTATTACTGAGGATGAACAATTTATTGATCCAGTTGAGCATGATGAGTTTTCAGGCTTCATCTTTAAAATTCAAGCGAATATGAATCCTGCTCACCGTGACCGTATTGCCTTTGTGCGTATCGTATCTGGTAAATTTGAGCGTGGTATGAACATGACTTTATCCCGTACAGGTAAATCATTCAAAGTGACACAATCTACACAATTCCTTGCTGATGACCGTGAAACTGTAGATGAAGCTGTTGCTGGTGATATTATTGGTTTATATGACACAGGTACTTATCAGATTGGTGACACAGTTGTAGGTGGTAAAAAGACATTCCAATTTGAAAAATTGCCGCAGTTCACACCAGAGCTATTCGTTCGAGTAACTGCTAAAAACGTAATGAAATCTAAGCAATTCCATAAAGGGATTTTACAACTAGTGCAAGAAGGCGCCATTCAATATTATAAAACATTGCATACAGAAGAAGTTATTCTGGGAGCAGTTGGTCAATTACAATTTGAGGTTTTTGAGCATCGTATGAAAAATGAATACAATGTTGAAGTGAAGATGGAGCCAATTGGTTCAAAAATTGCACGCTGGATTGAAAACGAAGAAGATGTTAAAGAATCAATGTCATCAGGGCGTTCAATGCTTGTTAAAGACCGTTTTGATAATCTTGTTTTCTTATTTGAAAACGAATTTGCCATGCGTTGGTTTGCTGATAAAAACGAAAACATTAAACTATATAGCCTTTTATAAGAAAAAACACGAATCGACATGTTGCGATTCGTGTTTTTTTACAAGGAAAAATGACGCTATATGTAGAATATATACAGTATTGGGAAATTCAAATTTGATTGTTTACAAATATATAGACTCATCACTAAACGTTGATTGGAGTGGAGACTGGGCGACTCCTTGGGGATTAGCGATAGAGGAACGAAGACTAAGAGCATCACATCCTGTGATAACGCCTTCGTGACCAACATCGGTGCTACTGCCGCTACGCTTTCGCGCAAAAAACATCTGTTGGCCCGAGACCCTGGAGCGAAGCGGATGTTTTCTGTGCGAAAGCGTAGTGCTAACGTAGCGGCAGCAACAAAAGCGGCTCATCGGACGCCCCCAGGAAGCTCTGCTCTGCGCGAAAGCGAAGCGTCAGCGGCAATGTTTTATCTGCGCGAAAGCGAAGCGTCAGCGGCAAATGTTTTATCTGTAGCGAAAGCAAAGCGACAGCTACAAAGCGCCCAGTCGGAACGGAAATCAACCACACGTTATGGTATTTACCAAATTTATAAAATATTATCCTTTTCGGCTATCATAGAAAGGACAAGAAAGAAAAGGAGCTTGTAAAAAGTGAACATTAGTAATTTTTCTATTAAAAGACCTGTTTTTACAATTGTTACGATGTTATTGGTCATTATTTTAGGTGGCGTGTCATTATTAAAAATACCTATTACGCTTATTCCAGACTTACGTCCACCAATAGGTGTCGTCGTTACCTCTTATCCTGGTGCAAGCCCTACAGAGGTTAATGAGAAAATAACGAAGCCATTAGAAACATCACTTGCAACCTTGCCAGGGATAAAAAAATTACAGTCTACCTCGCAAGAAGGATCCAATTTAATTATTCTCGAGTTTGATTGGGCAACCAATATTGAAGATGTTCAGCTTGATATATTACAACGAATCGATATGACCCCTTTACCAAATGATGCTGAGAAACCTAGTTTTTTAAAATTTGATCCATCGCAATTTCCTATAATACAGCTTTCCCTACGTGCGGAAAATGACAATGTAGACGTGCGATTACTCGCAGAAGACTTAGAAAAAGAACTTCGTCGAACAGCAGGTGTCGCAAGTGTAAATGTTTCCGGTAAGCTTATAGAAGAAGTTCAAATAACTTTAGATGAGCCGAAGCTAGTTGAGAAAGGAATAACCCAAGCGGATATTATTCAAATTATCCAATCGAACAATGTTTCTCTTCCTGGTGAACCAGTGTTAACAGCTGATGGGAAGATGTTAACTACTCGTATTGTTAGTACATTAACTTCGCCAGAAAGCATTGCTGATTTAATTATTTCAGTAAATCCGATAGATGGTAAAGCTTTAACGGTTGGAGAAGTAGCGTCTGTTGAGCGCGTGGAGCAGAAATCAATAACTACAACAAGAGCAAATGAGCATCCTGCAGTTTTAATGTCTGTATTACAGGAATCGGGCGCAAATACGGCAGAAGTATCAAAAGCTTTTAAAGAAGTTTTAAATGACCTATTAACGAAAAAGGAATATGAAGGAATCGTTGCGGATGTGTTAGTGGATCAAGGTAATTATGTGGATTCAGCGATTAGCAATATTGGATCTTCTTTACTTTTAGGTGGGTTATTCGCAATGTTCGTGCTATTCGTCTTTCTTCGTAGTGTGAAAAGCCCTATTATCATTGGAATTGCGATTCCATATTCAGTTATTGTTACATTTGTTTTAATGTTTTTTGCAAATTTCTCGCTCAATATTATGACGTTAGGAGCGTTAGCGCTTGGCATCGGTATGCTTGTTGATAATGCGATTGTTGTTATTGAAAACATTGAACGACATTTAGGTCTTGGCAAGGATCCGATAGTAGCAGCTAAGGAAGGGACAAAGGAAGTGGCACTTGCGATTACTGCTTCCACTCTCACAACTATTGCAGTATTCATTCCCGTCATGTTTATTGAAGGTTTAATAGGACAAATCTTTACAGAATTTGCATTAACTATTTCTTTTAGCCTAATTGCTTCTTTAGTTGTTGCGTTAACAGTTGTGCCAATGCTTGCAAGTCGTTTTTTGAAAATGAAATCTACAAATATTTATGAAAAACGTAATGAGTCACTTTTCTACAAGAGCTACAAATCATCGGTTATTTGGGTACTGCATCACCGTATGCTTGTCCTGATCTCAGCCGTTGTTTGTTTTGGACTTGCGTTGTTTGGACTTACGAAAATTGGTACAGAGTTTTTACCGCCAACCGATGAAGGATTTACATCCATTAGTGTGAATCTTGAAGAAGGTGTAGCGGTATCAGAAACAGAAAAAGTTGTGGCGAAAATTGAAGAACGCTTAAAACAGGAGAAAGATGTTGACGTATATGTTAGTTTTATCGGTGGTACACAGCAGACACAGTCACGAGGACAGACAAATGCAAACCAAGCAGAGCTATATGTAAAGCTTGTCCCTTTAGCAGATAGGGACCGTTCTATTTTCGAGTTTGTAGAAGAGGTTGAGCGAGATTTGCGTGCGGAGCTTGGCGAACAAGTTGAAATCGCCTTCAGTGTCTCAACGTCAACTGGTTCTTCACCGAATACATTAACGTTTAGGTTAACTGACTCTGATGAGCAACGACTTCATAGCTCTGTTGATAAAGTGCAGCAGGAGCTATTAAAAGTAAATTCCGTCACAAAAGTAACTACGGATTTAGATAACGTTGTAAAAGAAATACAAGTAGAAGTAGACCGAGAAAAGGCGAAGGACTACGGATTTGTACCCGCGCAAATTGCTCAAACGGTCAATCAAATGACAAAGGGACAACTCACTACGCAAATAATTGCAGAGGATGGTGCTGTATTACCTGTCTATACAGGTTTTGGACAAGTATTTAATGATAGTATCGAATCCTTAAAATCGATGCAGCTTCGTTCACCTGCTGGTTTATTTGTAAACCTAGAGGATATTGCTACGGTTTCTGTAAAGGAAGGACCTGTATCGATTAGACGTTCTGATCAGGCAGCAGCTGTTGCATTTTTTGTCGATTATGAAACGGAGGAATCATTAGGGGGTATTTCAGCTAAAGTGGATCGAGCATTGGAAAAAGCTGATTTACCATCCGAAACTCAAGTTGTCTTTAGTGGAGATCGTGAGCTTTATGATAGTGCGATTAAAGATTTGCTTTTAGCAGTCGTACTAGCAATAGTGCTTGTATATATCGTGATGGCTGCACAATTTGAATCATTCAAATATCCATTCATTATCATGTTTACGGTACCGTTAATGATTATAGGCGTCGTAATTGCGATGTTTGTTACGAACACGCTAATTGGTGTGACATCTATTATAGGGATTTTAATATTAGTTGGAATTGTCGTGAATAATGGGATTGTACTTGTAGATTACATTAATCAACAAAAAGCCGATGGAATGGCAACATACGATGCGATTTTACTTGCTACACAGGATCGAATTCGACCAATTTTAATGACTGCGCTAACAACAATTTTAGGTTTATTACCACTTGCTCTTGGCATTGGAGAAGGAACAGAGATGAACCAACCGATGGGGATTGCAGTAATTGGAGGACTTGTCACATCAACTTTACTTACATTATATATTGTACCGATTGTCTACAGCTTAATGGATAAAGAAACTAGGAAGATGCGTTAAGTTCAGGGGGGAATGAGAGATGGCAGTTCATTTTTTTACAGGTTTTCCAGGGTTTATTTCGGGTCAGTTAATACGCGAGTTATTTCGAAAAAATCAATCACAGGAAGTAATCGCAATTACTTTAGCGGGTGAATTAATAAAGGCAAATATAGAAAAAGATAATATATTAGCGGAGTTTCCTAACTGTTCTATTCGTATCGTAGAGGGAGATATTACATTACCGAATCTTGGTCTAGAAAATCAAGTTGGCCAGGAAATTGTATCTCAAATTGAGGTGCTTTGGCATTTAGCCGCAATTTATGATTTAGCAGTACCACGCGATGTAGCGTGGAAGATAAATGTGCATGGTACGAATATGGTCAATGATTTTGTTCGAACACTTCCGAACTTAAGACGCTATATGTATTTTAGTACAGCGTATGTGGCGGGTACACGTGAAGGTGTTTTACGTGAAAACGAACTAATTCGCCCTTCTGCATTTAAAAACTATTATGAGGAAACAAAATATGAAGCTGAGCAACTAGTAGAGGATTTAAAAGCAGAAGTACCACTGACAATTATTCGCCCTGGCATAGTCCGAGGCCATTCTGAAACAGGTGAGACAGTTAAATTCGATGGACCTTATTTCTTTTTAAATATGGTAGATAAATTAAAATGTCTCCCGTTTATTCCGTATATTGGCCGATCGCAATCAAAAATCAATGTAGTTCCAGTAGATTATATTGTAAACGCCTCGACTTATTTAGTAGATGAAAAATGTGCTGAAGGGAAAACTTTGCATCTAACGGATCCAAATCCACATCCTATGCAGGAAGTATACCGGACGATGGTAAAATTATTAACTAACCGCTATCCTAAGGGACGATTACCGTTAACACTGGCAAGAGTATCTTTACAAGTGCCACTTATTCGGAAAAATCTAGGTGTTGAGCAAGAATCTTTAGATTATTTAACTTGGAATGCGAAGTTCGATACATCAGAAGCTGTTGCGATTTTGAAAAAGGGAGGTATTATATGTCCCGATTTTATACAGACTATGCCTAGGATGATTGATTTTTACTTAATGCATAAAGAAGATAAAACCTATCAAATTGAGATAAAGTGAAACTTCAATCAGTGGAAAACGGGTCATTAACTGCCCGTAAACACCCGATTGGTTCAACTACGAATTAATGGCAAGATAACTTTGCCAGCCTTAAATGATAGTGCTATAATAAGTTTACAAAAGAAAATCCTTCGACATGTTGTCAAAGGGGAGTAGCTAACTGATACGAGCGATGTATCTGGATTCACATTCGTCATGACATGGTTTTTACCATCGGGTGTGATAGGCGAATAACTCTATGCGTAATAGAGAGAAGTACTGATCATGAAGTGTCAGGTATTTATTTGCTTAGCGAGACCTTTGCCTTTTTAAAAGGGCAGAGGTCTTTTCTTTTGTACTCGAATAGTAAAAACTATTTTGAGTATACAGAGCTTTAGAGGGAGGCACTTGAATGGAATCAATTTTTTTACAATACGGTTGGGTGCTTATTGTACTTGTAGTATTAGAAGGGCTATTAGCAGCAGATAATGCGGTTGTAATGGCTGTGATGGTGAAGCATTTACCACAAGAGCAACAAAAAAAGGCGTTATTTTATGGATTATTCGGAGCGTTAATATTCCGATTCGCAGCACTCTTTGTTATCACGATATTGGTAAATTATTGGCAAATCCAAGCGTTGGGAGCAGCTTATTTATTATTTATGTCTGCCAAAAATATATATGATTTGCATTATAAAAAGGATTCAACAGAGGAGTCTAATGAAAAGGTTAAGAAAAAGGGCTCTGGTTTTTGGATGACAGTTCTTAAGGTGGAAGCGGCGGATATTGCATTTGCTATCGATTCTATGCTTGCTGCAGTTGCCATTGCTGTAACGTTACCTGAAGTAGGTAACTTTGAGGTTGGCGGCATCAACGGTGGTCAATTTATTGTCATGTTACTTGGTGGATTTATCGGAGTCATTATGATGCGATTTGCGGCACAATGGTTTGTAAAAATATTAAATGACTACCCATCACTTGAAACCGCTGCGTTTTTAATTGTAGGTTGGGTAGGTGTTAAGCTTGTTGTGCTAACTTTGTCACATGAGAAAGTGGGCATTTTACCTGTAGATTTCCCACATTCTACTGCATGGGAGTTAACTTTCTGGATTGTGTTATTAGCCATCGCACTAGGAGGTTATCTTGTAGGTGTACGTCATAAAAATCAAGATAAATAATTAACTTATTTCAGCAAACAACATCCGCTGAAATAAAAGGAACTCAGGCTAAGAACCTCACATCCTGTGAAAACGCCTGAGTGACCAACATCGTTTTGGCCTAATGCCTCCGGACGTAATTATGCCGAGGCGTAATTGATGAGGAATAGTCGTATCTATTCCTCTTTCTTTTTTTATGTATTTTTCCTATACTAATATCTATCGGGTTTAGCATTATGTGAGAAGGAGTTGTTAAAGTGCCCTGGAAAAAAACATCAAATAGACTTGTAACGCCTTTTCAGGTACTTGTTTCTTATTATTTTATAGCTATAGCGATTTCCTTTCTGTTACTACGGCTACCAGGCGTACATCAAGAAGGTGTGGAAGTTTCATTATTAGATAGCTTGTTTACTGCAGTAAGTGCAGTTAGTGTAACAGGTTTAACAACAATCAATATTTCTGAGAGTTATACAACATTTGGGCTCGTGATGGTCCTTGTTATTTTACAGCTAGGGGCAATTGGCATTATGTCACTTGGTACCTTTGTTTGGTTACTTGTTGGGAAAAAAATTGGTATGCGCGAGCGTCAATTAATAATGATTGACCATAACCAATACAATTTGTCAGGGGTTGTTCAATTAATTCGAGAAATATTGAAAATCTTAATTGGCATTGAAGTAGTGGGGGCGTTTATCTTAACTTTGCACTTTACCAATTATTTTGATACTTGGGAAGAAGCCCTGATTCATGGTGTCTTTGCCTCCATTTCTGCAACTACAAATGGCGGTTTTGATATTACAGGGATGAGTTTACTACCGTTTCATAACGATTACTTTGTTCAACTGGTAACGATGGTGCTCATTGTACTTGGTGCTATAGGATTCCCTGTACTAATAGAAGTGAAAACTTTTTTACTCCATCGCCATGAGAATTTTCGATTTAGTTTATTTACTAAAATAACAACCTCTACATATGCCATTCTATTTGTGGTAGGGGCTGTCGTTATTTTTTTACTCGAATCATTCCATTCCTTTAAGGGAATGCCTTGGCATGAGGCGCTGTTTTCTGCGATGTTCCATTCTGTTTCAACGCGATCAGCTGGACTTACGACGTATGATGTAACAACTTTTAGTGAAGCGACAGATATTTTTATGAGCTTTTTAATGTTTATTGGTTCATCACCAAGTTCAGTTGGTGGTGGGATACGAACAACAACGTTTGCAATGGCCATTCTATTCTTAATTACTTTTTCACGAGGAAAAGAGGATATTCAAGTATTCGGACGTGAAATACATTTAATTGATGTATTCCGCTCGTTTGTTGTCATTTTATTGGCATTCTTTATGGTATTAGTCGCAACAATTATTTTACTCATTACGGAGCCAAACGCGACACTCATTCAAATAATTTTCGAAATTACGTCAGCATTCGGAACCTGTGGGATGTCTTTAGGAATCACTTCCGATTTATCAGTAATTGGTAAAATTATTATTATGATTTTAATGTTTGTTGGTCGTGTCGGTTTAATTTCCTTCCTGTACACTCTCGGTGGTGGCGGTAGAGGCAAAAAATCTAGCTATCACTATCCTAAAGAGCGGGTAATAATTGGTTAAGTACGGACACATCTTAAAAAGCCCAGGCTCAAAATTGAGTACCTGGGCTTCGTAATTTTTAGTTAGATGAATTTTTATAGAGTAATTTCTTTTTAATTTAACTCTTTGTGAGGCATTGTTATTCTCATAGCTAATTTTACTAAGGGTTCAGATAAAGTGCTTGGAATCATCGGAAATGGTAAATCTCCTTTGTTTGCAAGTCCGAAAGACGCTAAAGTTTATTGAAATATCATAAATGAAACTGAGGATTTTAAAGGTTACCTTAATAGAAAAACTATTCATAAAAAGTGACTTAGAGTGCTTAATTGAAAAAAATAGCTGTTGTCATACAATTGTCAAAAAATTTTAAATTGTTTTTTCCTGAGTGTAACGACTAAATAATGGGTATTATATACAAGATGTCTACATTAGTGTACTGAGAAATTAGTTCTAAACTTTTTTAGGATAATTGTAATGCCTTCTTACACATCTGGTGACCATAAGAAAGTATGGCTTTTCTTGAAAATGAGGGCATTAAAAAGTAATTGTTAAGTTTCATTTTAAGGTTACTAAGAAATTTAAGAATTTTTTATGAATGCAAAAACGCTAGTCCAACTATTTATTAATGGACTAGCGTTTCTTATTATATAGAGTGGATTGATGCAAAGTATGGTGCTTGACCGTGACGGAAGTAAGTTAAGAGATAACCATTTTTTTGTACAATTTTGCCATTTGAGAAATTTTGGTAATCAACGTGATGTGGAATAATGAGCGTATGTTTAAACAACTCTTTTTCGGATAGATTGAAGCTGGCGAATTCCTCACCTGCAATTGCAGGGTTTTCACGTAAAGCATTATAAAGTGCTTTTTGTTGCTCCTCTGTAGGGCGCTCTTTCCACCATAATTTACGTGGTTGGAACTGCTGAGCCGTTAAATAATCTAGTTGCATTAGGCTTTGAATGATAGTTAAATCGGCACCTTCTACAGTTTCTAAAAACATTAATAAACGACGGAATAAATCCTCGAGCTGATGACCGATACGCGACCAACCTTTTGTTTCCCAATAAGTACCGAAATTTTGGAAGAAATCAAATGGTGTTTCAAACACTTCAGTTACTAAGTATTCAATCGTATAATCCATACGGTGATCGTTCCAATATTTCTCCAGTACATCCTCTGCATGTTTAATGCGTACTATATCATCAAATGTTAAGACATTGTTTGAGAAAATCTCGTAAGGAGATTGGTCCACATACGTATAGCCGAATTTTTCAGCCTCTAGACGAAGGCCTGTACCACGCAGAAGTTTTAGGAATCCAAGCTGTAATTCCTCTGGTCGCATTGCGAAAACATCATTAAAGGTTTGACGGAAGCTTGTATAATCTTCCTCTGGTAAACCAGCAATTAAATCTAAATGCTGATCAATCTTTCCGCCTTCTTTGACCATCGTCACTGTACGCGTTAGTTTTTCAAAGTTTTGACGGCGCTGTACAAGCGTATTTGTTAAATCATTCGTTGACTGAACACCTATTTCAAAACGGAAAAGACCTTTTGGTGCGTTATCATTTAAAAACTGGATAACCTCAGGACGCATAATATCTGCGGTAATTTCAAATTGGAATACAACGCCTGGCTTATGTTCATCGATTAAAAACTGGAACATTTCCATGGCATAGCTGCGACTTATATTAAATGTACGGTCAACAAATTTAATAGTACGCGCACCGTTGTCCATTAAGAATCGAATATCTTCTTTTATTTTTTCTCGGTTAAAATAACGAACGCCTACTTCAATAGAAGATAAACAAAATTGACAGCTAAATGGACAGCCTCGACTTGTTTCAATATATTGAATTCGTTTGCTTAGATGAGGGAGGTCCTCCTCAAAACGAAATGGACTTGGCAACTCACGCAAATCTATTTTTGGCGCCTGTGCGTGAATCCGTACTTTACCATCCTCTAAGTAGCAAATCCCTGGAACATCCTCCAATGGAATTTCTCCATGTAAATAGCGTAGTAATTGTTTAAAGGAAGTTTCTCCTTCGCCCATAACAATGAAATCAACCTCTTCAATTCTGCGTAACCAGTGGTGGGAATCGTAAGAAACTTCTGGACCCCCGAGCAAAATTTTAACATTTGGGCAGACAATTTTTAACATTTTAATAACGTGAATAGTTTCTTCAATATTCCAAATGTAGCAACTAAATCCTACAATATCAGGTTTTTTTTGAAACAAATCTGATACAATATTAAAAGCAGGATCTTTAATAGTATATTCTGCAATGACTGGATTAAATTCTGGTAAAGCAGCACCTTTTAAATAACGCAAAGCTAAATTTGTGTGAATATACTTTGCGTTTAACGTAGTTAAAATAGTATTCATGCAATAATCTTCCCTTCAATTTCTTATTGTAACAGTCAAGTAGCTGTCGTACAATATAATTCTTTTTACCTATTTATTTTGTGAACAGTTCGTGAAATAATTTTAAATACTTAAATTTACTAAATTTTGTAATAATAGAATCGTACAGTCATAAAGTATAGAAAGGCTCAAAATTCGATTAAGAGGTTTTTTACTCTTTTGAAAGGTTCGGTGAGAAAGTTGAAGCAAAATGATATTAATCAATGTTTTGGAAATCTTATGAAAAGTACTTCGTCACCAACACTTATTCTTAATAAAGCAGGAAAAATTTTGAACATGAATGAGGCTGCTATTAAACTTTTTAACCTTAATTCAACATATATTGGCTACTTAGCTATGGACGAGCCATCAAATTTAAATTGGGCGAAGTTCATCAAACAATTACAAAGTGATTTGAGATCAGAAGAAATCTTCAATATTCAAACAGCTAGTAATGGATACGAAATGATGTCCTTCAAATGTTTTTATGATCCGAACACAGAAGAAATTGTTGCGCAAATTTCAACGTTAAATAATGACATAGCTCATGAATTGTATGTTAGCCAAGAGCAAGAGAAATCACAATTTTTCAATGCTTATGATTACTTACCATATGCTGTTATTGTAAGTGACGCTAGCGGTATAATTCTTGGGCTAAATAAGTATGCTGAAATGTATTTAAAACTAGAAAAATCACAGCTACTTCATAAGGCACATCAACACATATTTGATACATTTACGTTGAATAATGGTCAAATTACAACATACCTTTCTAAACTGATGGGTGAAAAACATGCAAGCATTCATGTAGTTGATGAAACTCAAGTTAGCAGAACTTGCTATTATGAAATATCGAGTATTTTTGATGAATATAACAATATTATTGTCACAGTCATTAACGATGAAACAGAAAAGAAACAACTTCAACATAAAGTAGAACATCAGCAAGCTTTAAATGTTGTCGGACAAATGGCCGCGAGTATTGCCCATGAGATTCGTAATCCATTAACTTCTTTAAAGGGCTTTACCGAATTATTAAAGCTAAAAGCTGATGAAGAGTCACGCATGTATTTATCTGTTATCGATAGTGAACTCCAAAGGATGGAACAAATTTTATCCGAGCTTTTAGTATTGTCCAAGCCTACAAGTATGAAGGTGGAATTATTAGAGATAGACAGCATTGTGAAGCAAGTGATTGAGTTTATGCTACCAGATGCGCTTATGAAAAATATTATGATTCAATATATCTCTCCTTCTAGCCAAGTGTATATTGGAGGCAATGAGAATCGCTTAAAGCAAGTATTCATGAATCTTATTAAAAATGCGATGGAATCCATGAATAATGGTGGAACGATCACAGTAGAAATGAATGTTATTGACTGTGCGATTGTAGAACTAATGATTAAAGACGAAGGTGCCGGCATGGATAGCACTACCCTTCAAAACTTATTCCAACCTTTTTACACGACGAAATCAACAGGGACAGGACTAGGCCTTGCTTTCGTGAAAAAGGTGATTGAAGAGCATGAGGGTGTAATAGGTGTGAATAGCGAATTACAGAAGGGGACATGCTTCCACTTACAATTCCCAATTTACACATTCAACCAGATAGATAAAATGGATGTATCCACGAAAGATTCTGCTTATTTAGTAACATAAAAGGAGTCATACTGGTTGCATAAATCTCCATGATTGGACAAAATTAAATATTGCTTTTGACAATGCTTTTCTAAAATCGCTATAATGGCTGTATAGAGAGCGAATGAGAGGAAAAGGATATGACGTCAGAAGATTTAAAGCAATCTTTAAAACTATATATTGTATTGTCACGTGCGCATAAAGCAATTAATGAAACGACACATCAATTTTTTCAAGAGAATGGATTAAACCCAACTGAATTTGCTGTATTAGAGCTTCTTTATCATAAAGGAAGACAGCCATTACAGCAAATTGGCAATAAAATTTTGCTGGCTAGTGGGTCTATTACGTATGTCATTGACAAGCTTGAAAAAAGAGGATACTTATTACGTGTCTCCTGCCCATCAGATCGCCGTGTTACCTATGCGGAAATTACAGATAAAGGTGAAGAATTCATGGGAGAACTATTTCCTGAACATGAACGTCAATTACATGAATTGATGAGTGTGCTGTCGCTTGAAGAAAAAGACCAAGCTATTACTTTATTAAAAAAATTAGGGCTGTCTATAAAGGATCTGTCTTATTAAAAAGAGTTGTCTCAATGCATTTGAGGCAACTTTTTTTAATGTAAGAACCTCCCATTTTGATGTTCTATCCGTCACCTTTGTTTCTATTAGCACAAGGAAAGCTTTTAAAAACATAAAAAGACTGTAGCGCAATCAAGTTTGTCTACAGTCTTTTTGAAAATTATTTTTTAGAAATAGTTGACGCCATTTTAAGCATAGCATCTGTTAAATCTAGTTCGTCGTTATCGTGAATTGTTAGTTTTGTAATTAAACCGTCTTTTTCAAAAACAACGCCGACTACTTTTTCAGTATCAAAGTCTACAACATAACCCTCAACGTTTTTAGCATCTTTAAATGCAGCTAGTTCCTCAGAAGATAAGGCTACTGGTGCACCAACAGCATTCATATGATCTTGCATAGATGTTTTTGCATCAGCATAACTTGATTGTGATGCATCAACTGTTTCGACACGCA
This sequence comes from Lysinibacillus xylanilyticus, assembly GCF_001708185.1. GTDB lineage: Bacteria > Bacillota > Bacilli > Bacillales_A > Planococcaceae > Lysinibacillus > Lysinibacillus xylanilyticus_A. Next base: position 856,674 of record NZ_MDDN01000001.1, on the reverse strand, counting down.
TAAATACTTCTGAATTTTCATTAGAAACTAACATGTCTTTACCTGGCTCTTCTGGAGAAAGTGTAAATCCAGGTAGCTGTTGCATTTTATAGCCTTGATCAACACTTTTAGATTCAGTTGCTTTTTCAGTTTTGTCTTCGCCTTTTTGTTTGTATTTAACTTCTTGTTCTGTCTTAGCTGAAGTGTCTGTGTTGTCTTTATTTGTTTCGTTTGATGCAGGGGTTTCTTGCGATTCATCTACAGCTTTATCCTCAGTTGCTGGTTGTTGTTGTTGTTCAGTCGGTGTATTTGATGGCTCATTTTTTTGAGTATCAGATTCCTCTGTTTTATCAGAAGTACATCCTGCGACTAAAACGGCTGTTAGAAGTAATGCGGATAGAGAAAAAAACATTTTTTGCATGAAAAGCCCTCCTTTTCTTAATTAAACGTTGGTAAAGATAAAATGTTTCCAAAATTTAATGTTATCATGGTAAAGGTAACACTAAAAATAATAATAGTACAAAAACTACATGGGTTACAATAATTAGTGGCATACTTTTACGCCATTCATATAAAAAGCCCCAAATAAGGCCAGTTATAAATGCAGCGATTACACCAAGTATAAAACCACTTAGTGCAATGGAGATTGCACATAAAACCGCTGTTACAATAACAGCGAAAGTAGGACGCATAAAGCGTTTCAACTGTTGTTGAATATAGCCTCGCCAAAATAGCTCTTCACCGATAGCTATAATGAACACCAGTAAAATATAGTGCCAAATATTGTGTGGTCCATAGTTTTTTAAGAAATTTTGTACTGTTTGTACTAAAGAATCATTAATGAATGGTGCAAGCCAATAGCCAAAGCGTATAATACCGTATGTTATTGTACCGTAGCCAATGCCGAAGAGTAAAAATTGCCAGGTAGGTAACTGATCTTCAATTTCACCAGCCATAAGTGCAATTGCAATACATACAAGCAATGTAAATGAATATAGGTACCAAAATACAGCTTGGTTAGCAAAGGTAAAAGCTAGCATGCCATAAACGAATAATAAAGAAAGGAGAAATATTATTGTTTGTTTCGAATTTGTAAGCATAATTAAACCTCCATACTTTAATTTTAACAAAAAAAAAGTCCCATATCATCTATAAAGACAAATAGGGACTATTCAGACTATTAAGCTTCATTTGTATATAAAATTTTGTAACGTTTATGGTTGACGACCGTTTTCTCTTCAATTTCAAGGGAATCAAAATTCTCCATATATGTTAAATCAACGATCACCGAATTTTCATTTACTTTTTCGACTATACCTTGTAAGCCATCTTTAAACTCGATAATATTTCCAACCTCAGCTATTTTCACAGACAGTCAGCTCCTTCATCGACTAATAATATACAGTTTGCATGAAAAAAAGGGAAACGTAAAGCCTTTTTTGAATAATTCATAATTTAATACACAAAATGATAAAAGAAAGGGATAGAATACATGGAAAAATACGAAAATATGATTAAACAATTACAAAACGGGGAAATAAGCAGTATAGAAATAGAAAAGGAACAATTTTATGAGTTTCGAGAAGTACTTGTAAAACATCCTTTATTTAAACATATTAGAGGTGAGGCCAAACAAAATGGACGAGTTATTTACACGTATCAGGAAATTCCTAGAAGTTAATTTGTCGAACATTGTCGTAAGTTAATGCTGTAAGAAATGAAATATAAATGTATAATAATGGTATGATTATTTGTGTGTGGAGGGTTGTATGAATGGTCAATCTACTCTTGAAACAAATGGAACGAACTCGTGAGATGATGATTCGCTCAGGTGTAGAAAACGGGTTGCAAAATGCGAAAACCATTCAACTGAGTCGCAGATTAGATCAGTTAATGAATACTTATTATAGACAGACGACATTTGAAGAAGAAGAAAATCAAAGAGGTTGAAAGAATGTTCCGATATTCAGAGTATAAACTTTTAAATAAATGTTTAAAAAGTATTCTATAGGGGATACTTAATTTGAACACAGCAACATTCTCATTTCCCCCTTTAGAGCAGTGATACCCCATCAACTGCTCTTTTTTTTATCTTCATTCTATTGAAGGAAGTTAAAGCCTCCGGACGCAATTACGCTAAAGTGGAATTGCTTTACTCGTATATATGTAGCGCATAAGGTTTTTAGTACAAGTTAATTAGAGAAGTTTGAATTACCACACTTATTCAACTACACTAAAAGATAAAATAAGAGCTAATGATTGGTTACTAAACTATTTCAGCAGGTTTCAAATATCCGCTGAAAAGAGGGACTCAGGCTAAGTACTTCACATCCTGTGAAAACGCTTAAGTGACCAGCATCGTGCTGGCCTAAAGCCTCTGGCGGCTGTCAATGGTACAAAGAATCAATCAATAGCCTTTATAACACAAAGGAGTATTTTACATATGAAAAAAGAGCGAATTGCATTTATCGGCACAGGTGTTATGGGCGCTAGCATTATCAAGCATTTATTAGAAAATGGTCATGAAGTAAGCGTTTATACACGTACAAAGGAGAAAGCAGAGCCACTTATGGCACTAGGTGCAACCTGGGCAAGTTCACCAGCAGAAGCATTTAAAAATAAGGAAATAGCCTTTACAATGGTTGGATACCCTGCAGATGTAGAGGAGGTTTATTTTGGAGATAACGGATTATTTCAAACGGCTGAATCTGGCAATACCGTTATTGATATGACTACTTCAGAGCCAACATTGGCAAAGAAAATTTCTGATCATGCCCAAAGACTTGGAGTAGAAGCGTTAGATGCACCTGTTTCTGGAGGAGATATCGGTGCTCAAAATGGTACATTATCAATTATGGTGGGAGGCAATCGAGCTACATTCAATAAAGTCCTACCCGTCATGAATCATTTCGGTGAAAATATTGTTTATCAAGGTGAAGCTGGTGCAGGACAGCACGCTAAAATGTGTAATCAGATCGTTATTGCTTCAGGTATGATTGGTGTATGCGAGTCACTGGCTTACGGTTTAAAGGCAGGGCTTGATTTATCAACGGTATTGCAATCTATTTCTTCAGGTGCAGCGGGTTCTTGGTCGTTAAGTAATTTAGCACCCCGTATGATTAAAAATGATTATGCCCCGGGTTTTTATATTAAGCATTTTGTAAAAGACATGAAAATTGCTTTAGATGAATCTACAAAAATGGGGATTACATTACCAGGTTTAGCACTTGCTTATGAAATGTATGAAAAGCTTATTGAAGAGGGCTATGGTGAAAATGGTACACAGGCACTTTTAAAGGCTTATAAATAAATAGTAGAAGTTGCTTCACATTACAGAAAACTGAAAAAGAATTAAGGGGACCTGAAGTATCATTTGGAAGGATTGATACTTCAGGTTTTTATATATCTTCATTCAGTAGAGGACTCCCACCGCACATTCGCGCAAAAAACATTTGCCGCTGACGCTTCGCTTTCGCGCAAAAAACATTTGTTGGCCTAAAGCTTCCGGACGCAATTACGCCAATGTGAGATTGATCTAGCTGCCCACTACCATACAGAAGATAGCAAGTTGCGAAGCATTACTTTTTAGCAAAAAGTTTGGCATCTAAAGAAAAGCTAGATGCCCCTGCGAGTGCAAAGTATAGAGCCATTGCAGCTAAAGCTAAATCTAGTTCATATCCAGCTAAGCCATTTGCGCCGATAAAGCCAACGCTAAGCTTCGCTGTAAAAATGGCAACAATCATTGTCACGGCCAATAAAGCCCCAAATAGTCTTGTACCTAAGCCTAAAATAATTGCTATTCCTCCAACTAGTTCGATAATAGCAACAATATAAGCCATAAAGCCTGGAATACCAATAGCGTTAAAAAAATCAGCTGTATAGCTTATACCACTTTGAAACTTTTGAAAACCATGAACGGCAAAGGTAAAGCCAAGAACGACACGTAAAATAGTTGAACCAATATTTTGCATAATTAATAACTCCTTTTGTTTTTAACTTACATTTCGTAACTTAGTTTATTTTTAAAAATAACTTTTGTCAAGTAACTAAATTTTATTTATAAAACTGTTTTTTCGAAAAAATGATATACTGTTAAATAAGAATGAAATACTATGGAGGCAGGTAAATTGGAGCAAAAAAATATTTGTCCACGATTTGAAAAGGCGTTAAAAATATTAAATCATCGTTGGAATACCTTGCTTATTTATCAGTTATTGGAAGGTCCTCAGCGATACTCAACAATTAAAAATCAGTTGGGGATTAGCAGTCGTGTGTTAACGGAAAGATTAAAAGAATTAGAGAGTGAGCACATTGTGGCACGTACAGTTATTCCATCAACGCCAGTCGTGATTGAGTACGAGCTGACAGAAAAAGGACATGCACTGGCACCAGTCCTAAAAGCAATTGAACAATGGTCTTCCGTGTGGGTGAATACGGAAGAATAGCACAATGGATATCCAAGCGAGGGGGCTTGGATATTTTTTATGATGACTAAAGTCACTAAGTTCCATAGTCATCATTTAATGAGTATTCATATAAATCTTTTGTAGTTTACAAAAGGGGAGAAGAATCGTTCATTTTAAAGTGTTAGTCAAGTGGAATTGCGTGTATATTGTAAATAACATTAATTTTCTTTAAACATCAGGTCTATTTTAATGCAGGAAGAAATTAATTTAATAGTATAGAGAATGGGGAGGAGGGTTTTATGAAAAAAAGTTCTGCAGTAGATGTACAGCATCGAAGTCAGTTAGCTCTTTATTTATCACTGCCAATTATATCGTGGGCATTTTATGATTTTGCGAATACAATATTTTCTTCAAATATTAATACGATATTTTTCCCATTTTATATGGATGAGGTTTTAGGAAAGAATGAGGTCATGCAGCAGGTGGCGAGCACTTTTATCTCGTATGCAAATGCCATTGCAAGTTTTTTACTTGTCGTTTTTTCTCCACTTTTTGGTGTATGGATTGATAATACGGGCTATAAAAAGAAATTTATTGTTTGGTTTGCCTCTATTTCAATAGTTTTTACCTTCCTTATGGGTATTTTTGCGAATCTACAGACGTCAACGAATTATTCAGGTGTCCCACTTAGTTTATTTTTAGTTGTCGCTAGTTTTGTCATTGCGAAATTTTTCTTTAATTCAAGTCTAGTATTCTATGATTCGATGATGGGTGATTTAGGGACAAAAGAGGAAATGCCACTTATTTCAGGTTATGGAGTAGCAATTGGTTATTTAGGCACACTCTTTGGGCTACTTGTTTATTTGTATGTAGGAAACAGTGATTTTCATCGAGCTTTTATTCCAACTGCTATTTTATATTTATTATTTTCATTGCCATTATTTTTTATTAATAAAGATCATCCGATTCCTAAGGCTCAACGCAAATCTACTAAGTTTCTAGATGGCTATAAAGAAATCATTCAAACCTTTAAGGATATGAAGCAGTATAAAGCGATTTTCACCTTTATGATTGCTTATTTCTTTTTAAATGATGCTATTGCAACAACGATTGCGATGATGGCCGTATATGCTACAACGATTGTAGGCTTTACTTCAGGTCAGTTTATCGTTCTGTATTTAGTGTCTACTGTATCAACAATTATTGGCTCGATTGCGTTTGGCTATATTACAAAAGCAGTCGGAGCTAAACGTGCGATTACGATGGTAGCACTTTTAATGATTATCGCTTTGGCATTTGCTGTCTTTGCTACAGAGCAATGGATGTTCTGGATTGCTGGTAGTATGTTTGGTATATCATTAGGATCCATGTGGGTAACATCGAGAACATATATTATTGAGTTGTCTCCTGAAGAAAAACGTGGTCAATTTTTTGGCATGTTTGCATTTTCGGGTAAAGTATCATCCATAATTGGGCCAGCAGTTTATGGAACGGTTACATTATGGATGAAGGATTACGGAACGCTAGCAAGTCGTGTTGCGTTATCGACATTAATTGTGATGACGGTAATTGGTCTATTGATACATCTAAAAGTTCATGATAAAAATGGTAATAGCAAGTAGGAGAAATGTATTGCCTATGATACAATTGAATTATAAATAGAAGATGAAAAGAAAGGAGCGGGGTTGCTTTGGAACATAAAGGTATATTATTAGAAAGTGGCACAAATGAGCTAGAGATTGTTGAATTTGAAGTAGCTAACAATAAATTCGGGATTAACGTTATTAAAGTGAAAGAAATTATTCAACCGATTCCAGTAACATTTATTCCACACGCGCACCCGCATGTAGAAGGGATTATTCAATTACGAGGTGAGGTTTTACCAGTAGTTGATATGCTTCGAGTTTTAGGCATACAAAGTACAGAGCGTAATCCTCAACAAAAATATATTGTAGCTGAGTTTAATAAACAGCGGGTAGTCTTCCATGTCGATAACGTTACACAGATTCATCGTATTTCATGGGATCAAATCGAGAAACCTTCTGATATGTATCAAGGAGGAACATCACAAGTAATTGGTGTTATTAAGCAAAATGAGCAAATGATTTTATTGCTAGATTTCGAAAGAATTATGGTAGACATTAATCCAGATTCAGGTATTAGTGTAGAAGCTGTTAAAAAGCTTGGGAAACGTGAGCGCTCTGAAAAACGAATTTTAATTGCTGAAGATTCACCATTATTACGTAAGCTATTATTCGATACAATGAATGAAGCAGGTTACGAAAATGTAGAATTCTTTGAAAACGGTCGTGATGCTTATGAATACTTAGAATCGATCACTAAAGCTGGTAGCGATGTATCCGAGCATATTCAATTAGTCGTGACGGACATTGAAATGCCACAAATGGATGGGCATCATTTAACGCGTAAAATCAAGGAGCATCCAGATCTCCAAAAGCTTCCTGTCATTATTTTCTCAAGCTTAATTACCGATGATCTTCGCCATAAAGGCGACCAAGTAGGTGCAGAAGATCAAATTAGTAAGCCAGAAATTGCAGAACTTATTTTACGAGTAGACCAGCTTATCCTATAAAAAGGCGAACTCGTGAATAGGAAAAGTTAGAAAAGATACTTCACAATAATAATAATGGGTATCCTGAAAGTATATTAATAATTTTAAGAAAGTCGGATACCTATAGTAGGTCCGACTTTTTTTGTATAGATATTGGTGCTACGAGTAAAATAAAGGGTATCTAAATAATTTAACATGGAATGAATACTCCGACTCTCCTGCAGAAAAACTGGCTAGCCAAGTACCTACATCATTTGTGTCACAAATCGAGGAGGCTTGGCAGTCAGTCGGTAGAAGGGATGGATAGTTACCGGAATGTTTTGGGATCTAAATATTGTACTTCTCCTCAACATTTGATGTAGAACCAATAATAATATGCATGTACATTAAGGAAGTGATTATTTGAACGAATTAAAAACAGCTATCATTGATATTGGCTCAAATACCATTCGATTAGTAATGTATCAATACGATAAAGAAGAGGGACTTCGTGAGATTGGAAATATTAAAACAGTTGCACGTTTACGTACATATTTACAGCCCTCTGGTGAAATGTCTGAAGAAGGTATACAAGTATTGACAGAAACGTTATTGACTTTTAAAGCAATGCTTGATGATTTTGAAGTAACTGATGTGAAAGCCGCTGCAACGGCTGCAATCCGCCAGGCAACTAATAGAGCAGAAATTATTACCTTAATGAAGGAACGGACAGGCATTCAAGTAGAGCTTTTAACTGAAGAAGAAGAGGCATATTATGGCTTTGTTGCTGTGGCACATTCAATAGGCACAAAGTCTGCTGTAACGATTGATATCGGTGGTGGTAGTACCGAAATAACGCTTTTTAAAAATAAGGAACTACAGACATCTCATAGTTTTCCTTTTGGGACAGTTTCTTTAAAGCAACGTTTTGTAAAGGGCGATATTATAAATGGCAGTGAAAAAAAGGAACTCATTGCATTTATAAAAGAGCAGTTTCAATCACTTCCTTGGATTCAGGATATCGGTTTACCAATTATCGCTATTGGTGGTAGTGCCCGAAATGTTGCTCAAATTCATCAACAAAAGCATGCATATCCAATCGCAAGTGTACATGGTTACGAAATGACTAAGGAAAATTTAGAGGAGCTCAGTATATTTTTAGGTAATTTAAGCTTTAATGAATTGAAACAGTTAGATGGGCTTTCGGCGGATCGTGCTGATATCATTGTCCCTGCATTAGAGGTGTTCAGTGTATTAATGGAGGTTGTTGGCGGTGAGTCGTTCCAGATAACAAAGAACGGATTGCGTGAGGGACTTATTATACAGCGAATTTTACAAACAGATGAAAGTGCATTTGATAAGTACAATGTGTTTGAGGGAAACGCTAGAAGATTGGCTCGTCAGTATGGTAGAACTGAAGATGAAGTGGACTATTTGATGAATTTAACGGATCAATTGTACCGTGAATGTTGCCATCTTGGCTATTCACAATATAATCAAAAAGATTTGGAATTATTAACGAGAGCGTCGAAAGTTTTTAATATTGGAGAGTATATTGAGTTAAGTTCTGCTAGCCAGCATACCTTTTATTTAATTGCAAATCAATCTATTGATGGGCTAAATCATAAGGAGCGTGTGAAATTAGCACTGTTAGCCTCGTATAAAAATAAAGATTATTATCAACGATTTGCTGCTCCGTTTACAGAATGGATGAGTCGTGAGGAGTATCGTAAAATAAGAGACTTTGGCGCACTTTTAAAATTTGTCTATGCATTAAATGTATCCAAAAGAAAGATTGTACATGCCATTGAGATACAGACAGAAGAAGATTATGTGCAGCTTAGCATTTACGTGAAAAATAATGCTGCTGCTGAAAAATATCAAGCAAATCGACATAAAAAACATCTAGAACGTGCACTAAAGATACCTATAAAAATAAACTTTATTGAAGAAGGGTTGAATAATAATGACAACTGAAGTTACTAACAACCAGTTAAAAAAAGAGGAACTAACAGAAATACAAGGTCGATTGCTAGAGGAAATTGCTAAGCCGCAATACTATAATAATCGTGAATTAAGCTGGCTAGCCTTTAATGAACGGGTTTTAGAGGAAGCAGAGGATGTCAATAATCCTCTGTTAGAACGTCTGAAATTTTTAGCAATATTCAGTTCGAATTTAGATGAGTTTTTCATGGTGCGTGTTGCAGGTCTACAGGATCAAGTGCGCGCAGGATTCCATAAACCTGAAAACAAGTCAGGCTTAACACCAAAAGAGCAATTAGCGAAAATTGCAGAGCGAACTCAGGCATTAGTACGCCGACAAACTGAAGTATACAGACATTTAATATATGATTTATTGCCACAACATAATGTACATATTGCTGACATCAAAGACTTAAATAGTAAACAAAAAGCATTTGTCAATGAAATGTTTGCAGAAACCATCTTCCCTGTTTTAACACCCGTAGCTGTAGATGCTTATCGTCCTTTCCCAACTTTGTTTGGTAAAACATTAAATTTACTTGTTTTATTAGAGCAAGATGAAGCAGACTTAGAGAATCGTGAAAAGGTCGCCATTGTCCAAGTACCATCTGTTTTAGATCGTTACATTAAAGTACCATCAGCGGACGGAGAGACCGTGATCGTCTTATTAGAAGACGTGATTGTAGCGCATATAGAAAAGCTCTTTTATGGTTACAGTGTTAAGTCAGCACAGGCTTTCCGTTTAACACGTAATGCTGATTTAACAATTCACGAGGAAGGCGCAAGGGATTTACTTGTAGAAATCGAAAAAGAGCTGAAAAAACGTAAATGGGGAGTAGGCAGTCGTCTAGAAGTTCGTGAGGGTGAGATGAGCGAGGAAGTTCTTAAATACTTACTTGATGAATTTGAAATTGAAGAAACAGATGTCTTTCATATTGATGGACCGTTAGATTTAACATTTATGTTCTCGTTTGTAAAAGGCATATCTGTTGGTCGAGAACATTTAGAATATGAAAGCTTTATTCCACAGCCACCTTTAGATTTGCAATCGGATGAAAATATTTTTGAAAAAGCTCTGCAACAAGATATTTTTTTCCATCACCCATATGAGTCGTTTGTTCCAATCGTAGATTTTATCTCGGAAGCAGCCGTTAATCCGAACGTTTTAGCTATTAAACAAACATTATATCGAGTAAGTGGCAATTCACCAATTATACAAGCATTAAAGTTCGCAGCGGAAAATGGTAAACAGGTAACGGTTTTAGTTGAATTGAAAGCACGTTTTGATGAAGAAAATAATGTGCATTGGGCAAAGCAACTTGAGCAAGCTGGCTGCCTTGTTATTTACGGTATGAATAATTTAAAAACACACTCGAAAATAACGCTTGTTGTAAGTCGTCGAAATGGAAAAATTGAGCGTTTTGTACATCTTGGAACAGGAAATTATAATGATGCCACTGCGAAAATTTATACAGATATGGGGATCATAACGACAGATAAGGAATTTGGCATTGATGCCACTAACTTCTTTAACTATTTAAGCGGTTATACAGAGAAACCAACATTCAATCATTTAGTCGTAGCACCGTTTGATATTCGAGATGAATTTATCAAGTTAATGGATGAGGAAATTGCTTGTCATAAGAAGTATGGAAATGGTTTTATTCGAGCTAAAATGAATTCACTAACAGACAAAGACTTAATGATGAAACTGTATGAGGCGTCCATTGCAGGTGTCAAAGTAGAGCTGATCATTCGAGGTATTTGTTGTCTTAGACCAGGCGTCCCTGGAATTAGTGAAAACATAACAGTAACTAGTATTGTTGGTCGTTTCCTTGAGCATTCTCGTATTTATTGGTTCCATCATAATGGGGAAAATAAAGTATACTTATCTTCTGCAGATATGATGACTCGTAATATGATTAAACGTGTAGAAATTTTATTCCCTGTATATGCAACCGAAGCAAAAGCTCGTATCATTGACATCATGAATAAACAACTTGAGGATACAGCAAAAGCACGTATTCAAGACTCTAATGGAAAATATCATTATAAAGAGTTTGATCGTAGTGAAGATCCAATTAATAGTCAGGAAATTTTCCTAAAGGATTCACTAAAGCCTACGCTAGACGAAGAATAAAGGAACACGCTATTTAGTGAGGGATACAATGGAAAAAAATAAAGAGAGCGTAGCGCAATTTGCAGACTATCATCAAGTCATGCAACTTAATCCATTCGATGCAGTTGTATGTTTGAGAAAAGTTGATACAAAAACGTTTGAAGTCATGAACTTTAACGATAAACTACCGTCATTTATTGAGCTACAGGATGTGAAAGCTACTAACGCAGAACAATTTTTTACGGAGCAATGCTGGCTGCAATTATTGAATATATTGCAACAAGTATTGAAGATGGACCAAAGGCTAGAGATATGTACGGAGCACAAAGTAAAAACATTTATTGTTCATGTGCAACACTTAGAAGAATCAGTTGTAGCAGTTATTCTGCGTGAGAAACAGAATGAAGTGGAGCCGTATTTGCAATTTGTAAAACAGCATGTAAGTCCGGTATTAACAACTGATTTACAAGGTTGTATTATTCATCAAAACGCTGTTGCCACTTCTCTATTGTCAAATGAATATCAGTGCTTGATAGGACAAAATATTTTTTCATTATTAGACAGTAAATATTTCGATGAATTTAAATTACTATTTGCAAAAACTATTGAGGGTTCAGCATTTGGTATGCCGAAATGCTTGTTTAAGGGAAAACTGCTAAGTAAGGAACCATTTTATTTAAGAGCGCATCCAACCTACTTTAATGGTGAAATTATTGGTGTACATCTATTTGTGAAAGACGCGAGTTCATTTATGAATGATCATGAGGGCTTTTATTATCTAGCGTTAATGGATGAATTAACGGGTATTTGGAATCGTAAAGCTTTTAAGGAGCATTGGCTACATCATTTAAATGATAAAGAGCATGAAAATAAGCAAACAGCTCTTATTTTAGTGGATATTGATCGTTTTAAAAAGTTTAATGAATCCCTTGGTGAAAGTAAGGGAGATGAACTTATGCGGATGTTTAGTCATAGACTTCGTGAGCTCTGTTGCTCTACATGCTCGCTATATCGATATAATAGTGATGAGTTTATATTTGTTTTAAAAGATGCAACCTTCAATAATATTGAACATACTGCTAACGCTATTTTAGACGCATTAAAACAGCCATTCATAATTGATGGGCAGGAGTATTTTATTAGCGTGTCGATCGGTATTTCACTTAGTCCAGCAGATGGCAAGGATTTAGAAACACTTGTACTCAAGGCAGATAAAGCATTATTTTCTGTAAAAGAGCATGGTCGTTCACATTACCGTTACTATCGTGAAGACATGACAACTATTTTTCCAAATGAGGCATTAATGGAAGCACATTTACGCCGCGCCATCGAATTTAATGAGCTAAGTATTCATTTACAGCCACAAATGGATTTAACGAATAACAGCATAAATAGTTTTGAGGCATTATTACGATGGAAAAATCGTATATTTGGCTTTGTGTCACCTGCGCAGTTTATACCTATTGCAGAGGCATCCGGTTTAATAATTGAAATTGGTGATTGGATTATTGACGAGGTGTGTCGCTATCAAAAAGAGTGGCAGCTAAAGGGCTATCGACCAGTACGAATTGCCATCAATATATCACCAAAACAATTTAGAAAAGAAAACTTTGCTCGAAAAATAAAAACTGCCTTGAAAAAGTATAATGTCCCACCTGAATTATTAGAGGTGGAAATTACCGAAAGCTCTATGACCAATGTTCATGAAACTTTTTCGATATTAACTGAGTTAAAGCAGCTAGGTGTTTATGTATCGGTTGATGATTTTGGAACTGGCTATTCATCTTTGAGCTATTTAAAGCGTTATCCAATAGACATTATAAAAATTGATCAATCATTTATTGCTGATATTGCAAAAGATGATAAAAATGAAGCCATTATCAAGGCCATTATTTCTATGTCTCATAATTTAGGATTAGAGGTCGTTGCTGAAGGGGTTGAGGAAGCATCACAAGTTGATTTTCTAAAACGCCATCGATGTCAAAAAGGGCAAGGCTATTTATATAATAAACCACTACCCGTAGAAACCGTTGTTGAGAAATATTTTGTTAGCTAATGAAAATTGATTAAGTAGCACTTCATTTTGGATTGGATGAAGTGCTACTTTTTTGTAACGCTTGGAAAGCTGGAAGGACTCGAGCAGAATAGAGCTTAAAGTGCCCACCCGATCGGAAAAGGACTAACCCAGATCACATCTCCGGGCAAACTGATCAAAAAAGGGCATAACCGGATCATATTTCCCGGCTACCCAATCGAATAATGGCTTTACCAGAGCGCATGCAGTTTCCACCTATGCAACCCCTTTTACTATAGCTATTTATTTTACTTTCAATCCATCTAAAACAATAGTTGTAAATTGCGCCATTTCAGTAGCTAAATCGAAGTCTTCATTATGAATTAACCAATCATAAACATTTGCACGCATACAACGTCGAATAATTGTTTGCATTTGAGTAACCTTCAAATCTTGACGGAATTCCCCTAGTTCAATACCTTCCTCGATATAATTATCCATGATTTGGAAAATTTTTCGCTGTGGACTAATTAAATAATGATCTTGTTCCACTTGATTTGTCATCGCGGCAGTATACATTGTTCTCAATAAATCTTTTCCTACAACATTGGTTAAGTACTTCATTTGTTCTTGATAAAGTAATAGAATTTTTTCACTTGCTGGTAAGGTACGATCAATATTTTTTTCCACCGTGCTATAAAAACTATCAAGCTCTTTAAATTTTTCTAAAATAACATCGTATTTAGATGGGAAATGGGTGTAAAATGTTCCCTTCGATACGTTACATGCTTTAGTAATTTGTTCAACAGACACATATTCAAATCCATGCTTATTAAATAGCTCTAATGATGTTTTTAGTAATTTTTCTCGTGTTTCTAAAGCTTTTTTTTGTCGACTAGTTAATGAATTCATATTTCGATTATTCCTCCGAATTTAAATATTTCAGGATATTTTTTGTGAAAACTATTCTGAAAATATAAAATTTTTAATTGACGAGATGGATTTGATTTTATTATGATTTAATTGACCGAGGTCAATGACCACGGTCAATTAATGAATCTTGTTATTAATGTTACGACAAAAGAATAGAGTTGGCTAGTGTTCATCGAATTTTCATGAAACAGGGGAGGTTAAAATGATGGAGAATCTGGGTTTTATTGGATTAGGCAATATGGGGTTACCCATGTCGATCAATTTATTAAAAGCAGGCTATAAGGTTTATGGCTTTGACACTAATTCACAGGCAATAGAACAATTTATAGCCCAAGGTGGAGTCGGGCTTGCAACAGCAAAGGAAGTTGCTGAACAAGGTGATATCATTATGACGAGTTTACCGACACCACAAATAGTGGAACAAGTATATCACTCTGAACAGGGGATCATTCACCATGCTAAGAAAGGAAGTTTATTAATAGACTTTAGTACTGTAAATCCTGAATTAAATGACTCCTTACATAAAGTAGCACAATCATTGGGATTACGTTATTTAGGAGCACCTGTTAGTGGGGGCGTCATTGGAGCAATTCATGCGACTCTTACGATAATGGTCGGTGGTGAAGAGGCAGATTATCAAAAAGGGTCTAAAATATTCGGAATAGTCGGAAAGAACATTTATCACCTTGGCACGTCACCAAGTGTAGGTACACGTATTAAATTACTCAATAATTTAATGATTGGTTTTTATACAGAGGCAGTCGCTGAAACAATCGTGCTTGGGGAAAAGATGGGCATCCATGCAGATATGCTATATGAAGTTTTAAAAAATAGCTATGGTCAAAGTCGTATTTATGAACGTAATTACGTAGAATATATGAAAAATGAAAACTATCAGCCAGGTTTTTCAACAAATCTCTTATTAAAAGATTTGAAACTAGCAAAAAATATGGCTGAGGAAGCAGGGGTACCACTTCGAATCGGGGAAAAATTAGTGGATCTTTACAGTGATATTTCTCAACAGGGTTATGGAGAAAATGATATGTCTGCCGCTTATTTAAGTTTAAAAGAAAAATGTAAAATAGAACAAATTTAAAGGAGGACAAGAAATATGACAACAGCACAAGAGGTTAAAACTTTAACGCATTTTATTGGTGGGGAATTAGTTGAAGGGAAAAGCAATCGTTTTGGTTCAGTATTCAACCCAACGACGGGCGAGGTTATTGCCAAAGTGCCACTTGCATCTGTAGAAGAAACTCGAGAGGCTATAAATAAGGCACAGGCAGCATTTCCGAAATGGCGCGATACATCAGTGGCTAAACGTTCAGAGATTGTATTAAAGTTCCGTAATCTTATTACTGAAAATATGGAGGAACTTTTACAAATTATTTGTACAGAAAGCGGTAAAACAATTGAGGATGCAAAAGGTGAAATTACACGTGGAATAGAATCTGTTGATCTAGCAATCGGTGCCCCGCACTTAATGAAAGGGGAATATTCAGTTAATGTTGGCGGTCAAATTAATGCGTATTCTGCAAAATATCCATTAGGTGTAGTAGCGGCTATTTCGCCATTTAACTTCCCGATTATGGTGCCGTTAGCGCAAACGAGTATGGCAATTGCTGTCGGCAATGCTGTTATTTTAAAAGCATCTGAACGTGTTCCTATGACAGCCTTATATGTTAGTGAGCTTTGGAAAAAGGCTGGATTGCCGGATGGTATTTGGACGGTGGTAAATGGTGATAAAGATGCTGTCAATGAACTTTTAGAAAACTCAATAGTAGAAGCGATTTCATTTGTAGGGTCGACACCAGTAGCTAAATACATTTATGAAACAGGTTCAAAATACGGCAAACGTGTTACTGCACTTGGTGGAGGAAAAAATAATATGGTTGTCATGCCTGACGCAGACCTTGAGCAGGTAGCAAACGCCTTCATTGGTGCAGCGTATGGCGCGGCCTCTCAACGTTGTATGGCCATTTCTACGATTATGCCTGTTGGTAAGGAGACTGCAGATCGTCTAGTTGGAATTTTAAAGGAGAAAATTGCTAACTTAAAGGTAGGTTCATATACAAATCCAGAGACTGATTTTGGTCCTGTCATTTCACAGCAATCGAAGGACGCGATTATTGCTGCTATCGAGCGAGGTGAGTCTGAAGGGGCAACTGTTATTTGTGATGGACGTGAACTTGATATTGTGAAAGAATCAAAAGGATTTTTTGTAGGACCAACATTGCTTGATAACGTAAAACCAGGCATGGAAGTTTATGAGCAAGAAATATTCGGTCCAGCTCGTAATGTTGTGCGTGTTGATTCATTGGATGAAGCAATCCAACTTATTAATAAGCATGAACTTGGGAATGGTGTCACAATTTTTACGAATGATGGCCTAGCAGCTCGTAAATTCACAACAGAAATAGATGTTGGCATGGTAGGTGTCAATGTGCCGATTCCAATTCCGGTTGGATACCATAATTTCGCTGGATTTAAAGGTTCTCGTTTTGGTGAAGGGCATATGTTTGGACCGGATCAGGCACGCTTCTTCACAAAAACAAAAACAATATCAGAGCGTTGGATGGAAGCACAAGCATCGACAGCATCTACATTTGCATTCCCTAGTAATAACGACTAATACAAACGGAGAGCTGTTTTTTTACAGCTCTTTTTTCTAAAAAATAAAAGGGGGCAAGTGAATGGTAGAATACATTGGACTTTTTGGTAGTTTAGCATTACTTGTTTATTTGACGATGAGGGGTGTTAATTTACTTATTTCTGCGCCTTTGACTGCCTTGATCGCAGCCATAACAAATGGCCTAGCATTTTTCCCACAGACTGCTGATGAGAACCAAGCGAACTTCTTAACAAGCTATATGGATGGGTTCACGGGATTCGTTGGTTCATGGTATTTAATGTTCATGGCAGGTGCAATTTTTGGAAAGGTAATGGAGGATACTGGCGCGGCTGATAGCGTTTCTAAATGGATTGTAGAAAAAATAGGAGTCAAATATGCAGCTTATGCGATAGTAGCTGAAGCAGCGGTCCTAACGTATGGCGGGGTTTCAGTGTTTATCGTAGCTTTCTCGGTTTACCCAATGGCTATTAGTTTATTCAAGCAAGCGAATTTTCCTCGTCGCTTTATTCCTGCAGCACTTGGTTTAGGTTCTGTAACCTTTACGATGACCTCGGCAGGTTCACCTGAAATACAAAACTGGATTCCTATTTCGTTTCTTAATACATCGCCATATGCAGGGTGGGAAGTGAGTATAGTTGTTGCAATTTTTATGGCTATTGGTGGATCACTGTGGCTAAATTGGATGATTAAACGTGCAGTGAAAAACGGGGAGGTTTTTATTGAACGGTCTACTGATCCGGTTGTTGATGAATCTCGTAAGCTGCCAAGTCCCATTTTAAGTGTTGTACCATTATTAGTTGTTTTAGGCATTTCCTTCGCGTTCCACGATTCTCTTGGAACTTCAGCTTTAATCGTGGCATTAACGAGTGGATGTATTACGGCATATTTGGTGAGCTATAAATATTCAAAATCTGTCGGTGCGACGTTAGCAGCTGGTGCTATGGGAGCCATTGTAGCTATTGCGAATACGGCAGCAGTGGTTGGCTTCGGAGGTGTGGTAAAAGCTACTCCGTCATTTGTGGCAACTGTTGACGTTATGACTAATATTCCTGGAAGTCCGTTAATTGGCGGTGCATTAGCCATCGCTGTAATAGCAGGTTTAACAGGCTCGGCTTCGGGCGGTCAAACAATTGCATTACCTTTACTTGCTCCACACTATATTGACATGGGAGTAGATACTGAGGCATTGCACCGGACAATTGCTATTGCATCAGGTTCTCTCGATTCATTGCCACACGGTGGTTATGTAGTAACAACCATCAATTCGGTATGTAATGAAAAACATAAAGATGCTTATATGCCATTTGGTGCTTTAACCGTCATTATACCTATCATAGGTACAATTATTGCAATCATATTATTTTCACTAGGAATGTAGGAGGGGTATTGCGTGAAAGGAAAAACAGTTTTCATTACGGGTGCAGCTCGAGGTATCGGTCTCTCTATGGCACAAGCATTTGCTGAGCAGGGTGCGAATGTAGTTATAACAGATATAAATGAACAGCTTTTAGCGGAGGCAATTCAAAACAATCCTCAATTAACTGCATACACATGTGATGTTACGGATGAACAGGCAATAGGTGATGCTATTGACTGTACTATTGAAAAGTTTAAGACAATCGATATTTTAATCAATAACGCAGGGTTTCAGCATGTTTCTCTAATCGATGATTTTGCGACAGAAATTTTCGAATCGATGCAAAAGGTTATGTTAGTTGCACCTTTTATCGCAATGAAATATGCGTTACCACATATGAAGAAAAATAAGTTTGGACGCATTATTAATATGGCATCTATTAACGGAGTTATTGGGTTTGCGGGGAAGGCCGGATATAATGCAGCCAAGCATGGTGTTATTGGTTTAACAAAAGTGGCGGCATTGGAGGTCGCGAATGAGGGGATCACTGTGAATGCAATTTGCCCGGGATATGTCGATACAGAATTAGTGCGTAATCAGTTTACGGATTTGGCAAAGACAAGAGGGATTCAAGTAGAGGAAGTACTTGAGCAAGTGCTTTATCCACTCGTTCCTCAAAAACGCTTACTAGATGTATCAGAAATTACAGGACTTGCGCTTTATTTAGCAAGTGATATGGCAAAGGGTTTAACAGGTCAAGCAGTTATTTTGGATGGCGGTTATACAGCACAATAGCTTAGGAGGTTGAAATATGATTCAAACTAAAACAATCTTCACAGTTCATTCACCAGGAACTATCGTTTATGGGCGAGATTCTTTTGAAGAAGTAGGTGTATATGCTAAGAAGTTAGGGGCTAAGGCTCTTATCATTAGTGATCCGATAATGGATAGCTTAGGCTTTGTTCATCAATGTAGCACTTTATTAAAAACCTATGGATTGGAAGCGGTTTCATATTTAGGGGTAACGACAGAACCAGTCGATAGGTATGTAGCAGAGGGGCTTCATGTTTTACAATCTGAGGGCTGTGATATCATCATTTCCGTTGGTGGTGGGAGCTGTATCGATACAGGAAAAGCAATCGCGGTAGTTGCAACAAATGGTGGCTACATTGGTGATTATATGAAAATGGCAAAGATAGCTGAGCACACACCGATTCCGCATATTGCGATACCTACGACAGCAGGCACTGGCTCAGAAGCAACGGATGCAACAGTTATTACAAACTCGACAAATGAAGTGAAAATGATGATTAAGCAGCCTGCATTTATGCCAACTATCGCGATCGTCGACCCAATTTTAACGGTTACATCTCCTCCCGCCATTACTGCGGCAACGGGTATTGATGCATTGAGTCATGCTATTGAAAGCTATTTATCGCGTTTAGCACACCCATACTCGAATGTACTTGCCTTATCAGCAATGGATTTAATCGTTCATAATATTTTAAAAGTTTATGAACAAGGTAATGATATTGATGCTCGAGAAGCGATGTCGCTTGGCTCAATGCAAGCAGGTCTTGCATTTTCAAACGCATCTGTTGCTTTAGTGCATGGCATGTCTCGTCCAATAGGCGCGCTATTCCATGTGCCGCATGGTATTTCTAATGCCATGCTCTTGCCAGCGGTATTAGAATTTTCAAAGGATGCTTGTATCGACCGGCTAGCAGATATAGGAGAATTTTTTAATAAGGATCGAGAGCTGTTATCGCAAGAAGAGCTTGCCGATTTAGCGATTGTTTCGATTAAGGAAATGTGCAAAAGAATGGATATTGGTAATTTAAAACAATGGGGAATTGATGAGGAAGCCTATTATGCAGCCATACCTAAAATGGCAACGGATGCAACTGCCAGCGGTAGCCCAGGAAATAACCCTAAGGTGCCAACACAGGAAGAACTAATGGAGCTTTATAAAATTGCTTATCATTATGAGTTTTAGGAATTTGAGAAGAAACTGTCTAAAATGGAGTTACAAAGCGTAATTGTTTTGTAACTCTATTTTTATTGATTAATTCAATGTATTTGGCTCACTACTAAAACTTGTGGGGGCGAGCAGGGAGAATATCCGCGGAAGAGCAAACACTCGAGCGGAGCAGGTGAATACCCTCGCAAAAAACTTCACTTTTTTTAGTTAGCTTAAAAATAAATTCGATGATTTTTATAGAATCAATATGACATATGCGAGAAAATATAGTAATATTTTATATGAATCATCATTCATTTTTGCGGAGGGGGAAATCGTATGTTGAAGGGGAAAACAATTATTATTACTGGTGGATCGAATGGGATGGGGCTTTATATGGCAAAGCAATTTGTTGCTGAAGGGGCAAATGTAGTTATTACAGGTCGTAACGAAGAGCGATTGGCAGAGGCGAAAGCCTTTATTTTAGAGGCTGGACAAACGATTGAAACATTCCAAATGGATGTTCGAGTGCCCGAGCATGCAGAGGCGATGCTAGCCTTTGCTGTTGAAAAGTTTGGACAGGTTGATGGGCTAGTGAATAATGCTGCTGGTAATTTTATTGTGCGTGCGGAGGATTTATCACCAAATGGTTGGAAGGCTGTTGTTGATATTGTTTTAAATGGGACATTCTACTGTTCTTCAGCAGTCGGTAAGTATTGGATTCAACAAAATATTAAAGGATCTATTCTTAATATGGTTGCTACTTATGCATGGAATGCAGGTGCTGGTGTGATTCATTCTGCAGCAGCGAAAGCAGGTGTATTGTCAATGACTAGAACGTTAGCTGTTGAATGGGGAAAACAATATGGCATTCGAGTAAATGCAATTGCTCCTGGTCCTATTGAACGTACAGGTGGTGCAGAGAAGCTCTGGGAATCAGAGGCTGCTGCTGCTCGAACGTTAGACTCTGTCCCGTTAGGCCGTACAGGTACTCCTGAAGAAATAGCTGATTTAGCAACATTTATGATGTCTGATAAGGCAAAGTACATGAACGGTGAATGTGTGACACTTGATGGCGGGCAATGGTTAAATCAGTATCCATTCTAACTTATTTCAGCGGGTGTACAAACATCTGCTGAAATAGAAGAACTCAGGCTAAGAACTTCACATCCTGTGAAAACGTCTGGGTGACCAACATCGTGTTGTTGCTGCGCTTTCGCACAGATAAAACCGTGTTGCTGACGCTGCGCTTTCGCATAAAAAACATCTGCAAGCCTAAGCACAAATTCGATTCAGGACGCAATTATGCCGAGGCATAATTGATAACAAAAATCTTTGCATAGCAGGGGGCTGGGTTGGCGCATACTAAGGGTAAAGAAAGGAGTTTTGCCTATGGGTATGTGGTTAATACCGGCTCTTATTGCCATTACAATTATTGCTGCCATTTCGCTTGTGTCAACGCTGAGAATTGCCAAAATGACGTCTGAACGGGAGTCAGAAAAAGATACGCCAATTTCAGAAACCGTTGAAGAATATGCAACTATGTTAAACCCAATCATTTGGGTATATGGAATTTTTTTGTTGTTTTTAGGTATAATGATTTTTTATTACTGGAGTAAAACTGGTTATTAAATAAATATTGTCTTCATTCAGTTCATATTTGCATAAATATGCCTGAATGAGGACACTTCGATAAACCTCAACATGTCCCCTATTTATGCTGTTTCCGATACTTAGTTTTCTTCAAAATCCTAAAATAATTCGTTTCGTTTAAAAAACTCTTCTCGACCTTGTCGTGGTCATAAAAGGAATAGTTATGATATGATAAAAGGGAAGCATCCTGTTCTGCATAGCGAGGACAGAAAAGGAGAAGAAGTTCATGATTTCAACTAACAGCAAAGACTTATTAGCAATGCCAATTAGTGATTTTATTATTTCATCTGAAAAAGTTGCACATGTACAAAGTGGAAATAGTGCTGAACATGCACTCCTTGTACTTACTCGTACAGGGTATTCGTCAATCCCTGTTTTAGATTTGAAATATCGACTTCAAGGTTTACTAAGCATGAAAATGATTACCGAATCCATTCTTGGACTCGAACATATTGAATATGAAAAACTACCCGATATTAAAGTAGATACAATAATGGAGAAAGACATCGCTGTATTAAAGTTGACGGATACTTTTCAGCGGGCTCTCGACTTAGTGATTAACCACGCCTTTTTATGCGTTGTGGATGAAGATGGAACATTTGCTGGGATTTTAACGAGACGTGTTATTTTAAAGCAATTGAAAAAATATATTTATCAAAAAGAGTAGTAGTTTAAGAGGGGACTCGGATGAAAATCATGAGGTCCTCTTTGCTTGTAACGGAGGTTTACTGATTGATGGCAACAGAGGCAGAAATTTTAAAAGTACTTGCTGAGGAACGCAATATGAGAAAAGCGGCAGAACGACTATTTTTATCTCAACCCGCGCTTTCTCAACGGTTGCAAACGATTGAAAAAGACTGGGGTGCACAGTTATTTATTCGTTCTCAAAAAGGACTGACAGCGACACCTGCTGGAGAGCAAGTTATTGCCTATGCAACTGAAATGCTGAGCAAAAAAGAAGAGATTTTTGAAACGATCCAATCATTAACGACGAAAGTTAATGGGACATTGAAAATTGCTTGTGCATCCATTGTTGGTCAAAATTGGCTTCCTAAAATTTTAAAGGATTTTGTAACAAAATATCCTGAGGCAAAAATTTCTCTAATGACCGGCTGGAGCTCTGAAATTGTAAAAGCACTATATGAGGGAGAGGCTCATGTAGGAATTGTACGTGGGCAAGTTGATTGGAAAGGGGAAAAGATTCACCTGTTTCGTGACACCCTTTATTTAGTAGATAAAGAGCTAAAAACGATTGAAGATGTACTCACGACAGAACGACCTTTTATTCAATTTAAAAGTGATTCTAACTATTATCAGGAAATTCAACAATGGTGGCAGCAGCATTTCGCTTCAAATCCGAGTAAACAAATTTTAGTAGATCAGATTGAAATTTGTAAGCAAATGGCATTGAACGGTATCGGTTATGCTATTTTACCTTCAATCACTTTAAATGACCATGATGGTATTAATAAAATAGCGCTTACAAATAATGAAAAAGAATTTGGTTTGACTCGTGATACTTGGTTAATAGGCTATGAATCCTCATTTGAATTACGACAAGTAGAGGCTTTTGTAGAAGTTGTGCAAGACCATGCGCGATGTTTGTTTGATTATACGAAATAAGAATAATATGAAGGCAGTCCCAAGTGATTCACTAGGGACTGCTTTTTTTATCGCTGGATTGGGACGCCCCTAGGAAAGCGCCCAATCGGAACGGAGATCAAAGCCACACTTTAGTAATTTGCTAATTCTTAAGAGTTTATGAATATTCATGAAGATGTCATAAGAAATGGAACAAAATGCAAAATTAATCGTATAATTAATTATACGATTAATTTACAAAAAAAGGGGTTGAGCTTTTGAAAAAAACGAATATAACGGCACTCATACTATTATGCATACTTGTTATTAGCTTTATTCTACCAGTAGAGCAAGCAAGTGCAGCGGCTACTATAGAGGTACAAGCTAAGGTAGGGATTAATGGTAAAGCTAAATACCAATCCGTTGTGCCACTGCAAGTAACAGTAAAAAATAATGGTGCAGATTTTTCTGGAGATATGGTCATAAATGCTTCAGGTTCCTATGAGGCTGCATCAGCACGAGTGCTTCCAATCGATATAGCGGCAGGAGAAGAAAAGACATTTGATTTTTATCTCGATGGTTTAGCTGACTATAATTATTCGAATGCAGATGTGTTTGCATTTTATGAAGGAAGTATCGAACAAGGGAAAAAGGTTGCTTATAAAGGAACAAAGCAGCTACAAGGTAATTTTTTAGATCCTTCATCTGTTTTTATCTATACATTAACGGATAAAAGTGATCGTTTATCAGCATTTTTGCGTTTATCTCAATCTGCTCCTCAAAGTAATGTTGAAGTTTTCAATTTAAATCAAATCAAGGATTATACATTACCAGAGGATGCTCAAGGATACGCAATGGCGGATGTTATCGCCATTGATGAAATTGCTATTGCTGATTTATCGCAAAAGCAACAAGAATCTTTACTAAAATGGGTACAGGATGGCGGAACATTATTGTTGGGTGCTGCTGATCAAGTAAATGCAACAGCAGGTATTTTCAAAGATTATTTACCACTCGCATTATCTCAGCAAATGACATCAGTTTCTGCAGATAGTCTATCGAAATTAGCAGGCGGTGGAATTTTTACACAACCAATTTCAGTTTATACAGCAACTGAAAACCGAGGAAGTATTTCTGTATTAAGAGATGGCAATACAATACTAGCGTCTAAGAAAAAAGTGGGCAGCGGGGAAATTATTCAAACAGCGTTTTCTTTAGGGGATCAACCACTTGCATCTATGGATGGCTACGCAGCGTTAATTTCGAAAATACTGAATATTCAAAGCTTTTCGCAACAGGGGATGATGGCAAATGGCCAGCCAATGATGGATCAACTTTCGTATGAACTTCGTAATGTAAATGAATTATTCCCTTCGTTTGAAGTATCTGTTAGTTATATGCTCATTGTTATCATTTTATATATTTTAATCATCGGGCCTATTTTGTATTTTATCTTAAAGAAAATAGACAAGCGTGAACATGCGTGGTGGCTTATTCCTGCAATATCAGTTGTGCTTTCTATTGTTCTATTTATTTTTGGTGCTAAAGATAGAATTGTACAACCGCAAATACAGCAATCGGCATTTTATAAAATCAATGACGATAGTAGCTTAAATGGTTATTATGTAGAGTCTATTTTAACAAACCGTAGCGGTGATTTTGTTGTGAATGCAGATAAGGATACTAGTGCAATTGCTTTGCGAAGTAACAATAACTTCTCAGGGACAATAGGAGACTTACATGAGTCATCCTATATTAAAGAAAATGCAAATGGATCGACGTTAACACTACGTGACTTAAGCTATTGGTCTGTGCAATCCTTTGCGGGGAAGACAGCGGCACAAAATATTGGCAAGATGGATATCGATATTACGTTAAAAAATGAAAAGCTAACTGGGACAATTAAGAACAATTTTCCATTTGCCTTAAAGGATGTTACGTTAATCTCTGGCATTAAAGAAGTTCAACTTGGCGACATTGAAGCGAATGGAATACTTAAAGTCGACAAGGAGCTAATAGCAACAGTTCTTCAAAAGCCATCGACGTTTACTAATTACAATTATAATTATCCATCGAAGAAGGAAGAAGTGGACCCTCAACGTATCGAGCGTATGAAAACTTTGGCACTACCGCTTGTAGAAAATGAAAAGAAACCTGTTATTACTGCTTGGGCAGACCAAGCAATTGCTAAGGTTGAGCTAGATACAAGTGCCAATTTGTCACCTATTTCATATTTTGTTCAGCCATTTGACGGGAAAGTAGAGCTAACAGGTCCGTTTACGATGAAACGTAACAATTTTACGTATTCACTAAACCCACTATCTCCTAATTCGCATTTCGAAATAATTGATGAGCAGTTAAACAATTGGTCCTTGTCTGACGGTTTATATGAAGTATCAATTGCATTGCCAGATAATTTTAAGCAGTCAGTGCAAACATTAAACGAACTAACAATTTCAAATAAGGACGTTAACCGTATGGAGCTATCGATTTGGAATAACGAAACGAAAAAATTTGAGCCATTGGTAGATACAAAACAGGTGTTTACAGATAACATTACAAAATATTTCAATGAAAATGATGCGTTACTTATTGAAATTAAATTCGGACCGGATCAAACAGGTGAGCCAACAAAATTACCAGATGTAGAGCTGAAGGGAGTGGCGAAATAATGATTGAAATTCGTGATTTAACAAAAAGATATGGCTCCTTTACAGCACTAGATCAATTAAATCTATCATTGGAGGAAGGGGTTGTATTTGGTTTTGTAGGTGCTAATGGGGCTGGTAAATCGACTACATTTTCAATATTAGCAACTCTACTGTCTCCAACCTCTGGTGATGCGCTTATTAATGGAAAAAGCGTTATTAAAGAACCAAAAGAAGTACGTAAGCAAATTGGTTATATGCCCGATTTCTTTGGTGTATATGATCAGTTAAAAGTAGATGAATATTTAGATTTTTATGGTGCAAGTTATGGCATTGGTGCGGCTGATCGTAAAGTATTGATTCCTCAATTACTAGAGCTTGTGAATTTAACGCATAAACGTTATGACTATGTAGATTTACTGTCACGTGGAATGAAGCAGCGCCTTTGTTTAGCTCGTGCCCTTATCCATGATCCAAAGGTATTAATTTTAGATGAGCCTGCATCAGGTTTAGACCCACGTGCACGTGTAGAAATGCGTGATATTTTACGAAATTTAAAATCCATGGGTAAAACGATTTTAATCTCCTCACACATTTTGCCTGAGCTTGCAGAAATGTGTGATGAAATTGGTGTGATTGATAATGGTAAATTAATCGCTCATGGCAACGTAGCTTCCATTCAAGCACAGCTACAGGGGGAAAAGCGTATTGTGATAAAGGTAACAGATCAGTTAAACGAGGTGCGTGCATTCTTAGAGGAAGATCCACTAATATCTTCTATAGATTTGATGGATAATCGCTTAGAAATAGCCTTTAATTATCGTGGAACAAATGCTGATCAGGTGGCGCTGTTGAAGAAAGCGATACTTGCAAATTTACCTATTTATGCATTAAGTGAAGAGGAAAAAGATTTAGAGGATGTCTTTATGGCCATTACGAAGGGAGCGGACAATCAATGATGGAACGATTTTATAATCCGGTACTCGTAAAAGAATTGAAGTTACGCTTCCGTTCTTTTAAAAGCTTTTCAGGTTTAATGTTTTATTTAGCGGTTATTTGTCTATTCATCGCAGGGTTTTTACTATTAACAACTGAATTCACAGGCAAGGGATTCTTTAGACCAGATACAAGCTTCATGATGTTTGCGGTATTAACAATATTACAAATGGCTCTTGTCCTTTTTATCACACCAAGCTTAACGGCTGGTGCAATAAGTAGCGAAAGGGAAAAGCAAACATTAAATATTTTACTAACAACAACACAAAGCTCTACACAGATTATAATTGGAAAATTATTATCTTCGGTAGCATTTTTAGTATTAATGCTAATCGCTGGGCTGCCATTATATAGCTTAGTATTTTTATTTGGTGGTGTATCGCCGTCTCAATTAATTTCAATATTTTTATTTTACTTATTAACAGTTGTAGCAATTGGTAGTATTGGTGTGATGTTTTCAACTATTACAAAGCGCACAATTGTCGCAATGATTTCTACGTACGGATCGATCATCTTTTTAGGTGGTATTACGGCATTTTTCTTCTTTTTAACGATGGCCTTCCACCAGATGGGCAATAACATTAGTAGCACTTCCTTTATGTCTTATTTTTGGGCTTCTATTAACCCAGGTGCATTAATGCTTACGCTGATTTCGCCAGAATTGGGAGACGAATTAGTGAGATTATCGGGAGTAGAATTACCTGTATGGATTACGTATTTAATAGCTTATTCATTAATTATTGTTCTTTGTTTAACAATTGCCATTAAAAAATTACGTGCCAATATGAAAAGTAACCGATGAGGAGGAAATTTTATGGGGCGTCGTAAGCAATTACGAAAATATATTCAACGTGCAAAGACGAGTTTAACAATAGAAAGAAGCATTCCAATTGCACAGTACGGCTTGTTTTTTGCATTGCTTTCGAGTGCTTCACTTGTCCTCGTCTCTAGATTGTTTGTATGGCCTTATTATCGCCAAACAGCTCTTGTTGCCTTTATCGCTGTCATACTAGCAACGGTACTTTTTATGTGGTGGAAGCGTGTAAAAGAAAAGGAAGCGTTGCATACACTGGATGATTATTTTTCTCACAATGAACTGGTGACAGCCTTATCGTTTGAGGACGATAAGGATCCACTTGTTCAATCTTTGTTAAATAAAGCGATACAAAGCGTCGAATCTGCGTTTGCTAATTTTAAGGCTCGACAGAAAAATTTGTTGCAGCCAAAGGCGTTGGCTGGTCTATTTGTAACAGCTGTTGTATTAGCAATACTTTATATGTTTCCAGCGGCTACACAAATTGAAGCTATTGAGGTGGAAAAAGAAAAAGCTGTTATTGAAGACGTAAAGAAGGAAGTTGCTAAACTAGAGAAAAAAGCAGAAACAAAAGAAGTGAAAGAGCAATTAAAGGAATTGCAAAATACGTTAAAAGAGGCAGAAACAGCTGAGGAGGCATTACGCGAAGTTGTGAAAAAGCAAAAGGAGCTGGCCTTAAAGGAACAGCAATTAAAAGATAAGCAAACTGCTAGTAAGGATGGCGCTAGTGAAGAGACGGGCTTATCGAAGGAAGAAGCGGAGAAGTTAAAGGAGCTTGCCCAAATGCAAGAGGAGCTAACACAAAATGCAAATGCTACTCAAACAGCTATGAGCAAGCTTGGAAAACCCGCAAGTAATACACTACAAAACGCTATTGCCAGTGCCAATAGTACAAAAAACAATCAGCAAAACAATACGAATACGAATTCGAATCAAAATTCCTCGGGGAATTCATCGCAAAGCAATCAGCAAGCTCAAACAGGACAGCAAGGACAAAATAATTCCCAAAATGGTTCCCAACAACAGGCTAGTAGTAAAGGGCAGGGACAAGGATCGAGTAAAAGCAATCAACAAGGACAAGGCAATGGTCAGGGACAAGGGCAAGGAAATGGCAAAGGTTTAAGTTCAAGTACTGCTTCAGGAGGTAAAGGTGCAGGTGCAGGCGTAGGACAGGGCAAGCGAGATTTGTTAACGACACCGAATAGGATTGGTGGATCTAGTCAGACTTCAGTTGACGGCGGAGCATTAGGAGATGGCTCAAATATTTCGGAACAACAAGGAAATGGCCCGATTACTAAAGGTTCTATCCGCCCCTATGAGGAAGTTATAGGCTCCTATAAAGATAGCTATTTAGAAAGCTCAGAGCGTTTACAATTACCGAAGGATTTACAAAATGTCGTGCAATCTTATTTCACGTCAATTGAGTCGCAATAGGAGGAAAAGGAATGGCATTTACAGAGCAACAGTATGTTGAAATGAGTACGAAATTACAACAAGTAAAGGAAGAAATTCATCGCTTTATCGTTGGGCAAGAAGAAGCAATTGATTATACATTGTACGCCGTCCTTGCTGATGGGCACGCATTATTAGAGGGCTTGCCGGGTTTAGGGAAAACGATGTTAATTCGTACAATTTCTGAAGTACTAGATTTATCATTTTCGCGCATTCAATTTACGCCAGACTTAATGCCGGCGGATATTACAGGGACAAGTATGATTGAGCGCACACCAGACGGCAAACAGCAGTTTTCGTTCCAGCCAGGTCCGATTTTTAGCCAAATGGTATTAGCGGATGAGATTAACCGAGCAACGCCAAAAACACAAAGTGCACTGCTGGAAGCTATGGGCGAAAAAACGGTAACAATCTTGGGAGATACAAAGAAGATGGCGAGACCATTCTTCGTGCTAGCAACACAAAATCCGATTGAGATGGAAGGAACGTACCCATTACCAGAGGCACAAATGGACCGTTTTCTATGTAAAATTCTTGTACCATACCCAGAGAAAAGTGAGCTAATGGAGATTATGAAGCGTACAACAGGTGCTATGGCAATTAATTTACAAAAGATGATGAATACGGACACACTTATTGAAGCACAGCAAATGGTAAAGGAAATACTTGTTGCTGATGAAATGCTTGAATTTGCGACAGATCTAGTTGTGGCTACACATCCTGATAGAGACGATGCAATTGACGAGGTTAAACAGTATGCCATGTATGGTAGCGGTCCTCGAGGTTTACAAAGTTTAATCAAATTAGCGAAGGCAAGAGCGCTTATGAATGGTCGTTTCCATGTTTCAGTAGCAGATATTAAATCTGTTGCAAAGCCAGTATTACGCCATCGTATGCTGCTGAATTATGAAGGGGAGGCTTCAGGTAAAACAGCAGACGATGTGATTGACGTAATTTTAGATAAGGTACAACAAGGTGTTAGCAGGTGACGCAAAAATTATTATTGCCAGAGGATTGGTTAGCGAAAATCAGTCGCTTCCAAGTGGCGACGGCCTCCAAATTACGTGGGCAGCATAAGGGCTCGCACCGTTCGCAACGTTTCGGAGCATCACTCGATTTCTCAGATTTCCGTGAATATCATTTAGGTGATGATGTGCGTCAGGTCGATTGGAACGTCTTTGCAAGAACGGATAAATACTTCATTAAACGTTTTTTAGATGAACAAGAGATGCGTGTACACATTCTGCTAGACACGACTAAATCTATGGGTGAACAAGCGAAATGGACTTTCGCACGGCAAATTGTTGCCTCGCTTGGCCTAATGGTGCTTGGTCGCGATGATCGTTTATCGTTTTCTTTTGTACAGGATGACGTCAAGCCACCATTTCGCCGTAAAGGTGCTATGTATCGTCGTGCCTTTTTACAGGTGGTAACAGAGATTGAGGAAGCTACTTATACAAGTAGCTTCGCACAGGGAGCTTTAAAAGCATTGCCTAAGGATAGTACAGTGCTATTTATTATCACGGATGGGCTTGAGCCGATTGAGGAGTGGGAGCAACTCTTGAAAAGGCTACCACGATTTGCAGGGGATGTGCGCATTTTGCAAATTGCTACGCAGGAAGAAATATCACCCGAATATACTGGGGATGTACGCTTACTCGATCGTGAAACTGGCAGAGATGTGAATGTTACGATGTCTTCAAAGGTTCTGGACACATACCTGGCAAGACGTTTATTACATGAAGAGGAATTTGAGGCGATCTGTCGGCGCTTCGGTGTTCGAAAATTACAGCTTAAAGTTGAGGATGGATTGCAGCATGCCATCTTTCAACAATTATTAAAAGCACATTGGATTAGGTGAGGTGAGCCGTATTGGGCTTTAGTCAAATACTTTTTAGCTGGACGGCCATCATCCCGGTCATTGTCCTACTATATTATTTCTTTCGAAAAAAATATACCGATCAAACCGTGTCCTCGACATTATTTTGGTCGGAAATTATGCAAGAAACACGTGTATCACCATACTTAAAGCATTTACAAAAAAATGCACTGCTTTATTTACAACTGCTTGCACTGATTTTACTTGTACTTGCACTAATGAATCCTTATGTGAAAAAATCAACCATTGCTGGGGCACAAACAATTTTCATTGTGGACACGTCTGCCACGATGTTAGCAGGGAAAGAGCAATCAACATTTGACACACATAAGGAGGAAATGCTCTCTTTGGTCAATCAGCTTGATGGAAGACCTGTAACGCTCATCACAACAGGAAATACACCGAAAGCTATTTTACAGCAAGAAACGAATACCAAAGTTATTGAAAAAGCTATTCAAGAGTTGCAAGTAACCTATGAAACGGATCAGATGAATAAGGCTCTTGATGTGGCACAGGCTTTTGTTGGTGAAACACCAACATCTATTTATGTTTTTACAGATGCACTTGATAAAAAGCATTTACCGATGGAAAAGGATACGGTGAAGTGGTTAGTAAAAGGGTCTGCTAAGGATTTAACAAATATCGCAATTACACGATTTGCTGCTACTACAGATGGTCAATCTACGATGGCGCTTGTGCAGTTACAAAATGATACTGATCGAGAGCAAAAGGTAGCACTTTCCCTACAGACTGTTAAGGGGGATGAGATAACTACAGAGCGTGTCACATTACCGCCGAATGAAGCTGTAACGAAAACATTTAAAGACTTACCGTTAGAAAATACTTTAACTGCCAAGATAACTGCTAATGATGATTACGTAGTCGATAATTCACAAACTGTATTGCTACAAACAGCCACTTCAAAAGTAGTTGTCGATCAAAGTATGCATCAACTCATTCAAAAAGGTTTTCAAACGATTAATAGTGGAGTGAAAATTGTTCCATCTCTACAAGTAGCGGACAATCAAGATGCCACAGTTGTGACAAATCAAACGGCGCTACTCGAAAAGATGGATAAGCCGATTGTATTATTTGGACGTGATGATGTTAAAAAGGTTGAAGCAACTGGAGAAGTAACAATTACAAGTGATGCATTGTTTGCTTTTAGTGAGCTAAAAGATATTTATATTAGTGCTGTATATCCAGGGTTCGAGGGCTATAAAACGATTGCATCAGTTGGTGATCAGCCATTTATACAACGTTCACCAGAAGGAGATATTGTTATTTTAGCGGATATTGCTGATACAGATTGGCCGCTACATCCCTCTTTCCCATTATTTTTATGGAGTGCTGAACAGCAGCTTTCAGAATCAATTGGTTCACTCGGTATTTTTGCACCAAATGAGCAACGAGCAGTTGCTTTAGCGCAAGGTGATTGGAGTGTTTATTCGCAGGATGATGAGTTTTTATCGTCTATTACAAATGGTTTATTAACAGCTCCAATAAAGCCAGGAATTTATACCGCACGCTCAAATAATGAAGAAAAGCGCTTCATCGTACAGCTTCAAGCTCAAGAACGTGTCATTGAAAAAGGGACAAGCTATACGCTTGGAGAGCTTCAGGATAATGGTAAGGAAGAAATATCGAAAACTTCGTTGGTGCCTTGGCTTATCCTTATTATTTTAGTATTACTTGTTTTAGAGTGGGAGGTGCAACGACGTCGTGGATTTACGAATTGATATGCCATTAGTATTGTTGCTTTTACTTCCATTACTTATGTATTTTGGATGGACCTATTGGCGTGAGCGTCAGCGACTCAAAAAGAGTCATATTGTCGTACTAGGTATTCGTATTGTGGCGATATTCTGCTTAGTCTTTGCGCTTGCTGGACCTTATATTTTATTACCTGTAAAGGAAGAACAAATCGTATATTTAGTTGACCGTTCTGCTTCGATGAATGGTACAGAAGATGAGATGGTTCAGTTTATAGACGAAAGTTTGAAGTCGAAAAAAGATGAACAACTTGCAGGGGTTTATTCTTTTTCATCGACACTGCAAACAGAAGCCATTTTATCTAATTCTTTAAAGGAAGTGCCGAAGTTTACAGCTATAAAGGCGACCGACCAAACAAATATTGAACAAAGTCTGCAACTCGCTTCGGGTATAGTAGATCCGAAAAAGGCAACACGACTTGTACTCTTAACTGATGGTAATGAAACAAAAGGAGATGCCCTTGAGTTTGCATCAAAGTTCAAAGGGTCAAATATAAGTGTCGATGTAGTGCCGTTTAATAAATCTGTTACGAACGATGTATCACTTAAAAGTTTTGTAACCCCACAAGTTTCTTATGTAGGTGAGCAGCAGCAATTAGTCACTGAAATTAATGCAACTGCGGCGGGGCAAGGTGAGCTATTATTATACGAAAATGATGAGCTTATTCATCGTGAGGCAGTAGAGCTTGCGGAAGGTTCCAACGTGTTTACGTATAAACATGCGGCAACTGGAGAAGGACTTGTGAAATATGAGGCAATGGTTCAAGTTGATCAAGATGCGATTTTTGAAAATAATAAATTAACAAGTGTCACAATGGTGCAAAGTGAACCACATTTATTAATTGTCAATGGTTATGACACAGCTTCACCAATCGCTGCAGCACTTGGCAACCAATCAATCGACTATGATGTTGTAGATGCTAAAAGTTTGCCAAATGAACTTTCTAGTTATTTACAATACAATGCCATCATTTTTGATAATGTGCCAGGGCATTTAGTAGGCGAGGCGAAAATGAATGTCATTGAACAAGCGGTAAAAAACTTTGGTGTCGGCTTTACAATGGTCGGTGGTGAAAATAGCTTTGGCTTGGGTGGCTATTTTAAAACACCAATCGAAACTTTGCTACCTGTGGAAATGGAGATTAAAG
Organism: Lysinibacillus xylanilyticus; assembly: GCF_001708185.1. Lineage (GTDB taxonomy): Bacteria > Bacillota > Bacilli > Bacillales_A > Planococcaceae > Lysinibacillus > Lysinibacillus xylanilyticus_A. Next base: position 822,797 of record NZ_MDDN01000001.1, on the reverse strand, counting down.
GTAAGGAGCAATTACCATCATTAGGGCTTGTGATTGTGCTTGATCGCTCAGGAAGTATGTCTGGAGCGAAGTTAGAGCTTGCTAAGGAGGCGGCCGCTCGTTCAGTAGAAATGCTACGAGATGAGGATACGCTCGGGTTTATTGCTTTTGATGACCGACCTTGGGAAATTATTGAGACAGGACCACTTGGCAAAAAGGAAGAAGCTGTGGACACGATTTTATCTGTAACGCCAGGTGGTGGTACAGAAATATATGGATCACTTGCTAAAGCCTATGAAAACCTAGCTGATTTAAAGCTGCAACGTAAGCATATTATTCTCTTAACAGACGGTCAGTCACAGTCGGGAAATTATGAGGATTTAATTGCAGAAGGCAAAGACAGAGGCATTACACTATCGACGGTTGCAATTGGTCAGGATGCAGATGCTAATTTACTGGAAGCACTTAGTGAGATGGGAAGTGGACGTTTCTACGATGTTGTTGATGAGCAGACGATACCATCTATTTTATCTCGTGAAACGGCAATGATTTCACGCACATATATTGAGGATAACCCATTCTATCCAACTATTTATAATGCATCCGGATGGAATACGCTGTTTGCGAATGGTGTACCTCAAATGAATGCTTATATTGGCACGACAGCAAAGCAGGGAGCCACAGTTATTGCAGAAAGTGAGAAGGAAGATCCGGTGCTAGCACAGTGGCAATATGGTCTTGGCAAAACATTCGCCTTTACTTCTGATTCGACAGGAAAATGGACAGGAGACTGGGCAAGATGGCAGAATTGGGGCACATTTTGGCAAACGCTTATTTCACAAATGCTACCAAGCTATAACGATGTTGCCTATGATGTTCGTCTTGAGTCAGACGGCTCGTTTGTTATCACGGATCCAACAAATGAAGCGGCGTTTTTAGATATTGTTGCTGTTAATGAAGCTGGTGAAGAACTTGAAACACAGCTTGAAACAATTTCAGCATCACAAGTTCGAGCAGTTGTACAAGCAGAACCAGGTCTGATTTTCTTCCGTATTGCAGATGAAGAAAAGGCTATTTACCAGGCGGGCCTAAGTGTCCCTTATAGTGCTGAATATGAATTACGTCCAGTGAATGATAAGTTAGTAGAAGAATTGACGAAGCAAACAGGCGGCTCCGTTTTGAAAGAGCCGAACGAAGTATTCCGTGAGTTTAGTAAAAAAGGTGCGGAACGTCAAAATATTGCAACATGGCTTCTATTAGCAGGTATGCTACTATTCTTCATCGATATTACCATTCGACGCTTTGGATGGAGTTTCCTAACAAGGCCAAGAAAGAAAGAGCAGATTGTAGAGGAAAAAACAATACAGGCAGAAGATACAAACGTTGCCCAGCTATTAAAGGGCATGAAAAAACGATCCTAACAAACAAAACGATGGTTCATTGCTTTATAGCAATGAGCCATCGTTTCGTTTTGCTTTGCTTGTAAAATCATGAAAAGTAAAATTAATCTTGTTATTAATGGGATTTAATGTAATAATCAATGATAGTAATGAAATATTACTATCATTTTTAAATACTATTATATATTTTGGAGGAGTTGACATGACCAATATTATGAATTCTTTTGGTTTTCTAAGTTTTAAGTTAGCGGAGGCTCTAGAGGAAAATCTCGAGACATATATTAGCGAAAAATATCAAATGAAATCCAGAGAAGTTGGAATAATGATTCTTGTAAAAGAAAAAAAACTTAGCCAAATTCAAATAGGGCAGATTTTAAAAATAGACAAAAACAGTGTCCGCTTTTTTATCGATGATCTAGAAGAAAGACAATATGTTTATAGAGAGAAAAATCAGGAAAATAGAAGAGAGAATCTAATATGCCTTACAGAACAGGGAGAAAATGTGGCAGAAGAATTATTGAAGATCCTTTCAATTGCTGAGAATGATGTTTTAGACGTACTTTCATTGGAAGAACAAGAGCAATTGAAACACATATTGAAAAAAGTATATGAAAATCGTTCGCCAAAATAAAAGGAGGTGGAAGCTATGTCACTATATCCTACGACTGAAAGAGAACCGAAATATTGGATTGGCGTGGTATCTCTTAATCATGTGCAAAAAGGGGTTGAGGGAGGATTCGGCCAGTTGTGTCATGGTAAAGAAAGACCTTTGAAACGAATGAAAAAAGGAGACTGGATTATATATTATTCTCCTAAAAACAGTTTAGATGGTAATGAACCTGTAAGAGCCTTTACCGCAATTGGAAGAATAAAAGACGAGCGAATATATGAGTTCCAAATGACAGAAAATTTTATTCCTTTTAGAAGAGATATAGACTTTTATAAAGATGCAAAGTCTGTACCGATAAAAAGGATCTTAGATTATTTAGAATTTGTAGAAGATAAATCGAAATATGGTTATAAATTCAGATTTGGTCATTTTGAAATAAGCAAAAAAGACTTCTTATTAATTGCTCATGAAATGGGATTGCCGTTGAAGTATGGATGAATTTAGTTGGATCAAAGCGTTACTTCTTAATGGCCATTAAGAAGTAACATTTTTAAATTGTAACCAATCATTATTTAAGCAGGGTGTTAAGGTTAGTTACCAATACAGTCTTACGTAAATTGTTAGCAATGACAATGCCTAAGACAGCACCAATCGTACTGGATGTTAGAAAGGCTGGCATAAAAAATAATGCTGCCACGGATGTCCCCATTAATAAATGTGCATAGGGCACTGCAATGAGTGAGGCAATAATTCCTGTCCCGAATATTTCACCGACACCAGCTAGCCACATCTTGCCGCTATATTTATAGGCCAGAGATGCAAACAAAGCGCCAATGACACTACCAGGTATAGCTAATAATGAACCTGTGCCTGTTAAAATACGAATAATTGCTGTGACAAAGGCGACCATAACAGTAGGTACTGGTCCAAGAATGATAGCGCCAAAAACATTAATGGCATGCTGTACAGGATAGGCACGCGCAATTCCCGTTGGTATTGAAACGAAGGTAGAACCTGCTACGGCAATTGCTACTAGTAGGGCCATGATTGTTAGTTTTCGAATTGACATAATTTACACTCCTTTGAAATATGAATTTAATCGTTAATACCGGTAAATTTGAAGTTCCGCCGGTAATGAAGAGAACTGCGCCGCTAAAACCGCGAGATGCGCTGGTAATCAAGAAAACTGCGCCGCTAAAACCATGAGATGCGCCGGTAACCAAGAGAACATCGCCGCTAAAACCATGAGATGCGCCGGTAACCAAGAAAACTGCGCCGCTAAAACCATGAGATGCGCCGGTAATCAAGAAAACTGCGCCGCTAAAACCATGAGATGCGCCGGTAACCAAGAGAACTGCGCCGCTAAAACCATGAGATGCGCCGGTAACCAAGAGAACTGCGCCGCTAAAACCGTGAATTCCGCCGGTAACCAAGAGAACATCGCCGCTAAAACCACGAGATGCGCCGGTAACCAAGAGAACATCGCCGCTAAAACCACGAGATGCGCCGGTAATCAAGAAAACTGCGCCGCTAAAACCATGAATGCGCCGGTAACCAAGAGAACATCGCCGCTAAAACCATGAGATGCGCCGGTAATCAAGAAAAACTGCGCCGCTAAAACTATAAGCCCCACCGCTAACCTTGGATATAATGTTGCTAGATTGGCGAGCATTCTTAAGGTAAACTTACAAAAAAAGCCGCTTCCTAAAAAACAATAGGAAGCGGCCTTGCATTTACATATTAAAAAGCAAGTGTCGCCACTTCCCTCCGCTAGTATGAACTAGATCAGGTTCAAAGGGTCCGTATATGATCATATACGTCTCAGCCTTTTAAAGACTCCCCTAGTGGTAATAAAAAAATTTAATTTAATTCTATCTTATTACATAATAATGTAGCATACTACCAAAAATAGTCAATGACTTTTCTGTCTATTTTGTATCAGGATGCAACAGGTGTGGTGCTTTTTTCATCGTCCAGATAAGGGCAAGGAAGAAGCAGGCCATTAAAATAATAGCTCCGAAAATATAAGGACTGTTCATATTCCAATCGAATAATATACCTGCTAATGCAGGACCAATCATATTACCGAGGCTCATATATGCATTGTTCAGACCAGCCGCAAAGCCTTGTTCCGTCTCAGCAAGCTTCGAAATCAATGTGTTGACAGCTGGGCGAATCAATGTCGTAGCTGTAGAGAAGACTGTCGCTACAACTAAAATAAGGGCAAAGCCAGACACAAATAAAATTAAGAAAATTGATATGGCTGCGATAAATAAATTGACTAACACTACTTTCATTTCGCCAAAGCGATTAAACAGTGGTGTAATAACAAACATTTGTACAACAACACCAAAAGCACCACCTACAACTAAGATAATAGCGATATCTGTAGGTGTGTAATTGAACTTTTCTGTAACAAATAACGATAATGTTGTTTGGAAGTTAGCAATTCCAAATGAAAATACCATCATAATAATTAGCATTACAAAGTAAGGCATATGTACTGAACGTACCATTTGCTTCCCAAGGTTATCTTGCTTCTGCATTTTTTGTGTTGTATTTGGCTTTTTAGAAGGTAATAAAAACAACGATAAAATTGATGCTAAAATAGCTGCAGTTCCAGCCGTATAGAATGGGAAATGTAAACTAACGTGAGATAAGAATCCGCCAATCCCTGGTCCGATCATAAAGCCTAGAGACATGGATGCCCCTAACATGCCCATTCCTTTACCACGTTCTTCATACGTTGTAACGTCTGCCACAAATGCCATGATAGGAGGTGCCACAAATGCGGAACCAAGGCCGCCTAAAAAGCGTGCCAAGAAGAGCATCCACACATCTGTAGAAAGCCCGAAACCAATTTGGGCAAGTCCTGTTACTATAAGACCGAAAATAATGAGATTTTTACGACCATATCGATCCGAAAGATTCCCAGCAATTGGAGAAAATACGAATTGAGCTAAGGCGAATGTTGCAATCAACATGCCAAGAATTTGTCCAGCGGCACCAAATAGTTTTAAATACTCAGGCATAACAGGAATAATAATTCCAATACTCCCCATTGCGATAAACATATTAAACATTAAAATATACAAAGCCGCCTTATTGGACTTCTGCTGGGTCATCGAATACCCCCTTCTTTAATCAAATATACTACAGTCTACCACAAGGCTTGTACCTTTGCTATTGACTAGAAGTCTGAAATAAGGGAATTGGCTACCGATCACCCTCGCTACTTTAGCCTTGGGAGGTATTTGTAGCTTCCTGAACGTTCACAGTCAACTGACTGCCAAGCTTTGAAGCAAACACTGATGGGGGAATAGCGAGTTTTTGGGCAAGACTGTTAGGCATATATTTTCATCTAAATTAGCAAAAAGCTGTTCTCAACGTTCGTAACGTGAGAACAGCTTTAACTTCTTTCAGCAGGAGTCGCCTACTTTTATAGGTGTTGGTATGAATACGAGGTTTAAGTTACTTTTCAGCGGGTGTCTAAACATCTGTACCTATCGCTACGCTTTCGTTACAGAAAACATTTGTAACTGCCGTTTCACTTTCGTTACAGAAAACATTTGCTGAAATAAGTTAAGCCTCCAGCCGATTCCTAACGCAATTATGCCGGGGCATAATTGATAGAGGTTATCGAATACTCATTTTAAATTCTAAAAACAGTTCATTGTATTTACCTAAATAATCAGGGCCTAAGTTTTTATAAACTTCTAATGTTTTACGTTGTTCTTCAGAAGGATAGAAACGCTCATCAGATACAACTTCCGGATCCATTAATTTCATTGCTGCAATATTTGGAGTAGAGTAGCCTACGAAATCAGCATTTTTAGCGCCTGTTTCGGCTTTCAGCATAAAGTTAATGAAGGCATGTGCACCATCAATATTTTTTGAAGTTTTCGGAATGACCATATTATCAAACCATAAGTTCGAACCTTCCTTTGGTACAGCAAAGTCTAGCTCTTCATTTTCTGACAACATGTCGGCTGCTTGCCCAGACCAAGTGAGTGCCACAGCTGCTTCATTATTAATCATTAGCGGAGTAATTTCATCCCCGATAATGGCTTTGACATTTGGTGCTAACGTAATGAGTTTATCAGTAGCTTCACGTAGCTCATGGTCATTTAAAGTATTAAGTGAATAACCAAGATTGTTTAAGCCCATACCGATTACCTCACGTGCGCCGTCTACTAAAAAGACTTTACGTTTTAACGAAGGGTCCCATAAGTCATCCCAAGATGAGAAGTCCAGATTGCCAACAAGCTTAGGATTATAAACAACGCCAACTGTGCCCCAGAAATATGGTACGGAATATGTGTTATCTTCATCAAATGGTAAGTCTAAAAAATAAGGATCGATATTTTTTATATTCGGGATTTTTGTTTTATCTAAAGGAATAAGTAAGTTTTCTTCCTTCATTTTTTCAATCATATATTCAGAAGGTATTGCAATATCGTAAGCCGTACCACCTTGTTTAATTTTTGTCATCATCGCTTCATTGGAATCAAATGTCTCGTAAATGACATGAATACCTGTTTCTTTTTCAAATTGCTTTAGCAAATCAGGATCAATATATTCTCCCCAGTTAAAGATCGTTAATGTATTTTTTCCACTTTTTCCACCACCAGCGCTCAAAGCATCGGCAGCGTAAAATAAAAGGGCGGAAACGACAAGTATAGCGATAGTAGCTTGAATTAATTGCTTCATTGTTGGCCCCCCGTTCTTTTACTAGCGCGGCTTGTGATGAAATAATAGCCAATTACGACGATCACTGTAACAAAGAATACTAAACCAGAAAGTGCATTAATAGTTAAGGAAATGCCGGCGCGAGCCATAGAGTAAATTTCAACAGATAATGTGCTGAAGCCGTTACCTGTCACGAAAAACGTTACCGCGAAATCATCTAGAGAATACGTTAAGGCAAGGAAGAACCCTGCAAAAATACCAGGCTTAATATACGGTAAAATAACACGCATCATGACATCTTTTTTCGTCGCCCCTAAATCTAATGCAGCGTCGATTAATGATTTATTCATTTCTAACAGTTTAGGTAAGACCATCAATACAACAATTGGAACACTAAATGCTACATGTGCTAATAACACAGAAGCAAAGCCTAGTTTAACTCCAATCATTGTAAATAAAATTAAAAAGCTTGCACCAATAATAACATCTGGGCTAACAATTAACACATTGTTTAAAGAAAGTAATGTATTACGCATTCTTGAATTTTTAACAGTGACAATGCCAATGGCTCCTAGCGTCCCAATGATTGTAGAAATCAATGCCGAAAGCAATGCCACGATTACTGTATTAATTAGAATAACAAGTAGACGAGAATCCTCAAAGACAGCTTTATAATGTTCTAACGTAAAGGACTCAAAATTATTCATTGATCCGCCACTATTGAATGAATAAAAGATTAAATAGAAGATAGGTGCATACAAGACGATAAAAACAATCGCTAAATACACTTTTGCTGATGCTGATAGTTTTTTCATCGTACGCGACCTCCTTTATCCTTTTGCCCTGTAATTAACATAATAATTACCATGAATAAAATTAAGAAAACGGCAATTGTTGAACCCATTCCCCAGTTTTGGGTAACCAGGAATTGTTGTTCAATAGCTGTACCAAGTGTAATGACACGGTTTCCTGCAATTAAACGAGTAATCATGAAGAGTGATAATGCAGGGATAAATACAACTTGAATCCCTGATTTTACACCGTCCATTGTTAGAGGCAACACAACACGACGGAATGTAGTAAAGGCAGATGCTCCTAAATCACGTGCCGCGTAGACAAGAGTTGGATTTAAACGATCTAATGAGTTGAAAATCGGTAAAATCATAAATGGAATAAAAATATAAACCGATACAAATACAAAACTAATGTCAGTAAATAGCATTTGCTTCGGATCAAAACCAAACACTTCGATAAATGCGTTGATCGGGCCGTACAAGCCGAAAATCCCGATAAAAGCATATGTTTTTAACAAAAGATTAATCCAAGAAGGAATAATAATTAGTAAAAGCCAAAGCTGCTTATGTTTTGTTTTAGTTAAAAAATAGGCTGTTGGATACGAAATAAGTAACGTAAAGAACGTAATTAAAAACGCATACCAGAATGAGCTTAATGTCATTTTTAAATAAACTGAAGTAAAGAACGCTTTATAGTTATCGAGCGTGAAATTGCCATGTATATCTAGTAGGGAATAGTAAACAACAAGTGCAATCGGGGCGATAACAAACAATGCAATCCATAAAACATATGGAAATAAAGCTGATTTAGATGTCTTAGTTTGCATCTTCGTCGTCTCCATACGCTTCTAAACGTTTATCGAACTCTTCTTCTGTCTCATTTAAACGCATAACATGAATGGCTTCTGGATCAAAGTCTAAGCCAATTTCTGTCCCTACTTCAGCTTTTTTCAATGAATGCACGAGCCACTCATTTCCTTCTTTGTCGTACGTGGATAATTCATAATGCACCCCGCGGAACAATTGAGTATCAACTTTTACAACAAGTTTGCCTTTTTCGATTGTTGTCATTTCTAAATCTTCTGGGCGAATGACAATATCAATTTTTTCGTTTGGTTTCATCCCTTGGTCGACACATTCAAAAACTTTACCGGCAAATTCTACTTTAAAATCTTCAATCATGACGCCAGGAACAATATTTGATTCTCCAATAAAATCAGCAACGAAGCGGTTAATTGGCTCATCATAAATATCTACTGGTGTACCTGATTGTTGAATTTCACCTTCGCTTAAGACAAATATCTCATCACTCATGGCAAGCGCTTCTTCTTGGTCATGTGTAACAAACACAAATGTTTTCCCAAGTCGTTGCTGTAATTCTCGTAGCTCATACTGCATTTCTGTACGTAGCTTTAAATCTAATGCAGAAAGAGGCTCATCTAGTAAAATTACTTCAGGATCATTGACAATCGCACGAGCAATAGCAACACGTTGACGTTGACCACCAGACATCTCAGAAATTTCACGATTACCATAGCCTGCTAGGTTTACGAATTTTAATGCCTCAGCAACACGATCTTTAATTTCACTTTCAGGAAGTTTTTTAATGCGAAGTCCAAATGCGACATTTTCAAAAACATTTAGATGAGGAAACAGCGCATAATCCTGAAAAACTGTGTTTACTTGGCGTTCATTTGCTGGCACTAAGTTGATTTTTTTATCGTGAAAATAGATATCTCCTGTCGTCGGTTCTGTAAAACCAGCAATAATACGTAAAATTGTTGTTTTACCACAACCAGAAGGACCTAGTAATGTGTAGAATTTTCCTTTTTCTAGCTCCAAGTTAATGTTTTTTAAGACGACCGTGCCGTCATTATAGGACTTTGAAACATTTTCAAAGCGGATAATTGAATTCGTTGTCATAGATGCGCCTCCTTAAGCTATAAATATGAATCCGTTGCGACGAGTAAAATTTTTGTTTCCGCAGCATGTGCGTTAAAAATTTGGTGATGATCTGTCGCATCAAAATAGAGAGCATTGCCTTCGCTTGCTATATACTGTTCATTCCCCAAAACGAGTCGAATGCGCCCTTTCACAACATAAATAAATGTTTCTGAGAGCGATGGCTCAAACTGTTTGAACTCGCCATCAGCAGCAAGTGTCAAGAATATTGGCTCCATCTCTTTTTCGTTTGATGTCGGAATAAGCCATTGGATTTCATATTTTTTTTCTTCGTCCGTATAAGTGGATTGATCTTCTTCTGTATATACAACCTTTTGTTCAGGTGCTTCATCATCGAAAAATTCCTTTGGTGTTGACCCTAAAACCTCTAATATTGAAAATAGCGTTTCAATGGAAGGAGAATTAAGATCACGTTCTAATTGTGAAATATACCCCTTACTTAAATCTGTACGTTCTCCAAGTTCCTCTTGGGTAAGACCTTTTTTTAAACGAAGCGCTTTAATTTTTGCTCCTATTTGCATCTTTTCCCTCCTAGAAGAAGTTTAGCAATCATAAACTTTTGAAATATGAAGTTTACTTTAACGAAACTTTTAGTTTACTAAAACCATTACAATTATACATAATAATGACGAATTTGCAATTGTTTTTTATGAAAAAAAGTAGATAAAATTTTTAGAAATTATACATAAATGATGCGTACAAAAATTTTGTTGATTCTAGAATAAAATTGTTAATAATAGCTAATAAATAGGCTGTAGTAGCCATTCCACTTGGGAAATTGACGAAAATTTGTCAGATAATTTCAAACTTGTACTTTAGTGAAGCTTACTTGTTTGAAAAACTACGATTACTCTGCTATCGTAGAAGACGAGTTCGCTGGTGCGGATGGAATATATACACTACATATTTAATCGGAGGGATTTATTATGGCAGAACGCATGGTAGGTAAACAAGCACCTAACTTTACAATGGAAGCAGTACTTCCAGACAAATCTTTTGGCAAAGTATCATTAGAAGACATGAAAGCACAAGACAAATGGACAGTTTTATTCTTCTATCCAATGGACTTCACTTTCGTATGTCCAACAGAAATCACTGCAATGAGCGATCGTTACGATGAGTTCGAAGACTTAGATGCAGAAGTAATCGGTGTTTCTACTGATACAATCCACACACACTTAGCTTGGATTAACACTGACCGCACAAAAAATGGTCTTGGTGAGTTAAAATATCCATTAGCAGCAGATACAAATCACCAAATTTCAAAGGAATATGGTGTATTAATTGAAGAAGAAGGTATCGCACTACGCGGCTTATTCATCATCAACCCAGAAGGCGAATTAAAATACCAAACTGTATTCGATAACAACATCGGCCGTGATGTAGATGAAACTTTACGTGTACTTCAAGCTTTACAAACTGGTGGTCTTTGCCCAGCAAACTGGCGTCCAGGTCAAGCAACTCTATAATTAACTTCTTTCAGTTACTGAATGACGCAATTATGCCGAGGCATAATTGATGTAGAGTTTTTTATGGCAGGCATTGAATTGAATTCGAGGCTTGGCGAAATTGATCATTCAAAAATAAAGAGTCCCCACAGCAAGTTTGTGGGGATTTTTAAACTTCATAGCAGAAAAGGAGGATATTATTATGAAACTTCGTGAACAAATGCCAGAACTTGTAGGTGCAACTACTTGGCTAAACGGTGAAGTAACAAAAGCGGACGTTGTAGGTGAAAAACCAACTTTAATTCATTTTTGGTCAGTTAGTTGCCATTTATGTAAAGAAGCAATGCCAGATGTGAACAATTTCCGTGATCAATATAAAGACGAGTTAAATGTTATCGCTGTGCATATGCCACGCTCTGAGGAAGATACAGATTTAGAGACAATCAAAGCTGTAGCAGCTGAGCATGATATCGTACAACCAATCTTTGTCGATAGCGAATTGAAGCTAACAGATGCATTTGAAAACCAATACGTACCTGCGTATTTCGTTTTCGATAAAGATGGTCAGCTTCGTCACATGCAAGCTGGTGGTAGCGGTATGAAAATGCTAGAAAAACGTGTGAATCGCGTTTTAGATGAAATGCGCAACGCATAAAAATAGCAGATTATGAGGCGGGGAGAAATAATTCCTCGTCTTTTTTATGTGAAAATACAATTTCACTGACCATTATGGATGTGATGTGAACCGCTCGGATCCAGGCGTGATCTGAGCGAAAAAGGGATCAAGCCGATCGGATTCAGATGTCACCTGAGCATCCCGTTAAAGATGTCATTTCTTGACGAATAGTCGTTTGCTTTGACGATACATATAGCAGAGAATAAGTTACAATAATGGTATAGTAATTTTCGGAGGGGTTTTTAATGATGAAAAAAGAGTTTGCTGTCATTGGACTTGGACGTTTCGGAGGAAGCATTGTTCGGGAATTAATGAGTCAAGGCGCACAAGTTATGGCGATCGATCATTCCTCAGAGCGGGTGGACGAGTTTGCTTCAATTGCCACACAGGCCGTTATCGCAGATTCGACGGATGAATCGGTTTTAAATTCATTAGGTATTCGTAATTTTGAGCACGTTATCGTAGCGATTGGTGAAAATATTCAGGCAAGTATTTTGACGACCATTATTTTAAAAGAAATCGGTGTTCAGCAGATAACTGTAAAAGCTCAGAATGACTACCATGAAAAAGTACTACGCAAAATAGGTGCCGATTTTGTCGTTCATCCTGAGCGTGATATGGGGATACGTATTGCCAATAATATGTTGTCCAATACAGTGCTTGATTATTTAGAGCTTTCAGATGAACATTCAATTATGGAGATTAAGGCCAATGATACGATTGCAGGTTACTCCGTTATGGATTTAGATATTCGTGCAAAGTACGGGATTAATATTGTAGGTATTAAGCGTGGTGCAGATATTATCGTATCTCCGCAGGCGAGTGATAAAATTTTGCTAGGAGATATTATGCTTGTCATCGGTGCTGATGTAGATATTAATCGCTTTGTCAAAAAGGTATTGAATGGGTAATAAAAAATGAATAAAAGAAGATGGAAATTAGTCATATTTGCTGCGATTATACTTATTGGGTCTTTTACTTTGCAGTTTCGTGAGAAAAATGAGGAAGAGGCTATTTCAAATATTTTAGATCAGGCAACAGAAATTGATGCCATTGAGCTATTAAAAGGAGAGCAATCCTTATATAGGACAACAGGTCAAGATGCAACAGCTTATAGTGAAAAAAATCCTCTAAGCCATGTCAAAAAACTAAGCAAAAAAGAAAGAGCGATATTTGAAGAAAAGCCAGTCTATCATATCGTCTACGATATTAAAGGTGAGCCTTTATATGAGGTCGATATTTTAAAGGTAGCGATTAGCTCGGAGCTAAGTGAAGAATTACAACAGATGGTTTTTAATGTTGGAGATCAGCAATATTTAATATACTGGACAAAAGAGAAAAAAGCACTTGAGCAATCAACAAATACGCAACGCTTGCTTGAACAATATGGAAAATAAAAAAGGGTAGTGGAACAGCAACCAAGCTGTCTTCACTACCTTTTCTTATGGTGAAGGAAACTATAGATTTTTTACCTGTTGATAACCTAGAGCATCGTCTAGGCTTGAAACGCTACATCCTTGAAGGCGCCTTGATCCCACTGGCACAAGTAGTGAGGCGCCTAGGAAACAATAGTAGTTTTTCCTTGAAGTGCACGTTCTTGCATTTCTACGTCAAACTCTTTTTCAGATTTTGAAACGACTACACAAGCTACGCCGTTACCAATTAAGTTTGTTACGGCACGTGCTTCTGACATGAAGCGATCAACACCAATTAGTAGCGCAATCCCTTCTACTGGAATTATTGGGAAAGCAGCAAGTGTCGCTGCTAATGTGATAAAACCAGATCCTGTTACACCAGCTGCACCTTTAGATGTAATCATTAATATCCCAAGAAGTGTAATGATTTGAACCCATGTCAATTCCATTCCGTATGCTTGTGCAATGAATAATGCAGCCATTGATAGATAGATGGAAGTTCCATCAAGATTGAAGGAATAACCTGTTGGTACTACTAATCCAACTACTTGCTTAGAACAACCGAAATTTTCCAATTTACGCATCATCGAAGGTAAAGCAGATTCAGATGATGATGTACCGATTACTAAGAAAATTTCCTCTTTAATATAAGCGATGAATTTGAAAATGTTAAAGCCGAAGAATTTTGCAATTGTGCCTAAAACAATGACTACGAATAAGAACATTGTAATATATACTGCCGCCATTAATAGACCTAAGTTGCTTAACGATTTCAACCCAAAATTACCAATCGTATAGGCCATTGCGCCAAATGCACCAATTGGTGATATTTTCATTACCATACTTACGATTTTGAAGAAAATTTCTGCCACTTGTTCAAAAAATGTAATGACAGGTTTTGCAGGTGCACCAATAGAAGCAGCTGCTAAGCCGAACAATATTGCGGAGAATAACACAGGAAGTAATTGTCCTGTTGCAAGCGCACCTACTACGTTTTCAGGAATAATACTAGAGATGAAAGCACCTAAGCCTTGCTCAGTCTCTGAGGCAGCCGTAGTATATTTTGAAATGTCAGTTTCGGCAGCACCTGATGTATCTAATCCTGTACCTGGGCTAACAATCATTGCAACAGCAATCCCGATCGCTAAGGCAATAGTAGAGACAATCTCGAAGTACAGCAACGCCTTACCTCCGATTTTCCCAACTTTTTTCATATCTCCCATACTACCGATTCCGATTACAACTGTTAAGAAGATAATTGGAGCAATTAACATTTTTATTAACTTAATGAATAAGTCTGCTAAAATTTTAAGGCTTGCACCAAACTCAGGGAAGATAGCTCCGACAATAATCCCTAAAATGATTGCAGCTATAACTTGAAAAGTCAAATTTTTCAGTAATTTCATTTTATGCTACCTCTTTTCTAAATTTTCTTTTTGATATCGTTTTCACTAGAATTATCATAGCGAATCTTTTTTAAAAAAAGAGATTTAGAAAATAAGAAACATATCGTTCATTAAGTATATTTTTTCAATAAATTAAAAGAAATGTAGTGTTCTCAATTATTTTAACTGTTATGGTACTCCTAAAATAATATATTATTGTTATAATACAAAAAAAATAAATGATAGAAAATTTTGTTTTATAGCATTTTTTTGTAATATTGTTCATTAAGTTCATGATTTTCACTTACTTATGTCAACTAAAAGTGTTGTCAAAAGAATTTTTTGAAGATAATCTTAAAAGCATATCAATCATTAGTAGAAGTGTGTATGCTAGTGCAAATGTAGATGGGAAAGGAAGGAATCTTTAAATGATGAAAATGCCCGTAAACGGCAAAATACTGTTAGTGACATTTTTAATCATTGTATTCTCCTTTTTACTTGGTGGCATTTTTGTGCTTGGTAATCTATTAACTGAGCAAGAAAAGGATTATGGTCAGCGTGCTATGCTCGTTGCAGGGACTGTATCGAATGTGCCAGAGATTAGTATACATTTGAAAAATGACAATATTAAAGAAGCGGCGAAAAATGTCAATAAAATTGTAGATGGTATTCGTGTTGTTAATAAAGCAGAGTATATTGTTGTGATGAATATGGATCGTATTAAACTATCACATCCCGTCAGTAAAGAAATAGGGAAACGTAGTGAATCACAGGATTTAAATGCTGCCTTTAGTGAGCATTATTATGTATCGAAGGCGCAAGGAGAAGCCGGTGTCATGATTCGAGCTTTTGTCCCTGTCATTGATGATCACAAAGAACAAGTTGGCGTTGTTGTTGTAGGATATGCACTACCAACTTTTAAGGAAATATTGCAAAATTATGAGCATGACATTGGTATTACTATTCTCATATCGCTTGTTTTTAGTATTTGGGGTGCATACACACTTGGTCGACATATTAAAAAGCAAATGTTTGGGCTAGAACCTCATGAGATTGCCAAAATGTATGTAGAACGAACAGAAACGTTCAATGCTATGCATGAAGGCATTATAGCGGTTGATAAGGAAATGAATATTACAATTTTTAATGAAAAAGCAGCTGATATATTAGGTGTTACTAGAAAGATAGAGGAGTGTATCGGTGAAAAGATTTACGATGTTTTGCCTGACACACGATTGCCTGAAATTGTTGAAACGGCAACGCCTGTATACAATCAAGAGTTATACATAAATCATCATAGTATTTTGAGTAATCGAGTTCCGATTATTGTAAATGGTGAGTTAGTCGGTGCCGTTGCCATGTTTAAAGATTTAACAGCGGTGAAAAAGCTGGCGGAAGAGGTAACAGGTGTTAAAGCTTTTGTTCAAGCACTACGCGTACAAACACATGAGCATAAAAA
Source organism: Lysinibacillus xylanilyticus (assembly GCF_001708185.1). GTDB lineage: Bacteria > Bacillota > Bacilli > Bacillales_A > Planococcaceae > Lysinibacillus > Lysinibacillus xylanilyticus_A. Next base: position 806,980 of record NZ_MDDN01000001.1, on the reverse strand, counting down.
TAAACTTCATACGATTGCAGGGCTTCTACAACTGGGACATACGAAGCAAGCACTTGAATATGTGACAGCTACTACCGAAAATGAAGCCTCGTTAACGAAGTTTTTGAATGAACGCTTTCATAATGAAAATATTTCAGGATTATTGCTAAGTAAAGTTAGTTATGGCAAGGAATTAGGCATACAAGTAGAAATTGATCGAAAAAGTCATTTTAAACGTTTTCCACCTCTATTAGATCATCACGATTTTGTTGTCCTGTTAGGGAATTTAATTGAAAATGCTTTTGAAGCGTTAAATGTTCTTTCCAAGGAGGATAAATATGTAGCGATTTCTGTAGATGAGCATGACGATGTGTTAGCAATTGCTGTCACTGATAATGGAATTGGAATGTCTGAAGAGGTGCAAGCACGTATGTTTGAAAATGGATTTTCTACGAAGGCAAGTGAGAATCGTGGAATTGGCTTGCATTTAATACATGAAATTGTTAGGAAAGGCAATGGCGATATCGAGGTAGTAAGTGAATTTATGAAAGGGACAAGTTTCTTAATCTTATTTGAGTTAGGAGGAGAATAGATGGATGTAATTAAAGTGTTATTAATTGAAGATGATCCGATGGTACGAGAAGTGAACAGGCAATTTATTGAACAAATAAATGGATTTTCGCTAGTAGGCTATGCTAGTAATGGAATTGAGGGTATTGAAAAGATTAAGCAATTACAGCCAGAGCTTGTCTTTATGGATGTTTTTATGCCTGAGCAGGATGGCATTATTACGCTAGGGAAAATACGGGAGGAACATCTTCCGGTTGATGTTATTGCTGTGACCGCAGCTAATGATATGCCAACCGTGCAACGGATTTTACACTTAGGTGTCTATGATTATATTATGAAACCTTTTACGTTTGAACGAATTGAGCAAACTTTAATGAATTATCAAGCGTATAAAAAGAAAATAGGTGACATGCAAGATCTAACCCAACATGACGTTGATCATCTAATGCAGCAGCGCATACCAGATCAAATAGTTGTTCCTCCAGTCACCGAAACCATTATCATTAACGAGCTACCAAAGGGTTTTAACCGAGCAACATTAGATAAGGTACTTTCCTATATTCATGAAAGTAATGTTGCGGTGTCAGCAGAAGAAGTGTCCACATACATTGGAACAGCCCGTGTAACAGCTCGACGTTATTTAGATTTTTTAGAAAAGCAAAATTTATTAAAGGTGGATATCCAGTATGGAAGTGTGGGACGTCCTATCCATCGATATTATATTTAGATAATGAGCGTACCTATGAGTATCAAATTAAGGTGTGCTTTTTTCTTGATGTCGATATTTTTAAAAAGTTGGGCGATAAAGCGCCGAAAAGTCTCGATAAATCTCTCAATATTGCTTCTTGTTGTTTGCTTGAAAAATTAGGTATGTAAAAAGTACAGGTGTTAGAAAGATTCGGTCATGAACAAACTGTATACGAATTGATATGAAGTAGTATAGACAAAACGGAAGATATGATTGATTTCAAAACTTATGGGGAGTAGGTTTAGACATGTTTAACGTTCGAAAAGAATCGCTATTTAAATTTTTGAAAATTCTTTTTCCAACAGTACTTTTAGCGATAGCTATTTTTGAAATTCAACAAACGGTAAGTGGGATAGATGTTCATTTACTTCGGAAAGAAGTGAATGAATTACAGTTGTGGGAGCTCTTATTGATTCTTTTCATCACCTTCAGTGCTATTACACCGATGCTTTTTTATGATGTTATTTTAGTGAAAATATTGGGCATCAAAATAAATAACCGTATTTTGCTGAACCATTCATTTATCGTGAATACATTCTCAAATCTTATTGGCTTTGGTGGCCTAGTCGGTGTATTTCTGCGTAATTATTTCTATTCAAAATATAAAGAGGACAAGGAAGACTTGTTAAAAAGTATTGCCTCCGTAACACTCTTTTATTTAACAGGGATTTCTCTGTTAGCTTGGATCATGTATATATTCTTTTGGGACTTCCCGTTGCTGAAAGAAGTACGATGGTTATCGATTGCAGTCATTATTGTCAGCTTATATGTTCCGGCTTTTATTGTTATGCGCATTATTCGCTATAAAAAAGCGAATTCTTTAAATCCAAAGGTATCTCTTCAATTGATGATCACTTCAGTAGCTGAATGGCTTGCTATCTTTTTAGTTATTTGGATATTAACTTTAATTTTAAAGATACCGATAGAATTATCCGCTTTAATTCCAATATTTTTAATTGCTTCCTGTGCGGGAATAGTCAGTATGATTCCTGGTGGAGTTGGCTCATTTGACCTTGTTTTTTTGTGGGGGACTCAAAATTTAGGAATTGCTGATGAAAAAGTGCTTTTTTTATTAATTTTGTACCGGGTTGGCTACTTTGTGCTTCCATTTTTAGTTTCCTCAATCTTGTTTATAAAAGAATATTGGAATCGTTGGAATCAATCATGGGAAGACTTGCCGAATATTATTTTTCAAAAGCTTAGCCATATGTTGTTAACAGTATTAGTATTTATCTCTGGCATTGTGTTATTACTATCAGCGGCGGTACCTGGTATTTTAAGTAGACTAAAAATAACTCAGGAATTTTTATCCTCGCCAATCATGAATATCTCTCATCAATTGACTGTTGCAGCAGGCTTTATTCTCTTAGGATTATGTAGGGGGATTAAATATAAAGTAACAAGGGCATATCAGTTTACCATCATTGTGTTAATTAGTTCCGCACTGTTTTCAATTTTTAAGGGCTTTGACTATGAAGAAGCTAGTTTTTTAGTGATTGTCACAGTGCTGTTAATTGCGTCAAAAAAACAATTTTACCGTGAAAGTTATGTATTAACATGGGGGATAGCTTTGTTTGACCTTGCTGTAGTGACAATCATTACAGTGATGTATTTATTGATTGGTTATGTGAACTTACCTACTTCTATCATTCATATTCCAGTTGCTCTACAGGACTATATAATTACAGATTACCGAGATCTATTTCATAGTGCTTTAATGGGTATCCTAATAGCAATTTTCATTTTTTATATAGGTTATTTTATCCGTGCGCCTAAGAATATGGAAATGCTTTCATCTAGTGAGCAAGAAGATGCAATTAAAAATCATTTGATGACCTATAAAGGGACGGAGTATTCACATTTAATTTTTTTACATGACAAATTTGTATACTGGAATAAAAAAGGTACCGTTTTATTTTCTTATCAAATATTTGCTGATAAGATCGTAGTGCTTGGAGATCCAGTAGGAGATGAATCTGATTTTTTATCTGCTATTCAGGAATTTTTAGAATTGGCGGATAAGCATAGTTATAGACCTGTCTTTTATGAAATTAATAATAAAATTTTCTCTTCATTACATGAGAATGGGTATAGTTTTTTTAAGCTTGGCGAGGAAGCATTTGTTGATTTAGAAAAGTTTACACTTGCCGGTAAGGGAATGAAGGGAAGTCGCGCGATAAAAAATAAATTTGAACGAGAAAATTTTACTGTGGAATTTATATGCCCTCCATACTCACAGGAAGTTATGAATGAATTGGAACAAGTATCAACGAAATGGTTGCAAGGAAGGGCTGAAAAGGGTTTTTCTCTTGGCTTTTTTGATGAACGCTATTTAAGTACTTCAAACATTGCTGTATTACGTGGAGCAGAAGGAATTATTGGCTTTGCCAGTATCATGCCCATGTACGATAATGGCGAAAGCATATCAGTAGATCTCATGCGTTTTAAACCGGGAGCACCATCTGGCACGATGGATTTCATTTTTTTATCACTATTTGAGTGGGCAAAAGCAGAAGGCTATCGCGTTTTCAATATAGGGATGTCGCCATTGTCAAACGTCGGACAGTCTAGGTTTTCCTTTTTAAGTGAAAAAATAGCAGCACAAATATTTTTACATGGGCACTACCTCTATCATTTTAAAGGATTAAAAAACTTTAAATTAAAATATGCAGATTTTTGGGTGCCAAAGTATGTAGGGTATCGAAAGAAATCTTCATTGCCGTTTACAATGGCACAAATCACGCTATTAATTGGCAAAAAGAGGGGATAGATAGCCGAATCAAATTTTAAGGAGCCTGTGCTGCCAGTATAATTAAATGCATTGGTCGCACCTAGCTTAAACTGAAGTATTCGCTCGGCCAATCGAAAAAAGATGCATTGCAAAATTACTTTGCGATGCATCTTTTTTCGATTGGATTTTTATCGTCGGATGAATGGACATCCAATGAAGGTAGAACAGTGGACATCGCTGATAAAAGAACCTCAGAATCGCTGATAAACCCCGAACATCGCTGATAAAAGGGTCAGAATCGCTGACACCCCCGAACATCGCTGATAAAAGGGTCAGAATCGCTGATAAACCCCAGACATCGCTGAAGAGCCGGAATCGCTGATAAGCTCCGGACATCGCTGATAAAAGAGCCGGAATCGCTGATAAGCTCCGGACATCGCTGATAAAAGAGCCGGAATCGCTGATAAGCTCCGGACATCGCTGATAAAAGAGCCGGAATCGCTGATAACCCCCGAACATCGCTGATAAAAGGGTCAGAATCGCTGATAAAACCCGAACATCGCTGATAAAAGGGTCAGAATCGCTGATATAACCCGAACATCGCTGATAAAAGAGCCGGAATCGCTGATAAACCTCAAACATCGCCGGTAAACGATGATTTTATTTTTCACTCACTTAAATACAGGACTAAATGAGCTGAATGCCCCCAATCGGAACGGAAATTAACCCCCGTTATGGTGATGAGCCTTTATTATGACAAATAGTGGTGATAGTACTTGAAAAATATTTAATGGCCTTTATTACAATGTGTAAAAATTGTAAATTTATATTTGATTTTCCATTAGTGCTTTGTCATAATAGAGAAAATTTTAGTTGTGAGGTGAGCGGTGATAATTAATAGGGGTGTTAGACTTTACGAGATTCAGAAACCCTTCTTTTTAGAAGAGAGGTTAATAGTAAAAGTTGAAACTTATTAGGGGGAGGGAGCAGTTTGCGTGTTCCAAAGAAATTAACAGTAGGTGATGAGATACGAGTTATTGCACCTAGTCGTAGCGCAGCAATCATAACAGAAGAAGGCGCTGAGCAAACAAAGAAAAAACTTGAAGACTTAGGCTTTACGGTATCTTATGGGCGTCATATTTTTGAGTGTGATCTTCAACAATCATCCTCAATTGAGCATCGAGTTTCTGATATTCATGATGCCTTCCAAGATAATCATGTGAAGGCTGTCTTAACAGTCATTGGTGGTTTTAACTGTAATGAGATATTACCCTATTTAGATTACGACATGATAGCAAATAACCCCAAAATACTTTGTGGTTTCAGTGATATCACAGCTTTAGCAACCGCAATTACAAAAAAATGTGGATTTGTTACGTATTCGGGGCCACATTTTTCTAGCTTTAAAATGGAACAGGCACAAGACTATCAGCTATCATATTTTCAAAAATGTCTAATGGGAAATAAACCATATACGATAAAAGCATCAGGCATATGGAGTGATGATGCTTGGTATTTAGATCAACAGAATCGTCATTTTGAAACGGCTAACTGGAAGGTGTACTCTGACGGAGAAGCAAGTGGGCAATTATTTGGCGGAAATTTATGTACATTAAATCTACTTCAAGGTACCCCGTATATGCCTGATTTATCGAATAGTATTTTATTTTTAGAGGATGATGAACTAGTTACTCCAGAAATATTTGCCCGTGATTTTACCTCATTATTACAAGCTACTACTAATATTAAAGGTATTGCGATAGGGCGCTTTCAAAGAGCTTCTAAAATGACAGAGGAACAACTGCATTTTATGTTAGATAAACATCCAACTTTAAGAAGAATTCCAGTTATCTATGATGTGGATTTTGGACATACACAGCCGATCTTTACATTTCCTATTGGTGGAGAAATTCAAATGAATACGAATGAATTAATGATACATGTTACTAAATTTTAGATCGAAAGGGGACAACAAAAATGTTTATAAGGGAAGCAAGAATAGAAGATGCTGAACAGAACATGGCTGTTATAAAAAATGCGGAAGAGTCTAATTTTATGTTATTCGGGCCAGGCGAACGACAATTCGAAGCTGAACAATTTACTAGATTTATTGAGAATATTTACAAAAACAGTCATTCAGCATTATTTATAGCTGAAATAGATCAGAGAGTGGTCGGTTATTTAATTGTTCAAGGGAGTACACCAGCTAGACTTTCACATCGAGCCTATATTGTTGTTGGCATTCATAGTGATTATAGAGGAAGAAAAATTGGCACTGCATTATTTGGCCACTTAGACAATTGGGCAAAAGAGAAGGGTATGCATCGCTTGGAACTTACAGTAATGGTGAATAATATTGCAGGTATAGCCTTATATAAAAAAATGGGGTTTGAAGTTGAGGGGACTAAAAGACATTCCCTATATGTTGATGATGAATATATGGATGAATATTACATGTCGAAATTATTGAACGTTTAAGAAACACAAGTCGATTTAAAAGTACTACGCATGAAATTGTAAAAAAATGTCTATTGTGCGAGGCATGATTGTAAACTAAATAAGGAGAGCCTTTTTGATTTTTCAACAAGGCTCAATCTTTGCAAAATAATCATTGTCAATAATAGCATACATTTTCACATTTTGATGATTACCCTTAACAAACATACTTTTTCGTAACAGACCCTCATAAAGCATACCCGATTTTTCCATTACTTTTTGAGAACCGATATTTTCCTCAAAGCACCGTGCTTGGATTCGAGCTAACTGTAATTCGTTAAATCCATAATCAATTAATTTTTTTGCTGCTTCAGTCATCATTCCCTGATTCCAATATTCTTCAGAAAGAACGTAGCCGATCTCCGCAAATTTATGCTGGTCATTAATTGAAACAAAGTCGATCGTGCCAATCAATTTCTGCTCATATTCAATGCCCCATAATAGGTGTTTGCCTTGTTTATACCCGTTTAAAATTAATTCAATAAACTCTTTTGTATCGTCAAAACTTTTATGTGGCTCCCAGGTAACAAAGCGTGCTACATTTTCGCTGGAAGCATAATTAAACATGGCTCCTACATCATTCAGAGTAATTGGTCTTAATGTTAGTCTTGTTGTTTTTAAAACAGGTATTGTTTGTTTAAAAACGTTGTCACTCACAAAACTCCCCCTTTATTTGTGAAAGCATTTTAGTGTATTTTATTATGGATCATCACCATAACGTGTGGTTGATTTCCGTTCCAACTGGGCGGTTTGTTGCTGTCGCTTCGCTTTCGCACAGATAAAACATTTGCCGCTGACGCTTCGCTTTCGCACAGATAAAACATTTGCCGCTGACGCTTCGCTTTCGCGCAGAGCAGAGCTTCCTGGGGGCGTCCGATGAGCCGCTTCACTCGCGTTGCTCGCTCCAGGGTCTCGGGCCTACACGATGTAGGTCACGAAGGCGTTATCACAGGACGTGATGCTCTTAGCCTTCGTTCCTCTACCGCTAATCCCCAAGGAGTCGCCCAGTCTCCACTCCAATCAACTAATATACAAAGCATACGTCTTAACAAATGTCATCCACAACTTTTGGTGATGAGCCTTTATTATAACAAGATTTGTAAATTATTGTTAAGCTTTTTAATTAGATATTAAGAGAGGGGGGCCTAACTCACGGAGTCATAAAAATTATAAATAATGTAGTTTGTATAAATGACGATAATGCTCCGTCAAAATAAGAAAAAAGGGCCCCCTTCAAAGAGAGCCCTTATTTTACAAGTTATTATTAATTTTCTTCAAAATCTTTTCGGTTTTTCTTTAACATTTTAGATAACATTTCATAGACGATTGGTACAACTACTAATGTTAATAATGTTGAAGATAGTAAACCACCGATTACGGTAATCGCTAGGTCTTTTGAAATTAGACCACTGCCACCACCGCCGAATGCCATTGGGATCATCGCACCGATTGTTGCAATGGCCGTCATTAGAATAGGGCGTAAACGAGTTGCACCTGCTTCTAAAATAGCCTCGCGCATAACGAGTCCGTCGCGTTCCATATGGATAATGCGGTCTACTAATACGATGGCATTTGTCACAACGATACCAATCAGCATTAATAGTCCCATCATAACAGAAACAGAAATTGTTTGATCTGTGACGAACAAGCCAACAAATGCACCAATTACTGCGAATGGTAGTGAGAACAGAATAGCGAATGGTGCTAAACCTTCACCGAATGTTACGACTAGAATGAAATAAACGATAGCGATTGCAGCTAACATAGCAATTCCAAGCTGTGTAAATGTTTCTTGCATATCTGCAGCCACACCTGAAACCCCAGTCGTTACACCTTTAGGTAAATCTAATTTATCAATCTTTTCATCAGCAGCAGAAGTTGCTTTTGAAATATCGTCTTCAGTAATCGTACCAGAAACGGTTGCGTAATATTCGCCTTTAGAGCGAGCTAAAGAGTTAAGCGTAGTGCCTTCTTCTACCTTGACTAATTCACCAATTGTCATTGTTGTGCCTAAAGCTGTCTTGATTTCAGTAGCTAATACATCATCAAGAGATGTAGCTGCTGCCTTTGCTTCACGTTGTACAATGACATCAATATCTTCACCATCATACTTGACTGAAGTTAAAACTTCTGATGATGTATTTGCGTTCAAGGCCATTACGATTTGAGCGGTAGTTAAACCATATTGTAGAACATTCTTTTGATCTACTTTTAAAACATGCTCAACATATGGATCTTCATTATTAGATTTAATGTCTTCTAAGCCATCAACTTCTTTTAATGCACCTTCAACTTGTTTCACTGCATCACGAAGCTTATCTAAGTCCTCGCTATATAATGAGTAACTTACTTCATTTGAAGACGTAGACGCTGACGAGAAGTTTTGAGATTTCCATTCTCCTGATTGACCAATGTTAGCTATATAGTCTTCTACTTCTTTTTTTGCTTTAGGGAAGTCTTCCATATCTGGATCAAAGATGAGGTACATTAATGCACCGCCAGCACCGCCGCCCATCATCATTGCAGAAGGATCAACATTCTTTGGATCATTGATAGAGACTTGCAAAATATCTATGTCTTCGCGTTTCATTAATTCTTTTTCTACTTGTGCAACATTTGCTTCTGTATCTTTCATTAGCTCGCCTGTAGCAGGTGTATATGATAAGTACATAACCTTTTCTTCTTGAGAGCCCATGAAACTAAAGCCGATGAGTGGTGTTAAAGCAAGAGAACCAACAAGCATTAATATCGCTATAACAGATGTAATGATTTTATGGTTTAATGTCTTTTCTAGTACACCTTTATACCAAGTAGCTAGTTTACCAACTTCTTTATGCTGACTTTCTTTTTTCTCACCGTATAATTTTTTACGGAATAAGAAGTGAGATAAAGCAGGAACAATTGTAATCGCCACGATTAGAGAAGCCCCTAGAGCAAATGACATTGTTAATGCAAACGGCATGAATAATTCACCAACCATACCACTAACAAAAATTAATGGAGCGAAAACTGCTACAGTTACTAATGTAGAAGAAAGGATTGGTTTGAACATTTCAATTGTGGCTTCGCGAATAAGGGCGCGACCTGTTAGTTTTTCATCTTTTAAATGGATGCGTCGATATATATTTTCAACAACTACAATGGAGTCATCAATTACACGACCAATCGCCACGGTAATCGCACCGAGGGTCATAATGTTTAATGTGATATCCATCCAGTTTAATAGTAGCAAGGCCATGAATATTGAAACTGGGATTGAGATAATCGAAATAATTGTTGATTTGAAATCACGTAAGAATAGTAAAATAATTAGTACGGCAATGGCACCACCGAATACTGCTTTTTCAATCATTGTGAAGACTGAATCTTCAATCGGAGCACCTTGGTCAAGTGAAATATCTACTTTTAAACCGTCTATTAATTTTTCTTCTTCTTTAATTAAGTCTTTTACTGCATTCACGACTGTTACGGTATTGGCATCTTGGTCTTTAACGATTTGAATGGCAATCGCATCTTTACCATTTGTACGTGACACAGATTGTACTTTACCTTTTACTTCAATCGTTGCGATATCACCTAAGCGAACGAATGGGGAAGGGTTTGTAGCTGAAGGCGTGACTGGGATTAATAAGTCTTTTAATTCATCTACAGATTTAACTTTCCCGTCTACCGAAACCGCTTGTTCACCGACAGTAAATTGATATAAACCAAGTGACAGTGACATATCGCTTGCTTGAATCATTTGCTCGACAGATTCCTCTGTTAAGCCGAGAGCAGCCATTTTCTTTTCGTCATATTTAAATGACACTTCATTAATGTGCTGACCATTGATAGTTGCAGAAGCAACACCATCAATTTTTTCAATTTTAGGAAGTAAAATGTCTTCTACTGTTGACGTCAACTCAACAATATCTTCCTCAGAGCTACTTACTGATAATGCCACAACAGGCATCATATTCATGCTAATCGCCATAATTGTAGGCTTTTGAGCACCTTCAGGTAATTTTATATTATCTAAAGCGGACTCTAATTGGCGCTTTTTCTCATCCATATCAATGCCGTAGTCGTATTCAACTTGAACTTGTGCTACGTTAGAAGAGGATGTTGAGTATACGGCCTTCACATCTTCTAAACTTTCAATTGATTTTTCAAATGGAATGGAAAGTTCATTCATCACCTGTTCAGGGGTTGCACCAGGGTAAACACCCATAACAATTAAATAAGGTATGGAAATATCAGGTATAGATTCCATTTTCATTTTTGTGCCTGAATAAATACCAGAGACAGTGATGATAATTGTTAATAGCCACACTGCCAATTTGTTTTTCAATACGAAATTAACTAAACCTTTCACCTTTACACCTACCCTTTATTGACTTACTAATTTCAATTATTTATACTAATGACTAATTGGTCACTTGTCAATGAAATACATTAGGAGAGAATTAAAAGTATGTTAAAAAAGCAACTAATTATGGAGAAAGCATTAGAGTTATTCTCAGAACAAGGCTTTGAATCTACATCTGTACAGCAAATTACAGAACGATGTGGAATTTCAAAAGGAGCATTTTATTTATCTTTTAAAACAAAGGACGAGCTTCTTGTTTCGATGGTAGAGTATTATCTACAGCAATTCGTTACCGAAATTGACCAAGTAGTCAGAGGTTCGCTTAGTAAAGATGTTATATTAGTTGAGTTTTACAAAAGTATTTTTCAAGCGTTTAAAAAACATTCTGCATCTGCCCGTGTGTTTTTTAATGAAAAAGTACTTCTTACCAAAAAAGAGTTGTTTCAAAAAATAAGTGCTTATGACGCCGAGATGTCAAAGTCAATCATTTATATGCTTGAACAGCTTTATCGGGATGAACTCCACAAGACAAAATATGATGTTATGTACTGCATTAAAGGATTTATGAAGAGTTATGCAGAACTTTTTATTTTTTCCGATATACCATTAGATTTAGATCAATTGGCTAAATCTTTAGCGGAAAAGACGGACATTATTGCACGGCATACAACGATTCCGTTTATCACGGAAGATCTTGTTCAATTAACAGCAAAACCATGTAATGAAGAAGTTACAAAGGAATCTTTGTTAGAATTAATTGATCAACACCTAAGTGGCTTAGAGGAGTCAATTGAACGTGACTCTCTTGAATTGTTAAAATTTCAAATTGACGATCTAACCTATAGCAAAGCAATTGTAAAAGGTTTAATCGAAAATATACGCTTACGGCCGGAGCATAGATGGGTTGCTTATATGTTAAAAAAATTTTTTAAGATTTAACTAAAGGGAATGAATTGTTCACTAACGGGGTGAACAATTCATTTTTTGATTGGGAGTAACTGTAGGGCTTCCATTGAACTGTTAAAAGGTTTTTGAATCCATAATAATCGTTCAAGGAAATTCGTGATGTCATTCGGTAGAGCTAATTCTTCTTGCCAAGGCTTTTCTTTGCTAGTGGAAGGCTTGTAGCTTGAGTACAGTAAAAATAATAAAAAATGACCAACAAAATATAAATCACTAATATGATTTTCAGCTTGCTTTGGGTTATCGATTAAAGTGAAATCTACATTTTTTTTAAAAGTAGCAAGGCCGAAATCAATGATATACAATTGTTGATTGGCAAATAAAATATTGGGGATGCGTAAATCTCGATGTACTATGCTATTTTCATGTAAAACAACTACTTGTTGTAATAATTGTTTAGTGATTAAAAGTGATTGAGAGATTGTAAATATTTGGCCTTCATCAAAAATGAGCTGTTCAAATGTTCGGCCGTTGATATAATCCATGATAAAAAAAGGTATATCTTGAATAGTACCTGTCAATTGAATAGACGGAATACTAGGCATTGATAAACGTTGAAGAATTTCAATTTCCTGCATAAACTTATTTTTCGTCTTTTGATGACGTCGATGTTTTAATCGTAGGCATTTTAAAACAAAAAGCTTTTTCGTGGATTTTTCCTCTATTAAATATGTTCGACCGTACGAACCGAAACCAAGAAGTTTAACGAAAGAGGAATTTTGCTGCGCTGCTATATATTGTTGAACTTCTTGATCGAAATGTTTTTCGGATAATTTATTCCACCACATTAGCTACTGAAGAAACTCATTGAACTAAAGAAGCTACGTGAGCTTTTGCGATGGCTACGTTTATAATGTTTATGGCCGTAATAATTATGACGCTTGGAAAACTTTTGATGGCTACTTGATGAATGGTGATGTTTTTTAGATGACCCGTTGAGTATGGAATGAAGGATTTTATCTAACATAAAAACGCTCCTTTTTTTGTTTTGATACTTTTATATACGTAAAATAAAAAAGAGAGGTTTCAAAATTTTAAAAATAAAATACTTTGCTGTTTGCTTTGGGTATTGTTGGAACACGCGCTTTTTGAAAACTGTATTCTTAATAGGACTAAAAACCAATTAAAAAAGAAGCTACGTAATTTACGTAGCTTCTTAGTGATGAGGCTAAACCTCCATAATAATCGGTAAAATCATAGGTCGACGTTTTGTTTTTTCAAATAGATATGGTCCTAATACGTCAGTAATTTCATTCTTTAGCTCAGTCCATTGAGGAGTTTTGCTTTGAATTGTTTCGTTTAAATGACGATTTAGCATTTTTTGTGCTTCATTAATCATCGTACCAGACTCACGCATGTAAACGAAGCCTCGTGAAATAATGTCTGGGCCGGAAACGATTTTCTGATTTTCCATATCAACACTGACAACAACAATAACTAAACCTTCTTCAGAAAGAATGCGTCGATCGCGAAGCACGATGTTGCCGATATCTCCAATACCATTTCCGTCAATATAAACGTCTCCTGAAGGGATGCGACCAGCTACATGTGCTTCGTTAGGACTTAATGCTAGCACGTCGCCATTCTCCATGACGAATGAATTTTCAAGTAGAACATCACAATCTTCTGCTAGATGAGTATGCATTTTTAGCATGCGGTACTCACCGTGAATTGGCATAAAGAATTTAGGCTTCATTAAGCGTAGCATCAATTTTTGTTCTTCCTGAGAACCATGACCAGAAGTATGGATATTATTTAGTGCACCATGAATAACTTCAGCACCTGCGCGGAAAAGTAAGTTGATAATTTTGTTTACACTTACTGTATTTCCGGGTACTGGTGAAGAAGAAAAGATAACTGTGTCACCAGGCTGAATTTGAATTTGGCGATGTGTACCATTGGCAATACGAGAAAGTGCTGCCATTGGTTCACCTTGAGAGCCTGTACATAATATCATCACTTCGTTAGCTGGAAGGCGGTTAATGCTTTGGGCATCAATAAATGTATCCTTCGGTGCATTAATATAGCCAAGTTCGCGACCAATCGTAATGGCGTTATCCATTGAACGACCAAAGACAGCGATTTTTCGTCCGTATTTTATGGCAGCGTCTGTTGCTTGTTGTAAACGGTGAATGTTTGACGCGAAAGTCGCAAAGATAATACGACTATCAACCTTACGGAAAATTTCATCGATACTTTTTCCAACTGTACGTTCTGACATTGTGAAGTTTGGCTTTTCAGCATTTGTACTATCTGAAAGTAAGCACAGTACGCCATCACGTCCGATTTCAGCCATTTTTGTTAAGTTAGCTGGCTCGCCTACTGGTGTAAAGTCAAATTTAAAGTCACCTGTATGCACGATGTTACCAGGTGGTGTTTTTACGACAATTCCGTAAGCGTCTGGAATACTATGTGTTGTTCTAAAGAAGCTAACAGACGTTTTTCTGAATTTAATAACATCCTCTTCTTTAATTTCGATAAGTTTTGTTGTACGTAACAAGCCGTGTTCGTCTAATTTATTACGCAATAAGCCGAGTGCCAGCTTACCGCCGTAGACAGGGACATTTACTTGACGTAATAAATAAGGAATACCACCAATGTGATCCTCATGTCCATGTGTAATAAATAATCCTTTAATTTTGTCGACGTTACGTACTAAATACGTATAATCTGGAATAACATAGTCAATGCCGAGTAAGTCATCTTCTGGGAATTTGATGCCGGCATCGATTAAGATAATTTCATCTTGAAATTGAACGCCGTAAGTATTTTTGCCGATTTCGCCCAGTCCGCCGAGTGCGAAAACAGCTGCTTGGTCATTTTTAACAAACTTCATGTTTGTTAAATTTCCTCCAAGATGAAGTTCGGACTTGCTTGTTCGTAAGTTAAATAGTTACCTTCAAGCAGTTGAATGAACTCGATGTTATAGTTTCGGTCTTTTAGCTTTTCACGTACTTCGCGCTCTGAAGCAGCTTCAAGATATAGACTTTTAGTGTTTTCGCGAACTGGAATTTCATTTGCATCTTCTTGATAATAAACTTTGTAAATCATAGTTTGCTCTCCTTTTATTGCGTACAATTTTATTGCACCTTTGACTAATACCACGCACGTACTACAAGAAAAAACAGCGAATTTCTAGTATACTGAGGAAGAAATAAGGCGTTTGAAGTTCTTGTATCTCAGTGTTTCAAATTTGCACTACGACAAGGCGTAATTGAATAAAACATTGAGACAGTGGTTGCACATAGCCAAATAAATGCATTTCCTTTATATTATCACGCAGTTACTCTAAAATAAAGAAAAGCCCTTCAAATAATGAAGGGCAAATGTTAGGCAATTGATTTTTTTCCGAGTATGCCGCGAAGTTGCTTCAACAATTTACGTTTTAGTTTCTTCAGCATGGCACATCACTCCTTAGGATCATTATAACGAAAAATTATGGATGTGTAAAGTTATTAACCTTTGCAGAATACATACGAAAGGGACTACTATGATGAAGAAAATTTTATTTTTTGACGTTGATGGAACGCTTTATAACAGTGAAAAAATATTGCCAACTTCTGCGAAAGAGGCGCTTTTTGAAGCTCGTCGTAAAGGGTACGAGCTTGCAATTGCAACAGGACGAGCACCTTTTATGATTCAATCCTTATTAGATGAACTAGATATTAATACGTATATTACCTTTAATGGACAATATGTCGTTTATAAAGGTGAGGTTGTCTATACAAATGGTATTAAAAAAGACGAGCTAGCCGAAATTATTGCTTTTGGAGAAGCTCGAAATGAACCGGTAGTATTTTTAGATGACAAGCAAATGATTGCATCAGTAGGAAATGATCATAAGGTGGCAGAAAGCTTAAATACGTTAAAATATCCGTATCCAAAGCTAGACTCATCTTATTATATGCAGAACAATGTCTATCAAACACTTATATTTATGGAAGAAAAAGATGAACTTTTGTATCGTGAAGCATTTCCAAACGTACAATTTGTACGCTGGCATCGCTATTCTTGTGACATTTTACCAAAGGGTGGCTCAAAGGCTGCTGGCATTGAAAAGGTGCTTGAAAGAATGGAACTTACATTGGAAGATGCTATTGCTTTCGGAGATGGCATTAATGATATAGAAATGCTTCAGGCTGTCGGTACCAGTATAGCAATGGGAAATGGACATGAGAGTGTGAAGGCTGTTGCTACTCATATAGCTGATCATGTAGATGAGGACGGTATTGCAAAAATTATGCGACAATTAAATATTATTTAACTTCTTTCAGCGTTTGTTTTAATCATCTGCTGAAATAGAGGGGCTCAGCCTAAGAACGTCTCGTCCTGTGGCGATGGCTGAGTGACTAACATCATATTGTTGTCGCTTCATTTTCGCAAGCGCAAAGCCGAACCTGGACGCAATTAGGTCAAGGCAAAATGATAGAAGAAAATAAAAAAGCAACTAGTTGGAGAAAATAACTACGACTAGTTGCTTTTTTTAATTACATAGTAAATTATTCGATGTCAATAATTTTATTCATTGTCTTTAATTAATTGGAGAGCGAAAAAGATGGATGAAAAATCGCATCGGGTTGCGAAAAGAAAATAGACCCTGCGATGTAAAATGAACCGCATGGGTGTTTTCTTTATGTACTCTTAGTCACGCTCGTATGGTTTAGAGTCTGGAATTTCTGCAAATGGATTTTTTTCATTTATGCGATCGTAAAACATGATGCCGTTTAGGTGGTCTAATTCGTGTTGGAAGGCTATAGCAGGTAAGCCTTTAAGTCTCATTTTTTTCTCTTCACCGTCGACTGTTTTAAATTTAACTGTAACACGAGCATGACGTGGTACATAGCCTGGGACATTGCGATCAACAGAAAGGCAACCCTCACCTCCTGTAAGGTATGTGTTTTCTACAGAGTGGCTTACAATTTTAGGGTTTATTGCTACGAAACTTAATTGTTCGCCATTCTCATCTTTTAAATGAAGGGCAAACATTCGATGTAGACTATTTATTTGATTGGCTGCTAGTCCAATACCGCTACGTAAATCATATTTATCTGCAATTTCAGGATCTTGGCTGTTTATTAAATATTGAAGCATGTTTTCTGCAAGTTGTCTTACTTCATCATTTAGAGGGAATGTAACCTCCTCAGCTTTTGTGCGTAAAGTCGGATGACCTTCGCGAATAATATCATCCATTAAAATCATATGTGAATCTTCCTTTCAACTTTGTAGTGCTTTACTTATCAGTATACATCACGTATTAATACAATCACATGAAAAAAGACCTTATTTGAATATACTTAAAAAATTTTTCTATAGCTATTAGATTGTCTAGAACTGGGGCATTCTACTATTGGTGATCAAGTAGGAAAACCTAATAATTGTGCGCTCTGAATATATTGTTATAATACAGTTGATGTCATTTTGTGATACAGAATAAGACAGGGGTGTTAAGTTGTTATTTCAGAAAAAATCTTTATTTGTACGCGTAATATATGATTGACCGACCGTATTTTATTCAGTATACTGAGTGCAAAGAATAAGTTGTACTAGTTAAAAAGGTGATTTATTTTAATACAGTTGAAAGGGAGATGTGACAAATGAGCAAGAAAAACAACAATATTTTTGATGCTAAACAAACGCTAACTGAAATCGAAGATAAGTTTGAAATGTTTCAAATTTTGAATGAAGAAGGCGAAATTATAAATGACGGGGCAGATCCAAAATTATCTGACGAGGAGCTAGTTGAATTAATGACGCGTATGGTTTATACACGTATTTTAGACCAACGCTCTATTTCACTTAACCGTCAAGGTCGATTAGGCTTCTATGCACCAACAGCTGGCCAGGAAGCTTCACAACTCGCTTCACAATTTGCATTAGAGAAAGAAGATTGGATTTTACCAGGTTACCGTGATGTACCGCAAATCGTATGGCATGGTTTACCTTTAGATAAAGCATTTTTATTCTCACGTGGTCATTTCTTAGGGAATCAGATTCCAGAAGGCGTAAATGTATTACCTCCTCAAATCATTATCGGAGCTCAATATGTGCAAGCAGCAGGCGTAGCACTTGGTATTCAAAAACGTGGTAAAAAAGCAGTAGCTGTAACTTATACAGGTGATGGTGGTTCTTCGCAAGGGGATTTCTATGAAGGCATTAACTTTGCAGGTGCGTTTAAATCACCAGCAATCTTCATTGTACAAAATAACCAATATGCGATTTCAACACCTCGTGAATTACAAACAGCGGCGAAAACAATCGCTCAAAAAGGTGTAGCAGCAGGCTTACCAAGTATTTTAGTAGATGGAATGGATGCACTTGCAGTTTACGTAGCAACACGTGATGCACGTGAGCGCGCAGTGAATGGCGAAGGTCCAACTTTAATTGAAACACTATGCTATCGCTATGGGCCTCATACAATGGCAGGCGATGATCCAACGCGTTACCGTACATCTGATACAGATAGCGAATGGGCACAAAAAGACCCGCTTGTACGCTTCCGCAAATACCTAGAGGCGAAAGGTCTATGGGATGAGAAAAAAGAAGAGGCTGTAATTGAGCGTGCAAAAGAAGAAATTAAAGAGGCGATCAAAAAAGCCGATGCAGCTCCAAAACAAAAAGTTACAGAGTTAATGGAAAATATGTATAAAGGCGAAATGCCATCTAATTTAAAAGAACAGTATGAAATCTACAAAGAGAAGGAGTCGAAATAACCTATGGCACAAATGACGATGATTCAAGCAATTACAGATGCACTTCGCACGGAATTAAAGAATGATGAAAACGTTCTTGTATTCGGGGAAGATGTAGGTGTCAACGGTGGGGTATTCCGCGCAACTGAAGGCCTACAAAAAGAATTTGGTGTTGACCGTGTATTCGATACACCATTAGCAGAGTCAGGTATTGGTGGCTTAGCAGTCGGTCTTTCTCTAGAAGGTTTCCGCCCAGTTCCTGAAATTCAGTTCTTTGGTTTCGTTTTTGAAGTAATGGATTCAATTAGTGGTCAATTAGCACGTATGAGCTATCGTAGCGGTGGCGTTTATAATGCACCAGTGACAATCCGTTCTCCATTTGGTGGTGGCGTGCATACACCAGAAATGCACTCTGATAGCTTAGAGAGCTTAATGACAGCACAACCAGGTTTAACGGTTGTTGTACCTTCAACACCATACGATGCTAAAGGTTTACTGATCTCATCTATTCGAAATGATAATCCAGTTATTTTCTTAGAGCATTTAAAATTATACCGTTCATTCCGTGAAGAGGTACCTGAGGAAGCATACGAAATTCCACTAGGTAAAGCGGATGTAAAACGTGAAGGTAAAGATTTAACAATTATTGCTTATGGTTTAATGGTTCATGAAAGCTTAAAGGCTGCAGAAGAGCTAGAAAAAGAAGGTCACTCTGTTGAAGTTATTGATTTACGTACAATTCAACCGATTGATATTGAAACAATTATTGCATCAGTTGAAAAAACAGGTCGTGCAATCGTTGTACAAGAAGCTCAAAAGCAAGCAGGTATTGCTGCAAATGTAGTGGCTGAAATTACAGAGCGTGCAATTTTAAGCTTAGAAGCACCTGTACTTCGTGTGGCTGCACCAGATACTGTGTACCCATTCCCACAAGCTGAAGGTGTTTGGTTACCGAACTATAAAGATGTAATGGCAACAGCAAAAAAAGTTTTAACATTCTAATGTAGCTTCTTACATGTAGCTCTTAAAACAGTAAATAGAAAGGATGGGTACACATGGCATTTGAATTTAGATTACCGGATATTGGCGAGGGTATTCACGAAGGCGAAATCGTGAAATGGTTCGTTAAAGCTGGAGATACAGTAAAAGAAGACGATATTCTTTGTGAAGTACAAAACGATAAAGCAGTAGTAGAAATACCTTCTCCAGTTGAAGGAACAGTAGAGGAAGTTTTAGTAGGAGAAGGTACTGTAGCCGTTGTTGGTGATGTCTTAATCCGCTTTGATGCACCTGGCTATGAAGACTTAAAGCTAAAAGGCGATGACCATGCTGAAGCGAAAACAGAAGCTCAAGTTCAAGCGACAGCTGAGTCAGGCCAAGCAGTAGCAAAGGCACCTGTCGAGGAAGAAAAAGCTCCAGAAAAAACGGCAGTAAAGACTGAAGATGTAGTTGTAGATACAAAACGTATCATTGCAATGCCTTCAGTACGTAAATTTGCACGAGACAATGATGTCAATATTCGTGAAGTTAAAGGTACAGGTAAAAATGGCCGTATTTTAAAACTAGATATTGAGAACTTCCTAAACGGTGGAGGCGCTGTAGAGGCTGAAGCAGCACCTGTTGCTAACGAAGAAGCTGTTCAACAAGAAACAACTACACAAGCAGCACCAGTTGTTCTTGAGGGAGAATTCCCAGAAACACGTGAGAAAATGTCTGGTATTCGAAAAGCGATTGCAAAAGCAATGGTTCACTCGAAACAAACAGCACCACATGTTACACTAATGGATGAAGTCGATGTAACTGCTCTTGTAGCACATCGCAAAAAATTCAAAGATATCGCTGCTGAGAAGGGTGTCAAATTAACGTACTTACCATACGTAGTTAAAGCGCTTATTTCAACTTTGCGCGAATTCCCAGAATTTAACCGCTCATTAGATGATGCAACACAAGAAATTATTCAGAAGCATTACTACAATGTTGGTATTGCAGCAGATACAGAAAAAGGCTTACTAGTACCTGTTATTAAGCATGCAGATCGTAAATCTGTGTTTGCAGTATCTAATGAAATTAATGAGTTAGCGACTAAAGCACGTGAAGGCAAGCTTGCACCACATGAAATGAAGGGTGCATCGATGTCAATTACGAATATCGGCTCTGCAGGGGGACAATGGTTTACTCCGGTAATTAATCACCCTGAAGTAGCGATTTTAGGTATTGGTCGAATTTCAGAAAAACCTGTAATAAAAAATGGTGAAATTGTAGCCGCACCTGTGTTAGCATTATCATTGAGCTTTGATCATCGTATGATTGATGGAGCCACTGCGCAAAATGCTTTAAATCACTTAAAGCGTTTGTTAAGTGAACCAGAATTATTATTAATGGAGGCGTAACAAAAATGGTAGTAGGAGATTTTCCAATCGAAACAGATACTCTTGTCATTGGTTCAGGTCCTGGAGGATATGTAGCAGCAATTCGTGCAGCTCAAACTGGCCAAAAAGTAACAATCGTTGAAAAAAATGTACTTGGTGGTGTGTGCTTAAACGTAGGTTGTATCCCATCAAAAGCATTAATTTCAGTAGGTCACCGTTTTGAGCATGCTAAACATTCAGATGACATGGGTATCATCGCTTCTGACGTGAAATTAGACTTCTCAAAAGCACAAGCATTTAAAGACAGCGTTGTTAAAAAATTAACTGGCGGTGTTGAAGGCTTACTTAAAGGTAATAAAGTTGAAATTGTACAAGGTGAAGCTTATTTCGTTGATGCTCATTCAGTGCGTATCATCAATGGTGAATCTGCTCAAACTTACACATTTAACAATGTAATTATCGCAACAGGTTCTCGCCCAGTTGAAATTCCAACATTTAAATTCTCTAATCGCGTACTAAATTCTACTGGCGCACTTTCTTTACAAGAAGTACCAGGTAAATTAGTAGTTATCGGTGGAGGTTATATTGGTACAGAGTTAGGTTCAGCTTATGCTAATCTTGGCTCACAAGTAACAATTATCGAAGGTGGAAAAGATATCTTAGCTGGCTTCGAAAAACAAATGACACAAATCGTGAAAAAAGGCCTTAAAAAGAAAGGCGTTGAAATGGAAGTAAACGCATCTGCAAAAGGCGTTGAAGAAACAGAAAACGGCGTAGTAGTAACTTATGAAGTTGGCGGAGAAGAGAAAAAAGTTGAAGCTGACTATGTATTAGTGACTGTAGGTCGTCGTCCAAATACAGATGAAATGGGCCTTGCTGAAATCGGTGTTGAATTCGGTGAACGTGGTCTAATCAATGTTGACAAACAATGTCGTACAAATATTCCAAACATCTATGCAATTGGTGATATTGTAGCAGGTCCTCAGCTTGCTCATAAAGCATCTTATGAAGGTAAAGTTGCTGCTGAAGCAATCGCTGGTGAAAAATCAATCGTTGATTATTTAGCTATTCCAGCTGTATGCTTCACAGATCCAGAAATGGCAACAGTTGGTTATAATGAAGACGAAGCAAAAGCTGAAGGCATTGAATACACTGCAGCGAAATTCCCATTCGCAGCTAATGGTCGTGCACTTGCATTAAACCAAACAGAAGGTTTCGTAAAGCTTGTTGCTCGTAAAGAAGATGGCTTATTAATCGGTGCTCAAATCGTAGGTGCTGGTGCATCTGATATGATCGCTGAAATGGGCTTAGCGATTGAAGGCGGTATGACTGCTGAAGATATCGCATTAACAATCCATGCTCACCCAACTTTAGGTGAAATTACAATGGAAGCCGCTGAAGTATTACTTGGCAACCCAATCCATATTGTAGCAAAAAAATAATAAAGTTTATGAAAACGGCTATAAAGCATTGCTTTGTAGCCGTTTTTTTGTATATTACTTGTAATTTTGATAAAGTAATTATATCGAATGAATATTTCGAAAAATATTATTTGATTAGGAATCTATTAAATGCTGGATAGACTTAGTGAAGGTGTCAGATAGAACTTGTGAAGTGCCAAATAGATCTCTGACTGACTGTTAGATGTCCGAAAATGATAACGATGTTTATGAAAAAAGAGAAGTTGAACAAAAAAACTGAGGTGATATCAATGGAACTAGGCTTAAAGGGGAAAGTGGCAGTTATTACAGGTTCAAGTAAGGGAATAGGTTATTATACAGCGATGCAGCTTGTGAAAGAGGGGGCTAAGGTTGTACTTTGTGCCCGTGGTGAAAAACAGCTACAAGTGGCTGCTGGCTGTATTAAAAACGAAACAGGCGAGGACGTATTAATTGTACCGACTGATATTACAAAGGAAAAAGATTGTAAGTACTTAATTGAACGAGCAGTAGAGCATTTTGGTCGCCTTGATATTCTTATTAATAATGCAGGTACAGCTTCAGCTAATCCTTTTGAAGCGGTTAGTAGTGAGCTATGGCAAGCTGATTTAGATTTAAAAGTGTTTGGTGCTGTCAATTGTTCAAAATATGCTGTACCCCATATACGGAACGTTGGCGGAGGTGCAATTGTTAATGTGACTGCGGTAATGGCTAAAACACCACCAGCAAGCTCGTTGCCCACTACTGTAAGTCGTGCAGCAGGGCTTGCGTTAACGAAAGCTATGAGCAAAGACTTAGGAAAAGACAATATACGTGTGAATTCCGTTTGTATTGGGCTTATTCGAAGTGATCAAATAGAGAAAAAATGGAAAGAACATGAACCAGAGCTTTCGTGGGAGGATTATTCTCGTAAAGTTGGTCAAACAATTCCACTTGGACGTGTAGGAGATACTCAAGAAGCGGCAAATGTCATTACATTTTTAGTATCAGATGCTGCTAGCTATGTGACTGGCACTTCTGTCAATATTGATGGTGGTTCAGGACATGCATTATAAAAGTTAATTAAAATAGTAATATTCTTTGAGAAAAGGCATATTAAGGGCTCATCACCAAAAGTTGTGGATGACATTTGTTAAAACGTATGTCTTTTATCTTAGAAGACTCCCACCTCTGAAGGTAGTGAGATAAATACGGATGTGGTCCCCTGTCAATAGGTTCCATACCCCTTACTGAATGAAGATAAAGCCTCCGGCGGATGTCACAGATTTTCAAAGGAATGAATTTAAGGATGTTAGCCTAAAATCTTCGCATCCTGCGAAAACGACTAACAGACCTGCATCGGTGCTGCTGTCGCTATGCTTTCGCGCAAAAAACATCTGTTGCTGCCGCTACGTTAACACTACGCTTTCGCACAAAAAACATTTGCAGGCCTGGGCACAATTCAAAATCCGGACGCAATTACGCCAAGGCGAAATTGATATGGGTTGATTGGAGTGGAGACTGGGCGACTCCCTGGGGATCAAACGAAGGCTAAAATCATCACTTCCTGTGATAACGCCTTCGTGACCAACATCGTGCTGCTGCCGCTACGTTAGCACTACGCTTTCGCGCAGATAAAACCCTTTTGCTGCTGCCGCTTCGCTTTCGCGCAAAAAACATCGTGCTGCTGCCGCTGCGTTAGCACTACGCTTTCGCACAGATAAAACCCTTTTGCTGCTGCCGCTTCGCTTTCGCGCAAAAAACATCGTGCTGCTGCCGCTGCGTTAGCACTACGCTTTCGCACAGATAAAACCCTTTTGCTGCTGTCGCTTCGCTTTCGCGCAAAAAACATCGTGCTGCTGCCGCTGCATTTGCACTATGCTTTCGCACAGAAAACATTTGTTGCCCCAAGCGGCTCATTGGACGCCCCCAGGAAGCTTTGCTTTGTGCGAAAGCGAAGCGTCAGCGACGAAGCGCCCAGTCGGAACGGAAATCAACTACACGTTATGATGATGAGCCATATTTAGTGTGTTTCTATAGACAACCTATTGATCGTTTGAATAAAAAGAAGATCGCTTAAAGTGTTTTTGAGCTATCTTCTTTTTTTATTTTATCCTAAAATTATAATAGACAGAAAATTCCTGCAGATGTAGAATGAACGTAATAGGGGGTGAAATGTGGCGAAATGTTGAACGGAAATTTTGCTGCGATATTACAGAGAGTTGTTCGTATTATTGTTCAGATTGGAATACTTAATATTTATTATTACATTGGCGAAGGTATTGTGTCTTTATTACATGTACCTCTTCCTGGAAGTATAATTGGATTACTATTATTAGCACTTTCACTCATTTTTAAAATAATTAAAGTAGAATACATTCAAAATGGAGCAGGCTTTTTAATTGGCGTATTAACATTGTTTTTCATCCCTGCAACAGTGGGAGTGATTGACTATCCTGAACTTTTGTCAACGACAGGCCTGTTAATCATTTTAGCTGTTATAGCTAGCACATTAATCTCTATTTATATTACAGGATTACTTACCCAAATGATTGAGAAAAAGGAGCAGACTAAAAAAGAAACAGAGGTTATTGAAGAGGATGGAGAGGGGGAATTAACTATTGATTGAAATGATTGTTGTGATCGGCACAATTGTGTTGTTCTTGTTATTTACAAAACTTTATCAGCGTTTTCCACATCCTTTATTGATTCCACTAGTGACGACAACTATTGTCAGTGTCATCATTTTATTAGTCTTTAATGTTCCATATTCTACTTATATGGAGGGAGGCAAGTGGCTTCAAAAAATGCTAGGCCCAGCAGTTGTTGCACTTGCGTATCCTCTTTATAATCAGCGTGCGATTATTATAAAGTATAAGTATTCTATTTTGTCAGGTATTTTTATCGCCATGATTACGGGCTTAGTGACAATATTTATTATGTTGAAATGGATCGGTGTCAACGATAGCTGGATGCTGACAGCCTTGCCGAAATCATTAACGACACCGGTTGGTATGCAGGTGAGTGAAACAATTGGCGGCATTCCACCATTAACAGCTGTGTTTGTAATGCTGGCAGGATTTGTAGGTGCTATTATCGGACCATTAGTCATTAAATACGGCAATATTGACTCAGCTGTTAGCAGAGGGGTTGCAGTAGGTAGTGCTTCGCATGGCGTTGGACTTGTTAAATTAAGAGAATACGGAGAGCAAGAATTATCAGTAGGCTCGTTATCTATGGGCTTATCAGCAATTATTGGCGCATTTCTATGCCCGTTATTTGTATATTTATTTATGTAAAAAAATGACAAAAATGAATGTATACAAACTAATAATCGTTCTTTTTCGTTGAAAGGAACTAATCGTTGCGAATTTGCAAATAATAGCTTTTAGAGTAATGTTTAATAACCGATTTGCAAGCACAAAGCGGATTCCGGACGCAATTATCATAAAACAATCGGGGATTTTTTGTGGTATTATTGGTGGATTATTTTTCCTGTGTTAGCCATGTTCTATAGTTTATGGTAGTTTTTTTGTTAAGAAAAGCTACCCCATTTAGAGGTAGCTTAGTATTTAAAAGATCGGTTTGCGTTCTTTTATGACGCGAATCGTTTTTAATGTTGTATCTTCTGGTCCTTGAACAGGTAAACCGGCTTCAATATTCATTTGAATATAACGAATATTTTCTTGGGTAATTATTTCCCCGGGAATAAAAATCGGAATACCAGGAGGATATACCATTATGAATTCTGCACAAATGCAATTATCCGCCTCTGCAAGAGGAACAACTTCAGTATCCGCATAAAATGCATCACGTGGTGACATGGCAAGTGCTGGGATATCCGGAACATTAACAACTGCTTCCGTAATAGCAGCTTCTGAATCAAATGTTTTAGACATACGACTAAGGGCATTAATTAGAAGATTAATTTCCTTTTTCGTATCAGCTAATGTTACTAAACATAAAATATTATATAGATCAGATAATTCTACTTCGATATTAGCATTATGACGAAGCCATTCTTCGGCTTGATGACCAGAAATGCCCAAATCCTTAACACTAATCAATAGTTTTAACGGATCCATATCATAAGTTGCAGATGAGTTTAATTTTTCTTTACCAGCACATTTTAAATGCGCAATTTGGTTAATACGTTTACGAGCATCCTTAGCCAAACGAAGTGCATCATCGATTAAATCATAGCCATGAATTGCTAGCTGACGTCGAGCTGTATCAAGCGAAGCAAGTAGTGGATAAGATGTCGATGTTGTTGTTAGCATTGAGAAAACAGCTTGTACACGTTTTGCAGAGACAAGGCCTTCACGAACATTTAGAACTGATGTTTGTGTCATGGAACCACCAAGCTTATGTACGCTTGTAGCTGCCATATCGGCACCTGCCTCCATCGCTGAATAAGGAAGCTCATCATGGAATTTAATGTGTACACCATGGGCCTCATCAACAACTACTGGGATATTACGGCTATGAACTATTTCGACAATACGCTTTAAATCAGCTGTGAAGCCATAATACGTTGGGTTGATGACAAGGACTGCTTTTGTATCCGGATAAGCAATTAAAGCCTTTTCGACAGCTTCAGGCGTTATTCCATGAGAAATACCATACTCGCTATCTACTTCAGGATGAATAAAAATCGGGATTGCACCAGCGAAAACAATCGCTGACATAATTGATTTATGAACATTCCGTGGCACTAGAATCTTATCACCTGGACCGACGACGGTCAGAATCATCGTCATAATGGCGCCACTAGTACCTTGAACGGAAAAGAATGTATGATCAGCACCAAAGGCTTCGGCAGCAAGTGCTTGTGCTTCCTTAATTGCACCTTTTGGTGAATGTAAATCGTCTAGTGGAGCAATATTAATTAAATCAATTGATAAAACGTTGTCGCCGACGAATTCACGGAAAGCAGGATCCATACCTTGCCCTTTCTTATGGCCTGGAATATGGAACTGAATTGGATGTCTGTTCCGATGTTTTAGTAATACGTCGAACAATGGAGTCTCTAATTGTGACAACGCAGGTACCACCTCACTTTATAATATCTAAGAAAACAAATGAATTATAGCACCTAATGACACGAAAGAATAGACTTTACATAAAAAAATAAAAGGATTTTTTGATGATTTCGAGAAGTTAGTATTGTACGAAAGGGGAGGTACTATGAATTGGAATACACGTGTAACGGAACTTTTAAATGTTAAATACCCAATTATTCAAGGGGGATTAGCCTATTTAGCATATGCTGATTTAGCAGCAGCGGTGTCGAATGCTGGAGGGCTGGGACAAATAACAGCAATGAGTTTACGAGATCCTGACTTATTGCGCGCAGAGATTCATAAAGTACGTACATTAACAGATAAACCATTTGGTGTAAACTTTGCAATTGGTATGTATGGCACTGGTTATGAGGATATGGTGCGTGTTGCGGTGGAAGAAAAGGTACCGGTTGTTACGATGACTGGAGGTAATCCTGCACCTATTTTTGATATATTGGCAGGAACGGATATTAAGAAATTAGTACTTGTAGCTGCACGTAGGCAAGCTCAGAAGGCAGAACAACTTGGGGCAGATGCTGTGATGGTAGTTGGCCAAGAGGGTGGTGGCCATCTTGGTCGTGATGATGTAGGAACAATGGTGCTTGTGCCACAAGTTGTTGACAGTGTGAAAATTCCTGTTATTGCTTCTGGAGGGATAGGTGATGGGCGAGGATGGATGGCAGCACATGCACTAGGAGCCGAGGGAATTGAAATGGGTACACGTTTTATTGCAACTAAGGAATGTATCGATGCATCAGAGGCTTATAAAGAGGCATTACTTGCAAGTTCGGAAGCAGATACCACAATTATTAAGCGTTCTATTGGGGCTCCAGCAAGAGCGTTACGCAATGGTTTTACCGAAAAGATTTTAGAAATTGAACAAATGACACCAACGTATGAGGCGTTGAAAAATTATATTAGTGGCACTGCCAATAAACGATTTATTTATAATGGTGAGAAAGATGAAGGGTTTGGTTGGGCTGGACAAGTTACAGGGATGATTCATGATATTCCAACAGTTGAGGAGCTAATCACTCGAATGGTTGCAGAAGCAGAAAGTATCCGGGTAAAATGGATTCAGTAACATAAAGGTGGTTATGTCTAATGGAATATTCTTATCCATTTTCAATCGATTGGTCGACCGAGGAAATTGTCGATGTTGTTCAATTTTTTGAAGGGATTGAACAAGCTTATGATAAAGGCATTAAGCGTGAAGTAATGATGGCGAAATATCGTCGTTTTAAAGAAATTGTTCCTTCACAAGCTGGGGAAAAATCAATTTTTCGTGAATTTGAAGAGGCAAGTGGTTATGTCAGTTACCCTGTTATTAAACAAACGAAAGAAGCAGCTGATGGTACGATTATTAAAGTTGTACCAAAGCAACGCCGTTAAAAAATGTGGATGTGAGTATTTCTCACGTCCACATTTTTTTATCTTATGGTTTAACGTGTTAAAAATAAGTACTGTGCATACACTACATACAATTAACGTTATGGTGATGAAGCACAACACTTCAACTTTCTTCAACTTTATTTTCCAACAATGATGTTATAAATAGGGAGTAAGCTATTGAAAGTTTCTTCTGTAATTTGATAAAGTTCACTAGCTGACAGTTGGATGGCTTGTTCTCTTGGAATATGTCGGCCGACTAAAAACTCACCTTTTTTAACATCACGCAAACGAATAAGCAATTCATCTAGCTTGTCTTCCTTTGCGGCTTGCATGGAGATGGCTGTTGGAGACATATGATCCCCAGAAACAATAAAATCATTAGGAAGCTGTTGAAGCAATGCTTTATTGGCAATTAAACGTTCTGCCATCACATTTTTTTGAGGAGCTTCATAAATAATAGCTAAGACGATGAATAAATGCGTGCTCCAAAGACCAATCTGAAAGTGAGGTAATGATTTATAACCTCTTTTGTAAGGAGCAAAGGCAACCCAGCTGTCGTTTGGGGGATTTACTGTTCTTCGTGCATGCTTCGCAACATGAGGATAAAATTCTTCTCCAAGATGACTTGAAAAGAAGGAAGAAAAATCCTCTCCAAGCAGTTGGAATTTTGGTCGTACAGATGAAATTAACGCATCCATTCTCTGGTCTAATCCATCTATTTGAAAAACATTGAAGTCTTTATTAGTCCATTTAATTTTCGGCAATTTTATTTAACTCCTTTCGATTTATAAGGTTTATTTTATTAGAAAATTGGGAAAAAATCTTATAACAAGAACTTTATCAAAATTGATAAGTTTTTGTAAAAAAAAATTTAAAAAAGGATGTGATTTTTATGAAACCAATCGTAAAAATTATACGTAAAGTTGACATTGAAAAGCAATATGAATACATTCTACAATTAGAATTAGATTATGAATTGGCCTCTTTATTCTCTGCAATGAATGAAAAAAATGAGATTGAAATTGACAAAAGTAAAAAACGTCTAGCTGAAATTCAACTGGAACTTGAAAGTTTGCACGCCTATGCGTAATAAAACTTTCATACCAATTTGAAAAATCACTTGCTGAATATTCCGACAGCAGGTGATTTTTATTGTTATAAAGGTTAAAATAGACAATATATCATAATGGAAAGAAAAGATTATGTGCTGTGTTTAACATCATCATGAGGAATGAGAACCTTTAGCACATCTTTAAATGAAGATAAGTTGCAAGTATTTTTAAGAAGGGCTAGAAGCATAGTGCCTATTCGAAGGGTGGGTTTTTATGGATTTACAACA
Organism: Lysinibacillus xylanilyticus; assembly: GCF_001708185.1. Taxonomy (GTDB): domain Bacteria; phylum Bacillota; class Bacilli; order Bacillales_A; family Planococcaceae; genus Lysinibacillus; species Lysinibacillus xylanilyticus_A. Next base: position 776,875 of record NZ_MDDN01000001.1, on the reverse strand, counting down.
AATTGATCAATTTGCGAAAAGTATTATATTTGAAGCAGGGAGCCGGATTCGAGATGCCTTTTCATACAATTTAGTGATCGAGACCAAATCAAGCGCTAATGACCTTGTTACAAATATTGACCGTGAAACAGAATTATTTTTTATCGAAAAGATACGCGCTTTTGATCCAACCCATAAAATTTTAGGGGAAGAAGGCATGGGAGAAAAAGTAGAGTCGTTAGAAGGTGTTGTATGGATTATTGATCCAATAGATGGCACGATGAATTTTGTTAAACAACATCGGCATTTTATGATTTCTATTGGTATTTTTATTAATGGGGTGGGCAAGCTAGGTTACATATTTGATGTAATGCGTGAAGACTTATTTTATGCAATTGCAGGCGAAGGGGCATGGTACAATGACTCGCCATTACGTAAATTGCAATCAGTCAAAATGGAGGAATCGGTCATTGGTATAAACGCACACTGGGTAGCACCAAATCGACATATTCACAATGAAAAAGTCATTGAAATGGTTCGGAAAGTACGTGGTACACGGTCGTATGGTTCAGCTGCAATGGAAATAGCGTTTGTTGTTAGTGGTAAACTAGATGCTTATGTATCTATGCGACTGTCGCCATGGGATATTGCTGGAGGTACCATTATTGCTAAGGAAGTTGGGGCTATCGCCACTAATTTACATGGGGAGAGCTTTGATTTCCTACATCAGGATACTTTCATCATTGCCAATCCTTCTATTCACAAAGAGCTATTAGAAAAATATATTGTGCCTTATGAATAAAAAAGGAGCCGTCTAATTTTAGACAGGCTCCTACTTACTTATTAAAGTAATCCTTGCTCACGCAGTTTACGTTTCAATTTAAAGGCTGTCATAAAAATGACACAAGTAGCCACAATGCCTGCTATTATACCAAAACCACTACCAGCTGCTACAGAATAGCCAATAGAACACATTGCTAAAACAGCTGCTAATGCGAAAATGCCCATTACGAATTTTGCACGATTCATAGCCGAGCCTCCTATATGAAAAATTTGTAATTTAAATATATTTTTTTAGAATGATGTAAATTCTAATAAGGACATTTCTATCCTTCTTGTGCTATAATATCACAGTTAAACATTCGAAAAAAGAATATGGAGTGGAATAATGACAAACTTACGTCAAGATCTTCGCAATATCGCAATTATCGCACACGTTGACCATGGTAAAACTACTTTAGTCGACCAATTATTAAAACAATCAGGTACATTCCGTTCAAACGAACGTGTTGAAGAACGTGCAATGGACTCTAACGATATTGAACGCGAACGTGGTATTACGATTTTAGCTAAAAATACAGCAGTAAACTATGAAGGAACTCGTATCAACATCCTTGATACGCCTGGACACGCTGACTTCGGTGGTGAGGTAGAACGTATTTTAAAAATGGTAGATGGCGTTGTACTAGTTGTCGATGCGTATGAGGGTTGTATGCCACAAACACGTTTTGTGTTGAAAAAAGCATTAGAACAACGTTTAACACCAATCGTTGTTGTTAATAAAGTAGACAAAGATTCAGCTCGTCCACTAGAAGTAGTAGATGAAGTACTTGAATTATTCATTGAACTAGGTGCAGATGAAGATCAATTAGAATTCCCTGTTGTCTATGCTTCAGGTGTAAATGGTACAGCTTCTTTAGACGCTGATCCAGCTAAGCAAGAAGCGGATATGGAATGTCTATTTAAGAAAATTATCGAAGCTATCCCAGCACCAATTGATAACTCAGAAGAGCCATTACAATTCCAAGTAGCTTTACTTGACTATAATGACTTCGTTGGACGTATCGGTATTGGTCGCGTATTCCGCGGAACAATTTCTGTAGGTCAACAAGTATCTCTTATGAAGTTAGACGGAACAGTGAAAAACTTCCGTGTAACAAAAATCTTTGGTTTCTTCGGCTTAAAACGTGAAGAAGTTGAGACAGCAAAAGCTGGTGACTTAATCGCCGTTTCAGGTATGGAAGACATCAACGTTGGTGAAACAGTTTGCCCTGTTGAACACCCAGAAGCGCTAACGCCATTACGTATTGATGAGCCAACTTTACAAATGACTTTCTTAGTAAACAATTCTCCATTCGCAGGTCGTGAAGGGAAATGGGTTACTTCTCGTAAAGTAGAAGAGCGTTTACGTGCTCAATTACAAACAGACGTATCTTTACGTGTTGAAGATACTGATTCTCCAGATGCTTGGACAGTTTCAGGTCGTGGGGAGCTTCACTTATCTATCCTTATCGAAAACATGCGTCGTGAAGGCTACGAATTACAAGTGTCAAAACCACAAGTAATCGTGCGTGAAATCGACGGCGTGAAATGTGAACCTTTCGAACGCGTTCAAATCGATGTGCCTGAAGAAAATGTTGGTTCAATTATTGAATCAATTGGTACACGTAAAGGTGAAATGCTTGATATGGTGAACAACGGCAGTGGTCAAGTTCGTTTAACGTTCTTAGTACCAGCTCGTGGATTAATCGGTTATACAACTGAATTCATGTCAATGACAAAAGGTTTCGGTATTATCAACCATACGTTCGATTGCTATCAACCATTATTACCAGGAAAAATTGGTGGCCGTCACCAAGGTGTACTAGTTTCAATGGAAACTGGTAAATCAACAACTTATGGTATGATGCAAATTGAAGACCGTGGTACACTGTTCTTGGAGCCAGGTACAGATATTTACGAAGGTATGATCGTTGGAGAAAATACTCGTGACGCTGATATCACTGTAAACATCACAAAAATGAAACAAAAAACAAACATCCGTTCAGCAAATAAAGACCAAACGAATGTTATTAAAAAGCCACGTATTTTATCACTAGAAGAAGCGCTTGAATACTTAGGTGATGACGAGTACTTAGAAATCACACCAGAATCTATTCGCCTTCGTAAACAAATTCTAGATAAAAACGAACGTGAGAAAGCAGCGAAAAAATTACGTAACGCAGAACAATAATTTTCCGCTGACATGAAAGGAAGAGGAGTCTTGGATATAAAGTCCGCTTTATTGGGTGAACTGAATTTTATTCAAGTTGCTGCACAGACAAATGTAGAGGAAACAGCAAATGCCTATGAAAAAATGGCAGGGATTACGCGTTTTTTATATGAAAACTTACCTAGCTATGAAATGGCAGGTTATGTTCTGTTTGCTCTAGTGTTTTTGCTCTCTGCACTTGTTTATAAACTAGGCTTTGCAAAGAAATTAAAACTATCACAAAATATAGTTATTTACATTTTCCTGTTTTTAGGGTGTATTATGTTAACATTTTTTGCATTATATCTTCCAATGGTAGAAGGGCTCATTGTAGCGGCGTTAATTTTGATTGTATATAAAACACGTATGTGGCGTGAAAAAAGAGAAGAGCAACAAGCTGCCAATCAATGAGAGTAGCTTGGCTCCTATACCGTGAAACTTGTATTGAGTTTTTAAGTAATAAAACAGCCTTAGCATTAATTTGCTAAGGCTGTTTTATTTGGTATCGTAAAAAATTTTATCGTTTTAAGCCATCTACATATAAACGATTGGCTACGGAACCCATTTTCAATCGATTGTGTCTCTCAAACCTAAATTGATAGGCACCGAAATCTTCTGATATGAATAAGTTAATGTTGATAGGCTTATTTTCATCAATCGAGGAGGAAATGGAATGCGTTGGCTTAAAAAAGGTTTATTATTTAGTGTTATTGCTTTGTTACTCCTTTCTTTGACAGCGTGTAATAAAACGGAGCTTGAAAAGGTCAAAGTTGGAGAAGTGACGCGCTCGATTTTCTATGCGCCGCAGTATGTAGCACTTGAAAAAGGTTTCTTCGAGGATGAGGGGCTTTCTGTTGAGTTACAAACGATTGCAGGTGGCGATAAGACAATGACGGCGTTACTGTCTGATGGCATTGATATTGCCTTAGTTGGATCGGAAACTTCTATTTATGTGACACTTCAAGGCGCCAATGATCCAATACAAAATTTTGCACAGCTAACTCAAACAGATGGTACATTTTTAGTTGCGCGTGAAAAAATGGATAATTTTTCATGGAGTCAATTGAAAGGCACTACATTTTTAGGGCAACGTAAGGGTGGAATGCCCCAAATGGCGGGTGAGTTTGTACTGAAAAAACATGGCATCAATCCTACAAACGATTTAACACTCATTCAAAACATCGATTTTGCTAATATTTCTACGGCCTTTGCTTCTGGAACAGGGGACTTTGTACAACTATTTGAACCAACAGCGAGTATCTTTGAGAAAGAGGGTAAAGGCTATATTGTTGCTTCATTTGGAACTGAATCCGGTCATATACCTTACACATCGTTTATGTCCAAAAGTAGTTATTTGAAGGATGAAGCGAAAACAGTTCAAGGTTTTACAAACGCATTGAAACGAGCGCAGGATTTTGTACAGAAAGAGAGTGCTGCAGAAGTAGCGAAAATCATTCAGCCATATTTTGAAAATGTGGATGTTGCTTTAATTGAAACAGTAGTGGAGCGTTATAAGTCTCAAGGCTCTTATGCAACGGATCCCATTCTAGATAAGGAGGAATGGGATAACTTGCAAACAATTATGGAGGAAGCAGGTGAACTTCCTCAACGGGTAGATTATGAAAAGCTTGTGAATACAACTTTTGCTAAAAAGGCTGCTGAGTAATATGGGATTTTTAAAACTAGAACATATTCACCATAGCTATTTTTCCAATACTCAGGCAAAGGAAGTTTTACGTAATATCAATTTAGAAATTAGTGAAGGTGAATTTGTATCTTTTATAGGGCCGAGTGGATGTGGGAAAACAACTTTATTATCAATTATTGCGGGTTTATTTCCGTCTACTGAAGGCAATGTATACATTGATGGAGAGGAAATTTCAGCACAAAATCAGTCTCTGATTGGCTACATGCTTCAACAAGATTATTTGTTTCCTTGGAAAACTATCGAGGAAAATGTCACAATTGGCTTGAAAATTATGGAGCGGAGCAATAAAACACATAAAGTGACCGCCAATGCACTGTTGCGAGAAGTAGGTTTACCACATGTAGGGAGCAATTTTCCCCGAGAGTTATCAGGGGGTATGCGTCAGCGTGTAGCACTTGCGAGGACATTGGCAGTAAATCCTAAAATCTTACTGCTAGATGAACCGTTTTCGGCACTTGATTATCAGTCAAAATTAAAGCTTGAGGACTTAGTTGTTGAAACCTTAAAGGCCTATCAAAAAACAGCGATTCTTGTGACACATGATATTGGTGAAGCCATCGCCATGAGTGAACGAGTTTTTCTTTTTTCAGCTAATCCAGGTTCATTGCATAGAGTTTTTGAAATACCTGAAGTATTACGCAAGCTATCTCCGTTTGATGTGAGACAGCATCCGGCATATTCAGATGTATTCCAAACTATTTGGAAGGAGCTGGAGAGCCTTGGATAATACATTATTTAAACAGTATCAGCAAATGTTGAAAAAGGAAAAACGCTTTGTTCGATTATATCAATTTATCATCTTACTCGTTTTTTTTGGAGGGTGGGAGCTTCTTTCTAGATTTGGATGGATTGATCGTTTAATTTTTAGTTCACCAACATATGTATGGCAAACGTTTATAGAAAAAGTAAGTGATGGTTCGTTAACGTTGCATGTTGGTGTCACGCTAATGGAAACAGTTATTGGTTTTATTGCGGGTACCTTACTAGGGACATTAATAGCCAGCGTTTTGTGGTGGTCACCTTTGCTGTCAAAGGTACTCGATCCATATTTAGTTATTTTAAATGCGATGCCGAAAGTTGCGCTAGGACCAATATTAATTGTTGCCCTTGGCCCAGGCTATTTTTCGATTATCGCAATGGGTGCTTTAATTTCGATTATTATTACGACGATTGTTGTTTACACGGCCTTTAAAGGGGTAGATCCAAACTATAGCAAAGTATTACAAACTTTTGGAGCAACTAAATGGCAAATATTTAGAGAAGTGATTCTGCCTGCCTCCTTCCCAACAATTATTTCTACTTTAAAAGTAAACGTAGGATTATCTTGGGTAGGGGTTATTGTTGGTGAATTTTTAGTGTCCTCAAAAGGTCTTGGTTATTTAATTATTTATGGCTTTCAAGTATTTAACTTTAATCTCGTGCTTATGTCACTGCTCATCATCGCCTTTTTTGCGACGATTATGTATCAGGTTGTGGAATTGATTGAGAAGGCGATTATAAAAAAATAATGGTTAATAATCGAAATAAAATAGTATGCTAGAAGAAATCTGGCATACTATTTTTTATGATATAAAGACATTTTAGGCGATAGAATAAAATGTCGTACAGTTTGTTTCTACATAATATGAACAATGACTTCAATCAACCCCTCGTTTTGCCGAAGAGCATATCTTATTTTATAGGACATTTTAATTTCATTGACACAATAGCTTTTCAACAGCATAAAGGAGGTGGCTCAAATAATGGGTCACCTCCTTTAGTAGCTGTTAAAACTCTTTATCCATTTGTGGTGAAGTACGATAAAAACGGAAATTCCCGGTTTCAACGCGTGCAATGGTATTTTCTTTAATACGATCATGGCACGTATCACACATATACGTATGAATTGGTCGATTGCGTAATTTTTTTGCTAACGGTAAACTATCATCTAAATTGTTAATTGTATCGCAAATGACACACTTTACGCGCATTGCATTCCCTCCTACTCGGCACGAATAGCTAATACATTTTTGATAGGGTTGTCTACATTTGAACCGTCTCTAAATAATACATGGACAGGGCCATCTTCTAGTAAAGGCTTCCCATCTTGGCTGTATTGCAAAATTAATGTATGAGCTTCTTCAATTGTAAATGGACACTCTTTGCCACCTTCGCATTCAATGACGATTGTTGTCGCTTCTGGTTTAATTTCAGCGTTTTTCAAGAAGTGACTTAATTCGATACCGAAAGTACCTGTTTCCATCCCTTTACGGTCAAATTTTCGTTCGGATTTTAATGTTGGTGGGAAAGTTGCCCCTTCCATAATTTCACGTGACCAGTGCGCACCGACTTCACGCATATATTTTATATCCATATCTTCTTCCACTTTTTGTGAGGTGAAGTACGTTTTTAAATCTAATTTACGATCATCGAAAATCCAAACAGTGGGATCTAACGTTAGTTGAAATGAAACTGCGCCCTTGATAGGAATTATTGTTTCCATTATAGAAATCCTCCTCAAATCTTGTATATCCATGAAATAGTATAACGCTAATGACTAGATATAATAAAGAAATATAATTTGATTTCTCTATTTTCCAATGAAGACACTTGCAATTTTAACGACTAAAAGATAAACTTTATTAAGATAGAATCGAAGAAATATCAGATAATGGGGGCGTCCTCATGGATACGAAATCACAAACTTCTTTTCAGGAGAAGGCTTTGGAGCTTTTAGTTGCTGATGCAGATAAAATCGCTCGCCTCATTCGAGTACAAATGGATCATTTAACAATGCCACAATGCCCTTTATATGAAGAAGTATTAGATACACAAATGTTCGGCCTTTCACGTGAAATTGACTTTGCTGTGAAGCTTGGACTCATTGAACGCGAAAAAGGCAAAGAGATTCTCGATTCACTCGAGAAAGAACTGTCTGTACTGCACGACGCGTATACAGACAAATAAAAAGAAAAAACTCAAACGCTATTTGCGATTTGAGTTTTTTTTCTAGAATGAGGTTTTTCGATGAAACAATACTTAAAAAGATATGCACGAAATTTTGATTACCCATTATTTTTTACTTTTCTATTATTAAGTTTATTTGGATTAGTAATGATTTATAGCTCAAGTATGATGGTAGCTATTATAAAGGAAGGACAGGCTCCAGACTATTTTTATCAAAAGCAAGTGACAAATTTAACTGTAGCTTTTATGGGTTTTTTAGTGACCGCATTTTTCCCGTACAAGCATTATGCCAATAAGAATGTTATGTTGTTTCTTACCGTCGTTCTTGCCGTGCTATTTACTTGGTTAAAAGTAGCCGGTCATGGTGCGGATCAAGTAGGTTCTCAGAGTTGGATACACATTCCAGGTCTAGGGAATTTTCAACCGTCTGAATATGCGAAACTATTTATAATTTTATATTTTTCCGCTGCTTTTTATCGGAAAGGACAAAAATATACGTTTGAAAAGCTACAACCGACAGAAATTTTTTATCCAATATTTCTCTGGATCCTTGTTGTTGCTTGTGTAGCGTTTGAAACAGATTTAGGAGCTGTCATTATACTTTGTGGCATTGCTGTATCTGTAGTAGCAGCGAGTGGTATTCCATTTAAAACATTTTGGAAGTTTTTTGGGGTATTAGGGGCATTTGGTACAGCTATCCTTGGTATGCTTTGGTTATTTAAAGGGGAGCTATTAACGGGTAACCGTAAAGGCCGAATACTATCTTATTTTAATCCATTTGATTATGAAAATGATATGGGTCACCAAGTTGTAAATAGTTATTATGCAATAGGCGGAGGCGGTTTAGATGGAAGAGGCCTCGGTCAATCCGTTCAAAAATTGGGGTATTTACCTGAACCACAAACAGATTTTATTATGGCGATTATAATGGAAGAACTAGGTATTTGGGGTGTGATAATCGTCTTAGGTGGTCTAGGATTTATTGTGTATAAAGGATTTTCGATTGCGTTGCGCACAAAAGATCCACTAGCACGTATGATTGCGGCTGGTATTGCGAGCTGGATTGGCTGGCAAACGTTTATTAACCTTGGGGGTGTAACTGGGTTAATCCCGTTAACCGGTGTAACGCTACCTTTTATTAGCTATGGCGGGACATCTATAATTATTCTATCTTTAGCTATGGGAATATTAATTAATGTTTCTATGTTTGAAAAGGTAGAAAGAAAAAAATCACAATCATAAAGGGGGATATCTATGGAATCAATCAACAAAATTCTCGTAGCCAATAGGGGGGAAATTGCAATTCGTATTTTCCGTGCATGTACGGAGCTAAATATCCAAACCGTGGCCATTTATTCGCGGGAGGATAGTGGGGCATTCCATCGCTTTAAAGCAGATGAGGCCTATTTAGTCGGGGCTGGCAAGAAACCAATCGATGCTTATTTAGATATTGAAGGTATTATTGCCATCGCAAAGGATGCGGGTGTTGATGCGATTCATCCGGGGTATGGTTTTTTATCGGAAAACGTAGAATTTGCACGTCGATGTGAAGAAGAGGGCATTGTCTTTATTGGACCAACTTCCCTGCACTTAGATATGTTCGGAGATAAGGTTAAAGCGCGTGAACAGGCAATTGTTGCAGGTATTCCTGTTATTCCTGGTACAGATGGACCGGTAGCTGATTTAGCGGAGGTAGAGGCTTTTGCTAGCACATATGATTATCCAATTATGATTAAGGCAGCGCTAGGCGGCGGTGGTCGTGGTATGCGCCTTGTTCATAGTCAAGAGGAGCTAGCTTCCTCCTATGAACGTGCAAAATCAGAGGCGAAGGCAGCATTCGGCTCTGATGAGGTGTATGTAGAAAAGGCAATTATTAAGCCAAAGCATATTGAAGTCCAAATTATTGGCGATCAACAAGGCAATATTGTCCATCTATATGAGCGTGATTGCTCGATACAACGTCGTCATCAAAAGGTTGTTGAAATCGCACCATCTCATTCGATTTCAGAAAATTTAAGAAATAGTATTTGTGATGCAGCGGTTCAACTAATGAAAAATGTCTCGTACATAAATGCAGGGACAGTAGAATTTTTAGTCGCAGGAGAAGATTTTTATTTCATCGAGGTCAACCCTCGTATTCAAGTTGAGCATACAATTACTGAAATGATTACAGGTGTCGATATCGTGCATGCTCAAATAAAAGTGGCTGCGGGTTACGGTCTTCATAGCGAGGAGATCCATATTCCTCAACAGGCGGATATCCCAATGATTGGCTATGCGATTCAAGCACGTGTTACCACGGAAGACCCAGCCAATGACTTTATGCCGGATACAGGAAAGCTAATGGTGTATCGTTCAAGTGGTGGCTTTGGCGTTCGCCTAGATGCCGGCAATGGCTTCCAGGGAGCTGTTGTAACACCATACTATGATTCGCTATTGGTGAAAATTTCAACATCAGGAATGACATTTAAAGAAGCCGCAGCAAAGATGGACCGCAACTTAAAAGAGTTCCGTATTCGTGGGGTGAAAACGAATATTCCATTTTTAAATAATGTCGTGACGCACGGGAAATTTTTAACGGGTGCATTTGATACTAGCTTTATTGATACAACACCTGAATTATTTAATTTCCCTGTGCGTAAGGACCGTGGGACAAAGCTATTAAGCTATATCGGTAATGTGACACTCAATGGTTTCCCAGGAGTAGAGCAGAAGGCGAAACCAATTTTTGTTCAGCCGAGTATCCCAAAAGTTGATAAATTAATCGTTCCCCCTGCAGGGACAAAGCAAATTTTAGATGCTCAAGGAGCAGATGGGCTTGTGAAATGGATTCTGGAGCAGGAGGACGTGCTATTAACGGATACAACCTTCCGAGATGCACACCAATCACTGCTTGCGACACGTGTACGTTCAAAGGATATGTTCGAAATTGCAGATGCAACAGCACGCATGATGCATGATTTCTTCTCACTTGAAATGTGGGGAGGCGCGACGTTTGATGTGGCGTACCGTTTCTTAAAGGAAGACCCATGGGAGCGTCTAGCCAAGTTGCGTGAACAAGTACCGAATGTGTTATTTCAAATGTTACTGCGTGGAGCGAATGCCGTCGGTTACACGAACTACCCTGACAATTTAATTCGTGAGTTTATCGCTGAATCAGCGGCATCGGGCATTGATGTGTTCCGTATTTTCGATAGTTTGAATTGGATAAAAGGCATGGAAGTAGCGATTGATGCAGCCCGTCAGTCTGGTAAAATTGCCGAGGCAGCAATCTGTTACACAGGCGATATTTTTGATGATACGAGGGCAAAATATTCAGTCCAATACTACAAGCAAATGGCGAAGGAGCTAGAGGCAGCAGGTGCCCATATTTTAGCGATAAAAGATATGGCTGGGTTATTGAAGCCAGAAGCAGCGTATCGTTTAATTTCCGAGTTAAAAGAGACGACAAGTTTGCCAATCCATCTGCATACACATGATACAAGTGGTAATGGTATTTATTTATATGCCAAGGCGATCGAGGCAGGGGTGGATATCATTGATACGGCGCTCGGTTCGATGGCTGGCTTAACGTCACAGCCAAGTGCAAACTCCTTGTATTATGCAATGAAGGGCAGTAAGCGTGAGGTTCGTGCCGATATTGAAGCACTAGAAAAACTATCGTACTACTGGGAAGATGTGCGTAAATATTATAAGGATTTTGAAAGCGGCATGATTAGCCCACATTCTGAAATTTACGTCCATGAGATGCCTGGGGGTCAATACAGTAACTTACAGCAGCAAGCCAAAGCAGTTGGTCTTGGGGATAGATGGGAGGAAGTGAAGCGCATGTATTCCCGCGTGAACCTTCTATTTGGTGATATTGTCAAAGTAACCCCATCTTCAAAAGTAGTTGGTGATATGGCGTTATTTATGGTACAGAACGATTTAGATGAAAGCTCTGTACTGACAAGAGGACAAACCATTGATTTCCCAGATTCTGTGATTGAGTTCTTCCAGGGTTATTTAGGACAACCACATGGTGGCTTCCCGGAGGCACTTCAACAGGTTGTGTTAAAGGATCGCGAAGCCATTACAGTACGTCCAGGTGAGCTACTAGAACCTGTGAATTTTGAGCAGCTAGAGGCAGTACTGGAGGAAAAATTGAACAGACCGGTGACAAAGAAGGATGTGCTGGCGTATGCTTTGTACCCGAAAGTGTTTGAAGAGTATGCGAAAACAGTGGACTCTTTCGGCAATATTTCGGTATTAGACACACCAACTTTCCTTTGCGGATTAAAGCTAGGTGAAGAAATCGAAGTCGAAATCGAAAAAGGAAAAACACTGATTATTAAACTCGTTTCGATTGGTGAGCCACAGCATGACGGAACACGTGTGATGTACTTTGAGTTGAATGGTCAATCCCGTGAGTTGGTGATTCAAGATATGACTGTTGAAGTAGATGGCAGTTTAGCATTAAAGGCAGATCCAAGCAATCCAAACCAAATTGGAGCTACAATGCCAGGTACGGTCTTAAAGGTAGTCGTATCGAAAGGAAGTAATGTTAAACGTGGAGACCATTTGTTAATTACTGAAGCGATGAAAATGGAGACAACTGTTCAAGCACCGAAAGATGGAGTCGTAAAAGAAGTATACGCAAGTGCAGGCGACGCCATTTCAACAGGTGATTTGCTAATTGAGATTGAATAATTGAACCGAAAGAAGGTTATTAGATGGCTTTAATAGCATACTAATAACCTTTTTTATTTATCTATAGTAAGAAACTTGTCCATTTTTTTGACGTCATTAGTGCTTTGTAATTGAAGTCGTTTAAATAAATAAAAAAGATTCGCCACTGATGTAGCGAATCTTTTCTATTATTCTTTATTTTTTCCATTATAATCGCTACGTGCAACTAGCAATACCATGTAGCAAAGTAGACCAAATAATATTGAAATAAATAATGAATGTAGTAACGCGACTGTTAAATTCAATTTAGTTAGGACTACTAACATACCAGCAATCACCTGTAAAATTACTATAATAAAGGCAATAATCCAGCCATAGTAAATAACACGTTGATTTTTATATTCTTTTATAGCGTGCCAAGTTATGTATGCAATCCAAATAGAAAAGATCAGAACAGCAAATCGATGCCCCATTTGCACCCATTCATACATATTATTTAGTGGTGCGAATGGTGTTTCATTGTTGCAAAATGGCCAGTCAGGACATATTAAGCTAGATTCTGTATGGCGAACAAGCGCCCCTGTATAAACGACTAAATAAGAATAAATTGTGACAGCAATCGTATGCCAACGTAACTTTTTACCAATAAAAACGTTATCGGCATCAAATTTCCGATCCACTTCAAATACAATCATAGAGAGAAGGAGAACGGCAGCAAAGGAAATAAGAGAAATCCCAAAGTGGAGTGCTAGTATAAAATCGCCTTGCCCCCACAATACTTGAGCAGCTCCAATAAGAGCCTGTGCGATTAAGAAAAACATCGCTAAAAAACCTAATAACTTTACTTCGCGAATATGACCGAGTTTACGCCATGTCCAAATTGTTAACACAAGAATAGAAATAGATACAATTCCAGTTACAAGACGATGTGAAAATTCAATTAAGACTTCTGGTGTAATTTCTTTTGGAATAAGAGAACCATTACAATCAGGCCAGTTTCGACCACAGCCTAAGCCACTATCTGTTTTGGTAACAAGTGCTCCACCTAATAAAATAAGAAGCATTCCAATTGTAGCGGCAACAGCAAACCACTTCATATACCTGTTGTGTTGCATAAAATGAGTCACCTACTTTATCTATAAACATTACATGAAAGTAATGTTTCTGCTACTAGATAATATCGAAAATACAGGAAAAAAACAACTTGTAAAGAGTAGGGAGTATTAGATGTCGATTCCATTTCACAAATTGTTCATAATTTCGTACTTTAACCTTCACAATTCATTTTAGAAAATGTTTTACTATAGATATGTTGTTTTTAATTATATTTCTAGACAAAGCTAATTTTTACAACTTCATCTAAATTTCACTTAATGTCTAGAAATCAATCGCAAATTTCGCTATAGTAAACATTAGCGGAATATGCTTACAAAAATGAAAGGAGAGGTATCATGTCAAACGGTCGTGCACTGACGGCTACTAGAAATGGTGGACCAGAATCAACATCTGTTGTAAAAGATTTCTTAGCACTAATAAAAATTGGAATCGTAAACTCGAATCTTGTCACAACGTTTACAGGGATGTGGCTGGCATTTCAATTTACTAGTAGACACTTCTTGCAAGAGCTTGATGTCATATTGTTCACCATGCTGGGTGCGGCATTAATAATAGGTGGCTCAGGCGCAATGAATAACTTTATTGATCAGGATATTGACCCAATCATGAAAAGAACGAAGGCAAGACCGACAGTAACAGGTAGATTTAAGCCGAATTTTGTATTGACCATTGCCCTCTCATTTTTAATTGTAGGTGAAATTTTGTTATTTGCGGCATCGTTTGCAGCCGGCATGTGGGGACTAGTAGGAATATTTGCTTATGTCGTTCTGTACTCAATGTGGTCAAAGAGGAAGCATGTTAGTAACACGGTTGTAGGAAGTATTTCAGGTGCGATTCCACCAGTTATTGGGTTTGCAGCTGTTGAACCTGCATTAGGTCCAGGAGCACTTGCCTTATTCCTTATTATGTTTGTATGGCAACCTCCGCATTTTTACGCGCTTGCCATGAAACGTACTGAAGAATATCGTGCAGCTAATATACCGATGCTACCTGTAGTAAAAGGATTTAAACGAACGAAGTACTCGATGTTATTTTGGATTATTTTATTATTACCGTTACCATTCCTTTTACCAGAGCTTGGGGTAGGCTTCTTAATTCTTGCGACTGCATTGAACTTGGGCTGGGTGATTCTAGCTTTTAAAGGCTTTACTACAAAAGATGATTTGAAATGGGCAAATAAAATGTTTATCTATTCATTGAACCATATGACAATACTATTTGTATCCATTATCATATTTGCGTTGTTTAGCTAAATTTGGGGATTCTTTCTTATCCTAAAGAATTCATATAGACAGAACTAATGTCCTAGGTACACATGAAAATACAACAAAGAAAGAGGGGTTTAATTAAGCTATGATGAAAGGGCTTAAAAAATGGCGTCTTTTTTCACTTCTAGCAGTGATGATGGTTTTCCTTTCTGGTTGTGGTGAAGATTATATTTCTGCACTGAAACCATCTGGTCAAGTAGGTAAAGAACAATTCAATCTATTACTGTTAGCTACGGGAATTATGACGTTAGTAGTAGTAGTAGTATCCGTTATCTATTTACTTGCATTCGTAAAATTCCGCCGTTCAAAAGTTGGCGAAAATGTTATTCCTAAGCAAGTAGAAGGAAGTCACACTCTCGAAGTGATTTGGACAGTTATTCCAATTATTTTATTATTAATCTTAGCTGTACCAGTTGTTACGGCTACTTACAAATTTGCAGATGTTGCTGCTATGGACGAAGTAGATGAAAATGGTGACAAAACAGCACTTACAGTAAATGTAACTGCAAAATTATACTGGTGGGAGTTTGAATACCCTAACCAAGGTATTATAACTTCTCAAGAACTAGTTGTACCAACAGGTCAAAAAGTTTACTTTAACTTAAAGGCTGCCGATGTAAAGCACTCATTCTGGATTCCTGCTATAGGCGGTAAAATGGATACGAACGTAGATAACTTAAACAAATTCTATCTAGTATTCGATAAAGAATCGAAAGACCTTAAAGACGGCGTATTCTATGGTAAATGTGCTGAATTATGTGGTCCTTCACACGCATTAATGGACTTCAAAGTTAAAGCATTAAGCCCAGATGCATTCGATGCATGGGTAGCTTCAATGAAAGCAACAGAAGGAAAAGTGGCTGACAAAGCTTCAACAGATCTTGGTGAAGCAACATTTGCTAAAAGTTGTTTAGGTTGTCATGCTGTTTCTGGATCAGGAGCAGGAGGTACACCAGGTCCTAACTTAACTACATTTGGTGACCGTAACCGTGTTGCTGGTTTCTTAGAACATAATGAAGAAAACTTAAAAGCTTGGATTAAGAACCCTGGAGAATTCAAACCAGGTAACTTAATGATGAATGCAGAGGGCACTGCGCCTGTTTATGGCGACTTATCCGACGAAGAAATTGAAGCTCTAGCAACTTATATCATGGGCTTATCTGTTGAGAAATAATTTTTAGTTATTGTAACAAACTTTGAGGGAGGTAAAAGTTGTGAGCTCATACACACAGAAAAAGGGCTTTGGAGCAAATGTCTGGGACTACATTACAACTGTCGACCATAAAAAGTTAGCAGTAATGTATTTATTAGCCGGTACATTGTTCTTTGCTATCGCTGGTTTTGAAGCGTTATTAATGCGTATTCAGTTAATGAAACCAAATAACGATTTCATCTCAGCTGGTTTTTTCAATGAATTATTAACAATGCACGGAACGACAATGTTATTCCTAGCTGCGACTCCATTACTATTCGCATTTATGAACATGCTTGTACCATTACAAATTGGTGCGCGTGACGTTGCATTCCCATTCCTTAACTCTTTAGGGTTCTGGTTATTCTTCCTAGGTGCAGTATTCCTTCACCTGTCATTCTTTATGGGTGG
Source organism: Lysinibacillus xylanilyticus (assembly GCF_001708185.1). Lineage (GTDB taxonomy): Bacteria > Bacillota > Bacilli > Bacillales_A > Planococcaceae > Lysinibacillus > Lysinibacillus xylanilyticus_A. The sequence goes on along the minus strand of NZ_MDDN01000001.1, from coordinate 760,556 downwards.
CGCTCCTGATGCGGGCTGGACGTCTTATGCATCATTATCTTTATATTCTCCAGGACATGGTATTGACTTCTATGTTCTTGGTTTACAAATTTCAGGGGCAGGTACATTAATTTCAGGTCTTAACTTTATCGTTACGATTATTACAATGCGTGCTCCAGGTATGACATTCATGCGTATGCCATTATTCACTTGGACTGCTCTTGTATCAAGTGCACTAATTCTATTCGCATTCCCTCCATTAACTATTGGTTTATTAATGATGTTATTTGACCGTATGTTCGGTGGTAACTTCTTCGATCATACAATGGGTGGTAACACAATTATTTGGGAACACTTATTCTGGATCTTCGGACACCCAGAGGTTTATATCTTAATATTACCAGCGTTTGGTTTATTCTCTGAGATTATTCCAGCGTTCTCTCGTAAACGTTTATTTGGATACTCTTCAATGGTATTCGCAACAATTTTAATCGGTTTCTTAGGGTTCATGGTTTGGGCTCACCACATGTTTACAGTTGGTCTTGGGCCAACAGCCAACGCAATTTTTGCTGTTGCAACAATGGCAATTGCTGTACCAACAGGTATGAAAGTATTCAACTGGATCTTAACTCTTTGGGGCGGATCTATTAAAGTTACAACACCAATGCTTTATGCACTTGGTTTCATCCCGTCATTCGTTGCGGGTGGTGTTACAGGGGTTATGCAAGCATCTGCACCTCTTGACTACCAATTACACGATTCTTACTTTATCGTTGCTCACTTCCACTACGTAATCGTTGGTGGTATCGTAACAGCGATATTTGGTTCAGCACACTTCTACTGGCCAATTTTCTTCAACCGTATGTTAAACGAAACGCTTGGTAAACTTACTTTCTGGATTTTCTTCATCGGATTCCATTTAACGTTCTTCGTTCAACACTTCTTAGGTTTAATGGGTATGCCACGTCGCGTATTCACTTACATGGAAGGTCAAGGTTGGGATCAGTTCAACTTTATCTCTACGATCGGTGCATTAATGATGGGTGTAGGGGTTATCATAATGGTAATTAACTGCTTATTGTCTATCAAAGGCGAACCAGCAGGTCGCGACCCATGGGGCGATGGACGTACTTTAGAATGGTCTATTCCACAACCAATCCCATTCTATAACTTCCGTCAAACACCTCTTGTTCGTGGTTTAGATCCATGGTGGATTGAAAAACAAGAAGGAAATAAAGAAATGACTTTTGCTGAGCCAGTCGGTGATATTCATATGCCTAACAACTCAGCTATCCCATTTGTTATTTCTCTAGGTATGTTTATTGCAGCATTCGGTGCACTTTATCATCCAGATGCAGATAAACCTTGGTCTATTTATATTTTAATTGGTGGTCTTGCAATTACATTTGGTGCTATGATTTTCCGTTCTGTTAAGGATGATCACGGTTTCCACTTACACAAAGAAGAAATTCTTGAAATTGAAGAACATCTTTACGGCAAAGGGGGAAATAAATAATGGATTTCAATACTAAATTTACTCCTCATACTTGGCCAGATCATCCTGAACAAGCTACGATGGAAGGTAAAAATAAAGTTGTTGGTTTCTGGATTTTCCTTGCCTGTGAAGTTGTACTTTTCGCAAGTTTATTCGCTACTTACCTAGCGCTTAAGAACAAAGGGCCAGCTGGCATGGAGTTCACAACACAAAGTTTATTTGAATTACCTTTAGCTTTCGCTATGACGATGTTATTATTAACATCTTCACTAACATCTGTTTATGCAATTTACCATATGCGTAACTTTAACTTTAAAGCTATGCAAACTTGGTTTGGTATTACATTACTTTTAGGTCTTGGATTCTTAGGTCTTGAAATCTATGAGTTTTATCACTATGTACACAAAGGCTTCACATTTGACCAATCTGCGTTCTCAACTGCGTTTTATTCATTAGTTGGTACACATGGTTTCCACGTAACTTTAGGTCTTGTGTGGATTTCAACGTTAATGATTCGTAACGCTAAACGTGGTCTTAACTTATACAATGCGCCTAAATTCTTCGTGGCTGCTTTATACTGGCACTTTATCGACGTAGTTTGGGTATTTATCTTTACAGTAGTATACTTGATGGGAGTGATCGGATAATATGTCATCACACGATACACCGATAGTTGCTAAGTCTCAGGCACAATACGAGTATGATCGTCATCATAATGCCGTTCATATGCGTAAACAAGTAGTCAACTTTGCGATCATGATTTTCTTTACGTTTATCGCATTCGCAGTAGTTGCAGCTGATTTTTCTAAATACTTAATATTCCCGCTCATTTTATTGCTTGCTGGTGTTCAAGTTGTTCTTCAACTTTACTCTTTCATGCACTTAGAAGACAAAAAAACACACTTCGGTGGTGTAATTGGTTTCTTCATGTGGATGGGTATATTAATCGCATTTACATTCTTCTTAGCATTTTTAACAATTATTTGGTGGTAATCACCAAAAAAGCACGTTCTCTACCTAGCGTAGGAACGTGCTTTTCTTTTTTCTATTGTATCAATGAAATTATGGAGTTTTAAAGTATGGCTTGGGCAAAACGAGTGGTTGATTTCCGTTCCGACTGGACGCTTTGTTACTGACGCTTTGCTTTCGCACAGAGCAGAGCTTCCTGGGGGCTTCAGATGAGCCGCTTCTGTGATTGCTACGAGAAAACAAAAGCGGCAACAATGTCAATTACTTCACTGTTATAAATATATTCTGTTCAATAATGGTTCGTTGTCCTAGCGTCCAATTTTGAAATTCATAAAATTTATAAAAATTCTACGCTATTGTTGATTGGAGTGGAAGGCTACTCGACTCCCGTGGGAAAGCGAGACAGACGAGACCCTGGACGGAGCGAAGCGGAGGAAGCGGCTCGACGCTCGCCCACAGGAAAGCGAGTAGCCTGGAACGGAAATCGCCCACATTAAAGCCCAACACCATTCACAGATTTCTTTGACCGTATTATTTTTTACAATGTGAACAACAGTAAACTGTGGATAGTTATTTGTTCACCTTTCGTTCATTGCAGAATAAGTGTAAGCGTTCTATAATAGGAGTACTGAAGTTAAAGGAGTGCGTTCTATATGCCACTTAGTATATTTGGTTTCCAAGCTTTATGGAGCCCATACTTAATAGGGGTTCTTGTTTTCATAACAGTCATCTATTTTTTAGTCACAACAAAGTGGCGCAAGGATTTTAAAGTAAGTGAGCCTCTGAAAAAGGGAGAGGCAATTTATTTTGTACTGGCAATGGTAACGATTTATATTATTAAAGGATCTCCAATAGATTTAATGGCGCACATTATGTTTACGATGCATATGGTGCAAATGGCTATACTATTGTTACTTGTACCGATTTTCTTAATTAAAGGGATTCCGTGGTGGGTATGGAAAGTTGCGATTGAAGCACCAGTTGTTAGATCTGTATTTAGAGTGCTAACATTACCTGTCGTTGCGGTAATTGTGTTTATCGGTCTATTTTCTTTCTATCATTTACCAGATGTATTAGATTACATTAAGTTAAATGAAACATTACATGGTACATATACGTTTGTATTATTTGTTTCTGCTGTTTTAATGTATTGGCCATTAATCCACACGGTGCCAAATAGTCCGCAAATGAAGCCATTGCATAAGTTAGCCTATATTATTGCTAATGCGGTCTTAATTACACCTGCTTGTGGGCTAATTATTTTCGCACCAAACGCTATGTATGAAACATATACAAATGGTGAAGCATGGCTTAAGGCAATGGAGCTTTGTGTACCAGCTTCAACATTATCTGGTTTATCCCTATCAGGACCAGAGCTCTTTACAGATATGACACCTGTTGCGGATCAGCAACTAGGCGGCGTTCTTATGAAGATTTTACAAGAGCTTATTTTTGGCGTTTTAATTGGCACTATCTTTACAAGATGGTATCGATCAGAACAAAAGGATCCTGATAAAATTACAGCTGATGCGTTAAAAGAACATCAAAAGAAATGGGAAAGTCAGCAGCAACATCAATTGTAAAATAGAAATTTACTTTGTATAAGGAGTTTTGTGAATGGAATTGCAAATTTTGCCTACTATAAGTACATCATTCATCGTTATCAGTGCTGTACTTGTGGCTATTGGTTGGGGCTTAATCATAAAAAGAAAGGTAGAAGCACATAAAAAAGTAATGTTAGCTGCAGGGGTTGCTGCACTTACCTTCTTTATCATTTATGTTTCACGTACAGTATTTATTGGTAATACAGCGTTTGGTGGAGGAGAAGATTTAAAACCATATTATACTTTCTTCTTGATTTTCCATATTACCCTTGCGACAGTAGGAGCAGTATTTGGTATTGTTAGCATTATTTCTGGTTTGAAAACTAATATCAAGCTTCACCGTCGTATTGGACCGATTACAAGTATTATTTGGTTCTTCGTAGCGATTACTGGGGTTTTAGTATACTTTTTACTATATGTTTTATTCGAACCAGGTGAAACAACATCTGCCATTAAAGCTATTTTTGGTTTCTAACTTCTATTAGCGGGTATCCAAACATCCGTACCTGTCGCTACGATTTCGGTACAAAAAACATCCGCTGAAATAGAGGAACTCAGTCTAAGAACGCCACGTCCTGTGGCAACGACTAAGTGACCAACATCTACATGTTGGCCTAAAGCTTCCAGACACAATTATGCCGAGGTATAATTGATTAAAAAAGATCTCCCTCCTTATTCTTGAGAAGGTGGGAGATTTTTTATAGATGTTTGATTAAATAGAGAAAGAAACACAACAACGAGTAAAGGACCAATTAAAATACCGAAAAACCCAAATATTTCATAACCGATAAACATGGCAATAAAAGTTGTCAGTGAAGACAGTCCGATTTTATTTCCGATTACTTTAGGCTCAATCATACGTCTAACTAAAAATAGTACGATTGTGAGTATGACTAAAACAGCAACAAAGACATAATCACCTGTAAAGACTTTGTAAATTGCCCAAGGAATCAGCAATATAAATGAGTCTAAAAAAGGAATGAAATCTAAAATGACTAGTAAGAGTGCTAAAATAAGTGGGAAAGGTGTTTTAAGAAAATAAAAGGTTCCTAAAGCTATAGCAAAAATACAAATACTAACTAAAAATTGTGCTTTTATAAAACCAAATAATGCAAGTTTTACACGTTGTCCAATAAATAGTATTTTTTGATGGTAGTGGAAGGGAATAGGCGTTAACATTTTACGATTAATAGTTGGTAATTCTAAAAGGAACATGTATAACACAATCCAATAAACAAAAATATCAAACAAACGTGAAGCTATATACGTAAGTAAAGATGACCAAACATTCACACTTGTTAAAGAAAGTGCAAATTTTTCGATTGCGGATAGGCCCTGTGCTATCATAAGTTGAATTTGTATAACTAGATCTAAGGGCAATTGATAAGTATAATTGGAAAGCTTGGATTGTATTTGAATCCATATGGCTGATAGCTGATTAAGGTACTCTGGAATTTGAATGATAAATGTTGAAAATTGTTTCCAACTTATAAATATAACGAAAATACATAATAGTAATGTCATACTTAAAAAGAACATAAAAAAAATGGAAGCGACTACTTTGCGTTTTTTTCGGAATCGTTTACTGATTCGTATGATTACAGGTTCTAATAGTAAAGCTGTTACGTAGGCAAGTAGTATTGGTAATGACAAGGATATAATCCAGAGGATTGCAATCGCGATAGCTATAACGATTATTGGATGACGAAAAAAAGGACTTTTAAAGAATTGTAACATTTATCTCACCTACATCATGTTAAAGATATAGGTAGTATGAGAAGAAATAGTTTTTTTACTCAAAATAAAAAAGACTGGACCACCAGTCTTTTCAGATATAGCTATTGCACTGTATGCTGTTGCCAACTTGATGTACTGTCACCGTTTGACAGATAAATAATAAAATGATTCCGAATGTTTAATCGACATGCACCGTGAAATAACTATCTAAAATTACGCATGAATTTTAAAAGCTTCTAGGTCTAATTTAACCTTTTTTAAGATTTCTTCACATTTTTTTACCAGATGAGCTGGGAAAACTTCGTCATCTCCATACTCAACGCCGTGTGGATAGTAGTACTTACCAAGAACTGGTTTCATTAATGTTAGGATTGCATCGTGTGCACCAACATCACCAGATTTTGCATATGCAAATACACGTAAGTAGTAACGTCCCTCGCGAGTATCGAAACGCTTATCAAATGTCATACGTTCGTAGTCCCAGCCGCCATCACATTCTAAACCATTTTGTTTCATGATGCTTACAATAAGTTCTTGATCAGCTGTTAAATTTTCAAGGTTAGTATTTTCAAAATACATCTATAATCCTCCTTTAGGTTCTCGTACAAAGTATACGCTCATTTTTATAATAGAGCATATTTAACATTGTTGCAATGACAACATTGTGTCAACCCAATTACAATTGATATAATAATTTACAGAATAATGGCGATGAAAAGGAGTCAAATATGAAAGCTTTATTTCGCATTTTTATGGCATGTGCTGCAATTGCGTTGATTGGCTTTATGTTTTTTAATACACCACGGGAAAACGAACCATTAAAAGGTCCGAATGCCAATTCAAATGTTATTCCTAAAACCGAGTTAAAGCAGCCTGAAGTAGGTGCGGTGACACGCCCAAAAAGTGGGATGTCGACATTAATCGGTCAAGAAGCAAAGAAGGTTTTGGATAAATACGGTGAACCAGCGCGGAAAGAACCATCATCCTTTGGCTATGAATGGTGGGTCTATAATGCAAGTGCTTCTACATTTTTTATGGTAGGCGTTCAAAATAATGTTGTGACACAAGTTTACATAGCTGGTGAAGATTTAGATGCTTATCCGTTTAAAATTGGACAGAAGCGCGATGATATTTACCGAATGACACTCATTGATTATGAAGTATCTGCGAATGTAGGTGAAAATATTTTCGTGTTCTCGATGAGTGAAGAAGATATGCAGACACGATTGCTTGTAAAATTCGATGGGCTTTTTGCGCAACTCTATATAGATAGAGAAACAAGTGAGCTACAAGGAATACGCTTTACTAATAGTAAAACGCTTGCTCTTCATCAACCTTATGAAATGACTTATCAAGGTGAACTTGTTACATCAACACCACCTTCCTCGTTTTTACAGCAGGAAATTAATGAAGCAAATGCTAGACAGTTAGACGATTTAATAAATGTAACAAGGGTTCATCATGATTTACCAGTAGTAGAAATTGATGAGTCATTAGAAGAAGTAGCAAAAATGCATAGTGAAGATATGAAGGTTCAAAATTTTCTTGGACATGAATCACCAACAAATGGAGATTTAAAAAAGAGATTAGAAACACAGGGAATCATCTATAGTGAGGCCAATGAAAATCTTGCAACTGATTATTTTGATGCAATCGAAGCAATGCATGGTTGGCTTAATTCCCCTGAGCATCGAAAGGTTATTTTAAATGATAAATACACTACAGTAGGATCTGGCGTATTTTTAAACTATTATACACAAATATTTTTAGAACCTTCTTCTCAAGAGCTGGATAGTGAGAATAAAGACACTGAGGAACCGGTAGAAAATATTGATGAATCATCACCATATTAATCAGTGGGGGTTTTCTTCATCCTCACTGATAGTAGTCTCCACCAATTAGGCGTTAACGCGGGATACATATAAATCTAAGACTGAAGATAAACTTGGCACAATCAAGTTTATCTTCAGTCTTTTCATTTTATACGAAAAAGATAAGCACAATGACCGCTTAGATTTTTCGTCACACGGATACAGACGCCGTCATATGATAGAGAACTGAAAGGGGGAATGAAGCTTGCAATTAGCTGAACTATTGAAAGACTGGCCATGTAGCGTGACTGGAGGATCGATTCGCACAATTATTACGGGCGTTGAGGATTATGCACAGGCGATTAAGCCTGGAAATATTTTTATTGTTCGTAAGGGGAAGAAAACATCGGGAAGTCGCTTTGTAAATGAAGCAATTGATCGGGGTGCTGCCGCTATAGTATCAGAGGAAAGTATCTCACTACCTATTACCGATCAAAACATACCTTTTGTGTGGGTTCCGAATACATCGTTATTTTTATCGTATGCGAGTGCAAAACTTTCAGCCTTTCCAGCAGAAGCATTAACAGTAATTGCGATTACAGGTACAAATGGTAAAACAACAGTCAGTCATTTTGTGAGCCAGTTGTTAAGAGCCTTACATAAAAATGTAGCAGTTATTGGAACGGTAGGATTTTTCATTAATGAAGAGAAACAACAAACAAAGTATGAGCAATTAACAACATTGCAAGCAAAAGAGTTACATCCGATTTTAAAGCAATGTGTACGAAATGGTGTTACACATGTTGTTTTAGAAGCTTCATCGATGGGGTTACAGCAACATAGACTTGATCATTGTGATATCGATTGTGGCGTTTTTTTAAATTTATCGGAGGACCATTTAGAAGATCATGGAGGACTTGAGGCATATAAACGTGCGAAAAAAAGATTGGCAGATTTATCAAAAAAGCTAGTATTAAATGGAGATGATAATTTTTGCCGTTCTGTCGGTATTTATGATAAGAAAAAATCCTGCTCATTTGGCTTTGATAATCACAATGATTTACATATCCAAATTGTCAGTGAATCAATTGGAAAAACAGTACTTTGTTTACAAACCTCATCAAGTGAGCATATTGTAGAAATTCCTTTTGTTGGTAAGTATCATGTGCAAAATGCTGTAGCTGCGTTAATGACTTTGTGGCGCCTAGGTTTTTCCATTGATGAAATAGCAGCGCATATATGGTTGTTGAGGCTACCAGAAGGAAGACTTGAAAAAATAGACAATACATTTGGAATTGATGTGTATGTAGATTATGCGCATACTGCAGAAGCATTGCAGGCTGTTTTACAAACTTTTGATAGCTCGAAAACGCTTTATCTCGTATTTAGCTGTGGGGGGAATCGTGATAAGGCCAAACGATTTGCGATGGGAGCGGTAGCTAGTAAGTATGCGGATATTATTTATTTAACAACCGATAATCCACGTGATGAAGACCCGATCTTAATTAATGAAAGTATTATTGCTGGTTTTACTGAACAGCAATACTATGAAATCTATCTAGATCGAAAAATTGCTATTCATAAGGCATTAGCAAAGGCTGAAAAAGGTGATATTGTATTAGTTGCCGGAAAAGGGCATGAACAGACTCAACAAATAAAAAATCAAAAACTCCCTTTTTCCGATCAACAATGTATTCGAGATTACTTTTTAAATCTTATGACTAAGGACGGCGTTGAATGACAAAGAAAGTAGCGGTCGCAATCGCAAGTTTTCGCCCAGTCTCATCTTCAATATCACATTCCATCACAAGTGTTTGACGTCCCTTATGTACGAAACGTCCACGAGCGATTAGTTCTTTGTTAGTTGTTGTTGCAATATAAGAGACATTGATATTAGTTGTGACCACATTAAAGCCTTCTGGTACAGAACGCGAAGCAAGCCCTCCCATTGCTGCATCTGCAATTGTAGCAATAATTCCTCCATGTGGAACCTTAATGGTATTATGGATAACGGGTGTAATGGGGATACGAACCTCGCTAATCTCAGTATCAAATTTGCCAACCATATGTAAGGCGGCATTAATATAACGGCGGTGGACACCTTGTTGTTTATCACGAAGTCCTGACAATAAATGCAGTAAAACTTCCTCATCTTCAGCTGTGCTGTTTTGTAAAATATCTGCTAGTAATTCTTCTATTTGTCCTTTAGACGATGTGACCAATTAGAAAACTCCTTTATTTAAAAATATCAATAATGTAAAATTACCACAAAATCTGTTATGATGGGAAAGAGATTGGGGGAATTTAATATGATGATGACCTCTGACTGGGTAATCATTTTGGATGAGGCCGATGCGCTTTGTGAGATGATTCTTTCCTCTGAGCCTGCGAAAACGCTGCAACAAGCGTATGATGCTGTTTATAGCGATGCTCAATTAGTGCAAGCTATTTACGCATTTAATCGCATAAAAGAGCAGTACGAAGATGTACAACGTTTCGGAAAATATCATCCGGACTATCATACAATCATGAAATCGATTCGTCAGCAAAAGCGCGCGCTCGATTTAAATGAAAAAGTTTCGGCCTTAAAGATTGCTGAAAATGATTTTCAAGATTTACTTGACGAGATAAGTCTACTTATGGGGAAAACTGTATCAGAAGCAGTGAAAGTTCCTGTAAGTAATCCGTTCTTTGCATCAGGTTCTTCCTGTGGCGGAGGATGTGGCTCAGGCGGTTCTTGCTCTTGCTCTGCATAAACTAAGTAATACTTCTTTTTAGACTGTAACAAACTCGATGAATTATGAGTTTGTATACAGTCTTTTTTCTATAACTGCGGGGTGTAATAGTTGCAGAAAAATTGTATAGTAATTGAATAAGCAATATAGAAATAAAAGGAGGATAAACAAATGAAAACTTATCGAATTGCCGTTATACCAGGAGATGGCATAGGTAAAGAGGTTGTACCAGCGGCGATAGAAGTTCTTAATAAAGCTGCTCAATTAGATGGAAGCTTTCAGTTTGAATGGACAACATTCCTCTGGGGCTGTGACTATTATTTAGAAACAGGTAAAATGATGCCTGATAATGGTATTGAAATATTGAAAGGTTATGATCAAATTTTCTTAGGTGCGGTTGGCATGCCTGATTTAGTACCAGATCACATTTCATTATGGGGACTACTTATTAAAATTCGCCGTGAGATGAAACAATCTATTAATGTACGTCCAGCAAAGCTACTTCAAGGTTTGCCTTCGCCGTTACGTAACCCAAACGGCTTCGATTTTGTCGTTGTACGTGAAAACTCAGAGGGAGAGTATGCTGAAAGTGGTGGCAGAATACATAGTGGACAAGATGAGGTTGCTATCCAAAATGCCATTTTTACAAGGAAGGGTACAGAACGTGCGATGCGGTATGCATTTGAAATGGCGAAAACTCGACGTCAGCATGTTACAAGTGCCACAAAATCGAATGGAATTACATACAGTATGCCTTTTTGGGATGAAGTATTTGCGCAAGTAGGTAAAGATTATGAGAACATAGGACAAGAATCTAATCATATTGATGCTTTAGCTGCCTTTTTAGTAATGAAGCCAGATCATTTTGATGTTATCGTTGCATCAAATTTATTTGGCGATATTTTAACAGATTTAGGTGGTGCAATTATGGGGAGCATCGGAATTGCTCCAGCAGCAAATTTAAATATTGAGCGACAATATCCATCTATGTTCGAACCAGTCCATGGCTCTGCGCCCGATATTGCAGGTCAAGGGATAGCCAATCCACTTGGACAAATTTGGACGGGTAAAATGATGCTTGATTTTTTAGGCTATCATGAGCTTGGCACAAGGGTACTAAATGCAATAGAAGCAACATTAGCACAAGGTGTTAAAACAGCCGATTTGGGCGGAACAGCAACATTACGAGATGTGACAGATACAGTATTATGTTATCTGAAATAAAAGCTCAAAATGCATGGGGTGAGAGCTACAATCAAACTCTTTGAATACAGCGGGATTCGGGGCATAACGGGTATAAAAGACAGAATATTTAATTTTTATAAGTAAAAGGTAAGGGCTGTTAAAAGTGGCCCTTACCAATTCAAGTAGTAACCTAGTTTCTATCTAGTACTAGCTTAAAAATAGAGAGTAAGCTCCATTCTAGTTTTCATTTTTTTGTAATAGTTCTACAGCGATATCAGGCCGATCTGTAACGATACCTTTTGCACCGTTGTGAATTAACTTACTCATTGTTGCCGCATCATTGATTGTCCAATAGTGAACAGGGATGTTTAAGTTGCTTAAAAACTGAATAAACTTCGGTGAATCCAGTGCAATAACCCCTGATTTTGGCGGTATTTGGAATACATCTACCTTTGGGTGATATAAATGTCCAAATTGGCTTGAGAAAGAAGCGAATGCTTTACGAACATCTGATTCACCTGCACCAAGTGCTACTTGATTTTGTGCATATAGATTAAAGCGATCTATCTGTTCACCGTAAGTACTTGTGACAACTACTCGGTTCTCAGCACCAAGCTCTTCAATTAAACGCCATAGTTTAGATGGCATTAAACTTCCCTCATACGTATCTGGTGCATCTTTAATATCAATATTTATCAACATATTTGGATAATTTTCTAGTAGATCACGTAACGTTACGACGTCTATTTTTTCATTTCGATAAGGAAATTCCCCATCCAAATCTTCAAATTGATAACCGTGGTTTAATGCATTTATTTCTGCTAAAGTCATGTCTGCAACAAGACCATAGCCATCTGTCGTACGCTCAACAGTATCATCGTGGAATACGATGATTTCCTCATCTTTAGTTAAGCGAATGTCTATTTCAAAGCCGTCAACACCTAACTGTGCGGCTTTTTCAAAAGCAGGCATTGTATGCTCAGGTGCTAAATCGGCACCGCCACGATGTGCAAGAATAACTGGATGATCGAATTGTAATGCTTGTTTACTTTCTCGTTGTTGAGGTTTAGAAATAGCTTTACTACCTGCCCAAGCAGCTGCACTTGCTGCTGCAATTGCGAGCGCAATCTTTGTTTTCTTACCCATATTCGTCCTCCTTAACAATAAAATGATATAAAAAGTACTGGCAAATTCACTTATAGAATTTTTTGTGTCTAGTTCCCTATTAACTTATATAAGTGAAAGTAAAACTCTGAATCAACGTTGTATGCTTTTTTATTATAACGGAAAAATGAGCGTTCTGTCAGCTAAACTCTGTTGCTATCATTTTCCGGTCTATGGTATTCTTTTATGTAAGAAATGAGGGAATAATATATGAACGAACGACAAGGGCTAATCGTTTACGTCCATCAATTAAAACATGCGAAGTCTCTTCGAAAATATGGGCATGTTCTTTATATTTCTCGGAGGCAAAAATATGTAGTGCTTTATTGCGAGCGAGAGGAAATTGAAACAATGACAACAAAACTACAACGCCTTCCATTTGTGAAAGACGTTGTGAAGTCTTATCGTCCATTCGTTAAAACTGAGTTTGAAAATGCAAAACCAGATAAAGCGAAGGAATATGACTATAAAGTAGGACTATAATATTACACTAATGCTGGAATATAGTGATGAAGTCTCATTATCCCGATTAAGTATTGATAAAATAGTTTTGATTCCGAAAATATAGATGAGTGCTTTATTTCTACAACAACCGCTTTTCGATCTAGTTGTTTAATACTTTCTTCGAACATATTTTGTCGCTTTGAAGGCTGCTCCTCATTAAAAGGGATGCCTTCTCGACAAATATAAATCGGCATGAATTTACTGTCACCGACTGGTTTTAAAGCGACTGCTAAAGAAGCAAACTTTTTTTCTTCTTTTGTGGAGGTTAGTATAAAGGCTTGGTGGAAGCGATCTTGATTTGTTCTCACTATTTCAAGTAGCTCATAAACATCACCATAGCCCTCACCTAATTCTATAAATTGTTGTGGCATAATAATTGCACATCCTTTCCAATACACATAGTATCATGCTGCGGGAGGTCAAGCACATGAAATTTGCAATGAGTTTTTTTTCCATACTAGGACTAATCATTACCGGAACGTTATTTTTCCAGTACCATGCTTATTCATCTGATTTAGAAACAGGAAATGGCGAATTCCATTATTCGCAAGAAATCGAAATTGTCTATCGGGAAAATAGCTTGGATATTCGCCAACATTTTAAAAATTTACCCAACCAAAAGGTGAATATAAAATGGCCAGAAAATGCGGTAAATCCTAGTTGCTTTATCGAAAATGAAAAAAGTTGTGGTCGTTTATCAGAAGAAGTCTCATACTTTAAAAAAGGAGAGACTAAATCGCAATCTGTTTCATACATAATTCCAATTGAGGGTGGCTTAAAAGATAAAATGCTCATCCAAAATGCTTTCGCTACATTAACAAATGGTGAAGCGTCTTATTCTGTTGTACATATTTCAACTGATAGTAAAATTGTTGGTCAGTGGATAACTGGCTTGCCTTTAGTAGGTCAACAACAACTATCACTTGTTAACTATACAATGTTTAGTGGAAGTGGTACAGTTCGTGATATTTATTGGCAAGCGGGTAATCTAAAGGTACAAGAGCAAACCCCTGTGTTATCTATTTATGCACCGGAAGCTATTTCAAAGGATTTCTTAACGTCATTAGAAAATTTACAGTTTTTGAATGAGGAACACGTTGCTATTATTCAAGAGAAGAGTCCAGCGAAAGAACATGATGATCGACTTTTATTCTTGCCAGAACTAACTGAACAAGCTGTTGAGCAAGAAGTTATCATGTCTCAAATAAAGTCACAATATAAGTTTAAAGATTCGCCTACATGGTTGCCGGAAGTTTTGGCATCCTATCTAGTGAAGGATACGATTGGTTCAGATAAAACAAAGGATATTGTGAAGACGTTAAAAGAATATATGACAGCTGATCAAGAGGCAGCATGGCAGGAGGCTCTGAATGAGCTTGGAGAAGAGCCGATTTCTCCTGATACAATGGACAAGCTTTTATCAGAGGTGTTAGAAGCAAAAACGTCTTATTTTAAGTTAAATGCGGCACAAGAAAATGGCACATATCCACTGTTATTTGAGGATGATCGAAGTGTTTACGTTAATGACGTTTTAAAAGAAGATGTTCATGTTATTCTCCATGAAGGACAAGTATTATATACTGCTGATACATTGTTGCCGTATCTAGGCTATACTGCTGGTGAAGGCAAGAATGGGTATTATGTAAATAATGATAATCGCATTTTCCGATTCCCGAACGAGCCTGGATTTTATGTATTCAATCAACGTAGATATTCTACTATTTCAGAACCAATTATTAAAATTGCCAATCATTATTATGTTGAAGAAGCTTGGCTACAACGATTATTTTTAGTAGAATTACAAAAAAGTGATGATCGTATCCAAATTATAACTCAAGAACAACAAGAATAAACATTTGCAGCGGAGGTTTGACTTTCGCTGCAAAAATGTTTTTATCTAAAACTTCCGGCAGATGTCACAGATTTTGGGGTGTGCATGCATAATTCAAAATCTGGATGCAATTACACCAAGGTGAAATTGATATATGGAATTAAGAAAGTATGGTGATTTGAATATATGAGAGTTGTAGCAGGAGAACGTAAAGGGATGCCGTTAAAGGCCATTGCAGGAAACACGACGAGACCTACAACAGATAAAGTGAAGGAATCCATTTTTAATATTATTGGTCCATTCTTTGATGGAGGCATTGTGCTCGATTTATTTGCAGGAAGCGGTGGCTTAGGCATCGAATCTTTAAGTAGAGGAGCCGAGCACGCCGTTTTTATTGAAAAGGATGCAAAGGCGTTCCAAGTGCTACAGGAAAACATAAAAAAATGTCGTTACGAGGATTATTCTGAGCTTTTTCGTATAGATGCGAAGCGTGCTGTGAAAGCGTTGTTAAAACGTGATATTACGTTTAAATTAGTATTTTTAGATCCACCATACCATCATCAAGAGTATTATGACTTAGTGCAGGTACTTGTCGACAATAATAAGATTCAGACGGATGGCATTATTTTATGTGAGCATGCAAAAGAAGTAGAATTACCACAAAGTTTTGGGGATTTTGTATTAAAGAGACAAGAAACTTATGGCGGAACGATTATTTCTGTTTATCTTCATTCAGTGGATGTCCAAACACCTACTGAATAGAGAGACTTAGGCTAAGAGCTTCACATTAACGAAGTGACAGCTACAATTACGCCAATGCGAAATGATCGTTGTGCAGAGGAAGAGGGAGAATAAGTTGTCAGAGAAAATTGCTGTAGTTCCTGGAAGTTTTGATCCGGTGACATTTGGCCACTTAGATATTATTAAACGTGCGGCAGATGTATTTGACACAGTTTATGTTGCTGTTTTAAATAATTCATCAAAGCGACCATTATTTTCAGTAGAAGAGCGCATGGCTTTAATGGCTGAGGTGACTAAAACATTGCCCAATGTACGCATTGAGAGTTCATCTGGACTGTTAATAGACTATGCTAAGGAAAAAAAGGCAAAGGCGATTGTCCGTGGTTTACGTGCAGTTTCGGATTTTGAATACGAAATGCAGATTACGTCGATGAACCGTTTTCTTGATGAAACCATCGAAACATTTTTCATTATGACAAAAAATCAATATTCATTCTTAAGCTCGAGCATCGTCAAAGAGGTTGCGAAATATGGTGGTAATGTCAGCGAACTTGTTCCTGTTTGTGTTGTAGCAGCCTTAAAAGAAAAGTATGATTTTACTAAATAAAATACAAAGAGAGACTGGGACATAACAGCTCAAAACCTTAAAAAGCGTGAGAAATCAATTTTAGAAACTTTGATTTCTCACGCTTTTCTGATGTAATTTTT
This sequence comes from Lysinibacillus xylanilyticus, assembly GCF_001708185.1. Lineage (GTDB taxonomy): Bacteria > Bacillota > Bacilli > Bacillales_A > Planococcaceae > Lysinibacillus > Lysinibacillus xylanilyticus_A. The sequence continues at coordinate 744,093 of NZ_MDDN01000001.1, read as the reverse complement.
AAAAATTTTGCTTTGAAAATTTACTTATGTCCAAGCCTCTTTTTTGATGTCTCATGTTAATTAGGAGACGCTGATTTCCGCGGATGAGTGTCGAGCGTATTTCTTCTCTTTCGTGCACTATAGCGAGCCTGTAGAGGAACGAAGAGTAGCCAAACCCTTATGCACCAGTGGCTCAGTGGGCACCTTGAGAAAGCCCCTAGTCGAAACGGAAATCAACCACACGTTATGGTGATGAGCCTTAGTTATTTTAAGAAAAAAAGAGCATAAATAGTGGGTACAATGATTATGCTAAGTAGGCGGAATTTTATATATGGTCGAACGGAAAGCTTGGCTGATTTCGCAATAACAAAAATTTGTAAGTGGATGCTTATACTTTGCATCGTTAACAAGATAACAACTAGTAATGGTAAATATGAAAGATTGGGAAAAGCCGAGACGGTCATTTTAAGACCATTTGTAACTTCGAGAATTGCGGCAATGGAAAGTTCGGCTGTATAGGGAAGTTTGGGTATCAGTGAATCTAAGCCTTGCTGAACAATCGTCTGGATGGTAGTGAAAAAAATTATTGTCGTTCCAACTAATAGTATTGTTGGTGCGGTTTCTTTTATGCTTTCAGAGAATGGTGCTGTATGCAAAGGTGTATTGTGTATGGAGATGCTAGAAGGATCTGTTTTACGAAATAAGAAGTAACCCGTTAGTAAACAACAAATATTAAAACTATGTAGTAAACATAAAAACAACCATCCGAACGTATTACTTTGTAATAAATCGAGGCTTACAAAGCCCAACACGAAAAGTGGACTTGGCGCATGACATACGGCTAATAAAAAATTTGCTTCTTTTGGATGTAGTTGCCCACTGTTTTTTAAGTAAACGATTGTTGTTGCTCCAGATGGATATCCCCCGAGTGCGCTAATAATATAGGCTTGTACGTATAACGAAGCTCTTTTTGTTTTCGTTCGCATAGGAGCCGTTAAACGGAGAAGCCATTGCGTTAAAATAAGATAGGGTAATAAATAAGGGAATAGCGCATCCATAAAAAGGGTTAAACCTAAATCAGTACCATTATGAGCTGTTTGTGGGAATAACAAGAGTAATAGAATAAGAACTATGCAAATCGCTATTTGAATTGTCGCATACATGTTATCATCTCGTTTCAACTTTTTGTCATTCACATAGGCAAATGCTAAAATCAATATATGTAAAAAAGGCAAAAACATGAACGTATGGATTTGCGAGCGTCCTAGGAGGTGTTCTTCTAAATGAAGAAAAAAATTAGTATTTATGCATTGTTAACCGTCTTGATTTGTTTTTTTATGTTATACCGTCTAGACGCTTATATTATGAAACCTGGAAGTGCTTATGATGTCAGTAAATTTGTTACCGTTGAAAATGACCACACGGAAAACAAAGGATCTATGAGTTTAATGACAGTGGCTATGCAGCAAGCAACGCCTTTTTCATATTTGTGGGCGAAAACACAAAAACATCAAAAAATAATGGATATTAGTCAAGTTCGAAATCCATTGGAGGATGAAGAAGAATATAATGTACGCCAGCTTAAATTAATGTCAGACTCACAATTTAATGCAAAGTATGTAGCTTTTCAAAAGGCTGGTATTCAAACAAAAGTTATCTTCAACGGTGTTTTTGTATTAAATGTCCTAGAAGGCGGTGCTTCAGATAATCTATTAAAAGCTGGTGATGAAATTATTGAAGTTGATGGACAAAAAATTAGGAACCAACAAATGCTTGTAGATCTTTTGAAGCCAAAGCAACTTGGAGATAAGGTGACTATTAAATTTATACGTAATCAAAAAGAACAAGAAGAAACGATTACATTAAAGGAAATCCCTAAATCAGAAGAGAAAAGAGCTGGTTTAGGTATTACGTATGCTGAAAGTAAGTCTATTGAAACGGATCCAAAGGTGTCTATGAAAACAGAAGATATTGGAGGTCCGTCTGCTGGGCTAATGTTTACATTAGAAATTTTAGATCAACTTCTCGAAGAAGATTTAACAAAAGGCTATGCTGTTGCAGGTACGGGGGAAATGTTGGTTGATGGCTCCGTTGGAAGAATTGGTGGAATAGACTATAAAGTCATTGCTGCGGATAAAGATGGTATGGAAATCTTTTTTGCGCCAGATGATGAAATTTCTCCAGAAATGAAAGCTAAATATCCCGAGCTTGAATCTAATTATGCTACAGCAGTTAAGACGGCTAAAGAAATTGGTACAAAAATGAAAATAGTTCCAGTTAAAACAGTTGATGATGCAATCGAATATTTAAAACAGTTACCACCGAAATAAAGTTTTATCATCGTAACATGGGGTTGATTTCCTGTGAGCGAGCGTTGAATCGCTTCCTCCGCGCTTTCGCAGGAAAAAACACCCTAATAATTAAGGTGATATCCTTGGCGACATAACAAAGTAGAAGGATTCACACATAGTTTTGTGTATGAATCCTTTTTTTGCTCTTTGGAAGGTGAATGTCGGTAAAAACTTAAAGTTGGTTGATAAAACGTGAAAGTTAGTCGATAAAATTCTGAGGTTGGTTGATAAAGCGTGAATGTTTATCGATAAAAATGAACTTCTTTCAGCTGTCCAAACATCTGCTAAAGAGGAACACTGCCTAAGAACGCCACGTCCAGTGGCAATGACTGAGTGCCCAACATCGTGCCGCTGACACTACGTTAGCGCTTCGCTTTCGCGCAAAAACATCTCTTGGCCCGAGATCTGCCGCGAGTGAAGCGGCTCATCGTACGCCCCTAGGGAAGCGTCTACCCGAACGGAACTCAACCTTCGCTTTGCCCGCTAACTAATTTCATTGACGTAATTGTTTTCTAACAGCAAAAAAGGATGCTAGAAGATTTTCTGGCATCCTTTTGATGTGAATTAGAAGTATTTTTCTTTAATTACTTAAAAACGAATAGGCGGTGTTTGATAATCTTTAGGGAGATTTTGTTCCTTTGCGCCATGTTCTATACTTAAATTGTATACCTCTGCTGCATGAATATCCACAGCAAGCATAGCATTGTCTATAGCTGCAACACGACTGATCAAAGGTAAAGGTATGTCTTTTTTATGCATTCCTAAATAGGCTTGTCCCTCTCTACTCATACCAAGTAAACGAATATTAGAGGGTGCCTTAAAGCTTTGCAGTTGTTCCTTTGTAAATCCAGTATAAATGTGTGTGAGCATACGCTGAAGTCGTGTCCAAGTATAGCGTTTTGATTTAATCTTCTCCATAAAGCTGCTGAATGAATGACTTGTTTTCGCTGCTTTAATTAGAGCATGTTCAATTCCTTCTGTTACTTCAGCGTAGCGAGTAAGTTCCTTAGGTGTTTGCCGAATAAGTGTAAACTGTAAGAAAGGCCAAAAAGTATCCCAACTTGCAAATTTACCGTATTTTCCATGCCAATCAGTTAAATAATCAAACGATGCTTTAGGGAGAACGTCTTGGACACTTTGTAGAGCACTGGTTGATGATAGAGCCTTACGTATTCCTGTGGCACTAGCAATGGATGAACCTTCTTGTAAAGCGTCATGGTAACCCGCAGCTATGCGAGGAATTGTTAAAGGTTTAATCTTACTATCTAATGCCATGGCTGCCTCAATATAATGAAAACCGAGTATATTGTTTGGTTGTGCCAAATCAATGTATGTAGCAGGAAACTTTTGAGAAAGCTGTTCATAGGCATAATGTAGACTTTTAGGATAGCTTGCACCCGTTTTAAGGCTTTCTTTAATAAAAGCGTCATATTCAGTGCGATGATTTTTAATGAGCTGAAACGTATTCATAAAGGGTTGAATGGAACCATCTTCGCTTCCGAAGGCAAAAGAATCGCAACCAATTGCAGATAGTAAGGAAATTGCTCCTTTTGCGAAATCAGTTGCAGGTGCGGTACTATAGACATAAGGTAGCTCGATGACGATATCAACACCACCTGCTAGAGCCATTTGTGTGCGTGTCCATTTATCGACCATGGCTGGTTCACCGCGCTGTAAGAAATTCCCGCTCATGATCGCGATGACTATATCCGCTTGTGCTACTTTTTTTGCCTGTTCCAAATGATAGGCATGTCCATTGTGAAAAGGATTGTATTCAACAACTATTCCGACTGCTTGCATTATTTAAGCCCCCTTTATCAAATTTATTTGCTTTTCGTTCTCAATAAATTTGTTTGCCTGTTGCATATTTAGAACGGTTTGGAGCAAATAAGCTTTTCATAATATATAATTATAGGTGGGTTTTATTGTGGTGACAAGAAATTATCTTGACATCTATTTTTACACATTATATAATCAACAGTGTTGTCTCGAGGTGATTAAACGAATGAAATGGTCAATTCATCAATTATCTAAATACCGCCAAAACGGGATGCCAATCGATGCCTGTGTCCAGTTGGACGAGGTGATGGAGCGAAACCAGGATATTCGAGCAATTTCGCCCGTTCATGTAAAAGGGCTATGTACTTTCGGTGCATCGCAAATGACATGTCAGCTAACTGTGACGGCGACGTTAACACTACCATGTGCACGTACGTGGGAAGATGTTGAGTTTCCTATCGAAGTTGAGACAGTTGAAGTTTTCAGCTGGATTGACGAAGAAAAACGAGGGGAAGATGATGGAGATATTCACTATATTGATGGTGAAGTAATCGACATGAAGCCAGTTCTTGAGGAGATTATTCTTCTTGAGGTACCTATGCAAGTGTTCAAAGAGAATACTGAAGGACAAATGCATGGTGGTAAAAATTGGTCTTACGCAACAGATGAAGACGTTGAGCTACACAAAAAAGCTGACGAACAAAAAGTGGATCCAAGACTAGCTGCATTAGCTAAGTATTTTGATCAAACAGACGAATAGACGATCTGTAAGGAGGTGCCATCAATGGCTGTACCATTTAGAAGAACTTCTAAAACTGCAAAAAGAAAGCGTCGTACGCATTTCAAACTATCTGTACCTGGTATGGTAGCTTGCCCAAACTGTGGTGAAGCGAAATTATCACACCGTGTTTGCAAAGCTTGCGGACAATACAAAGGTAAAGAAGTAGTAAGCAAATAATACAGTGTTTGCTCACTTAAAAGGCTAGTAGAGAGACCATGGCTCTTTACTAGTCTTTTTGTTAGTTCAAAAAGACGGAATCTTTCGTTAATAATGAAAAGATATATAGTACTATAATAATTGTATGATACAATTTATCCATCGGGACAAAGGGGGAAATAGTATGGCATATATAATTGAAAACAAAGAAGGTATTATGACGTTTACGATTAATCGAGAAGAAAAACGGAATGCGGTTAATGATGAGGTGATGGATGGGCTACAAGAGGTCATTACATATATTCGAAATCATGATGATGTACGTTTTTTAGTCGTGACGGGTGCGGGGGATAAATCATTTTGCTCGGGCGGAGATTTATCTGAATTTCATTCGCTTGAAACTGAGGATGAGGCGTTTGGGATGTTAGGTAAGATGGGTGAAATACTATATGACCTTGCAACATTGCCTGTGCCAACGATTGCATTGATAAATGGAACAGCGGTTGGTGGAGGCTGTGAGATTGCGACAGCTTGCGATTTTCGTTTAGTGGCAAGTCATGCGAAGTGTGGTTTTATACAAGGGACATTAGCAATTACAAGTGGCTGGGGTGGAGGCACGTACTTATTCGAACGAGGGTTACGCCATGATCGTGCGATGAAGATGCTGGTCGATGCGAAGCCTTATCCAGCGCAATTACTATATGAAATTGGTTGGGCAATGCGTGTGTTTGAAGGTTCAAAAGAAGAGGCGTTGAATGATTTTATCGAACATATGCGTAAAATTCATCCTTCTGTTCATAAGGCTTATAAAGAAATTGAACTTCGTAAGTGGCGTGAGCGTAATATGTATGAGCGCGTTATGGAGGAAGTTCGAACATGTGCAAAATTGTGGGAAAGTGAAGCTCATCATGAGGCAGTTGCTAATTTCCTAACAAAGAAGAACAATAAATAATGTTTAACGACAGTGATTATAGCAAAACCTAATCGCTGTCTCTTTTTTTTACATCAAGGCGAAATTGATTTCGGTGATTCTATTTTGCTCGCTCATGCATATAGTAGTAAAAAATGCGAGGGTGATAGATTATGGAATTGAAAAAAAGAAAAGATCAATGGACAAAGGAAGACGATGAAAGATTAGCAGAAATTGTGTTGCATAATGTGCAAAATGGCAAAACGCAGCTGGAAGCTTTTGAATTGGCAGCTGTTGAACTAGGTCGTACAAAACAAGCGTGTGGTTTCCGTTGGAATAAAACGTTACGTGGTCAATATAGTCAGTCACTACTAGCCGTGCGAAATCAACCGCAACAATCTATGCGCAGCCATTTGAAATTGGCATTGACAAGTTTTGATGAATTAACAGAGGCCTACCAAACTCTTGAAATGAGGCACCGAGAATTACAAAATGAGCATGAAAAACTAGTGAAGTGGTTGCAACAAGGATATTCTTTAATGAAAGATTAAAATGAGGTAGCAACTCTTGGAAGTTAAAAGTGCTGTAGAGTAAGTTACTTAGAAAAAGTTTGAACTTGAATGAAAACATAATCCCCTAAGTGTTTCAGCAATTATTTATCCCGCATTGACTGACCATAAAAGCCTGATTGGTGTATAATAAAAGAACCTGCATAGGAGGTGCCTTAGATTTATTTCTAAGGCACCTCCTTCTGTAGAGAGGGGCAAAGACAGTGAAAGTCACGATGGTTTGTGATAAGGCTGTTTAGTAGGGTATTCTTTTATTTAGTGTGTCTATTTATAAATGTGGGAGGTGTAGAATGTTGTGAATGTAGCGATTATTGGTGCTGGGGCTGTAGGTCAGTTAACGGCAAGTTTTTTAGTTGAGTCTGGTATCTCTGTAACATTGGTGGCAAGAAGGGAAGGACAAGCGGATGAACTTAATGAAAAGTATTTAACACGAGTGAATGTTGATGGAACAAAAACGGTTCAAAAGGTTGCTGCAACTACGAAAATAGAAGAGTTGCAACAGCAAGATTTAATTGTAATTGCGGTTAAATATGGTCAATTACAAAAGCTTTATGAACAATTGTCTTCATTACCAAGTGCAGTACCCTTGCTATTTATGCAAAATGGTTTAGCACATTTCGATGAAGCACTACGTTTACCACAAAGAAATATAGCTTTTTGTTCTGTGTCATTTGGTGCTCAAATGATAAATCAGTCAACTGTACGACATAGAGGTGTAGGGGTTTGTAAAATCGCGATAGAGCGGGGGAGTAGTGATGCATTTAACGAGCTGTTACAACTTGGGAATTCCTTTTATCCAGTTGAATTGGCTGCTAATGCTGAACAAATGCTATTTGAGAAAGCTGTATTCAATTGCTTGATTAATCCATTAACGGCTGTTTTACAAGTGAAGAATGGAGAGCTAGTAACGAATAAGCAAGCATTTTTATTAATGCAAACTATCTATCGAGAGCTAACGGCTGCTTTTGAAGGTCTAGAACAAGCTATACCTTTTTTGGGAGTGATAGACTTATGTGAAAAAACAGCAAGTAATACATCCTCTATGTTAGCAGATCGGATGCAAGGAAGAAAAAGTGAAATTGACACGATTGTTGGAGTAATACTAGAAAAAGCTCTGGCAGGTGGTCATAATTTGCCTACTTTACGTACTTTATATCACCAAGTACTTGCAATAGAGGAGAGCGGTGAAAGACGTTGAAAGATTTTTTACATATTGTTATTAGTGTCGTTATTTTTTGTCCAATCCTCCTGTTTATGATTGTCTATTTAATTAGTCGAAAGGTTAAATTTCGAGGCACTCATGCTTTTGGAGCAGCATCGGATGTGACGACATTGTGTTTGTTTTTTTCAGTACCACTAGCGATTGATGTACTATGGAATGTTAATGTTAGCGCTCTATTAGTAACGTTAGCGATAATGATGGCAATGGTTTTTACATATATTGATTGGCGAACAAAAAAAGAGATTGAAGTGAAATCGTTACTTAGGAAAATTTGGCGCTTTCAATTTTTGGTACTAAGTACGGCGTATATTGTTGTTTGTCTAATAGGTGTTATTCAATCGGTAATTGAATATTTACAGGCTATCTAAGCATTTTCTTTTCATGTTGAAGCCATAAGCGTTAAAATGATAGCATTATAAATTGTTTTTAATAATAACTCTATATGTGCAAAAAATATTAAATAAATTCCAATGTACTTTAGCGATTGATAACATACTAAGGGTAAATCGCATAATAGTAAGTATTAGAAGAATTTATTTCAAATTTGCTTGTTAGAGTCAGAAGATGATTTAGTGAGTAGAGGAGTTTGTGTTAAATGAAACTGGAGTCAATCCGAGTACCCATAAAAAATCGTTTACTAGCAGATTATTGGTCGCCAAATACTGCTATCCATGAGTTTTTTGAATATGAATATAACGATGAATCTTTTGAAAAACGAGCACAATACTTAGATGAGCATGCGCGTGATCAAAAAGAATTAACGGCCATCATCCGTCGATTTATGGAGCCGCTTGGTATTTCAAAGAAAGCGGATGAACATTTACAGCAGCTAGAGCAAGGGGCTGTTGCGGTTGTCGGTGGACAACAGGCGGGGATATTAACTGGCCCTCTTTACTCGGTGCATAAGGCGATTTCAGTCATTACATTAGCGAAAGAGCAAAGTGTGAAGCTTCAGCGACCGGTTGTTCCTGTTTTTTGGATAGCTGGAGAGGATCATGATTTAGAGGAAATTAACCATACGTATACAGTCCATGGCGCTGACATTAAAAAAAGAGCGTACAGTGAACGTTCGAGACGTAAAACAATGGCTTCCGTAACAAGTATAAACAAAGAATCTATGACACAATTATTAAATACAATTGTGAAAGATATTGGTGAAACAGAATTCACTGAAATACTTATTAAACAATTAGTGGATACTCTGAATAAGAGTGAAACATTTACGGATTTCTTTGCGCGACTCATGAACCAACTATTTGAAGATGAAGGTTTACTGATGATTGATGCGGCAGACTTTAAATTCCGTCAATTTGAGAGTGAAAATTTTACCCACATCATTCGTAATAATGAAGAAATTGCTAGGGTAGTAACGGAGAAGGAAGCTCAGCTAGCAAGTGCGGGTTACGGTGAGCCTATATTGGCAACGGATGAAGCGGCCAATTTATTTTTTGTAGAAGATGGGGAACGTCATCTATTGGAGAGAAAGAATCAGCTATTTGTTAATTTAGCTGCAAATATTAAGGTGTCGCGTGAAGAACTTTTAGAAATTGCTAACAAGCATCCTGAGCAATTAAGTAATAATGTTGTAACAAGACCATTAATGCAGGAGATGACTTTACCTGTGCTTGCATTTGTAGGTGGGCCAGGAGAACTTGCGTACTGGGCAACATTGAAGGATGCGTTTACAGTATTAGGCTTACAAATGCCGATTTTTGCTCCGCGTCTTCATATCACAATTGTCACACGTCATGTAGAACAACTATTGCGTGAACATCATTTGAATGTTGCTGATGTGTGGGATGGGAAAGCATTGCAACTTAAAGAGCAGTTTATTGCTGAAGTACAAGATACTGAAGCGAAGCGTCAAATTCAAATGATGCAACAGATGCTTTTAGAAAAATATGATGAGCTTCGATCTTATTTAGAAGAGCAACATCTTTCGTTAGATAAAATACTTGGGAAAAATAAAGAGAATCATCTTAAGCAATTTGAGTATTTACAGCAAAAGGTTGAACAAACAGTACTTAATAAGCATGAAACGACAATTCGAAAGTTTATGACGCTACACAATGAGTTATATCCAAATGAAGGATTGCAGGAAAGAACTTATAATCCTTATCAATATTTCAATGAGTTTGGACCTGTGTTAATTACTGAAATGCTGAAGCAAAATTATAACATTGGAAACCATCACTATATACTTTACTTATAATTTCTAAATAGTATTTCTTTATACCTAAATAATGATTTAATACAATATAGATTTGATGTGCAATGTCGTATATTAATAATAAGTGGTGAGCTATCCTACTAAGGGTAGCTCTTTTTTTATGTCATTTAGCACAGGTGGGATATTGAATTTAAGGTCTAATTTCGTATTAAATATTTTAATGTCAAGTTTTTTTTAAAAAAAGTGGAGGAAAGTGGGGGGATGTGGTACATTATTTAATAAAGTGGGGTGAATAGCATGTTCATGGGAGAATATCAACACTCTGTTGATGCGAAAGGACGATTAATCGTACCCGCAAAATTTCGTGAAGCCTTAGGTGAAACGTTTGTTGTGACACGCGGACTTGATAATTGTTTATTTGGCTATCCTATGGATGAATGGCGAAAACTCGAAGAAAAATTAAAGGGCTTACCGATGACCAAAAAGGACACACGTGCATTTGCAAGGTTTTTCTTTTCTGGAGCAACGGAAGTAGAGATAGACAAGCAGGGCCGCATTAATATTCCTTCAACTCTTATGCAGCATGCACATCTTGTGAAAGAATGTGTAGTGTTAGGGGTTTCGAATCGGATTGAAATATGGGCGAAAGATGCTTGGGAGACTTACTTTAGTGAGTCTGAACAATCCTTTAATGAAATTGCAGAAAATATGATTGGCTTTGATTTTTAACTTATTAGACGCTTAGGTGTCTGCTGTATATGAAGGTTAAGGCCTGAAGGGAGCGAGTGGTATGTTCGATCATACAACCGTGTTATTAAAAGAAACAGTTGATGGGTTGAACATCGATCCTGATGGTGTATATGTGGACTGTACGTTAGGTGGGGCAGGACACAGTGAATATTTAGTACAACAATTATCTGAAAAAGGTCGTTTGATTTGCTTTGATCAAGATACGATAGCTATTAACAATGCAAAAATTCGATTGGCGCCATATATTGAGCGCGTGACATTTGTCCACTCGAATTTCCGTTATTTAAAAGAAGAGTTATTAGCTCTTGGTATCGAGCAAGTTGATGGCATTTTATATGATTTAGGTGTTTCATCACCACAGTTAGATACACCAGAACGAGGTTTTAGTTATCATCATGACGCACCTCTAGATATGCGCATGGATCAAACGGCATCACTTACAGCATTTCATGTCGTGAATGAATGGGCATATGAAGATTTAGTGCGTATATTTTTCCGTTATGGAGAAGAAAAATTTTCAAAGCAAGTTGCTCGTAAAATTGAAGAGGCGCGAAAAGTGGCGCCGATTGAAACAACTGGACAACTTGTAGAACTTATTAAAGAGGGTATCCCAGCAGCGGCTCGCCGAAAAGGTGGACATCCAGCGAAGCGCATATTCCAAGCAATACGAATTGCTGTTAACGATGAGCTAGGCGCAGCAGAGGATTCATTAGTCGATGCGATTGATATGATAAACGTAGGTGGACGCATTAGTGTCATTACGTTCCATTCATTGGAGGACCGCCTATGCAAGACTATTTTTAAGGAAGCGTCATCATTACCGGAATTACCACCGAATTTACCAGTAATTCCTGATGACATGAAGCCAACTTTAAAGCTTATCACAAGAAAGCCGATTGTTCCTTCTGATGAAGAATTGGCAGTAAACAATCGTGCTCGTTCAGCAAAGCTTAGAGTGGTAGAGAAAATTAACGACAAAGGGCGTGAGTAAATGGCAGCAGTTCGTGTAAGGCAGCACCAACAGCAACATGTGCAACAACCGTTAACACCACCTAGTCCACAACCCACTATCATACGTCGTAAAAAAACGAACCAGAAGTTTGAAAAGACAATGCTAATTTTTTTAATTGGTATGATTGCTGTATTATCAGTACTGGTTTTAAATAAGCAAGCAGCAATTCAAACGACAAGCATGGACATTCAAAAAATCGAAGCTGAAGCAGATGAGATTGCGAAACAGAATGTTGACTTGACAGTTCGTGTAAGTGAACTTTCTACATACGATAACATATGGAAAAAAGCTAAAGAACTCGGTTTAACTCAAAATGAGAAAAATGTAAAGGTAGTGCCGGGAGAATGAAAAAAAAGAGATTTCGATTCCAATGGGGAGCCTTTCTATTATTAATTTTTTATGGAGGGCTCTTTTTTCTATTGTTCACGAGAATGGTTACGTTACAGGCAACAGGTGAAGCGGAAGGTCAGGAGCTTGCGGCTAGGGCAGCTGCAAAATATAGCAAAGAAAGTGCCATTACAGCAAATCGTGGGAAAATTTACGATCACAACGGTCAAGTCATTGCTGAGGACACACTTAGCTATCGATTGATTGCAATTGTAAGTGATAAAGCCACGACGGATCCAAAAAACCCTCGGCATGTAGTAGATCCTGAAAAAACTGCAAAGATATTAGCAGAAAATCTTCCTAATTCAGACGAAGAAAAAATATATAAACAGCTTACTAAGGAAAATGCTAATGGCGAAAAGCCTTATCAAGTTGAATTTGGTAGTGTAGGTCGCGGAATTAGTCATGAAGTAATGAGTAAAATCAAAGAAGAGGAATTACCAGGGATTTTATTTGTGAAAGATTTAAAACGTTATTATCCAAATGGTATTTTTGCCTCGCACTTAATTGGCTTCGCAGTAAAAGAGGAAAATAAAGATGGAACGTTTACGACAAAAGGTAAGATGGGTCTTGAATACACCTACAATAAAGAGCTAACTGGAAAAGACGGTAAGGTAGAATATGAAACTGATGCCTTCAGTTATCTATTGCCAGATAGTGAGAAAATGATCACACCTGCGAAGGATGGCGACGATATTTATTTAACTCTTGATAAAACCATTCAAAGCTTTTTAGAGGAAGCGATGACGCAGGTGGAAAAGGAATACAACCCTGAATCCATGACGGCTGTTGTAGCAGATCCGAAAACAGGAAAAATCCTAGCAATGTCTCAACGTCCCACATTTAATCCTGATACACGTGAAGGCACAAATATGAAGTGGTTAAATGAAGTTATTGAGGAAACCATTGAGCCGGGTTCGACGATGAAAACATTTACGCTCGCCTCAGCTATTGATACTGGAGTATGGCAACCAAATGCAAAGTATATGTCAGGTAGTTACAAAGTGCTTGATCGTACAATTCGAGATCATAACGGGGTCGGTTGGGGGCCAATTACTTATTTAGAAGGTTTCCAGCGTTCATCAAATACAGCGATGGCAAATTTGTTAAAACTTATTGGTGATGATGTCTTTATTGAATATTTAGATCGCTTTGGTTTTGGTCACAAAACAGGCATTGATTTGCCAAATGAAGCGACAGGTACGATTTTATCGAAATATCCTATTCAACGTGTTACAACGACTTATGGTCAAGGTTCTACTGTAACACCTATACAGCTTATTCAAGCAATGACGGCAATTGCGAATGACGGAAAGATGATGCAGCCATATGTGATTGATCGTATTGTAGACTCATCAACAGGAAAAACCATTCAAAATCATGAGCCTATTGAAAAGGGACAGCCGATTAAAGCGGATACAGCAAAACAAGTACGTGAAATTCTTGCGTCTACATTAACAGCAAAATATGGGACAGCGAAGGACTTTATACTTGAAGATTATCAAGTCGCAGGAAAAACAGGTACTGCCCAAATTCCATTAGGAAATGGTAGATATTCGTGGGGTTCAAACGAATTCCTGTATTCATTCTTAGGAATGGCTCCTGTAGATGATCCGCAGCTCATTATGTATGTCTCGGTAAAAAGACCAAAATTAAAGGGTGAACTTGGTTCTGTACCAGTTTCAAAAGTATTTAACCCAGTTATGTTAAATAGTTTAAAGTACTTAAACATTAATCCTGAAGATGTACAGCATGTTAACAATGCAACAATACAGGATTACACAGGTCAAAGTGCTGAGTCTATACAAGTAGAGCTTGCAAATGATGGTCTACAACCAGTTATTGTTGGTGGTGGCGGCAAAATAATTGACCAGTATCCTAAAGGTCCTCAAAAACTTGTTAAAGGGAACCTTGTGTTTTTAAAGACAGAAGGTGATGTGACACTGCCAGACTTCACCAATTGGTCATTGCGAAATGTACTTGTCTTTAAATCAATGGCAAATTTAGAAATTGAAGTCGTTGGAGAGGGCTTTGTAGCTAGTCAAAGCGTATCGGCAGGTACCGTAATTTCAGATAAATCACCGATTGTCGTGAAGCTGAAAACACCAGCTGAAAGCTTTAAAAAAGATGTAGAGACCCCATCTGAGGGTGACATTGAACAAATAGATGATGAATAGATACTGAATAGAAGTCCACTTTATTTCATACGTTGTAAAAAACAAGGTGTGATGTCGAATGAAGTGGATTTCTATCCATTCTAAAAAGCGATTGCGTATTTTATACGTATTGTTTATGTTTGTAGCAGCTGCGATTGTCATTAGGCTTTTCTTCTTGCAAGTATTAGATCAAAAAGAACTGACCAAGAAAGCTGAAGAGAACTGGGACCGAGAAATTCCATTTGCCAATGAGCGAGGGCATATTACAGACCGTGATGGGAAAAATATTGTTACCAATAAGCTAGCGCCAACTTTATATTTTATGCCTTCTCAAAGTAAGGATATTGAAGGGGCAGCAGCAAAAATTGCACAAGTTTTAGGGGTAGATGAACAAAAGTTATTGGCAAAAATGAAGAAAAAAGAATACTTAGTAAAGCTGGCACCTGAAGGGAAAAACATTTCCTATGAGAAAGCAGTACAGTTACAAGGGATGCAGATTGACGGATTGTATAGTGGTGTTGATTATTCAAGGGATTATCCTTACGGTACCTTACTATCCCGCTTTTTAGGTTTCACAGGCTATGATGCACAAGGTTTAGCAGGAATTGAATATGAATACAATAAGCTGTTACAGGCTAATTCTTCGGCAATACGGCTCTTTACAGATGCGAAAGGGAATAATTTGCAGAACGTAGCAAGTGCTTGGAAAGCCGGTGAAGATGGCGCGACAATCGAGCTTACGATAGATGTAGATGTACAACAGGTTGTCGAGCGTGAATTGTCACAGGCTATGGAGCGTTATGAAGCTGATCAAGCATTGGCGATTGCTATGAATCCAAACAATGGCGAGATTTTAGCATTAGCCTCATATCCTACCTTCCATCCGGCAGAATATCAACTGGTGGAGCCTGCTATCTACAATCGGAATTTACCAGTTTGGATGACATATGAGCCGGGATCGACGTTCAAAATTATAACGCTCAGTGCAGCACTAGAAGAAAATTTAGTAGATTTAGAGAAGGATACTTTTTATGATCCAGGCTATACAATGGTTGCTGGAGCTAAACTACGTTGCTGGAAACGTAGTGGTCATGGACATGAAACTTTCCTAGAAGTTGTAGAAAACTCTTGTAACCCAGGTTTCGTTGAATTAGGGCAGCGAATTGGTAATGAAAGACTACTGCAATATATTAAAGATTTTGGTTTTGGTCAAAAAACTGGATCTAATATTGCAGGCGAAGCTTCTGGGATTTTATTTTCAAAAGAAGCCTTTGGACCAGTTGAGCAGGCAACCACTTCATTCGGTCAAGGGGTAGCTGTTACACCCATTCAACAAGTGCAAGCCGTAGCCGCAGCAGTAAATGGAGGTAAGCTTTATACGCCATATGTTGTGAAGAAGATTTTTAATCCGAATACTGGAGAAGTTATACAAGAGACTGAGCCGGTAGTTAAAAAACAGGTTATTCGAGAGGAGACGTCTGCGAAGGTAAGAGGTGCATTGGAATCCGTTGTAGCAAAGGGTTCGGGACGTCAAGCCTATCGAGACGGATTACGTATTGGTGGCAAAACGGGTACAGCGCAAAAGGTAGAGAACAGCCGTTATATAAATGGTGAATATATCGTATCGTTTATTGGCTTCGCTCCTGCGGATAATCCGCAAATTGTCGTTTATGTAGCAGTAGATAACCCAAAAAAGACAACGCAGTTTGGTGGTGTTGTAGCAGCTCCAATCGTTGGTCAAATTATTGAAGATGTTGCACCTTTTGTTGGCATTGAAAAATCGAAGGAACAGCTTGAAAAGGATTATCGTTGGGGTGACCCAATCACTGTGAAGGTACCAAGTTTTATTGGTCAAACGAAGGATGATATTGCCAAGCAACATTATCCATTCCGTATTGAATGGCATGGAGAAGGGACTAAAATTGGCAATCAACTGCCTGAAGTGGATAGTGTTATTAAACAAGATGGCACCATTCATCTATATTTAGAGAACTAATATAACTTTACCTTTAAAAAATGGGAAAGAACCACTATTATTATGAAGGGTAGTAATAAATAAATGAAAGTTTGTGCTTTTTTCTTGAAGAAGAAAGTGAAACAAGATTTAAAGGAGATTTATCAATGAAACTCGCAACAACGCTTACCATTTTAGCTCTTGCTTTTATAGTAACAGTTATCCTGGCACCAATTAGTATTCCACTTCTTCGCCGATTAAAGTTCGGTCAAAGCATTCGTGAAGAAGGACCAAAATCACATATGAAAAAAGCTGGTACACCAACAATGGGCGGCATTATTTTCTTACTTGCCATTATCCTTACTACTGTTGGTGTAGGAAGCTTTTTAGATTTATTTACAACACAAACCGTCGTATTGTTATTAGTATTAGCAGGGTTTGGGTTAATCGGCTTGTTAGATGATAGCTTAAAGGTTGTTTTTAAACGTAATTTAGGACTAACATCACTTCAAAAGCTGGTTGGTCAAATTGTCATTGCGGTCCTAGCATATTTTTTACTACATGTAGGATCGTTTGATACAACACTTGCTATACCATTTACTGAGTGGACGGTTGATCTTGGTAATTTCTATGTAGCCTTTTTAATTTTCTGGTTAGTTGGCTTCTCGAATGCAGTGAATTTAACAGATGGATTAGATGGACTTGTGGCAGGTACTGCATCCATTGCCTTTGCGGCATTTGGTGTTATTGCTCTGTTCCAAGATCAAGCTGATATCGCCTTATTTACATTTGCGGTGACAGGTGCATTATTAGGATTTTTACTTTTTAATGCGAATCCAGCAAAAGTATTTATGGGAGATACAGGTTCGTTAGCATTAGGTGGAGCTTTAGCAATGGTATCTGTTTTAGTAAAAGAAGAATTCTTACTGTTACTAATTGGATTGGTGTTTGTTATTGAAACATTATCTGTAATTTTACAGGTAGGTAGCTTCAAACTACGTAAAAAACGAATTTTTAAAATGAGTCCTATTCATCATCATTTTGAATTATCAGGTTGGTCAGAATGGAAGGTAGTACTTGTATTTTGGTCAACTGCATTAGCAGTAGCATTGATTGCAGTCTTATCGGAGGCGTTCTAATGAGAAACTATACAGATTTACAACATAAAAAAGTCCTTGTTTTAGGTCTAGCAAAAAGTGGTGTGGCTGCAGCTGAGATTTTACATGAGCTTGGCGCCTTTGTGACGGTCAATGATTCAAAACCATTTGACGAAAGCCCAGATGCGCAAGGCTTATTGCAAAAGGGGATTACCGTTATTTGTGGGCGTCACCCGGAGGATTTACTGGATGAAGGCTTTGAATTAGTTGTGAAAAATCCGGGGATTCCTTATAGCAACAAGATAGTAGCAGATGCCATTAGCCGTGAAATTCCCGTATGGACAGAAATTGAGCTTGCTTATTTAATTAGTGAAGCTCCATTTATTGGTATTACAGGGTCAAATGGTAAAACAACAACGACAACTTTAATTTTTGATATGCTGAATAATGGTGGTCCAACACCGTTAATTGCAGGGAATATTGGGACAGTAGCATGTGGTGTTGCAAGAGAGGCTCAAAAAGAGAATGTAATTGTTACAGAGTTATCTTCTTTCCAACTAATGGGCATAGAGACATTCAAGCCGAAAATCGCTATTTTAACTAATCTTTATGATGCTCATCTTGATTATCATGGGACATTTGACAACTATGCAGAAGCAAAATTTGGTGTCACACGTAATCAAGATGAAAGCGATTATTTCATCTACAATGCCGATCAGCCAATTGTTGTTGGTTATGCAACAAAATCCAATGCTAAAAAGGTACCATTTAGTTCTAAGGGGCGTACAGAAGAGGGTATTAGTGCAGATGAAACAACAATTTACTGGCAAGGTGAACCATATCTAAATCGAGCAAATATCGCTTTGCCTGGTAAGCATAACTTAGAAAATATTTTAGCAGCTGTAGCCGCTTGTATTTTAGTAGGCTGTGACAAAGCTAAAATGGAAGAAGTTTTAGCAAAGTTTGGAGGAGTTCGTCACCGTACTCAGTTTGTGCGCGAATGGAACGGACGAAAAATTTACAATGACTCTAAAGCGACAAACTGTTTAGCTACAAAAAGTGCTTTAGATGCTTTCCAAGCACCTGTTATTTTACTTGCAGGTGGCTTAGATCGAGGACATTCGTTTGAAGAATTACGTCCATGCATGAACCATGTAAAAGGTGTTGTTGCCTTTGGAGAAACAGGTCTACGATTTGTAGAATTTGCAAAGTCGTGTGGCGTACAGCAAACTGTCATTGCCCAAAATGTTGAAGATGCCGTACATTATGCGGCACCGATGTCGACAGAAGGCGATGTTATTCTCTTATCTCCGGCGTGTGCAAGCTGGGATCAATATGACAGCTTTGAAATACGAGGCGATGTTTTTATTGATGCTGTAATGAAGCTGTAATGAGCCTGTAACTATTTTAGAATATACTTGACTTGGAAGGATGGCATTACTGAGAGGGAAAGAAAGCTATTTATTGCTCGTCACAACATTGCTGCTTTCAATAATCGGCATTATTTTCGTCTATTCTGCAGGTACCTATTGGAGTGCCATTCATTATAGTGGAAAAATGCCGTTTTATATGAAGCAAAGTCTGTACTTTGCCGTTGCCATTGTAGTGTTTTTAATCACCATCCGATTAAATATTTTGAGAGAGCAGTCCTTTTGGAAAATGGCCTATATATTTTCGTTAATTTTACTGGTCCTTGTACTTATACCAGGAATTGGACTTGTGCGAAATGGTTCTCAAAGCTGGATTGGAGTAGGACCGTTAACAATCCAGCCAGCAGAGCTAACGAAAATTACAGTCATTGTGTACTTGAGTCATATTTTAGCGCAACATAAAACGGGTACGCCGATTATTAATTGGCGTCATGGCTTGATCTTATTATTACCTGTTGTACTTATTATGTTGCAGCCCGATTTTGGTTCAGTATTTATTCTAGTTGTTTCTGTGTTTTTATTGTTTTTTGTGGCGGGCTATCCTTTAAAGCTTTATGCGATGTTTATGGTTGCTGGAATTGCTGGGTTAGTGGGCTTAATTGTCACAGCGCCATACCGACTAAAGAGAATTGAAGCCTTCATTGATCCATGGGTCGACCCCCTAGGAAGTGGCTTTCAGGCTGTACAATCGTTAATGGCTATAGGTCCTGCAGGGATTTTTGGACATGGTTTTGGACAAAGTAGGCAAAAGTTTTTATATTTACCTGAACCACAAAATGACTTTATTTACGCAATTATTCTAGAAGAGGTAGGATTGCTAGGTGGGCTAGTTATTTTAGCGCTTTTTGTACTGATCGTTTATACAGGCTATAAATTCGCAGTACAGGCTAAAACAAGAACATCTTATTACGCGATAATAGGACTTGTCACAATGCTGACCGTACAAGCATTTCTAAATATAGCAGTAGTGATTGGTTTAGTTCCTGTAACAGGTGTTACATTACCGTTTATTAGCTACGGAGGAACATCTTTAGTAACAATGTGGTTAATAATAGGTATTATTTATCAATTAGCGAAATAAATATAAAGGAGGAGTACTTTTTGGAGAAAGTAATTGATATAGAAGATCGCATACCTACGCTAAAAAAGCGACGAAAAAAGCGTACAAATCGGAAATTTATAGTGCTAATATTACTTTTCTTTATCGTGTTAGCAGTACTCCTTTATTTTCAATCTCCTTACAGTAAAATCAACAAAATAACAGTCAACGGCGCTCAGTTAGCAGATGCACAATACTACGTACAAGCCAGTACGCTTGCACCTGGAAAGTCGATGTGGGGATTTAAAGTAGAAGATGTAGAGAAATCATTACTAAAGGATAAATGGGTGAAAGATGCACATGTTAAACGGGATTGGCTTCAAGGCGTGACTATTGAAATTAAAGAATGGAAAAAAGTTGCATACTTAGCCGGTGACGGTACTTATTATCCATTACTTGAAAATGGCGAGCGTTTTGAACAAGCTGGAGATGACATTCCGATCGACGCACCTGTATTTATCGGCATAACTGGCGAAAAGACTATTAAGAAGCTTGTTAAGCAATTAGCACAATTAAAGCCAGAAGTATTAGCATTAATTTCTCAAGTCAATATTAACAGTAATGAGTCAAATCCTAATGCAGTTACGCTGTATATGAACGATGGCTATGAGGTACGTGCTGTTATTCAAACGTTGGCAGAAAAGCTAAATCATTATCCATCGCTCGTGGCACAAATCCCGAATTTAGAAAAGGGTGTTATCGATTTAGAGGTCGGCTCGTATTATAAATCTTTCAATGATGAGTACAACCAAGAAAGCATTGACTTAGAAGGAGATACGGCCAACCAGGAAGTGAAAAAAGATGAACAACAAGAAAAAGAGTAGCAAAGGAAATTTCTTTTCAAGAAAACAATTTGAGTTGCTTATTGTTTGTGTGACTATGGGGTTTATCGTTGGCTATTCGTACAATCAGGCAAAAGATAATCGACATGCAGGTGCTAGTGATGCAGAGCTTTTTGAGCAAGAAGAGTCATATCGTGAGGAGTTAATTGCACAGCAAGAGCGCAATAAAGAATTGTCAGAAGAGTTGACTTCTTTACAAGAAAAAATTCGCAAGTATGAAAAGTCATTTGTTGCTAGTAAAAAGGATTATACAAAGCTGGTTGAAGAAGCAGAGGATTTACGCTTGTTGCTAGGCGATTTAAACGCAGAGGGAAAAGGGATACGTATTACCCTTCAAGACGGTGATTACGACCCGAAATCTGCTAATCCTAATGATTATATTGTGCATGAAAGCCATGTATTTAAATTACTCAATGAACTTAAAATTTCTGGTGCTCAAGCAATTGCTATTAATGGACAACGCGTTATGGCGAATTCTTATATTCGTTGTAATGGACCAGTCATTACTATAGACGGCAAGCAGCATCCAGCTCCATTTGTTATTGAGGCTGTAGGGGATTCAGCAACATTGATGGCTTCCTTAAATTTAAATGGTGGCATTGTGGATCAACTAGTAAATGACAATATTGTTGTGTCATTAGAAGAAGAACAAAAGCTTATAATGCCAAAAGTAATAGTAGAAAGTTAAATGATTTCCAGTTAATATTTACAAACTAAACCTTGGTTATAGCCTCCAGATAAGTTATAGATTGTAATATGCATTTGCATAATTCAAGATATAAGGCAAGGCGTAAATCTGTGGGGGGTTACGATACGTCTAGGAGGGGCTATTTTGAAAAAAAATATGTACACCCGAATAACGATCGTGCTATTTATTATCGGTTTGATGATAGCGGTACAATACAATACCATAAAGCAACCAGCTGAGCGAGATACACGAGATATTTGGGCCATAAGAGAGGAATTAGCAGAAGAAAAGCAAAGGCATTCCACATTATTAGCAGAAATTCGCTCACTAAATGAAGTAGTGGGTCGCTATGAGCAATCTGAGAAAGCAAATTTACAGTCAGCATTATATGAAACATTGAATCGTTTAAAGCTACAAGCTGGGCTAACAGAAGTTAAAGGGCCAGGTGTTGTACTTCGTGTTGAACCAGCGCCAGAATTAATAGAAATGGGCTATGAAATCAAAGAAATTTCACCTGATTTACTAACCCAATTATTGAATGCGCTGTTTAAAAACAATGCAGCGAGTGTTTCGATAGATGGAAATCGTGTTGTCCATACGACAGCCATTCGAGACATAAATGGAAAGACTACAGTGAACAGTATACCACTGTCCTCACCACCTTTTGAAATTTATATTGGGACAAGCTCCTTTAAAGAAGCTCAAAAAATGTACAATTCGTTACAGGCCTCTACATTTATCGATTCCTTTTATTTAGATAATTTTAATTTAATAATAGAGGAACCGACAGAGCATTTAACAATCCCGGCATTTGATCAGCCATTGACAAATGATTATTTAACAGAGGTGGAAAAAGGAGAATAATATATGTGGCTACCATTTTTAGGTCTGATATTTGGACTTGCCCTTGGCTTGTTAACAAATATTCAAATACCCTCTATATATGAAAATTATCTGTCGATAGCTGTTTTAGCAGCCCTGGATACATTATTTGGCGGTATTCGTGCTCAACTACAGCAAGTATATGATGATAAAGTATTTGTATCTGGATTCTTTTTTAATATAATTCTTGCAGCAGGATTAGCCTTTTTAGGTGTGTATTTAGGGGTAGACTTGTATTTAGCAGCTATTTTCGCTTTTGGAGTACGTTTGTTCCAGAATATAGCAATAATTAGGCGAATTTTACTAACTAAGATAGACGAAAAACGTCACGAGAAAAGGAAAAATACCATATAATTAGAGAAAAATTGTGCAAAATGCTCGATTTGCTTAGACATTATGCTGAATTTACAATAGAATGAGGATAAGAGCATTTTTCAAGGAGGTGCAGCTAATTGAATCAGCAAGATTTATATATTTCTCTTGATATAGGATCATCCTCTATCAAGGTATTAATAGGTGAAATGGGTGACGGTCAATTACATGTAATTGGCGTCGGAAATGTAAAATCGAATGGAGTAAGAAAAGGTGCAATTGTTGATATTGATGCAACAGTTCAATCGATTCGAAAAGCAATAGAACAAGCTGAACGAATGACAGGATATCAAATTAATGAAGTCGTTTTAGGTGTTCCTGCAAACCAAACGATGTTACAGCTAGTTAAAGGTGTTGTCGCTGTAAATAGTGAAAACAGAGAAATTACAGATGATGACTTAGATAGAGTGGTAGAATCTGCACAAGTCATGTCAATACCTCCTGAACGTGAATTAGTTAACATCATTCCAAGACAATTTATTGTCGATAACTTAGATGAGATTAAAGATCCACGAGGTATGATTGGTATCCGTTTAGAAATGGATGCCACAATGATTACAACCTCTAAGACACTTTTACACAATGTTCTACGTTGTGTAGAACGTGCAGGTTTAAGTATTCGAGAAATATATTTGCAACCATTAGCAGCAGGCTTTTTTGCATTAACAGAGGATGAAAAAAACCAAGGTACGGCTTTCGTTGATTTAGGCGGCGGTTCAACTACTATCGCAGTATTCGAAGAGGGACTGTTGACACATACGGGTGTTATTCCTATTGGTGGCGATCACATCACGAAAGATATTTCGATCGTCTTAAAAACACCAACAGAACAGGCAGAACAAATAAAACATCAATTTGGACATGCCTTTTATGATGATGCATCAGATGATGAACTCTTTGAAGTACCGGTTGTCGGGACAGATTCAACAGATCAGTACAGCCAGCGCTATATATCTGAAATTATAGGCGCTCGCTTGGAAGAACTATTTGAGTTAGTGATTGACGAGTTAGCACGTCTAGGTGTTCGAGATTTACCAGGCGGTGTTGTTTTAACTGGTGGCGTTGCAAAACTTGAGGGTATTGCTCAATTGGCACGTCAGATTCTGCAAACCCGTGTTAGAATTTATACACCCGATTATATTGGCGTTAGAGAGCCTTCATTTACGACAGCGGTTGGACTTATTCGTTACGCCTATTTAGAAGATGATTTTTATGGGAAAAGTACTAATACGCAGCCTATTGAATATGCAGTTGTCGGATCTTCAGCAGCCACACATAAAAAGCAAGAATATGCTACACCTTCAGAATCAAAAGGGAGCGTAATTGGGAGAGCAAAAAAATTATTTGATAAGTTTTTTGATTAACTTCTTTCAGCTGAAGTCTCCCGCCTTTATTGGTAGTGAGAGGTGAATGCGGATTTAAGCTACTTTTCAGCAGATGTCCAAACACCTGCTGAAAGAAGTTAATGCCTCCGGCGGATGTCACGGAATCGGAAAGGAGTTCTTTGTGCCAGCACAAAGCCGATTCCGGACGCAATTATACCGAGGCATAATTGATCTAGAATGCGTAATGAATGATACAGAGTCGAGTTACCGTGGGAGGAAAAAGAAATGTTAGAATTTGATACAAGTGTTGATCAACTTGCAGTAATAAAAGTCATTGGTGTTGGTGGCGGCGGTAACAACGCTGTCAATAGAATGATAGAACATGGTGTACAAGGTGTTGACTTTATCGCAGTTAACACAGATGCACAAGCGCTAAATTTATCGAAAGCAGAAATAAAGCTACAAATTGGTACAAAATTAACACGTGGGTTAGGTGCAGGTGCAAATCCAGAGGTAGGGAAAAAAGCTGCAGAAGAGAGCCGTGAACAATTAGAAGAGGTTCTACGTGGTGCAGACATGGTATTCGTTACAGCTGGAATGGGCGGAGGAACTGGTACTGGGGCCGCGCCAGTAATTGCACAAATTGCTCGTGATTTAGGAGCTCTTACAGTCGGTGTTGTAACGCGTCCATTTACGTTTGAAGGTCGCAAACGACAAACACAAGCTATCGGTGGTATTGGTGGCATGAAAGAGTCTGTTGATACGCTAATCGTCATTCCGAACGACAAGCTATTACAGATCGTTGATAAATCAACGCCAATGCTAGAGGCATTCCGTGAGGCAGATAATGTTTTACGTCAAGGTGTACAAGGTATTTCAGATTTAATTGCAACACCAGGTCTTATTAACTTAGACTTTGCAGACGTTAAAACAATTATGTCCAACAAAGGTTCAGCGTTAATGGGGATTGGTATTGCTACAGGTGAAAACCGTGCTGCTGAAGCAGCTAAGAAAGCTATTTCAAGTCCTTTACTTGAATCCTCAATTGATGGCGCTAAAGGTGTTCTTATGAATATTACAGGTGGCTCGAATCTTAGCTTATTTGAAGTACAAGAAGCCGCAGACATCGTAGCTTCAGCATCAGATGAAGAAGTAAATATGATTTTCGGTTCTGTTATTAACGAAAATCTAAAAGATGAAATTATTGTCACAGTTATTGCGACAGGTTTCTCGGAGGAAGCTTTACAGCAACAACGTAATACTACACGTCCGACGATCAATACAAATAGACAAGCTGTACAGCAACAGCAAGCTCCGGTGCGTGAACCACGACAAGATGTACATGTACAGCAAGAGCAACCACGTCAAAATCAACAAAATTATGCGCAGGATGACATGCTTGAGGTACCAGCATTTTTACGTAATCGTAGAAATCGCTGATAAATTGAAAGCATCTGACTTCTAAAAAACTCGTATTTTACATATGTAAAATACGAGTTTTTTATATTTCCAAAGTAAAAATTTTATCTTATTCGGCAAATGTTATTGTGGCGAAAGTAAAATTGAAGTACCAATGTTGATTGGTCGTTTGCCTAGAGAAACGTAAACAGGCGACAGCGCTAATAATTATGAGAAATTAATTGATTGTTCAGATTGTGTAAGGAAAGGATGTATTTTGTCAAAACATTTTAAGGAAATGATGCGATTGTTTGACAATATTTGTGAGTGTAACATGCTAACTTTGTATATAGGAGGCGGCTGTTATGTATGGAGAATGGCTGGTGCTCATTAATACGCTTTTTAACCTAGCGATACTCAAGTTTACGGCAAAGGTAACAGGGGTTTTTGTAAAGAATACGAGATTATTAATGAGTTCTATTTGTAGTAGTTTTGTAGCTGTAATAGGTGGTCAAATGCTGTTAACAACGCTGCTGAGCTTTTTCATACTAATTGGGATAGCTTTTCGTTTCAAGATTCGAAGCTTTCAAAAGCAAGGACCAATTGTTTTGACAGCAACAATCGTTATCGGTGGATTGTTAACGGCGTTACAACCATATTTAAAAAGTCTTTCTGCCGTCCATTTTATAATTATTTGCCTACTATTAGCTGTTAGTAATCTTATTGCTTTTTATAAGCAATGGGGATTTGTAAAGCTAGAGCGGTTAAGTGGTCAGTTTGTGTTTGATACGACGTTAAAAATTTTTAATGTAAAGATACCGCTTTCTGCATTCCTAGATACAGGTAATCAAGCTATCGAGCCATTATCAGGGAAACCTGTTCACTTTGTCTCTTATGCCGCTTTAAAACCACATTTACCTGCAGCATTTTGCAAATCATTATTGGAATGGCAAGAAACTGATCCGTATAATGTATCCATGTTTTCAGAAGATTATCAGCGTTATATTCGATTTATTCATGTTAATACAGTGCAACAGCAGTCAGTTGTACTAGGTTTCCGCTTTGAGGAGTGGCATATAAAGGGGGAGCACTCACAAGTGAAAACGAATGAATATATCGTATTAACAAAAAAAGCTAAAAATTTTCCGCATAGCACAGCAGCAATTTTACATTTTTCAGCGCTTTCAAATAACTCATAGAGGGGGAGAACTATTGCTTCTTAGGCTACTTGCTAGCTTGAAAAAATTATGGAGTAAGTTTCGAAGTCGTGAAACGTACTATATAGGGGGAAATGATTCATTGCCAGTGCCACTAAGTCGAGAAGAAGAAGTTACAGTCATTGCATCCTTTATGAATGGTGATTTACGAGCTAGAGATACACTAATTGAACGTAATTTGCGTCTTGTTGTTTATATTGCTAGACGTTTTGATAATACAGGTACGCCGATTGAGGATTTAATAAGTATTGGTTCGATCGGTTTAATTAAGGCGATTGAAACGTTCAATACAGATAAAAATATTAAGCTTGCCACATATGCATCACGTTGTATTGAAAATGAAATTTTGATGCATCTACGTAAAACAAGTCGCATGAAGGGTGAAGTTTCATTAGATGAACCATTAAACTCCGATGCTGATGGAAATGAATTGTTATTGTCTGATATTTTAGGAACAGAAGAACATATTATTTTAGATAATGTAGAGAAAAAAATTGAACGTCAACATATGTTTCATGCCATTAATTTACTAGGGGCGCGTGAAAGATATATTATGGAATGTCGTTTCGGACTAAATGGAAAAATTGAAATGACTCAGAAAGAAGTAGCTGATCATTTAGGTATTTCGCAATCATATATTTCCCGATTAGAGAAGAAAATTATTCAAGATTTACGTGAAAACTTGAATCAACCGATATCTTAAGTAGGGAAATTTAACCTACCTAAAATTGGTCTTAGCTTTTGTGCATATTCTCGTTTCTCTCGGACAAACTGATGTCACGGTTTAGTCAGAGAATAACATCCGGAGGAATCGAATATGCGAACTAAAGTAGATCTTTGCGGCTTAGATACATCGACTTTGCCAATTTTAAAGCACGAGGAAATGAAGGAATTATTCATCCGTTTACAAGCTGGAGAAACAGAGATTAGAGAAGAGCTTGTAATGTGCAATTTAAGGTTAGTGCTTAGTATTGTCGGTAGATTTGCCTACAGGGGTGAACAGGCAGATGATTTATTTCAGGTAGGCTGTATTGGCCTCATGAAAGCCATTGATCATTTTGATTTGAAGCATAATGTGCGATTTTCAACATATGCTGTACCAATGATCATTGGTGAAATTCGTCGCCATCTGCGTGATCATCATGCATTACGTGTTTCTCGTTCTCTTAGAGATATTGCGTATAAGGCGATGCAGGCAAAAGAGCAATGGATAACCGATAATTTAAGAGAACCAACAATTGAAGAAATTGCTGAAATGATTGACATGAAAAAGGAAGATGTATTATTTGCTTTAGATGCCATTCAAGATCCAGTTTCATTACAAGAGCCCATTTATTCTGACGGTGGAGACGCTGTTTATATGATGGACCAATTACGTGATGATGATGTATCAGAAGATCAATGGGTTGCCTACGTGTCGGTAAAGGAAAGTTTACAAAAGTTAGATGATCGTCAACAAATGATTGTTGCAAAGCGTTTTTATTACGGTGAGACACAAACTGAAATTGCAAAGGAATTGGGAATATCTCAAGCGCAAATTTCACGTCTAGAAAAAAATGCAATTGAAACAATGCAGAAAGATTATAAGTAAAAACAATGCGCATCCGAATTCCTCGGTGCGCATTTTAATTATAACAAAATGTAAGTAATTTCCGTTTCAGCCTACCCGCTTTCCTGTGGGCGAGCATCGAGCCGCTTCCTCCGCTACGTTGCTATCGCTTTGCTTTCACACGGGAGTCGAGTAGCCTTCCGCTCCAATCAATGATAGCGTAGTACTTTTAATTTATGTATTCAACAATGAACGCTGGCTACTTACTATAATCGAACAGAATAGAGAATGTTATTGATATCTGCTGTGGCTTTGATTACGAATTTAAATATTTATTATGATGTTATGCTTTCGCATATTATCACTATAAATTAGAGAGTGACGTGCTAGAAGATACATACTAAATGAATTAGTTGATTGTAGTGGAGACTGAGCGACTCCTTGGGGATTAGCGATAGAGGAACGAAGGCTAAGAGCATCACGTCCTGTGTGATAACGCCTTCGTGACCTACATCGTGTAGGCCCGAGACCCTGCAGCGAAGCGGATGTTTTCTGTGCGAAAGCGTAGTGTTAACGTAGCGGCAGCAAATGTTTTATCTGTGCGAAAGCGAAGCGTCAGCAACAAAGCGCTCAGTCGGAACGGAAATCAACCACACGTTTTGCCAAAGAGCCAAATTCAATTTAACTATGACATTTTTACAACATTCACTTGATCATTTCATTTTCATTTAAACAACAATGAACACATAAATATAAAGAGAGAACATAGTTTAACTTCTTTCAGCAGAAGTCTCCCATCTCTATAAGTGGTGAGATTAATGCGAATGTAAGCTATTTTTCAGCGGGTGTCCAAACGCCCGCTGAAAGAAGTTAAAGCCCCCGGCAGGATGTCATGGAATCGGCTTTGTGCAAGCACAAAGCCGATTCCAGACCAAGGCACAATTGATTGAGATAAAACGATGTTGAGAGTAATTGATTTAGTTAGGGAGGGAAAATATGCGTTTCTCGATGTTGCAGCAAAAAGAAGTTATTGAAGCAGGCAATGGACGCTTTTTAGGATTTGTGGTTGATGCAGAGGTATCCAAAGAAACAGGCTATGTAACGGCTTTTATGATTGCGGAGCCCCGAAAATATTTAGGCCTTTTTCGCGGGGAAGAATCTGTTAGGAAAGTGTATATGAAAGATGTACTTGTGGTTGGCAAGGATGTCATTTTAGTAAAAGCATTATCCTAAAGTGCGCAGTTTTTACGCTTATTAAAACCAAAGCTGTTTTTAAGCTGCAAATGGGTTAAATGTAATTTCACTTAGGTCAGGCTATTCATTGATAATTCAAGCATTGCTTGTTACAATAAAAGAAACTATTGTTGTAAAGTTGGGAAAAACAGTGACAAAAATCATATCAAATTTGAATAAAATTAATGATCTTATACAAGCAGCAAAAAAACGTGCTAATCGAGAAGAAAACGAAGTCCAAATTATTGCAGTGACAAAAGAGGTTTCAGTAGAAAGAACACAAGAAGCTATTGATGCAGGACTGATTCATTTAGGAGAAAACCGTCCTGAAGGCTTAAATCGTAAAATTGAGGCGATTCAAGCTGATGTACATTGGCATTATATTGGGTCTTTACAAACACGTAAGGTAAAACAAGTCATTAACAGCATTGATTATTTGCATTCATTAGATCGTTTGAGTTTAGCAGAAGAAATTGAAAAAAGAGCAGACAAACCTGTCAAATGTTTTGTACAAGTTAATGTATCCGGCGAAGAGTCAAAACATGGTTTAGCAATCGAGGAAATTCTGCCTTTTATTGAATCATTAAAGAGTTTTACAAAAATTCAAGTTGTTGGTCTAATGACAATGGCACCAAATACAGATGAGGAAACAATTATTCGCTCTGTTTTTAAGCAATTAAAACAATGTCAACAGCAAATAGCCGAGCAAGGATTCGTACACGCGCCTTGTACCGAGTTATCAATGGGCATGTCTAATGACTTTGAAATGGCGGTAGAGGAAGGGGCTACATTTGTTCGAGTTGGAACGGCTCTTGTTGGAAATGAAAGAGGGGAAGAGGATGAGCATGAAAAATAAAATTAAAAATTTCTTTTATCTTGAGGAAGAAATAGAAGAAGAAATCACGCAAGCTCCTGTTCAACAGCAACAACCCGTACAACAACAGCAACAAATTCAATCAGTGAAGCCAAAAAAAGTTATTAAGGAGCGAAAGGCACCCGTTCAGGAAATTTTTCCGCAGAGTACAAATACGACAAACAACATTGTAAGTTTACAGGCAGCTATGAATTCTAAAGGTGCAAAAGTTGTATTAGTTGAACCTAGAGTTTATGCAGAAGCACAGGATATTGCTGAACATTTAAAAAATAAACGCGCAACAATCCTCAATTTGCAACGTATTGAGCGAGAGCAAGGTGTACGAATTATTGATTTTTTAAGTGGCACAGTTTATGCACTTGGCGGTGATATTCAAAGGAT
The DNA here is from genome assembly GCF_001708185.1 of Lysinibacillus xylanilyticus. Taxonomy (GTDB): domain Bacteria; phylum Bacillota; class Bacilli; order Bacillales_A; family Planococcaceae; genus Lysinibacillus; species Lysinibacillus xylanilyticus_A. Next base: position 713,530 of record NZ_MDDN01000001.1, on the reverse strand, counting down.
TGGAAAAGACATTTTCCTATGTACACCTGATAATGTAGAAGTGTCTGGCGAAATTTCGAATTTTATTTTAGACGATAATTAATAGCGAGGATTGTAGTTTATATGACTTTATGGGTAATTCTAGGTTATGCATCATTAGCATTTAGGATATATTCTTATATGTTAGTTGGATATGTTTTACTGTCTTGGGTACCTGCTGCCCAAGATTCAGCAATTGGTCGTTTTCTTAAAAAAGTATGTGAGCCTTACTTGGGGATTTTTAGGAAATTCATCCCTCCAATTGGTATGATTGATATCTCGCCAATTGTGGCAATTTTTATGCTTAATTTTATTCAAAACGGACTTTTTATTGTTATTGAAAAAATATATGAAATGTTCTTCTAAAAGAAATCCTCACGAACGGTGGGGATTTTTTATTTATTGGGAATACTATATTTAACAAAAATATTGCTAACAACTTAGTGATGATTCCCTAGAATTCATAAGCGTGAGTAGGGAACGGTGTTTTGGCAATCTAAAGCAAATTCAACTGAAATTAAGGATCAATACTAAATCTGTTCTTGATTAAAAAGTATTGTTGGGATGACATTTGTTAATACGTATGCTTTGTATATAGGTTGATTGGAGTGGAGGTTGTAGCTGCTCCTATTTTTAAATATAAAACTAAGCGTGTTGATTAGGGAAATATAGTTTTTTTATTGACTGATAAAAGGATTTTTTGGTTGATATTTTGCTAATATATGCCCATTCTAACTGATTGTAGCGTAGGGCTACTCGACTCCCGCGGGAAAGCGAGACAGACGAGACCCTGAGGCCAACACGATGTTGGTTACGAAGGCATTGTCACAGGACGTGACGCACTTAGCCTTCGTTCCTTTAGTGGAGGAAGCGGCTCGACGCTCGCCCGCAGGAAGCTTTGCTCTGCGCGAAAGCGAAGCGTCAGCGACAAATGTTTTATCTGTGCGAAAGCGAAGCGACAGCAACAAATGTTTTATCTGTGCGAAAGCGAAGCGACAGCAACAAATGTTTTATCTGTGCGAAAGCGAAGCGACAGCAACAAATGTTTTATCTGTGCGAAAGCGAAGCGACAGCAACAAAGCGAGTAGCCCGTAGCGGAAATCAGAGCCTACTAATTAATTAGTGTAGATAAGAAAGAATGGTTAAACAACATCTGAATAGATCCTTAAAATACCAATGAAATTAAACTAGTAAAAGAGAGATAATAGAGGTGGAGTAAACATGGAGCATTTAATTCAGCATTTTAGGAAAGATGAACAGCCTTTTATTGAACAGGTTGTGAGTTGGCAACATGAGGTGGAGGATCGATATGCTCCAAAGCTTACTGATTTTTTAGATCCTCGACAACGTTTTATTGTTACATCGATTATTGGTCAAGAAGACACATTGAAAACAGTTAGTGCTGGGCTCTTTGATGAAGCAGAAAGACAACGTATGCTTATTTATCCTACTTATTATGAGCCTGTGGAGGAAGATTTTCAGCTTACAGTATTTTCAATTCAATATCCTGTGAAATTTGTACAACTACGACATCCAGATGTTCTAGGGGCATTATTATCATTAGGACTGAATCGTGGCAAATTCGGTGATATTCGTGTAAATGAACACCAAGTACAATTTGTAGTAGCGAATGAGGTAGCACAATATGTACGCTTACATTTAACAGGCATTGGCAAAGTAAAGGTACATGTAGAATCGATTAAAGAGATGGAGCCTTTGCTACAAAATGAGGAAGAGTGGCTAGAAGAGTCTCATACTGTTTCTTCCATGCGTTTAGATGTTATTATTTCAACGGTTTTAAAAATTTCCCGCCAAAAAGCACAAGCGTTAATTACAGGAAAAAAGGTACGTGTTAATTGGACTGAGCGGGATACAGTTGCTTTTGAATTACAAGAAGGAGATATTTTATCAGTACGCGGAAGCGGTCGAGTAAAAATTATAATGACAGAAGGCCGTACAAAAAAAGATAAAATTCGTTTACAAGTCGGTCGATTGACTCAAAAAAGCTAAAAACCAAGTAAATTTCATTAATTTTTACTGCTAAGTTGTTGGAACAATTGTATAATAGGAAATACGAATGTACATGTAAAGGAGAGAAGGATCGTATGCCATTATCACCTATTGATATACATAATAAGGAGTTTACCAAATCGTTCAGAGGTTATGCTGAAGATGAAGTAAATGAATTTTTAGATCAAATTATTAAAGACTATGAAATTTTGCTACGTGAAAAAAAGGAAGTAGACAGACAATTAGAAATGTCCTTAGAACAAGCGAGACATTTTAACACGTTAGAGGAAACATTACAAAAATCAATTGTAGTCGCGCAAGAAGCAGCCGATGAAGTAAGAAGAAATTCTCAAAAAGAAGCTAAACTCATTGTAAAGGAAGCAGAAAAAAATGCTGATCGTATTATCAATGAGGCTTTAACGAAAGCTCGTAAAGTGACAATTGAAATTGATGAGCTAAAAAAACAATCAAAAGTATTCCGTAATCGTTTTAAAATGCTTGTAGAAGCACAGCTTGATTTACTAAATGCAGATGACTGGGATCACTTGCTACAATATGATATTGATCTTACAGAAATTCAAGCATCTGTTGAAGAAGCTCAGGAGGCCGATCAAGTTTAAATGCAATAAGTGAAACTTGACGTGATTGTTTGATTTTCATATACTATTGTAATAGTAATTATTTTGAACAGATATGCATACAGGCAGAGACGAAGACAGTATTTGTTAGGCGTAGTTAAGCGATTTGGGGATAGTGTGAGCCCAAACATGCAAATAACAATGAACATCACTTCGGAGCTAAATAACTGAATGAAGTAAGTTATTTCGTGATGCACGACGTTAACGTGCTTTAAGTGGTAGTACAATTTTGTGCTGCAATTAGGGTGGTACCGCGAGTATAAGCTTCTCGTCCCTTTGAGGGATTGAGAGGCTTTTTTTATGTTCAAATGGCGGAAGGCTTCCATTTCTATAAATGTGAAATGGATAAATGCTTTGAATCCTAAATCTGAATTTATACTCTCGTTGTTAAAATGTGTTGATTTTGCTAATAACTGTCGTATGTGAATGAAAGCCTTAGTGCATATGTTCTTTGTTTGTAAAAATAAAGGAGGAATTGAAAAATGGTTGAGTATAAAGATACCTTATTAATGCCAAAAACAGATTTCCCAATGCGTGGAAACTTACCGGCAAATGAACCGAAGATGCAAGAAAAATGGGATGAAATGGACATTAACAAATTACAGATGGAGCGCACTGAAGGACGCACTGAATATGTGTTACACGATGGCCCTCCATATGCGAATGGTGATATCCATATCGGTCACGCTTTGAATAAAGTATTGAAAGACATGATTACACGTCATCGCTCTATGACTGGTTACCATGTAAACTATATTCCAGGTTGGGATACACACGGTTTACCAATCGAGCAGGCTCTAACGAACAAAGGTGTAAAGCGCAAAGAAATGTCTGTTGCTGAATTCCGTAAATTATGTGAAGAGTATGCTTACGAGCAAATCGACAACCAACGTATACAATTCCGCCGTTTAGGTGTTCGCGGTGATTGGGAAAATCCATATATTACATTAAAGCCTGAATTTGAAGCACGTCAAATTGAAGTATTCGGCAAGATGGCTGAAAAAGGCTATATTTATAAAGGGTTAAAACCAGTTTACTGGTCTCCATCATCTGAATCTGCACTTGCAGAAGCAGAGATTGAATATCAAGATATTAAATCGGCGTCTATTTATGTAAGCTTTGCAATTAAAGATGCTAAAGATGTTGTACCAGCAGATGCTAAATTTATTATCTGGACAACAACACCTTGGACAATTCCAGCGAACTTAGGGATTTCTGTAAACCCTGAATTTATCTATGTTGTTGTAGCAGTTGCAGATAAAAAATTCATCATTGCTAAAGAGTTATTAGAAACAGTTGCTAACGAACTTGAGTGGGATGCATATGAAGTAGTTCAGGAAGTAAAGGGTGAGGCACTAGATCGAGTTGTTGCACAGCATCCATTTTATGACCGTGAATCGCTTGTGATGGTTGGAGAGCATGTAACTGCTGAAGCGGGTACTGGCTGTGTTCATACAGCACCAGGACACGGGGAAGATGACTATCATATTAGTAAGCAATATGGTCTACCAATTCTTAGTCCTGTTGATAATAGTGGCTGCTATACAGATGAGGCACCTGGTTTTGAAGGTGTATTCTACAATGATGCAAATAAAATGGTCACAGAAAAATTAAAAGAAGTAGGCGCATTAGAAAAGCTTAACTTCTTCACGCACTCTTATCCACATGACTGGCGTACGAAAAAACCAGTTATTTATCGTGCAACACCACAATGGTTTGCGTCTGTTGATGCATTCCGTGATGAGTTACTAGAAGCTGTGAAATCAACAGCATTTACACCTGCTTGGGGTGAAACACGCCTTTATAATATGATTCGTGACCGTGGAGACTGGGTAATTTCACGTCAGCGCGCATGGGGTGTTCCAATTCCGATTTTCTATGCTGAAAATGGTGAGCCAATTATTACACCAGAAACAATTGCCCATATCTCAGCATTATTCCGTCAACATGGGTCAAATATTTGGTTCCAAAAAACGGCTAAAGAATTATTACCTGAAGGCTTCACACATCCAGGTAGCCCGAACGGCGAATTTACAAAAGAAAATGATATTATGGACGTGTGGTTCGACTCAGGTTCTTCACACCAAGGTGTATTAGTAGAACGTGGTATGAAATATCCAGCTGATTTATATTTAGAGGGCTCTGACCAACACCGTGGATGGTTTAACTCATCATTAATTACGTCAGTAGCTATTAATGGCTATGCACCATATAAGGGACTATTAACACATGGTTTCGTTCTAGATGGTGAAGGTCGTAAGATGAGTAAATCTTTAGGAAATGTCATTATCCCGAAAAAGGTTATGGATCAATACGGAGCAGATATTCTTCGTTTATGGGTTGCTTCAGTGGATTATACAGCCGATGTTCGTATCTCGATGGATATGTTGAAGCAAGTATCTGAGGTTTATCGAAAAATCCGTAACACATTCCGTTTCTTACACGGCAATGTAGCTGATTTCGATGTAGCGAAAGATCGAGTAGCGTATGCAGACCTTCGTGAAATGGATCAATACGTTTATATGCGTCTACAAGATGTGTTAAAAACTGTACGTGCTGCTTACGATCGCTATGATTTCGCAGCCGTTTACCATGCAGTGAATAACTTTGTTGCGGTAGAATTATCTTCATTCTATTTAGATATTGCAAAAGACGTTGTATACATTGAAGGCAATGACAACAAAGATCGCCGTGCAATGCAAACAGTTATTTATGACACATTAATGACGTTAGTAAAAGTGATGTCACCAATTATCCCTCATACAGCTGATGAGATGTGGTCTTATTTACATGCTCAAGGTGTTGTCGAAGAGGTATCTGTACAATTAACAGACTTCCCAGAGGTTGATGAACATGAAAACTTTGAAAGTCTACGTGCAAAATGGGTAAAAATCATTGATGTTCGTGATGATCTTTTAAAAGCATTAGAGGAAGCTCGTAATGCAAAAACAATCGGTAAATCACTTGAAGCAAAAGTGACAGTTTATGCAAAAGAAGATGTGGCAGCTTTATTGAAAGATGCAAACATTGACTTTGCGCAACTTTCAATCGTCTCTGCCTTTGAAGTAGCACCAATAGAAGCGGCACCTGCAAATGCATTAGCTCTAGAACATGCATCGATTGTTGTAGAGAAAGCAACAGGCGAAAAATGTGAGCGTTGCTGGTCAATTTCTGAAACAGTTGGTTCAAATGAAGCGCATCCAACAGTGTGTACACGTTGTGCGGAAGTTGTAGAAAAATATTACGTTTAAGTTCTTTCAGCCGATTCCGGACGCAATTATGCCGAGGCATAATTGATAAAAACAAACAGTAATGCAAACTAAGAACAAGAATTTGCATGCTATGTAATAAAAACGCAAGTCTCCTTGATGAAGGGGGGCTTGCGTTGTTTACTTTTATGGAGGTCTAGCAGATTCTTTTTATAGGTTTAGTTACTCAACGATGCGTTATGAACTATTTAAATAATATTTCTTGCGTATTGCGGTAGTCAGTTGGAGATATGCCAACATACTTCTTAAACGTGATGCTGAAATAATTAGGAGTGTTAAAACCGCAGATGGATGAAATTTTTTCAATGGTGTAATCGTATTTTCGTAAATAGGGTAGCGTCTTGATGATACGTGTAAAAGCTACATAATCCACAAAATTACGACCAGTCTCTTTTTTAAACAATCTACTAAAATGCGTAGAACTAAAGTTAATATATTTGGCAACATCACTAATCGTTATTTGTTCATCATAGTGTTCTTCGATATAGTGGATAGCCTTTTGAAGCGATTCTTGCTTTGTTAAATCTTCATAAAATCGTATATGAATATTATGGACAGGTGGTTTTCTCCGCGCTTTTCGCGCTTGGCTATAAGATTCTTTAACTTGCATGGCGTCCTGAAAAACACCGCCAATCCCCATAAAAAGATGAATGCCATAATCTTTTTTTAACACTTCAATAACCTCAAGTAAACAAGCTACCCCCTCAGACCAATGCTTAAATGATGTGTATTCATTTGGAAGGCGCATAAGCAACAATAAATAACGTTCAAAATTTAAAAAGGATAAAGGTGCGTTGTTAGCAAAGTTTTGACGAAACACATTTGCTATAACACTGCTCGCATCATAAAGGATAGGTCGATTTTCATTCACATCTATATAGCCCTGAATTAAAAACACGATATTTGGGATGCAATTTTTTGATAAAAAAGAGGCAGACTGGATAATTTCCTGCTCATTTTCAACTTCTCCCCGTATAAGTCGTTTTAAAAAGGCTTCTCGGAAAGGGGAAGTATGGTCTTGTGAAATTTGCTGTGATAGCTCAAGCATTGTAATAGTACTTGCCTGTTTTTCTTTATAGGACGTATAAAGCTTTTTAACAATTCGCAGAAATTTTGCCTTCTGTAATGGTTTTATGAGAAGTGCGGGCAAATTTAGTTCAATTGCTATACCAGTTGAGTAAGTAAGGTGTTCTGCAACAATAGGGACAATTATACTGTTAGGATAATTTCTTTTTAACCGATTTATCTTTACCCAGTCAAATAAGCGGTTGATTTCATAGAAAATGAGAGCGACATCTTCTGTTTTGAATTCTTCGCAGTTCATAAAGGTATGAGGTAGAAATTCTTCTAACCAGTAGCCCATTTGTTGTTTTTCGTTTGAATTTTCAATATACCAAACAATGTTTAAAATGCTAACAACTCCCTTTCGTTGTAAATGAAAAATGATAAAAATATTTTAACTTAAAATAGCATTTTTTTGTACTAATACAGCAATATTTTGTAACTAAATTATGGGTTAAATAGAATAAAATAATTGTAGTAAATAATAATTTGAAATTTCAGATAATTATTTGCCCAGATAGAAAGGGGGATTTGAAGTATGGCAGAAGTAGGGAGTCATGATTATGAATACGTGGAAGCTGGAACAATAGATGTGAAGGATCTTCCACCACTAGATGCAACTACTAACCAAATTATGAAAGATGAGTTTACGACAGGTTTTGGCTTAACGGTATTTTATTTCATTTTAATTTTTAGTATTCCAGTGATGAACTGGTTTGCTCCAGAACTTGCTTTTAAGAAAATTTGGGGTGGTATAACAGTTACCTGGTTTGTGACAACAGTCGTAATGATGGCAATGGCATTTATTATTGCCTATGTGCATACAGCATTGTACGAAAAACGCCTAAAGAAATACGAAATACTTAAGTAAGTAGCTTTAGCTTAGGGGGGGATTTGTTAAATGATAAAAGCTCTATTAGAACCGAAGATGTTAATGACCATTGCTTTAATGGGAACAATTGTATATATTACGTATTTAACAAAAAGAAATGCAACGGCATCTGACTTCTTTGTAGGGGGAAGAAGTTTTGGTTGGTTTACAAATGGTTCGGCAATTGGAGGAGATTATTTAAGTGCAGCTACTTTCCTTGGGATAGCTGGTTTGACTTTCCAATTAGGATATGATGGTGCTTATTATGCATTTTGCTTCTCCATTGGATTAACATTGTTAGCAATTTTTGTGGCAGGTCCATTAAGACGTTTTGGTGCATTTACCGTTGCTGATTTTTTAGCTTATCGTTTTCATAGCAAACGAGCTCGACTAGTAGCAGTAGCTGTAGTTTTAGCGATTTCTGGTTTTTATGCAGCACCACAATTATTAGGTGCAGCACAAATTTTAAGTATGTTTTTTGGTACCTCTTATGAATTTGGTATCATCTTTACATGTATCGTAATGATTTTCTATGTAGGAATAGGCGGTATGAAAGGAACAACAATCAACCAAGCTTTAGAGCTTTGGATTCGCCTTGGTGCGTTTATTGTTATGTTGATCGCAGCAATGTATAGCGGTTTACATTATGATAAGATTTTAGCTGCCATTAATTCATTTAGCGGCCCTATTACAGGGACTTCACCATATGCTTTAGATGGAAAGGATATTAATTTTGATGGTGCTGCTTGGACAGGGACAGGCTTTTATTTTCCAACATTTTGGCAAACTATTAGTATGACAATAGGTTTAGCATTAGGTACGATTGGTTTACCACATATATTACTAAGATTTTATACAAATCCAAGTGCAAAGGCAGCTCGTAAATCAGCGCTTATGGCGATTGGGATTGCAAGTGCGTTTTTCTTACTAGCTGTATATCTAGGTGTTGTAGGCCGTTCTATTTTTATCTCGGGTACTGCAAGTGAGGAAGTAATGCGAGATTTAGTACTTGGTGGGAACAATATGGTTATTCCTACAACAGCACTTGCACTAGGAGGCAAATGGCTTCTTGGGCTTGTCATCGCGGGGGCATTTGCGGCCATATTCTCAAATTTATCAGGATTATTTATCACAAGCTCAGGGGCATTGGCTCATGATTTATATGCAAGTGTTATGAAAAAGGATATTACAGAAAAACAACGAGTGATTGCAGGGAAAGTAGCAATTGTGATATTAGGTATTTTATATGGAGCATTGGGCTTACTTGTTAAGGATGCATCCATCGGACATTTAGTGGCTCTTGCCTTTACTGTTGCGGCGAGTACATTTACACCAATATTTATATTAGGTATTTGGTGGAGAGGAATGACAGAAAAAGGAGCAATTGCGGGCTTACTTATTGGACTTGGGGTATCTATGTGGATGATATTTTTACCTGGAACGCTGCCAAGCTTTTTGCAATTTAAAATTCCTGGCATTGTGACAGTACCAGCTGGCTTCTTATCGGTTATTATCGTGTCATTATTAGATCGAAAAGTACCGGCTGATGTGAATGATTTCATGAGACGTGTACATTCAAAGGAATCTGAAACAGTCTAGATTTGAATAGAAATTGAAAAGCTATTGCCATTACTTATGAAGTGATGGCAATAGTTTTTTTGTGGGAACAAAAGCGACGGAAAGAAGAGTCAAAGTGACGGAAAGAAAAGCCAGAACGACGGAAAGAAGAGTTAAAACGACGGAAAGAAAAACCAGAACGACGGAAAGAAGGCCAAGAGCGACGGAAAGAAGAGATGAAGCGACGGAAGAAACCCAGAGCGACGGAAAGAAGAGTCAAAGCGACGGAAAGAAAGCCGAGAGCGACGGAAAGAAGAGACGAAGCGACGGAAGAAACCCAGAGCGATGGAAAGAAGAGTCAAAGCGACGGAAAGAAAGCCGAGAGCGGCGGAAAGAAGAGTCGAAGCGACGGAAGAAAGCTAGAGTGACGGAAAGAAGAGTCAAAGCGACGGAAAGAAAGCCGAGAGCGACGGAAAGAAGAGACGAAGCGACGGAAGAAATCCAGAGCGACGGAAAGAGCGACGGAAAGAAAGCCGAGAGCGGCGGAAAGAAGAGACGAAGCGACGGAAGAAATCCAGAGCGAGGGAAAGAAGAGTCAAAGCGACGGAAAGAAAGCCGAGAGCGGCGGAAAGAAGAGACGAAGCGACGGAAGAAACCCAGAGCGACGGAAAGAAGAGTCAAAGTGACGGAAAGAAAGCCGAGAGCGACGGAAAGAAGAGTCGAAACGATGGATAGCAAAGCGAACGCCCACAAGAAAACGCTTTCGGAGCAAAAATCATCCCCACATAAAGTATTCAGCCATATTTTCGTGCTATATTAGTTATTCTGAGATGGGCTGTTATGGTAGAATAGGTTAGATGTTGAGTGAACGGAGGAATGACTGTGTATAAATATTATGGATTGGCCGCATTCGTTGTCCTATTAGATCAATGGACAAAATGGCTAATTGTGAAAAATATGGAGTTTGGTGAACGAATTTCAGTATGGGATCCATGGTTTGGAATATTGTCTCATCGAAATAAAGGGGCAGCATGGGGCATGCTTGAAGGACGTATGTGGCTATTTACGATTGTCACTGTAGTTGTTATATGTGCCGTTATTTACTATTATCATAAAGAGGCAAAGGGGAAACCTATTTTTCAAGTAGGCTTAATGCTCTTATTAGGCGGAGCGATAGGTAATTTTATTGATCGTTTATTTAGAGGCGAAGTGGTCGATTTTATAGATGTATTAGTTCCGGTAATTAATTATGATTTCCCAATCTTCAATATTGCAGATGCAGCTTTAACAATTGCTGTAGTGGTAATAATGATTGGTTTAATCGCTGAAGATAAAAAAGAAAAGAAACAGGTGAAAGAATGACGCAAGTATCATATTCAATGGAAGAACAGCAAAAGGGAGAGCGCATTGATAAGGCGCTTTCAAGTGTGCAATCAGAATGGTCTCGTACACAAATTGGAAATTGGATTACTGAAGGTATTGTTAAAGTAAATGGAAAGACTGTCAAGGCGAAGTATAAGGTAAAAGTAGGAGATCTAGTGGAAATAGATGTACCTGAAGCAGAGCCATTAGATGTTATTGCTGAAAACTTGGACCTTGATATTGTTTATGAGGATGCGGATGTCCTTGTTGTGAATAAACCAAAGGGCATGGTCGTGCATCCAGCACCTGGACATATGGCAGGTACCCTTGTAAACGGTTTAATGTATCATTGTAAGGATTTATCAGGCATTAATGGTGTTCTGCGTCCGGGAATTGTGCATCGTATTGATAAAGACACTTCAGGTTTATTAATGGTTGCTAAAAATGATGCGGCTCATGAATCGTTAGTGAATCAGCTAGTCAATAAAACAGTGACTCGTAAATATACTGCGCTAGTACACGGACATATTGCACATGATAAAGGAACAATTGATGCACCTATTGCACGCGATCAAAAAGATCGTCAAAAACAAGCGGTTGTTGATAATGGAAAGCATGCAGTAACTCACTTCGAAGTGATTGAACGCTTTGGCGACTATACACTAGTGGAATGTCGTTTAGAAACAGGACGAACTCATCAAATTCGTGTGCATATGAATTATATTGGATACCCACTTGTTGGTGATCCAAAATATGGACCAAAAAAGACAATAGACTTCGGTGGACAAGTATTACATGCGGGAATTTTAGGATTCGATCATCCTGCATCTGGCGAATATATCGAGTTTGAAACACCACTTCCTGCTGATTATGAACAATTATTAAATGATTTACGAAATAGGCATTGACGGATAGTAAAAGAAGGTCTATACTAACGAAAGTGAAATGAACAACTTAACTAAATATTCACCTTTAATGACAGTCCAGAGAGGCTGAGAAGGTACATGTGATCGTGTTGCTTAAAATTTGTGCTGCAAATTTTTTCAACATGCTATTTAAACACGTATACAACCCTCTCAGGCTATTCGCCTCGAGAGGTTTTTTTATGGACACATGACCAACAATAGATAGAAGAGAGGAGGAAATTTACATGGCACAAAATGAGCTATTAGATGGCCCATCAATGGCAAGAGCATTAACACGAATTGCTCATGAAATTATTGAACGTAATAAAGGGATCGATGAATGTATTTTAGTCGGTATTAAAACGCGAGGTGCTTTTCTCGCAAAACGTCTTGCAGAAAGAATTGAAAAAATTGAAGGTAAAGCAATTCGTACTGGGGAGCTTGATATTACACTTTATCGAGATGATCTATCAACAAAGCATGAAAACGAGCAGGCACATGTAGAGCAAGTTGATATTGATTACGTTGTAGCGAATCAAAAGATTATACTAGTTGATGATGTATTATACACTGGGCGTACAGTACGAGCAGCACTAGATGCAGTGATGGATTTAGGGCGACCTGGACAAATTCAACTGGCAGTCCTTATCGACAGAGGTCATAGAGAGCTTCCGATACGAGCTGATTATGTTGGTAAAAATGTTCCAACATCTGGATCCGAGCGTATAGTAGTAAATTTACAAGAGGTAGACGACGAAGATTGCGTCATTATTTATAAAGAAGACTAACGATAAAGTGAGGAAACACTATGTCAAAAGCAGTATTAGATATTCAGGATAAACCGACTCCAGTCCAACTAGTGACATTAAGTTTCCAACACATGTTTGCCATGTTTGGGTCAACGATCTTAGTCCCTCAATTGGTAGGTCTTAGTCCAGCAATTGCTCTTTTAACGAGTGGGATTGCTACACTTGTTTTCTTATTAGTAACACAGTTTAAAGTACCAGCCTATCTAGGTTCATCATTTGCTTTCATCTCACCAATTCTAATTGCAGCGAATGGATTAGATACAAATAATGCTAGTGTGAATCCGGGGAATGCGATGATTGGGGCACTAGCAGTCGGCCTAGTTTACGGAATTGTGTCTTTAATCATTTGGAAGACAGGTTATAAATGGTTAATGCGTTTGCTACCACCAATTGTTGTGGCACCCGTTATTATCGTAATTGGTTTAGGACTGTCAGGTACAGCAGTAAATATGGCAATGAATATAAATGTAGAACAGGTGAATGAGACAACGGGGGTTGTTGAAACTGTATCTCAATACAGTGGATTACATTTTTCAGCGGCTTTAGTTACTTTATTAGCAGCGATTATATTCACGGTATACTTTAAGAATATTTTAAGTGCTATGCCTATTCTGATGGGTCTAATTGTTGGATATATCTACTCAGTGTTTATTGGAATCGTTGATTTCACTCCAGTAAAAGAAGCATCATTTTTCGCTTCACCGGATTTTTTGATACCAGGTGTGGACTATGAATTCAATATTACAGCTAAAATTTTACTTGCAATGGTACCAATCGTCATCGTAACGATTTCAGAACATATAGGTCACCAATTAGTTTTGGGGAAAGTAGTAAATCGAAATTATGTCAAAGATCCAGGCCTTCACCGATCAATTTTAGGGGATGGTTTAGGGACATTGCTGAGTGCCTTAATCGGCGGACCACCGAAAACAACATACGGTGAAAATATAGGTGTTTTAGCAATCACACGTGTCTATTCAGTGTATGTTATCATGGGAGCAGCAGTCATTGCGATTGTCGTGTCGTTCTTTGGGAAAGCCATGGCATTAATTTCAACAATACCAACCGCAGTTCTTGGTGGTATTTCAATCTTATTATTTGGTATTATCGCGTCTAGTGGTTTACGTATGCTAGTTGAAAGTAAAGTAGACTTTGGGAATAATCGAAACATGGTTATTGCATCTGTAATTTTAGTAGTAGGAATCGGCGGTGCTGCACTTAGATTCTCTGAGTCATTTGCCCTTGAAGGTATGGCATTAGCAGCAATTATAGGTGTGATTTTAAACTTAGTATTACCAGGGCGAGAGAAAGAAATTTTAGAAGATTAATTAAATAAGTAGTACCTTTTAATGAATTGTCCAGAGAGGCAAAAAAAGGGAAGTTGTAGACAAGCTAAACGTAGGAATATGTTCTGCTCTAGTTTGTCACGCCTCCTTATGCCTCGTTGATGACATCAGCGGGGCTTTTACTATATTCAGCTTACTGAATACGGAACGTTTATACATAGACGTTCATGAAACACAATCTAATGGAGGTTACATGATGAAGAACTTATTATCGATGGAACATTTAACAACTGAAGAAATTAACCACATTCTAGATCGTGCGCAAGCTTTTGAAAATGGTGAAGCATCATTGTTATCTAGAGAATACAACGTAGCAAACTTATTTTTTGAACCGAGTACACGTACGAAAACGAGCTTTGAAATGGCAGAGCGTAAAGTTGGCTGTATTGTTATCCCATTTGATGCGGGTTTTTCAAGTGTCACTAAAGGGGAAACAATGTACGATACGGTAAAAACGTTAGAAATGATTGGTATGGATGCGGTAGTCATTCGCGCAAAAGAAGACGAGTATTACAATGAACTGCTAGAAGGCATTAATGTGTCAATCATTAACGCAGGTGATGGTGCAGGTCAACACCCATCCCAATCATTACTGGATCTTTATACAATCAAAAAAGAGTTTGGTTCTTTTGAAGGGTTGAATGTAACAATCGCTGGGGATGTATCCCATAGCCGTGTAGCAAAATCAAATGCATCAGCGTTACAGCGATTGGGGGCAAATGTTCATTTTCTTTGTCCAGAAGAGTGGGCTGGCGGTTTCGAAGCACATCACTCTTGGGATGATTTAATCGAAATAAGTGATGTGATTATGTTACTTCGTGTGCAGCATGAACGTCATAAGGTTAATAAAAGCTTCTCAAAAGAGAGTTATCATAACGAGTACGGTTTAACTATTGAACGTGAAAAACAAATGAAGGAAAAGGCCATTATTATGCATCCAGCACCGGTCAATCGTGATGTGGAAATTGCTTCAGAGCTAGTTGAATGCGAGCGTTCTCGAATTTTCGCGCAAGTTCGAAATGGAGTATATACGCGAATGGCTATTGTCGAAACAATTTTAAAGGGGAGAGAATAATATGACAAAGGTTCTTCAAAATGTACAAATGTTAAATGAACAAGGCGAGCTACAAACAGTCAATATCGCTATGGTAGATGGCAAAATTACTGAAATTGGACAAAACGTAAATGTAGCAGGCGCAGAAATTATCGAAGGTAAAGGTTTAGTTGTGGCACCAGGCTTTGTCGATGTACACACACATTTACGTGAGCCAGGATTTGAACATAAAGAAACAATTGCTACAGGTTCTGCATCAGCAGCTAAAGGCGGATTCACAACTATTTGTGCGATGCCAAACACAAAACCAGTTCCAGATTCAGTAGAAAACATGCAGTTGATTAACGGTCTTATTAAAGAAAGTGCAGTCATTCGAGTACTTCCATACGGCTCTTTAACAAAGGACATCTCAGGTGAGGTTCGCACGAGTATTGAAGAATTAAAAGCACATGGAGCTGTTGCATTTTCAGATGATGGTGTTGGGATCCAGCTTGCATCAACAATGTATGAGCAAATGAAAGATGCGGCACAGCATGATGTGGTAGTTGTAGCGCACTGTGAAGACAACTCATTAATTTACGACGGCGTTATGCATGAAGGGAAGCGTAATCAAGAACTTGGTTTACCAGGAATTCCATCGATTTGTGAATCCGTTCAAATTGCACGTGATGTTCTACTAGCAGAAGCTGCTGGCGCACGCTACCACGTATGTCACGTGTCAACGAAGGAATCTGTACGTGCAGTACGAGACGCTAAGGCAGCGGGTATTCGTGTCACTGCAGAAGTTTGCCCGCATCATTTATTACTTGAAGAAATGGATATTCCATCAGATGATGCAAACTGGAAAATGAACCCGCCATTACGTGCTGCTGATGATAAAGACTCACTTCACGCAGCTCTACTAGATGGCACAATCGATTGTATCGCTACGGATCACGCTCCACATACAGTAGAAGAAAAATGCTGTGGCATGGTAGGCGCACCGTTTGGCATTGTAGGCTTTGAAACAGCCTTCCCACTACTTTACACACAATTTGTAGAAACAGGGAAATGGACGTTAAAACAGTTGATCGACTGGATGTCTGTAAAAGCAGCTCAAATTTTCGATTTACCATATGGCACATTAGAAGTTGGATCTTCAGCAGATATGATTTTAATAGATTTAAATAAAGAACAAACAATTGATGCAGAAGGCTTTGTATCTAAAGGACGCAATACACCATTCAATGGATGGGTTGCAAAAGGTTGGCCAGTCCTTACAATTTTTGAAGGCAATATCGTATACCAGGAGGCAGAGTAATGAAAAAACGTTTACTTATTTTAGAAGATGGCACAGTATTTACAGGTACAGCGTTCGGTAGTGAGCGAGCTTCACAAGGTGAGGTCGTATTTACAACAGGGATGACGGGTTATCAGGAAACAATTTCAGATCCTTCTTTCTACGGACAAATCGTAACGTTAACTTACCCTTTAATCGGTAATTACGGTATTAACCGTGATGATTTTGAATCAATCACGCCTGCTATTCGTGGCTTTGTAGTTCGTGAATTAGCAAAAACACCTTCAAACTTCCGCTGTGATTTAACAGTTGATGAGTACTTAACATCAAAGGATATTCCAGGGATTGAAGGAATCGATACACGAAAATTAACACGTATTATTCGTAGCAAAGGGTCAGTAAAGGCTATTTTAACAGCGGCTGATGAGGAAGTGAATGTTGACGAAATCGTGGCAAAATTACAGGCGACACCAGCTATTACAAACCATGTACATGAAGTATCACCGAAAGCAGCCTACCCATCACCAGGTCGTGGCAAACGCGTAGTATTAATAGACTTTGGTATGAAACATGGTATTCTTCGTGAGTTAAACAAACGTGATTGTGATGTGCTAGTTGTACCTTACAATACTTCAGCAGCAGAAATTTTAGCGTGGCATCCAGATGGCATCATGCTTTCTAACGGCCCAGGTAACCCGGAAGATGTGCAAGAAGGTATTGAAACAGTTCGTAATTTAATCGGAAAAGTACCGATGTTCGGTATTTGTTTAGGGCACCAAATCTTCTCACTAGCATGTGGTGCACGAAGCTTCAAATTACCATTCGGTCACCGCGGTGGTAACCATCCAGTAAAAGATTTACGTACTGGCCGTACTGATTTAACATCTCAAAATCATGGCTATGCAATCGACATCGATTCATTAAAAGATACAGATTTAGAATTAACACATATCGCATTAAATGACGGTACTTGTGAAGGGGTACGCCATAAGAAATATCCAATCTTCACCGTGCAATATCACCCAGAAGCATCACCAGGTCCAGAAGATTCAAATCACTTATTTGATGAATTTATCGAAATGATGGAAGTAGAAGCAGGGAAGGGGAAACAACATGCCTAAACGTACAGATATAGAAACTATTTTAGTAATCGGATCAGGTCCAATCGTTATCGGACAAGCAGCAGAATTTGACTACGCAGGAACACAAGCTTGTCTTTCACTAAAAGAAGAAGGCTATCGCGTTATCTTAATAAACTCAAACCCTGCGACAATTATGACAGATACAGAAATTGCAGACAAAGTATATATTGAGCCAATTACACTTGAGTTTGTATCACGAATTTTACGTAAAGAGCGCCCAGATGCCATCCTACCAACACTTGGTGGTCAAACAGGTTTAAACATGGCCATTGAATTAGATAAATCAGGAATTCTAGATGAGCTTAATATTGAAATTCTTGGTACGAAATTAGAGGCAATCCATAAAGCAGAAGACCGTGATCTATTCCGTAATTTAATGTATGAACTAGGTGCTCCAGTACCTGAATCAGATATTATCCATAACCTAGACGAAGCGAAAAACTTTGTAGCGAAAATTGGCTACCCAGTAATCGTTCGCCCTGCCTTCACACTTGGGGGTACAGGCGGCGGTATTTGCTACAACGATCAAGATCTAGAGGAAATTGTGACATCTGGTCTAAAATATTCGCCAGTAACACAATGTTTACTAGAAAAATCAATCGCTGGTTATAAAGAAATTGAATATGAAGTAATGCGTGATGCTGCTGACAACGCAATCGTTGTATGTAACATGGAAAACGTTGACCCAGTTGGTATTCATACAGGTGACTCCATCGTAGTTGCACCTACGCAAACACTTTCGGATCGTGAAAACCAAATGCTACGTAATATCTCTTTAGATATTATCCGTGCACTAAAAATCGAGGGTGGCTGTAACGTACAATTAGCTCTTGATCCATATAGCTTTAATTACTATGTAATCGAAGTAAACCCACGTGTATCTCGTTCATCAGCGTTAGCGTCAAAAGCAACAGGCTATCCAATTGCAAAGCTAGCAGCAAAAATCGCAGTTGGTTTAACATTAGATGAAATCAAAAACCCTGTAACAGGTTCAACGTATGCTTGCTTCGAGCCAGCTCTAGACTACATCGTGGCGAAAATCCCTCGCTGGCCATTCGATAAATTTGAATCTGCAAAGCGTAATCTTGGTACACAAATGAAAGCGACGGGTGAAGTAATGGCACTTGGTCGTACATTTGAGGAAGCGATGCTAAAAGCAGTGCGTTCTCTTGAAACAGGTCAAGTTCACTTAGAGCTGAAACATGCAGAAGAAAACACTGATTCTTGGATTGAAAAACGTATTCGTAAAGCAGGCGACGAGCGTCTATTCTTCATCGGTGAAGCACTTCGTCGCGGTGTAACAATTGAGCAAATTCATGAATGGTCTGCAATTGACTTATTCTTCTTAAATAAATTCAAAAACATCGTAGATATGGAGCAAACACTTGCTGACAATAAAAACGATAAAGACGTATTACGTACAGCAAAACGTCTAGGCTTTGCAGATAAGAAAATTGCTGAGCTTTGGGAAACAACTCAAGAGGAAGTATATGCATATCGTAAAGAACATGGCATTATCCCAGTATATAAAATGGTCGATACATGTGCAGCGGAGTTTGAATCTGAAACACCATACTTCTATGGCACATATGAGGATGAAAATGAATCGATTAAATCAGACAAGCCATCAGTTGTTGTACTTGGTTCTGGTCCAATCCGTATTGGTCAAGGGGTAGAATTCGACTACGCAACAGTACACTCAGTATGGGCAATTCAAGAAGCGGGTTACGAAGCGATTATTATTAACTCGAATCCAGAGACAGTATCAACGGACTTCTCGATTTCAGATAAATTATACTTCGAGCCATTAACAATCGAAGATGTTATGCATATTATCGACCTAGAGCAACCGATTGGAGTAGTTGTACAATTTGGTGGTCAAACAGCTATTAATCTTGCTGATAAATTAGCTGCTAATGGCGTGAAGATCCTAGGTACAACACTTGAAGATATCGACCGTGCAGAAAACCGAGACAAATTCGAGCAAGCATTACGCGACTTGAATATTCCACAGCCATTAGGTCAAACAGCTGTATCTACGGAAGAAGCACTTGCTATTAGTGAACGTCTAGGCTTCCCTGTACTAGTTCGTCCTTCATACGTACTAGGTGGACGTGCGATGGAAATCGTCTACAACCAAGAGGAATTAAAACACTATATGGAGAACGCAGTAGAAGCCTCTCCTGATCATCCAGTTTTAGTAGACCGCTACTTAACGGGTCAAGAAATTGAAGTAGATGCCATTTGTGACGGTGAAAATGTATTAATCCCAGGTATTATGGAGCATATCGAACGCGCAGGGGTTCACTCTGGTGACTCTATCTCTGTATACCCTCCACAAAAACTAACGCAAACGCAAAAAGATACGTTAGTGGATTATACGACTCGCCTTGCAAAAGGTCTTGGCATCGTAGGCTTAATGAACATTCAATACGTTATTTCACAGGGCGAAGTATATGTCATCGAGGTTAACCCACGTTCATCTCGTACAGTACCGTTCTTAAGTAAAATTACAAACATCCCGATGGCGAATATTGCGACGAAAGCGATCCTTGGTAAATCAATCGTAGAACAAGGCTATCCAACAGGCTTAGCGGCTGAGCAAAAAGGTGTCTTCGTTAAAGTGCCAGTATTCTCATTTGCTAAATTACGTCGTGTAGACATTACACTAGGACCTGAAATGAAATCAACAGGTGAAGTAATGGGGAAAGATGCAACATTAGAAAAAGCACTTTACAAAGGCTTAGTTGCAGCAGGTATGGAAATTCGCACAGAAGGCACAGTATTGTTCACTGTGTCTGATAAAGATAAAGAGGAAGCAATTGCACTAGCAAAACGCTTCTCAACAGTAGGCTATCGTATTGTCGCTACTGAAGGTACAGCAAAAGCGTTCGAAGCAGCAGGTGTACGTACAGATGTAGTTGGCAAAATCGGTGCAAAAGGTCAAACATTAATCGATTTAATTCAAAACGGTGAGGCACAGCTTGTTGTCAACACATTAACAAAAGGTAAGCAACCGGCACGTGATGGCTTCCGAATCCGTCGTGAGTCAGTTGAAAACGGCGTACCTTGCTTAACTTCATTAGATACAGCAGAAGCGATGGTACGTGTTATTGAGTCAATGACATTTACAGCAGAACAAATGCCAAAAGCGGAGGTAGTACACTAATATGATTCGTCAAGAGAAAATGACGGTCGTCTCTCAAAAGCAAATTGCGACAAACATTTTCGAATTGACACTTCGTGGTGAACTGGTTCAGGATATGACTCCTGGCCAGTTTGTCCATGTAAAGGTGTCAGATTCAATGGAGCCGCTTTTACGTCGACCAATCAGTATTGCAAATATAGACAAAGACAACAACGAATTTACGATGATCTATCGTGCGGAAGGTCGCGGAACAAAGGTTTTAGCGACAAATCGCGAGGGGCAGCTCGTCAATGTACTCGGTCCAATTGGAAATGGTTTCCCTGTTGAGGCAGTAAAAGAGGGCGGTACTGCACTTTTAGTTGGCGGAGGAATCGGAGTACCACCATTACATGAGCTTTCTAAACAATTGAATGCTCGAGGTGTTAAAACGATTCATGTACTTGGCTTCCAAACGGAGGATGTATGCTTCTATGAGGAACAATTCAGTGCGCTTGGAGAAACACATTATGTAACGGTTGATGGCTCTAAAGGAACAAAAGGCTTTGTGACAAATGTATTAGAGTCACGAGCACCTGAATTCGATGTATTCTATTCTTGTGGTCCGCTACCAATGTTAAAAGCATTAGAAGGCTTCTATCCAGAAAAAGAAGGTTATTTATCATTTGAAGAGCGTATGGGCTGCGGTATCGGTGCTTGTTTCGCATGCGTGTGTAAAACAACAGATCAAGTAGCAAAAGATTATGTCAAAGTATGCTCTGATGGTCCAGTTTTCCCGAAAGGTACGGTGGCATTATGAGTCGATTAACTATTCAATTACCAGGTTTAGATTTAAAAAATCCAATAATGCCAGCTTCAGGCTGCTTCGGCTTTGGGCGTGAATATGCGCAGCTTTACGATTTATCAAAACTTGGCGCTATTATGATAAAAGCAACGACTGTGGAAACACGTCCTGGTAATCCAACTCCGCGTGTAGCAGAAACAGCGGCAGGAATGTTAAATGCAATTGGTTTACAAAATCCCGGCATTGAAAAAGTAATGAATGAAGAATTAAAGTTTCTAGAAGCATATGATGTGCCAATTATTGCAAATGTTGCTGGCACAGAGACAGCAGATTACGTAGAAGTAGCACGACGTATTTCGACTGCACCAAATGTGAAAGCATTAGAGCTTAATATTTCTTGTCCGAACGTTAAATGTGGTGGTATTCAGTTTGGTACAGACCCAGCAACAGCGCGCGAGTTAGTGAAAGCTGTAAAAGCTGCTTCTGAGGTGCCTGTATACGTGAAATTGTCTCCTAATGTAACGAACATCGTAGAAATCGCACAAGCTGTTGAAGCAGGCGGTGCAGATGGTATTACAATGATCAATACATTAATCGGTATGCGTTTAGACGAGCGTACAGGTAAGCCAGTGATTGCGAATGGTACAGGTGGCTTATCTGGTCCTGCTGTAAAGCCAGTTGCAATTCGCATGGTCTATGAGGTGTATAAGGCTGTCAATATTCCGATTATTGGCATGGGTGGCGTGACAGAAGCGCAAGACGTTATTGACTTTATGTCGGCCGGTGCATCAGCAGTTGCTGTTGGAACAGCAAACTTTGTCGATCACTTCGTTTGTCCTACTATTATTGATGAATTACCAGCAAAGCTTGATGCCTTAGGTGTAGAGCATATTTCAGAAATTATCGGAAGGAGCCATCGTTCATGAATACAAAACCAATACTTGCACTAGATTTTCCTGGAGAAGCAGAAGTATTCAATTTTCTAAAGCATTTTAATGAGCCTCTTTTCGTGAAAATTGGTATGGAATTATATATGCAGGAAGGACCGGATATTGTACGCAAGGTAAAAGATTTAGGTCATGATATTTTCCTTGATTTAAAGCTACACGATATTCCGAATACAGTTGGCTCTGCTATGAAAGGCTTAGCGAAATTAGGGGTAGATTTAGTCAACGTTCATGCGGCAGGTGGACGTCCGATGATGGAAGCGGCACTTGAGGGACTTGAAGCGGGTACTCCTGCAGGGCGTGAACGTGCGGCATTAATTGCAGTAACACAACTGACTTCTACAACAGAAGAGCAAATGCAGGCAGAGCAAAAAATTGCTTTATCTTTACAGGAATCGGTATTACATTATGCAAGCGTAACAAAACAAGCTGGTTTAAATGGAGTTGTCTGCTCCGTACATGAGGCAAAAGCAATTGCTGAAGTATGCGGTGAAGATTTCTTACGTGTGACACCTGGTATCCGTTTAGCAGGTGGCGATGCACACGACCAAAAGCGCATTGCAACACCAGACGGCGCAAAACGTGACGGTTCTTCGCTAATCGTCGTAGGACGTGCCGTAACAGGTGCACAAGATCCAGTAGCAGCATATAAAATCGTAAGTGAATTATGGGAGGCATAAATATGACATTACAAAATGAAATCGCACACGCTATGTTAAAGGTAGGTGCAGTAGAATTAAATCCAACAGAACTATTCACATGGGCATCAGGCATTAAATCGCCAATCTACTGTGATACACGTCTAACAATTTCTGACCCTGTAATTCGTAAACAATTAGCAAACGGTTTAGCATCTCTTATTAAAGAAAACTTTGGCGCAACAGAAGTCGTAGCAGGTACAGCAACAGCAGGCATTCCACATGCTGCTTGGGTAAGTGATATTTTAGAATTACCTATGGTTTACGTACGTTCTAAAGCAAAAGAACATGGCCGTGGTAACCAAATCGAAGGAAAATACGCAGCAGGTCAAAAAGTTGTAGTGGTAGAAGACATCGTTTCTACAGGCGGCTCATCAATTACAGCTGTAGAAGCATTACGCGCTGCAGGCTGTGAAGTACTAGGCGTTGTTTGTGTCTACACATACAATCTTCCACGTGCTGAACAAGCATTTGAAGAAGCTGGCATTCAATATGTATCGCTAACAAACTTTGATTATTTAATTGAAGCAGCTAACGAATCAGGCGCTATTAAAGAAGGAGACATCCCATTCCTTAAAGAGTGGCATGGCAAATTAAAAGCAGGCGAGCTTTAATTGATTTAAAAAAGGGTGGTATGAAAATTTCTCATACCATCTTTTCATTTGCTTAAAACTATTGCGTCAAAATAAATAAAGCATGGCCTCTTCAGGCAAAACGAGGGGTTGATTTCCGTTCCGACTGGGCGCTCCAAAATGCCAACCGCTGATAAAATGCCGAGAATCGCTGATAAAATTTCGAGAACCGCCAATAGCATCATGAATCGCACCTGTAGTAAAGCGGTAGGGGGCTGGAATGTAAATCATCCTCATTTCAAGCGCATCAACATTGAAAAATATATCCTTGACTACTTAAGACTGTAAACATACCCAAACAATATCAGGTATGTTTACAGTCTTTTATATTTTTTTAACTTCTGCTGAAAGAAGTTAAAACCTCCTTACGCTATTATGCCGAGGCATAATTGATTAACTTAAAGTAGGGGAGAAATGAGTCGCATAAGAGATTCGAGCATGCGTTTTTGAATACTTCGCTTTTGAAATGACGCCCATGTAATTTCTATGGAGTCTTTAAAATCTTGTTCAAAATCATTTTTTATATCTAGAACCGTTATAGATTCATATAGGACCGCAATGATCTCATAATTAAGTTCAAAACTACGAATATCCATATTTGCTGTACCAATTGTTGCAACTTCATCATCAACAAGTACAATCTTAGCGTGCATAAAGCCATCTTTATAGCTGTAAATGGAGACTCCCGCTTTTAGAAGTGGTGTAAAGTATGATTGGGATGCTTGATCACTAATGACGCTATCGCCTTTTCCCGGATATAAAATTCGAACATCTACTCCGGAAAGTGCACTCAAACGTAATAATGTTAATGTTTCCTGATCAGGAATGAAGTATGGAGTGGCAATCCAAATTGACTTTTTGGCAGAGCCCATAATTTTCAATAGAGCATTTCGAATACTTGTATCATCTGAGCTAGGTCCACTTGCAATGATTTGAACGGCACCTTGCGCCTGATGAATTCCTTGACTTGGAAAGTATGCTCTATCCATAAATTGATTCCAAGAGTAAGCATTTAAACTGTTAGTGGCATAAAGAAAATCTTCTAGGAAAATGGCCTGTAGTTTATATAATGCTTTTCCTTCTATTTTTAAATGACTATCACGCCAAATAGGAAACTTCTTCGAACGACCAAGATATTCATCCCCGACATTGAGTCCACCTGTAAAACCGATTGTCCCATCTACAATAACAATCTTACGGTGATTACGATAATTGACGGTTTCTAATAGCCAAGGTGAAAGTATAGAATCAAATTCGATTACTTCAATCCCTGCTTCTTTCATTGGTTGTAAGAAACTCTTCCGTAATTTATTACTTCCGAGTCCATCGTAAAGAAAGCGTATGATCACGCCAGATTTTGCTTTCCTTATTAAGGCATCTCGAATTTCTGTGCCGATTTCATCTGATCGATAAATATAGTATTGAATATGAATATGATGTGTAGCATTTTCAATCGCTTGTATGATTTCAGTAAATGTTTCATC
Organism: Lysinibacillus xylanilyticus; assembly: GCF_001708185.1. GTDB lineage: Bacteria > Bacillota > Bacilli > Bacillales_A > Planococcaceae > Lysinibacillus > Lysinibacillus xylanilyticus_A. The sequence continues at coordinate 688,518 of NZ_MDDN01000001.1, read as the reverse complement.
ACCGTTTGTTAAGAGCTTTGTTGTAGTTTCATTAGCAGCAGGACCACCACCAAATTTTTGTATAACTTGAGTCAAATAGGTGGATCGTTCATTTAAAGGAGGGGAGTTTTCTAAATTAAAACTTTTCCCTTCTAAAATCTCACGAAATATTATTCTCCTTTCTTCTGAACGATGTAAATGCTTCCTTCTTCTCCAGTGACTTCTTCCGAAAAGTAAGTACATAAATACACCAATACCAGGGAGAATAGCTAAAACTAAAAGCCAAGCTAATGTACTTTGCGGAGAACGGTTTTCAATAAAAATAACGAAAGCAATCCCTATAAGTGTGATGGGCCATAATAAGCCGATTAAGGTAGATAAGGGAATGATAGACTTATTTAAGAATATGAGCATAATTGCTGCAATTGTAAATAAAAATAGTAATTGGACAACGCGGTTTTTCATATGATGCATTTTCACCTATTCTTTCTTAAATATAATTTTCATAAGAGGAAGTTGTACTTTCATATTTTTATGATAAATTGTTTTCTTTTTTTTAACAATATAGGCATTTCCGCATGTGCCTTCTATAACGTATATTTTTACGTTTCTAGTTAATGAGCAAATCCACCTCCTCCTACTCGATTAAAATTGAACACTGAAACCGTTAAAATGATGGATTCCCGTACCGAATTTTACAAGATCCTCTTCTCTCAACGTAGTAACTGCCTGTTTTACTTCTATTAAAATAGAAGAATCAAGCCCCAATGTATTATGAGACCCGAAAATCTTCGTAATATTAGGTAAGTTCGCTATCTTCTCTAAGGAATCTACTAAATCTACTGGATTTGTTGTAGGGAAAAAAGCATAAATTGGCGTTTTATCATACAGTAAATCACCAGTAAATAAATAACCGTTGTTATGATCTAAAATAGATATATGCCCTGGTGAATGGCCAGGTGTATGCAGTATAGTCAATTTTCTATTTCCGATATCGATAATATCTCCATCCTCTAAAACACCAGAGGGCTGTCCTTGGAAAGGTTTATATGTTTCAGGATTAAACGTTTTGGGCGTAGGTATCGTGATATCACGACTGACGTCTTTTCTGATCTGTTCAATCGATAACTTTTTAATGCCATTTACTAGCCAATCAGCCTCTTCCTTGTGTACGTAAATATGCTCAAATTGTCTATGACTACCAATATGGTCCGATACGAAAAACATATACATTTCTTAAAAAATGTAGACATCTCTACTGTGACACAACTTATATCTTCCGACTTTCGTATTTGTGTCTTCCTTATTCTCCGAGTCTGGTTTCGCAAAACGCTACTACCATTTTGTATGACTCTCCAAAGGCTTAAATTCCGCAGTATCGTTGCGTACACATCTAAGGCTTAGTTTCAGTTAAGCTTCTTAGATTGAATAATTTGCTAAGTTAATGCTTGCGTTCAAATCTCTATCCATCTTTAATCCGCAAGAGCAGATAAATAATCTGTCTTTCAGTCTCAAATCTGATTTGACTTGTCCACAAGAAGAACAAGTTTTTGATGATGGAAACCATCTGTCGGCTTCAATAAATTCAATTCCGTATTTTTTACATTTGTATTGAATTTGCCGTTTGAATTCATATAACTTCTGCCCGGCTACCGCCTTCGCCAGATGTTTGTTTTTCATCATACCTTTTACATTTAAATGTTCCATTACAATACGAGATGGCTTGGTTTTCACGATCTCATTAGAACACTGATGTAAATGATTTGTTCGGATGTCGTTAAGTCGCTTATATAAATTACGAATTTCAGTGTTTTGTTTTTGAATATTTTTCATATTCTTTAAAGGTATTTTATAGATTGGCTTTCGTTTTTTAGTATACTCTTTCGTGTTGGCTTCAAGCTTACGAGCTAGTTGTCGTTGTTCTCGCTTCAACTTTTGCTCTAATCGTTTGACTTCTTTGGTTTTGTTAATGTTCTTTTTGAACTCACCATCAGAACAAACTGCCAATTTTTCGATACCCACATCAATTCCTAAACTTTCGTCGGTCAAATCATATGGCTCAAATTCTTGCTCAAACCCAATGGATAAGAACCAGTTTCGTCCGTCAAACGAAATGCGTGGATTCGAATATTTATGACTTTTTTTAAGCTTAGGAAGCGCATTGCAAGTTTTTACACTACCAATCTTTTCTCCTCTAAAACCTTCATTTGTTCGTTTTAAACTTTCGTAATTTACATAAAAACTAACTTTACTTCTTCGTCTGCTTTTGAACCTTGGCTTTTCAGTCATGCCTTCGAACCAACGCTTTCTAGCAATATCGGCATCTTTCACCGCCTGTTTCATCACATTGCTTCCGACTTCCTTCAGCCATTTATGCGTTGTTGGTTTCAGCTCGTTATTGATTTTCTTACGAACTTCGCCCTCTTTGACTGTACGCTTCTCGTCGTTATAAATACGTTCGCTTTCAGCCAAGAAATAATTGTAAGCCCATCTCGCAGTCCCCGCAGACTTCCAAAACAAAACCTCTTGTTCTTTAGTTGGTTTTAGTCTGATCTTTGTCCCTAGCGTGACAACATTTACACCAACACGTTTAGCAAATTTTCCAATGGACATTAATTCCATGCGTACCACCTCCCTTTCAATATGATAAAATCACTTTACCCTATTTAGAGAGGTTGTTAACATTTTTTAAATTTGTATCTATTTTTCTTGTTCACACGAAGGCGCAACCCTTCATGCAGTCTTTCTCTCACGAGTAGACCTCTTATGCTTTCACATAAGCGCAGACTATATCTTCATCTTATCTTTTAATAAGAGCCACATTTTTCTTCCGCCATTCGCTTGCGGTTTTACTCTCCCTCAAGGAGATAGTCGTTGAACGTCTTCCTTGTCTCATTAGAGATTTAGGAGTTCGCTGCTAAACATCCATTACCAAAGCACTTAGCGCTACCGTTTTCCGTTGTCACGATGATCCTTTACGGACACTGAGTAATTTTTTTCAGCTTATGCCATCCTTGTTGTTTTTTCTGCTTTCGCACCGTTACGTCTGCCGTTTCCAGCTCCGCTTTGGTCACAAGGCTTTAGGAGTTAAAAGCAATTAACGTGGAGTTCGCACCAATCGCTTGATACGAAGGGTATTCTGTTATAAATCTATACTTCTATACAGGTTTGTATAGTTTTGTCTAAATTTGTTGTAACAGTTTAGTTACCCAATGAACATGGGTAGTGAGGACCGTAATAGGTAAAGATGTTAGTTGATTACATATTCTTTCAATGTTATCGATGCCTAAACCAGTATCAATTAAAACAGCTTTATCCGTCCCGATCAGTAAAAATGAATGAACTTTTTCCCAATGTCCATATTCACTTATTGCAAACGTTTCTTCATTAATTTCTTCTACTGTAAACCAAGAATCCTTAATAATAACCATTAAATATACGCCCCTTTAAATTAATTAATCTATTATAACTTCGAAAAACATCTGCGCTGACGCTTCGCTTTCGGCAAAAAACACTTGCCGCTGACGCTTCGCTTTCGCGCAAAAAACATCTGCCGCTGCCGCTAGCACAAAGCCAATTCCGGACGCAATTATGCCGAAGTATAATTGATTATGATGCTTTTATTCGAACTTTTATCATATTTTTCCTTTAATTCTACATATATTATTTATAAAGTTAATTTTTTTTTAGAAAAAATATAATTAAGTGTAATCAAGAAGTACGTAAGTGGATAGGAAGAAGATATCCAAAAATTACTCTCTTAAGTATAGCAATAATGATTTGTAGTTTTTAACGCTTTAAATGAGAAAACTATATATTAAAACGGAAATAACTTAATTGGAAATATATATGGGAATAAGAATTGATAACTTTTTACTGTTAAATAGAATTAATCAAAAATTAAAGTGTATTTTTACAAATAAAGAAAACATTTTTTGTGAAAGAAAATTATATTTGGATAATAAAAATCGAGGAGTTTAGTTAATAGATTAAAAAAGAAGCAAATAATCATGTAAAGAAAAAATTAAACTTGTAAAATTATTTGATAAAGATGTAAGGACTTGATTTGTTTATATATTTATAATATTTCAAAAAAACTACTTGATTTAATGTATTATTTCTAGATAAAATAATGTTACATTTAATTTTCAGATAATTCCTGCATCGGATTTTGTTGTCTGAAGAAGTAAAAAAATATTAAGGGTGTTTACAAATATAAATGGAGGTGTAAAGAATAGTTCAAAGAATATAATTCTGAAATAAATTTATAGCCAAGTGAAATCATTTTTCAGAATATTGAATATGGGAGGGGAGATTGTTTGAATACAGCAAATGACCTACTAACAATTAGAAATTTAACTACAAGTTTTCGCATTAAAGAAACTTACCACGCTGCTGTAGAGGATGTCTCGCTTTCGCTTAAAAAGAATGAAGTATTAGCAATCGTTGGAGAATCTGGTTGTGGTAAAAGTACATTAGCAACTACTATTGTAGGCCTGCACAATGAAGTTAACACAAAGGTTACAGGGGAAATTCATTATAATAATCAAAATTTAACGCAATTAAATGAGCAGCAATTTAATAGATTACGAGGTAATGATATTGGTTTTATTTTTCAGGATCCTCTTTCAGCTCTCAATCCGTTAATGCGGATAGGAGAACAGATTGCAGAGGGGCTGGTATATCATACAAAGCTCTCAAAGCAACAGCGCGCGGAGAGAGTATTAGAATTGTTGAATCAGGTAGGCATTTCTAATCCAGAGCGTGTGGCAAGACAATTCCCTCATCAATTGTCTGGGGGGATGCGTCAGCGTGTCATGATTGCCATTGCCTTGTCATGTAAACCATCTATTTTAATTGCAGATGAACCGACAACAGCTTTAGATGTGACGATCCAAGCTCAAATACTTGATTTATTAAAAGCACTACAGTCAGAAACTGAAACAGGTATTATCTTAATCACCCATGATTTAGGCGTGGTGGCAGAAATGGCTGATCGAGTTGCAGTAATGTATGCGGGTGAAGTAGTAGAAGAAGCACCTGTTCAGGAATTATTTAAAAATGCTAAACATCCTTATACTCGTTCTCTATTGAATTCTATTCCACAAACACATAGTGAAAATGAAAGACTTGAAGTTATTCAAGGTATGGTGCCATCGCTGAAGAATTTGCCTCGAGAAGGCTGCCGATTTTCAGCACGAATACCGTGGATAGATGCATCTGCACATGAAAGAAAACCACAATTACATGAAATTGCACCAGGTCATTTTGTTAGATGTACCTGCTGGAAACACTTTCATTTAGAAGGTGAAGAAGGAGGCGGGGCTGTATGAGCTTTATGCAAATTAATGATTTAAACGTTCATTACCCAATTCGAGGCGGCTTTTTTAATACAGTAATCGATAAGGTATATGCGGTTGATGGCGTCACAATGGAGTTTGAAAAAGGAAAAACATATGGTTTAGTAGGAGAATCAGGATCAGGAAAATCTACTACAGGAAAGGCCATTATTGGTTTAGAAAAAATCACTTCAGGCCAAATTTTCTACGAAGGTGAGGATGTAACAAACCAACGCAGAAATCGTAATTCAGCTTATAACAAAGACATTCAAATGATTTTCCAAGATTCTCATTCAAGTATGAATCCTAGAAAACGGGTACTAGACATTTTAGCAGAGCCTATTCGGAATTTTATGAAGCTTAGTGATCAAGAGGAGCGTAAGCGCATCAAAGAGTTACTAGCAATTGTAGGGATGTCTGAAGATGTATTGTTAAAATATCCGCATGAATTTTCTGGTGGTCAAAAACAACGTCTAGGAATCGCGCGAGCTGTTGCTTGTAATCCCAAAATGATTATAGCTGATGAACCTGTATCTGCGCTGGATTTATCCGTACAAGCACAGGTGTTAAACTTTATGAAAGATATTCAAACTGAATATGGTCTTACTTATTTATTTATTTCACATGATTTAGGTGTTGTAAAACATATGTGCGATCATATATCCATTATGTATAAAGGACGCTTCGTAGAAACAGGTACGAGACATGATATATATAGGGATCCACAACACGTTTATACAAAACGTCTGTTATCTGCTATTCCAAATATTGAACCAGAGTCACGCTTAGAGCGCAAACTCATTCGACAAAAAGTAGAAGAGAACTATCAAAAAGAGCAACATCAATATTATGATGAGCATGGAAAAGTATACCCGCTTAAATCCATTTCAGATACACATATGGTTGCGATGTCAGGGGGTATATAAAATGTGGAAAACAATTGTTAGACGAACACTTTTGATGATTCCTCAAATGTTTGTGCTAAGCCTAATTATCTTTATTTTGGCGAAGCAAATGCCAGGTGATCCATTTACAGGTTTGATTACACCAGAAACAGACCCTTCACGTATCGAAGAATTGAGAATTCAGTCAGGATTTTATGATCCATGGTATGTGCAATATTACCATTGGATAACTAACGCCTTCCAAGGAGATTTTGGACAAAGCTATACATATAAAATTGCGGTGTCCACACTGATTGGTGAGCGCGCATTAAATACATTTTGGCTCGCTCTACTAAGTGCGGTTCTCGTTTATGCGATTGCTATTCCATTAGGAATGATTGCGGGGCGTAAGCAAGATACATTGTACGATAAGTCGATCACACTCTATAGCTTTATAAGCTACGCGATACCGACTTTTGTCTTGGGTTTAATTTTCCTATATATTTTCGGTTATCGTTTAATGTGGTTCCCGACGAGTGGAACAGTTGATGTAGGTGTAGAACCGGGAACGCTGGAATATTATTGGAATCGCATCTATCATTTAATTTTACCTGCGATGACATATGCGATTTTAGGTACGACAACGATTATTCAATATTTACGTTCAGAAATTATCGATGCTAAGACACAGGATTATGTTAAAACAGCACGTAGTAAAGGCGTACCGATGAAAAGAATCTATAGAAGACATATTTTCCGCAATTCCTTATTGCCAATTGCAGCCTTCCTAGGTTTTACAATTACGGGCTTATTAGGTGGTTCGATTTTTATAGAAACAATTTTTGGCTTCCCGGGCATGGGGCAATTATTCATCCATTCTATAACGAGTCGCGATTATAGTGTGATTACAGCTCTCGTTATGCTTTATGGCTTCTTAGCATTATTAGGTAGTCTACTGTCAGATATTATTATGAGCATTGTTGATCCACGTATCCGCATAGACTAACTGTTAAATTTAATGTTTAAGGAGAGGTGAATATAAATGGAACAAAAAAATGACACAATGACAGTTGAAAGTACTCCACCAACAGGGATACAAGTTATAATACGTGAATTTCGGAAAGATAAGCTAGCGTTATTTTCATTCATTGGTATGAATTTACTGATTATTACGATATTAATTATGGCCATGTTTATGAACCAAGATGAAATATTAAAAATTAAATTATTAGAGCGCTTTACAGAGCCGGGGGTAAATGGTTATATTCTTGGAGCTGATGAAGCTGGGCGCGATATGTTTGGCCAGCTTATTATCGGTGCGAAAAACTCCATTTTAATTGCGATCGCTATTACGCTCATCGCCAATACAATAGGGGTTGTGCTCGGCATTATTATGGGCTATTACGGTGGCTTTATTGATAATTTTTTTATGCGTATCATCGATTTTCTCATGACATTACCAACGTTAATGATTATAATTGTAGTAGTTACAATTATTCCCAAATATGGTGTTTTTGAATTGATATTAATATTGAGTGCCTTCCAATGGATAGGGACAGCACGTTTAGTCCGCAGTAAAGCTTTATCAGAAGGACGCCGTGATTATGTGAGTGCCTCTAAAACAATGGGCACTAGTGATTTTGTCATCATGTTTAAGGGGATATTACCAAATTTAAGCTCGTTGCTAATTGTAGAGTTAACACTAAATTTTGCAGGGAATGTTGGGATTGAAACAGGTCTATCATTTTTAGGCTTTGGTTTACCACCATCTACACCTAGCTTAGGGACTCTTGTAAGCTATGCAACGAATCCAATTGTTTTATCTACTAAGTGGTGGGTTTGGTTGCCCGCATCATTATTAATTTTAGTATTGATGCTTGGTATAAATTATGTCGGTCAAGCGCTCAGACGTGCGGCTGACGCAAAACAACGATTAGGATAAAAGGGGAGGATTTACTCATGAAGAAGAATTGGTTATTCTTGTCCGTGCTATTTGCAGTCATGTTTGTTTTAGCAGCCTGCAATGGCGGAGGTGGTACTGAGAAAGGCTCAGAAACAGATAACAAAGGGAAATCAGGAGAAAAAGAAACGACTAAAGTAGAAGAAAATTTACTGTCATCAGAAGTGACTAATGAAGGAGAGGCAATTAAAGGCGGTACATTAAGAGTAGGTCTTGTAACAAGTTCTCCATTCCAAGGGATTTTCAATTGGGAGCTATATGAAGATGCATATGATAAAGAGATCATGGATTTTGCTACTAACTCTATCTTTAGTACAGATGGCGACTTTGTTGTTACAGATCAAGGTGCTGCAAAATTAGAGGTTGATAAGGACGCAAAAAAAGCAACGATTACACTTCAAGGTGATTATAAATGGTCAGATGGTAAAGCAGTAACGGCCGAAGATTTAATTTACCCATATTTAATTATCGGACATCCAGATTACACTGGTATACGTTATGATGATGATTTCAAAAATATTGTTGGTGTAGAAGAATATCATAGCGGTAAAGCAGATACAATTTCAGGTATTACAAAAGTTAACGATAAAGCAATTCAAATTCAATTTAAGAAAGTATCACCAGCAATTTATTATGGTGGAGATGGTTTATGGGGGTATGCAGCTCCGAAGCATCAATTAGAGTCTATTCCAGTAAAAGATTTAATTTCTTCCGATGCAGTACGAAAGAACCCTGTAACACTTGGACCATTTAAAATTGATAAAATTGTTAATGGTGAATCTGTACAATTTGTAGCAAACGAGTATTACTTTAAAGGAAAGCCAAAAATTGATAAAGTTGTGCTTGAGGTTGTACCACCAACTTCAATTGGTGAAGCATTACGAACTGGAAAATATGATATTGCAACATCATTCCCAACAAACCAATATGATGGTATAAAAGATCTTTCAAATGTATCAGTTCTAGGTCGTCCAGAGTTAGCATACTCTTATTTAGGTTTTAAATTAGGGAAATACGATAAAGTGGATAGTAAAAATATTTTTGACGAGAAGTCAAAAATGAACAATGTGGAATTACGTCAAGCAGTTGCGTATGCAATGGATATTGAGGGTGTTTCAGAAAAATTCTACCAAGGGTTACGTGAGCGTGGAAATTCTTTAATTCCTCCGGTATTCTCATTCTACGATGAAACGTTAGAGGGCTATCACTATGACCCTGAAAAAGCTAAGGAATTACTAGATAAAGCTGGGTATAAGGATAAAGATGGAGACGGAATTCGTGAAGATAAAGACGGAAAAAAATTCACTATTCGTTTAGCTGCTATGGCTGGCTCAGAAACGGACGAAGCGATTGTAGAATACTACCGTCAGAACTGGAAAGATATTGGCTTAGATGTGCAATTAACAACGGGTCGTCTTATCGAATTCAATGCTTTCTATGATAAAGTACAAGCGGATGATCCAGAAATCGATATGTATATGGCAGCATGGGGAACTGGTACAAACCCATCTCCAAAAGGTTTGTATGGAGAAGGTGCTGAGTTCAACTACAGTCGCTTTGTGTCTCCTGAGTTAACAAAATTATTAGATGCTATCGACTCTGAGGATGCGATGGATCCAGATAAACGTAAAAAAGCATTCCGTGCTTGGCAAGAATATATGAGTGAACAAGCAATGGTATTCCCAACATTCTTCCGAACTGAAGTTATTCCTGTGAATAAGCGTGTGAAAAACTGGGATGCATCTTATGCTACTGATACTAAAGATAATCTTCACACAGTAGAATTATTAGCTGATGAACCATTAAAATAGTTTAAAATCACAAAAAAACAGCTTTTCTTGTCACAAGAAAGGCTGTTTTTTATCAATAAAGTTACCAAAAGAATAGGTATAGTAAAACAACTAAATCAACATATTTACAGTTGAACATCTGATATTTCAATGAAAATTAATAAAAAGGAGTAGTTTCAATAATAATAGAAAACAACAGCTTAATCGTAAGTAGGGTGTGTCTGAAATTAGGACTGTTTTTGCATCCCCTAATACCAAATGCTGGAGGATGTGCATTAGCAGCAGAAACATCCAAGACGCTTGGACCTACTAAATAATACAGTAAGACAAAACGCAATAAAAAACTCCCATCAACAGCGTTTATACTGTTAATGAGAGTTCTGATAGTTATCGATTAGCAACCCAAGTTTTCACAAGATCTGCAGTACCATAAACGTAATGCTAATGCTGATCGCCTACTTCATGGTATGTTGTGCTATCGTCAACCTCTGTTTGCATGTATGAAATAAGTTGAGAGCATTTTTCAAATATTGGGTCAAAAAGATTAATTTATGGACGTATAACACATGGCTCTGGACTGTGACACGGACCTGAATAAGCAGCAGCAGGCACTGTGCTAACACTAATTAAAAATACCGTAAGACATAAAGTAGAAATGATCAGTTTAATGCTTTTTTTCATATTTAATCTCTCCTTTATAGTTAATACTCACATTATAGTATATTAGTGGTAAAACAGGAATATATTTTATTGAAAAATCTGCAAAATCTGATATTTCCGAATTGTTGGTATTGATGAAGCGTAAGAAGAACAGAGGGAACTGACTCATAATAAATTTAGAAGTTATAATGTCCGAGATATTTAGTATGTTAATGGTTTTATAGCGTTTTACTATTATATGTAAGCTTTAGAGCTTTTTAAGCAATAAAAAACTCCCATCAACAGCGTTTATACTGTTAATGAGAGTTCTGATAGTTATCGATTAGCAACCCAAGTTTTCACAAGATCTGCAGTCCCATAAACGTAATGCTGATCGCCTACTTCATGGTATGTTGCGCTATCGTCAACCTCTGTATGCTTGTACGGAATACGTTGACGGCGTTTTTCTGACATTGGATCAGGAAGTGGAATTGCCGATAATAATGATTTTGTATACGGATGAACAGGGTGATTGTAAATATCATCTGCTTTACCGATTTCCATAATTTTACCACGGTACATAACAGCAATACGGTCACTGATGTACTTAACCATTGATAAATCATGGGCAATGAAAAGATATGTTAAACCACGTTCTTTTTGTAACTGTTTTAATAAGTTAACAACTTGTGCTTGAATCGATACGTCAAGTGCTGAAATTGGTTCATCGGCGATAATAAACTTAGGATCTAAGCTTAGTGCACGAGCAATCCCAATACGTTGACGTTGACCACCAGAGAATTCGTGTGCATAACGGTTTGCGTGCTCTTTGTTTAAGCCAACGGCCTCTAGTAGTTGATTAATTTTTTCACGACGTGCTTTTTTATCCTTGTGTAGACCGTGAATATCAAAGGCTTCACCAATGATTTCACCTGCTGTCATACGAGGGTTTAAAGAAGCGTATGGATCTTGGAAAATCATTTGCATTTGACTATTAAATTTCTTTAATTCACTTTTAGATTTTTTTCCATGAACGTTTTCGCCATCGAAAATAATTTCACCATCTGTAATGTCATATAGGCGAATAATGGAACGACCAGTTGTTGACTTACCGCAACCCGACTCACCTACAAGACCGAGTGTTTCACCTTCGTATACATCGAAGCTAATACCGTCGACCGCTTTAATAGGGTTACTTGGTGAACCGAAATGTTGCTTTAAATTTTTGATTTCAAGAATTTTTTTTGCACCCGATTTAGTCATTTTCTTGTGCCTCCTTTGCTAAATAGCCATCAATACGTTTAGCAACTGCATCTGGAAGCGGAATTTTTGGCGCATCAGGATGCAACAACCAAGTTTTAGCAAAGTGTGTGTCACTTACTTGGAACATCGGAGGCTCTTGTTCATAGTCAATAGCCATTGCGAATTCATTACGAGCAGCAAACGCATCACCCTTTGGAGGGTTGATCAGATCCGGTGGTGAACCAGGAATCGTGCGTAATAGCTCATCTGTATCGTTATCTAAGTCTGGCATTGAACCAAGTAGACCCCATGTATATGGATGCTTCGGATTATAGAAAATATCATTAACAGTACCATATTCGACGATTTGGCCTGCATACATAACTGCTACTCGGTCAGCAACGTTTGCAACGACACCTAAATCGTGAGTAATGAAAATGATAGATGTTTTCGAATTTTTTTGGATTTCTTTCATTAGCTCTAAAATTTGCGCTTGAATTGTAACGTCTAATGCTGTTGTTGGCTCATCGGCAATTAGAAGCTTTGGATCAGCTGCAAGTGCAATGGCAATAACAACACGTTGACGCATACCGCCTGAAAATTCATGTGGGTATTGGTTAAAACGTTTTTCAGGGAAGGGGATGCCTACCTGAGTTAATAGCTCGATTGCACGTTTTTTAGCTTCAGCTTTAGATACTTTTTTATGTTGTAAAATAACTTCAGTTATTTGACGTCCGACCTTCATAGTAGGGTTTAAACTTGTCATTGGGTCTTGGAAAATCATAGCAATTTCATTTCCGCGTACTTTTGACATTGCTTTATCGCTTAACGGAACTAAATCACGGCCGTTAAATAAAATTTGTCCTGACGCATAAATACCAGGTGGCTGTGGAATTAGTTTCATTAATGCGTTACTCGTAACACTTTTACCTGAACCAGATTCACCAACGATTGCGAGTGTCTCACCTTCTTTTAGGTCAAAGTTTACGCCACGAACAGCGTGGACAAGTCCTGCATACGTTTTAAAGTTAATTCTTAAATCTTTTACTTCTAAAATAGTTTTACTCATTGTCGGCCACCTCCTTATTTACGTAGTTTTGGATCTAATGCATCACGTAAGCCGTCACCAACTGCGTTAAATGCAAAGATTGTAAGTGAAATGAACACTGCTGGGAAAATCAAACGCCATGGAGCATTACCAATCGCTTTATTCCCTTCAGAAGCCATTGTGCCCCAAGAAGCTGTTGGAGCAGGAACCCCAAGGCCAAGATAACTTAAGAATGATTCTGTAAAGATCGCAGATGGAATTGTTAATGTCATCGTTACTAAAATCGCTCCAAGTGCGTTAGGAACTAAATGTTTAATAATTAGGTGACCAGTGCTAGCACCTAAAGTACGAGCAGCTAGAACATATTCTTGATTTTTAATCGATAATACTTCACCACGTACAATACGAGCCATGTTAATCCAACCCGTAATTGAAAGTGCGATAATCATAGGAACTAAACCAGGCTGCATAACAACTAATAGTACGATTACTACTAATAGGTAAGGTACAGCAGTTAAAACATCGGCAATACGCATCATAATATTATCAACGCGTCCACCAGCTAAACCAGAAATACTTCCCCAAATAACACCAATAATTAAGTCGATGATAGCTGCAGCGATTCCGATAAATAATGAAATACGTGCACCTTCCCAAATACGAACGAAAATATCACGGCCTAAATCATCAGTTCCGAACCAAAATTCAGCAGATGGTGGGGCATTATAAACACCAAGTTGATCACTTGCTTTATATTGAGAGAACATAGGCACGAAAGTAGCCATTAAAATAATAATAATTAAAACGATTATCCCTAGAATGGCCATTTTGTTATGAGAGAAACGGATAAATACTTCCTTCCAAAAGGAGACTGATTTATCAGCTAATTTTTCCGTTGCTTCATGATTACCACCGACAATTTTAAACTTATCTTTTTCAATTTGTTGCTGTGTCATTATTTTTTCGCTCCTTTCAGTTTAATTCGCGGATCAATCACACTATATAAAATATCAACGATTAATACCGCAAATAAAAGGATGATGGAATAGAACACAGTCGTACCCATGATTACTGTATAGTCACGGTTTGTAATACTTTGTACAAAGTGTTTACCTAGTCCTGGGATAGCAAAAATTTGTTCAACTATGAAACTACCTGTTACAACACCTGCAGTTAAAGGACCTAAGTATGTCACCACTGGAAGTAGAGCGTTACGTAAAGTGTGACGGAAGACGATTGTCCATTTACCAATTCCTTTTGCACGTGCCATTTTTACATAATCACTATTATTTTGTTCAAGCATACTTGAACGTGTTAATTTTGCGATAAAGCCCATGTGGCTGAAAGCGATTGCAAGGGCTGGCAATATACTATAAACAAAGCCTTTCCATCCACTTACCGGGAACAAGCCTAGTTTGTAGGATAAGAAATACTGCATTAAACCCGCTAAAATAAATGAAGGTACTGAAATACCTAGCACCGCAAAGGACGTTGCCAAATAATCCGGGAACTTATTATGATAAAGCGCGGAAACTACTCCTATTAAAATACCGAATCCAACTGCCAATAGCATAGCTTCAATCCCTAATGTTAAAGAAACAGGGAAACTTTCTTTGATCATATCATTTGTAGAACGCGCTTTATATTTCATTGACTCACCGAAATTGAAAGTGGCCGTATCGATTAAATAATCTTTGTACTGAATATACCAAGGGTTATTTAATCCATACGTTTCGTTTAACTTTTCCTCAATTTGAGGGGGGAAATTACGTTCACTCGCAAAAGGACTACCCGGAGCAAGACGCATTAAGAAAAACGTAACCGTTACGATGACGAAAAGCGCGAGAAGTATATACATCAGCCTTTTCAAAATATATTTAATCACATGAAACTCCTCCTTCTATTTGTCAATTTTCAGACAAATATATGCCTTCGTATTTTAAAAAGAGCTGACTCGCGCCGAAGTGGCTACGAGGCAGCTCTTCGCTGTAGAGCTAAATAAGCGATATGAATTAGACTATTTTTCTTCTACTACAACGTCTTTAAGTTGGATGTTACCAAGTTTATCTGCTTTCATGTTTTTCACGTTATCATGTACTACAGAAAGGTTCGTGTAGTAGTAGATAGGTGCAACTGGGAATTCTGAAACAGCAACTTTTTCTGCTTGTTTTAGAAGTTCAATACGTTTAGCTGGATCTGTTTCTTTATTAGATTGATCTAATAATTTTTTGTACTCAGCGTTTTCCCAACCAGTATCGTTGTTACCGTTTGCAGCTGTATTAAACATTTCTAAGAATGTATAAGCATCATTGTAGTCACCAATCCAGCCCATACGTCCAACTTGGAAGTCTGCTTGGTTAATTTTTTCTAAATATACTTGCCATTCAGAGTTATCAAGACCTACAGTAATACCAAGGTTTTTAGTCCAGCCCTCTTGGATAAATTGAGCGATAGCAGCGTGTGCTTCACTTGTGTTGAAAGAAACGTTAATTTTAATGTCTTTTGGATCTTTAATGCCAAGTTCTTTCATACCTGCTTCAAGTGCTGCTTTAGCACCTTCGATATCGTTGTCTTTGAAGTAACCGCGGTCTTCTTCAAAACCTTGAACTGTGATAGGAACCATACCTAATGCAGGTTTTTGTTCACCTTTAGTAACGTTGTCAATTAATCCTTGACGGTCAATTGCTAATGTTAACGCTTTACGGATGTTAGCGTTTCCAGTGATTTTATCTTTTGTATTGAATTTGTACCAATAAACAGAAGCTTGGTCAGCGATATTTAATACTTTAGATTCTTTAAATTCATCAATTGAGTCAAGAGCTACAGCTTGGAATGGTGCTCCAAGGTAGTCGATTTCTCCATTTTTGTACATTGTAGCTGCAGTTGCTTCAGATTCTACCATGTCAATATTTACAGTTTCTAAAGATACTTTATCTGCATCCCAGTAATTGTCATTTTTCTTTAATACAACTGTAGCATTGTGTTGCCAATCAGCTAAAGTGAAAGGACCGTTTGTTACATAGTCTTCACCAGCATCTGCGTACCAGTTTTCTTTGCCTTCAACAACTTTTTGATTTAACGGTGCATATGTTTTAAATGCTGTTAATTCTAAGAAGTAAGGTGTTGGATTTTCTAAAGTAACTACTAAAGTTTTTTCGTCTTGAGCTTTAATGCCTACAGCATCAGCAGAACCTTTACCTAAATTGTAAGCTTCAGCACCTTTAATAGGATAAAGGATTGAAGCATATTCAGATAGATTATTAGGGTTTAATGCCCATTTCCACGCATATTCAAAGTCACCAGCAACTACTGGATCACCATTTGACCATTTAGCATCACGTAGTTTGAAAGTATACGTTAATTTATCATCGCTAATTTCCCAGCTTTCAGCAGCTGCTGGAACTGGTTTTGCATCATCGTCTAGTGTTGTTAATCCTTCAAAGATGTTTTTAAGAATAACACTAGAAGTTGAATCTGTTGCTAATTGTGGATGTAGTGATGGTGGTTCAGAAGCAACTACTAGATCTAACTCTTGAGAAGCTTTTCCAGATGAACCAGAATCTTTGCCTTCGTCTTTTGATTTTTCAGACGAATCTCCACCGAAGCCACATGCAGCTAGTACTAATGAAAAGACTGCAAGGACTGTTAATAATAAAAACTTTTTGTTTTTATTCATGTGAATCCCCCTTATACAATTTTTAAGCCTTTTGTGAAGCTCTTATTTAATATACCAAAAAAATCATTTGCACAAAATAAAAAAGATTCAAATTTATATAGTATTATCTGACATCTAATAGAATAATAATTTTTTTCGATTCATCACTTTAGTGTTTGAAAGTAATATGATAATAAAAATTTGATATTTATTTGTTATGAATATCAAAAATAAAACAAAAATTAAAAAAAGATTTATTATACCGAAAATTCATATTCTTCCGATAATGCTATTGTTATTCGAAAAATGATTCAAAAGTCACAGGAGAGATGCTTGGAGAGATTTGTATAGAAATGTAGAAAATCATTGTAAAACTGAGTGAATTAGCTTCAAGTTCAGGTATTTTTTTGTAATTTCTAATCGCAAAGAATGAATATTTTTAGCTATTAATGATATATAGGAATCTTGTTTTGTATTTATCTAAGGTTATCTCGTATAAAAGAGAAAAAAGAAGAAATAGAGTAAATGTTGAAAAAATGAACATTTATTAAGTAAATTGTGTATTGCATTTTGGTTAAATATATTTTTTTGAAATAATTTACACATTGCTTGCATATACAACTATGTATGAAAAAACATTATATTTTATTAATTATATGCAAACAGAATTTTGTATATGTAAATGGAAAAACATACATGCTTCTAAGTACTTTTATGTTGCTGTTTTATGGAGAAAGCCATTTGTCTCTCTTAGAAGGAAGACCTCTACATATAATTACTAAAAAATCATCTAAGTAGAACTTAATGAGTAGAAAATTTACTTAACTTCTATATATGGTCGATTTTACCATATTATGAATTCTATATAAAAGGCTTTTTAAAAATAAACAGTAAAGCAGTTGTAGGTGGGTGAATGAGAAGCCACATAGGGTAATATAAATGTTGAACGTCGAGGTGATGGCTGCTCGGAATTTTATCAGCGGTTTTCAAGGTGTTATCAGCGATTCACGGCACTTTATCAGCGGTTTTTCAAGGTGTTATCAGCGATTCACGGCATTTTATCAGCGGTTTTCATGATGTTATCAGCGATTGGCATTTTGGAACATCCAGACACTTCGCTTTCGTACGGATTTGCTGAGGTTTGTTTAAGTGACAGGTCAGAAAACATACGTTATATGGTGATGAGCCAAAAAAAGAGTCTGGGACAAAAGAAAAAATGTTAGACCAATTTCGGTCTAACATTTTTTGATTTAGGAAGGAACACTCTACTCATTAAAGCGAAAAAGTTATTATCTGTTTTCGCTATTTTTCAAAATAATCGAGTTCTGTCCCAGCCCCCACTTTTAAGACTGTTTTTTTAACTGTAAAATGACAGTTTCATCTGGATCGATGTATAAAGTTTTTTGTTCAAAGTAAATAACAAAACCAGGTTTAGCGCCATTTGGCTTTTTTACCTGACGTATTTCTGTGTAATCGACTGGAACAGAGGAAGAGTCTCTTGCTTTTGAAAAATAAGCAGCAAGTGTAGCAGCTTCTCGTAATGTTGTGTCGTCTGGTTCACTCGTATGAATGACAACATGAGAGCCAGGAATATCCTTTGTATGTAGCCAAATATCTGTACGTTTAGCCATTTTAAATGTAAGCATGTCATTTTGCTTATTGTTTTTCCCAACTGAGATGGCTATACCTGTAGAAGAGACATAACGTTCAGGCTCAGGCTTCACTTGCTTTTTCTTTTTTCTTACATGACGTAATTTTAAATAACCTTGCTCTGCTAATTCTTCACGAATTTCTTCTATATCCCCAGGAGCAGCTTGTTGAACTTGCTGAGCAAGCATTTCAAAATATGCTATTTCTTCCTTCGTTTTTTCTAGCTGTTCTTGAACCATAATAAGTGCATTTTTTGCTTTTGTATATTTTGTGTAATAACTTTGAGCATTTTCAATCGGTGTTTTACGTTCGCTTACTGGAATGGTGATTTCTTCTTCTCCAGTCTCACTATAGTAGTTAACGACAGTTACTTCCTTTACACCTTTTTCGAACGCGTAAATGTTGGCCATCAGTAATTCTCCATATAATTGGAACTGATCAAGTTTAGATGCACGTTCGTAGTCTTTATTTAACTTTTTAGTTTTTAATGTAAGCTTATCAATTTCATTTTGTAACCATCGCTCTAAATCACCTGCCTGCTGTTTGACGCGATCTCGTTCGGCTCGTGCAAAAAATACGCGGTCAAGCAGCTCATGTACATTTGGATAAATCGTTACATCCCCTTGTAAATGTGTTAGAGCGATTGGTGAGAAGTAAGTTTTATTATTCGCGATGACATACATTGGCTCCGTTCCACCGTTATTAAAGGAAGAAATAAAATTTTTAAAGCAATTTACTTGATCATCTGCATCTGTTAAACGGAACAATAATTCTTCTGCATGATTGGGTGAGAAGCCGACAAATTGCGCAACAACTTCCTTAGCCGTTTTTTGTTCAGAGAAAAAACTAGTGAGCTGTTCGTCTGTTACTGCTAGAGGATGCCATTTATTTTGGGCAGGCGGCGCGATATAAGGTTGACCAGGTAACACTGTTCGAAAACTATTCACAGAAGGCGGCAAATGCTTTAAGCTGTCGACTATTTTCCCCTGCTCTTTATCTATTAACAACAGATTACTGTGACGTCCCATAATTTCAGCATGTAATTCCCTGACAATAGGATCGCCAATTTCATTTTTACTGTGAATTTCTACTATTATAATGCGATCAAAATCATGCTGTTTAATAGAAGAAATAAAACCGCCATCTAAATGCTTGCGCAACAGCATACAAAACATAGGAGGTTCTGCTGGATTCTCGATAGACTGCTCAGTAAGATGGACACGTGCGTAAGAAGAATGTATTGAAAAAAGTAATTTATGATTGCTTCCGTTCGCACGAATATGTAGAACAACCTCCTGAGCGTTTGGTTGATGTATTTTAGTGATCCGACCTGTTACTAATTGTTGTAAGTCGGCTGTCATTGCATAAGTAAATAAGCCATCAAATGCCATATGAATTCCTCTTCCCAAGAATATAAAGCATCTTGGTACTTTCGTCTTTTTAATATTTTAATGGTGCATTGTTACACTAGGTTAGTGTTCATTTAGTCATTTAGGTAGCACAAATGCACTTTTCTTATGTTTATCATAGCATTTTTTAGGTGAATATTAAAATATAGCTTCAATTGTGGTAGAATTAGCTTTTGCTCTATCTAATTTTTTATGGAGAGACGTCATAAATGACAGAGCTTATGTTATAATAATCCCAGTATGCAAAGAAAGGTGTGACGAACCTTGGTGCGTAGTATGACTGGTTTTGGCAGAGGTGTCACAACAACAAAAGACTTTCAATTAACCGTAGAAATGCGCTCGGTCAACCATCGCTTTTTAGAAATTCATGCAAAATTTCCGAAAGAATGGCTTGAAGCAGAAATTTTTGCAAAGAAGTTAATTTCACAAGCTTTGTCACGTGGCAAAATTGATGTGATGGTATACGTTAAGGACTTAGATAACGTCGAGCAAACTATTGAAATTAATTGGTCATTAATTGAAGCGTATCGTAAGGCAAAAGAGCAATTAGCAAGTAAAGTACCACTAGAAGAAAAATGGACGATGCAAGAGCTACTATCGCTTGAACAAGCACTTGTACAGGAAAAACCGCAGCTTACACCTGAGGATTTACTTTCGGCTGTTGAAAAGGCGATTACGCAAGCAATTGAGCAGTTGCTTCAAATGCGTGAGCGTGAAGGGCAAGAATTACAAGATGTTGTTGTACAATTTAAAGAACAGTTAATGGAACAAGTGAAACAGATTCGTTCATGTTCCTCTCTTGCTGTTGAAAAATATCGTACACGATTATTAGAACGAATTTCTGAAGTGGCGGATGGAGCTTTGTTAGAAGATCGCCTACTTGCAGAAGTAGCGATATTTGCAGAACGTGTGGACATCACCGAAGAATTGGACCGATTAGATAGTCACTTTCAACAACTGAAAGAAACGTTACAAGAAACGATTTCGGTTGGCCGTAAACTAGACTTTTTAATGCAGGAAATACACCGTGAGATCAATACGATTGGTTCAAAAAATCAATCTACAGAGGCGGCCATTGCGGTAGTTCAGGCGAAAACAATTTTAGAAAAGATGCGTGAGCAAGTTCAAAATATCGAATAGCTCGCATGTATCTGTTATAAATTAAGGGAGATATAGAGAAAAAATGATAAAAGAACGTGGATTATTAATTGTTCTGTCTGGCCCATCTGGTGTAGGTAAAGGGACAGTGCGTAAAGAATTATTTTCTCAGCCGAATACGAATTATGAGTATTCCATCTCGATGACAACACGAAATCCTCGCGAAGGTGAAGTAGATGGTGTAGACTATTTTTTCAAGACACGTGAAGAATTTGAAACGTTAATTGATCATGGTGGTTTATTGGAGCATGCTGAATTTGTAGGCAATTATTACGGAACACCGTTAGCCTATGTAAATGAAACACTTGATGCAGGACGTGATGTGTTTTTAGAAATCGAAGTGCAGGGTGCTGCGCAAATCCGTAAAAAGGCACCAGATGCATTATTTATTTTCTTAGCCCCACCGAGCTTAACAGAACTAAAAGACCGTTTAGTTGGTCGTGGGACAGAAACAGCAGAAGTGATTGCAAAGCGTATTGCAACTGCGAGTGAAGAGCTCGAAATGATGAGCCTATATGATTATGTGGTTGAAAATGATGAAGTGACAAATGCCTGCGATCGTATAAATGCGATTATTAAAGCCGAGCATTGTCGTAGAGAACGTGTTGAAAAAAGATATTTGTCAATGTTGAGAGGAGAATAAACCTATGTTATACCCATCAGTAGATACATTAAAAAAAGAAATCGATTCAAAATATTCATTAGTAAGTTTAGCATCTAAACGTGCTCGTCAAATGCAAGAAGAAGAAGGCACTGAACGCTTACACAAGTATGTTTCTTACAAATACGTAGGAAAAGCACTTGAAGAAGTAGCGGCGGGTGTACTTACGAAAGTGTCACAGGATGAGTCAACTGTATACGAAGACGAAATCTAACATTGATAAATAAGCTTTTGCCAAATTAATGTTAACTTCTTTCAGCAAAAGTCTTTTGTACCGAAAGCGTAGCGACAGGTACAGAAGTCTCCCACCTCTCTAGGCGGTGGTGAGATGAATGCCGATTTAAGCTACTTTTCAGCGGATGTTCAAACGCAATTATGCCAAGGCATAATTGATCATCTGCAGTGGATTTTTGATTATACAGAATGTCGAGAGCTCCCGAGGAATTTTCCTTTGGGAGCTTATCATTTGAAAGGACGATTGTGCATGAATAAAAATATTTTACTTTGTGTTTCAGGTGGTATAGCGGTTTATAAGGCTGTCGCTCTTGTTAGCAAGCTATCTCAGGCAGGGGCATATGTAAAGGTTATCATGACAGCATCAGCAAGACAATTTGTTAATCCGCTGAGCTTTCAAGTGATGTCCAAAAATGATGTTTTTTTCGATACTTTTGATGAAAAGGATTCGAGTGTTATTGCCCATATTGATTTGGCTGATTGGGCAGATTTAATTTTAGTTGCACCAGCTACTGCAAATGTCATCGGGAAACTGGCGAATGGCATTGCAGATGATATGGTAACGACGACCTTGCTTGCAACAACTGCCCCTGTATGGCTTGCACCAGCGATGAATGTACATATGTATGACCATCCAGCGGTAAAACGAAATTTGGCTCAACTAAAATCTGACGGCTATCAATTTATTGAGCCTTCGGAAGGATTTTTGGCATGTGGCTATGTTGGGAAAGGTCGTTTAGAGGAGCCAGAAAAAATAACGGCGATTGTGCAAGAATTTTTTTCGGAGAAGGCCAAGCCACTAGCTGGTAAAACGGTAGTGGTCACAGCTGGAGCATTTTATGTTCCATTGGACGAGCACCATGTTATTAGTACACAAGCGAATGGAAGAATTGGTCAAGCAATAGCAGAAGAAGCAAAAAAACTTGGGGCAAATGTTATCCTGATCAATGAGAAAGAAGCAAATGTGCATAAGCTTTTTGAACAGCTTGAGGATTATCAAAAACAATATCCATCTGCATATTTTATCCATGCTGCAAATACGCCTACAATTGAAGGAGCACCGACATTATCCGTAAAAGGAAAGACTGCTATAACCTTTGGACAAAAAGTTATTGGGGATCAAATGTTAACAATCGTATCTGACACGTGGATTGATTTTAGTGATACGGCAGAAGTAAATGGTCAATTTTGGGATGCGACAGATGCCACGCAGTTTTCTAAAGCATTTTGGACATTTGTTTTAGATGGTGAGAAGCAATGAGTTTTTTGATTGCAGAAGTTATAGTGGATGTTTCAACATATCATGTAGATCGTCCATTTGACTATGAAGTACCTACAGAATGGGTAAATATTATAGAAATGGGCTGTCGTGTAAAAGTACCGTTTGGACCAAGAAATGTGTTAGGCTTTGTGGTCGGGTTAAAAAATAACACAGATGTACCATCTAACAAATTAAAATCTATTGCGCAAATTTTAGATATAGAGCCTGTGCTAACGGAAGAAATGCTATCAATGGCAAAGTGGCTGAAAAACGAAACGATTTGCTATGAAATTGATGCCTTGCAGGTCATGCTTCCATCAGCGCTTCGAGCGAAGTATGAAAAAATCATCATGATGGAAGAGGACAAAGATGCTTTACCGGAAGAGGCTAAGGCTATTTTCGGTAAGCGACAACAGGCTAATTTCAAGGATTTTGAGCGTGCAGGTTTACTCCCGTTATTAAAGCAGCTTATAACTAATAAAATTGTAAGAATTGAAAATGTTGTGAAGCAACAAGGGAATGTGAAAGAAATACGAATGGTCAAAATTTCAGATAATCAGCAAGATATCGACAAGGCGATGGAAGAGGCAGCGAGAGCAGCTAAACAGCGCCTGCTGATTGAATGGATGAATGCACACCTTGGAGAAGTTCTTTTGCCACAGAAAATCTATGAGGAAACAGGTGTATCTTCGGCAGTATTACAGTCAGTTATTGACAAGGGAGCCGCTCACTTTATACAAGAAGAGGTGTATCGTGATCCTTTTACGAAGGAGGTTTCCCGTACTCAATCTTTACAATTGACGGATGAGCAACATGCTGCCCTAAAGGCTATTACAACATCGTTAGAAGAACAGACTGCGAAAACTTTTTTACTACATGGCGTCACGGGGAGTGGTAAAACGGAGATCTATTTGCAAGCAATACAAAAGGTGTTAGATGAAGGTAAGGAAGCCATTATGCTAGTGCCTGAAATATCATTAACACCACAAATGACGGAACGTTTCCGCAGTCGTTTTGGTGAGATGGTTGCTGTGATGCATAGTGGGTTATCTGTCGGCGAAAAGTATGACGAATGGCGTAAAATTCAGCAAGGGAAAGTGAGTGTAGTTGTTGGAGCTCGTTCAGCAATTTTCGCACCTTTTACAAATATAGGTCTTATTATTTTAGATGAAGAGCATGAATCAACATATAAGCAAGAAGATTCACCACGTTATCATGCTAGAGATGTAGCGATATGGAGAAGTGAATTTTACAAATGCCCTGTTATATTAGGTAGTGCAACGCCTGCACTTGAATCATTTGCGAGAGCAAAAAAGGGCGTTTATAGTTTGCTAACATTAAAACAACGTGCTTTGCATCAACCGTTACCAACGGTTTTTATTGCAGATATGCGAGAAGAACTTCAAAAAGGAAATCGTTCTATGTTTTCGGAGCAACTTATTGATGCTATACGAGTAAGACTTGAGAAAAAAGAACAGATGGTGCTGTTTTTAAATCGTCGTGGCTATTCTTCTTTTGTGCTTTGTCGTGATTGTGGAACGGTTGTACAATGTCCGAACTGTGACATCTCGTTAACGTATCATCGAACGACAGAGAAATTAAAATGTCATTATTGCGGCTATGAGGAGCGTGTTCCTCAAATATGTCCACAATGCCAGAGTGAGCATATTCGTTATTTTGGGACGGGAACACAAAAAGTCGAGGAAGAAATTTATAAGCTATTTCCTGAGGCAAGGGTTCTCCGAATGGATGTTGATACAACAAAGCAAAAAGGTGCACATGAAGAAATTTTGCAGGCATTTGGGGAAGGACAGGCAGATATTTTGCTTGGGACGCAAATGATTGCTAAAGGTCTTGATTTTCCTAATATCACGCTTGTTGGTGTCCTTAGTGCTGATACATCTCTGCATCTACCCGATTACCGTGCAGCGGAGCGTACATTCCAATTATTAACGCAGGTTAGTGGTAGAGCTGGCCGTCATGAAAAGCATGGTGAGGTTATTATTCAATCGTATACACCAGAGCATTATGCGATTGAATTGGCAAAAATACAAGATTACGAGCCGTTTTACGAACGTGAAATGTTTTTACGCCGTCGCTCAGGCTACCCACCTTATTATTTTGTAGCGCTTGTTCAAATGTCTCATGAAGATGTCATGATGGCTGCAGAGTATGCTGGACGAGCGGCAGATTGGCTCAGAGAAAACTTATCAAACCGGGTTGCCATTATTGGCCCAACAACGGCAAGTATTAGTCGTCTCCAAAATAGATATCGCTATCAATGTTTGATAAAATATAAAATTGAACCAAATCTAATTCCTGTATTACAACGCCTTCTAGCGATGTATCGAGCGGAATGGATTAAACAGGGTATATTAATGACGGTAGATTTAGATCCGTCAACTATATAAAATAGTTCATCACCAAAAGTCAGGGATGACATTTTTATATGAACTAGTTAGATTATAATGTGGCGTTACAATTAGACAAGGTAAAGCCTTAAATATAGAAATGAGGAATAGAAGATGGCAATTAAAAAAGTTGTTGAACATCCAGCAAAGGTATTATCGACGCCGTGTGCGGAAGTAACAGAAATTAATGAAGAAATTATTGCTTTACTAGATGATTTATATGACACAATGGTTGAATATGATGGTGTTGGTATTGCAGCACCACAAATAGATGTAGGCTTACGAGTTGCAATTGTTGAGCTTGGCGAGGAACGAGATATTTTAGAAATGATTAATCCGACTGTTATTGTAACGGATGGAGCGGAAGTAGATATTGAGGGATGCTTAAGCTTCCCAGGATTATATGGTGAGGTTGAACGCCCTGACTATGTAAAAATTGAAGCATGTGACCGTGAAGGACGTGTTTATGAGCTAGAAGCGGGAGGCTTTGATGCACGAGCAATTTTACATGAAATCGATCATTTAGATGGCGTGCTATTTGATTCAAAAATCAAACGTATTCTAACTGAAGAAGAGCTTGAAGCAATGTACGCTGAAGAGGAGGAATAACATGACTTCAATAATTTTTATGGGAACACCTGATTTCTCCGCGCCAATTTTGCGTATGCTACACCATGAAGGCTATGTTATTAAAGCGGTAGTTACACAGCCAGATCGTCCAGTTGGGCGTAAACGTGTGCTAACACCACCACCTGTTAAGGCAGCAGCTTTAGAATTAGGTTTACACGTTATTCAGCCTGAAAAGCTACGTGGTTCAGAGGAATTACAACAAATTATTGATTTACAGCCTGACCTAATCGTAACAGCAGCTTTTGGCCAAATTTTGCCGAAGGAATTGCTAGATGCACCACCGCTTGGTTGCATTAACGTCCATGCGTCGCTTTTACCGAAGTATCGCGGTGGAGCACCTATTCACCAAGCCATTATTGATGGTGAAAAAGAGACAGGTGTAACAATTATGTATATGGAACAAAAGCTAGATGCTGGTGATATCATTTCCCAAAAGGCTATCCCAATTGAAGAGGAAGATCATACAGGTAGACTATTTGATAAGCTAAGTGTTGTAGGCTGCGAATTATTAAAAGAAACACTTCCTTCTATTATAAATGGAACAAATAATCGTACCGTACAGGATGAAGCACAAGTAACCTTTGCCAGCAATATTTCACGTGAACAGGAACGAATCGACTGGGCAAAAGGTGCTACAACTTTATACAATCAAGTGCGTGGTCTTCATCCATGGCCAGTTGCCTATACAACATTTGAAGATGGAAACTTTAAAATTTGGTGGGCACAAGTTGGCGACACGAAGCATGATGCCATACCTGGTGAGGTCGTTGCGATTTCAAAGGATTATTTTGAAGTTGCAGCAGGAAATGGAACAACACTTGCCCTGTATGATGTACAACCAGCTGGAAAAAAACGCATGACAGCAGAGGAATATTTGCGTGGTACAGGTTCTAAATTACAGATTGGGGACCAATTTAAATGAGTAAAAAAAGCGTAGTAATTTGGGATGGAAATGTGCGTGATGCTGCACTTTCTATTTTGTTAGCAGTGGATAAAAATCAAGCCTATAGTAATTTACTTTTAAATGAAACGATAAAGCGCCATAAAATTGAAGCGAAAGATCGTGCGCTTTTAACGGAAATTACGTACGGCACTTTACAATTTAAAATGACACTTGACTACTATTTAGAGCCATTTATTCGTGGTTCAGTAGATCATTGGGTGCGCTGGCTTTTACGTTTATCTTTATATCAAATGCATTATTTAACGCGTATACCACCACATGCAGCGGTGAATGAAGCTGTAGAAATTGCCAAGCGACGAGGTCACAAAGGTATAGCTTCAATGGTTAACGGTATTTTACGCTCTATTTTACGTCAGGGTGTAGCTTCTACTGATGAGATTAAAGATCCGATTGAGCGTCTAGTCATTGAAACGAGTCATCCGGAGTGGTTAGTGCAACGCTTTGTCGAGAATTATGGTATTGAAATAGCGTCTGAAATGTTACATGAAAATAATGTGCCTCCAGTGCAAACTGTCCGTGTAAATACGACAAAAGTGAGCGTTGATCAAGCGATTGCTAGCATAGAAGCGGAAGGCTTAACAGCGAAAAAAAGCGATATAATGCCTGAATGCTTACATGTAACAAATGGTCAGCCAGCTCGAACAAAGGCATTCCAAGAAGGTCTTATTACCATTCAGGATGAAAGCTCCATGATTCCAGCGAATGTTTTGCACCCATCTCCTGGCATGCGTGTCTTAGATATGTGTGCAGCTCCAGGTGGAAAGACAACACATATAGCTGAGATTATGAAAAATGAAGGTTCGATTTTAGCGACTGACCTTCACCCTCATAAATTAGATTTAATCGACCATAATACTGATCGTCTAGGGATTGATATAGTAGAGACTGCTCCAATTGATGGACGTAAGGCACCGGATTTTCTACAAGCAGAATCATTCGACGCTATTTTAGTCGATGCGCCTTGTAGTGGTTTAGGAGTTATGCGCCGTAAGCCAGATATTAAATATACAAAACGAGAAGAAGATTTAGAAAATCTCCAAAAAATACAATTGGCGTTATTAAATGCTGCAACAAAAGTATTGAAAATTGGTGGCAAACTTGTGTACAGTACATGTACAGTCGATAAAAAAGAAAATGAAGGCACTGTAGAAGCCTTTTTAACTACGCATCCAGAAATGGAAGCTATACAACTAGAATCTTTACCAACAAAATTAGCGGAAAAGCAAGCAAATGGCATGCTTCAAGTCTTTCCACAAGACTTTGGCAGTGACGGTTTCTTCGTTGCAGCCTTTCGTAAAAAAGGAGAATCCAACTAATGGTGGATCAAGAGAAATTTAATGAGCGCATTAGCGACTTAGTTGAAGAAGCAGAAGACAAGCCCGTTCGACGCGCGAAAAAAGAAAAACCAAATTTAAAGGAATCGGTATACTCATTACAGCCGGAACAGTTAGAAGAATGGTTAAAGGAAAATGGTGAAAAACCATTCCGTGCAGCACAAATTTTTGATTGGCTTTATAATAAACGTGTAAAAACATTTGATGAAATGTCTAACCTTTCAAAAGGATTACGTGAAAAGCTTGAAGCAAGTTTTGTATTGACGACATTGTCAACAATTATTCAACAGGAATCAAAAGATGGTACTATCAAGTTTTTATTCCAATTACAAGATGGCTATTCTATTGAAACTGTATTAATGCGTCATGAATACGGGAACTCTATTTGTGTGACGACACAGGTAGGCTGCCGAATTGGTTGTACGTTTTGTGCGTCAACATTAGGTGGATTAAAACGTCACTTACTAGCAGGGGAAATCGTAGAGCAAGTTGTCAAAGTACAACAAACTTTAGATGAAGTGGGCGAGCGTGTATCGCATATCGTTATTATGGGTATTGGAGAACCTTTCGATAATTATGATGCAATGATGAACTTCTTAAAAGTCATCAACCATGAAAAAGGGTTAAACATTGGTGCTCGTCACATCACTGTATCGACATCAGGGATTGTTCCGAAAATTTATCAATTTGCTGATGAACAGTTACAAATCAACTTCGCAGTATCCTTGCACGCACCAAACCAAGAGGCTCGTCAAAAACTAATGCCAATTGCACGTGCTTACAAATTGGATGAATTAATGGAAGCGGTCCGTTACTATACTAAAAAAACTGGCCGACGTGTAACTTTTGAGTATGGTTTAATGTCTGGTGAAAATGATTCAGTTGAAGTTGCTGAAGAATTATCTGCATTAATAAAAGGAATTAAATGCCACGTGAACTTAATTCCTGTAAACTACGTACCAGAACGTGATTATGTTCGCACATCTCGTAGTCAAATTTTTGCCTTTGAAAAAACTTTAAAGAAAAATGGTATTAACGTAACGATCCGCAGAGAGCAAGGTTCAGATATTGCAGCTGCGTGTGGACAGTTACGTGCGCAAGAGAGATCTGAAGAGACGAGGTGACCAGTGTTGAAATACACAGTCGAAAGTGATATTGGGTTAAAAAGAGCAATTAATGAAGACCGTGCGGCTTTTTTTAAACGTCCAGACGGGCTTGCACTTGCACTTGTAGCGGACGGCATGGGGGGTCATAATGCTGGCGATGTAGCAAGTGATATGGCAATGAAACAGATAGAATCCGTTTTTTTACAGGCAGAGGCACATCATTTTGCATCAACAACATCAAAAAAAGAATGGTTATTACAAGCAGTTAAGCAATTAAATAAAAATATATATGACTATTCTTTATCACATGAAGACTGTAAAGGAATGGGCACGACGTTTATTGCGGTGTTAATTGAAGATAATCATTGCTTTATCGCACATGTTGGCGATAGTCGTGTGTATTATTTCTTTGATGATGGTGCACAACAAATAACAAGAGATCACTCATATGTAAATGTTCTCGTTGAAAATGGTGAAATAAGTGAAGAGGAAGCGTTGACACATCCAAAGAAAAATTTCATCTTAAAAGCTGTTGGTACAGAAGAAACGATTGAACCTGACTTTTATGAAGTTGATTTAGCATCAGAATCGTATTTACTCATTTGCTCTGACGGTTTAAGCAATAAACTAACCGTGTATGAAATGGCATTAATTATTACGTATCCAGATTCAATAGAAGAAAAAGGACGGAAACTTGTGGAATTAGCAAATGCAAGCGGGGGGGAAGACAATATCTCCCTCGTGCTACTCACAAGGCAAGATGAGGAGGTGTAAGTATGTTTGTAGGTAAACGAATTAGTGACCGCTATAAAGTTAAAGAGCTCATTGGTGGCGGAGGTATGTCCAATGTTTATTTGGCACATGACATGATTTTAAACCGTGATGTAGCGATCAAAATATTGCGCTATGATTTTACCAATGAGGATGAATTACATCGACGTTTTCAACGTGAGGCACTTTCTGCTACAAGTCTTACACATCCGAATATTGTTAGTGTTTATGATGTAGGTGATGATGGTGATCTACATTATATTGTAATGGAGTATGTCCAAGGAAAAACATTAAAGCAGTACATACAGGAATTTGCACCAATTTCTCCTGCCAGAAGTGTGCATATTATGAAGCAGTTAACATCTGCAATTGCCAATGCTCATGAAAATCATATTATTCATCGTGACATTAAACCTCAAAATATTTTAATGGATGCTGAGGGCAATGTGAAAATAACTGATTTTGGCATCGCGATGACGCTTAGTGCAACGTCATTTACACAAACAAACTCCGTGCTTGGAACTGTGCATTATTTGTCACCAGAGCAGGCTCGTGGCGGTACAGCAACAAATAAATCTGATATTTATGCACTTGGGATTGTTTTATATGAATTATTAACAGGGGAATTACCGTTTTCAGGAGAATCAGCTGTTTCGATTGCGCTTAAGCATTTACAAGCGGAGACACCGTCAGTTCGCGCATTCGATGCTACGATTCCACAAAGCTTGGAAAATGTTGTGCTGAAGGCTACTGCAAAAGACGCATCGCACCGATATTCAACTGTTGAGGAAATGCAAGAGGATTTAGAGACAGTTTTATCGCCAAATCGTATCAACGAACCAAAATTTGTCATACCGGTTGATAATGATGTTACAAAGGCAATTCCGATTATAAAAGAGTCAGTTGTACGTAAAGATGAAGATTTAACGAAGACAAGAGCGATCGAACCAATTACGCAATCCAAGCCTGAACCAGAAGTTAAGAAGCCAGTTGAGAAATCAGTGCCTGTAAAGAAAAAGAAAAAATGGCCAATATTTGTCGCTGGATTAGTAATTGTAGCCATTGCCATTCTTCTATTCCTGATATTTGCAACAGATGTATTTAGTCCGAAAAAGTTTCCTGTACCTAGTGTAGCTAATTTGACAATTGAGGAAGCTACTAAGAAATTAGAGGCTGAAGGTTTTATTGTTGGTGAACATCAGGAGCGTTTTGATGAGAATGTTGAAAAGGATAAAGTTATTGAAACAGACCCTTCGGAGGGGACAGAGCGTGTAGAAGGTACGGAAGTAGACTTAGTCGTTAGTCTTGGAGTAGAAATGACGAAAGTGGATAATTATGTAGGGCAACAAATCAGCCAAGTCGAATCGATGTTAAAGGGGAAATTTTTAGAGCCACAAATTACCTACGTGCATTCAACAGCGCCAGAAGGACAAATTATTGAACAAGAGCCGCAACCACAAGAAGAGGTAATTGCTAAAGATACATCGATGAAATTTAAGGTAAGCGCAGGGGTAAAAATGGTGACCGTAGATAATGTTGTGAATTACACGAAGGCTCAAATGGATGACTATGTAAGTAGAAAAGGCTTAAAATGGCGCGTTGCTCGTGAAGACTTTGATGATACAGTACCGGCTGGAAGTGTAATTTTACAATTGACAAAAGAAGGGGCAGAAGTTGAAGCAGGCTCCACAATAGCTGTTGTTTTAAGTAAAGGACCCGCTGAAAAACCTGTTAAAACTTGGGTGAGCACGGTAGAAATTCCATACGAGCCAAAAGAGGAAGGTATGGAGCAAACTATTCGAATTGATATTCAAGATAAAAACCATTCGATACTAGAAACATTTAAGGAATTTACGATCACGGCTGATACACAATACCAAATACAGCTTGTCATTGAAGAGGGGCAGGAAGCGGCCTATAAAATTATACGTGATTCGGAAATTATCGCTGAAGATAAAATTGGATATGATGATATTAAATAAGGGGGAATTGGATGGCGCAAGGCCAAATTCGTAAAGCATTAAGCGGTTATTATTATGTATATGATGGAAAGCAGCTTATACAATGTCGAGGACGTGGGGTATTTCGCAATCGCGGGGAATCCCCACTCGTTGGCGACATTGTAGAATACACAGTGGAAACAGAGGGGTCGGACGGTACCATTCAAAAAATTATGGATCGCCAAAATGAATTAGTACGCCCTCCGATTGCTAATATTGATCAAGGTATTCTGGTTTTTTCTGTAAAAGAACCTAATTTTAATACCATTTTGCTGGATCGATTCTTAGTTGTTTTAGAGTCATTTCATGTCCATCCGATTATTTGTTTAACAAAGATGGATTTGCTAGAAGAGCATGAACGTGAGGAATTACAAAGCTATATTGAAGATTATGAAAGCATGGGGTATACCGTGCTGCAAACCTATAAGGGTGAGGAAGAATTAGTTGAACGCTTGCAGCCCATATTAAAAGGGAAATCATCTGTTTTAGCAGGACAATCTGGAGTGGGGAAATCCACACTACTAAATACATTAATCCCAGATTTAAATTTAAAAACGGGCGTTATTTCACAAAGCTTAGGACGTGGAAAACATACGACTCGCCACGTCGAATTAATCGAGGTATGTGACGGTTTATTAGCAGATACACCTGGATTTAGTTCTTTTGATTTTGATGAAATAGAAAAAGAAGAGATAGGTGCATGCTTCCCTGATATGGCCCGAGTTGCCGAGGATTGTAAATTCAGAGGCTGTTTACATTTAAAGGAGCCAAAATGTGCGGTAAAGGCAGCCGTGGAAGCGGGAGAAATTCGTGATTATCGCTATAAGCACTACGAACAATTTATACAAGAAATTATGGATCGAAAGCCGAGGTATTAATGATGATACAAATAGCACCATCAATTTTAGCAGCTAACTTTGCTAAATTAGGAGAAGAAGTAAAGGAAGTAGAAAAAGCGGGTGCACAGCTTATTCATATTGATGTTATGGATGGTCATTTTGTGCCGAATATTTCATTTGGCTCCATCGCCTTAGATGCAATCCGTCCTTTAACTGATTTACCGTTGGACGTTCATTTAATGATTGAAAATCCTGATCAGTATATAGAACAATTTGCAAAAGCAGGAGCAGACTATATTACAGTGCATGTAGAGGCTTGCCGTCATTTACACCGTACGATTCAATTAATTCGCTCATATGGAGTCAAACCTGGTGTTGTATTAAATCCACATACACCAATAGAATCAATTCAACATGTTTTAGAGGATATTGATATGGTGTTGTTCATGACTGTGAATCCAGGCTTTGGTGGACAAAAATTCATTCATTCTGTAGTACCAAAAATTGAAGCATTAGCAGCTATTATTAAAGAACGTAATCTTGATATTGCTATCGAAATCGACGGTGGTATTAATGCAGAGACTATTATTCCTTGTGCAAAAGCAGGAGCAACTATTTTTGTAGCTGGCTCAGCAATTTATAATAAAGAAGATCGTACAGCGGCACTTCAGGAAATATTAGCTGCTGGTGAGGCAGCGATTAAAGCATGACAATAGTCGTTGTTTGTGCAGGTGGACCAAAAGAGGAACTCTGTTCATTTAAACCGTTTAAAGAGCAAAATGATGTCATTTTTATCGGAGCTGATCGAGGAGCACTTTATTTGGTTGAGCAAGGAATTACACCACATGCCATAGTAGGAGATTTTGATTCACTCTCACAAGAGGAATACGAAATGGTGATGACTCATACAAATGATAGTCAACGATTTCTGGAAGAAAAAAATGAAACAGATACGGATTTAGCGTTGTTAAAAGCCTTGACGTATACACCGCTAGAAATTGTTCTTACAGGTGTTACAGGTGGGCGCTTAGATCATTATGAGGCAGCGGTTCGTTCGATGTATCGCTTACAAAAAGAGCATCCACAGGTAGTATTGAAGATTAGTAATCATGCAAATATGTTGCAATTTTTAATGCCGGGCAAACATAACATAGAAGCAAACGAGCAATATCGTTATTTGTCTTTTTTTGCACATGAAGAGCCGATTAAAGAAGTGACATTAAGGCAAGTGAAATATGAAACAACAAATGAAGAAATCTCTCTAGGGACATCCCGCTTTACAAGTAATGAAATAATAGGTAATTCAGGGTCTATATCTTTCTCGCAAGGCATATGTTTAATGATAAGAAGCATAGATTAGTGTGAGGGGGAGAGGGTCCTGAAAGTATATACGTTCCAGCTACCGAAATTTGTGAGTAGTATTACGCGTACGTGTATCAATCTTTTTAAAAAAGAAAAGAAAGTAAAAAAATCCGACTAACACTAGTCGGATTTTTCTTTTAGTGTTGAAAAACAAAATGGCCAAGGGAATCTTTGTGAATATTGTGGTGGGTGATTTCCGTTCCAGGCTACTCGCTTTGCCGCTGACGCTTCGCTTTCGCGCAAAAAACATCTGTTGCCTCGACGCCCCCAGGAAGCTCTGCTCTGCGCGTCAGCGCAAAGCGTCCAGTCGGAACGGAAATCAACCCTTTGTTTTGCCGGAGAGCCATACTTTAGTATATTGTAACTGCGGTTTCTCTAGATAACAGGCGATTGTTGTGCTGAAATGAGGCTGTTATATG
The DNA here is from genome assembly GCF_001708185.1 of Lysinibacillus xylanilyticus. GTDB lineage: Bacteria > Bacillota > Bacilli > Bacillales_A > Planococcaceae > Lysinibacillus > Lysinibacillus xylanilyticus_A. The sequence continues at coordinate 653,773 of NZ_MDDN01000001.1, read as the reverse complement.
TAAAGAAAGCCGTTAGAAATTACAACGAGATGTAATTTCTAACGGCTTAGTCATTTTATTGTATTTATGGTCGTCCACTAGAAGGATGTTTAAATACAACTTCTACTTATATCTAAATATTCACAAAGGCGGTTGGTAGTCTGCCCAGTTAATTAGAAAGAAAAAAATCGATTTGCGCCAAATGCCAAATCGATTTTTTGGAAGCAACGATTAAACGCGCTCAATTTTACCTGATTTTAATGCACGAGCAGAAACCCATACACGTTTTGGTTTACCGTCTACTAAGATACGAACTTTTTGAAGGTTAGCACCCCAAGTACGTTTGTTAGCGTTCATAGCGTGGGAACGGTTGTTACCAGTACGAGCTTTACGTCCAGTGATTACACATTGTTTTGGCATGTTGTATTCCCTCCTTACTGTTGATGCTGAAAGATTATTATTTCAGTTCGGTATTTCACATACCATAATAATTTAACATACGATGACGTTCAGTGCAACAGTTTTCACATAACCTTTCAAGAAAAAAACCTTTACAGACATAAATAATTGTCAGATAAGAGGGAATCAATTTCTGGATACAGCAAATTTAAGCTAATATAATTAAAAAGTTTTCAATAAATTTTCAATATTATTTCTCTCGATAGCCAAGCTTCATAGAAACACGTTTACCAGTTTCCACTAAACGCTCCGTAAGGGTGTTAATATGATCTGTTGAAACGTTAAAGCTAACAAAACCTATACTTACAGCACCTACTACTTCATTAAAACCATTTAAAATGGAAACTGCGATTGAGGATGTTCCTGCTGTTCTTTCCCCATGACTAATGGCAAATCCCTGTAATCTTATTTGGTCAAGTTGTGCCTCTAATTCAGCGATTTCTTCATGCGGGAGAAGCTGTTCAATAATTTCCCTTGCTTGAGAAACGGGCATTGTGGCTAAGATTGTCTTATTTGCGGCGCCAATATGCATCGGAATCCGAATTCCTAACTGATCATAAATACGAATTGGATTAGCTGCACTGTCTATTCTTTCGATAATGATCGTATCTAAACCGGCAGGCTTACTTAAATAGACGCTTTGCTCGACCTCTCTAGCTAAACGCTCTAATTCTGGCCTAATTTTACTAATGTAGTCCATCGTATCATACACTTGTAGGCCAAGTTCCATCCATATTGTACCAAGACGGTATTGTTTCGTTTGATCGTCTTGTTCAATCATCCCTTCCTTAATCATCGCTTTTAAAATTCTATGTAATGTACTTAGTGGCAGATCGCATTTTGCTGCAAGCTCTGAAATGGACAAGCTGCTTTCACTTGCTTCCGAAGCTAAAACTTTAGCAATTGTCATAGCACGTTCTAATAATTGCATTGATGTCCCACCTGTCCTTCCCTTATTTTTATACTTTGTCTATGTCTAGCTTAAACATAGCACTATGGTTTAGTAAACCTCTTTCTGCACTGAAAGTTGAGTGAATATAAAAATTTTTCTAAATATATTGACAGTGTAACATAAAACAAATATATTTTTCATATAAACTTTCCTCTTAACGGAAACGTTTTCCACTACACGGAAAAAAGGAGGTAAAGGGAATGCATTATTGTTCATCAATGTATGCACCTTTGAAACACGTAATAGTAAAACATCCAAAAGATGCTTTCCGGAGCCAAGAGCATCTTAGTGATAAATGGAAAACATTTAACTACCTATCAGAACCTAACTATAATGAGGCTCTTAGAGAATATGCTGAATTTACAAGTATTCTCGAAAAATATGTTGAAAAAATTGATTATCTACCAGAATCAGAAGAAGTAGGGTTGGATTCTCTATATGCACATGACCCTGTTAAATTTACGCCAAATGGGGCAATGATCTTAAAATCTGGCAAAAAATTAAGACAGTCAGAAGCAGCCGTTTATAAAACATTTTTACAAGAAAAGGGCATTCCAATAATCGGTGAATTGACAGGAGATGCTGTTGCAGATGGTGGCGATATCGTTTGGCTTGATGGCCGTACACTTGTTGTAGGTCGAGGCTATCGAACGAATGATGAAGCAATTCATCAGCTAAAGGATATGACGGCGGATATTGTCGATGAATTCATTGTTGTCCAGCTATCACATGATTTAGGTGAAGCGGAATGTTTACACTTAATGTCCTTTATTAGTATGGTGGATAAGGATTTAGCGGTTGTACATTCACGATTAATGCCAGTTTTTTTCCGTCAGCTTTTGATCGAACGAGGTATTCAATTAGTTGAGGTACCGAAGGATGAGTATGATGCGCTAGGCTGTAACGTCTTAGCACTTGCGCCTAGAGTATGTATACTTCCAAATGGAAGTCCAATGACAAAGCAACAATTACTTGATGCAGGCGCAACAGTTTATGAATATAAAGGAAATGAAATTACAGTAAAAGGGACAGGTGGACCTACATGCCTAACTTGTCCAGTAGTAAGAGGATAAAAGAATAGAAGAATAAAAGGGGACGAAGTAAATGTTTAAAAATGTGATCGTAAAAAATCCAGGAAATAGTTATATAAACGGTTTAACGACTAGTGACTTAGGAAAACCAATTTTAGAGAAATTATTTGAGCAGCACGGAAAATATGTAGAGGCTTTAAAGAAATGTGGCGTAGAGGTTACACAGCTTCAAGCGAACGAAGCTTTCCCGGATTCGACATTCGTAGAAGATACAGCTGTTTTAACACCTGAGTTTGCCATTATTTCAAACCCTGGCGCAGAAGCTCGTAATCGTGAGATTGTGGACATTGAACCAGCTGTTAAAAAGTTCTATGAAAAAATGTACTATATCGAAGGTCCAGGAACACTTGATGGTGGAGATGTATTGCAGGCAGAAAAGAAATTTTATGTCGGTACCTCTGATCGTACGAATGAAGAAGGAGCACGACAATTTAAAGAAATCGTTGAAAAAGAAGGCTATGAGGCAACGATTATTCCGTTAAAAGAATTTTTCCATTTAAAAACGGGTATCGCCTATGTTGGTGAAAATCGAATGGTGCTAGCAGGAGAATTTGTCGATCACCCTGCGTTTGAATCTTACGAAAAAATTATAATTCCAAAAGAGGATGAGTATTCAGCAAACTGTATTCAAGTAAATGATTATGTCATTATTCCAGCAGGCTATCCAGAAACAAACCGTAAATTAAATGATTTAGGCTATCAAACAATTGAACTTGAAATGTCTGAATTTAGAAAACATGATGGTGGGTTAAGCTGCCTGTCATTACGTTTTTAGTTTTATAAATACCCAACCAATTTAAATAGGATAAATTGGTTGGGTACTTTAGTAGGGTTAAGATATTAACAGTAACTAGAGAGTGGGGATGGATGTTGAGTAAAGGGGAACAACGGCACGATGATCAATTAAATCGTTCAATGAAAAGTCGTCATTTATTAATGCTATCACTCGGTGGAGTTATTGGGACAGGCTTGTTTTTAAACGTTGGCTATACCATTAATCAGGCAGGTCCTGGAGGAGCATTAATTGGTTATTTATTTGGTGGTTTAATATTGTACATGGTTATGAATTGTCTTGGGGAATTAGCTGTTTATATGCCTGTAACGGGTTCTTTTCAAACGTATGCAACAAGATTTATCAGTCCTTCAGCAGGCTTTTCTTTAGGGTGGATGTATTTTGTCGGTTCAGCTGCTACAGCGGGGGTAGAATTTACAGCAGCGGGGATATTGATGCAACATTGGTTCCCGAATGTACCTATTTGGATCTGGTGTGCAGTTTTTATGGTTCTTTTGTTTGCATTAAACGCGTTAACAACGAAAGGTTTTGCTGAAGCGGAGTTTTGGTTTGCGAGCATTAAAGTAATTGCGGTGATAGCCTTTATCATCATTGGGGGCGCTGTAATTTTTGGTTTGATTCCATTAGCTGATCGCCCTACGCCACATCTAACAAATTTAGCGCCGACAGGATTATTCCCGGCTGGTATTGCGATTATTTTTGTCACAATGATGAATGTTATCTTTTCTTATCAAGGGTCTGAACTTGTTGGTATTGCAGCAGGGGAAACTGAAAATCCAGAAAAAAATATTCCGCGGGCAATACGGACAATTCTTTTTAGAATAATTGTTTTCTATATTGCTTCTATTATTGTTTTATCTGCCATATTCCCGTCATCGGAGCTTGGACTACTGGAAAGTCCATTTGTCACATTGATGAGTTTAGCGGGCGTTCCTTATGCTGCTAGTATTATGAATTTTGTGATTCTAACTGCGATTTTATCGGTAGGTAACTCATGTCTATATGCTTCAACACGTTTATTATGGTCGATGTCAAAAGAGGGGATGGCTCCGAAATTATTTGGACGACTAACGAAAAATAAAGTACCATTAAATGCACTCGTTTTCACGATGCTTTTCTCGCTGCTCTCTTTATTAACGAGCGTGATGGAAGCAGATGCAGTATTTGTTTTACTCATGTCTGTTGCAGGGATTTCTGTCACAATTTCATGGATGGGAATTTGTGCTTCCCAATTGATGTTCCGATATCGCTATGTGAAAGCGGGGGGAAATGTGGCTGATTTAAAATTTAAAACGCCATTTTATCCATTGATTCCAATATTCTGTATTAGTTTTTGTATGCTAATTCTTGTCTTTTTAGCATTCGATCCAACACAAAGAATTGGTTTACTATACGGTATTGGATTCTTCATTGCTTGTATGATTTTCTATAAATTAAAATTGAGTAAAATAAAAACAATTTCTTCTGAGATTGAAGTGAAAAATGAGGAATCGTTTGATTTACATTGAAAAGAAATGCATTCGATTTTGAGGCATTGGATAAAGGAGAATGATTATGACTAATTATCTTTGGAATACACCTGAAAAACTGCGTGCATTATTATGTGAAATTGTCAGTTGGGAAAGTAGGACATTAACGCAAGGTGAAAATGAATTTGCCTATAAATTAACAAATAAATTGCAAACGCTCTCTTACTTTCAAAAAAGGCCAGAATTGATTGAGTTACATGATGCAGGGCTTGGGCGCAATGCTGTGACTGCCTTGTACAAGCACCCATCTGCGACAGAAACGGTTGTGTTAATTAGTCATTTTGATACTGTTCATACGGAAGAATATGGTGAACTTGAGCCGTTTGCCTTCTATCCTGAAGAATTAACAAAAAAGCTAATGGAACCTAAATACAAAAAGGATTTACCTGAAACGGCGAGAATTGATTTGGAATCAGGAAACTATTTATTCGGTCGTGGAACGATGGATATGAAAATGGGACTTGCTTTGCATATGCAATTAATTGAAAAAGCAAGCATTGAAGAGTGGCCAATTAATCTCATTTTAACGGCTGTGCCAGATGAAGAAGTGAACTCTGCAGGGATGCGAGCAGCAGTTGTTGAGCTTGTAAGGCTTCGTGAACAGCATGGATTATCTTATAAACTATTTTTAAATAGTGAGCCTTCTTTTTCACAAGGTCCAGCTGATACGAATGAATATATTTATTCAGGAACGATCGGTAAAATTATGCCTGCTGCCTTATTTTATGGAAAAGAGACCCATGTAGGTGAGCCTTTAAAAGGAATGACAGCAAACTTTATTGCTTCATATATGACGCAGCGTATGGAGTGGAACCCAGTTTTCCGTGAATCAGATCTTGGTGAAAGTACGCCATTACCTGTATCCTTACAATTAAAAGATTTGAAAAGGGAGTATTCTACACAAACACCATATCGTGCAGCAGCTCTTTACAATGTGTTTTTATTAAAGCGCACAGCATCAGAAGTAATGGATATTTTTGAACAAGTTGCATTGGAGGCAATGGCAGCTTGTAATGAGCAGTATAAGCAAATTTGTGAGCGAGAAAAGGTAAAGGGTGTAGGAGAAGTAAAAGTACTTCGTTATGAAACGCTTTTAGAGCATGCGATCATTAAATTAGGAACTGAGGAAGTAAATACGATCAAACGACATGTTCTTGATAATGATTTATGGGATGATCGAGAGAAATCCATTCGCATTGTGGATCAGCTAATGATCCGTTGCCAGGAACTGACGCCGGCAACAGTGCTGTTGTATGCACCACCTTACTATCCTGCAATCAATTCGTCGAATCATCCACTTGTCATCCAATCGATAGAGTTGATGAAGAAAACGGCAAAAACGTTTGATATTGAAGTGGAGCAAATTCACTATTTTAATGGTATTTGCGATTTGAGTTATGTCAATTATTCAGATGACTTAAACGAATGGACAGCATTCGAACGTAATACACCTGTATGGGGAGATACATATAGCATCCCGTTTGAAGCTATGTCTGCATTGCAGGGCCCTGTATTAAATGTTGGACCTTTTGGAAAGGATGCCCATCAAAAGACAGAAAGATTACATGTCGACAGCGCATTTAAGGAAATGCCAGTGATGATTGACACGCTTATTAAAAGCTTGATTTAGATTATAAAAATGGATTTAAGTAAGGAAGCTGATGCTAAATGGTATCAGCTTTTTTATAATTTGTACCGTTTTTGCCATTCCTTTTCGGAAATTTTTTTGGATTATGTTCATAACAGTTCCACCGATTTTAATAAGTGCCTATATAGTAATGGGATATCAGGTAAAAGTATTAAAGTGTTTTTTCTGATGTCCCTTATTATGTCAATGGGGCTAACTATTCAGCGTCACCCTTATAAAGTACAAAGGCAATTTACGACACAGCATATTTTATTAGGTGAAGAAATGACAAAATCCAAGAAATTATCAACATTATTAGCTGAGAAAAATAATGTGCTATCTGAGCAAGCACTTCGTGACACGTTGACAAACCATTCGTTTTTAATCATAAATTAACACAAATTGGGCAACAACTTAGTAAACCAAAGTCTCTAACAATGATGATGGTGAATATTGATTTCTTTAATGATTATTATGGTCATTTACAGAGTGGTGAAGCGTTAACAAAAGTGGCAGCTCTGTTAGATGAAATTTTAGAAAAGTATAATGCATTTGCTGCATGTTGAGGAGGGAATTTTAGAGGAAGTCTGCAACTTAAATATTCTTCACGAGTGTTCGAACATAGCAGATGTTGTAACAGTCAGTATTGGGATGTGCCATGCCCAAATCTCAATTGGCGAGCATTTGAAAACGTGTTGTGAATGAGCCGATCAAGCATTTATACAAAGCAAAACAAAAAGGTCGTAACAACTTTTATAGCAAAAATGAATATTTCGATGAAATGGTGTGTTAACCTGTAATGTCAGTAAAACGTTGATACAGTGCGTTTCCGTCCCCTCCTAGGTTGCTTAATGTATAACGAAAGTGTTACAATATAGTTTAGTCAAAAAGAGCCAAGGGGGCATTTCTATGTCGATTGAATTAAACAATGAATTCGGCCAAATTGATATTTCAACAGATGTACTTGCACAAATTGCTGGTGGCGCTGCTGTAGAATGCTACGGTATTGTTGGCATGGCATCTAAACATCAAATTCGTGATGGTCTAACTGATATTTTACGTAAAGAAAATTTTGCAAAAGGTGTTGTTATTCGAAAACAGGACGACGATTTACATATCGATATGTACATTATTGTTAGTTACGGGACGAAAATTTCAGAAGTTGCTTATCAAGTACAATCGAAAGTGAAATATACAGTGGATAAAACATTAGGTATGAGCGTAAAATCTGTCAATATCTTTGTGCAGGGCGTTCGTGTAGCGAATGATTAAGAGGAGGAACTAAATCGAATGCAGTCTTTAAACGGAATAAAGTTTGCAGAAATGGTGCAAATGGGTGCCCATCACCTATTCCAAAATGCAAATTATGTTGATTCTTTAAATGTATTTCCAGTACCGGACGGTGATACAGGAACGAATATGAACTTGTCGATGACATCTGGTGCGAAAGAGACAGAGCTTTCTGCTTCAGAACATATCGGTAAAACAGCACAAGCTTTGTCAAAAGGTTTACTTATGGGAGCGCGCGGAAATTCTGGGGTTATTTTATCGCAGTTATTCCGTGGCTTTGGTAAAGCTATTGAAAAAGAGGAGACAATTGATGCCAAGGGCTTTGCAGGTGCCTTCCAAGCAGGCGTTGATACAGCTTATAAAGCAGTAATGAAGCCAGTTGAAGGAACGATTTTAACGGTAGCACGTGAAGCGGCACAAAAAGGCGTGGAAGTGGCAGAAACTGAAAACGATATCATTACGGTGATGGAAGCATTTACTGCTGAAGCACAAGCTTCGTTGGAACGTACACCTGAGCTTCTACCTGTTCTTAAAGAAGTAGGTGTTGTAGATAGTGGTGGTCAGGGTCTTTTATTTGTGTACGAAGGGTTCTTAGCGTCTTTAAAAGGTGAGCCATTACCGCAGAAAAATGAAGCAACTTTAGATGATTTAATCAATGCAGAGCATCATAGAGCACAAGATTTTATGAATACTGCTGATATTGAGTTTGGTTATTGTACAGAAATAATGGTACGTTTAGAAAATGGGAAAGAGCCATTTAGCGAAGAACAATTCCGCAATGAATTAAACCCTCTAGGTGATTCTTTACTTGTTATTTCGGATGAAGAGATTGCAAAAGTGCATATTCATTCCGAGCAACCTGGCGCTGTGTTAGCTATGGGTCAAAAATATGGTAGTCTTATTAAAATTAAAGTCGACAATATGCGTGAACAGCATTCTGCCATCGTTGGTGAGGATCATAAAGTGCCTTCTCCAGCCAAAAAAGTAGAAAAGCATCCGTATGCAATTGTAACGATTGCAATGGGCGAGGGAGTTGCTGAATTACTTCGTTCCATTGGTGCTTCTTATGTTATTGAGGGCGGTCAAACAATGAATCCTTCAACTGAAGATATTGTGAAGGCAGTACAAGAAATTGGTGCTGAAAAAGTGTTGATTTTACCAAATAATAAAAATATCGTCATGGCTGCAGAACAAGCAGTGGAGCTTTTAGATATTGAAGCGGCTGTAGTTCCAACGAAAACAATCCCTCAAGGTATGGCGGCGATTCTATCGTTTAATCCAGAAGCGGCAGTAGAAATGAACCAAGCAACAATGACGGAAGCTTTTGCAAATGTGAAAACAGGCCAAGTCACTTATGCAGTTCGAGATACATCTATTGATGGTGTAGAAATCCATAAGGATGATTTCATGGCTCTTGCGGAAGGGAAAATTGTATTATCTACTCCAGCATTAAAAGATGCTGCTGAGAAGGTAATTACTGATTTAGTAGATGAAGATGCAGAAATTGTAACAGTCATCTATGGTGAGGACACAACGGAAGAAAATGCCTCAGCATTAGTGAAATTTATTGAAGAACATTATCCAGAGGTCGAAGTAGAGTTATTTAATGGTAAACAAGGGTTATATCCATATATTATTTCAGTAGAATAATTTAATACTTCTTTGCGCATAAGTAGACAAAGCAGTGCACACGCCGTGTACTGCTTTTGTTTATGGTACAAGGAAATTAGAGGATAATAAATGATAGAGATTAGCTAAAAATAAATCATTTGATGTATGTACCCGGAGGACAACGAACTTGGAAATACTGGAATATTAGCCTTTTGAAATTTTTGTGTATATGGAGTAGACAAAAGTTAAACAATATTTCCAATGTGTAAATTATTGTAGTGTAAATTTTCTGAAATTTGATAAATAAGTGCTTTACTTTTGTAGTAACTATCAAGCATGATATAGTAAAAATCGATTTTATTTATATGGATAGAATAGAGGGGTGTTTGTATGAAGTTTACTTCAGTATTTGATATTATTGGACCAGTGATGATTGGGCCTTCTTCCTCTCATACGGCAGGTGCAGCACGAATTGGCCGCGTTGCCAGAGATTTATTTGGAAGACAACCAAAGTGGGCGAAAATCCACTTATATGGTTCCTTTGCTGAAACGTATAAAGGACATGGAACAGATGTAGCGCTGATAGGAGGCTTATTAAATTACGATACATTTGATGAGCGGATTAAAACAGCTTTTGCCGATGCAGAGAAAGCTGGATTAGATTATGAGTTTATCCCAGAAACAGCTAACACAGAGCATCCGAATACAGCTCGCCTTGTGATTGGCGATGATGATGGAGAGATGTCTGTTGTTGGAATTTCTATCGGTGGCGGTAAAATAGAAGTGAGTGAGGTTAATGGCTTTAAGCTGCGATTAACAGGAGGCATGCCGGCTATCCTTGTAGTTCATGATGATCGAGCTGGCTGTATTGCCAATGTAGCAAATTGCTTAGCAATGCATGCAGTCAACATTGGACATATGGAGGTTTCACGAATTGAACGTGGTTTAACAGCACTTATGGTGATAGAAGTCGATCAAAACATCGAGGATAAAGTACTACAACAAATTTCTTTAATACCACATATTACAAAGGTTTCTAAAATTAATAACAACTAAGGGGGTGTCCCAGTATGGACGTATTATTTCATAATGTTCGTGAGCTTGTTGAACGAGCCGAGCAAGAAGGTAAACTAATTTCTGAAATTATGATTGAGCAAGAAATGTTAATAACTGGACGTACAAGAGAAGAAATTATGCAGCAAATGGACCGTAATTTAACGGTGATGGAGGAAGCTGTTGAAAGAGGCTTGAAGGGTGTGCAATCTGTAACGGGTTTAACAGGTGGCGATGCAGTATTGCTTCAAAATTACATTGCGCAAGGAAATTCGTTGTCAGGGGATTTATTATTAGACGCAGTGAGTAAAGCCGTTGCGACTAATGAGGTGAATGCGGCAATGGGTACAATTTGTGCAACGCCCACTGCAGGCTCAGCTGGTGTAGTGCCAGGGACACTGTTTGCAGTGAAAAACAAGCTAAATCCAACACGTGAGCAAATGATTCGTTTTTTATTCACATCAGGTGCTTTTGGCTTCGTTGTTGCCAATAATGCTTCGATTTCAGGTGCTGCTGGCGGCTGTCAAGCAGAGGTTGGCTCAGCTGCTGGTATGGGAGCGGCAGCAATTGTAGAGATGGCCGGTGGTTCTCCACAGCAATGTGCAGAAGCATTTGCGATTACACTTAAAAACATGCTTGGGCTTGTTTGTGACCCAGTAGCTGGATTGGTAGAGGTTCCTTGCGTTAAAAGGAATGCTATGGGTGCAGCGAATTCGCTTGTGGCAGCGGATATGGCACTTGCAGGTGTAACAAGTCGCATCCCGTGTGATGAAGTAATTGGTGCGATGTATCGAATTGGACAATCTATGAGTCCGAATTTAAAAGAAACTGCCCGTGGCGGCTTAGCTGCGACACCAACAGGCAAAGCTATCAGCAAAGCTATATTTGATAATGGCAATTTAGAAAGTATCCAATCACTGCAAAAATAATATTAAAAAACACGCACCTAGGGCGTGTTTTTTTTATGAGCTTCTACATAGTGTAGATGGGTCTCATCTGTGACGTTAATTTATATACATGGGATCCGTTTGAATAAATGTCATCCCCTATTTTTGGCGATGCCCCTATTACAGCTAATAAATTTTAGTAAAGTGTAGGGGTAGGATAACAGGCAACGGCATCGATTAATCCTTCATCAAATCCGTAGAACGACCAGTAGGCACCGTTCCATCTATATCCAGATACTTCGCCCATTTCTACACGAGTAGGATAAAACCAAAATTCTCTCCCGTTCCTAAGCCAAACATAGGTATTTTGATATAAACAATCAATGATATAGGACACAGAAGGTTTTGGTGGTCTGAAGTTTGGTGGAGGTGATTGTGGTCTCATTGTCCCTTGAGGTGGAAAATAGCCCAAGTGATTTCACTCCTTTTTCAACATTATATGCTGAGAAAAAATAAATGCATTTATTTAACTGGATTATTAAAAACCAAAAGATTATAGAGCTATGTAAACTAAAGGTTGGCTATTTCTCGAAATACCTAAGAAGGCATTGAAGTGATTGATTCTTTATTTGCTAAAGATGAAAAAGTTCATGTCCTTTATGTTGGCCTACTTAAAGATATAACTATCAATCAATTATTGATGAATTGAATTGCTATGTTAGTGAAATTGAAAAGTTATATAATAGTATTGGAAATACAGATGAATAGCATTAACTGTTGGGAATAGCTAACCACAAGCAACATTATTATAAAAGCCGAGAGTAATCGTAAAGAAAGGGGAAAACTCATATGCTAATGACTACAAATAAAGCACTTGCGGTGAAAATCTTTGGAGGAGCTGTCGTGCAAGGTGACTGATTTAACGAGTGCCGTAACTGATTTAAAGGGAATCGGTAAAGAAACAGCAGGACATTTAGAGGCGTTAGGCATCGAGACGATCGCGGATTTAGTATGGACGTTCCCTCATCGGCATGAAGATTTTCGTTTAAAGGATTTAGCGCAAACACCACATAATGAACGTGTCACCGTTGAGTGTAAAGTTGAACGTGAACCCACAGTATTGTTTTTAGGCCGCAATAAATCACGATTACAAGTGACAGTGTTGGCAGGTCGACATTTAGTGAAGGTTGTATTTTTTAATCAAGGCTATTTAAAGCAGAAGCTGGTACCAGGAGCTATTATTACCGTCACAGGTAAATGGGACCGAGGCAGACAGGTAATCAATGGAACGTCTGTTACATTTGGCCCAAAAATAGATCAGGTCGACTTTGAACCTGTTTATAGTTTGAAAGGTTTGATTCCGCAAAAACGTTTTCGTAAATATATGCGACAAGTGTTAGATGAGTTTGGTGCGGAGATATCGGATGCTGTTCCACAACGTTTTCAAGCAGACTATAAGCTTGTTTCAATGCGTGAAGGGCTTGAGGGAATTCATTTCCCACTTGATGCGGGGCATGCAAAGCAGGCTAGAAGACGCTTTGCCTATGAAGAGTTACTAAACTTTCAGCTACGTATTCAAGCTTTACGTAAAATTCGAAAGGATAGTGAGCACGGTACAGTTATCCAATTCGATTTGCAAAAACTACGGGCTTTTATTACATCGCTACCTTATGAATTAACAGATGCTCAAAAACGTGTTGTCAATGAAATTTGCAAAGATTTAAAAGAGCCGCACCGCATGAACCGCTTACTTCAAGGTGATGTAGGATCAGGTAAAACCGTTGTTGCGGCAATATGTTTATATGCAGCTGTAACTGCTGGTTTTCAGGGGGCATTAATGGCACCAACAGAAATTTTAGCTGAGCAGCATGCTGAAAATTTGAAAGAATGGTTTGAGCCATTTGGTGTACGTGTAGCTTTACTATCAGGATCGACGAAAGTAAAGGAGCGTCGGTTACTTTTAGAAGAACTAGCAAACGGGGAAATAGATATTATAATTGGTACGCATGCACTTATTCAGCCTGAAGTCATCTTTTATAAGCTTGGTTTTGTTATAACGGATGAACAGCATCGTTTTGGTGTTGAACAGCGTAGAATATTGCGTGATAAAGGGGAAAATCCAGATGTGCTCTTTATGACGGCGACACCTATTCCGCGTACGCTTGCGATTACAGCATTTGGAGAAATGGATGTTTCCGTGATTGATGAAATGCCAGCGGGGCGTAAACAAATTGAAACACATTGGATGAAAAAAGAGCAATTAGGCTCAGTTATGTCAAAGTTAGAATTAGAGCTTGCTGCTGGAAGACAAGCATATGCTATTTGTCCCCTTATCGAGGAATCAGACAAGCTTGATGTACAAAATGCTGTAGAAATCTATGAACAACTTGCTACATATTTTAGCGGACAATACAATGTTGGATTAATGCATGGTCGTTTAACGGCAGATGAAAAAGATGCAGTTATGCGAGCGTTTAGTGAAGGGACTATTCATGTGCTTGTATCGACAACAGTAGTTGAGGTTGGGGTTAACGTACCGAATGCAACGTTTATGATTGTTTATGATGCTGAACGCTTCGGCTTAGCTCAATTGCATCAGCTACGTGGACGAGTTGGACGAGGTGAACATCAGTCATACTGTGTGTTGCTTGCTGATCCAAAATCCGATGAAGGTAAGGAGCGCATGCAGTCAATGACGGAAACAAATGATGGTTTCCGCCTAGCTGAAAAGGATTTGGAATTACGTGGTCCAGGTGATTTCTTCGGGCGTAAACAAAGTGGTTTGCCTGATTTTAAAGTAGCGGATTTAGTACATGATTATCGAATACTGGAGACAGCAAGAAAAGATGCTACGACTATGCTTGAGACAGATGCATTTTGGCATGATGATGAGTATAAATATTTACGTAGTATGCTTGAAGAGTCGGGTGTTCTACAGGGAGAACGCTTTGATTAACTGAATTTGATACCCGATTGGAATGTAAGCACTTGTTTTGAAAACAAGTCTTGCATTCTTTTTTTATACTCTATATACTGATATTAGTACCAAGTGCTAATAACAACTAAAAAGGTGGCGAATGATGTTGAGACAAACGAAAAAAGAGCGACAACGACTATTATCTGAAACGATAGCTGAAAATCCATTCGTCACAGATGAACAGCTAGCAACGCAGTTTCAGGTTAGTGTCCAAACAATCCGTTTAGATCGTATGGAGTTAGCAATTCCTGAATTACGAGAACGAATTAAAGATGTTGCTTCGAAAACATATGAAAACGAAGTGAAATCACTTCCGATAGATGAAGTAATTGGTGAAATTGTTGATATTGAATTGGATAATCGTGCATTATCTATTTTTGACGTAAAAGAAGAGCATGTTTTTCAGCGCAATGGCATCGCACGTGGACATCATTTATTTGCACAGGCAAACTCATTAGCGGTAGCGGTAATTGACGATGAACTAGCTTTAACAGTACATTCAAACATTACCTTTGTGAAACCTGTTAGAGCTGGAGATCGTGTTATTACAAAAGCAATCGTTGTTGGACGTGATGACGAAAATCATCGTACAAAAGTAGAGTTAACATCTACTGTTAACGGTGAAACAGTTTTTGTTGGTGAATTTGATATGTACCGCACGAAAGGTAAAGGTGAACAACAATGAAATTAGCGCTTGATGGAATGGGTGGCGACAACGCACCAAAATCAGTTATTGAAGGTGCTTTATTAGCATTAGAGCAAATTCCGAATTTAGAAATACAATTATATGGTCAGCGGGAAAAGCTTGAGCCATTATTAAAAATACATGATCGATTGACAATAGTACATTGTGAGGAAGTTGTGGAAGGAACAGATGATCCAGCACGCGCTGTTCGTCGGAAAAAGGATTCATCGATGGCGCGAATGATGGATGCGGTTGAAGAAGGAAAGGCAGATGCTTGTCTTTCTGCTGGTAATACGGGTGCTTTAATGGCAGGCGGTCTATTTAAAGTAGGACGTATTGAAGGGATTGCTAGACCAGCTTTAGCCACTACATTACCGACGTTGGACGGTAAGGGCTTTTTAATGCTCGATTTAGGGGCAAATGCAGATGCGCGCCCTGAGCATTTATTGCAATATGCGATTATGGGCGATATTTATGCGAAAAAGGTAGGCGGCTTACAAAAGCCACGTATCGGCTTGTTAAATATCGGTACTGAGGATAAAAAAGGGAATGAATTAACAAAGGCTGCTTTCGAGCTATTAAAAGAAGCGGACTTGAACTTTATCGGCAACGTAGAAGCTCGAGATTTACTTGAAGGGGTAGCGGACGTTGTTGTAACAGATGGTTTTACAGGTAATATGGTGCTGAAATCGATTGAAGGTACGGCTGGCGCGTTATTTTCAATGCTTAAAGAAGCGTTTATGTCTTCAACAAAAACAAAAATATCGGCAGCCCTTATGAAAAATAATTTACGTGACTTAAAAAATAAAATGGATTACACAGAGTATGGTGGTGCAGGTTTGTTTGGTTTACAAGCACCTGTAATTAAAGCGCATGGTTCATCCAATGCAAAAGCAATTTACAGTGCGATTCGCCAAGCAAATACGATGGTAGAGCATACAGTCATCTCGACGATTACAGATACAGTACGCCACTTAGAATTTAATTAACTTCTTTCAGCTGAAAGAAGTAGAAGCCTCCGGCGGATGTCACGGAATCGTAAAGGAGTTCTTTGTGCAGGCACAAAGCCGATTCTGGACGCAATTATGCCGAGGTAAAATTGATTAAAAAGGGGATTAATACAAAATGACGAAAATAGCATTTGTTTTTCCAGGACAAGGTTCTCAAGTAGTTGGAATGGGGCAAGAGTTTGTTGAGAATGCTGCAGAAAGTAAAGCATTTTATGATCGTGCAAATCAATCACTTGGCTTTGAGTTATCTAAGCTTATGTTAACGGGACCAGCTGAGGAGCTAACATTGACATACCATGCACAGCCAGCACTTTTAACTACTGGTGTGATGGTTGCAGAAAAATTACTTGCAGCAGGAATTAAGCCAAACTATGCAGCTGGACATTCACTTGGAGAATATGGTGCATTAGTAATCGCAGGTGTGCTAACGTTTGAGGATGCTGTTTCTGTCGTTCATAAGCGTGGACTTTATATGAATGAAGCTGTACCAGCAGGGCAAGGCGCAATGGCAGCCATTTTAGGGATGGAACTCGAGGCACTCCATGAAGTAACTGAACAAATTTCTGTAGCAGGTGATGCGGTTCAGGTAGCGAATGTAAACTGTCCAGGACAAATCGTTATCTCTGGTACAAAGGAAGGGGTCGAAAAGGCTTCGTTAGCTGCAAAGGAAGCGGGCGCCAAACGAGCAATTCCTTTAGTTGTTAGTGGACCATTCCATTCAGAGCTAATGCGTCCTTCATCTGAAAAATTAAGTGGAGCATTAGCTGAAATATCATTGTCAGCACCACGAATTCCTGTGATCGGCAACGTTATGGCAAAAGAATTAGAGGATGTTCCTGCTATTCAACATGAGTTAGTAGAACAAGTATATAGCGCTGTGCAATGGGAAGCATCTGTGCGTGAAATGATTGCACAAGGTGTGGATGTCTTTATTGAGTGTGGACCAGGCAAAGTGTTAAGTGGATTAGTGAAAAAAATCGACCGATCTGTTGCGACTTATTGTGTTTATGATGAAGCATCATTAGAGGCTGTGCTAGAAGCGGCGAAGGAGTGGACAATTAATGCGTAAATTAGAGGGGAAAGTAGCTGTTGTAACTGGTGCTTCGCGTGGAATAGGACGCGCTATTGCATTAAAGCTTGCTGATGAGGGTGCTAAAGTTGTTGTTAACTACAGTGGCTCTCAGGCAAAGGCAGAAGAAGTTGTCGCGATGATTCAAGAAAATGGCGGCGAGGCTATTGCTGTACAAGGGAGTGTTTCAAAAACAGAGGAAGTTACAGCATTAATGGATGCAGCTGTGAAAACATTCGGTTCACTTGATATTTTAGTAAATAATGCTGGTATTACTCGTGATAACTTGTTAATGCGTATGAAAGAAGATGAGTGGGATGATGTGTTAGATACAAACCTTAAAGGTGTTTTCCTTTGTACAAAAGCAGTAACACGTCAAATGATGAAGCAACGTGCAGGTCGTATCATCAACATTTCATCGATTGTCGGTGTAGCTGGTAATGCGGGGCAAGCAAACTATGTAGCTGCCAAAGCAGGTGTTATTGGATTAACTAAAACGACTGCAAAAGAATTGGCATCACGCAATATTTTAGTAAATGCGATTGCACCAGGCTTTATTGAAACAGAAATGACGGATCAACTACCAGATGATATAAAGCAAGGAATGCTTACTCAAATTCCTCTTGCTAAACTTGGGCAGCCAGAGGATATCGCAAAGGCAGTAGTATTCCTAGCTTCAGATGATGCAAACTATATGACGGGGCAGACGCTACATATAGATGGCGGCATGGTGATGTAATTTCAATTAGTCATAAATAATAATTTTTTGTATAATCATTTGAGGGGAGGTGAATGTTTTGACTACAGTATTAGAACGCGTAACAAAAGTAATCGTGGACCGTTTAGGTGTTGAAGAAAGTGAAGTTACTCTAGAAGCTTCTTTCCGTGATGATTTAGGTGCTGACTCATTAGACGTAGTTGAGCTTGTAATGGAGCTTGAAGACGAATTCGATATGGAAATTTCTGATGAAGATGCTGAAAAAATCTCAACAGTTGGTTCTGCAATTTCATACATCGAAAGTAAAATAAACTAATTTCGTTTACTTTATTCAGCATAAATTTTTCACCGCTATCAGTGTTGACATGAACGCAGTCATAGTTTTTATACAATAAGTGTTTATGAATTAGTTGAATAAAGTTAAAGCCTATGGCAGAGATTACTCCTGTTTTTTGCTTAAATGTGAAGAGCAGATACTATACTAAGGTGTATTAAAAAGGGTACGAAACGGTTCGTTTTTCGAACTGTGACGTCCCTTTTTTTATCTTTATTCAGTAGAAGATTCTTACCTCTAAAGATGGTGAGATGAATGCAGGAGTGGTTCTTTTTTATGTCCAAACACCTACTGAAATAGAGGAACTCAGTCTAAGAGCACCGCGTCCTGTGCATTACCGAAATGACCGACAACGTGTCGGCCTTCGTGCAGGCCTGGGCACAATTCAAAATCCAGACGCATTGTTTATCTGCGCGAAAGCAAAGCGTCAGCGGCAATTACGCCAAGGCGAAATTGATTATGGCGGAAAAAATGCGAAAAAATTTCCAAAACGTTGTATTTCAGCCGAAATACTTTTGCATAAATGCCTTGAAAAAGGTACACTAAAACGGTAGAAACTATTAGGAAGGCAGATTGTTCAATGGCTATGAAAAGAAAAGGAACTATGCAGAAATCTGGCGTACTTCCTGAAAAAGTACGCAATCAATTCGAGCTGTTACAGCATGAATTAAATATCACATTTATTAATAAAAATCTATTGTATCAAGCATTCACACATTCATCTTATGTGAATGAGCATCGCCGTAAATTGTTTACGGATAATGAGCGTCTTGAATTTTTAGGAGACGCAGTACTTGAACTGTCTGTTTCTAAATACCTTTTTGAGAAATACCCTAATATGAGTGAGGGTGAGCTAACGAAGCTACGAGCATCCATTGTATGTGAGCCATCACTTGTGATCTTTGCAAATGAATTAGGATTCGGTCGCTTTGTATTACTCGGAAAAGGTGAGGAATTAACAGGTGGACGGGAACGCCCAGCGCTACTTGCAGATGTATTTGAGTCATTTGTAGGTGCCCTTTATTTAGATCAAGACTTACAAACGGTTGTGTCCTTTTTAGAACGAATCGTATTCCCGAAAGTAGAAGTCGGTGCTTTTTCGCATGTGATGGATTTTAAAAGTCAATTGCAAGAAATGGTACAGCAAACAAATAACGGTCTTCTTCATTATGAAATTATTGATGAAAAGGGTCCTGCACATAACCGTACCTTTGTATCGAGTGTCCTATTAAATGGACAGGAGCTTGGTATTGGGCGTGGGAAATCAAAAAAAGAAGCCGAGCAGCAAGCTGCGCAATGTGCAATGCGTGCAATGCGTGATCAAACTGCAAAAGAGGAGGCTTAATAGATGTTCCTAAAACGACTCGAAGTGATTGGCTTTAAATCTTTTGCGGAGCGCATTGGAATTGATTTTGTACCCGGTGTTACAGCGGTTGTTGGACCAAATGGCAGTGGAAAAAGTAATGTCACTGATGCAATTCGTTGGGTACTTGGGGAGCAATCTGCAAAGTCGTTACGTGGGGCAAAGATGGAGGATGTTATTTTTGCTGGGAGTGACTCACGTAAGCCACTAAACTTTGCAGAGGTAACGTTAATTTTAGATAATACCGATGAACAGCTTGCTTTTTCATATACAGAAGTCAGCGTAACAAGACGCGTATACCGTTCAGGTGATAGTGAATATTTATTAAATAACCAGCAGTGTCGCCTGAAGGATATTACGGACTTGTTTATGGACTCAGGACTTGGGAAAGAGGCCTTCTCCATTATTTCACAAGGCCGTGTAGATGAAATTTTAAATAGCCGACCTGATGACCGTCGTTCGATTTTTGAAGAGGCAGCTGGTGTATTAAAGTATAAATTACGAAAGAAAAAGGCAGAGCATAAGCTTGTTGAAACAGATGAAAATTTGTATCGTGTTTTAGATATTTTACATGAACTAGATAGTCGTCTGGAGCCGTTAGAAATTCAGGCATCAAGTGCAAGAGATTATGTGCAAATGTCAACAGAGTTAAAGGATTTTGATATCGCCATCCTTGTGCACGATTTGAAAAATTGTGCACAATCTTTGCGTGCTCTGAAAAATGAGTACACAGAGCTATATGAGATAGAGCAAAAACAAGCTCATAATATTTCTTCAATTGAAAAGCAAACGGAGGGCATTCGTAAGCTTTTAAAAGAGCTAGATAGCTATTTAGATACTACTCAGGCTGAGTTTGTTAATGCGACAATGGAGGTAGAGCGTTGGGATGGTCGTAAAGCGTTAATGGCTGAAAAGCGACAAAATGCTTCTAATCAACTACTACAATTGAATACAGCATTACAAGAAGCAAAAAATGAGGTTGAGGCTCTCATTGTTCAAGAACAAGAGAAAAAAGAATTGTTCGCTGAAAAACAGCGAGAAGTATCAGAGCTAAAACAAAGCCTCAAGCAATTGGAACAATCTTTAAACCGCTCTGTTTCTGAAATTGAACAAGAAATTGAAGAACAAAAAAACCGATATATTGATTCCTTAAACGAAGAAGCAACCATCAAAAATGAATTAAAAAATATCGATCAGCAATTAGCACAACAAAAAGCGACGGCAGCACGAATGACAGATCAAACTGATGAAATCGGGCAAGAGCTTGCGCAAATTTTAGCGGAAAAAGAGAAGTTAGTTGCTGTCCATACAACAACAACTCATGAATTGCAGGAAAAGCTTGAGCAATATGAAACATTGCAAATACAGCTTAAGAACGTCAATGCATCGTTTAATGAAAAGCAGGATATGCTTTATAAGGCCTATCAGCATCAGCAGCAATTGAAGGCTAGAAAAGATACGCTAGCTGAGCTTGAAGCAGATTTCTCTGGGTTCTTCCATGGAGTAAAAGAAGTATTGTTAGCACGTGATAAAGGTGACTTAGTTGGAATTGAAGGAGCTGTTGCGGAGTTAATCCAAGTTGGTGGGAAATATTCGCAGGCTATTGAAACAGCATTAGGAGCAGCCTCTCAGCATATTGTGACAACCGATGAACGACATGCTCAGCAAGCCATTCATTGGTTAAAACAAAAGAGAGCTGGACGCGCAACATTTTTACCTAAGACAGTCATAAAGTCACGTAAAATCAATCTTTCTACGATTCAGTTAGCTACTGAGCACCCAGCATTTGTCCAAATGGCTGATGCACTTGTTACGTTCGAAGAAGACAACCGTACAATTGTCGAAAACCTCCTGGGCAATGTAATCGTTGCATCAAATTTAGAAGGTGCAAGCCAGATTGCTCGTTTATGTGGTTTCCGATATCGTGTTGTAACACTTGAAGGTGATATCGTCAATGCAGGCGGTTCATTAACAGGTGGTGCTGTGAAGCAACAATCTTCACTCTTTACTAGAAAAGCGGAATTAGATGGTTTAATCGTGAAGCTACAATCGTTAGAAGCTTCCATCTATAGTGCTGAACAGGCTGTTGTAGCTGAAAAAGAGAAACTTGCAACATTACGAGAAAAAGTAGAGCAATTGAAGCTTGACGGAGAGCAATTACGAAAAGATGAAATGCAACAGGCGAGTCGTATTCGCGAGCTAGAGGTTGTCGAGAAAAGCTTATCTGCTCGAGTATCTTTTGCTTCTAATGAGACACAAGATGTAAGAACACGAGAAGAAGCATTGTTAGCTCAAAAGGAAGCAGCTACAGAGCGTTTAGTGGCACTAGCAACCGAACTGCTAGAAATTAATGAAACAGTGGAACAACTAAGTAAGGCGAAGCTGCAAAGTGAGACGGAAAAGGATGTACTTCGTGAGCAGTCAGCAGAAAAACGCTCGCAGTTAGCGGTTATGCAGGAGCAAATGTCACAAGTACAAATTGCTACAGCCGAGTTAGCCCTACAATTAAACAAAGGTCGTCAAAAAGTCGATAATATTTCTCAGGAAATAATCTGGCTTCAATCTGATGAATCGACAAAACTTTTAAGCGATGAAGAAGTGGATGAGCAGGTTGCTACATGGAAGGCGAGAAAAGATTCACTGCAGGACATAATTTCACAGAAAAAAGATGAAAAAGTAGCACAACAACAAGAGCTTACTACTTTAGAAGAACAGCTGAAGGAATTGCAACGTACACATAAAGGCTATCTTGAAGCAATACGTGCTAATGAATTGAAGCGAAGTCGCGTAGAGTTTGAAATCAATAATTTCAATGAACAACTAGAAGAAAACTATCAGCTAACAGTAGAGGAAGCTGAGGAGTTAGCCCTTGCGATTGAAGATGAAGAGCATATGCGCCGTCGAGTGAAACTGCTGAAGAAATCTATAGAGGAGCTAGGTCCTGTTAATTTGAGTGCCATTGAGGAATACGAGCGGGTGCTTGAACGCCATTCATTTTTAACAGAGCAGCGTGAAGATTTACTTGCTGCACAGGAAACGTTACATGAGGCTATTAAAGAGATGGACGAGGAAATGACGCTACGCTTTAGCGAAACCTTCTATGCCATTCGTGAGCAATTTAAACGTGTATTCCGTGAATTGTTTGGTGGAGGACAGGCAGATTTAGTGTTATTGGACCCTCAAAATCTGCTAGAAACAGGTATAGAAATAGTAGCACAACCACCAGGAAAAAAATTACAAAATCTAAGTTTACTTTCAGGTGGTGAACGTGCACTAACTGCAATCGCTTTATTATTCTCTATCTTAAATATACGACCTGTACCATTCTGTATTCTTGATGAGGTAGAGGCGGCGTTAGATGAGGCAAATGTTGTTCGATATAGCCAATATTTAAAAAGATTTAGCCGTGACACGCAATTTATTGTGATCACACATCGTAAAGGAACGATGGAGGGAGCGGATGTGTTGTATGGTATTACAATGCAGGAATCTGGCGTATCTAAACTTGTATCAGTAAAATTAGAAGATGAACCCGTACTTGCGGAGCAAAGGAGCGAACAAGCATGAGTTTTTTTAAACGTTTAAAAGATAAATTAATTGGCAACCCAGTCGAGGAAGAAAAAGTAGTTGAGATAAATGAAGCAGAAGTTGCTGAACAGAAGCTAGATGATGCAACGGAGCCTGCTCAAATTGAAGCAACTATAGATGAAGTTGAGAAAGTAGAGGAGACTTCTGTAACGGACAGTCCAATTGAAACAGAAAATCCTGTAGCAAGTGAAGATCAAGGCCAACAAGAGCAACAAGAGCAACAACAAGAAGTGCAAGAGGTCGCAATAGTGGAAGAACCTGTGAAGGAGAAAAAACCTTCTGCATGGTCTATAACACAAAAATTCAAAGCCGGACTAGAAAAAACGCGTAATTCATTTACTTCAAAAGTGAACGACCTAGTTGCTCGTTATCGAAAAGTAGACGAAGATTTCTTTGAAGAATTAGAAGACCTATTATTACAGGCAGACGTTGGCTTTGAAACAGTAATGGAGCTAATGGACAAATTACGCTTCGAAGTTCAGCGTAAAAATATAAAAGATACAAACGGTATTCAAACGATTATTTCTGAAAAACTTGTAGAAATTTATGAGCAGGGAGAAGAAGATTTAATCGACCTTAATATACAGCCTCAAGGTGAGCTTACTGTTATTTTATTCGTTGGCGTAAATGGAGTTGGGAAGACAACAACAATCGGTAAACTTGCCCATCGTCTAAAATCACAAGGTAAAACGGTTGTCTTAGCAGCAGGTGATACTTTCCGTGCTGGTGCCATCGATCAATTACAAGTTTGGGGAGACCGTGTGGGCTGTGAAGTGATTAAACAATCGGAAGGTTCAGATCCAGCGGCGGTTATGTATGATGCAATTCGTGCAGCAAAAAACCGTAATGCAGATGTGTTAATTTGTGATACAGCAGGGCGCTTACAAAACAAAGTAAACTTAATGAATGAGCTTGAAAAAGTTCATCGAGTAATCTCTCGAGAGGTTCCAAATGCTCCGCATGAAGTACTTTTAGCATTAGATGCAACAACAGGTCAAAATGCACTTGTTCAAGCGCAAACATTTAAGGAAGCTACAAATGTAACAGGGATCGTTTTAACAAAGCTTGACGGCACTGCAAAAGGTGGTATTGTTCTTGCTATTCGTAATAAATTACACATTCCTGTGAAGTTTGTTGGTCTTGGTGAAAAAATGGATGATTTACAACCATTCGATGCTGAACGCTATGTGTATGGCTTATTTGCTGATGGTTTAGATAAAGAATTACAAAATAGTGAGGATTAGGTGTATCATCAAAAGTTGTAGATGACTTTTGTTAAAACGTATATGAGTGAAGCGGCTATCGGACGCCCTCAGGAAAGCCTCAGTCGGAACGGAAATCAACCACACGTTTTGGTGATGGTCCGAGGATTAACATTTAAGTAAGTAAATTTGTAATTGCGCTCGTCTGTGCAGGGGAATTGCATTGTTTAAAAGGGAAATACTAGCTATAGGTGAAAAACGCCTGTAAAGCGGTTAATTAAGGCTTTTAGACAAGGAGATTACCTTGACACATACGGGCGCTTTTCGTTATGATACAAATGACTAATAACGGGAGGAGAAATATTCGATGCTACTTGAAAAAACAACACGCATGAACTTTCTCTTCGACTTTTATCAAGCATTATTAACAGATAAGCAACGGAGTTATATGGAGCTCTATTATTTAGATGATCACTCACTTGGAGAAATCGCTGAATCGTATGGAGTTTCACGTCAAGCTGTTTATGATAATATTCGTCGAACAGAAGCGATGCTTGAAGAATATGAAGAAAAACTATGTTTATTGGAAAAATTTCAACAACGTACACAAATGCTTGCGCAACTAACAACGGGGATTACTGAACGAAGTATGACAGTTGAAGAGCAGTTAGCGCTTATAGAACAGTTGAAAGAATGGGATTAGGAGGCGAAAGCAATGGCTTTTGAAGGATTAGCGGAACGACTCCAAGGGACAATCCAAAAGATTAAAGGTAAAGGAAAAGTATCGGAACAAGACGTTAAAGAAATGATGCGAGAAGTCCGATTTGCTTTAATCGAGGCGGATGTTAACTTAAAAGTAGTCAAAGAATTCGTTAAAAAGGTCAGTGAACGTGCTGTCGGTGTAGATGTTATGCAAAGCTTAACACCAGGTCAGCAAGTTATTAAAATCGTACAAGACGAATTAACAGAATTAATGGGTGGCGAACAAAGCCCAATCAAATTTAATACGAAGCCGCCAACTGTCATTATGATGGTCGGCTTACAAGGTGCGGGTAAAACGACGACTACAGGGAAACTGGCAAATGTGTTACGAAAAAAATATAATCGTAAGCCACTTCTAGTTGCAGCAGACGTTTATCGCCCAGCAGCTGTTCAGCAATTACAAACATTAGGAAAACAGTTATCACTACCTGTTTTTGCATTAGGCACTGATGTATCCCCAGTAGAAATTGCACGTCAGGCAATTGAATTAGCAAAAGAAGAGCATCATGATGTCGTGATAATCGATACGGCTGGTCGCTTGCATATCGATGAAGATTTAATGCAAGAATTAAAAGATATTCGTGCATTAAAAGAGCCAGATGAAGTATTCCTTGTTGTGGATGCTATGACGGGTCAGGATGCTGTAAACGTAGCAGAAAGCTTTAATGAGGCAATCGGCATTACTGGGGTTGTTTTAACAAAGCTTGATGGTGATACACGTGGTGGTGCGGCATTATCAATTCGTTCAGTAACACAGAAGCCGATTAAATTTGTCGGGATGGGCGAAAAAATGGATGCACTCGAACCTTTCCATCCAGAGCGTATGGCGTCTCGTATATTAGGAATGGGTGACGTGCTATCGCTTATTGAAAAGGCTCAGGCAAATGTTGACGAAGCAAAGGCCAAAGAACTAGAAGAAAAATTTAAAACCCAAACCTTTACTCTAGATGATTTTGTTGAACAATTGCAGCAAGTGAAGAAAATGGGTCCTCTTGACGAAATTTTAAAAATGCTACCAGGCGCAAACAAAATCAAAGGCTTAGACAATGTTAAAGTTGATGATAAGCAAATGGGCCACGTAGAAGCCATTATTTATTCGATGACAACTGCCGAAAAGACGAATCCAGAAATTATTAATGGCAGCCGTAAAAAGCGCATAGCAAAGGGTTCTGGGACTTCAATTCAAGAGGTGAATCGTCTATTAAAGCAGTTTGATGAAATGAAGAAAATGATGAAACAAATGACAGGCATGGCGAGCGGTAAAGGGAAGAAAAAGATGAAATTGCCGGGCTTTGATTCATTGTTTAAATAATAATTTATAGGTGTTAAGAAAAAACACTTTACAAACAACCTAAACATTGATAATATACTATCTTGTGTGAAACTTATTCGGAGGTGCTATTAAAATGGCAGTTAAAATTCGCTTAAAACGTATGGGAGCTAAAAAATCTCCTTTCTATCGTATCGTAGTTGCAGACGCTCGTTCACCACGTGACGGTCGTTCAATTGAAACAGTTGGTACTTACAACCCACTTACTCAACCAGCTACTGTAAACATTGATGAAGAGAAAGCTCTTAAATGGTTAGCTGACGGTGCAAAACCATCAGATACAGTGCGTAACTTGTTCTCAGAACAAGGTATCATGGAAAAATTCCATAACCAAAAATTCAGTAAATAATCGGGGGCGACATTTTTGAAGCAGCTGATTGAAGCAATCGTTTTACCGTTAGTCGATTATCCAGAAGAAGTTCGTATAGAGACGGATGAAAATGCAAATCGAATTGTTTATAAACTTTTTGTTCATCCAGAGGATCGAGGGAAAGTCATAGGCAAACAAGGGCGAGTAGCAAAAGCGATTCGTACAATTGTTTATTCAGCGGCGGGTAGTCACCATCAAAAAAAGACCTACGTCGATATATTGGATTGATAGAAAAGATTTTCACGCTCTTTTACATGCAACAAGCACTTGAGAGTCCTGATAGGTATGTTTACATGCATTTAGGAATTCGAAGTGGCTTTGAGGTGAAGCGTAAAATCTGGACTAAGAAGGAAGGAGCTTGCGAGTTCCTTCCTTTTTTTATCTTTATTCATTATTGTAATTACATTGAGAGGTAATTGACCATAATGACATAGAGGAAGACTGGTCAACGTCTTAGCTAAAACATCATCCGCCAAAAGTTAATCTGCTTTCTTAGATAAAAGTGAGAGATGTTACTTTTGATCTGGCTAGCTAGTAGCTTGACGTGGATAGCATTTTTTATATGAGGTGAGATTTAAATGGAATGGTTTAATGTAGGTCGTATTGTCAATACGCATGGTATTCGCGGTGAGGTACGTGTGTTATCAACAACAGATTTTGAGGAAGAGCGCTTCGTAGTAGGAAATAAGCTTGCGGCGTTTAAAAAAGACGATAAAAAGCCAACATGGGTAACAATTGAATCAATGCGTCGTCATAAAAACTTTATTTTATTAACTTTTGAAGGAATGCACAATATTAACTTGGTGGAGCCTTTCAAAGAAGGTATGCTCAAAGTGACGTCGGATCAAATGTCAGATGATTTATTAGCGGAAAATGAATATTTCTTCCACGAAATAATTGGTTGTTCAGTAGTTTCTGAAGAAGGTGAAACAATCGGAGCGGTGATTGACATTCTTCAAACAGGTGCAAATGATGTGTGGGTAGTCAAAGGTGCTAAAAAAGAGCATTACATCCCGTATATCGAAGACATCGTTAAGGAAATTGATGTTGATGAGAAGAAAATTGTAATCCACGTAATGGAAGGCCTACTATGATGAATATTCATGTGTTAAGTCTGTTTCCTGATATGTTTACAGGCGTCTTTGGCGCATCAATTTTAAAGAAAGCACAGGAAAAAGGTGCCGTAAAGCTAGAAGTAACCGATATCCGTGCATTTTCGGGTAACAAGCATAACCAAGTAGATGATTATCCGTATGGCGGTGGCGCGGGAATGGTATTAAAACCAGAGCCGATGTTTAGCGCTGTCGAGGCTATTACCGCAGGAAGAAAACCTCGTATCATTTTGATGTGTCCGCAAGGTGAGCGCTTTACTCAAAAAAAGGCAGAGGAGCTAGCACAAGAACAAGAACTAGTATTTTTATGTGGCCATTATGAAGGCTATGATGAACGCATCCGTCAGCATCTTGTCACAGACGAGATTTCAATTGGAGATTTCGTCTTAACTGGTGGAGAGCTAGGGGCTATGACGGTTATTGATAGCGTTGTACGTCTTCTGCCAGGGGTTTTAGGACAAGAGGATTCTCACATACAAGATTCGTTCTCAACAGGTCTTCTAGAGCACCCACATTATACACGACCTGCTGAATTTCGCGGAATGAAAGTACCTGATGTTTTACTATCGGGCAATCACGCAAAAATTGAGCAATGGCGTGCGGAAGAATCTCTGAAAAGAACATTCGAGCGTCGTCCAGATTTACTCGAGAATTATCCGTTAACAGATAAGCAAAAAAAGTATGTAGAAAAACTTATAAACAATAATAAAGATGCTTGATTGCTATCTATATTTATGATAACATCTATTCTGTACTTCTATGTGAAGTACTGAATTACGGTGTTCCGCTGTGGCATAGATTGCGTGCAAGAGCATCTGTCTAAGGAGAGAAAACAATGTCAAACATTATTACAGAAATTACTAAAGCTCAGCTTCGCACTGATCTACCAACTTTCCGTCCTGGTGATACTGTTAAGGTACACGTGAAAGTAGTAGAGGGTACTCGTGAACGTATCCAAGTATACGAAGGTGTAGTAATTAAACGTCGTGGTGGCGGTATTAGCGAAACTTTTACAGTTCGTAAAATTTCTTACGGTGTAGGTGTTGAACGTACATTCCCTGTACACACACCAAAAATCGCTAACTTAGAAGTTGTACGTCGTGGTAAAGTACGTCGTGCTAAACTTTACTACCTACGTAACCTACGTGGTAAAGCTGCTCGTATTAAAGAAATTCGATAATAATGACTTAAAAGTGAGGGGCTTGTGCAACAAGCCCCTTTTCTTTTTGCTTGTCATCTTAAATAACTATCATCTAAAATGAAGATAGACAAGGGGGCAAATCTCGATGGAAAAACAAGTGAAAGAAAAGAATGAATTATGGGAATGGACAAAGGCACTTCTAATTGCATTTGCGATTGCGGCAATTATTCGTTATTTTTTATTTACACCCATTGCAGTAGATGGCGAGTCCATGATGCCAACCCTTGAAAATGGGGACCGTATGATTGTCAATAAAATTGGTTATAAAATAAGTGAACCAGAACGCTTTGATATTGTGGTGTTCCACGCTCCAGAGCAGAAAAACTATATTAAACGTGTTATTGGACTACCAGGAGACACGCTAGAATATAAAAACGATCAATTATACATTAATGGTGAACCAATAGACGAACCTTATTTAGATGCCTACAAATCACAAATTACAGAAGGTACATTAACAGAAGATTTTACATTAAAAGACATTGATGTGAAACTAGATGTAATTCCAGAGGGTTATGTTTTCGTTATGGGAGATAATCGTCGATACAGTAAGGACAGTCGTCATATTGGACTTGTTGATCAAAAAGAGATTATTGGAAATACAAGTCTAATTTTCTGGCCGTTTAGTGATATAAAAATTGTAAAGTAACGCATGAAAGGGAGGTCTAACACTCCCTTTTTCTTTTAGTTTAGGAGGAAAAGATATGACTATACAATGGTTTCCCGGGCATATGGCGAAGGCCCGCAGACAAGTAACAGAAAAATTAAAGCTGGTTGATATTATTTTTGAATTAATAGATGCACGTTTACCTCTATCTTCGCGTAATCCGATGATAGATGAAGTGATTAATCAAAAACCGCGTCTCCTAATCTTAAATAAAGCAGATATGGCAGATGAGCAGGAAACACGTAAGTGGGTAGAGTACTTTGCACAACGTGGTCATAAGGCAGTAGCCATCAATTCTCTTGAAGGCAAAGGATTACAGCAAGTGACAAAGGCTGCCCAAGACATATTAAAAGAAAAATTTGATCGTATGAAGGCACGTGGGATGAAGCCAAGAGCCATTCGTGCAATGATTGTTGGGATCCCGAACGTAGGGAAATCGACGCTTATTAATCGCTTAGCGAAGAAAAATATTGCAAAAACAGGAAATACTCCAGGGGTAACTAAAGCTCAGCAATGGATAAAAGTTGGTAAGGAGCTTGAATTACTCGATACACCAGGTATTTTATGGCCGAAGTTTGAAGATCAAGAAGTAGGCTACAAATTAGCCTTAACAGGTGCTATTAAGGATACGATAACAAATATGGAGGATTTAGCTGTATACGGCCTACGCTTTTTATCCAATCATTATCCAGCACGTATGGAGGAACGCTACGGCTTCCAATTTGTCCATGAAGATTTAGTTGAAACCTTTGATCATATAGGTAAGCTACGTCGGGTTTTCGGTCCAGGAGGAGAAATCGACTATGATCAAGTAGCTCAACTGATCGTTCGAGATATTCGTGGATTGCAATTAGGCAAACTAACATTTGACTTTGTTGACGAACAACTTGAAAAAGAAGCAGAGCAGCAATAAGTTAAAAACTGTCATACTCACTTTAGCAGTTCGTGAGCATGGCAGTTTTTCTTTTAGGAAAGCCTCTTCTTGCCGATAAATGATATAGAGCGAGAAAAATAATGATAACTTAAAACGGGTGTTAACTCTTCATTTTGGTGATAAACCACAAAAAGGGAATACATACTGGGAGAGACGCCCGAGGCAAATTAATACGTAAAATTAGCTATTAACTTTTGAGAACCAAAAAGGGAGTAAATTTATGAAAACGATTAAAGAAATAACAGCAGCATTGAAGGAAGCTGAGGAATGGCAGGACTGGATGACAGAAGTAGCAACTGATGAACGAGCGGGTGTGCAAAAGGCTTGGCACAGCTGGAACAAGCGTCAAGATAAAAAACAACAGTTATTACAGGAGCATCAAGCAAAAGTCCATTTCGATCGAAGCTATGGAGGGGTAAGTGCTTTAATCGCAGGTGTAGATGAAGCGGGACGTGGACCATTAGCGGGCCCGGTAGTAACAGCTGCTGTTATTTTACCTGCAAACTGTGAGATGCTTGTCGGATTAAATGATTCAAAGCAATTATCAAAAGATAAACGTAATGCCTATGCTGATTTAATAAAAGAACATGCAGTAAGTTATTTTATCCATTTTCAATCAGCACAACAAATTGATGAATTAAATATTTACGAAGCGACAAAGCAATCGATGAAGATAAGTGTAGAATCGTTAACTAGTAAGCCTAATTATGTCCTAGTTGATGCTATGACACTACCAATCTCTATTCCGCAGGATTCAATTATTAAAGGAGATGCAAAAAGCTTAGCTATTGCAGCTGCATCGATATTAGCGAAAACCGCTCGTGATGATTATATGGATCAATTGGACAAAGAATTCCCTATGTATGGTTTTGCTCAGCATGCAGGATATGGTACAAAGCAACATTTAAAAGCACTTGAAGAATTCGGTCCAACCATTCATCATCGCAAATCGTTTGAACCGATAAAATCAATGTTTTAATAATTAGCATACTAAAAATAAAAAATAGGACACCGATTACGCCAAACAGTAATTGATGAAAGGAGTATGTATATGACAGCGACATCTTTTAATCCGATTCAGATGCAACAAGCTGCTATAACCGCAACTAATCAGCCACTTGCTTTAAAACAGGGACAAGTATTTCATGGTACGATTAAACAATTATATCCAGATCAAATGGCAGAGATACAAGTTGGCCATCAGAAGTTGATAGCTAAACTCGAAGTGCCACTAAAAGTAGGTGATGCCCATTTCTTTCAAGTAACTGGTACAAACCCGCAAACCGAACTAAAAGTTGTTACGGGCCCTATGACACAAACGGCTTCCCAAAGTCAACAAATCAACCAGTTACTTGAATCGATGAATTTGCCAAAGTCAGCTGAAATGCAACAGCTAGTAGCTCATTTTATGAAAGCGCAGCTACCGATTTCAAAGGAGCAGTTGATGCAGGCAGAAATGTGGATAAAGGCATTACCAGAGGGCATTACTAAACTAGATGCTCTACAAGCTATTCAAAAAATGGTGGAGCTTAAAATGCCAATGACAAATGACGTTTTTCAAGCTCTTATTAGTGGGCAAAAAACTACTGGTATGATTTCCGTAATGGAAAACTTTACACAGCTTTTAGCTAAAGATGCAGCTTTACCAGAAAACATCAAGCAAAATCTAATGCAGCAGGTACAGGCAATTGCAAAACCTTTTGAAGTAGAAACAGGTGGTTTAGTACTAGCCAAGTCTATACAAATATTAACGAATAATGCGTCTTCTATGAGTGAAAAGATTCAAGCTATGAATATGTTAAAGGAGGCTGGGATATTACCTCAGCAGGCAACCTTGCAAAACTGGTCAAGTCTCAGCAGTGTAAACTCCGTTCAGCCTAATCAGCTTCAACACGCTGGACAAGTTATTCAAACGATTCTAACGGCACAACCTGACAATACAAATCAGCTTGTCGATCAACTTAAATTATGGACAGCGAATCAAAGCTTGTTGACCAATGAACAAAAGCAACAAGTAAATCAACTGGTCGATCGATTGAATCAGTTACCGGCAACTAAACAAACGCTAGAGATTTTTTCAAAGCAGATGCAAGAACAACTGATCAAAGCATTTACTGAAAATTCCTCGGAGCGTTTATTTACACAAGACGCCAATGCTCTTTCAGTGAAGGACCACTTACTATCGCTTTTAAAGCATGGAGCAACTACCCCATTACAAAACGACGCATTCATGCGAAATCTTATGAAAAATAGTGTTGAATCGCCGCAATCAATGATTCAGCAGATTGTTACACAAGCAGATGCCCATGTACAAAATTCCATGGATAGTAAAGCTATGGAACATGCACTGAAAACGGTTTTAAAAAATCTAGGAATTAGCTATGAGGCGACACTTAGTAATAAGTCAGCTGATTTACAGGAGATTGCACATCAATTAAAACCTCAGCTTCATACGTTATTGCAGGAGACACATACCACTCCACAGCTGAAGGAAGCGGCAGAAATGTTAATGGCGCGTATGAACGGTATGCAGCTAGCATCAGGAGAAAATGGTCATCAGCATCAGCTTATTATGCAAGTACCATTGGAGTTCTTCGGCAAGAAAATGGATGCAACATTACAGTGGAATGGACGCATGAAGGATGATGGTAAAATTGATGCCAATTACGCACGTATATTATTTTATTTACAAATGGAGTCGATGAACGAAACGGTTATAGATATGCAGGTTCAAAATCGTGTCGTTTCTGTGACAGTATTTAATGAAAATGAAAATCTTATACCACTAGCAGAACCACTAAAAGCAGCTTTAAAAATAGGCTTAGCTGAAAAAGAATATCAACTTTCGGGCGTTTTTATTAAGCAATTTGAAAAAGCTCAATCTGAAAAAACAACCTCTGTATTAGAACAGCAGGAGGAACATAGTGGGGTGGATTTCCGCGTATGAGTGAAGAAAAATTTACTCGAAAAGAGGCTATTGCGCTCACGTATAAGTTAGGACGCTTTGATAGTCCAACGGTAGTAGCAAAAGGAAAAGGTAAAATAGCAGAAAATATTTTAGCGCGTGCGAATGAGTATAATGTGCCGATTTATGAGGATCCTAACCTTGTTCAATTACTTGGACAATTAGATTTAAATGAGTCGATTCCTGAAGAATTGTACCAAGCTGTCGCTGAAGTTTTTGCATTTATTTATCGGTTAGACCAACAACATGCGCAAATATATAGAAAAGATAGATAATTCTAATTTTCGCAAAAATCTGTTTTAGTACACGAAGTAGCAAAAAGTGTAATATTAAAAGATAAAACACGAACGAAAGACAAAGTGTAGACTTTATCAGAATCTTTAGTTAGAATAGATTATGTTAGTAAAACAATTTTATGCAAATGTTTGATGGGAGGATGTATTATGAATATCCATGAATATCAAGGGAAAGAGATTCTTAGAAAGTATGGTGTAGCTGTACCGAATGGAAAAGTTGCTTTTTCCCCTGATGAAGCAGTGAAAGTAGCGAAGGAACTTGGCTCTAATGTGACAGTAGTCAAGGCGCAAATTCATGCAGGTGGACGCGGTAAAGCGGGTGGTGTAAAAATCGCGAAGAACCTTGACGAAGTGCGTACGTACGCAAAAGAATTATTAGGAAAAATCTTAGTGACTCATCAAACAGGTCCTGAAGGAAAAGAAGTAAAACGCTTATATATTGAAGAGGGTTCTGATATTCAAAAAGAGTACTATTTAAGTTTAGTATTAGACCGTGCAACATCCCGTGTAACAATAATGGGATCTGAAGAGGGCGGTATGGATATTGAAGAAGTAGCGGAAGCACAGCCAGAAAAAATCTTCAAAGAAGTTGTAGATCCAGTAGTTGGGTTAACAAGCTTCCAGGCACGTCGCATGGCGTTTAATATGAATATTCCAGCAAACCTAGTGGGGAAAGCTGTCAAATTAATGTTAGGCTTGTATCAAGCATTTATCGACAAAGATGCTTCGATTGTAGAAATTAATCCACTTGTTGTAACGGGACAAGGCGAAGTTGTAGCATTAGATGCTAAATTTAATTTCGATGCAAATGCGTTGTATCGTCATAAAGATATTGTCGAATTACGTGATTTCGATGAAGAGGATGCAAAGGAAATCGAAGCATCAAAATACGACTTAAGCTATATTTCACTAGATGGCAACATTGGCTGTATGGTGAATGGAGCTGGTCTTGCTATGGCTACTATGGACACAATTAGTTATTACGGCGGAAGCCCTGCTAACTTCCTAGATGTAGGTGGCGGTGCAACAGCTGAAAAAGTAACAGAAGCTTTCAAAATTATTCTTTCCGATCCGCATGTAAAAGGCATTTTCGTTAACATTTTTGGCGGAATTATGAAATGTGACATTATCGCTGAGGGTGTTGTAACGGCTGCCAAAGAAATTGGCTTAGCTGTGCCGTTAGTTGTACGTTTAGAAGGTACAAATGTAGAACTTGGAAAAGAAATTTTAAATGCATCTGGTTTAAACATCGTTGCAGCGGATTCAATGGCTGACGGTGCACAAAAAATTGTGGGACTAGTAGGCTAAGGAAGGCAGGGAGAACAATGGCTGTATTTATAAACAAAGATACGAAGGTAATTGTACAAGGGATTACGGGCGAAACAGCGCTTTTCCATACGAAGCAAATGCTTGAGTATGGTACGAAAATTGTAGCAGGTGTTACACCAGGTAAAGGTGGTCTTGAAATCGAGGGAGTCCCTGTGTTCAATACTGTAGCAGAAGCGGTAGCTGCAACAGGCGCAACAACTTCAGTTATTTATGTACCTGCTCCATTTGCGGCAGATGCTATTTTAGAGGCTGTTGATGCTGAATTAGAATTAACAATCTGTATTACTGAACATATTCCTGTCCTTGATATGGTTAAGGTTAAACGTTATATGGAAGGTAAAAAGACACGCCTAGTAGGTCCAAACTGTCCAGGCGTTATTACGGCAGATGAATGTAAAATCGGTATTATGCCTGGGTATATCCATACGAAAGGGCATGTAGGAGTTGTTTCTCGCTCTGGTACGTTAACATATGAAGCAGTACACCAATTAACACAAGCTGGTATTGGTCAAACTACGGCTGTGGGGATCGGTGGAGACCCTGTCAATGGTACAAACTTTATCGATGTTTTGGAAGCGTTTAACAACGATCCAGAAACATATGCAGTTGTGATGATTGGGGAAATTGGAGGTACAGCTGAAGAAGAAGCAGCTGAGTGGATTAAAGCGAATATGACGAAACCTGTCGTTGGCTTTATTGGAGGACAGACAGCGCCTCCGGGTAAACGTATGGGTCACGCTGGTGCTATTATTTCTGGTGGTAAAGGAACAGCAGCAGAGAAAATTAAGGCAATGAATGCTGCTGGCATTGAAGTAGCAGAAACGCCATCTGTTATTGGTGAAACGCTTATTAAAGTAATTAAAGAAAAAGGGCTATACGAAAAGTGTAAAACCCATTAAAATGGAAGATGTAGCACGTTGTGGCTACATCTTTTCTATTTCTTTTTTAGACATTGCTTAACATACTTCTAATGGACTGTGTTCAAGCAATGCAATTTCTAACTTCCTACTTACTCTGTTTAAAATGCCTTTCCTAAAAAAGTTGTGTCACATTGTTTTTCAAGTTTTAATGTTGTGATGTAAATTTATAATGCGGTCATTTAATTTTCTTCTATTAAAAGGAGGTTTTTAAATGATTTTTTCAGTCGATACTCAGAGATTACTAGCTTTACATTATGTATACCCATTACCACTTCAAAAACTTCAGCAATTATTGTCCCCGGTGGATATATTAAGTTATTTTGAAGAAGCGCCCCCCTACGAGATTGCAAAAGCACTGCAAATACCATCGCAAAGAGCCTTGCAAATTTCTAAGAATTTTAGACAAATTATGACATTGTCATTTGAAGATGCCTATGAACGGGCCGATATTTTCCCCATCCCTTTTTATCATCCTTTTTACCCGGCGCAATTATTTGAAATATCCAGCCCACCTACTGTATTGTATGTGAAAGGTCAGTATTCTCTACTAACGAAAGAAAAACAAGTAGCCATTATAGGCTCTAGAAATGCTACAGTTTATACAAAAACTGCAATGGACTTAATTGTTCCGCCTCTTATTGAACACGGATATACTGTTGTCAGTGGGCTTGCAAGAGGAGCGGATACGATAGCTCATGAAACAACTATAAAAGTTGGTGGTTCCACAATTGCAGTGCTTGGTCACGGTTTTAATTATATATACCCTAAGGAAAACCAGTCACTCGCTGACCATATGGCGGAGCATCAGTTGCTTGTCACAGAGTACCCCCCATATATGAAGCCTGAGAAATGGCATTTTCCAATGCGTAACCGAATAATTAGTGGATTGTCCAAAGCTTTAGTTGTAACAGAAGCTGCATTAAGAAGTGGTACGCTTATTACAACAGAACACGCATTAGAGCAAGGTAAGGATGTATTTGTTGTACCAGGACCAATTAATGCTGAGCAATCAAAAGGCACAAATAAATTACTGTTAGAAGGGGCTATACCAGTGTGTAGTGGTCAAGAAATCGTTGAAACACTTGCGCTCTTTTCTAACAAAAATTGAAAAAAAGTTGCATTATCTTAAAATCTGTTATACATTTTGCAACAGGTAACTTAAAAAATAGGCAATAGACCTCGCTAAGGGGGAGACATAGATGGCGGATTATTTAGTGATTGTAGAATCACCAGCAAAGGCAAAAACAATTGAACGTTATTTAGGTAAGAAATACAAAGTGAAAGCGTCGATCGGGCATGTTCGTGACCTACCACGTAGCCAAATGGGCGTTGATTCTGAAAATAATTATGAACCTAAGTATATTACTATTCGTGGAAAAGGGCCTGTTTTACAGGAATTAAAGTCTGCGGCTAAAAAAGTGAAGAAAGTGTTTCTAGCGGCCGATCCAGACCGCGAGGGAGAAGCGATTGCTTGGCACCTTGCGACTGCGTTAAATATTGATATTCATTCAGATTGTCGAGTTGTTTTTAACGAAATTACAAAAGATGCGATAGTAGAATCTTTTAAAAATCCACGGGCTATCAACATGGATTTAGTAGATGCACAGCAAACAAGACGTATACTGGACAGACTTGTTGGTTATAACATTAGCCCGATTTTGTGGAAAAAAGTTAAAAAAGGATTATCAGCAGGACGGGTACAATCTGTAGCACTGCGCATGATTATTGATCGTGAAAATGAAATAAAAAACTTTCAACCTGAAGAATATTGGACAATTGAAGGCTCTTTTGAAAAAGGCAAAAAAACGTTCGATGCGCTTTACTATGGCAATGGTAAAGACAAAATTAAATTAACAAATGAAGAACAAGTAAAATCTGTTTTAAAAAATGTTAAAGGTACAAACTTTGATGTTGTTAATGTATCTAAAAAAGAACGTAAACGAAATGCAGCACCTGCTTTTACAACTTCTTCTTTACAGCAAGAGGCTGCACGTAAGTTAAATTTCCGTGCTAAGAAAACGATGATGCTTGCTCAACAATTATATGAAGGTATTGATATTGGTAAAAAAGAGGGTACAGTAGGTTTAATTACTTATATGCGTACTGACTCAACGCGTATTTCGGAAACAGCGAAAACAGAGGCAATGGCATATATTGAATCCAAATACGGCAAAGAATACATTTCTACAGAAACGAAGCAGACGAAAAAAGCATCAAATGCACAGGATGCCCATGAGGCTATTCGTCCAACTAGTACGATGCGAACTCCAGAAGAGTTAAAAGCGGTGCTTAGTCGTGACCAATTGCGTTTATATCGTTTAATATGGGAGCGCTTTATCGCAAGTCAGATGGCGCCAGCTGTACTTGATACAGTTGCTGTAGACCTTCAAAATGGTGATGTTTTATTCCGTGCAAACGGCTCGCAAGTTAAATTTGCAGGCTTTATGAAGCTATATATTGAGGGTACCGATGATCAGACAGAAGAAACAACTAAACTTCTACCAGAGATGGCAGTTGGTGATCAGGTAAAATCCCTTGAAATCGAGCCAAAGCAGCATTTTACACAGCCACCACCACGATATTCCGAGGCGCGTCTTGTAAAAACAATGGAAGAGCTAGGTATAGGGCGCCCGTCCACGTATGCACCGACCCTCGACACAATTCAGCGCAGAGGCTATGTCGTGTTAGATGCCAAACGATTTATGCCGACAGAGCTGGGTGAAATCGTACACCAACTTGTACTAGAGTTTTTCCCTGATATCATAAATATCGAATTCACAGTAAAAATGGAACAAGATTTAGATGATATTGAAGAAGGTAGTCGACAATGGGTAGAGGTTGTAGATGAGTTTTATAAGGACTTTGAGGTCCACGTAAAGCATGCGGATGAGGCTATGGAAAAGGTTGTCATTAAAGATGAACCAGCTGGCGAAGATTGTGAGCTATGTGGTTCTCCAATGGTTTATAAGCTTGGACGGTATGGGAAATTTATGGCTTGCTCAAACTTCCCAGACTGTCGTAACACGAAGGCGATTATGAAGCCGATTGGCGTAAAATGTCCTTCCTGCGAAACAGGCGAGATCGTAGAGCGTAAAAGTAAAACAAAGCGTTTATTCTATGGTTGTAATCAGTACCCTGAGTGTGAATTTGTCTCGTGGGACAAGCCGATTAGTAGACCATGTCCGAAATGTAGTGCATTATTAGTAGAGAAAAAAATAAAAAAAGGTGTGCAAATTCAGTGTACGAAATGTGACTATGAAGAAGCACCTACTCAATGATAGAAAGATGGTAAGAACATGACTGAACAAGTAGTAAATGTAATAGGCGCGGGTCTTGCAGGCAGTGAAGCGGCTTGGCAAATTGCCAAACGTGGTGTGAAAGTTAAACTTTATGAAATGCGCCCAGTAAAGCAAACACCGGCTCACCACACTGATAAATTTGCGGAGCTTGTTTGTTCGAACTCACTACGTGCTAATGGATTAACAAATGCCGTGGGTGTGATTAAAGAAGAAATGCGCGTTTTAGAATCTGTGATTTTGAAAGCAGCAGATGCGTGTTCAGTACCAGCAGGCGGTGCTTTAGCAGTAGATCGTCATGAATTTGCAGGATATGTGACAGAGGCAGTGAAAAATCACCCTCTTGTAGAAGTCATTCATGAAGAAGTCACTGAAATTCCAGAAGGCGTTACTGTTATTGCCACAGGACCACTGACATCAAAAGCTTTAGCTGAAAAAATTCAGGGCTTAACAGGTTTAGACTATCTGTATTTCTATGATGCAGCAGCACCAATAATCGAAAAAGATAGCATTGATATGGATAAGGTTTATTTGAAATCTCGTTATGATAAAGGGGAAGCGGCGTATTTAAACTGTCCTATGACAAAGGAAGAATTTGATCGTTTCCGTCAAGCGTTAATCGAAGCAGAAGTTGTGCCGTTAAAAGAATTTGAAAAGGAAATTTACTTTGAAGGTTGTATGCCTATCGAAGTAATGGCTGCACGTGGGGAGAAAACAATGTTATTTGGACCGATGAAGCCAGTAGGTCTGGAAGATCCAAAAACAGGAAAACGCCCTTATGCTGTTGTCCAATTACGTCAAGATGATGCAGCAGGTACTCTTTACAATATTGTTGGCTTCCAAACACATCTAAAATGGGGCCCGCAGAAAGAAGTATTGCAACTAATTCCAGGATTAGAGAACGTTGAAATCGTCCGTTATGGAGTTATGCATAGAAATACGTTCATTAATTCACCAAAAGTTCTAGAGAAAACTTATCAGCTTCGCGAGCAAAAAAATATTTTCTTTGCGGGTCAAATGACAGGAGTCGAAGGATATG
Organism: Lysinibacillus xylanilyticus; assembly: GCF_001708185.1. Classification (GTDB taxonomy): domain Bacteria; phylum Bacillota; class Bacilli; order Bacillales_A; family Planococcaceae; genus Lysinibacillus; species Lysinibacillus xylanilyticus_A. Next base: position 613,335 of record NZ_MDDN01000001.1, on the reverse strand, counting down.
TTGAATCTGCTGGTAGTGGATTAATTGCTGGCATTAATGCAGCTCGGTTAGTATTAGGCCAAGAACCGATTATCTTCCCATTCGAAACGGCGTTAGGGAGTATGGCGCGTTATATAACAGAAGCGCAATCGAAAAACTTCCAGCCAATGAACGTCAACTTCGGGATTTTCCCTGAACTACCACCGGGTCGTCGTTCAAAACCAGAGCGTGCAGAGATGCATGCTACACGAGCAATGAGTACAATTCGAAATTTTGTGAATTCACAAACAATTTAATTGCAAAAAGCCTCTAAAAGTTGATATACTCTTAGAGGCTTTTCTTTTTTGTAGACAAAATGCTGATTTACACGTATTTTATTGTTTTGTATGGAGATTTTCTCAAAATATAACCTTTTTCACTTGCTATATGATGAAGATAGGTATAGTGTCAGTATGTATGTTTATCTTCACTTCAGTCAGTGCAATTCCAGACGCAATAAGAAGGATAAACAAATTAGTACATCCTTTCATGCAAGTGTTAGTAATTTGAGACGGTTATCAATAATTCGTTGGTGGTGAATCTTTCATGTTAGTTTCGTCCCAAGATGCACTTGAACAGTTCATGCTTTACATCCAAGTTGAAAAGAACTTCTCTGTTCATACAGTGCGAGAATATGAATCAGATCTACTAGATTTTTTAGCGTTTTTACAGGCGGAGGACGTAAATGATTTAGCAAGTGTTGAGTATATACATGCACGTCTTTATGTAACAAAGTTGTATGATGAAAAAAGAGCTAGATCATCTGTTTCAAGAAAAATTTCCTCAATACGCTCCTTTTTTCGTTTTCTAAATAGACAATACGGATTAGATGATGGAGCGTTTAGATCACTATATCATCCAAAAAAAGAATCACGTTTACCTAGTTTTTTCTACGAAGAAGAATTGAAGCAACTATTTGATGCGAATGCTGGCGATGATTTGAAATCATTAAGAAATACAGCTATATTAGAGCTGTTATATGCGACAGGTATTCGTGTAAGTGAGCTCACTTCTATACAAGTAGAAGATGTGGATTTCCATTATTCGATTATTAGGGTAATGGGGAAAGGGCGAAAAGAACGTATTATTCCATTCGGTCAATTTGCGAGTTTAGCCATGCAGGATTACATAGAGCAAGCTCGTCCACGATTGATGAAAAAAACAGGTCATCAGCAATTGTTTGTCAACATGCGTGGTGGGGAACTTACTCCACGAGGTGTACGTCATATTTTAACAGAAATGATTGACAAGGCCTCGCTTCATACGAAAATATATCCACATATGCTTCGTCATACTTTTGCCACACATTTATTGAATAATGGCGCTGATTTACGAACGGTACAGGAATTATTAGGCCACGCACATTTATCTTCTACGCAAGTTTACACACATGTAACAAAAGAGCATCTTCGTCAAACATATATGAATGCTCATCCAAGGGCATAATAGAGCTAAGGAGGAAGGCAAATGGGACAAATTCATGCGACAACGATATTTGCGGTTCATCATAATGGAAGTTGCGCTATGGCTGGTGATGGTCAAGTAACCCTAGGGAATTCGGTTGTGATGAAAGGTACAGCAAGGAAGGTCAGACGTCTGTTTAATGGGCAGGTGCTTGCTGGATTTGCAGGATCAGTTGCAGATGCTTTTACGCTTTTTGAGATGTTTGAAGGAAAGCTAAATGAATACAATGGCAACTTACAACGTGCAGCAGTGGAAGTTGCCAAACAGTGGCGCGGTGATAAAATGCTACGTCAATTAGAGGCTATGCTACTTGTAATGGATAAAACTACGCTCCTACTTGTTTCAGGTACGGGGGAAGTAATTGAACCAGATGATGGTATTTTGGCAATAGGTTCTGGGGGTAACTATGCATTATCAGCAGGTCGTGCCTTAAAAAAATATGCGGGTGAAACAATGTCTGCTCGCGAAATCGCGGAGGCGGCATTGGAAACTGCTGCCGAGATTTGTGTATTTACGAATCATAATATTATCGTGGAGGCGCTTAACTAATGAAACAAAATAATTTAACGCCAAGACAAATTACTGAGCATTTGGATCGTTATATCGTTGGGCAAAATGAGGCAAAGCGAGCAGTGGCTATTGCATTACGTAATCGTTATCGTCGCTCGCTGCTAAGTGATGATATGAAGGCTGAAGTAATTCCGAAAAATATTTTAATGATTGGACCTACAGGTGTCGGAAAAACAGAAATTGCTAGAAGAATTGCGAAGTTAACGAATGCGCCATTTGTAAAGGTCGAAGCAACAAAGTTTACAGAAGTAGGGTATGTTGGACGCGATGTAGAGTCGATGGTACGTGATGTAGTAGAAGCTTCACATCGTCTTGTAAAAGAAGAAATGATGGAGTCTGTGAAGGAACAAGCAGAAGAATTAGCCAACGAAGCAATAGTTAAGCTATTGGTTCCTTCTTTACGAAAAAAACAATCCATGCAAAATCCGTTTGAAATGTTGTTTGGTGGTAAAGATCAGCAAACAAATGACGATACTTCATCTGAAGAGACCGAGGTGCGCTCTAAACGTGCGCAAATCGCGATTGATTTACGGAACGGTAAATTGGAAAATGAATGGGTTACCGTTGAAGTGACGGAACAAAATCCTTCTATTTTTGATGCATTACAAGGAACGGGCATGGATATGTCTGCAAACAATGGCATGCAAGATATGCTATCTAGTTTAATGCCTAAAAAGCAGAAGAAACGCCGTCTTCAAGTGAAAGATGCGCGACGTATTTTAACAATCGAGGAAGCAAATAAGCTGATAGATGCCGACGAAGTTGCACAAGAAGCCATTTCAAGAGCTGAACAGTCAGGAATTATTTTTATTGATGAAATTGATAAAATTGCTAGTAAAGAAGGTAACTCTTCTGCAAATGTATCACGTGAGGGTGTACAACGTGATATTCTACCAATCGTTGAAGGTTCTACTGTAACGACGAAGTACGGTGCTGTAAAGACTGACTTTATGCTTTTCGTTGCTGCAGGAGCATTTCATATGTCAAAGCCGTCAGATTTAATTCCCGAATTGCAAGGTCGATTCCCGATTCGCGTAGAGCTTGAAAAATTATCGAAACAAGATTTTGTACGTATTTTGCAAGAACCAGATCAATCACTTATTCTGCAATATAAGGCATTATTAGAAACAGAGGGTGTAGAAATAAACTTTACGGAAGATGCGATTGAACGAATTGCTGAAATTGCTACCGAGGTTAATCAGGAGACTGATAATATAGGAGCTCGACGTTTGCACACAATTTTAGAACGCTTGTTAGAAGAATTGTCATTTGAAGCATCTGAAATTGCACCTGCAAATATTCCAATCACGGCTGCATATGTCGATCAAAAACTTGCGGGTATAGTAAAAAACAAAGATTTGTCACAGTTTATATTGTAAAATAAGTCAAAATAGTATCATTCGGTTGTAAAAACCTTTAGAATATTAAGTAAATACTCTTCGGATTATTTATAGGAGGAACATATAATGAATTTATTAGAAAAAACACGTAAAATTAACTCAATGCTCCAGGCATCTGCTGGTAAGCCAGTAAACTTTAAAGAAATGGCAGATACATTAGGAGACATTATAGACAGTAATGTATATATTGTAAGCCGTAAAGGGAAACTTTTAGGTATTTCAATTCATCAACAAATTGAAAATGAACGTATGAAAAAGATGTTCGAAGAGCGACAATTCCCAGAAGAATACACACATAGCTTGTTTACAATTTCTGAGACATCTTCAAATCTAGATATTCATGACGAACACACTGCTTTCCCAGTTGAAAACAAAGAGTTGTTCCAAAATGCGTTAACAACGATCGTACCGATTGTTGGTGGTGGTGAGCGTCTAGGAACGTTAATTCTTGCTCGTTTAGCTGCACAATTTGAGGATGATGATTTAATTTTAGCTGAATATGGTGCAACAGTTGTTGGTATGGAAATTTTACGTGAGAAATCTGAGGAAATCGAAGAGGAAGCACGTAGTAAAGCGGTTGTACAAATGGCGATAAATTCTCTTTCTTACAGTGAGTTAGAAGCTATTGAACATATTTTTGAAGAACTTGATGGACATGAAGGTTTACTTGTTGCTTCAAAAATTGCAGACCGAGTAGGTATTACACGTTCGGTAATCGTAAATGCATTACGTAAACTAGAATCTGCAGGTGTCATTGAATCGCGCTCTCTAGGTATGAAAGGTACTTACATTAAAGTACTAAACGACAAATTCTTAAATGCATTAGCGGAAATTAAAATGAAATAATGATAAGTTCCCTTTAGATCATGGGAACTTTACAAAACATCTGGAGCGATTTTGTTCCAGATGCTTTTTTTATGTGCTTAAATGCGCAATAACTTGGTGGTGACAGTCCACTGCAGGCTTGATAGTAGGAACGATGTAATTTACACCAATCATCTATAAAGGCATCTACTCTCTTCTTAATAATCGAGTAGGACACTAGCCATTAATTGACTAGTCGACCTCCCGCACCCATACACTCAGGCTCGTATTCGGCGGTTTAGCTTCATAAGTGTCCATTCCTTCTCAACAGAATGGACACCCTTGTCTTTTGCTAACAGTTCCTAGTAAACAACACAATATAGTGAAGCTCTAATCGGTGAGTTTGTCTTTATCCCGACTGATTATTAGTTTTCAACAATTAGTCTTTTGTGTCGAATTTCGCGGTAGGAGTCTTGTATCTGACGATTCGCTTTCGGTACAGATAAATTACTGATTACTGCCCGTTAATATGGGTAAAGTAGTGCTAAAAGATGAAGCGTAAATTAACTTAAATAATCCTGAGTTCTATAACTTGAATAACTCCGTTGCTTTCTCCCTAAATATTGTCATTAAAATTCCACTACTATTAGCATAAAAAAAGAATGTTGCGAATACCTCTTTTGTTACGTGTCTGGAATGGTAGAAAATTCTTCCTGTAGTTAACGGAATATTCAGTATAATACTCGGAAGTAGTAAAAATGAACCTTAAATTAGACATCGTGTCGAATGCGATAAAGTGAAAAAAAGGGAATAATCTGATACTATGCCCTTAAACACTGTCGAAATAGTGTAAAATTACTAGAGTTTGTAGAATCCTCGCGAAAGCAGGCGGATCAAGGGTTCCGGCAATATTGTCCTGGTTAGGCGAGGTGAAAAATGGGTCGTAAAGACTATCAAAAAGTGACAAAAGACAATAGACACAACGTATCATCTTAATTACAATTGTATTATTGGATAAAACAAGAAATACATAAAAAGAAATAAATGAGGTGAATGGTTTTGAATTTATTTGGAGGAACTATTAGTAGCCTGGAAAACGGACTTTCCTATGCAACTTTGAATCATAAAACAATCGCCAATAATATTGCGAATGTCGATACACCGAATTATAAGGCGAAAAATGTAAGTTTTAAGGATATGTTGGAGAAAGAACAACAAATATCAATTTCGGCATATCGTACTGATAATAGACATTATGATTTTACGATTCGACAATCTACACCAGGTGTAAATAATGTAGATGGCTTGCGTTATCGAAATAATGGTAATGCTGTAGATATGGATGCAGAACAGGTGAAAATGGCAGAAAATCAAATCTATTACAATGCATTAATTGACCGTATGAACGGTAAGTTAAACACATTAAACACTGTTATTAAAGGAGGTAAGTAATAAATGTCTATTTTTCATGGAATGAATACCACTGCCTCAGCTTTAACAGCGCAGCGTTTACGAATGGATGTCATTTCTTCTAATATGGCAGGCATGGATACAACGCGTGCTAGACAAGTGAATGGGGAGTGGGAACCATACCGCCGGAAGTCTGTGACATTAACAGCTCAAGAAGGACAGTTTTCAAAGTTCTATAATGCCGCACTTGGGAAAAATGCGAAAAGCGGCGTTGGCAACGGCGTAAAAGTTACACAAATAAAAGAAGATAGAGAAACACCTTTCAAACTTGTGTATGATCCAACTCATCCAGATGCTAACGCAGATGGCTATGTAAATATGCCAAATGTAGATCCATTAAAAGAGATGGTAGATTTAATGTCAGCCACTCGTTCCTACGAGGCAAACGTAACTGTATTGAATGCAAATAAGTCTATGCTGACAAAAGCTTTAGAGATTGGTAAATAAATAAGAAGAAAGGAAGATACATAATGGCAATTTCGTCCGTTTCACTAATGACACCTACACAGGTTGTAAAAGAAACAAATAAACTTAACACGACACCTTATGAAGCACAACAAAGCTTTGCGAACTCGTTAAAAGAAGCGATAGCGAAAGTTAATGACCAACAAATTACTTCTGATAATCTTACTCAAAAGCTAATTGCTGGTGAAGATGTAGAGTTGCACGAAGTGATGATTGCATCACAAAAAGCGAGTATTACATTAAATGCAACAATGGAAGTTCGCAATAAGGTGATTGAAGCTTACCAAGAAATAATGCGAATGAGTGTCTAACTTTATTAAACAAGTGATTCACTCACTATTGAAGTAAAGATTTTATCCCGCAATTTTGACTAAATGAATGTGGCGGGATGTCACTGTTTTCGCGAATTATTAGATGGATAGGTTATTCACTATAACCGGAGGATTCATAATGAATGAACGATTGACGAAAATAAAAAACGACACCGGCCAATTTTGGACAAGTCGTAGTAAAAAACAAAAAATTGTAATGATTAGTTCAGTAGTAGGTATTTTAGTGCTTGCTGCCGTTATTACACTTTTTGCTACAAAAACTACATATGTACCACTTTATAAAGATTTATCGACTAGAGAAATCGGTCAAGTAAAGGAAGCGTTGGATTCCCAAGGTGTAAAATATGAAATTGCACCCGGGGGGACAGCAATTTTAGTGCCTCAGGAACAAGTTGATGCATTGTTAGTGCAATTAGCTTCGGAAGGATATCCGCAAACAGGAACGATTGATTACTCATTTGCGAACAGCTCTGGATTTGGTATGACGGATAATGAGTTTAACTTATTAAAAAAGGCAGCAACTGAAACAGAAATTGCCAAACTCATTAAAAATCTAGAAGGTGTAAAAGATGCAAAGGTAATGATAAATGTTCCTGAAGAAGGAGTTTTCTTGAATGATACAAAAGAGGAAGCGACAGCATCTATCGTATTGAATACAGACCCTGGCTATAAATTTACCGAGCAACAAACTGCCACTATGTACAACTTAGTAGCAAAAAGTGTACCAAATTTAAAAACAGAAAATATCGTTATATCTAATCAATTCTCTGAGTACTTTGATTTGAATGCTACTACGGCTGATGGAACTTCAACAACGACAGCTGAAGGTCAGTTACAGGCGAAGAAAATGGTTGAGCGTGATCTACAACGTCAAGTGCAAACTATGTTAGGTACACTTATGGGACAAGACAAAGTAATAGTTTCTGTGACAACAGACATCGATTTTAAAAAAGAAAATCGTGAAGAAAACCTAGTTTCTCCAGTTGATGAAGAGAACATGGAAGGGATTGCTATTAGTGCCCAACGTATAACAGAGCAATATTCTGGTACAGGAGCTGCTGCAACTGGAACACCTGAAGCTGAAACGACGACAGATAACTTTACAACTTATAACGAAGGTGCAACAGGTAACGGGGATTATGAGCGTTCTGAAGAAACAATTAATAATGATGTAAACCGTATACGCAAAGAAATCCAAGAGGCACCATATAAAATCCAAGATATTGGTATCCAAGTAATTGTTGAACCTCCGACAGCAACTGAAGCAGCGTCATTACCAGATGGGGTTCAACAGGATATCGAGAAAATTTTAAGTACTATTGTTCGTACGACGATTTCTAAAGATGTAGCAGCAGAGCTTACTCAAGATCAAATTGATGAAAAAGTAGCTGTTTCAGTACAACCTTTAAATGGTAAAGCAACAGATGCAGTTAGCGAAAAATCTATTATCCCATGGTGGGTTTGGGTAATTGGCGGAATATTACTAGCTGTAATATTATTGCTTGCATTCTTCATTATCCGTTCACGTAAACGTGCGAAGGAAGAAGAAGAGTTTAGCATCCTAGAAGAACAAGAAGAACTAATGATTGAAGATATTAATGAAGAAATTGAAACGGAAGCTACAATGCGTCGTAAGCAGCTTGAAAAAATGGCAAAAGAAAAGCCAGACGATTTTGCGAAGTTACTGCGTAGTTGGATTGCGGAAGACTAACTAGGAGGTTCGGCTGTGTCCAAGAAAGAAAAGGAATTAACCGGAAAACAAAAGGCCGCTCTCTTGTTAATTTCATTAGGGCCTGAGGTTTCAGCTGCTGTTTATAAACATTTAACAGAGGAAGAAATTGAACGTTTAACATTAGAGATTTCAAGCGTTAAAAAAGTAGAAGCAAATGTTAAAGAGGAAATTATTGAAGAATTCCACAATATTGCACTTGCACAAGATTATATTACACAGGGTGGTATTGGTTACGCGAAGACAGTATTGGAAAAAGCACTTGGGGTAGAACAGGCGCAAACAATTATTAATCGTCTAACATCATCTTTACAAGTGCGTCCATTTGACTTTGCGCGTAAAGCTGATCCAGCACAAATTTTCAACTTTATTCAAAATGAACATCCACAAACAATTGCCCTTATTCTCTCTTATTTAGAAGCGGGGCAAGCGGGTGTTATTTTATCGTCATTACCGCAGGAAGTTCAGGCTGATATTGCTAAACGTATAGCTGTAATGGAATCAACTTCACCAGAAGTTATTAGTGAAATTGAATCTGTTTTAGAACGTAAATTATCATCGACAGTTACACAGGATTACACAGAAACAGGTGGCGTTGATGCAGTTGTTGAAGTGTTAAATGGTGTAGACCGACAAACGGAAAAAACGATTCTCGATGCACTCGAAATTCAAGATCCAGAGCTTGCAGAAGAAATCAAAAAACGTATGTTTGTATTCGAGGATATTGTTACACTCGACAACCGCTCGATTCAACGTGTTATTCGTGATTGTGAAAATGAAGATTTGCTGCTTTCAATGAAAGTTTCAAGCGAAGAAGTAAAAGATATTATTTTCCGCAATATGTCACAACGTATGGCTGATACATTTAAAGAAGAAATGGAGATTATGGGACCTGTACGTTTGCGTGACGTAGAGGAGGCGCAATCTCGAATTGTTGCGGTCATTCGTCGCTTAGAGGATGCTGGTGAGATTATTATTGCACGCGGTGGAGGAGATGACGTCATTGTCTAGAATCATCCGTTCTGTATACACACAGTCCAATGGCGATCATGTCAAAAAGATTCAAATTCGTGACATGTTTGAGATGCAAGAGGTAGAAGATGGTGAAATTTCACCTCAAAAACAAATTACTATGGAAGAAGTGCTTGAAGAGCGCGAACGTTTATTTGCAGAGGCTAGAGCTATTTTGCAGGCTGAGCGTGAGGCTTTTGAACAAGAGAAGCAAATGTTCTTTCAGGAAATTGAGCATTTAAAGCAAAGTTGGGAAGAAGAACGACCTAATCGAGTGCAAGAAGCTTATGATGAAGGATTTGGTCAAGGCTATGAGGATGGGACAAATAAAGCGAATGAAGCGATGGCACATTCTCTCCAAACAGCCAATGAAGTAATCCTTCAGGCTAAAGAAAATGCACGAAAATATATTGAAGATCAGGAAGCGATTATTTTAGAGCTAGGGTTAACTGCAGCAGCGCGAATTATTGATGCATCTTTAGAGCGAGACAATGAATTATTTGTTTCTATCGTTCGCAGAGGGCTTAAAGAAGCTAGAGAAATGAAAGAAATAAAAATTTATGTTTCACCTACCTACTATGCATTAATTACTTCAAATCGAGATGAACTAGCTGAAATGTTCCCAACAGACGTACCATTTATGATTTTTGTAAATGAGGATTTAGAAAACGAAACAGATTGTTATATCGAAACAAATCATGGGCGTATTGTTGTAAGTATTGATGAGCAATTAAATGAACTAAGATTGAAGCTACATGAAATATTAGAAAGTAAGGAATGATCTAGATGAAAACGGCTCAATTAATCAAACAAATTCCTCAAATGCCAACCTTTAAGAAATTTGGTAGAGTAACTAGAGTTGTCGGCTTGATGATTGAGTCGCAAGGTCCAGATAGTTCCATTGGTGATGTCTGTAAAATTCATGTGGAAACTTCAAAAAATGGCCATCAAATCATCTTAGCAGAGGTTGTTGGGTTCAAAGATGAAATTGTCGTCTTAATGCCTTATACATCTCTTCGAGAAATATCCATTGGCTGCCTAGTTGAAGGTACTGGAGCACCACTAGAGATAAAAGTGGGTCCTGAGCTCATCGGTAAGGTACTTGATTCTATGGGAAATCCAATAGATGGAACTGTATTACCAAAAGGGTTAATGACAGTACCGACAGAGCAGGACCCACCAAATCCACTGACACGTCCACCGATTGATGAAAGACTTGAAGTTGGGGTTAAAGCGATTGATGGTATGCTAACAGTCGGAAGTGGACAACGTGTAGGTATTTTCGCTGGTTCTGGGGTCGGGAAAAGTACATTGCTCGGAATGATTGCGCGAAATACGCAAGCCGATTTAAACGTTATCGCACTTATTGGAGAGCGTGGACGTGAAGTACGTGAGTTTATAGAGCGTGATTTAGGAAAAGAAGGTTTAAGTCGATCAATAGTTGTAGCTGCTACTTCTGATCAGCCTGCACTGATGCGAATTAAAGGGGCTTTTACCGCAACGGCGATTGCAGAGTATTTTAGAAATCGTGGTTTAAATGTAATGTTGATGATGGATTCTGTGACACGTGTTGCTATGGCACAGCGAGAGATTGGCCTTGCGACAGGTGAACCACCAGCTCAAAAAGGATACACACCATCTGTATTTGCGATTTTACCTAAACTATTAGAGCGCACAGGTACTAATGAGAAGGGCACTATTACTGCCTTTTATACAGTATTAGTAGATGGGGATGATATGAACGAACCAATTGCAGATACTGTACGAGGGATATTAGATGGCCATATTGTTCTTGATCGAAACCTTGCTAATAAAGGTCAATATCCAGCTATTAATGTATTAAAAAGCGTCAGCCGTTTAATGAATCATGTGGCAGAGCCAGAGCATAAAAAGGCTGCAGAACGTTTAAGAGAGCTCTATTATACATATGACAAGTCGGAGGATTTAATTAACATCGGTGCTTATAAGCGGGGAACATCAAAAGAAATTGATGAAGCGATTTACTATGAACCTCTTATTACCTCTTATTTAAAGCAGGGCTATTTGGAAAAAGTGACGCTTGAGGAAAGTAAGAATGAGTTAATTACATTATCGAACGGTGGTGGCAAATAGATGACAAGTTATATATATCGTTTTGAAAAAGTATTAACCATTCGAGAGCAGGAAAAAAATGAAACTGAAATGGCCTATAAAGAATCTGTACGTTCTTTTGAAGAGATAGCATCAAAGCTATATAGTTTGCTAAAAAAGAAAGAAGATTTACTAGACTTTCAGCAGGATCGTTTATCTGTGGGTTCATCAATAGAGGAGATTCATCATTATGCCCGATTTATCGATAGTCTCGAAAAAACAATTACTGATGTACAGCAAAAAGTTGTACAAGCTCGTGCAAAAATGAATTGGCACGAAGAAAAATTATTAGAAAAAAACTTGGAAGTACGTAAATTTGAAAAAATGCGAGAGAAAGATTTTAAGTTATTCCAGCAAGAACAGGATCGCATTGAAGGCATTTTTTTAGATGAGATTTCATCACTTACGTATAACAAGAGAGAAATCAGGTGATTTCATGGCAAAAAAAGATAATCGATTTACAACGGAGTTAGAAGAACAACCATCTAAACGAAAATCAGGTGGGTTCCGAAAGTTTTTTATGTGGTTTGTAATACCTATTATGTTTGTAGTAGCGATTCTACTTGTTGTTGCAACACTAATGAATACGAATGTCTTTGATTTAGGAAAGAAGGCATATGAAAGCTTACCATTCGTACCTTCAGAAGAACAACAAGCAAAAGATGCTGTTGTTAATAATGATTCGAAGGTAGTAAAATTACAGGCTGATATACAAGAAAAAGAAGCGGAAATCGCTCAACTGCAAAAAAAATTAGATACGGCAACAACTGAAAAAGAAAAGTTAAAGACAGAAAATGATCAGCTGAAATTTGAAACTGAAAAAATAAGTAGAGAGCAAGATGACGTAAAACGTGACTTTAATGACATTTTAAAAACTTATGATAAGATGTCTCCTAAAGCAGCAGCGCCAGTGCTTGTTAAAATGAGCGATGTTGAAGCACTACGTATTTTAACAAACTTAAAACCGGATAAAGTAGCAGCGATTTTAGAAAAAATGGATCCACAAGATGCAGCGAAATATACAGAAATGATGGCTAAGCAATAAGGAAACAAGAAAGGAGGTGAAATGATGGATGTGACAATGATGCAAATGATGTCTAAGACTATACCAACTAAAACAGCCGCTACCAAACCTGGACCAGCGGGCAATGCCGATGTGAAAGCAAGTGAAACGTCGAAGAAAGAAAATCTCTCAACGTTTGGTTCTGTTTTTGGACAAATTATTTCTTCTTCAAATCAAACACAGCAGTCTGAACAATCAACAGAAACAAAAGATACAGCAGAATTAACAGAAGTTTTAAACGCTGAATCCATTGAGGATGTACTAGACTTACTAGATATTCCACACGACGATGGTTTGTTAATGCTTCAAGTTGGTGAGGAAGGCAAAGCTGTTGGGATAGATGAAATGCTAAATCTAGAAAATTTAATGGATGCAGTAGGAATTGATTCTGAGCAGCTTCAAAAACTAGTTCAACAGTTGCTAGGAGAAGATAAAGAAGCAAGTGATGTATGGGAGCTTTTATCGCTAGTAGATGCCCAGGCACCAATGCTTCAAGCACAAGTTGTAGCAGCTTTGCAAGGTGAAGGTCAAGTAACGCCGAAAGAAGCAACACAATTACTTCAAGTGTTGAAGTTAGCACAATTAGTAGGGCAGAAAACAGACTTAACAGGTCAACAAGAGAGCTTGCTAACTAACGTTAAGAGTTTTTTAACTACAATGCAAACACAAGTAGAGACGATTCAAACTGCTCAGCAAGTAACAACTAAAACAACAGTAACTCTTCCATTACAGGGCTTCCAGCAAGTAGTGCAGCAAGTTCAAGTTACAAAGCAGACTGACACAAGTGCTAATGAAATGGTGACTGCCAATACAGTCCAAACAAAAGCAGACTCATTCCAAGTTACACTGCCAGCTGCAAAACCAGCACAGTCTGAGGCATTACTGAAAGAGATGCAAGCGATCATCAATAGAGCGCAAATCTCTAATGCACAAGGAATTACACGCTTAACACTGAAATTGTACCCGGAAAATCTAGGAACAATTCGCATCGAGCTTGTGCAAAATGATGGAGTCCTCTCAGCACGACTACTTGCTTCAACTGCTCATGGACGTGAATTACTAGATAGTCAGGCACATCAACTTAAGCAAGCCTTTGTACAGCAAAATATTCAAGTTGACCGTCTCGATATTGCCCAGTCATTGCAAGATGCAGATCGCCAACAACGCGACCAAAGCTTCTTCAACAATTTCTTTAAGCAACAGCAAGAAGATGACCAGGAGCAAAAAAGCGAAGATGAAGATGAAAGCAAGTCCTTTAGTGAATATTTAATAAGTGAGGAGGTGTAATAATGGCAGAAACACCAGCGACTACAGGTACTAAAATATCAGATAATCTTTACCACTCGAGCTATACTCCACCGACTAGGCAAACAGGTAATAGCGAACTTGGTAAGGATGCTTTTCTACAATTATTAATTACACAATTACAACACCAGGATCCAACCAATCCTATGGACGACCGAGAATTCATTGCTCAAATGGCACAATTTTCTTCTTTAGAGCAAATGCAAAATATGACAAAAGCAATGGAGTCCTTACTGCTATCACAACAACAAACACAGATGATGAATTATTCAACATTTATTGGTAAAGAAGTGAAGTGGCATGAGATTACAGAAGAGTTAGATGGAGAAAAGAAGCCGATTATTAAAGAAGGTTCGGGTGTAATTAAATCTATTAACTTTGTAGATGGTAATGTTAAGTTTGTATTAGAGGATGGTAAGGAAATTACCCCTGGCAATATTTCAGCAATTTTAGGTAGTTCAGGAACGGGATCCAATGATAATACGGTACCAGAATCCCCGCTTGTTCAGGCAAGTAAGTTAATCGGTAAAAAGGTTACTTATAAGGAAGGCGACCAGGAACTACAAGGACGAATCGTTTCTGTAACGAATAAAGATGGCGTCATTCATTATGTATTAGACAATGATAAAAAATTAATAGATAAAGATTTTACCGTAATAAGCGAATAAAGGTGGAGAAGAATGATGGATAAGTTTTCAATTCATCGTGTACCATTGCATCCATCTATTCGCCAGACACAACCTACGCCATTAAAATCACAGCAATCGTTTAAGGCTCATTTACAGGATGCTACTAACCAACAAGAACTAAAAGTGAGCAAGCACGCGAATGAACGTATTATCGAGCGTAATATAGCGATTTCTGAACAAGAATGGCAAGTTGTATCAGACAAGGTATTTGAAGCGCACTCAAAAGGTGTTAAACAACCATTAGTCTTGATGGATCAAGCAGCTTTAATTGTCAGTGCTAAAAACGCTACTGTCATTACAGCAATGGACCGCACGGAAGCAAAGCAACAAATATTTACAAATATTGATGGCACAATCGTGCTGTAAGGGCTGGACCTTTGAAAGGAAGCCTAGGTGTGCTGATTGATAGATGCGCACAATTTTAAATGAAGGGAGAACGGTATTATGTTACGTTCTATGTATTCAGGTATTTCAGGTCTTAAAAACTTCCAAACAAAGCTAGATGTTATTGGTAATAATATTGCAAATGTTAATACACATGGCTTTAAAAAGGGACGTGTAATTTTTAAAGATATTATGTCCCAAACATCAGCAGGTGCTTCTGGGCCAACAGCTACTAGTGGAGGAACGAATCCAATGCAAGTTGGACTTGGTTCAACACTTGCTGCAATAGACACAGTTCACGGATCTGGTTCACGCCAAACAACAAATAGGGGACTTGACCTTGCAATTGATGGTGAAGGATTCTTTATGGTAGCAGATGGAACACCACCAGGTACTGATGGTGTTATTGCAGAAACTGGCGATGATGCATTCAGCAATATTTTATATACGCGTGCCGGAAACTTTTACATGGATCAAAATGGGTATCTTGTAAACGCTGAAGGAAAGTATTTAGTTGGTGTAAGAGCAGACGATTATTCTGTAGATGCAAATAATGATAATGGTGTTAAGTTAGCCGATAAGCCAGATGTTTCAGGAGCAGATGGTGAGAATTTAATGGAAGATGGTAAATTGAAACCAAACGATGGTAATGTAGGAACAATTCGTATTCCTACAACTGCTCGATCATTTAATATTGGTCCTGACGGTACAATTAGTTATACGGATTTTAACGGAGATTTAAAATTTGCTGGTCAAATTATTATGTCTAAGTTCCCAAATGCTGGTGGTTTAGAAAAAGTGGGTAGTAATTATTTCCAACCTACACCGAACTCAGGTGAACCATACGCACAAGTAGCTAAGGTAGCAGGAATGGGAACAATTACGCCAGGTGCACTAGAAATGTCTAACGTTGACCTGTCTGAAGAATTTACAGAGATGATTGTTGCACAACGTGGTTTCCAAGCGAATACTCGTATTATTACAACATCAGATGAAATTCTTCAAGAGTTAGTAAACTTAAAACGATAGTCTGAAATAATTGGAATATTTTCAGTTTGGATCGCCAAGTGTGTTAAGGAAAGCCATTGAAACGCTTATAATACTAGGACATAAGCTTGGTAGAAATAGCTGGCGTTCAGACTGTAGAAAAACATAATTTCATATGAGGGAGGGTCGGGCCGGCTCTCATGTAGACCCGGCCCTATTTCAATGATTGAACTAACACGTCTAAATGGCAAAGCATTTACATTGAATGCTTTATACATAGAAACGGTCGAATCTTTCCCAGACACGACCATTACATTAACGACTGGAACCAAAATCATTGTTTTACAGAGTGAAGATGAGGTGCGACAAAAGGTAAGAGCCTTTTATAAAAATATACAAATACTATCAAACCCGCATCTACGAGGTGATGAAGATGAAGAATAACAAAATGTTAACGATGATTATCATCGTACTAGTAGCAATCATACTTATCGGGGTTATTGCGTTTGTTTTGTTTACCCAATTTAATAAGCCAGCAGGATCTATGGAACCAACAATTGATGAAATCGTAGAAGCTTCTGTAGAAGTTCCCGAAATTACGACAAATCTAGCTGATAACAAAGTTGTACGTGTGTCTTTAAAAATTCAAACAACAAATAAAGATGCAGCTGCCGAGTTAACAAAGCGTGACTTCCAAGTGAAAGATATTGTTATTCAAGAGCTTTCCGAAATGGAACAAAAAGATTTAGAAGGTAAGAAGGGTAAACAAGTTTTCCAAAAATCATTAAAAACACGAATAAATGAATTGATGCAAGAGGGAGAAATTCAAGAGATTTATATTACCTCCTTCATTACTCAATAAATAAAGAAACTGCTTGAAATGGAGGTGGGCAAATGGCAGGAGATGTATTATCTCAATCCGAGATAGATGCGCTGCTTTCCGCAATATCAACAGGGGAAATGTCAGCAGACGACATAAAAAAAGAGGACGAAGGGCGCAAGGTTAAGGTATATGACTTTAAACGAGCACTGCGTTTCTCAAAAGATCAAATCCGAAGTTTGACCCGAATACATGAAAATTTTGCACGACTACTGACAACATTTTTTTCTGCACAGCTAAGGAGCTATGTGCAGATTACTGTTGCATCAGTGGACCAAATACCATTTGAAGAGTTTGTACGTTCGATTCCGAATATGACACTCATTAATGTATTTGAAGTACCACCATTGGATGGTAATATATTGATGGAAATAAATCCGAACATTGCCTACTCGATGTTAGATCGTTTAATGGGCGGTAGCGGGGCGAGTCAAAGTAATGTGGATAACTTAACAGAAATTGAAACTAAGATTATGACGAACCTTTTTGAAAGGTCATTCGATAATTTACGCGAGGCGTGGGAAAATGTTGCGGAAATTGATCCGATTTTAGTAGAGCTTGAGGTCAACCCTCAATTTTTACAAATGATTTCACCCAATGAAACAGTTGTCGTTATTTCATTAAATACGATCATCGGTGAGACAAGCGGAATGATTAATATTTGTATTCCGCATGTTGTATTGGAGCCAATTGTTCCAAATCTTTCTGTTCGCTATTGGATGCAGACAAATACAAAAGAGATGTCTCCAGAGCAAACAAAAATGCTTGAAACACGTGTGAAACAAGCACAACTACCTCTTTCCGTTGAACTAGGTATTACAGACATTACCATTGAGGATTTCCTCACAATGCAAGTTGGGGATGTTGTTCAATTAGAACAAAAAATTGAAGACCCGTTACTATTAAAGGTAGGGACATTACCGAAATTCACAGTTCAACCAGGAAAACACGGTAAAAAATTAGCAATCCAGATTATCGACCCTTTGAAAGGAGGAGACGAAGATGAGTGATGAAATGCTCTCCAAAGAAGAAATTGAAGCGTTATTAAGGGGCGAGACGTTGGAAGATAAAAACAGCGACACTGAAGCTTCTACAAATGAAGAAATAAATGATTTACGAGTGGAGGATTATCTCGATTCGTTTGCCCAAGATGCATTAGGTGAAGTAGGAAATATATCTTTTGGTAGCTCTGCTACAGCACTTTCAGCGTTATTAGGTCAAAAAGTAGATATTACTACCCCAAGTATTTCAATGATTAACCGTAACAAATTAGAAGAGGAATTTCCTCATCCTTATGTAGCTGTACAAGTTGAATATACGATTGGCTTATCAGGTATGAATTTACTTGTTATTAAGCAATCCGATGCAGCGATTATTGCTGATTTAATGTTAGGTGGGGATGGCTTAAATCCGAAACCAGACCTAGGTGAAATTCAGCTAAGCGCTGTTCAAGAAGCTATGAATCAAATGATGGGTTCTGCGGCTACTTCAATGTCAACAGTATTCAATAAAAAAGTGGATATTTCTCCACCAACCATTGATTTAATGAATATTTCTCAAAATGAAGGGCGAGAAAATATTCCTGAAGATGATTTACTCGTAAAAGTATCCTTCAGATTGAAAATCGGAAATTTAATTGATTCAAATCTAATGCAGTTATTACCGCTTAAATTTAGTCAAAACATTGTAAAATCTCTATTAGGGGAAACAGAATCAATTGAGGAACCTGTAGCTGCAACTATAGCGCCTGAAGCACCAGTAGCGTCGCTTGTGCAACCACAAGCACCTGTAACATCAGCGCCGCCTGCACCGCCAGTTTATCAGCAGCAGGCAGCACCAGTACAGCAACCAATGTATCAAGAGCAACAACAAATTCCTCATGCAACAAGACCTGTTCAACCGGTCAATGTTCAACAGGCACAGTTTGCTAGTTTTGATACAAATGTTATCTCGCAACCTGAAGCTAGAAATTTAAATATGCTACTTGATATTCCATTGCAAGTTACTGTAGAGTTAGGACGTACAAAGCGTTCTGTAAAAGAGATTTTAGAACTATCTAGTGGTTCGATTATTGAACTAGATAAATTGGCTGGTGAACCGGTTGATATTTTAGTAAATAGTCGTTTAATCGCTAAAGGTGAAGTCGTTGTTATTGATGAAAACTTCGGTGTCCGCATTACGGATGTTTTAAGTCAAGCAGAGCGTTTAAATAATTTAAGATAGTTTCAATTGGAGGAGTTAACCATGTCAAAAAGAATTTTGATTGTAGACGACGCTGCATTCATGCGCATGATGATCAAGGATATTTTATCGAAAAATGGATTTGAAGTTGTTGGTGAGGCAGCTGATGGTTTACAGGCTGTTGAAAAGTACAACGAATTAAAGCCAGATTTAGTAACGATGGATATTACAATGCCTGAAATGGATGGTATTGCAGCTCTTAAAGCAATTAAGGGTTCAGATCCAAATGCAACTGTAATTATGTGTTCAGCTATGGGTCAACAAGCTATGGTAATCGATGCAATTCAAGCAGGTGCGAAAGACTTTATCGTTAAGCCTTTCCAAGCTGATCGTGTAATTGAAGCGATTCAAAAAGCTCTAGGATGATTGCATGCGAATGTTAAAATCATTTCGTCTAACGATGATTTTCGCATTTCTTGTATCCTTCCTGTTTTTGTACCCTACAACGACTTCAGTGTATGCAGACTCTAACACGAATAGTGTAAATGACTGCATAAATAAAGGAGATTGTACAGAAGATAAAGATCCAGCTGCTAAGCAAGATGATTTAAATCGAGAAGCAGCTGGAGACATATCTGCATGGGAATACATAAAAATGGTTTTGGCGCTTATTTTTGTTGTAGCTTTATTCTATGGATTGATGAAGTTTTTAAATAAAAGAAATTTAAACTTTCAACGTAATCAATTGGTACAAAATTTAGGCGGTTTATCGTTAGGTGCTCAAAAGTCGGTACAGCTATTACAAGTAGGTAAAACACTGTATTTAGTTGGGGTTGGTGAGGACGTACAGTTGTTACGTGAAATTACTGATCCTGATGAAATTGCATCACTATTAGCACTTTATAATGAACGACAAGAACTTGCAGCAACATCACCGTATATTGCAGAAGTATTTTCGAAGTTTAAGAGAAAAAATAATGAGAGTTCATCAACAAAGCAAAATCAAAACGCTTTTGGTGAACTATTTGAAAAGAAGATTTCCGAAATTAAACAGGAGCGTAGTGAAGAACTGGATAAATGGAAGCAAAAGGAGAACGATGATAAATGAATGATGTAATCAATACTTTTTCCAACAGCGATCCGACAAACGTCTCAACTTCTGTTAAGCTCCTTTTAATGTTGACTGTTCTATCACTAGCACCAAGTATTTTAATTTTAATGACATCGTTTACACGAATTGTTATTGTGCTATCGTTTGTTCGTACGGCATTGGCGACACAGCAAATGCCACCAAACCAGGTCATTGTAGGTCTTTCCTTGTTTTTAACTTTCTTTATTATGGCTCCAACATTTCAAGAGGTCAATAAAGAGGCATTACAGCCATTATTCTCTGAAGAAATTGGGCTTGAGGAAGCATATGATCGGGCAAGTGTACCATTTAAAGAGTTTATGAGTAAGCATACAAGGCAAAAGGACCTTGATTTGTTTTTAAAGTATAATCAGGCAGAAAAGCCAGCATCTGTAGAAGAAATTCCCCTTACAATGCTAGTACCTGCTTTCGCGTTGAGTGAGATTAAAACAGCGTTCCAAATTGGTTTTATGATTTTTATTCCATTCCTAGTAATCGATATGATTGTTGCAAGTACGCTAATGTCGATGGGGATGATGATGTTACCGCCGGTTATGATTTCATTGCCGTTTAAGATTTTATTATTTGTACTCGTTGATGGTTGGTACCTGGTGATAAAATCATTACTACAAAGTTTTTAGGGGATGATACAGTATGACAGGTGAATTGGTTATTTCAATTGCAGAGCGTGCCATTATGATTATCCTTCTAACAAGCGGTCCGCTACTATTAGTTGCTTTAATCGTTGGTTTAGTAGTAAGTATTTTTCAGGCAACAACTTCGATTCAAGAGCAAACGTTAGCATTCGTTCCAAAAATCATCGCTGTATTAGTAGCTATCGTATTTTTCGGTCCATGGATGTTATCACAGGTGACAAGCTATGCGAGAGACATTTTTGAGAATTTAACGCGTTATATAGGGTGAGTAGATGAATGAATTAATCCCGCATTTTACGGTTTTTTTATTAGTACTTGTGCGCGTTTCAGCTTTCTTTGTGAGTGTACCTTTATTCTCATACAGAACGATTCCGGCAAAAGTCAAAATAACTCTCGCAATAGTTTTAGCTTGGATGATGTATTATACAATTGACGTTGAACCATTTGTAGTTAATGGTGATTACATACTTTTAGTGGTGAAGGAAGCGCTCATTGGGCTGTTACTTGGTCTAATAGGCTACATCATCATGTCGGCAATTCAAATTGCCGGAAGCTTTATAGATTTTCAAATGGGGTTTGCCATTGCCAACATTATTGACCCGCAAACAGGTGCACAAAGTCCATTGATTGGACAATTTTTTAATACGCTAGCATTACTCTTTCTGCTAGCAATAGATGGACATCATATGATTCTCGATGGAATTTATTATAGTTATCAATTCTTACCGATGGATCAAGGATTCCCTAATTTCGCAAATGACGATTATATCGAGTTTATCATCACAACATTTACGGCTGTTTTTGCGATTGCCTTTCAAATGGCCGCTCCAGTCGTAGCAACTTTATTTTTAGTCGATTTGGCGCTAGGAATCACAGCGAAAACTGTACCACAATTAAATATTTTTGTTGTCGGTTTTCCCATTAAAATTGGTGTTAGTTTACTAGTGTTATTCACAATGATGGCTGTCATGGTTCAAGTTATTCAAAAACTTATTACAATTATGATTTATGCTATGCGTGATTTAATGGCTATTTTAGGTGGTGGGTAAGATGCTGCTACTGCTGGATTTAGATTTACAGTACTTTGCGGGAGAAAAAACGGAAAAGGCGACACCCAAAAAACGACAGGATGCTCGAAAAAAAGGTCAGGTTGTCAAAAGTCAGGATATATCCAGTGCGATTGTCATGCTTCTGGTATTTATCTTTTTATTCTTCTTTGCAGGTTCACTGCGAGACGAACTCCTAGCTTTTTTCAGGCAAACTTTCATTCATAACATACGCGTAGAAACACTAACAATTGATAGTGTGATGCGCCTATTTACAGAAACATTAATGCAAATGGCTATTATTGTTGTACCAATTATGGCAATTGCATTTGTTGGAGCATTGGCAGGTAACTTTCTACAGTTTGGCTTTCTATTTACATTAGAGCCGATGAAGTTTGATTTGAAAAAGATGGACCCGATTAAAGGGTTAAAAAAAATATTTTCTGTTAAAGCCATTGTAGAGCTTTTAAAGTCAGTATTAAAGATTGGCTTTATCGGTGGTGTTACAACAATTATTATATGGACAAATTTGCCGGAGGTTTTGGCGTTATCCTTTAAAAGTCCATGGATGACGCTAATTACAGTGGGTAAGCTTGTTGGTATTATGGGAATTGCAGCTTCCCTCGTTTTACTTTGTGTATCCTTTCTAGACTGGGTGTACCAAAAACTTGAATACGAAAAAAATCTTAAAATGTCGAAGCAAGACATTAAAGATGAATATAAAAATAGTGAGGGTGACCCGCTGATCAAATCGAAAATCAAACAACGCCAACGCGAAATGGCGATGCGTCGTATGATGTCTGAGATTCCAAGCGCTGATGTTGTCATAACAAACCCTACTCACTACGCGATTGCCCTCAAGTATGATGAGGAAAGTATGGAAGCCCCACGCGTCGTTGCGAAGGGGACAGACTTTATCGCTCAAAAAATTAAACTGATTGCCAAAGAAAATGATGTGATTATGGTTGAAAATAGACCATTAGCACGAGCAATGTACGATCAAGTAGAAATCGGCGATCAGGTACCAGATGAGTTTTTCAAAGCAGTAGCAGAAATACTCGCTTATGTTTATCGAATTAAGCGGAAAATTTAAAGCTTTTAGTAGGAGGGACACAAATGAAAGTTCGCGATATAGGGGTTTTAGGTGCGGTTATTTTAATCGTTGCGATGCTCATCATCCCTCTTCCTCCGTGGATGTTAAGTTTCTTAATCGTCATTAATATTACACTAGGAATAATAGTACTGTTAACAGCAATGAGTATGAAGGAAGCGTTAGATTTTTCTATTTTCCCTTCAGTTATTTTACTGTTAACCTTGTTCCGACTCGGACTGAGCGTTTCCACAACACGTGCTATTTTAGCGAATGGAGATGCTGGTTCTGTTGTTGAAACCTTTGGTGATTTCGTAGTCGGCGGGAATGTTCTTGTTGGTTTAGTTGTATTCTTAATTCTTGTGTTAATTCAGTTTATCGTTATTACTAAAGGGGCGGAACGTGTAGCAGAAGTAGCAGCACGTTTCACTCTTGATGCGATGCCGGGTAAACAAATGAGTATTGATGCTGACTTAAATGCAGGAGTTATTTCTGAGCGAGAAGCACGTGAACGACGCGACAAAGTAGCGGGTGAAGCGGACTTCTACGGAGCAATGGATGGTGCCACGAAATTCGTAAAAGGGGATGCCATTGCCTCAATGGTCATGGTTATTATCAACTTATTATTTGGGATCATCATCGGGGTTGTGCAGATGGATCTTCCATTTGCAGAAGCAGCAACTCATTTTTCTAAGTTAACAGTTGGAGACGGTATTGTATCACAAATTCCTGCATTATTGATTTCCACAGCGACAGGGATTGTTGTAACACGTGCATCCTCTAAAGGGAGTCTTGGTGAGGATATTACAGGACAGTTATTTGCCCAAGCAAAACTGCTATATGTAGCGGGTGGCACAATACTTTTACTTGGATTCTTTACACCTATACCTCTCTGGGTAACACTTCCAATTGGTGTTTCACTAGTTGCTGGTGCTTATATGATGGAACGTAAGAAACCAGAGGATGCAGAAGAATTACTTGAAATTGAGGAAGAAGTGGCAACAGACGGCATGAAGAGCCCTGAAAATGTTGTGAATTTATTAAATGTGGACCCAATCGAGTTTGAATTTGGCTATGGCTTAATACCATTAGTAGATGCTGCTCAAGGTGGCGATTTATTAGATCGCGTCATCATGATACGTCGACAATTAGCATTAGAATTAGGGATTGTAATACCGGTTGTACGTATTCGTGACAATATTCAATTACAACCAAATGAATATCGAATTAAAATAAAAGGTAACGAAATGGCGCGTGGTGAACTTCTCCTTGATCATTATTTAGCAATGAGTCCGGGAGACGATGATTCTATCGAGGGTATTGACACAGTTGAACCGTCATTTGGACTACCTGCTAAGTGGATTACTGAGCAAGTTAAAGAGGATGCCGAAATGTTCGGCTATACAGTTGTTGATCCACCGAGCGTTGTATCAACCCACTTAACGGAAATGATTCGTGCAAATGCTTATGAATTACTCGGTCGTCAAGAGACGAAGCAGCTAATCGATCATTTACGTGAAACACATCCGATTTTAGTCGAAGAATTGACACCTACACCATTATCAACAGGTGAAATTCAAAAAGTACTGGGTAAACTTTTACGTGAAAATGTCTCAGTCCGAAATCTACCAATTATTTTTGAGACGCTAGCAGACTATGCAAAGTTAACGAGCGATACCGATATATTAACCGAGTACGTACGCCAATCATTGGCACGTCAGATTACTTCTCAATACGTAGGGGACAGCTCGTCATTGAAGGTCATAACTGTTTCGGGTAAAGTAGAGAAAATGATTGCTGATAGTATTCAGCAAACTGATCACGGAAATTACTTAGCGATGGATCCACAAGATTCTCAAACGGTCTTGGAAACCATTGCTGCAGAAGTAGAGCGCGTTTCCTTTATGGAACAATCTGCTATTATCTTATGCTCGCCTGCAGTTCGTATGTATTTACGTCAACTAACGGAGCGTTATTTCCCGCAAATTCCAGTTCTTTCATACAATGAACTTGATGCTTCGGTTGAAATTCAAAGTGTTGGGGTGGTGAATGTTGAATGAAAATGAAAAAATATTATGCATCCTCCATACCAGAAGCGATGAAGCTTGTGCGTGCGGAATTAGGTGAGGACGCTGTCATTTTGAATTCAAAAGTTGTGGTCACTAAAAAATTTTTTGGAATGATTAAAAAGAAAAGTTTTGAGGTTGTTGCAGGGATCGATTCAATGGAGCCAAGTAATACGGCTCCAGCACCTGCAGCTTTACCTATAACAAAAACTAATAAAGAAGATGCTAGGTTACTAGAGATTACGAATGCTGTTCAATCCAAAATACACCAGCCACAGCACCCTGCAGTCTTACATGAGGAAAGTGGCATTTCTGAAGAATTGAGGAAGGAAATTACAGATCTTAAGGCTTTAATGCAGTCCATGCATAAGAAGACCACACAAGCTCAATATCCCGATGAACTCTTACCCTTCATTGAATACTTAAGACAGCAGGAGCTAAATGAAGAGCTCATCACAACGATTGGTGATGAGCTTTTTATGCATTTCAAAGAAGCATCAGAAATCAATTTCTCACAATGTAAGATGATTACGAAAAATTTAATGCGCAAAGAGCTTGAGAATCTTCCGGTCGGAGGCTTATCCTACGAAAAAAAATATATTAATGTTTTAGGTCCGACAGGTGTCGGAAAGACTACGACAATTGCGAAAATGGCAGCTAGAGCCGTTTTAGAGAAAAAGAAAAAAATAGGCTTTATTACGACCGATACTTATCGGATTGCCGCAATTGAGCAATTAAAAACGTATGCCGGACTATTGCAGGCACCTGTCGAAATTGCCTATAACGCTACTGATTTTGAACAAGCAATCCAACGATTGTCCCATTTAGATCTAGTGTTTATAGATACAGCGGGTCGCAATTATAAAGAGGTTAAATATGTAGATGATCTACAGCGTCTCATAAAATTTGATGATCAAGCCGAATCCTTCTTAGTACTTGCGATGACAACAAAAGAAAAGGACATGGCAAACATTGTAGATCAATTTAAGCAATTACCAATTGAAAAATTTATTTTTACTAAGATTGATGAAACAAATTCTATTGGCACAATGATTAATTTAATGATTAAATATAATAAAGGACTTGCTTACTACACGAATGGTCAAGAAGTACCAGAGGATATTGAAGAAGCTGATTTAGAAGTAGTATTAAATTTAATTTTCCAAGGTGAAGAAAAATGAGAGACCAAGCTGAAACATTACGTTTAAAAATGTTGGGACAGCAGGGTGAATTAGGTAGAGCAATAGCAGTTGTAAGCGGCAAAGGTGGGGTCGGTAAAAGTAACTTCACAATAAATTTTGCCACTACATTGGCTAATAAAGGGAAAAAAGTTCTAATCGTTGATATGGATATTGGTATGGGGAATATCAATATTTTAATTGGGAAAAATGTTTCTAATAGTTTGAAAGATTACTTGGACGGGAATAAGGTTATAGACGATGTAATTTTTGAAGGCCCTTATGGTTTAAAATATATTGCAGGTGGATCTGGTTTGTCGAGTGTCCTTGAGTGGTCAGAAGCGATGTTTGAACGACTTGTTTATGGATTTGAACAGTTTCAAAAAAACTTCGATTATATCTTATTTGATATGGGGGCAGGAGCTACTAGTTGGTCATTAGATTTACTAGCCTCAATAAATGAAATCATTGTTGTATCAACCGCAGAGCCGACCTCTATTACAGATGCATATTCGATGATGAAATACATTCATTTACGAGATGCGGACAAGCAATTTTATATACTCTGTAACCGTGCTTTTAGCAAGGAAGAAGGAATAGAAACCACTGAACGACTAAGGCTTACGATGAAACGTTTTTTGGAAAAAGAGGTTACTGTGTTGGGTTCATTACCTGAAGATTCTGTTGTGCGTAAGGCTGTGCGTGAGCAAGTACCTTTTTCACTTGCTTATCCAGACGCACTTATTTCAAAGACACTTCAACTTATAGTGGCGCGTTTTATAGAACATCGTGCGGAGCAAGTTCATGCACATGATCAGTCAGCGGGTAAATTCTTAACTAAATTAAGAAGTATTTTTTCGAAAGGACGTGATTAATTGGACTTTTTACATAAAAGCAAGCTATTAGTTGTTGATGATTCTGCTTTTATGAGAAAGCTAATTAGTGACTTTTTTGTTGGCAACTCGAAGGTTGAAGTAGTTGGAACGGCTCGAAATGGGAAAGATGCGATAAAAAAAATTCAAACATTGAAGCCAACAGTTGTGACAATGGATATTGAGATGCCTGAAATGAATGGGCTTGATGCTTTAAAAGAAATTATGGCTATATGTCCAGTACCTATTGTTATGCTTTCTAGTACAACTCAACGTGGGGCTGAAAATGCTTTAACAGCAATTGAATTTGGGGCAGTAGATTTTGTCGCGAAGCCTAGCGGAACAATTTCTCTTGATTTACATAAAATCCAAACTGAGCTTGTCCACAAAGTTGAACAAGCAGCATTGGTACCTATTTCAAAATTAAAGAAACCTTCTGGTAGTAAAAAACAACAAGAACAGGCATTAAATGCGAGTACCATTAGAAGAGAATCACTTAGTGAAAGTAGGATGACTCCTCCTGTCCATGTTTCTCCGACAAGGACAGAACTATCGAAGCCACATGTGGAATGGAGTAAAGTGAGTAAGAAAATTGTGCTGATTGGTACGTCTACTGGTGGACCAAGAGCACTGCAGGAAGTAATTACAAAGATTCCTAAATCAATTCAAGCACCCATTTTAATTGTCCAGCATATGCCAGCAGGATTTACAAAATCTCTTGCTACTCGTCTAGATCAATTGAGTGAGATTACCGTAAAGGAAGCTGAGCAAGGAGATATTCTCCAAATTGGAGTGGCGTATATTGCACCAGGTGGGTATCATTTAAAACTTAGAAAAGTAGGTACCTCCTTTGGAATAGTCCTTGATAATAATGAACCACCTAAATCTGGACATCGCCCTTCTGTAGATGTGATGTTCGAAGATGTAAGCCAAATTAAAGATTTTGATAAAGTGGCAGTTATTATGACAGGTATGGGCCATGACGGCTCAAATGGGCTAAAAGCACTGAAGAGTTCTGGGAATGTGATTGCTATCGCAGAATCAGCTGAAACTTGTATAGTGTATGGTATGCCAAAAGCAGCAGTGGAAACGCAGCTTGTCGATGAAGTTGCAGATGTAGATGATATTGCACAAACAATAATGAAATATTTGCCTTAAAAGGGGTGTCCTCTTATGGAAGTCAATCAATATTTAGAGATGTTTATCGAAGAAAGTAAAGACCATTTACAAGCATGTAGTGAACATTTATTAGAACTAGAAAAAAATCCAGATGATCTGGCGATTGTTGGAGAAATTTTCCGCTCTGCACATACATTAAAAGGTATGTCTGCGACAATGGGCTTTGAAGATTTAGCGGATTTAACTCATAAAATGGAAAACGTGTTAGATGCAATCCGAAACGAGAAAATCCATGTAACTCCTGAAATTTTAGATGTTGTCTTTGAGTCTGTAGACCATCTAGAAGAAATGGTAATGGACATTGCGAATGGCGGTGATGGAAAACGTGATGTATCCTCAACTGTAGCGCAGTTAAAGCGTATTGAATTAGGCGAGTACGCGATTCCTGAAGTAGTAGCAACTACTGAGACACCAGTTACTGCTGTAGCTAGTGTATTAGAGTATGACAGCTTTGAACAAACAGTTATTACACAATCTGCTGAACAAGGTTTCAATGCATTTGAAATATCAGTGCGATTACGTGAGGACTGTCTGTTAAAAGCAGCGCGTGTATTCATGGTGTTTGAGATTTTAGAAAAAGTTGGGGATGTTATTAAATCAAATCCATCTGTAGAAAAGCTTGAAGACGAACAGTTCGACCAACAATTTTACATAGCTTTCGTAACTAAAGAATCTGCTGAAGATATACAGAAAAAGATTATGAAAGTTTCAGAAGTTGAAGAAGTGACTGTCGCATCTATTGAGACAACAGTTACTGCTGTAGCAAGTGTTTTAGAGTATGACAGCTTTGAAGAAACAGTTATTGCACAATCTGCTGAACAAGGTTTCAATGCATTTGAAATTTCAGTGAGACTACGTGAAGACTGTCTGTTAAAAGCGGCACGTGTATTTATGGTGTTTGAAATCTTAGAAAAAGATGGGGATGTTATTAAATCAAATCCATCTGTAGATAAGCTTGAAGATGAGCAGTTCGATCAACAATTTTATGTAGCTTTCGTGACAAAAGAATCTGCTGAAGATATGCAGAAAAAGATTATGAAAGTTTCAGAAGTCGAAGAAGTGATTGTCGCTACGCTCGAACAAAAGCAATTTAGTGAAAAAGAACAAGCAATTCAAGAAGTAACAGCTACAGCAACGATAGAACCGGAGGCTAAACCTGTTACTACACCTGCAAACAATATACCAGCACCTAAACCTGCAAAGGCAGAAGCTCCTGCTAAGGCGGATAAAAGTCATGCGCCTGTTGGTAATAAAACAATTCGTGTTAATATCGAGCGTCTTGATATTTTAATGAACTTATTTGAAGAGCTTGTGATAGATCGAGGGCGACTACAGTCTATTGCAACTGAGGTTAATCACGGTGAGTTAAATGAAACTGTAGAGCGTATGAGCCGCGTCATGGGTGACTTACAAACAATTATTTTAACGATGCGTATGGTTCCAGTTGAAACAGTATTCAATCGCTTCCCGAAAATGATCCGTCAGTTATCTCGTGATCTTAATAAGAAAATTAACCTGGAAATTATCGGTGCCGAAACAGAGCTAGATCGTACGGTAATCGATGAAATTGGAGATCCACTTGTTCATTTAATCCGTAACTCTGTCGACCATGGTATTGAAAATCCTACAGCTCGCCTTGCGAAAGGAAAGCCAGAAGAAGGAACGGTTGTACTACGTGCTTATCATAGCGGTAACTATGTCTTTATTGAAATTGAAGACGATGGAGCCGGTATTAACCGTGAAAAAGTACTAGCGAAAGCTATTTCTAAAGGTATTGTTACACAAGAACAATCATACTCAATGTCAGATAAGCAAATTAATGAGCTTATTTTGGCTTCTGGATTCTCAACAGCAGATGTTATTTCTGATGTATCAGGCCGAGGCGTAGGATTAGACGTTGTTAAAACAACAATAGAATCATTGGGTGGAAATATTTCCATTGAATCTACACAAGATGTAGGCTCAATATTCTCGATTCAATTACCACTGACATTATCGATTATTTCTGTCATGCTAGTAGAAATCGAAAAAGAGATTTATGCAATTCCACTTTCATCAATTATTGAAACTTCCATTATCCGTTCGTCAGAAATTATGAATGCGCATAATCAAAAAGTAATCGATTTCCGTGGCAAAGTAGTACCACTAGTATTCTTAGAAGAAATCTTTGAGGTACCTCGCAAAGAACCTCAGGTTGACGAATTCCATTCAGTGGTCATCGTTCGAAAAGGTGAGAAGCTTGCTGGTTTAGTAGTGGATTCATTCATTGGTCAACAAGAAATTGTTCTGAAATCATTAGGAAATTACTTAACGAATATCTTTGCAATTTCAGGTGCAACAATTTTAGGTAATGGGAAAGTAGCCTTAATTGTGGATTGTAACGCACTTATTAAATAAGGTGAATGAATAAGAGAGGTGTAAATAATGACAAACGCAGTGGAACAAGAAAGTATTAAAGTGATTGTTTTTCAATTAGCAGATAAAGAATATGCGATTCCTGTATCACATGTACAAGGGATTGAAAAACTAATGCATATTACGCGTGTACCGAAAACAGCGAAATTTGTAAAAGGTGTTATTAACCTACGCGGTGTCGTAACACCAATTGTGGACTTACGTGAACGATTTGAGTTACCGATCTCCGAGCATGAAGAAACAACTCGTATCATCATTATTTCATTAGAGGATATGGAAGTAGGCTTCGTAGTAGATTCTGCAAATGATGTGTTAGACATACCTGCAAACTCAATTGAACCACAACCAGAAGTAGTTGGTTCACTCGAAGAAGAGTTTATTTCAGGCGTAGCTAAAATAGACAAACGTTTATTAATTTTATTACATTTAGAGAAAGTACTAAATCCACTAAAGTAGGGGTCGATAATGATATTTAATCAAAAAATTACATCACTACATTTAGACGTATTGAAAGAAATTGGAAATATTGGTGCTGCGCATGCTGCTACAGCACTTTCCAATTTACTTGGTAAAAAAATTGATATGCGAGTACCAAAGGTTGAAATGGTGTCATTTAATGACATGATGGAGCTTGCTGGAGGATCTGAAAATGTCGTAGTTGGAATCTATCTACGCATTGAAGGTGATGCTGAAGGTAGTATGTTTTTTATCCTGCCAATTGAACAAGCAAATCGTTTTATCCGTCGTCTCATATACGATGAATCATTCGACTTTAAAAAACAACCTGTTTCAGAGTTAGGTTTATCAGCTATGCAGGAAATGGGTAATATTTTATCTGGCTCTTATTTATCAGCGTTATCTGACTTTACAAATTTAAAAATTTATCCGACAGTGCCAGGGCTAAGTGTTGATATGTTTGGTGCTATTATTAGTATTGGTTTGATTGAATTATCACATATTAGCGATAATGTAATCGTAATAAACACATCCATTTTTGAAGACGGTGCAGAGGACCAAGAAACAGTAAAAGGACATTTTTTCTTATTACCAGACCCAGATTCATTTGATGCTATTTTTAAAGCATTAGGAGTTTCATAGATGATGTTGAATAATAGTAATGGACAAGTGATAAAAGTTGGAATTGCACAAATGGATGTAGTAAAGTTACCAAACACGATAAGAACATCAGGTCTTGGATCTTGTGTAGGTGTTATTTTATATGATGAGTCAAAAAAAATTGCTGGTTTAATACATGTAATGTTGCCAGATTCGAGTTTAGGTAGACAAGAGTCAATAAATGTGGCTAAATTTGCTGACACAAGCGTTGCGGCAATGATTGACCTATTAAAGTTAGAGGGCGTTCAAAAATTTAAGCTAAAAGCAAAAATTGCGGGTGGTGCGCAAATGTTTCAATTTACTTCTGACAAAGATTCAATGCGTATCGGTCCGCGTAATGTAGAAGCGGTAAAGTTTGAGTTAAAACGCCATGGAATTCCTTTAGTTGCCGAAGACACGGGTGGTAATAGTGGGAGAACAATTGAATTTTCTCCTGCGACGTCGACATTACATATTCGAACGGTTAACCAAGGAGTGAGTGAAATATAATGTTTGGTTCTATTTTTTATAACCTATGGGGTGCGTTAGTTGCCTTTTCTCTCTATTTTTTTAGTACATTTCAAAAACCTTTTACACCATTACGTATTATCATAGGATCATTTGTAGCGGGAATAATTATGTTTTTTGTCATGTATATTGTAAGGTTTTTAATTGCCTACGTGTTATTCACACCAGAGGGCGATGAAGAGGTCGTTGAAGGTGAGCTAGAAGAAAACGAATCTGTCAATCGCGGGGAAGATCAAGAAACACCGACGGCTAACTCAACTGTTGAGTTTCAGGATGAAAGCTCAGATGAAATTGCCCAGGTTGTACGAACGATGATGAATCGTGAGGATGAACAGCAAATAAATGCATAAATATAGGAGTCGCGAATAGCGGCTCTTTTTTTGTGAAAGTAACTTATCTGTGGAAAACTAAGGGCAAAGTTTTCGTCTTGGCTAAAGAGCTAGTCCTGATCCTCATTTAAAACTAGACGAATTTTGGCTATAACCAAACAAAAATATGGCCGACAAATAAATTTAAAGAATATGTGATAGAGTAGGAGAAACAAATGAAATTAAAGTCGATTCTTGTTATAATATAGGAAAGAAGGGCGATGTTTTATGTTAGATGCTTACGGCTAACATCGCTCTGTTGCCCCTATCGAATGAACAGAATTTTGGCAGGAAAAAGAACAATAAAAACATATTTCTTTCAGAGGTAATCGTAGTCAATGGCAAACAGGCGCGTAAATGCGTTTTTCTTAAGAGAGGTGGATTACATGACACAACCAATTCTGAACGATGAACAAAAGCTGTGGAATCGTTGGATACATGAGCGCGATCCAGATGCTGGTGATATGCTTATAAAAAAATATATTTCTCTAGTATCATATCATGTACAGCGCATTGGTGCGGGTTTACCAAAAAGTGTATCTCGAGACGATTTAACGAGCTTAGGCATGGTAGGTCTTTTTGATGCATTAAATAAATTTGATATTAATAGAGACTTGAAATTTGATACATATGCTTCTTTTAGAGTAAGAGGCGCAATTATTGATGGTTTACGTAAGGAAGATTGGTTGCCGCGTTCCGCACGTGAGAAGGCAAAAAAGTTAGATGCGCAGATTGAACAGTTAGAACAAAAATATATGCGTCATGTAACACCTGAGGAACTTGCGGAACATATGACTTTACCTGTTGAGGAAGTTTACCAAACTGTACAGGAACATTTCTTTTCAAATGTTCTTTCCATTAATGAGCAGCAAGATCAAGATGAAACGGATGGAAAGTCATTTGTTATACGTGATGATACGACTGAGACCCCTGAACAAGCGATCGTTAAGTCAGAATTACTGGAGGACTTAGCTGAAAATATCCAAAAGCTAAATGATAAAGAGCAGTTGGTGCTTAGTTTATTTTATACAGAAGAATTAACATTAACAGAAATTGGGGAAATGCTTGAACTATCTACGTCACGTATTTCACAAATCCACTCTAAGGCACTATTAAAGTTACGAAAATTATTATCTACCGAAATGATTAATGCGTAATAATCTTATATACCTACTATTGAAGGAGGAAGTCTAATGAGTTTAAAGGGTGTCGAACTACAAATAGCTATTCCGAAAACATTTGAAGCTGGGAAAATGGCAGATCAGGCACATCAACAAACTTTGGCTCAGCAAGCACATGCAAATGAAGCGTTAAAAAAAGAAATTGAACGCAAGCAAAAAGTTGTGAATACTTCTGAGGGTATGGATGAGATTGGTGAAGATGAAGAAGCGGGTGTCGAGTATATAAAAGGTACTCGAAAAAAGAAAAAAAATAATAACGAAGAGCCGAAAAAACAGGTTCAACATCCGTTTAAGGGTAATTTCGTGGATTTTAGTGGATAGGAGTTTACAATGACAACCATACTAATTGCGGTTCTATTTTTTTTACAATTACTTTCATTTTATTTCCTCATCATTTTAAATACAAAACTAGCAAAATTTAAAGATTTAGAAAAAAAGCAAGAACGTTTAATGCGTGAAATGGATGATACTATAAGTGTCTATTTGGCTGAAATGAAAGATGAAAACGATCGCCTAATTCAAGAGTTGCAAGGAGTTTCAATGTCTGCAACGAAATCGGATGCTGTTAAACAGGTAGAGCAGATTGCGAGACAAAAGGAGCAGGAGCAATCTCCTTCGCTGACAAAAGAAGAAAGCACAGTAGAGGGTTCTAATAGTATAGATCATGAACCGCGTTTTTATGTGCCAAAAAATATCGTAGCCAATGCTTATTCACGCCAGCAACAACCTGGAGTTAAGACTGAAGCAAAGGTTGTACATGCAGCCGAACAACTAAATGATGCAAGACGAAAAGACGAAGTAAAGCCATTAACAATAGAACAACAAGCTATTGAATTAGCAAAACAAGGTAAAACATCAGAAGAAATTGCAAAGCAACTTCAAAGAGGAAAAACAGAAATCGAGCTATTATTGAAGTTTCATAACTAAAACAGTTGCGAATGGGATAAAGCTATGATATAGTTGCAAATGGTGTTATTAATACACACGCATTTTGATGTAGTAAGTGGTGCTCTAAGCTTAGGGTAGCTTGTTGCAAGTGATAAATGCGGAGGATAAAAACCAAACATACTAGGAGGAAATACACATGTCAGTAATTTCTATGAAACAATTACTTGAAGCTGGTGTACATTTCGGTCACCAAACTCGTCGTTGGAACCCAAAAATGAAGAAATATATCTTCGTTGAGCGTAACGGGATCTACATCATCGACTTACAAAAAACTGTTAAAAAATTAGAGGAAGCTTATGACTTCATGCGTCAAGTTGGTCAAGACGGTGGTAAAGTTCTTTTCGTTGGTACGAAAAAACAAGCACAAGAAGCGATCAAAGATGAAGCTGAACGTTCAGGCAACTACTACATCAACCAACGTTGGTTAGGTGGTACTCTTACAAACTTCGGTACAATTCAAAAACGTGTTGCACGTATGAAAGCAATCGAAAAAATGGAAGAAGATGGAACTTTCGAAGTTTTACCTAAAAAAGAAGTAATCCAACTTAAAAAAGAACACGAACGTCTAATCAAATTCTTAGGCGGTATCCGTGATATGCACGCTCTTCCAGACGTAATGTTCGTTGTTGACCCACGTAAAGAACGTATTGCTGTTGCAGAAGCTATTAAATTAAACATCCCTCTAGTAGGTATTGTTGATACAAACTGTGATCCAGATGAAATCGACTACGTAATTCCTGCTAATGATGATGCTATTCGCGCTGTTAAACTTTTAACTGCTAAAATGGCTGACGCTTTAATCGAGTCAAAACAAGGTGAAGAGGAAGCTCCAGCTGTAGAAGCTGCTGCTGAGTAATTCACGTTTACAAAAAGGTGATAAGTGGCTCAGGACCCTTATCACCTTTTTTAGAACCTATCACTAAAATTTGTACAACCAATTTGAGGAGGAAACACTAAATGGCAAACATTACTGCACAATTAGTAAAAGAATTACGCGAAAAAACTGGCGCTGGAATGATGGATTGTAAAAAAGCGCTAGTACAAACTGATGGCGATATTGATGCTGCGATCGATTTCCTACGTGAAAAAGGTCTTTCTTCAGCTGCTAAAAAAGCTGACCGTATCGCTGCAGAAGGTACAACTTACATTTTAGAACAAGGTAACGAAGCAATCATCCTAGAAGTAAATGCTGAAACGGACTTCGTTTCTAAAAACGATAAATTCCAAGTATTAGTTGCTTCATTAGCTGAGCAATTACTTGCTGCTAAACCTGCAACAGTTGAAGCTGCATTAGAGATTGCAAATGCTGAAGGTGTAAAAGTTGTTGACCAAATTTCATCAGCAATTGCAACAATCGGTGAAAAAATCACTCTTCGTCGTTTCGAAGTGAAAACAAAAACTGATGCAGATGCATTCGGTTCTTACTTACACATGGGCGGTCGCATCGGTGTATTAGTTACTTTAGAAGGTTCTACAGATGCTTCAGCTGCTAAAGATGTTGCTATGCACATCGCAGCTATTAACCCAACTTATGTTTCTCGTGATGAAGTTTCTGCTGAAGAAGTTGAACGTGAGCGTAAAGTATTAACTGAACAAGCACTTAACGAAGGTAAACCAGAAAATATCGTAGCGAAAATGGTTGAAGGACGTCTTGGTAAATATTTCGAAGATGTTTGCTTACTTGACCAATCATTCGTTAAAAACTCAGACCAAAAAGTACGTGACTTCGTTGCTTCAACTGGTGGTTCAGTAAATGGCTTCGTACGTTACGCAGTAGGTGAAGGTATCGAAAAACGTGAAGATAACTTCGCTGAAGAAGTAATGAGCCAAGTTAAAGGTAACTAATTTAGCTTGCATTTGATCCTAATCAAATAATATCTAGATTTTCTAGACTAAAAATGGGGAACACAACATAGCGTGTTCCCTATTTTTCCGAAATGAGCAAAAAAAGATATCATTGGTTCATCCACCAAAAGTTGTGGATGACATTTTATAAAACGTATTCTATGTATGTTGATTGAAGTGGAGGCTGGACATTCCCAGGAATCGCCCAGTCGGAACGGAAATCAACCACACGTTATGGTGATGAGCCATATAATTTCCTATTCTGCCTTATTCACAACTAGCAATTATTGTTATATATATTATAATGGAAAAGGGAATAGAGATGTTTTAAATAAAGTCTGATGGAGGTTTACAATGAGTGTGCCACAATATAAACGAGTAGTTATAAAATTAAGTGGTGAAGCGTTAGCTGGAGAGGCGGGCTTCGGTTTATCACCAAAAATAATCAAGGCTGTTGCAGAAGAAGTGAAAGAAGTAGTAGATCTTGATGTAGAAGTTGCTGTTGTTGTTGGTGGCGGTAACATATGGCGTGGAAAAATTGGTAGCGAAATGGGCATGGATCGTGCAGCAGCCGATTATATGGGTATGCTAGCAACAGTTATGAACTCCTTAGCGTTACAAGATGCTCTTGAAAAATTAGGGATTGAAACACGTGTACAATCTTCCATCGTGATGACACAAGTAGCAGAGCCTTACATTCGTCGTAAAGCAGTTCGTCATCTAGAGAAAAAACGAGTTGTAATTTTTGCGGCAGGTACAGGTAACCCGTTCTTCTCTACTGATACTACTGCAGCATTACGAGCAGCAGAAATCGACGCAGATGCAATTTTAATGGCAAAAAATAATGTAGATGGTGTTTATTCTGCAGATCCAAAGGTAGACATAACTGCCATTAAATACGATACACTCACATATTTAGACGTTATTCAACAAGGTTTACAAGTAATGGATTCTACAGCTTCAACTTTATGTATGGATAACGATATTCCGTTAATTGTCTTCTCGATTACGGAACCAGGTAATATTAAACGTGCCGTACAAGGTGAAAAAATTGGAACTGTTGTTAGGAGGAATGCATAATGGCTAAACAAATTTTAGAACAAACTAAAGAAAAAATGAACAAAACAATCGCTGCTTTCACACGTGAATTATCTTCAATCCGTGCAGGGCGTGCAAATGCATCTCTATTAGATCGCATTTCAGTTGAATATTATGGTGCACCAACACCAATTAATCAGCTTGCAGGTGTTTCGGTACCAGAAGCGCGTTTATTAGTTATTGCACCTTACGATAAAACGATTTTAGGTGAAATTGAAAAAGCAATTATGAAATCAGATATTGGTATTACACCAACAAACGATGGTTCTGTCATTCGTTTAATGATGCCTGCTTTAACAGAAGAACGTCGTAAAGATCTTGTGAAGCAAGTGAAAAAAGAAGCAGAAGATGCAAAAATCGCTGTACGTAACGTTCGTCGCGATGCCAATGATGATCTGAAAAAACTTGAAAAAGCTGGCGAAATCACAGAAGATGATCTACGTGGCTACGGTGAAGATATTCAAAAATTAACGGATGATTTCATTGTAAAGGTAGACCAAGTAACGAAAGACAAAGAAAAAGAAATTCTAGAAGTGTAAAAAACTCAATTTGCATGTCTATGATGGAACTTTTTAATGAGATGAAGGCGTCCTATAAATAACAGGACGTCTTTTCTCTTTACTGTTAAATTATTATGTAACAGAATATATTTAGTTTTAATGAAAATAACCTATCATCTATTTTTGCTTAGGATTTAAGAGGAACTGTTTTTAACGCGATTTGAGGAAAATGCCTCGGAATAAGTCTTCTTAGATGGTGTGATACAATTAACGGACTTCTTTACAGGCTTTTCTTTATAAATTTGTTGTTCTAAAATAAGATAGTTCATACATAGTCAATTTAGAGAGAAAAAAAAGACAAAAAGCGCTTTTGTTTGTTATGATAGGTTAGAATACGTCCGATTAGTTGTAGTGGGGGAGTTAGCATGTTTAAAAAGCTATTAGGTAAACAAATAAAAATGGATACACTATCATTGGAGGAACGTGTTGCCCATGCTAAAAACGAGCCGATTCCTGCCCATGTAGCGATTATTATGGACGGAAATGGACGTTGGGCGAAGAAACGTGCCATGCCACGTGTTGCTGGACACCATGAAGGTATGAAGACGGTACGAAAGGTAACTAGATTTGCATCAGATCTAGGTATTAAAGTTTTAACGGTGTACGCGTTCTCTACGGAGAATTGGAAACGACCAAAAACAGAGGTCGATTTTCTAATGCGTTTACCTGTTGAATTTTTAGGTTCCTTTTTACCTGAAATGATGGAACGCAATGTACGTGTTGAAATGATCGGCGATTCATCTTTGTTGCCTGCGCATACACAAAAAGCATTGTATGAGGCGATGGAGGAAACGAAGCATAATACAGGATTAATTTTAAATTTTGCTTTGAATTATGGGAGTCGTTCAGAAATGGTTGGCGCCATGAAAACAATGCTTCAAAAAGTGCAAGACGGTCAATTAACGATGGAAGACATAACAGAAGAATGCTTGACATCTCATTTAATGACGGCCCATCTGCCAGAGCCAGATTTGTTAATTCGTACAAGTGGTGAAGTACGATTAAGCAACTTTATGTTATGGCAGCTCGCTTATACAGAATTTTGGTTTACAAATACATTGTGGCCAGATTTTAGTGAGGAAAACTTACTGGAAGCGGTGGAAAACTATCAGAAACGTAATCGCCGTTACGGTGGGCTGAAGGGAGAAGAAACAACTTGAAACAACGAATTATCACAGCAATAATTGCAGGAGCGCTATTTATTCCATTCGTTATTTATGGAAAAGTGCCATTTACACTACTTGTACTTGCAATGGCTGTTGTTGGCTTTTATGAAATACTAAAAATGAAAGGTATTTCACTTTTTTCAGTGCCTGGCTTTTTAGGGCTACTAACATTAATATTGCTTGTTATACCAAAGGACTGGTCTAGTGAAATCGTAGAGGCAATTGGCTATTCGTCCACGCTAATGGTTGTTTATGGACTTATGATGTTATTGCTCATATACGTAGTCCTTGTGAAAAATAAAATAACATTTGATGAAGTTGCTTTTATTTTATTAGGTGCGTTTTATGTTGGCTTAGGCTTTCATTATTTAAATGAAACAAGAAATGTCGGTCTTGAATATGTTGTCTACTGTTTGCTAGTTGTTTGGACAACTGACTCAGGCGCATACTTTGTAGGAAGAAAGCTAGGTAAAAATAAGCTATGGCCTGAAATTTCACCTAAGAAAACCGTAGAGGGCTTTGTAGGTGGGATTGTCATTGCGGTGATCTTTGCTATCGGAATGCAAGCAATTTATCCATTTATGAATAGTTATGTTTCACTTATTTTCGTGACAATCTTTGCCTCAATTATTGGTCAAATGGGCGATTTAGTGGAATCAGCTATAAAGCGTCATTTTGACGTCAAGGATTCAGGTAATATTTTGCCTGGGCATGGTGGTATTTTAGACCGTTTTGATAGTCTATTATTCGTCGTGCCATTACTACATTTTTTACATCTTTTCGGTAACTAAGAACAATAGAAGCATTACTCTATATCGTACATTTTTATTTGCTTAGATAGAAAAAGGGGACAATTTGTCGTGAAAAAAATAAGTTTACTTGGTGCAACTGGTTCAATCGGTTGGCAAACCTATGATATTTTAAAAGAACAACGTGAAGCCTTTCATTTAGTGGCCTTTTCTTCTGGAAAAAACATCGATAAAACTCGTGAAATGATCGAAACTTTGAAGCCTGAGCTAGTATCTGTTCAATTAGAGGAAGATGCACTTACGCTCGCTAAGGAATATCCACAAGTCCATTTTACGTTTGGAGCAAAAGGACTAGTAGAGGTGGCTACACACCCTGATTCAACGGTGCTTGTAAACGCTGTTCTTGGGAGTGTTGGTCTAGAATCGACATTAGCCGCAATTCGTATGGGCAAAACCATTGCAATTGCCAATAAAGAGACACTTGTCACTGCTGGACATTTAGTAATGGCGGAGGCAAAGAAATATAATGCTACAATTTTGCCGGTTGATAGTGAGCATTCCGCAATTTTCCAATCGATGAATGGTGAGAATCCGAAAAATATTGAACGTTTAATCATTACAGCTTCTGGTGGTAGTTTCCGTGACAAAACACGTGAGGAATTGAAGCATGTAACAGTTGCAGATGCACTAAATCACCCGAACTGGTCAATGGGTGCGAAAATAACGATAGATTCAGCTACAATGATGAATAAAGGGCTAGAAGTCATTGAAGCACATGTCTTATTCGATATGCCATATGATAAAATTGATGTACTTTTGCATAGAGAAAGTATTATTCACTCCTTAGTTGAGTATCATGATACTAGTGTCATTGCACAGCTAGGTACACCGGACATGCGTGTACCTATTCAATATGCCTTAAGCTACCCAGATCGTATGCCGCTACATAACGGACAACGACTTAATTTAGCACAAATTGGTCAGTTACATTTTAAAGAAATGGATTTTGAACGTTATCCAGCATTGCGTTTAGCTTATGAGGCTGGGCGTACAGGCGGCACAATTTTAACGGCGATGAATGCGGCGAATGAAGCGGCAGTTGCAGCATTTTTACAAGGGCACATAACATTCCTTGAAATTGACGAAACGATTGAGCGTGTAATGCAGGCACATAACAACATATTAGTGCCAGATTTGCAAACAATTTTACATGTAGATGGTGAAACAAGAAAAACAGTGTTAGACATGGTAAAATAACGAGAGAAGATATCGTTAACTATTCGCTTTTAAAGGTGGGGTATTATGCAAACAGCTATTGCATTTATTTTAATATTTGGCCTACTCGTATTCTTCCATGAATTCGGTCACTTCTTGTTTGCGAAACGCGCAGGAATCATGGTTCGAGAATTCGCAATTGGTATGGGACCAAAAATTTATGGGAAAACACATGGTGAAACAATCTATACGATACGCTTATTGCCGATTGGTGGATACGTTCGTATGGCTGGTGAAGACATGGATGGCGCCGAATTACAGCCGGGCTACCGCGTAGGGCTTATTGTAGATGAAGATAATGTGGTGAAGAAAATTATTTTCAATCAAAATAATAAGCAATTACCAGATTTATTATTTTTAGAAGTTGAGCGTGCCGATTTAGAAAAAGAATTGTTTGTAGAAGGTTATGATGAAGAAGAAAATTTAGTTCGTTACAATGTTGCAAGAGATTGTATGCTCGTAGAAAACGGTAGAGAAACGTTAATTGCACCATATGACCGTCAATTTAACGCTAAAACGGTTGGTCAACGTGCCATGACAATCTTTGCAG
This sequence comes from Lysinibacillus xylanilyticus, assembly GCF_001708185.1. Lineage (GTDB taxonomy): Bacteria > Bacillota > Bacilli > Bacillales_A > Planococcaceae > Lysinibacillus > Lysinibacillus xylanilyticus_A. The sequence goes on along the minus strand of NZ_MDDN01000001.1, from coordinate 571,459 downwards.
GTCCATTGTTTAACTTTATTTTAGCTTTTGTTATTTATTTGCTAATTGGATTATTTTATGGGGTACCTACGTATGAGCCAATCATAACAGAAGTTGTAGCAAATGATCCAGCTGCACAAGCAGGAATGGTTGCCGGCGATAAAGTAACTGCCATCGACGGACAAGCGGTTGAAAAATGGCAAGATTTGGCTGGAAATGTACAAGATCGTCCAGGTGAAACAATTAATGTAACAATTGAACGAGATGGACAAACAAAAAATCTTCCAATGACGGTTAAAGCAATGACAGATGAAAATACGGGTGAGACGTATGGTCAAATTGGTGTTAAGTACGAGAGCCCACGTGAATTTAATCCATTGAAGGCAGTTGTTTATGGCGCTCAAGAAACCTATAATATGACGGTTCGAATATTTGAGTTGCTAGGTATGTTAGTTACCGGTAAATTCACGATAGATGCGCTATCAGGTCCAGTTGGCATTTATAAAGCTACAGAAGCAGTAGCTCAATATGGATTCATGAATTTAATGAATTGGGCTGCAATGTTAAGTATTAACCTTGGAATTATGAACTTACTACCGCTCCCAGCACTTGATGGTGGTCGTCTATTATTCTTCGGCTACGAAGCATTACGTGGTAAGCCAATTGATCGACAAAAAGAGGGTCTTGTGCATTTTGTAGGTATCGTACTATTAATGATTTTAATGGTCATCGTTACATGGAACGATATACAACGATTTTTCTTTTAACTAAATTATCAAGTAAAACATAATTTAGAAAAAGCCCTAGCGAATATCACAATGACCGCCAAGGTGAAAACTGATTGAAAAAATAGCTTTGAGCGCAATTTTTTTGAAACATTGCGCTCAAAGCTAAATTTGTTTATGCTAATTAGAGTATAAAAACATATTTATTAAAAAAAGGTGGAACACTGAATGAAGCAAAGTAAAACATTAATCCCAACGCTACGTGAAGTACCTGCTGATGCAGAAGTAAAATCACATAAGCAATTACTACGTGCAGGGTTTATTCGTCAAAATACAAGTGGGGTATACTCGTATTTACCTCTTGCAAAACGTGTGTTGACAAAAATAGAAAATATTATTCGTGAAGAAATGGAAGCAATCAATTCAATTGAGCTTTTAATGCCTGCGTTACAATCTGCGGAACTTTGGCAGGAATCAGGTCGCTGGGAAAAATACGGACCAGAATTAATGCGTTTGAAAGACCGTCATGATCGCGATTTTGCATTAGGACCAACACATGAAGAAGTGATTACAACTTTAGTACGTGATGAAATTAAATCATATAAAAAGTTACCGTTAACACTTTATCAAATTCAAACTAAATTCCGTGATGAAAAACGTCCTCGCTTTGGTTTGCTACGAGGCAGAGAGTTTATTATGAAAGATGCATATTCTTTCCATGCAACACGTGAAAGCTTAGATGAAACATATGATGATATGTATCGTGCCTATTCAAATATTTTCTCTCGTCTTGGTTTAAACTACCGTGCAGTTATTGCAGATGCAGGCTCAATCGGTGGTAAAGGTACACATGAATTTATGGTGCTTTCAGAAATTGGAGAAGATACAATTGCCTATTCTGACACGTCTAACTATGCTGCGAACATCGAAATGGCAGAAGTTCTTGTAGACTATCAACCATCAGATGAAGCATTAAAAGACCTAGAAAAAGTGGCAACACCTGATCAAAAAACAATCGAAGAAGTATCGGCTTACTTAAATGTTGAGCCTTCAACTGTTATTAAATCATTAGTGTTTGACGTTGATGGTGAATTAGTTGTGGTACTTGCTCGCGGAGATCACGAAATTAATGATATTAAACTGAAAAATGCGCTTAATGCTGATTCTGTTGAACTTGCAAGTGAAGAGGCAATCCGTAATTTATTAGGTTGCGGAGTTGGTTCAATTGGTCCTGTTAAATTACCAGTAGACATAAAAGTAGTAGCTGACAATGCTATTAAATCAATCCGTAACGGTGTAGCTGGTGCAAATGAGGATGGATTCCACTTAGTAAGCGTTAATCCAGAGCGTGATTTTGCAGTAAATGAATACTTAGATATTCGTTTTATTCAAGTGGGAGATCCATCTCCAGATGGGCAAGGTACTATCAAATTTGCAGAAGGTATCGAGGTTGGACATATTTTTAAATTAGGAACAACTTACTCTGCAAAAATGAATGGTACATTCTTAGACGAACAAGGGAAGACACAGCCATTCATTATGGGCTGCTACGGTATTGGTGTATCACGTATTTTAGCTGCTGTAGCTGAGCATTTCCAAGATGAAAATGGTTTTATTTGGCCAACACAATTATCGCCATATGATATTCATGTTGTACCTGTTAATACAAAGGATGAAACACAAGTAGCCTTAGCTGATGAGCTGTATGGCTTATTGAAATCATACCGTTATGACGTGCTATTAGATGACCGTGCTGAACGCGCAGGGGTTAAATTTGCAGATGCTGATTTAATTGGATTACCTGTCCGTGTAACAGTAGGTAAAAAAGCAACTGAAGGTATTGTTGAAGTGAAATTCCGTCAAACAGGTGAAACGTTTGAATGGAAAAAAGAAGAGGTCATTGATCGCTTAAATGAATTTTTCCGCAAAAATTAACTCCTTTAGAACGGCTTGTCCCAAAAAGGATTAAATGGTATTAAAGAAAATTCGCACCACTCCTCGGGGACAGCGAGCCAAGCATGATTTTATAGCTTGTAGATAACCCGAGGAAAGGTAGCGAATTTTTTTCTTCGAATTTTAATCGTAAGTTGTTGGTAAGGAAATAAAATAAGGGGCATTGATACTGCCTCTTACTGAAAGTAGGTGTCAATAGATTGGAACAGCAACAAGAAGCAAGAATGAGGTTTCAAATGTTCTTGCAGCAACTAGAGTTAACAGATGATGTGTATATGTCCTTTTTTGAAGAAGGTGAATTATCACGGCTAACGGTACACAAAAAAAACAGGCTGTGGAATTTTACCATTAAATTACGAGATATACTCCCTTTTCCGCTATACCAACTTTTTCGTACTCGTTTGACTGAAAAATTTTCAGCTATCGCTCAAATTCACACCACTTTTGATACGGTAGAAAAAAATGTTACGGAGGAGCTTGTCCAAGGATATTGGTTAACTGTAGTAGAGCAAATAGATGAGATGGCGCCAACTTTAAAAAATTGTCTCGTATCGCAAATGCCAATGTGGAATGGGCAAAAAATCACATTATCCTGCATGCAAGAAATGGAATTTATGATGTTGAAAACAAAGTATGCAGAAAAGCTTTCTGAAAGCTATAGTCAATTCGGCTTTCCACACATTGTGATAGACTTTGTTCTTCAAGATCAATCGGAAGAAATGATTGCAGCACAGGAAGCTTTCGTGGAACAGAAGCGTTTAGAGGAGGCAGCTTTATCCCAGCAAGCGATACAAGATTACCAAAAACGTGAGAAAGAGAAGAAAGAAAATCCAGCTCTTGCTAACCTTGGTGACCGTCCATTTCAGCTCGGTATGTTAATTAAAGACGATGAAACTATGGAAATTAAACGCATTGTTGAAGAAGAACGCCGTGTTATTATTGAAGGATTTGTTTTTGATACAGAAGTTAAAGAACTAAAAAGCGGCCGTTCTTTATTACAAATTAAAATTACCGACTATACGGATTCCATCGTTGTAAAAATGTTCTCACGTGATAATGATGATGCGGAACTTATGCAACATTTGAAAAAGGGTATGTGGGTAAAGGTCCGAGGCTCCGTACAAACTGACACATTCATTCGTGATTTAATCGTTATGGCAAATGATATCAATGAAATCAAAAAAGCAACACGACAGGACAAGGCACCAGAGGGAGAGAAACGAGTAGAATTGCATTTGCATACACCAATGAGTCAAATGGATGCTGTGACACCAGTTGATCGACTTGTTGCACAGGCTGCAAAATGGGGTCACCCAGCCGTGGCTATTACCGACCATGCTGTTGTGCAATCCTTCCCAGATGCTTATGCAGCAGGGAAAAAGCATGGAATAAAAGTTATTTATGGCTTGGAAGCTAATTTAGTAGACGATGGTGTACCGATTGCTTATGCTCCTGAGCACCAATTATTAGCTGATGCTACCTATGTCGTGTTTGACGTAGAGACGACAGGTCTATCTACTGCTTACGATACGATTATTGAGCTTGCTGCAGTTAAGATTAAAGATGGAAATGTGATCGACAAATACGAAAGCTTTGCCAATCCACATCACCCATTGTCAGCGACGACTATTGAATTGACTGGCATTACAGATGATATGGTACGAAATGCGCCTGAAGTGGAGCAAGTCATTAAGGAGTTCCATGCATTTATTGGAGATTGTATTGTCGTAGCCCACAATGCATCGTTTGATATTGGCTTTTTATACACAGGCTATAAAAAATTTGGGCTAGAGGGAACAATTCATCCTGTTATTGATACGTTGGAGCTTGCCAGATTGCTTTATCCAACGATGAAAAACCATCGTTTAAATACACTTTGTAAAAAATTCAATATTGATTTAACCCAGCATCACCGAGCTATTTATGATACAGAAGCAACAGGTTACTTGCTTTTACAGCTGTTAAAAGATGCAGATGAATTAGATATTAAATACCATGATGACTTTAATAAGCATATTGGTGGTGGAGATGCTTATAAAAAGGGACGACCAATGCACTGCACAATATTAGCAGTAGATAATGCTGGACTAAAAAATTTATTTAAAATAGTCACACACGCCCATACAAAAACTTTCTATCGTGTACCTCGCGTAACACGAGCAGTTCTAGAGCAATATAGAGAAGGTTTATTAGTAGGATCAGGTTGTAGCAACGGTGAATTATTTGAAACCATGATGAATAAATCCCCCGAGGAAGCAGAGCAAGTTGCGAGATTTTATGATTACATTGAAGTTCAACCTAAAGCAGTGTACGCACCGTTAATTGAGCGCAATGTCGTACGTGATGAATGGACACTTGAAGATATTATTCGCAAGTTAGTGAAGCTAGGGAAGAAGATCGATAAACCTGTTGTAGCAACTGGTAATGTGCATTATTTAGATCCGATAGACGGGAAGTTCAGACAAATACTAATCGGCTCTCAAGGTGGTGCCAACATTTTAAATAGATCGAAGCTGCCTGAGGTTCATTTTAGAACGACTGATGAAATGCTTGAGGAATTTGACTTTTTAGGACCAGATCTTGCGAAAGAAGTAGTTGTGACAAACTCACAAAAAGTCGCCGATATGATTGGTGATGTTAAGCCAATTAAAGATGATTTATATACACCGAAAATTGAAGGCTCTGATGATGAGGTAACAAATTTAACGTATGAAATGGCTCATCATATATATGGAGAAGAGCTACCAGAAATCGTGAAAGCCCGAATTGAAAAGGAATTAAAGTCAATTTTAGGACATGGTTTCGGTGTAATTTACTTAATTTCTGCGAAGCTTGTGAAAAAGTCATTAGCGGATGGTTACTTAGTAGGTTCTCGTGGTTCGGTAGGATCTTCATTAGTGGCAACTTTTATGGAGATTACTGAAGTAAATCCACTTCCACCTCATTATGTTTGTCCAAATTGTAAGCATTCCGAGTTTTTTGATGATGGTTCAGTAAGCTCTGGTTTTGACTTACCAAATAAAGATTGTACAGAATGCGGTACACCTTATAAAAAGGATGGTCAGGATATTCCATTCGAAACGTTCCTTGGCTTTAAAGGTGATAAGGTACCTGATATCGATTTGAGTGCGACACGTTGTTAACTGAAAAGGTTAACCACCTTAGTTGGTAGAACTGCTATTTCGAAGTGTGGAATGACAGAGTAACGCCTTGAAACACACTCGCTGAAGCTACGACAAGCGTGAACGGTATTGCAAACACCAAAAACGTTTGAAGCTCGTTAAAGTAGGCTGAAGTTCACCCAAACAATTCGGCTGTGGAAAGAGGGATAAAAATCTCTTGTGAATGATAGGTCTGGCGTCTATAAAATTCCTATGGTTAGAAGCGGTAGAATAATCGAGACGAACCCTCGACTGACTTTTCGTGAATGTCACGTAGTAGAAATGCTACGGGGTCCAGTGAGGACTTCTAGGTGTGGATGAGTAAGTGTTAGGTTATGAAAATCCATATTGTGTTACAGGCACAATCTAGCCTAGCGGAATTTAGAGGGAACCTACGGGAATTATGTACAGATAGAAATAGTGGAACGTGTGAAGCTCCTAACGTAAGAGAAGGTTGCACTTCAATGACGACGGTGTATGAAAAGGCAAATCGCTATAACATACTTTAAAGGAGTGGCAGTAGTGCCGTAGTACTGATGAAGAGATGCTGTTGATGACTGAATAACCAATAAGTCGGAGGGAAAAACATTTCAGAGGGAAGGGCACAAGTCGTTAACGTTGAAACAAAACCTACAAAAGTCAGATTCGTGTATGACTATAGAGAACGAAAACTTCGTAAAGGAAGTGATTAGTTGGCTGACTTAATGATTCAAAAGCTAAGAAATAACGAATATTTTGGCTTACAAGAGACATTTGATAATCTCTTTAAAGAAAGCGAAAAGGGTCGATACTTTACAGATATTTATAAGTTGATAATTTCTGAAGAAAATATCTTACTTGCCTTTCGAAACCTAAAAAGTAATACAGGTAGTAAAACGAAAGGAACAAACGGACACACAATTAAACATTTAAACAAAATGAATGTCGATGAGCTAGTAAGGATAATAAGAAAAAGACTTGAAAACTAAACACCACATTCGGTTCGAAGGTTGTTTATTCCAAAGCCAAACGGAAAAATGAGACCACTTGGAATTCCAACAATTGAAGATAGATTGATTCAGCAAATGCTCCTACAAGTGTTGGAGCCGATTGTAGAAGCCAGGTTTCATCCTCAAAGCTACGGATTCAGACCCAAAAGAAGCACACATGATGCATTAGCAAGATGTTACCATCTGGTTAATCATAGCCATCAGCATTTTGTGGTCGATGTAGATATAAAAGGATTTTTTGATAACGTTAATCATAAAAAGCTAATGAGGCAATTATGGACAATTGGTATAAGGGACAAAAAAGTTTTAACTATTATTAAAAAGATGCTAAAAGCTGAAATTACAGGTGAAGGTATTCCGACAAAGGGTACTCCACAAGGTGGTATCTTATCCCCACTACTTGCTAACGTAGTGTTGAACGAATTAGATTGGTGGATATCGAACCAGTGGGAAACAAAGTCAACGAAAGTACCATATAAACTGAAAAGAAATAAAACGGATGCTCTAAAGAAAACAAGGTTAAAGCCTATGTACCTTGTCAGATACGCAGATGATTTTAAAATCTTCACAAACTCTTATGAAAACGCTCGAAAGATTAAAATAGCTGTTGAAAAATGGCTAAAAGAACGACTAGGGCTTGAGGTAAGTGAAGAAAAAAGTAAAATCACAAATCTACGTAAAAATGGTACAGATTTTTTAGGGATACGATTTAGGGCTGTTCAAAAAGGGAATGCTAAAACAGGTTATATTGTAAATTCGAAAATGGACCCAAAAGCAAAAGAAAAAGTGCGAGGGGTTATAAGGCATCAGTTAGTTAAACTTAGAAAAAGTCCTACTCCAGAAAAAGTGATGAACTTTAATGCAAATATTCTTGGACTGCATAACTATTACAAGATTGCAACAAGAATATCCCAAGACTTTAATGATATAAGACATCTAATTCATCCGAACATCGAATCATTGATGTTTAGAAACATATTCGTGAAAACGAAGGAAACAAACAACGTCATTGATAAATTTTATGGGGATTACAATTATCAAAGATTTAAAAGTAATGGATTGCTGGTATATCCTATTGAAGCAATTCGACATGATATACGAGGACAGAGAAAGCCTGAATTTACGATTTACAATGAGAAAGACAGGTCCTCAATTCATAAAGATTTAAAACATGTGTCTGTTCGTGAAATTGAGATGTTTCGTAAAGGAATATATAAAGCTAAAAGTGTTTTGTATGAAAATAATCGCCTTAGCAAATATGTGGCTCAAAAAGGAAGTTGCGGTATAACAGGAAAAAGACTTACTCCGCATCAAGCCGTTTGTCATCATATTAAGCCGACAGCTCACGGTGGAACCGATGACTATGATAACTTGATTATTATCAATAGGAGTTATCATATGCTTGTTCATACGAAAGACCCGCTTGCTAATAAAGATTATGTAAAGAAGTTAGCTCGATTCGAAAAGAAAGCAATAAATAAAATAAACGAACTAAGAACGGAAGTAGGAAATCCAAAGCTTAGTTTATAAATTTCAACAAAGTTAACGATGGAACGCCGTATGACGCCGAAAGGGTCACGTACGGTGTGGGACGGGGGAAAAGCTAGAGATAATATCAAATGCTTACCTATCGTCATATTTTTCTGGTGAATATCAACCACAAGCTCATAACTACACGAAGGTTTTATTCGGTGAAGATTATGTATATCGTGCTGGGACAATCGGTACAGTTGCAGAGAAAACAGCGTATGGCTACGTTAAGGGCTATGCTAATGATAACAACCTACATTTCCGTGGTGCTGAGGTAGATCGGTTAGTGCAAGGTTGTACAGGCGTAAAACGTACAACAGGACAGCATCCTGGGGGAATTATCGTAGTACCAGACTATATGGATATTTACGATTTCTCACCAGTGCAGTTCCCTGCGGATGCACAAGATGCTGAATGGCGTACAACACACTTTGATTTCCATTCTATTCACGATAATATTTTAAAACTTGATATTCTAGGGCACGATGATCCAACTGTGATTCGGATGTTGCAGGATTTATCAGGAATAGATCCAAAAACCATTCCAACAGATGATCCAGTCGTTATGAAAATCTTTAGTTCCCCAGAATCTTTAGGCGTAACAGAAAAACAAATAGGCTGTAAGACAGGGACACTTGGAATTCCTGAATTTGGTACTCGTTTTGTACGCCAAATGCTTGAAGATACAAAGCCATCAACATTTTCGGAGCTTGTGCAAATTTCAGGACTTTCACACGGAACAGACGTGTGGCTTGGTAATGCACAAGAATTAATTCAAAATGGTACATGTGTACTGAAAGAAGTAATTGGCTGTCGTGACGATATTATGGTGTATTTAATTTACCAAGGGCTAGAACCGTCACTGGCGTTTAAAATTATGGAGTCTGTGCGTAAAGGGAAAGGATTATCAGAAGAATTCGAAGCAGAGATGCTAGCGAATAAGGTACCTGGTTGGTATATCGAATCATGTAAAAAGATTAAATATATGTTCCCGAAAGCCCACGCCGCTGCTTACGTTTTAATGGCAGTTCGTATCGCGTGGTTTAAAGTGCATTTCCCGATACTTTACTATGCGGCGTATTTCACAGTACGTGCAGATGATTTTGATTTAATTGCCATGGTACAAGGCCCTCAAATGATTCGTGCAAAAATTGATGAAATCAATATGAAAGGCTTAGATGCCTCAACAAAAGAAAAAAACCTATTAACTGTAATGGAACTAGCACTTGAAATGTGTGAGCGCGGCATGAACTTCCAAAAGGTGGACTTATATCGTTCGCAGGCAAGTGAATTTGTTATTGAGGGGAACTCTTTAATTCCACCGTTCGATGCGATTCCTGGACTCGGTACGAACGTTGCTAAACAAATTGTGGTAGCACGTGAGGACGGAGAATTTTTATCGAAGGAAGATTTACAGCAACGTGGTCGTGTATCCAAGACATTAATAGAATACATGGATCAATTGGGCTGTTTAGAAGGGATGCCTGATGCCAATCAGCTATCACTTTTCTAATGTCCTTCAATATTGAAGCGGTTAGTCTAAAGACATCACCATCAATAATGAATAACTTATTTGATTTATGAACAAATTAAGCACAAATTTCAGATTCCAGACACAATTATTGCTTTGCCTAATAGATGTCTAGAAAAAGGAAATTTGCATTGTGCTGTAAACTATGCTATCCTTATGGTAATAATTTGTTGATAATTTTCCAGCAAAAGAGTGGGTCCTTCCCGCTCTTTTCTGTTGTTATACCGTAGCAAAACAAATTTTTTACTAACAGCAGGTAAGACCGTTAAATTTCACCAAAGCTACTGGTGGAATTTCTGTTTTATTACGCCAGAATTTGATAGATACAGGAGGAAACAATGAGCAAAGTACCATCTTTAATTGAAGAGCTCGCCAAACCGATTGTTGAAGAGTTGAATCTTGAGTTAGTGGACGTCGAGTTCGTAAAAGAAGGACGTAACTGGTTTTTACGTGTTTATGTGGATACATCTGAGGGTGGAATTGACATTGAACAATGTGCTCAAGTTAGTGAACGACTAAGTTTGCTATTGGATGAAAATGATCCAATTACACAAAACTATTATTTAGAAGTTTCTTCACCTGGAGCAGAACGTCCATTAAAAAAAGATGCTGATTTTGAAAAAGCGATTGGCAAATTTATTTATGTTAAAACCTATGAGCCCATCAAGGACATGAAGGAATTCCAAGGCTACTTAACGTCATATGATGAACATACATTAATGATAGAAGTACGCATTAAAACGCGTAAAATTACAGTAACAGTTGAACAAGAAAAAATCGCATTGGCACGACTAGCTATCGATTTTTAAGCATAATGCATATTTAGGAGTGAAAACAAAATGAGTAGTGATTTGTTAGATGCGCTCAATGCGCTAGAAGAACAAAAAGGAATTTCAAGAGATGTGTTAATTGAAGCGATTGAAGCGGCATTAGTTACAGCTTACAAACGCAACTTCAATCAAGCACAAAATGTCCGTGTTGACCTAAACTTAGATAAGGGCTCTATCCGTGTCTTTTCACGTAAAGATGTTGTTGAAGAGGTAGAGGATGACCGTTTAGAAATTTCTGTTGAAGATGCAAAGGCTATCAATCCTGCATACCAGTTAGAAGATGTGGTTGAACAGGAAGTGACTCCACGAAACTTTGGTCGTATTGCCGCACAAACAGCGAAACAAGTTGTTACTCAACGTGTACGTGAGGCAGAACGTGGCCTAATTTACGAGCAATATGTGGATCGTGAAGATGATATCGTCACTGGTGTAGTTGAGCGTCTAGATGCTCGTAATATTTACGTAGGTCTAGGAAAAGTAGAGGCTGCCTTACCACAAAACGAACAAATTCAAGGTGAAACATATCGTCCACATGATCGTATCAAGGTCTATATTACAAAGGTTGAACGTACAACACGAGGACCACAAGTCATTGTTTCACGTACACATCCTGGTTTATTACGTCGCTTATTTGAGATGGAAGTACCTGAAATCTATGAAGGTATTGTAGAAATCAAATCAATTGCTCGTGAAGCAGGAGATCGTTCTAAAATTTCTGTTCATGCACATAACGAAGAGGTAGATCCAGTAGGTTCATGTGTAGGAGCAAAAGGCGCTCGTGTACAAACAATTGTAAATGAATTAAACGGCGAAAAAATCGATATCGTTGAATGGTCAGAAGATCCAGTTGTTTTTGTAGCAAATGCACTTAGCCCATCAAAGGTTTTAGATGTTCAAGTAAATGAAGAAGAAAAATCTACTACGGTTGTCGTACCAGACTATCAATTATCATTAGCAATTGGTAAACGTGGTCAAAATGCACGTTTAGCTGCAAAGCTAACTGGCTGGAAAATTGATATTAAGAGTGAAACAGATGCTCGTGAGGCAGGTATTTATCCATCTGCTACAAGCACTTTCATACCTGCTGAGGATGAAGAAAGTGATTTTGCTGATGTTGCAGTTGACTTATATCAAGACGACGAAGAATAAGTAAGAAAGCCCGTGTGACTAGTTAGCTGCCATTATTCAGTGGGCGTTGGGTTGCGCCGACTGAATAATGGCAGAGTCTACAACGAAAATTGTCATGGATTTATTGATTGTAAATCTGGACTCTGACCAAGGTAGAGCATGGCTAGTCCACCTCTTACGACAAGCTTCAGAGAGGAAAGGTGATTCTTATGGCTATTAATAAAAAAGTACCTCTTCGAAAATGTGTAGCTACTGGAGAAATGCTACCTAAGAAGGAAATGATTCGTGTCGTTCGTTCGAAAGAGGGCGAGGTAAGTGTTGATGTTTCCGGAAAAAAACCCGGACGTGGTGCCTATGTTTCTAAATCGGAAAAGGCGATTGAAATTGCCCGAAAGAAAAATGTTTTAGGGCACCAACTTGATGTGAAAATCCCTGAAGAAATCTACGATGAGCTTATTTTGCTAATTCGTAGGGAGTCTATTATATGATGAATCAAGCAGTGTTTAATTTGCTTGGGATAGCGGCAAGAGCACGTAAAGTTATATCAGGAGAAGAGTTAGTAGTAAAGGAAGTCCGCAATGGGAATGCTAAGCTAGTACTGCTTGCAAACGATGCTTCTAAAAACTCTAGCAAAAAAATTCAAGATAAATGCACGTACTATAACGTTGAGTATCATGTAATTGGTGATCGTTATGATCTAGGACATGCTACAGGTAAGGAGGCCCGAGTGGCTTTAGCTATTACCGATAAAGGTTTTGCAAGCAAATTGTCTAGTCTACTCAACGAAAAATAATCGGGGGTGAGCAGATGACCAAAATCAGAGTTCATGAATATGCGAAACAAGTGAATAAAACGAGTAAAGAGGTTATTGACGCACTAAATCAATTAAATGTAAGTGTAACAAATCATATGTCAATGTTAGAAAAAGACATAGTATCAAAGTTAAACCAATCATTTAAAGCTACAAAAGAAGTGAAGAAACCTACTCAAAACGTATCGCAAAAATCACAAGCTAATGGCCAACAAAAACCACAGCAATCGGTGAAAAAGCAAGAAGGGCAAAGGCAGCAATCTGCTACTTCTAAGCCTAAAGTTAATAATCAGCAACAAACGCATCAAAACTCAAATTCGTCTAACGAAAAATCTAAGAATATAAAAGGTAACCAAAATCGAAATATGACACAAAATAATAATAATAACAATAATAATAATAATCGCAGAGGTGGCGGTGGTTACAACCAACGTCCAAAACCAGGAATTCACGGCGGAAAACGACGCCATCCAAAAACACATCAACCAAGTTTACCAGTGAAACAAAAGGAATTACCAGAAAAAATTACTTTTGTTGAATCACTATCAGTAGCAGAATTAGCAAAAAAACTGCACCGTGAACCATCAGAAATTATTAAAAAATTATTTATGCTTGGTGTAATGGCAACAATTAACCAAGAATTAGATAAGGATGCAATTGAATTAATTTGCGCAGACTATGGTGTAGAAGTTGAAGAAGAAATTCGTGTAGATATTACGGATTTAGAAACACACTTCGAGCAAACAGAAGAAGTTAACGAGGCGGATTTATCAGAACGTCCTCCTGTAGTGACAATAATGGGGCACGTTGACCATGGTAAAACTACATTATTAGACTCTATTCGCAATACAAAAGTTACAGCTGGAGAAGCTGGAGGTATTACTCAGCATATCGGTGCTTATCAAGTAACTGAAGGCGACAAAAAAATTACGTTCCTTGATACACCAGGACACGCAGCTTTCACAACAATGCGTGCACGTGGTGCGAAAGTAACAGACTTAACAATTTTAGTGGTAGCTGCGGATGATGGCGTTATGCCACAAACAGTAGAAGCGATTAACCACGCAAAAGCAGCAGAAGTACCAATTATCGTTGCAGTCAATAAAATGGATAAACCATCAGCTAATCCAGACCGTGTAATGCAAGAGTTAACGGAGCATGGTCTAGTTCCGGAAGCTTGGGGCGGAGAGACTATTTTCGTACCAATCTCAGCATTAAAAGGTGAAGGCATTGACACATTACTTGAAATGATTTTACTTGTCGCTGAAGTTGGAGAATTAAAAGCAAACCCTGATCGCTTAGCACTTGGTACAGTAATTGAAGCGCAGCTAGATAAAGGTCGAGGCTCTGTTGCAACACTTTTAGTACAAGATGGAACATTAAAAGTTGGGGATCCAATTGTTGTTGGTCATACTTTTGGTCGAGTACGTGCGATGGTAAATGATAAAGGTCGTCGTGTGAAAGAAGCTGGACCATCAACACCAGTAGAAATCACAGGTTTAAATGAAGTACCACAAGCTGGTGACCGTTTCGTTGTCTTTGAAGACGAAAAAACAGCACGCCAAGTTGGTGAAACTCGTGCAATGTCAGCAATTCAAGCACAACGCTCAGAAAAGCAACGTGTAACGCTTGATAACTTATTCGAACAAATGAGTCAAGGCGAAATGAAAGAGCTTAACTTAATTGTTAAAGCTGATGTTCAAGGTACTGTAGAAGCTATGGCTGCATCATTAATGAAAATTGATGTTGAAGGCGTAAACGTGAAAATTATTCACACTGGTGCTGGGGCGATTACAGAATCAGATATTTCTCTTGCAGCGGCTTCAAATGCAATTGTTATTGGCTTCAACGTTCGTCCAGATATCAATGCAAAACGTGCAGCAGAAGAAGAAGGCGTGGATATTCGTCTACACCGCATTATCTATAAAGTAATCGAGGAAATTGAACAAGCAATGAAAGGTATGCTTGATCCAGAATTCGTAGAAAAAATTATTGGTCAAGCAGAAGTTCGACAAACGATTAAAGTATCAAAAGTTGGTACTATTGCTGGTTCATACGTAACAGAAGGTAAAGTAACTCGTGATTCTGGCGTACGTATAATCCGCGAAAATGTAGTAATTTTTGAAGGTGAATTAGATACACTAAAACGTTTCAAAGACGAAGTTAAAGAAGTTGCAAAAGGTTACGAATGTGGTATTACAATTACAAACTTCAACGATATTAAAGAAGGCGACATTATTGAAGCCTACATTATGGAAGAAGTTAAACGCGTATAATGATTGTTTATGCAGAGGTTGAATTTATTATTCAAACTGCCCATTCGTTGAAGGAAAAACGTGCTGTTCTACAGCGTATGATTACCCGCACGAAGCAAAAATTTAATGTATCCATTGCGGAAATTGACCATCAAAATGTATGGCAACGCACGAAATTAGCGCTTGTTGCTGTTTCTTCATCAAAAGAAGCAGCAGAGCGGGAAATTAATCATGCGCTCCATTACTTACAGTCAAATCCATCATGGGAACAGCTAAATGTGTGGCGAGACTATTTATAAGTAACAAAAGATGTTGTGTTATACGTGATTAACCCTTACCTTGCGAGTAAATATTTGTGCAAGTGAAGGACACAACTATCTGTACATCGAAATTGAGGTGACAAACTATGTCTCTACGCTCAAACCGTGTCGCTGAGCAAATGAAAAAAGAGCTTGGTGATATTATTGGACGTAAAATAAAAGATCCGCGTGTTGGTTTCGTTACTGTTACTGGTGTTGAGGTAACAGGTGATTTACAGCAAGCGACCATTTATATTACAACTCTAGGCAATGAACGTGAAAAAGAGGAAACACTAAAAGCTTTAGTAAAGGCTTCTGGTTTCATTCGCTCAGAAATCGGTACACGAATCCGTTTACGTCGTACACCAGAACTAATCTTTGAATTCGATTCATCGATTGAATATGGGAACCGTATTGATTCATTGCTACGTAATTTACACAAAGAATAAGCCTAACATAAAAAGTCTGCCAAATGCATGTTTATGCAGGCAGACTTTTTACATTCATAGAAATGCTATAGATAAAATGAAGCAAAAATTAAATATACGAAAAACGAATTGATTTTAGGAGGAAATTTATGAACGGTATTTTACCGCTGTGGAAGGAACGTGGCATGACGAGTCATGATTGCGTCTTTAAATTGCGAAAAATTTTACGTACTAAAAAAGTAGGACATACAGGCACGCTTGACCCAGGTGTAGAGGGTGTTCTTCCGATTTGTATAGGTCAAGCAACACGTATTGCAGAATATTTAACGGATGCAGGAAAAACCTATGAAGCCGTAATTTCAATTGGACGTACAACGACAACTGAGGATGCAGAAGGAGAAACGGTTGAGCAAGATCATACGATTAAAAAGTTCACACGTACTCAATTGCAAGAAGTTTTAGCTTCGTTAACAGGTGTCATTACTCAAACGCCACCAATGTTTTCAGCGGTCAAAGTAAATGGTAAACGCCTTTACGAATATGCTCGAAAAGGTGAAATTGTTGAAAGACCCTCACGTCAGGTTACTATTTATGCATTAGAGTTGCTAGAAGATGTAGAAATATATGAAGGTCAAGACATTGTATTTCCAGTCCGAATAGCATGTAGTAAAGGGACGTATATTCGTACACTAGCTGTGCAAATCGGAGAAGCACTTGGCTATCCTGCACATATGAAAGAGCTCGTACGCACAGCCTCAGGTACATTTACGCAAGAAAATTGCTTTACATTGGCGCAAGTTGCTGAGCTGATGGAGGCTGAACAAATCGATACATGCATTTTACCAGTTGAGTATGCACTAACAGATTATCCATACATTGAGATCACTTCTGCTAATGAAAAAGAAATTTTCAATGGACAAGTGCTTCCCGCAGATGCATTATTAAAGATACATGATAAAATTGTTTTTGGAATCAATGGGAAAGCAATTGCGGTGTATCAAGCCCATCCTACAAAGGAAGGGTTTATGAAGCCAGATAAGATGTTTCCGACGATAGAGTAGGAGGATTTTTTGTATGGAGGTCATTCATTTAAAATACCCACATCAACTACAGCAACGAGAAAGCATGCAGCCCTATTCATTGGCACTTGGCTTTTTTGATGGTGTACATAGAGGGCATCAGGCAGTTATTAAAGCAGCGAAGGAAGAAGGAGACAAGCGTCAAATTCCAACAGCTGTTATGACATTCGATCCACATCCTTCTGTAGTGTTAGGCGGACGTAACGAAAAGGTTTTTTATATTACGTTACTACAGCAGAAATTACAGCTTTTTGAAGAACAAGGTGTAGATACAGTATTTGTTGTACATTTCACATCTGATTTTGCAAAGCTCTCACCTGTTGCATTTATTGATACATTTATTCGTGAGTTGAACATCCAACATGTTACAGCTGGCTTTGATTATTCTTTTGGTGCTTTTGGTAAAGGCACAATGGAAGATATGCGTACATTGAGTAATGGCGATTATGGTGTGACGGTTGTTGACAAGAAAACCGACAACATCGAAAAAATTAGCTCTACACGTATCCGTAAGCTTTTGCAAGAGGGAGATATGGAAGAAGCAAGATTGCTTTTAGGACGACCATTTGAAATTACGGGTATCGTTGTCCATGGTGATAAGCGAGGACGTACAATAGGTTTCCCAACTGCAAATGTTCAAGCATTAGAGGGTACTTATATTCCAGCAAGCGGTGTGTATGCGGTTCGTTTACGTGTACAAAATAACTGGTATGATGGTGTATGTAATGTAGGCTATAAACCAACATTTAAAGATCCAAACGACAAGCAATTGTCCATCGAAGTCCATATATTAAACTTCGAAAAAAATATCTACGGTGAAGAAGTGCATGTCGCTTGGTATAAACGTATAAGAAGTGAACGAAAATTCGATGGTATTGAAGCATTAAAAGCACAAATCGAAAAAGATAAACAGGAAGCAATTGAATATTTTAACGTGTTTCAACAACAATCTAAATGAAGTAGTGCCAAATTCAGTTAGTTATTAAATCTGCTTTAGCATATGAATAGGCTTACGTTAATGCTTGCTTGACCTTTTGATTTATGGTAACATTCATAAGTGCATAATATGCTTAACCTTAGCTCGGTATATCGATAACTCCAACGTGTACTGTGCTAATGGGGATTAACAATTATTTAGGAGGTCCATACAAATGGCTATTTCAAAACAACGTAAAAACGAAATTATTGCTGAGTTCCGTACTCACGAAAGTGATACTGGTTCTCCAGAAGTACAAGTTGCAGTATTAACAGAGGAAATTAACGCTCTAAATGCTCACTTACGTACACACAAAAAAGATTTCCACTCTGAGCGTGGTCTTCTTAAAATGGTAGGTCGTCGCCGTCACTTATTAAAATATCTTCGTGAAACTGACGTACAACGTTACCGTGAACTAATCACTCGTTTAGGCTTACGTCGCTAATTGTCAATCGAAAAGCGGGATTAATCCCGCTTTTTCTTTATGTTTATAAACAATGAGAAGATGACAAGCTTTGAAAACAAGCGTATATGGCGTGAATCTTAATAGTTTCTCTATTAAATCAAGTTAAAAAACACTGTTTCAATAAAATACAGAAATAAATCCTAAATAAATTGGCAATAACTGAATTTAAATGTATGATTATTTCATGAAATATTTAGCATAGAACAAGCATTTTTGGTACACTTACTATTAGTACATACAGACGAAGTAAGTGTTTTTATAATAGAGAGGGGTTCATTGAATGAACGAAAAGAAAGTCTATTCCTATGAATGGGCTGGCCGTCCACTTGTAATTGAAGTTGGACAGTTAGCGAAACAAGCAAATGGGGCCGTATTAGTACGCTATGGTGATACATCTGTACTTTCAACAGCAACAATGTCAAAATCACCGAAACCACTTGATTTCTTCCCATTAACAGTAAACTACGAAGAACGTTTATATGCAGCAGGTAAAATTCCTGGAGGCTTTATTAAGCGTGAAGGACGTCCATCTGAAAAAGCAATACTAGCAAGCCGTTTAATTGACCGTCCAATTCGCCCGATGTTCCCAGACGGTTTCCGTAATGAAGTACAAGTGATTTCAATGGTTATGTCTAACGATTCGGATTGCACGTCTGAAATGGCTGCAATGCTTGGTTCATCATTAGCGTTAGCTATCTCGGATATTCCATTCGACGGACCGATTGCAGGTGTACAAGTTGGATATATTGACGGTAAATTTATTGTGAACCCAACAGTGGAACAATCTAATCAATCAACAGTCCATTTATCTGTAGCAGGTAACAAGGATGCTATCAACATGGTTGAAGCAGGTGCACTAGAAGTACCAGAAGAAGTGATGCTAGAAGCCATTATGTTCGGTCATGAGGAAATCAAAAAAATTATTGCTTTCCAAGAGCAAATTGTTGCAGAAGTAGGGAAAGAAAAATTACCGGTAACATTATTTGAAATTGATGAAGCGATTCAAGCAGATATAAAAGCAGCTTGTGAGACTGACATGCATGATGCCATTCAAACTGCAGAAAAACATGCACGTGATGAGGCTATTCAAGCGGTAAAAGACCGTATTATTGCTTCTTATGAAGAGCAAGAAGCGGATGAAGTAACAATGAAGCAAGTTTATACAATTCTAGATAAAATGGTTAAAGACGAAGTACGTCGTCAAATCACAGAAGATAAGGTTCGTCCAGATGGTCGTAAGTTAGACGAAATTCGTCCACTTTCTTCTGAAACAGGCTTATTACAACGTACTCACGGTTCAGCATTATTTACGCGTGGACAAACACAAGCACTTTCTATTTGTACATTAGGTGCACTTGGTGATGTACAAATTATCGACGGTTTAGGTGTGGAAGAATCAAAACGCTTTATGCATCACTATAACTTCCCGCAATTCTCTGTAGGGGAAACTGGACCAATTCGTGGACCAGGTCGTCGTGAAATCGGTCATGGTGCACTAGGAGAACGTGCTCTTGATGCGGTTATTCCAGACGAATCTGTATTCCCATATACAATCCGTTGTGTATCAGAAGTACTTGAGTCAAACGGTTCTACATCGCAAGCTTCTATCTGTGCTT
Organism: Lysinibacillus xylanilyticus; assembly: GCF_001708185.1. Taxonomy (GTDB): domain Bacteria; phylum Bacillota; class Bacilli; order Bacillales_A; family Planococcaceae; genus Lysinibacillus; species Lysinibacillus xylanilyticus_A. The sequence goes on along the minus strand of NZ_MDDN01000001.1, from coordinate 551,703 downwards.
CAACGTTAGCGATGATGGATGCTGGTGTTCCATTAAAAGCACCTGTAGCAGGTATTGCAATGGGTCTTATTAAAAAAGGCGAACATTACTCTATTTTAACTGATATTCAAGGTATGGAAGACCACCTTGGAGATATGGACTTTAAAGTTGCTGGTACAGCTAAAGGTGTAACAGCACTTCAAATGGACATTAAAATTGATGGTTTATCACGCAATATTTTAGAAGAAGCATTAACACAAGCTAAAATTGGCCGTATGCACATTTTAGAATCAATGATTGCTACTCTTGCACAACCACGTGAAAAATTATCTGCATTTGCACCGAAAATTGTAATCGTGAAAATTAATCCTGATAAAATTCGCGATGTCATCGGACCTGGTGGTAAACAAATTAACAAAATTATTGAAGAAACTGGCGTAAAAATTGATACAGAGCAAGATGGTACAATTTACATCTCTTCTGCAGATGAAGAAATGAACGCTCGTGCAAAACAAATTATCGAAGATATCGTACGTGAAGCAAAAGTTGGCGAGTATTACTTATCAACAGTTAAACGTATTGAAAAATTCGGTGCGTTCTGTGAAATATTCGCAGGTAAAGATGGCTTACTTCACATCTCTGAAATTCAAGAAGAACGTACAAAACAAGTTGAAGATGTATTGAAACTTGGCGATCAATTACTTGTAAAAGTTATTGAAATAGACAAGCAAGGTCGTGTGAATTTATCTCGTAAAGTAGTTATACAAGAGGAAAAAGAACGCGCTGAGCAAGATAAATAATAAATTGTAGAAAAGGCTGCGTATAATGCGTAGCCTTTTTTAAATCAAGCAATGTTTATGGGGGGAGATTTTTTGGTACAAGTACATACATGTCAGAATGGTGTGCGTATTGTCTCTGAGCAAATCGATCATGTAAGGTCTGTTGCGCTGGGTATTTTTGTTAATGCGGGATCTCGTTATGAGCTTCCTGAGGAAAATGGCATTACACATTTTATAGAACATATGCTTTTTAAAGGGACTAAAACTAGAACAGCTCGTCAAATTGCTGAAGAATTTGACCGAATTGGTGGGGAGTTAAATGCCTTTACATCCAAGGAAAACACTTGTTATTATGCAAAGGTTTTAGACCATCATGCTGAGCTTGCAGTCACAATATTAGCAGATATGTTCTTTAATTCTACGTTTGCAGAGGAAGAATTAGAGAAAGAACGACAAGTTGTGCTAGAAGAAATATTAATGAGTGAAGATGCACCTGATGACGATGTCCATGAAAAACTATGGGAAGTTATGTATCCAAACGATGCACTCGGTCGTCCAATTCTAGGAACTGCGGCTACTTTACAAACATTTACAGCAGATAAGATACGTAACTATATGGCTAAACATTATGGTCCAGAATCAGTTGTTATTTCAATAGCGGGAAATATTTCTGCAAAGCTTATGCAAACAATTGAAGACTTATTTGGCCAATATCAGCCATCTTCATTTGCGGTTGAGCCTGTGCTTTCGAATCCCGATTTTTATCCAGGAGAGATTTCAAAAACTCGCGATACGGAGCAAGCGCATTTGGCCATTTCTTATCCAGCAATTGGTGTAAAGGATCCAGATATGTATAGCTTTATAGCACTTAATAATATTATTGGTGGTAATATGAGCTCTCGATTGTTCCAAGAAGTACGTGAGGAACGTGGTTTAGCTTATACCATTTTTTCTTACCAATCTTGTTATGCTGATGTTGGAGCATTTACGATTTATGGTAGTACAAGTCGTCAGCAATTATCACAGCTTCAGCATACAATTGATGCGACATTACTTGATATCGTAGCAGGTGGCGTAACAGAGGAAGAACTGGATAATGCGAAAGAGCAACTTAAGGGGAGTTTTGTGCTCGGTCTAGAGGGGACAGGAGCGCGTATGAATCGTAACGGTACAAGTGAATTAGTGCATCGTAAACATCGATCAGTAGACGAAGTATTAGCGTCAATCGATGCAGTCTCAATGGAATCAGTAGATCGTTTAATAGCAAAAATCTTGAAAGCTGAGCCAGCCATTTCAATTATTGGCCCTGAAGCGTAAAAAAGGTTGCCCATTTAGGCAACCTTTTCTCGTTAAGGAAACTATAGATTTTTTTGCTTGTGGATATTCCAAAGGCTCCATTACGCTTCTTATAATAGCGTGTTCTGGTATTATGTTTACTTCCTCATTTCTTCCTTTAAATATGCCTTATTCATAAATCAGTACCATCTTCACTTTCATAATCGGGTCTGGTCCACTTGTTAGTTCATCTAAAAGTGACAGTGCTAATGCAAAGGACAGCTTCATCCTCATCCCTCGAGATAATTCTTTTACCTTTTTCCTCTCTGGAATTTTAAATTGTGCTAATCACTCAAAATAATAGTCTGAATCCCATGTTTTAAATACTTTCTCGTAATTTTGTCGTGTTGCGTCACATTGAGCGTATCAGGTACATGAAAATCGTCAAAAACCACACCGATGTCGTTTTTTATCGATAATTCATGTTCGACAACATCCTTACCAATTAGCAAAATTTCGCCATTTTCTATTTTTAGTAAATCCCGACACCATTTCGTACTTTGGGTAGGGGTCACGAATTGCAAAAACTCGGCATATATTGAGGTAATGGTTCAAGGAGGGAGATGAGGCATGTTACTATCAGAGATGGTAGATAAAGAGTTAATTCAAGTTGAAGGTGGCGTACACTTTGGCATACTGGCACATACGGAATGTCTCCTAGATGTGCAAACAGGAAAGATACATGGCTTTGAAATTGTTAAAGATAAATTGCCATTCCAAAAAAAGAAAGTGAAAGTTAGTGAAATGATCCCTTGGCATGAAATTATACTAATTGGTGAAGATCGGATTTTATTTAACAAAACAACGACGGTACAGTCAGAATTTTTACAGTGAGGTGAGTTTTTGAAAAACGAAAAATGGCTAGTTATCGGTGAAGATCTAAGATTAAAGGAATTAGCTACAATGCTAAGAAGCCCATCGAGAACAGTATTTTATAAAAGAACGTCAGTTTGGAATGAGGAGTTAAATAAGCTTGTATTAGAATTCCAACCGAATAGAATTATTCTGCCTATTCTTCCACTAAAAATTGAAGTAGAGCAACTATATGGCATATCACAAGTTAAATTTTATACAGGGCGTTTGACGATGCATTGGAAGCATTTACTTGAGAAAAATGAAACAAATTGCTATTTGCAGCAAGAATCTTTTATTTGGCAAAATGCAAGATTAACAGCGGAGGGATTTATCGCCACGTTTTACGGTCTCGAGCAGAAATGTATTTACGGACAAAACTTTACTATCGCAGGGTTTGGGCGCACCGCCAAAATGCTCGCATCTTTACTCGTCAAGATGGGCGCTAATGTCCATATTGTAGCGCGTTCGGTTGTACAAGTGAGTGAAGCGAAAGCATATGGTTATAGAGCTACGAATTTAGATGATCGCAAGTGGTCAATTAGTGATGGGATTTTTATAAATACAATTCCAGCTAAGTGGATTACTGAATCATTCCAAGAGCATGTCCCGACTGTGTTATATGATTTGGCTTCGGAGCCTGGATGTTTAGATATAGACGCTGATCAACTACAAACGTACGTGCTATTGCCGTCATTACCCGGGAAATACTTTGCACATGATGCGGCTACAATACTGTGCAAGGCAATAGAGGAGGAAGAAAATTGTTAACGGGGAAACGAATTGGTTTAGGTATTACAGCCTCGCACTGTACGTATGAGGATGTAGTACCTAAAATTCAAAACTTTATAGATGTAGGGGCAACAGTTATCCCAATCATTACGCACTCCGTTTTACATGCAGCGACGCGTTTTGGTACTGGGGAAGAGTGGATCGCAAAAATAGAAGAATTGACTGGTGAAAAGGTTATTTCTTCTATTAAAGAGGCAGAACCATTCGGACCATCTAATCCACTTGATGCGATGGTTATAGCACCAATGACAGGTAATAGTATTAGTAAATTTGCTAATGCAGCAACAGATAGCCCGGTGTTAATGGCTGCTAAGGCAACGTTGCGTAATGGTTCGCCTGTTATTCTAGGTATTTCAACAAATGATGCTCTTGGCTTAAATGGCTTGAATATTATGAAACTGCTAAATACCAAAAACATTTACTTTATTCCATTTGGGCAGGACTCACCACATTCAAAACCCAATTCTTTGATTGCTGATTTTGAACAAATGGTTGGCACTGTTCACGAAGCGATTACTGAGAAAAAGCAATTACAACCCCTGTTGATACAATATTTAAAATAATTCATGAATTACACACAATTTTCAGTATTTTTATGATACAATAGCACACATTATGTAACTTGTACTCAAGGAGAGATGATAGATGACAAAGCAGTTAACAGTTGCAGTAGTTGGGGCAACAGGAGCAGTAGGAACAAAAATGATGGAGCAACTAATTAAACGTAATTTTCCAATCGGAGATATTAAGTTTTTAGCTTCTGCTCGTTCAGCAGGAAAACCGATCGAGTTTAATGGTAAGACCTATACAATAGAAGAAGCGACACCTGAAGCTTTTGAGGGCGTGAATGTCGCTTTATTCTCAGCTGGTGGTTCGGTCTCAGCTGTGCTTGCACCAGAAGCGGCAAAACGCGGTGCAGTAGTGATCGATAATACGAGCCATTTCCGCATGGATCCAGAGGTGCCACTAGTTGTACCTGAAGTAAATCGAGGTGATCTTGCTAAGCATAAAGGAATTATTGCGAATCCAAACTGCTCTACCATTCAAATGATGGCAGCACTTGAACCTATTCGTAATGCATTTGGCTTAACAAAAATTATCGTATCGACATACCAAGCAGTTTCAGGTGCAGGTGTTTCTGCTATACAGGAATTAAAGGCACAAAGTGAAAACTGGGATGCAGGTAAGGATGTAGCAGCAAATATTTTGCCTTCTGGTAGTGACAAACGTCATTATCCAATCGCTCGTAATGTCATTCCGCAAATTGATAAATTTACAGACAATGGCTTTACATATGAAGAAATGAAGATGATTAATGAAACGAAGAAAATCTTGCATGCACCAGAACTTAAAGTAGCTGCAACTTGCGTTCGTGTGCCAGTCGTTTCAGGACATTCTGAATCTGTTTATATTGAGTTAGAAAAAGAAGCAACGGTACAAGAGATTTTTGAAGTATTACGCAGTGCACCAGGTGTGATATTACAAGATGATATTGCAACACAAACTTACCCAATGCCTATCTATGCAGAAGGGGAAGATGCTACTTTTGTAGGACGTATCCGTCAAGATTTAGACAACAACAAAGGATTCCACCTATGGATCGTTTCCGACAATCTATTGAAAGGCGCTGCATTGAACTCAATCCAAATTGCAGAAGCATTGCTTGAGGATAACTTACTATAAGAGGGGTGTAAGGATGAATTTAGGTCGAATTGGTACGGCAATGATTACGCCGTTCAAAGAAGATGGCACGATTAATTATCCAGAACTAGAACGTATTATTAATCATTTGATTGATAATGGTACAGATTGTATTGTTGCATGTGGCACAACCTCTGAGAATCCAACTATGTCCACAGAAGAAAAAATTGAAGTTGTTCGCTTTACAGTAGAGAAAGTAGCAGGTCGTGTACCCGTTATTGCAGGTACAGGGGATAACGAAACTGCTTACTCTATTGCAATGACGCACAAGGCTGAAGAAAATGGTGCAGATGGTATTATGCTTGTAGCACCATATTATAATAAGCCAAATCAACGTGGTATTTTTGCACACTTTGAAACAATTGCTAAGGAAACAAGTTTACCTGTCATGCTGTATAATGTGCCAGGACGCACAGGCGTTAATGTTGACTATGAAACATCCGTTGCTTTAAGTAAAATTCATAATATTGCTTGGATAAAAGAAGCGAGCGGCAATTTAGTTCAAATGGGCGATATTATTGAAAATGTTGATTCAGAAGATAATTTCTTAGTGTATAGTGGGGATGATGGTTTAACACTTCCACTACTAGCAATAGGCGGAGCGGGCATTATTTCAGTGGCTGCCCATGTCGTTGGAAATGATATGCAATTAATGATTAAAGCGTTTGAAGAAGGTAATCACGAGCTAGCAGCCAAAATTCACCGAGCATTACTACCACTTGTACGTGCGCTGTTCGCACAACCAAACCCTTCGCCTGTAAAATATGCGATGACCAAATTAGGCTTTGATACAATCAATGTTCGTCTGCCCATGATGGAAATGACGGATGAAGAAAAAGTAATCTTTGACCAAATTTGGGATACGTATCAAGAAAAGGCAAGAAGTTTTAGAAAAATAAGTAGCTTTAGCTAAATTGTAATTGGGGCTAATTCATATTAGCCCCTTTAGACTTTAGACAAACTTGAAATTTGGGTTTGTCTAAAGTCTTTTTTCTTTTTAGGAATAGAACGTTAAAATCGCTCAAACAACGGCTCAAATCTGTTCGGGTAGGAAGGAACTCTGCCCAGGTAGTGCCAAATTCGCTCATGTAGAAAGGGAGATCTGCTCAAGTAACATTAAACTGTTCAGGTGCTAGTACCATCTAGGCAAAAGCATATGGACATCCTAGCGATGATAAATCCAGCTTACTTTAAGTAGTCTTTGCATTTAAAAGACAAAATTTAGACCCTTCACTACACTATATTCCTACATTCGTTTCCACCTAATGGTAATATAAATTCGCAATTATTTTCTGTTCCCATTACAAAACATGTATTTTTAATTTGTGCAAAAGCTTTGCAAATCGTATAATGAATGTTAAGTGGTTGCTGTTCGGGATATTTTTTAGGAGGAAATAAATTGACAAAAAAGAAAAATGAATTAATTCGCATCATCCCACTTGGTGGCGTGGGCGAAATTGGGAAAGCAATGTACGTAGTAGAAATTGATGAAGAGCTATTTGTAGTCGATAGCGGCTTAATGTTCCCTGAAGACGAAATGTTGGGCATTGATATCGTCATTCCAGATATTGCGTACTTAGAGGAAAATAAAGATCGTGTAAAAGGGATTTTCTTAACGCATGGTCATGAAGATGCAATTGGCTCGATTGCCTACGTGTTACAAAAATTGAAAGCGCCAGTGTACGGGTCAAAATTAACAATTGCACTTGCAAAAGAACATTTAAAGGATTTACCTGCACCACATCAGGTGAAATTCTTTGAGGTTACAAACCGTAGTCGTATGAATTTTAATTCAACGTATGTGACATTCTTCCATACAACACATAGTATTCCCGATTCGTTAGGGGTAGTGTTCCATACATCTGAAGGAGCAATTGTTCATACAGGTGAGTTTAAATTCGATCAATCAGCGACAGGTAAATTTAAGCCTGATTTAGCAAAAATGGCACAGTTAGGGGAAGAGGGCGTATTTATTCTGCTATCTGAGTCGTGTGAAGCTGAACGACCAGGCTATACGACATCTGAGATTGTGATTGAAGAGCAATTATCAAAAACATTCCATTCAGCGCCAGGTCGTATTTTAGTTGCTGTTTATGCATCGAATTTTATTCGTATTCAACAAGTATTTACACAAGCTCAAAAATCGTTCCGTAAAGTAGTCATTGTAGGAAAACCTTTAGAGAAAGCTGTGGATTTAGGTGCACAGCTAGGCTACTTAACGGTAGAGGAAGATACAATCATCCCTATCTCAGAAATGCAAAAGTATCAAGATGATGAGATTATTATTATTGCAACAGGTAATAAAGGGGAGCCACTTGATGCATTAGAAAAAATTGTCCGTAAACATCACCGAGATATTAAAATTAAGAAAGATGATACAGTGTTAATTACTTTTACACCATCTCCAGGTATGGAAGTACAGATGGCTAATACGATGAACTCCATCGCAAAAGCTGGTGCTGAAATTCTGACATCTAGCAAAAATGTACATGTGTCAGGTCATGGTAGCCAAGAGGATTTAAAGTTAATGCTTAACTTAATGCAACCAAAGTACTTTATCCCTGTGCAAGGTGAATACCGCATGCTAATTGCTCACTCTAAGCTTGCTCAACAGCTAGGAATGCAAAAATCACAAATTTTTATCGCTGATAAAGGTGATATTGTAGAGTACAAAAATGGTAAAATGCGAATGAGTGGTCGTGTACAAGCTGGTAATATTTTGATAGACGGTATTGGTGTTGGCGATGTAGGCAACATTGTACTACGTGATCGTAAGTTATTATCACAAGATGGTATTTTCATTGTTGTAGTAACATTAAATCGTGCTCAAAAGAAAATTGCATCTGGTCCAGAAATTTTATCGCGTGGTTTCGTATATGTACGCGAATCAGAGGAATTAATGGTGGAAGCTTCTGATATTGCTAAAAATGTTATTGAAAAATACGTGGGTAAAGATACGTTTGAATGGACAAACATAAAACAAGAAATTCGAGATACACTGAATACGTATTTATTCCAAAAAACAAAGCGCCGCCCAATGATTATCCCAATCATTATGGAATATTAAAAATAACTCATCGTTGAAGCTTTGAGTAAGAAATGAATGAAAAAGGATTTTCTAGCCGAATGTGAACGGTGGAAAATCCTTTTTTTGGCCCGTTACTAAAAGTTTGGGATTGTATTTGTCGCCACAGAAAACATCTGTTGCCCTGACGACAACAGGAAAATACCTAGCCTGAACGGAAATAAACCCCGCTTTATGGTAATGAGCCTTTTTTTTGAAATAATCAAGTTCTACATGTTATTATTCGCTACATATATAGAATGGACTGCAAAAGAAGGTGGAATAGATGGCGACTAGTAAAAAGCGAAAAATCACTAAAGGAAAAGCAACAACAGAAAAAAAAGAAATGCACCCGCTTATGTATGAAATTTTAGGACTCATCTTAATTGCGATAGCGGTTATTATGATTTTTGAATATGGCATGATTGGACGTGTCCTGCAAACAATAGCAATGTTTCTTTTTGGAAATATACATTTTGCTGTGCCATTTATGCTTATATTTGTTGCATTGTTGCTTATGATTGGTCAAAAAAAAGTAAGCATGAAAGATCGTCTAATAGTAGGTATGTTCCTAATCGTTATGAGTTTAACCATTTTTAGTCATGGTATTCTTTTTGAACAATTATCGAAATCGGGTGGTTTATTATCGGATTCTGTTTTGCGAGAGTCTTGGCGAATTTTAATTAATACAGAGGGTGTCATTCATCGAAGTGATGCACTTGGTGGAGGTATGATTGGAGCACTGTTATTTAGTGCGCTACATGTATTATTTGAGGCAACAGGAGCGAAGGTCGTTGCGTGGGTTATTTTCTTTATTGGGTTAATTTTAGTAACAGGAAAGGCGCTTGTTCCATATTTAGCGGACAAAATGCCCGATCTTTTTGGCAAATGGCAAAAGAAACATCGTGAAAAGAAAAAAAATGTGCCAAAGAAACCTAAAAATCGTCGTTCGAAAGTAGAAAGCAAGGATGAAATTGCTGCTGTCAATCAGACACCTGAGATACATGAGGAAGAAGAGGAAGAGGTTTCTCATGAACCAATTATTTCTGCTTTTACTCAAAATGTATCCCATGAACGAGAAGTATTTGCAACTGCTGAAAATGAAGATGTTGAACATGGAGAGATAGTTGATGATGTCCATATTCAAGGGGCAGATGCTGTAGAAAATGCAGATTATCAACTTCCTTCGTATAGTTTATTACAATTACCACCACAACATGACCAAAGTGGTGAATATTCTGTTATTCAAGCAAATGCAAAAAAACTTGAGCAAACTTTGCAAAGCTTTGGTGTAAAGGCCAAAGTAACGCAAGTTCATTTAGGTCCAGCTGTAACGAAATATGAAATACTACCAGACGTGGGCGTGAAAGTAAGTAAAATTGTAAACTTACAGGATGATCTTGCCTTAGCACTTGCCGCGAAGGATATTCGTATGGAGGCACCTATTCCTGGAAAGTCTGCAATCGGCATTGAAGTACCGAATAGTGAGGTAGCCATTGTCACACTGCGTGAAGTGTTAGAATCTAAAGATGGAGCAAAGCCGGAAGCGTTATTGCAAGTTGCATTTGGTCGTGATATTACAGGGCAAGCTGTACTTGCTGAGCTTAATAAAATGCCGCATTTACTTGTTGCAGGTTCAACCGGCAGTGGGAAAAGTGTCTGTATAAATGGTATTATCGTGTCCATACTAATGCGTACGAAACCTCATGAAGTAAAACTCATGATGATTGACCCAAAGATGGTGGAATTAAATGTCTATAACGGAATTCCGCATCTACTGGCACCAGTAGTTACAGATGCACGCAAAGCGTCTCAAGCACTAAAGAAAGTAGTGTCAGAAATGGAACGCCGCTACGATTTATTTTCTCATACAGGTACACGTAATATTGAGGGCTATAATGGCCATGTACAAAAGGTAAATGAGCAAACTGATGAAAAACATCCGAAATTACCTTATATTGTGGTAATTGTAGATGAGTTAGCGGACTTAATGATGGTTGCATCAAGTGATGTAGAGGATTCTATTACACGTTTAGCACAAATGGCACGTGCTGCAGGGATCCATTTAATAATTGCAACTCAACGACCAAGTGTAGATGTCTTGACAGGTGTTATTAAAGCAAATATACCTTCGCGCATTGCCTTTGCGGTATCTTCAGCAATTGATTCAAGAACGATATTAGATATGGGGGGAGCAGAGCGTTTACTCGGTCGAGGAGATATGCTGTTTTTACCTGCGGGTGCATCTAAACCAAAAAGGGTGCAAGGTGCCTTTTTATCAGATCAAGAAGTTGAATCGGTCGTTAATTTTGTTATAGAACAGCAAAAGGCGCAGTATCAGGAAGAGATGATACCGACCGAAGAAGAAACCATTTTAGAGGAAACGGATGAGTTATTTGATGAAGCTGTGCAATTAGTGGTAAGTATGCAGACAGCTTCTGTTTCCATGTTGCAGCGACGCTTCCGTATCGGCTATTCAAGAGCTGCGCGTATTGTTGATCAAATGGAACAACGCGGTATTGTCGGGCCTTCAGAGGGGAGTAAACCTCGTCAAGTGCTCATTCATCAATATGATAATTAATACCAAAATAATGACAAATTAGTGGATAATATTGTATATTTGTCTATTAATTTGAAAAGGTTATGGAGAATGGGTGAATTCTATAACAGATTTTATTTAAAACTGTTTATTTCATTCTGCAAAAATGTTATATTTATGAACGATTAGTAGGAATGTTGTACATCAGATGTCTGATCTCTGATTTTGGTGGTGATATATGTGACTATTAAAGCAGATCATCGTCATCTCTACCTTCAAGTAATTGATCGTTTAAAATCTGACATTGATACAGGCGTTTTTAAAGAAAATGAAAAACTGCCTTCAGAGTTTGAATTATCGAAATCACTAGGAGTAAGTCGAGCAACACTTAGAGAAGCGCTACGGCTGTTGGAAGAAGAAAATGTTATTGTGCGTCGACATGGGGTGGGGACGTTTGTAAACCCAAAGCCATTGTTTACTTCAGGTATCGAACATTTATCAAGCATTTCTTCTATGATCGAGGCAGCAGGTATGGAACCCGGTTCCCGCTTTTTAAAAGCGACGGAAAACATACCTTCTGAGGAAGATTTAAAACGCTTCCAATGTGATGGCGGAGATAAAATACTCACGATTGAACGTGTCAGAACAGCAGATGGTGAACCAGTAGTATACTGCATTGACAGACTACCTGCAAGCTTTCTGCCAACTGACTTTGTAGAAAAAAAAGAAGTTTCACTTTTCTCGGCACTTGAACAATCCGGTAAAATTCATGTTGCCTATGCTGTGACATATATTGATCCAGTTGGGTATCATGAGCAAGCATCACCGATTTTAAATTGTGGCCGTGAAACAGCTCTTTTAGTATTAAAGCAGTTGCACTACGATGATCATGATCAAGTAGTGTTATATTCAAAAAATTATTTCAGAGCTGATAAATTCAGCTTCCATGTAGTTCGTAAACGGGTGTAGAACATTTCTAAATATTTTTCCTGCTAATTACATTACCTTTGGGGGGTTAACAAAATGAAAAAACGTAAATTTGGCTTAGTATTAACATCAGTTTTAGCAGCTAGTGCAATCCTAGGTGCATGTGGTGCGAAAGACGAAGAAAAACCTGCAAAAGAAAATGAAAATGCAACATCAGGCGAAAACAACAAAGAAGCATTCACAGTAGCAATGGTTACAGACACAGGTGGTGTTGATGATAAATCATTCAACCAATCTGCTTGGGAAGGTCTTGAAGCTTACGGTAAAGAACATGGTTTGAAACAAGGTGATGGCTTCGACTACTTACAATCAAAAACAGACGCAGACTATGAAACAAATTTAAACCTATTAATACGTCGTGATTTTAATTTAATCTATGGTATCGGCTATTTGTTAAAAGACGCTGTCGAAGCTGTAGCGACTGAAAATCCAGATAACCAATTTGTAATAGTTGATGAAGAAGTAGCAGCTGATAATGTTGCATCAGTAAAATTTAAGGAACAAGAGGGTGCATTCTTAGCTGGTGTTGCTGCTGCAAAAATGTCGAAAACAGGTAAAATCGGATTCGTAGGCGGCATGGATATTCCAGTTATTAACCGCTTCCAAGCTGGTTTTGTTGAAGGTGCTAAGGCTGTTAACCCAGATATTGAAATTCAACAAAAATATACTGGTGCTTTTGATAAAGCGGATCTTGGTAAAATTACTGCAAACAGCATGTACTCTTCAGGTGTAGATATTATTTTCCACGCTGCTGGTGCAACTGGTAAAGGTGTTTTCTCTGAGGCAAAGGAACGTAAGAAAAAAGACCCTAATGCTAATGTATGGGTAATTGGAGTAGACGCTGATCAATATGAAGAAGGAAAAGTAGATGATAAAACAAATGTTACTTTAACTTCTATGTTAAAAGGTGTTAATTCAGCAGTAATAGATATTTCAAATAAAGCGAAAAACGGTGAATTCCCAGGTGGCCAAACGCTTACTTATGGTTTAGCTGAAGACGGTGTGAAACTTGCAGATTCTCGTGGTGCGATCCCAGCAGAAGTTCAAACTGTTATTGACGAATATAAAGAAAAAATTGTTAAGGGTGAAATAAAAGTTCCAGAAAAAGTGGAAAAATAATTCATCTTTTGATCATCATAAGGGGCTTTTAGAAGACCCTTATGATGATTTTTCAATCTATCGTTATATTTTGACTATTTGCAATACTCAATTAGACTATATTTTTATTTACCATAGAGGTAGTAATTTTTCTATGAGTTTATCGTAAGAATAGTAATGATGGTAACAAGTTAATAGAAGAAAGGTTTCTAACGATGACCTTTCCTGTATTAATTTTTCTTCATTCAGAAGATATCTACCTCTATTGTTGGGTTAAGATATGCGTGAGTTGATGGTTAATTGGGTTTCAGAATGCCCACTGAAAGAAGATAAAACCTTTGGCTGAAGTCAATGTTATACGATGTGAAAAACGTTGGGCTAACAGTGATCATGGCTAGCATTTAGATTAGTAGACTAGTATTAATATCAAATTAATGTTGTCTCAAAAAAATCTAAATAATATTTCAAAAATTGGACGTATTGCTTATCTGTACCAAAAGTCAAAACGACAGATACTAATACGCACGGCAAATTTTTATTTTACAAAAGCCTATTAAGGGAGTGACAAATTTGGAATACGTGATTGAGATGCTAGGAATTCGAAAAGAATTCGGTGGTTTCGTGGCGAATAATAACATCACCCTCCAACTGAAAAAAGGCGAAATCCATGCATTGCTAGGCGAAAATGGTGCAGGTAAATCGACTTTAATGAACGTCCTTTTTGGTTTGTATCAACCAGAGGGTGGCGAAATTCGAGTTCGTGGGAAGGCTGTTAAAATTACAAACCCGAATATAGCCAATGATTTAGGGATTGGGATGGTCCATCAACACTTTATGTTGGTGGAAAATTTTACAGTGACAGAGAACATTATTTTAGGTTCTGAACCTACAAAAATGGGGATTGTTAATATTAAAGATGCGGCAAAGAAAGTACAAGCACTTTCTGAAAAATATGGCCTAGATGTGGATCCATATGCCAAAATCGAGGATATTACTGTTGGGATGCAACAACGTGTTGAAATTTTAAAAACATTATACCGCGGTGCAGAGATTTTAATCTTTGACGAACCTACTGCATCTTTAACACCACAAGAGATCACAGAGCTTATTCAAATCATGCGCCGCTTAATTGCGGAGGGTAAATCAATTATTTTAATTACCCATAAGCTGAAAGAAATTATGGAAGTCTCTGACCGTGTAACGATTATCCGAAAAGGTGAAGGGATTGGAACAGTTACAACTTCTGAAACAAATCCTGACCAATTAGCTGAGTTGATGGTAGGTCGTCAAGTCGAATTTAAAACCGAAAAAACTGAAGCAAAACCAACTGAGGAAGCGCTTACGATTGAAAACTTAGTCGTTACAGACTACCGCAATATTGATAAAGTAAAAGGTCTAAGCTTAAAAGTTCGTAAAGGTGAAATAGTTGGTATTGCCGGTATTGATGGTAACGGGCAATCCGAATTAATCGAAGCAATTACAGGCCTACGTAAAATTAAAAGTGGTAACGTTAAATTAAATGGCAAAGATATAACAAATATGAAGCCTCGAAAAATTACAGAGGAGGGCGTTGGGCATATCCCACAAGACCGCCATAAGCACGGTTTAGTATTAGATTTCCCAATTGGCCATAATATCGCGCTGCAAACATATTACCAGTCTCCAATCGCTAAGGGCTTTGTCATGGACTACAAGAAGGTCTCTGAAAAAGCACGCCAAATTATCGAAGAGTATGATGTGCGTACTGGTAATGGTGAAATGACACCAGCACGTGCCCTTTCAGGTGGTAACCAACAAAAAGCAATTATCGGTCGTGAAATTGATCGTAATCCAGATTTATTAATTGCGGCATTACCAACACGTGGTCTTGACGTAGGTGCTATTGAGTTTATTCACTCTCGCCTGATCGAGCAACGTGATAAAGGAAAAGCAGTACTATTAATTTCATTTGAATTAGATGAGGTCATGAATGTTTCGGACCGTATCGCTGTAATTTATGATGGTCAAATTGTTGATGAGTTAAATCCGAAAGAAACAACAGAACAAGAGCTTGGCCTATTAATGGCAGGACAAAGTAGTAAAAATAATATGCATGATGCGAAGGAGGGGAACGACTAATGTCAAATCGTGTCATTAATATACTCGTTCCTATCATCTCTATCATTATCGGTTTAATTGTTGGGGCTATCGTGATGGTAGTCAGCGGCTATGACCCAGTACAAGGTTATATGGCCCTTTGGACAGGTATTTTTGGAGATTCATATTCAATTGGGAACACAATTCGTCAAATAACACCGTACATTTTGGCAGGTCTTGCAGTAGCATTTGCCTTCCGTACAGGCTTATTCAACATCGGTGTTGAAGGTCAGCTAATTTTAGGTTGGCTAGCAGCAGCTTGGGTAGGATATGCATTTGAACTACCTAAAGTTATTCATTTACCATTAGCATTACTGGCGGCTGCAGCTGCTGGTGCATTTTGGGCCTTTATTGCAGGTTTCTTAAAAGCGAAATTTAAAGTTCACGAAGTAATTGCGACAATTATGTTAAACTATACTGCGCTTTATATTGCGAATGCAGTGATTAGTAAATTGTCCGACGGTGGCTTTAAAACAGAACGAATTCATGAATCGGCTTCTTTACGTTCTCCGTTTTTAAGAGAGCTTACAGACAATTCAAGTCTTCACTATGGGATTATTGTTGCACTGTTAATGGTAGTTGTTATGTGGTTCATATTAGAAAAAACAACACGTGGATACGAGCTAAAAGCAGTAGGATTTAACAAGAATGCTGCAGAATATGCGGGTATGAGCGTCAACAAAAACATTATTTTAGCTATGACGATTTCAGGTATGTTCGCTGGTCTTGGTGGTGCGATGGAGGCACTAGGTACTTTCCAAAACGCTTCTATTAAACCAGGCTTTACTGGTATAGGTTTCGATGGTATCGCCGTTGCCTTACTTGGTGCTAATACGCCACTTGGGGTTGTATTTGGGGCTTCATTATTCGGCTCACTTAAGTACGGAGCGTTAAATATGCCGAATGCTGCTGGGATTCCAGAGGAAATCGTATCTATTATTATCGCATTAATTATTTTCTTTGTAGCATCAGGCTATATTATTCGAGTAGGTTTACAAAAGTTAAGCAAGAAAAAGGAGGGACAATAACATGAGCTTTTTAGAAATGTTATATTTCATCATCCCTTCTGCAATTCTTTATGCGACACCTTTAATTTTTACAGCAATCGGTGGTGTATTCTCTGAACGTTCTGGTGTTGTAAACATCGGACTAGAAGGTTTAATGATTGTTGGTGCATTTGTTGGTATTTATGTCAATTTAGAATATGCTTCAACATTCGGTGAAGCAACCATTTGGGTGGCAATGCTGGCAGCTGTCATTGTTGGGGGAATTTTCTCACTTCTCCATGCCGTTGCTTCGATTTCCTTCCGTGCTGATCAAACGGTGTCAGGGGTTGCCATCAATTTACTAGGTATAGCGGTATCCGTATTCTTAGTAAAAATGATTTATGATAAAGGTCAAACAGATATGATTATCCGATCAATAGATCGTTTTGGAATTCCTTATTTAGAGGATATTCCATTCTTTGGTCCGTTATTATTCCAAAATGTCTACAGTACATCTATATTAGCTTTTGCAGTAGCTTTTGGAGCATGGTTTATTATTTATAAAACGCCATTTGGTTTACGTTTACGCGCTGTTGGTGAACATCCAATGGCTGCAGATACAATGGGCGTAAATGTTAATAAAATGCGCTATATTGCTGTTGTCATCTCTGGGGCATTAGGCGGTCTTGGTGGTGCAGTGTACGCGCAATCTATTACAGGCGATTTCTCACATGCAACAATTGCTGGTCAAGGCTTTATGGCGATTGCGGCAATGATTTTCGGAAAATGGCATCCAATTGGTGCGCTAGGTGCAGCATTATTCTTCGGATTAGCCCAAACATTAAGTATTGCAGGAAACCAAATTCCTTACATTCAAGATATTCCTGCAGTTTACCTACAAATTTTACCGTACGTATTAACAATCTTTGCATTAGCAGGATTTATCGGTAAAGCGAATGCACCAAAGGCTAGTGGGCAACCTTATATTAAGGGTAAACGTTAATAAAAACAGATCTATCGAGGAAGACTGGGCGAAAATGCTCAGTCTTTTTTCTTGTACATAGCATTAATGTTTGGGAAAATAAAGGTTGGAAATTAATCTTTTTCAACAAACCTAATGTAATTTTACATATATATATACATACTTTGGATTCTTTTTGCAATTATAGACAATAGACATGTATAGTATGTGTAGTACATTGTTATATTAAGAAAGATAGGAGGGTTCCCATATGTTTAAAACAATACCTTTTGCAAAAGGTGTCAATTTGCATATCCGACAAACAACCCAATTTAAAACCGTAAACTTCTCAATTAAATGGAGAAGAGCATTAACTGCCAAAAGTGCCTCTGAACGCACGGTGTTAACAAATGTATTGCAACACAGCAATGCCAAATATACAACAACAGCCGCATTCCGTAGTTTTTTAGATGACTTGTATGGCACTGTGTTGTATTTTGACACATCTAAGCGTGGCAATGAACATACAGTACTGATGAATGTAGAAGCCGTTAATGATCATTACTTGGCAAATACAAGTGTTTTAAATGAAGTGCTTGGTTTATTGCACACAGCAATATTTGAACCGAATTTAGAAAACGGTGTATTTAAGGAATCTATTGTAGAACGTGAAAAGAAAACGGTTATTCAGCGTATTGAATCCATTTTTGACGATAAATCTCGTTTTGCACAGCAACGCCTTCAGCAAATTTTACGACCGAATGAACCGGCGTCTATTTCTGCTAATGGAACTGTCGAGGACATTCAAAATATTACCTCAGCATCATTGTTTGAAGCATACCAATCCATGCTTGCTAACGATAAAATAGACATTTATGTCGCAGGTGATATCAATGAAGACGAAATCGTGGCGAAGTTGAAAAAAGCGCTACCATTTAATGATCGTACACCTGAAGAAATTCCTGCTGTACTTCCACAACAGCATCCACAAAATGATTATGTACGTGAACAACAAGACATGAAGCAAGGAAAGATGCATATTGGCTTTAGTACACCAGTACGATTTGGTGATCCAGATTTCGCAAAAATGCAAATCTTTAACGGCGTTTTCGGTGGTTATCCTCATGCCAAATTATTTATGAATGTTCGCGAAAAGGAAAGTTTAGCCTACTATGCGTCTAGCTCATATGCATCACATTATGGCTTAGTCTTTGTTGTGTCTGGCATCGAACCAAAGAATGAAGAAAAGGCACTATCACTTATTAAGGAACAACTTGCTGTTATGCAAGCAGGCGATATTACGAATTTAGAATTAGAGCAAACAAAGGCAATGCTGACGAATCAGCTAAAAGAATCATTGGATTCAGCCCGAGGACAAATAGAAATTTTTGACCAATATAAAGATTTACCTGAGGAATTCGCTGTTGAAACCTGGGCAAATAAATGGAAAGCTGTTACGAAGGAAGATGTTGTTGAAATGGCGAAGCAAGTACAGCTAGAAGCGGTCTATTTCTTATGTGGAAAGGAGCAAGCCGCACAATGAAAACAATTGAATTCAAACAATTAGATGAAACTTTGTATTATGAAAAACTAGAGAATGGCTTAGATGTCTATATTTTACCGAAAAAGGGCTTTTCAAAAACATTTGTGACGTTCACAACAAAGTACGGCTCTGTTGACCGTACATTTATGCCAATGGGTGAAACAGAAAGTATTACTGTGCCAGATGGTATTGCCCACTTTTTAGAGCATAAAATGTTTGAAAAAGAAGATGGAGACGTCTTCCAAAAGTTTAGTGAATATGGTGCTTCGGCCAATGCCTTTACGTCATTTACACGTACGGCGTATTTATTTTCTTCGACAGACAATATTTACAAAAGTACTGAAACATTATTAAATTTTGTTCAAGAGCCTTACTTTACAGAGGCCACAGTCAATAAGGAGAAGGGCATTATTGGTCAGGAAATTACGATGTACGATGATCAGCCAGATTGGCGCCTGTATTTTGGTACAATCGAAAATATGTATCATAATCACCCAGTGAAAATCGATATCGCTGGTACAATAGAGTCGATTGACGGCATTACGGCGGAGCATTTATATACGTGCTACAATACATTTTATCATCCGTCCAATATGTTATTATTTGTCATAGGTAACGTAGATCCTAATGAAATGATGACGTTTATTCGTGACGATCAAAACAAAAAAGAATTCCCTGAACCAACTCCAATTCAACGCTTCTTTGATCAGGAGCCAACAGAGGTTGCTGTCAAAGAGCGTGAATTGCATATGGATGTCCAAAAGCCTAAGGTCTATGTAGGCTTAAAAGCAAAAGAAACAAATCTTTCTGGTCGTGATATGTTAAAGCATGAGCTGTCTGTTCAAATTGCACTTGAACTTATTTTTGGACGTACATCTAATTTTTATGAGCGTGTCTATGAAGATGGTTTAATTGATGAAACGTATGCCTTTGATTTTACGTTAGAAAATGGTTTTGGTTTTGCTATGATTGGTTCAGATTCAACAGAACCTGCTGCATTGGAAAAGGCAATTAAAGAAGAATTGGCAAAGCATGAAGGAAATGCACAATTTGAAAGCGCCGATTTGGAACGAGTGAAACGTAAAAAAATCGGTTTCTTCTTACGTGCACTGAACTCTATTGAATTTATCGCAAACCAATTTACACGTTATTCGTTTAATGATATGAATTTGTTCGATGTCGTGCCGGTACTTGAAGAACTAACGATTGATGATTTGAAAAAAGCATTTTCTTCGATTCAAGGTGAAGCTCAACAAACTGTCTTTAAAATTTTACCTACAGAGAAGGGCGAACAGTGAAAAAGTTTGCCCTCGTGTTAGGTGCATCGGGTGAGATTGGCCGTGCTATTTGTCGGAGTCTGGCAGATGATGGTTGGTCCATCTACATACACTTTTCAAACAATGAGAAAGCAGCTCAGGCTTTATACTGCTCTCTTTCAGAAAATTTCCCTACACAGGAGTTTATGCTTGTACAGGGGGATTTTTCGAAAATATCTGGGGCTCAATCGCTAGCATCTCAAATTTTTAATGTGCAAGCGATTGTCTTTGCAAATGGTCAGGCGCATTATTCTCTACTTGAAGATACTACAGTGGAGGATATGGAAGCATTATGGCGTGTGCATGTACAAAATCCTATGCGTCTAACGGCATTGCTTTCATCAAAGCTTCGCGCTCATGATGTCAGCTACGTACTTTTTATCGGTTCCATTTGGGGGGAAGCTGGGTCTGCTGGTGAAGCACTTTACGCCACTGTAAAGGGAGCACAGCATGCTTTTGTAAAGTCCTATGCGAAAGAAGCGGCATTGTCACGAATTCGTGTTAATGCTATTGCACCGGGCTTTATTAATACATCGATGAATAGTCATTTAAGTGAAGAGGAGCTTGTATATATTTTAGAAGACATTCCGTTAGGTAAAATTGGGCAAACTACGGATGTTGCTGAAATGGTGCGCTTCTATCTTTCTGGAAAAGCAGATTATGTTACGGGACAAATAATTCGATTAAATGGTGGTTGGTACATATAATTTTCTTTTTTGCACATACTACATGTGTAAAGGAGGAGGAACATATGACCATTTTAGAAAACTGGCAAAAATGGACATCGTTTTTAGGACAAAATGTTATGCAGGCTGAATCAAGCGGTATGCCAAAGAAATTGATTCAACAGGCTGCGGTACAAATTGGAGAATATTTGGCGACAAATGTCGATCCTAAAAATGAACAAGAGCGAGTGCTGTCGGATTTATGGGGCGTTGCCTCTGAAGATGAAAAAGAAGCATTGGCGAATTGTGTCGTTAAACTTGTACAAAATAAGCATGTGCAGTAAAAAAAGAGGAGAGTTTATCTCCTCTTTTTTCTATATAAAAAAGCAATTTTCGCATAGAAAAGGGAACGTATGTAAGCCTATTTTGAATGCTTTTAAAAAAAATAGTAAGTTTTTAAAAATAACGCCGTAATTCCATATATTCGAACTTTTAATTACATAAAAAATCAGCTATGATGGAACTTATAAAGGATTTTTTACGTTAACTAATAGGAAGGGAACGAGTGTGTTTGAGCGATTGGTACTTTGAATATGAAATTCAGGTGAATCGCCCTGGATTATTAGGAGATATTGCTTCACTTTTAGGGATGCTTCGGGTCAATATTATTTCAATAAATGGTGTCGATGAGGATCGACGTGGTATGTTAGTGCATACAGACAACGATGAGGCAATTGAACGTTTTCGTACAATTGTTTCGACAATGGAACATATCAACGTTACCAAATTTCGACAACCTAAACTCCGTGATCGTTTAGCTCTGAGGCACGGTCATTATATTCCTCGAGATGCAGATGAAAAAAATACTTTCCGCTTTGTACGAGATGAACTTGGTATTTTAGTTGACTTTATGGCCGAGCTTTTTAAAAAAGAGGGGCATAAGCTCATTGGAATACGAGGAATGCCTCGTGTTGGGAAAACAGAGTCGATTGTAGCGGCTAGTGTATGTGCCAATAAAAAATGGATTTTTTTATCATCTACAATGATTAAGCAGACTGTCCGTAATAAACTCGCTGGTGATGAATTCAGTGACAATAATATTTTTATATTAGATGGCATTGTGACGCGTCGTTCGTCTGATGAACGGCATTTGCAACTAGTACGTGAAATGATGAGTATGCCTTCTATTAAGGTCGTCGAGCATCCAGATATGTTTGTTCAGCATTCAGAATATAAGATTGAGGATTTTGATTATATCATTGAATTACGTCATCACCCAGATGAAGAAATTACGTATGAAATAATGGAAAAAAACCATATGATGTCCGAATCCGATTCATTTGGAGGATTTTAATTTTTAATTTAATATTAAAGTAGGTGTTATGAGTGGCAGAATTGGGGACTCGACTGAAAGAGGCGAGACTGTCTAAAGGCTACAGCTTAGACGATTTACAAGAAATAACGAAAATTCAAAAGCGTTATTTAGTAGGAATTGAAGAGGGCAATTATTCGATTATGCCTGGTTCGTTTTATGTACGAGCTTTTATTAAACAATATGCAGACGCTGTAGGTTTGAACGCAGAGGAAATTTTAGAAACCTATAAGAGCGAACTGCCAGGTACAAAAAATGATCAAGTAAGTCAATCGATGACGAATAGCCCAAGTAGAAGAAAAGTTTCAAAGGGACCTTCCAATAAAATGATGGAGTCAATGCCAAAAATAATCGTTGGTTTATTTATCATTGTCATTATTGTGGTGATTTGGGTGCTAATGCAGTCTAAAAATAATGCAATGCCAGATGTTAAAGACGATATTCCATCAGAAATAGAATATGATACAAAAGTAAAACCAATAGATACAGAAAAAGAAAAAGAAAAAGAAGATAAAAAAGCTCAAGCGAATGCTAAACAAGATTCAAAAGATTCAGCAAAGGAAACACCTGATGAAAAACAAGCTGAAGAGGTTAAGCAATCGATTTCAGCTGGAGCTATTGAAGCGGATGGAGCTACGACTTCTTATACGTTAGCAGGCACGGATACATTTAAAATACGTATTGAGGTATCAGGCCCTACATTTATTGGTATTCGAAATCAACAGCAACAGGAATTACTGAAAGATACACGTGTATATAATGCAGGAGAAGTAGTGGAATTCGACGCAACATCTCAAAATTACGCTCGTATCCGTTTAGGTAATTCAGCACAAGCTAAGATATATATTAATGACGAGCTTTTAACGTATGCACAGCAAATTGTAACGCAAAACATCGTCATCAATTTCAATAAAGAATAGTAGTCATCTAGTGATGACTACTTTCTTTCATCATGAAAGGTGTTAGAAAAATGAACATTCCAAATAAAATTACCATCTCTCGAATATTACTTATTCCGTTCTTTGTCATTGTTATGATGTTTGATTTCAACTGGGGAACAATGTCACTATTCGGTGCGAAGATGCCTGTTCATCATTTTATAGGTGCACTTATTTTTATTTTTGCTTCAACAACTGATTGGGTGGATGGTTATTATGCACGTAAGTATAATCTTGTGACAACATTTGGGAAATTTTTAGATCCACTAGCGGACAAGTTGCTAGTTTCAGCAGCTTTTATTTTAATGGTAGAGCTTGATATGGCGCCTGCCTGGATCATAATAATTATTATTAGCCGTGAGTTTGCGGTAACAGGTCTTCGTTTAATATTGGCAGGCGAAGGAGAAGTTGTTGCGGCAAATCAGCTTGGTAAAATTAAAACATGGACTCAAATTATGGCTATTGCAGCAGCGCTTTTACACAATACAATCTTTACACTTATTGGTATTCCATTTGATGAAATTATGCTATATATTGCATTGTTCTTTACAGTATGGTCTGGATGGGATTATTTCTATCTAAATCGACGTGTCTTACTTGAGTCTAAATAAGAAAGGTCTTGGGGATCATGAATGCTGAAATTCTTGCAGTTGGCTCAGAGTTATTGCTTGGTCAAATTACGAATACAAATGCGAGGTTTATTTCTAACCAGTTGTCTGAGTTAGGGATAAATGTGTATTATCACACTGTTGTAGGGGATAATGCGCAACGTTTAGAAAAGGCTATTGCTGTTGCAGAGACTCGTGCTGATTTAATCATTTTTTCTGGTGGGCTTGGTCCTACAAAGGATGATTTAACAAAGGAAACGATTGCTCGTCATCTTGGCGTTTCACTCGAATTTGATGAGATCGCACTGACGTATATTGAGCAATTTTTTGCAAAACGAGGACGTCCAATGACGGAAAATAATCGTAAGCAGGCTTTAATACTAGCAGGTAGTGAGGTCCTTGCCAACCATCACGGTATGGCACCTGGCATGATACTAACAAAAGATGAGCATACGTATATTTTGCTTCCAGGACCACCCAAAGAACTTGAGCCGATGTTCCAGTTTGAGGCAAAGCCGAAGCTTAGTGTGATGTTAAATACTGGAGGGGTTATTGCATCTCACGTTATGCGCTTTTATGGAATCGGTGAAGCAGAACTCGAAGTACGTGTCCAAGATATTTTAGATTCACAAACAAACCCAACTGTTGCTCCACTTGCTTCTGACGGCGAGGTTACATTACGTGTAACTGCCAAGACAGAAACGGAACAAGAAGCGCAGCAGCTTATTGCCGCAAAGGTGGCAGAGATTCAAGCGCTTGTTGGTGACTATCAATACGGCAACGATGATGATTCTCTTGCCTCTAAAACAGTAGAAATGTTACTAGATAATAAGTTAACAATTGCTGCGGCAGAAAGTTTAACAGCAGGGTTATTTCAGTCAGAGCTTGCTGAGATACCAGGTGTAGGGGATGCCCTTGTCGGTGGCGTTGTTACGTATACAGAAGGGGCTAAAATTAAGCAGCTCGGTATTTCTAAAGAATTATTAGATACACATGGGATTGTAAGCAGTGAATGTGCAGCGGCCATGGCTAGTACAGTACGTAAAAAATTTGGTACGGATATAGGTATTGGATTAACAGGTGCGGCAGGTCCTACGGCACATGATCATCAACCAGTAGGGACGGTTTGGATTGGTATTGCAATTGGTGATGAAGAGCCAATTACGTATTTACTTCATTTATCGGGCATGCGTAATACAAATCGACTGCGTACGGTGAAGTTTACATGTCATTATTTAATGCAACTTTTGGAAGAAAGAGGCTTTACAAAACGCTACTAATAGAAGTGAAAATAGAAATTTGGGTAGAGAAAAGTTACCCAAATTTTTATTTTGAACAAAAAACGAATAAATGTTCGCTTTTTTCTTGCGTCTTCTCTTAAAAACAAGTATAGTAGAGATAGAGAAAAACAGTGAACAGTTTTTGAAGGAGGAAAAGGAATGAGTGATCGTAAAGCAGCCTTAGAACAGGCGTTAAAACAAATTGAAAAGAACTTTGGTAAAGGTTCTATCATGAAACTTGGTGAAAAGACGGATTTAGAAATCGCTACATCTTCAAGTGGTTCGTTAGCACTTGATGCTGCATTAGGTGTTGGCGGTTATCCACGTGGACGTATTATTGAAGTATATGGCCCTGAATCATCAGGTAAAACAACGGTTGCTCTTCATGCCATTGCAGAGGTACAAGCAAAGGGCGGACAAGCAGCATTTATCGATGCCGAGCATGCACTAGATCCAATTTACGCACAAAAATTAGGTGTCAATATTGATGAATTATTATTATCACAACCAGATACAGGAGAACAAGCACTTGAAATTGCAGAAGCTTTAGTACGTAGTGGTGCTATTGATATCATCGTCATTGACTCCGTGGCAGCTTTAGTTCCAAAAGCTGAAATTGAAGGAGATATGGGTGATTCTCATGTCGGACTACAAGCTCGTTTAATGTCTCAAGCATTACGTAAGCTTTCAGGTTCTATTAATAAATCAAAAACAATTGCCATTTTCATCAACCAAATACGTGAAAAAATTGGTGTTATGTTTGGTAATCCAGAAACAACACCTGGTGGTCGCGCGCTTAAATTCTACAGCTCTGTTCGATTAGAAGTGCGTCGTGCGGAAGCTATTAAACAAGGCAATGACATAATGGGTAACCGTACAAAAATTAAAATTGTGAAAAACAAAGTAGCACCACCGTTCCGTACAGCTGAAGTTGATATTATGTACGGTGAAGGCATTTCAAAAGAGGGCGAAACTGTCGATTTAGGTGTTGAATTAGACATCGTTCAAAAAAGTGGGTCTTGGTATGCTTACGGTGATGAGCGCCTTGGTCAAGGTCGTGAAAATGCCAAGCAGTATTTAAAAGAAAATACAGCAGTCCTTGAAGATATCGCGAATAAAATCCGTGCTTCTTATGGCATGGCATCTGCTTCTTACACAATTGCTGCGCATGATGAAGAGGAAGAAATGGACGAAGAGTTACAACTTCTACTTGAAGACGAAAAATAATTTTTAACTTATTTGAAATAAGTTAAGATGCATTGTTCCCACTCTTAAGAGTGAGAGCAATGCTTTTTTTGTATTTATACATACTGGAAAATAAGGATGAATAGAATTATCGAAACGACGGATAGAACGTCATCATAAAAATGTGTTTATCTATGTACTGCTTTTTATATCTTTAACAAAAAATTATAAATATGGGTTAGTGTAAAAGTAGTGGGAATTAATTCTCTTAATGGAGGTGACTTACTTTTTTCTTAAGAAGAGCGAACAGATGCCCGACTATCCTTGACAGAGCTTGAGGCTAGCTATACAATTAAATATGTATAATTTCTGAATTATGACTTTAAATAGGCAATGCAATGTATGCGCCTACTGAAACTGTATTACCCAAATAGCAAGAGGAGGTGTTCATATGGATGGAATTACTATCATCTCCGCTTTGCTTGGACTCATCGTTGGTGCCGCTGTTAGCTATATCTACATGAAAAAAGTGAATGACTCAAAAATCACTGGTGCTAAACATGTTGCTGAAACAATCGTTGAAGAAGGAAAACGAGAAGCGGAGGCATTGAAGAAAGAAGCACTACTTGAAGCCAAAGATGAAACTCACAAATTTCGTACTGAAGCAGAAAATGACATTCGTGAACGTCGTTTAGAACTTCAAAAACAAGAGAACCGTTTATTGCAAAGAGAAGAGAATCTTGATCGCAAAGATGATGCTCTAAATAAGAGAGAAGCAGGCTTAGAGAGAAAAGAACAGGCTCTAGCCGAAAGACAACAGCATATTGAACAGATGGAAAGCAAAGTGGACGAGCTCGTTGCCTCGCAAAAAACAGAGCTAGAACGAATTTCTGCTTTAACTAGAGATGAAGCAAAAGCTATTATCTTAGGAGAAGTAGAAAAAGAGCTAGCAACTGATATTGCTGTGATGACGAAGGAAGCTGAAACACGTGCGAAGGAAGAATCAGATAAAAAAGCACGTGAAATTTTATCACTGGCACTGCAGCGCTTTGCAGCAGACCATGTTGCAGAAACAACAGTATCTGTCGTGAACTTGCCAAATGATGAAATGAAAGGTCGTATTATTGGTCGTGAAGGTCGAAATATCCGTACGCTGGAAACGTTAACAGGTATAGATTTAATTATTGATGATACTCCAGAAGCGGTTATTTTATCAGGCTTTGATCCAATTCGTCGTGAAACTGCTCGACTTGCACTTGAAAAACTTGTACAGGATGGCCGCATTCACCCTGCTCGAATTGAGGAAATGGTGGAAAAAGCTCGTCGTGAAGTGGATGAACAAATCCGCGAAACTGGTGAGCAAACAACATTTGAAATTGGCATTCATAATTTACATCCAGATTTAATGAAGATTTTAGGCCGCATGAAATATCGTACAAGCTATGGACAAAACGTTCTAAAACATTCAATTGAAGTCGCGTATTTATCAGGCCTGCTTGCTGCTGAACTTGGTGAAGACGTAGCATTAGCTCGTCGTGCAGGCTTATTACATGATATTGGTAAGGCAATCGACCATGAAGTTGAAGGTAGTCACGTCGAAATCGGTGTGGAGTTAGCAACAAAATACAAAGAACATCCAGTCGTTATAAACAGTATTGCTTCTCACCATGGTGATACAGAAGCAACATCTGTTATCGCTGTTTTAGTAGCTGCAGCTGATGCATTATCAGCAGCTCGTCCAGGTGCTCGAAGTGAGACACTTGAAAATTATATCCGCAGACTTGAAAAGTTAGAAGAAATTTCTGAAAGCTATGATGGTGTAGAAAAATCATTTGCGATTCAAGCTGGTCGTGAAATCCGTATTATTGTACAACCTGAAAAAATTGATGACTTGGCTTCACATCGCTTAGCGCGAGATATCCGTAAGCGTATCGAAGAAGAACTTGATTACCCAGGTCATATTAAAGTAACAGTCATTCGTGAAACACGTGCAGTGGAGTATGCGAAATAATATTGAAAGTTAGAGGTTTCTCTAGATGAAAATCTAGAGAAGCCTCTTTTTTATTGTTTCTATCATAAGAGAGCTAAAGCGACGGATAGAAGAGCGGAAATGATGGATAGAAAGGTCAAAGCGACGGATAGAAAGGCCTAAACGATAGTTAGATTAACCCGAAACACAGATTGAACTTTAACATCTGATACATATCTAGAAAAAAGCACTATGTTAGTCATGTTTAACAAGTATTTTTCATAAAAGAGAAGAAGGCTAATTAGATAATCAGTCATTAAAGAAGAAAGTTGTGATATAGATGATTGATATACATGCACATTTATTATTCGGTGTTGATGATGGGCCAAAAAATAAAGCGGAATCATTAAAGATGTTGCAGCAAGCATCTAGTGAAGGAATAACAGAAATAATTTGTACGTCGCATGTGATGCATCCTCAATATCATGTTAATTATTCACTTGTAGAGGAGCAAACAATATATCTACGACAAGAATTAGAGAAGCATCAGATACCAATCATACTGCATACAGGGCATGAAGTGCGTTTACATGAAGAACTACATACTTTGATAATGCAAAAGCAACTTCATACATTAGCGAGTTCTAACTACATTCTTTTAGAATTACCCTCTAGCACAATCCCTGCGTATACGAAAAGAATGATTATTCTGTTGAAGGCAGCGGGTTATACACCAATCCTTGCGCATCCTGAACGAAACTACGCCATTAGAGAAAAACCGACGCGACTTGAAATATTGATTCGAGAAGGTGCATTAACGCAAATAACGGCTGGAAGTTTAACAGGTCTTTATGGTAAAGAGGTACAGCGTTTATCGTTAGCGTTAGTGAGAGCGAATTATATTCATACATTTGGATCCGACGCGCATAATGTAACATCGAGGCCATTTCTTTATAACAGAGCTCTCAATTACCTTGAAAAGCAGAAGGAGCTAGATGCTGTCGATCAACTCTTAAAGAATAATGCACTTGTCATTGCAAACAAGCCGATACTTCCGCTTGAATTGGACAAAATCTACACGAAGAAATGGTGGGCTTTTTTTTCAATCTAACTAGAATTGAGCGTGATTTTTAGATGAAATTGTGTTCCACGCTACTGTTTAGCGCCCTTATATTTATGAGCTTAATGCAACCCGTTGAAGGGATTTATCATAAATTAACATTGTTAATTAGCCTAATAATAATCCTTCTATCCTTTCTAATGCATAAAAAAATAATCATCCAAAATGTACAGGCCAGCCTGTTTTTTAGTTCATATACTTTTTTTTGTGTTGTTTCCGCAGGGGTCAATCAGGACATAGGGCTATTAAAAAATAGTCTTCAGCTATTTTGCATTTTTTTAGCAGTAGCGATTTTCTTTAATGATATCGTGAGAAAGAATGTGAAAGAAGTTGTCCTTAATGGTGTTTTATTAGCATATATACCATTTCTTATTTTGTGTTTTCAAGAAAATCATTTTATGTTTGGTGCTTTTTCAGGGATATTTGAAAATCCAAATACATTAGGATTTTCTATGATTGGTTTGATGGTTGTGGTTCTTATGAAGCTATATGAAATAATAGTGGCGATGCTGGAGGGGCACCGGCAGCTGAAATTAACTATTCTTTTAGGGGTTTATACAATTATTTATTTATTTGCTTTGTATGTCATTATGCTGTCAAACGCACGTACATCATTATTAACAATTGCCATTGTGACAATAGTAATGATTGTCTTAGTAGTAAAAAGGATGAAAAAAAGATTTTTACCATTATTAAAATTTATTTTTTTATTGATAGCAGCTTGTTTAATACTAGAAATAGCTATTAATGAAGTTGAAATGATGCAGAAGGCGTTTCAAAGTATTCTTTTGAAAATGGAGAAAAAATCTACAAATATTACAGATGGTCGTCTTGAAATATGGAAATATGTATTTGAGCATTTTAATTTTTGGGGACATGGTGCTGAATCACTATGGGCAATTGGAGTTTCCCATGCCCACAATACATTTGTCAATATATTGCAGGAGGCGGGCTTACTGTCGCTAGTATGTTATGCTGTCTTTCTTATTTCGATTGCGAAAGGCCATAGTCAAATGGACAAACAGCTAGTGTTTACGGTCTTCGTCGTTGTTGCTGCACTTGGTGTATCTACATTTGAAATTCTCTATTTTAATGTGCTTCATATACTTGTCTTCGTAGTAAGCGGATTTGACAGAAATAAAAATTCGACTTAGTTATTGTAAAAATATTTTACCGAATAACTGTAAGACTTACTTAATATACTTAATTAATATTACAATAATCCGCATTTGTAGGAGGGAATCTATTTTGTGAATGAAGAAATTTCAGTGCAAAGTATAGTAAAAACATTGCAAAAACGCTGGTTCTTTATCCTAGTGCTTACAATGTTGTCGATAGGTATAGCTGCTATGTTAAGTTTTTTTATTTTAACACCCATATATGAAGCGGAAACACAAATAATCGTGAATCAAAAAAGCTATGATAATCAGCAACTAGTAGGGGCACAAAATGTTGATACGGATCTTCGGTTAATCAATACGTACAACGTCATTATTAAAAGCCCCGCTATTTTAACGAAGGTGATTGATAAGCTGTCGTTAACGACCACACCTGAACGATTAATGAATCAAATAGACGTCTCTAGTGCGAGTAATTCTCAAGTAGTGAATATTCGTGTACGAGATGAGAAAGAGTCTAGGGCTGTAGAAATTGCCAATACCGTCGCCGGAGTTTTTAAAGAAGAAATTCCTGTGCTCATGCATGTGGACAATATCAATATTTTGTCAGTAGCGAAATCAAGTGAAAATGCAGCAGCTGTTAAACCAAACAAAATATTAAATATACTCATAGCAACTATCGTTGGTTTTTCTCTGGCCCTCGTGCTTGCTCATATTATGGAAACATTTGATAAAACAATCAAAACTGAACGTGATATCGAAGAAATTTTATCATTACCGGTTATCGGGGTGGTCAGTAATATTGAGTCGCAAGTAGGGAAAAAGTCTAAGCCTAGGGGGAACCCATAATGTTTTCGATGCGAAGGAAAAAGAGGAATAAATCACTGATGGCTCGCAAGCTAGTTACTGTTTCTGATGCTAAATCCATTCCATCTGAGCAGTTTCGGACGATTCGTACAAATATTAAATTTGCACAGCCAAATCAAGATGTGAAAACTATTTTAGTAACTTCCTCTATTCCGGGGGAAGGAAAGTCTACAAATGCAGCGAATATCGGTGTTGTTTTTTCACAAGAGGAGAAGAAGGTCTTAATTGTCGATGCGGACATGCGTAAGCCGACTCTCCACCATACATTTCATCTCGCCAATAGTGTGGGCCTCTCCTCTATATTATCTAGGCAGGAAAAGTTTATAGATGTGATCCAAAAAACGTTTGTAGAAGGGATAGACATTATTGCAAGTGGACCAATTCCACCAAATCCAACAGAGCTACTGGCATCTGAAACAATGATATCTTTTCTGGCGATCGCCAAAGAAAAATACGATATCGTTATTTTCGATGCTCCGCCTTTATTATTTGTATCTGATGCACAAATTTTATCCAATAAGTGCGATGGAACCTTACTGATTGTCAATTCTGGCGCAGTTGGGAAAGCCGCAGTTTTAAAATCAAAGTCCATATTAACAATTTCACAAGCCAATATTTTGGGAATTGTATTAAATAATTTTAAAATGAAGCGCAATATGTATGATCAATATTATGGGGTAGAGTAAGGATGACTAAAAAATCTATGAAGAAGATTTTGCATATTATTCCGACTACAGATTTTGGTGGCATTACAACGATGATTTTAGACATTTTAGCTAATACAAATAAGTCATTGTACCACTTTGACTTTGTCGTGTTTAATAAGGGAAGATCTCATGACTCTTTTATAGAACAAGGTTCCCAATTGTTTTATCAAAAATATATCACAAAGCAAGGTCCTCTTGCCTATATGATGAAAATATACAAAATAATTAAAGACAATGGATATGATGCAGTCCATGATCATACGGGTTATCGAGCTATTTTTACATTGCTAGCGGCACGTTTGGCTGGCGTTAAATGTAGAGTGTTACACAGTCATACAAATGTTGCTGAAGAATGGAGTAATAAATATCTTTTGTCTTTCCTAAAAAAAATAAGTGTCATGAATGCGACGAAGCTAGTTGCATGTAGTGCACATGCAGGGGAATTTTGTTTTGGAGAGAAACCCTTTGACATATTATTTAATCCAATGGATATTAACAAAATAAAATATCTTTCACAGGCAGAAAAGAAATTATTAAAAAAAGAATTAGGAATTCGCGATAATGATTTAGTTTTAGGACATATTGGACGTTTTGTTCCTGTGAAGAATCAGCAGTTTTTATTGAAACTTGCAACGAGATTAAAGCAAAAAGGTATTAATTATAAATTTATATTTATTGGAGAGGGTCCTTTAGAGGAAGAAATCCGTTTGTTGGTCGAACGCAATCAATTACAGGAATCTGTAAAACTGTTAGGGCAACGTGCTGATATTATCAATCTTCTTCAGTTGTTCGATAAATTTATTTTACCATCTAAATATGAGGGATTTGGAATTGTCCTATTAGAAGCACAAGTATGTGGCACGCCATCAATTGTTTCTGCAACTGTACCAAGAGCAGTAGATCTTAATATTGGTTTAATTCAGTATTTAGATATAAATGGAAATATTGAAGATTGGCTACATGAAATCATTAAAGAAAACGAACCGATTGAACTAAGCAATATAATTAATGGAATCGACAATAAAGGATTGAATGCAGAAGATATTGCACAAAAGATGTGTACGTACTACATATAAAATGAAGCCATAAATACTCAAGTAATCTAAGCTTCGCTCGGTAAGGGCTCTTAAATAGTCAGGTAACCGGAGGAACTGCTCGGGTAGACCGCTCATGTACAACATTCAAAACCAAGAATTCGTTCAGGTAAAAGCACTACCCCTTTAGGCCCTAATATAAGCAAATATAATCTAAACTCATAATTAAAAGAAGGATGATTGTATACAAAAAAAGATTAAAGTTACTCACATTATAACCGCGATTGGCTTCGGTGGAGCGGAAACTATGCTTTACCGATTATTGCAATCTGTTGACAGGGATTTGTATGAGGTAGATGTTATTTGTTTGACCGAAATGGGTGTGTATGGTGAGTTAATTCAACAGCAATTAAATATTAATGTTTATATTTGTGATTTGAGAGCTAATTTTCTACGCTCATTCCTAAAGTGTTTTAAAGTATGTAAAAACAGCGACATTATCCAAACATGGATGTACCATTCAAACTTATTGGGTTATCTTATTTCAAAAGTTCGCAAAAAAAAGCTAATTTGGGGGATTCATCATAGCAATTTAGATAAAAAGGAAAACAAATGGACAACTATCTTAATTGCAAAGCTTTGTGCGAGATTATCTAAAAAGGTGGATATTATTATTTCCTGTGGTCCAAAAGTAAAAGAGATTCATGAAGAAATTGGCTATGATAGTCATCAACATAAGGTCATCGTCAATGGCATTAATACGGATTTATTTATGCCGAGTGTTAAGAGGCAATATTATTTCGAGCATTTTAATGTAGAGAATCGTCATATTTTATTACACGTTGGCAGATGGGATCCTTTAAAGGATTATAAAAATTTAATTGCTAGCTTACAGCTGTTAAGGCTTGAAAGACAGGATTTTTATATGTTTTTAGTAGGGTTTGAAATAGATGCGAACAATAGTGAGTTACTTCAAATGATAAAGGAAGCCCATTTAGAGGATGTCATTTTTTTATTAGGCGGTAGAGATGATATATCTCAGTTAATGTCGGCAGCAGATCTGTTTGTTTTATCCTCCTCAGGTGAGGGATTACCAAATGTATTAGTGGAGGCATTAGCGAGTGGAACATGCTGTATCACGACAGATGTTGGTGATTGCAAATATTTAGTGAGAGAATTTGGTGAGACGGTCACAGCAAAGGATGCTAATGCGTTAGCTCAAGCCATTAATAAAGCATTAAATTATAGTTCAAAGCAATATGCTGAAAAGGCAAAACTTGGTAGAGAACATGTGCTAGCTAATTTTAATATTAAAGAGGTAATAGAGCAATATCAATCATTGTATCCAATGGTGTTACCTAAAAGTTATTCAAAATAAAGAAAAGGTGTGTTGATGAAAGAAATTAAAATTGCAGCAGTTCTTTCATATATAACAATCAGTTGTACGATTATTTCTTCCATAATATTTACGCCAATCATCATCTCGAAACTTGGTCAAGAAGAGTACGGTCTATATTCACTTATGATTGTACTTGTTGGCTACCTTTCCATTTTAGATTTAGGGTTAGGCAACGCCATTGTACGCTATATTTCTAGAAACCGAGCGACGGATGATAAAGCATTAGAAGCGTCGTTAAATGGTTTCTTTCTAAAATTATTTATTGGCATTGGTTTCATTACATTATTAATTGGCTTCCTTTTATTTTCACAAGTGGACGTTATTTTTGGAAAAAGCTTGACTGTTGAGCAGCTAAATAAAGCCAAGATCATGGGCTATATTATGACAATAAGCTTGGCAGCACAATTTCCACTAAGCGTATTTTCCTCTATTTTACAAGCCTATGAAAAATTCATTTTTATTAAATTAACAGCATTACTACAGGTCATTATACAGCCTTTAACAATGTTGTTTTTTCTTTTACAGGGTACGAGTGCTGTTACGTTGATTTATATTGTAGCCATCTACAATGTATTATTTTTACTAATTGATGCCATATTCTGTCTAAAAGTATTGGCTATTAAATTTACGTTTAAATTGAATAATCAAGCATTTATAAAGGAAATCTTCGTCTATGCCATATTTATTTTTATTACGGTTATTGTCGACAAAATTTATTGGCAAACGGATCAAGTTCTTTTAGGAATATTAAAGGGAACTGAGGATGTGGCAATTTATGCAGTTGCTATACAAATTGTCTTAATTTTTATGTCGCTGGCCTTGGCAATCAGCGGTTTATTTTTGCCTCGTATCTCGATGTTAGTGACACAAGAAGACGGGTTAGAGCAAATAAATAAATTATTTATAAAAGTAGGATCCATGCAGTTTTTAGTAGTTGGCTATATTTTGGGAGGCTTTTTTCTTTTTGGAAAAGAATTTTTAACGTTATGGTTAGGAAAAGAATTTATAGCCGTCTATTATATTGTGCTAATCATTATGATGCCTTTTATCATAGACCTCATACAAAACCTGGGATTAAGTGTGTTGAAGGCAAAAAATTTATTTAAATTTAGAACGATTTTATTAATAAGTGTAGCTTTGGGGAATATTTTTATTTCAATTCCTGCTATTTATTATTATGGAAAAATTGGCACAGCAATTGTCACAGCGTGTTCCTTATTTATTGGCAATGTAGTGGTCATGAATATTTATTATTATAAGAAAATAAAATTAGATATTTATGGATTTTGGAAAGCGGTAGGAAGGTTAGCGCTAGCATTTGGACTTGCTATTAGTTTAATAAAGCTTTTATGGCTAGTAGCAAATCCAACAATTACTTGGTTTTCAATCATTCTATATATTTTTTACTATAGTGTAATTGTGTGCGTTAGCCTATTATGTGTAGGCTTAAACAAGGAGAAGAGAAAAAAATGGCTTGAGCAGTTAAAAGTCATTCTTGTTAATAGGGGAGGCGCAAAATTTTGGAACCCAAAATCTTAGTAAGTGTCATCCTTCCTGTCTATAATGCAGAAAAATATTTAGAAAAATGTTTAATTAGCATATGTCGGCAAACGTTAAAAAACATTGAAATTATTGCTATTAATGATGGTAGTAGTGATCAATCATTGATGATCTTACGTAAATTTGCAGAAGAAGATGGACGAATCACTGTTTTTGATATACCCAATGGAGGGGTAAGTAAGGCAAGAAATTTAGGCATTGAGCATGCAAATGGTCAATATGTCACCTTTGTTGATGCAGATGATTGGATTGAGGTAACAATGCTCCAAGAATTGTATCTTGCCTGTCGTTTAACGGGATCGAATATTGCAAAGTGTGATTTATATTGGCAGGAGATGACTGGTAGTAGGAAATTGAATTATTCATCGCATGATTATTGTTCTGTTAGTGCAGTAGATTGCTTAAATCAGTTATTTACTGAAATAGGAGAAAGGCATTTTGGCTTTGCTAGCTGTAAATTATATTTAAAAGCCTTTTTAGATAAACATGCTTTACGATTTGATGAAGATATGAGTTTTGCAGAAGATACAGTTTTTATTACGAGAGCCGTCATAAAAAATCAAGCCATTTGCTATGTTCCGAAGCAGTTATATTACTATAATGTTGGTAATCAAAACTCATTAACGAGAGGGACGAATATAAATGTACGTCAAAAGTATGATGTATTGTATGAAAAGCTAAAAATAGAGTTGGAAATAAGCGGTGTATATAATGAAGTAAAAAATAGCTTTTTAAATTATCAATTTGAAGGTTTGCTTGTGATTCTGCATCGTATACAGACAAGTAGAGTCAGACAAGATATCAAAATAGAGATACAATCATTTGTAAAAAAGTATCCGGATCTATTAAAGGTCAAACTTATTAATAGGAATGTGAAGCAATTACTCTTTTTTAGGCTAGTAAAGATGAATTGGCTCAATTTATCCTCAACACTTATTTATGTTAATTTGAAAAAGAATAAAATAATTTAGTGAACTGCCGAATAATTAGTGTTTTATATTTTTTTTGCTTAATGTTCTTACTGAGGTTACAATTAATGATGATATTGATCGTCAATGAAAGCAAAGTAGCGGTTATTCTTGGTGTGTGTAATGAAGAGTAGGTCTCACAATATCATTAGCAGGAAACCAAAATGACTGTAAGGCGTAATGGATAGAAAGAGTGGTATTGTAAAAATGAAAGTTTTATTTATAGGTGATATTGTAGGTTCAATAGGGCGAGATGCTGTAGAAAAATATTTACCTCGCTTGAAGAAAAAATACAATCCAAATGTTGTTATTGCAAATGGTGAAAACGCAGCAGCAGGTCGTGGAATTACGCGAAATATTTATAATGATCTATTGCAAATGGGTGTAGATGTTATTACGATGGGCAACCACACTTGGGACAACAAAGATATTTTTGATTTTATAGATGATGCAGATTATTTAATACGCCCGGCAAACTTCTCAAGTGAAGCACCAGGTAAAGGAATGGTGCAAATTTCAAAAAACGGTGTAACATTATCTGTAATTAATCTTCATGGTCGCGTGTTTTTACCTCCTCATGAGGATCCATTTGCGATGGCTGAGAAATTAATCGAAGAAGCGCATAAAACGTCACCGCTTGTATTCGTGGATTTTCATGCCGAAGCGACAAGTGAAAAGATTGCGCTTGGATGGCATCTAGATGGAAAGGCCTCGGCGGTCGTTGGGACACATACCCATGTACAAACAGCCGATGTACGTATTTATCCAAAGGGCACAGCCTATATTACTGACGTTGGTATGACAGGCCCATACGATGAAATATTGGGGATGACGAAGGAAAGTGTTATTTATAAATTCCAAACAAATATGCCATCCCGTTTTGAAGTGCCGAAAAAAGGACGCGATGTGTTAAGTGGGTTCTTTGTAGAGATTGATGATAAAACAGGGAAAGCCAAACATTGTGAGCGAATTTATATTAACGAAGATTATCCGTTTCAAGGATAAGGAGAGAAACTATTGTGTATGAAAAATGCCACAATAGTTTTTTTATGTTGAAAAACTTTTATGTCAATGAAATTAAAGTATGGCTCTTCGGCAAAGCGAGGGGGTGATTTCCGTTCCGACTGGGTGATTTCCCGTCCGATGAGCAGCTTCACTCGCGTTGCTCGTTCTAGGGTCTCATCTGTGACGCTAATCCCCAAGGAGTCGCCCAGCCTCCACTCCAATCAACCTCTTCACTCAGTATGAATTTTTGGCATGTCACTCTAATTTATAGTGATAAAACGAAGCTTCATCAAGATGTGTTTTTGAGCGAAAGAGAAGCTGCCGCAACGACAGATATACAATCGTCTTTACTGTTATAAGTTTCTATTCTGAAGAGTAACCATTTTCGTTCACTTTTGAAATACTTAAATTTTATAAAAGTTCTACACTATTGTTGATTGCAGTGGAAGGCTACTCGACTCCCGTTTTGGATAGCGAGACAGGCGAGACCCTGAGGCCAACACGATGTTGGTCACGAAGGCATTGTCACAGGACGTGACGCACTTAGCCTTCGTTCCTTTAGCGGAGGAAGCGGCTCGACGCTCGCCCACAGGAAAGCGAGTAGCCTGGAACGGAAATCATCCCCTCGTTTTGTCAAGGAGCCCTCAGTGATTTAAAACGGCACCTTTATTTCATTGGCATAGTAATTTTCTAACAAGAATTTTCAGTCTTTTTTGATTTATTTAAATATATAAGAAATGAAAATAGTCTATTTCCTTTTTACCGAGCATAAAATGACCTATCGACAATAACTTGAGGTCCAAAAAAGGGGGACATGAGTTGTTGAGCGTAAACACTATTCGCGAAACGGGGAGGAATAATTGTGGATTCATTAAAAGTATCATCACGCTCTAATCCAAATTCAGTTGCAGGTGCATTAGTCGCGGTAATCAGAGAAAAAGGGCAAGCAGAAATGCAAGCAGTTGGGGCAGGTGCACTTAACCAAGCCGTGAAAGCAGTGGCCATTGCACGCGGATTTGTAGCGCCAAGTGGCACAGATTTAATTTGCGCACCGGCGTTTGCCGATATTTTAATTGCTGGTGAGGAACGTACAGCTTTAAAGCTTCTTGTAGAAAAACGTGTTCGATAATAAGTTATGAAGTAAAATGCCTTGCACATAATAAGCTGCAAGGCATTTTTTTCGTTTGAGGAGCTTGATTGTTCAGGATTCATATTTGGATTGATTATGAAGAAATAAAGGAAATGCAAGTAACAACAAACATCTTTTATTACAGTCTGGGCTTTCAAATGTGAAAAGAGAAAACAAAGTAAAAAATTATCGATGATTCTAAAAGGAATCGAAGAAATAATAGTGACTACATTCAGGCCTGTTAACGAATGAAGGGATTACTTTTAGTCATTTGTGTAAACTAATCTATTTTTATGTGATGAACTGGGGATAATATGAAAAAAATAAAGGATGTTCATGACTACTCATTTATCGTTTTTTGAAAATTACAACTTTATGAACAAAGTTTTCAGTCAAAGGTCTGAATTTCATTTAAATCGTGTAATAACAATAGTGCAGACCGTTTCTTCGTGTTAAACTTATGAAGGAAAAAATAAAATAGTACACATTGGATTTAAGGAGTTGTTGACATGTTACATCAGCTTTCATGGAAAGTAGGTGGGCAACAGGGTGAAGGGATTGAAAGTACAGGGGAAATTTTCTCAATGGCAATGAATCGTTTAGGTTACTTCCTATACGGTTATCGTCATTTCTCTTCTCGAATTAAAGGTGGCCATACGAATAATAAAATTACAGTTCGTCCAACAGAAGTACGTTCTATTGCGGATGATTTAGATATTTTAGTAGCATTTGACCAAGAAACAATCGACGTCAATTATAAAGAGCTAACAGAGACTGGCATTATTTTAGCCGATTCAAAATTCGATCCAGTGAAGCCAGAAGATTCAAAAGCGCCATTATTTGCGGTACCTTTTACAGAGGTAGCGGCAGAGCTTGGCACTTCGTTGATGAAAAATATGGTGGCAATCGGAGCAACAGCTGCATTGCTGAATTTAGAGGACGAAGTGTTTCAAAATGTTGTAGATGATATTTTTGGCAAAAAAGGCGAAGAAGTTGTTCAAAAAAATATGGAGGCCATTGCACGCGGTCATGAATTAATGAATGAACTTTTAGGTGAGCGTGTAGGTGAATGGGCATTAGCGCCAGCAGATGGCAAACGCCGTATGTTCATGATTGGGAACGATGCAGTAGCGCTTGGTGCACTTGCGGCTGGGACACGCTTTATGGCAGCCTACCCAATTACACCAGCATCTGAAATTATGGAATACCTTATTAAAAAATTACCGAAATTCGGTGGTGCGGTTATTCAAACAGAAGATGAGATTGCTGCAGCGACGATGGCGATTGGGGCAAACTTTGGTGGTGTCCGTTCTTTCACAGCTTCAGCTGGTCCAGGTCTTTCATTAATGATGGAAGCGATTGGTCTTTCAGGTATGACAGAGCAGCCACTAGTTGTTGTTGATACACAACGTGGTGGTCCATCAACAGGGTTACCAACAAAACAAGAGCAATCAGATTTAATGGCGATGTTATATGGTACGCATGGTGAAATTCCTAAAGTAGTAATTGCACCTTCTACTATGGAGGAAGCATTCTTTGATACAATCCAAGCGTTTAACATTG
Organism: Lysinibacillus xylanilyticus; assembly: GCF_001708185.1. Taxonomy (GTDB): domain Bacteria; phylum Bacillota; class Bacilli; order Bacillales_A; family Planococcaceae; genus Lysinibacillus; species Lysinibacillus xylanilyticus_A. The sequence continues at coordinate 511,148 of NZ_MDDN01000001.1, read as the reverse complement.
CAGAGGAGTTACAATTACCAGTGATTTTAGTGACTGACTTACAATTATCTCTAGGTAAACAATCTGTTGAACCATTTGATTACAATAAAATTGAAATTCGTCGCGGTAAAATTGTTACTGACAACATTGAAGAAGCGGCTGATAAAGCATACTTCAAACGTTATGAAAATACGGAAGACGGTATTTCACCACGTGTACTACCTGGTACGTTAAATGGTATTCACCATGTAACAGGGGTTGAGCATGATGAAACAGGTAAACCATCTGAAGCAACGGGTAACCGTCAAGTACAAATGGATAAACGTTTCCGTAAGCTAGCTGCATTGAAATTTGATAATCCGGTATACTCAAATGCACCACACGAAGATGCTGATATTTTATTAGTTGGCTTTAACTCAACTCGTGGAGCTATTGAAGAGGTACAAGAACGCTTAAATGCTCAAGGTATGAAGGTGAACCATGCGCATATTCGTTTAATTCACCCATTCCCATCTACTGAGGTGGCACCGCTTGTAGCAAAAGCGAAAAAAGTAATTGTTGTAGAAAATAACTACACAGGTCAATTAGCAAATATTATGAAGATGAATGTTGGTGGTCACGACAAAATCGAGACTATTACAAAATATAATGGTACACCATTCTTACCAGGTGAACTAGAAAATCGCGTGAAGGAGTTGACTCGCTAATGGCAACATTTAAGGATTTTCGTAATACAGTGAAACCAAACTGGTGCCCAGGCTGTGGTGACTTCTCTGTTCAAGCAGCGATTCAGCGCGCCGCGGCTAACGTAGGTATTGAACCAAACGAACTAGCTGTTATCTCTGGTATTGGCTGTTCTGGCCGTATTTCAGGTTACATTAATTCTTACGGTTTCCACGGTATTCATGGTCGTGCATTACCAATTGCACAAGGCTTAAAAATGGCAAACCGTGATTTAAATGTGATCGCTTCAGGTGGTGACGGGGATGGCTTTGCGATTGGTATGGGTCATACAATTCATGCCATCCGTCGTAATATCGACGTCACGTACGTTGTTATGGATAACCAAATTTATGGTTTAACAAAGGGGCAAACATCTCCACGCTCTGCTGCAGGATTTATTACTAAATCTACGCCGGGCGGTGCGATTGAGCCGTCATTAAAACCATTAGAAGTAGCTTTAACAAGTGGCGCTACATTTGTCGCACAAGGTTTCTCTACGGATATTAAAGAGTTAACTGCTTTAATTGAAGCTGGTATTAATCATAAAGGCTTCTCGTTCATCAACGTATTCTCACCTTGTGTAACATACAACAAAGTGAACACGTACGATTGGTTTAAAGAGAACTTAACAAAGCTTGCTGATATCGAAGGCTATGACAATTCTGACCGCGGTATGGCGATGCGTACAGTGATGGAGCATGAAGGTTTAGTAACAGGTATTATTTATCAAGATACTGAAACAACTTCATATCAAGAAAAAGTACCAGGCTACTCAGAGCTACCATTAACAGATATTGATATTAAAATGAGCGAAAATGATTTTAATGAATTAGTGAAAGAATTTATGTAAATTAAATTTCATATAGCATGACAAAAAGCATTTGGGATGTTCTCATTCCAAATGCTTTTCGTGTTTTTGCTAGACTGTTATGTCAATGGAATTAAGATGACTTATAAATAAATATGGTTCTTCTGCAAAGCGAGGGGTTGATTTCCGTTCCGACTGAGCGCTTTCCTGGGGGCGTCCGATGAGCCGCTTCACTCGCGCTGCTCGCTCCAGGGTCTCATCTGTGACGCTAATCCCCAAGGAGTCGCTCAGTCTCCACTCCAATCAACCACTTCACTTACCGTGTATCTTTTGGCATGCCACTTTGGTTAAAGTTAAACTTCAGCAATTATGTTTATCTGTACGAAAGTGAAGCGACAGCAAATGTAAATCACTTCACTGTAACAAGCTATTCTGTTTGATTATGGTGAGTAGTCATAGTGTTCATTTTTGGAATGGACAAAAAGTTCTACTATATCGTTGATTTCCGTTTATTTAAAGCGTTACAACATTCACAAGCCTTGGCCAAATTGATTTTCATAGTGACCACAAAAATTTTCGATATCCTTATAAAATCCTTATAATCATTTTTTACACTATAATCATCGAAAGGAAGATGATTATTATGGGAGATATTATTTTACAAACAGAAAATCTTAGCAAAAGCTTTAAGAGGCAAAAAATTGTAGAGGATCTGTCGTTAACGATACCTCGCAATACTGTTTATGGTTTGCTTGGTCCAAATGGTGCTGGGAAATCGACTACGTTAAAAATGATTACGGGTATGTTGCGTCCGAATGCAGGAAAGATACTTTTTAATGGACGTGAATGGAATCGCAATGATTTACAAGACATTGGTGTATTAATTGAAACACCACCGCTTTATGAAAATTTAACGGCAAGAGAAAATCTCAAGGTTCGAACGATTGCCCTCGGATTGCCGCAGTCACGTATTGACGAAGTATTAAAAATTGTTGATTTGACCAATACAGGAAAAAAACGAGCAGGACAGTTTTCATTAGGGATGAAACAACGCCTAGGGATAGCTATTGCGCTATTAAACTATCCAAAGCTGTTAATTCTTGATGAGCCTACAAATGGTCTTGATCCAATCGGTATTCAAGAGCTTCGAAAACTAATAAGATCTTTTCCAGAGCAAGGTATTACAGTTATTTTATCAAGCCATATACTGTCAGAAGTAGAGCAGGTCGTTGATGAAATTGGCATCATTTCAGATGGTAAATTAGGATATCAGGGGGTTGCCCCACAAGGTCAGGAATTAGAATCATTATTTATGCAAGTAGTGTCTACTAATAGAAAGGTAGGCATATAAAATGATTTCAATAATGAAGGCTGAAAGATTAAAATGGAAAAAGACTTATATTCCTAAATTAGTTTGGCTAGCCCCCATCGTGACACTGTTACTGAGTGCATCTTTAATGGGAGGAAGTTTTTTTCAAAAGGGGGCTTATAATTGGTGGTATTCAATGCTCCTACCAGGTGCACTGACAATATGTTGTGCGTTAGCGATAGAAAAAGATGCTAAATTGAAATATCATAGCATCCTCGCAATGCCGATCAACCTCAAAAAGATATGGTTTGGCAAAATCCTTACTTGTAGTGCCTGGTTGCTACTCATTACGCTCATTTTCTTTGCAGGTATTACTGCTGGCGGAATACTTTTTGGTCATAGCTTTCCTTTAACAAAAAGTCTTGCAGGTAGTTTATTAATTTTCTTAACGATGTTATGGCAAATTCCACTTTGTCTATTTCTTGCGGCAAAATTGGGTACTTATATAACTATTTTAATCAATCTGGTTGGCAATATTGTGGGGATCGTAGCACTTGCAGATGGGGAGTTTTGGTTTAGCGTTCCTTATGGCATTACAGCAAGACTAATTTGTCCAACTCTTGAGATTTTACCAAATGGTTTGCCAGTGCCTGAAGGTAGCCCGTTATTAAGCATGTCGGTTATAGTTCCAGGTATATTGATTGCTTTAACATGGTTTGCGTTAATCAGCTTCCTTACTGCACGTTGGTTTCAAAAAAGGGAGGCGAAATAGTTCATGGTAATGTTAAGATTACTTAGAGCAGAGCTCCTTAAAACAAAAAGAACGCCTTTTTTGCTTACACATCTAATTGTACCTATTATTATTTCTGGGCTGTTTTTAGCATACTATTCATATTCGCCATGGAATTTTGCATGGAAAATATCCGGTTATTTTCAGGCTCTTTCGTGTGGGTTTCCAATTATTATTGGATTAGTTTGTGCAATGGCAGCGGAGCAAGAAGCAAATGCAGGACATTTTCAGGGGATGCTAACAGCTACTAAAATAAAAATAGTGGCCTATTTAAGCAAGTTGATACTGTTATTGTTATTTAGTTTTGGAGCAATATTATTGTCCTTCGGTATTTTTAGTATTGGTTTTATTGAACTTTTGCATGAAGATACTTTTGGTTATCAATTTTATTTCATAGCTGGATGTATTCTATTTGTAAGCTTTGCATTTTTATATATTTTACATTTATTTGTTAGCCTTCATTTTGGTAAAGGTGCCTCTATCGGATTAGGTATTGTCGGCTCACTAATAGTAGCCTTACTCCTCACTGGACTAGGTGATGGTATTTGGTCATTTATACCTTATGGTTGGGGTGGTCACTTTATTTCATTATGGGAAATGAAGGAGTCAGGGCTTGACCTATCGACGGTGGAAATAGGACTACAGGAAGGTATTATTGCTTCAATTTGTGGAACATTGTTCGCATTAGTCCTATCTTGTTTATGGTTTTGGAAATGGGAAGGAAGAAAAACAGAAAGTTAGGGAAAAATGATGAGGGTAGAAGTATGGCAAAAATATTAGCAGTAGATGATGAAAAAGATATTTTAGTATTGATAAAAAATGCATTACTAAAAGACGAACATTTAGTAACGGCAATTTCTGACGCGACAGAAGTAAGTAAAATGGATCTTGGTACCTTCGATTTAATTTTATTGGATGTGATGATGCCTGAAATTGATGGATTTACTTTATGTGGCCAAATACGTCATGCTGTAGATTGTCCTATCCTTTTTTTAACGGCTAAATCATTGGAGGAAGACCTTATGTATGGGCTAGGTCTTGGCGCAGATGATTATATTATCAAACCGTTTGGAATTGGGGAACTACGTGCAAGAGTGAATGCTCATTTGAGACGCGAAAAAAGAGAAAGGCGTAGCATTCTTTTTATAGATAACGTCCACTTCAATCTATCTGGCAAAGAGCTGTTTGTAAATGATGAGAAGATAATACTGACAAAAAGCGAATATGAAATATGCGAATTTCTAGCTCGAAATCGAGGGCAGGTATTTTCTAAAGAAAAGATTTATGAAACTGTTTTTGGGTTTGATGGGAAGAGTGACAGTACCGCTATTACTGAGCATATTAAAAATATTCGTTCAAAGCTACATGCTTTTAATGTTGATGCCATTGACACTGTTTGGGGGATTGGATATAAATGGAGACAATGAAGCCTGCTAAAGGAACACGATTACATACTTTTTTTCTTCGATATCTCCTTTTCCTAAGTTTAGGTGTTATTCTGTTAGTGGTCCTACTGATCTGTTTAACGATGTTTGCCCTTTCTACCAACATCGTATTACCAGCAAATTATGAAGAAACTCAAATTTCATTATCAAGGGATCGTATTGCGTCTAGTAGTTCGGTTACAGCTGATATGATCCCAGACCTTGTTGATTACGTAGTATTTTCTAAAGAAGGTAAACTTCTTGCAGGAAATCTTTCAGAGAAGGAAGCTTCAAAAGCTTGGGATGCAATGAAAAAAGAGCAAACCCGAGGTGTCAGCCAATTTTACTCGTTTATAGAGCGAGAAAATGAGATTTGTATATTAAAATACAATATAGTGCCGCAGTATCGTTCGGCTATTATGAGGAAGTATTTACCCAATCCACAGCTTTTAGATATTCTATTATTTATTATAGGGGTTATAACGCTAGCAACTGTCCTAGCGATTCATTTTGGAGGAAATCTTAAGAAAAAAATGTTTGGCTTACAGGAAGCGATTGAAAAAATACAAAATCAAAATTTAGATTTTACGATTAACTCTTCAGGAATCCGTGAAATAGATGAAATATCGATTTCTCTCGAGCAGATGAAAGAGGCCTTAAATAGTTCGTTAAAACAGCAATGGGAAAATGAGCAGACTCGTAGAGAGCAAATTTCTGCTCTTGCCCACGATCTGAAAACACCTCTTACAATTATTCGGGGAAATGCAGAGCTCTTACAGGACACTGTTCAAGACGATATACAAAGAGAATATAATGACTATATTTTGAAAAATACAATTAAAATAGAAAAATTCACGAAAGAGTTAATTGATTTATCAAAGATGGAGAAAAATATCGTTCGTGAAAAAACAAACGTTAAAACGGATGCATTTATGACAGAAATAGAGCATCAAATGAGAGCTCTTTCTCTAGAGAAAAAGCTTCAAGTGGCTGTCCAAAAGGAAATGCTTCCTGATCATATATTTATCGATGAAGAGCAGTTCTATCGTGCAATTTTTAATGTCATTGCCAATGCTGTAGAGCACACACCTGAAAATGGAAGGGTGACATTAACTGCTCAAGGTGCTGCGGATTTTATGCAATTTACGGTTACCGATAGCGGCTGTGGATTTTCTCCGAGAGATTTAAAAGAGGCTACCAAACAATTTTATCGCGGAGATCCAAGCAGAAACGCAGGAAGTCACCATGGGATGGGACTTTATATCGCCCAATCCATTGTTCAGAGTCATGGTGGAACACTGCAAATTGCCAATGATTTATCAGCTGGTGGAGGGAAAGTGACCATAACAATCCCAATCAATGTTGCCATGGGATAATTGCCCTGTCGCTTCGCTTTCTCACAGCAACAAAGCGCCCAGCCAGAACGGAAATCAACCTCACGTTATGGTATGAGCTTTATAAAAATGCTTGGTTAACACTACTGATAAAATATCTTGAGAAAAGAATGATTTTGGCAAATTTGCTAATATCATTCTTTTTTGTTTTGGCAGAAAGGAAAAAAGGGGAGCCTGTCCGGGCAATATTATTGTAAAAAATGCTACAATAAAAGAAAAAAGAAGAGGCGATGCACGTGGATAACGTCATTGATTTTGTCGCAAAGAAAAGAGAGCGTGAAGAAAGGCAGCGTGCGCAGGATTTAGAAAGGTACGTTGCGACACAATGTAATTTTCAACAACCAGAAAAAATTGATGCACTTGTTGATGAAAAGATAATTGAAGTGAAAGATCATACATTATTTCTAGGTTTTTTATCCATTTTAAAAGATGAAAAAATTGACCCGCTTGATATTTTTCAGGATGTTTTTACATTAGAGCCTGCTCGCTTTGAGATGTCCTACAATATGAGATGGTGGTCGGTTGTGCAGCTTGCATTTACATTTTTAACAATTTTAAAGGAGAACGAGCCGCATACATATGCAGACTTTCTTGGTTTTTCTGAATAATCTAGAGTGTGTGCACGTCTTGAAATACTACATAAACGTGCGCATACCTAACTAGATTCTTTTTATCTTCCCCTCAAATAAATGTATATCTTTACAATTTCCCCATTAAATCAATAATTTCTATATAATTTTTACTGAATATTTTAAATTCCTCCATACTTGCTTAATGTTTGTTTTATAACATAACGGTTGTAAGCAAATAAAAATAAACAAAAACAAATGGAGGTTCCAACTCATGGCAATTCAAAAGTTGTGGAAGAAAGGTCTAATCGGTGCATTAGCAATTTCGATGTTGGCAGCTTGTTCTGACAGTTCGTCTAGTTCCAAGGAGGTAAACAGTGATTTAACGCTTGAAGAAATTACGAAAAAAGCAAAAGAAGAAGGCACTGTAAATTCTGTCGGTATGCCAGACACGTGGGCAAACTGGGTGGAGACTTGGGAAGAACTTGGTACGGAATATAGCCTAAAGCATAAGGATACCGATATGTCGAGTGCCGAGGAGCTAGCAAAGTTTGAGGCAGAAAAGGACGATGCGACTGCAGATATTGGCGACGTAGGAATTGCCTTTGGTCCGATTGCTAAGGACAAAGGTTTAACATTACCGTACAAAACATCTTATTGGGATGAGATACCTGACTGGGCAAAAGATGATGAAGGGCATTGGGTTGTAGGCTATACAGGTACGATTGCATTTTTAACTGATAAAAACAACGTCAAAAACGCTCCAAAATCTTGGGAGGATATTAAAAACGGAGATTACACTGTCAGCATTGGTGATGCACTTACAGCAAACCAAGCACAGTTTGCTATTTTAGCAGCTGCTATGGCTTTTGGTGGCGACGAATCAAATATCCAACCAGGGATAGACTTTTTCGCAGACTTAGCAAAACAAGGGCGTTTACAAGGTGATCCATCTGTAGCGAATTTAGAAAAGGGTGAAATTGACGTAGCCATCTTATGGGATTTTAATGCGCTTGGCTACCGTCACCAAATCGATGAGAAACGTTTTGATGTAGTCATTCCATCAGAAGGATCTGTCACATCAGGATATGCAACGATCATTAATAAATACGCAAAAAATCCTCATGCAGCCATGTTAGCTCGAGAGTATATTTTATCTGATGCAGGTCAAGAAAATTTAGCGAAAGGTTATGCTCGCCCAATTCGTGACAAGGTTCAATTATCTCAAGATGTTAAGGAGCTATTATTACCTGCAGAAATGTACAAAAACGCACAGCCAGTAAAAGATCAGAAGAAATGGGAAGAAACTACAAAACAAATTCCACAACTATATCAAGAGCAGGTATTAATTCATGCAAAATAATAAAGTTGTCTTAATTGTTGTAGACGCTCTTCGTTTTGATACAGCTTGTACCCATATGGGATTTATGCACCATTTAGTTGAACGCAATCTTGCAGCACGTTATAAGGTTTGTTCGGAGGTCCCATCTTTATCAAGACCTTTATATGAAACGATTTTAACGGGGACACCACCTATTGTACATGGTGTGACGAGCAATATGACCGTACGTTTGTCCACGCAAAATAGTTTATTTCATTTAGCGAAAGAAAACGGTCTGTCTACAGCGGCAGCTGCCTATTATTGGGTAAGTGAGCTATACAATCGTGCTCCATTTGTGCATATGGAGGACAGGCTACAATTGGATACGCAGTTGCCGATTGAGAATGGCTTGTTCTATTTTGAGGATCACTACCCAGACAGTCATTTATTTGCTGAAGCTGCATGGCTAATGGATCAAAAGCAACCAGATTTCTTGTATATACATCCGATGAATGTAGATGACGATGGCCATAAATTTACAGCTGACTCAGCACAGTATCGTAATCGTGTTTTAGCCATCGACGTCTTACTATCATTATTTATTCCAAAATGTCTTGAACAGGGTTATGAGGTGATCGTGACAGCTGATCATGGGATGACGAGTGATGGTAATCATGGAGGAACAACAGCTGAGGATCGTCATGTACCGATGTTTGTTATTTCAAATCGCGTTAAAGCAGGCATTAAGGATGAGATTGTATCACAGTTACAAATTGCTCCGCTGTGCTGTCATTTATTGAATATCGAACCTTCTGATGAAATGGTGCCCCTGTTATTAGAGGGGATGCAATCTTTAAAAAGGGCTTAATTTTAATTATTTATTCAGACTTTGAAGATATATCGGAACAATTTTAGCATTTATCGGAACAAAATCACGTTTTATCGGAACAATTTTAACATTTATCGGAACAAAATCACGTTTTATCGGAACAATTTTAACATTTATCGGAACAAAATCTCATTTTATCGGAACAATTTCAGTTTTTATCAACTATGGGCGACTTCTGGGGATTAGCGGCTCATCTGACGCCCCCAGGAAGCTTTGCTCTGTGCGAAAGCGAAGCGTCAGCGGCAATGTTTTCTCTGTGCGAAAGCGAAGCGACAGCAACAATGTTTTCTCTGTGCGAAAGCGTAGTGCTAACGAAGCGGAAATCAACCTCACGTTATAATGATGAACCTTCTTATTAATAAAAATGATTAATCTAAATAATAGCCGCTATTAAATAAAGAAAGAAGTGATTGTTTTGATTTCGAAGCGGCAAACAGTTGCCTGGCTTTCCCCGTTCCTAGTACTTGTCTTGTTATTTTTCTTAGTACCATTACTGTATATGCTAATAACAAGCTTTCAAAATAGTGATGGATTTACACTTGCACACTATCAATCTGTACTAACGAATGATTACATTTTACAGGGCTTTAAAAATAGCATTACACTGTCCGTTATTTCGGCAGTCATTGCCTTAATGGTTACTCTATTTGCAGTTTATGCGATTATGAGATTTTCTGAGCCAGTACGTGAGAAGATTTTAATATTAACAAACTTAACATCAAATTTCTCAGGTATTCCATTAGCATTTGCCTTTATCGTATTACTCGGAAACAGCGGGCTCTTTACCTTGCTATTCGATCAATGGGGGATCGACGCATTATCGTCATTTTCTCTTTATAGCTGGGGTGGCTTGTTACTTATTTATATTTATTTTCAGCTACCGTTAGCGCTAATGCTTTTATACCCAATTTATGATGGAATTCAGCAACAATGGAAGGAAGCAGCGGCACTGCTAGGAGCGTCTACATGGCAATTTTGGGTGAAGATTGGTGTTCCTGTAATGCTTCCTGGGATAGTTGGAACATTTAGTGTATTGTTTGCCAATGCAATGGGAGCGTATGCCTCAGCCTATGCGCTAACTAGTAGTAGTTACAATTTAGTCGCCATTCGTATTGGTTCTCTTATTCAAGGAGATATTTTTGCCCAGCCAGAGCTGGCAAGTGCGATTGCTGTAATATTAGCAGTAACGATGGTGATGGCAATGCTGTTAAGTGAATGGAGTATTTCAAAAACAAGGAGGAAGTTATAGTGAAAAAAAGAGGCTTTGCTGATTTATTCTTCCTTCTGTTAGTAGTTTATTTGGTGTTGCCAGTTGGTGCAACAATGCTTTATGCCTTTGCGACGAATTGGAATAAGACCATTTTGCCAGAAGGATTGACATTGAAATGGCTTGCTACCTTATTTCAGGATGCAGAATTTATACAGGCGTTTGGACGCTCTGTTTTATTGTCGAGTGGGGCTGTAATAATCGCATTGCTCGTGATCGTACCAGCCATTTTCGTCATCGTGTTGTATTTTCCAAAATACGAAAAATGGATTCAGATGGCAGTTGTTATGGTGTATTCATTTCCGGGAATTATTTTAGCAGTCGGGCTCATTCGTGTTTATAGCCAATTTGATGTGCCAATGATTTTAGTCGTTTTAGGGGCCTATGTCATCGGAATCCTTCCGTACATTTACCAAGGGACACGCAATAGTTTACGCAATGTAGATGCTCGGCAGCTTTTAGATGCAGCGCAATTACTGGGAGCATCGAAATTGCAGGCATTTAGCAAAATATTATTACCTACTGTTTACCCAGGCTTATTTGCAGGTGCATTATTATCGTTTTCTGTACTTTTTGGAGAGTTTGTACTGATTAATTTAGTTGTGGGTTCTCGCTTTGAAACGGTACAAATTTATTTAATGAAAAAACTTAGTACAAGTGGACATATTGCCAGTGCAGTTGTCTTTATTTATATCGTTCTTATGGGCTTATTAACGTTCGTGATTGCAAAATTAATGAAACGATCGAAAGGTGCTACAAATCTATGAGTTATCTTGTTATTGAAGGACTTCATAAAAAATATGGACAATCAACTGTTTTGACAAATATAGATATGAAGATTGAAAAAGGTGAATTTATAACTCTGTTAGGTCCTAGTGGCTGTGGTAAGAGTACTATTTTACGTATTGTAGCAGGATTAACAGATGCATCGGCTGGCCAAATTGTCATTGAAGGTAAGGATATGATGGGTGTTCAACCAAAGGATCGCCAAGTTGGTATGGTATTTCAATCATATGCACTATTCCCAAATATGACGGTGAAGGAAAATGTAGCCTTTGGTTTACGCATGCAAAAAGTAAATACTTCTGAAGTTGACCAGCGTGTTCAAGAAATGCTTGCGCTTGTCCACTTATCTGAAAAAGCAAATGCTTATCCGAAAGAATTGTCTGGCGGTCAACAGCAGCGTGTTGCCCTTGCTCGTGCTTTAATTGTCCGACCAAAAGTGTTGTTGCTAGATGAACCACTCAGTGCACTAGATGCCCAAATTCGTAAAAAATTACAGGCAGATTTACGAGCCATTCAACAAAAGCTAGGCATAACGATGATGTTAGTAACGCATGATCAAGAGGAAGCGATGGCTGTTTCCGATAGAATATTTGTAATGAACAATGGGATGATTGCGCAATGTGGAACCCCTACGGCGATTTATACAAGCCCTGAAAGTGAATTTATCGCTAATTTTATTGGACATTACAATGTTTTTACGCGTCCAGCTCTTGAGAACATGATTGGCGAGACGTTACCAAAGGAATGTTCAAAATTTGCAATTCGACCTGAAGCCATTCATCTCGATCAGAGACAGGGGGATGTTTGTATGACTGGAGAGGCGAAGCAGTCGTTAATGAGCGGCAATGTTATTCGAACAACGTTTGAGGGTGAATGTTTCTTTACAATGGAGCAGCTCCATCAACGAGGATATTCGTTTGAGCTGGGCAAAAAATATACGTGCTATGTGGCAAGGGAAGATGTGATTGCATTATCATGACGTATGCAAAAATTGAACGATTTGAATTTATTTTAAAGCAATTAGAGGTTGATGAGAAAATTGTTGTTGCCAATATTGCGGAAGAATTACAAGTGGCACCTGAAACGATTCGCAGAGATTTTGATGAGCTAGAGCAACAGCGTTTATTAACGAGAGTACACGGAGGAGCTGTCAAGTATACACACGTTAGAAATGAACCAGTATTTTTGCGCAAGCTGCAAATGCAAAAAGAGGCAAAACGTAATATAGCTCGTTTGGCAGCTAGACGTATATGTGATGGGGATACAATTGCTGTTGATACCGGTACAACGACGGTGCATATCGCAGATTTTTTACTGGCAGTCGATGATATAACGGTCGTCACGAATTCCATAGCTGCTGCAGTACAATTTAATTTGGCTATTGAAGAGCGACGAATGACGGGTAAGGTAATTTTACTCGGAGGAACGACGAATCCAAGGCAATCCTCAGTAGCAGGAGCTATGACTTTGGAGGTATTAGGGAATATGAATTTTGATAAAGCATTTATATCATGTGGTGGTATTTGTGATGGTATCGTATACGATTACGATTTGGATGAATCGTTAATTTCTAAAAAAATGCTAGACCGTAGCAAGATGAACTTTTTATTAGCGGATGCATCTAAAATAAATGGTAAGTCCTTTTATCAAATATGTCACATCGAGGAGTGCTCGGAAATTCTTTGTGATATTGCTTGTCCAGTGGAGTGGCAAGCATACGAGGAAAAGTGGACGGTATGTAATGGAGGGAAGAGCGGATGATTGATTATCATGTACATTTAGAAGAAGGTCCATATTCATTTCGTTGGCTAGAGCGTACTTCTCAAGCTATTCGTTTTTTTAATGAAGATGAAGCAGCACAAGGTTCTAAAGCATTTGTGGAGTGGCAAATACAGCAGTTGGCAAAGCGATTACAAAGTGGCTGCTATAGTGAGGAATGGTTAGATTTATATCTACAACAGGCTAAACAACTTGGTTTGCGCGAGGTTGGCATTGTCGACCATCTATATCGTTTTAAGGAGACGCGAACATATTTTGAGCGTTATATGCAGTTGGGTGATAACGAAGTTGGTAAAGTGCAGCGTTACTGGCTTGATCGTGTGATGACGGAAAGCATGGATGATTTTGTGTCAGCTATTAATCGAGCAAAGGCAAAGTGGAGTCGTCATGGTATTTCCTTAAAGCTTGGTATTGAGGCGGATTATTTTGTCGGTGGTGAGGAAGAATTAGCATCATTATTAGCAGCATATCAATGGGATTATGTCATCGGATCTGTCCATTTTGTGGAAGGCTGGGGCTTTGATAACCCTCAAACACAATACATATTTGAGGGTATGAATACAGCTACTTTACAGCAGAACTATACGCGTTTTTTTGCTACAGTAGAAAAAATGATCCTCTCCAATATGTTTGATTTTGTGGCACATTTGGACAACTTTAAAGTATTTGACTATCAAGTGAAGGATACGGTTTTTCTTGACTCTTGGTATGAAAGAATTGCAAAGGCACTTATGACAACACAAACTGCCACTGAAATAAATGCAGGCTTATATTATCGCTATCCAGTAAAGGAAATGTGCCCAGGACCTCGTTTCTTGCAAATTTTAATTGACCATGGTGTAGCCTTTACAATTTCCTCAGATGCACATTTCCCGGACGATTTAGGCAAGTATACATTTGTCAATGCAGAATTGCTTAAAAGCTTTGGTGTACAATCAATTGTAGGTTTTGAACAGCGTAAGAAAAAATTAATTCAGATTTAGCACACCGTAGTTCATAATACTTTTAGTTACATAAGTACAAGACAAATTGCATACAAATGATTAAATTCATTTATAAATGAGAGGCGAGTAAATTTGTCAATAAAAGTAGATCAAATCTTTTTGCCGGTAATCATACAATCTGGCCAAAATGCATATGGTGTAGCCCGCTCCTTTTACGAAGCGTACCGTATAAAAAGCCTTGTATTAGAACCCGCATTGAAAACAAAAGGCATTCGAACACTCTTGCTAGGTGGGACACGAGGAATAGCAACTCAAAATAGTCAAATCATCGACTTTCAATATGTGGACCGATTAGATGAACCAGACTATTTTGTACAAGCTTTAATAGACGTCGCGAAGCAGTTCAAAAATAAGAAACTAATCTTACTTGTAGGTGATTGTTATTATGCGGAGCTTATCATTACCAATAAACAGACGCTACAGCGATATTTCATTTTGCCTTATATAGATGAAGATTTAATGAAGCGGATTCGAACAAAGGAAGAGTTTTATAAGTGTTGTGATTTATATAATATTAAATATCCAAAAACGGTGGTAGTGACAAAGGAACATGCAATAAGTGATGTTCCATTTGATTATCCGATGATTATTAAACCATCGAATTCTGTCGAATATACAAGTTGTTCCTTCCCCGAGAAGAAAAAAGTATTTCTTGCAAACAATGAAGAAGAGAAGCAGCAGATTATTAGCAGTATTTATCGTTCTACATATAAAGATTCTTTAATTCTTCAAGAATTTATTCCAGGTGATGATTCTTATATTCGTGTATTAGATGTTTACGTAGGGAAGGATAAGAGGGTTAAATTGATGTGTTTAGGTAACAAACTTCTCGAAGATCCCTCACCACAAAATATTGGGACGTCTCTGGCGATTATGACGGATTTCGACGAACAGCTAATGGACAATATCCGTTATTTTTTAGAGGATATTGGATATGTTGGATATGCGAACATTGACATGAAATTAGATGTTCGTGACGGGGAATATAAAATATTTGAAATGAACTTACGATCGGGTGCTTCTAGCTATTATGTGACAGCGAGTGGTCATAATTTAATGCAGTATGTCGCTAATGATTATATATTCAATGCAAGTCAAGAGCTAACGTATGTTCAGACTAAGCATTTGTGGTCACTGATTCCAGAAAGTGTGTTGTTTAAAGGTTTGAAAAATGAAAAATTGAAAATAGAAGCCAAACGATTAATAAAACAGGGCAAATATTCGAATGCCCTATATTTTAAAGAAGATATGAACGTAAAACGATGGTCAAAGCTGAAACTATACAATTTTTATTTGAATCTAAAATATAAAAAGTACTACTAATAAGGTCAAGCTAAGCGCAGGGACACCTTTGATACAGAATCCTATCAAAGGTGTCCTATTCTTTTTGGGGAATTAAGGTAGCTAAGAGTAATTAAGGCTCATCACCAAAAGTTGTAGATGACATTTGTTAAGACGTATGTTTTGTTTATAAGTTGATTGGAGTGGAGGCTGGGCGACTCCTTGGGGATCAGCGATAGGGGAACGAAGGCTAAGGGCATCACTTCCTGTGATAACGCCTTCGTGACCAACATCGTTGCTGTTGCTGTCGCTGCGCTTTCGCACAGACAAAACCCTCTGCTGGCACTTCGTCAGGACTACGCTTTCGCGCAAAAAGCATCTGTTGGCACGAGACCCTGCAGCGAAGCGGTATGGGGAACGAAGGCTAAAAACATCACGTCCTGTGATAACGCCTTCGTGATCAACTTCCTGTCACTGCCGCTACGTTGCACTGCACTTTCGTACAAAAAACATCGATTGCCCCGACGCCCTTAGGAAGCTTTGCTCTGTGCGACAGCGGCAAATGTTTTATCCCCAGCAGGAACGGAAATCAATCATACGTTTTGGTAATAAGCCGTAATTAAGTCTAAACCACGACATTTAGTACGCAAACCTTGTAGGATGTAGCAATTATTAAGTATAATAGTAAAATGGGAATTCAAGTGTATGGAATTCGTTTGAAAGGAGTTACCTGATTGCGATGAATGAGGAACAACGTTTAGCTAATCAACAAGTCAATCAACCAAAAAAAGAAGACAAGCCTGAAAAGGATTATAGTAAATATTTTGAAACGGTCTTTACGGCACCTTCATTAAAAGATGCTAAAAAACGTGGGAAAGAAGAAGTTAAGTACCATAAGGACTTTAACATTGCAGCAGAGTTTGCAGGTATGGGCATAGGACGTACATTTTATATTCGTACCTATGGCTGCCAAATGAATGAGCATGATACAGAAGTAATGGCTGGGATCTTTATGCAGCTTGGTTATACGCCTACAGATGTGATCGATGAGGCTGACGTCGTGCTACTGAATACGTGTGCCATCCGTGAAAATGCAGAAAATAAAGTATTTGGAGAACTTGGTTTCCTGCTGAAATATAAACGTAAAAATCGAGAAATGCTTATTGGGGTTTGTGGCTGTATGTCACAGGAAGAATCCGTTGTAAATAAAATTTTAAGAAGCTATCCTCATGTCGATATGGTGTTTGGTACACACAATATTCACCGTCTACCAAACATTTTGAAAGAAGCATATATGTCAAAGGAAATGGTCATTGAGGTTTGGTCTAAAGAAGGCGATGTTATTGAGAATCTGCCGAAAAAACGTCTTGGCTCTATCAAAGCTTGGGTAAATATTATGTACGGCTGTGATAAGTTCTGTACGTATTGTATCGTACCTTATACGCGTGGTAAGGAGCGTAGTCGCCGTCCGGAAGAAATCATTGCTGAAGTTCGTGAACTAGCAGCTTCCGGCTATAAAGAAATTATGCTACTTGGACAAAATGTCAACGCTTACGGTAAGGATTTCGAGGATATTGATTACCGACTTGGTGATTTAATGGACGAATTACGAAAAATTGATATCCCGCGTATTCGCTTTACAACGAGTCATCCACGCGACTTCGATGATCATTTAATCGAAGTCCTTGCAAAACGTGGTAACTTAGTAGAGCATATTCACTTACCAGTACAATCTGGTTCGAATGAAGTGTTAAAAATTATGGCACGTAAATATACGCGTGAGCATTTCCTTGGATTAGTAGCAAAAATTAAAGCGGCTATTCCTGAAGTAACGCTAACGACTGATATTATTGTTGGCTATCCGAATGAAACAGAGGAGCAATTTGAAGAGACGTTAGCCTTGTACCGTGAAGTAGGCTTTGAAATGGCCTTTACTTATATTTACTCTCCTCGTGAGGGTACACCTGCTGCCAAAATGGTGGATAATGTACCTGAAGAAGTGAAAAAAGAACGTCTTCTGCGATTAAATGAGGTTGTAGGGGAATACTCTCGCAAAGCATTAGAGAGCATGAAGGGTGAAATTGTCGAAGTATTAGTCGAAGGTACAAGTAAAAAACGCGATGATGTGTTAGCTGGCTATACTCGTAAAAATCGACTTGTAAACTTTAAAGCCCCAGCAGATTTAATTGGTCAATTAGTGAAGGTGAAAATAGTTGAAGCTACTTCATATTCATTGAGTGGAGAATTCGTAGAAGTAGTAAAAAATGAAAAGGTGGAAGCGTAAATGACACAAGTATTATATACAAAAGAAGATCTAATCAAGAAGTCACACGAAATTGCGCATATGATTGCCAATACGCCAGAAGTTGAATTTTTCAAAAAGGCAGAAGCACAAATTAATGAAAACCAACAAGTACGTGAGCGTATTGCAAGTCTAAAAAGCCTACAAAAGCAAGCTGTTAACTTCCAACACTTAGGAAAAGAAAAAGCGCTGAAATTGATTGAAGACAAAATTGCTAAAATCGAAGAAGAAATCAACGCAATTCCAGTAGTCCAACAATTTAAAGAATCTCAAGGTGATGTAAATGATTTATTGCAATTAGTATCAAATACAATTGCTAACAATGTCACAAATGAGATTGTTCGCTCAACAGGCGGCGATGTACTACGTGGAGAAACTGGCTCATACGTAGCAAATACAAAACCAGGCAGCTGCTCATAAAAATAATAGAAGAAAAAGCTCGAATGAATGATTTCATTCGGGCTTTTCCTATTCAGGACACCTTAATTTCATTGACATTATAGTTTTTCAACAATATGAAAAGCTCGAATGATGTTATTAAGGCTATTTTTATGTGTTATTCTTCAATACTCGTGGAAGTTATCGTGATTTAGACATATGAAGTTAAATCCGGATGCAATTTAATTCTATAAAAATATATGTTCACCCAATGGGCGCTACCTGCATATGATGGAGTGAAAAGAGTCGAAGGAGGAATTGCGCTGAAACGTTTACGACAAATCGTGACGAAAGCAGTAGTTGCCAAAGGGAAGAAGAGAACGGAAGAACGTGTAACATTATGTCCATCAAATAAACCGACGAGTATTCTTGGTTGCTGGGTCATCAATCATACTTGCTCCGCAAAAAAAGTCGGTAAATTTGTAGAAGTATCAGGGAAATTTGATGTCAATGTCTGGTATGCCTATAGTAATCATTCGAAAACAGCAGTGTTTTCTGAAACGGTTCACTATAAAGACAAAGTGAAGCTCCATTTTAGAGATGGCGAAGTGAGTGTTAGTGATGAAGTTCGAGTGCGTGTAGTTCAAGAACCAAACTGCATAGAGGCAATCATTTCTCCATGCGGCACAAAATTTGAAATTGTAGTAGAACGCGAAGTCGTTGTAGAGGTAATGGGTGAAACGACGATTTGCATTAGTGTACATCCACTAGATTTCGAAGAGGAATGGAACTTTAAAGATGAGAGCTCATCTTCATCTAGCTCAAGCTCCAGCTCTAGCTCCAGTTCAAGTTCATCGTCTAGTTCTAGCGGAGAAGGAAGGTTTGTTTTAGAGTCCTCATCGTTTCCTGGTGAAAAACCAAGATAATACTAAAAGCCATATTTCTTTCATACATGCGAAACGCTAACATCTTAAAAAAGGTGAATGAGGCGTTTCGCATGTATCTTTTGTTATAATAAAAATATCTATATGGCAAGAGCGAGGTAAATTAAAAAATGACAACATACACACCGATGATGCAACAGTATTTACAGGTAAAGGAAGATTATAAGGATGCCTTTTTATTTTTTAGATTAGGCGATTTTTACGAGATGTTTTTTGAGGATGCAATTAATGCCTCACAAATTTTAGAAATAACATTAACGAGCCGGGATGCAGGTGCGAAAGAGCGTATTCCAATGTGCGGCGTTCCTCATCATTCGGCGAAAAATTATATTGAAACACTTGTGCAAAAGGGCTATAAGGTTGCCATTTGTGAGCAGACAGAAGATCCGAAGCAAGCAAAGGGTGTAGTGAAACGTGAAGTCGTACAACTTATTACACCGGGTACGATTATGGAAGGGAAAGCACTCGATGGTAAAACCAATCATTTTATTGGTGCGGCAGAGCAAATTGATGACAAAACATTCGGCTATGCATATTTAGACTTATCGACGGGTGAAGCAGTTGCTTCCTCTATTGAGGGCGATGGCAAAGCACTCTTAATGCAAATGCAGGCATATGGTATTCGTGAACTGATTGTAACGGATAGTTTACAGCTTTTGTTAGCGGAGCACGCAGTCAATGCGAGTATTGTGCTTTCCGTTGAAACGGATGAAATGACAATGGACAAAGTAGCAAGCTATTTAGAAGCGGTGCCAAATGAGTTACATGTTGTTTGTCTTCGTTTGCTTGCTTACATCGATAAAACGCAAATGCGTTCGTTATCACATATTCAAACATTTACGTATAATGAAATGAAAAATTATTTACGAATTGACTCTAGCTCAAAGCGTAATTTAGAGCTTATTCAATCTATACGCGGTGGCGATCAAAAAGGTACCCTATTATGGCTATTAGATGACACAGTAACTGCGATGGGTGGGCGAAAGTTAAAGCAATGGTTACATCAGCCTCTTGCAACACGTTCTGCCATTGAAGCAAGATTAGCAATCGTGACTGATTTATTGGAAGAGTATTTTGTAAGAACAGAGCTACAAGCCTCTTTAAAACAAGTATATGATTTAGAGCGTTTAGCTGGTCGTGTAGCTTTCGGGAATGTTGGTGGACGAGATTTAGCACAGCTACGTGATTCGTTACGTCAAGTACCTGCTATTCAGCAACAATTACTTAGTACCAATAAAGAAACATTGCATAAGTTAGGTGCAGCATTGGATATGTGTGAGGATGTAGAGGCACTATTAGCTCGTGCTATTACAGATAATCCACCAATTACGATAAAAGAAGGTGACGTTATTCGTGATGGCTATAATGAGCGATTAGATGAGCTACGCTATGCTTCTCGTAATGGAAAGGATTGGATTGCCCAGCTAGAGCAAGAAGAACGGACGAAAACAGGCATTAAAAACTTAAAAATCGGCTATAATCGAATTTTCGGTTATTATATTGAAATTACAAAATCCAACATCCATTTAGCTGATTTAACACGCTATGAACGTAAGCAAACTTTGGCAAATGCCGAGCGTTATATTACACAGGAGCTTAAAGAAAAAGAAGCATTAATATTAAATGCTGAAGAAGAAAGTTTAACGTTAGAGTACAACTTGTTTGTAGAAATACGCGATGAGTTAAAGGCGTTTATTCCACGTGTACAAGCGTTAGCGGCAAGTATTAGTGAATTAGATGTGCTTTTAAGCTTTGCGAGTGTTTCGGAGAAATATCGTTTTACGAAGCCTGAATTTCATGAAGGTCGTGCCCTTGAAATCATTGAGGGGCGCCATCCGGTTGTTGAGAAAATGCTCAATAAGCAAATGTATGTGCCGAATGATTGTGTACTTGAGGATACTAATAATATGATGCTTATTACAGGACCGAATATGTCCGGTAAAAGTACGTATATGCGTCAGGTTGCACTGATCGTTGTCATGGCACAAATGGGCTGTTATGTACCTGCTGAAAAAGCTAGATTACCGATTACAGATCAGATCTTTACACGTATCGGTGCAGCGGATGATTTAGCTGCTGGACAATCAACATTTATGGTGGAGATGTTAGAATCGCAGCACGCTATTATGCATGCTACGAAAAATAGTTTGATGTTGTTTGATGAAATTGGTCGAGGGACATCTACTTATGATGGCATGAGTCTTGCTCAATCGATGATGGAATATATCCATGATAAAATTGGGGCGAATACACTGTTTTCAACGCATTATCATGAATTAACAGCACTTGAAAAGGAGCTTCCTCGACTGCAGAATGTACACGTATCTGCTACTGAAAAAAATGGCACAGTTGTCTTTTTACACAAGGTGAAAAAGGGAGCTGCCGATAAATCTTATGGAATTCATGTAGCACAGCTTGCACAATTGCCAGCGGAAATTTTAACAAGAGCACGAGTTTTGCTTGAAAACTTCGAGGCTGGAACGGTAGTAGCTGAGTCCCAGGAGGAGGTTGCTGAACAGCCAGTGCAAATGTCACTATTTGCGGAGGCGGAACCAATCGCTCCAGCAGAGGCAGAGGTGCTTAAAAGCTTAGAAAAGGTAAATATTCTGGGCACTTCACCAATGCAAGCGATGAATATATTATATGAATTACAGCAGCAATTATTAAACGCAAAAAAGTAAAGGAGTGATGCGCTATGGGAAAAATACAAATTATGGACGAGTGGCTGTCCAATAAAATCGCTGCAGGGGAAGTAGTTGAAAGGCCAGCCTCTGTAGTCAAAGAGCTTGTTGAAAATGCGATTGATGCAGGAAGTACGTCCATTGATGTTTTTTTACTAGAAGCGGGCCTCACTTCAATTCAAATAATTGATAATGGTAGTGGCATGGATGAAGAGGATGCATTAATATCATTCTCTCGCCATGCAACAAGTAAAATCCATCAGGAGCATGATTTATTTCGAATTCGTACACTTGGCTTTCGTGGTGAGGCGTTAGCTTCAATTGCATCGGTGTCTAAAATGACACTCATTACGTCAAATGGTGAATCAGGTACTTATTTAGAGCTTGAAGGTGGACACGTCGCTACACATAAACCTGGTCCTTTGCGTAAAGGAACAGATATTACAGTGTCACAGTTATTTTTCAATACACCTGCTCGATTAAAATATATGAAAACAATACAGACCGAGCTTGGGCATACCATTGACCTAATGAACCGTCTTGCACTTGGAAATCCACAAATTGCGTTTAGATTGCTACATAACGGTCAGCAATTGTTACAAACAAATGGACGAGGTGACGTGCAGCAAGTATTAGCTGCCATTTACGGTGTGCATAATGCTAAGAAAATGGTGTCCTTCAATGGAGAGTCACACGATTATAAAATTTCTGGTTTTGTGTCATTACCGGAGGTGACTCGTGCTTCGAAAAACTATGTGTCGTTGTTTGTTAATGGTCGCTGGGTGAAGCATTATTTAGTACAAAAAGCGATTGTAGATGCCTATCATACGTATTTACCAATTGAGCGTTTTCCGATTGTAGCACTCTTTATCGAAGGTGATCCCTATTTAACAGATGTCAATGTTCATCCTGCTAAGCATCAAATACGTTTAAGTAAAGAACCAGAGCTTCTTAAACTAATTGAGGAAACAATACGGGAGCAAATACGCCATGTTATTCGCGTGCCGCAAATGGAAAAGAAGGAAAAAGTCGCGAAGCCTGCGACGGAGCAGTTAAATATATGGAAGCCGGCACCAAAGCTTAATGTGGAGAAAATGAATGCCATAGTAGAAAAGCTTTATGATGTGCAAACTGTTCAGGAGCAAAAACAATTAGAGCCTATAGTGGCAGAGCCCGTCCCTACTGTTATTGAAGGTAGCTGGCAGCCAACACCAATGATGGAAGCAAATCCTCCTGAAGAAATGACGCTAGAGGGGCTAGAGGAACCTAGAGAAGTTTTACAAGATGAGCCTATTAAAGAACCATTCCCTGCGCTTGAAGTAGTAGGGCAAATTCACGGTACGTATATTGTTGCACAGATGGAGGATGGCTTTTATTTAATCGATCAGCACGCTGCACAGGAGCGTATTAAATATGAATTTTTCCGTGAAAAGGTCGGTCAGGTAAACCCGAATGAACGACAGGCTTTATTGCTCCCGTTGACTTTCCATTATGCAGCTGATGAGGCGCTTCTTTTAAGAGAGAATAGACAGGAATTAGAAGCTGTCGGCGTATTTTTAGAGGAGTTTGGACAGTCCTCATTTGTCGTGAGAGAGCATCCTAGCTGGTTTCCTAAAGGGGAAGAACAGGAAATTATCGAGGACTTAATTGAACAGGTGCTGACAACTAAAAAGGCGGACGTTAAAAAAATGCGTGAGGCAGCAGCGATTATGATGAGCTGTAAAAAATCGATAAAGGCCAATTATTATTTAACGAAAGAGCAAATGGAAACGTTATTACAAGATTTACGTAATGCTGATAATCCATTTACATGCCCACACGGACGTCCAGTACTTATTCATTTTACAACTTATGAAGTGGAGAAAATGTTTAAACGGGTAATGTAGTTGTAACGCCTGACATTTTAGAAAGGGGGACAATGTATTGCCACTCGTACATTGCTGTATAATACCTACGACTTGAAGTGGGATGAAGAACTTTGTACGCTATTAAATACCCTAATGTCAATGTTACTAGAGGTGAAAATTTCTTCAGAGATTTATACAAAGACTGCTCCAATTCTATTCTTTGATGAGGATATTCCGCTTGCAGGTAACTTATCAATCAGAAATGGATGCACAATAAGGACCGGCTCTTAAAGCGATCTAGCAAAAAGTTGTAGAGGTTACATGTATTTTCAAATCATAGCTAATGGGGGAAAAAGGTATGTTTTCATTTGAACATCGTCCTAAAATTATACATTTTTTAGAGCAATATAGCTTTGACGTATTAGTCATTGGTGGCGGGATTACTGGTGCTGGCATTGCACTTGATGCTGCATCTAGGGGATTGTCAGTCGCCTTGATCGAGAAACAGGATTTTTCTGCTGGCACATCCAGCCGTTCAACAAAGCTTATTCATGGTGGACTTCGGTATTTAAAGCAACTTGATGTAGGTGTTGTAGCTGAGGTTGGGCGTGAGCGTGAAATTGTTTATGACAGTGCGGTTCACGTTACAACGCCAGAAAAAATGCTCCTGCCATTATATAAGAAGGGCTCACTTAGTCCATTAACAACATCACTGGCATTGAAGGTATATGATCGATTAGCAGGTGTCAAAAAGCATGAACGTAGAACAATGCTGAATGCTCAGGAAGCAGCAGCGCTAGAGCCTCTACTCAATCGAGATGAGCTTGTCGGTGGTGGTTATTATGTTGAATATCGTACAGATGATGCCCGTCTGACAATAGAGGTACTGAAAAAAGCGGTTGAATACGGGGCACTTTGTCTAAATTATGCGGAGATGACAGAATTTTTATATCAAAAGAAAAAGCTTGTAGGAGTGCAAGTAAAGGATCATGTGACAGGGAAAATGATAGAAGTGCATGCTGCGCAAATCGTTAATGCTACTGGACCTTGGGTAGATGAGGTCCGTCACAAGGATAAAGTAGCAGACAAAAAGCAATTACGACTCACAAAAGGGGTTCATATTGTCCTTGATCAAAAGGATTTTCCATTAAGGCAAGCAGTATATTTTGATATAGTGGATGGACGCATGGCCTTTGCAATTCCACGTGATGGCAAAACTTATGTAGGAACAACGGATACAGTTTATGAGGGAGACCCTGCACATCCTGTCGCATCCAAAGAGGATGTTGATTATTTAATGGATGCTGCAAAAACTGTTTTTCCAACAGCAAATATTTCAATAGAAACGATTGAATCGTCGTGGGCAGGTGTACGTCCCCTTATTTTTGAAAAAGGAAAGGATCCATCTGAAATTTCACGAAAAGATGAAATATGGACGGCTCCAAGTGGACTAATGACAATCGCAGGTGGCAAATTAACGGGCTACCGCCAAATGGCAGAAACAATCGTTGATAAAATTGTGAAAACACATAGATATAAGCACGCAGGTCCATGTATAACGCGTGAGATATCGCTTTCTGGTGCGAAAGGCCTCAATGCTCTCAATTTCCCTGACTATACAGCGTATAAAGCAAGAGAAGGTGTTCAATATGGTCTTAATTATGATGAAGCGAAGACGCTCGTTCAAAAATATGGCACGAATGTAGATGCGTTGTTTAACCAGGTGAAATATTTGCATGAGCATGGAAGTACGATGCCTCTTGCCTTACATGCAATGTTACTTTATGGCATAGAAGCAGAAATGGTGTACACACCAAGTGATTTCTTTATTCGTCGTACAGGTTTATTATACTTCGATATTGATGCAGTAAAACGTTATAAACAGCAGGTCATTCAAGTTATGCAACAACATTTTCGCTATACAGAGTCACAAAGAAATACTTATATCGCTCAACTAGAGCAAGCTATTTTAGATGCAACAAGTTTTATATAGGAAGGGGTGTAGGTAATGGAGCGCTATATTGAAATGTCAGATGGTCATTTCCTGTTTACTCGAACATTCAAGCCGTCGAATCCATGTATTGGTCATATTCATATTTTACATGGTATGGCGGAGCATAGTGGACGTTATGTGAAATTTGCTCGTACTCTTAATGAAGCTGGCTATGCAGTAACAATGCATGATCATCGAGGACATGGAGAAACAGCAGCTTATAATGGCACACTAGGTTTCTTTGCCGAACAAAATGGTTTTGACCGTGTAGTAGAGGATGCTCATGAGGTAGTAACATTAATGCATGTACAATTTGCAGATGTACCTTTGATTTTATTTGGTCATAGTATGGGGTCGTTCATTACTAGAAGATATATTCAATTGTATAGCGAGCAAGTGGATAATGCGATTCTTTGTGGAACAGGGAATGTTACAGCATTGCATAAGATGGGGAATTTAGTAGCAAAAGCATTGGCCAAGCAATTTGGTAAAGAGACGGAGAGCAAAATATTAAATAAGCTCAGCTTTGGTAGTTTTAATAAGCAGTTCCCAAGTTCGAAGACTGCGTATGATTGGTTATGCTCGACAGAGGATGAGGTGCAAAAATATATAGATGATCCATATTGTGGCTTTATCCCAACAAATCAATTTTTTGTGGATTTAACAACGGGTTTTAAGTCGTTAAATCGTAAAAAAGAGATAGCGAATATAAAGAAAGAGTTACCGATATTATTGATAAGTGGTAGCATGGATCCAGTTGGAGAACAAGGTCAAGGCGTATACTCTGTGGCAGAACAATTTGCAGCAGCGGGCTTACAGGATGTGACGGTTTACTTATTTGAGGATAAGCGTCATGAAATTTTGAACGAAGATAATCAAGAAGCAGTCTATCAAGTTTTATTACGGTGGTTAGAAAAATATGATACAAGATAAAATACAGCGAGCAGAGGTTGTAGCAATCGTAGGACCTACTGCTTCTGGTAAAACGGCACTAAGCATTGAGTTAGCGAAAAAATATAATGGCGAAATCATTAATGGTGACTCCATGCAGATTTATAAAGATTTAGATATTGGTACAGCGAAAATTACGGAAGAAGAGATGGAAGGTGTGCCACATCATTTAATTAGCTTCAAAGAGCCAACGGAACCTTTCTCAGTAGCTGACTATCAAAAATTAGTGCGTGCTAAAATTGCGGAAATTCAAGCACGCGGCAAGCTACCGATTATTGTAGGGGGCTCAGGATTATATGTACAGGCAGTACTCTATGATTTTCAATTTACTGAGGAGCAGGTAGATGAAGTAGCAAGAAAAGCCTATTATGAAGAACTGGAGAAATTAGGTCCAGAGGCTATGCATGCTAAACTTAAAAACCTTGATCCACAAACAGCAGAGACCATTCATCCAAATAATACTCGCCGTGTCATACGTGCGTTAGAAATGATTGAGCTTAGTGGCGTTTCAAAGGCAGCAGAAGCACATAATCGTGGAGAAGTTCCACTTTACAATCATGTGATTATAGGGCTTGGGCAAAATATGTCACGTGAAGAGCTCTATGATCGTATTAACCTTCGCGTTGATATAATGATGGAAAAGGGGCTTTTGGAAGAAGTAAAGGGTTTATGGCAGCAAAATATTCGTGGTGTACAGTCAATCCAAGCAATCGGCTACAAGGAATTATATGATTACCTAGATGGAAAATGTTCTTTAGAAGAAGCTGTTGACAGTTTGAAACAAAATTCTCGCCGCTATGCGAAAAGACAACTAACATATTTCCGCAATAAAATGGATGTTTACTTTCTTAAAAATGAAGAACAACTTTAGTTGATTGATCTCGCCTTATCGTAGATTTTGTTTTTATACTTTTGATAAATTTCTAAAAATTACTAATTGATAAATTGGTAGAACGTGCTAATATAGGAATGAAGAGGTAGGAAGAGAGCAAGGGGGGTATATTTGATGAAATCAATTAACTTGCAAGATACATTCTTGAACCATCTACGTAAAAACAGTGTTTTTGTTACTGTGTTTCTGTTAAACGGATTCCAGTTAAAAGGGACTGTGAAATCCTATGATAATTTTACAGTGTTATTAGTAGATGTTGAAAGTAAACAGCATCTTATTTACAAACACGCTATTTCCACATTTGTTCCAGCAAAGCAAGTCGATTTTTTAGAGACAGACGAATAGAAACATTAGAGTAAAACAGTTAGTGTTCATGACACTAGCTGTTTTTTTGCCTTCAGGCTATAATGTAAAAGGAAATCGATATATTGGAGGACTACACAGATGAAAACGATGGAGACAACAGAAATATTAGAACTATTAGATGCGAACGAAGATCTATACATTATTGATGTTCGTGAAGATGATGAGGTAGCACAAGGTATGATTCCTGGTGCTCAACATATTGCTATTGGGACAATCCCTGATCGCATAAATGAATTAGATGCTTCAAAGCCATACATTATCGTTTGCAAGGCTGGCGCTCGTTCAGCAAATGCATGCTCATACTTAGAAGCTCAAGGGTTTGACGTGACAAACCTTGAAGGCGGCATGCTTGCATATGATGGAGAGTTAGAATTTAAATAATGACATACTTTAAAGAGAAAGAGCCTATTAATATTTGCTCTTTCTTTTTTCTTGTTCTTATTTTTTAGTGAGTTCATGATGAGGCCTAAAATTTTATTGTATGGATTATCCTTTTTTTTGCTCACGAATCTTTAGGTTATAACTGGCAAAGTTTAAACTAGTATATCTAATGCCTACGTCCATGATGCTTCATTATTATCTCTTACACCTAATGATCCTTATATCGATAGACCACTCGCCCATATCCCATTTAAACCAACTTCCTCTACAACTTTTGCGGAAAGACCGTTATAGGTATCCATTAATTTAAGTGTGTCTAAATATATTTTTTTATTAAAAAATTTTGTTGTTTTTCTAAGATCTTCCATCTTATAACTCGACATTATCATATGACTAAAAGTAAATATTAGCAGGGCAAGTATATTAGAAACTAATGATTTTGAAATTAAAAAATGGTGTATTGAGAACAATCATAATGCTACTTTTCTAGTGTAGTAAATTTAATTATGGGACTCAAAATGAAAAATATGAGATATCGCGTTACCAAGTCTCACCCACCTATGCAAGATAAATCTATTTACATAGAATACAGTAACCTCCATAAGTGGAGAGGACTACACTATCAATACAAAAGAAATAAAAATATCTAACTAAATGAGGTGAGTTTATTGAAAAACGGACTTGGAAAATGGGAACAATGCTTACTCTTAAAACAAAATCCTTTAACAAATAACTGCATGCCAGAATCAATACTTTACAGTCTAGAAAACCTAATCTATTTATTAAATAAGTATGAGTATATTTATGTGAAACATAATAGCGCTGGACAAGGAAGAGCAATTTATAAAGTCTACAAAAGAAAAGATGGACACTATTGTTTTAACGGATTTACCATGCAAGGTGAGGAAATAAGTAAATGTGTAGCAGCAATTGAGGATTTCCACCAAGTTCTACATCCATATGAGAAACAAGGTAGATTAAACGGAATTTATATTATACAAGAGGGGGTCAAAAGTCTAACCCCTGATGGGAATTCAATATCTATTCGTGTTCATGTTCAAAATCTAAAGGGAAAATGGGTAATTGGTGGGATTTACGGAAGAGTGGCAACTGAGGATCATGGGATTGTCAATTCAAATCGAGGTTCTAAAGCAATATCGATTGAGGAATTATTATCAGGTTATTTGATGATGGATAATACAAAGAAAGATCAAACAATAGATTCTCTAAAAGAGGATTCAATTTTAGTAGCTGAAGTAATAGCATCCCACTTTCCTTGTAGAGAATATGGCATTGATTTTGGAATAAATCTAGAAGGAAAACCTATATTATTCGAAGTAAATACAACGCCAAGCATACGTAGTTTTGCCAAAGTTGATAGGGCGATCTGGAAGAATATTGTTGAGATTAGGAAAATGCAAAATGAAGGCTAAGTTTGAAATGTAGTTATTTTTCATGTTAGTCATCAGCATATTTTTATTCAATAGACATACATCAAAAAATTACTTTCCCTACTATATTTATAGGAAATAAGTTTTAATTGAATCCGTTACTTGTGAACGATTAGGAATTTACCTAGGAAAAATAGATTGTGGTTGAGTAGGCGCGTTATGAATCAATTTTCTATTGGAGAGAAGATTCAGCATGGGCTCAAATTGCCAGCCCTCAGGAACCTAAATTCGCGTACGTTAGATTTATTTGGTTATTCGAAGTGTTAAAAGACTCTTTTACTGGAATTCACTATTTTGGAACGAATGCCAGCAAAGGAATCCCTGGAACAATTTTTCATTTAATTAAATATATTGACACAAAAAACACTTTATCGTAAATTTAAAATAATTGCATAAAAGCATTAGGTGCCCATTGCGGGAGAATAGGGAATAAAGTGAAAAGCTTTAGCGGTCCCACCACTGTAAAAGAGAGTTTCATGGAGAATGCCACTAGCATAGTCTGGGAAGGTTCTATGAAATGTTGAAATTGAGCCAGGAGACCTGCCTAACTGCTGCGTATTATATAGACGATGGAAAAGTCTGTAGTTTATTTGTTATGAAATAAACTACAGGCTTTTTATTTTTTTCTCTAAATCATATCTTCGAGTAATGGGGCAAAAAAGAAAGGGGAAATTTTCATGCAATTATTACAACAGACGATTCAAAACATTCACAGTACTGACCACAAAATGATGGAGCAGGCAAGAGAACGCATAGATGCACTATGCAAGCCTCCTGGAAGTTTGGGAAGACTAGAAACCCTTGCTGTGCAACTATCTGGGATTACAAGAGAACTATTTCCTGCGATTGATAATAAAGCGATTATTGTGTGTGCCGCAGATCATGGTGTTTGTGATGAAGGGGTGACATCTAATCCACAAAATGTGACGGTCTTTCAAACATTAAATTTTCCTAGAGGTGGAACTGGTGTCTGTGCTATCGCAAGAATCACAGATGCTAAAATTGTCACAGTAGACGTTGGCGTAAAAGAAGATATTCCGCATGATGCTGGTGTTATCCTAAAAAAAATTAAATATGGAACGGACAATATGGCAAAAGGTCCTGCCATGTCAAGGGAAGAAGCCATTCAATCTATTGAAGTAGGAATTGAAGTAGCTACCGAAGAAATAGCAAAAGGGGCGAATGTACTCGGGACAGGTGAAATGGGGATTGGAAATACAACACCGAGTGCTGCAATATTATCGGTTCTTCGTGCATGTCATCCGATTGAAGTGACAGGGGTCGGTGCAGGTGTTGGGCCAGGTGGAATCGACCATAAAATAGAAGTTATTCATAATGCTATTACATTAAACAAACCAAATCGTGATGATGCTATTGACATTCTTGCAAAAGTTGGTGGTTTAGAAATAGGTGCTATGGCTGGAGTTGTACTCGCTGCAGCTGCAAATCGCAAGCCTGTTGTGATTGATGGCTTCATTTCTACTATTGCTGCACTTATTGCATACGAACTCGAACCAAAAGTAAAAGACTATATCATTCCTTCTCATGCTTCCGAAGAACCAGGTGCTAAAATTGCTGCTGAAATGCTCGGAGTTGAACCGATGTTGCAGATGAATATGCGATTGGGCGAAGGCTCTGGTGCAGCTTTAGCGTTTCCTATTTTGGACGCAGCATGTTCCATGATGAAAAACATGACAACATTAGAGGAAGCTATTCTGCTGTTAGAAAAGTAATTAAATATTATGAGATTCTAAAAACAAGTTCTTATGAAAGTAGTTACTCAGCAAGCAAAAAGTTTACTTAGGGTAACATACTATTTCTATTAGGATATATTGTTTCTAGGCGCTGCTACACATAAACAAAAGTTATAGTTAAAGGATTTAAAATCTGCTATTGATAAAAAAGAAGAGGCTGGGACAGAACTCGATTATTTTGAAAAATAGCGAAAACAGGTAATAACCTTTTCGCTTCAATGAGTAGAGTGTTCCTTCCTAAATCAAAAAAATGTTAGACCGAAATCGGTCTAACATTTTTTCTTTCTGTCCCAGCCTTTTGTTGTTATACGGTGATGTAAGGAAACTTAGCTATGCCCGCTGCAATTTCCGCAACGGTAAACGCCATTTCTTCATATATGAAAGAACTCTTAGTGCAGTAATTACACCAAATAATACATATAAATAGATATCCCCTGAAAATAATCCAAGCCCAATAATAAGTCCAGCTAGTGCTGCCCAAACACCATAGACTTCATCACGGAGAATTAATGGTTGTCGTCTAGCTAATAAATCTCGAACAATTCCACCGCCTGACCCTGTTAAGACAGCAGCTACAATAACTGCACTAATGGGCATGTCGAGCTTCACGGCATAGAGAGCACCTTGAATTGCAAATGCCGATAAACCGATAGCATCAGTGAAATTGCCCCAGCGATGCCAATGTTGGATGAGTCGATGTGGAAATAAGAAAAAAATTGTAATGGCTGCAATGGCAATTTGGAACATCATATCCTGTCCCCACAGTGTTGTTACAGGCAAACCTATGAGCAAATTTCGTATAGCTCCTCCGCCAAAAGCGGTTACAATCCCGAGTATATATACACCGAATAAATCGTATTCTTCCTCCATTGCAATGATTGCCCCAGAAATAGCGAAGGCAATTGTTCCAATAATACTAAAAACCTCCCAAGCCAACCCTTTCACTCCCTATATGAATAAATCTTTTTGATTAGTTGCAAACCCTTTTTGTAGCGTAGAAGTTTTTGCTAAGAAAAGTATCAACTTATGCTTTGGAATTATCAGATATTAAATATCCTATTATAGTAGGACATAATAGATGAAGTCCGCAATTTAGATTAGCGTAAAATGCAATTAGAAACAATAGCAAGTTTTGCAGGCAAGCATACAAATTGTTAAGATAGGATTTGAACAAATGTGAAATGGAGAAGAATATAATGACTTTTACAACAAATTTAATGGAAGAAACACTAGCATTAGCAGCTAAAATAGAAGAAAAGGTGCGTCCTTTTCATGCAAAGGTAGAAGACATGGCATTCTTCAACCAACAAAAAGTGCTTGCTGCGTTTAGAAAGCATCAAGTAAGTGATTATCATCTGCATCCGTCTAATGGTTATGGCTATGATGATGAGGGGCGTGACAATCTAGAACGTGTTTATGCAGAGGTCTTTGGAGCGGAGGCTGTCATCGTACGTCCGCAAATTATTTCAGGTACACATGCAATTACGCTTAGTTTATTCGGAGTATTACGTCCTGGTGACGAATTACTTTATATTTCGGGTCAGCCGTATGATACATTGCAATCAATAGTCGATGGTGGCGATAAGGATACTGGCTCCTTAAAAGATTATAAAATCGGTTATAGCCATGTAGATTTAATCAATAATCAAGAGATCGATTGGGAGGGCGTTGCAGCTGCAATTACACCAAACACAAAAATGATTGCTATCCAACGTTCGAAGGGCTATGCAACACGCCCATCCTTTACCATTTCACAAATTGCAGACATGTGTGCAAAAATCCGTGAATTAGCGCCAAATGCCGTTATTTTCGTTGATAATTGCTACGGTGAATTTGTTGAGGCACAGGAACCGACCGAGGTTGGGGCTGATTTAATGGCAGGTTCGCTCATTAAAAATCCTGGTGGAGGCTTAGCGAAAATTGGTGGTTATATTGCGGGTCGTGCAGATTTAGTTGAGAAATGTGCTTATCGTATGACATCACCAGGTATTGGTGCTGAGGCAGGAGCAACATTAAACACGCTTGGTGATTTCTATCAAGGATTTTTCCTTGCACCACATGTTGTATCTCAAGCATTAAAAGGTGCCATTTTCACAGCTGCTATGCTAGGGGAAATTGGGATGAATACATCACCAAGGTATGATGCTAATCGTACAGATTTAATTCAATCGGTTTCTTTCCAAACCGCGGAACAAATGATTGCGTTTTGTCGTGAAATTCAAGCAAACTCACCAATTAATGCGCATTACGCACCAGAGCCAGCGTACATGCCTGGCTATGAGGATGATGTCATCATGGCAGCTGGAACTTTTATTCAAGGTTCAAGTATTGAGCTTACAGCAGACGGTCCTATTCGTCCGCCGTTTACAGCATTTATTCAAGGTGGGTTAACATATGAGCACGTAAAATTTGCTATTTGTAGTGCTGTACAAAAAATCCAAAAATAGGAGATGAAAAAACTATTCAATACTTTCGTTTTGAATAGTTTTTTACAATTTTTCATCAATTCGAAAAAAATATTTTAATTGATGTAAGGAAACCTTACATGACTGGTTGACAGTGTAAAATTTTCGTTATATGATTAGCGGGTATTGGAGGGACTTAAATGAGTCGTGAAATTAGACGAACTATGCCGTTATTATCCATGAATATTGTGATGCAATTGACTGAGCTTTCGGCACGTCAAATTCGTTATTATGAAGAACACCATTTAATTGAGCCGCACCGAACAGAAGGCAACCGTCGAATGTTTTCATTAAATGACGTCGACATACTGCTTGAAATTAAAGATTACTTAGAACAAGGTATGAATATGGCGAAGATTAAAAAACTATTCGCTAAAAAGAATGATGCTGTTGCAACAGAAGAACCAAATTTAAGTGATTCAGAATTACGTCGCATTATGCGTGAAGAAATGCGTCAAGCACAGCGCATGCAAAAATCTTCCATCAGACAAGGGGATTTATCTCGATTCTATTAATTAAAGCAAACGTACGCTTCTGGTAACAGTTTAGATTATTTTAATAGGGTAGGGTAATAATAAAAGCTAGACAATTTATAGGAGTGTGGAAAACTGTGGGTAAATACACAAAAGAGGACATTAAACGTCTTATCGAGGAAAAAAACGTAAACTTTATTCGATTACAATTTACGGATATTCTTGGCACAATTAAAAACGTTGAGATTCCTGTAAGCCAATTAGACAAAGCGCTAGAAAATAAAATGATGTTTGATGGCTCATCCATTGAAGGCTTTGTTCGTATCGAAGAATCGGACATGTATTTACATCCTGATTTAGATTCTTTCGTAGTGTTCCCTTGGACTTCTGAAAAAGGGAAAGTAGCACGTTTCATCTGTGATGTATACACTGCTAAAGGCGAGCCGTTTGCTGGTGACCCACGTAACAACTTAAAACGTATCCTTAAAAAAATGGAAGAGTTGGGCTTCTCAAGCTTCAATTTAGGGCCTGAGCCAGAATTCTTCTTATTCAAATTAGATGCAAAAGGTGAACCAACATTAGAAGTAAACGACCATGGTGGTTACTTCGACTTAGCACCTACAGATCTTGGCGAAAACTGCCGTCGTGATATCGTATTAGAGCTAGAAGAAATGGGCTTTGAAATCGAAGCATCTCACCATGAGGTAGCTCCTGGACAACATGAAATCGACTTTAAATATGCAGATGCAATCACAGCTTGTGATAACATTCAAACGTTCAAATTAGTAGTTAAAACAATTGCACGTAAACATGGCTTACATGCTACTTTCATGCCGAAACCATTATTCGGTGAAGCTGGCTCTGGTATGCACTTCAATGTTTCATTATTTAAAGGTAAAGAGAATTCATTCTACGATGAATCGACTGAACTAGGTCTTTCTGAAACAGCAATGCAATTCATGGCGGGTGTCCTTGCTCACGTTCAAGGTTTCACAGCTGTAACAAACCCAACAGTTAACTCTTATAAACGTCTTGTACCTGGTTACGAAGCACCATGTTATGTAGCATGGTCAGCTCAAAACCGTTCACCACTTATCCGTATTCCATCAGCACGTGGTCTTTCAACTCGTGTAGAAGTACGTTCTGTGGATCCATCTGCAAATCCATATTTAGCAATGGCTGTTATTTTAGAAGCTGGTCTTGAAGGTATTCGTCAACAATTAACACCACCAGCTGCGATTAATCGTAACATCTATGTAATGACTGAAGAAGAGCGTAAAGCGAACGGTATTGAAAACTTACCACCAGCACTTGACGATGCTTTAGCATTACTAGCTAAAGATAAAGTAGCTCAAGAAGCTTTAGGCGAGCATATCTACGCAAACTTTAAAGAAGCAAAAGAAATCGAGTTCGATATGTACCGTACAACAGTACATCAATGGGAACGCGACCAATATTTAAAAATGTACTAATATATTAACCGAGTACCTAATCAAGGTACTCGGTTTTTTTCTTTTGAAATTCATAATTTGATAGTAAATACTATAACAAGAACTGATAGGCGCTAGACATTTTCAATCAAATATTTAGTAGCCCATATATATTTGATGGTGATGATGATGATGGTGTGGCATGTGATGATGATGGTGCATATGGCAAGGATCAGGTCGCATATCGCAAAGTGTATGATTTTCGCAACATTCATTCACTACACATTCTGTGAAAGGGAAGTAATATTGATGATCAATCATATGTTTGTTAACTGTTGTAATATGTGCTGGTTGTACATGTGGCACGACAGTATGGATGTAATTGGTACGAATATATTCTTCTGGTGGTAAAAAATGTGGTGGGTCAAATTGAGTTGGGCATGCTTGTGGTGGACAACAATGTGGACCTTTTGCATGGTGATGCATACGTTTAAACATGTTATAACCTCCTGTTTTGATAAGTTGTGGTTCATACTTAAGATATGAGATGAAAGACAATGTGGTCTATTTGTATGCCTATTAAGAGTTGGTTAAATCTCTTAGGCAATCAAAATAGGTATGATTATTGAAAAATTTCATCAAATGTTAATAATGTAAACTACTATCGAAAACCGAAGTGATGAAATGCATGTCGAAATTTAAAGTATTTATGACCTTTTCAATAATTTTTTGATGATAGGTGTGCTTTTTTATAGTTTGAAAGTGCTAGTATGTAAGAAAGATCCGTCCTTTGAACAAGGTTGGATACATTAAATGTTACACATATAATTTAGACAACATTTTAGCTATTGTAAAATTGAGCTTTGTTGAAAGGTAATGATACAAAGAAGAAGTGCTGGATGATATCAGATGAGAATTATAACAATA
Organism: Lysinibacillus xylanilyticus; assembly: GCF_001708185.1. Taxonomy (GTDB): domain Bacteria; phylum Bacillota; class Bacilli; order Bacillales_A; family Planococcaceae; genus Lysinibacillus; species Lysinibacillus xylanilyticus_A. Next base: position 474,590 of record NZ_MDDN01000001.1, on the reverse strand, counting down.
ACTAATATTTTACATTGAATAAAAATTCATTTTGTTGTAGAATTAACCGGATGTGTTGTTGGGTTTACGGTATTTTTGTAGCTCATAAATGTAAATTATGAATAATGTTGGGATTGTTAAAATTTCGCATTGCAGATGTTAATTATAAAAAAGTAGTGTTTAGGCGTTCCTTTATTACTTTTTAGAGGAATGCTTTTTTTATTTTATCCCTCATTAACCGCTCGTAAATGCCCAATTGGCAAATATTAATCAGCGAAGATAAAGAAATTTCCACTGATTAATGTTTCGCTTTATACAGATATACTTCTTGGCGGTTGAACAGTATATAACTAACAAGCCTGATGTATACAACTTTGATAAAACTAGAGAAATGAGGCTTTTAATTATGAAAAAATATCCTACTTCTTCATACTTTTACTTCATAATCCCCTCTCTTATTGGTGTCCTATTATTCATGACACCAGTCTTAACAGATGAGGGATGGAAAGTTCCAATTGCTATTTTAGCAAATATATTAGCGGGTGTTGTTGCGCCTGTGATTAGTTATTTTACTATCATTATGTTTGCGATTTCGGCAATTGGTTCACTTATTGCCAAATTCATTCCTCGCGATCATACAAAGAAGCCTAGTATTTTAGATACATTGTTTTATGTCAATTGGTTTTGGACAATAATACGAATTATCGGTTTAATATTTGCTTCAATGGTTGTATTTGATTTTGGACCATCAGCGATTAACAATGAAAATACTGGTGGGTTATTAATGAACCCTGATGATGGTTTGGTAACGTTTTTATTTACGATTTTCTTATTTGCGGGTCTACTATTACCATTTTTAACAAACTTCGGCTTACTTGAATTTTTCGGAACAATGATGGTAAAAATTATGCGTCCTCTCTTTAAAAGTCCTGGTCGTTCATCGGTTGATGCACTTACATCGTGGGTGGGGGATGGAACAATTGGTGTTCTGATGACGAGTAAGCAATATGAAATGGGGAACTACACGAAAAAAGAGGCTGCCATTATTGCAACAAGCTTCTCTGTAGTATCCATCACGTTCTGTATCGTCGTATTGGATACAGTGCATTTGTCACGCTATTTTATTCCATATTATGTAACGGTTGTACTTTGCGGTCTTGTGTTAGCGGTAATAATGCCGCGAATTTATCCGCTTGCTAACAAAGAAGATACGTATATCGATGGTAGTCCAGTAGATTTATCACGTGAGGAATTACCCAAAGGTTATAATTCGATGTCACATGGTCTAGAAAATGCTTTAGCAGTCGCACATGCAAATCGTGATCCTCTTCAATTTATTAAAGATGGATCTAGAAATGTCTTGGATTTATGGATTGGCGTAGCGCCCGTTGTTATGGCATTTGGTACCATTGCTTTAATGCTTGCTGAATTCACTAGTATTTTTACCGTTTTAGGGAAGCCATTTGAACCTATTTTAACAGTGCTTGGTTTACCTGAAGCAGCTGAGGCGGCACAAACAATGGTTGTCGGCTTTGCAGATATGTTCTTACCTTCAATTTTAGGAGAAGGAATCGAAGCTGAAACTACACGATTTGTCATTGCTGTCGTTTCTGTTACACAGCTTATCTATATGTCAGAAGTCGGTGGACTAATTTTAGGTACGAAAATTCCGCTGAAGTTTTTTGATTTAGTTGTTATTTTCTTATTACGTACGATTATTTCACTACCAATCGCAGCATTAGTTGCACATTTACTTTTCTGATCTAAAAAGCAATTGTTCGCATTTAATGAGTGCGAATAATTGCTTTTTCTTTATTTAAATCCGCGTGACAGAGAGAATATCCGCGTAAAAAGGGTGAAATACCCGCGTACTAGAGGTGATTCTTTGCATATAGACTTCCGGTGCAAAAAATATCTATTTCACACGCTTTAAAACAAGTTGGATCTAGTTATGATAAAAAAGAATAAATAACTGTGAACATACTACAACTTGCTGCATAAATTCATTGTGTTGGGAAAAACTACGCCTAAAGTGATACTGAGGTGATAAAATGGACAGAATTTTTTCTCTCTGCTTAAGTTCCTTTTATTTATTATTTTCTCAACCAAATAATGCCTATCTAAATGATTCGTTCAGTCCTTATGAAGAAATTTATCCTGAAATAGGCTATAAAACGGTTGAAGCAGCTGCCTCCGATTTTGAGCGGCACTTTCATCAAGAACTAAAGCTACCACTTCGAGTACCTCCTATTAGTTTTACGCATCATTTTGGTCGATTTAATAATCTTGATGGTGATAGGAATGATTTTTATGAAGTTACATTTATTAATAATCGACTTCCGGAGCATCATTATAAAATAACTGTTCGACCTAATCATTTTAAGTTACTATCTAAAAAGGACTATATAGTAAAGACATTCGAATTGAAAAACGGAACGACTTCAATCTATATGGAAATATCAGGTTTCAATGTACTCGCTTTTGAAAGAGGAGATTGGCAATATATGCTGTGGATTGATAAAAGGGTTTCCGAAAAGGTGACACCTGAAGTGTTAGTCGACATCGCCAATTCCATTGACTATACAAACTAAAATGATAACCGTGGTTAATTCAGCTAAAATGCCAAGTCCTTTAAATGGGGCTTGGCATCACTTTTTTTGAAAGTATTTCGAATATCCTCAAGTTGACCGAGAGTTACAGAAACATTTCGGATTATGATAGAGTAAGGTAGACATATTTGATAATAGTTCAAACAAAGAAGTAGACAACTTGAAAATAATCATAATAATCGGAATTGAGCAAAATTGTAACCACTGATAGTTGCTAAACGATAAAAGACAACATGCAACAAAAGGCTGAAGAGTAGGAAAGGAGCTGTAAAACAGTATAACTTGAAAGTGTTTTTGTCAATGCATTGGATATGAAAAAAATTAGTTGACGGATTGCATTCATTAAGTTAAGATAACTAGCGAATATAAAAGAGGTTCATAGCGCATACCCTCTATAAAAAACTATGGATGACGTCATTTACGCCATGTCCCAAAAATGCGGATATGGCGATTTTTTTTTATTAGGTTTCACGCATAATGGACTTCTCACAACTTGAGGAGGCATTTTTATGGCAGGAAGAACAGATGAACAAGGATTACAAGATTTAACACTACTTGGTAACCAAAACACAAAGTATTTATTTGAGTACTCACCGGAAGTACTTGAGGCAGTCGATAATTTGCATACGGGAAACGATTTTTTTGTAAAATTTAATTGTCCAGAATTTACAAGTCTTTGTCCAATGACAGGGCAGCCTGACTTTGCAACAATGTATATTTCTTTTATTCCAGATAAAAAGCTAGTAGAGAGTAAGTCACTAAAGCTTTATTTATTTAGCTTCCGTAATCACGGAGACTTTCATGAGGACTGTGTCAATATCATCATGAATGATCTAATTAAGCTGATCGAACCGCGTTATATTGAGGTATGGGGCAAGTTTACGCCGCGCGGTGGCTTGTCTATTGATCCTTGGTGCAACTATGGCCGCCCAGGCACAAAATATGAAAAGATGGCGGAACATCGTTTGATGAACCACGATTTGTATCCTGAAAAGGTGGATAATCGTTGATGCTGTATTATTTAAATGGGTTGTTTGTTGGCTTTTTAATTTTGGCAAATGTTTTAGCTGTTAAAGTGTTTAGTATAGGCGAATGGATGATACTTCCGGCAGCAGCAATACTTATTATTTTCACGTATCCTCTTATTGATGTAATTTGCGAAGTGTACGGTAGGGAAGCGGGCAGTCGCACGGTAAGAACGGGGCTTATAGCACAAGTGTTTGCGGCATGCTTTATTGCTATTGCCATTGAGCTACCACCTGCACAAGCCTTTGCTCATCAAAAGGAGTTTGAGATAATTCTTGGTGGCAGTATGCGTGTCATTATTGCAAGCCTTGTTGCGTATACGGTTAGTGTAAATTTGGATGTCATGATATTTAGTAAATTTAAGGAAAAGCATGGCGACGGTAAGCTTTGGCTTCGAAACAATGCGTCTACGATGGTAAGTCAGCTCATCGATACGGCACTATTTATTACGATAGCCTTTTATGGTGTAATGCCATTTAAAGTATTACTGACATTGTTTATAACACAGTATCTGTTTAAATTTTTAGCGTCGATTGTAGCAACGCCACTTGTTTACGGGTTAGTTTTTGTGGCACGGAAATTTGACAAGCGTAAAAGCATAGAGCCATCTCATTACTGAGATGGCTTTTTAATGTGTGCCTTGCCAATTAGATAAGCACTATAAGGTAAAAATGAAATGATTTTTATAATCAACATACAGATAACTACGCTCGAAAGAAATAGCGCGATGACTTGAAGAGAGGTAGTAGGTATTTGTGCTGTATAAGGGACTAAAAATTCTTGAACAAGCCAATGGATCAAAAATATACCAAATGAATATTGACTTACTAAATTAACGATTTTTAGCTTCGGCACAATTTGACCAAATGCTAAAATGCATAAAGTTATTGAAATAATAAGCAACATCATATCTAATCGTCTAGATGTGATTTCAGTGGCTCCCAAATAATAGTTGATCGCCAGTATAGATGCTGAAAGAACAACGAAAACTAGCGTAAAGAATTTGTACTTACTAATATATAAGGTAATCCATCGATAATGCGTACCGATTAAATAAGCAATTGCGAAATAAGGAAGCCAACCAATAAATAGTAAACGAACAAGATTATCGTTTACTATAAAGAATTCACCATTCAGCTTTGCGAGCGTCATATATAAAATACCAAGTGCCAACATAATTGGTGTTAGCCATATGCTTGATAGCTGATACTTTTTTATGATAAAGAACAGAATGTATAATTGAAAGATTGTCATGACAAACCATCCCGAGAAATCTCCTAAGAGAATATGGCGATACAGTGCATTCCAAAAGCTTTCATCATAATGAAGAGCTGCATATACTGCATACAAAATACTAGCAGCAACAAATGGAATATAAACAAATTGAAAACGTCGCCATAAAAAGTTAGGAGGTAGTTCGACTGGGTAGCGCTTTGCTAAAATAATAATAGATAATAGAATAAATGTTGGCGTCGCGAAACATAATAATAATCTGAAAAATTGATAGTACGGATTTTCGATGTATCCGTTAATAATTTCTGTATTAGTTGTAGCGTGTAATAATACAATAGATAAGCAGGCAATTGCCCTTAAAACATTCCACTCATACACCATTTCGATCACCCACTATATGCAAATTTGAAGGCATCAGCGCTAAGCAAGATGCATCTTAACTATTTATATGAACGTAGCATCTATGATAAAACATCAGGTGTGTAGATTAGGAAAATATATATTGACCGATAAAAGGTTGTTTTTTGTTGATATTTTACTAATATATTACAGTTTTCAACTGATGTAGCCCGCAGTGAAATTAGTGTTCTTGAATATATTTGAATGAATAAAATGTTTAATAAACATACCTGATAAAACATATAAAAATGGAACCTTCAGCAAAATTTCAAGAAAGTTATCAATCAGTACAACTGCAGAGGGCATTGTGTGAAAGCTAGTCAAGGTCATTATAAGTTCCATGAAGTGGAGAGTGGAATTTGTAGAATATGGTTCCAATATCTTGTCTCTCGAATTATTATTAAGCATGGGGAGATGAAGTGATTCTCGTCAGAATATATAGTAAATTATAGCGGAGGGTTCAAATGACACCAGAACAAATTGTGAAGAAATTTTTTGAAGAAGTACGTTCAGGGAATAATCCAGATTACGCAACAGAGTTAATGGCAGAACAAGTATTGGCACACCAAGTTATTTCTGAAGAGGAGTTAACGGTTTTAAGAACTCCCCAAGATTATGCTGACCATGTACAAGAAATGGTAGAAGCATATGGCGATTTTTCATTAGAAATCCAAGAGTTTATGGTACAAGAAAATAAAGTATATGTACGATGGAAACAAGTTGGTACACATGTTGGAAAAGTTGATGGATATCAGCCAACAAGTCTTCCTGTTATTGAAATAGCAAGCGCAGTTTATAGAATTGAAGATGAAAAGATAGCAGAATATTGGATTCAGATTGATCGGGCTGGTATTGAAAAACAACTCAACCGTAATAAAATTAATTAACATCCTTAGGGGTGTTTTTTTTGCCCTAAAAAGTGAGTATTGAGCAGAATTCCCTCCTAATTGTGAAGACAGCGAGATAAAGGAAAATTTCTGTAAATTCATGTTGGATGCTCCATTTTTGCATATGTGTCATGTAACCACGGAGCATATAATGTGATTGAGAAGGGGGGAGGTGAGCGTTTATGAGAATTAACTGGAGAATCCGTCTTCTGCATAAACCATTTTTACTGTCGCTATTTTCATTGATATTATTACTCGCACAGCAAGTAGCAGCTATTTTTGGCTATGATTTAACGAGTGCAATGAGTGCGCAGCTAACGTCCATTATTAATATTGTTTTATCGATTCTTGTTTTAATGGGAGTTGTCGTAGATCCAACTACAAGGGGAACCAGTGATAGTGAACGTGCTTTAATGTATCGTAGACCTAGATAAAAAGTAAAAATGAAACAAAAGTGTAATTTTGCAACAATGGTAAATATGTTATAATGTTGAAAAATGATTAAGTGGGGTGGATGATTGAATGTCGCTTGAAATGGAGCAGAGGATTGTCAAACTCGAGCAAGAAATGATGGATTTACGGAAAGAGTTAGAGGCCGTGAAGTGTCAACAATCAGTTGCAAAAACAAGTACACTGAGTGCCGAAAAATCCATGATTGAGCAATCTACGCTAAAGCCTGCGCCAAACCTAAAGCCAAAACCGAATCCAAAACTAAATTCGGAGCCAAATCCAAAGCAAATGTCAGCACCAGAAAAAAAGGTGCAGCCACAGCGAACGTTAGAGGAACGTATTATGGGGGCACTACCAAAAGTATTTATGGTTATTTTAGTGATGGGAGTGCTTTGGGGTCTAAAGCTAGTAAGTGATTATGGCTATTTATCGAACGAAGTTAAAATCATCCTTGCCTATGTATTATCGCTTGCCTTAACCTTAATAGCTTATGTTTTAGAGCGCAAAAAAGTAGGATCATCAGCTGTTACGATTTCGTTATATGGCGGAGCATTTATTGTTGGGATATTAACGACAGCGGCTGGCGCGATATTATATGAAATAATAGGTTTAACACTTGCGCTTGTGATAGCGATGGTTTATATCGGCTATGGTATTGCTATTAGTTTCTTAAAGAAAAATGAGGTGCTAACAGTATTTGTAGCATTTACCTCACTATTACTACCTTATTTACTAGAATATATGGATTTTAGTCCTGTTATTATTTTAATCTATGTGATTGTACTGTTTACGATGTTGCAATTTGTCATTCATCAACACAAGCAGAAGTGGGCACTCTATATCGCAACCTTTTTCACTGTGCTAGCGATCAGCATAGAAACATTTATGAATAATGACAATCAAGTTGTTTTTGCAATAGGTTTGCTTGTTATGCTATCTATTTTTAACACGAGTTGGTGTCGTTTATATAATGTAGCGTCTACATGGAAATATACTCATGTTGGTATGCAATTTAGCCTTGGTTTATTCAGTTTATTGCTCATGAATTTTATTATTACAACAATTGAATTTGGAGAAGCACTGTTACTCGTAATAGTCAGTTTATTTGCAATTTTAGCGGGTTATGGCTATAAGCAAAAATGGCAGGAGGCATTTGATAGTGCCGTAACACTCGCGTTTATTACACTATTTAATACGCTACTAGTTATGAATTTACCAGGGAAAGTGGATCACATATTGATCCCGTTCATCGTCTTTGCAGGTGTTATGATGAGTTTACGTTTACGAGCAAGTATCATGAAGGTTGTCGGCTCATTCTTATTTATGATTGTACTTGCCATAAACTTTAGTATTCATGATCCTGCACCATTTTTCAGCATAAATCATGCGAGTTTGGTGATGCCTGGAATTTATCTCCTGATTATTTATTTATATGCGAGACGTCCAAAAGAGACACTGACTGTATTTGAACAGATCATGAAGGATATGTATGTGATTGATATTTTAGCTTTAATAACAACTAGTTATTTCTTAGCTTATATCGGAAAGATTGATGCAACTTATTTTGCAGATGTTAGTAATATTCCGCATCTGATGTGTATAATAATCGCTTTATTATTTGTCGGATCGCTTCTAGTACCAATAAAATATAAAGGGCGTGCATTAACACCTGCTCTTAGTGTATTTTTCCTTCTCTTTACACTAATGCTTGTAGCTATACCATACAATATGCAAGGTGTCGCGTGGTTAAATATAGTGACAAGAATCGTGTATATTGCGGTTATCGTAGCAATTATTGTCGATTTACTAAAGAAGGGGCGCATTTATCAAACCTATCAAGTGCAACTAGAGAAACTTTTGGACCCAATTGTAAGTGCAGGCGTTGTGCTTACGATGATAGCTGTTAAGGGGCTAATATTCCAACTTGCATATAATGGGATACTTGATTGGAAGTTAAGTATTGTGTTCTCAACAATTACATTATTCCTTACAGCAAGCGTTGCACTATGGCTTAGCTCAGGTCGTCATTTACGAGCATTACGCCTAACTGGTTTTATCATCTTAATTATTGCTTTTGTAAAACTTATATTCTTCGATTTGTCGGCCCTCGATTTACTAATTAGAGCAATACTGTTTATGACGGTTGGTGGAATTGGGTTGCTGCTGTCGGGACGATTGTTGAAAAAATAATAGAGATCGTTTGAAAAAGCCTGTTAGAAGTATTTTCTAATAGGCTATTTTCATTATGATTGTCATTTAAATCTTCAAATTTTAAGTTGCTAGAAATGTATTTTAAAAAATCTGAAAATTATAATACAAAGCGTGTGATGAAAACTGCTATAATTAACTTTAGTATACTAGAAGATTAGGAAAAACAGGTAACGACGATCTATTTTGAAGGATCACAATAATGTAAATGGCGCGCATACTTGAATTGTATGGGCGTCTATTGGTATAGGAGGACATAAAGATGGAAATGGCTTATACAATTATTGTTTTACTTTTTGGCTTCGTTCTTGGCTCTTTTTTTAATGTAGTGGGCTTACGGATACCAATAAAAGGGTCGATTTTCCGTCCACCTTCGCATTGTATTCATTGTAAGAGAAAGTTGACTGTGCTTGATTTGATACCTGTGTTGTCTTATATGTTTTTAGGTGGGAAATGCCGTAGCTGTGGTCAAAAAATTTCTGGGATTTATCCACTGATGGAACTTATAACAGGCATATTATTTGCCTTGGCTTATTGGAAATTAGGCTTTAGTGCAGAATTTTTTGTAGCACTATTATTGATTTCATTATTAGTAATTATTGTTGTATCGGATTTTGCGTATATGCTTATTCCTGATAAAATACTCCTATTCTTTTTACCATTACTAATTATTGGACGCTTGATATCGCCGTTGTCTCCGTGGTGGGATAGTATAGTTGGTGCTGTCGTAGGATTTTGCATACTATATAGTATTGCTGCTTTATCAAGAGGTGGTATGGGTGGTGGCGATATTAAATTATTCTTTTTACTCGGTCTTGTACTCGGCACAATACATACACTTCTGACACTATTTGTATCAGCTGTGATTGGAATGATTGTTGGGATAGTGGTGTTAAAGGTCCGTAGGCAGGGAAGAAAAACGCCTATACCATTTGGACCATCTATTGCGCTAGCAGGGATCGTTGTCTATTTTTATGGAGACGCGTTGATGAATTGGTATTTTGAATGTTGGTAAGTCGTAAATCTTGTGGATCATGGAGGGGATAAAGTGAAACCAGTTATCGGTATAACGGCCTTTGTGGAAGATGATTTGTCTTCTAGATTAAACGCCGCCTACAGCAAAAGTGTCATTGAAGCTGGTGGAATTCCATTGATAATTCCGCTTGGCATAGAAAAGGATGTAGCACAAATTTTATCGTTAACGGATGGATTATTATTATCGGGTGGCTATGATGTACATCCATTTCTCTTTGGTGCAGAACCTACACCGAAATTAGGGAAAGTTCATCCAGAAAGGGATTCTGTGGAGCTTGCCTTAATTGAAGCGGCCTTTATTCGCCAAATGCCGATTTTTGGCATTTGTCGAGGGATGCAAATACTAAATGTAGCGCTAGGAGGTACGGTTTATCAGGATATTGATAGCGAATATCATAGTAGTAAATTATTAAAGCACAAACAACAAGCGGCTCGAGGCGTTGCTACACATTATGTTCATGTTACACCTGATACACTACTAAAAACGATTATTGAGGAAGCGCAAATTGCTGTTAATTCATTTCATCATCAGGCTGTAAATGTAGTTTCGGAAAAAATGAAAGTAGCAGCAAAATCAAGTGATGGTATCGTTGAAGCGGTAGTACACGAAGATTTACCATTTTGTCTGGGCGTACAGTGGCATCCTGAAGAGCTTGCCATTGTAGGAGATGGTGGATCGAAGAAATTATTTACTGCATTTGTAAGGGCAAGTTTGAAATTCAAAGTAGAGGCATAATACTTGATAACTTAAAATTGCTAGTTCGACGTTTCGATGCTTACTAGGAATCCATGCTAAAGTGGATTCTTTTTTTCTTTTAAGCAAAGTTATGATCAAAAGAAAAAAGATGTCCGAAAAGTCTCCTTCGACATCTTCATTTAGTACTATTTCTAGCAACGCGTTTTCGTATTTTGATTTTTTCCAAAAGGACTGGACTAAATGCGTGTACTCGTGCTCATCTTGCTTGATTCTCTAGCCTTAAATTAAGAAAAAGAGGTATATGCGAACATAATATCCTCTTTTTATACTTTAATATTGAGATACTAATGTACACGACGATAGAGACCAACAACTTGCCCCAAAATAGAAACTTGGTCTACGATAATCGGCTCCATTGTTGCGTTTTCAGGCTGTAAACGAAAATGGTTTTTTTCCTTGAAGAAACGCTTTACAGTTGCTTCATCCTCTTCAGTCATGGCTACGACAATATCACCATTATTAGCTGTTGCTCTTTGTTTAACTATGACTAAATCACCGTCTAAGATGCCAGCTTCAATCATTGATTCACCCATAATTTCTAGCATAAATAACTCATCTTCGCTTGTACCATAAATATCTGGAAGTGGGAAGTATTCATCGATATTTTCAATAGCAGTAATTGGAGAACCTGCTGTAACCTTCCCAACAAGTGGGACATGTACAACTTGTTGCTTTTGAATAGAATCCTCTGGCTCTAGGATTTCAATAGCGCGTGGTTTAGTTGGGTCTCGACGAATGAAGCCCTTTTGTTCTAAACGAGCTAAATGTCCATGAACTGTTGAGCTTGAAGCAAGTCCAACTGCTTCACCAATCTCACGTACAGATGGTGGATACCCCTTTGTGCGTACTTCTTCTTTGATGAACTCTAATATGGCTTCTTGTCTTTTCGAAACTTTTTTCATGATTGCTCACCTCTTTTTTTCTAATCATTCTACTTATTAGTAGTATAACAGAATGCGAACACTTAAGCAAACATAGGTTCGAAAAGTGTTTGACAAAAACATTTGTTCGCATTATTATAAGAACATACATTCCGAACAAACATTCTGAAAAGGGGTTGTGATGATGAACTGGTTAAAGAAAAATCCACATATTACTACTTTGTTAGGGGCATGTCTACTATTTGCAGCATACCTTTTTATAACAGATCCAGGCGATGTTACTTACGCCGAAATTGAAATCGAACATGGTGATAGTTTATGGTCGTTAGCTGAGCAATACTCTGGTAAAATGAAAACGGATGATTGGATTAAGCTTGTAAAGGCAGAAAATGAATTATCGAACGTTGATATTATTGCAGGTAAATCCCTAGTGATTCCAGTAGTGGGTGACCAGTCCATGCCCATAAATTCAATTGAAATTGCGAGAAATGAACAATGATTAATAAACAACAATCGGCTGTTGTCTATTGCCGTGTAAGTACAGAAAAAGAGACACAAAGTTCCTCGCTTGAGCGTCAACAAGAGGAGTTGATGCGCTATGCTAAAGAGCAGGGCTACGAAGTGAAGCACGTTTTTATGGATAAGCATAGTGGCTATGATGTGGAACGTGAGGGCTTACTTGAAATGCTCGACTTTATTAAAGAAAAAGAAGTTAAAGCATTATTTGTACAGGATGAAACACGTTTAGGACGTGGAAATGCTAGAATGGCAGTATTGCATTTATTACAAAAAACTGAAACGGATGTTTTTTCTATGCGAGACGAGGGCCCTGTACAATTAAATGAAATGGATACGATGCTACTAGAGATTTTAGCGATCGTAGAGGAGTACCAGCGCAGAATCCATAATGCTAAAATACGTCGTGGTATGCGTCGTGCCGTTGAAAATGGCTATCGTCCTGAAAACAATTTATCTAATCGGGGAAATCCTAATGGTCAAGAACGTAAGGATGTGCCTGTTGAAGAGATTATCAAGCTACGTAATCGAGGCTTCACATTTGATGAAATTGCCATGACACTAAAAAGTCTAGGCTTTGATGTAAGTAAAGCTACTGTACATCGGAGATATAGGGAACATCAAGAAAGTTTGACGGGTAAATAAAATGAAACTTCAATCAGTGGGAGTTTTGTCATCCTGCTGATAGGAAGCCTTATCTTGTGGCGACGCTAGGGGACCAACGTTTTGTTGGCCCAATAACGGTCAGTTAATCGTACTGACCGTTATTTCGGGTAAAATTGCACTACTAGTCTTTTCTTAATTAATACAAACTCTCAATAATAACATTGTCTGGTAGTTTAAATGGATTTTCTTTATTTATTCTGTCATAAAACATGATACCGTTTAAATGATCTATTTCGTGTTGCATTACGATGGAACCGTATCCATTGAAATGATAAATGGTTTCTTGCCCATGTATGTCATATGCTTTAACTTTAATTCTTTCATATCTTGGAACAAAGCCATTAACGTTTCTATTGACCGAAAGACAACCTTCCCCCTCCGGTAAATAAATCATGTTTAAAGAGTGACTAACGATTTTTGGGTTAATTAACATATATTCATGATATTTACCTCCATCTTTATAAAGTGCAGTAAACATTCGTTTATTCAGACCAATTTGATTGGCAGATAAGCCAACTCCTGAACGTAATTTATATTTTTTTGAAATATCCGGATCTTGGCTATTTTTTAAATACTTAAGCATACAAATTAATGTATCTTGATCTTCTTTTGAAACAGGTAACGTAACCTCATTCGTATTTTTTCGTAATATCGCAGCACTCTCCTTTACAAAATCTTTCATTGTTATCATATACTCAAGATGGAATTTACTCATATATAAACACCTCATCAACTTTTTTATTTAGAGCTTTAGCAATTTTAAAGGCTAATTCAAGAGTTGGGTCATACTTATCATTTTCAATACAATTAATAGTGTGTCTAACAACCCCACATTCCCTTGCAAGGGCTTCTTGTGTTAGTCCTAATTTTTTTCTTAGTGCTTTTATTATATTCTTCAGACTTATACCTCCTTTTGTCTAAAGTGTTGGTTTATTTATTACATGGAAACTAATGTAAAACGTCCAATATATTGGACATTTTGACTTTAAAAAAGAGGCTGCAACAAAAAGAAAAAATGTTAGACCTTGCAATTGGTCTAACATTTTTTTGATTTAGGAAGGAACACTCTACTCATTGAAGCGGAAAAGTTATTATCTGTTTTCGCTATTTTTCAAAATAATCGAGTTCTGTCCCAGCCTCCACTATTTTTATTTCAACTAATAGCGTTTCCTACGATCTATTAACAAAAGTATAAAGAATTGGTTATGCCCATTCCTCATCTAATACAGCATAATAATATTCATCCCACCACTCATCTCCGTGTGGTATACATTTTTTAAAATAACCTTCGCGTCTCATGCCGATTTTCTCCATCACTCGATACGATGGGATATTTTCTGGCTGACAAGTTGCAATAATTCGATGAAGTTTCATTTCTTTGAATCCATAGTCTAGTACAGCTCTTGCGGCTTCAGAGGCGTAGCCATTATTGTAATAGTTCGGATTCAATACCCAACCAATTTCATACGTATGGTCACCAAAACATTGATGGAAAACCATATGACCAATGACAATATTTTCATTTAGTAAAATAACAGGAAAGTGTTTTGCTTTGTCACCGCTATTTTCTGAAACAAAATTTTTTGCGTTCTCCTCATTAAAAACGCCCTCTGGAATATACTTCATCACATTTGGATTTGAAGTATATTCATAGACAGCTTGCCAATCTTGAACCTCAAATTCTCTTATTAATAGTCTTTTCGTTTTGATAAACATTTCATTTTTCCCCCAAACATAAATGGATCTTTTTGTACCCCATAAATTAGTTTACACAACTAACTTCACAAAGTCATGTATGGTGTGGCATTTATTGTAAATGTTGAGGGTCACTAAAAAGGTTGGTATAACTGCATTTTAAGGGAATCCATGCTATACTTTGCATACCATATTCATTAAGATATGTATTGAAAGGTGTGTAACTATGTTATCAAAAGAAAAAATTAACCGAATCAATGAACTTTCTGCCAAGGCTAAAAGTGGACAATTAACAGAGTCAGAAGCTAAAGAACAAACAGCGCTTCGCAAGGAGTATCTAGCTACATTTAGAGCAACGATGCGTGATACAATTGAAAATGTAAAAGTGGTAGATCCAGAAGGTAATGATGTAACACCAGAGAAGGTAAAACAAGCGAAAAAAAATAAATTTCTAAATTAATGTGTCACATTTAGATCAATTACTCCTCAGCGTAATTGCGTCCGGATTTTGAATTGGGCTTAGGCCTGCAAGATGCAGGTCAGTTAGCCGTTTTCACAGGATGCGAAGGTTTTAGGCTAACATTCTTATATTAACTCCTTTCAAAATCCGTGACATCCGCCGGAGGCATTATCTTTATTCAGTTGGCCTTATACGGTCACATCTGTGAAAATATTTTATTTAAATAAATATTTTTTTATAATTAGGCGGTATTTTTCTACTGAATAAAGATAAAGTATGTAACAAAACATAAATAGTATAACAAAAACATTGTTTTCTGAAGCAATGTTGACTAAACTGTAAAAGAACAATATATAGGACGAGAAAGGATGTCACAACATAATGACTCAACATGCGGATCAACTAGCGATTAATGCTATCCGAACTTTGTCAATCGATGCAATTGAAAAAGCAAACTCAGGTCACCCAGGTTTACCGATGGGGGCAGCGCCAATGGCTTATACGCTTTGGACAAAACAACTTCGCCATAATCCGGCAAATCCAAAATGGTATAACCGCGATCGTTTTGTACTTTCTGCAGGTCATGGCTCTATGCTTCTATACAGCCTACTTCATCTTGGTGGCTACGGCTTACCAATGGAAGAAATTCAAAACTTCCGTCAATGGGATTCATTAACTCCAGGACATCCTGAATATGGTCATACTGTTGGGGTAGAGGCAACAACAGGTCCTCTAGGTCAAGGTATTGCTATGACAGTTGGTATGGCAATGGCTGAACGTCATTTAGCAGCTACTTACAATAAACCAGGTCATGACATCGTTGATCACTATACATTCGCACTTTGTGGCGATGGCGACTTAATGGAAGGTGTAGCAGCTGAGGCTATTTCATTAGCTGGTCACTTAAAGCTTGAAAAGTTAATCGTTTTATACGATTCAAATGATATTTCTTTAGACGGTGACTTAGAAAAGTCATTCTCAGAAAACGTGCAAAAACGTTTTGAATCTTATGGCTGGAACTATTTAAAAGTTGCTGATGGTACAGATGTTGAAGCGATTAACACAGCTATCGAGGAAGCTAAAAAATCAACTGGCAAGCCAACACTTATCGAAGTAAAAACTGTCATTGGTTTCGGTTCACCTAACAAATCAGGTAAAGCAGATTCTCACGGTGCACCATTAGGTAAAGATGAGACTGTATTAACAAAAGCAACATATGAATGGGCACATGAACCATTCCAAATTCCAACTGAAGTATACGATACATTTACTGCAGCTGCAGAGCTTCAAGGGGCACAACCAGAAGAAGCTTGGAATGCTATGTTTGAAGCATATAAGCAAGAGTTCCCAGAATTAGCAGCACAATTTGAAAAAGCAATGAATGGTCAATTACCAGAGGATTTCGCTTCAGAATTACCAGTATACGAAGCAGGTAAATCAGTAGCTACTCGTTCTTCTTCAGGAGAGGCAATCAATGCAATTGCGAAGAAAACACCATCATTCTTCGGTGGTTCAGCTGACCTTGCTGGCTCAAATAAAACAACAATGAAAGGCGCTGGAGATTTCTCTGCAGACGATTATGCTGGCCGTAATATTTGGTTTGGTGTACGTGAATTTGCAATGGGTGCAGCTATGAACGGTATGGCACTTCATGGTGGGCTTAATGTATTCGGCGGTACATTCTTCGTATTCTCTGACTACGTTCGTCCAGCAGTACGTCTTTCTGCATTAATGGGTCTTCCTGTTACTTATGTATTTACACATGATTCAATTGCTGTAGGGGAAGATGGTCCAACACATGAACCAATCGAGCACCTTGCATCTTTACGCGCAATGCCAAATCTATCTGTTGTTCGCCCAGCTGATGCAAATGAATCAGCAGTTGCATGGGAGCTAGCAGTAGCATCTGAAAAAACACCAACTGTTTTAGTATTATCTCGTCAAAACTTACCTGTGCTTGACGCATCTATTGATACAGTGCGTGAAGGTGTTACTAAAGGTGCTTATACAGTGTCTCCTGCTACAAAAGAAGTGGCAGATGCCATTTTAATTGCAACAGGCTCTGAGGTTTCACTTGCAATTGAAGCACAAAAAGCATTAAAAGCTGATGGTGTGGATGTAGCAGTAGTTTCAATGCCTTCTATGGATCGCTTCGAAAAACAAGATGCAGCATACAAAGAGTCTGTTCTTCCAAAAGCTGTAACAAAACGTCTTGCAATCGAAATGGGCGCATCATTCGGCTGGCATAAGTACACTGGTTTCGAAGGAGACGTTCTTGCAATCGACAAGTTCGGCGCTTCTGCACCAGGTGAATTGGTAATGGAAAAATACGGATTCACAGTAGACAATGTTGTAGCGAAGGTAAAAGCACTATAATTTATAAAATACCGCAATACTCAGTAGGTTAAATCTCCTCTGAGTACTGCGGTATTTTTTCATGTTTAGAGGACTTCACTAAAGAAATCCAAACAGCTGCACAATGAATGAGAAGCATAACGACAAAACAGTAAAAGCCCTTGTTACTTCCTCCTAAATTTAGCTCATCAACAATAATGCCACTAAACCAAAGGAGCTGACCTGTGACAATTACTGAGAGGCTTGCAAAAAGTAAACAAAACCAAATAGATACTTTTTTTATAATCACGATAATGAGTAGCAAAACAGCAAAAAGTAGGGTAGTTTCAAAAATCGGATCAAGAAGTGAAAACGTATTTTCATTTACGAAATGCTTATAAGTAAATCGAGTATCCACACAACCCCTCCTTATAAATAATAACGTTTATGGTAATAAAAGGTTCCTTGGAGAAGGAACCTTCTGGTATTAATTTCTGTTTGGTATACAATGAGAAGAGTAGGAGGGCTATTTAAATGAACTCACAAGCTATACTCACACAAGTAAAGAAAACTTTCTCACAATTAGATTGTACTGGTGGCGGAGTTATTATTAATAAGCATGGTCAAACCGTACTAGAAGAATATTTTGGCATGCAAGGACAACACCAAGACGCAAAGAGGGTAGGAACGCATACTCTTTTCCATCTTGCTTCTGTTCGTAAAACATATGTAGGTTTTGCTGTAGCGTATGCGATTTATCATAACTATATTGCCTCAATAGATGATCCACTAAGTGATTATTTAGAAAATGAAAAAGTTTTTGCCGATGTATCAATTAGACATCTACTAACACATACTCACGGCTTACGTCGTCAAAATGAAAAAATAATGAAGGAATTCGAAGCAGGTTATAACTGGGCATACCGAGATATTAATGTAGAATTACTTGCAAAAGTCATTTATAAAGTTACTGGAAGAACGATTGCAGAAATCGTGGATGAACAAGTATTTCAGACATTGTCTTTTACTGAAACAAATTGGTTCAGTGAAAAAAACGAACAGCATATAGAAGTAATTCATAATGATAGTCCATTTTGGTATGAAAGTGATATATGCGATGGCAGCAAAATGAATATGTATAGTTCATTAAGAGAGCTAGCTAAATGGGGGCAAGTTCATCTGAACAAAGGGAAAATAAATGGAAAACAAATTATACCTGAGGAAATCATACAGCTTTCAACGTCAATTCAATCCCCGAATTCTAAACCTAAGCACTCTCCAACTAATGGATTTTTCTGGTTTATTCAGCCTCAACAGAGGGAGGGGATTACAGAGTTAAGCCCGATATTACCTCAAGGAAGTTTTCAATTACTTGGTTATACAAGCGTAGCAGTACTGGTAATTCCAAAAGAAAATATTGTGGCAGTTCGAGGATTTAATAGCTTTGGTTCACCAGATAGGTTTGACTACATCGAAGATATTCATGATTTTGGTTCAACAGTCTATCAATCAATTTGATAAAGTAATTTTTTTATAAGGAGAGCTTGTGATGAAGAAATATAGCGTTGTTTTATTTGATTTAGATGGAACATTATCTGATCCGAAGATAGGGATAACGAAATCAGTTCAATACGCATTACAAAAGGCAGATATCGAAGTAAGCGATTTAGATGAACTTGAAAGTTTTATAGGACCGCCATTACAAGTATCTTTTCGTGAAATTTATGGATTTAATGATGCGCAAATTGAGCAAGCTATTAGCGATTACCGGGAACGATTCACGGAAAGAGGGATGTTTGAGAATAAACTGTACGAAAATATTCCAGCTTTGTTAGCCGATTTAAAGCAACAGGGATATAGATTAGCAATTGCTACATCAAAGCCAACTTTATTTGCCGAACAGATTTTAAAATATTTCAACCTTGAACATTTTTTTGACCTTGTTGCAGGTAGCAATCTTGATGGTACACGATCCGCAAAAGGAGAGATTATCGCATTTGTACGCGAACATTTTAATGAAGTGGATAACAATCAATTTATGATGATTGGAGATCGAAAATACGATATTGTTGGGGCACATGAAAATCAAATTGATTCTATCGGTGTTACTTTTGGCTATGGCTCACTCGAAGAATTAACGGATGCACAAGCAACATATATAGTTAACAGTGTAAATGAAATTAAAGAACTTCTTGGTTAATAGATAGTCAGAAACTGCATTGGTAGAAATGCAGTTTCGTATTTTTTGGAAAACAGACGAAAATCGCTGATAAGCTAGGTAGAATCGCTGATAAAAGACGAAAATCGCTGATAAGCAAGGTAGAATCGCTGATAAAAGATCGAAATCGCTGATAACCCAAGCAATATCGCTGATAAACTAGCAAGACCAGTATTTAATCAAACGACCCAAGAAAAATTTACTTCGCAAGCCCATTTTGAAAAGCGTAGACAACTGCTTGTGTGCGATCTTGAACATCGAGCTTCCCTAAAATATTGCTGACATGTGTTTTCACCGTTTTTAAAGCAATGTATAGTTCATCGGCGATTTCCTGATTTGCTTTGCCCTGTGCCATCAGCAGTAATACTTCCATTTCACGATCTGTAAGTTGCTCATAAAGTGGGCTGCTATTGCCGTGGCGCATACGATGCATCATTTTTGAAGTTACTTCTGGCTCGAGCACGGTTTCGCCGCCCATCGTTTTGCGAATGGCATCCGCGATTTGCTTTGCATTTGAAGTTTTTAAAATATAGCTAACTGCACCAGCCTCTAATGCAGGATAAACTTTATCATCGTCTAAAAAACTTGTAACCATCATTATTTTTGCCTCTGGCCATGCTGCTAAAATTTCAGCTGTCGCCTCAGCTCCAGTCATGATTGGCATGACATTATCCATTAAAATAATGTCTGGACGTAGGGCGAGAGCTCGTTCCACTGCCTCTTTACCATTTTCAGCTTCACCGACGACAGTGATATCTGGTTGTGCTGACAAATAGGCAGAAACACCGATACGCACCATTTCGTGATCATCCACTATTAACACTTGAATCATTCACTTCTTCCTCCTTTTGTAGCGGGATTTTAACCTCTACAATTGTACCTTCACCAGGCACTGACACAATTTTATACATACAGCCAATCTCTACAGCACGTTCAGCAATATTTTGCAGACCATAAGAAGTAGATTTATCAGCTTCGACATCAAAGCCGAGGCCATTGTCCTGGATACGTAAAATAGCTAAATCATCGCGGGCAACGAGCAGTAATTCAACTTCGCTCGCTTTGGCATGGCGTAGCGTATTGGATAACGCCTCCTGTGCAATGCGGAATAAATGATCCTCTTCCGCTTTTGATAATGACATTTCCTCTAGCTCATATTCAATATGAAAAAATACTTTTTGCTGCAGCTCAATAATTAACTCCTCAAGACCTTGAGCAAGAGTTTTATTATGCAAAGCTACCGGACGTAAATGCAATAATAATGCGCGCATTTCAAGCTGTGCCTGTTGTACAATTTTTTCGACCTGCTTTAAGCTTGTGGCATTTTCGTCAGTTTCCGTTAAAGCGGAAAGTAACATCGAAGCAGCGAATAATTGCTGCGATACAGAATCATGCAGTTCACGAGCAAGGCGTTGGCGTTCAGCAATAATTCGTTCTTGAATAATTTTATCGTTGGCTTCTGCACGTTCATTGGATAAGCGCTGTAAGCTTTTTCGTTGAGTATCGATTAACTCACTTGTTTGTTCCAAAGCTTTTTTCAAAGGTTTCGGTAAAGGTTGTTTTTTAGGTAATACAAAATCTGGTTCAATTAATTGTTTCACAATGCGGGTTGCCTGAGCTTCTCTTGCACGAGCAGTCATACTAATCCAGCTTGCAATCAGTAAACTGATCGCAAAAAGACTGAGGGCAATATAACCGCCAAGTGGTATATTATTATAATTCTGCTGCCATAATGGCCCCCATATTTTCTCATTTGGCTCGCCCCAGATAGCGACAAGGAGTCCAAATGCAGCACTCAACAAAATGAAAAATAGCGTAAATAATCTCGAGATAAAGGCTATCATTTACGTAGCACCTCCAAGTCCCCAAGCCATGTTGCAACATGTATAACGAGTGTACGCTTTGCATCCTCAGGGTTTCCATCTGAGAAACTTACACTTTCATTGAGTATGCGTTGTGGCCCAACATGTAGACATTTCAATTCACCAAACAATGTTGTGTATTGTAAACGGAATGGAATTTCATATGGAATATAAACTTGCACCTTACCAATGCCTTGGCGAATCGTAATGAGACTTGTGCCAGCTGGTAAAATAGTTTGTGTTGTATCAATCGTAATGTCACCTGCAAGTCGCTGGATTTGTACATCTTGCCATTTATAGGCTTCTACAGGTGCAGGCATTGTACCGATTAATTCGTTTTTCGTAGCGGGGAGCTTTTCGAAAAGCTCCAAACCAACAACTTTTGGTTGGTTTTCTCTTTGCAAGTATTGATAGAGCATATATAAGAGAATAATGACGATAAAGAAGCGTAAACTCCACATTGTAAAGAGTGCGATTGCGATAAAGAAAATCCCCGTCCATTTAAAGAAACGAACTTTTTTTGAGAAACTTAAATAAAGAAGTCCGGCTCCAATTAATAAACAAAAGGCACCACCGTTGTTAAAAATTGTGAGCTCCACAAAAACGAGTAAAAAGAAGCATAGTACCCAAAATGTGAGCTTATTAGTTGTGAAATTTTGCAAGAGGGTCACCCTTCTTTCTACTAAGAGTATAAGAGAGGGAATGGGGTCCCTCTAGTTCAAAACGTGAAAGAATGCGCCGCTAAATATGGCGCATTTCCTTCATTATAACATGTTATTTGTTTTCAATAAGCAGTGGTGCGTTTTCTTCTGCGGCATTTTTTTCAAGCTGTGCAAGGCGAGTCTCGAAAGATGTTACTTCATGATCTTTGTCGATTTGGTAAGCAAGCTTATCGATATATGACTCTAAATCTTCAAAGTTCGTTTTATTATTTTTAGCAATCATCCCGTCCATTTGATGGTGTGCGCGTGTCACGTTTTCTTTGCCCATAAGCTGTAATTGACGCACTTTCATGTCTTTAATTTTGTGTTTCATTGTTTCAAATTTACGCTCAAGCTCAAAGTATTCACGTGTGCTTGCTTCAATGCTTGCTTGTAATGTGTTGTTACGTGCTGTGTAAGCAGCTACTTCGTCAGTTGCGAAGTCGATTAAATCTTGCTCACCGCTAGTAGTAGCTAATTTTAGTTGAGCTTCACGTTTAGCTAGTAATTCTGCATTTTGCTTAAATTCCTGCTCAAGCTTTTCCTTTAGCTGACCTTGACGCTCTAATAATTTTCCAGTTTGCTCGGTTTGCTTTTCTGCCTCACGAATGTATTGGTTTAACATTGCAATTGGATTTTTTTGTTCCTTCTTATCAAATACATGATGTAAATCTGCCTCTATTGTATATTTAAAACGTTGAAATAAGTTCATTTAAATTCGCTCCTTTTATTTTGTTAAGTTTGACCATTCTCTTTCAAAGTTTGTAAACGGATCTTCTTCTTTCGCTTCAATTGTTGGAATTTTTACATCTTCGTTATTCCATTTTTTGTAGATCACATAGATGATAGCGATTGCCGCTAAACCAACCATAGCCGGGACATTAGATATTGCTGATAGAACACCCATCAGACCAACTGTAAACCAAATGATTTTGCCGAATGTCGACTTGCTTGCAATATAGAAGTGCATGCCAAGCGCTACAAATAAACCAGAAAATAGTAAGCCAGCGAGCGGTCCAACTAAGGCAAGTGCAACACATGCTGCGATGAAGCCTCCTGTTAATAAAAGAAATTTTCTCATATGTTCTAGCTCCTTTCGTTTGTACTTTTATATTACCTATTAGAAAGCTCTTCTAAAACGGACTGGAAATTGATTTTGCTCTAGGTCTTGAGGCTGAGAATAGTCTAAGCTGCTATAGAAGAGGTGCACATTTGCAAAAATAGAACACAGATAGGACATGTAATAACTAATAAGAAACGCATTATGTCATAAAGTAATTGATAGAACCGAAAGTAGAAAGTTTTCGACAAAAATAGAAGATGAGGGCCTCCTTCGTTTGACAAATTAAAGAGTGTGGATGAGCTATACTTATGAAAAAGAAATGAGCGAAGGAGGATTTCTAGTGAGAACCTATTCCATATATAAAATTAAAGAAGAGCATTTAACGTTTATTTTCGGCAGAGAGCGTAAGTTATTAGAAATGATGCAAGGCTGTGAAGACGCTAATGAGAAATCCTTAAAAGAGCTTGCATATATATGTGAAACGGTTCGCTTCGAAGAGATAGCTACAATGCTAGAGGCGCAACTAGATTCCAAGTATGCACATTTAGAGAGGGCTCGTAATGCTTTATTTTTAGAACATCCAATAAAAGGGAAAATGGCTATTTATTTAGTGGAACGTAAAATTTGTGTCTATTGTGAAGGATCACGAATGCTCGATTTGGATCTATTTCAGATGCTTGCGAAAATGAGTGAGCGTTTTATTGCTTTTAATAAACAGGATAATGAGTGTGGGTGGTTAAAACCAATGAAGTATACAATGCATTAGGAAAATTCACTACAATATATAGTAACACGCTAAAATTTGGTGTATAATGGAGCGTGGAGAGTTTTTTTCTCGGTATATTGTAGTGGAGGAGGTTGGTTGTATGCCTACATGGGGCTGGATTATTATTGTTATTATCGCGTTAGCAGCGGGCGCAGCACTTGGTTTCTATTTCGCTCGTAAAGCTATGATGAAATATTTAAAAGAAAACCCACCAATTAACGAACAAATGATTCGTATGATGATGGCACAAATGGGTCGTACGCCGTCTGAAAAGCAAGTACGTCAAATGATGACACAAATGAATAAATTCCAAAAATAGTAGGAATTTTTAAAGAGCAACTAGTCCAAGCCTTGGCTAGTTGTTTTTTTAATTTCTTTCAGCGGGTATCCAAAAACCCGCAGAAAGAAGTTAAAGCTTCCGGACGCAATTACGCCAAGGTAACCTCGAAAAATATTTGAATAATTCTTAAAAATCATACAATTCTATCGAAAAACTCGTTATAATGGAAATATTCTATATAAAGGAGTTTTGTGCATTGCAGAAAGAAAAAACAAATGTTGAAAGCTTTGATTTAGATCATACAAAAGTTAAAGCACCGTATGTACGTTTAGCGGGTGTAAAAACAGGGAAAAATGGCGATGAAGTATACAAATATGACATTCGTTTTAAACAGCCAAATAAAGAGCATATGGAAATGCCTGCATTACATTCCTTAGAGCATTTATCGGCTGACATTATTCGAAATCACTCCGATCAAATTGTGGATTTCAGTCCAATGGGATGCCAAACAGGCTTCTATGTATCACTTATTAATCACAATAATTATCAGGACTTGTTAAATATTTTAGAAAAAACTTTTACGGACGTTACAAAGGCAACTGCTGTTCCTGCTTGTAATGAAGTACAATGCGGCTGGGCAGCTAGCCATAGTTTAGAAGGTGCACAAGCGTTAGCCAAAGAATTTTTAGCGAAACGTGATGAATGGCATATCGTTTTTGCAGAATAAAAACACTTTGAAAAACCTTGCGTGCATGTTCATTCTGCTCGAAAGGTTTTTCAAAGTGTCTGAAAACAAAATAGTCAAAGCAATCTTTGTAATGGTTATGACGCTTTAAATGAGGGGATTTCCATTCCAGACTACTTGCTTTCTTGAGGATATGAGTCATGCCGCTTTGCTTTCACACTGATGTATTGTTGAATTTTCGTTTTATCTGTGCGAAAGCGAAGCGACAGCAACAAATGTTTTCTGTAGCGAAAGCAAAGCGACAGCTACAAAGCGCTCAGTCTGAACGGAAATCAACCTCTCGTTTTGCGGAAGAGCTATATTTTATTTTTTGACACAAGAGCTTTTCATATGCACTAAAAATGAAATGGAATGACATTAGATGAAGAAGAATCATGCTTAATTCTTTGATAGATAAAATTTTCTAAAAAGTCATGAATTAAATCCTCATATTCAGCCATATTTTCATTAAAGGACTGTGCATGAGCACCGTTATCAAATAGCTTCAGTTTCTTTGGACCACTCTTTTTATGGTATAAGTCCAGTGACATGGAAGCCGGAATAAATGTATCTGGAATACTGTGAATAAAGAGCACGGGCTTTTCAATATTTGTCACAGCCTCAGCAGGTGTAACACTTTTGAAGGAATAGCCGTCACGCAAGCGGACAAAGAAATCTGCAAATCGAATTGGAATAATTGAGCCGTATTTAAATTCTGTCTTCGCAATTTGTTTAAGCAGCATTGAGAAATCAGAAAACGCACAATCAGAAATATAGAAATCTGCACCGTCCTCTACCGTCCCTGCATATAGTAACATTGTTGCAGCACCCATCGATTCACCATGAATACCAAGAATGGCGTTTTCCCCAATCATAGCTTTTACAGTTTTGACAACTGCGTCAAGGTCATTTTTTTCATAGTAACCGTAGCTAGTCGTTTTCCCACCTGTCTCCCCGTGCCTACGGTGATCAAAAATAACGGAATTGTAGCCAAGTCGTTCAAAAAGTCGAGCATATTTGACTGAGTTGATTTTATTTTCTGTTACCCCGTGGCAAATGATGATAGTGTTATTTGTTTCTAATGGCTGAAACATAATACCGCGTATCGTATAGCCGTTTGGAGAGTCAATATTTAATTCGCATTTTAAATTTTTATTGTACCAAGCTTCGTCATAACGTTTAGCAGTAGTTTCGCGTTCACGAACAAATTCAGGATCCTTTTGCTTAATGTACATTAATTTATTAGAAAGAGCGAAGCCGAACAGACCTGTTGCTGCTGCGGCAAGCGTTGTCGTTATACCTGAAAATAAAAGCATTTTCTTTTTCATTATTAACACCTCCAACGTCCTGTGTATGCACTTTTCTTACTTGTAATGTTCCCAACTGAGATTGTTTAAAACACGTCAACATTTTACAATATCTTTGGCAAAAGTGCGATTATTTCTATCTATCGAAAATCGTCAAAATATTTGTTAAAATATATATATCTGCTAGTAGCATATGCATGCAGTGTTGATTTTGAACGGGGAAAAGGGGAGAAATGTGATGTCAAAAGAGGTTGTAATAGTGAGTGCTGTACGTACAGCTATTGGTTCATTCCAAGGAACATTAAAAGACGTAGCAGCGACAAAATTAGGGAGCATTGTTATTAAAGAAGCATTAGCACGTGCTGGCGTAGCAGGTGAACAAGTCGACGAGGTCATTATGGGGAATGTCTTATCGGCTGGACTTGGTCAAAACCCAGCTCGTCAAGCAGCAATTGCAGCAGGCTTACCACATCAAGTATCAGCATTAACAATTAACAAAGTTTGTGGCTCAGGACTAAAAGCAGTTCACTTAGCGACACAGGCTATTTTAGCAGGCGATGCGGATATTATCGTTGCAGGTGGCTTTGAAAATATGAGCCAAGCACCGTATGTATTAAAAAATGCACGAGAAGGCTTCCGCATGGGGGATCAAAAAGTAGTTGATACGATGATTCATGACGGATTATGGTGTGCATTTAATGATTACCATATGGGTATTACAGCAGAAAATTTATGTGATGCCTATGAAATTTCACGAGAAGAACAAGACGCTTTTGCAGCACGTTCACAACAGCGTGCGGAAGCGGCAATTGCAGCAGGGAAGTTTAATGATGAGATTGTAGCTGTGGAAATTCCACAGCGCAAGGGAGATCCTATTGTTTTCAAACAAGATGAGTTCCCGCGTAATGGGGTTACTGGAGAGTCTCTATCTAAACTACGACCTGCCTTTAAAAAGGAAGGCACTGTAACAGCGGCAAATGCTTCAGGTATTAACGATGGTGCAGCGGCTGTAGTGGTGATGTCGAAAGAAAAAGCGGTAGAGTTAGGCATTCAACCAATGGCGCAAATTACAGCAAATGCAAGTGCAGGGGTTGATCCAGCTATTATGGGAACTGGTCCAGTAACGGCAGTAAAAAAGGCATTGGCAAAGGCTGATGTGACGTTAGATAATATAGATTTAGTTGAAGCGAATGAAGCATTTGCAGCTCAATCTATTGCTGTGGATCGCGAACTAGGCTTTAATCATGATAAACTAAATGTCAACGGGGGAGCAATTGCTCTTGGTCACCCAATTGGTGCAAGTGGTGCGCGCATTTTAGTCACGCTTTTACATGAAATGGAAAAGCGTGATGCGAAAACAGGTCTCGCAACATTATGTATCGGTGGTGGGCAAGGCGTAGCAACAGTTGTCAAACGCCCGTGAAGTCGATAAGAAGGTGAATTACAAAATGGGAAAGAAACGAAAACAGCAGCAACATGCAAATGATGGCATGAAAGCCAGCTTACCAAAGCAGGAGGCCGTTACATTAGCGGATCAGCTTGGCGGTGACGTGCTTGCCAAACTAAAAGCTGCAAAACAAGATTTAACAGCGAAAGAACAGGCCGCTGAGGAAGAGCGTCAAGCAAAGCTAGCATTTGAACGCAAACAACGTGAAAAAAACAAATCGTTTGAAGAACTACTCAACGAATACGGCGATAAAGGCTCAAAATTTTAAAGAAAACAGTGAATCCAAATTTTGCGGATTCACTGTTTTTTATGTTTTATCGGAAAGATTTCGAGATTTATCGGAACAATTTTATGTTTTATCGGAAAGATTCTGAGATTTATCGGAAAGATTCTTGTTTTTATCGGAATAATACTCAATTTCACCGACATTATTCAGAACTCCCTTAATAATGGTAGGTGAAATTTGTATACCAGAATTAACGATCTTAAGTACTTTTTTTGAAGCGTTGGAGTTAGGGATAAATTTTCTAATTGTAAATTTTTAAGTACACGATTAAATTCAGGAGAGTTTAATTGGATTTGTTTCATTTTAAATTGCTCCCTTCTCTTACTTTTTATTATAAGCTGTAGTAACAACTCTTTCATAACAAAGGGTATTTTTAGCGTGCCCTTTGTCTTTTGAAAATTTTCTTCACCAACACTACAATCCCTACAAAAACAATCGCTCCAGCTGTATCCAAAATAACATCCTGTCCACTCATCATACGTCCTGGTGTAAAGCTTTGACGAAACTCATCTAGTATGGCAATAAAGGCTGTTCCCGCAATAGCGACACCTGCGGCGAACCGACGTTTTCCCCATGCAAAGTAAATACCAAGTGCGATACAACCGAATCCAACAAAATGCGTTAATTTTCGAATTAAAAATTCTACAAATTTAAAGTAACCGCGCTCTTCAACAGAAACAACTGTGTCCCAATAAGGTATTTTTAAAACAGATAATTGCTTCTCGAAAGGTTTATTTGCCAATGCGTCTTCTAATTCTGGAAGTATACTTTGTTGTTCATAGGTCATGCTAGAGGAAATAGCAAGTATTACTAAAAATGCAATTAAGACCAGCCATTTCTTCATCGGTGATCTGTATACTGTTCTGTTTTTGTTCGTTCATTTACTGCTGTAAAATCTGTTATTGAGTCTATTTTTTCATAGGCAGCGAGTGTTTGTGCAAGTTGTTCTTGTGAGCTTGCACCTATTACCGTTGAGGCTATAGTAGGCTCCTTTAAATTAAAGGCGATTGCTAGTGCATGTAAATCGTCGTAATGTGAAGCTAAGTTTGTTAATGCTGTTGTTAATTCGTCCGCTGTATATGTGTTAAAGCTATTTACACGCTGTAAACGTTCTTTCCAGCTATTAGTTAGTAAACCCTTTGCAACGGTACCACGTGTTACAATGGAAGCCCCCTCACTTGCAATAAAGTCGAGCCATTCCTCAGGACGACGATCTAAAGCACTATATTGCATCATGACACTTTTGGCAGAACTTGCTGGTAAAAAACGCTTTAGTACATTTGGGCGAATAGAGGAAATGCCATATTCGCGGATCAATCCATCCTTTTTTAAACCTTCAAATGTGTCGATAATTCCATCCCAGTCGTCCTCAATAGTGCCACCATGTAACTGATAAACATCAATATAATCAGTACCTAGTCGTTTCAAGCTAGCATGTAGAGCTTCCTTTAGATAAGCCGGGGATGCATCCCAATGCCATCCTTCTTTTCCTTCTGTCCATCGGTTACCAACTTTCGTAGCTACGATCACATCCTGACGGCGCTTCCCTAAAATAGTGCCAATTATCTCTTCGTTAGTGCCAAAGTCATATAAATCGGCTGTGTCGATATAATTAATGCCAGCATCTAAAGCCATATCGACAATATCAGCAGCCTTTTTCTTATCTGTCGAAAGAGACATGCCCCCTAAACTAATTTCTGAAATAAACAATTCACTTGAGCCAAGCTGTCTTTTTTTCATGCGAATGACCTCCTTCGATTTCTCTACTTGTAATGGTACAATGAACATATCTGAAGAACAAGCGAGGTTATAGTCAATGAAAAAGTTTGAGGAAAAAACGACAAAGACTACACCCATTTATGACGGGAAAATTGTGAAACTACAGATTGATGATGTCACATTACCGAATGGTCATGTTGCAAAAAGAGAAATTATTAAGCATCCGGGTGCAGTAGCGGTTATTGCTGTTACTGATGCAGGGAAATTAGTGTTAGTGGAGCAATATCGTAAAGCTTTAGAACGTTCCATTATTGAAATTCCAGCTGGAAAGCTTGAACCTGGTGAGGAACCGATTGTTACAGCACGACGTGAATTAGAGGAAGAAACAGGTTACGGTGCTCAGAGCTTTACCTTTTTACAAGCATTTGCAACGTCACCAGGTTTCGCAGATGAAATCATTCATCTATTTGTGGCAAAAGAATTATATAAAATTGAAAACAAAGCAGATTTAGATGAAGATGAATTTGTCGATTTATTAGAAGTTTCGTTGGAAGAGGCGGGGCAAATGGTTGCAGATGAGCGTATATTTGACGCAAAGACAGCATTTGCAGTACTTTGGCTTGCGACACAATAAGAAAATAAACTTTAGCATAATAGAAGAGGACGAGCATAAGCTGTACAAACCTTGATAGAAAAGGAGCATGTTTATGTCTCGTACGGTGTCTATATTTTATCACGCTTCCATTATTGCAGTAAGTTTCGTTTGTGGCGTTATCTTCTTTCATATTATTGGTGGGCCGAATGCAGAGCCTTTTATTTTATTTATAGAGCCTCGTTTAGCAGAAGGGGACAGGCATTCTATATTTCGTTTAGTATTACCTGTTGCTGTTTCAATAGTTCTTGTGCTATTGCTTGCAACACATAGTGTTTTGAAGGTATTTGTCCGTGTAACCGTAGCGATGCGTGCGACTTTTTTTGGCTTTAGCTCGGTTTTTTTATTACAAAAACTTGAAGCCTTTTGGGTTTATACGATTTGGTGGTTTCCATTTCAGCTCATCTATTGTATATTGTTGCTAGTCCTATGCAATTTACTTGTACCAGCTTGGTCAAAGCGAAAAATCGGAAAAAATGTACATGGTCGGACAATATTGTTGAATTTTATCGCATTTTTCATCATAATAGTGGCTGAGTTTATTGTTATTTCTTATGTATTAAAATGATAGAGATTTTTCGCGTAAATTACATCAGGTAAAAACATACAAAAGCTTATTTGAAATCTATACACTATCTTGTAATAGGATTTACTCCTTTGGTATAATGGAAAGAGTTTAGGGGGGCGTCACATGGAAAGCCGAATTGATCGTATAAAAAAACAGTTGCATAGTGCTAGTTATAAGCTGACGCCGCAGCGAGAAGCAACAGTTGCTGTACTGCTTGAGCACGAAGAGGATCACCTTAGTGCAGAAGATGTTTACCTTTTAGTGAAAGAAAAGGCACCAGAGATTGGTCTAGCTACTGTCTATAGAACGTTAGAGTTACTAACTGAGCTCAAAATTGTCGACAAAATCAACTTTGGCGATGGCGTATCGCGCTATGATTTACGCCAAGAGGGAGCTGCGCATTTCCACCATCATCTAGTTTGTATTGAATGTGGTGCGGTTGATGAAATTCAAGAAGATTTACTTGAAGATGTGGAAGCCGTTGTGGAAAAACGTTGGAACTTTATCATAAAGGATCACCGACTAACTTTCCACGGCATTTGCTGGCGCTGTCATGATAAAAACGACGAATCGAATGAAGAAAAATAACGAGAAGCTGTCTGTTTTAATCTTAAGTTTTAGATTGAATCAGGCGGTTTTTTGTTTTGTTTGAATAACAAATTATTTCGTTCTACAATATTTCAATTCTACTGAAAGGCTGAAGCGACGGATAGAATCAACGAAGCGACGGATAGAACCGTCGAATCAATGGTTAGAACACCATAAAGAGAAGGGCATTCACTAAGCTTCATATTGGATCTCACCCAAACATTTGATATAGCAACTATACACGATCGTTTGTAGAGTATTTTAATCATCTTCAATCAGAATAAGAGGGTGATTTAGCACAATTCTATTAGCCGTGATAAAATAGAGAATAATTGACAGTAAGGGGGCGCTAAGATGAATGAATTTCAATATGCAATAGAGGATTATATCCATTTTATCCAGGTAGAACGGCAGTTATCTGATAATACATTAGCATCCTATCGCCGAGACTTAGAGAATTATGTGAATTTTTTGCGGGAAGCGGAAGGTATGTCGGATTTTCGTAATGTGGAGAGAATGACCATTTTACGTCATTTAGAACAGTTGCGTATGCAAGGAAAGACAAGTCGTACTGTTGCTCGCCATATCTCCTCTATTCGTAGTTTTCATCAATTTTTACTGCGAGAAAAGCGAGCAGAAACAGATCCGACAGTCCATTTAGAAATGCCAACCATCGAGCAAAAGCTCCCAAATATCCTCTCTATTGAAGAAATTGAAGCTTTATTAGCGGCACCAAATCGCAGCAAACCACAGGGCGTCCGGGACGTGGCCATGTTAGAGTTATTATATGGTTCAGGGATGCGCATTAGTGAGTTGATTGCTTTGGATTTAGCTGATATTCACCTAACGATGGGCTTTGTCCGTGTTTTTGGTAAGGGTGGCAAGGAGCGTATCATTCCACTTGGAAAAAGCGCCCTGTCCGCATTAAGCACATATTTAGATGGTGCACGGAGTCAATTACAAGGAAAATACCCAAAAATAGATGCGTTTTTCATTAATCAAAGAGGAAAACGTTTAACAAGGCAAGGTTGTTGGAAATTAATGAAGGAGCACGCTTTAAAGGCAGGCATCCAACATGAGTTAACGCCGCATACATTACGTCATTCCTTTGCAACACATTTAGTGGAAAATGGTGCTGATTTACGAGCAGTGCAAGAGATGCTTGGACATGCAGATATTTCCACAACGCAAATTTATACTCATATTAGTAAATCACGACTATCAGAGGTATATAAGCAGTTCCATCCACGCGCTTAAGAGAGGGATTTGCGTTAGTCGGAGGTCTGACCTTTATTTTTCGCTGTTTTTTGGTAAAATAAAGACAAGAGATTAGGAGGCAACAATTATGAATAAACCATTTAAGAAAATCCATGTAGTAGTATTGGACTCAGTTGGAATTGGTGAAGCTCCAGACGCAGCAAACTTTGGAGATGTGGGTTCACATACTCTTGGACATATCGCAGAAAAAATGAATGGGCTTACAATGCCACATATGGAGTCTTTCGGCTTAGCGAACATTGAACCGTTACAAGGTCTGCAAGCTACTGACAAACCAAAAGCATTTTACGGAAAAATGCAAGAAGCATCTGTTGGTAAAGATACTATGACAGGGCATTGGGAAATCATGGGGTTAAATATTGATAAACCGTTTAAGGTATATCCTGAAGGATTCCCTGCAGAGCTTATTGTAGAGCTTGAAAAACGTACAGGCCGTAAAGTGCTATGCAATAAACCTGCAAGTGGGACACAAGTGATCGAGGACTTCGGCAAGGAGCATATGGAGACAGGGGCAATTATTGTCTATACATCTGCTGATCCTGTTTTGCAAATTGCTGCACATGAGGAAATTATTCCGTTAGAGGAACTGTATAAAATTTGTGAAATTGCTCGTGAGCTAACATTGCAACCAGAATATTTAGTTGGCCGTGTGATTGCTCGTCCATTCATCGGTACGCCAGGAAACTTCACACGTACATCTAATCGTCATGACTATGCGTTAAAACCATTTGGCCGTACAACGATGAATGTCCTAAAGGATGCAGGCTTAGATGTTATAGCAATCGGGAAAATTTCTGATATTTTCAACGGTGAAGGTGTCACAGATGCAGTACGTACGAAAAATAATATGGACGGTATGGATAAGTTTGCAGAGGTAGTGCGTCGTGATTTCCATGGTATGAGCTTCTTAAACTTAGTGGACTTTGATGCAAATTTTGGCCATCGACGTGATCCGCTAGGTTATGGTAATGCATTACAAGAATTTGACGCTCGTTTACCAGAAATTACTGAGGCATTGTCAGAAGATGATTTACTAATCATTACGGCAGACCATGGTAATGATCCAACATTCCCTGGGACAGATCATACACGTGAATATGTACCGTTAATTGTTTATTCACCACGCTTTAATGATGGTAGTGAGCTAGCACTTCGTGAAACTTTTGCAGATATTGCAGCGACAGTTGCTGAAAACTTCCAAGTAGAAACACCAGCATTCGGTAAAAGTTTCTTAGGGGATTTAAAATAAGGGGGATCTATCGATATGAATATGGCACAGCTGTTTGAAAAGAAGAAGCAGGGCAAAGCGCTATCACAGGCTGAAATTCAGTATTTCGTAGAAGGCTACACTACGGGTTCAATTCCTGATTATCAAGCGAGCTCCCTGTTAATGGCAATTCGCTTATTAGGCATGACAGATGATGAAATATTCTATTTAACGAAAGCAATGATAGAATCTGGTGATGTTATTGATTTAACATCTATTGAAGGGTTTAAAATTGATAAACACTCGACAGGTGGTGTAGGCGATAAAGTCACACTAATTGTCACGCCAATAATTGCTGCGCTAGATATTCCAGTAGCAAAATTTAGTGGCAAGGGTCTAGGCATTACAGGTGGTACAATCGATAAATTAGAGTCGATTCGTGGCTTTAAAACGGAGCTTTCATCACAGGAATTTATCGACAATGTCAATAAACATAAAATTGCAGTTGCTGGTCAAACAGGTAATCTTGTACCAGCTGACAAAAAATTGTATGCATTACGAGATGTGACGGGTACTGTCGATTCAATTCCATTAATTGCCGCGTCCATCATGAGTAAGAAAATAGCAAGTGGTGCAGACGGTATTGTGCTTGATGTTAAATGTGGCTCTGGTGCATTTATGAAAACAGAAGAAGAAGCGCAAGTTTTAGCTGATACGATGACGGCAATTGGTGAAAAGCTAGGGCGTAAAGTAGTCGCGCATATTAGTGATATGGATAATCCATTAGGTAAAATGATTGGTAATAAGCTTGAAGTAGTAGAAGCATATGCTTTACTAAGCGGACGTATGGATGAAACACATGTGGATCTGCTTGAGGAATGTATTATTATTTCTTCGCTTATGTACCAGGTTGCAGCAGGAGTAAATGAGGCCGAAGCAACAGCAGCTGTGAAACGAGTATTAGAGGATGGTTCAGCAGCTGCAAAATTTGATGAATTTATCGTAGCACAGGGTGGCGATTTAGCGGATCTTGTACAAAAAGATACAGCAAACAAAGTAGCTGTCAAAGCGTCTTCTGAAGGCACTGTCGAGACGATTAATGCACTATTAATCGGAGAAGCAAGCGTTAGTCTTGGTGCAGGTCGATTAACAAAGGAATCTGAACTTGATTATGATGCAGGTATTCACTTGATCGCCAAAAAAGGCGACCGTGTTCGTGCTGACGAGCCGATTGCTTATTTATATTCAAATCGTCAAATTGATGAGGAAACAATCGAAAAAGTACAGCAAGCTTTTACAATTATATAAACAATATGAAGCGAGGACTCTCTTTAACAAAGGGGTTCTCGCTTTTTTTTTGTTCTAAAAAGCGGAAGTTGAAGCGGTGGAAAGGAGGTTTTTGTGGCGGAGAGGGAAAGACAGAGCGACGGGAAGAAAAGTCGAAGCTGCGGAAGGAAGAGCCAGAGTGCCGGAAAGTAGAGTTAGAGCGACGGAAAGTAGAGCTGGAGCGACGGAAAGAAGAGCTAGAGCGACGGAAGGGAAGGCTCCAGCGACGGAAAGAAGAGTCGAAGCGACGGAAGGAAAAGCTAAAGTGACGGAAAGAAGGCAGAGCGGCGGAAGGGAAGACTCCAGCGACGGAAAGAAGAGTCGAAGCGACGGAAGGAAGGCAAAGCGACGGAAGGAAGAGTCGAAGTGACGGAAGGAAAAGCTAAAGCGACGGAAAGAAGAGTCGAAGTGATGGAAGGAAAAGCTAAAGCGACGGAAGGAAGGCAGAGCGACGGAAAGAAGAGTCTAAGCGACGGAAGGAAGAGTCGAAGTGACGGAAGGAAAAGCTAAAGCGACGGAAAGAAGAGCCGAAGCGACGGATAGAGCAGCCAAAGTCGTGGATAGAACCGCCAAAGCGACGGATAGAACCGCCAAAATCGTGGATAGAACAGCCAAAATCGTGGATAGAACCGCCAAAGTGACGGAAGGAAGCCAAAGTGACAGAAAGAAGAGCCAGAGCGACGGAAAGAAGAGCCAAAATCGTGGATAGAACCGGCCAAACGACGGAAGGTAGATTCAAAGCGACGGAAAGAAACCAGAGCGACGGAAGGAAGAGTCGAAGCGACGGAAAGAAGAGCCCGAGCGAAGGAAGGAAAAGCTAAAACGACGGATAGAGCAGCCAAAATCGTGAATAGAACGACGAAACGACGGATAGAGCAGCCAAAATCGTGAATAGAACCGACAAAACGACGGAAAAAAGCCGAAGCATCGGATTGAATCACCAAATAGACGGATAGACTTCGTAATAAGAAAAGAGTTCTTTGCGCAAGCACAAAGCCTCTGAACGCAATTATGCCTCGGCATAATTGATCATCATAATAATTCTTGTGAAAAATGGCCGTCACGTTTAAAAAATGTTGATTTATCCCATACTGCACTTAACCTAAAAAGCTATAAGTATGTCGATTTGACACTATTTCGGAAGACTTTGCACTAGTTCTGTCAGCTGCAAGGATTCACCACATTGAATGTGGAATTGCACGAGGAGGAGGCGATGTTCATGCATTTTCAATTAGAAATGGTAACAAGAGAGACAGTGGTTATACGTTTATTTGGGGAGCTCGATCATCATGCAGTAGAGCAAATTCGAGCTAAAATATCTGCAGCAATTTTTCAGGGCGCTGTAACGACCATTATTTGGAACTTAGAGGGGCTTTCCTTTATGGATAGTTCAGGTGTAGGTTTAGTGCTTGGTCGAATGCGCGAGTTAGAGGCGGTCGCTGGACGAACAGTTTTATTGAATCCATCGCCGACAAATCGAAAAGTATTTCAATTTTCAGGTTTAGGGCCGTGGATGATGGATGCAACAGAAGAAGAAGCAATTGAGCGAGTTAGGGGGATTGTAAATGGATAACGAAATGACATTAACTTTTTTAGCACTTAGTGAAAATGAAGCATTGGCGCGTGTAGCTGTGACAGGCTTTATCGCACAATTAGATCCAACTATTGATGAGCTGTCCGAATTTAAAACGGTTGTCTCAGAGGCTGTTTCTAATGCCATAATTCACGGTTATGAAGAGGATGGTAAAGGCGTTGTTACAGTTCATGCAAAACGTGAGGATGATATTGTAACCGTGTCTGTTTTGGATAAAGGTATTGGCATTGAGGATGTAAGTCAAGCTATGGAGCCGTTATATACGACGAAAAGTGCGATGGAACGTTCAGGTATGGGCTTTACAATTATGGATAGTTTTTCAGATCAGTTGACAGTAATGTCCAAGTGGCAAGAAGGTACAACTGTCACG
Organism: Lysinibacillus xylanilyticus; assembly: GCF_001708185.1. Taxonomy (GTDB): domain Bacteria; phylum Bacillota; class Bacilli; order Bacillales_A; family Planococcaceae; genus Lysinibacillus; species Lysinibacillus xylanilyticus_A. Next base: position 437,499 of record NZ_MDDN01000001.1, on the reverse strand, counting down.
TTTACGAAGAAATTTTACTCGGTTCGAACAGCGGTAATGTGAGGTTGCGATTGTGAAGCCGCTAGAACAGTCGTCCGATAAGCTATTGTCACAGGAAGAAATGCGAGATTTAATTGCACGTGCACAGCAGGGCGATCATGAGGCTCGTAAACGAATGATTGAGGGGAATACGAGGCTTGTGTGGTCTATCGTCCAACGCTTTACAAGTAGAGGTGTGGAGCTTGAGGATTTATTCCAAATTGGCTGCATAGGACTCATGAAGTCTGTGGATAAATTCGATCTAACGTATGATGTAAAGTTTTCGACATATGCTGTACCAATGATCATCGGTGAAATTCAGCGCTTTCTAAGGGATGATGGTATGGTGAAAGTTAGCAGATCTATTCGTGAACTTAATTTTAAAATTCGTCATGCAACTGATGAATTCATTAAAAAAAATGAGCACCCGCCAACCATTCATGAATTGGCACAGGTTCTTGGTGTCACAACTGAGGAAATTGTAACAGCTTCAGATGCATTGAGAGATCCTGCTTCCTTGCATGAGCAATTGTATGAAAGTGAAGGCGATTCTATTACATTAATGGATCAGATGAAGGATGAAAAATCCGAGCAGCCATTTGACTATATTCCACTAAAAGAGGTGCTCACAAGACTTGAGCCTAGAGAGCAATCAATTATTTATTTACGATATTTCTCAGATTGTACCCAAACTGAAATTGCTAATAGGCTCGGTATATCACAAGTTCAGGTATCACGATTAGAGAAAAAAATTCTAGCTCAATTGAAAAGTTGGATGGCCACAAGTGCCACAGTTGAACAGGAAGAAGTAAAAAAAGACATTTAAGAAAATGGTGACAGCATGACAAATAAACTATTTAACAGCTTAGAAGAAGCCGAAAGTTTTCTTAAAGAACAATTTGGTGACGGTGAATCATTTGACGTTAATATTAAGCATCTATTTGTCAAAGATTTGCCGGTTCTTTGTGTATATATAAGCGGACTTGTAGACGGAGTAGTGTTAACGCAATTACTCTCTAATATGTTGCCTGATGAGGACATTGATGTTGAGGATGAAAAGGAGTATTTTGAAGCCTATTTCAATTTCCAAGGCCGATCAGAGGAAACGGAACGCAAAACCTTTTTAGTAGATACATTAAGTGGACAAGTAACCTTTGTAACTAAAAGTGGTTATGCCTATGTTGCTGATATTCGAAATTATCCAGGGCGTTCACCTGAGGAGCCTGACAATGAAAAGGTTATTCGTGGTTCTAGGGACGGCTTTATTGAAGGTATTTCACAAAATGTTGGTTTGGTTCGTCGGCGAATTCGTAATAGTAATTTACGTTTCGAGCTACATAAAGTATCCGAAATCGGTCAAACCGATGTCGCACTTGCGTATATAAAGGGTATTGCGAATGATGAAATGCTCGATAAATTGCGACAGCGCCTTGGACAAATTCACCATGATGGCTTGACAATGGCTGATAAATCACTAGAGGAATGGCTGTTTAAACAAAAGTTCCATCCAGTGCCTTTTGTCCGTTATACGGAACGACCGGATATTACCGCAGCGCATTTACTAGAGGGCCATGTAGCCATTATGGTTGATACGTCACCTTCCGTCATTATTGTGCCTGCAACTATTTTTCATTTACTGCAACACGCTGAGGAGTATAGACAGGCACCGACAGTTGGAACCTTTGTCCGTTTTATGCGCTATATTGGAGTAGTTGTTGGTTTATTATTATTGCCTTTATGGTATTTATTTGCAACGCATGGGACATATTTACCGGATGCGTTATCCTTTTTAGGTGAAAAGGAAAAATCGCATATCCCAATTTTGCTGCAAATACTGATTGGAGATATAGGGATAGAATTTTTGAGGATGGCCGCCATTCATACCCCATCACCTTTATCGACTGCGATGGGGTTGGTTGCAGGTATAGTTATTGGTCAGATTGCAATTGATGTTGGGGTATTCTCTCCAGAGGTAGTGTTATATACAGCTATTTCAGCTATTCTGACATTTATTATTCCGTCTTATGAGCTAGGTATCTCCGTTAAATTCTTTAGACTAGGGTTATTAGTAATGACTGGTATTTGGGGAGTTAATGGGTTATTTATCGGGATCTTTATCTTATTTACGTATTTATGTTCATTGCGTCCGATGCAAGCGCCGTATTTGTGGCCGCTTATTCCGTTCTTTCCGAATGCGATGCTTCGTGTACTTATCCGTTTCCCAATGACAGTAGATGCATTAAGACCTTATGTAGTCGATTCCAAACAGCGAAAAAGATCATAAGAGCCGTTGCACTCGTTTTTTTCATGTGATAAAGTTCATCTATAGTATTTTGTGATTTTTGTAAAAATTATTTTTATTCAACAAAATACGACACGTTATTGAATGAAGTAATCCCTCTAAATAAGGATAGTAGCCTAAGATTGCTACATTCATTCTAAAATTGAGGTGCAATTGATCACAAGATGGAACGATGTGAAAAGGGAGAGATGCACATGCATTTATATGGAACACAAGCGATTTCTGAAGATGGTCATTTAACAATTGGACAGGTAGATACACTAGAGCTTGCAAAAGAGTATGGTACACCTTTATTTGTGTATGATACAGCACTTATTCGAAAGCGTGCACGAAGCTTTATTGATACGTTTAAAAAACTAGGTGTAAAAGCAGAAGTAGCTTATGCTTCAAAAGCATTTGCATGTGTAGCTGTGTACCAATTAGCGGCAGAAGAAAATCTATCTTTAGATGTTGTCTCTGGAGGGGAATTATTTACAGCTTTAAAAGCTGGATTCCCTGCAGAGCGCATTCATTTCCATGGCAATAATAAAAGCATTGCTGAATTAGAATTAGCTTTTGACTCGAAAATTGGTTGTATTGTCGTGGATAACTTCTATGAAATTCAGCTTTTACAAGAGATTTCAGAGCGCCGTCAACAAAAAATGCGTATTTTACTACGTGTCACACCAGGAGTTGAGGCACATACACATGATTTTATTACGACAGGTCAAGCAGATTCTAAATTTGGCTTTGACTTAAATAATGGTCAAGCAGATGAGGCTTTCCAACAAACTTTTAACCATGAATACCTAGAGTTTCTAGGACTACACTGCCATATCGGTTCTCAAATTTTTGACACAGCTGGCTTTGGCTTAGCAGGGGAAAAATTAATCGATAAAATTTCTGATTGGAACAAGTCTCACGATTTTACATGTACTGTGTTAAACTTAGGAGGGGGCTTCGGAATTCGTTATACTGAGGAAGATGCACCGCTTGAGCCGCAAGTATATGTAGAGGATATGATTACGGTTGTAAAGAACAAAGCGACTGTACTTGGTCTAACTATGCCGGAAATTTGGATTGAGCCAGGACGATCACTTGTAGGCGATGCAGGAACTTCACTGTATACAATTGGTTCGCAAAAAACAGTACCTAATGTTCGTAAATATATTGCTGTCGATGGTGGCATGAGTGATAATATTCGTCCAGCATTATATGATGCGAAGTATGAGGCGGTCATTGCAAGTAAAGCGAATGAATTAAAAAATGAAACATATACAGTGGCTGGTAAGCTTTGTGAATCGGGCGATAAATTAATTATCGATGCTAAGCTTCAGGAAGCAACTTCTGGTGATGTGCTAGCAATCTTCTGTACTGGTGCTTACGGATATTCTATGGCGAGTAACTACAACCGTGTTCCACGCCCAGCAGTTGTGTTTGTAGAAAATGGCAAGCATCAATTAGCAATTCGACGCGAAAGTTATGAAGATATTGTACAAAACGATCTCCCGCTAACGTTAAAAAAGGGTGAGTAAATTTGAGAAAAAACAAATGGGTATTATTGGCGTCCATTTCAACTTTTATTTTGTTGTGGGGCGTTGTCTATTGGGTGTTGGCGTCTAAGGGTATTCTCGGACCTGGTTCGTAAGACAGAAATTGACTTGCGATACAAGTACAAATCGTGTAGGATAGTCAAAGATTATGTACAGCTAGAAAAAGAGGGAATAGACAAATATGTTAATTCGATATAAAAAAGCTTTCGAGAAAATAGCAATGGGGCTACTCTCGTTTATGCCTAACGAAAAAGACATAAAAAAGCTCAAAGAGACAATCCACTCCTATGAAAATGATGATAATTGGGTCTTATATTTATGGAAAAAGAACGATGAGTATATTGGCATTGTTGGACTTGTAACAGACAGTAATAATGTAGCTACGATTCAACACGTTTCCGTTGTCCCTTCATATAGAGGTGAGGGTGTTGCGAAGGAAATGCTACAGGAAGTGGCAGAACTTGGTCAGTACGACTGTATGCGTGCAACAGAGGAAACACGTAAATTTGTTCAAAAATGTATAAATTGTATCGATGAAGAAGCAGACGATCATTGACGTCTGCTTTTTCTTTGTTTGCTTTCTTGTCGCTCTGCAAGAATATGTGAGCGGTCTCGAAGCATATGTTTATGAAGAAGATAGTTGTCACTACTTAATGGTAAAAGCTGTATACGCGCTAACGCTAATTCCTCCAATATGGGCGAAAGTGGAAGCTGAAATGCTTGGAAGGACTTGCCCATTTGGATAGCAGAAAGTGCGTCTGATAGTTGTATTAGTAGTTTATCGTAGTCGATTTCGTCAAAAAAAATATGCCCCATATTATGTTGAAAATTATTGAGTGCTTTTTCTAATATTCGTGCAGCGCCTATATAATTGTCACGTCGCCAATGATATAGACCTGTTGCGAGCTGTACGTAACCAACGAGAGGGTGCTTTTTATCACCTGGAGCAATATCTTTCCAGAATTCCTCAAGTACTTCATGGCATTCAAAAAAATCTTGATGACCATTGAAATATGCGCAGTAGTCTATAAATAAAGTATGATGCTGTGGATGCATTTTGGACTCCTTTCCACTATACTAAAAGAACATAGAATCTCAGGGTGGTAAAACAATGTCTTATGAAGTAAAATTAGAAGCCTTTTCAGGGCCTCTTGATTTATTATTGCATTTAATTCACAGATTGGAAATTGATATTTATGATATCCCAATGGCTGAAATTACTCAACAATATATCGACCATTTACATGCTATGCAGGTACTGGAGTTAAATGAGGCTAGTGAATATTTAGTGATGGCTGCAACATTATTGGCTATTAAAAGTCGTATGCTCTTGCCGATTCATGAAGGTGAGCTTGAAGATGCCGAATTAGAAGTCGACGGTCCAGACCCTCGTGAAGAACTGGTGCAACGTTTAATAGAGTATAAGAAGTATAAAGAAGCGGCGAGTAGCCTGCAAGAGCTTGAAACAGATCGGGCACAGGTATTTACAAGGCCGCCAGCAGATTTATCAGAGTTAGCATCAGATGTGCAAATGGCGTTATTTGATTTGAACGTCAACATCTATGATATGCTTGGGGCCTTTCAAAAACTGATGCGTCGAAAAAAATTAAAAAAACCACTAAAAACAACTGTAGCGAGACAGGAACGCTCAGTGAAGGATCAAATGCGTTCAGTGGTCGATTCATTACGGTCTACAGGTGGACGTGCATCATTTTTCGAGCTTTTTCCCTATGAAGATAAGCCAACGCTTATTCTGACGTTTTTATCCCTTCTTGAACTGATGAAACGTCAGGTCGTCATCGTAGAGCAAAATGGTAACTTTGAAGAATTAACGGTTACTTTACAGAAGGAGGAATGGGATGATGACGAAAACAATAATGCTACAGAGTAAAATAGAAGCTTTATTATTTGTTGTAGGAGACGATGGCTTAACTATTAAACAATTATCGCAGCTTTTAGGCGAAGCGGAAGAAATTGTAGTACATGCAATGGAAGCGTTACGTACAACATATGAAGAAGATTTAGCTAGAGGCGTTACAGTGAAAGAAATAGCTGGAGTTTATCAGCTAATCACAAAATCAGAACTTGCAGATACGATTCAAAGATTAGTAGAAAATCCAACGGTTCAATCATTATCTCAAGCCTCACTCGAAGTACTTGCGATTGTGGCATACAAACAACCAATTACACGTGTAGCAATTGAAGATTTGCGTGGTGTGAAATGTGAAAGACCAATACAAACGCTCGCTTCTAGAGGGTTAATTAAGGAAGTTGGTCGCTCGGAAGGGACAGGACGTGCAATCTTATATGGTACTACAAAAGAATTCTTAAACTACTTTGGTTTAAATAGTATAGAAGAAATGCCGGCTTTACCTGAAGATGAGCTAGTTGAAACAGAGCAAGAAACCGACTTATTTATGACGAAATTCCAAGAAACTTTTAGTGGAGTAAAATAAATGAGCAAGGCACGAATTAACTTCTTTCAGCGGGTGAGCCGCTGTAAGAAGTTAAAGCCTCCGGCGGATGTCACGGAATCGGAAAGGATTTTACAAAGGATGTTAGCCTAAAATCATCGCATCCATGCGATAACGGCTAACTGACCTGCATCGGTAAAAACGCCACGTCCTGTGGCATTACCGAAATGACCGACATCGTGTCGGCCCTTATGCAGGCCTAAGCACAAAGCCAATTCCGGACGCAATTATGCCGAGGTATAATGCTTTGCTTTAAACATAAATATAATCTAGATTTCCAATTACTTTTAATAAGGAGTGGCTCGTTGCTTCGGTTAGTACGTTTAATATTGTTCATGATAGTTGTGGTAATGTTAATGCTTCCGCAAACCAGTTTCGCACGAGGGGGGAGTGGATATGCTGTCTTAGATGGTGATACGGGTCGTGTTTTATTAGCGTCAAATAGTGATGCACGGTTACCAATTGCTAGCTTAACAAAAATTTGGACAGCGCTCGTTGCTATCGAAAATAGCAATCTTCAAGATGAAGTGGTTATTTCTCCGAGGGCTGCAATGGCTGAGGGTTCGTCAATTTATTTGCAGGCAGGTGAAACAGTTACGGTGGAAACACTGTTATATGGGTTGATGCTACGCTCAGGAAATGACGCAGCAACAGCGTTAGCAGAACATGCCGGGGGATCAGTAGAAGGGTTTGTAAAGTTAATGAATGAGCGAGCCGTTGTTGCAGGTCTCACAAATACAGTATTTATGAACCCATCTGGCTTGCACCATGATGAGCATTTATCGTCTGCGAGAGATACTGCTGAGATGCTAAGAATAGCTCTGCAAAATGAAACGTTCAAGAAAATTGCCTCAACAGTTTTATTTCGTGCCAATACTGAAAACGGGATGTTATGGGAAAATAAGCACCGATTATTACGAGAAGGGTCAGGGGTTGCTAGTGACATAGACGAGAGACAACAACCTGTCAGTGCATTAAAATCAGCAAAAGGCTCAGCATTTGCCGGAAAAACAGGCTTTACAAAGGTCGCTGGTCGGACCCTCGCAACCGCCTTCCAAAAAGACGGGCAAACCTGTATTGTTGTCACCTTGAATGAATCAGATGACTGGAATGTACATCGGGGATTAGCCAACAAGGTGTGGGAAGAGTATAGTCTTGAAACAGTAGTGAAAAAAGGTAAATATAATGTGAACAAAAAACTTGCAATACGTTTAGAGCAGCCAATTCGTTTGCAGTTAACTAATGAGGAAAAGGCTAAAGTAAGGCAAGTATTACATGTTTCTAGGAAACGTCAGGAAGCTGTATTATCCATTTTTATCGGTGATCAGCGTATTTATGCAACGCCAGTAACTGTTGAATCAGCGGATCGTTAAAAGCGATGCGCTGATTTTTTTCTTTTCATTCAGCAATTTTTTTGTGGCGAAAGTTTCAGTCAATGGTGGGATACTAACTGGAATTATGGAACTCAGTCTAAGCACAACACGACCTGCGACTAATTATCGTGCTCAACAACAATACATCAGTCGGGTTTTATTAAAATTTTCATAAATGAAAGCGATTTGCTATTGGACGAACAGAGTATACTAGAAATAAATGAGGGTTTTGAATATAGTGAGACTTTAATCCGTGTATCCCAACCTGTTTCTTGCCTGTTAAAGTGGATAAATTGAAAGAAGTTAAAGCCTCCGGCGGATGTCACAGAATCGGCTTTGTGCAAGCACAAAGCCGATTCTGGACGCAATTATGCCGAGGCATAATTGATTAATGCACAAAAGTATGACATAATTTTCACAGATTAGCGGGAAAAATAACCTTATTCCTAATAAATGAATAGGGTTTAAATTTTGGTGTTTAAACCAAGGTGAATGAAAACTAGAGGTGAAAGAATGGAAAGATTACAAAAGGTCATTGCGTATGCAGGAGTTGCGTCAAGACGTAAGGCAGAGCAATTGATTTTAGAAGGTAAAGTAAAGGTAAATGGAGTCGTAGTACGTGAGCTTGGTACAAAGGTTTCCAACTCAGATACGATCGAAGTAGAAGGCGTTAAGCTTGAGAAAGAAGACAAGGTTTATTATTTACTATATAAACCACGTGGAACGATATCGGCTGTAACAGACGACAAAGGACGCAAAACTGTCACAGATTTGTTTAAGCATATTCCACAACGTATTTTCCCAGTGGGCCGTCTTGATTATGATACATCTGGTTTATTGTTGTTGACAAATGATGGCGAATTTTCATATATGCTGACACATCCGAAGTTTAAAATCGACAAAACTTACATTGCTCGTGTCAAAGGTGTTCCAACGATCGAAGGTTTAAAAAAGCTTCAACGCGGGATTAAACTAGAAGATGGCAAAACTGCACCAGCAAAAGTAAGTATGACTTCTTTTGATGAAAAAGCAGGCAAGGCAATCTGTGAAATTACTATTCACGAAGGACGAAATCGTCAAGTGCGTCGCATGTTCGAAGCAATCGGTACTCCTGTTGTGAAACTGAAACGTGAGCGCTTTGCCTTTTTAGATTTATTTGGACTAACACCAGGGGAATATCGTGAATTGACAAAGCATGAAGTGAAACAATTGCGAGTGTTAGCAGAGACAGGACAAATCGGATAACCGGGCATTTACTTATGAAAGTGAAATATTACTATGTGAATAGTAATGTTTTCACTTTCTTTGTGGTGAAATCGTTCATAAATCATTCATAATTATTAGCTAAGCGTTTTTGTTTTATTTTGCTATAATAGGTGAGAATAGTACATCAAGATTATCCTGTTGAAATCGTTTCCATAATTTTGGTGTTTGGCGTATAAGCGAATGACTATTGTAGAATTTGGCAAACATAAATGTTGTAAATTAGACGGTAAAATCTATACATATATCAATGTTTGTATGAAAAGCTTAGCGTCAAATAGAAGTTACTCTAAGCCGTAATTGATAGGGGGGTTTATTAACTTGGAGAAAAAGAAAAAACGTCTCGTAATACGTACCATTATTTTAGCAGTGTTAGTATTAGCAATTGGTTACACGGTATACGGAACAGCGACAAAGGATAAAGTAGAGTTAATAGCAGTAGGCTCTGAAGCACCAGACTTCACGTTAGTAGATTTAAACGGTGAGACACATAAGCTGTCTGATTATAAAGGGCAGGGAGTGTTTTTGAACTTCTGGGGAACGTGGTGTAAGCCATGCGAGAAGGAAATGCCTGCAATAGACCGTCAGTATAAAATCTATAAAGATCAAGGTGTACAAACATTGGCTGTCAATATTGCCCAAACAGATTTTGAAGTACAAAGTTTTGTTGATAGATACGATTTAACGTTCCCAGTTGTTATTGACAAAACAAAAAGCGTTATGACTGCCTATAATGTAGGTCAATTACCTGCAACACTCCTTATTGATCCAGATGGTAAAGTAGTCAAAATTATTACTGGTGAGATGACGGAGGAAAAAATTGCTTCGTATATGGAATTAGTGAAGCCAAAATAAGGAGTAATGACTATGGAAAACATCATTTGTGCGTGTGGTCATAGTAACCCATATGGCACGAAGCTTTGTGAGAAATGTGGTCGTCCTTTAACTGAGGAAGGTAAAGAAACAAAAGTTGTAGATATGCGCTATGATGGTATGGCGATTCGTTCAAAAACGTATAACAAAACATTTATTGATAAAATTTGGAATTTCTTCTCGAGTGTCAAAGTGGGAATTACCCTCATTATTATCACGTTAGTCGCTGCGTCAATTGGAACAATTCTACCGCAAGAAATGTATGTTAATGCTCCAGAAGCTAACAAAGCAGAGTATTATGAGAAAGTGTATGGTTGGTTTGGCAAATTCTACAATAGCTTAGGCCTTTCTGATTTGTACAGTACCGTGTGGTTCCAAGTTTTAGTAGGTATGCTTGCGATCTCTATTATTGTTGCGAGTTTAGACCGTGGTATACCATTGCATAAATCTTTGAAAAATCAACGCGTTAAACGTCATGAAAGTTTCATGAAACGTCAACGGATCATTGCAGAAGGACAAGTGCAAAACCCTGACGCAACACTAGATAAAGTTGAGCAAAAAATGACTCAATTAAAGTATAAGGTTCGTCGCGATGGAAGTGCACTGTTAGCAGAGCGCGGCCGTTTTGCTCGGTATGGTCCATACATAAATCATGTCGGTCTTATTATCTTTTTAGCAGGTGTTATGTTGCGTTTAGTACCTGGTTTTCATGTGGATGAGACGATTTGGATCCGTGAAGGAGAAACACGAGCTATACCAGGTATGGACGGCTATTTTATTAAAAATAATGAATTTACTTTGGAAACCCATGACAATAAGCCACAGGGCGAACAATTGGCTCAAGGTGTAAATGTTATGGCGAAGAACTACCAAACAGACGTTACATTATACAAACAACCTGAGGGTGCTCTTCCGGGGGATTTAGACAATCTTGAGAAAGTGAAGGATTATTCGATTCGTGTTAATCATCCGTTAAAAGAAAATGGTTTTGCGCTGTATCAAATGAATTATCGTCTTAATGAATTAAAGCAGATGAATTTTAATTTGGTGAGTAAAGCAAACGAAGAAGAAGCACTTGGTCAAATTGAAATTGATTTAACGAATCCTAAAAAAGAATATGATTTAGGAAATGGTTCATCAGTTGAAATTCTTGTTTATACACCAGATTTTTCTGGTTTTGAAAATGGAGAACCACAGACAAAAACATCAATACCAAATAATCCAGCATTTTTATTTAGAATGAAAACACCAGAAACTCCAAAAGGTGAAGTAAGTTTTGTAGAAATTATGAAGCCACCGCTTGAACCACTTGGTGAAAACAAATATAGAATGAAATTTGCTGGTGCAGAAACACGTGATTCGTCAAACTTTACAATTCGTAAAGATAGTACAGTACCAATTTTATTTGTAGGTGGTATTATTTTTATGATTGGTGTAGTGATTGGATCGTATTGGAATCACCGACGTTTATGGTTACAGGTGGAGCCAGATGGTCGAGTGTTAATGGCTGCCCATGTGAATAAAAATATGTTCAGTATGAAAAAGGATTTAGATGCCGTTACTTCATTTGCTGAACTGCCGCAATATGAAGATCAATTAGAAAAGCCTGAAGACGCCGAGAAGTCAGAAAAGCGTGGCATTAAGAAAAAGGAAGGTGACAGCACCTTATGAGTTTGATTGATATAAGTGGAAACTTGTTATTTGTAGCCTTTATAGCTTATTTAGTAGCAACATTATTATTTGGTGGTTCGATAAAGCAATCGAATGCTACAGGCAAAAATACTGATAAATGGGGCAAGCTTGCAATTATTGTTACAATTATTGGTTTCCTATCGCAGCTTGGTTATTTTATTACTCGTTGGATTTATACAGGTCATGCACCTGTGAGTAATATGTTTGAATTTACCACTGCGTTCGGGATGTTCATCGTAGGGGCATTCATCCTAATTTATTTTATTTATCGACTAACAGCACTTGGCTTGATAGCGTTACCAGTTGCGTTACTGATTATCGCTTATGCAGCAATGTTCCCAACTGAAGTAAGTCCATTAGTTCCATCATTACAAAGTCACTGGCTAACAATTCACGTTATTACAGCTGCTTTAGGTCAATCGATTTTAGCGATTAGTGCTGTAGCAGGACTAATTTATTTATTAAAAGTAGTTGATTTGAAAAAGCCTTCTAAACAACGTTTTTGGTTAGAAGCAGTAATGTTCTTCCTTGTGGTAGTAATTGGTTTCGTAATTGCTACTTCAATTTTTAGTGGGATGGGCTATGAGTCAAACTATACTTATGTTGATAAAGAAGGCACTGAACGTCAAATTACCTACAATATGCCGCCACTATTTGGGATGAATGAATATAAGGCAGTAGAAGAACATGGCATGTCTCCATTAGTAGAAATGCCAGCGCTCATAAATGCCAAGAAATTAACAACTGTTGTTTGGTCATTATTAGTAGGTTCAATCCTATACCTGTTAATTCGTTTAATTACTCGACGTCGAATTAGTGCGATGTTCCAACCATTTGTCCAAAGAGTAAATTTACATTTAGTAGATGAAATCGGTTACCGTTCAGTGTTAATTGGTTTCCCAGTATTTACGTTAGGAGCCTTAATCTTTGCAATGATTTGGGCACAACAAGCGTGGAGTCGTTTCTGGGGATGGGATCCGAAAGAAGTGTGGGCACTTATTACATGGTTATTCTATGCAGCGTTCCTACATTTACGTTTATCTAAAGGCTGGGAAGGTGAAAAATCTGCATGGTTAGCATTAATTGGTTTCGGAATTATTCTGTTTAACTTAATTGCTGTTAACTTGATTATTGCAGGTTTACACTCATACGCTGCAAGTTAAACTGAGATGAATCCGTTTTAAAAAAACTGATTAATTTGAGCACATATGAGATTTTTTACGTCGCTAGTATTAGAAAGAAAGCCTTCTTGCTGTGGCAAGGAGGCTTTCTTTTCTTTTCAATATGTGTTGTACCATGTACAATAGAGGGTAGAGAAAGATTAGAAGAGAGGGATCGTGAAAGTGTCAGAAAATATTTCAGTATTAGTAGTAGACGACGAGGATCGTATTCGACGCTTATTAAAAATGTATTTAGAGCGAGAAGGGTACCTTGTTGACGAAGCAGAAAATGGTGAACAAGCGATCGAGAAATCTTTAGAAAAAGAGTATCATTGTATTTTACTAGATATTATGATGCCTGAAAAAGACGGGCTTGAAGTATGTGCGGAAATTCGCGAACGAGCAGCAACACCGATTATTTTATTAACTGCGAAAGGCGAGGAAGCGAATCGTGTACAAGGCTTCGAGCTTGGAGCGGATGATTATATTGTAAAACCATTTAGTCCTCGTGAGGTTGTCTTACGTGTGAAGGCTATATTACGTCGTTCACAAGCATTCTCACCTTCGACAAATGCATCTTCTTCAAAAGATTTAGTTGTGTTCCAACATTTAATGATTGATCATGATGCTCATCGTGTAACAGCAGAAGGTATCGAGGTGAATTTAACGCCTAAAGAGTATGAATTACTTTATTTCCTAGCGAAATCGCCAGACAAAGTATTTGACCGTGAACAATTACTAAAAGAAGTTTGGCATTATGATTTCTTTGGCGATTTACGTACAGTTGACACACATGTAAAACGTTTACGCGAAAAGCTCAACCGCGTATCTGAAAACGCTGCAAAGATGATTGTTACTGTATGGGGCGTTGGCTACAAATTTGAGGTTGTCAATGAATAGAATATGGAATAGTGTTGTCGGGAAGCTATGGGTAACCATATTGCTTCTCGTTTCATTTGTATTGTTTGTTTTCACGGTTTTAATGCTCGAGTTTCTTCAAAATTACCATATGCAGCAAGCAGAGAGCTCTTTGCGTCAAATAGCAGCAACCGTAGCAAGTATAGTAGATGATAATGAAACAGCGGAGTCGACTTCTGAATTATTAAAAGAAATTTTACCTGAAAGTACGAATGCGCTTATTGCAATTAACGATGACGCAGTAACGTTTGCTTTGCAGGAAGGTGTAAATAAAAAAGAAATACAAGATACGATATTAGCTAATAAATCTTTCCACGAAATTTTTCAATCCGATGAACCAATCATTGAAGAAATGATGATGCCGTCTTCTACAGACAAGGAAACAATGGAATCATATGTCGTGCTTGGTTTCCCATTAAATGTAGAAAATGCAGTACATGGAGCGGTCTTTATTTATCAAAGTCCAGATGTGCTACATAATACATCGAAAGAAACGACGAAAATTGTCATTTTATCTGCTGTCATTGCCTTTGTCCTTACGACATTCTTTGCCTTTTTCCTATCATCACGAATTACGTCACCATTGCGAAAAATGCGTGAATTGGCGTTTGAAATTGCTAAAGGAAATTTTGAAGCGAAAATGCCTACAACACAAAATGATGAAATCGGCCAGCTTGCTGTTGCTTTTAATCAAATGGGACGACAATTGAAACACAATCTAGAGGTTATCAATCAAGAAAATGAACAGCTATCAAATATTTTGACATCGATGACTGATGCGGTTATTACGTTTAATCGTGATCGTACAATATTATTAAGCAACCCACCCGCAGAGCGTTTAATGCAAAAATGGTTTGTCAATAAAGGCTCCCAAAGTGCTAAACCAATCCCGCCAGAGCTTTATCATATGCTTGATCATGTCCTGATGTTTGAGGATAAGCTTGAAGAAGAAATCGAGATGGATGGAAGTTACTATACGTTTACGATTAGCCCCCTTTATAGTGGTGAATCGATACGTGGAGCCGTGGCAGTTATTCGTGATATGACTGAGCAACATCGTTTAGAAAAACTACGTTCAGACTTTATTGCTAATGTGTCTCATGAGTTACGGACGCCAATTTCGATGCTTCAAGGCTATTCGGAGGCCTTAATGGATGATGATTTTATTCAAGATCAAGAAGAACGAAATGAGATTACCAAAATTATTTATGATGAATCAAAACGTATGGGACGCCTCGTTACAGATTTATTAGATCTTGCACGTATGGAATCCGGTCATATGACTCTTTACAAGGATGAGCTCCCAATTAATTCAACATTTGAACGTATTACTCAAAAATTTGCACAGGTTGCAAAAGAGAAGCATGTACGTCTAATATTTGACAGTGAATTCAAAGACGAAGCTACGATTAATATAGATGAGGATCGGATTGAACAGGTGTTAACGAATTTAATTGATAATGCTCTCCGTCATACTACTGAAGGATCAGTAACAGTTAAGGTTGAGAAAGAGCCGACTTTTTCCAAAATTTCTGTTCAGGATACAGGGCATGGCATCCCACAAGAGGACTTACCATATGTTTTTGAACGTTTCTATAAAGCAGATAAGGCTCGTACACGTTCCAAAGGTGGAACTGGCCTAGGTTTAGCTATTGCTAGAAATATTGTCAAGGCTCATTCAGGCAATATTATGGTAGATAGTGTGCTGAAAGAGGGTACTACCTTCACGTTTTATTTACCATTCGATTAATACATCACTACTAACTTTTTCAGCGGACGCAATTATGCTGAGGCATAATTGATGAAGTGGTATTAATTGGATGTAACTTCTGTGAACATTTAGACGACAAATATAATAGAACGGGGGTGGAGTGCTTTGAATGACTCCGTGTTCCATCGACTATACGATGAATACCATCAAGACGTGTTCCAGTTTCTTATTTATTTAGTAAAAAACCGTACACTTGCTGAGGATTTAGCGCACGAGGTTTATGTTCGTGTATTACGTTCATATGATCAGTTTGCAGGAAATAGCAGCGAAAAGACATGGCTTTTTGCTATTGCTAAAAATGTCGCGATTGATCATTTTAGAAAGCAAGCTGTGCGTCAAAAACATTCACTCGACTTTTTTGATTGGGAAACGGAACAGCTACATTCAACCACACCATCACCGGAAGATATGCTGCAAGCTAGTGATGAATTTATGCAGGTACAAACCGCACTTGAAAACTGTACAGGTGACCAAAAAATGGTCATTATTATGCGCTACTTTCAAGATTTATCGATTGCAGAAACAGCGCAAATACTAGATTGGACAGAAGCAAAGGTAAAAACCACTCAGCATCGTGCCATAAAATTTTTAAGGCAACAGCTACAACAGGTTAGAGAACAGGAGGCGAAACGGCAATGACGCATAATCAATTTGATGATGACCAACTTGAACATGTATTAAATAATGCCCCTAAGCTTTCTGACCGCCGTTCGAAGGAAGAAGTATTAAATAGATTATTGGCAGATACTCGCTTACAGGATAATATCCATCTTCAAAAAGCTATACAACAACCAATGGATGACGAAAAAATATTCAAAGAGCAACAACAAAATAGTCATACGCAACAAGAAAGTACCAAAACCGCTACAATAAAGAAGAACGTTCGTAAATGGCCTATTTTTCTGAGTGGTGCAGCTGTTTTCGCCCTTACAGTACTTGTGGGGTCTATGTACATGAATAATAAAGAGGTAAATATGGATCAAGCTAATGCCCCTGATACTTCTCAATATTCTACAATACAGGATAATCGGGCTGCAAAAAGCTTTGAAAACGATGACGATATTATAGAAACTGACATTGTATCAAAATATTCACGTATGATGTCACTACGGTCATCTGTTTATGAGGAAGATTTAACAAACGCAGTGGTGTTTCGCATTGGTTTGGCAAACCGTGATAAGAAAAGTGTACCAATGACATACATTATTCCGAACGAACGAGTTGCTACTGATTTTGGGAAAAAGAAGCCTACAACATTGCAAATGTATGAAAAGTATGCACCACAAATTGATGAGGAAGAAAAGGGCTTTACTAATTACCACCCGTATAAAGGCGAATTGAAGGAGAAGGACGATAAACTTGTTCATGTATTGCCGAAAGAAAATGACTATGATGTTGCTTCTGCGGATAATAGCGAATACGTTGGAACAGTACAGGATACATTCTCAGACTCAGAGTATAAAGATATTGAGATTGAAATTGAAAATCCAGATGATACAGCTGATGAGCCTCCTCAGAAAGAAGGGGAGCAAAATCAGTCTATCGCATTAACAAGACAAAATCATTCTAATTATTATTTATATAAAGATGAAAATGGGGCTGAGTATTTATCACCTGATTCTAGCAAGACTTATTCTACTGTAACAGAGGCTCTTATCGATATGGGGAATAAAAAAGATGATGGATACGTTCCGGTCGTTCCTGAACAAGTGACATACACTGTGCAAGAGGTAGCTGAAGGTGTTGTCGTTACATTTAATGAGCCACTGGATTTAACAACAATGGATGCCGTTCGCGCAACTCAATTAATTGAAGCGATGATGCTCACTGCTGCAAGCTTTGATCAACAAGTACGTCTAGATAATGTTGTACAGGAGAGCTGGGAGGGATTTGATTTGAAAAATTTCTTACCAAAGCCTGTGGGAGCCAATAAACAATATATGCCATAAATAGCATAACGTTAAACTTAACAAAATAGATGAACAAAAATTTTCAGGAGCATTCTCGCCGCTGTATGTGCAAGAATGCTCCTGTCCATTTATGAACTACTTATTTAAAGCTAGGGATGATACTTGTTAAAAAAAGACCATTTAAATAACATAGTGACTACTCGGAGCAAATCATAGCGTCACAGATGAGACCTAGAGCAAGCCGATAGAAGAATGGAAAGCAACCCTGAGTTATGGTGATGAGCCAGTTTATGAGGCAAAACATACAAGTTTAATCAGGATCTTTTATCTTCTTTCAGTAAATTTTTTTTGTAGCGAAAGCAAAGCGTCGGCTACAGAAGTCTCTCACCTCTATAGGTGGTGAGATGAATGCGGTTTTAAGCAACATTTCAGCGGGTGTACAATATCCGCTGGAATAGAGAAACTCAGTCTAAGAACGCCACGTCCTGTGGCAACGACTGAGTGACCACATCATATTGCCGCTGCCGCTTCGCTTTCGCGCAGATCTTTTGCTGACGCTACGTTGGCACTGCGCTTTCGCACAAAAAACATCTGCAGGCCTAAGCATAAAGCCGATTCCGGGCAATTATGCCGAGGCATAATTGATGAAAAGCTATTTACTTTTCCCTAATAATTCATTATAGTAAAGTTATAAAACAAAAAATATTGATTCATCTTCGGGGCAGGGTGAAAATCCCGACCGGCGGTAATAGAGTTGTAAGTCGCTAATGTTTTTAAGACACATTGGCTCGAATGATTTACTAAAGACTCTTCAGCCCGCGACCTGTGCAAAGTTTTTTTGCATGGCTGACTTGGTGTAATTCCAAGGCCGACAGTTAAAGTCTGGATGGGAGAAGATGGAGGTGCGATCGTCATTCATTGTTATGAATTTAGCTATGTACGAGCGTTTTTTTCGATGTGTCTTCACACAGTGCTTGCTCAAAAATAGCTAATCAATGGCGTTTATTAATCATGCCTATTCTCCCTTATGCTCTTTTGCATAAGGGTTTTTTCGTAATAATAATTGATAAGGTCGTGGCCTTTCTTCTTGCGAGATTGAATCAGCAAAGAGGAGAGAGTTTTCAATGAAGAAAAATTTGAAACTTCAATCGTTTATTACGATTGGTATGCTGAGCAGTATTTCGTTTTTATTAATGCTTTTTAATTTCCCGATTCCGCCATTCCCAGCGTTTTTGGAAGTGGATTTCAGTGATATGCCAGCATTGCTAGCTGCAATCACAATGGGACCGGTAGCCGGTATTTTAGTAGAATTATTTAAAAATGTGTTGGACTGGATTTTCTCAGGTACGCCAACGGGAGTACCGGTAGGGCATATGGCGAACTTTACAACAGGAATTTTATTTATTTTACCAGTGAGCTTTGTTTTTAATCGCTTCAAAACGGTTAAAGGTCTTGTTGGAGGTTTAGCTGCTGGAACAATTATTATGGCAGTAGGAATGAGCCTTCTGAACTATGCAGTATTTTTACCTATGTACACTTACTTTTTAGGTATGGAGCCTGTTGTAGGTGATTCACTATATAAAATGATCGTAGCTGGTATCTTGCCATTTAACATTGTGAAAGGTATTTTAATTACTATCATCATGGCGTTACTATTCACAACAATGCGTAAATGGATTATTAATCAGCGTTCCATGTACTTAACAAAATAATTAGGTGAAACCTCGAGTTGTAAGTTGCTCGAGGTTTTTTATGTGAGAATGTTAAACAAGAATTGAAGTGACGGGTAGAAATTTATCATCTAGTCGGTTTTAGTATTTTAGTGTAAAATAAGGAAGAGTTTAGAATGTTAGAGGAGTTTGAAGAGATGAGTGAACAAAAGAGTCAGTGGTCTAGTAAACTAGGCTTTATTTTAGCGTCGGCAGGAGCTGCAATTGGACTGGGGGCAATTTGGAAGCTTCCGTATGTTACTGGACAAAGTGGTGGGGGAGCGTTTTTCCTTATTTTTGTTTTCTTTACGTTGTTAATTGGTTTACCGATGCTATTATCAGAATACGTTTTAGGTCGTGGAACACAGTCAGAGGCTGTGACTGCATATAAAAAAATTGCACCAACAAAAACAGGCTGGGCATGGGTTGGCCGAATGGGTGTGCTGGGCTGTTTTTTGTTGTTAACTTTTTACAGCGTTGTAGGAGGCTGGATCTTTATATATAGTGGGCTCGGTGTAGCTGGGGCTGTTATTGATCCTGCGAATGATCCTAGTGAATTATTTGGAAAGATTGTAGGAACGCCTTGGATTACATTACTAGGTTTAGGCTTGTTTACGCTGATAAATGTACTTGTCATTTCACTTGGTGTGCAAAATGGTATAGAGAAGGCTAATAAGTGGATGATGCCCTTATTATTTATCATGTTTATAGTGCTTGTTGTGCGAGCGGTAACATTAGATGGGGCAATGGAAGGTGTTAAATTCTTCTTGTGGCCGGATTTTTCCAATATTACTGGCAAGGCTGTATTAGAAGCGTTAGGGCAGTCCTTTTTTGGTTTAGCAGTAGGGTTTTCTTGTCTTGTGACGTACAGTTCATATTTAAAAAAGGATGTGAGTTTGCCTAACTCGGCGGGCTCTGTTGTACTCTTAACTGTGCTTGTATCGTTTTTAGCAGGATTAGCGATTTTCCCTGTTGTGTTTGCTTTTGATTTAGAGCCTGCAGCTGGACCAGGTTTGCTATTTATGGTTCTGCCAACAGCGTTTAGTCAAATGCCATTTGGTGAAATATTCTTAGCGATGTTTTTATTATTATTTTTATTTGCAACGCTAACATCTTCCTTCAGTTTATATGAAATTATCGTAGCCGCATTTATTGAAAAGGGTCGTATGTCTCGTTCTGCATTGGCGATGTTGTTAGGTGTAGTAGTCTTTATTGCTGCAATCCCAGCAGCGCTTTCATCGAGTACATTAGCAGATGTATCGATCTTTGGGAAAACAATTTTTGATGCAACAGACTTTTTAGTATCAAATTTAATGCTTCCGTTAGGCAATTTGTTGATCGCTATCTTTATTGCCTATGTAGTGGACAAAGAATTTGTGAAGAAGGAACTGTTGATAGGTAGTCAAATGGGACAGGGGTTCTATTCAATATATCGTCTATTGATGTTAATCGTAGTACCTGTTGTGATTATTGTTGTGTTAGTCAATATGCTTTTACAATATTAAAGAGAGTAGGTTGTATTTCATTTAACTGGAATACAACCTACTTTTTTAATTGAGAATCAACGAGTGTCCTTGCATCCTATCCATCTCAAAATAAGATTACTATATTCGAAAAAATAGATGTAAGGAAAAATTACATGTCTATTGCGTTTTCTGTCCTTTTAATGTATTTTTAAAACAGTTACAAAGAAATGATGTTAATAAATATTACATTGGAGTGGTGGAAAATGAAACATTATACAAAAGAAGATATTGTACGTCGAGTGAAGGAAGAAAATGTGAAATTTATTCGCCTACAATTTACGGATATATTAGGAACGATTAAAAATGTTGAAATACCAGTTAGCCAATTAGAAAAAGCATTGGATAATAAAGTGATGTTTGATGGTTCATCTATTGAAGGCTTTGTGCGAATTGAAGAATCAGATATGTACTTACGTCCCGACTTTAGCACCTTCGTGATTTTTCCTTGGACTGCTGAAAAGGGGAAAGTGGCACGCTTTATTTGTGATATTGCTAGACCAGATGGTACACCATTTGAAGGTGATCCCCGCTCAAATCTTAAACGAATTTTAAAGGAGATGGAGGAGCTAGGTTTTACTTCATTTAATTTAGGACCTGAGCCAGAGTTTTTCTTATTTAAGTTAGATGAAAAAGGACACCCAACACTTGAGCTAAACGATAGTGGAGGATACTTCGATTTAGCTCCGACAGACCTAGGTGAGAACTGTCGTCGTGATATCGTATTAGAGCTAGAAGAAATGGGTTTTGAAATCGAAGCCTCTCATCATGAGGTTGCCCCTGGTCAGCATGAGATTGACTTTAAGTATGCAAGTGCTATCGAAGCATGTGATAATATTCAAACGTTTAAACTTGTTGTAAAAACAATCGCTGCACAGCATGGACTGCATGCAACCTTTATGCCAAAGCCATTATTTGGCGTCAATGGTTCCGGAATGCATTTCAACTTATCCTTATTTGAAGGGAATAAAAATGCGTTTTATGATGAAAATGCAGAATTACAATTGAGCCAAACAGCCCGTAGTTTTATGGCAGGAATTATAGAACATGTACATGGTTTTACAGCAATTACAAACCCACTCGTTAATTCCTATAAACGCTTAGTGCCTGGTTATGAGGCCCCTTGCTATGTAGCATGGTCTGCTCAAAACCGTTCGCCACTTATTCGGATTCCAGCCGCACGAGGGCTTTCAACACGTGTCGAGCTTCGTTCTGTCGATCCAGCAGCAAACCCATATTTAGCGATGGCCGTTATTTTAGCATCTGGGCTCGATGGAATTCGCAAAGATCTAACCCCTCCAGACGCTGTAGATCGAAATATTTATAAAATGACACGAGATGAGCGAGAATTAAATGGCATTGACAGTCTCCCGGCATCATTGGAATATGCACTCATCGAACTAGAAATGGATCCTATTGTACGTGAAGCACTTGGAGATCATATCTTTGAGAAATTTACAGCTGCTAAAGAAATAGAATGGAATAAATACCGTACACGTGTCCACGATTGGGAGCGGGAAGAATATTTGAAAATGTATTAGAAGGGAGTGTTGGGGCTTTAGTGCTCCAACGCTTTTTTGATCTAAAATGCGAGGGATTGAGTGTCAAAGAAGAAGGCTATCCCAATTTTTCATAGATAGGGATAGCCATTTTAGTTAGGTAGTTCACTTTGGATAATTAATTTGGATTTTTCATTTGGGAGTTCTTGGTCATAGATATAAATATCATTTTCAGCTGAAAATCTAAAAAAATAACGTGTTTCTAACAAACCATCCTCAACTAATAGATGATCCTGTATCTTAAATTTTTTATAGTATCCATTTTCATTGAAATATAAAAATACTTCATTATTAAAGTCAGTGTTAAGTTCACTTACCGAATCAATATCCGAAACAACTTCTTGCGAATGATTGGTCGCAGCGTCATAAAAAATTAGCTTACCATCACCAGTTGAAGGTTCAGATGGGTCGTCAAATGTTAGATAAACCCATTGTTGATCATTCAGAAGCCTTGTCCAACCAATAAATTCATAAGAACTCTTAAATTCTTTTATTTCTTTACTTTTCACATCATACAAATAGATATATCCAAAATGATCTTTTTTATCAGTAAATAATAATTTTCCATCCTTTGCAGACAAAGATGTAAAGCTATTTAAATTAAATATACTTGTTGTTTCGCCTGTTTTGAGATTCTTAAGCATAACTTCCGCTTTTTCACTTTTTCTGTCCATTTTAATCCATGCTGCGTAGTCCCCAATTAGTACAGGAAAATCATTAAAAACATTTTCTTCATTTTCTTTCGTCAATGGGTGAATTTCTTGTGTCTTTAAATTCATAAAATATGGATTTAGCTGCCACCCACTTTCATCGGCATCTACCCACAATAACCAATTATCATTTAATTCTACCCCTTGAACTGATGGCATATCGAATTTGCTATTAAATATTGTTTTGTATTTCTGAGTCTTACGATTGTATTGAACAATTTTATTATCAAGAGAAGGGCTCTTTTGATCTACGCTCATATAAATATAGTCAGCATTACCCCTATATGAGTGAATATTAGTAAAAGGTACGTCTACGGTTTTATTAAAATCTTTATCGATTATTTGATAATAATTTGAACTTTGGGGTTTAATCAAAGATCTATTTCCCTGTACACCATAATAAACGGCTTTAAAACCAATAAATAAGAATATAGCTACACATGATAGTATTATTGTTCTCTCAATTATTTTCATTTGATCTCTCCGTTTAGATTGATTAAAAGAAGATTTCTCTGTTTGCATTTTAAGTGGGAAACGTTCCATGTTCATTGATTATATTTTACCATATAAACGGTACATTACCTATTTTTAGGTTTTGGCTGTGGGTGACACTTGTTGTACGTAATTAGGGATGATATGAACTACTTTAATTAAAATGGAGTATGATGTTTTAACACTTTTTATGAGTCAGGCTTACTACGAAAGTATCTTGTTGTGACAAATACTTCCTCTTAATCTATGATTAGAAGAAAAGGGGGAATATATAATGCAGGCGACTCAAGTAGTAACCATCCAAAATAATGATATTGTGCAATTTGAAAACGATATTAATAACGCTCTTTTAGATTTAAGTGATCATTTAATAATAGACATAAAATATAATACGCTATACATTGGGGAACAAACTGTAATTCATTCAGCTTTAATTATTTATAAATAGTGAGTGGGAATTTTCTGTAGTGTACTCAAAAGTGGATGGTGTAGCTTGTTAAAAATTTATTTGTTAATAATTTCCGAAAGGGTTGACAAGCGAGATGTAGGGCAAAGTAATTGAAAAGATATTTCCCAGGCAATCTGAGCTAAGGGATTTTCTAGAAAAATGACTATTATAGGTCCACAAAAAATCAATATATTAAATTCGATGATGAATCGATATACGATGCGGTGATTGAGAAAATAAAAATCAAATGAACATTGTTATGGGAAAATACCCGCATGAAGAAGCAAATCTATTAATCATATGTGCTTCTACTTATAGTTAATTCTAAGTCATGTTCACTTGAGCATGACTTATTTTTATAAAAATAATGATAAAAGAAATTGCCTGTCTTCAGGGAAAGTAAGTGTTAAATCCATTAATTCGTCTTTTGATTTCCACGCAATTTCATAAATCAATTCATCAGGATCATGGATCGTCATTTGTCCGCCAGTAATGATTGTTTCAAAATAACGAACTTCTACTTCGTCATTATGTTTATGTAATACTTCTCTGACGATGTCTACTACAAATCCAGTTTCTTCATAAACTTCGCGTTTACAACATGACTCAAAATTCTCAGTAGCTTCTTTTCCACCTGATGGTATGGCCCAAGTTTTAGCTTCTTCTTTAGTACCTTGCAAAACCATTAATAATAGATTGTCTTTATTTAAGCAAATACCTGCAGCTCCTTGCCATTTAACCAATATTAAAACTTCCGATCTAATTCTGTCTTTTAATTCTATTTATAACCAATTATACCAACCGTGTTCCTTCGTGAAAAACGATGGTGCCGCTGCCGCTTCGCTTTCGCGCAAAAAACATCGTGCCGCTGTCGCTTCGCTTTCGCGCAAAAAACATCGTGCTGCTGCCGCTTCGCTTTCGCGCAAAAAACATCGTGCTGCTGCCGCTTCGCTTTCGCGCAAAAAACATCTGTTGCCCCGAGACCCTGCAGCGAGGCGGCTCATCGAACGCTCCCAACCGGGACGGAAATCAACCTACGTTATGGTGATGAACTTCTTAATTTATCACAGGACGTGATGATTTTAGCCTTCGTTCCTCTATCGCTGATCCCCAAGTAGTCGCTCAGTTTCCACTCCAATCAACCTATATACATAGAATACGCTTTAACAAATGTCATCCCTAACTTTTGTGGGATAAGCAAATAAAAAATAAAGCTATCTTTTTAACCAGTCCAAAGTTAGCATAAAAAGACAGGAATAACTAATTATGATGTTTTAAGCTATAAACAAGGAGTGAGAGCAATGAGTTGGATTGAGTCGATTCAAAAAGCAATTAATTATATTGAGGAGCATTTATTAGATGACATCACAATGGAGCAAATCGCACGAGAGGTAAATTCTTCGGTCTTTCATTTTCAACGGACTTTCTCAATTTTAACGGATATGTCGATTGCAGATTATATAAGACGAAGAAGATTAACTTTGGCTGCACAGGAATTAATAAATACTGAGCAAAAAATAATCGATCTCGCCTACAAATATGGCTACGACTCTCCTGAAGCTTTCACAAAGGCATTTCGGAAGCAGCATTACGTAACGCCTAGTGAAGCAAGAAAGAAGCAAGGACAACTACAATCATACAATCGCCTGGTCATCCAGGTAAGCCTGAAGGGAGCAGAACCAATGAAGTATAAAATCGTAGAAAAAGAAAAGTTTCAAGTGGTAGGGGTAAAAAGAACATATAATTGTCAAAATGGTGAGAATACGAGAGAAATCCCTAAGTTTTGGGATGAGATTAACAGCAAGGGGATGGATCATCAATTATTTTCATTAAATAATGGAGAAATTAAAGGGGTGCTTGGCGTCTGTGCACCAAATGCCAGCGAACAAAAAAATGGTTTTATTGATTATTGGATTGCAACGGATCATATCGGGAATGCCCCAGAAAATCTGATGACAATGGAAGTACCAGCATCAAAATGGGTTGTGTTTGAAGTACACGGCCCTATGCCGGATGCTATGCAAAATACTTGGAAACAAATTTACTCTGAATGGTTCCCGTCTAATCCATACGAACCTACTGGAACGGCTGAGCTTGAAGTGTACTCGGACGAAGATCCATTTAGTCCTGACCTTTATTCTGAAATTTGGATTCCGATTAAGTAATAACGATTGAAAAAGCCAAGAATGTTCATAGGTAACATTCTTGGCTTTAATATTTTTCACATCAATTTTTTAATAAAGAATAAACATTAATGTCATAAAAAGATTCTTTTGATTCTTCATATTCTTGAAAGGTTCCTTCAAAAGTAAAATTCAATTTCTCTAATACTTTTATAGAATTTATATTGCCAGGCTCTACCTTTGCTTCAATTTGATTTATGTCTAAAGTGGTGAAAGCATAATCTATCAAAGCTGATATACTTTCTGGTGCATAGCCCTTTCCCCAATAAGCTTTAGCAAAATCATAGCCAATTTCTGCTGTAGCGCTCTTAACGTCAAAAGAATTGAATCCACAAGAGCCGATGATCTCATTTGATTCCTTCTCAATAATTGTAAAGCGAATAGCTTTGCGCTCCTCAGTTAATTCGTCAAAAAGCTCAATCATTTCCTTTACTTGCTCTTCATAGGTAAAATTAGTGATGTTCATAAATTTTGTAACTTCTGGGTCTGACCAAATATTAAATAAACTATGTGCATCAGCCATCTTCATTTTTCTTAAATATAATCTTTTTGTGTTAATTTGTTCTATCAATACCTTTACCTCCAAGTTTTTAAATAAGTTTGGATGAAAAATATTGCTATCTGCGCATAATTCAGTCCCTTCAAATTTTATGTACCTATTATACAGCATTTCAATATTAAACAATAATTCTAGTAATTGCTAAAATGCTATACTGTATGAAGATAGATCAAAAGAATTGAGGAAATGATAATGATCAAGGTAACCACCGAGAATTATTCGATTATCAAAGGAACAATAGGAAGGGCGCCAACATTTGTCTACAGCATACTAGATCAGGTAATAGAGGGCGCTGTCTATGCTGACAACGCGAGCTTTCAATCACTACTATTTCAAACCAACTCAGGAATATACTATGTTTATGGCGATTCGTTCAGCGAGGCATTAGTAAGTAAACTCGTGACTCTACTTCAAGAATCTATTGAGCAAAGGAAACGTTTCACATTATTCTCTTATTCAGATGATTGGAGCGCAAGAATTGAGCAACGATTAAATGGTTGTGTGAAAAAACTAGAAAGATACACTTTTAGCTTTGATATAAATGCTTATAACAATCGAGAGAAACGAAATTCACTTGACTACGATTATATTAAAATCAGCCAACATCAAATTGATCAATGTTTAGAATTTGACAGTAAATATTATGAGGAATACTGGGGTTCTACTAGTAATTTTCTTGAAAATGGTTTTGGTTTTTGTCTGCGGCATGGAGACAAAATTATTAGCGAAGCGGTTTCCATTTTTAAATCGCATCAATTTGCAGAGATTGATATAGTTACTGATCCGAATTATAGAGGAAAAGGATTAGCAAGCTTCATTGCAGAGAAATTTATTGATTATTGCCTCATAAATGATTTACAGCCTTGTTGGGATTGCGATATTCAAAATCAAGGATCTTATCATTTAGGCACTAAGCTATGCTTTTCTAATCCAAAAAAATATACAGTTTTTTATAAGGAGAGGCTCACGTTGTAGAAATAACATCGTGAGCTTTCTTTATTGTTTAAAAAAACCTTTTACGCATTTCGAAAATATTGTAAAACAATTTAGCATCTCTAGCCATTTTATTATTAGCGTTCATTCGTGGCAGTAAGCAGTTTTGGAACATTTCATCGCAATATCTTGTTCTACCATATCGAGCATAACATTCGTCGTGTAATTTGCAGCATGAATCTACAGCATTAATGGGTTCACCTGGTCCTGAACATCCTGGTCCACAGTATCTATAACCAGGGTAGCAAAAACCAAATTTTCGTTGTCTGAACATCATCTAATCTCCTTTTCTAAAAGATAATTGTTACTATAAAATATGGAATTTTTGCTTTTTGAAGGGGATTAAAAACTAAAGTATTTAAAAAAAAGGTAATACTGATGCACCAATCTATAGTTTGTAAGGTTACTGTAAGCTTTAAAAAAAACTATTGTAAGGATGGGAAGCTATGATAGCTATAGCGCAGTAAAGTATGAAAGATAAGGAGTTTTAAAAAATGAATCCATCTGTTACTCAAAAAGAAAGAATCGTTTCCTTAGATATTATTCGTGGGTTGGCGTTATTTGGAATTTTGTTTATAAATGTAGCGGCCTACCAGGTAATAGTAAAGGGAGGACCGATGCCTGACTATAGTGGAATAAATGGTATTATTAATACGCTTATAGATATCTTTATAGAGAAGAAATTCTTTTCGATTTTTTCATTCCTCTTTGGTGTAGGTTTTTATATTTTTGCTTCACGTGCAGAAGCGCGTGGAGATAAGCCAAGATGGCGTTTTGCGAGACGTTTATTAGCATTATTACTAATTGGCATTGTTCATATTTTTATTTTCTGGGGTTCAATCCTAGCTATTTATGCAGTATTAGGTTTTTTCCTTTTACCTTTTTATAATGCAAAGATTTCAACGATTAGTAAATGGCTATTTGCTATTATTTCAGTTCATGTATTTTGCATACTCGGACAAATGTTTATGCCAAATCAAGGAGCCTTTTCAACTATTTTCAGTTTATTAGGAAATGATGCAGTCGCTATCTTCATCATGTTTTTAAGTGGCTTTTTAGTAGCAAAAGCTGATTGGATTGGACATATTAGTGAACATTTTAAACAATTAAAATGGATACAATTTGTGACATTCCCACTTTTTGCAGGCATCTCTCTTTGGGTTTGGTTTGCTGCTCAAGGAGAATATCAAAATCTACAATTAATAATTGGTTTAGGGGTAATTCCCACAACGTATTTTTATTTAGCTTGTCTATTTGTTATTTTAGAGAATAAGAAAATTGCCAAGCTTCTTAAGCCAATTGGACGAGTTGGTCAAATGGCTTTTACAAACTATTTAGCTCAAAGCTTTATTGGCCTAGCTCTTATTTCGTTAATGGGGCTTGAAGTTGTCTCTCCTTCTGATGTTGTTATCATTGCAACTTTAATTTTTGTCATTCAAATAATCTTTAGTGTCATCTGGTTTAAATTCTTTAAAATGGGGCCATTTGAAAAGGTGTGGCGTTTTATGACATATGGAAGAAAAGCAGTGCCAAATAAATAAAACAATTTTGTGCGAAACTCCCTGATGGTAAGATGATTTCAATCTGTCAGGGAGTTTTAATGCTATTATGAAATGTTGAAATGTATGTAATTGTAAAAAAATGAAACCTAAAGTATGAGGAGCCCGTATACTAGATAACAAAATAAAGGAGAAATGGATATGGCAATACAAATGAAAAAATATATAGCAGTGACTACGGCTTCAATTATGGCTATGCAATTAGCAGCGTGTGGGAATACAGAAACACAGACTGTTGAGGAGTCTTCTACTACTTCTACTACTTCTACTACTTCAGCTAATTCACATAATTTTACGGAACAAAGTAATACGACAACAGCTGGCGAAGATTTACAAAGTGTCTATGATAGCGACATGGCAAATGCATGTGATGAATGGAAAGAAAATGATGATGGTTCTTTCGAGTGTTTAGATGAGAATTCGCCTCATTATGCACAGCATTTCTTTAATGGACTTATGTATGCATCTGCCGGAGCAATGATAGGAAGTGCTATGTATAAAAGTCGCAATTTAAAGAATGGTACAAATAGAAAGGATAAAAGTCAAGGTTTAGCAGTACCACGTACGACTAAAACCAATACTAGCGAAAGTAAAAATACGAAATCAAATGGAATTACGACGAATGGCTCTCAAAAAACATCTGGTACAACATCAGGTAGCTCAAATAGCTCAAATTCAAATACAAGCGGTTCCAAGTCTTATTCGAGTGGCAAGCGTTCGTACTCAAATAGTTCAGGTTCATCGTCGAATAGTACTAATTCTTATTCAAATCACTCGTCATCCAGCACAGGAAAATCAGGCTTTGGGTCAGGTGGTGCCTCTCGAGGCGGCTCTTCATCTTCGTAAAAGGAGAAAACAATATGGACAATTATTTTCAACAACGCCAAGCATTTTATTCTCAATTTCCTAATTTCTTTCCTGACTTTGAGGATTTAGAGTATGCCTTATATGATGTCCTAGATTTACCTAAAGAGAGAATCGATGAAATCAACTATGCATCTACTATACTTTGGAAAATATTTTTGAAGGTTGGCAAACAATTTAAGTATTTATCGGATGAACAGCTTTTAGCACTGGGCATTCGTTCTGAGATGATACCCTATATCGAATTAGATTATTTACAACAACAATCGGTACTTGCTCGCTTTGATTTTATTTGTACTGAGGACGGGCAAATAAAATGCCTTGAATTAAATGGTGAAACGCCATTTCTTGTCCAAGAAACTTTTGAGATAAATGAAGTGCTTTGTCAGCATTTAGGGTTCGATAGTCCGAATGATGTTTCAGCATTACATAAAACCTTGTCCGGTGCACTTTTTGCGGCTATACATTATTTAAATGATTTGAAAAAACCTAAAATCGTCATTACAGGGAAAACAGCTGAAGAAGATTATGAGGAATATTGTCAGGTACAGTTTTTAAAGAAATGTATACCTTTTGATGTGGAATATGTGCCTATGCATGAGCTCATTATTTTTTCTAGTGACACTGCTAATATAGCTCGAGGCCTTTATACGCCTACAATGGAGAAAATTGATGTTTTGTATCGTCCTGCACACCCAGTAGAGTTTTTAATAGATGATGTGTCTTCCGATGGTGATCGTATAGGTCTGCAATTACTGGAACTTGTAAAAGATGTACAGCTTGCTATTATCAACGCACCCGCTGCATATATACTGCAATCCAAAATTTTATTATGGCTAATTTGGGAACGAAAAAATGATCCTTTTCTTTTTAATGCAGAAGAACGAGCGGCTATTCAAAAATACATGTTGCCAACGTATCTTTCGGCAGAGCCATTTGTTCGGGAAAATTTGCCGTTTGTCAAAAAGCCTGTCTATTCGCGGGAAGGGAATACTGTAGAAATTTATGCAGGGGATGGTACGAAAACGAATGCCTCTGCGTATACCCATTATGATGATAATTTGTTTATTTATCAGCAGTATGTAGAAATGCCATCTATAACGATAAAGCTAAAGGATGGATTGCAGACAAAGAAATGGTTAATCGGCTCATTTATTGCTGATGATCGTGCATGTGGCTTATCCTGTAGAGTAGGCAATCAAATTACAGAATGGGATTCGCACTGGTTAGCTATTGGATATAAGAAAGAGTCTAAATAAAAATCGGCGAAACTTTTCATAAAGTTTCGCTGATAATTATAGCTGGATTACTCATTCCAGCCTTTGCAAACGTCAACCCATTCTTGATAGGGGGTATAGGTTTCTAATTCAGAAATAGTAAGCTCAATTGCGGAATTACTACTACCACATGCAGGGAATACCGTTGTAAAGCGTTTAAGTGATTCATCTAAGTAAATAGCGACCCCTGCATTCACGCCGAAAGGACAAACACCTCCTACCTCATGTCCAATTTTTTCAAGTACTTCATCTTTTCCAAGCATCTTCGCCTTTGTGCCAAAAATGGCTTTATATTTTGCATTGTCGATTTTGGCATCGCCCGCAGCAACAATTAATATAGCCCCATCATTCACTTGAAAGGACAGAGATTTTGCAATACGTTCAGGCTCACATCCGAGTGCCTGTGCCGCAAGCTCAACAGTAGCGGAGCTTTCGTTTAACTCTTGTATTTTGTGTTCCACATTCCATTGTGCTAAATATTTACGAACTTTTTCAATAGCCATATGTAATACCTCCTTATACTACTATGTTTTATTTTAACATAATTTTCAGAATATATCGTTGTTGATCTTTCGGAAAAAATCTAGTAAAAATAAAGTTAGTGTAAAATTACGCTTTTTCATAACGGTACATTCCTACTCATATCTGAATCTTATGCTGTGACAGTAGGAACCGATCTGAATGTAAAAAAGTTATCAGGTGAAGGACAAGTACTAGTTGGAAAAGTAGAATATGTACCAGTGGAAAATGACAAAATAGTTTGCTATACTAGTAACATAATCATATACGATAGTTTTCTAGGGTTCCGTAGCAATTGCTAGTCTGGTCCGAGAGAAAACCACAAATTGAATTTGTGACACGGAAGGATAAAAGCCTGGGAGAGAGTACTGTTTACAGCAGTGTTCCTTAGGCTTTTTTTATTTGACTAAATTGAGGCGTATTCAGAGGGAAGGAAACGCTCATGGAGAGAAGAAAACTGCTTCACTTCAAAAGAGAAGTGATCAGGTAGGACAGAAAACTGCTCGGCTTCAAATGGGGAGTGATTAGGTCGGCCAGAAAATCGTTCTGCCTCTAATAAGAACTAACTAGGAGGCAAGAGAATCTACTCCACTCTCGCCAAGTATAGAACTGCTTAATGATAGTCATCCCGTTCGTGTTTATCAATAAAATGGAGGAATTCGCAATGAACAAACAATGGTTAAGTGTTATAATAGCTGCTTTTTTTGAAGTAGGCTGGGTCATTGGTTTAAAGCATGCAGGAAGTGTACTTGAATGGATGGGTACCGTTATTGCAATTTTTGTTAGTTTTTATTTACTAATTAAGGCGGGAGAAAGTTTACCAGTTGGTACTGTTTATGCGATATTCGTAGGCTTGGGTACAGCGGGAACTGTGTGTGCGGATAGTTTGCTGTTTGGAGAGCCGTGGAAGCTAGCCAAAATTTTATGTATCGTCGTTTTACTCGTAGGGGTCGTAGGCTTAAAGCTTGTGACGGGGGAACCTAAAGATAAAGAGGTGAATGAATAGTGGCATGGATTGTATTAATAGTTGCAGGCTTATGTGAGATGATGGGTGTTTATATGATTAGTAAATATAATGAAGTTAAGAGTATGAAAAATTTAGCATTATTAATTTTTGTATTTACGCTAAGCTTTGCAGGTCTAGCATATGCTATGAAAACATTACCGATGGGTACAGCATATGCAATTTGGACAGGAATTGGAGCTGCAGGTGGTGCTTTGCTTGGTATGCTACTTTTTAATGAATCCAAGGACTGGAGACGTGTTGTTTGTATTGTCCTTGTTTTAGGGGCAGCGATATTTTTAAAAATACTATCTTAACTAATACTGATAGAATGTTAATCTAGTAGAAAGATAAAAATTTAAAAGTAATCATGATGTCCTTCACTAAAACCTATAGGTAAAGCTGAATTTTTTCGGAATTTGAAAAAGTTCAGCTTTTTATTTATAAAAAAGACAGACAACCATTCGTCAGTTGTCCGTCAATTTTTGAAATTATTTTTTTACATCCTTCGTCCATTCAGCAACTTTGTCTGCATTGGCTTCTACCCAATCTTTAGCAGCTTCTTTTGGGTCTTTGCCATCCATAATTTCTAGCATTACAGTCTCTAAATCTTCAGCTGTCCAGTGGAAGTTATCTAGTACAGAATAGACATCTGGTTGTTCTTCTTTTAAACCTTTTCGAGCGAATGTGTTAATCGTTTCTTCGCCACCATAAACACCTTTTGGATCTTCTAAGTATTTAAGATCATATTTAGCGAATTTCCAGTGAGGAGACCAGCCTGTTACGATAATGTCTTCTTTATTTTTAATTTCTTTAGCAAGTGAAGTTGTCATAGCACCAGATGAAGAAGTTAATAGATTCCAATCTGCTAAGTTATCATATTCCTCTAAAGCTTTCTCTGTAGCAGCAGTAATCCCAGCTCCAGGCTCGATACCTGTAATCGTATGATCTGCTTCATTTGTTAAATCCTCAATCGAATTAACGTCCATATAGCTTGGTACTACTAAGCCTATTTTGGCACCAGCAAGGTTTTCACCTAGCTCATCAAGATCATCCTTATATTTTTCATACTGTGGGCCATGTGTATTTGGTAACCATGCAGCAACCATTCCGTCTGCTTCACCTTTTGAAACGGCCTCCCACATAATAGCGTTATCGAGTGGTGTTAATGTTACATTGTAGCCTAAATCCTCGAGCACCTGCCCAACTACATGTGTTGAAGCAATTTCTGTATCCCATTCTACGTAAGCTAGATTGACATCCTTTGAGTCACCACTACTCTTACTAGAATCATCGCCGCTACATGCAGCTAGTAAAAACCCAAGTCCTAAAGCCATTCCTAATTTAGATAATGTTTTCAGTTTCATCGAATCTTCCTCCCTTATTTTAACTTCTTTCAGCGGGTGTCAAGGAATCGGAAAAGAGTTCACATAGGATGTTAGCCTAAAATCATCGCATCCATGCGATAACGGCTAACTGACCTGCATCACGCAGGCCTAAGCACAAAGCCGATTCCGGACGCAATTATGCCGTGGCATAATTGATTAAACTTCAAAACACAAATCCTAGTAATAAAAGTTGAAAACTAGGACTTTCACTAATAATTTTGCCTCTTTTAAACGGCTTTCTTCTTATTAAAGCTTTGTGTTAAGCGGTCTATAATGATAGCGAAAATAACAAGACTTAAACCGGCAACAAAGCCATTCCCAACCTGTGTACGTTGGAGTGCAGTTAATACTTCACGTCCTAAGCCAGGTGCACCAATCATGGAGGCGATTACAACCATGGAAAGTGATAGCATAACCGTTTGGTTGATCCCAGCCATTATAGTTGATTTCGCAAGAGGGATCTCCACTTTAAATAGTTTCTGACTTGCCGTACTACCGTATGAATCCGCAGCTTCCACTAATTCTTTTGGTACTTGGCGAATGCCTAGGTTTGTCATACGTACAGTTGGTGGTAAGGCGAAAATTACGGATGCAAATACGCCAGGTACTATCCCAATTCCAAAGAATGCAACAGCGGGAATTAAGTATACGAAACCAGGCATCGTTTGCATGAAATCGAGTATAGGTTTAATAATGTTTTCTGCTATTGTTGATTTGGACATTAAAATGCCCAGTGGAATACCGATTATGATTGAAATAATACTTGAAAAGAGCACGAGCGTAGTTGTTTCCATAAGATGTGTCCATAAGCCTTGATTATAAATAAATAGCAAGCCTAATAGTGAAAACGTTGCGAGCCCGAATTTTTTACCAGTAACGAAAAAGGCGAAAATAACCACAAGTAAGATCAGAACAATGGCAGGGATGCTAACTAATAAATCCGTAACCTGATTCATGAGTAGTTTTCCATTTTTTTGAATTGAGTCAAAGAATACTGAAAAATTACTCGTCAACCAGTCCATAGCTGATTCTACCCACGGAGCCAGTGGTATAGCTGGTATATTATCTAAGAAATTATACATGTGTAGTTGCCTCCTCATCGCTAGTTGAAAGTGCTTCGATAACAACGCCACGGATGAGAACACCTAGTAAGCGTTCATCTTTTACAACTGCAATAGGAGTAGGAGAATTATGAATCATACCTAAAATATCCTGTAAAAGCATATCTGGTGGAACGGTTAACACCTCTGATTGCACTATTGAATGCACCGTTTGTTCATGTTTTTTAGCAGCAGCTAATGCGTCGTCAGCGGTAATATAACCTTTTAAATGTCGATTTTTGTCAACTGCCATCAGCAAACTAACAGCTTCTTGACGCATTCTTTTAAGTGCTACGGTCGGTCCATCTAAGTCTACATTGACATATACCGGTCGAACCATGACATTTTCAGCTGTTAGTACTTTAGAGCGATCGACATCTTCCACGAAGGTTTTTACATAATCATTTGCTGGATTCGTTAAAATTTCTTCCCCTGTACCAATTTGAATGATTGAGCCATCTTTCATAATGGCGATACGATCACCAATACGCAGTGCTTCATTCAAATCGTGGGTGATAAATAAAATTGTTTTCTTTAATGTACGTTGTAAATCGAGTAACTCATCTTGCATTTCTTTTCGAATTAATGGGTCAAGTGCAGAAAAAGCTTCATCCATTAGTAATATTTCAGGATCATTAGCAAGTGCGCGTGCTAATCCAACACGCTGTTGCATACCACCTGATAGTTGACTCGGATATTGGTCTTTATAAGCAAGCAAGCCAGCATTTTCGAGAGCCTGTTCCGCTTTTGCTTGACGTTCTTCCTTTGAGATGCCTCTGATTTCAAGGCCATATTCAGTATTTTGAAGAAGTGTACGATGGGGGAATAAACCGAAGTTTTGAAAGACCATACTCATTTTGTTTCTTCTTACATTACGTAAACTCTCTTTACCCATTTTAGAAATATTTTCTCCATCGATAAAAATATTTCCGCTTGTAGGCTCTATAAGACGGTTTAAAAGTCGGATAAGTGTAGATTTTCCGCTTCCTGATAACCCCATAATAACGAAGATTTCACCTTCATTCACAGTAAAACTTGCATCGTATACACCAACAGTTGCACCTGTTTCTTTTAAGATATCAGTCTTGCTTTTTTGTTGCTTGACGAGTTCTAATGCTTGAGGAATATGTTTTCCGAAAACTTTAGAAACATGTTCCACTTTAATTTTCTCCAATAGAACCACTCCTTTCATAGTTCAAATTTCGCCTTGGCGTAATTAACATGATGTTGTTCACTCGGGCGTTTTCACAGGATGTGATGTCCTTAGTCTGAGTTCCTCTATTACAGTAGGTGTTTGGACACTTACTGAATGAAGATAAATACTATTTGAGGATAATGATACCCAAAAATAAACAAGTAACAACTTAACACTAACAAAGGGTTGTTACTTTTGTCAAATCGACAAATGAGAAAAAAACCGCTTAAACGCTGTTATATCAGCGCTTAAGCGGTTTTTAATTTGGATATAAAAAACTCTGAACTCGAGCGAAACATTCGTCATTACCGATAAAGTAAATGATATCTCCTTCTTCAAAAGATACATAAGGACCAGGTGACAGTAATAATTCATTTCCACGACGAATACCAACAATCGTACTAGATGTATTTTGCCAAAAATTTAATGTTTGTACAGTCTGATGGATACAAGGACTTTCAGCTGTCATCTCTAATTGATACGGGATAAATGGGTTGACGGATCGGAAATGTTCAGTTCGACTAATTAGCTGTTTAGTCTTTTCCTGCAAATTTATTAATTCTAGGTGCTGTTTCTGAATACTAGTCATAAGTTCATTTTGTATTTCATGCACAGATTGAACATCATGGAATTGGCGGACAAAATGCGCAGCCTTTTCGTATGATTTAATGATGACCCCACTGCCTTTAGAGGCCTCCACAATTTCCAAGTCTTGCAAAACAGCAATCGCTCTTCTTGCAGTTTCTGCAGAAACATTATATTGGCTAGCAAGCGAGGATCTCGCATAAATTTTATCCCCGATTTGATATTTTCTTTCCACGATTTTTGAGGCTAAATCAACAGCTATTTGTTGGTACTTTGGCTGCTTCACCTGAACATTTTTTTCTAAGTTCATTCTAAACTTCCTTTCGTCATTACAGTTGCCACAGCTTATTATAGACTAGCCTGCACAGAAAAAATAGCATCTCCATAAGCTATTAGTATATGATAAAAATGTCTTGTAGCAGTTTTTTATACTGATTAATTTTATAATAGATTAGCAGCAGTTATTTGACAGCTTTCGGTTATTATTATAAACTAAGTTACATTATGTAAGTGTTGTGAAAATACAAGTGCTCAGTTAGTAGATTTAGCTAACTGTTAACATATAGAAGGTTGGAGAAAAATATGACAATTACAACTAAAGTTATGGATATAGTGAAAGACAAAATGACAATCGTGAAGCAATCTGAAACTGAAAATATTTGCCTAGTTGGTCCGGTAAAATTACCAATAAAACAAGGCGATTTTTCAGCAACATTTCAATGGTACAACTGGTTAAAAGTAGATGCCGAACTATCAAAAGAAGAAATTATTGATGGATTAGCATCTGCAAATTTAGCGTTTTTACAACAATCGTCAGTGCTTGTTTATGGAGATTTCGCAAATGCGGAGGATGCTTTAATTCGTATGCACAGCATTTGTCATACAGGTGATATTTTTGGAAGCCAGCGCTGTGACTGTGGTTATCAATTACATGAATCGATGAAAATGATTGTGGAGCACGGCTGTGGAGCTATTTTCTATTTAGCAGATCATGAAGGTCGTGGCATCGGGCTATTCTCGAAATCTCTTGCTTATTTATTACAAGAAGAGGGGTTAGATACGGTTGAAGCAAATCATGCTCTCGGCTTCCAAGACGATACTCGTTCTTATGAAGATGCCATTACTGTGTTAGCTGTACTTCGTTCAAAAGCAGTTACACTCATTACTAATAATCCGAAGAAGCTTGCAGCATTGCAAGCGCATGGCTTAGCAGCGGACGGACATGTCCCATTATGGGGAGGGGTAACGGAGACAAACCGTTTTTATTTAGACACAAAAGTTGAAAAATCTGGACATATACGAGAAAAGAAGTAAGTGGAGGATTTGAAGATGACAACAGATGAAAAATATATGCAGCTAGCACTCGATTTAGCAGCTAGTGCTAGAGGAAATACGAACCCTAATCCACTTGTTGGGGCAGTAATCGTGAAAGATGATGTAATCGTTGGAACCGGTTTACACAGAAAAGCAGGTGAACCGCATGCAGAGGTACACGCATTCCGGATGGCTGGAGAACATGCTAAAGGTGCGACGCTTTATGTAACGCTTGAGCCATGTTCACATTATGGAAAAACACCTCCATGTGCAAATTTAGTGAAGGATTCAGCTGTTAGTCGTGTTGTTGTAGCCATGCAAGATCCCAATCCGGCTGTAGCTGGGCGTGGTATTCAACTGTTACGAGATGCGGGCATTGAGGTTGCGGTAGGTGTGCTTGAAGCTCAAGCTCAACGCTTAAATGAACGCTTCATTCACAATATGCTAACAAAACGACCGTTTATTATTTCAAAATTTGCGATGACTTTAGATGGAAAAATAGCTGCCCATACGGGTCATTCCAAATGGGTGACTGGTGAGGCAGCACGTGAGGATGTTCACTATATTCGTCATGAGGTGGATGGGATTTTAGTTGGTATTGGTACAGTCATAGCTGACAATCCATCATTAACGACAAGATTAAAGGAAGATTACGGAAAAAATCCAGTACGCATTATTATGGATAGCTCACTTCGTACACCAGCACATGCTAATGTACTAAATGTTGAAGAAGCTAAAACGATTATTGTTTGTAGTGAGAATGCCAGCCAAGAAAAAATAACAGCGTTCGAAGAAAAAGGCGTAACTGTATTACCAGTTCGACATGAATCTGAGGGGCTTGTTGTGGATGATATGCTTGAAAAACTATATCAATATGGCATTACTGATATTTTGGTAGAAGGTGGAAGCACCGTAAACTCTTCATTTTTACAGCAAGGTGCTATCAATAAATATGTGATTTACATAGCGCCAAAGGTACTCGGTGGTCGTTTATCATTAACACCATTTGCTGGTCCTAATCCGTCTACGATGGATGAGGCATGGGATGTAGAATTTGCTTCATTTGAGCAAGTAGGGCAAGATTTACGTATTATTGCCTATCCGAAGAAAACTGAGGGAAACTAACGGTCAAGCAGAAGTATGGATCGTAGGGGATTGGCCGAGTGGCGTGGTCATTACTTTCGCCACTTGCGCAGGCGTTTAAATGAAGAAGGCGTTGGCAATTTGTTGGGGAAGTTTTAGTGAAGCAAAATGAAAAAGCTTCATAAACAATGCTTCTTGAAGGGAAGAAAAACTAGATGAAATTTGGCTTTGATATAGATGACACACTTATTGATTTACGAGCACACGCTTTTGCACTCTATAATAAAAAGCTTGGTAAAAATGTTGCATTTGAAGTATTTCAAGCCTTACAAAGAGTTGAAATTCACGAACCTTTTGGATTAACAGACAAAGAAGGAGCGGCGATGTGGAATCGTTCATTAGAGGATATATATTTTACGGACTGTCCTTCTTTTGAGGGGGCGCTAGAAACACTCCAAGCTTTGGCACAACAGGGACATGAGATTTACTATATTACGTCACGTCCTAAACAGTATTGTGAGCAAACACGTGAATGGATGAGGGCACAAGGTTTCCCAGTCACAGAAGGTCACTTTTTCTGCGGCATGCAAGATACAGAAAAAGTAGCAATCATAAAAGAACTTTCTTTAGATATTTATGTAGATGATAAACCGGCTGTATTAGAAACACTTCAAGATGTGAAGACAAAAGTAATTTTAAAAAATCAATCGTATAACAAGCAAGTTGAACTGCCACGCTTAAATCATTGGCATGATTTTTTAAGATTAACAAATAATTAAAGCATTAAACCCGAATAGAGGACACTTTAAAAGTGAACCTATTCGGGTTTATTTATTGTTTCTATCAATACAATTGCTCTTCGATTTGTAATGCAACGCTCTGAATAGTTTCAATTAATAAATTTTCATCGTAGTCACTATATCGTACTTCTGGTATAACGAGTGACACCGATGCAATTATTTGGTTAGAAGCGTTTAAAATTGGTACAGATAAAGAGCATGCTCCGCGCACACGTTCGCTATTACTTTTTGCAAAACGTTGTAAACGGATATGCTGTAATTCCTTCAATAGCTGCTCTTTTAGAAGTATTGTGTGATCAGTGATAGGTTCAAGACTTATATTCTCTACATATTCATCAACATTGGGCATAAAAGCGAGCAGTATTTTAGATGATGCACCTGCATAAAGGGGGGAGGTGTCACCAACAAACATTTTCGTTGAAAGCGGATATGTTGAATCATAGTTTAAAATACATCGTCTCTCCAATCCATCAATAATATTCATGGAAACACTTTCACCGATTTCTTCGTTTAGCTTTTTCAAGATAGGTTCAGCGACAATAATAAGACTTGATTCTTCTTTTACTAAATTTCCTAAATACAGAAGTGAATGACCTAATTGATAGCGCTTTGTACGTTCATCTTTGTGAAGAAAGCCTTCGTATACAAAGGTAGAAACGAAGCGCTGTAAACTGGAAATGCTTATCCCTGTTTTTTTACTTAACTCAGTTAGGGAAAGGCTAGGTTCATCTTTTGAAAAAGCTTTTAATACTTTAATAGCTTTGTGCAGCGATGACATTGTATAGTTTTTTTCGAAAATTTCCTGATTCATCCCGTCACCTACGTAATAAAATTTTCTTCGACTTCCGCCGGAGGATTTATCTTCATATATGCATGCCGTTATGTTTTTTTGTGCATAAAAGCATTTATTAGTTGAAGATAAAATTTACTTCTA
The DNA here is from genome assembly GCF_001708185.1 of Lysinibacillus xylanilyticus. Lineage (GTDB taxonomy): Bacteria > Bacillota > Bacilli > Bacillales_A > Planococcaceae > Lysinibacillus > Lysinibacillus xylanilyticus_A. The sequence continues at coordinate 396,416 of NZ_MDDN01000001.1, read as the reverse complement.
TTATAGCGCAATTTTATTTTGGTAGAGAGGACTTTTGGAATTCGTTTGTATGTTGTCCAAGTATCGGTGGTGCTAATTTATATTGAATATTTAAATTTGAGAACTTTAACGGGTTTTTGATGAATTTGATTGTACCATATTGTTCATGCTCTATTTCACCAATCATGTCACGTGCAATAAATTGCGGTTGTTCTAGTGCTTCAGCAATCGTGTTCACACGTCCACCTGGAATTTTGTATTGTTGTAATAATGTAATCCATTCATCCCGTGTTTTAGTCATCGTAATGTCAGTAATCATCTCAACAAGCTCAGCTTCATGTTGCTTGCGCATCGTATTAGTTAAAAAACGTGAATCATCGGCCCATTCTTCACGTTTCAACATAGTGCAGAACTTTTGAAATTGTCCATCTGTACCAACACAAATCATTAATGGACCATCCGCACAGTGAAACACTTGATACGGCGCAACATTATTATGACGATTACCTAGACGTTCTGAGATAAAACCTGTATTTAAATAAGCGCTAGCTACATTCGCTAAGCTACTCATTTGAACGTCTAATAAAGCTAAGTCAATAAATTGACCTTTATTTGTTAGATCGCGCATTCGTAGAGCGGCTAAAATACTAATGACAACATAATTAGAGGTTAAAATATCCGCAATAGGGACGCCGACTTTTGTCGCTTCACCTTCAGCTGAGCCAGTGACATGCATTAAACCACTCATTGCTTGAATAACTGGGTCGAAGCCTGGCTCATGCGCAAGAGGACCGGTTTGACCGAATCCCGTTACAGCACAATAAATGATTCTTGGATTCACTTTTGTTAGTTCCTCATAGCTTAGCCCCATCCGCTCCATGTCCCCAGTCTTAAAATTTTCGAGTACGACATCAGCATCTTTGACAAGCTCTTTAAATCTTTCTCTGCCTTCTATTGTTTTTAAATCTAAGGTGATTGATTTTTTATTGCGATTAGCACATAAATAATACGTGCTTTGATCATTTACAAATGGCCCCCAGTCACGCATACTATCAGAGCCATTCGGATGTTCTGTGCGAATTACTTCTGCTCCTAAATCTGCCAACATCATGGAGCCAGCAGGAGCAGCATAAACACGAGATAAATCTAACACTCGAATATTTTCAAGAGGTTGCATTGTCCTTCCTCCTACACACATCATTTATATACAGGCTTACGTTTTTCAACAACTGCGCTTACACCCTCTTTAAAATCATCTAGCTCTGTTACAATGGCCATTTGTGATGAAATATAGTCAAGAGCAGAACGTAAATCCATCCGTTGACTTTGATAAACAGCACGTTTAATGAATTGTAATGTCGTAGTTGGACGACTTGCTAATTCCTTCGCATAATTCAATGTGTATTCCTCAAGCTCATGGTCTTCCACAACAAATGTCACAACGCCTTTGTCTTTTGCTTCATCAGCAGTTAATACACGAGCTGTCCAGAACATGTCCAATGCCTGATCGATGCCTATTAATTTTGGTAAATAATAAGCACCACCATCACCGGGAACAATTGCTACGTTAATATAGCTTTCTGATATTTTTGTAGATTTTGCAGCAATCCGAATGTCACACATTAAGGCCATATCAAGACCGGCACCCATTGCAAATCCATGAACTTGTGCAATAACAGGCTTATCAATTTCCTCAAGTAGTAGGGGAATACGTTGAATCTTTTTCCATAGTGAATTTTTTCTTGCTAAGCCTGTGGAGGAGATATCTTCTTCACTCTTGAAAAACCCTTCACCGGCTTGCATCGCTTTAATATCGCCACCTGCACAAAACGATTTCCCATTGCCTTTAACAATGACAACTCGAATATCATCTGAGTCACGAACAACCTCAAGAGCTTTAATCCATTCGGAAATCATTTCTTCACTGAAAGCATTATACGTTTCAGGTTTATTTAGTGTAATTGTGGCAATATGGTCTTGCACTTCAAAAAGTAAATCAGTCATTGATAACCCTCTCCTTATCATGTCATGAATGTTTTGTCACAAATTTAGTCATTACAGCATTTTTCACTATCCTTCTACTTTGAGAAGGGGAGAACTTTTGCTAAAAGGAGTTAAATATCCCCAAAGACTATCACCACTTTCCATTAGCTGTGTTGCGACCAAATTAGTCCAATATGAGGTGCTGGCTCCTTCATCGCGCCAAGACCAAAGTCTGCGTGTAAATTGATGCAAACTATGTTCGTGTGTTGTACCAATTGCAGCGTGAACTTGATGCGCAATTGTTGTAACTGTTTGGATGATTTCTTCAAAACGAATGCTAGCGTAAGCAACCTCACTATTTTGCTTGTTCATCAGAAGGGCTTCGGTAACATTATTGAATGCTGCTAATGCTATAGCCGTTTCACCTGCTAAATGTACAATATGTTGCTGAACGAGCTGAAAGCGATGGATCGGACGACCAAATTGTTCACGTTCTTTCGTATATTGAACAGTTAAGTCATTTATTTTATCGATGGCACCAGTCATCAGTGCTAATTGAAAAGCTGTATGGAGTGTTGTTATAGTGCGTATCTTGTCAGGAGATAACACTGCGGACACTTGTGAAGTTGTACTATGTTGGAATCTCACAGTATCACGCGGCTCACCTGCCAAATTCGTAGCTTCTTTAATTTCAGCTTGGCTTAAATTTATTTCTACAAGATGTGTACCATCCTTGCTACGGGCAAGTGTCACTAGATTTTTTGTATGGCGTGCCCAAGGAATATGAATCGCCTCTCCCGTTAATTTGCCGTTCTCTAACGTAAAGGCTTGATCAGGACAAAGCATATACGTAGCCAAATCCTCGATTACTTGTAAGTTCGTAAATTCCAATAAATAATTTGCAAATGTTGTTTCAGTAAATGGAATCGGTGCAGCATATTTTCCAGTTAAACGAACAATATTCAATAAATCCTCTATATCGCCACCTGCACCGCCATTTTCTTCTGTAATGGCTACCGCAGTCATCCGGTTTTCTTTAAATAGATCCCATAGCTCTGGTGCCCAGTGACCTTGTTCTACTGTATCGACTAAATCTTTATCCACTTTTTCTTTTAACATGCGCTCTACAACATCAACGATCATGTCTCTCATTTCACTCATTGTGCTATAACCCCTTTCGCTACAACGCCATACAATACCTCTGAAGTTCCTCCTCGAATAGTAAAGCCTGGTGCATGTAAAATGGATTCAGCCATAAAGCGATCAATTTTACGATGCGCATCAAGTGTTGGATAAGTCTGTACGATTAAACGTGTGATTTCAGGAATACTTTGCTCGAATTTCGTCCCAAGTGCCTTCACAAGTGCAGCCGGAATAGATACGTCTTCACCATTACCAGATTCTAAAAGCTGGGCTACTCCAAGTGACAAATTTCGTAGACTCCAAAGACGAGCTACAATTTTTGACGCTTGTTTTAAACCTTCTAAATTGTTTTGGCGCTTTAACTCTTGAATAAGCTCATCAATTAATGGGAAAGTACTCAATATTCGCTCTGGACCACTACGCTCAAAGGCAAGCTCAGCCAATCCTTGAGCCCAACCATTACCGATTTCTCCAACAACCATATTGTCAGGTACAAAAACATTTTCAAAGAACACTTCGTTGTAATGATGTTCACCGGTTAAAAACTTAATAGGAACAACGGTTACGCCTTCTGCATGTAAATCGACGATTAGCTGACTAAGGCCTGCGTGTTTACTTTTTCCATCAAAAGGACTAGTACGCACTAAAGTCACCATATAGTGGCAAAGGTGTGCATTACTCGTCCATATTTTTTGTCCGTTGACAATCCAGCCACCCTCTACTTTTTCAGCACGTGTGCTAACCGAAGCTAAGTCAGAGCCACTATTTGGTTCACTTAAGCCTATGCCGAAGTAGCATTCACCTTTCACGATTTTCGGTAAGAAATATTCACGTTGCTCTTCTGTCCCATATCGTAAAAGAAGTGGTCCTGTTTGGCGATCAGCAAACCAATGTGCTGCAACTGGAGCACCAACGGCTAAAAATTCCTCCGTTAAAATGTATCGATCTATGGTACTGCGCTCTTGACCACCATATTTTTTTGGCCAAGTTAAACCAATCCAACCTTTTTGACCAATTAGTTTAGAAAATTCAGGATCATCTCCACTTAACCAAGAGTCACATTTAGACGTGAAGGTTCCTTTTACTAATTCTTCCTGTAGAAACGTTCGAACATCTAAACGAAATTGTTCTTGCTCTTGTGTAAATTGCACAGTTGGTAAATGAAACATTTCATCATTCCTCCTTTTTACCGCAATGTGGTAACTAATATTGTATATGTGTATTTTATGATTACTTATGAATGTAGTCAATTACTTTTTTTGGAATTATTAGAAAATTCGAAGAGGTAATTTAGGAATGTCTAAATGAAATAAAAAAATTACGAAAAAATGGAAAATCAAAGAATAAACATGTTACTATGTAGAAAATTCTGTTAAGGAGGTATGGGGTATGCAACTGGCTATCAAAACTTCCCAAAAAGTAATGCAAGTTTTATCAGCACAACTAGTACAGCATTTAGAAATACTGCAATATTCAACAAATGAATTAGAACAGTTTATTTATGACAAAGCAAATGAAAATCCGCTGTTAGTTGTCACTGACGCGACGATGAAAAGTCAATATGAGGAAATTCAGCAGTTAGCAAGCTATTCCTTTAAAAATTTTTCTGCACAATATTATGGACGGCAAAATAATTCATTTAACCCTATTGAGATGAAGCTTGCTGCAAAAGAAAGCTTTGAGCAGTTTTTATTGGAACAAGTGCCTATGCATAAAAATCTATCTTCGTTAGATTTGAAAATCTTAACATTTTTAATTCGTTCCTTAGATGATCGTCTATTTTTAGATGTTGATTTAGAAATCGTCGCAAATAAATTTAAGACAAAAGTTTTGCACATAGAAGCACTATTGGATTTACTTCAAACTTTCGAGCCAGTAGGAGTAGGAGCACGGAATTATAAAGAATATTTACTCATTCAAGTAGACAGGGATGCGCTCGCACCAAAATGGACCTCTCAATTTATCAAAACGGATTTAGAGCTAGTGGCAGCACAGTCCATTAAACAGTTAAGTAAAAAGTATAAAACGCCTATACAGGAAGTGAAGAAAACTGTCCACTATATCAAAAATTTAAAACCAATGGTGACAGGTGATAAATTTGAAACGATTCCATATGTCATTCCTGAAATCGAAGTAGAGAAATTAGGAGAGGAATGGATGATTAATGTAAATCGTGGATATTTACCAATCGTTTCAATCGATAAACATTATGTTGAGATATTAAAAAATGATCCGAATTGTAAAACATATTTCAAAGACACAATGAAAGATGCTCTTTTATTGTTACAAGGGATTGAACAACGTGATAAAACACTTTACGAATTAGCTAGATTGTTAGTCGAGTTGCAAGAGGATTTTTTCAATAAAGGAATTGAAGCAATAAAGCCTATGCGGTTAAAAGATGTAGCTGACATTTTAGGTCTACATGTGTCAACAATTAGTCGAGCTGTTCGTGGAAAATATATAAAAACTTCTCAAGGTGTGTATGGCTTACAATCGTTATTTACAAAAGGAGTAATGAATATATCTGGGAAAATGGATTCTATTATGTATATTAAAAAGCGGCTTAAACAGTTGATTGATGCTGAAGATAAACAAAAACCTTTAACTGATCAGCATATTACAACTATTTTAAGTACGGAAGGTATCCAAATATCCAGGCGGACAGTAGCGAAGTACAGGGAAGAGATGAATATTATGAGTTCATTTAACCGTGTATATGGATAGGATAGGTGATGCAAACAAACTGTCGTTGATGTATTTTTGCATCGAAATTTTCAAAGTCGCATATGAATACATTCATAAATTTTTGTAAAGGATCCTCATCATAACATGAAGTTGATTTCCGTTCCGGCTGGGCGCTTTGTCGTTGCTGTCGTTGCACTTTCGCACAGAGCAAAGCTTCCTGGGGGCGTCCGATGAGCCGCTTAGGGCAACAGGATGTTTTTTGCGCGAAAGCGAAGCGACAGCAGCAGGATGTTTTTTGCGCGAAAGCGAAGCGACAGCAGCAGGATGTTTTTTGCGCGAAAGCGAAGCGACAGCAGCAGGATGTTTTTTGCGCGAAAGCGAAGCGACAGCAGCAGGATGTTGGTCACGAAGGCGTTATCACAGGACGTGATGTTTTTAGCCTTTGTTCCTCTATCGCTGATCCCTAAGGAGTCGCCCAGCCTCCACTCCAATCAACTAAAATTACAACTTTTTTTAATGTCATCAACAATTTTTGTTTTAAATAATAAAAAATAACAACAGATATACAGATTGATAATTTTTTGAAATTTTTAATAGTTGAATAGGTTTGGCATCGGAATTGCTCATTAAACGGTAGACATTGAATTAGAGGAAAGGGGCTAGTAAATGTCTACATAAAACACAAAAGGGGTGGTTTAATGGGAGCTTTGCAAAAATCACTGAAAACAAGGCATATTACGATGATTTCCATTGGAGGGGTTATTGGCACAGGGCTATTTGTCGGGACAGGGAAAAATATTTTAAGTACCGGTCCTGCAGCGGTGGTTTCATATACGATTGCATGCTTACTCATAGTTTTAATCATGCAAATGGTTGGGGAAATGGCATCAGGAGAAATAGTTTTAGGGAAGAAATCTGGTGGTTCAGCAGAGTTAGGTTCATTTGCTTCATATGCAGGAAAGTATATTGGTCCATGGGCAGGTTTTACAGTAGGCTGGCTTTATTGGGCAAGCTGGGTGTTTATTGTGGGGTTAGAAGCCGCACTCATAGGTGGGATGCTGCATAATTGGTTTCCAATGATCCCAACTTGGGCCGGAAGTGTAGGCATAACATTATTGATGACAGTTATTAATATTTATTCAGTAAAATCATTTGGTGAATTCGAATATTGGCTTTCCTTTGTTAAAGTTACAGCTATTGTCGTATTTTTAGTAGTAGGTCTAGCGATGATTTTAGGAATTTGGCCAAATTATGAGCCGAAGGGGTTAAGTATTTTAACAGAATTCGGTGGATTTGCACCAAATGGTATTGTGCCCATTTTAACAGGAATTGTCTTTGTTATTTTCTCCATTTGTGGTGCTGAGGTTGCAGCCATAGCGGCAGCAGAGTCTGAAAATCCGGCGAAAAATATTGTTCGCGCCATTCGCAACGTTGTATTTCGGTTAGGTTTATTTTTTGTAGGTTCAGTAGCCATTATGATTTTAATCATACCTTGGAATGATTCGAAAATATTGGCAGCACCTTACGCAAATATCTTAACGATGGCTGGGCTTCCTATTGCTGCTCAACTAATTCAAATCGTAATTTTTATTTCGTTAATCTCGGTTTTAAATTCTGCTCTTTATACAAGCTCACGTATGTTACTTGAAATGTCGCGTCAAGGAGATGCACCGAAAATATTCTCACAAATTAAAAATCGTCGAGGTGCACCTGTACCAGCTATTCTTGGCAGTACAGTGGTGGCATATATTTGTGCGATGCTATACTTCATTTCACCTGAAGTCATTTTCTATTTTTTAGGTAATTGTGTTGGAGGATTAATGATAGCTGTTTATATTTTCATTGCCATTTCACAAATTCGTTTCCGGCGGTATTATGACAAAGTTTCAGATGAGCCATTAGCGATAAAAATGTGGTTATTCCCATACTTGTCGTATGTCACAATTGGAATTTTAACAGTCGTTTATTTATGCCAAGCACTCATTGAATCTTTACGCGCCCAATTTTATTTAAGTACATTAGTATTGATCGGCTCTGTTGTGTTGTTTATGATTATGCGAAAACTGTCGACAAGATCAGCAGAGCAAATAGAGGAAAAGCTAGCCTCAGAGTAGAATACGTAAAATATAAAAAATTCGCAATGTTTCTCCGAGATTTCAAGCCATTAAAGGACGATTTAACACCTTTTAGGCTTGCAAATGCTCCGTAGAAAGTGAGCGAATTTTTTTAGTTCGAGAGGAAGTGGTCTATATGTCGATAACTGAACTTCATAAAGAGGAACATTTTTTTATTGTAAAAAATGAGGAAGTAATGATTAAAAGTGATATCCAACGAGAGCTTCTTGAAAAAATAATAAAACAATATCAAAAAGGAACAAAAACGTTCGAGGTAGAAGGTTATTTTATTCACGTATTAGAAACTTCGCAAGGTAGCGTATTTCATGTCAAACCATTCATGCAGTATAGCCATATTGATTTTATGAACCCACTGTCAATTAAAGTATTAAACTCTATATCAGATGGCGTTACAGTATGTGATAGTTACGGTAAAATTTTATTTCAAAATGATATTGATATTGAAATAGTTGGCATCGATTTAATGGGAAGATATGCAAAAGACGTAATCGCTGAAGGTTTAATGAGTGATTCCATTTCGATAAAAGTCATTGAATCAAAAGAAAAAGTAACTATTTTGCAGACGTTCATTAATGGAAAATGTTTTTTAGTTTCTGGTAAGCCAATATTTGATGAACACGGTGAATTACAATACGTAGTAGCAATTACTCGTGATATGACACAATTAAAACTGTTAGAGAAGGAAGTAAAAAAATTAGAAGTTCAAAACGAGAATTTTAAAAATAAGCTACATGCCTTACATACTAAAGAATCAACCAAAAGTAGTTTAATAGCTGTGTCTGCCGCAATGATGCAGGTAGTAAAGCGTGTTATGAGGATTGCAGAGGTAGACTCTACTGTATTAATTGGTGGTGAATCAGGCGTAGGTAAAGAGGAAATTACAAAGCTTATTCATGCAAACAGCCGACGTCACAATAAGCAAATATTAACGATTAACTGTAGTGCAATTCCTGAAAATTTATTAGAATCCGAACTGTTTGGCTATGAGGCAGGAGCATTTACGGGAGCGGCAAGAGGTGGAAAGGCAGGGTTATTTGAGATTGCATCAGGCGGTACAGTGTTTTTAGATGAAATTGGAGAGATGCCCTTACTACTACAGGCAAAATTATTACGTGTGCTCCAAGAATCGGAGGTTCAGCGTATTGGTAGTGGTAAGCCTATTCCTATTGATGTACGCATAATCGCTGCAACAAATCGCAATTTAGCGGAGATGGTGAGGCAAGGTGAATTCCGTGAGGATCTATATTATCGTTTAAATATTATCCCGATTGAAATTCCACCATTAAGGCAACGTCGTCAAGATATTATTCCGCTGGTCAACCATTTTTTGGCTGTAATCGGAGAAAAATACGGCATCCACCGGACGATTGATTCATCTGCTATGAAAATATTAGAGTCTCACGATTGGCCGGGAAATGTACGGCAGCTTAAAAATATGGTGGAGCGTATTTGCTTATTAGCAACGCAGCCAGAAATAACAGTATATATTGTGCAACAAGAGTTAGATAGTAGCCCAACGATTGCACGTGATCTGGAAAATCCTGTACAAATACAAAATATCCAGGAAACGGTTATCAATCCAAAGTTCAGTGGCACATTAAAGGAACAAGTAGCTGCGTTTGAAAAACAAATTATTAAGGAAGCTTTATCTAAATATCCAAGTATAAGACAAGCGGCCAAATCACTTGGCTGTGATCAGTCAACATTGGTACGTAAAATTCAAAAGTTCCAATTAACGCGACAAATTTCATATAAGGACTAACGATGTACTTTTGCATCAAAATTTCATTTATGCAAAATAAGCTGTAATATCGCAATCCTCACTAAATAATACAAGGAAAATGATGAAATGCATCATTAATATGTTAATTGTTTAGAAGAAAGGGACATTTTCAAACAAGAAAGCGTCTCTTTTTCATTTTGTTGCAGTTTTGTGAAGCGAGAATTATGTAAAACGAATGCCATAAATATTAGTTGATTGGAGTGGAGATTGGGCGACTCCTTGGGGATTAGCGATAAGCGTCAGCGACAAAGCGCCCAGCCGGAACGGAAATCAACCACAAGTTATAAAAATGTAGCAATATTTTTTTCGTTAAAAGAATTTTTTCATTAGATGGCATGAGAATTGCTATTAAAAAAGTGAATGAAATTATAAACGAAAAGAGGTTGGTATTTATGACAATTCAACTAAAAGAAGAATTAAAAACGTTAGATCAAAAGCATTTTCTACACCCAACAACGTCGATTGAGCAACAGCAAACACAAGGTCCAGCAGCCATTTTTACAGAAGGGAATGGCATTTATTTAAAAGATATAGAAGGGAATATCTACATTGATGGGATGTCTTCTTTATGGAATGTAAATGTTGGGCATGGTCGTAAAGAAATTGCCGAAGTTGCGAAAGAGCAAATGTCTACATTAGCATTTAGTTCCTGCTTCGCAACATTTAGCAATGAACCAGCTATCCGTTTAGCGACGAAAATCGCATCTTTAACTCCGGGAGACTTAAATACTGTATTTTTCACTTCAGGTGGCTCAGAGTCGAACGATACAGCGATTAAATTAGCACGTCATTACTGGTTACTGAAAGGGCAGCCAGAGCGTCAAAAAATTATTTCTCGTACACATTCATACCATGGTGTAGCTATGGGGGCTACAAGTGCGACAGGCTTACAAGCATTCCGTGACTTTACCAATTCACACGCCCCTGATTTCCACTATGTATTCAGCGATTCCGTACGAAATTTACGTGAAACGATTGAAACATTAGGCCCTGAGACTGTTGCGGCATTTATTTCTGAGCCTGTGCAAGGTGCAGGTGGGGTTAATATTCCACAAAAAGATTATTTTAAAGAAGTGCGAAAAATTTGTGATGAGTACGGTATTTTATTCATAGCGGATGAAGTTATTACGGGGTTTGGTCGTACAGGGAAATTCTTCGGTATGGAGCATTACGGGGTAGTGCCGGATATGATGACTTTCGCTAAAGGAGTATCAAGTGGTTATGTTCAACTTGGTGGTGTGGCGATATCCGAAAAGCTTCATCAAGATTATTGCGAACTTTCTAAAGGAACATTAATGCACGGATATACTTACAGCGGTCATGCACTTGCTTGCCAAGTTGGGTTGAAAAATATAGACATCATTGAGAATGAAAATCTTGTTGAAAATGCGGCAAACATGGGGGTGGCCATGTTAAAAGGATTCCAAGCGCTGCAAGAAAAATATAGCTTTATCGGCAGAGTGCGTACCCTTGGCTTACTTGGAGCCATTGAATTAGTGAAGAGCCGTGAGACGGGTGAATTGTTTGAAACGGCTCTTAGCCCGATTTTTGTACAAGAAACGATGAAACGAGGATTGATTCTACGTACAGTTACGTATGATCAAGATACAGTTGTTTTTTCTCCCCCTCTCATTCTATCAAAAGTAGAGCTAGATGAAATGTTACGTATTTTAGACGAGACATTTGAGCATATACGTAAAACAATTGTTGAAAAAGAAGTTTGAGTACTAATGTATTGACGATCATTATTTGAAGGAGGAGTTCTATGACAACCATCGTTAGAGAAATACGAGAACAATTTAATCCAGCGAAGCCGTCTCAATGTATAGGCCAAGTTGAGCTTTTAACTATAGATGAAACGAAAGACGTTATCGTTGCAGCTCAGGAAGCGTTTGAAGGTTGGAAAAATACATCTTCTGTAGCACGTGGAGAGATTTTACGTGTGACAGCTGATTTACTTGAGAAAAATATAGATAAAGTAGCTGAAATAGCTTCGAGTGAAATGGGTAAAACGAAAAATGAAATGCTTGGTGAAGTTAAACGTGGCGCTTCGATTTTACGTTATTTTGCACAAGAAGGGATGCGGGCAACAGGTGAGGTGTTACCGTCAGCCAATGAAGCGAAATTACTGTACACAATGCGGGTGCCTCTTGGTGTCGTTGCCGCCATAACTCCTTGGAATTTCCCTGTCGCTATTCCTCTATGGAAAATTGCTCCTGCATTAGTGTATGGCAATACAGTTGTTTGGAAGCCGTCTGTTGAAAGCGCTTTAACCGGTAAATTAATTGGCGAATTATTCATACAAGCAGGCCTACCAGAAAACGTATTAAATGTTGTGCAAGGCCGTGGTTCAAAAGTGGGGCAGGTATTATTGGAGGCACCTGAAGTAAAGGCGATTACATTTACCGGTTCAAATAGTGTTGGGCAAAGTATTCTAGATACTGTTGGATCGACTAATAAAAAAATTCAGCTCGAGCTTGGAGGCAAAAATGCAGCAATCATTTTAGCTGATGCCAATATCAATCAAGCTGCAAAATTAACGATTGAAGGTGCGATGAAGCAGACTGGACAGCGTTGTACAGCAACTAGTCGAGTGTACATCGAGGAAGCGGTTTATGAACAGGTGTTGGAGCAGTTAATTGATGAAGCTAAAAAAATCGAAGTTGGTGTCACAATGGGACCTGTGTCATCCAAGGGGCAGTATGAATCTATATTAACGGCCATCGAAAAAGCTAAATCAGATGGAGCAGAGCTTGTATTTGGTGGAGGTCCTACAAAAGGTATGGTGGAAGGATACTATATAGATCCGACCATTTTTACGAATGTAACACATGAGATGTCAATTGCTCATGAAGAGATTTTTGGACCAGTATTAGCTGTCATAAAGGTAAAAGATTATGAAGAAGCGATTCGATTATCGAATGATTCCGATTTTGGATTGAGCGCTTCTATTTATACAAATAACATTCCAAAAGCCTTTGATTTTATTAACCGCAGTGAAGTTGGACTTGTACAGGTTAACGATGAAACGGGTGGTGCTGAGCCACAAGCGCCGTTTGGAGGAATGAAAAATTCAAGTACCGGTGCCCGTGAACAAGGCCAAGCAGCAAAAGAGTTCTTCACAATATTCAAAACGATTACCATTGGCACAAAAAGCGAGTAGAAAAACTTAATATCTAAGCAAGTGATTGAACAAATCACAATATATCCCTTGTATGCCTCGGTGTAATGATTACAGATTTCTCGAAACCTACGCAATAATTTTAAAAAATCTGTGACATTCGCTTGAGGCATTTATTTCATACAAAAATACGTTTAGGAAATCTATTAAATGAAAGAAGGTAGAGCTATGACACAAAGTCGTTTAGCAATTGATGTTGGTGGAACGTTTACAGATGTATTTGTTTTTAATGAAGAAACAGGAGAAGTATTTGTAACAAAGACCTCATCCACACCTTCAAACCCAGAGCAGGGAATTTTAAATGGAGTAGAAAAAGCGGGATTGAATGGAAAAGATATTAAAATTTTTTCTCATGGCACAACGGTTGGAACGAATGCGTTAATTGAGCGAAAGCTACCGAAAACAGCTCTTATTACGACAAAGGGCTTTAGAGATGTCATCGAAATTCGCCGGGGGACAAAAGAAGATATATGGGACACTTATAAGGATACTGCGAGGCCCTATATTCAACGACGTGATCGATTTGAAGTGACAGAACGCATAGATTATGAAGGAAATATTCTTCAAGCTATTGATGAAGAAGAAGTTCGTTTATTAGCAAAAAAATTAAAACGTCGAGGAACAGAATCTATTGCAGTGTGTTTCCTCAATGCCTATGTGAACGGGGAAAATGAGGCAAGCGTTAAAAAAATTCTAAAAGAGGAACTACCTGATGTTTATGTTTGTATTTCAAGCGAGGTGCTTCCAGAAATTTTCGAGCATGAACGTATGAGTACAACGATTATCAATGCTGTTCTTGGACCAATTATGAGTAACTACATTAGTAAGTTAAGCTATGAAATGCAGAACAAAGGTTATGAAGAAGAAATTTTAGTTTTACATTCCGGTGGTGGGGTGATGACTTCGAGTACAGTTCCACGCTATGCTGCTAGATTAGCAAGTTCCGGGATAGCTGCTGGAGCAATTGCAAGTAAGCATATTGCAAAGTTGTGCGGGTTTGACAATGCAATCGGCTTAGATATGGGTGGTACAAGTACTGATATTTCGCTGATGTATAAGGGTGATATACGGATCACAAAGGACTGGTCGATAGAATATGGCTATCCAATTGGTTTCCCGAGCATTGAAATCTTAACAATAGGAGCCGGTGGCGGTAGTCTTGCATGGAAAGATGAAGGCGGTTCTTTACGCAATGGACCACAAAGCGCAGGGGCTGTACCAGGTCCAGCTTGCTATGGACGAGGAGGCACTGAACCAACTAACTCAGATGCAAATTTAGTGTTAGGACGTCTGGGTGTGGATTTGTTGGATGGTATGATGCAGTTAAACAAAGATGCTGCAAATGATGCTGTGAAAAAAATCGCAGATGCATTCGATCAATCAGTCGAGGAAGCGGCAAGTGCCATTATAGAAGTTGCAAATGCCAATATGAGTGATGCAGTTCGATTAATATCCGTACGGAGAGGCTATGATCCACGAGATTTCGCACTCGTAGCTTTTGGTGGTGCAGGGCCATTACATGGTGCCTATTTGGCGAAAGATTTGAACATTCCAAAAGTCATTATTCCTACTCATCCAGGTGTGGCAGCAGCAATGGGATGCCTACTTGTAGATGTACGCCACGATATTTCTAAAACGTATGTGAAAAAACTTGATGAAGTAAATGTAGAGGAACTGACAAATCAATTTAGTGAATTGCGGGAGGAGGCAAGAGCGTTATTAGTAGAGGAAGGAATAGCAGAAAATTCATCGTCATTAACGAATTTTATAGATCTTCGTTATAAAGGACAATGGCGATCTCTGGCCGTTCTCGTATCCGATCAAATAACTTCCTTAGATGCTATTTTGGAAGCATTCCATCAAGAACATGAAAGAGAATTTGCATTTTCCGATCAGGGCCAAGCTGTAGAGATTTTTGGTCTACGTGTCACAGCTATAGGAACAGTTCCTAAGCCTAATTTCCCGCAGTATGCTCCTGAAGGCTCGCTTGAAGATGCTTTCAAAGAAACACGTCCTGTTTATTTTGAAGGTAAATATATTGAAACGAACGTATATCATCGCGATAAAATACCAGTTCATACGCAATTTGAGGGTCCTGCCATTATCGATCAGCTGGATACGACGACTGTTATTCCACCAGGGTTTACAGCGGAAGTAGATGCCTATAAAAATATCATTATTACGGTGAACTAATACGCGATAAGGAGGAATCAGGCTATGAGTACTACGAAATTGGAGATGAATGATAAGGTTCAAAATCTCGACCCGGTAACATTTGAAGTGTTAAAAAATGGCTTTGTGAACTTAGTCGATCAAATGGCTGAACAAATGCTGCGTACGTGTTACTCGTTTGTTATTTATAATCGAGACTTCAGCTGTGCATTATGCGATGCACAGGGCAATACGGTGATGCAAGGAACACAAGATATTTCCGTACACGTAGGGACATTGCATTTAACTGCAAAGGCTGTATTAGAAGATTTCGCTGATGATATTCATCCAGGAGACGTATTTTTAGTAAATGATCCTTATCGTGGAGGAACGCATTTCAGTGATGTACGTGTAATTTTACCAGTGTTCCATGATGACAAACTGATTGCAATGATGCAAACAAATGGGCACTGGGCGGATGTCGGCGGTTCTAACCCAGGTTCTTTTGATATCACAGCAAAGGAACATTACGGGGAAGGTCTACGTATCCCACCTGTTCGTATTTATAGTAAAGGTCAATATTTAACAGATGTAGTGAAAATTATTGTCATGAACATGCGTATTCCGGAAGAACGTATAGGAGATTTACGTTCTCAAGTAGAAGCGGCGAAAGTGGGAGAGAAGCAACTCAAGGAAATGATTGAGAAGTACGGTATTCACACGGTGCTAACAGCTTTTGAAGAAGTTCAAAATTACGTTGAACGATTAATGAGAGCGAAGATTAAAGCTTTACCTAAAGGACAGTGGGAAACAGTGGACTATATCGATATGGACCCACAATTAGGAGATGGCTTAATCCCAATTCGTGTAAAAATGACCATTACAGACGATGAGATAGCTTATGATTTAAGTGATTCTCATCCTTATATCAGTTGTTTTTTAAATGCGGGCTTTGGCTCAGCACTTTCTGGTACCTATGCAGGAACCAAAACATTTTTCCCAGATATTCCGCTGAACTCGGGGTTTTATCGTGTTGTGAAAATATTTCTTCCTGAAAACTCTGTCGTCAATGCACCTAGCCCAGTAGCTGTCTCTGGCTATTGTTCAGGCGCTTTTGAAAAAATTATGAATGCTTGCTTTGAATTATGGTCATCTATTATGCCTGAGCGCGCTATCGCATGTTCATTTAATTTAGAGTATTTACTAATAGGCGGTTATGATCAACGACGAGATAGTAGTGAATATTTTATGTGGTATGACTGGATGGCGGGTGGTCATGGTGGACGTATTGACCGCGATGGTGCGAATACTACGTCACCAGTGTTCGGAGTAGGATTGAGCGTTCAGCCATGCGAAGGGCAAGAGCGTTTGTCACCAGTTGTAACGACGAAGCATGAAATTATTATAGATTCTGCAGGTCCTGGGCAATACCGTGGTGGTTGTGGTGTAGAAAAGGGCGGTATTTTAACGGATGTCAACCAAACCGTGATGTCCTATTGCTGTGATCGTTCTCGTTCTATTACATGGGGGATTATGGGCGGCTTACCTTCTATCGCACAAGGAGCTATTTTAAATCCAAACAAAGAGGGTGAGAGATTTTTAGGCACGATTTTCTCCAATATTGAATTAAAGAAAGGCGATACCTTTACACGTCCTTCAGCTGGAGGAGGCGGTTTAGGCGACCCAATTGCACGAGATGTCAAAGCTGTTTTAGAGGACGTTATTGATGAATATGTTTCGATTGAACGTGCGAAGCTAGATTATGGTGTAATCATCCATGAAATTGACCGCGATTTGGATGCTTTCGAAATTGATATGGCTGCTACATTAAAAGAACGTGATTATATTCGCAAAAATCGTCATAGATGGCTGGGGATAGATCCGATAGAAGTTGAACAAATGTACAACAAAGGTGAAATTAATCAAATGGATGTTGTTCGAAGATACGGTGTCATTATGGATTATCAAACAAATAAGGCATTGCCAATCTCAACCGAGCAATACCGAGAAGCGATGAAGAAACGTTCTTTGGCCTATTGGGGATAGATATAATGTTCTACTGTATTCAGTATCAACTAACTTTATTCAGAAATAAGAGAGTAGTTCACACTACTCTCTCTGCAAAATAAGGATATACAAATTTTTAATGTCAAGTAATGCATAAACTATGAAAAAAATTACGACATAACTTAAAAACTCTAAAGGTAAAGAGTTGTTATTGAATATTCCGATTTTAATCAGAATTTTCTGAATTATAGATGTAAGTAACATAGCTAATCCAATCATTATAGGGTTACGGAGCAATGACATTACACACCATCCTAGTTATAGAATTACTGTTTCTATACTTATCACAAAACTTTTGTGCGCCCCCAATCTAATAATTTATCAGCTATCCAAGTAAGACCGACAGCTGCTAGTACTCCAGCAGCCCAAACAATTAGTGGTGGTACAAATGGTGAAACTGAAGGATCTTCTTCAGAATAATATACGTTCTCAGCCTCATCAATTTCTATTTTCAAATTCTTCCGTTTTTGAAGAAAATGAAAGACGCTTAAGTAGAGATAGTAAATATCCATTTTTTTACTATAACCTTTGACTAGGGCAACTGCAGTTCAAAATCCTTATGGTACCGTATTTCCTTCGATTTTTCGAAGCCAAGTACGTCCGTGAACTGTCTGTGTGAAGCTGTGCTAGCACCTTTAAGCAGTAAACGATTTACTATCCACAAATTGCTAATGTAGCCCCTGTGCAACCTAATGCTCCAATTAATCCACATACTCCTGCAAGAGTAAGTCCACCAACTCCTGGAGTAATTCCTAGAGCAGCAGCTAAAGCGAAGCAAGCAATTTCACCACCAGTGCCACATAGTGCACCTACAACCCATTCACACCATCTGAAAGTAACGATTTTACTACCGCCCATTTGTTGAACAGCTTGTTTGTAAAATTCATCTTGTGTCAGAACTATTACGCTCATCATATTCAGGGACATTATCTTCCCTTTCCTGTTTCTTTACCAATTACATAGCTCCCAAAAAAACCACCAATCAACATAGCCCCTATCACTACAAACCAAGTTGTGAATTGTAACTTATGTTCTTTTGCGTAAACTGACAAATAAATTTTCTGCTATTTCTTTATTTGTTTTTCCAACTGCCACTAATTGAAGCACAGCTAGTTCATTTTTTTTGAGGTCATATTGAATTAACGGATTCATTATTTCCATTTTATTCTTTTGGCTTTCTACTATTTTTAATTGTCGTAATAACTTCACTGGGATCATGGCATTCCCATCTAGAGCGGAGCGTATTGCCGTAATAAGATTTTCCGTAGAAACTGTTTTACTAACAAAGCCAGAAACACCTGATTCTACTAATACATTGAAAAAAGGTTCAATGTTATAGCCCGTGTAGATAATTTTGATTACTTCAGGATTTAATTGTTGCACTTTTTTTAGTAATTCTAAATCATTTAAAAAATACATATTTACTTCAAATAAAAATATATCGAATGTTTGCTGTAGGAGGATATTCAACGTTTCTTCACCAGAGTTTACAACAGTAACATGGAGATCGCCTTCTTGTTCTAATAATAATTTTATACCTTCACCAATGGCCTCATGATCATCTAGTACCAAAATGTTTATCAACTTTCTACCTCCTTGCTTATAATGGACTATTATCTTAAAACGTCAATTATAATAAATTATACCTAATTTTAAGTTGCTAAGGGGATGTTGGTTTGCAAAACATCATAAATAAGAAAATGCACAACTCTTCTTATAAAAATAGGAGAGTTGTGCATCGAGTTTAAAGCTATTTCACACTAGGTAATATTTTATTTAAAACGATGGCTACTATAGCAGCTGTTGCAATTGGAGAGCCGAATAAATATTGAACAGTTGTTGGTAATGAGTATAAGAAATCTTTAGGAAGTAATGTTAGGGCTAATGTTAAAATTACTGGTATTGCGATTACATACATTTCCTTTTCACCAATGTGTTCATTTTTCATTACTTGTAAACCACTGATCGCAATAATGCCACAAACGATAACGAATACACCACCTATAACTGCTGAAGGAATTGCAGAAATAAGAGCAGCTAATTTACCAGAGAAGCCGAATAATACAAACCAAAAACCTGCAGCAATAAAAACACGGCGACTTGCGATACCTGTGATCGATATCACACCAGCATTTGTTGAATAGCCAGTGACAGGAGTTGAGCCAAGTAAGGAAGCAACGAAACAGCCAATTCCTTCTCCGATAACGCCTCGATTAATTTGTTTATCTGTTAATGGTTTGTCGATGACATTACTCACTGCAAACCATGTACCTGTTGTTTCTGCCATTAAGACGATATAAATAATAACCATTGTAATGATGGCTGAAAAATTGAACGTAAAGCCGAAATCTACAAATGGAATTTGAGGCATACTAAACCATTTTGCTTGTGATACCGCTGATAAATCTAAGACACCCATCATATTCGCGGCAATACTACCTGCGATTAAAGCAATGATTACTGAAGTGATACGAAATACGCGACCTTTTTTATGAAAGACTGCACCTAGCATAACGCAAACGATAAGAACGGTAGCTGAAATGAGAGCCAAATAGATGTTTTGGTTAATAGATGCACCCGCTGCGTTAAAAATGTTATTACTTAAACCTACAGGCATTAATGAAAGACCGACAACAAAGATAATTGTCCCTCCGACAAGTGGAGGAATGAAAGTATTGACGATTTTATTGAATATACCTGTATAACCTAAAATAATGACTAAAATAGCGCCGATTAAGCTTGCTCCTAGCACAGTGCTCCAGCCAAGATCTCCACCACCACTTGTAGCATAAATACCTACAATGGCGCCAAGAGGAACATATGAAGGACCTTGTGCTATCGGTAGCTTCATACAAAAATGAGTTTGGATAATCGTTGCGATCCCTGCGGCAATAAATGTCGATTGAATCAATGCGCTTGATTGACCTGATTGTAAACCGATTAACATGGCAATTAAGAAAGGCACTACATAGACGTCCATTGCCATAACGTGCTGTAAACCAAGTAAAGCTGATTGACCGAATGACACCTTTTCATCTGGTAAAACTGTTAATTGCTGAGTTTTCATTTTATCGTTAGCTAATTTGTTATGTTGCGTTTCCACTAAGATGTACACCTCAAAATTGTAAATTTAGAATTTTTATTTATGCTCTAGCGTGAACCTTATTACCTTGTACCCAAACTTCACGGATATTTTCTGGGCGCACAAGATACATAATTTTTTGGAAGATATCCTGTAAATCTTCCTTGCTATCAAATATAGGAAGTTTTGCAGATGGTATGTTAGTATCGATAATTTGTACATCCCATGTGTAGTTTTCCTGTAAACGGCCAATAGGTAGGCTTAAGCTTTCTCCGCCACCTGCTGTTGCTAAATAAAATGCCTCATTAATCGTAATACGTGAATGTGGAACACCTCGTTTTTCAGTAGGAAGAGATGGATCAACACCGTCTTCTAGCATTCTAGATGACATAACAGCTTGTCTAGCATTATCGAATAGGCTAGGGGAGAAACCACCTGAAATATCTGACCCTAATCCGATATCTACGCCTTTTGCATGGAAGCGGGCAATTGGAATGACACTATTTGCAAAATAAGCATTGGATATTGGACAATGACCGATTGCTGTGCCTGTTTCAGCAAATAACTGTGCATCGTCATCATTTAAAAAATTACAATGTGCCATCACAGATTTATCGCCCAGTAGGCCAAAATCATGTAAAGCAAAGGCATCATTTTTCTTAAATCGTTCCTTTACGTAGCCGTGCGCCCAATCACTTTCACTACAATGAGATTGGATATGTGTATCATATTTAGCAGCTAACTCTCCCAAACCTTTTAAAGCATCGTCTGTACAGCTTGGGATAAAGCGTGGTGTTACAACTGGATAAACACCCTGTTTCGTTGATTTTGCTAATTCTTTTACAGCTACAATAAATTCTTCTGTATCGTTTAATGCAGTTTGCGTAGTTGCATCGCGATAATAGTCTGGATTTTGTTCAGGATCATCCATCACAACTTTCCCAACTAGACCTCGTTGTCCTTTTTCAGCACAAATTTTCGCTAATAGCAGGCTCGCTTCTTTATGGACTGTTGCAAAATAGAGTGATGTAGTCGTTCCATTTGCAAGAAGAGTGCTTACTAAATCTCCATAGACCTCTTGTGCAAACTCTAAATCAGAGAATTTGGATTCGATAGGGAATGTGTATGTATTTAGCCAGTCATAAAGTGGAATATCTAATGCAGTTCCAGCTTGTGCCCATTGTGGTGCATGTACATGCAAATCGACAAAGCCTGGTAAGAAATATTGACCGGCAGCTAATTGATGGAAATTTTCTTGATGTTGATATGTAGTTAGTAGATTTTGATAATCTGCTTGTTCAGGAGCTACAGTTTTTTCAATCATCCCGTCAGCATTAATGAAGAATAGATGATCCTTTAAAATTTGTACTTCAGTAGGAGACTTACTTGAAAAAGCCGTTCCCTTGAAAATTAACGTATAATTAGTCATAAAAACCACCTTAATGTTCGTGTATTTATGTATGCATGGATTATTATAGGTTATTTAAACTTTCAAGTCTATAAAAAGACGAATATTAACAAGGGTGGTTTTAGGTTTTTTAAAAAGTTTTGTCTATTCCTACCTCTTTTTGGAATTATCGAGATGCTTCTACACCAAAAGTTTGGGATTATTTTTGTTAAAACGTATGCATTGTATATTAGTTGACTGGAGTGGAGGCTGGGCGCCTCCTTGGGGATAGCGATAGAGGAACGAAGGCTAAAACCTTCACGTCCTGTGATAACACCTTCATGACCTACATCGTATAGGCCCAAGCGGCTCATCGGACGCCCCCGGGAGCTCTGCTCTGCGCGAAAGCGAAGCGTCAGCAACAAATGTTATATCTGCGCGAAAGCGAAGCGTCAGCAACAAATGTTATATCTGCGCGAAAGCGAAGCGTCAGCAACAAATGTTATATCTGTGCGAAAGCAAAGGTCAGCAACAAATGTTATATCTGCGCGAAAGCGAAGCGACAGCAACAAATGTTTTATCTGCGCGAAAGCTAAGGTCAGCAATAAATGTTTTATCTGCGCGAAAGCGAAGCGTCAGCGGCAAATGTTTTATCTGTGCGAAAGCGAAGCGTCAGCAACAAAGCGCCCAGTCGGAACGGAAATCACCCCCACGTTTTGGTAATGAGCAATTGAGATATAGTTAGTTACAAATTTTTGCAAAAAAGACTACACATCAATTTGTTGTTGTACAAATTTGTGTAGTTCAATTTTTAAAAAAGAGGTTGCTATGAAATTGAGTCATTCACGATACTAATAAAAGTATTAAAGGTCGAGGAGGTACTTTGTTCATTTTTCCGTGTGCATAGATAAATAGGACGCTGAATGTCGATGTCTTTTATAAAAACTCGGGCTACTTGCTGCCGTTGAAGAAAGCTTGAAGCTGCTATAGATGGAGCTAGCATCGTACCATATCCAGCAGCAATGGCGTGAATTGATTCATTGATACCATCCAGTTGCAGCCCTACTCTGGGTGGCGGGATTTTATGCACCTTACATAAAGCGTTTAAATATTCTTTTGTGGAGCTACCATCTTCTCGTGAAACAAATGGCTCTTGCATTAATTCCGCTAAAGTCACTGTTTGATCTGCCAACGGATGTCCGTATGGGATGATAAACCAATAATCGAGATTCATAAGAAATTGGTAATTAATATCTGGATGATGACCGTCCTCTTTTACGATAAAAGCAATATCAGCCTTATAGTGAAGTAATTCTTCAATAACTTGTTGAGAATTAGCCGATTTTATGTGGATATTTGTTGTCGGATAGGCATGCTTATATTTTGCGAGCCATTTCGGTAATAAAAAATGGGATGGAACATGGGTAGAAGCAATTTGTAATTCTTCATTACCGGTGTTTTTTAATTGCTCTAATTTGTGTTCAATATCCAATTCTAAATCAAATAATCGCTGAGCCTGTTTAAATAAAAATTCGCCATTTTGTGTTAAGGTAATTCCTCTACCTTTCGATTCTAAAAGAGTTAAGTCTAGTTCTTTTTCTAAATTTTTAATTTGAATGGTAACGGCAGGCTGACTAATCATTAGAGCTTGTGCTGCCTTTGAAACACTTTTGAGTTCAGCTACTTTTGTGAATAATCTAAGAGCATGTAAATTCATTAAGTATCCACCTTTTATAAAAAATTTTTATCCTTTTATATAAATTATATATTAGATTTATTAATTTTCCCTCTGTATCCTTTTAATTACAAAAAGTTTTTAGGGGGTGGGGACGAGATGAATCGACAGCATGTTGGAATTTTATTTGGAGGGGTGCTATTACTTGTAGTGGCAATGGGAATTAGCCGATTTGCATTCACACCAATTTTGCCATTTATGCGTAATGATGTCGGGTTTTCGTTTGAAGTTGCAGGATTTTTGGCATCAAGTAATTATATTGGCTATTTTATTGGCGCGTTGTGGGCAGGATTTATCAATCGCCAAAAAAAGAACTTTTTATTGTTAAGTGTTATTTTGAATGTCCTTTCTATTGTTCTTATGGGAATCATTGAAATATATAGTATTTGGCTTGTACTTCGTCTGATTGCAGGCATCACAGGGGGACTTATTTTTGTCTTAACATCGAGCATTATTATGGATTATTTAGCAAAGCATGCCCTTACACGATGGTCAGGCTATTTGTTTGGTGGTATTGGATTAGGAATTGCTATTTCAGGTTTATTCGTACCTGCTTTTGAAGCGCGTTTTGCTTGGCAAGGTACGTGGATCGGCTTAGGGGTTTTATCTGCTCTGTTTTTAGTAATGACATTTATACTTTGGAGAGATTTGGATGTACAGGATAGTGTGAGGACCGCAAAATCCTCCGATGCAAAAATGACAACGGGCTTTATGCCATGGCTGATTGTCGCATATGGCTTAGAGGGGTTAGGCTATATTATCACAGGTACTTTTTTAGTGGATATCATTCATAATATTCCTTCACTGCAAGAGTACTCTTCGTATAGCTGGGTCATTGTTGGGGTAGCGGCCATACCGTCAGCACCTGTTTGGACTGTATTATTAGAGAAATTCTCAGCAATTAAAATATTGTTTGTGGCATACATATTGCAAGTTTTAGGTATCTTGTTACCAGTATTTTCACAAACAGCATGGAGCGTATTATTATCGTCGTTTTTATTCGGCTTAACATTTGTAGGAATTGTGACGTTAACGACATCTTATGCACGTCAGCTATTCCCAACGCAAAGCGGTCCAGTAGTATCATTGTTAACAACGTTTTATGCATTTGGACAAATTATTGGTCCAATCATCGCTGGTCAGCTTGTGGCCGTTTATAATAGCTATAAGGCAGCGCTTATCTTTGCAGGAGTCATTGTATTTTTTGCATTGATTGTGATGGTATGTGGAAGATGGATCACTGTTAAACGACAGGAGACTTTAGATCATGCATTGCCTATCAAAACTCAATCTAGTCCTTAAATTAGAAAAGCCAGAAATCCAATCAGGATTTCTGGCTTGAATATTTATCTAAAGATGGCATGCCTCTATCTACATGATATAAAAAAATATTGATGTGCACAAAAGACGTAACGTTACGATTCTATAAAGAAATGAGGAAATAGAATGAAAAGAACAGTAACAACGGAAGAGGCGATTAGACGCTGGAATCAACATGCAGAAAGGTTTACAGTAAACTACGATGAGCATGGTGATATACACCGTGAAGTATTATTGAATCCAGCCATTTTTTCATTATTGGAAGATGTACATGGGAAAAGGCTATTAGATGCAGGATGTGGAGAAGGTTATTTAAGTAGAATCCTTGCTCAAAAAGGAGCAATTGTCACAGCTGTTGATTATTCAGAAAAAATGCTGGAAATTGCTAGGGAAAGAACACGTGAGGAAGTCACTATACAATATAAACACGGTAATTGTGAAAATCTCAATTTTTTAGTAGATGAACAGTTCGATTGTATTGTTTCCAATATGGTTCTGCAAGATTTAGAGAATTATCAGGCAGCTTTGAATGAGATGTATCGCCTGTTAAAGCCAAATAGCACATTCATCTTTTCGATTCTTCATCCTTGCTTTATTACGCCTAATAGCGGATGGATCAGAAATGGAAAACTTGACCAACAGTATTGGAAAGTTCAGCGATATTTTTATGAAGGTGTATATGATCAAAAGCTTCCGCTAGATTCTGATGAAAAAATTGTCTTTTATCATCGAACATTAACGAACTATATGAAAGCAATTATTCAAGCAGGATTTACGATAGAAGACGTTATCGAACCGATGCCTTCAAAAGAGATGCTTACCAAGTATCCACAATTCGAGGAAGATTTACATTGTGCAGATTTTATCGTATTTAAATTAAGAAAATAAAGGAGGGAAACATGTGCGAATATTTCATGTCAGTGAGGAAAATGATATGACAGTGTTTCATCCCCGATTACCGGATCGACCAGATTTAGATCCGAAAAAAGGGCTAGTATGGGCAATCAACGATACATGTTTGCCTAACTTTTTAACACCTAGAAATTGCCCGCGTGTTTGTTATCATATTGGTGCTACTACTACGGAACAGGATAAACGAGTTTTTATAGCATCGACACAATGTTCACACGTTATTGTTATTGAAAGCAAGTGGTTTGAGACGATGAAAAATACGAAACTCTACTTATATGAGTTTGATATCCAAGGGTTTACACTACAGGATCAAAATGCTGGTTATTATACAAGTGAAACAACGCAATATCCTATTGCTAAATTTGAAGTGGAAAATTTATTTGAGGAATTGTTTAAACGTAATGTTGAAGTACGAATAGTTGATAATTTGTGGGATATTCATGATGGAATTCAAAAAACATCATTTAACTGGTCGATGTGTAGAATGCGATTTGCACAGCCAAGAAAATAACAGCCAAGCCTCGTAAACGTTACAGTCGCGTTTACGAGACTTGTTGTATTTAGACAATAATTGTTTGTGCTAATGGAGTAGTAGTCACGTCAATCAATTTACTTTCTTTATATGTAAATATGTATTCATAGTTGTTTGTTTCTTCTAGCATTTTTGGTAAGTAATATTTTAAATCTGCTATTCCGACGTTTTTAGGATGGAAAATCCATGATAGATCTTTCCAATCGAGAATGCCTTCTGCGACTTTAATTGGTGTCACATATGGATAGGACTCTGGCAATTCAGTAATAAAAGCATACATACAGCCAAAGTTGGTTGTACCATCAGTCCACGTTATTTTTCCTTTGTATGTAATATCCTGAAGTGCAATGCCTGTTTCTTCTTTAATTTCTCGTAATGCACCGGCCAGTGGGGTTTCATTTTTCTCAATCTTTCCTCCTACACCATTCCAAGCTCCCATCCACTCTGGATAATCTCTATTAAGTAGTAATATTTTGTCACCCTATTTAAGAAAACAGATTGTAAATTCAACCAATTCTTTTTCCTCCTTTTGAAATGGCAAAGCGAAAATTTCAAGCATCTGAATTTGGCAGATTCCAGTCAGTACGCTTCCACCATTGATCTGCTTTTTAATTAAATCATATTTGCATTTTTGATAACTTTTCTTTTTTGTCATGCATAGTATTACTAGTTCAAAAAATCTAGATAAAGAAATAGTAGCATAAATCAGTGAAATGAATGTGCTACTTAAATAATTAAAGTCAGTTAAAAGAATCAATATCGCTCATTAAAAAAGAATTGAGGGGCAAGGAAGCAATTTAAGTCATTGTAAGAGCTGTTGACGGACTTTTCTAATAAGTTATAGTGATACTTATACGAAATTGCTAAAAAATGAGGTGCGCATATGATTTTAATAAGCTCCTGCTTAGCAGGATTAAAGGTACGTTATAACGGAACAGATAGTTTAGATGAAAGAATTCAACAGCTTGTGTTAGAAAATAAGGCGGTAACTGTGTGCCCTGAACTTATGGGCGGTTTTTCGACGCCTCGTGTGCCAGCAGAAATAGTTGGCGGTGATGGGGAAGACGTTCTTGTTGGAAAAGCGAGAGTGATTGGAAAATCTGGCAGTGATGTAACGGAGCTTTATTTAAAAGGTGCATATGCAACATTACAGAAAGCACTTGAACTAGGTGCAACTAAGGTTATATTAAAAGAGTATAGTCCATCCTGTGGCAGTGCAATGATTTACAATGGAGATTTCAATGGGACAAAATTAGTTGGCGTAGGCGTAACTACCGCGTTGCTCAGAAGAAATAATATTGAGGTCTTTTCTGAAGAAGATTTTTTCTCAGATATCAAATAATTTTATCATTGTAAAGTTATGAAAAGTTGAATTCCTTTCGATACAAAAAGGAATTCATTTTTCTTGTTTTATACTCTTATCTGTTCTTTGCTAAAAATTTTCGCTCTGTTTGATGCTAATTTTCTTAAAGAGCGCCCAGATGAATCGAGTTGGGGAATCATCCGTCAACTCGATTTAGAATACGTCTGAGAGCTAGTTTAACTTCTTTCAGCATAAGTCTTCCATCAGTTAACTTATTGAAAATCTAGAAAATTTGGTTCCTCAGGATAATATAAATCCTTGCGTAAGCAGACATCCCGATGTGTGAGGGTTTCGCCTTTAAATCGAATCCAAATCTCATCATCTGCCATGACACCGTGTGTTTTTCGCACGATGCCCCAGCGATTATAGGCTTGCATATCTAGTGAAGCCAGTAATTCTTTTGCGTTGACCCGAGTAGGGGGGAAGGTTCGCCATTTTAGCCAACGCTCCAGTTCTTCTAAGGTTATATGCCCCTCCATCGTCGGTGAAAATTGCTTGTTAAAATCTTCAATATAGTTAATGACATACGGTGTGCCACCATCAGTCGGTTTTAAATCAACATTTGCAATAATGTCATCCATCCACATCACGTCAAAAGTCATGTAATCAATCAATAGATTCACTTCCTTCTATGAATAAATGTTTCAAAACTGGATCACGCAACTGTGAAAGTAATACGTCCTTAGCACGTCCAAAATCGTACGGTGATTGATCGATTGCCGCTACTAATTTCTCCTTATCAATAAAGGGTGGTCCTTCGTAAAGAGCAAGTTGTTTTGTAAAAGATGAATTCAGTGGTTTTGCCTTTACTTTTCGCTTTAAAATCGTTAAAGGTTTGCCGGATGGATAGTCTTTTTCATCGGATAATAGGCTAAGCCCGTTATCGAAAATAGGCGCCAGCTCCCATGTTTTTTCTTTTGGATCGTATAAAAATAAAATGTTATTTGTATGCAGATCTTCATTTAGAATAAGGGCATCAAAAGCGAATAGCTGTGCAATCTGTTGATGTACAACGAGTCCTGTATACTGCTCAACCTGCGCCATTAATTGCTCGAATTTTTCTTTAGTAGAAAGTGTTTTGTTATTTGTAATAGGGTCAGTAGAGCTGAAATTTGCTTCAAACAAGCGCTCAAGTGTCACTTCCTGTTTTGTACCACGAAAGTCGAGTGAGGAGCAGCCTTCAAATTGTTCACCGTCAGCCAACTGAATGATACATGGCTGATAGACGACATATTTAGAACGATCAAGAGTTGAGCATTCAAGAATGAGGGAAGCTAATACTTCTGCTTGCCCTTCATAACCTCGTGCATTTTGTTTGACCCACTTGTTGCCGATACGCCATTTCGATTGATCGCCTTTACTAGAGGTGCTAACAATATGTTCAGCGTCGATAGGAATGGGAACTGTTTCCATTTCATCACAACCAATCTAGTTTGAATTTCTTTTATTATATATTGCCCTCATCATTTAACGCACGAAAAATTGCCCAGCCAGTATTGTTTGAAACGTCGATCCAATTTACTGTTTGCAAATTCTGACATACCGTATTTAAATAACCTTCGTCTTCTATAATCAGCACTTTCGCTTTTTTAACATAAAATGTCTCTCTTTCTTTAGAAATCTTATTTCCTTTTTCGATTTGACAGGAGGAAGAACAACGCTATAACTAGGCTTGCATAGATAAATATCCAAGCAAACTGCGAATAAAAGTTGTTCGGTATTGTTTTTATAGAATCCTCTGAACTCATCATTTCCAATGACAGGTGGACGGGTGGAAGTAGCCAAATCAGTCCCTTTATCTGAAGAATCGACTCTTTTAAGGTAGCGATCACAACAGAAACAATTAAGATGCTAAGAACACCCCACCAAGTATTTTGATTGTTTTTGACGAGTTCTCTTGTAAAGATAGCTGAAAGTGCAATGGCTAGTACAGATAAACTAAAATGTGATAGGAATCCTAGTAATTGATGTATAAATCTTGGCTCTTCTTCAAAGGCACCGATTAGAGTAGGGTAGATTACGGATACACAGCTTAGGCCTAAACCAATGAGGCCACAGATTATAAAAATTCCTAAATTGTACTGTTTTCGACTTTTTGCATGAAGCGTGGTAATTACTTTTTGCTCTTCATCTTCTGCGTGAAATAGTGTGATTGTAAACCATCCCATTAGAAAGAAGAGAATGATAGCTGTAAACGAATAGCTATCTAAAATTGGATTGGGGACAAAGGTATAGTTTACAACAAGACATAAAATGAAAATTGAAAAGGGTGGAACATATTTATAGGTTCTTAAATAATTGATAAATTGATAGCGTAATAAACTAGTCATGTCGGCGTCTATTCTTCCTCATTAAAAATGGGTATAGAATTGTTCCTCCTTTTCATTTATCGGAATTAATTGTTTAATTGCGGCTTTTTTATGTAGTAGCTCTAATAATACTTGGTCTGTATCCTGTGCTTTAATAAAGGTGATTACCTCAAAATAACCGTTGTTTAATAGACTTTGTTGTTGAATTTCAAGAATAGGTAATAGGTTATCAACTAATTCCTCACTTGAAATTTCAAAAATTAATTTATTTTTCGATGTCTTCCTCTTATGTGTCGAATCACTTTGAATAACTTTGTTATTTTGAATAACAAGGACGGTATCAACAAGATGTTGAAGTAATTTTGTTTCATGACATGTTAAAACGATACTTAACCTTCTGTCCTTTAAAATAGAGAGGGTTTCTTCTAAATCGCTCTGTGCTTTAGGATCGAGTCCTGACAATGGTTCATCTAAGATTAGCAGATCTGTATCTTCAAGCATTGCCTGCATGATCATAACCTTTTGCTTCATACCCTTGGAAAAATGATCAATCCGGATATTCCGTGCATCCTGTAAATGAAATAATTCAAGTAAGTCATTTATTCTTTGCTGTAGTTGTTTTTTGGTCATACCTCGAATGCTGCCCATATGATAAAGATATTCTTCAGGTGTAAACAAAATATGTGAAGGCGTCACTTCTGGCACATATCCAATTTTTAATGATTGTCGATGTTTCACAATGGAACCACTGTCAGCATCGACCAATTCTGCAATGATCTTTAGAAGGGTACTCTTACCTGAGCCATTCTTTCCTACAAGAGCTATTATTTGATTGGCACAAATAGAAAATGTAGCATTCTCTAAAATTTGCTTACCTCTATACTGTTTAGAGATGTTCTGGATTTCCATAATCGTATTCATCATTACACACCTTTATTTTTTTGCTTTCTTATTCTAAATCACTGTTATTTCTATTTATGTATACTTACGATGTACAAAGTCCAAGACCAGTAACTGTAAATTTAGTATAGATGAATATTAGTTCTATTGCTAATGAAAATTGGTGTAATTTTCTAATTTTGGTTAGTTTACAAAAAGGGTCTGCCCAATTTGAGCAGACCCTTTTGATTATAATGATCGATATTTTTTAAGACTTACAATATTTAATGTAATAAACACAAGAGCGAAGGAAGTGAGAATGGCTAAGTCTGAGAAAATGTCACTAAAGGAATAACCTTTATACATAACCCCATTCAACGCGTCAGCGGCATAGTAAAGTGGCATGATTCGACCTATATTTTGTAGCCACTCAACCATATTATCGAGTGGGAAAATACCTGAAAAGAAAATTTGCGGTACAATGACAAGCGGAATAAATTGCATCATTTGAAACTCTGAAGCAGCAAAGCTTGATAAGAGAGCTCCTAATGATAATGAAACAAGTGCGACGATAATATTGATTAGTAGAACGAGCCAAATTGAACCAACGTGTACGATATCCAGGACATAAATCCCGAATAATACAATAATAGTCGTTTGAAGTAAGGCAAATAAACCATAACCAATCATATAGCCAGCAACTATTTCAGAACGTTTAATCGGCGTAGCTAGTAAACGTTCCAGTGTCCCTGAAGTTCGTTCTTTTAACAAAGCTATACCTGTGATTAAAAAGACGAAGAAGAAAACAAAGAAACCTATAAGCATCGGGCTAAAAATATCAAAAATAGCGGTATTTTCATCGCCATATACATAGTCAGTCGTCAACTTCATCTTAGAAGATTGCTCTGGCTGTAAAACCTGAGAAAGCTTCATTTTTAAAGCCTTGGCGGTAGACGGATCATCATTTAATAATGTGAGCTTTAATTGAGATTGATTGAAAGCTAACCAGCCATCATATTTTTCTTCTTTTAGACTGGCAATAGTAAAATCATTGTTTTCGATGACATGGAAATCCGCAGCTTCAAGTTTTTCAATTAGCTGTACAGGTCCATTTGAAACAACTAGTGTTACTTCAGGTTCATCACTGTTAAACACAAAATACATTAGCGAAAGTACAAGAAGTGGTGCGAAAAATAATAGGGCAAGTGTACGTTTATCACGAACCATTTGCTGAATAATTCTTGTAACAATTGCGCCGATTCTCATAGTGCTTCACCTCCAGCTTTTAAAAATACTTCATCAAAATCTTTTGCTTGATAATGAGCTTTCAAATCATGAGGTGTTCCATGTGCGATGATCCGCCCATTGCGTAGCATAGCCAACTGGTCGCAGCGCTCTGCTTCATCCATTGCATGTGTCGTTACTAAAATGGTTTTATGCTCATCGTTTTTTAATCGAATTAATTCCTGCCATATTTCTTTTTTTAATACTGGATCAATACCAACAGTTGGCTCATCTAAAATCAGCAGCTTTGGATTTTGGATAAGAGCAATTGCAAGGGACAATCTCCGTTTCATCCCTCCAGAATAATTCAATACCTTACTATTTAAATCATCCGTTAAATGAACAAGGCTTGCAGCATAATTGACACGCTCAGCACGCTCTTTTTTTGATAATCGATAAAGCTTAGCAAAAAAATGAAGGTTTTCTTCACCGGTTAAATCCAAATACAGTGCATCCGATTGTGCCATATAGCCGATATCCGTCAGTAATTGCTTATGAGGGACGATAAAATCTAATACTTGAATATTGCCGTTATCGGGTTTGATCATTCCCATGATCATTTTAATTAACGTCGTTTTCCCACAGCCTGAAGGACCAAGTAAGCCAATAAGCTGTCCCTTTGGAATTTCTAAGGAAAGCGGGGCAATTACTTGTTTTTGATGAAACTTTTTTTCAATGGAGTTTAGTGAAATTGCGTTGTTTCCCATTTATTTATCGCTCCTTTTACTGAACATAGTGTTGATACCTGAAATTTTAAGGCAGTGTATTGGGAATTACAATAAACAAACAAATAAAAAGTGTTAAGTGATTTTGGATTACTACGTTTTCGAGCCAGGTGAAATTAATCCTCCTAACCTAAACAAAAATGGGATAAGCGCTAACAAACTAATACTTACTAGAATCGTTGAAAATAGTAGCTCTGTCCATCCAATTAAATGAGTCTCGAACATCCTATGAATGATTAGGGAGTTGATTGGAATATTAAGTAGTAATGCTGTTACAAGTCCAGGTGCATATTTTTTCATGACTATTGTTACTAGAAGATGCGGAAAAATAGCATTGATCATCATCGCGCCTAAAAACCCAACGAAAAACCATTTCGCAAAATTAGATTGGGGCAAAAAGATAAAGAAAAATGCCGATAAATAAGCTAAAGCTGTAATCACAAACACTGCGAAATGAAATTCATTTGGCGTCACAGCTTTTTGAAACTTTGAATCGTGCTGTGACCATTGAGGTAACCATATAGCTTCTTCAATATTGTGTAGGGTAATGGCTAAACAAAAGAAAATTGCTAAAGCTTCCATAAATTTCTCTCTCCTTTACTGAACACAGTGTTGATACTAATAAAATTTTACGTTAGCATATTGGCTATTACAATGAACAAGTTGGTATAAAGTGTCAATAGAACGGAGGGTATACATGTCTATCCATAAAATGATGAATTTTGAAACAAAGTCAGCTATAAAAAATGCATTAATTATACAAATAGAAGAGGTAGGCTTTGAACGAGTAACCGTTAAAAATCTGGCTTCTACTGCAAACATTAATCGAGGAACGTTTTATTTACATTATAAGGATAAGTTTGAAGTAATGGAGGATTTGCAGCAGGAGCTATTAAATGAACTAGAAAGTTATGTTAAACATGTGCAACCATTAGAAGCCTTTCACATATTAAAAACGGGGCAGCTATATCAACCATTTGTTGAAGTCATTACATGCATTAAAGAGCATGCTACAGCTTTTCGAGTTATCTTAGGGGAGCAGGGAAGCCCAGCATTTAGCAAAAGGATGAAGGAAGTATTTAGTAATCAAATATTAGACAGACTATCCGTTATTGGAGAGGAATTACAAGATTCAGGTTTCCAGCAATATTTAAAGGCTTTTCTAGCTTCTGCAATTTTGGGAGTTATTCAGGAGTGGTTAGACAGAGGAAATGAGGATGTAAGTGTGGAGGAATTGGCAACAATTCATTCCCGTTTAGTGCTGTTTATTTGTAATTTAACGTCTACGCAGTATTGAATGTTAACACAGGTTTCACGTGTATTAGTAATAAAAATCTGCTTGTTCAGAGAAAGCAAGCAGATTTTTACATTATAAATACAAATCCCTTTTAACAAAAACACGAATAGCCAACATATAACATAGCATCCCGATTAAAAATAATGCTCCTAGCATCCAAATGGACGAGCTATCTTGAGCCATTAATTTTTCTGGGTCAAACAACGAATAAATAGTGAAGTACTGAAGCTTTTCTAAAGAGCCCCCCATATTGCCAAGCGCCTCAATTAAGTAAAACAGTATGGGCACTCCGGTACTATACGCGTAAGAAGTTCTTAAATCCTTGCTACTGCACGAAACAAGAAAACAGTAGCCACTAATGGCAAAGTGTAAGAAAAAAAGACCGATATTTAATGTCAGGAAAGCAGTGATATCCAATTCATTTGGAAATAAAATCTCGGAAAATATGATTGTAGCCAAAGTTGTCGTCGAGAGAAGTATAAAGATGCTAGCAACTAAAAAGAAAGCTTGTGTAAAGACGATTTTAAAACGTGTATTCGGTGTTGCAATTAAGTATGCCATGGAACCATTATCGATATAGCCCATTATGAGCTTATTTGCTAACATGATCATGAAAACTAACGGAAGAATTAGTAATAAAAATCCATACAGATAGGTAGATAAAAACTCAATTAATGAATCACCTATATTACTCATACCAAAAGCCGCCATCATTTCGGGCATCGTTGCTGTAAGTTGTTTAAGGGTATTGCTCATTTCAGGGTTATACATATAGACAATACTAATGATATATAGCATTAATACAGCGAGTATAATACAAAATAGTTTTACAGTAGCTAGCATTTCATGTTTTAGCAAAGTAAAGTTCATGATTCTGTACCTCCTTTTTCATAGTAATGCATGAATATATCTTCAAGAGATTGAGAAATCACATCAAGGTCAAGAATTTGATAGTTTGCTAATGTTGGAAGCAATGTTTGGACATTCCCTTGAACTTTTACAATGGCTTTTGTTGGCCCGATTTTTTCAATTTTAAATGGTTCTTCTAGGAAACGAGATAGCTCCTGCTCGTTGTGAAATTCGATTAAAAACTTTTTTGATTTGCGTTTTTTTAAGTCAGCAATTGTTTCGGTTGCAACAATCTTCCCAGCATTAATTATGCCTACACGGTCACAAGTTTTTTCGATTTCTTCAATCATATGAGAGGACATGAAAATCGTCGTTCCTTTTTCTTTTTCAGCTAAAATAAATTCAATAAATTTTGTTTGCATTAGAGGGTCTAATCCACTTGTTGGTTCATCTAGAATGACGATTTCAGGGTTATGCATAAACGCACAAACTAAGCCAACTTTTTGTTTCATCCCTTTTGACATTTTTTTTATAAGCCCTGTAGCATTTAATTCAAAGTATTGCATGAGTTCGTGTGCTCTTGTTAAATCGTGTAATCCTCGCATTTGCGCAATAAATTTAATAAATTGTTGACCCGTCATTTTATCAATAAAAGCTATTTCACCTGGTAAATAGCCAATAAATTTTTGTATTTCAGCCGTAGATTGACGACAATCTAATCCTTTAATGAAACAACGTCCTTCTGTCGGTTGTAAAAAGCCCATTAAATGCCGGATTGTTGTAGATTTACCCGCACCGTTTGGACCTAAAAATCCGAATACTTCACCTTTATTAATTTGTAAGTCCACCTTTTGTATGCTATAAAATTCTCCAAATTTTTTAGTCAAATTATTGACCTCAATCATTGTCATACAATTCACCTCTTTGTGTTTTTGTATACTAATTGCTTTAAAAATTGAAAATAATCGTTTGCTTCCTCCATGCATTGTTCTAAAAGTTGGTTAAAGGCCTCACTGTTATCTATATTACTTTTTAATTGTTCTTCATATCGATGACTTATTCCATCCGTAACCCACCGAATGGTATCTATTGCTTTTTTACTATCTATATTTTTATGAAACAAATCGTAATCAATTCCTGCAAACACACTTTCATAGGAACTATTTTGTAAAGTTAAATTAGATTGATCGAGCTCACTTCTTACTTCTAAACTTGTTTCGATATACGTTTTTTTAAGGAAATCAAATAAAGTATGGTACTGCTTAATTAATTCTAATTTTATTTTCATGATTTGTTCATAGCGTTTAAATATGTCAGGTTCTTCAAAATCTAAGCGGCTATTGATTGCATCAATGAAAATCGTTGTAACGTATTCATATAAGTAAAGATATAAATTTTTTTTACTACCAAAATAGTGATACAAAATACCTTTTGAAATTTTGGCATCTTTAATGATCTTATTTGTTGAAGCAGTATCGTAATTATTGATGGAAAATTCTTTGAGTGCTGAGTTAATAATTTTATGTTGTTTTTCAACCTCTAAATTAAGGAATGTTTGATACAAGTTTTTTCTCCCTTCAGTTTATTTTTAACATGATTATATATGAGTTGACCAATGTGGTCAATTTAAGATATGGATATTTTTTCAAAGGGATTAGGGAATGATCAAGTGAATTTTAGGATGAGGTGCCTTGTGTGTAACAGATAAGGGAGAGGGGGAAGGAAAAAATTGTGTTATTCTTCGAAAATAAGGAGAAATGCAGAAGGGGTGATGAGTCCTGTAGTTGAAGTAAACAATTTTCGATACAATGTTTTTCGGGTACAAATGGGTAATCGAGACCCCTCAGGGAGGGTTAAAAGTAATCGTCACTTCCATTGACAACACCTTCGTGACCTACAGCACGTTACCCTGAGGAGGCTCGTTATTTTCCCACGAAAAACTTCTGACTGGAACCAAATGTCCACTAGGTCAAAGGTTTTTAAGTATTTAAAGAATGATAATTTGGAAAAAATTATGTGATTTCTAAAGAAAAGGTATTTAATTCCCATAATAATTATGCAGTGCTACTTCTAAACGTTCTTCCAGGTGCTTCGAAATATAGCTCAACACAAATTGCTCTTTTTCCATCTCAATTTGTGAGGAGCGGAAAATTTTTGTAAAGAAACTTACCTTGTTTTGCGTAGAAAATTGCTGTAATGCTTCTGTCCGCAATGTCGATACAATTTCATTTTCAATATGACGTTCACGAATTTTTTGGACAATATCCTTCACGCTATCCTCTTGCAGCTCTGAAATTTGCCTTTGTAAATTTTCGTTTTCTTCTTTAAGTTCAGCTGTTTCCTTTTGAATTTCTTCAACTTGAAGACTAGATTCGGAGGATAGTAATTGAAATTTTTGCGCAAGAAAATCTTGATTAATCGTTACTTGTAATGCTCCATGCTCTTCAGTTGGAAAGATATTGAAGAGTCCTGTTTGTATCATTTGCTGTAGCACGTTTCCAAGAACATCGACTTTGTTGGTTAAATCATCAGTACCTACAGTTGTCGCAGTTATTTGATGGTTAATGAGTTGAGCATGATCATCAAGGCCAAGTAAAAGCTTCAAACCTTTAACGCGGTGTTCATCCTTTAATAGTAATATCATACGAAGTCTTAAAATGGCAGGAAGATTCAAACGAATATTGGTGTTTGGGCTATTCACAGCACTATCAAAAATATACTGTTCAAATGGTTTAATGTAATAACGAAGCTTCGCATCAGTTATTTCAAACCAGCCAGCGACATCTGAAGTAGAATAATAATTTGATTCCTCAATATGCGCTAAATAGTCGTCATTATAAAGTGTTTCTTCTAGAGGCGGCGTATTTTGTATAACGACAAATAATGGGTCATGTTGCACAATTCTGAGTACCATTTCTTTTGCATCATTTACTTTAAGCATCCTTTCACACCCCACTTTATTTTTCCGTAAATGTATCTATATAGGTTTCTATTCCATTGGAAGCAATTGTATGCCTATTTTCTTGAGGAAAATATTATTAGAACTAATGACCTTTTATGACTCTTAAGAAAAAGTTAAGAAATTCCCTCGCAATTCTTTAAGAAATGCTCGGTATATTTAAAACATTCAAATATTACTCATGAGCGGGGAGAAAAATGGAATGCAATTTATAACGTTTCTTACTGAATTTATAAAAAATCCAAAAAATATAGGTGCAATTTCGCCTAGTTCTAAAAAATTAGCAAAAAAAATGGTTGAAACGATTTGCTTTGAAAAAGCCCAATGTATTGTTGAACTAGGCCCAGGCACTGGCTCCTTTACAAAAGAACTAATGAAAAGAAAAGAGAAGACTACGAAGCTAATTCTTATAGAATATAATGAGATTTTTTGTGAAAGGCTCCGTCAACAATTTGAGCATGAGCCAAGTGTAATTGTTATACATGGATCAGCTGAGGATTTATGCATGTATATGGCAGCATTAAATATCGAAAAAATTGACTATGTCGTATCTGGGTTACCTTTTACATCGTTGAATCCAGCCGTTTCATCACGAATTTTACATAATGTAAAGGATTGCTTAGAGGATGGAGAATTTATTACATTCCAATATTCGCTTGTAAGAAAATCCTTTATTCAACAATTTTTTGAGAACATTTCACATGAAAAAGTGTGGGTTAATTTTCCGCCAGCTTATGTGTTGAGCTGTAAACTAGGAAATAAGAGGGCTAGTTAATGGGGTTACAGGATCTTTTATCATTTATTGAGCAGTATGGTTATTTTGCTTTATTTTTTAGCTTATGGCTAGGAATCGTGGGTATGCCGCTTCCTGATGAGATGATCGTTATGAGTGGTGGATTTCTATCTTCATTAGAAAAAATGAGTGTGATTAAAGCATTTATATTAACGTATTTAGGTGTAGTGTCAGGACTTTCTTTAGGATATATCCTAGGTAAAGTATTTGGTCATAAAATACTTGATAAATTGGTGAAGAAGAAAAATGCTAAACATTTATTGAAATCAAAAGAACTAATAGAAAGGTTCGGGCATTTTGCTTTAGTCGTAAGCTATTTTATACCATTTGTAAGACATATCATTCCATACTTAGTGGGTATGAATAACATGTCATTTAAAAAATATGCGATGTATTCCTACACAACAGGTTTTGTTTGGACATTGATCTACTTTACACTTGGTTTGTTCTTTGGAAAACATATGGAATATATTTCTGCGCTAGCTACGAGATATGGAATATATTTTGGGGTTTTCGTCGCTATTGTAGGGTGTTTTTATTATTTTTATATACGAAAATTAAAAAAATAGTTAAAATTAGGAACGGAAATTATTGTAAAGGAAATAGTTTGACAGGTAAAAAGCGCCCAGTCGGAACGGAAATCAACCCCACGTTATGGTGATGAGCCTGGTTAACACATTGGATAGTTTAATATATTTTATAATTGGTGGGATTAGATGAATAAAGAAACAATTCTTATTGTGGATGATGAAAAAGAGATTAGAAATCTTATTGCTATTTATTTAAAAAACGAAGGATTTGATGTACTAGAAGCTAGTGATGGAGAAGAAGGCCTTAATCTTTTAACGAAACATAAAGTACATTTAATTGTTCTAGATATTATGATGCCGAATGTAGATGGTATTGAGATGTGTATGAAAGTAAGGGAAATAGCCGAGATGCCAATTATTATGTTGTCCGCAAAATCACAGGATATGGATAAGATTACTGGATTAACTTTAGGGGCAGACGACTATGTAACAAAGCCATTTAACCCATTAGAGCTAATTGCGCGCATTAAATCTCAGCTTCGTAGATACATCAAAATGAATCGACTAGATACGATGAACGAAAATGAAATAGAAATAGGTGATATGCGAATTAATACTGCCACACATGAAGTAGTCGTTAATAATGAAAAAGTGAAGCTGACGCCAAGGGAGTTTTCAGTACTTGAATTACTCGCAAGAAATCAAGGAATGGTCATGAGTGCTGAGCAAATTTATGAAAGGGTTTGGAAGGAAGAAGCTATACAGTCTGAAAATACGGTCATGGTACATATCCGTAAAATTCGAGAAAGAATTGAGACAAATCCAAGAAATCCTCAGTATATTAAAACCGTATGGGGAGTAGGTTATAAAATTGAGAAAGATCATTAAGCCATTTAAATACTTACTAAGCAAACTTAAATTATTTATAGTGAATGCCATTACAAAAGTTCGGGAAAGTATTAGAATTCAACTTTTAACAACCTTTATCCTTTGTGCATTTCTCGGTTTACTTGTTGCACGATTTACTCTACCGTATGTTGGGAATCCAACACCTACCATTGACTACAGTGGAGATATGCAGCAAATAAATTTTCAAGCAA
Source organism: Lysinibacillus xylanilyticus (assembly GCF_001708185.1). Classification (GTDB taxonomy): domain Bacteria; phylum Bacillota; class Bacilli; order Bacillales_A; family Planococcaceae; genus Lysinibacillus; species Lysinibacillus xylanilyticus_A. Next base: position 356,250 of record NZ_MDDN01000001.1, on the reverse strand, counting down.
AGCAAGCGGCAGATTTGGCTGTTAGTGAAAATAGTGTCGAAACTATACTGCAAATGATTGAAGCAGAAAATGAAAAACTGAAATCGACAGAGCGAGCGCTGAAAGTGTTAGTTACCGATGAGCACGGTAAAGTTTTGTATAAAACAAAGCAAGCGGAAGAGGAACAAATTGATGTACATAATAAGATTCGTCAGGTAATGGATTTTGCAATCAATAATCCACTCTTTAATTTTAATTATGATATACCTACAGTCGAGCAATCGCATAAAGAAATTATTGCCTTTAATCCAATAACTATAGAAGATAAAAATTTATATTTGTTTGTCAGTGGTATTCCAACAGGCGTACTTATTACAAGCATTACGGAGGGTCCTTTTCCCGTATTAATTGGAATTGCTGTTTTTGCCCTGTCATTCTTTTACTTAACAAAACGAAAAATGAAACAAATTGAGTCGTTGGCGGAGGGGGTTAAGGAAATCGCAAAAGGAGATTTAACTTATCGAATTGAAAAAAAGGGGATAGATGAAATAGCTTTATTAACAGAGAACGTCAATCATATGGCCGAAGCAATTATGACGAATATAGAGATGGAACGAAGGATTGAAAAACAAAAAAATGAATTAATTACTAATGTTTCGCATGACCTACGAACACCACTTACTTCGATTATGGGCTATTTACGATTGTTAAGAGATGAGAGGTATGACACGAAGGAGCAGTATGATGAGTATTTAAAGATTGCTTTTTCAAAATCTGAACAATTAAAAAACCTAATTGATGATTTATTTGAGTATACGAAGCTAACGAATGAAAGCATTGTCCTTGTGCAACAAGAGGTATGTATCAATGAGCTTCTCGATCAATTAATTGAGGAGTTAATCCCGCAGGCAGAGGAAAACCATCGTTCATTTACAAAAAATTTCTCTGAGGAGCGGATCTTTACTACGGTTGATTCCGAAAAAATTGTCAGAGTTTTTGATAATTTATTAATGAATGCCATTAAATATAGTACAGGTGACGGTAAGATTTTTGTTTCTCTTGAAAGACAAGAGGGCAATGTTCAAATCTGTGTTGCAAATGAAAGTGATGAATTTACATCCGAAGAGCTAATGAACTTATTTGAGCGATTTTATAAAAAAGATCAGTCTAGAACAAGCGTAGCGGAAGGTTCAGGACTTGGACTTGCTATTGCAAAGAGTATAGTAGAACTACATGGTGGTAAAATTGACGCAAAATATGCAGATCACTTGCTGAAGTTTTTCATTGAATTACCTGTTACACCTGCTGAATAGTGATCGTGTGATTGGTCAACGTATTGTTAGTAAGCATGTCTTGGATATTAGCTAAAATATATGTGTCTTTTATTAGGATTTGAATTTCTGTTTGTTTGTACTGTCGTTGGAATTCAAAAATATATTCGATTATTATTTGTAAGTTTACACGGTTTTTAATTTCCACCTCGACAAAAAACGGTAATGTTAGTTCGGGAAGTTTTGTACTGCCACCGCGACGAATCCAAATTGCTTCATTGACGTAATAACGTATAGGTAGTTGACGATTACTGGCGATAAATATATCCATTTAATACTCCTTTGTATAAACCGATTTAATAAAAGCCTATAGGAAATTAGATTAATCGTCAAAAGATATACTGCATGGAAAATATGTGGAAGTCTTGTCAGCTGAACTACTAAGTGATGGTAGAATTTTAAAAAATGGCAATTAAGCAAGCCTAGGAAACTAGTAGAAACAATAATTACTCAAAAAGAGAGCTGTTCAATGTTGAATAGCTCTTTTTTGAGTGTTGGGTAGCCCTCAAACTGATGAAACATCGTATTCATCGATCGTCTCTAAAAAATATGTAAGTGCAGGTGACTGCACTTCGTCATTGTGGTAAATAAACAAAGTAGGTATTTGAGCCTAGTATTGGTCAAAACAGTTAAATTATGTCCCGTTTACGAAAACTTCTCAAACCATAAACTAGTAAAGTGATAAAAGTTCCACCTAATAGTGTATAAAATAAGAAATAAGATTGAATAGGTGATTCGTCCTTAGGTGACATTGCTAACATTGGCAGTGTCCATGGATAAATCTGGCCTAATGGTGTGCTGGCAACAATAATCGCTGGAAGTGTAAAAACAATACTGATGGCCAATGGTATGCCAAATGTTTTAGCTCTTATGGAAATAATTAAATGCAAAAGAATTAAAGGTAGACACGCTATAATACCGTTAATTATATACCCCAATATTGTAAAGATCGGAAGGGTGTCTTTGATTCCTTTAATATAACCAAATCCAATAAAAAAGATTAATAAAATTAACATTGTAATGATTACCATATGGACCACTGTAATAAATTTACCTAGGAAGACGACCGAGTGTTTAACTGGTAATACTAGTAGTTGTTTCCATCCACCTCCCGCATGTTCACTTCTACAAATTAGTGCTGAATATATTCCTACTAAGATTGGTAATACAAAAGGTCCCATAAATAATGCGGCTTGTGTCCACACTTCTATCCAAGCATTATCTCCAGGTTGCATTAGGAGATCATAGTTTTTAAAGAAATTAATATAAGCTAATGCCACACCTAGTATAGGACCAATAAAGTAAAGTAACCATAAATTGGAGCGTTTTAACTTTAATCGTTCAACAAATAAGATATTTTTCAAAATTAGCCCTCCCTTATTGGACATTCCGTTTGGCAAAATGCATGGACCCCATAAAAAACAGGATGATACCTAATATTAGATTTACAAGAAGAAATGCCGAAAAATCTGGGTTATATCCTATTCCCTCATACTGCAATATAACCGTTGATGATTGAATTGGATAGGCAAATGGTAACCATCTAGTCGTTTGAGCAGCTGCTAAAAACAGACCCATAATAGAGGAAACTGATCCGATAAGAATAGAGAAGGCCTGATTTTTAATGCTCATAGATAGCCAAAATTGAAAAGCCATAATTGGTAATACTGTAATTAACATACCGTAACAATCGCCTATCAATAAGCCCCAAGGAATATCCTCTTCAAATGATAGTACCTTTCCTAAAAAAACCATGCCAATCAGAAAAATAGTAGTGGATAGGAATAGACTAATTGTTAGCCAAGTAAATTTACTCAAATAAATTTTCCCTCTTGCTATAGGCATTGAAAGGGTTTGTTTCCATCCATTAGCTTGATGTTCAATATTTGCAATCACTGATGCAGCTAGTGTAACGGCTAATGGAAAACCTAGACCAAATAACAAACTATTGTCATATATTAAATACATCCACATTGAGCCTGCGCCGAACATCTCAGCTTGTTTTTCCACAAACTCAGCGCGATAGGTGAGATTCACCAACTCATATGCAATGATAAGTAACGGAACCAATGGAACAATAATTAATAGCGAAGAACGTTTTAATTTGATTTTATCTGCCCATAAGATATTTTTCATAAGCTTTTCTCACTACCAATTAGTTCTAAAAAAATATCTTCAAGTGTTCTTTTCACTTCCTCAAGTCGATACACAGATAGTCCTGAGTGAACTAGAATGGAATTGATTTCTGAAACAAACTCTGGCTCTGTTTGGTGAAGCCACAAAAAATCTTTTTGCAAATCAGTCTTTAATCCTTTTCCTTTTAATAGTGTATTTGCTTCAACTAAATCACTAACTCCTACTTTTAATAACGGTTTTCTTTTTCGTCTTAATTGCTCAATTGAATCTTGAAAAATCATTTTTCCGCAATTAATAATCCCAACTTGCGTAGCCATCTGGTCTATTTCACTTAATAAGTGACTAGATAAAAGGACGCTCATACCAGACTCAGGCAATTTTTTTATTAACTCTCTTATTTCTTGAATACCCGACGGATCCAAACCATTTGTCGGCTCATCTAAAATTAATAAATCCGGCTTGCTTAATAGTGCCGTAGCAATCCCAAGTCGCTGCTTCATTCCAAGTGAATATTCTTTTGTTAGTCGGTTCGCAGATTTAGTCAATCTTACTACATCCAATACTTCGTCAACGCTATTTTCTGGAAGATTTCTTAACCTACGAACAGCCTCTAAATTTTCACGTCCGGTTAAGTTCCCATAGAATGTTGGAGACTCCACTAATGATCCAATTCGTTGTAAAATTTGTAGCCGATCTTTTTCTAGACTTTGACCAAAAATTTCAATATTTCCCTTTGTCGGTTTTATTAAACCTAGTAACATTCGAATTGTTGTAGTTTTTCCAGCTCCATTAGGACCAAGGAATCCATAAATTTGTCCACGTTCAATTCGTAAATTTACTCCTTCCACAGATGTATGCCCTTTATACTTTTTGGTAAGCTCATTTGTCACCACTATTTGATTCTTCATCTATTTCCTCACCTCATTTCAATCGTATATGAAACTTAATGAACATGAATGAAACTCTTCTTAAACATTTGCTAAACGGCTAGTTCTATAATAAGTATCTATTTTAATCAACCTACATGGAATGCTAAGGAATTCGTACTCTGATTTTTCAGAAAATTAAACGGAGTATTAATTCTTTTATTAACGACTTTTTATATTTATGTTTAAGGTAAAATAATAGTTGAGATAGAGAGGATGATATAGGTGACTTTTAAAATCGAGAATCATAAAATTCTGATGGTTGATGATGATCAGTACATTTTAGATTTATTAGTAACAGTCTTTGAAAAGGAAGGTTTTCAAAATATCTTAATCGCCACTAATGGAGCAGAAGCACTTTCTATAACAACTCAAAAAAAACCAGACATTATATTGTTAGATGTAATGTTACCTGATACAGACGGCTTTACTTTGTGCAATAAAATTCGTTTCGAGACAGATGTACCAGTACTGTTTCTTACAGCTAAAACTACCGATTTAGATAAATTACAGGGGTTTAGTTTTGGAGGAGACGACTATATTACAAAGCCTTTTAATCCATTAGAAGTCGTTGCTCGTGTAAAAGCACAATTAAAACGTTTTACTAAAATTCCATCACAGTATGTAAGAAAACAGATTTACGATTTTGCCTATTTTTCTCTAGATCCCAATATGGGCAAACTTATTGTTAATGGCGAAAGAATAGAGTGTCCTACTCAGGAAATGAAACTTTTGCTCTATTTTTGCGAGCATCCCAACCGAATTTTAAGTAAACATCAAATCTATAAGGATGTATGGGGTGAAATATATGGTGGAGATAGTACAGTGATGGTACATGTGCGACGTTTACGTGAAAAAATAGAAAAGATCCTAGTAGACCTAAATGGATAAAAACAATTCGAGGATTAGGCTATATTTTTGAAGTAGACACAAAAGAGGGCTTATTGTGAAATTAAAAAATCGTGTTGCCTATTTTTTCATTTCACGCCTTTTCTGGTTAATGTTTACTTGGAGCTTACTTATTGTAATAACCATTGTTTTTTTCAGTTTCTTTCTTGGACAAAATAAAACAGAAAGTGCACGATTAACGATTAGCAATGCTGTTGAACATACCAGTGTCGTAGATCAAAAACTTACAATAAGTTCTAAGATTAAAGATGCTTTATTAAAAAATAAAATGTGGATCCAAATATTAGATGAAAATGGCGATGAAATATTTTCCTTTAATAAACCCCAAAATATAAAAGAACATTATACTCCAGGAGAACTAGTTTCTGATTAACTGTATCCCACAAAAAAAGGATATCAGCTGTCAACATGGTATAAAACTATTGATAGCCAAAATCTTACATGGGTTTTAGGTAAGCCGATGTCAAATAATAATCCGTTTTTCTATTGGGTAAATAATCTATGGATGCTCTCAATCATGATAATTGGAATACTACTTGCTTTATTTTTTGGAAGACAACTAGGTGCTCCTTTACTACATACTGTATCGTGGATTGAAAATCTATCTAATGAAAAATATGAAGAACCTTTTTCTAAATGGAAATTTAATCAAAAAAAACGGTGGAGAAATAAAACTAAATATAGTACGTATGAAGAATTGACGCAGGCTCTTTCCAATCTTACATCAACTCTTCAAAGAAATTCAGAAGAACGGGAGTTATTAGAAAAGACTAGGGAAGAATGGCTAACAGGAGTCTCACATGATCTTAAAACCCCCTTGTCTGTTATTAAAGGTTATATTGTTTTGTTATCTTCACGTGAATACGAATGGGAACAAGATAAGATACGTCAATTTTCCAGAATCATGGAGAATCGTGTAGAGTATATGGAACAATTAATTGAAGACTTCAACTTAACATTTCAATTAAAAAATGATTCTATTCCAATACAATTTGAACAAAATAATCTTGTAAATATTCTTAAAGATGTTCTAGAACAACTATATAGATTGCCTGAATCGAAAAATAAGATGTTTTCATTTGAATCAAGTAAGGAACAAATTATCCTTAATATGGATACAAGATACTTGAAGCGGGCATTTGAAAATTTAATTGCTAATTGTATTAAGCATAATCCCCCTGAAACCAACATTAAAATTTTCCTACATGAAGACTTGTCTTACCCAAGACAAATTCGTGTTGTAATTAAAGATGATGGAGTCGGTATGGATCAAGAAACGATTGAGCACTTATTTGATCGATATTACCGAGGAACTAGTGCATCATCTAATAATCAGGGAACAGGGTTAGGAATGGCAATTGCAAGACAAATTATTATAGCTCATGGGGGAGAGATTGATATAAAGAGTAAACCTCAATTAGGAACCAAGTATAATATTACTTTTCCTCTGTGTACTAACATTGAAAAAATTCCAAAATAATTTTGTCCGTAAAACAAAACTATGAATTCTAAAAAAATAGATTTATTGAATATCCTATTGATTAAAAATTAATTTACCGCGCTATAAAAAATATCCTCATTGGACGTAATCCAATGAGAATATTTTTTATCAAACATTACTTTTGATTTAGTGAATATCACGTTTTTTGAAGTTACCACCGCGTACCTCTGAAACATCAGAAATGACGACAAAAGCACTTTCATCGATACCTTTAATAATTGAAACAATCTTATTTTCTTCCATACGGTTAATAACACAGTTTAAAATTTCAGTTGGTTCATTTGAAAAACCACCACGACCCTGTGTATAGGTAACACCACGACCTAAACGAGCTTGAATCGCATCTCCAATTTCCTCTGACTTCGAACTAACAACACGAACGTCTTTTGATTTTTCTAAACCATCTTGAATAATATCGATAACGTTTTTCGCAATATAGTACGTTAAAGCTGAATATAATGCGCTCTCCAATCCAAAAATAAAGCTTGCCCCTAAGAAAATAAAGGCATTAATAAATAATATAATATCCCCGACTGAAAATGGAATCTTTCGAGATAGTAGCACGGCTAAAACCTCAGAGCCATCTAAAGCGCCACCGTTACGTAAGACAATCCCAATCCCAACACCAAGTAACATACCACCAGCTAAAACAATTAATAAAGGATCTTCTGGACCTAAAATTGTTTTAACATCGTGTAAAAGGACTGTGGAAACAGATAAAGCTGCTATTCCAGCACAACTCATCAATGCAAAAGTTTTACCTACTTGTTTGTAGCCAATAAAAATAAACGGAATATTTAATACAAAGAGCAGCACGCCTAACGGAATACCAAAGAGATGTGCGCCCATAATACTAATCCCCGTCACACCACCATCAATGACATCGTTCGGTATCAATACCGCCTCTAGTCCATATGCTGCAATGACAGCGCCAATGACAATCAGAATAAATTTTCGTGTGTTTTCAATTAACTTTCTTTTTTTCATTCATCTTCTCCATTTCTGTATGTAAAATAATACTTAAGGTTTTGGAATAATATTTACAGCAATTGTTTTTGTCTCAGTTTCTTCAGTTGAGTCGGCCATATTATAGTATTTAGTTACTAAATTGTTTAATTCATTTTCAAAGTTCATAAATTGATCATTCGTTAATGACAAGTCAAGAAATGAAAAAGTTGCAAGATCTGCCGTGCTTTCTTTTTCATCAAGTGAATTTAAATAATTTTGATATTGAGATAGTAAAGCTAATTGATAATAGGAAACATAATTTAATTTTTGTTTGATTGTTAGTTGTGACCAATCCTCCTTACTCAGTTTTGCTGCTCCTTCATTTAATGCATAAAATTTCTCTGTAACAGAACGTACTTTTCGCTCTTTTACAATTTTTATAATGTTTTCATCCACCAAAATTTGGATATGTCGATATAAAGTAGCTTGAGGTACATCCTTAATGACAGTAATCATCTCCAAAGTGCTTAAGCCTTCTTCTTTATTCAGAGCTTGTAAAATTTTCATTCTCACAGGGTGCATTAAGACCTCTGCTTTATTACGCATAAAACGATCCTCCTATAGAAAAAATGAGATGGTATCAAGGGTAGTAATAAAATGTTATCAACGTGAGAACATTCTCAAAAATATAATATATATTTTTTAAAAGGATGTACAGTAAAAAGGATGAAATTTTTAAAGTATTTTGTTATCATTATTGATAATGATAATGAATGGGGGTTTTAGTAATGAAATTACACTATAGTTTTGATGATTTAAATCAATTGGATTGGGCAAGCATACTACCAATCATTTTGCCATTTTTATTCGTAGGATTTGTTCTAATCATTGTTGCTTTATTCGATTTATATCGGCACCGAGATACGAGAGAAAACATACTTATGTGGACAATTATTATTTTGTTCTTTAATACGATTGGTTCTGTTCTATACTTCATTATTGGTAGAAAGGATGTAAATAAACGTGCGCTTAGAAATTAAAAATATTACGAAAAAATTTAAACATAAAACGGCTGTGAATGGTTTTTCAATGGTCATTGATGCTAATGAGTGTGTTGGATTAATTGGTCCAAATGGAGCAGGGAAATCTACGTTAATTCAAATCATTGCAGACATTTTGTATGCGGATGAAGGGGAAGTTCTTCTTGATGGTCAAAAGAATTCATCTATGAAACATCAAATTGGTTATTTACCTCAGTATCCTAATTTTTTCTCGTGGATGACAGCATTTGAAACATTGTCCTTTATGGGGACACTTTCTGGCATAGCAAAAACAGAATTGCAGAAAGAAATTCCATTGCTATTAGAAAAGGTAGGCTTAGGGAAAGAAGCACATATCCATGTCAGAACATTTTCAGGTGGTATGAAACAACGCCTTGGCATCGCACAAGCATTATTGCACAAACCAGCTTTAATGATTATGGATGAACCGGTATCTGCACTAGATCCAATAGGTAGGAGAGAAGTGTTAAATCTATTAAAAGAGATAAAAAAAGAGACGACCATTTTATTATCAACACATATATTGAGCGATGCAGAAGAAATTTGTGAGCGCTTTGTAGTGATTAAAAATGGTCACAAAATAGAGGATGCTACAAAATTAGAATTGATTAAGCATCATCAAGAATCAGCTATCTTTTTAATGATTCGAAAGGAAGATTTGAAGTGGTTAACAATGATTGAACATTTGCCATACGTGAAGAAAATTGAAAGCTATGGAGATGGCTTTAAAGTATTTGTGGATCATTTGGAAGGTGATGCCAACCGATTATTACAGCATGGACTCGACTCAAAAGTGTTGTTTACTAAATTTGAAGTGGGTATTCAAGATAATCTAGAAGAAATATTTTTAGAATTGGTGGTGTAAGTGAATGCATGCTTTTATCGCGTTAAGCAAAAAAGAAATAAATCAAATGACAAAAGAATATAAAATAGTTTGGCTCCCAATTGTCTTTATCTTACTAGGGCTAACTCAGCCGATTATGACGTATTATTTACCAGTTATTTTACAATCAGCTGGTGGGGTTGAAGGTATAATGATTGATCCTAACATGGCAAAGCCAGAGGGAGGTGAGGTACTTGCCTCAACATTAAATTCACAATTTGATCAACTAGGCATTATTATTCTGGCAGTTGCTACTATGAGTATTATCCAAGGGGAAAAAGCGAATGGCATGATGGCATTTATCCTAACAAGGCCAGTATCGATATCATCTTATTTAAATAGTAAAATCATTATCCATTATATAATGGCAGTTATCTGTATAGCTCTTGGCTATGTTGTGTCTTATGGCTACTCAGCGTATTTATTTACTACTGTTCCTATGACACAAGCTATGTGGGCTTTCGTATTCTATTGTGTTTGGCTGTTATTTGTCATAACGTTTGTGGCGATGATGAGTACATTTTTTACTAGTCCTGCATTTATTGCATTAATAAGTATCGTTGTCCTATTAATATGTCGTTTCACTGCGGGGTTACATACAATCTTAGACGTTATTAATCCTGCTAGTAATAGTTTGTCTGCAACAAATATTTTGATGACAGGTGAGGTGGGTACTTGGTATGGCATTAATGTTGTCGTAACATTGCTGTTGGTTTTATTGATGATTATGACTATGCAAAGTTTTATTGCGAAAAAGAAATTTTAACTTCTTTCAGCAATTATTTTTTTAGGAAAATAGTGTATGCAATAGCTACGCTCAAAGAAATGCTTTTATAAAATAGTCAAAATTATTATTGTTTTGTTCGAGGTAAGGGCGATTGAATCATCATCTAAATCATCTGCCTTACTAGTTAATACAGGTAAATTATACTTGTGAAGTGATATAAAAAAGAAAGTAAGTAACCTAACTAAAAGGTTCCTTACTTTCACAATGTTAAATCAAAAACACTGCCACAATGGTTGTAACGACAAGTCCAATTATCACGGGCAATAAATTACGCCTTGCAAGTTCGAAGGGGCTAACGTTACAAATTGCAGCGGCTGGAATCAATGCCCAGGGGATGATCGTTCCGCCTCCAACCCAAATTGCTGTAATTTGCCCAAGTGCTGTTAAAGTTGCTGTACCTCCATCAATAGCATTGCCAAACAAACTACCAACGGAGCCTGCTAAGGAAATGCCTGAGAAGCCTGAGCCGTCTAATCCTGTAATGGCGCCAACGACTGTTAAAGTAATGACCGCAACTTCTTTTGTTAATGGTACGACAGCAGCTAGACCCACGCCGAGATCGTTGACGATACCATGTGAAGCGGTTGGTAAGTAGTCGCCGATAATTTGTGTGAAGCCAGAGTCCCCTAGATAGAAGAAGGCCGCAATGGGAATAACTGGCCCAAACACTTTAAATCCGAACTGAAATCCTTGAATTAAATAGCTTGTTGTCTTTTCAAGGCCTTGGTTTTTATGAGCTACAACACAAAGCAACAGAAGTATAAAGACGGATGTTCCACCTATTAAAGCTGTAGCATCTCCACCTTGTAATTTTAAGATGGACATGGCAATGACATCGAGGACAAAGGCAATTGGAATGAGAACTGCGAAAAAGCGTTTTTGTCCAAGTGTCAGCAAGTGTTCAACGGTTACTTGTTCAGCGTCTTCACTTGTGTCATTTGTAGCGTTCAAATATAGTGCTCCACGTTTCATATCGCGTCGTAATAAAATATAGGCGACTAATGTTGTGACAACGCCCATTGTAATGACAAGAGGGATACTAGCAGCTACTACCTCACCAACTGGAATACCAGCAGCATCAGCAGTCAGTTTCGGAGCCCCCTGTATAACAAAATCACTCGAAAGTGCAATTCCATGACCAAATAAATTCATCGCCATTGCCACTCCAAGTGCTGGCAGACCTGCGCGTATTGCAACTGGCAAGAGAACTGCCCCTAAAAGCGCCACAGCTGGTGATGGCCAGAAAAACCAGGAAATAAACATCATTAACAGACCAATCGTCCAATAAGCTAGTGTTGGTGTTTTAATGATTTTCGTAAAAGGAGCAATCATGACTTCGTTAATACCTGAAGTCATCAAAACGCGACTCATGGCAACGATAATAGAAATAATTAGAATGGTTGATAAAAGCTCTGTAATCGCATAAATGAAGCTGTTAAAAACGCCGCTTATAGATGAAGTTAAATCACCTGTAGCTACGATTGCTAGCATGAAGATGCCAATAATACAAATGAGGGTGGTATCGCGACGTTTAACCATAAAGCCAATGATAAGGATAATAAAAATAACGTAAATCCAATGGAGAGCAGTGAATTCAATCCCCATACGTTTCCCCCTCAAAATTAGGTCTGATTATAGAATATGAAGAGAAAAAAAGATGGTGATGATTTTAGAGAACTAATTCGATGATTAAGATTTAACTTCTCTCAGCAAATGTTTTTTACTGAAAGTGTAGTGGCAGTACGAAAACTTAAATTGGCTGTTTGGAGAAATATAGAAGGGATTTGTCTGCGGGTGTCGAACTAAACGAGAGTACAAATGGAGAGCAAATCGTTTGCTTTATTAAATTGTACGGTTTAACGTTGACAATCCATCTTAGGAGGAGTGATGTGCTATGTATATCAAGACAATAAGTTATTTTATCGGCAGGGGAAAACTAATTTTGTAGAGAATTCGTGACAATGGATTTCTCTACTACTAGGGAGGAATCTGAAATTTGATTAGTTTAAAATCGATTGATCAAAGTAATTGGGAAGCTTGTATTCAACTGAAGCCTAAGCAAGAACAGCAAGGGTTTATTGCCTCAAATCTGTATTCAATTGCAGAAAGTAAATTTTTTCCGCACATGAAGATAAAGGCGATTTATTGTGGTGAAATGCTTATCGGTTTCGCGATGTACGGGATAGATTCGGATGACGGAAACTATTGGATATACAGATTTATGATTGATGAGCAATATCAAGGGCGTGGACACGGCAAGAGCGCGATGAAGTTAATTATTCAAGACATTGAGAGTCAAGAAGATCGCACTGATGTCATATGGCTTGGATATCAGCCGGACAATGAGCAAGCAAGAAAACTATATGCTAGTGTAGGTTTTAAAGAAGCAGGAATGGCTCCCTGGGGAGAAATGTTAGCAAAGTATAGTTTGAAATAAAGTCGTACTGTTTTAAATAGAAGCACTGTTTAATTCCTTTTCGCTTAAAGGATTCTAAGTGAATATTAATCAAACTTTTTAACTTATAACAGCAGAAGTCTCCCACCTCTATAGATGGGAGACTTCTTACAGTGGGGGTTAAAAATACCTGCTGAAATAGTGGAACACATAGAGTATTCCGCCCGATGTTGATTTGCAATAAAGTCACGAAATGAGTTTTGATCAACTTTATAAATAACCATCAATTTAAATGGCTAATGATAATAACTTGAAATAGTATATGGTAATTGAAATTTATTGTAAAAAAAGCTATATTATTATATCGTGAATATATTTTAGGAGATGAGTTTTTGGAAATAAATACATCAAGAGAAGACATAGCGTTAAGAGGGAAGCGAGGTTTGCATTTTATCCTTGCATCAATAATTATTTGGAGTTCAATTTTTATAATATGGTTACTTCCGATAAATGATATAGCAACTAGAAATTTTTTAACATTTTGTTTTACCGCAGTACTTTTACCATTAGCTTTTTTAATTTCGAAATTAATTAAGGCAGAATTCTCAACAAAAGATAACCCATTAAATAATTTAGGTATAATATTCTCCTGTAATCAAATTTTATATATTTTGATTGCTATATGGATTTATCAAGCAGTTCCAGAAAAATTAGTTATGATATTAGCTATCATATTTGGAGCTCACTTACTACCTTTTGGGTGGTTATATAAATCTAAAGCATATTTTGTAATGGCGATAATCGTTTCTTTAACTTCTTTAATTATAGGAGTTAATTTTAGTCCAATAATATTGGCGCTTATTATGATGCTTTTGGAGATTGTATTTTCAATATGGTTATATTTTGAAATAAAAATGTTACATAGTAGGGTAGCTGTAGTGCAGCAAGGATACCAAAAATAATCAAATTTTTTATAAATATAGAGTTAAATTTGCTAAAGACGGATCCATTTTGAACAATCTTTTCAAAATGGATTTATTTTATGTATCTAAAAATATGGATTTGTGAAAGTCAGCAATGTTAGGAAAGTAGAGGCTGAATATAGCTTGATATATGACCCTAAATATAAAAATTGTCCATTGTCTTTTTGATGTCTGAAAGGCCAAATGATCACGGACTACTATTATGTAGCTTCTTTTAGCAGACTAGAATTTGTACAGAAAACATTTGTTGCAGCCGCTTCTCTTTCGCACAAAAAACATCTGTTGCCCCGACGACCCCCAGTCGGAACAGAATTCAACCACACGTTATGGTGATGAGCCATAACGTTTTATAAAATTACCTTCAAAGATTTTCTTCAAGGTAATTTTTTTTTTGAGGGATATTTATGTTAAAAATGATATAAAAATTGTGAAGATATGTACTTAAACTATCAACGCAGTTTAGTTGAATAATATTCACACTAGATGGTATTGTAAATATTAGGAATATGGTAGAAAAAACCATCTAAATTGTATTAAAAGATACGGAAAAATATTGGCGATTTGATAGGAGGTTGAACATATGAATGATAAGAAGAAGGGAAAATTACAAGTCTCGGTAATAGTTATAATGATATTACTATTGGTTGCGGCGTTTGTTTTAGTTTTCAAAGGTCATTACAGTGTGGCGTTTGTTTTATTTGGAATTTTTATAGTGATTATTAATTTTATTAGTAATTGGACCGGATTAAAAAATGCAGATTACGTTTATAGAAAAAATCATAAGAATAATGAGAAGTGGTAATGACGCTTAGGTACGCCTAAGCTTTTTTAGAATTAAGTTTGTGAATAAATGTACTTAAACAAATGGTAGTGTTTATCCATAAAGGATTTAAGCTTTTTTGTTGAAATTAATTTACAAAGGGGCAGGTTTGTTGAGAAAGAGTATAATGCGTTTTCTTTTTTTGCTAAGTGTTGTTATCTCGGGAATTGTAAGTGTTGTCGGTTTTGCATTCACTAATATGACTACTATTTCATTCGACCCCACAGGTGGCAATTTTGTTGGAGGAAATGGAAACCCAGGCTTAATGTTTGTTATGTTTCCGATGTTAATTATTCTTTATTTTTTCTTTGCAATGATGTTTGTTTTTGAAAAGTTACATGAACGTTTTTCAGTGAAAAGGAAATTATTTCAAGCCTTCTATTCAGGGGTGTTTCTGCTGATTTTGGGAATGACGATTTACCGAATCGTTTCATTTCGAAATGAAATCAATCCATATTTTGAATACGAAATATCCTATTTAAATCCTTTTTCTAATCATTTATTTTTTAACTTCTGGACGTTTATAGCCTGCCTTTGTGTTTCAGGATTTTGCTCATTTTATTTAAAGAAAAGAATGTGAAGAAATGTACTTAAACTCTTATGAAAGTACTTAATCATCTTTCATTATATGTGATGTAGCGCCGATTTTTACTACATAGAGGGCTAACGGGCAGTTTAATTGAAGTAATAGATAATAACGGTTTCCTGCAGTATGGGGGTGAACAGGATGAAAAAAATCATTTCAGGAATGATCATAGGAATTGTTATCGGATTTTGTCTTTATTGGATATTCACTCACAAGGTCTATGACGAAGCATTCTATTTCCAAGATGGTTACGAGGGTTGTGCCTATGTTGTTTACAATATAGAAGGTACTCCTCAACTAGAAATTGAAGATGACACGATCCAATACCATTTTGATGAAGATGGTTTAGTGCTTACCACTTCTCCTGAAGATTTTGGTTGGGGAGGGAGAGAAAATTCAGGATCTCATGATACCAAATACTTCTACGTAAACGAGAATGGCGAGAAAATAAAAGATATCCCTGAAAGTGAAATCGGGTTTGTCTCTTTAGGTAGTTATAGTCAAGATGGAAGAGTTCAAATTACTAGAATGTCTATCCCAGTGGGTAATAAGGCTAAGGCTTGTGACGAGAAGTACGAAGAATTAGAAGAGAAATTGGATGAAAAACTAAAAAATAGTTGAGTAAAAGCGGGGAATTTAACTATTAAGGGGCGTTTGTAGGATAAAACTCATTGAAATGATTTCACTTTTTTATAAAAATCTTATACTTCAACTCCATTTTGATCTATTTTTCAAAATGGAGTTTTTACATTTTGAAGTTTTATTGTCATGAATTAAATTCCAAAGTTTTCTGTCAATCTGGTATTTCGGTTCATCACCAAAAATTGTGGATGGCATTTGTATTCACAGGTGAAATTTGAGAAATGTGTTTTTCCATTTGCTTTTTTGTTCATTAATTAGAAGTTTTGTCGAAAAAATCCTGCTATTTAATAAAAGTAGTATGATTTATTTAATTAGAAAATATTTGTTAAAAGGTGATTCCTATGCTAAAGAACATGAGAATCTATATTTCATCAACATGCTTAATAGAAAAGTTAACGGATCCATCGATATTTTTCTAATTAGCCAAAAAATAAAAAGTAAATGTGAGGTAGTCTATGGGCTTTTTCAGAAAGAAAAGTAATTCTAAAATGCATTCCAATTCTATTTCAACTAGCCAAATGATGAAGACAAATTTAGCAAACGAATTAAAAACAAATCTTCAAGAAAATTTACAAAGAATAAGAGATTCCCTTGGGAAAAGCTCGGATATTATCATTCGAGAAATTCGAGTAGGAAAAGAAGAAACTATTAAAGCTGGTATTATCTATACAGATGGATTAACCGATACAATCTCATTACAAAACTTCATTTTAGAAACGCTCATGCTAGATGTCGAAGGTACCGAATTACAGAAAAAGCTATCTCCTGAACAAAATCTGATTAGCATATTAAAAGATTTTGCCATGACAGTGGGGGAAATTAGAGAACTAACTAATTTTGAAGAGCTTCTTACTGGACTATTATCGGGGGATACGATTATTTTAATCGATGGATATGCCCAAGGGTTAATCATTTCCAATAGGCATTGGGTTGAGCGTGGAGTTACGGAAGCATCAGCCCAGGTGGTAGTAAGAGGACCCCGTGAAGGGTTCTCCGAAAATTTGCGTGTCAATACCGCCTTAGTTCGTAGAAGACTGAAAGACCCAGATCTCTGGATGGAATCAAAAATTATTGGAAAACGTACGAAAACGAATGTTGCCATGATGTATATCAAAGGAATTGCAAATGACAAAATAGTGAAAGAAGTCCGTTTGCGTTTGGATAAGATAGATATTGATGGAATTCTTGAAAGTGGAAATATCGAGGAATTGATTCAGGATGCACCTTATTCACCTTTCCCAACCATATTCAATACGGAACGTCCGGATGTAGTAGCTGCAGCATTATTGGAAGGACGTATAGCCATTTTGGTTGATGGAACACCATTTGTCCTAGTAGTTCCAGCATTATTTGTTCAATTTTTTCAATCTTCGGAAGATTACTATCAACGAGCAGATATTGCGAGTCTTATTCGACTCCTTCGTTTTTTTGCATTTTCAATTGCAATGCTTGCACCTGCATTATTTATTGCGGTCACAACTTTTAATCATGCAATGTTACCCACTGGACTCCTTATAAGTCTGGCAGCCCAACGAGAAGGTGCTCCATTTCCGGCATTTGTTGAAGCAATTATAATGGAAGTCACCTTTGAAATCTTGCGTGAAGCAGGCTTAAGAATGCCAAGAACCATCGGTTCAGCCATTTCTATCGTAGGGGCATTTGTAATTGGAACAGCGGCGGTTGAAGCAGGCATAATCTCTGCTGCGATGGTAATTGTGGTTTCAATAACCGCCATTTCTAGTTTCGTTTCTCCAACTTACAACTTAGCTATCTCGGGAAGGATGCTACGCTTTGGATTTATGGCATTAGCTGCTTCTTTTGGTTTATTAGGAATAACGATTGGTTTAATCGCTCTACTTCTGCATTTATGTAGTTTGCGTTCTTTTGGCGTGCCTTATATGTCTTCAATAGCTCCATTTAATCTTTCCGATCAAAAGGATACGTTTATTCTCTTGCCTATATGGAAAATGTTTACTCGGCCTCGTCTAATCAGTCAACAAAATATCGTTAGGCAACAAGATTCAGCCTCTGCAAAACCACAGCCGCCAAAAAATGAAGGGGGTTAAACGATGAAAAAGTGCATGATTGTTCTCTTAATTCTTAGCCCCATTCTTACGGGATGTTGGGACAAGAGGGAATTAAATGAGCTTGGTATTACGTTAGCGATAGGAATCGATAAAGTAGAAGATGAATACCAAGTAACTGCTCAAGTGGTTGTACCTTCGGAAATACCTACGAAAACAAGTACTGGGCGTTCACCAGTCATCCTGTTTCAGGAAAAAGGCGAAACGGTAAATGAAGCTCTTCGAAAAATTACAAAGACATCACCTCGAAAAATATATCCAGGACATCTTCGAATGCTTGTGCTTGGTGAGGATTTAGCTAAAGAAGGGATAGCGAAATCCTTAGATTTATTGTCAAGAGATTGGGAACTCCGATCTGATTTCTTTGTTGCTATTGCTAAGGATATGACCGCAGCGGAAGTACTGAATGTCAGAACAACGATTGAAAATATACCTGCTAATAATATGTTTAACAGCCTGCAGACGTCAGAACATTATTGGGCTGCAACGAACGGCATTAAGTTAGATGAGTTAATCGCTTCTCTGACAAGTGATGGAACGGAAGCTGTATTAACAGGGATTCTAGTAACAGGGGATCAAGAAATAGGATCAACCAAACAGGAAGTAGAATCGATTAATCCTCCTGTGCGAATTGTATATGATGAATTAGCGGTGTTTAAAAAAGATAAACTGGTGGGCTGGTTAACTGAACGAGAAAGCAGAGGGTATAATGGCATCGTCAACGAAGTGCAAAAGTCTGTAACTGCTATATCTTGTCCTGAAGAGGGGAAAGCCACTATAGAGATTATTCAAGCAGATTCTAAAGTGAAAGGCAAAATAAACAAAGGTATGCCTGAAGTGGATATCAATATTAAAGTAAAAGGAAATGTTGGGGAAGTAGAGTGTCAAATTAATCTTAATGACCTAGATACGATTGTTGAGCTAGAGAAGATTACTGAAAAACAGATGGAAGAGACCATTAACATGTCCATTGAAACGTTACAAAAACAATATAAATCAGACATATTTGGATTTGGTGAAGCCATTCATCGATCTAATCCGAAAGAATGGAAAAAGATGAAAGAGCAGTGGGATGAGGAATTCCCTAAGTTGAAAGCGAATGTTAAAGTAGACGTAAAACTTGTGCATACGGGTACAGAAGGTAATTCCTTCTTAGAAAAGATAGAGGTTAAATAATTATGATAAAAACAATAGGAATAATTCTAATTGCAGCAGTTATTGTGTGGATTGAAGTTCCACCTCTCTTGGAAAAACAATATAAAAAAGAGTTACTTGTATTTTCAATTCTTCTTGCAATTGGGGGAGGTCTAAGTATTACACTTTTTGGATTTGAAAAAACTATTCCAAATCCATTTGATTTACTCACTTTTATTTTTAAACCGCTTAATGATTTTATTTCTCATTTCTTGAAATAAAAGATAAGTGTAGAGGGGAAGGGATGATATGAAATGATGCAAGACGTTAAAATAAATTCGTACCAATTTCTGGTTTTAGTTATTTTATTTACGATTGGTACGAGCATCTTAACTGTACCATCAGCATTAGCAACCGGCGCAAAACAAGACGCCTGGATTGCGGCTATAATTGGTACGGGAATCGGTTTATTAGTCATTTGGCTACTCATCACTATAGCACTTTGGTTCCCTCACCTCACCTATGTCCAAATGATAGAAAAACTATTTGGGAGATGGATAGGTAAAGCCTTAGCTGCTTTTTTTGTATTAATAGTTCTTTTTTATGCTTCGGAACTTTTGTATTATTTTGGGCTATTCCTAAACATCCATATGATGCCAAATACCCCAATGGTAGTCCTTAATATTCTTATGGCGGGGATTGTGGTAATGGGCGTCCGTCTTGGATTGGAAACCTTCGCTCGTACTGCAGAAATATTAATTGTCGTGTTCTTCGCCTTTTTTTTCATTTTAGTGGTGTGTCTTTCACCGGAAATGAAGTTTGAAAACATACAGCCTGTATATGAGATGGGGACAAAAAAAATCATTCAATCATCCATTTTTTATGTCATAGTATCTTCAGTAAATGCCGTTGTTCTCTTAATGATTTTTCCTTCTTTTGTTAATAAAATGAAGCAAGGGAGAAAAACATTTTTAATAGGAAACTTAATAGGCGGCATCGTCATCATCATTATTACATTTTTGAGTGTTACAGTATTAGGTATTGATAAAACTGCCGGAGAGATTTATCCAAGCTATGAATTGACCAAAAGGATAAATATCGGGAATTTTATACAGCGTATTGAGGGATTAATGGCTTCTCTTTGGGTGATCACTCTCTATTTTAAGACGACCCTCTATTTTTACGCTTCCGTTTTAGGAATGGCACAAATTCTAAATTTGAAAGATTACCGCCCTTTAACCTTACCGTTGGGCATGATTGCCGTCGTTCTTTCACTTGTGATTTATCCTAATATCATCTATCAAAAACATTTTGACGATACAACGGGTAATTCTTTAACATTATCAATCGGACTTTTTTTACCTCTTTTGTTGGTAGTTATATATGCAATACGAAAAAGAATGAAAAAGAACGAAATAGAAATTTGATATGCTTCCTAGTAGATAGACAGTTTAATAAAGAGGGAGTGCCGTACTTTGCGGCAATTTGATGACTTTGGTATACTACCAGCGTCATCTTTTTATGTCCGTTGCTTTCGAGTGTTTGTTTCGTAGGTTGATATGTATAGTGCTTGATTTATAGATTGAATAGTTTTATTATTCAGTCTATAACTGTGGTTTTTAACAGGGGGGACATAGATGGCATTACAAGTAGGAGAAAAAATTACATTTGAGCGTAAGTTTACAACAGAGGATGTTGAATTATTTACGAGGGTATCAAAAGATGAAGGGACTCATCATATCACACCAGATGAACAAGGTCGGTTTGTCGTACATGGGCTTTTAACAGCAACGCTTCCAACGAAAGTTGGAGGTGATTATAACGTGTTAGCGCGTAAAATGGATTATGAATTTTTACGTCCAGTTTTTAGCGATGACACGATTCGTTGTGAAGTAATAATTGAACAGTATGAACCGGATGGAAAAAATCGTACGGCAATTACTGCAACATTTACGTGTACAAATCAACTTGAAAAAGAAGTGTTAAAGGGAAGCTTTTCAGGTATTATTCTATAACATTTAAAGGAGTTTACCATATGAAAACTGCAGAAATCCTATTTTTTGAGCGTCCATTTCCAAGTGCCAATAGTATTGTTATTCAAGATAATCAATCATTTTTAATTGATACCGGATTTGGTAGCGATATAGTTCGAACTGAGAAACTTTTAATCGAAGCAGGGATATCACCAAAACAGTTAAATGGCATTATTAACACTCACTATCATAGCGATCACGTTGGAGGAAATCATTATTTTCAGCGGCAATATAACCTACCGATTGCAGCACATCTTTGGGAAGGAAAAATGGTTAATCGTTGTGATTTCGAAACTTGTAGTGCCCACTATTTAGATCAACCAGTGGAACAATATGTTGTGCAACAGTTACTTGTAGATGAAGAAGAGATTAATACGGGTCATAGTGTTTTACAAGTTTTACATACACCAGGACATACATTAGGACATATTTCTTTATACGAGCCAAAACAGCAGATTTTAATTTGTGGCGATTTATTTCATCACAATGATGTTGGATGGATAAATATTTTTCGAGAAGGTGCAAACAGTTTAGGACGCTCTTATGAAAGTCTAGAGCGACTCGCTAAACTTTCGATAAAAAAAGCGTATCCTGGTCATGGGCGTGCTATCGACGACCCATTAGTAATGATTGATAAAGCAAGAGAACGCATTGAAAAATGGATGGAATCACCAGAAAAAATGGCTTGGCATGCATGTAAACGAATTTTTTCCTTTACGTTAATGTTGAAAAATGGATTAACGAAGCAAGATATTGCGCCTTATTTACTCAGCTGTGGGTGGTTTTACGATTTTGCTGTTCACGCTTTTCACACTGAGCCAAAGGAATTCGTGCAACCATTGCTTGATGAAATGATTCGCTCAAAAGCTGCGATATGGGCACAAGACAAATTAATGGCGTCAGCACCATATGAAGAGCCAGATCCACAATGGATAGCAAACGATTGGAAACCAAATAATTGGATAAAATGAATTGCGATTTTGTACGCTAATGTTTTAAGAAATAGATGTAATCATTCAAAGAGATAAACTTGAAAGGGAGTTTACTCGTGAATATTGCATCTTTTTTAATTTACTGAATATCGCTCAATTAAACTCTAAATTCATTGGCAAGTAGTTAAAGGTGGGGTTTAGTTGAAAAATATGAAACTATTTATCATTCACAGTCGTATAAAAAATTAATAAAAGCCAATGGATAAGAAAATCTACCATAAATATAAAAATACATGTAGTTATTTTTAGTAATGGCAATTCGAAGAGATAACAATATTTATAAAGGGAAGTGTGTTATGCAATTTGAAGGTGCAATGTTAGAATATCGTTTGCAAAAAGAGAAAGACAAGTTTGAACCAATCTATTACTATACTAATATTGATTTACCACAAATTTTAACAAGAAGAGAATGTGAATTTTTTATTAAAGAAGGGAAGACCTATAAACAGCTGTCTTCTGCTATTGAAGGTGAGCTCTTCGTCATTTATGTACAATTATACGAAGAAACACCAATTGAAATGCCAGAACACTTACATGAAGGGATTAAACTTGAAATTCGTGAATTAAATGCCTATAAAAATTATCCGCTTATTACATTTGAATATATGACCAATCATTTAGATATTTTAAGCATTATTGGCAGTATATATACATATATCGAAGGCAAGGAGTGGGAGCGGGACTCAGCTGAAATTGATGAAGACCAAGGTGTGTATGTTTTATATGTTAAGCCAACAGGATATACGCTTATAACATAGGGAGGGAATTTTTAGCATGAATAAGACAAAGAAAATGATGACAGGAGCATTAGCAGCTGCAGCTTTGTTATCGTTAACTGCTTGTGGGGAAGAAAGGGGATATGCAGAGCCAACTGGAACAGATTGCGATGATTGGGATTGGGATGATGAAACGGGTACGTATTATTGTGATGATCATCATTCCACTCATGCAGGTAGCTACTACTATGGTGGGAAATATTACGGAACAAAAAATTCATTACAAACAAGTACTGACTATAAAACTTATAAAACGAATTACAAATCAGGGATAGGTAGTGGTTCAAAAGGTGGCTTTGGAGGGTAAAGATGAACCGATTTCGTGAGAATCGACAACAATTTTTTAGCCAGATAAAAGATTTTTGGCATGATATATATGGTATGGAATATGCTCTATTTGATATTAAGAGAGAAAGTACTGAAACGATTAATAAGATTCGCCAGGCGACCGAACAGATTGGCCATATTTTTTATAAATCGGCTCCTTTGTTGCGGATGCTAGATGATGAGACGTTGTTGCGTCTTGGATTTCCAACTGAAACGCACTCTTTCATCCGTTTGCAAACACTTCCAGTAGAAAGTGTCATTGCTCGTTTAGATTTAGTCGTGACAGATGAACAAGTGAAATTATTGGAAATAAACGCAGATACACCTACATTTATAAAAGAAACCTTTTTTGTGAATGGGAAAGTGTGTGAACAGTTTGAGCTGAAAAATCCAAATGACGGATGCGAAGATCAGTTAAAACAAGCAATGTTGAAAGCTGTAACGTCGTCGCTTCGTTCGATGGGAAGATCGGGAGCTAACAATATTGTTTTTGCAGCCCATTCGGAACATGAAG
Organism: Lysinibacillus xylanilyticus; assembly: GCF_001708185.1. Classification (GTDB taxonomy): domain Bacteria; phylum Bacillota; class Bacilli; order Bacillales_A; family Planococcaceae; genus Lysinibacillus; species Lysinibacillus xylanilyticus_A. The sequence goes on along the minus strand of NZ_MDDN01000001.1, from coordinate 332,503 downwards.
AGGATAAACTGACAACCATGTATTTAAAGGAACTCATGGGATTAAAAAGTCAGTATATGGACTTTCATCAATTACAACTTGTAGATGAGCCGATTTTAGAAAGTGAAGAAGTTATCTTAGCACAAGGTCTATATGATATAAACGGAGAAAAAATCGATGTTTTATATCGACAAACGTATCCTATTGAACATTTAATACATGATGTAGATCCAATAACGAAAGACAAAGTAGGTCAATCGTTAATGAAGCTAGTGGAACAACAACAACTAGCCGTTGTGAATCCTCCTTCTGCTTTTTTACTACAATCTAAGGCAATAATGGCGCTTATATGGGGGCTTCATGAGGAGCAACATTCTTTTTTTTCGCCTCAAGAACATGACGCAATACATAAATACTTTTTACCAACCTACCTAGATTCAGATGCTTTTTTACAACAGGGACAAAGTTTTGTGAAAAAGCCTACATTTGGTCGCGAAGGAGACACTGTCGAAATTTTTTCAAATACAGGTAAAAAAATTGCGGAAGATTTTCATAAAACATATAAAGATGAACTTTCTGTTTATCAACAGTTTATCGAGCTACCACAAACGATTATTCAAACAGAACAAGGACCCAAACGAGCGCATTATATGTATGGTTGCTTTTATATTAATGGTCAGGCAAGTGCAATTGGCATTCGCGCAGGGGGACAAATAACCGAAAACGGATCTTATTTTTTGCCAATAGGCTATTAGAAATAAGAATTTAAGAGATTGGATCAAACTGAAGTTATCATAAAAGGAGTGTGTAAAGGAATGGGATTTTTCTCATTAGATAGTTTTTTAAATTTTTTATTATATACAGGAACCGGGTTAATTCTCATTTTGATTGGTATTGTTGCATTTGCTTTTACAACAAAATTTTCAGAGTGGAACTTAATTAAAGAAGGCAATATGGCTGTGGCATTAAAGCTATGGGGAAAAGTGATTGGATTAGGCATCACATTATATACAGTATGGTCTTCAAGTGTTCATATACTTGATGCTATTATTTGGGGGTTAATCGGAATTGCCACACAAGTAGTTGTGTATTTGATTATTGAATACGTATTAACACCAAAAACAAGCTTGGAGAAAAAAGTGGAAGAAGGAAATACTGCAGTAGGCTTCAGCTTATTTGCAGTAGGCATTACGGTAGGATTAATTATTGCAGGAAGTTTGTCATATTAATAAAGTATATTTGAGAGAATTATAATAAAACATTAGAGAGAGCATGTTAAGTGAAAAAACATGCTCTCTCTTTATGTGATCTGTCCATAGTAAAAACTCTACAATAGCACATAATCTAGCGTGTTGGTTAGGAAAACATAGGTTTATTATTTCCTCAACGGACAGTTCTTACAGTATGGAATATCTGCTTTTGTATTAACTTGATAGTATCGGCAACACGTTTTTCGAACGGGTACTTCACTCCATGTCTCTTTTCGCTGAAGATAAGTTTGAAAAGGATTTTGCTCCATACCTAACCAATTAGTTTCAGCGCATGTAAGTTCATTAAAATGTTCATTTAATTCATTTAAAGTATACAATTCTTCATTTTTACGAAGAGTTGCAAGTAGCCTTACAGCGAGATTTTCCCATAGGATCTTTAAGGAAATTTTACATTCTTCGCTGATGATAGTAATCATTGGTGTTAAATGTTGAGCGAAAATGCGATTTTTCCAACAGTCATCAAAAAGTGCTGTTGGATTTTCTTCAATTAGCAATTTATATGATGTTACATCAAGTCGAGCTGTAGACCACCAATCCATTTTTTTCTTTTGAAGTCCATAATAATCCAGACTCGAAGCTGCTACTAAAACAGCATAACGTTTTAAAAATAGAGAACCTGCTACAGCTAAGGAAGGCGTATTCAAATGATTTCCATACTGTTTAATGATTGGTAGTAAAGTATCCTTATTTAATAATTGATGTAAAGGAATACCTTGAGGTGAGGGGTGCTTTTCCACGCCATAAGGCTCTAAATTCATTTTATATACCTTCCTTTTCCTTTCGGGATACATAATGGAGTTCCAAAGAAAGGATCCTCCGATACTGCTACTTCCATACCAAATACTTCTTGAACCATTTCTACTGTGACAATATTCTCTGGAGGGCCTTGGTTTAAAAATCCTTATGTCACTCCCATGAAAGAACTTAATCATCTTTCATTATCTGTGATGTAGCGCTGTTTTGCGCTACATGGATGGCTAACGGGGCAGAATAATGAAATTAATCTAAAAATCGCCAAATTCAATTTTAGTATCGAGGAATTACGCTATTTAGAATTAGAATTTCCCTAACATTGTAATTCCGCATTTTCTTAAACTACATCAAATTGTATGTATAAAATATCGCTTAAAAAAGTGCAAAATACCTCCTGAAGCAACCCGTCCTAGATTAGAACGGGTTAACTTTACTGAGATTATAAAATTAAATAGCTATATTGTCACTTTATATTACTGCATCTGGTGGTTGTGTCTTTCTCCACCCATAAAGCTGCATAACGTCTTTTGATCATATAAATCATCTCAATTCCCACCTTTCATGTTTTTTAGTTAACAAAATTAATATTGACGAATACGAATATAATTTTCTACTTTTCTTCGGTTCTCTTCAAAGATTTTTTTCACATTTTCATTATGAAGTGCTTCCTCAAGAGACTTCTCACGTTTTGTAATCGTTATCGTGAGAGAAAAAATGTTTAATATCATTTATTATCACCTCCTTAAATTACCGTGAAAAATGAAAAAAACCGTAGAGAGACTCCCCTACGGTGAAAAAAGGCACAAAAATACCGCAGGGGCACACTTCTCCCTGCGGTATGGGTATGCTTAATTACAAAAAAAACCTTAAGCGATCCATTCCGATCTGGTCGAATGTGTGATTTTCATTTTTACTGAAGTTGTAACTACCAATGACATCAATTTAACAATAACGATCATTTCATTCGACCTCCTTAAGAATTTTTTTGTTTACTTTGTAAGTATACCTATCTTTAAGTTGTTTGTAAACATCTTTTACTAAGTTTTCCTTATTGTGTTAATGACTAGAGAAACTTATTGCTGCTTTACATTGTTAGTTACCTGATTTTTTCGGAGTAGCAAATAGAAGATATAGAAGACTTAAAGCCAAAAAACATAATTATTATTAAGACAGGGATTTTAATATACTTTTAAGGTTGTTGAAATCCAAATATACCTATTAATAGTGCATATAGAAAAACTATAGAAAAGAACGAATTAAACAGTATGAGAATCATTCGGATATTACCTTTAATTCCAAGGAAAGCACTTATTATACCCAATACTCCAATAATTAATGGTGTAAAAATGCCTTTATCGTAGAGAAAATCAAAAAAGTCAAATCCAATTATAAGAAAGCTCAACATAAAACAGAAGAAAGATAAACCTGTGAAAAATTTTCCTTTCAAAATTATCACCACCATCTAAGTTATTTTCAGTACTTGTTAAGTGAATTATTTGATATTTTTAAACATCCAATATTTGGAGCGTTATTTAATGAAAGGATAACATAGCTAAATGTGATTTAAAACTATGAACATATTTTAATGCTGAACACTTTTGAGGAAATTAATAAAGTTTGCGAAACATTGCACTTAAACTCCCATGAAAGAATTTAATCATCTTTCATTTTCTGTGATGTGGCGCTAGTTTTTGCCGCTACATGGATGGCTAACGTATGAGATTGTTGGAGAAGGAGGAGATGGAGATCGAGTGATTGAACCCGCTTTTAAGCTAAAACCAGATCTTGTATTAATGGATATTGAAATGCCAAAAATCAGTGGTTTAAAAGCAAGTGAGGTGATTGGTCGTCAGCTGGATATCCCAGTGTTGTTGATTACTGCATATAGCCAAAAAGAATTTGTAGAAAAGTCTAAGTAAGATAATATAAGGGGTTATCTAGTTAAACCGGTTTCTGAAGCTAGCTTAATCCCAGCAGTTATCATGGCACTTCAACAAGCTAAGAGGACACAGACGCTAAAACAAACTTTACAACTTACACAAGAACAAATTCAAAAGATGATTGAGCAAGCAAAAGGGCAAGGTAATAGAAAGTATAAATAATCGAGCGATAGTATACTGATAACCAATTTCACAAAAGAAAAATCCCGAATAGACCACTTTTTAAGTGTCCGCTATTCGGGATTTTTCAAAGAAGCTAATGATGTTTATTTTACATTATAATGTGAATTTTTTAAGCTCTACAGACAATGTATTTGTCATTTCTTGAAGGTCAGAAACCTTTTCACTAATTTTCTCGAATGACAGAAGCTGTTCTTGAGTAGAGGCGGATATTTCTTCTGTGCCAGCTGCTGTTTCTTCGGTGATCGCTGAAATGTTTTCAATTGTACTGTTCATTTGCTGACTCATTGCAGTTGTTTGCACCATATCTTTAGTAAGGTGTTGTAACTGATCATTAATGTCTAAAACATGGGCTACAATCTCCTCAAATGACTTTTCTGTATCGGTCATCGATTGTAATTGTTCGTTAGAAAGCTGATGTCCTTGCTCAGCAGTAGAAAGAATAAGCATAATGCCATCTTCTATATGGGTAACCATAGAAGAGATGAGAGTAGTTGCTTTTTCGGTTTCAAATGACAGTTTTTTGACTTCTTGTGCCACGATGGCAAATCCTTTTCCGGCTTCTCCAGCACGTGCAGCCTCGATTGCAGCATTTAATGCCAAAAGATTTGTTTGTTCAGCAATCGTGTGAACTACATTAGCTGCGCCTTCAATTTCTGTTGTAAATTGAGAAAATTGAGTAACAGCCTCTTTAATGTTAATCGATGTGGATGAAATATCCTTCGCGATGGAGGATTGCTTTTCTAAGGAACTACGGCCATTTTGAACAGCAGCAAGTGCCAGTTTACTGTTTGCCGCCGATTGTTCGCTTGTCTGTTGAACAGTAGTAAATTGATCTGTCATCGTATTCATAAGGATAGCCGTTGATTGGATATCTTCTGAAATAGTTAGGCTTCCTTTCGCCAATTCGTCCGTTGATGAAGCAATTTGTTTACTTCCGGCATTAACGGTTTCAATATAGCTCGTCACATCTTTTGTAAATAGGCTAACATTTTTACCTACATCGTCAATGGAATGTACGGTGCTTTTTAGATTGTCAATCATTATGGAAAAGTTCTCAGTCAGTTGATCAACTTCATTTCGACTGCCCTGCTTATAGGATAGGGAAGATGTATCTATAGTTAGATTCCCTGCGGCCACTAATTGTGCACAATCCACAATTTGATTAATCGGATTTGTAATTCTTTTCGCTACAACATATGAAAAAATGGATGTAACAATAAGTAATAGAATACTTCCTACGATTGTAGTTGTGGTAATAAAAGTAATTTTTTGCTCAGTCTTTTGATTTATTTCTTTATACCATTCATTTGTTTCTTTTTTCAGTAAATGCATATCATTTAGAATGCCAGAAATTCTAATTGCTTGTTTTTTTATTTCAGGACGGTTGTTCGCAACAAAACCTGTCTCTGTAGCTTTTGCTAGTTCTATGTATTTACCTTCGATTTTTTTGATAATGGCCTTATGTTCAGGTACCCTCGCAACAGAAGAAAGTGCTTTTAAATTCGCATCTGTTACTTTCAAATTTGCCAGAGCTTCATTTTTATTGGCCTCACTGTCTAAATAAGTGTAATTGTTTAATGATAGACTTGTTACAACTAAACTTTGTTCAAGTTCTTTCACTGCAAGCAAAAGTGCTGTATCATCTTGTGCAGTTGTTTGAATATCAGATGTTTGAACGATAATAAAGCCAATCATAGCCATTGCAAGCACAATTGGAATAAGGATGTTCATAAATAATCTTTTTCGTAACGTCACTGGCTATTCTCCTTTTCTGCGGTAACTTTTATTTTACCTGAGACAATATCTTCTTCGGCTTGTTCAATGGCAGCCTGCTGTTCAGATGTTAATTTGATAATACGGATATCTGCAAGTCCGACTCCATTATCAGCTAGACCGAATGAAAATGATTTTTCGGAAATTTGCCCTTCCTCAACTAATGTTTTACACATGTTAAAAACAGCTTGGTCGACATTTTTTAACATAGATGTTACGACCGTTTTTTCTGCAATGTAAAATTGATCTATATCTACACCCGCTGCATAAACACCCATTTCTTCAGCTTTTTTAATGGCGCCAAAGCCTGTGAATCCCGCTGCATGATAAATAAAATCTACTTTGTTCTTTATGTAACGTTCTGCGATTGCGGCACCAGCCTCGGTATCATCAAATGAGCCGGCATATTCACTAATGATTTCGATATTTGGATTATAATATTTAGCTCCCTCAATAAAGCCGTTTTCAAAGTGATGGATAACCGGAACATCTGCACCACCAATAAATCCTATTTTTCCAGTTTTACTCGTCATTGCAGCAACCATTCCAAGTAAAAAGCTTCCTTCCTGCTCTTTAAATGTTATTGAAATGATATTTTCAACTTCTGATTGCGCATCGATAAGGATGAATTGTTGATCTGGATGTTGTTTTGCTGTCTTTTCCAATGCTTCCTGTACAGAGAAGCCAAGACCAATAATGACGTTATAATTTTCTGAGACAAGTTCTTCAAGCTTCTCTTCGTAATTACCATCAGGCGCCTCTTTATAATCAAATAAAATACCTAGCTCATCTCGTGCTTTCTCAAGCCCTTTAAAAGCGGAGTCATTAAATGATTCGTCACCAAGACCAGCATCTGAAAGCAGGATCCCTATTTTATATTCTTCTTTCGATTTTTCTGTCTGAGCCGTTGAGCAGCCAGTTAATAACAAAGCTATCAAACAAAAGCCAATCATTAATTTTTTCAATAGTAGTACCCCCAGTTGTTGTATCATTTTCTCGGTAAAAAGTGTTTTTTTGTCTGATGTCAGACGGTATTTTTTTGAATCTAACTATTAAACTTGTACAATCTACAGATTTACAATAAAAAAATAAAAATCTATAATACCAATAAAGTAAGTAAATTATTCATTTTACCATTAAATACTATCAGATATTTTACATTTTACTAGAGGGAAATGGGTTCAAATTGTCCTGAATTTTTTAAAATTACTAAGTATTTAGTCTGTTATGCAATGAATTTTCTCTATGTTTATAGTGAAAAAAGTACTGATATTTTCCTTTTTCAGAGGAGAAGCTGGAATGATATCCAAAAGAGGGTAGGAAGCTAAAAGAAAGGCTATACGCCCTATCTAGAACATTAACTAAACAAAAGCACCGTATCAGCGTTTATAAGCTTTACGGTGCTCTTTTCGTGTTAATTTAAACATGGTAAACAAAAAGTATATGAATAGCTTTCTGTTTGAGTATTTACAAAATTTATAAATTGTGTAGTATATCTTTTGTCAGTAATTCAGATAGCTATAACAACTCTAAATGGATATATTTTTACTGTTTAGCTAAATCATAAATTGCAGCTTTTACAAATGAATCCATTTTAGTTTCTAGACGAGATTTAGAGTAAATAAGTTGAATCTTTCTATTAAGCGCCACATCGTATAAGTCTTTTTTTATTAAAAGTCCTGATTTTAATTCATCCTCAATGAAGGCAACTGATAAAAAGGCAATTGTTTTTCCGAAAGTAAGCATCTTCTTAATCGTACTGACAGAATCTAGCTCGATTGTATAAATGGATGGGTGAAATGGATCCATCCATTTTTCTATAAAATGATTCGTTGAACTAGAGGAAGTGTGCAATAATACTTTGTTTTTTAGGACATCTGCTTTTGAGATGTCCTTTTTTGCTGCAAGCTCATGGGTAGGGCTTAATGCCAATACAAGTTCGTCTTCACCAATTGTTTCGTAGACAAGGGACGAATTTTCTTGTTTTGTTTCCATAATTAGCCCGAAATCTAATTCTTGAAGGGCTACCATTTGTTCAATTTCGGGAGCTGTTTTTACTTCCAGTGATATTCGGATATCTGGATAGGTTGTTGAAATTTGATGGATGATATCCGGCATAAAAATATGCGCAGGTAACCCGCTTGCTCCAAGCCGAATGGAGCCGATATTGCCGGCTAAAAGATTTTCGACAAAGCGGTTCATGTCTTTTTGTAGCTGTACAATTTGGCGAGCGTAATGATAGAGTCCTTCTCCCGCTTCTGTTAAACGGTATCCACCTGCATTTGTCCGAAATAAACGGATGCCATATTCCTCTTCAATTGAGCGAATATGAAAGGATACTGTCGGTGCTGTAAGTCCAAGCTCTTTGGCAACAGGAGCTAATTTTTTAAATTCTACAAGTAGGCAAAATGCCTGTAATTTTACATTATTCATTTTATCCTCCTAAAGTAAATTAGAAAAAATCTTGTATTTGCTTTAGTTTATTAGATTTTTTTTAACGAGTTATTAATAGTAGATTAATATTTTCTAAATATCTGGAATTTATAGTTGTAATTAACAAGGAGGATATTATGAAAATCTCATTAACGAATATCGAGAAAAAATATGGACAGGCTCAAGCGCTATGGCCCATCAATATTGAGTTGGATAGCAAATTCATTACAATCTTAGGACAATCAGGCTGTGGAAAGACAACGTTATTAAAACTATTAGCAGGTCTTGAACAACCAACAAAAGGAGAAATCCGTTTTGATGAAACAATTATTTATTCATCCAAACTTCGTAAAAATGTAAAACCAAATAAGCGAAATATGACAATGGTATTTCAAGATTTTGCATTATGGCCTCATATGACGATTTTCCAAAACATTGCTTTTGGCTTGAAGGGAATTGTTCCAAAGTCAGATATTCCGGCACGAGTAGAGCACGTTATGCGATTGGTCAAAATGGAAGGATTTGAAAAACGAAAGCCTGGTGAGTTATCTGGAGGACAGCAACAACGGGTAGCGCTTGCGAGGGCACTTGCGACAAATCCAAAGCTTATTTTGTTTGATGAACCTTTATCGGCGCTCGACGCAGTACTAAGAGAAAAAATGCAAGATGAAATCATGCATATTATTCATGAGCTAGATTGTCAGGCGATTTTTGTCACACATGATCAAACAGAGGCTATGGCAATGTCCGATCAAATTATCGTGATGGAGGCAGGAAGAATTGCACAAGTAGGAACGCCAGAAGAAATATATCACGCCCCAGCAACACCATATGTAGCAGATTTTATCGGAAAAGTGAACTGGTTTGATAAAGGTAATTATATTGTGCGACCTGAAGGAGTTTCCAGAGTAGCACGCCCAGGAACAATTGCGAAACAAGCGATGATTGTAAAAAGTACCTTTGTTGGAGATCGATATTTAGTGCAGGCACAGGTAGATGGTAAGCATTGGAGCTTTTACGAGGTAGAACCTATAGAACATGGTAAGCAGCTTGAGGTTTTTATTGATGAAAAACAAATCTATCAATTGGAGGGTTTACATTGAAAAAACGAAGTGTAAAACTATTTGCTACAGCGGGCATTCTTTTAACATTAGCATTAGCGGGCTGTGGAAATAAAACAGTAGAGAGCAATAAAGAATCCAGTGCAGAGCCTAAAGAAGAACAAACTTTAACGGTATATTCTGCTGGTCCAGATGGTTTAGCAGCGAATATTCAACAAGCATTTGAAGAGCAAACGGGAATAAAAGTTGAGATGTTCCAAGGGACAACAGGCAAAATATTATCACGTTTAGAAGCAGAGAAAAATAACCCTGTAGCAGACGTTGTTGTACTAGCCTCTGTCGCTTCAATGGATGGCTTAAAGGAAACGGATCAGCTTCAAAGCTATAAAGATGTTGCAAATGCAAAGAAAATCAATAGCGATTGGTCAGATGCAGAAGGTTATTATTATGGTTACAGTGCCTCCGCTTTAGGAATTGCTTATAATACAAAAAATACGCAACAGGCTCCGGAAGAATGGACAGATTTAGCAAAAGCTGAATGGCAAAATAAAATTAATATACCAGATCCAAGTTTGTCAGGCTCTGCTGTAGATTTCCTATATGGATATACAGAAGCGGAAAAAACGGCTTGGACTACGATGGAGAAGTGGAAGGAAAATGGTTTACAGGTGAATGGTGCCAATAAGGAAGCGTTAGATGCTGTTATTACTGGTGACAAAAATGCCACAATTTCAGGTGTAGATTACATGGCCTATAAAGCAAAAGCTGAGGGTGAGCCAGTAGAAATTGTTTATCCAAAAAGCGGGACAGTTGTCAGTCCACGAGCTGTTGGTATTTTAAAGGATGCAAAAAATGTAGAGAGTGCAAAAGCATACGTTGATTTTTTACTGTCAGATGAAGGGCAAAAGCTTGTCGCAGACGCCTACTTGCTACCAGGCAACAAAGATATAGCTGTAAAGAATCGTGCAGCCTTAGATGAAATTCCTCAGCTAAATGTGAACTGGAAGGGCGCAGAAGCGAAGCAACTTGAAATATTAACTAAATTCAATGATCTTTTTCGTTAAGTAGTTTTGGGAGGTTTTTAGCCTCCTTTAAGTTTTTCTAGGGAAGGATTGAAATATCAATGATGATGGAAGGCAGACGAACTTTTGGATTATTACTGACACTTGTCATCACGTTTGCTATCGCACCGTTAATTGCCATTGTGCTATATACATTTATGAAAGATGGGCAATTAGACGTTTCACAGATTAATAGAATGTTTACCAATGAGAGAGTGTGGCATACGCTTGGAAACTCTATACTATTAGGAGTTTTAGTTATTATAGGGACAACAATTATAGCATTCCCCATGGCGTTAATAAGAACGAAAACAAGCTTGTATAAATATAATTGGCTAGATATTGTTCTAACGATTCCGTTTATGACACCACCGTATATTGGCTCGATGGGCTGGATATTGTTTATGCAAAATAATGGTTTTCTCCAACAGCTATTTCCAAGTGCTGCTTGGATGACGGAAGCGTTCTTCTCCTTATCTGGAATGGTCATGATTATGAGCCTGCATCTTTTTCCTTTTTTATATTTAATGCTAAAAAATACGCTATTAAGAATCAATGGATCCTTTCTTGATGCTGGATTAATTTTCGGACGAAGCTCTTGGAGAAATTGGACGAAAATAGTTTTGCCTTTATTGGTTTCTAGCTACGTACTAGGAAGTTTGCTAATTTTCATCAAAACGTTAGCTGAATTTGGAACACCTGCAACATTTGGTAGTCGAATTGGTTTTCAAGTTTTTACGACTGAAATTCACTCTTACCTTTCTAGATGGCCAGTAGATATAAGTATGGCGACTTCGCTGTCATTATTTTTACTATCAGTTTGTCTCATTATCTGGTACTTTCAAAATCTTATTGGACGCAAATATACATATAGCGTGCTTTCTGGAAAAACACCAGCTATTCGCGAAATCAAAGATAAGTGGTATGTCAAGCTTGGCTCATGGTTTTTTGTGGGGATCATCATTTTGCTATCGATCGGTATTCCTTACTTTTCGATTATCGTGACATCTTTGCAGAAAGTTAGGGGAGATGGTTTGCAAGCAGGGAATTTTAGTTTTGCCTCCTACCAGGAAGTGTTTACAAGTGGAAGTGCTGGATTGTCAGCATTTTTAAATAGTGTTGTTTTCTCCATAATCACAGCTGTCGTTACAGCAATTATTGGTTTGTTCATTGCCTTATACATTAAAAAAGGAGAAACGAAAAAGCAGCAAGTATTAGATTTCTTTAGTTTAATGCCTAACATTATTCCTGGAATTGTTTTTGTAGTTGGGTTAATTATGTTTTGGAATGCGCCATGGCTACCAGCAACCATTTATAATACGAAGACAATGGTTGTAGTGACGTATTGTGTACTTTTCTTACCGTATTCCGTGCAATATATCAAGTCCTCTTTATCACAATTAGATTCTTCGATATTCCAATCAGCGGCTATTTTTGGGAGAAGTAGTTGGGTTGTTTATCGACAAATCATCATTCCATTATTAATGAAGGGAATTCTAGCTGGGATGACGATGACGTTTATTATCTCAATGCGTGAGCTTGTCGCTGGATTACTTATTTTGCCCCCTTCAGTGGAGACTGGCGCGACATTTATTTACAGTCAATTTGAGCAAGGAAATGTCGGGGAAGGAATGGCTGTTGCAGTCATCACAGTCATCATGACCGTTATTTTCATGTTGCTGTTTGCCTGGCTACAAAAAAGGGGAGGACATGCGGATGCTTAATGTGGAGATTTTAGGTGGGGTTGGTGAGTATGGCCGTAACTGCTTTTTCATTGAAAATAATGGACATGCTATTTTACTCGATTGCGGAGTGATGAACAATCGACAGAAGACTCCTCCGAATTTAACGCAAGCTCATGTAGCGAAGCTTGATGCAGTATTTATTTCCCATTCACATACAGATCATGTAGGTGCTCTTCCTTTACTTGAGAATTGGGGATACACAGGACCGATCATTATGAGTGAAATGACTGCGCAGCAATTAAAGCAGTCTTGCCAACTTGCAAAAACCTTTCAACCCGAATCCATCGGTGAGTGGATAGGTGTTAGTAATGGTCTTAGTTTTCAATGGGGCTATAGTGGACACCTAATAGGAAGTGTTTGGTATAAGATTCGTTTTTTTGAGGAGGTGATATTTTACTCTGGCGATTATGTGGTGGATTCCTATCTGTTGAAAGCAACATTGCCGATAGAGGACGGCACTATTTATGATGTGGCATTTATAGATAGCGGTCATGTTGAGAAGCGCATCAATAATTTAGACGTATTGCAGCAAATGACAGAATATATTCATGCAAATCCGGGCTGCCCAATTATTTTACCATCTTCTTTTTCAGGAAAAACAGTCGATATTGCTACTTATCTTTTTCAGCATACGACAAGATCGATATGTATACATGATAATTTGTTGTCGTTATTTGAAAACTATTATGAGGAACCTGAAAACTTATTGCCTACTAAAACAATATTACCATCGTTTAAACGACAATGTTTGATAAAGACGATAGATAGTGAAAATGCCATCTATTTTGTGCCTGAGCGTGATGAAACGAAATTAGAGGATCTACTTCATAAAAAGTCTAATGCAATAGTGATCTTTACGGGATATTGGAATAAAGGAAAATATAACATGCAGTTCAGCCGAAATCAACATAAGGAATTTTTTTATAAAACGCATCCAGATTATCATGACATCATCACACTTTCTAAGAAAATACATGCACAAAAGACCATCTATTTTCACAGTTCATTAACGACTAAAGAAACGACTTTCTTGCAATTAATAAAAAATGAGGAGGAAGTATTATGATGAATCGAATGAAGAAATGGGCACTAAATTTGTGTTTAATTGGAACTATCCTTGTTAGTATTATGTTTGTTGGATCCGTACAAGCAAAAGCAGCAATCGTACCAGAGCATGAAATTAAATTTAATATTAAATCAGAACTTTTCACAGAAACGGATATTGTGAATATTTTTCAGGCTACAAAAAAAGATGAAGTAAAGGTTTATTTCTTTGATACACCACAGAGAGCCTTTCTAAATGAAGACTATATCCAACGTTTGCGTGTCTATAAAGGGAGCAATAAGATGGATATTACCTATAAAAAGAGATTCTTAAATACACCTCTAGATGAAGCAATCGCTATTACAGAAAGTCATGGTTTCACTGGAGCAGAGTCTAATTATAAATTTGAAATGGATATTAAGAGTGGTAATCGGACATTCACGATTAGTCGTAAGGAATCCTTAAAGACTACATCTAAAGTGTCCTATGATGCAGTCGATACAAACGCTGCTAAAAAATTAATTTTTGAAAATGTACCAAAAAAAATTTTAAATTGGGATTCTGAAGAATGGTATCAAAACACATTATCCCAAGCCGTAATTTACGGTCCTGCAAGGGCTACAACATATAAAGGAAGCTTTGCGGGCTATGTAGCGGATATTGAGGTTTGGCAATACCAAGGAGAAATTATGGTGGAACTATCGACGAAGGAGGAGGACGCATTAAAAGCCGCAGTTATAGAGAAAGATTGGCATGATCAATTAATGTCAGCAGGTTATTTAAGTGATGATCAACGTGGCAAAACGGCATTTGTCATGGATATGTAATTTTTAAGTTCATTAGCGAAAAATACGCTGAAAAATTCGCAACTTTTCTAGGAATCGTGACAAGCTGTAGTGTATGGCATCTACAAGACTTGGCATTCGTTTGGAGAAGGGGAGTGAATTTTTTCTTTTTGGAAACAGGTTTAAATGATGTGTGAAGTGGGATAGAAGGTAAATAAAACACAAAAAATTTGTTCTAACTTTTTCAATTTAGCTTACACTTACTATAGGACGAACTTAGCTTTGAACAAGGGAGGAAATGACATAGCGAAAAAAATGGGAATTGTCGCGCTACTATTGTTCGGCGTTTATGTGCTGTGTATGTATTGGTATATATTCCATAGCGGCGGTGGTACAGTACCACGAGCGATGCAGGGAACAGCTGCGGATCCAGTGATGTTTATGTCTGAAAGAGAACTATATTTAAGTGGTGAATACTCGAAAATACGAAACTTCCTGTTTTTTGTTGCTACACCCTTGGAATGGTTAGTCTATTTCATGATTTTATTAATGGGCGTATCTCGTTATTTTGAAAAGGTGGCGACGTCTCAAACAAAAAGGAAGCTGTTACAAAATGCAAGCTATTTATTCTTATTATCACTTTTATTATATGTGGTACTATTCCCACTCGATTATTATCGTTATAATTTAAGTAAAAATTACGGTATTAGTACACAAGGATTTTCGTCGTGGATGCGAGATGGTCTTATCGATTTTTGGGTTAACTTTGGCATGAGCTTTATTATTGTGTCTGTTATTTACTGGCTTATCAAAAAAAGTGCTAAAAGATGGTGGCTATATGCTTGGTTTTTAACAATTCCATTTACAATATTTGTGATGTTTATCCAGCCTGTTGTAATTGATCCTTTATATAATGATTTTTATCCGTTGAAAAATAAGGAGCTAGAGGCGAAAATCTTATCGATGGCTGCACAAGTCAATATACCGGCAGAGCATGTTTATGAAGTTAATATGGCAGAAAAAACAAATGCCCTAAATGCCTATGTAACGGGAATTGGAAGTAATTCGAGGATTGTGTTATGGGATACTACATTAAATCGTCTAACAGATAATGAAATTTTATTTATCATGGCACATGAAATGGGACATTACGTTGAGAAGCATATTTATTTTGGTATTGCAGGCTATCTTTTGTTGACCTTGCTAGGATTATGGTTAACAGCAAAGTGTATGAGATGGATTGTTGGCCGTTATGGACAGGTCTTAAAAATTAAAAAATTAAGTGATATAGGTTCGTATCCATTGTTTTTACTTATAACATCTGTTTTATTATTTGCTTCAAGCCCTCTGTCCAATTATATCTCAAGGTATCAGGAAACGAGAGCCGATCAATATGCGATTTCACTTACTGGTGATCGAGAGTCCGCAGTTACGGCATTCCAAAAGCTGACGATATCTGGTTTAAGTGAGGTAAATCCAAAGTTACTTGTAAAATGGTTCCGTTATACACATCCGCCAATGCTTGATCGTATTAATAAGGTAGCGGAGAAAGAAGGCGAGAAAAAAGAAGAGCCTTTAAAAGAAGAGCCGATAAAAGAGGAGCAGAAAAAAGAACAACAGAAGAAATAAATAGCTTTGTTTAACGGCAGTGCAAAATCCAGGTTTTTAGAAAGAATAAGTTGGGTATTCTAAGGAAAAGATGTATCAAAATTTGTTTGTTTTACTGATAGGGGAATCGTTATGCGTAATGTGGTCATTATTACACTTTCATCAATATTAATTGCCTTTGCCTACAATTTTTTATTAATTCCGCATGAAATTTTAAGTGGTGGATTAAGTGGGATTGCTATCATGCTTGGTATTATCACGCCCTTGAATACAGGGGTTTTAAATTTACTTTTGAATTTGCCATTGCTTATTTTAGGGGTTATGAAGTTAGGGAAGCGGTTTATTGGATATACGATACTTTCAGTCGCTGTTTTGTCAGTAAGTTTGTATATTATTCCTATTTATAAAGCTACGCAAGAGCCGATTCTTGCCTCTTTATTTGGCGGAGTTATTGTGGGCTTGGGAACGGGGTTGATTTTCCGTGCATCTGGTTCCTCTGGAGGTTTTGATATTATTGCGATGCTACTAAGTCGTAAACGTGATTTTCCGCTTGGTACATTAATCTCTACGATGAATGGTATTGTTGTAGCGATCAGCGGATTTGTTTTTAGCTGGGATGCGGCACTACTGACGCTCGTATCGATTTATGCTACAGGGAAGGTTGTTGACACGATTCATACGAGTCATATTAAATTGACGCTGATGATTATTACAAGTAAGGGCGAAGAAGTAAAGCAGCAACTGCTATCAAAGTTTTATCGTGGTGTTACGATTATGGACGCAAGGGGTGCCTATTCAGGGGAAAGTCGTAAAGTATTGATTACAGTTATTACACGCTATCAGCTTGCTGAAGTAAAAGGTACGATCAAAGAAACGGATGAAAAAGCTTTTGTCAATATATTGCAAACTACAGAAGTCATCGGCATGTTCGATCGAGGGGTTAAGTAAAAATTATTAAATTGGAAAAAATTAATAATTGTTATTTTCTCTACACACGTTATGGGTTATCCTATGTATAATCGAACGTGTGTTTTTTGCCGGGGAAATGTTATATAGCGAAAGTGAAAACGTCAGCTACAAGTGCACCAAGGCCATTATGGGGAGGGAGTATTGAAATGGATAAAGAAAAAATTCACGCCTATTGTTCAAAGCTCTATGGCACAACGCATGATTATAAAATAGAGTGGGAAGCTGATCGCTACCATATTGGGGGAAAAATGTATGCGATGATGGGCGGAGATGCAACTGGAAAGCCAGTACTTACATTGAAATGTGAGCCTAATCGAGCTGAAGAATTAAGAGAAGCTTATGAAGGAATTATTCCTGGCTACTATATGAATAAAACACATTGGAATTCAATCTATATGGATGCAGATGACGTATCTATGGATTTAGTAGAAAATTTAATCGAGCATTCCTATAAGCTAGTTTTCGGAAAGCTAACGAAAAAAGCTCAGCAAGAAATTGAATTATTGAAAGAAATATAGTGATGCCTATATTCGCGGGAGAGAAGTGAATCCCCGCACGGGAAGTGAAATCCTTGGGGAATCAGAGTGACCCCCCACGCGCAACAGCATGAAAAAAGAATCTGCCATTTCACCAGCTTAACTGTGAAGAAAACAGATTCCTTTTTCATTGTGTAGCTTGTTACTTAAGAATTATATCCACGTTCGCCAAAAGGCTGTAGCGTGTCGAGCCACTTTTGCTCTAGTTTTTCTAATTCTTTTTTAGCATCGAAGTAGCCCTCTTCTTTTTTCTTCAAATATTCTACTACTTCAATTTCAAAAGCATCTTTGCCGAATGAGTTGTAATCGGTTTGGAGCTCTTTATTTGTGTGTGTATTTGTTTTTAACATAAACTGAAAGCCGTTTAGGCGTTTTAAATTATTGAAGCTGCCAACAAATACTTTACTATTTTGTTTATTGGTCATTGTAAAAACGCCCGCTTCAATTTTCATGTCTTTATACATTTCCTTTAATTCTTTTTTATGATCCATTGAAAACCCTGCCTTCTTATTTTTTTACCCAATAGGCACTACCATCATCTGTACGGTCTATAAAACCGTATTCGATTAAATAGCGACGTATTAGTACATAATCCTCGTAGATCGGTTGGATAATGGCATTTAATTCTTTTTCTGAATACTGTTTCGCTTCATCGAAAAGTTTTGTGATTGCGCGGAGTATCACGATTTTATGCTTTTCGCGTTTTGGGAAGCGGGCTAGCTCTTTACCGATACCATGTGGAAAGTGTTTTTCTAGTAACTTCTGTTCTTCAGAAATCGTAACATCATAGCGTTCGTCGACCATTGTAGCCGTTTTGTGTATGGGGACGAAGCTCTCTTCCTTTTGATTCTGCTCCTTTAATAAATCCATCATGGCAAGAAAAGTTTTTGCCTGACGTTCCTTCTCTTTAAGGGCAAAGCGATGATGACGGATCGTTGCTGCACTACCTATTTCCAGCTCTTCTTTAATTTCTTGATCGGTTTTTCCTTCATAAAATAAGCGCAAAATATGACTTTGATGATCAGTTAATCCTGTCATTTTTTTATTTAGGCCATTTAAATAATGGAATACAGATTGATGTGCTGAAGTAATATGATGCTGTATAAATTTTTCTGCCTCGTAGAGTACGCCTTCATGTGGATAAATAATACCCTTTTCAATCTTTTCCCCGCAAAGCAAACAAGTAAAATGTGTTGTTTCATCTTTGTAGCCCTTTTTTATGTCATGGATCGAAGCCTGCCAAAATAATTCATTAACATCCATTGAGTATCCTCCTAAAAACAAACGATTTATTATTTTGTTTGCTTATTTATTATTAAAATAACAAATTGTTTGATTAAAATCAATAAAAAACACATCATTTTATGAACGATGTGCGAAAGTGTTTATTTATTTTTCTTTTTAAAGATAATGATAGATAAGATTGCTAATACAAGAATTGAGACGAAAATAATCATAATGCTTGTTGAGGTACTTAATATATTTCCGTGAAGGTCATAGACAATACCATACACTTTTTTGTATTCGTCTATCTGTGAAGCGGGCGCACCTTCGAAAACCTTGGAAATGGAGCTCTCCATAAAGGCATTGCGTAATAGTAAAGTTGTATGGCTGATAGGGAAATACATAATAAGGTTTTGAGCAAAGGTTGGCAGTGCTCCTACAGGTACATAAACACCACATAAAAAACCAATGGCTGTTCCGACGATTGTACTGAGCGTTGAAAAGGAATTTTGTGTATTGACAAATATCACAAGAAACAGATTAAAAATACTTGCAAGTAAAACAGATAAAAATAATATGCCTACGACGTTAACGAAATTTTTAAAGCTTAAAAGCTCACCGCCTGTAGCAACGATAAAAATTTCACAGCCAATTAGGGCGATAAAAGAAAAGATACAGCCTATGATCAATGCGTTGATTACATAACTGAATTGAATTGTTGCTCGTGAAATGGGCGCAGTTAAAAAATCAGCCTGTGCTTTTGATTCTAAATCTTTTACAGCGACCCCATATGCAGCGAGTGTTGTCGAAACGGCGATCATAGATAGTAAGCCAGCCACTAGCCATTCATTGACCATCGTTACTAATTCTGGCGTAGCTTCCGTCATTTGCTCAATGGCATCTACTTGCATTTTTTGAAGGAATACAGCGTATAACACAAGTACGATAAGGACAGAAAGCAGGGAGAAGAAGACTTGTGTTTTATCACGTCTGAAAACCTTGCTATTGCGCTGTACTAAGCTAGATAATACTTCCATTAAGCTACACCTCCCTCGGCCATGATATGAAGAAAGACATCATCCATAGTTCCTTTGATTACTTCAAACGAAGCAATAAGCGGCTCCGCATTTTTTAATAGCGCTAAAGCATGAAGTGTGGATTCGACTCGGATGGAGAAAATGCCTAGCTTTTCTGTATAGGAGATAGCATTTTCTTCGAGCCACTGTAACCCTTCAGAAGTATTATGAAAAACAAGTGCCATTGAATCATAGGCGTATTTTGTTTTTAGAGCGTCTGGTGTGCCTTCAGCAACAATTTCTCCTTCCTTTAAGACGATGACTTGATGAGCGACTGCCGCTTCTTCCATATAATGTGTTGTTAAAAAAACAGTCATGTTTGTTTCGAGCTGAAGTTGCTTAACGGCTTGCCAAACGAATTGACGCGTTTGTGGATCAAGTCCAGTTGTTGGTTCATCTAAAAACAATATTTTCGGTCGATGGATAAGGGCTCGAGCGATATCAGCACGCCTTTTTTGCCCACCTGATAAAGTTCCATATTTTCGTTTTTCTATATCATCTAAATGCAAATAGGTGGATATGAATTGGTAGTTTTCGGCAAGTTGAGCTTTCGATAAGCCATATGTTTTGCCACGGTGAAGTATATTTTCTCGCACTGTTAATCGTTCATCCAGTAAACTTTGCTGGAATACGACACCAATGGATTTTCGGATTTCCGCATTGTCGTTACTTGCATCAAGTGTATAACCATTAATTTTAACTGTACCGCTTGATTTTTTTAATAATGTACAAAGTATTTCAATAGTCGTTGATTTACCCGCACCATTCGCACCTAAAAAGGCGAAGAGGGAGCCTTGCTCAACGGTAAATGAAATACCTTTTACTGCCTGAAAATCGCCGTATTGCTTACATAGATTTTCAACTTGTATAGCAAAGGTCATATTGTTTATTCCTTTCTTTTTTGAATTACTTGATTGATTTTTGCAATATCATTTTTTTGAAGTACATAAATAATGCACCAAGCGAAAAAGAAAATAATAGCTTCACTTATAAAAATAGACGTAATGCTTGAATGTTCAAACCAGCGCCCGAAATAACCTGCAATCAACACACACAGAGTAACTGCAATTACATGTAAAATAAACTGAGCAATAAAAGGTAAACGCTCGATATCAAAAATGATGGACAGCAAACCAATTACAGCTCCAAGTATGGCTGCGATGATAATTTGTTCAAGTAATTCCGATCCTGACATTACAGCGTTATTAGATATGACGCTTAATGTTACTAAGACGTAGGAAGAGCTAAGTGATATGAGTAGTCCGATAATCATCATGCGAATAAATTTCATATTATGAGTCCCTCCCAATACCTAAGTGGTGTTTTAATTCTTTTAAATATTTGCGGCTAACATGGACGGACACATCGTTTTCTAATATCAGTTCTGTTGTACCGATTTTCCCCATTTGAATAGAGGCAATTTTATTAATGTTAACGAGTGTCGATTTACTGACTCTGGCAAAGTCCTTCGATAATTGTGCTTCCAGCTCATACAATTTACGCTTCGTTTCGAATTCCTGTTCTTCCGTCTGCAAAAAAACCTTTGCACCCTCTGCGTAAATGGAGTAAATATCAGAAATTTTTAGCATATGAATTTCCTGTTGAAAGTAGCCATCTAGCATCGTGGTTTGGGACGCTTGTAGCTGCTTCATCAGTCGTTCAATTTGCTCGGTGTATTCCTTCGCATGTATATGAACCTCAGTTTCTTCTAGCTCACTATTGATTGTTAAATGAATTTTCATTGGAGGCCTCCTTTACATATCTCCGCTATGGAGAAACACTGAATCAGGTAATAATAATGTAGCATAGAAAAATTTGGCTTGGAGAATATCTTGGATAAGAGGTTAAATTTCATGAATAACAGGTTCATTTTTAACAATATAGAACCTCGCAAAAAGTGATGAAGTAGAAAAAATGGCAAGTTAACGGCATAATAAAATTATTCAGTCATGAGGGGTTGCTTCTATGTTTATTTTTGATAAGCACATGTTTATTACATTATGTATTGGTTTAACAGGGGCTGTTTTATTTCAACTTTTACATATTCCGATGCCATGGTTGCTTGGTGCTATAACAGCGGTACTAATTGTTCAGTTATCGACCAAAGTACAATTGAAATGGCATATATATTTTCGTAATTTTGGTTTAATTGTCGCTGGGTATTCTATTGGTTTTGCTTTTACACCAGAAGCCGTGCAGGATATTCAACTATTTTTAGGGAGTATGGTCGTTTTAAATGTACTATTCATTTTACTGTTTTTTTGCATCAGCTATTTAGTAGCAAAGCGTGCAGATTTAGATTTTGCGACTGCGTTGACGTGCTGTGTACCTGGGGGAATGTCACAGGTTGTTGCCTTTGCTGAAGAGCAAGGGGATATGGATATGGTTGTTATTACGTTCTTTCAAATATTACGGGTTCTTTTAATCGTCGGGTTTGTGCCATTAATGGTGTCAGGCTCTGGTGGAAATGTGTTTGTAGTAGACGGAGCATATTCATGGAGTCTTATAGGTTTACTCGCTGTGTGTGGAGTGGCGGGGTGGCTGGCGCAAAAGGTGAAAATACCAACAGGCTATATGCTTGGTCCAGTGTTTTTATTGATGGGCTTAAATATAGCAGGAATGGATGTACCAAAATTACCGTTGTCACTACTTCATATTGCGCAACTAATGCTTGGCATTTACATTGGGCTTTTATTGAAAAAAGAGGATTTACATTTATCGAAGAAGCATGTGTTTTACGCATTTGTATCAGCAGGCATCTTTATTGGCGCTGCATACGGCTTAACATTTATCATGAAGGATTTGTATGGTCTTGATTTTCAGACAGGTTTTTTAAGTATCGTACCAGGAGGGCTTGATCAAATGGGGATTATCGCCGCTTCTGTTCATGCGAATGTGACAATCGTTACTGCATTTCAGCTATTCAGAGTACTAGTCGTATCCATTTTCCTTGTACCGTTTGTCAAAATGTTTGTGAGAAAAGTGAAAGCTTAAAAAAACTGACACAAATATTTGTATATTTATAAAAATTTGAAATGTACAAAATTTTTATTTACCAAATTTCCTGAATTATGGTATTATAAGTTTAACTATGATGAACGGAGGTGAAAAGGAATGAATAAAAACGCTACGAAAACAGGTGTAAAAGAGGATAAAGCTATGTATTTTGCACATGTTATTACTTTCGATTTTGCGAACAACGGGAGAGGTCTGTCCATTTTTAAGCAAAATCAAATAACAAACGTAGCGAATTAACCATTCTTTTTCACAAACTAATGAGGAAAAGACTGCTTGTTAATCGAGCAGTCTTTTTTGTGTCTAAAGATGTTTTTCGCACGTTTCATTGGAGGAAAAAACGATGCAAATTAAGGCTGAACAAATACAAAAAATTATGGGTGGAAGCGTATTATTTGAAGGGCTTCAATTAGAAGTAAATACAGGCGAGCATGTTGCCGTTGTTGGTGTGAATGGCAGTGGGAAAACGACTTTATTACAGTTACTAGCTGGGTTGGATATGCCAGATAAGGGACGAATCATAAAAAGTAAAGAAGCGACGATTGGTTATTTACATCAAATTCCGGATTATCCTATGCTCACAGTAAAGGAAGTGCTGGAGGAAGCATTTGCGGGAATCTATGCATTAAAGGCAACAATGACAAAGCTTGAGCAAGAGATGCAGTTGGCTGTAACAGATAAAATACTTCAGCAATATGGTCATGTGCAGGAACGGTTTATGCTACAGGGTGGCTATGAAATTGATGCGCAATTAGCGATGATTGCCAATGGTTTAGGTATTACGCCATTGCTTGAGCAACCATTTACTAGCTTAAGTGGTGGGGAGAAAACAAAGGTGATGCTTGGGCAAATCCTTTTAAGTAATCCTTCTATTTTGCTATTAGATGAACCAACGAATCATTTAGATATGCAGGCAATTGAATGGCTTGAAAACTATGTTCGAAACTTTGCAGGAATTGTTATTGTCGTATCACATGATCGTCATTTTATGAATCAAATGGCTCAAAAAATAATTGAAATTGAAGATGGAGAGGCCTTTGCGTATAGTGGCAATTACGATGCATTTGTTGAACAAAAAGAAGCTAAGGTTGAACAGCAATTTGCTCAATACGAAGAACAGCAAAAGAAAATTAAAAAAATGCAAGAAACGATCAAACGTTTAAAGCAATGGGCAAATGAAGCGAATCCGCCGAATGCTGCCTTACATCGACGTGCTAAAAGTATGGAAAAAGCATTAGCCCGTATAGAGCGTGTGAAGAAGCCTACAACGAAAAAGAAAATGAATCTAGCCTTAACGATGGCTGAGCGTAGTGGTAAAGAGGTTGTACAATTGAAGGGCATTAGCCATGCATTTGAGAAACCATTATTTAAGGAAAGTAATTTAGCGGTTTATTTCGGAGAACGACTGGCGATTGTAGGTGGTAATGGTAGTGGGAAATCAACGTTGTTAAAAATGATGCTAGGCGAAGTTGAGCCTAATAAGGGGATCTGTCATGTCGGCAGCAGTGTGAAAATTGGCTACCTTTCACAGCAATTTGAGCATAAAAATCCTGCCATTCGTTTAATAGATGCTTTCCGTGAGATTGTCGCTGTGTCAGAGGCAGAGGCACGTCATATTCTTGCTCAATTCTTATTTTATGGCTATGACGTTTTTAAAAAAGTGAAGGATTTAAGTGGGGGCGAAAAAATGCGCTTACGTCTAGCACAGTTAATGCATGAAGATATTAATTTATTAATGCTAGATGAGCCGACCAATCATTTAGACATTGAAGCGAGAGAGGTATTGGAGGATACATTAGAGTCCTTTGAAGGGACCATTATTGGTGTCTCGCATGACCGTTATTTCTTACAAAAGATTTTTACAAAAGTTGCATGGATTGAGCATGAAACGATTCAAGTATTTGAAGGCCATTATGAATGGGCAAGGCAAAAACGCTTAGAAATAGTTAAAGAACCGGTTATAAAGGAAGCACCTGAAAAGACCTACGCTGCTAAAAAAGAGTTACCCATTGAAGATCAGATTGAAAAGCTTGAAATAAAATTAAAGGAGCCGACACTTGCCAAGGAGCAACGGCAAAAGCTTGAACAGCAGCTAGAGGATTTATATGGAAAATGGATTGAGGGAGGAACAAAAAATGCAAAAAATTGAGCACATCATGCAGTTAGATATTGATTATATTAAAAGTTTTAGTGAGATGGAGACATGTCACGAAGGAGTATTATTTTATAATAAGGAAATGCCGACATATTATGACGCTAATCATGCACACATTTGGAAGAAGATTACCGATCCAGATATGTTTTTAAAGAAAATCAAAAATTTCTATCAGTCAAAATCTCTGATTCCAAGATTGTATTTATACAACGTGGAGGAAAATCAGTCATGTATAGAAGTGCTAGAGAATCATGGCTTTCAATATGAAAGTTTTAATGATGATGTACAGTGTTGGAACGGTGAATACTTACAATTACCACATAATCCAGCAATACAAATTGAACGTGTAACAAATGCCAATATGGAGGAAGCATTAGCTGTAGAAATGAGTATTTCTACATTTGGGGAGCCTGCATTAATCAAAAAAGCCTTTGAGGAAACTTATCATTCACAGTATTTTACTTACTATTTATTAAGATTGGATGGCACAGCTTGCTGTACTGCCAATATTTTCGTCTCAGGAAATCAAGGGAGAGTCGAGAGTGTAGCAACACTTGAAAGCCATCGAGGTCGAGGTTTGATTGGATATATTCTGCAGCATATACAGCAAGAGTCGATAAAGCAGGGGTTAGAATATCTCTGGATTTTGCCTATCAATGAACAGGTTGCAAAAGTCTATGACAAGGCAAATTTCAAATCAGTAGGCAAAGTAGAATCCATTCATGCCTTTACTGAGGGAAAAAGCATTAAGCAAATAAGACAAGATTCTTAATGAAGATAAACAATTTCGCCATACTCCTATGGGACTGTGATCCAAGGTGGATTCTCCCATAGGAAAAGAGCGAAATTTTTTTATATTAAAAGCTAGAGCGTTACTTGCTAATTGTCATTACATGTTGTATGAATGGATGGATGTTTTAAAATATAGTTTGCAATCAGCTCCGTCATATCAAATTCGAAACCGGGTACAAACATAGCTTGTCATAGTGGAAAATGGTAAAATTGCTATGATGATAAATGGAGTAATTCTGATTAGTATCGACTATTCGGAATTTTTGGATTATTGTTCAAAAGAAGGATTTTCAATCTTTAAAAGTTTTTTACTTGAAAAAATAGCGTATTCGATTTATTGTCTTTAGAGATACTTGTTTAATGGACTTGGAGGATATGGAATGCACGGAATTTATATACGCTATAATGTCTCAGAAGAAACCCCAGCAGCACAATGGCCCAAAAAAATGGATGCATTTGCGTATGTTCAACGAGGAAAGCCACAACAAGACAATGACAACTTGCTGTCAACAGAAGAGCTAAAAAGCCACGCAATTCGCTATATTAAAAGCTTAAAAGACAATGCAAGTGAACATTTAGTAGAGCAACGCAATGGTGAAATTGAGCACTTTGATCGACGCTTTATGGAGTCCTTAAAGCTAAAGGAAAACATTGATTCGCAGCTTATTAATCTAGAAGAAATTCGTTTACTATTACAGTTAATGAATGTACTGAATTTATCGCATGGTTTCGGTGAAAATGCTGGGAAGCTACTACGCCAAATTACCCCATATGCAAAAGAGGTAGAGCATCCAACATTCCAAACAACTCGTGTAGAGCGACATTTTTACTCAGAATTAATTGAACAAATTGAAGCGGTATATGGACGAATTATACGTCAACACAACCCATCAACAACAGAAATGCAGCACTCAGAAAAATTATGGACAGCAGTTTGTGAGCAAGCGATTGAAAAGGTAGAATCACGAATTGAGCGTTTGTCTTCTATCAAATTAAAGCATGAGAAAAATTTGTTAGAGTTTAGTCAATTAAAACAGCAAAATATCGAGGCAAAGGAACGTCTAGATCTTGCTGTTAATGAACTCGATGCTATTTTAAATGTATTAGAATCTTAAAGTCTTTGTTAATGCCTATATAGTGCGGTTTGAGGTGGGGTTAGCTATGAGCTAGCCCCACTTTCAATAGCACGGTTGTATAGAATGTAACAATAAAACGGCCTTCTCTCCACCTTTATAGAAAAAAGGCTTAGGAGGTACTACTACTTTCTTCATTATTTTGAATACCTCACTAACATATTTTTAGCCTTACATTAAATATGGAATTAAAGCCTTTCTACAGCTGAACTGTTCTAAATTCAAATTTATCTGTCTATGCAAAAAAAATTTAGACCCTTAGCGAGCCACGGAAGCCCCTAGCAGCATAGTAAGAGTCTGCTCCATTGTGATACACAAAGACAGTGTCGTAGCGATTATCACAAAAGATAGCCCCACCGAGTTTTCTAATATTAGCAGGTGTTTGCACCCAGCTCGAAGTTTTCATATCGAAATTTTCAAGTTTCTGCAGCTCACGGTATTGTTCCTCCGTTAAAAGTTCAATGCCCATGGCAGTAGCCATATCAATAGCGTTATTTTCTGGTTTGTGTTTTTTCCTTGATTCTAGTGCTTCATGGTCATAACAAACACTTCTGCGACCTTTAGGACTTTCCGCTGAACAATCATAAAAAATGTATTCGCCCGTCTTTTGATCATGGCCAACAACATCTGGTTCTCCTCCGGTTTCTTCCATTTCGTTGAGCGACCATAGTTTTTCAGTATTAGCTTCGAGTTTAGCTTGTACTTCAGCCCATTCAAGATCTTTATGGCGATTCATATTTTTTTCAAAACGTGCTTTCAAAGTTTTGAGTAGTCCCTCACGTTGTTCTGGTGATAACTCCTTATTTTTCTTTGTCATAGTAGTTTCCCCCTTAATGTTTTTACTCATAATGGTTTAAGAATTAAACTGCTCAGTTCAATAAAAAATTCAATTTTTACTAAAGAATTTAACGTGCTTATGATAGGGTTCTCCGTTTAACGGGGAGTATCCTGCTTATTATAAATCACGAATCATTTCCTTTATTTCATCACGAGTTTGAATAATTGTATCGTTTTCGTTTGGAAAAATCGATATGGCACCAACGTCATTTTCAATATCAACAACTAAATCGTCTAAAAAATTCGCAAGTGGCATGTTGAACGCTTCAAATGACTCATCAAAATTGGCAGCCACCATTTCAGCAAAGCTTCAAGTTGGCCAAACAGGTAGTAAAAATGGATAGCCGTCTTCGTCTTCGAATAGTAACAAGTCGTCATTTTTGTCGCGTAGCAACCATACCATAAAAATAGGCAAGTCATTTTCCTGCAGGGCGATTTAAAATAAATCGTTTCATTAGTTTCATATTGGTCATTCCTTTAAGGTGTCATTCTAAAAAAGATATCAAATAAAATAAAAAATTACTATATATAACTTTTTCGAAGTACTGTTAATTACATAATCCTTCTTCTACTAACATGCACCATTCGTTGAATAACAACAATCCTAAAGAAAACACCCATTCATAACATACAATCCCTTTTTTAAAACGAATCTACTGCTATAGTTTAAAAGATCGTGCATGCATTCAAGTCACATAGAATCAAAAAAAGCATGTCTACTGATTGGAACTTTGAATCAATTCCAATCGTTGACATGCTTTTAATTTCAGTTCTATTTTGGGTATCGATACAATGTATAGGGGGGAGGAAAGCGTCACTTTGTACCCGCAGAATCCAAGTGACGGATAGAACGACATAAAGTGACAAGGAATTCTAATGTATTTATTCCTGCTTTGCTTTTTCCTCAGACTGCTCACGCTTTGATTGACGATAAACACGTAGTAAATCAAGCGCAAGTAACAGCACGATCAAATAAAAAAAAGGGCTGTTATAGGATAAACCTAATTGCGATTCTCCGCCAAGTAATGTTAAAACAATCCAAAGCCCGACCGTATATACTGTTAAGCCAACATATGCTTTTTTAGAAAGCTTTTTATATTTTCCCTTGTCTGACGCGATTTGTATGATGACAAGAGCGATTAATATAAGAAGGATGATTTGTTTAGACAATACCTCAGCTAGTGTAGTGTACGGGAAAAAATCATTGACGAAAAGTAAGGTGAAAAATACAAGAATACAAAAGTTTAAAATAGTTGAAAGCTTCATGCAATATCTCCTTAGTTGCCAGTATTCATTTAATTGTAACATGGTTCTGTTTGAAGAGAATCCAAAATTACTAACTTAAAACTACTCACCCGAAAATTTTTAAAATATTAAAAATTATGAAACTTTCTATTGAGTACAATCGTATAGTAGGTAACACAATGAAAAGGGGTGAACAACTTGACGCTATTTGGCTATTCACTTGAGCAGATCTTTTTAGTGGTATTAATTTTCGCTGGCCTTGCAACGCTCTTATTTATGTTTTTTGGCGATGCTGTCGAGGGCATTGGAGAAGGGCTGCCGATTTTTAATCCAAGTGTCATTCTATCTTTCATTACGTTGATGTCAGCAGCAGGATTTATTTTAGAAAAGTTAGCCTTATTCCCTAGCGTTTGGAATATCGTTGCTGCTTGCATCATCGGAGTTATTTTAAGTGCACTATTTTATTTGTTTGTTCTTGTCCCACTAAGATCGGCTGATGTTTCTTTAGCTTATACGGAAGAATCACTTGGTGGTCAGCTTGGGAAGGTTATTGTTCCGATTCCTAGAGATGGTTTTGGAGAGGTTGTGATTGAAACGACAAGTGGGATGATTTCCAAGCGAGCAACAGGCTTTGACAATGAGGCTATCGATTATGATACGACAGTTCTTATTGTAGAAGTCAAGGAAGGAACACTTTTTGTAAGATCCTATGAGAAGAAATTTTTATAAAGGAGAGATACGTATATGCCAATGGAGATTTTGATTGTTATAGGGATCGTAGCTTTTATATTAATCGCACTAGTTGCACTGTATGTGACAAAGTATAAAACAGCGGGTCCTGATGAGGCACTTATTGTGACAGGTAGCTATCTTGGCTCAAAAAATGTACATAAAGATGAGTCAGGAAATCGCATAAAAATTATTCGTGGTGGCGGTACATTTGTATTCCCAATTTTTCAGCAAGCACAGCCATTAAGCTTATTGTCTAGTAAGCTTGATGTGACAACACCTGAAGTATACACGGAGCAAGGTGTACCAGTGATGGCAGATGGAACGGCAATCATTAAAATTGGTGGTTCTATTTCAGAAATTGCAACGGCAGCAGAGCAGTTTTTAGGGAAGCAAAAGGAAGACCGTGAAAATGAAGCGCGTGAAGTGTTGGAAGGTCATTTGCGTTCGATCTTAGGTTCAATGACGGTTGAAGAAATTTATAAAAATCGGGATAAATTTTCTCAAGAAGTACAACGTGTTGCATCTCAAGATTTGGCGAAGATGGGGCTGACAATCGTTTCCTTTACGATTAAAGATGTACGCGATAAAAATGGCTACTTAGAATCGCTTGGTAAGCCAAGAATTGCACAAGTTAAACGTGACGCAGATATTGCAACTGCCGACGCTGAAAAAGAAACACGTATTAAGCGTGCTGAAGCATCGAAGGAGGCACAAAAGGCTGAGCTTGAACGTGCAACAGAAATTGCAGAAGCGGAAAAAGAAAATCAGTTAAAAGTGGCTGAATTCCGTCGTGAACAAGACATCGCAAAAGCGCGTGCAGACCAAGCGTATGAGTTAGAAACGGCGCGTGCAAAGCAGGAAGTAACCGAACAGGAAATGCAAATTCGTATTATTGAACGTCAAAAACAAATAGAGTTAGAAGAAAAAGAGATTTTACGTCGTGAGAAGCAATACGATTCAGAAGTTAAGAAAAAGGCTGACGCGGATCGTTACGCTGTCGAGCAAAATGCAGCAGCGGCCAAAATGCGTGAACTAGCGCAGGCAGATGCGGAGAAATACCGTATTGAATCATTGGCACAAGCTGAAGCGGAAAAAATTCGTTTGGATGGTCTTGCTAAAGCAGATGCTGAGCGTGCCAAAGGGGAAACTGATGCAGATATTATTCGCCTTCGTGGTCTTGCGGAAGCAGAGGCGAAACGAAAAATTGCAGAAGCCTTCGAATACTATGGTCAAGCAGCTGTCCTTGATATGATTGTACGTATGATGCCAGAATATGCGAAAGAGCTAGCGAGTCCACTTGGCAATATCGATAAGATTACAGTTGTCGATACTGGTGGAGGAGAAGGAAGCGGCGGTGCCAATAAAGTAACCGCTTACGCAACTAATTTAATGTCAACATTACAAGAATCATTGAAAGAAACTTCGGGCATTGACGTGAAGGAACTAATTGAAAGCTATGCAGGTAAGCATACATTGCGCCCGGAGTTAGAGCAAATAGCGGCTGGCTTAGAAAAAAAGCAAGAACCCGTTACAGCTGATAAAACACAAAAAGAGATGAAAGAAACAGTTGAACAATAATAACAATAGCCACCTGATGAGTGTCATCAGGTGGCTATTTATCGGTTAAGAGCAAGAATAGTCCTCATTAACTTGTTTCCACTCACTAGCGAGTATGCCGTATGCAGCATGGTCAACATAATGATCGTAAAGCCATTCTGCTTCACGAATCGTGCCTTCTTTTGTAAAGCCTAGTCGTTCAGGGATGGCCCGGCTTTTTGTGTTGCCCACAGCAGCACGAATTTCGACTTTATTGAGCTGTAACTCTTCAAAAGCATACTGCAATAAAGCCTGTACGGTCCTCGTCATAAGACCATGTCCTTGAGCCCCTTCACTGAGCCAATAGCCAATAGCAGCAATTTTATTATGATGATTGATCGTATTAAAGCCCGCTATCCCAACGATTTCATTTTGAAAAATGATGACAAGAGAAAGGCTGCTTTTAGCTTCATGTCCTTTTATACAACCTTCAATATAAGCCGTTGTGTCAGCTACTTCTCTTGTAATATCTAGCCACGGCAACCATTCCCGTAAATATACTCGTGATGCATCTGTTAATGCAAAAACTGTTTTGGCATCTTCTAATGTTAGGGTACGTAAAGATAATTGCTGATCAATTGTAATTTGCAATATTTTCACCTCGTTATTATTTTAAGGAATCATGCATAAAGCCTTGCATCTCACGATTCAGAACGGTTAACACTTCAATCATTTCACTTAAATCTTGAATGAGCTGTGCCTGTTCATTCATTGGTAGTCCAAATGCTAGGGCACCTACGACTTTACCATTTTTATGGATTGGAAATTAGAAGGCTTTGAGGCGACTCCGTTGACATTCTTTGGTATAACGACATCCGTATTTTGTCCTTTAAAGGCAACGATGAAAACATTTTGGTCATTAGCATTGACTTTTTATCCATCTTGATAACCTGACTCGACTCGCCTGCCAGCTAAATATTTTACAACTGTTTCATCTTCCTTCTCAACGACAGCCACTATTGCCTCTTCTTTTCATGCAAGGTGGATATACGGAACTGATAGAGTGAATGCCTCGATAATCTTCGTGGAAATTCCTCCAAGTATGTGCAACGAAAATAGTATAGTCATCGGAGGTCGTATTACCAATGATTTCTAAATGATTACTTTCACTGTATCACAATAACTGCCAATTCGAAATAGATATAATTTTAAATTTTCTTAAAAATAATGTGACAATATTTAAGTAAACTGTAGAAAATTGTTGTTGAATAAGGTGAGGTGTTGATTCTTTAAAGAATCTTTGAAAGGAAAACGAAGTATTGGCTCTTAACCAAAACGTGTGGTTGATTTCCGTTCCGACTTGGCGCTTTCCCGCTGACGCTTCGCTTTCGCGCAGATAAAACATTTGCCGCTGACGCTTCGCTTTCGCGCAGATAAAACATTTGCCGCTGACGCTTCGCTTTCGCGCAGATAAAACATTTGCCGCTGACGCTTCGCTTTCGCGCAGATAAAACATTTGCCGCTGACGCTTCGCTTTTGCACAGAGCAAAGCTTCCTTGGGGCGTTCGATGCGCCGCTTGGGGCAACAAATGTTTTTTTGTGCAAAAGCGTAGTGCAAACGCAGCGTCAGCGACAGCACCAATGTTGGTCACGTAGGCGTTATCACAGGACGTGATGTTGAAACAGCAGTCCAAGCAATAGGGATAAATATGTCTATTTTTTGACAACTCTATCGTGTGTTTTAAAAAATATTGTATTAAAATAATAGTAGAACTCGCTGTACGTAAGGAGAGAGAAATGGATACTATTCAAAGAGGAACGAAGGCCTTTCATAAAGCTAATTGGGCTTTATTTTTAGCAGGGTTTATAACTTTCGCAAACTTATATGTGACACAACCGCTACTACCAACATTTGCAAAGGAGTTTCATGTTTCACCAGCAGTTGCGAGTTTATCACTTTCTGTGACAACCTTTGCGCTATCGATCAGTATGATTATTGTTGGCTCCTTATCAGAGGCACGGGGTAGGAAATCTTTGATGACGATTTCTATTTTTGCGGCATCTATTCTTACGCTTGCACTTGCCTTTTCTCCTAATTTTGAAACGATTTTAGTGTTGCGAGTGATACAGGGAGTTGTCTTTGCAGGCTTGCCAGCAATTGCAATGGCTTATTTAGGGGAGGAAATGCATCCTTCTAGTTTAGGTATAGCGATGGGCTTGTACATAAGTGGTAATTCGGTTGGGGGGCTTAGTGGACGAGTTATCATAGGGACACTAACAGACCTTTACACGTGGCAAGTGGGGATGATTGTTCTCGGTGTCATCAGTCTTATGATTAGTGTGTTATTTATCTGGATGCTACCTAACTCTAAGCATTTTACAGCACGTCCATTGCAAATAAAAGCATTGACGACATCACTTATCCAACATGTAAAGGACCCATCCATGCTATGTCTTTTTGGTATTGGCTTTGTATTAATGGGAAGCTTTGTGACTCTTTATAACTACATTGGCTTTAAATTAATGGCACCACCTTATAATTTAAGTGCCACAATTGTTGGGTGGATTTTTGTTATTTACTTAGTAGGTACTTTTAGCTCCGCTTGGTTTGGTAGTCTAGCGGATCAATATGGCCGCCAAAAAATGTTGTTATTGTCCATTGCTATCATGTTAACAGGGGCAATACTTACATTAATCGGGCTACTTAGTTTGAAAATTATAGGGATTACAATCTTTACGTTTGGTTTCTTTGCGGCGCACTCGATTGCTAGTGGTTGGGTGAGTAAACGAGCCACTCATGATAAGGCACAAGCATCTTCTCTCTATTTATTTTTCTATTATTTTGGTTCAAGTGTTGGAGGAACAGTAGGGGGAATATTCTGGATGCATTACGGCTGGGGAGGCGTTATTGCGATGATTACTTTATTTTTAATCGTTGCATGCTTACTGTCATTTTTATTAAAGGGTATTATTGCCAAACAACGTATTGCAGCGGGGCTTTAAGAAGAATGATTTGTCGTAAACTATTTGATAGTCTTATAATGAGTAAAATGGTTATAAAGAGGAGTTGAAAGAATATGTTCACGCGTTATAAAGGATTTTCATTTGTCTTTGCTTTGCTAGCTGTAGCCTTTGTTTTGACAGGCTGTGGAGCAGCTAAAGAAAGTGGGCAATCAGAGGGAAGTAAGGAAAAGGAATCAGAAGAAAAAGTGGATTATTCATCAAATGTGAAGGAAAATCCAATTGTGACGATCACGATGAATAATGGAGAAAAAATCGTTATTGAATTAGAGCCTTCTGCAGCGCCGAATACGGTTGCTAATTTTATTTCCTTAGTGGAAGAAGGTTTTTATGATGGTCTTATTTTCCATCGGGTTATCCCTGATTTTATGATTCAAGGTGGAGATCCTTCAGGTAATGGTACAGGTGGTCCAGACTATTCGATTGAAGGTGAGTTTTCTTCAAATGGTTTTAAAAATGATTTGAAGCATGAACGCAGTGTCATTTCAATGGCTCGTTCGGGTGATCCGAATTCTGCGGGATCTCAATTTTTCATTATGGTAGAGGAAGCCTCACATCTTGATGGCCAATATGCTGCCTTTGGGAAAGTAATCGAGGGGATGGAAACGGTAGATGCTATTGTTGCTGCTGAACGAGATGGTTCAGATAAACCATTAGAAGATCAGCAAATGAAAAAGGTGGAAGTGGATACAAAGGGCTTTGATTACCCAGCTCCAAAGAAACTAAAATAACTGATGTGACAACCAGTATGAAGACGAAGAAGCATGAGAGATCAAGGATGATCTTCCATGCTTCTTTGTAGTTAACCCATAATATGGTAGCCAGCGTCGATGTAAATTGTTTCACCTGTCACACCACGAGATAGGTGAGATAGCATCACAATTGTCATATCTGCTACTTCGTCTTGTTGAACATTACGTTTTAATGGAGCTGTTTCCTCGATTTTGTGTAAAATTGTGTTAAATGAAGGAACTCCTTTTGCAGCAAGTGTGCGAATCGCTCCTGCTGAGATCGCATTGACACGAATATTATCTTTACCAATATCTGCAGCAAGGTAGCGCATAGAAGCCTCTAATGCAGCTTTCGCTACGCCCATGACGTTGTAGCCATCAAGCACGCGTTCTGCTCCTAAGTAACTCATTGTCACGATAGAACCGCCTTCAGTCATATAAGGATGTGCGGCTTTCGCTGCTGAAATAAGAGAATATGCACTAGTATCTTGTGCAAACGCATAGCCGTCACGAGTTGTATCTAAGAAGCGGTTGTGTAAATCCTCAGCATTGGCAAATGCTACAGAGTGCACAATACCATGGATCACGCCTACTTTTGTACCGATTTCATTGAAGGCTGCTTTTGTGCTTTCGTCGCTATTGACGTCACATTGTACGATTAGTGAATCAGATTGTCCGATATTTTCTAATTGTTTTTGTAATTTTTTTAATGAACGTTCTTGACGATATGTGAAAATGACATTTGCACCTACGTCAAATAAACGTTTTGCAATACCCCAAGCAATACTTCGGTCGTTTGCCACACCCATTACAACAATATTCTTATCTTTTAATTGTAATAAATTATCCATCATTTATAAGAACCCCTTTATGAAATAATATCTGTTATTAGTACCAACTACTAAAATCTTATCATACATAAATAATGGATGCAATAATAAGATAAAAAAGAGTGTCCGACGTTACTAGGATAGGCACAAAAAAAAATTCATCTCCACTTACTTAGAGACGAATCCAATAGTTGTATTTAAATTTGTGCTACCTCATACATATCTAAGCCGCTGTAGACTGCGTTATGTACTGCAATCATAAAGCAGTTTTGCGTACGAATAGCCTGTGCCATAATTTTGATGGCTCTTGTTTGAACTTTATGAAATGTTTTGTCACTAGATAGAAGATCATCATTCAAATGTGCTAGAAAATAGGGTTGCTGGATTATTTGATCTATAAGATCTGCAGCATCATTTTGACCGAATATGTTATAGGCCCAGAGGTCAATATCATTGCCTAGTTGGAAAGCGACGAAGTAGAATAAATCATCATCATTTCTCTCGATAATTTTATGAATAATTTGAATCTTTTTGAGCTCTTCTATTAAAAAAATGTTAATTGAATAGTGCATTGCCTTTGAAGAATTTAAAAAAAGACTATCTTTTTGATGTGATTTTAAAAAGAACCAGCAATTTAAAATAACAGCCCAAGAATCTAATGCATTCATACACTTAGATTGAAAATTAGGGAAAATAGATTGCCATTTTGCTGCAAGATTTTTAAATTGATTCATCTGGTCTTCGTCAATATGGTATAAGCTATGATTTGTTTCTAATTGATTAAACATTATCATTCATTCCTCCAATAGAGTTTATATATATTCTGAGTAGGGAAATCAACTATATAATCAACTAAATTTAAGCGTTGTGTTTCTTTTGTGTTTCAACGTGAAGATTCTAATTAAGTAAGAAGGCACCCAGTTAAGGATGCCTTCAGTGTACGAATAGAGTTACAAACTATTCGAATTTTAATGAGTCGCCATCAAAAGTTTCGTCTGCTACTTTGATTGAGTCAGTTGGGCAGCCTTCGAAAGCATCTTGCATATCTTCTAATAGATCTTCTGGAACTTCAGCAGTTCCCATGTTATCATCTAAAATAACGAAGGCAATACCTTCATCATCATAATCATAAATATCTGGGGCTGCGGCTCCGCAAGCGCCACAAGCGATGCATGTATCTTTATCAACAATTGTGAACTTAGCCATTTTTCATTCTCTCCTTTTACATGTTCCTACAAAGCTTCATACTCATTTTAAAGATGTTTATCTTACTTTTCAACATAAATACTATTAAATTGGAGGAATTTGCGTCTATGTTTCATCAAATTTTATTGCAAATCTTTCAAAAACTCAATAACGAACGGTCGATTTCTGCAGCTTATCATGTATTGAGAGGAAAGCGCTCAGGACAGACGATTCAAGACATTGGGTTATTTCAGCTACATAAATATTTCGGGCTATTACCTAAGTTATCGCGAGCGACATTTGATGAAGCTGTATCCTTATTTTTGCAGAATAGTTGGTTAATAATGCAAGAATCTGGTCACTATTCCATGAAAAAGTTAGGTTTACAGCAAGCGGAGCAAACACCTGATTTTTTATTTGATGGGTGGCACTATAGGGGAAATGAGCATATATTTTTTGCGAGATTGTCATTAATTGTACAAAGTTTATCCTATCAGCGTGCTGGATTACGTTCCTTTTCTCCAATAAGTAGGGATACGAATATTCAGTCTTGGGTTCGTACATTTTTACTTGAACATAATTATCAAGATGGGCATTTACAGCAGCAATTACTGGAGGAATGCGAAAACGTGCTTTCTGAGTTATCTTTATCTGAAGCCAACAAACAGCTTGTCCTCTATCGATTGAGTGGCTATGGTTTGCCAGGATGGACATGGCAGCAACTTGCTAGTGAACGAAAGGAAGCAATTTTAGATTGTCAATTAGCGTTTATAGAATTGCTACATGTATTTTTAAATGAAGTCCATCAAACAACTGATTATCCGTTACTTGGAAAAATAGCAGAGGAAATAAGAGTAAAGGCGTTATTAACCGATTCAGCTCAGCAAACAGCGCATTTATATGAGCAGGGCTATTCGATTGAACAGATTATGCAAATAAGAAAGCTAAAACAAAGTACCATTGAGGATCATTTTGTAGAATTAGCCATGTATGAACCAAACTTTTCGATTGGTCCATTCGTCTCTTATAAGGAAGCGGAAAAAGTTTGGCAGGCATCGAAACAATATCAAACAAAAAAATTAAAAACATTGCATGAAGTGGTTGAAGGTATGAGTTATTTCCAGTTAAAGCTTGTCCTCGCGAAAGGAGAAGTATAAATGGAACTTGAACAAATATTGGCAAAGCAATTTGGTTATACAGCTTTTCGTCCAGGGCAAAAAGAGGTTATTGAAGCAATCCTAGAAGGAAAAGATGTTATTGCTCTATTACCGACAGGAATGGGTAAATCACTTTGTTATCAGTTGCCAGGGTATATCTTGCAGAAGCCGGTATTAATTGTTTCTCCACTGCTTTCGCTAATGCAGGATCAGGTAGAGGAGTTAAAACGCTTTGGTGAAAAGAGGGTAGTTGCTTTAAATTCATTTTTAACCATAAGTGAGAAACGTTATGTATTACATTTTTTAGCGCAGTTTCGTTTTATTTTTACGTCACCAGAAATGCTATTGCAGCAACAAGTTCAGGATAAGCTTTCACAAATGCAGTTAGGTCTTATTGTTGTGGATGAGGCACACTGTATTTCTCAGTGGGGCTTTGATTTTCGACCAGATTATTTACGAATTGGACAGTGGTTTTCACAAGCAAATCGTCCACCTGTTTTAGCTTTATCAGCGACTGCGACGAATAAAGTAGTCAATGATATACGGGATACATTGTCGTTAGATTCACCTTTTGAGTTTTTATATAATGTGGATCGATCTAATATTCATCTCGGTCGTGTTGTATTTGAGGATAGGGAAGATAAAGCACACTGGATTATACAGCATATAAAAGAGACAGCAGGACCAGGTATTTTATATATGTCCTCGCGAAAGCGTGCTGAACAATATAGTGAGGTACTAATCCAGGCAGGCATACGAGCGGCTGCTTATCATGCA
This sequence comes from Lysinibacillus xylanilyticus, assembly GCF_001708185.1. GTDB lineage: Bacteria > Bacillota > Bacilli > Bacillales_A > Planococcaceae > Lysinibacillus > Lysinibacillus xylanilyticus_A. The sequence goes on along the minus strand of NZ_MDDN01000001.1, from coordinate 293,915 downwards.
GGCTTTGGTGCTGAGGATCGCCAGTTTATTCAGCAACAATTTATTGACGGGGAACTCGACTGGATTGTGGCAACAAATGCGTTTGGGATGGGGATCAATAAGTCGGATATTCGTCAGGTCATTCATGAAACGATGCCTGCCAATGTAGAAAATTATATGCAGGAGATTGGTCGAGCGGGGCGTGATGGTCACCCGGCGCTTGCAGTTTTACTTTATTGTGATGATGACGTAGAACTTGCAAAATTTGTTGTAACAGGCGATTTGCCAACATCTGGTCATGTCGATCGGTATCAGGAACTACTATATCAACAAACACAACCATCGCAAATGCTGAAAAACGGAGAGCTGAGTGAGACCGCTTTTCGTGTGCTTGATTATTGGTTACAACAAGAAACGATGGAACAAGTTAAAGTACGACTAAATCATTTGGCACTGGAAAAATACCGTGCTGTCAATGAAATGCAAAAAATTACTCAGACAAAAGACTGTATTCGCAAGCAGCTAGTCGGGTATTTTGGGCAAACATTGTTGAAAAAACCGGAAAACTGTTGTGAAAATTGTGGAATCAATTATGATGAAATCAATAAAGCGCGCTTGAAGGAAGAGAAGAAAATAGAAATGATTCCATGGAAAAGTCGGTTAAAGCAACTTTTAATGGGCTTTTAGACTATAATTGACGGTCATTTACTTTTTGCGCAAAATTCGTCATAATAGAATGATAGAAAGCGTAGTAAGGTTGGAGGAAAGGCGAATGAGTAAAGAAGATTATCGCGATAAAATCGAAGAGCATCGTCAATCTTTTGTAGAAGAGCAAACAGAGCAGCAAGATTTATCTAGAGTTTCAAGAATGAATAAAAATGGGGGCAATAATAAAAAGCCGAAAAAAACAAAAAGAAAAACGCCATTAATGACGATTCTTTTTGTCATCTTTATCTTAATTCCATTATCAATATTAATCTATTTTTTAAAATTCTATGAACCGGGTGAAACAATTGAAGAGGCTGAAAAAAATTCTACGGATACAATTGTAGAAATTGATAAGTCTGGAAATAAAGCTGAAGTAGCTGACAAAAACAAAGAAGACGATAAAGCAAACAAAGACAAAGCTGAAAAAGAAGACAAAGCTAAAGATCAGTCTAAGAAAGATGCTGAGAAATTAGCAGCTGAAAAAAAGGCAGCTGAAGATGCTAAAAAGGCTGAAGAAGCTAGGAAGGCCGAAGAAGCTAGAAAAGCCGAGGAAGCTAGAAAAGCTGAGCAAGCTAGAATAGCACAAGCTGAAGCGGCAAGAAAAGCCGAAGAAGCTAAAAAAGCTGAGCAAGCACGTAAAGCCGAGGAAGCACGTAAAGCAGAACAAGAGAAACAAACTGCAAAAGCAAGTACCCATACTGTAAAGGCAAATGAAAATCTATATCGTATTGCATTGAATCACTACGGTGATGGAAGTGAAGCAACCCTAGCGAAAATCCGTGCAGCAAACGGTATGTCTTCAAATGATGTAATGGTTGGGCAAGTTATTAAACTACCATAAGAAAAGCAGGTGTCATTCTTTGGCAATGATGTTTTTCTAGTATAAAATAAAGGACAAACGTCAACAACAAATAAAGTTGAGGCGTACGTCTGATTTAGTGAAAGGCGATTCTTCATTATAACGAATCGTCTTTTTGCTTTCATAAGGAGATGTTAGGGAATGATTTATATTGGACTATTCGTTTTAGTAGTCATCGCGTTCCTGCTTTATATGTTAAAGGTGGCACATGAGAACAATGTTTTACATCATCAATTGCAATTAAAGGGTGAGCGGGAAAAGATTAGACTGTTTTTTATTTCGGATACACACTTACGAAAAATTAACCACCAGATGATTGAGCAGTTAGATGGCCAATTTGACGCGGTTATTATTGGTGGAGATTTTGCGGATGGACGCACCCCTATTGAGCGTATTCATGACAATTTAAAATTATTGACTCCTTTAGGACCGACTTATTTTGTATGGGGAAATAATGACAGAGAAGTAGGCGAGGAGCGGCTACAAGGTATTTTACAGGAGCATGGTGTTCAGATCGTAGCCAATGATGCAGTATTACTGCCTAAAAAAAACCGCTTTTGGCTAAGTGCAATTGAAGATACGTCTACAAAGAAATATAGCTTTGATGAAGCATTTGCAAAGGTGGGAGAGAAAGACTTAGTTGTCTTTATTTCGCATAACCCAGGCGTTTTCGCAAGAGTCCGTGCAAAATTTAGAGCAGATTTAATGATTGGTGGGCATTTACACGGAGGTCAAATTAGAATTGGCCCATACGGTGTGCATCCAAATGGCTCATATCGAGAGCGTGAGGGTGTGATGACTTTAGTAAGTAACGGTTATGGTACGACATTGTTACCTTTCCGACTTGGTGCGAGGCCACAATGTCATATTATTGACATTGAAATTTCGGGTAAATGAACAACCAAAACTCGATAGAAGGCGTATAATGGAACGATAAGGATTTATTCGGTAAAAGCCCGATTAATCAATTATGCCTTGGCATAATTGCGTCCGGAATCGGCTTTGTGCATGCATAAAGAACTCCTTTCCGATTTCCGTTAAACCTGTATTCATCTCACCGTCTATAGAGATGGGAGACTTCTTCTGAAAGAAGTTAAAAGTAAAGTATTAGCAAATCGCTGATACAAAGTTGATAGGAGTGTCAAGAAATGCAGCAAGTAGATGCAATTATTGTTGGAGGAGGTCCCTGTGGTTTAGCGGCGGCAATAGCCTTGCAAAATATTGGATTAAAGCCAATTGTCATTGAAAAAGGAAATATCGTAAATGCGATTTACAATTATCCTACGCATCAAACTTTTTTTAGTACGAGTGAACGTTTAGCTATTGGTGATGTGCCTTTTATCATTGAAGGACGTAAACCTAAGCGGAATCAAGCACTAGTTTATTATCGAGAAGTTGTGCGTTTGAAGGATATTCAAGTAAACCGCTTCGAGAAAGTAAATAGCGTTGTGAAAAATGGAGCGGAGTTTACAGTAACGACAAACAAAGAGGTTTATGCAACACCTTATGTTGTGATCGCCACAGGCTACTATGACCATCCAAATTATTTAAACATTCCAGGTGAGAAATTGCCGAAAGTCTTCCATTACTTTAAAGAGGGACATGAATTTTTTGATACTGATGTTCTTGTAATAGGTGGAAAAAATTCGGCAGTGGATGCGGCGCTTGAGTTGAATAAGGCTGGGGCTCGCGTCACTGTTGTCTATCGTGGTAGTGAGTATTCACCTAGCATCAAGCCATGGGTTTTACCAGAATTTGAAGGAGTAGTACGAAATGGAGAAGTCCAAATGCATTTCAATACAAATATACTGGAAATCCGTGAGCATGAGGTTGTAGTAGAAATTGATGGTAGCAAAAAAACTGTAAAAAATGATTTTGTTTTTGCGATGACAGGCTATCACCCTGATCATTCATTTATTCGAGCAATGGGTGTCTCAATTGATTATGAAACGGGTCGTCCTTTCTTTAATGCAGAAACTATGGAAACAAATGTGGAAGGATTATTCATTGCTGGAGTTATTGCAGCTGGAAATAATGCCAATGAAATTTTTATTGAAAATGGCCGTTTCCATGGTGATTGTATTGCAAAGACAATTGCCAAAAGAGCAAAATAGCAATAGAAGCTGTATAGGCATGTAAGCTTATACAGCTTTTTTTAAGAAGTTGGATAGAAGAAGAGAGAAAGCGACGGAAAGAAGGTCATGGCGACGGATGAAAGAGTCGAAGCGATGGAAAGAAGAGCCAGAGCGACGGAAAGAGGTCGAAGCGACGGAAAGAAGGTCCAGGGTGACGGATGAAAGAGTCGTAGCGACGGATAGAAGAGCCAGAGCGACGGAAAGAAGGGTCATGGCGACGGATAAAAGAGCCCAAGCGACGGAAAGAGGTCGAAGCGACGGAAAGAAGGTCCAGGTGACGGATGAAAGAGTCGAAGCGACGGAAAGAAGGTCCAGGGTGACGGATAAAAGAGCCCAAGCGACGGAAAGTAGAGCATACGCAACTCATCGGACGCCACAGAAAAGTGCCCAGTAGGATCGGAAATCTAACCCATGTAATGGTAATGAGACAAAATTTCATCGAAGTTAATTAAAAAGGTGTGAATGAATGCTTGGTTTATACTGGATATTTAGTTATATCGTAGGGAACTTTATGACGGCATATTTCGTTGGAAAAGCGTATGGTGTTAATTTACAGGAACAAAAGAGTAGAAACTTAGGTGCTCGAAATGCTGGCAATATTATTGGGAAAGCTGCATTTATATGGACCTTTTTAGGGGATTCTTTAAAGGGTGTGCTTGTTGTTGGTGTAGGACATTTATGGCATTTTGAAGAATGGGAAATAGTTCTAGGTGCTTGTTTAGTTATGTTTGGTCATTTGTTTCCATTTTGGCTGAAATTTAAAGGGGGAAAAGGGGTAGCAACTTTTATAGGTGTAGGTCTGGCATTGTCACCAAACTTATTTTTAATGATGGTTGTAGGGACAGCTATTACGCTTAGTGTAACGAGAAGTTTAACGCTTAGTATGTTAGGTGGCTTTGTTTTATATGGTGGAGCAATTGTTTATACCGATCAATTACTGTTATACATACCAATACTAGGAACAATAATCTTTATAATTATGAAGCATATGCCGAATATTAACGAAGCTTTAGGGAGAAGGAAGTGATGATATGTATTGGTGTAAAATTGCACATACGGAAGCGGAGTTTGAGGAAATTGCACGATTAAATTATGAAACCTTTGTCGAAGAAATTCCACAGCATCAACCTAATTCCGCTAGAAAAAAAATGGATCGATTTCATCATGAAAATACGTATATCGTTGTTTATAAAGAATTAGAACTTATAGGGATGCTTGCCTTTAGAGATCAGAGACCGTTTTCAATTGATGAAAAGATAGGAAAGGTTGAGCAGTATTTATCAAAGGAGATTAGTACTAAGCTATGTGAAATTCGATTGCTAGCTGTGAAAAAGGCATATCGAACAGGAAGAGTACTACTGAAATTGACACAGGCATTAACTGCTTTTGCATACGAAAAAGGTTATTCGGCAGCCGTAATCTCAGGGACTACCCGTGAAGAGAAACTTTATAAGCAAATGGGTTTTACCCAATTTGCACCTGCAACAGGGACAGAGGATGCTTTATTTTTACCCATGGTATTAACAAGACAGCAATTTGAAACGTCTTTGCAGCAAAGACTTGCGAAGGAGTGCCATACATTTTATCCAGGACCAGTGAAACAAAACGAACCATTCAATTATTCTGAGCTTTCTCATCGTTCGTTGGGCTTTCAATCACTATTTGAGCAGATGAGAAATAAGTTGCTTCAATTATCAGGAGCAGAACATGTAGCTACAATTGTAGGAACTGGGACATTGGCTAATGAGGTGATGCTAGGGCAATTGAAGGCTCAACAATTAGGACATGGACTTATTTTAATAAATGGTGAATTTGGAGAACGTCTTCGGAGGCAAGCTGAGAGATGGTCATTGGATTTTGATGTGGTTGAAGAAGATTGGGGCAGTACGTTTGCTATAAATATTTTGGAGTCTTATTTACAAAAGGGATCTTATCAATGGCTTCTGGTAGTACATGGAGAAACGTCGACTGGTACTTGCAATGACTTAAAGGGGATTTTACAGCTGACTAAACGTTATGATACAAAGCTTTGCGTTGATTGCATTAGTTCGTTCGGAGCAATGCCATTTACTTTAGAAGATTGTTACTTAGCAACTGCGGTAAGTGGAAAAGCTATTGGTGCGCTTAGTGGCTTGGCTTTCGTGTTTTCGCAAAACATTGTTAAATCTTCAACAACATTACCAGCTTATCTAGATTTAGCTAATTACCAGCAAGGTGCGATTCCGTTTACGTTACCAGCAGTACTTGTAGCAAATGTTGAAACAGCATTACAAGCATATCCAGAAAGATATGGACAGCTACAGCAACGCTTTAATACATTGCTGCAGCTACCATTTATGCACTATCAAGTTTCAACTAGACAATATCCTATGTTAATTACTTTACAACTTCCTAAAGCTTTGGCAAATCTACAGAGCGATTTAAAGTTAAATGGGTTATATGTTCATGCAGATAGCCAATATTTACGACGAAGAAATTTTATACAGCTTGCTGTTATCCAGCCAGATTTTGAGTTAGCAATCGAACGTTTACATAATATCTTAAGTTATTATAAGCAAGTTGAAGATGCATAAGTTAAAGTGAAGATTGAATACATTAGCTTTACATGAAAAATTCCTTTAAATCAAGAGGAGTTCCTGTTTTGTTAAGCCCAATTAATAATTTTAATCGCGCTTTTTGACCATTAATACCAGTTGCAAATATGGCTCCTAAATCTTCGAGCATTTTACCACCACCTACGTAGCCATATACGCCCTCGGTAATACCATTAAAGCAACGAGAGACTAATACAACAGGAATTCCTCTTTCTATTAAGCTTTCGATGCCTTTAACAACTGATGGAGGAACATTGCCTTGTCCGAGTCCTTCTAAAACGACACCATCATATTTGCATGCGAGCACTACTTCAAGTAGATCAACCTCCATGCCAGCATAAACTTTTAACATGGCTACGCGTTTTGATAATGCATGAATATCTACATATTGACGACGAATCGGTGCATGATGGAATAAAATACGTGTTTTTGTAATAAGTCCAATTGGTCCATACTGTGGTGATTGGAATGTATTTACAGAGCTGGTGCTTGTTTTGGTTGTATTTACGGCAAGATGAACTTCGTCATTCATCACAACTAGCACACCTTTTTCACGTGCTTCCTGATCAACAGCTACTCGTACAGCTTCCACTAAATTGTAAATTCCATCTGCACCTAGTTCATTGGAGGAGCGCATTGCACCAGTTAGTACAATAGGAATTGATAAATCAGTTGTTAATTCTAAAAAATAGGCTGTTTCTTCTAATGTATCGGTACCATGGGTGATGACAATGCCATCAATTTGCTCCTCTGAAACTTTTTCGATAATGAGGTTACGTAACTTAAGCATTTCTTTTGGCGTAATATGTGGCGATGGGAGGTTAAAAGCCTCCATTTCAATAATTGTGGCAAGCGTGTCGAGTTTGTTGCTTTCCTTCATTAAAGGGTTTTCCTTGTTTGGTATAACGGCACCTTCATCCGTCATCGCCATAGATATTGTTCCACCGGTATGAATTAATAAAATTGTTTTTTTCATAAAAAATAATGTCTCCTTTTAAAAAGTTTTATGTCATTACATGGTATAATAATAGCAGTTTATGTTTATTCAATAGCTATTTTTTGTTGAAAACGAAAGCTTAATACTACAGAAGTTTTCCACCTAAAATATGTGAATGTATTTTTTTAGTGGTCTCCACTAATTGACTGAGAACTTGGGCTAAGGAATTTCATCCTAGGAAAACGCCAAATTATCCAACTTTATGTTGGTCTAAAGCCTCAAGACGATGTCACAGATTTTGAATTGTGCTAACATAATTTAAAATTTGATCATAATTATGTCAAGGCGAAATTGATTTTTGAAAGGAGCCGGCAACATGATCATTTTATTATCAGCTGCCATTGCTCCCGGTCTAGCGCTTTTTAGTTACTTCTATTTGCGCAATCAGATGGCAACGGAGCCAAGAAGAACCTTACTTCAAACGTTTTTGTATGGCGCATTTTTAACGTTCCCAATCTTGTTTTTACAATATGTTTTAACAGAGGAAGGGATTTTTCGATCTCTTTATCTACAAGATGTAGTTTTTTCTAGTGTCGTTGAAGAATTTTTTAAATGGTTTGTTCTTTTAATCGCAATCTACAATCATGTCGAATTTGATGATCCGTATGATGGCATACTCTATGGTGCAAGTGTATCTCTTGGTTTTGCCACGATTGAAAATGTTCTCTACTTATTTTCGTTCGGATTAGATACGGCATTTATGCGAGCATTATTACCCGTATCAAGTCATGCATTATTTGGCGTTGTAATGGGTTATTATTATGGACGTGCCAAATTCTCGAAGCATGCAAAGACGACAGAAATGATTGCTATGGCGCTTTGTGCACCGGTAGTATTACACATTCTTTATAATACAATTTTATCATTCAAAGGGTATTGGGTATATTTAATGATACCGTTTATGCTATTTTTGTGGTGGTTTGGGCTTAGAAAAGTCAAACTTGCTCATTATCACCTTGTGCAACATTTGCATATGCATAAAAAAATATAAAGCGTAGAAATCTAAAAAAAGATTTCTGCGCTTTTCTTTTTTTACTTCTTTCAGCAAATGTGTTTTCGTAGCGAAAGTGAAACGTCAGCTACAAATGTTTTCGTAGCGAAAGTGAAACGTCAGCTACAAATGTTTTTTCGTAGCGAAAGCAAAGCGTCAGCTACAGGAATCTTCCTTCTCGATAGGTGGTGAGATGAATATAGATTTAAGTTACTTTTCAGCAGGTGTCCAAACAGCTGTACCTGTCGACATTGCTGAAAGAAGCTAAAGCCTTCGCACGATTCTAGACGCAATTTTTGCCGAGGCAAAATTGATATGTATAAAATGAGTTGTTTGTTTCAAGCTATGAAAAAAGGAGTGATGATCATGCGCTTAGTAAGCTTAATTTTTGCTTTGATGTTGGGGATTAGTATATTCGCTATTCCACAAAATGACGCCATTGCATTTACCGAGCAACAGATTTCTCGTGGTGCTTATGGAGATGATGTAATTGAACTGCAAGCAAGGCTACAATACTTAGGATTTTATAAAAGTAAAATTGATGGTAAATTTGGCTATAACACATATTGGGCTTTACGGAACTTCCAAGAGAAATATGGTTTACCAGTGGATGGGGTAGCCGGCGCTAATACAAAAAAAGCTTTATCTGGCAATTCAGATTACGATGAAGGCTGGGTTAAAGCTCAATTAAATGCAGGTAATCAATTTACCTATTATGGAGGCAAGCCACTTGAACAGCAAGTAAAAACAAACACTGGCGGTGGTGGTGGTGGTAAAAGTAGTGGTAGTAGTAATAATAATGGCACTAAAACTCAAGTACCTCCAAAGTATACTGAAAAAGACGTACAGTTAATAGCGAATGCGGTTTATGGTGAAGCAAGAGGAGAGCCTTATGAAGGTCAGGTAGCAGTAGCTGCTGTTATTTTAAATCGTCTGGAAAGTCCTGAATTCCCAAATACAATTTCAGGTATTATCTTCCAACCTTTGGCGTTTACAGCGGTGGCAGATGGGCAAATTTGGCTTGAACCAAACGAACGTGCAAAAGAAGCCGTAATTGACGCTATGAATGGATGGGATCCTTCAGAAAATGCACTTTATTATTTTAATCCGAAAACAGCTACAAGTAAGTGGATTTGGTCAAGACCTCAAATTAAACAAATTGGAGAACACATTTTCTGTTCATAGAAAGGAGGAAAATAAATGAGAACTATGCTCGTTATACTTACTGTAGCAGTTATTGGTTTAGGGGCATATAGCATTCATATGCACAAAGAAAACACTAGTTTACAACGTACTGTGCTAGCTCAGTACACAAATAATTTAACGGATGCTTCTGAGAAATTATCTGGACTACAACAAGCTGTTTCACAATCACTATTGTTTCAGGATGACCAAGCGATGAACAATGAGTTAGATTCTGTTTGGCGACTAAGCTCTGAAGTTCGATCTTCTTTATCTAATATTCCTGTCGGGCAAGAAGTCTCGAACCAGTGGCTAAGTTACTTAGGGCGCCTGGGAGATGAAGCCAAGAGAACAGAAAAAACAGGAGATTATCAAGCTTGGCAAGAAAAAATGCCACAGGTCTCTACAAATTTACAATCACTTTCAGATGAATGGACAGCCGCAACAGTAGATTTTTATAAAAATAACGGAAATATGGACGTCTGGGTGCAACAAGTAGATAATAAGAAGCCAAATACAACATTTGATAATGTTCAAAAAACATTAAAGGATTACAGCGAAAAAGATTTCCCACTTACATTAAGTGAATCTGATTGGCAGAAAAAAATAGAACTTAAAGCATTACAAGATTCGGTCATTACTGAAAAAGAGGCATTAGAAAAAGTAAAAAATTTATTCCCTATTATTAAAGATGCAACATTTACTGTTACGAAAAGTAGTGATACTGCACCATATCCGTTTTATCATATCCAATTCCACCAAGGTATTCGTTTAGGATATGTCGATTTAACAGAAAAGGGTGGACATTTACTATCCTACTTAGTGGAACGTCCAGTAGATGAAGCAAGATTATCACAAGATGAAATTAAGAAAAAGGCTGAGGAATATTTAAAACAACTTGGCATGAATGATGTTGCATTTGTGGAATCTCGTGAAAACCATCAAGCATGGCATTTGACATTTGCACGTGTGCATCCTGGAGACAATGCGTTGATTTATGCAGATGGCGTCCAACTAAAACTGGCAAAGGATACAGGCGAGTTACTAGGTGCTAATGCAATGGAATATATTCAGGAAGAGACGATTAAACCACAAACCCCAAGACCAATTGATTGGAAAACTTTCTTCGATAATGATGTGAAAGTAGAGGAAGTAAGAAAGATTTATACAGATAACGGTCAATTTGAACAACGCCTTTGTTATGAAGTGATTGCGGTTCGTGATAAAAATACACAAGAAACATTCAGGGTTGTTATTGATGCAGAAAATCACAATGTTTTAAAAGTGGAATATTTAACGTAATTTAATAAAAAACACCAGTTCATATAGCCAAAATGGGCATCTCATGCGATAATGAAGATATATATATTTGTGTTCGAGGAGATGCTCATGGAAATAAAAATTGGTACACAATTAGAACTTGAACCAACTTATACAGAGCGTGTTGAAAAATTCCGCTGTAAAGTTGTAGAACAAAAAGACAATATTATTTACATCGATTATCCAACAAATGTTGCTACAAAGAAAACAGCATTTCTAATAGATGGTTCTGAATTTAGAGCATCTTTTCGTACGGATGACAAACAATCATTTGCATTCATTACAGAAGTGACTGGACGTAAAGCTGGCAATATACCAATGATTATGTTGCACTGTCCAAATGCAGAGGACTTTATCAAAATTCAACGTCGTGAATATGTACGTGTAGAAACACCAGTGGATGTAGCGATCCAATTTAAGGATCACAAATATCAGCTAGTAACAGAAGATATTAGCGCAGGTGGTTTGTCAGTTGGCTTAAGAGGGGCATTTGCTTTCCAAGATGGTGATGAGGTTAAGTTAACGATCGTTTTACCGTTTGCTAATGGAGATGTTAAATACGTAATCACGGATGCGATGGTTGTTCGCATATCCGAAAACGATAACGATAACAAAAAAATAGCAACTATACAGTTAACAGATACAGATGATGTAGACAAACAGCATATTGTTCGTTTCTGTTTTGAACGTCAGTTAGTCAATCGTCGTAAAGAAACGAACCCTTTTGATGCTTAATTTTTTTCGCTGAAAATGTAGCGAATGCAAAGAACTAAGGTGGGAGCTGAACTGCCCATAAAATCCCCATTGAGTAAGTTTCACTTCATGCAGTTAAGTTATCCTTCAAATCGATTAGTCGTTTTATTTAAGAAAGCCCTCTGCTAGAAGAGGGCTTTTTTATGATACAATGTGGTGTGATAGAAAGTAGGGAAGAATATGAAGAAAAACATTCAAATTGCGATTGATGGACCTGCTGGCGCTGGTAAAAGTACAATCGCGAAAATTGTTGCAGAGGCACTCGGGTTTACTTATATCGACACTGGAGCAATGTATCGTGCTGTGACGTATAAAGCACTGCAACAAGACATATATTTAGATGATGAAGAAAAATTAGCAGAAATGTTAGCATCTAGCACAATTGAATTAAAACCTTCTCCTCAAGGACAGCTTGTCTTTTTGGACGGGAAGAATGTGTCGGCAGAAATTCGATCAAATGAAGTAACTTCATCTGTTTCACAAGTATCGGCTCATGCTAAAGTGCGTGAACTATTAGTAGCACAGCAACAAAAGCTTGCGGCTAATGGTTGTGTTGTTATGGATGGGCGCGATATTGCTACGCATGTGTTAAAGAATGCAGAACTAAAAATCTTTATGTCTGCAACGGTAGAAGAGAGAGCAAGACGTCGTTTTATTGACAATCAAAAGCGCGGAATTGAATCTTCCATTGAAAAACTTCAAGAAGATATTGCTCTACGCGATAAAATGGATAGTGAGCGTGAAGCATCACCACTAATTCAAGCAGCAGATGCCATATTTTTAGATACGACAGCCTTGTCAATTGATGATGCAGCACAAGCCATTTTAAAATTAGCGCAAGAAAAAATGAAGTAAATCCAAAAATTTCAGACATTTTTTGAATTTAAAGGATTTATTTTTGTCTTTGTCTTCAAAATCGAATAAAATAGTAAGGGAAGATGCGAAGGAGGGTTACATATGTCTGAAGAAATGAACTATGCAGAACAAACATTTAACGAAGGTGATATCGTCAAAGGGATTGCAGAGCAGGTTGATGAAAAAGCAGTAACTGTTTCAATTCCAGGTGCACCATTTGACGGTATTATACCAATAAGTGAATTATCAAGCTTACACATTGAAAAAGCGTCTGACATAATCTCTGTTGGAGATGAGTTGGAGTTGGTGATTACAAAGGTTGAAGAAGGAAACTATGTATTATCAAAACGTAAAGTAGATGCATTAAAAGCATGGGATACACTTGAGCAACAATTCAACGCTGAGGAAGTTTTCGAGGCGGAAGTAAAAGATATTGTTAAAGGTGGACTTGTCGTCGATTTAGGAGTACGTGGCTTCGTTCCAGCATCCCTTGTAGAAGATTACTTTGTTGATGATTTTGAGGGCTATAAAGGCAGATCTCTTAGCTTTAAAATTGTTGAGCTTGATAAAGAAAAAAATCGCTTAATTTTATCACATCGTGCTGTAGTGGAAGCGGAAAAAGCTTCTCAAAAGAAAAATGTCATTACCCAAATTAAAACTGGCGATGTGTTAGACGGTAAAGTACAACGTATCGCATCATTTGGTGCATTCATCGACCTTGGTGGTATTGATGGCCTTGTGCATATTTCACAAGTGTCTCATGAGCATGTGAGTCAAGTGAGCGAGGTTTTATCAGAAGGGCAAGAAGTGACGGTTAAAGTCCTTTCTGTAGATCCTGAAAATGAGCGCATTTCGTTATCTATTAAGGACACGATTCCTGGTCCTTGGTCGAACATCGAAGAGCGTGCTGCTAAAGGTACAGTATTAGATGGAAAAGTAAAACGTCTTACTTCATTCGGAGCATTTGTGGAAGTTTTCCCAGGTGTTGAAGGTTTAGTGCATATTTCTCAAATCGCGCATAAGCATATTAACACGCCACACGAAGCTTTAAAAGAAGGACAAGAAGTACAGGTGAAAGTGCTTGATGTAAATGCTGAAGATGGCCGCTTAGCATTAAGTATTAAGGATTTACTTGAAAATCCTGATGCCGAGGAAGTAATCGACTATAAATTACCAGAAGAAAACACAGGCTTCTCTTTCGGTGATGTTATTGGCGATAAACTAAAAAACTTTAAATAAACTTGACAAGCGAGGATACAGTTTGTGTCCTTGCTTTTTTTTATGGAGGCAACGAGTAGAAGAGGGAAATGACGAAAAAATTTAAAAAGAGATGGATAGAACAGTACATAGCGCGCACTATTATGGATATGATATGATATAATGGCATTTTTCGTGTATAATAGCGAAAGACAAGAAGTTGGAAGGATGAAGTACAGATGACGAAACCAGTAGTAGCCATCGTAGGTCGTCCGAACGTAGGTAAGTCGACGATTTTTAATCGTATCGTTGGAGAACGTGTATCGATTGTGGAAGATATTCCAGGGGTAACACGCGACCGTATTTATAGTTCGGCAGAGTGGTTAACACATGACTTTAATATTATTGATACAGGTGGTATCGAGATTGGGGACGAGCCGTTCTTAGAGCAGATTCGTCAACAAGCAGAAATCGCCATTGATGAAGCAGACGTTATTATTTTTATGACAAACGGACGTGAAGGTGTAACAGCTGCAGACGAGCAAGTAGCAAAAATTTTATACAAAACAAAAAAACCAGTCGTTTTAGCAGTGAATAAAATTGACAACCCAGACATGCGCGAAATGATCTATGACTTCTATGCGCTTGGCTTTGGTGAGCCTTGGCCTATTTCAGGTTCTCACGGCTTAGGTTTAGGGGATTTATTAGATGAATGTGCAAAACACTTCCCAAAAGAAGATGAAGAGCAATATGGAGACGAGGTCATTAAATTCTCGTTAATTGGTCGTCCTAATGTTGGGAAATCTTCATTAGTCAATGCATTTTTAGGCCAAGATCGCGTTATTGTTAGTAACATCGCTGGTACTACTCGAGATGCTATTGACACACCTTACGCGTATGATGGCCAAGAATATGTCATTATTGATACTGCAGGTATGAGAAAAAAAGGGAAAGTGTACGAAACAACAGAGAAATACTCTGTATTGCGTGCGCTACGTGCAATTGAACGCTCTGATGTTGTTTTAGTCGTTCTAAATGCAGAAGAAGGCATTCAAGAGCAAGATAAAAAAATTGCAGGCTATGCACACGAAGCTGGGAAAGCTGTTATCATTGTTGTGAATAAGTGGGATGCGATTGAAAAAGACGAGAAAACAATGAACGTCTTTACTCAACAAATTCGTGAACATTTCTTATTCTTAGATTATGCGCCAATTATTTTTGTATCGGCTAATACTAAACAGCGTGTACATCAAATTTTACCGATTATACAGCGTGTAAGTGAAAACCATGCAATGCGTATTCAATCATCTATTCTTAATGAAGTGATTGAGGATGCTGTGGCGCGTAACCCAGCGCCAGCTGATAAAGGCCGCCGCCTTCGTATTTACTATGCAACTCAAGTTGCGATACAACCACCGACGTTCGTGGTATTTGTCAATGAACCAGAATTAATGCATTTCTCTTACGAACGTTTCTTAGAAAACCGTATTCGAGAAACATTTGATTTTGAAGGAACGCCAATTCGATTAATTTCCCGTGCTCGTGCTTAGGAAAAATATACACATACAGTACGCCGACCCGACATTCATTGTTGGGTGGCGTCTTTTTACAAGAGAGGAAAGTATAAATTTTCTAATGTCTACTTTAAAGTTGCTTGAGTTCAAGTGCATTGTAAGCCTTTCTCTAGTATTTATCGTAGCTAACAAGGAATTATCTTTTCTTAATAAGGGAGGATTTTGAATGGAAAAAGTTTGTGTGTTAGGGGCAGGCTCATGGGGGACAGCACTAGCGATGGTACTTGCAGAAAATGGGCATGATACGCTTTTATGGACTCACCGAACTGATCAGGCTGAAGAAATTAACAACCTGCATACGAACAGGAAGTATTTGCCGGAAACGATATTGCCTGCAAATTTGCATGCAACAAGTGATATTGCTGAGGCAGTTGCTCATTCGGAGATAATTGTCGTGGCTGTTCCTACGAAGGCCATTCGTGAAGTGTGTGAAAAAATGACAGCAGCACTTGATAAAAAAGTATTGTTTGTTCATGTTTCGAAGGGGATTGAGCCTGATTCGTTAAAACGAATTTCAGAAATTTTAATAGAAAGTCTCCCGGCTGAATTTGTAGAAGAAGTTGTTGTACTTTCAGGCCCAAGTCATGCAGAAGAAGTTGTTCTGCATCATCCTACAACAGTGACAGTGGCTTGTGCTAATATTGAAGCTGCTGAAAAGGTTCAGGATTTATTTATGAATCAATTTTTCCGTGTCTATACAAATGAGGATGTGGTCGGTGTAGAAATAGGTGGTGCGTTGAAAAACGTCATCGCATTAGCTGCCGGTATTACAGATGGTTTAAATTATGGAGATAATGCCAAAGCTGCACTCATTACTAGAGGATTGGCTGAAATTACACGCCTTGGTGTCAAAATGGGAGGAAATCCATTTACATTCGCAGGGCTCACTGGTATGGGAGATTTGATTGTAACGTGTACAAGCGTGCACTCGCGTAATTGGCGCGCAGGTAATTTACTGGGGCAAGGCATGAAATTACCAGAGGTACTCGACCAAATGGGCATGGTCGTTGAGGGCGTTCGCACAACTAAAGCTGCCTATCAACTAGCAGAGAAATATGACGTTGCTATGCCAATATCAACGGAGCTCTATAGTGTTTTATTTAATGATATAGAACCGAAAGTAGCAGTTGACGCATTAATGATGCGTATGAAAAAGCGAGAAATTGATGACATGATGCACTAATAATATAAATTTAATTAGTTTTGTCATAAAATGGACATATATAAGGTGTCTCAGAGAGTAACTGAGACACCTTATTGTGCGCTTTTAGCTGAATAATCTATACCGTTAAAAAGGTTGTCCATTTGATGATAGTTACTGGACAACTATTTCTTTTTAGCGAAAGCACATAGTATAATATACTTTCAGGCGTGTTGATTAGGAAAAAATAGGTTTATTATTGAGCGATAAAAGGTTTTTTTTGTTGCTATTTTGCTAATATATTCTCGTTTTTAACTGATTGTAGTGTAGGGCTACTCGACTCCCGCGGGAAAGCGAGACAGACGAGACCCTGAGGCCAACACGATGTTGGTCACGAAGGCATTGTCACAGAACGTGACGCACTTAGTCTTCGTTCCACTAGCGGAGGAAGCGACTCGACGCTCGCCCGCAGGAAACCTTGCTCTGCTTTAATTCGGGTGGATAAAAATGGTTAATCAACACACCTAATATATTTTGATTGTTTTCTGACATAGAAGAAAGGTGGTTGTCTTGAATGGGTCCGTTAGCACATTTGCCTGCGCTTGATGTAATGTGGGTATCATTTTATTGTATCGGTTTTATGATTATATCAGTCGGTTTAATTTATTTAGGTCGTAATAAGGTTTCCAACGTTTTTTTACGTACAATCGTAAATTTATCTGCATACATACTGTTTGGGCTTGGCACATTTTTAATGGTACTAATTGTTGCCACATGGCCAGCATAAAAAATAATGAGGTGGAAGTGACATGAAAAAACTAAGTGCTTTTCTTTTGGTAATAGCATCAGCAGTACTTTTAGTTGGTTGCGTATATCCAGAAGATGAAAAAAAGGCAAAATTAGTGCCTGATGTTGACCAATTAGCAGCGGTTCAGCGTGCTGTTGACGAATACCGTGAAGCAACTGGTGGATTAGTTCCAATTAAAAATAGTGAGCTAGATACTGATATATATATAAAATATTTAATTGATTTTGATAAACTAGTGCCTAAATATCTTGCACAAATTCCTGGGAATGCCTATGAAAAAGGTGGTATTTTCCAGTATATTATTTGGGATCCTGAGAATGAAGCTAAAGTAAAATTGGTAGATTTAAATGCTGCAGAACGTATTCGTGAAATTAATATTCGTAAAATGTCTACCCAATATTTACCGATAAAGGATGCAACTTCAGATAATGTATATCAAATTAACTTTGAAGAATTGGGATATAAAGAAGACGTAACCGTGAAAAGTCCCTATTCTGGTGCCGAATTGCCAATGTTTATGACAGGTGATGGCGAAATACATGTTGACTATTCAATCGATTTAGGTCAACTACTAAAAAAAGACAAGCCTGATGTAAAGCCTGGAGATGACATTCGTCAGCTACTTGTCGATAAATATCCAGTAGTACCCGCATATTCTGTACCCTATACAGTAGATGAAAATGGTGAGCCAGTTTACTTTATGGATGCTTATAATAGTGATGCAAAAAAAGCTCGAGAAAAGGCTATAGAACAAGCTGAAAAAGAGGCAGAAGCCCAATCTAAAAAAGAATAAATCGATAAGCCCCTTACATTATTGTGAGGGGCTTTTCATATTTATCTACCAGCTCGCATATAGTGAAAAAGCGTAGATAAAGGAGGCAGAAACCTTGAGTGAAGCAGTATTTAGAGAAATTGCAGAGCGCACAAATGGCGATGTTTATATTGGTGTTGTCGGTCCAGTACGTGTAGGTAAATCAACATTTGTAAAAAAGGTTATGGAATCGGTCGTGTTACCGAATATTGTGGATGAAACAGAAAGAATGCGCGCACAAGACGAGATGCCACAAAGCTCGCCGGGGCCAGTCATAATGACTGCTGAGCCGAAGTTTGTGCCTGCTCAAGCAACACGTATTGCGGTCGGTGAAGATGAAATGACGTTCCAAATTCGTTTAGCAGATTGTGTTGGTTATGTCATTGAAGGTACAAAGGGATATGAGGATGAAAATGGGCCGAAATATGTGCATACACCTTGGCACACTGAGCCTATTCCATTTCAGGAAGCGGCGAAAATAGGAACAGATAAAGTTATTCGTGACCATGCTAATATTGGAATTGTTGTCACAACGGATGGTACGGTGAATGGTATAAGTCGTCGTGCAGCAGAGAAGGCCGAAGAGGAAATTGTTGAACAACTAGCGGACATAGGAAAACCTTTCGTTATTGTGTTGAATTGCCAAATGCCGGCAAGGGAAGAAACGGTACAGCTTCGAAATGAGCTATTTGAGCGCTATAATGTCCCAGTGATTGCTACTTCAATTGATCAAATGCGCACATCTGATATTCAGTATATTTTGCAAGAAGCGTTATTTGAATTTCCAATCCGAACAATTGAGGTTGAGAAACCAGATTGGTTAGATGTTTTAGATGCAACACATCCATTGAATGTAGCACTAATTGATTCGATGGAAGAAGTATTATCATCTGTTATGAAAATTCGAGATGTGCAACAGGCGTCAGATGCCTTTAAAGCCATCGATTTTATTGACCAAAGCGAAGTGGTACATGTAGATGCTGGAGTTGGTACCGCGGTCATTCGAGTGTCATTACAAGGTGAGCTTTATAAGTCGGTTTGCAATGAATGGCTAGAAGAACCAATAGAGACGAAGCGGGATTGGCTACTCTTTATTAAAGAGGCAGCAGAAGCAAAAGAGGCGCAAAAACGCTTTAAAACTGCCATTCATGAAGCGGATTCGACTGGCTATGGCGTAACATTGCCGATGATGCAGGAATTTGAACCAACAGCCCCAGAGCTTATTAAGCAAAATAATTTTTTTGGTGTGCGTATGAAAGCGAAGGCACCATCTTATCATATCATTCGAGTAGATATGGAATCAGAATTTGCGCCATTAATAGGCTCAGAATTCCATAGTCAACAATTACTTAAAGATTTAAATCATGCTTATTTACATGATCGTGAAGCTTTATGGAGTACACAGCTTTTTGGAACGCCATTGCATGAAGTGTTAAAAGAAGGAATTCGCTATAAAATGGATGCTGTCCCATCTACAGCCAAAAAACGCATGCGTCAAACAATTGAACGAATGGTGAACGAGGGTGATAGAGGATTAGTAACATTTATTTTATAGTGTTGAAAATTAAAAAAAAGAGCAAAAAATTGGTGCAGGTCTTTTCGTTTTTATGCGAAAAGTCCTGTTATTTTTATTTTTTGGGTGAAAAACTTATTTTTTGGTTATAATCATGAATGAATACAGTTGCGTAGCGGTTTTCTATGTGTTACTCTTTTTACAGAATTGATTCATGACCCTTTGAGAGGAGGTGAATGGTGTGAATAAAACAGAATTAGTAAACTCTGTTGCTGAAGCTGCAGGTCTTTCTAAAAAAGACGCTTCTAAAGCAGTTGAAGCTGTATTTGATACAATTCAAGATGCTCTTGCAAAGGGTGACAAAGTACAATTAATTGGTTTTGGTAACTTTGAAGTACGTGAACGTGCGGCTCGTAAAGGTCGTAACCCACAAACTGGTAAAGAAATCGAAATCGCTGCTAGCAAGGTACCTGCTTTCAAACCAGGTAAAGCGCTTAAAGATGCTGTAAAATAATACACGTCTAGTAGTTACATAGAGCAGTCTTCATGTAAATAACATGAAGACTGCTCTTTTTAACGTCACGCTGAAAAAGTATGCATAATAAGTTTTAGTACATAAAAAGATGCAAGAATTAATTTTATAAGAGATGTTCGGTCGTGAATTGAGTATTATAGTTATCATATGCACAATTATAAAATGTGCCCCTAGCTAGAAGTCATTTAGTGGCTATTTTGCTCATATAGCGTTGAATTTCTTTTGAATCAAGTAAGTCGTTTTGCGCTTACCTATTGGATATGCTACGATGCATAAAGAAATGTGTAATGTATAGATACGCAGGAGGTTTTTTCGGATGTCAAATATTGATTTATTGAAAATAGAGGAAGCAGTCAAAATGATTTTAGAAGCGGTAGGTGAAGATGTAAATCGTGAAGGTTTACTCGATACACCGAAACGTGTTGCAAAAATGTATGCGGAAATGTTTAGTGGCTTACATGAAGACGCAAAAGATTATTTTAAAACAGTGTTTCATGAAGATCATGAGGAGTTAGTACTTGTAAAGGATATTCCGTTTTATTCAATGTGTGAGCATCATCTAGTTCCTTTTTACGGAAAAGCTCATGTAGCATACATACCAAACGACGGCATTGTTGCAGGACTAAGTAAATTAGGACGTGCAGTAGAAACCATTGCTCGTCGTCCGCAATTACAAGAACGTATTACTTCTTCAGTGGCAGATACAATTATGGAAATGCTCACTCCTAAAGGTGTCTATGTAGTGATTGAAGCAGAACATATGTGTATGACTATGCGAGGACTTAAGAAGCCAGGATCTAAAACTGTGACATCTGTTGCACGCGGCATTTACGAAGAAGACGAAGTGAAACGTAGAGAAGTATTATCATTTATTCAAATGTCTTAAATTGCAAGTGTAATTATGTTATGATGGACTAAGAATTTGTCGGATTTAAGGAGCGTACAGACAATGGCACAAGATTATATTGTTATTCAAGCAGAGGAAGATGGCGTGCACGTCATCGGTTTAACACGAGGTACAGATACAAAGTTTCATCACTCTGAAAAATTAGACGCGGGCGAAGTTATGATTGCTCAATTTACTGAACACACATCCGCCATGAAAATTCGCGGAAAAGCGCAGATTCATACGGCTCATGGTGTCATTAATAGCGAGGCTAAAAAGTAATAGAGAATAATCTATTTGAAGTACTTTGTGAAAGTTATGATGACACATATTAATCGAATAGATGTGTAAAACTAGTAATGTCTTTGATTCGATTTTTAGGCAGTGGGATTTAAGATAAATTTTTTAATATATTTTAACAGGTGTTTAAACATTTGCTGAAATAGAGGAACTCTGGCGAAGAACTTCACATCATCGAATCAATTATGCCTAGGCATAATTGATTGGTGAAGCGCTACTGCCTATCATGTTGAATGCAGCAAAAATTTTTTATTCCGAATCGTCGCGTATGCTATAATGACTCAGTAAGCAAGCGTTAGGTTATGAATGCGACTAACGTATTTGAAAGTGAAATGGAGTAAGGTCTATGAATGCAACATACATTCAAAATTCAATTGCACAGTTAAAAACAGAGATTTTCATGGATGTTCGTCATAGAACTTTGCAAAAATATACAGGGGTACCTGTGCTCGATGAAAATCAATTATTTTACTTGTTAGTTCCCTTTTTGAATGGTGAAGAGTGGCAACAAGAGCAAAGAGAAGCTGCTATCACTGTTGGGATTGTGTACGCAGCCTTAGCGACGCACGATCATATAAAAGAATTTGATGCCACATCAAAAGAACAGCAGCTAACCGTTTTAGCTGGTGACTTTTATAGTGGCCGTTATTATGAAATATTAGCGATGTCAGGAAATGTCGCATTGATTCGAAGTTTGTCGCAAGGGATTGTGGCACGTTGTGAACACCAAATTAAAGTATATGAGACAGAAAAACGTACAATCGAACAATGGTTTGACTCAATAAGTAATATTGAATCAGGATTAATCTCAAAATTTTTTGAGCTCTATTCGTTTAGTGAATATATTCCAATTATGGAGAAGAGTTTATTAATCTTGCGTTTAGAGAGAGAATGGGCGACATATCGACGTGGGCAAGTAACTTCAATGAGTAGGGCCCTTGAAGAAAGTGCGAGATATGCTGGATTGACATATAACGACGTCATCCAGAACAAAATTGTGCAATTAAAAACAGAGCTGTTACAGGTGATAGAAAATGCATCGTTTTTACAAAGTGATGTAAAACAGGCTCTACAAGCACGTGTAGAGGCATCCATTGCTTCTACTAATGGATAAGAGAGGTTTTTCAAAATGGCTAAAACGAAAGAAGAGCACGTGCACGAAGTATTTGAAAGTATTTCGGAAAACTATGACAAAATGAATGGTGTAATCAGTTTCCAGATGCATGTTGGCTGGCGCAATGATACGATGAAGCATATGGCAGTAAAACCTGGAGCGAAGGCACTAGATGTTTGCTGTGGTACGGCAGATTGGACAATTGCCTTAGCTGAGGCTGTGGGTGAAGGCGGAGAAGTTAAGGGGCTAGACTTTAGTCAAAACATGTTAAAGGTTGGCGAGCAAAAGGTAAAGCCTTATCCACAGATTGAACTAATACATGGAAATGCTATGGAATTACCTTTTCCAGACAATACATTTGATTATGTAACGATTGGTTTTGGTCTTCGTAATGTACCAGATTATTTACAAGTACTGAAGGAAATGCATCGTGTTGTAAAACCAGGTGGAATAGTTGTTTGTTTAGAAACTTCGCAATCTGAAATTCCGGGCTATCGACAATTATTCCGTTTTTATTTTAAATATATAATGCCGATATTTGGTAAAATATTTGCGAAAAGCTATAAAGAATATTCTTGGCTACAGGAATCAGCAAATGATTTCCCAGGTATGAAGAAGTTAGCGGCATTGTTTGAGCAGGCAGGTTTAGAAAAAGTAACGTACAAAGCATACAGTGGCGGTGCTGCGGCAATGCATATAGGCTTTAAAAAGGTACGTTAATGGGGGAAGGTTTTCACACGTGGAAAAGATGAAGTTGAAACTACTCTATTCCGATTTGAAATCAGATATCGATATTATTGAAAAAGAGTTAGAAAAAGCGGTGAACTCTTCTTCAGATTTGATCAATGATGCTTCTCTCCATTTATTGCAAGCTGGTGGTAAACGGATACGACCAATTTTTGTGTTGCTTGGCGCGAAATTTGGCGAATATGATATCGATAAGATGAAAGATGTAGCTGTGCCTGTAGAGCTTATTCATATGGCGTCACTAGTGCATGATGATGTAATTGATGATTCCAATATGCGAAGAGGACGCCCGACTGTCAAATCACAATGGAATAATAGAGTAGCGATGTACACGGGCGATTTTATTTTTGCACGTGCACTTGAATATATTACAAAGCTTGAAGACCCATTAGTTCATCAAATTTTAGCACGTACAATGGTGGAAATTTGTAACGGTGAAGTCATTCAAATCGAAGATAAGTTTAGATTAGATCAAGGTTTAAAGGATTATTTTAGAAGAATCAAACGAAAAACGGCATTGCTGATTTCTTCTAGTTGTGAGCTTGGTGCTGTAGCGGCAGGTGTTGATGCCAAAACAGTGAGACATTTGAAACGCTTCGGCTACTTTGTTGGCATGAGCTTCCAAATTATCGATGATGTTTTAGATATTATGGCGACTGATAAAGAATTAGGAAAGCCAGCAGGCAGCGATTTATTGCAGGGCAATATTACATTACCGATTCTTTTATTAAAAGATGATCCAGAGATGCAACCTTATTTAGTAAAAGTATTTGCAGGGACATTGACCGAGACAGAACGTCAAAAAATGTTGCGGTATGTGCGTAAATCTGACGCGATTGAACAAGCTAATAAAATGAGTGATAAATATTTGAAAAAGGCATTACAGGAAATAGATGCATTACCAAAACATCCTGTTAAGAAAAAATTGCGTGATGTCGCCTTATTTATGGGCAAGCGTAAATTCTAGCTTTTTGTTGTACAAATGCTCATTTTTTGTTAATATTTATCGGTAGGTGTAAAACCTGTTAGACGAATTTAAGGAGTGTTTTAAACATGGCAATCGAACAAACTTTTTTAATGGTTAAGCCGGATGGCGTAGAACGTCAAGTAGTAGGAGATATCGTAGATCGTTTTGAACGCCGCGGTTTTGTAATGAAAGGTGCTAAATTAATGGTAATTCCTAAAGAATTAGCAGAAAAGCACTATGCTGAGCATGCTGAACGTCCATTCTTTGGTGAATTAGTTGATTTCATCACTTCTGGTCCTGTATTCGCTATGGTATGGGAAGGCGAAAATGTAATCAAGCTTGCTCGTACAATGATGGGAGCAACTAAACCTGAAGAATCTAACCCAGGTACAATCCGTGGTGACTATGCAACAACTGTTTCTCACAACATCATCCACGGTTCTGACTCTCTTGCTTCTGCAGAGCGCGAAATTGGCTTATTCTTCGGTGAAGATTTAGCTTAATTAGCAAATAGATTAAGAGTAGCGAAAAAAACTACGGATAGAACTAAATAAAAAAATCATCTATTTTCCGATGTGACTTTTACCTTCTAACAAAAAAATGTTAGGGGGTTTTTTGTTTGTCAAAATCATTCAATAAAGTTAACGCAAACATTGATTTAAGCTTATTGACTATCAAAGCCGAAAAAGAACCAAAGAAAGAAATGGTGAAAAAAATCAATAACTCAATAGTTAAAATTGATACTTTTGATGAATTGGACAACAGAAATATAACAATTAAACACGCATTAAAAATTTTAAATCAACAATGGCGACTAAATGGATTAAGACCAAGGACAATTGATAGTTATAATTATAATTTTAAACGTTTTGTTGAGGTACTAAAGTTGAATATCTCTACGAAATCAACAATGAAAAAATTTATCAATATTTATCAAGTTTTGAAAATGTGAAGGACACGTCTTTGCATGGTCGTTTAAAGCAAATTAAAGCCGTTTTAAGCAAGTGTCACGATAATGGCTGGTATGAATCGATGTTTTGGAAAAACATCAAAATAAAAGTAAATACAAGCGTTAAAGAAGCTACTACGGAGAGAGAACTGACACTCTTATTATCACTTTTAGATAAATCAACGTATTCGGGATTACGTGATAGCATAGCGATTTTACTTTTATATAAAACAGGTATCCGAATTAAAACATTGGGTTTGTTGAGAGAGCAAAATATTGATTTTGATAATATGCTCTTGAAATTACAGGGAGAAATAATGAAGGCGCATAGACCATTGATTCTTCCTTTAGATGATGAAATGTGTACTTTATTAAGGGAGTTGATTTCAATAAACGATGGAGTCAGGAAGGAACATAGAGAAAAGAATGATTATATTTTTCTTTCAAACATTGGCGTACCAATTTCAAATACAGTTTCACCTTCAAATTTAATTGCAAAAAATTTATGGGTATACAGTAAAAAGTGGAATTTAAAGAATGTTAATCCTCATTCGATTCGAAGATTATACGCTCAAAATTTGGTGAAGCGAGGTGCAGATATAAATTTAGTATCTCATGCATTAGCCCACTCGGATTTGTCAACAACATCCAAATATTTGGGATTAAATGTAAATAACGTGGCACGAAATTTACGTGAGTTCTTATAGAGAAGTAAGCAATAAAATAGAGGGTTAGCACTCGCAATGCTACCCTCCAACGCTTTTAGCCATACGACAAATACAACTAAATATGAGCGTTTAACATGCCTTCATTCTACTTCAAAAAAAGTGGAAATGCAAAGGTCTAGTTTTCTATTGTCTTTTTTAGGTAGCATGAGGTCATGTTGGCTCGTTGGTGGAAACCTAGTAACACCAATTGCAACTAAACTTGACAGGTTATGACGTTCCCATCGCACACAAACGTCTAGCACCCTCTATAAGCGTTCCTTGTTTCGCTTTGGGTGTGAATGGTGTTAGCGACCATTAACGGCTAGGAGTGGAAGGTCTGAGTGGCTACGGCTACACAGGATACATCACACATTGTAATTGTTGCCGAGTTTCTCATAACAGTAGAATAAGCATTTACGATATTTGCAGAAGGTGAATATAAGGATTACAAGAACTATCGGGGGCAGAAGTAGATTAGTAGATGTATTGTTCGAGAGAGCGCATTTAAGCAAGGGCATACATATACGGATACCTCAAATGAAGGATTCATGTGGCAATGGCTGTCTATTTTTTAGATTCTATTTAATTAGTTTCTGAAACATAGGCAGTCATTATTGCACCAAGCCGTTGTCCTCAACACTAGCTTCGTGTTTTAGATAATTAGAAAGAGTTGTCAAAAAGTTATTATTCTTGTATAATACTGCATTAAGGCACTTGAAGCCATTTTATGAAACTTTATATTAACAATGAAATCTAAACTTTAACTGAGCCTTAAAGGCATTATTTGAAACCAATAACATTCTACTAACATGCAGTGGTAGACAATACTAAATTGGACTTTTCTTAGAGATAAGAAGGTCTGATTAGTGTTGTCTACCTTTTTTGTTGGCTCCGAGTACCTAATAAACTAATTAGGAAAAGGAAGAAATTATAATGTATCACTTTACCCACAATTGTTTTGACACAAACCCCCATGTAATATCTGCTATTGATTTACTTCAATTTGTACATGGAGATAATGAGAGATTTGCCCAACTATTCCAACTTAGAGAAGAACGACCTAAGATGGTGAGTAGAATAGGTAAAGCAATCTATTATGAGATTCCTCAGAGTGAATGGTTAGGGAAGGATGTGTATTTTTCCTTAAACACTTTTAAGAGCTATAAGAGAGTCTCAGAAGACTGTGTAAGACTTAATGCACTCTATACAGATTTAGATTTCTATAAAGCGAAACCGAAAATTGATTTGATTGAGGCACGTTATCAAATTGATGAAATGATAGCTAATGAAGTCATATTGTCACCAAATATTATCATTCACAGTGGGCGTGGTCTACAGCTTATTTGGTTAATGGAGTATATGAAGTATGACAATTATCTCAAGTTGTGGGGGCATATGCAGAACGAAATATACAAACGATTCCAACACCTTCATTCTGATAGTAAAGCGAAATCGGTCACGCAGATTTTTCGTTTAGCAGGAAGCATTTCGTCAAAAACAGGTGGTATTATACGAGCAGAGTATTTAAGAGATGCTCGTTACTCAATTGGAGAAATGAAGGAGTTTCTTTTACCTGAGCTTCTTAGTAAACCGAAAGTGATAAATGAGGAAGCCGTTGCTCCAAAGACTAAGAAGAAAGAGGGAGACAAAAAAGCCGTTAGTCATTTATTGACAGAATATAGCTTGAATCAAGCACGTTTGAAAGATTTTGAGAAGCTTCTTGAAATTCAACCTGTAGTGAACCGCAAGACTTTATTGTTCAACTATGCTATTTGCGGTAAAGCAGTAGGGATGGATGATAAGGTGATTGAACGAAATTTGCAACGCATCAACGCAAGGTTCTATAAACCATTGCCTGATACGAGAATAAGAGGAGCAATAAATTCAGTGAACCAAGTGGCATATAAAATGACTAATGCTACACTGATTGCTGATTTGAATATCACGTTAGAACAGCAGAGACAGCTTGCAACAATTATTAGTAAGCAAGTCAAAAAGGAACGAGAGCAGAAGCGTAAGGAAGCTAAGAGACGTGAGAAGGGTGTACGTCCTAAAGAGGAGTATCAAACTGATAGAAAAAAACTTGCTAATGACCGTCTTAATGCTATGTCTAGGTTAATATTGGAACAACCACATTTGAAGAACAATGACCTTGCAGAACTGCTAAGTGTGCATCCACGAACAATTAGTAGAATGAAATCACAACTCAAGAATGAGACATGATGATTCTATTTATATGTATTATTACTACCTGCCTTTAAATGCAGTATGGTGGGTAGTGTAGTATGTGTATGATTATCTGAATGTGATGCAACCTCAAATCGTTGAATCATAGACATGATGATTCCACTTATATGTATTATTACTTCTAGCCCTTAACAGCTATACAGCTAGGGAGTGGGACAGTATATATGGAGTAGTAAAGGTATGCTAGTAATAGTATATGTGAAGTTATACTGAAATCGATTCGAAGAATCTGCAAAGCACATCATTAGGGTGGTGTGCTTTTTCGTAGTCTCATTTAATCAATTACATATTATTATGTTACTTTTACCTTCTCCTCCTATCTCCTATTATACCACGAAAGTTTTTTATTAATAGAATAGTAATAGAAGATTATTTTGAATATTATGGTTATCAAGGTAAGCACACACACAAACAAATATTCTTATTGGAGGATGAAAAATGACAGAGAAAAAGCAAATTGTAACATTAACAATTGATTTGTTAATGAAAGAAACAGAGTTACAGCTATTTCAAACAATGTATTCCCAACAGATTGAGGCAATCACGTTGATTAGTGACAGACAGGAGGAAACTAGCCTGTTTGTAGAACATGCTGAAATTGAAACTACAACTATCTAACAAGAGAATGGAGAAATTACAATGACAAAAAACAAAAGCGCAAGAAAAATTCAAGCTGAGAAGCTCTACCTAGAGTTATTAGAATTAGGTCACGTTAGTGAAAGTCAGGAGGAAGCTACTTGTATTCTTACTAATTCATGCCTAAAGAGAGAAGAAGACACAAGACCTACACCAAAGCAGAAACCTGCTTATAAAGGTATTGAATTTAGATTTGATTCACCGTTAGATATGGCAATCTATTTCATCACAGAATTACCTGATGAATGGGAAAAATGGCAAGAGCAAACAAAGGTAATGCAACAGATAAAAGATGAAAAAGCCAAAGAAGACGCAAAGCCAACGATTGATAGAATTGACTCTTCAAAACATTATGAACGTGGCAACATTCGCATGAAGTCTCAAAAAGAAAATCGTGAGCTTTCAGACAATGACAAGAAGAAGCCCATTGCACTAATGGTTGCGGAACAAGGAACTAATGGCTTCCAAATGTTTGAGAGTAATAGAGCTTTAGAGAGATTCTTAGGTATAGGTTATACCAAAGTAAAGAATATGACCAAAAAGCCATATAGTGAATTTGTGGTTGATGAGCAAGGTAATGTAACTACAACTAATCGAACAGTTCTATCTATGCCTGTCAAAACCTTAGAGCCAACCAACAGTGAAGAAGAATACAAAGCTCAATGTGAAGCTTATGGTATCACTTACGAGAGACCCGAAGTACGAGCAGAACGTGAAAAGAAGCAGATAGCAAAGATTCTAGAGGGAAACTATATTGAGTTGCGGTAAAAGTCGTAACAAGAAAAAAGTATAACTCTTAGATTATTTTAGCGCCTTTCTTTTGAGAGGTGCTATCTCGTTCGAGTTGAAGGGAAATATCTTACACAGCAAGAATAACCTTTCACAGAACGTTCTATGAAGCTGATAATGTTGGTTACTTGCTAGAAATCATTAATCTATATTGTGACAAATGGTGCGTCAAAAACGCTCATATAGCCTTTGATTTCCTTAGCAATAAAGATAACAGTGTGATTATCAAACATCATTTGAATGTCAAGGGAACACGTTTCGCAGACTTAGAGCATAGAGTCACAGATTATACAGGCTCGTTGAAATATTCTAATAGAGCAGGTGCAAAACTACTAGCTAACTATGATAGGAACGAGCGAGAGGAATCAAGCAGTAGCAATTCAAGTAATGGTGAATCTGATTATGCCTTTGCTAATCGCTTAGAAGCTCGTTTATCCTTCGCCACTGATGAAATCATGTTCAGTTCATTTGCTTCCAATGATGAACAAGCTCATGCCATCATTAGTAGTCGTTTGGAAGCCTTGCTATTCATTGTTGACCTAGATGAAATGGTAGGTTGTTCTGCTATGCTCATGCGGTCATTCAAAGCTATTCAGCGTGATATTAATAAAATTAACGAGTATAAGAAGCGCAAAAGCAAACACAAGCTGTTAGCTGAAATCAAGCATGTTGCAAAGCTCAACAGATTCAATTTTGAGTTATCTTATGAGAACAATGGTACAAGGCTTATTAAAATCTTTAAAGAAGCATAGAGCCTGTATTAATCAGGTTAAGTTCAAAATAAGCATAAATATAAAAGGACTTAACAGCAAAAAAAGCTAAAAGTCCTTAAAATGTTATGAGTTGTTTGTTTTATTTACAAAATCTTCATAATTTTTAATAACCATATTTGAATATTTCCTATAATTTTCATCTGCTAGAGAGAACAATATTCTTATGACACCAACATCAGCATAAAAAGATTGGAAATTAGGGTGATACAATTCTTCGTATTTTAAAAAAGTTTCAAAGTTGTTTTCGACTATTCTATCAACACTTTCTACTGTTTTATAGTCACATTCAATCAACTCTGTTATTAATTGAGAAATATCTTCACTTTTAGCATTTCGTCTATCAGGGAACTTGGTATGTAAATACGCAGTTAAACTATCTAAGTTAAGCTGTTGTTCAATTGTGTGTTCTACTTTTTTGTGAATTATTTCATCTACTTTTTCTAGAACAATTTGTTTGTTTGTCTGACTTTGTTTATAGAACATTTCGAAATGAGTATCTGCGACGTAGAATAGTCCACTGAGGGCATTAAAGTCACGCTTAAGTTCTAGAGGAATGTCATTCTCATTCTTATACTCTAAGAAATGAGAGATATTTGCCCAAGCATCCATTGAAATTGTTCTAACTTGAATTTCGAAAATCATATTCTTGATGGAATCATATCTAGGACCTGTGAACTCTTCCTTGAATTTGACAATATAATGTGCAGACATGTAACCGAACATATTCGAATTTTCAATATTGCTGATTTTATTGTCTATTGAAATAACTTCAAAATTATCAGCTATAACTTTTTCGATTTTTTCTATATCTGATAAAAATAGACAAACAATTCTTATACCTACAATGTCATTTATTTCTTCAAAAGGCTTCTCAAGTTCTTTTCTCTTTACTTTTCCTAAGAAAGATTCTATTTCTTTAACTCTTGATAGAATGGTATGTATTTTAATGTTTGTTTCTAGTAGAGCGTGTTGTAATGTATGTTTTCCTTCATCTGCAAGCTGCTTGTAAATGTTGAGTCGCTGTGAATATTCATCTTCTATTGCTTTAATGTCGTTATTTTTATCAAGTGCAATTGCAACCAAAAGGAATTGCCTCCTTTGAATTTAGATATATTTAACTTTAATTCATTATAGAGGGAATTTCAAGAGGGTGCATATGTAACAGAATCATGAGACTGTTACTTCCAACCGACACGAGAGCCTCTAAGTAACTTAGAAATCTATTCAACAATAAAGCGCAGCATTTCATGGGAAAATTTCTATATAATGCTCAAATTGAATAGTAAGCCATATCGAAGCGGTACATAAGGGTAAAGGTAACATCATCTAAAGCATGTGATGGTATATAGATAATTTCATGGAAGAACTAGGGTCTTTACGATAGCGAGTATCGAGAGGAGTATGATACCGTTTGGGTACAAACTCTATTGGTAACGATTTCAATGACCATTACGAAGCTACAAAAGAATCTAAATGATGAGGAGAGGCAACTAAAGGCAATTTGTTATGGAGCATAGTGAGCCTTTAGCTGATATGTAATTGGGAAGTTGCGAAGAGCTTATGAGGTGTTTAGCAAATAAGGGTCGGTGTTTATTCGGTAAACAGCTCTCAATGCAATCGAGATGAACGACTATAGATATTTTCGATTCTCGATGCGTGTGAAAGCACTTGTAAGAATTGTAAAATTAGTTAAAAGTTGTTCAGATATTTCCTCGTTCATGTGGTGGACTTGTATTATTGTCACTCTCCAATATGTTTTTAGAGTCATTTTCTTCTAAAGATGTATCTGCCTTTAAATCAATTAGTTCTGCTTTTAGTTTTAGTGATTCTGCGTAAGAATCTGCTAAGTCTTCATAAAGTGATTCAAGTTTTCTATTATTGTATAAGCTAACATTTAATATAGTTAATCCAATAGCAACTAAAGACAAAGAGGTGCTTAAAACTTCGAGTTTGTCTACAGATACATTTAATTTAATGTATGGTGCTATGATAAGTGACAAAATAGCTATTAAAAGACAAAAGAATTTACAAACTTTCCATCTGTTTTGGATGCGAGTGCAATCCTTATAAGCTATAACTTTTTTCGGGTTGTATGCATAATTGTCTATGAAATGCTGACAAAAGTCACCAAGTACAAAAAAAATACCTGATATAGTTAGTCCGATTATAGTCATTTGACTTAATGTTACTATATCGAAGGAATGGATAATTCCTAGAATGACAAAAGATAATCCAATAAAACTTAGTTGATAATGAGCTTCCTTTACCTCGAATGTAAAGAATATTTTAAATAGCTGATGTTTGAGATTCATTGATAGATGCCTCCTTTAATTACAGTAATTATATACAAATATGGATGTTTTGTAATTTGTAATTTATATCGTTTTAGGTGTCGTAACTTTTTAAGTATTGACACCGAAAGTCCGATGCTGTAACATCAAGGTATCAAACGGTGTCATAATTAAGTGTCGCAAGTGAACGTGAGAAGAGGAACTGAAATGACAGTATATGGATATGCTCGTGTATCAACAGTTGGACAAGACCTAGAAGCGCAGATTCAAGCATTAGAAAAAGAAGGAGCAACAAAAATATATCAAGAGAAGTTTACAGGTACTAAAACTGATAGACCACAACTCAATGAGCTTTTAGAGGTGCTACAGGAAGGCGATACACTAATGGTTACTAAGTTAGACCGTATTGCTCGTTCAGCTTCACAAGGAAGTGATTTGGTCAAAGGACTAATAGAAAAGGGGGTTAGAGTGAATATCCTTAATATGGGTATCATGGATAACAGACCAACTTCAAAACTAATTCGTACTGTTTTCTTTGCTTTTGCAGAGTTCGAGCGTGACATGATTGTTGAGCGTACACAGGAAGGTAAAGCAATAGCAAAGCAGAACCCCAACTATCGTGAAGGTCGTAAGCCTACATACACAAAGGCACAGCTTGACCATGCTATGAAAATGAAAGAAACTCATTCATTCTCGCAGGTTGAAGAAGCAACAGGAATTAGCATGAGTACCTTAAAACGTGAAGCAAAGAAACGCAAAGCACAGGAATCACAGTAGTTACCTAAACGTATCCTTCGGGATTTATCCCTTGATTTATATGATTTTAACCCGCTTCGTTTGTTGCTATCGTGAAGCCGTAAAATCATCGTTTTATTTTGAGTGCGAGTACAGAGTGATAGATGGCTTGCTAGAGGGGGATTGCAGGCTATCTCGCTCTCTCTCTAGAGGTCGAGTTGATACATTGGTCAGTGATGGTCAGAAGCGTGTAAGATGGACGATTGGAACGCTACAGAGTGTGGGAATAGAGGGGGGTATTTTCCGATAATTTAATGATGGCGAATGATGAATCGGGGCTACCTACTACACGCACACCAAAAGGAAAATGAAGTGACACGAGGGAAGGTATAACTGTAATGACTAAGAGCAACAAGACCTTTGAGGTGTTATGGGCTATGTTTTTATTATGTAAAAATTGGATTATCATGTAACATATTATTGTGAATTGATTTTTTTAGAGGAGGTAGCATTATGTCTGATTATATTTATCATTACACAAGTCTTGAATCCTTAGCCTTGATTTTAAAAAACCGAACGTTTAGATTATCAAGTTTAGCCAATATGGATGATTTAGAGGAAGGAGAAACATCAGATATAGGTAAGTTTGGAAGATATACATACGTAAGTAGTTGGACTGCTGAAAGCGAAGAATCTATTCCTTTATGGAACTTATATACACCTAATATGGCGGGTGTAAGGATTCGTATGAAACGGAATATATTCGATACGGAAATTAAGGAGAAAGATGAAAATATTCAAAAGGAAGATATTGAATATTCTAAGGGATTATTAGAATTACAAAATCAAAACAATGTAATATTTATGCCATATAAAGCAGAACTTATAGAAGTGACATACACAAACGATAGAAGTCTACTATATCCTCAAGCAACAAACTCGGTAGAAAATGGCGATAATTTGAGTTTTTCCGTAAATAGAAGTGGGATAGGGAAATTTAAAAGGAAAGTATGGGAATTTCAAAAAGAATTAAGGTATCGAATACATTCACTTCCGTTTTCAATGAGAGAATTAGAGAGCTTTCAATTAGAAAATAAAATTAAGGATTTAGTTCACGAATGGATATATGTTCGAAAAAATTTAGCATATGTAGATTTACATATAGCTAGAGAAGCCTTTGAGGATATGGAGATACTTTGTGGTCCTAAGACGTCATATGCTCAAATTACAATAATTGAGGATTTAGTTGAAAAGTATAATCCTGAAGCCACAATCCAAAAGAGTTCACTACTTATTCGGTAACTTTAAAATCATTATTTTATACAGAGCTGTCGACACACGGTTAATATTACTATGCAATATCAAAAAAGTATTATATACTACATTACCATAAAATTGTAAAATAAAAGCAACTCACCGCCTTAACTAATTAGGAGGTGTTAGCATGGTACATAAAGCTGTAAAGGTAAGACCATATAAGCGTTTCCGCAAGGGACGTTTAGAATATGTTCGAGAGCATTACCGCTCGTATCCAACACGCTAGCCAAGTGAAACTTCTGAGTTAGGGTCAACTCTCCATAAGTTAACTTTGGCGGTGAGCCACTAATGAATAAAGACTGAGAGAGCTGAAATAGGCTCTCTTCTTAATTATGTTAAAGTAGGTGGAGATGATGGCAACAGCACAGTTGTACTTATATCAAAAGTTGCGTGAAAGATTTCAAAAACCTTATGATTATTACATCGATGTTTACTTTAATAAAGTTGCTTTAGTTTTTAATAACTTGGAAGAAGAATCTAATGAGATGGCACAAAGTCATTATGAAGAGTTAGGACAGTATTTTGACCCTGATAGACATGATGAAGCTGATTTTGCAGATTCTGCATTTGAAAAAGGCTTGGAATATTATGAAGCTGTTTCTTTAGTTAAGTATAATAGTCAGTTGATGTGGATTTCTACAATGTATCAGTTTTGGGAACAACAAGTGAGGAAGTTCTTATATGATGAAATTACACATTCAGGAGTAACGCTATGTAATGAGAAAGGTCAAGAAATTGATTTTAAAAATTATTGTACACGTGGGATAAATGCTATTAAAGAAGAGTTTGCAGATTTTGGACAAGACCTAGAGAAAATGACGAGATGGTCAGATATAAATGAATTGAGATTGTTAGCCAATGTTATTAAACATGGTGATGGTGGTTCTGCAACAGAATTAGAAGAGCTGAGACCTGATTTCTTTAAATCTGAAATAACTGAGAATAACTTATTAAAAGTTTATAGAACAGTGCTAAATGAGCAAGTATTGAACGTTAGTGATTCAGATTTCATTAAGTATAAGGAAGCGTTACAGAGTTTTTGGGATGAGCTTCCTGAACGACTTTATTGTGAGATACATGAAATATGAGGTAAGAAAAGCGTTCCAAAGAGCATACAGAGCAAGCTCAAGTGTTAAGGGAGCAATAGTATAAGAGTAGCAAAGCGGGGTAAACTAAGGATTTATCTCGTTTTTTATTTTGAGATGAGTGGGAGCTAAAGGTGCAATAGGAAGATGTGTTACTTCCTATTTTAATAAAACACTCTTTAAGAGCTTAAGGAGCTTTTCGATTAAAAGAAGCTGGGATATTGACGGAAGAAGAATTTAATAAGCAAAAAGAAAAAATATTAAATAAATAGAAAAAAAGATGTGAATAATCGCTCTTTTGTTATCGTTGAAATACTTGTTGAAATGGCTGAAATTGTGTATAGTTTGGAGTTAAGAAGGTAAAAAAACTTAGTTCTAATTTAGTTTTTTTCGTTTTACTCGCAGAACTCTTGATGTTAGTGATTTCAGAGACAATAGTTAAAGTCTCTTTTCTTGGTAGCTACCCAGGTACAATCCGTGGTGACTATGCAACAACTGTTTCTCACAACATCATCCACGGTTCTGACTCTCTTGCTTCTGCAGAGCGCGAAATTGGCTTATTCTTCGGTGAAGATTTAGCTTAATTAGCAAAT
This sequence comes from Lysinibacillus xylanilyticus, assembly GCF_001708185.1. GTDB lineage: Bacteria > Bacillota > Bacilli > Bacillales_A > Planococcaceae > Lysinibacillus > Lysinibacillus xylanilyticus_A. Next base: position 257,827 of record NZ_MDDN01000001.1, on the reverse strand, counting down.
AGATTAAGCAATCTCAATTTACTTTGAGATTGCTTTTTTTTTTATGCTCTGGTTTATGAGATGAACGGCTAATATACACGCGGTGGATGGACGACTAACTAGAAAATAGCAACATGCTAGTCTATTAAAATTGTTAATATCTTCTTATTCATGTAAAATAAATGCTATAATATTCTGATAATTATATCAGTATATATTTCATCGCGCCCAAATAGACTTTATCGTGATGGATGATAGGGAATGAGAATCAATGGAGCAAAGGGGTTTTAATTATGAGAGAAGTGGTAATCGTAGCGGCTGTTCGTACAGCAGTTGGCAGGAGTAAAGGGGCGTTAAGCAATGTTCGTGCTGACGATTTAGCTGCTGATGTGCTGCAAGAGGTTGTCCATCGAGCTGGGATTGGAAAGGAACAAGTGGAGGATGTAATTTTTGGCTGTGTGACGCAAACAGCTGAGCAGGGAGCAAATATAGCCCGTACAGCATTGTTAATGGCAGGTTTTCCAGAGACTGTCCCAGGTGTGACAATTGATCGTCAATGTGGTTCAAGTCAGCAGGCTGTACATTTTGCAGCACAGGCCATTTTAGCAGGCGATATGGACATTGTCATAGCTGGTGGGGTTGAAAGCATGACGAGGGTACCAATGGGTTCTAACATGAAGGGTTCTCATGCAGGTAAACGCTTGCAAGATAACTATACAATTATACATCAAGGGTTATCCGCCGAGAAAATAGCGGAAAAATGGAGCTTGTCGAAGGAACAGCTAAATAATTATGCTTACAATAGTCATAGACGAGCATTAGCTGCTATTGAGGCGGGGCGTTTTGAAAAGGAAATATTGCCTGTTCACGTTACACAAGAAGACGGCTCAGTTACCACGTTTTCTGTTGACGAGGGACCTCGGGCAGAAACGACAGTTGATAAATTAAATGGACTAAAAACTGTCTTCCAGGAAGATGGGGTAATAACAGCTGGAAACGCAAGTCAAATGAGTGATGGTGCCTCTGCTGTAGTTGTTATGTCTTTAGAAAAGGCACAGGAGCTTGGTATACGACCGCTTGCTAAAATTGTTACTAGAGTGGTCGTTGGCTCAGATCCGATGTTAATGTTAACGGGTCCAATTGAGGCAACTAGACAAGCATTAGAACGGTCAGGTCTTACGATTGAAGAAATTGATACGTATGAAGTGAACGAAGCTTTTGCACCTGTACCACTTGTTTGGTTGCATGAAACTGGTGCAGATCCAAATAAATTAAATCCAGATGGTGGAGCAATTGCTTTAGGGCATCCATTAGGAGCGTCGGGTACAAAATTGTTAACAACGATGCTGTATCGGATGGAGCGAGAAAATTTACGCTACGGTTTACTTGCTATATGTGAAGGTATGGGGATGGCGAATGCCACTATTATTGAAAAAATGTAAAAGGGGTTGTGTTTAATGAATGAAGTAATAGCAGTTGTAACAGGGGGAGCATCTGGTTTGGGAGAGGCGACTGTTCGTAAAATTGTTGCAGAGGGTGGCAAAGCAATAATTTTTGATCTAAATGACGAGCGAGGACATGCATTAGTTGAGGAGTTAGGGGAGAATGTCCAGTACGCACGTGTTGATGTCACAAAAGAAGCTGATGTAGCGGCAGGGCTAGAGCAAGCAGTGGCGAAATTTGGGTCCATTAACGTCACAGTGAATTGTGCGGGAATTGCTGATGCAAAAAAAGTACTTTCAAAGCGTGGTGTACATGCACTTGGATTATTTGAAAAGGTCATTTCTGTAAATTTAATTGGCACTTTCAATGTTATTCGCCTTGCAGCTGAGAAAATGCAACATAATGAGCCAAATGAGGATGGTCAGCGTGGCGTTATTATTAATACTGCATCTGTGGCAGCATTTGATGGGCAAATAGGACAAGCGGCATATAGTGCCTCAAAAGGTGGTGTGGCAGCGATGACCTTGCCAATTGCTAGAGAGCTTGCTGAAATTGGTGTACGTGTTATGACTATTGCTCCAGGAATAGTAGAAACACCAATGTTTGCATCGTTACCAGAGCCAGCAAGAATTGCGCTTGCCCAAATGACTCCGTTCCCTAAACGACTTGGGAAACCATCTGAATATGCGCTATTGGTCGAAAGTATTATCCAAAACGGTTTATTAAATGGTGAAGTCATTCGTTTAGACGGCGCAATCCGAATGCAGCCAAAATAGGGGATATCCAGAAGGGCGCAACTCCTACTAAAAAGCAAGACCTTGCACAAAGCTTAGTGGATGAACGAACGCAAAAACCATCTTCTTGTGATTACCTTCATGGTGCTCGAATGTAGAAAGGTGTTTGCGGATAGTGAGAAAAAAGATTAGGTTCTTCAACATATTTTGTTTCGTATATTTTGTTGGTATCAGTAGTCCGACTTGGGAGATTTAAGAAAATTTAAGAACAAAGGGGAACGTTATTATGCATATGATGGATACACCTTTATTATTAACTAGTTTTTTGGATCGAGCAGAACGATTTTTCCATGCGAAAAAAATATATTCGCGGACAAGCCCTACAACAATTCACGAGATTACTTATAAAGAATATGTAAAACGGACTCGTAAATTAGCAGATGCCCTTACAAAGCTGGGGATGGAGCGAGGTATGAAGGTGGGTACTTTTGCTTGGAACCATCATCGCCATTTAGAAGCATATTTTGCAGTTCCGTGCGCAGGAGCTGTATTGCATATGATTAATATTCGATTATCGCCTGAGCATATTGCTTATGTCATTAATCATGCCGAAGATGAAATATTGTTAATTGACGATAATTTAGTTCCTCTTATAGCACCAATCGTCTCACAGCTTAAATCAGTAAAGCATTTTATCGTAATGGGAGATGATATCGTGATAGAAAACATTCCATTACCGAATGCTCTTTCTTATGAGGCATTACTTGCAGCGGCAAATGATGATTTTAAATTTCCAGAGGATCTAGATGAAAATACACCTGCTGGAATGTGCTACACAAGTGCGACTACAGGAATGCCAAAGGGTGTAGTGTATACTCATCGTAGTATTGTCCTTCATAGTATGGTAGCGGGACTCTCCGAGGGTGTTGGTATAAGCGAGGCAGATGTAGTACTACCTGTCGTACCAATGTTCCATGCGAATGCGTGGGGGTTTCCGTTTGCTGGTGTATTATTTGGTGCTACACAGGTGCTACCAGGACCAATGTTTACACCACAGTTACTACTGGATTTATTTGAAACATATAAGGTCACGTTGACTGCAGGAGTACCTACGATTTGGCTTGGTGTATTACAGGAGCAACGCAAAAATCCTCGTGATTTGTCTTCAATACGGTTGATTGTATGTGGTGGTTCCGCCTCACCGCTCGGTCTAGTGCGTGGCTTTGAGGAGGAGCTTAAGATTCCATACATGACGGGCTTTGGTATGACCGAGACATCGCCACTTGTTAGCGTATCGACGTATTTAACACATATGCAAGATTATACAAACGATGAGAAAATGGATGTTCGTATTACACAGGGGCTAACGGTGCCACTCATTGAAACACGGGTGGTCAATGAAAATGGTGAAGTACCTTGGGATGGCAAAACAATGGGAGAACTAACAATTAAGGGCCCGTGGATTGCTGGAGAATACTACAACGATGAGCGAACTACAGAAGCCTTCAAAGATGGCTGGCTCTACACGGGAGATATTGCGGTAATGACAGAAGATGGTTATATAAAAATAACAGATCGTACAAAGGATTTAATTAAAAGCGGTGGAGAATGGATTTCTTCAGTGGAACTTGAAAATGCTTTGATGTCACATCCTAAAGTGTTTGAGGCCGCAGTTATAGCAATTCCGCATGAAAAATGGATTGAACGACCTCTTGCATGTGTTGTACCAAAACCTGAATTTAAGGATTCTATTACGAAATCAGAGCTATTAGATGATTTACGATCACAATTCCATAAAACATGGATTCCTGATGATGTTGTGTTTTTAGATGAGGTACCGAAAACCTCTGTAGGAAAATTCATGAAGATAAAATTGAGAGAAGAGCTAAAGGATTATCGAGTTGAGGTTTAGACTGAATCTTTGAAGGTGGTGACTAACTACCTTCATTTTTTATGTGTGAATTTCAAAGAGAATATTATAGTTAAATTAATGCAAGAATGAATAGAAAAATGAAACTATTTTTTCCATTTTGCCGTATAATCATTAGTAATGAAAGGAAGTGGACGTATTGGAAATTGCAACGATTGCAATTTTGGGAGGCGTATTAATTGCATTAGCAGGTATTTTTACTGATGCAAACACAAGAAAGCAAAAAATTAAATTAAAGGCTATCGAAAAGGAAGTAGAGCTAGAAAAGCTCAGACTAGAATCATACACGATGGAAACCGAAAAGATGCGCTTAGAATTAGAACATTCGAAAGTTTTACTATTAGAGGAAAAACACAAGTCAACTAAGTAACTTAGTTTACATGTGAAAGACTATTTCAGGAATGGCACTTTTCCGCTATAATGGAAATATGACGCTAGAGGGGAAGAAGACCGTATGTCTGATTATGAACAATTTATAGATGGTATAAAGCGCAAAACAGGAATAGATTTAGCTTTATATAAAGAAGCGCAAATGAAAAGACGATTAACATCTCTCTACGAGAAAAAGGGTTATCGTAATTTTGTAGACTTTCTAAAGGCACTTGAACAAGATCGTGACTTAATGAATGAGTTTTTAGACCGTATGACGATCAATGTTTCCGAATTTTATCGAAATGGTAAGCGTTGGGAAGTGTTGCAGAAAAAAATATTTCCGAAATTATTGCAATCTAATAAGCGTTTAAAAATTTGGAGTGCTGCTTGTTCAACTGGTGAAGAACCTTATTCTTTAGTTATGGTGTTATCTCAATTAGTACCATTATCTCAAATTCAAATAATTGCTACTGATTTAGATGAGAATGTAATCCAAAAAGCGAAACTTGGTGTCTATCCAGAGCGTTCCTTAGCAGAAGTGCCAAATGAAATAAAAGCGAAGTATTTTGAGCAAGAAGGTTCTTTCTATAGAGTCAAGGATGAAATTAAACGCTGTGTGACGTTTAAGAAACATAATTTACTGAAAGATCAATACGATTCTAATTATGATTTAATTGTTTGTCGCAATGTTATGATTTACTTTACTGAAGAGGCAAAGGATCAGATTTATACGAATTTTAGTAAATCATTGCGTAAGGATGGGATTTTATTTGTTGGATCAACAGAGCAAATCTTTAATCCATCTCGTTACGAGTTTGAAGTAGAGGATACATTCTTCTATAGACGAAAATAATTAATAATATAAGAAAAGCAATCGTACAGTAGACAACGCGAATGTCATGTACATATTTTAAGGTTTAGATATAGATAATCGTACGCTTTTCGCTTGTTATAAGCAAAAAGCGTATTTTTATTAAAATCAAATAAACCTTTTTAAATGCTTCTATCTACTAGTGATAAAAGTTTTTTTACCCGAATCGTTCAGAATATTCGCATTTAAGATTGAGAGTTGCTAGAACAATTAGAAATTTGCGAACATTTAAAGCGATACTTTAATGACATTTGCAAAAGGACTGTTTTTTTAGAGAATATATGTTATAGTGAAAAATACATACTTTAGCGAGTTGAAGGGAGAAAGCGTTTATGCGTTACTTAACAGCGGGAGAGTCACACGGACCCCAACTAACAACAATTATTGAGGGCTTACCATCACTATTACCAATTACAGCAGAAAAAATTAACCACGATTTAAAACGTCGCCAAGGAGGACATGGACGCGGTCGTCGGATGCAAATCGAAACGGATACAGTGGAAATAGTTGCTGGTGTTCGTCACGGACAGACACTTGGTTCTCCCGTAGCACTCGTAGTCACAAATGATGACTGGAAGCACTGGACAAAAATTATGGGAGCAGAGCCATTGGCAGAAGATGTGAATCCTGATGATATCAAACGCCAAATTTCACGTCCACGTCCAGGGCATGCGGATTTAGTAGGTGGCATGAAATACGGACACCGTGATTTGCGCAATGTGTTAGAGCGTTCTTCAGCACGTGAGACAACTGTTCGAGTAGCAGTAGGTTCTGTTGCAAAGGCACTATTAAATGAATTAGGTATTTCCATTGTGTCACATGTAACAGAAATCGTTGGTATTAAGGCAGATTCTTCCTTAGTAGAAGGGAAATCTGCAGATGAAATTCGTGCCATTGTTGAAGCAGACCCTTGCTATTGTGTTGACCCAGAGGCTTCTGCAAAAATGGTAGCAGCGATTGATGAAACGAAAAAAGCGGGAGACTCAATTGGTGGCGTTGTTGAAGTGATCGTTGAAGGAATGCCAGCTGGAGTTGGTTCATATGTTCATTATGATCGTAAGCTAGATTCAAAACTAGCAGCTGCAATGCTATCTATCAATGCGTTTAAAGGTGTTGAATTTGGAATTGGATTTGAAATGGCACGTCGTAAAGGCTCTGAAGTACATGATGAAATCATTTGGTCAGAGGAAGAAGGCTACACTCGTGCAACAAATCGACTGGGTGGTTTAGAAGGTGGCATGTCTACAGGAATGCCTATTGTCGTACGTGGTGTGATGAAACCAATCCCTACGTTATATAAACCGTTACAAAGTGTTGATATTGAAACGAAAGAACCATTTAAAGCTAGTGTAGAGCGCTCGGATAGCTGTGCAGTACCGGCAGCATCAGTAGTTGCAGAGCATGTTATTGCCTGGGAAATAGCGAATGCAATATTGGAACAATTCCATAGTGATCAATTACCTCAACTAAAAGCTCAAATCGACGAACAGCGTCGTTATACAAAGGGGTTCTAATTTATGCGAGTACCAGTAGCGACGAAATCACATCAATATGAGGTTGTCCTTGGGCATAAATTTTTAACGGAAGCAGTAAAAGCATTTGACGATCAGCTACAAAAAGCCGATAAACTCATTGTTTTTACGGATGCTAATGTATGGGTGGCACAAGGTGATTATTTCAAGGCGAATTTCCCTTATGATTTTGAGGTGTTTGTTTTACCAGGTGGTGAGGCATGTAAAACCTTCGAACAATACAATGCGGCCCAAACATTTTTACTTGAACAAAAATGCTCACGTAAATCATTTATTTTTGCATTCGGTGGAGGTGCTGTAGGTGATTTAACAGGCTTTGTTGCTGCCACTTACATGCGTGGGGTACCGTTTATTCAAATCCCAACGACGATTTTAGCACATGACTCGGCGGTAGGCGGTAAAACAGCTATTAATCATCCACTAGGCAAGAATATGATTGGTGCGTTTTATCAACCTGAAGGCGTAATATATGATACCGTATTTATCGAAAGCTTACCTGAGCGCGAGGTACGTTCGGGAACAGCAGAAGTGATAAAACATGCGATGATTTCTAATGCAGCATGGTTAGAGGAATTAATGGCTGAAGAGACAGTTATTCATTTCAGCACAGAAGAATTAGCAAAGCAACTTAAAAAAGGTATAGAAGTGAAGGCGCAAATTGTAGCAGAGGATGAAACCGAGCAATCCGTGCGAAAATTTTTAAACTTAGGCCATACTTATGGGCATGCAATTGAAGCGGCTGCTGGTTATGGAAAAGTAGCGCATGGAGAGGCTGTCATGATTGGGCTCGTATATTGCTTATTATTAAGTGAACGATACGGTGAGTTAACTCGTAATTTCACTACAGCGTTTTTACAATTTGCATTAAAAAATGGCTATCCTTTTGGAGCAGTGAAAGAGTATTCTTTTGAACAGTTAACAGAGTATCTAATGAAAGATAAAAAAGCAGAGTATGGTATTTTACAATTTGTGTTATTGGAAAAAATCGGTAAACCTTTTGTGCGACCAATTGATCTAGCGGAGTGCAAAGAAGTAGATGCCGAATTCCGACAGCTATTAGCGGAGGTGCTTGTATGATTCGTGGACTTAGAGGAGCAATTACAATTGAATCTGACAAGGCAGAGCTTGTATGGGATGAGACAGCAAGGTTAGTGCGTGAAGTGGTAGCAGCAAATAATGTAGAGGTAGATGATATTGCTTCCATACTTATATCCACAACACCTGATATTACGTCAGCATTTCCAGCACGTGCAGTTCGATTAATGGACGGGTGGCAATATGTACCTGTTATGTGTACGCATGAAATGGACGTGCCAAACGCATTGCCACTTTGCATTCGTATATTAATACATGCGAATGTGGAAGTAGCACAAAAAGATGTAAAGCACTTGTATCTTAATGATGCAGTGAAATTAAGACCAGATTTAGCCCAAGCTAAATAATTAGAGGAGATGTTTGAGATGAAATGGAAACAACAACTGGACGGTATGCAAGCATATAAGCCTGGTAAACCAATTGAAGAAGTACAACGTGAATATGGCTTACAAGAAGTCGTAAAATTAGCATCTAATGAAAACCCATTTGGATGCTCACCTAAGATAACAGCTTATTTACAAAATAATTCAGCAAATCATGCGATCTATCCAGATGGCTATGCACAAAATTTACGTACGGCTGTTGCAAATCATTTAGGTGTCAATGAAACACAGCTTCTTTTTGGTAACGGCTCTGACGATATTATTGCAATTATTACTCGTGCACTGTTGTATCCTGGTGTGAACACAGTCATGGCAGACCCATCATTCTCTCAATACTGGCATAATGCTGAAATTGAAGGGGCAGAGGTACGCAAAGTTCCTTGTATCGAAGGGGCGCATGATTTAGATGCAATGGTAGCAGCCATTGATGATAACACATCGGTTGTTTGGGTTTGTAGTCCAAATAATCCAACGGGCGTTGTGATTCCTGATGTTGAATTACGTGCATTTTTAGCTAAGGTACCAAGTGATGTACTAGTCGTATTAGATGAAGCGTATATCGAATACGTAACGCATCCTGGTCACAAAGATACTCTACCATTAATCGACGAGTATCCAAATGTACTATTATTGCGTACATTCTCAAAAGCATATGGTCTTGCTTCTTTCCGAGTTGGTTATGCAATAGGGCAACCAGGAGTAATTGCTAAGCTGGATCCAGTAAGATCGCCATTTAATAATACAATTTTAAGTCAAGCAGTTGCGACAATTGCTATAAGTGACCAAGAATTTATAAAAGCTTGCCGTGAAGCAAATGAAAAAGGTAAAAAACAATATATTGAATTCTGTGAAAAATATAATTTAAAATACTTCCCTTCTGATACGAACTTTATTTTCTTTGATACGAATACTGATAGTGATGTTGTTTTCAATGAGCTTATGAAGCGAGGCTTTATAATCCGTAGTGGAAAAGCGTTAGGATTACCTGGGTTTATCCGTGTGACCATCGGAACAGAGGCTCAAAATGAAGCGTTGTTAGGTCACCTTGAAAACGTCCTAAAAGAGCAAGGGGTTTTTGCATGACACGGAATGTGCTCGTTATCGGGCTTGGTCTAATTGGAGGCTCAATTGCCTTGGCATTACAAAAGGCACCTGAAACAAAAATAATAGGCTATGATATGGATGCAAAAACACGTGAACATGCGAAAACGTTAAATATTGTTCATGATATTGTGACAGATCCGAAAAAAGTTGCAGCCGACATAGATGTCATTATTTTTGGAACTCCTGTCAACGCAACACTTGAATGGATGGAACAATTAAAAACATGGCCGTTAAAAAATAAAGTAATCGTAACAGATACAGGTAGTACAAAAAAAACGATTATGCAAAAGGCCGGGGAATTACGTGAGTTAGGTATTACTTTTATTGGTGGGCATCCAATGGCAGGCTCTCATAAAAGTGGTGTATTAGCTGCGAAGGCCCACCTTTTTGAAAATGCGTATTATATGCTAACGCCACTCGCTGGTGAAGAAATTGTCAATATGGCACAGCTTGAAAGTCTTTTAAAATTTACACATGCAAAAGTTGTAAGTGTATCTGCTCGTGAGCATGATCATATGACAGCTGTAGTTAGTCATTTTCCACATGTCGTTGCTGCTTCTCTTGTACATCAGTTGGGCGGAGAAAATGGGGAATATCCGATGACACGTTCACTTGCTGCAGGTGGCTTCCGCGATGTAACGCGTATTGCCTCGTCCAATCCAATTTTATGGCGAGATATTACATTGCAAAATCGTGATGAGCTTATTGCGCAACTAGAATGCTGGGAAAAGGAAATGACTCGTGTTAAGGAGCTGCTATTAAATGGTGGTTCAGCTGACATTGAAAGCTATTTTGCGGTTGCCAAGGAGCTAAGGGATGAATTACCGATAAGTGCAGGAGCTATGTTTACATCATTTGACTTATATGTTGATGTTCCTGACTATCCGGGGGTTATTTCCGAGGTGACAGGATTGCTTGCAGACGAAGCGATTAGTATTACCAATTTACGTATCGTAGAGTCACGTGAAGATGTTTTCGGGATCCTTGTTATTAGCTTGCAAAGCGAAAGTGACCGTGAACGTGCAGCGGCATGTATACAAAAGCGTGCTAACTATGAAACTTATATTTCATAGACGATCTATATTGGAAATGTCTGTTTAAAAGAAAGCGTCGGAAATTACGGCGCTTTCTATCTTCATATTGGAGGGAAGAAAAGATGAGTGAAAAAGTATTACAATATGATAAACCTTCCTTACAAGGGACTTTAACGATTCCTGGTGACAAATCTGTTTCTCACCGTTCTGTTATGTTTGGGGCTATTGCCAAGGGGAAAACGACAGTTGACGGCTTTTTATTAGGTGAGGATTGTTTAAGTACAATCGACTGCTTCCGAAAGCTCGGTGTAAAAATTGACGTGGAAGGAACAAATGTATCCATCGACAGTCCAGGTATAGACGGGTGGCAAGAGCCCTCAGAGGTACTATACACAGGAAACTCTGGTACGACAACGCGTTTAATGCTTGGGATTTTAGCTGGTTCTAATGTGCACACAGTGATGACAGGGGATGCGTCTATTGGAAAACGACCAATGCGCCGTGTTATTGATCCATTACGTCAAATGGGAGCCCATATTACTGGAAGAGCAAATGGACAATATACGCCACTAGCCATTCAAGGTACAACATTACGGGCTATAGATTATCACATGCCTGTTGCGAGTGCACAGGTGAAGTCTGCTATTTTACTTGCAGGCTTACGTGCAGAAGGTACTACAATTGTTCGAGAAACTGAAATATCTAGAGATCATACGGAGAGAATGCTTCGTCAATTTGGAGCAAAAGTTGATGAGGTGGATGGTGTTATTTCAATACAAGGAGGGCAAACTCTAACAGGGACGCATGTTTCTGTTCCGGGTGATATTTCATCTGCTGCCTTTTTCTTAGTTGCAGGAGCTATTTGTGAAGGTAGTAAAATAATGCTAAAAAATGTCGGAATGAACCCAACAAGAGATGGTATCATTGAAGTGCTTCAAAATATGGGAGCAGCTATGACACTTATGCCGAACGAAGATAGCCAATCAGAGCCGACAGCAACAATTACAATTGAAACGTCAGCATTAAAAGGAACTACAATTGAGGGAGATATTATTCCTCGACTTATCGATGAAATCCCGATCCTTGCTTTATTAGCAACGCAGGCACATGGAAAAACTATTATTAAGGATGCCGAGGAGTTAAAAGTGAAGGAAACTGATCGGATAACGGCTGTAGTGGATGAATTGAAAAAACTAGGTGCTAATATTGAAGCAACCGAAGATGGAATGATTATTGAAGGGCCAACGCCATTACAAGGCGCTAGTCTTAAAACCTATGGTGATCATCGTATAGGAATGATGGGCGCCGTTGCAGCACTTATAACAGATGGGGCAGTAACTTTAGATGATGCCGAATGTATTGCAGTTTCTTATCCACCATTTTTCGAGCATATAGAGGTAGTAAAGTAAAGTAAAAGCTAATGCTAGACTCTCCAAGCCTTTTGGGGAGTTTTTTTACTTGTTTCGGTAGAAAATGTCTTGTAGCATAAAGGTATCAATGAAAGAATAGGTGAAGACTGTGAACAATGCGATGACTGAAATGATGCAAGCACTTGAACAAGGGGACTTAGCATTAATAGAACAGCTACTTGAATCATTTTTAATGAAGGAGTTACCTGAGGAAATTTATGAGCTGGCTGAAATTTTTATGCAGTATGGGTATATGAAGGAAGCAGACCGTGTACTGGAGCATTTACAATTTTTATTCCCAGAAGAGGCACAGTTAAAAATTGATCGTGCAAATGTTTTAATGGAACTTGGCGATGAAGATGAAGCGTTAGATTTTTTATTAGAAATAGAGGAGACCACTCCAGAATATCCTCAGGCATTATTAGTATTAGCGGATTATTATCAAATGCAAGGATTATTTGAAGTAGCAGAAATGCGCATCAATGAGGCGCTAGCTATATTACCGGAGGAACCATTATTACAATTTGCTAAAGCAGAACTATTGTTTGAAACTGGTCGTTTTTTAGAGGCTGCGAGACTGTATGAGGAATTGAATGAACAACAAGTTGATTTTGCAGGAGTAAGTCTTGTTGAACGACTTGCTGAGGTGTATCGTGCAGGGGCTGCCTATGAAACAGCTTTAGATTACTATTTAATGGCACTTGAGGGTGAAATAAAGCCAGATATTTTATTTGGTGCAGCATATTCTGCTTTCCAATCACAAAAATTTGAAATGGCCATTAAACAATTAGAGGAATTAAAAGAATTGGATCCGGATTATTTTTCTGCCTATTTATTGCTAGCCGAAAGCTATGCTATGATTGAGGACAATAAAAAAGCATACGCTGCCATTATGGAAGGATTAACACGTGACGAATACGATAAATCCTTATATTTATTCGCTGGTAAAATGGCTTTAAAAACTGGTTTGCCAGCTGAGGGCGAACAGCATCTACGTGAAGCCATTGCGTTAGATCCTGAATACATGGAGGCAGTATTAGCATTAACCTCTGTGTTGGCACAACAAGAGCGTTATGAGGATGTAATAGAATTATTTGAAACGTTGCAACAAAATGATTTTGAATGGAGCACATTATACCCATTTGCTGCGGATGCATATGAAAATTTAGAATTGTACGACCGTGCATACGAATTTTACCATTTGGCATATAATGATTTTAAGGAAGACGCAGCATTTTTAGAAAAATACGTTTACTTCTTATTAGAGGAAGGGAAACGTTCAGAAGCTAAAGAAGTACTCGGTCAATTAATAACTATTCAACCGGGTGAACTCGAGTGGCAAGAGAAGTTAGAAACCTTAGAATTAGAGTAAAGGAGGGAGTGGGTATGACTGCTTCTGTATCAGTTGTCGATAAAAAAGCATTTGTTAGATGGTTCTTAAAAAATTATCAATTGAAACGTCGTGAATGTGTATGGATTTTGAATTACTTATTAAGTAATGATGAGTTATTAAAACGAATTCGATTTGTTGAAGAAGCTCACTATTGTCCTAGAGCGATGGTAATGTCAACCGTTGACTCAACGGGTGTGCCATTTCGTTTTTACAAAGGCAATGTAATGACAGCAGATGCTGAGAAATCTTTCCATGATTTACGCTTACATGAACAAGAAGATATGTATATACAATTGAATTTTCCAAATGTACCACCAAGTGCACAATACTTAGCAGTTCTTGAAGAAAACCCTTATATGCCGGAAGCACTGATTGTCAGTGAAAAAGATCGTTTACTGGCAGAAGAGCTGCTTTCCAACAGCTTACTCGTATTCCAAGAAGAAAAATTACTCGCACAGATTGATGAGGCTCTCGATCAAGGAGATGAAGAGCGCTTTTATGAATTGTCTAATTTGTTACAAGCATTAAAGGAAACAGCTAATTTACGTTAGACAGAGTTAAAAATTGAATGTCCTTTATCCACCTCGATATGGTAACATAACTAGTGAATGATTGTTTTCGCTTTTTATTGGTTATCCTTTTGAAGAGTGGAGAAGGGCATTTTTTTCTGCATTCAGTGGATGTGACAAACACCTACTGAAGATAGAGGACACAGTCTAAGAACAACACGTCCTGTGGCAATTTATCTGTGCGAAAGCGAAGCGACAGCAACAATAATTTCGCCAAGGCGAAATTAATTTATGTATATTGGGAGGTTTGTTGGATGTATTTTAATGCAAACGATGTGACATCGTTTATGGCACAGAAGGAATTTATTGATACAGCAATTGTTCCACTCGTATCCGTCGATTTAACTTCTGAAAAAATGAAACAGAGTGGTTCAGAAGCAAATTTTTTGTTATCGCTCACATCTTTTGTCGAACAACAATTTAAAGGTCGTCTACTACTGATGCCACCATTTTCGTACAGTGTAATCTTAAAAGACAAAGAAATGCCAAAGCAATTAGAGGCACAATTACATAATGCTGGTTTTAAGCATGTGTTCTTCATTACTTGTGACCATTTTTGGACAAATATTGGAGATGAAGTTAATGTTATTTGGTTACCAGCGATTCCGTTAGAAAGTATGGATAAAGGTGTGAAAAACTCTATTCTCGAAGATCAATTGCGACAAGTGATTCCGATACTTTCGACCAAATGGGCACAGATTTAACAATTTGTTTCAATAAATGTTCACATTCTCCAGCTTTCCACAGAATGCTATATTGACCAAGCTATGGACTTGATATATCATAGATATGTCCTAGTATTACTATTTGTAAAAGTATGTCCGTTGGACTGACCTTTAAGTTAGAGGGGGGAAAAAAATGAGTAATAATCGAGTTTCACGTCGTCAATTCCTAAGCTATACACTAACTGGTGTAGGTGGCTTTATGGCGGCAGGTATGCTGATGCCGATGGTTCGCTTTGCAATTGACCCAGTATTACAAAAGCATGATGGTGGGAATTTTGTAAAGACAGAGCACAAAATCGCTGATATTACTGACAAACCTGTTAAAGTTGACTTAAAATTTGAACAAGTTGACGCATGGTACAAATCAGAAGTAACAAACGTAGCTTGGGTTTACAAAGATGGCGATCAAATCGTTGCATTATCACCTGTTTGTAAACATTTAGGATGTATGGTGAACTTTGGAGAAGATTCAGCACACCCAGATCAATTCTTCTGTGGTTGTCACGCTGGACGTTACGAGAAAAATGGTAAAAACGTACCGGGAACACCGCCTTTAGGTCCATTGGATGAATATGAAGTTAAAGAAGAAGACGGTTACTTATCGCTTGGTCCAACTAAAGCAAATACTCTAGTTAAGTAAGGGGGTACAAAACAGTGCTAAATAAAATTTATGATTGGGTCGATGAACGCTTAGATATTACACCTATTTGGCGTGATATAGCCGACCACGAAGTGCCAGAGCACGTAAACCCTGCACATCATTTTTCAGCATTCGTTTACTGTTTCGGAGGATTAACGTTCTTTATCACAGTAATTCAAATACTATCTGGTATGTTCTTAACAATGTACTATGTGCCAGACGTAGTGAATGCTTGGAAATCAGTTTATTATTTACAAAACGAAGTAGCATTTGGTGAAATCGTACGCGGTATGCACCACTGGGGAGCTTCATTAGTAATCGTAATGATGTTCTTACATACTCTTCGTGTATTCTTTACAGGTTCTTATAAGAAACCTCGTGAATTAAACTGGATGGTTGGTGTAGGTATTTTTGGTGTAATGATGGGTCTTGGTTTTACAGGATACTTATTACCATGGGATATGAAAGCATTATTCGCAACAAAAGTAGGTATCCAAATTGCTGCATCTGTACCGTTTATCGGTGAGTATATTAAAATCTTATTAGCGGGTGACTCAACTATTCTTGGAGCTCAAACGTTAACACGATTCTTTGCGATTCATGTATTCTTCTTACCTGCAGTATTGTTTGGGTTACTTGCAGCACACTTTATCATGATTCGTCGTCAAGGAATTTCAGGGCCGTTGTAATAGTTCTTGACGGTTCGATGATTTTTTAAAGGAGGGGACATAATGCATCGCGGAAAAGGAATGAAATTTGTTGGTGATTCACGTATTAAAGCGAGTCACAGAATGCCGAACGTTCCAAAGGATTATTCCGAATATCCAGGTAAGACGGAAGCTTTCTGGCCGAACTTCTTACTAAAAGAATGGATGGTTGGTGCGGTATTTTTAATTGGTTATTTATTATTAACAGTTGCTCATCCATCACCACTTGAAGGGCCAGCTGATCCTACAAGAGCATACACGCCATTACCGGACTGGTACTTCTTATTCTTGTATCAATTATTAAAGTACTCATTTGCTTCTGGTCCATATAATGTTATTGGGACTATTGTAATACCAGGTCTTGCATTTGGTGCGCTATTATTAATGCCATTTTTAGATAAAGGCCCAGAACGCCGTCCATCTAAACGTCCGTTACCTACAGCGTTTATGTTATTAGCTTTGGCTGCTATGTTCTACTTAACATGGGAGTCAGTTGTTAACCATGACTGGGAAGCTCAAAAAGCTATGGGCGCAATTGTAGCTGAAGTTGAAGTTGATGAATCACTTCCAGGATTTAAAATTTGGAATGGTGACACTGGTGAACAAGCTAAATCTTGTATTGGCTGTCATGCGGCTGACTTAAAAGGTGGCCCAGCTGCTCCAAAATTAGTTGGTAATACACTAACGGCTGAAGAAGTTGAAGATATTATCCATAATGGTCGCGGCGGAATGCCACCTGGTCAATTCCACGGTACAGACGAAGAAGCGAAGCAATTAGCTGAATTTATTGCGAGCTTAAAGGCTAAAGAATAAGCTTAGTTTAAAAGAGTCAGGAAACTGGCTCTTTTTTTCTACTTCTATAATAATGTGACTGTTCCTGAATCAAAATGGTTCCCGAAAAATAATATTTTTTTGGGGAAAATGTCGAAAAAGACGGTCGGATGAACTAGAAATTATCTAGCATGTAGCTTTTTGGTTCATTACCAAAAGTTGTGGATGACATTTTTTTTAATTTATGCGCTGTATATTAGTTGATTGGAGTGGAGACTGGGCGACTCCTTGGGGATCAGCGTCACAGATGAGACCCTGGAGCGAGCAACGCGAGTGAAGCGGCTCATCGGACGCCCCCAGGAAAGCGCCCAGTCGGAACGGAAATCAACCACACGTTATGGTGATGAGCCAGTTTTTTGGCATTAATAAAACAATAAATAAAGACTATATATACATAATAAAAATAAAAAAAGACATCTTAGTAAAGACGGAAAATAAAGGAGTTTTAATCATGCAAATTACTCGTGAAAACATTTGGTATCTCCTTACGCACAAGTCATTCTTAATATTATTACTCATTATCAATCTATTAGGAACTATTTACGGTTATTATTGGTATGGAGGGCAGCTTGCCAACACGGAGCCGATTTTTTACATTTTTGTTCCAGATAGTCCGACAGCCAGTTTATTCTTTTGCTTTGTATTGTTAGCGTGGATTTTGGGCAAAAGTTGGCCGCTGATGGAAGTGCTAGCACTTGTTACACTAGTGAAGTATGGAATCTGGGCTGATGTCATGAATATTTGGACACTGATTGAAACTGGATCGATTGGTTGGCAGGGCTGGATGCTGGTAGGCTCGCATTTTGCGATGGCTGTCCAAGCAATCCTTTATATCGGTAAATATGTCTTTTCATATTGGCATGTTGCCGTGGCAGCGGTGTGGACATTACATAATGATGTGATTGATTATGTATTTGGACAAATGCCAATGTATCGTGATCTAGCAGAGTATACAAATTATATTGGCTATTTTACTTTTTGGTTATCAATTGCATGCATTTTTCTAGCCATCTGCTCAATTAGGTGGCGTAAATATTTGCCGAATTAAGTAATTGATTATAGAATTATAGCATAGAAGTAGAAAGGGGTTAGAAAATTGTCAACAAGCATGTATATTGTTTACTTTGCAATTATTATGCTACTGCCACTTTATGCACAGATGAAAGTAAAGGGCACGTATAATAAGTTTGCAAAAGAACGTACAATGAAGGGACAAACAGGTGCAGAGGTAGCGCGTGCGATCTTAGATGCGAACGGTTTATATGATGTACGAGTTGTTCCAACGCAAGGTGTGTTGTCTGATCACTATAATCCGGCGACAAAAACAGTTGCTCTATCGGAAAGTAACTTCTATGAGGCTAGTATTGCAGGTGCTGCAGTAGCTGCCCACGAGGTTGGCCATGCCATCCAACATAAAGAAGCTTATTCAATGCTTACATTACGTAGTAAGTTAGTTCCTGCCGCAAATATTTCATCAAATATGTCATGGATCTTTGTTATGATTGGTATTTTTGCAAGTAGTACGAATATGTTGCTTTTAGGTATCATATTGTTAGCAGCAGGTGTGCTTTTCCAATTAGTAACGTTACCAGTTGAGTTTGATGCTTCAAAGCGTGCGTTAGTACAAATGAATTCTTTGGGGATTATTACAAATGAAGAAGAGCGTCCAGCACGTAAAGTGTTAAGTGCCGCAGCATTAACATATGTTGCCGCAGCAGCAGTAGCTGTATTAGAATTATTACGTCTAGTATTAATCTTTACAAATATGCGAAATGACGACTAATGAAAAAACTTGTTGTAGTGGTATGTCACTATAGCAAGTTTTTTCATCGGTTAAACTATGGTTTTACTGAAATGCTCTGTGACGCTGATCCCCAAGGGGTCGCCTAGTCTCCGCTTAACTTATATATAAGGCATACGTTTTAACAAATGTCATTCACAACTTTTGGTGATGAGGCATATTAATGGAGCGGTTGTTTTTGGTCGTCGAGGGTAAAGCCTTCTCCTGCAACATCTCGTACTTCTATTATAGATACGAAAGCATGTGGATCAACCTCATGAACAATAGATTTTAAGCGTACAACTTCATTGTGACCAATAACACAATAAATAACTTCTTTTTGTTGCTTTGTAAAATGACCATGACCTTCTAGTATAGTGATACCACGTTCCATTCGTAATGCAATCATCTCAGCAATGGTGCCAGACTTTTCAGAAATTATAAGTGCTCCACGTGCTGCATATGCTCCTTCTTGAACTAAATCAATGACACGCGCGCCCACAAAGACCGCAACAAGGGTATACATCATCGAGCGTGCATCTAAAAACGTTAGCCATGATAAGATAATGACAACAGCGTCAAAGATGAACATCGTTTTACCCATACTCCAACCAAAATATTTATGCCCAAGACGAGCCAAAATATCTACACCACCAGTTGTACCTCCGAAGCGAAAGACGATACCTAGCCCAAGTCCTACAAATACCCCAGCAAAAAGAGCAACGAGTAACAAATCGTCCTCTAAATGAATAGTAAATTGATATTTTTGAAAAATTTTAAGGAAAACTGAAACAGATAAAGTTCCGACAAGCGTATAAATAAATGATTTTTTCCCAAGTAAGCGATACCCAATAATAAACATTGGAATATTTAATAGTAAATTCATTACGGCAGGGTCCCAGCCTACTGTAAAGTAAAGTATGAGTGTAATCCCACTTAAGCCACCTTCACCAAGTTGATTTTGCATGTTGAAGTGGACAAATCCAAAGCTAAAAATGGCAGCGCCGAGCATTATTGCGATGATATTGCGGATTTTAATCTGTTTTAGCATATGACCTCCTGAAGTTCTAAACAAATGAAGTAGTGATATCTATTATCTGACATTTTATTGTTTTTGACAACAATGGTGTAAATTTTATACGATGGTATGTAGGAGTGTGATTTTGATGACTGAACAAGTGACAATGCAAGCTTTACAACAGCGTGTTGATGATTATATTGGACAATTTAAGGAAGGCTATTTCCCGCCATTCGAGTTACTGGCACGTTTAACTGAAGAGCTTGGTGAATTGTCTCGCGAAGTGCAGGACGTTTACGGGCAAAAGAAGAAAAAGAGCACAGAGGAAGCGAATAGTATCGAAGAAGAATTGGGTGATTTTTTCTTTGTTTTAATTTGCTTTGCAAATGCACAGGGGATTAAATTAGATGAAGCACTTTTACGTGTCATACATAAATTCGAAACAAGGGATAAAGGTCGCTGGACTAGAAAGGATGAGGAATAATGTCGATTCGTGTAGCAATTGCAGGACCTAGAGGTAAAATGGGAGCTGAAGCTGTACATACGATCATGAAACATGACAAAATGGAATTAGTAGCTGTACTTGATTATAAGGAAGTAGGAAAAACATTAGCTGATTTAGAAATGTTTCCAGCAAGTTATACAGCACCAATTTTTACAGATATGCATGATCTTGTAGAGGCCACTGCACCAGACGTATTAGTGGATTTAACGAACCCGCATGCAGTTTATAAGCATACTAAAGAGGCCTTGAATTTAAATGTACGACCTGTAATTGGTACAACAGGCTTTACAGATGCACAACTAGAAGAATTATCAGCAATTGCTAAAGAAAAAGAGCTAGGCTGCATTATTGCACCAAACTTTGCAATCGGAGCAATTCTAATGATGAAATTTGCCAAGGAAGCAGCAAAATATTTACCTGATGTTGAAATTATTGAATTGCACCATGATCAAAAGTTAGATGCACCATCTGGAACAGCTGTTAAAACAGCACAATTGATTCAAGAGGTGCGAGCAACAAAAATGCAAGGACATCCAGAAGAAAAAGAAACAATTGAAGGTGCAAGAGGGGCAGAATTTGATGGCATGCGCATTCACTCTGTTCGCTTACCTGGTTTAGTAGCACACCAGCAAGTGCTATTTGGTGGAGACGGGCAACTATTAACAATTCGCCATGATTCATTAAATCGTAATTCTTTTATGTCCGGTGTTGCTTTTTGTGTAGAAGAGGTCATGAAAATGGATCAACTAGTATATGGTTTAGAAAACATCATCTAAAGATTGGGATGGAAGCATTATGAAAATCGCATTAATTGCACATGATCGCAAAAAAGATAATTTAGTACAGTTTGCTATTGCTTACCGAGATATATTAAATGAGCATACGCTGTTTGCTACAGGAACAACGGGGCAGCGTGTGATTGAAGCTACAGGTTTAGCAGTAACACGTTTTTGCTCAGGTCCACTTGGTGGCGACCAACAAATTGGCGCAATGATTGCCAATAATGATATGGACATGGTTATTTTTTTCCGTGATCCTTTAACAGCACAACCACATGAGCCAGATGTTTCTGCACTTATTCGTCTTTGTGATGTTTACCAAGTGCCACTGGCAACAAATATGGGAACGGCTGAAATCTTACTTAAGGGCCTACAGGAAGGCTTTGTGGATTGGAGATTGATTCAAGAAAGAAGAAATTAACAAAAGACGTGATTTAGAAAGGATGATAATCGAATGAGAAAGCTAAAAATCGGCATTACCTGTTATCCAACAGTTGGAGGCTCTGGTGTAATTGCAACAGAATTAGGAAAAATGCTTGCAGAGAGAGGACACGAGATTCATTTCATCACCTCAAGCGTACCATTTCGATTGAACAAAATTTATCCAACCGTCTTTTTCCATGAAGTAGAAGTTAATAATTATTCAGTATTTCAATATTCGCCATATGATATAGCATTAGCGAGTAAAATGGCGGACGTGATTAAGGATGAAGAACTAGATGTGCTTCATGTACATTATGCAATACCACATGCTGTTTGTGCGGTTTTAGCACGAGAAATGAGTGGTCGTGACATTGGTATTGTCACAACGTTACATGGTACAGATATTTCGGTGCTTGGGCAGGATTCGACCCTTTCACAGGCGATTAAGTATGGCATTAACAAATCTGATATGGTTACGACAGTGTCAGAGGCATTAAAGCAACAAACCTACGAGCTTATTGATACAGTAAAACCAATTACTACGATTTACAACTTTGTTGATGAACGTGAATACTTCCCACGCAATCCAGGAACCTTAAAGGAACAATTTGGAATTGAGGAAGATGAAAAAGTGATTATTCATGTATCTAACTTCCGTAAAATTAAGAATCTTCCGCATATTATTGACGCATTTATGAAAATTCGTGCAAACATGAAGGTAAAGCTATTGCTTGTAGGTGATGGTCCAGAAAAGCATCGTGTCATGGATCAAGTAAAGGAAAGTCCCTACATGAAGGATGTTCTATTTTTAGGTAAACAAGAAAACTTGGCTGAATTGTATGCTATAAGTGACCTAAAATTATTACTCTCACAGCAGGAATCATTCGGGCTAGTCTTGCTTGAAGCAATGGCTTGTGGTGTACCTTGTATTGGATCAGCTGTTGGCGGTATTCCAGAAGTCATTGATCACGAAGTAGACGGCTTTATTGTGGAATTAGGAGATACAGATGCAGTGGCAGAATATGCAGTGAATCTATTGAATGATGAAGAGAAATTGCAACGGTTCCGAGAAGCAGCTATCCGTGCTGTTGATGAAAAATTCCACTCATCTAAAATTGTAGAACAATATGAAAAATTGTACGAAAAGGTTGCTGAAAGAAATCATGCAAAACAATAAAGAATGGCAAGCAGCCTATTCAGTTATTGAACAACTTGAAAACGCAGGCTTTGAAGCCGTGGTCGTTGGTGGTGCGGTACGAGATGCGATACTCGGTCGTCCTGCCCACGATGTAGATGTTGCAACAAATGCCATGCCAGAAGAGGTAAAGTCTGTTTTTAATCATACGGTTGATGTAGGAATTCAGCATGGAACGGTACTTGTAATCGTGCCAGCTGGACCTGTGGAGGTCACGACATATCGTACAGATGGAGATTATATTGATCATCGTAGACCAGAGGAAGTGCAATTTGTACGTTCGCTGAAAGAAGATTTACAGCGCCGTGATTTTACGATGAATGCCATAGCGATGCGCCGTGATGGTACTTTTATTGATTATTACGGAGGGCGCCAAGATATTGAGGCTGGTGTCATCCGTGCTGTTGGAAATGCACAGAGACGCTTTACAGAAGATGCTTTACGAATGCTACGAGCTGTGCGTTTTTCAGCACAACTTGGCTTTGTGATTGAATCAGAAACGTTGGCAGCCATGCAGATCAAGGCTGCGGATATTTCTTGGATTGCGAAAGAGCGCATAAAGGCAGAGCTCGATAAACTATGGATAGGGAAAGATGTTTTTAATGGCATTCAAAAGTTAGAGGAAAGTGGCTTAGCAGCCCATTTGAATGGTCATTTTCAAGCGAATCACTGGTGTGAGTTTAACGTTCAGGACAAGCTAGTAGGCTGGGCATATTTTGCATTGTTACAGGGTGAGCAATGGCGAGAGGTGCTAGGCAGCTATCGTTTATCGAATAAGGAGATGGCGTTTGTAAAAGCTGTTTTAGCTGCTTTAGAAGCTTTAAAAAATGGCTGGACGAATATGGATTACTTTTTGTATGCACAACAGGAACTAGAGGTGGCTTGTTATTTTGCGGAGCTTAGACAGTTAGATGTTCAAATGCCACAGCAAAGTATTCAGGAAATACAGACAAAGCTTCCAATTAGGCATAAGCAGGCGTTACTTGTAAACGGTACGGACTTGTTAAAATGGTCTGGAAAAAAGGGTGGACCTTGGATAAAAGAAGCGTTGCAGGCAATGCTTGAAGCGGTTGTGAATGGCGAGCTTCAAAATGACCGACAAGCGATAAAGAATTGGATCGCACATGATTATTTCAACAAAGAATGAAAATTTCTGTATGACAAGGAGCCGTCTCAAAAAATGCATGAGACGGCTCCTTATTAATGGATGCTCTATTTTTTCGCCAAATATAAACAACATGTTAGCAGATGGACAAAACGAACTAAGAGTAAAAACAAAGAAACTTCGCTACGTCTAATGTTTTGGTTAACTTGTCTCTGTGCATTTGACCTTAGTAACAAAATGGGTTCTACTCAGCAAATCTTTAACGGAACTTTATCTTTCGATGTAATGTTAAAATAGAGTTGAAAGCCTGGTGATTTATGAAATATCCTTGTCCGTGTTGTGGATATAAAACAATTGATAGTGATGGCCATTACGACATCTGTCCAATTTGTTTTTGGGAGGATGATCCTTTTCAGAAAGTAAATATAGATGAAGAAGGGGCTAATAAAATCTCTTTGATAGAGGCACAAGCAAATTATTTTCGTTTGGGTGTCTCAGAAGAGCAATTTAGTCATCATGTTAGAAAGCCTAGAATGGGAGATCAAAGAAATCCTGATTGGAAACCGATTTAAGAATCTTTATGGGGGTTGTTATGAAGTACTTTGAAGAAGCTAAATATATTTGGGAAAATTATGTTCCAAATAGTGAGCAGGCAGATACAGTTGAAGGTGAACTAATAAGAGCGATTGAAAGACTTCAGTGCGAAATTGATTTGACAGAATAATTGACCATATTATTGAATGGACTTTTACGCATATAGGACCTAATAAAAGAGAAAATGATCCGACACAATATAGGTGAAAAAGTGGATAATTGGTAGCTAAAAGATATTTGATGATAGCTTGTAGTCAATTGCCATAATTTACAGTATGATTATTACTAATAAGAGGATGAGAATAGTAGAACTTACTAAAGGATTGATTTGAGCATGAATATTTCCATGAAAGATGAAATTTTAAAAAGAATATTAGCTGCTAATGGTGAAGCAGTTTCAGGTCAGGAGCTAGCAAATTCTCTTGGCGTATCACGAACAGCTGTATGGAAACATATGCAGACGCTACAGGAGGAAGGCTATACATTTGAAACCGTAAAGAAAAAAGGCTATGTACTTACGGGTGTGCCAAATAGCTTAAGTCCAACACAAATTGAGCTCTTTTTAAATACAGAACGATTTGGGCGTGAAATTCACTATTTTGATGTTGTTGAGTCAACACAAACAATTGCCCATAAGCTTGCACAGGAAGGTGCACCACATGGCACGATCATCATCGGTGAGGAGCAAACTGCTGGTCGTGGTCGTATGGCGCGTCCTTGGGAGTCTGCAAAAGGTACAGGTATTTGGATGACCATAATCGTGAGACCTGACGTGACTCCTCAGCAAGCTTCATCATATACGCTTGTCGTAGCAGTTGCGGTTACAATGGCTATTAAAACATTATATAAACATGTTGAGCCAGCCATTAAATGGCCCAATGATTTACTCATTAAAGGCAAGAAATGCACAGGTATTTTAACAGAGATGCAGGCTGAGGCAGATCTTGTTCAAGCACTACTAGTAGGCATTGGTATTAATGCAAACCAAGTCGAATCAGATTTCTCACCTGAGATTGCGAATATTGCAACATCTTTACGCTTAGAAGCGGGTGAAGAAATTAATCGCGCAGCCCTTGTTGCATCTATTTTACAATACTTAGAACAATTTACGGAATTATACGTGAAAGAGGGCTTTGCTAGCATTAAGAAGCTATGGGAACAAATGTCATGTACCATTGGGCAACGTGTTGAAGTGACAACTTTACGTGGACGCTTTGAAGGCATTGCCAGTGGAGTTACGGATGAAGGTGTACTACAGCTAACACAGGATGATGGTACAGTCCGAACAATTTATGCTGGAGATATAAAAATTTTATAAACTAAAAGCTGCAAGAATCATTATGAATCTTGCAGCTTTCTTTTGTGTACGATGCAATTTATAGTTAGAGCTTTTAGCGGCGCAAAAGGGAGTGCAACCGGCGGAGTAGCGGCTTTAAGCGGCGCAAAAGGGAGAACAAGCGGCGGAGTAGCGGCTTTTAGCGGCGCAAAAGGGAGAACAAGCGGCGGAAAACCCGACTTTAGCGGCGCAAAAGGGAGTGCAACCGGCGGAACCTCCGACTTTAGCGGCGCAAAAGGGAGTGCAACCGGCGGAAAACCCGACTTTAGCGGCGCAAAACCCGACTTTAGCGGCGCAAAAGGGAGTGCAACCGGCGGAACAACAAACTTTAGCAGCGCAAATAAGAGTCCAACCGACGAACAACCACTTCTATCATCTAAATTGCCGATGCTCATTTTATTTCAACGTTAACACCAAGTCACCGTGTGAAATTGTTGCTTTTAGTTGGTTATCCCCTTTATATGATTGTGATGCTTTGCCGTTTTGTTCCTTCTTATCAACCGAAAGATCCCCAAAGTCCGTGTTTAATTCAAAGCCAATTTCACTTTTTTTGTTTTGCAAGTCAAGTGTAGTATCTCCAAAGTTAGACGTAATAGTGGATTGACCATTTAATGTACCATCGATGTTAATATCACCATTCTCACTTTCGACAACGAAGCCATTGCTTGAAAATTGCTGTAGCTTCATATCACCAAACGATTGAGTAATCTCTG
This sequence comes from Lysinibacillus xylanilyticus, assembly GCF_001708185.1. Lineage (GTDB taxonomy): Bacteria > Bacillota > Bacilli > Bacillales_A > Planococcaceae > Lysinibacillus > Lysinibacillus xylanilyticus_A. The sequence continues at coordinate 231,628 of NZ_MDDN01000001.1, read as the reverse complement.
TTTTATCACCAGTAGTGTTTTTAAATAGTATATCTCCATAATTTTTAATCAGATTTAACTGCTGATAGTTTAGATCACGAATGGTCATATCTCCAAAATTGCTATCGATGTCAACGGTTTTCAATTCCACATCTTTAGGAACGTAGATTGTGATGGAAGGAGTATTAAAGCTACCAAATCCGAGTTGTAGTTCATTTTTTTTCTTACCCTTCGTTTCGATAGTTAATGCTTTATCTTTAATGCTGTACGTAATATCATCATCTTCCACAACATTCGTTTCTAATGCATAACGATCGCTAGTAACAATTTCAACATTTCCATAGTCATTGACAATATTGATGCTAGTAAAATCATCTAGTTCAAAAGAATGGTTTACTAGATTATTGTTCTTGGGTACCTGGATGCCTTCATCAGTTAACATAAAACTCCATTTTCCACCAGAGAAATAACCAACTAGCGCCAACAGTATGCCAAAAGCAATCATAGTCATAGCGATATGTGTATGTCGAGACATCATTAGTAACCCTCCTTCCGCTTTTTCGTTATTTTATGGAATAGTCTAGCTAGTGCTTCAACACAAATAACGACTATTTTTTTAATAAAACGAGCAACGACTGGGAAAAGCAAGATGCCTAAACCTGTAACAATAAAGCCAATACCCATAAAGAGTAATGCTGTCGGCCAGTCCTCCGTTAAAATGAAGAAGCCTGAAATAAGTGCAACGATTCCACCGAAAATGATACTAAGTACAGTTGCAATAATAGCAAAGACAACGCTGAAAATGACTACACCAAATGAAAAAATAAGTGCTATAGCAACTGCCAATAACGGTATTGAAAGTGGGGCAGATAATATTGCTAGAATGATGAGCCAAATAGCAGTTACATTCTTCTTAGTCGAAGTCGAGGTTTCATCTAAATCCCTTAATGCAGAGTCCGCCATTATTTGCGATGCAACATGAGACGGAGAGCCTAGTTGTTGAATGACTCGCTGCTCGTTTTCCTCTCCTGCTTCATCGAAATATTCCTCATAATAGGCAAGCGCAGCATCAATCTCATGCGCTGGAAGACGTTGTAATTTCCCCCGTAGCTTTTTCAAATAGCTTGCTCTATTCATTATATTTCCCTCCTAAAAGTACACAATCAATATTTTCTTTATACAGTTGCCACTCTTTTAATAGCTCCAGTAATCGAATTCGACCTTGCTCGGTAATTTGGTAATAGCGTCTATTTCTGCCTTGATAGGGCTGATCGTAAGTTGTTAAGTAGTTTGCTTTTTGTAAACGACGTAATACTGGGTACAGCGTAGATTCTGATATATCCATCACGGATTGGATTTGCTGTGTTAATGAGTAACCATAAGCATCCTCTTTATCGACGATGGCAAGTACACAAGCGTCAAGTAAAGCTGAGCCAAGTTGAAATGTCATTTTCCTCACCTCACAATGTAATACCTATACAGGTTCTTATATTATATGTCGTATAGTATGGTGGAAGTATATTACATATTGCATTGGATTGTCAAATTTTATTAAAAAGTTCAAGAGGAAAATAAAAATGATAATAGTGTCATTTTTTTATGCTTGGAGGTAGAGGTAATGCCAAAGGTAAGTCATGAGTATGTAAAGGAAAAGAAAAAAAGTATTTTAGAAGCAGCCATAGCAGTATGTAAAGTTAAGCCACTCTATGACATGTCGATGAGGGATATTATTAAAGCATCAGGAGTAAGTCAAGGTGGGATTTATCGTTATTATTCAGACTTGGATGAAATACTTATTGAAGTTATTAATCAAGTAAATGTTAATGCAGACTATAAACATATTATCGATGGCATTACGGATACGGGTAATTCCCCCACAAAGACAATCATTAAATTATTTAATTTTCTTGGAGAGTACATGAAGGAGAACGTATCGACAGTTGGCAAAATCCAATTTGAGCTTACGATTTTATTTGCTAACAATCCAGAAAGAGAAAAAAATTTTTTATCGAACATTTATGAGAATGAAAGTGGGCAATATTTTATGCAACAAATTTTTCATTCCATCCATAAGGGTATTTCTTCAGGATGTTTTCAGCTTAAGATATCGATAGAGGATCTATCTACTTTTATTATGACGTCCATTGATGGCATTGTGAGAGACGTTGTCTTGCAAAAATGTTACGGGGTGTTCTCAAATGATCAAGTGCAATTTGATGAGATTCGTTTGATGAATACACTTTGCAAATCCGTATTATTACTATTGGGTACGAAAGAAGGAGAGGATTAAAATTGGGAATAGAGGTAAGAAGATTTCTATTTTATACCTTTGCAACGTCTTGGATAATATGGGGCAGTTTAGCCTTATTAACACAGCTGAATTTACTGAAGTTTGGCAATGCAATATATATGCTATTGTTTGTTCTCGGCGGAATTACTCCTGCAATTTGTGAGATTTGGTTGAAAAAGAAATATTCGACTAAAGAAGAGTTCAAATCATTTATCCATAATGTAAAAAATCCTAAGCATCCTGTATCTTGGTACATATGTGTAATCGGATTGGCATTTGCGGCTTTTTTTTTTACCAACGCTATGGGGTGGAGCAACTATAAAGAATCCAATGTATCTGGCGTTACTTGAATTGCCAATCATGATTATTGGAGGAGGAGTGGAAGAAATCGGCTGGCGTGGTTTTTTGCAGCCTTCATTACAAAAAAGATGGTCTCCCTTCACGAGCATAATGATTGTGGGCGTTATTTGGGCAGTCTGGCATCTGCCATTATGGTTTGTCGTGGGATCAAATCAAATGAACATGAACTTTCTATGGTTTTCTCTAATAACTTTAGCGTTATCCTTTTTATTGACGATCATTTACCAATCCACTAAAAGTATTTTTCTCTGTATTATTTTCCACGCTTTAACCAATTCATTTTGGGATGTTTTTGTACCAATTACAAATGTATCGTCTGGTTTTTTCACATTATTATTTGCTCTGTTACTATTTACATTGTTTGAAGTTTATCGAAAATCAAACTTTTAAAAACGAATGGTTTGAAATTGGTATTCGTTATGGATCGTAATTATTAGAAAATAATATTTGAAGATTACTAGAGGAATCTGTTATAGTATGTGCGAAGGGCAGTATCCTTTTGTGAACGGCACCTTCAAAAGCGTAAGACCTATTATAATAAATATCTGCCTTGATCTTTTAATGACAGGGACGGAAGAAAACAAGCGTTCAAAATAGTACTTGATTCAATGGAATAGGCTATTCTCTCAAAGATATTGGATTGTGTATGCCTATGAAAAATCAAGATACGGCCTCTTATCAAAATTCAAGACAAGAGGTATTTTTGATGACGAACGAAACACTACCCTTCTGTCCATTTTAGGTGCAGAGGGGTTTTTCTGTTTTCTTCCCTTAAAAAGGAGGACTACACAATGAAAACAACTTCAGTTTTTTTAAAGATGAAGGCAGCAGGTGAGAAAATCGTTATGCTCACTGCCTATGATTACCCTGCTGCAAAATTTGCCGAGGATGCAGGTGTCGATATGATTCTAGTGGGAGATTCACTAGGCATGGTCGTACTAGGTTATGACTCTACAATACCAGTAACAGTAGCAGATATGGTTCATCATGCAAAAGCGGTGCGTCGTGGGGCAAAGGACACATTTGTTGTTGTTGATATGCCATTTGGTTCGTATCACGGTGATGTAAACGAAACGTTGAAAACGGCTGTATTCATGATGCAGGAGACGAGAGCTGATGCACTTAAGGTAGAGGGTGCTGGAGATGTTATTCCGGTAATTCGTAAATTAACGTCGGCGGGCATTCCGGTGGTAGCACATTTAGGTTTATTACCACAATCGGCAGGGGTGCTTGGTGGTTATAAAGTACAGGGCAAAACAGCTGAGCAGGCAACGAAACTTATCGAAGATGCGAAACAATGCCAAGAGGCTGGTGCTTGTGCAGTTGTTTTAGAATGTATTCCACATCAGTTAACAGAAATGGTATCTGCTAATCTTATTATTCCAACGATTGGTATTGGTGCTGGTGTAGAGGCTGATGGACAAGTATTGGTTTATCATGACATGCTAAGCTACGGTTCACATCATGTACCGAAATTTGTGGAACAGTTTGCTAATATGGGCCGAGAAGCAAGCAGTGGAATTGCTAGTTACGTAGAAGCGGTAAAAGCAGGCACATTCCCAGCACCCAAGCATTCCTTCACAATGAAAGAGGAAGCATTGGATCAGCTATATGGGGGCGTAAAGTAATGAAAGTCGTAACTACAATCCAAGCACTAACCGTAGAAATCCAAGCAGCCAAACAAGCTCAAAAAACAATTGGACTTGTTCCGACGATGGGGTATTTACATGAGGGCCATTTAACGCTAGCAAAAACAGCTCGTGAAGAAAATGACTTAGTCGTTATGAGTATCTTTGTAAACCCAACACAATTTGGGCCAAATGAAGACTTTGAAAGCTATCCGCGTGATCTGCCACGAGATACTGCTTTGGCAGAGACTGTTGGTGTAGATATTGTTTTCGCACCAAGTGTTGAAGAAATGTATCCTCACGATGGCGGTATTCGTATTCATGCGGGTGAACAAGCAACAATTCTTTGCGGGGCGAGCCGTCCAGGCCATTTTGATGGCGTTTTACAGGTTGTATCAAAATTATTTCATCTAACACAGCCGACACGAGCTTATTTCGGCCAAAAGGATGCACAACAAGTTGCGATTATTGCTACGATGGTACGCGATTTTAATTTCCCTTTGGACATGCGAGTAGTGCCAATTGTGCGTGAAGAGGACGGCTTAGCCAAATCTTCTCGTAATATTTATTTAAGTGAAGTAGAGCGTAAAGAAGCACCAGCAATTAATGAAGCACTACAGCTTGCTCGTCACAGCTTTTTAGCGAATGGTGATGCAGTGAATGCACTTGCTAAAGCAAAGAATCACATTGCAGCACGTACACACGGAGAAATAGACTATTTTGAGCTATTAGCGTATCCAGACTTAACACCAATAACGGCTGATACGGAGCAAGTACTGTTAGCAGCGGCTGTATATATGGGTAAAACTCGTTTAATTGATAATTGTATCTTTAATGTGAAAGAAGGATTATAAGATGTTGCGAATGATGATGAATAGTAAAATCCACCGTGCTACAGTGACACAAGCAGATTTAAATTACGTTGGATCGATAACGATAGATGAGGATATTTTAGATGCAGTAGGTATGCTCCCGAATGAAAAGGTGCATATCGTCAATAACAACAATGGGGCACGCTTTGAAACCTACATTATTGCAGGGGAGCGCGGATCAGGCGTTATTTGTGTGAACGGTGCAGCAGCACGTCTAGTACAATGTGGAGATATTGTGATTATTATTTCTTATGTGTATGTAGACAACGAAGAGGCAAAAGATCATAAGCCTACGGTTGCCATTATGGGAGAAGGTAATACGATTAAAGAAATGATATCCTATGAGCCAGAAGCAACGGTGATGTAATTTTAGATTAGTTATACAGGAGGATGTAGAGATTAATTAGCAAGGTGTATTTCCATTAATTATCTAAAGATTTATAGTGTTTTTTTTTGAAATATATAATTTTTTAATAGACAATTTTGAAGAAGATGCTGTTTGTATTTTATAAGCAGCATCTTTTTTATTGTCATTTTAAATATTCAGATAAATCACACAATTCTTCACTTTCACTTACATAGTTTGTACTGATATTTCTATAAAATTCACAATCTATAGATCAAAATGGAATTTTTTTATATTTATTGTTGACATTTGTTAAAACTTGTATTTAAATGTAAATATAAGTTTTAACAAAAAAAGGTAGGTGTTCATTGATTTGGAATACTCGGAAAAACTTTCTATTATTTTATTGTTAGGTTGTTTAACAATATTATTAATAAAAATATTTTTATTAATAAATAATAATAATAATACAAACAAAATAGTTGATTACGTTAATGTAAAAAATGATGAATTAATGACACCAGTACAATTTGAAAAGCTTATAATGAGTAGTCAATTTGAAAAAACATTAGATATGTATAAACCGAAGATTTTATTGTTAATTAGTAAAGATTGCCCGTACTGCAAAGAGATTTTTGAGATATATTGGAATGAATTCCATAGTAAAGTTAATAACTATATAGATATTTTTGTATTAGTAGAAGATATTGATAAAAATTCAGAATCTTTTTTAAAACTATATGATTTTAATTTCAATATTCTTAAATATGATAGGCAATTTCTTGCTGAAAATTCAATTGATACTGCCCCTTCATTTATTTATTTAAATGAAATAAATGAAATAATATTAAAAACACCAGAGGTTTATCGCTTTTTTAATTTAGTTTATGAATCTAATTCTACAATCAAAAAAAAGGAGGAAGTATTATTATGAGTAATTTTCTAAATAATTTAATTCAACCAGCAGGATATGATTGTTCAAACAAAAAATTTTACAAATGGTGTCAAGGTGACGCACGTTGTGCTACAGAGGGGATGATAGGTACTTTAGGACGATGGGTTGACGCGAACAACACGTCAGTCGGATGCGATGGTAATATACAGCTTTGCAATTGTGGCTGCACTAAATAAAGCTATATAAAAATAGTCTAATATATAAAGTGAAAAATTAAATAAAAATAGTCTAGTATTGTAGAATTAGAATTTATAATAAAGGTTGGACTTTAAATGTCGAACAAACCGTAGACAGTTTTCTTTTGTCTACGGTTTTTTAGAACATTCATTTTTTAGCGTAAGGATAAATTTATTCAAATATAGTGACAATAAATAATAATTAGGGAGAATTTAAAAATGTTATTTTATATAATAAATTTTTATATTAAAAACTGTTTAAAATTATCTATTTTTAATATAAGTTTAAAAATAATAAATGGTTTTTCTCCAGTAATTTCTATATACTTTTTCCAATTGTTAATTAACGAAATATTATATTACATAAATGGGGAATCTGAACTAAAAAAATTGATAATTCTTTTTTTGATTCAAATTTTACTATTAATTATCCCGTATTCTATAAATCATTTGCTTGCAATAAATGAACAAATACTTACAAATAAAGTAACAAAAATCCTTACAAATGAAATTTTTTTTAAAACCTCTCAAACAGAATTTCTAAATTTTGAAAACCCGGAATTTTATGATTCTTACCAAAGAGTCATTTCAAATAAAGAAAATTTGAATAATGCTTTTAATGCTTTGACTTATCTTGTTAGTGCTTTAATAAGTCTAATATCTTCACTGGCTTTACTAACAATTATTGATAATTTAGTTGTAATAATAGTAATTTTGGGGGTTATTCCTTATTTCGTTATTCAGCTTAAATTCTCTAAAAAAAATTTCCTGTTTTTGTCAAGTTTAATACCTATACACAGGAAGGAACAGTATATCTCATTTACACTTAGCCAACGAGATATGTTAAAGGAAACCATTATTTTTAATAGCTTTGATTTTTTTGTGAAAAGGTGGAATAACTATTTTCATGAATATACAGACTCCGAAATAAATTTCCTTAAAATTAAAACTAAATATCTTTTTTTATCAGAGATAATTCTAGTTCTAACATATGCTTTTTCTGGAATTATTGTAATTTTGAATTTACAAACAAGTACTACAGCTGGGGGGGTATTAGCAACTTTACAAGCAATTCAGTTATTACAAAGCAATTTAAGCCTTTCTACTAGATATTTTTCAGATTATAAAAATTCGTCTTACTTTATTAAAGATTTTCTAGAATTTGTAAAAACTCCAGGAAAATCAGAAAAGGAGTATTCAGTTTCAAATAAAGAAGAGTTAAGAATAAAAAATATTAAAATTAAAGATCTTTCTTTTAAATATCCAAATATGAGTGAAAATATATTAAAAAATATAAATTTGGAAATAAATTATGGCGAGAAGGTTGCTATTGTCGGTCAGAACGGTAGTGGCAAAACAACCTTAATGAAAACCATTTTAGGCCTATATTCTAACAAAAGTGAAAATATAAAAATAAACAATATCAAATTTAATGATTTGGACATTAAGAAATATCAAGAAAAAATTTCTGTTTTATTTCAAGACTTTGTTCATTATGAACTCACAGTTAATGAAAATATTTCATTTGAAAATGATGAGAATTACGATAATTCTCGCATCAAGAATGCTATCAATAAGGTTGGCTTAACAGAATTTGTTGAGAATTTACCTCATAAGTATGACTCGGTATTGGGACGACAGTTTGAGGGAGGAAATGAATTATCAGGAGGTCAATGGCAAAAAATTGCATTAGCAAGAGCATTATATCGTGATAGTGATTTAATTGTGTTGGATGAACCGTCTTCTGCGCTTGATCCGATTGCAGAAAAAGAAATTATGAATAACCTTTTAAATATTTACGAAGGTTCAATTTTATTTGTTACTCATCGATTAAAAATAGCCGCCTTAGCAGATAGAATTATCGTTTTAAAAAATGGTGTAATTATAGAAGAAGGTACTCATCAAGAGTTAATAAATAAAAAAGGATATTATAACGAAATGTATAATGCCCAAAATAACATTCATAATATTGAATTTTTAGTTCACTAAAAACTTTTTAAGAATAATTAGGAGGGAAGAATTTTGTATTCTATATATTGGATAAGTAATTTTCTTTTAATTTTTTTAATATTCATTTTTAGTACTTCTGCTTTGGATAAAGCAATTAATTTTAAGAAAAGTATTGTAACTTTTTCTAGTTTTGGTATTAAGAAAAATTTTGCTCAAATTGCTTTAGTATTTTTATTAGTCGTAGAATTTTATATTGCTATATCTTTGAAATTAATGGGTGTTACATTAATTAATTTACTTTTAATCACTATTTTTTTTAGCACTGTATCAGTAGTAATATTTATAAATATCAAGAAAGGGAGAAAAAATATTTCATGTGGATGTGGTGGGATTTTAGAAAATGATAATCTATCATATTCGATCATCATTAGGAATGTAATTTTTATTTTAATAAGCTTATGTTTATATGATAAAAAATTAGATATTTCTAATGCTCATTTAATTATTATTTTTATTGTCATAGCTTCAATAGGGTTTATTAACTTATCAATAAAAAATCTTGAAAATTTCAAAAAGAATATGATTAACGTTATTGAAAAATTACAATAAAATCAAGATTCGAAATATAAACCAATATTAAAAAGAGAGGAAGATGAAAATGTTTATTAATTTTATTATTGGAATAATTGCTGTAGTTTTACTTGTAGAAACATATGTAATTTATAGTTTAATTAAACTTATAAAGAATTTCTTAACGGAAATTCATTCCATAAAAGGTATTCAATTTGGTACCATTGCACAGGGAGACTTAGCGCCATTATTTAGAGCAGAAAATCAAAATAAGTCTAGAATAGTTTTAAAAGATATTTTAAGAGATAATGAAGTGACTTTATTATTTTTAAGTAATACTTGTTCTCAATGTCAAGAAGTTTTGAAGAATAGTAATGAAATCTTTAATGATTCTACAAGATATACCATTATTATTATGCAAGACCAATTAAAAGAAGAAATGTTCTTAAATAATGAAAAAATCAGTTTGATAGTTGCACCAGATTTATTTAAAAATTATAAAGTAACAAAAACACCCTACCTTTATTTTGTAGATAAGAACGGTCTAGTGAATTTTTCTACAGAAATATCAAATCCTAAGCATCTTAAGAAGTTATTATTATTAGAAGATGCTTCTTAATTTATAATATCTCTTTTAAAAAATGAAACAGGTGACGAATTAACAGCTTAATTCCTTTTCACCGGTTTCGTTTTTTCTTTTTAAATACTATATTCCTATGCACTTATTTAAGTGAAAAATTGAAACAAAATCATTCTAAAACATCTTTTATAGTTTTACAATAGTTTGTAACTTAGCCTAATGTAGAATTGAAAATTTAAAGCATTAGAATAAGTTTTAGTATAAAAGAACACTACGTAGGTAACCCATACATGACCAAACATATGATTTTATGTTAAAATTCATCTATCTAATGTGAACTGTGAGTTGAGATGTATGATGGAAAGTCAAAAGTATGCAATTGTAGATTTGGAGACGACTGGTCATTCACCGGCAAATGGGGACCGAATGATTCAAATAGCCATTGTTATTATGAAAGATTGGAAAATTGAGCGCACCTTTACGAAGTTTATTTATCCAGGTAAATCCATTCCAACTTTCATTCAGGATTTAACGCATATTACGGATGAGGATGTAAAGGATGCCTTGCCGTTTGAGGCACATGCCGACTACATATATGAATTACTGGCTGACTGTGTATTTGTCGCGCATAATGCGGATTTTGACTTATCCTTTTTACAGGCGGAATTCAAGCGTGCTAGTTTACCGAAATGGCAGGGTAAAAAGATGGACACGGTTGAGCTTGCCAAAATATTATTCCCGATGTCACTCAGCTTTAAGCTAGGTGATTTAGCGGCTGATTTAAATATAGAGCTAACAAATGCACACCGAGCAGACGATGATGCCCGTGCAACTGCTGAGCTCTTTATACATTGCTGGAAGGAGCTACTCAGTCTCCCACAGCTAACGCTTGAACAAATGCATAAACGTTCATTCAGATTAAAATCAAATTTATCCCAGCTGTTCTTCGAGGCGCTTCAAATTAAACGACAGCATGTCACTACTAATGAAAATGTCTCCTATTATCGCAATTTGGCTGTTTGTGATGGACGAAAAAAGTATACAAATAATGCAGAGATTGTAGCGTATCCACAAACGGCAGCTGACAAAGTATCATTAATGACAAAGGCGATGCCGAATTTTGAGCAACGACCCGCCCAATTCGAGATGATGGACACTATTTGGCAGGCGTTAAATGACAAAAGGGAGTGCGTTATTGAGGCTTCAACTGGTATTGGTAAAACAGCAGGATATTTACTTCCTGCGATTTTGTATGCTCGAGCAGTCGATAAAAAAATTGCGATTAGCACATATACGTCACACTTGCAAGAGCAGCTTGTTGAAGAAGAGCTACCCAAGATTGAAAAAATCCTTGGCACTAAAGTAAATATTGCTGTTCTAAAGGGCATGCAGCACTATATTGACCTTACACGTTTTGAGCAATGTATGGCATATGCAGATGAATCCTATGACGATACCTTTACGATTTTACAGATTCTCGTTTGGCTTACTAAAACAGAAACAGGTGTGTTAAGTGAGCTCAATGTTTCTGGTGGCGGACAGTTATTTTTAGAGAAAATCCGCAAAATGCCTGATGAAAAACCTTCTAGGGGCTTTGATTTCTATGAGCAAGCGTTAAAAAATAGTGAATTTGCCGATTGTATTGTGACCAATCATTCTATGGTACTCAGTGATTTAGTCCGCCAAACTCCGATTTTTACACAAATCGATGGATGGATTATTGATGAAGCACATCAATTTGTACAATCCGCCATGCAACAAGACGAAATTGTATTCTCTTATACGCAGTGGAAGTATATTTTCGGCCAAATCGGAACGATGGAGGAAACGGCTTTATTCCAACAATTTAGTCAGGCAGCTAAGAAAAAACAACGTGTTCCTATGCAAAGTTTACAACGACTAGATGCACAACTGATACGCCTACAACGGACATTCGATGAAACAATTCAGCGAGCTGTGCAAAAAATGCAGCAACAAATAAAAGGGAAACAAGCTAGTAGCAAATGGACTTTGTTTTTAGAGGATGTATCGTTAGCAAAAGAACCGCTTTTGCAAGTGAGTAAGCTCACACAGCAGTGGCTTGATCTTGCGACAGAGGTAGGTCATACCTTTGAAAATAATATTGAGCAATTAGATAAAAACGAGCTCTATATATTATCAGAGTGGCATTATTGGATCCGTGAATTGAAGGTGAAAATCGCCGAGTGGGAGGAAATTTTCCTATCGCCACAGGATGATAATTCAGTGTGGCTAGAATTTGATTTACGGAGCGTTCCTGGAAGCTTGCATGTCTTTAAAAAGCCTGTCAATGTCACGCCTATTATCGAAAAAGTACTTGCACCACTTCGTAAGCAGGCAAGTATTGTTTGGACTTCAGGGACTTTAACTGTGCCGGGCAATGAACGTTTTGTGACCCGTCAGCTTGGTATTTCTGATCGTGTACAAGTAATAAAGCTTCAAGCACCACCAGCCTATTATGCAGGAGCGAAAGCATTTATTGTTACGGACATGCCTGATATTCAACATGTGTCACAGGATGAATATATTGAAGCGGTGGCCCAAGCTATTACCCGTACGGTGCGGATGACTGAGGGACGTTGTTTCGTTTTATTTACGGCGCAGGACATGCTTCGCAAAACTGTAGAGCTTATTCAAGATAGTGAACTCCTTGATGATTATATGCTTTTTGCACAAGGTGTTACGGGTGGTAGCCGTATGCGAATTCTGAAATCATTCCAAAAGTTTAGCCATTCGGTACTCTTTGGTACAAATAGCTTTTGGGAAGGTGTGGACGTTCCAGGTGACGCACTGGCATCGGTTATTGTTGTTCGTTTACCGTTTTCTTCGCCAGAAGAGCCTGTATTTAAGGCGCGAGCAAAACATCTTACTGCTCAAGGTCGTAATTCCTTCAATGAGTTATCATTACCGGAAGCCATCATGCGCTTTAAACAAGGCTTTGGTCGTTTGATCCGTTCATCACAAGATAAAGGAGCCTTTATAGTTTTAGACCGCCGCATTTCAACAAAGTCCTACGGTAAGGAGTTTATCAAGGCATTACCACCGATTACTGTAAAGAAATTGCAGCTACCTGAGTTGTTAAAGGAACTTAATAATTGGCAGAAATAGATGAAACCCCTTTTGGCAAAACTAAAAGGGGTTTTTCGTAGAATAGAATCTAGCTAAAAAGTAACGGTTGGTCAAAGAGTGCAGGGAGCGGAGCGAATAGTTACTTATCTGATGTAATCGACCAAAAAAGCGTCAAGACAAAATGACTGTCTTTGACGCATCTTTATTTAATAGAGACAGGGACATCATCTATTAAAAATTCAACATAATTTCTGCCTTGTTCTTTTGCTTGATATAAAGCCTTATCACATCTAAATAATAAAGTATTTAGTGTATCACCATCTACATAGCTAGTTACACCAAAGCTACTAGTTTTTCGGTGCACGACAGGGAATTGATGATTTTCAAATTGTTGACGAAGCTTTTCAGAAAGCTTAACAGCATCATCTAGTGTAGTTTGAGGGCAAATAACTAAAAATTCCTCACCACCCCATCTTCCAATTGTATCTTGCGGTCGAATCGTATTTTGCAGGATCTCTGCTACGTTCATTAAAACTAAGTCGCCTACTTGATGGCCGAACTCATCATTTACTTCTTTAAAATAATCAATATCTAGTAGAATTATCGAGAACGGAGCGTCATGATGTTGTGCATGTTCTATAGCTTCCGCTAACACATAGTCTAACCTTACACGATTAGGGATTTGAGTAAGACGATCTGTATTTGCTAATTTTTCAAGGTCAAGTTTTGCACTTTCTAGTTCTTGTGTTCGTTCTTTTACTTTATGTTCGAGCGTTTCAGTGAGCGATTGTTGCATTGCCTGATGCTCTTTTTTTATTATATTAATTTTATCGCCTAAAGCTAATGACAAAAATATAGCTTCGAAAATAGCACCGACTGCAGGAACAGCCTCAAATATAATTGGATGGAAAGGAATAATACTTAAAAAAGCTAATGCTTGTACAATGATGGAACCAAGCAGAACAGTCCAACCGACTATATAAAATCTAGCCATTTTGTGGCCTTTTAACCACACAAATATTCCTGATAACCAAAGAAAACTAAAGACAACTACAGCAAAAATACTTGTGAAATTATTTGCAATCGCAACATCAGGGATAATAAATGAAGTTATTAAAGAAAATATCGTGATCCCTAATAGTATATTTCCTATTTTGTTGAATCGAGGTAAGTATTTTTTTAGTTCTAGAAACTCTTTACTAAATAGAATCATAAATAAAAATAAGATATTGCCACTTATGGCTGCGGATTTTATAAACAACCATTTAGGCAAAAGTTGTCCTACTAGTTCAATATCTAAAGAATTCAAAGTAGCTTGATAGAGAATAAAACTAAACATATACAAAACGTAGTAAAAGTAAGCTTTTTCTTTTAACGAAAAAAATAGAAATAAATTGTAGATTAATAATGCGGTTAAGAATCCATAAAAAATCCCTGTTAAATATTTATAGTCAATAATCTTATTGGCAAAGCTATCCGTTGTGAAAAGATAAGAAATTGTATTTAATGGTAATTGTCCATCTAATTTTATATAAATTTCTTTGATGGTTGGATCTTCAATTTCAAATAAATGAGAACGAAAATGAATTTTTTGTTCATCAATATTTGCTATGCCTCTTTTTTGAACACGATAGGAGCCATCTTCTTTCACTAAAAACATGTCAATGCTATTTAATTTGTCTGTTACCTCTAACCAGTAAGACTCCTGTTTATCCTTTAATATTTCATCGGCATCTAACCGTAGCCAAATCGTATCATTCGTATGCCCAAAAGATAAATAATTTTCTTTACTAGCGACAAAGGAATTGTCATATGCACCACTTAATATATCTTCTATCGTAATTTTTTTTGACGGGTCACGAAAAATATCATAATACTTACCCAATATTATAGGTTCTGATTGTTCTGCCGCATGACATGTTAAGTTGAATTGTGTAAAAGTAAATATAAGTACGATAAAAAAATAAAATAACAGGTTGATTTTTTTAATTTTATTTTTCATCATTCATTCTTTCTCCTATCTTAATCCCTCTCCTTCAGTTTTTAGTAAGCGTATTGATGAAAGGTTTTATAAGGTACTCTAAAAATAGAGTATTATGTAAATATATCACACTTTATTCTATAATTAGGATATTTTCCTGAATACTAAATAAAATATTTAAATAAGTTACGTTAATTGTTAACAAAAAAATTCACAAAGACCATAAGAGTAAGAATGAGGATGGCTCATCAACAATATACAGGCATCATCATGCCAAAAATCAAGGAATTTAATGAACTATAATTAGTGGAAAAGCGATTATTTATAGGAAATATGCTTGTCGGAACGGCAATCATTTAATTAAAGAGCAGCTCAATATCTGTGATTCACTGACATTTCCTTTGTTTGAAGTAAAGACTTAGCTTAGTTAGCCTTTTGTATAAATAAGCGGTTATTGCAAAAAATAAGATCGTCAAAATGGGCAATTTAATTACAATAAGTGTTTGTAATTTTATCACTTGTTATGACAGATTTTTCTGCAAATCGAACGCTTTATACATGTGAAAAATGGACGTGTATACTGGCTTCGTATTTACAAATGAAGGAGGTGTAAACATGAGCGTAGTTTATAGAATCGCTTTAGTATTAGTCATCATTGGAGCAATCAACTGGGGATTCATTGGATTCTTTAGATTTGATTTAGTTGCCTATTTGTTTGGTGGACAAACTGCGGTATTGTCACGATGGATTTATGCATTCATTGGGTTAGCCGGACTAATATCGTTACCGATTCTTGTTATGCGATTTGATGAGGATGAAGATCTTGATACAACTGACCTGGATCCTTATTCTCGTATAGACCGAAATCCTAGCTATGGTATGGAGGCTGGGGAAGAAGCGGATTTTATTGAAGTAAAAACAACTGAAGTGAAAAAAGTAGAAAAAAAGGATTCACAAAACAAGTACAAATAACCTCCATTTTACCGATATACCTCAAGAAAACTGATGACCATTTGGTGGATCGTCAGTTTTTTGTTATGGCTAGGAGTATAGTATAAGGCTAAAATCCGCATAGAAATCAAGGATTGGGGAACAGTGTGTGTTATACATCCAGAAATCCAGATAACGAAGCGGATTGTCGTTTAGAATAAATTTCATTTCCTTGCAGCAATTAAAACAACTTCCGTATTTGTTACCATTAAAGTGATTTCTCCTAAAAGAACTGCCGATTGGTGAAGACTAATAATCAGTGGGGAAGAAAAAACCCCACTGATTATTAGTTCACTTTATGGCTGTTGTAGAAGTGTGTTTAACGCAGTCGTAAATTTCTCCACAATAAAATCTTTTTCATCCGAAGAGATAATCAGTGGAGGAGACAGTGTTAGGATATTGTTAAAGCCCGCAACAGTGACTCCATTTTTGCCAATAATTAATCCCTGATCTTTACATAAGCTAATCACATTGTTGACATCAGCTATATCAAGTGGTGTCTTACTATTTTTATCGCTTACAAGCTCAACACCTATTAATAAGCCCTTGCCACGAATGTTACCTACATATGGGTGATCTTTTAACTGCTCTTGTAATTCAGATAGAAGAAGAGATCCCACTTCCGCAGAGCGTGTAAATAGATTTTCCTGTTCCATAATTTCAATGTTTTTCAATGCAACCGCACAGGCTGCTGGAGAGCCACCAAACGTGTTGACATGACGGAAAAAGTCATACTCCTCGCTACCTGCAAACGCCTCATAAACTTCACGTCGTACAGCTGTGGCAGATAGAGGCATATAAGCGCTCGTTAAGCCTTTTGCCATTGTCACAATATCTGGTTGAATCCCGTAGTTTTGGAAGCCAAATGCCTTTCCAGTACGTCCAAAACCACAAATTACCTCATCGACAATTAGCAAGGCACCCTGTTTTTCACAGACAGCTTTTACTCCTCGTAAATAGTTTTCATGTGGCATAATGACACCACCGCCTGTAATAATAGGCTCCATAATAACAGCGGCAATAGTATCTGCCATCTCCCAAGTCATCACATTGTCGATGGCCTGCACAGATGGTAATGAAGTAGGATCGTTACTTTTGATATGATCTTCATTAGCACGATAAGCGTCAGGTGGCGAAACATGAATAAATCCTGGAGCAAATGGTTCATATTTATATTTGCGCTGAGCTTGTCCCGTCGCAGCTAATGCGCCCATAGAGCTACCATGATACGCACGGTAACGAGAGATAATTTTTGTGCGGCTAGCATTGCCCTTTTGCTGATGATATTGTCGTGCAATTTTAAATGCAACTTCATTTGCTTCAGAGCCACTATTTGAGAAAAATACGACATACTCATCGCCTAGAAGCTCACTAATTTTTTCACTCAATTGGATGGCAGGTATATGACCTACCGATAAAGGTGTATACGTATTTTCTAGTAATTGCTCATAAGCCACTTTTGCAATTTCCTCACGTCCATAGCCAACATTTACGCACCATAAACCAGACATTGCATCGAGGTATCGTTTCCCACCAATGTCTGTAATCCAAGCTCCTTTTGACTTTTCAACAATCATCGTTGCATTCGGATTATAGGGCTTCATAGCGTGCCAAACATATTGCTCATCTTTGACTTGCCAGTTTTGACCTGTTAAATTTGCCACTAAGATTCAATCCTCCTAAACAATTAGTTTTGCAAACATTCATCTATATGAGGCAACAAAATGCAAAGTCGACCCCATTTGTACTTTATATGAATGCCTAAAGTGATTTAGAAGGTGAATATATTAATCGAAAATTCAGATAGATATAATTCCGTCTATTGATGCGTCAATACGTCTTCAATCAAAAATGCGATATAGAGATTTGTTTTTGTAAATGGGTTACTTAAGTCCATATCTAATAGCGTTTCTATTTTTTTAAGTTTATAAAGGACTGTGTTGCGATGAATAAATTGGCGTTCGCTAATCCTGCTAGTACTACCATTTTCCTCGAGAAAAATGCGTAAAAATTGTACATAGTCTGTGTTATGCAATTCATCATAGCGGTAAAGCTGACCTAAGATGTCTTGATTATAGGATTTGATTAATGTTTGATTTTGCACGGCCATTATTATTTTATAGGCACCAATTTCTTTATATTTGTATAGGAAACGGTTGTTATGAAGTTTTGCTAATTGGATTACTGTTAATGATTCATCATAACTTTTGCGAACATTTTCAAGTTCTTTATGATAATTCCCTTTACCAATGATAATATCCAAGTAACCATTTTTTTGCGTTATTTTGTCGTATATTTCTTCAACGATTTTTGAGAAGGGAGTATTTGGTGTACTGATTTGTGCTCTGTCGATTAAAAAGATGAGGTGATTTTTATGCTTTAGTTTTAAGAAGCGTTTATATCTATTTTGAAATGCAAATTGAATCATGACCTCATAACGGTCAATACTAGCTTGTGCACCGTTTGTTGTGCATGAAATGATGGCAAACTCACTACCTTGTGGAAAACCTAACAGTGTTAATTGATCTTTAATATAGTGGGCGTTTTGTTTGTAGTGAAAAAGTAAGTTGTAGAGAATCTTTTCTTCGATGGAAAGCTCTTGATGGTGGTTGGAAATAAATTGAAATGTTGTTTTTAATAGATCTGCTATTCGATAACTCCATGGCATTTGAAAAATAGGGAAATCATGTTTGTTGGCAAATGTGATGACTGATTCTGGTATTTCCGGAATATATGGACCAGTATTAATAATAAAACCTGCTACTTTTTTAGAGAAAGCTAGTTTAACAAGCTGCTCTAAGTCTCCTTGTGAAGATAAATTAATACCTGTAGTCACGACTAATTCATTGGGTCTACAAAACATAATTAAATCGATGCTCTCTATTACGTTAATCCCTGTAACTCTTCGATATGTTCCGCTTTGTCCAGCTACTAATGTTAGCATCGGGAATTGAACTCCCTCTACAA
Organism: Lysinibacillus xylanilyticus; assembly: GCF_001708185.1. GTDB lineage: Bacteria > Bacillota > Bacilli > Bacillales_A > Planococcaceae > Lysinibacillus > Lysinibacillus xylanilyticus_A. The sequence goes on along the minus strand of NZ_MDDN01000001.1, from coordinate 212,897 downwards.
TTTTGCGAATCGTCCCCATTTTTTCCCCCCTTATTATGAACATAACTTACCATATATTATGTGCGGATGCACATATTTTTTTAGTTTGCTATCCATATCTCATAATTTTTATCTCTTATAGAATGTGTATTAACTACTGTGAAAGAGAGGACTTGCATATGTATAAGTGTAATAGTAGACGATTGCAAGAGTTAATTGAACAATTTAGTCAATTTGGAGCTATTGAAAATGGTGGCGTAACCCGTTTGTCTCTTTCGAATGAGGATGTATTAGCAAGAAACTATTTTTGTGAGTGTTGTGAAGAATTAGGGATGGATATTAAAGTTGATGATATGGGCAATATTTATGCCATTCTACCTGGGAAAAAGGATGTCCCGCCAATTGTCATGGGCTCGCATTTAGATTCCGTTGAAAAGGGTGGGAAATTTGATGGTGTGTTGGGCATTTTAACAGCCATAGAGGCCATTAGAACGTTAAAGGAAAACGAGATTGAGCTAGATATACCGTTAATGATTGTTAATTTTACGAATGAAGAAGGTGCTCGTTTTGATCCAGCAATGATGAGCTCTGGCGTCATCTCATCCAAATTTGAAAAAGAAAAGATGCTGCAATCTGTCGACAAAAAGGGCACTAGTTTCGAAGAAGCACTGCAAGCAAGCGGCTATGAGGGAGATCAAGAAAATCGCTTAAAAGAAGCACTTGCTTATATTGAATTGCATATCGAGCAAGGGCCTGTTTTAGAGGCGAAGCAATTGGAAATAGGCGTTGTTGAAGGTGTATTAGGCATGGTTTGCTATGAAATTACGGTGACAGGGCAATCCAATCATGCTGGAACGACACCGATGACAATGCGTCAAGATCCGATGATCATAACTTCGAAAATCATTTCGTATTTACATGAAGAGCTCGGAAAAATTGATGAACAGTTAGTGTTTACCTTTGGTCGAATGAATGTTTCTCCAAATATTCATACAGTGATACCGAACAACGTGACATTTACGATAGATTCACGTCATCAAAAACCAGAGATCATGCAAAAGGTTGAAGATATACTGAATAATCTTCCTACAGAGGATAAGGGCTGTAGTATAAAGCCAGTTAAGCTATGGGGTAGAGATACTGTCTATTTTGATACTCATATTTGTAATGAAGTGGAAAGGGCTTGTCAGAGCTTCGGCTATACTGCCCATCGAATGTTTAGCGGGGCAGGGCATGATGCGCAATATATTGCAAGTATTGTTCCATCAGCGATGATTTTCGTACCAAGTATTAATGGTAAGAGTCATTGTGAGGAAGAGGAAACAACATTTGAAGATTGTGCGAAAGGAGCAGATGTATTACTTGAAACAGTATTGACGCTGCAAACAAAGTTCAGTATGGGGGAGACCTACACACTACATTAAGGTAGTTCCTAACATTATTATGATTGAGCATTCTCCATTATTTTACGAAGGGTGAGGGGCAGAATGAAAAAAATTATTAAAGGCGGACGAGTTGCGACAGCTGCAGATATTTTTGAGGCAGATATTTTAATTGAAAACGGAAAAGTTGTTCAAATTGGCAAAAATCTACCCGACATTGGGGCAGAAGTAATTGATGCAACAGGTAAATATGTGATGCCAGGAGGAATTGATCCGCACACACATTTAGATATGCCATTTAACAATACTGTGACTGATGATGATTGGAAATCTGGTACCATTGCAGCAGCTTTCGGGGGGACAACCACAATTTTAGATTTCTGCTTAACTGCTGGAGAAGAAAAACTTTCGACTGCAGTTGAAAAGTGGCATGACAAGGCGAAAGGGAAATCAGCTATAGATTATGGATTCCACTTAATGATTGGTGATTTAACCCCTGAAACAGAAGCCGAATTGCCGCAAATCCTAGAGCAGGAGGGCATTACTTCTGTAAAAGTATTTATGGCTTATGCGAAAGAATTTCAAGCAACAGATCGCACCCTTTTTAAAGCTTTTAAAATAGCAAAAGACCTCGGTGCTGTTGTGATGGTGCACTGTGAAAATGGTTCTGTTATTGATGAGCTTGTAGAAGAGGCGCGACGTGCAGGTCATAAGGAGCCAATTTATCATGCGCTTACTCGTCCGGCTGAATTAGAAGGAGAAGCAACAAAACGTGCGATTGAGTTAGCCCATATTGCGGGCGCTACCCTTTATGTTGTGCATGTAACTTGTAAAGAGGCTGTAGATGAGATCATTGCTGCACGTGAAAAAGGCTATAACGTCTATGGTGAAACATGTCCACCATATTTAACTTTGGATCAATCTGCTTTAGCACAACCAGGTTTTGAGGGTGCAAAATATGTTTGGTCCCCACCACTTCGCCCGAAATACCATCAGGATCATTTATGGAATGCGCTAAAAGCAAAACAACTTCAAACAATCGGCTCTGATCAGTGCTCGTTTAGTTTTAAGGGTAAAAAACAGTTAGGAATAAATGATTTTTCTAAAATTCCTAACGGTGGGCCATTTATTGAAGATCGCTTCAGTATTTTATACTCAGAAGGTGTAGCAAAAGGGAAAATTTCTATCAATGAGTTTGTCGATATGATTTCCACAAGTGCGGCAAAAATATTTGGTTTATTCCCACAAAAAGGGACGATTGCAATTGGTTCTGATGCCGATATCGTTATTTTTGATCCAGAGGTAAAACGAGAAATTTCAGCGAAAACACATCATATGAACGTGGATTATAGCCCATATGAAGGTTGGGAAGTAACCGGTGAGCCAGTAAGTGTTCTAGTGCGTGGAGAGTATGTCATTAAAAATAAAGAATTTGTTGGTGTACTAGGTAGTGGGCAATATATAAAACGTCCATTAAAAACAGCAGCTGCAGAAGCACTAAACATGTAGCTTCTTCTTTCAGTTTATGACCGAATGGCCGATTGCTTTGGATGGAGAACAAAGCAATCGGTTTCGTAAATTACTTTACGGAAAAAATGAACACATGAGGGGGATGTGGAAATGGTTCCGATTCAAGAAAATCCAATGGCCTTACAGCTAAGACGTAATTTTGTGGAATTGACAAGCAAGATGACAAAGAATGAGGCAATGGAGGAAGCTAATCGTTGCCTGTATTGCTATGATGCACCATGTATTAAAGCTTGCCCAACGAGTATTCAAATCCCAAATTTCATAAAAAAAATTGCTTCTGGTAATATGAAGGGCTCTGCTACGACTATATTAGAAGCAAATCCAATTGGTGCAAGCTGTGCAAGAGTTTGTCCAACGGAGGAACTATGTGAAGGGGCGTGTGTACTAAATTCCTCAACAAAGCCAATTAAAATCGGAGAGTTACAGCGCTATGCTACAGATTGGGCAATGGAGACAAATGCTCAGCTATTTAAGCAAGGGCAAAGTAATGGTCAGAAGGTAGCGATTATTGGTGCAGGACCTGCTGGCTTATCTGCAGCTCGTGAACTTAGTCGTTTAGGCTATACTGTAACAATTTATGAAGCTGAATCGAAAGCTGGTGGTTTAGGTAGCTATGGTATTGTGTCGTTCCGCCTACCTAACGAAGTCGTTGATTGGGAAGTCGAGCAAATTGAAAAGCTTGGTGTGGAAATCAAAACAAACACAACTGTCGGTGTTGATATTTCTACTGATGAGATTTTAGAGCAATATAATAGTATTATTTTGGCGGTTGGTATGGGAGCTGTACCGAATTTGGGCATTGAAGGGGAAGAGCTAGATGGCGTACATGATGCCATCGAGTTTGTTAGGAATACAAAAATGGGACCGCTTACAAAAGAAATAGTTGGGAAGCGAGTAGCTGTTATTGGAGCCGGAAACACCGCGATTGATGGTGCTACATGTGCTGTACGTTTAGGTGCTGACAATGTTCAAATTCTTTATAGAAGAACACAAAAAGAAATGACTGCTTACAAATTCGAATATGAATTTGCCAAGCAGGATGGTGTTGAATTTAAGTGGTTAACAGCACCGAAAAAAATAATTGGTAACGAGCTAGGCAAGGTAGTAGGCATTGAATGTGTAAAAATGAAGCTTGGTGAAGCGGGGGCAGATGGTCGTCAAAGACCTAAGGAAGTTGAAGGCTCCAACTTTATTATTGAAGTGGACACTGTCATTAAGGCAATTGGTCAAACACGTTTTGTGTCATTGATCGAAGCTTTTGGCTTACAGCATACAAATGGTGTTGTGGATATTGATGAAACGACAATGCAAACTTCGAATGACAAAGTATTTGCATGTGGAGATGTCGTCTTCGGAAATGGACAGGGCGAGGCGATGGTAGTTACAGCTGTACAGCAAGGAAAAGATGCAGCCTATAAGATCCATGAACGTTTAACTTCTTTCAGCAAAGTGTCTATTGTACCGAAAGTGTAGCGACAGGTACAGATGAGTTGCAGAAATCTCCCATCTCTATAGGTGGTGAGGTGAATGCAAGTTTAAGTTACTTTTCAGCAGTTGTCCAAACATCCGCTGAAAGAAGTTAAAGCCTCCAGCGGATGTCACAGAATCGGAGTGGAGTTCTTTGTGCAAGCACAAAGCCGATTCTGAACGCAATTATGCCGAGGCATAATTGATGAAACCAAGTGAGATTGCATAAGGGAGGAACTAATATGGCAGACTTACGCATTGACTTAGCGGGCATCAAATCGCCGAATCCATTTTGGCTTGCCTCAGCACCACCAACGAATTCAGGTTATCAAGTACAACGCGCATTTGAAGCGGGGTGGGGTGGAGCTGTATGGAAAACATTAGGGGATCCGATTTTAAATGTTTCTTCACGCTTTGCAGCTGTTAGCTTTAACGGACAAAGAGTAGCTGGCTTTAATAATATTGAACTAATAACGGACCGTCCGTTAGAGGTAAATTTACAAGAAATCTATGAAACTAAAAAAAGGTTTCCACATCACGCAATCATCGCTTCTTTAATGGTGGAGCCAAAACAAGAAAAATGGCATGAGATTGTTAAACGAGTAGAAGATGTGGGGGTTGATGGTCTTGAGCTTAACTTTGGTTGTCCACATGGGATGGCAGAACGAGGAATGGGCTCTGCCTCTGGTCAAGTGCCTGAGTTGGTGGAAAAGCAAACGTACTGGGTGAAAGAGGCAGCGAAAACGCCAGTCATTGTGAAGTTAACGCCAAATATTACCGACATTACGGTAACAGCAGAAGCGGCCACAAGAGGTGGAGCAGATGCCGTTAGTATGATTAATACAATTAACAGCTTAGCTGGTGTCGATTTAGATACTTGGAATACAGTGCCTCATGTAGCAGGAAAGGGTGCACATGGTGGCTATTGTGGTCCTGCCGTTAAACCAATTGCACTCAATATGGTTGCAGAGTGTGCTCGGAATCCATTAATCAATGTTCCGATTTCGGGCATTGGTGGTATTTCTAATTGGCAAGATGCCGCTGAGTTTATCTTAATGGGAGCTACTGGCGTGCAAGTTTGTACAGCAGCAATGCATCATGGCTTTAGTATTGTTGAGGATATGATTGATGGACTCAATAATTATTTAGACGATAAAGGAATCGCCTCTGTTATGGATTTAGTAGGACGCTCCGTTTCTAGATATTCCAATTGGGGTGATTTAGACTTAAATTATAAAATCGTGGCTGAAATTAATAACGATGTTTGTATTAACTGTAATAAGTGTCATATTGCATGTGAGGATACATCGCATCAATGTATTGATTTATTTACAGAAGATGGTCGACCAATGCTGAAAGTTCGAGAGGAAGATTGTGTAGGCTGTAATTTATGCTCAATCGTCTGTCCTGTAGATGGTGCTATAACAATGGTTGAACGTAAATCTTCTGTTCCACCAATGACTTGGAATGAACGTCAAGCTCTAATTAGCAGTCTAGCTAAGTAAATAAGCTTTCAAATAAACTGAAATTCCACCTTCCTGTTGAAATGTTGAAGGAAGGAGCCTCATGTAGTTGTCACGGAAATTGAACAAAAAAGGAGAGAGTATATGGAACGTGAAGGGAATTATTTAAAATCCCCAGATTTACTTCCAGTGACACATCAACAAAGAAACATTGGAACATTTGGTTTTGCAGTAATTTGGATAGGAATGGCCATTGTTTTAGCAGCTTTTGCAATTGGTGGTTCAGCAATCATGAGCTTACCATTACCAATGGTGATTTTAGCAACATTGATTGGCTCTTGTTTAATTGGTGTATTTATGACGTTAATTGGTGATATAGGGGTCGAACATGGTTTATCATTCCCAGTATATATGCGTGCTCCATTTGGTACGTTTGGTACACATATACCGTCACTTGTCCGAGGAGTAACGGCTGCATGTTGGTTCGGTCTGAACACTTATTTTGGAGCACTTGCAATAAACGGCATTTTAAATTTACTTTTTGATTATGATAATTGGTTTATCTGTTTCATTGTCTTTGCAGCACTCCAACTCTTTAATACGTCACTAGGAATTAAATCGATTGAGCGATTTGCGGATTTAGCAGCGCCAATTATTATCTTAATTTCTTGCTGGATGTATTATACATTGGCAGATAATGCTGTAGCTCAAGGAAAGAATATTTGGACGTGGGTAGAGACGCCGACAACTGGTTTCGCTGCTTTTACCGCATTTATGGTAGTAATCATGGCAAACATGGGCTTTTGGTCCACGTTAGCAGCGGATATGCCTTCACTTTCACGCTACTTTAAAGCACCAAAAAATGAACGTAATTGGTTTAAACGCAATAAAACACAGTTAGTTGGTTCATTAATCGTCATGCCGATCACAAATACCTTTATTGTGACGATTGGTGCCGTGTGCTATATGGCAGTTGCCTCTGCGGATCCGATAAATGCATTACAGCAAAGTGCTAGTGGCTTTATTTTAGGAATCTTACTGTTAATGATTGTGTTAGCCCAATGGTCCACTAATACTTCTGCAAATGTTATCCCAGCGGCAACAATTTTCTCAAATATCGGCGGCCCCAAAGTACCGTTTTGGGTTGGGGTTGTTATTGCGGGGATAATTGGTATTCTTGCACAGCCATGGAGTTTATTTGGTGTATTAGTAAATGCACTATTAATTATCGGAGGTATTTTAACAGCGATTGTCGGTATTTTATTTGCTGATTATTATTTAATCCGTAAACGTCGTGTGCATGTAAGAGAATTGTATGAATTAGAAGGTCAATTTAAGTATTGGAATGGCTTTAACTTAGCTGGTTTAATCGCTTGGATTATTGGTGGGGCAGTTGCCAATGTTTTCTCCACTTATTCTTCCTTAGTAGGGTTCTTTGTAGGAGCATTTGTATATTATGTATTAGCGAAGTATTGGTGGTTTAAAAAGTACCCTCAAGCTGAGCTAGAAGATCCAAGTGATGCAAAGTATTTAGGTATTACAGCTGGTCATAATTTAGACGAATTATTTGGGCAGCAACAAGTGCCCGTGCCAACTGAGAATGATATCATTGAGCAACCAGATCCGCTATTAGAAGTAAAAGGTGCCGATTAATGTAGACACCCTAAATCGAAAGGTGAGGTGATGGCATGTCAGAATACCAACAAAGCGCAGAAGAAATAAAAAAGATAGATCATCATTTGGATAGCGGCTTTAAAATCCAATATGTTTATGAAAATTTAAGTGGAATGTTTGTAGAATTTGCGCGTCAAGAAGAGGTTATGCTGTTGCAAATTTTAACAGCAGATGCACGCAAATACTTCTCTGCAAAGCTCCAAGAACAGACGTTATTGCAGTAACATAGTAAACTCTATCCCATTCATCCTTAGATGATGAGATAGAGTTTTTTTAACGTAATGAAAATAGAGAGCCGTTAGACCCTTCAAAGTGGTGGATAGAACCGTCAAAGTGAAGGATAGAACCGTCAAAGTGGTGGATAGAAGTGCCGAAGCGACGGAAAGAAAAGCTGAAGCGACGGATGGAAGTGCCGAAGCGACGGAAAGAAAAGCTGAAGTGACGGATAGAAGTGCCGAAGCGACGGAAAGAAGAGCTGAAGTGACGGATGGAAACCAGAGCGACGGAAAGAAAAGCTGAAGTGACGGATAGAAGTGCCGAAGCGACGGAAAGAAAAGCTGAAGCGACGGATGGAAACCAGAGCGACGGAAAGAAAAGCTGAAGTGACGGATAGAAATGCGAGAGCGACGGAAAGAAGCGTCAAAGCGATGGATAGCCTCGCCAAAATGGTGGATAGACCCTTCAAAGTGACGGATAGCCCTGCCAAAGTCGTGGATAGAACCGCCAAAGTCGTGGATAGAACCGTCAAAATGGTGGATAGAACAGTCAAAGTGACGGATAGAAGTGCTGAAGCGACGGATAGAAATGCTGAAGCGACGGATAGAAATGCCGAAGCGACGGAAAGAAAAGCTGAAGTGACGGATAGAAATGCGAGAGCGACGGAAAGAAGCGTCAAAGCGATGGATAGCCTCGCCAAAATGGATAGAACATTGCCTTCAAATGTGTTTTTCCTAAAAATACAATTGTATTTTTCAAAATAATTTATTATTATTAAAAAATAATTCATCGTAGAAAGAACTTCAGAGAAAGAGGCGTTATTTGAATGGCAAATAAAGAATTAAAAAGAGGTTTAGAGGCACGTCATATCCAGATGATTGCTCTTGGAGGTACAATTGGCGTGGGTCTATTTATGGGTTCAGCAAGTGCCATTCAGTGGACAGGGCCTTCTGTGCTCCTTGCATATGCAATTGCAGGTATTTTTATTTTTTTCATTATGCGAGCTATGGGAGAGATGCTCTATATGGAGCCTAGTACAGGTTCCTTTGCAACATTTGGCTATAAATATATTCATCCATTAGCTGGTTATTTAACGGCGTGGAGTAATTGGTTCCAGTGGGTTATTGTTGGGATGTCAGAAATTATTGCAGTAGGAACATATATGCAATATTGGTATCCAGATTTACCGGCATGGATTCCGGGTTTAATTGCAATGGTAATTTTAGGTGTTGCCAACTTTATTTCTGTTAAATCTTTTGGAGAATTTGAATTTTGGTTTGCCATGATTAAGATTGTCACGATTATATTAATGATTGTTGCTGGTTTTGGTCTCATTTTCTTTGGGATTGGTAATGATGGCATTGCAATCGGATTATCGAATCTATGGAATCATGGAGGCTTCTTTACAGGCGGTTGGTCGGGCTTCTTCTTCGCTTTATCTTTAGTCGTTGCTGCTTATCAAGGTGTTGAACTTATTGGGATTACAGCAGGGGAAGCGAAAAATCCTCAAAAAACGATTACTAACGCGATTCAAAGTATTATTTGGCGTATTTTAATATTTTATATTGGTGCAATCTTTGTCATTGTGACAGTTTATCCGTGGGATGAATTAGGTACGATTGGTAGCCCATTTGTTGCAACGTTTGCAAAGGTTGGAATTACTGCTGCGGCAGGGATTATTAATTTTGTTGTCATTACAGCTGCAATGTCAGGTTGTAATAGTGGTATTTATAGTGCGGGACGTATGCTATATACGCTTGCGATGAATGGACAAGCACCTCAATTTTTTGCGAAGCTTTCTAGTAATGGGATTCCGATATTTGGTACTGTAGGTGTGCTAGTTGGTTTGGTCATTGGGGTTATTTTAAGCTATATTGCACCAGAAAATTTATTTGTCTATGTATACAGTGCTAGTGTGTTACCAGGGATGATTCCGTGGTTTATTATTTTAATAAGTCAAATACGATTTAGAAAAATAAAAGGTGAACAACTGTCGAAACATCCATTCAAAATGCCACTTTCGCCACTTACAAACTATATAACAATTGCTTTTTTAGTAATGGTGCTTATTGGTATGTGGTTTAATGAGGATACAAGAGTTTCTCTTATTGTAGGAATTATTTTCTTAGCGATCGTTACAATGAGCTACTTTGTTTTTGGTATTGGAAAAAATCGGTATGAAAATAATAAAAACTAATAGCGGTTTAATAAGAGGAGCAAATACGAGCGCGATGTAAGAGAATATCCGTGGAAAAGATACATCGAAAAGGGACAATCCATTGAGAACTGGATTGTCCCTTTCTTTTACTGTTCTTTTCGCATAATAAAGCTTAAATGTCTACCAGCCTGTTTATCTTGACGGTAGGAAAAACCATCTGGGCTAAGGAATGTGCACGTTGAATCAATCAAAATCTGCTTAGAAGGAATACCTGCAAGCTCACATTGTTTTTTGACAGTTTGCTGATTATCGATATGATATTTATTCGTTTGTGCATTGAAATACATAAAGTCCTCAGCGTAGCCTAGGTTGTTGAATTTTTCATAAACATCAGCATCCACTTCAAATTTCTGCTGACTGAGTGCCATACCGATTTGTACATGAAAATCTTGTGGGTTACAATGCTCATGCTCCATTAAATGTTGGAAAAGCTTTAAGGTTACTTCTTTGACAGTCCCTTGCCAGCCTGAATGAACCACGCCAATAAGACCCTTCACTTCGTTATAAAAAATAACAGGTACGCAATCTGCTGTAAAACTACATAAAAATAAATTCGGCTCTAATGTGTAAAGGGCATCGGTATTAGCAATGGCAGTGTCCATTTGCTCAGCGCCACGTCCTTTATCAGACATCGTGACTTTATGGAAATTAGCACTATGTGTTTGTTGAGTACAAATAAAACGATTCAAGTCACAATGCAAAGTAGCTGCCAATTTTTTTCGATTTTCTAGTACATCCGTTTCATTCACACATGTATGCAGAGCCATATTGTTTTGTTCTAGCTCGATGTTATCCTTTAAGGTAGTACCCGCGATCAATCGGTCGTTATCAAAATAAATCTTTGTTTTCATATCATCACCTCTTTTTACTATATATGATTGATTAATGAAAGTATAGGCGCTTACTCTTTTTAGAGCCTTGAATATTTACATACCCTTCTTTAGATCTTTTAGACATAAAAAATAGAATTCTTCACATATAGTATCGAAGAATCATTAATAGAGGGAAGGAGTATGTATAGATGACTCAAGAGAAATTCCTACTGATCTGTCAATTAGGCATGGGGCTATTTTGGATTATTACTTACATACTAATTATCAAACGAGGATTTCAGGATAAGAAATATGGCATGCCAATGGCCGCAATTTGTGCCAATATTTCTTGGGAGTTTATCTTTGCCTTTATGTATCCACAAAATGACCTGCAAAGGATCTTTACTTTCCTATGGTTTATGTTAGACGTCGTTATTATGATGCAATTTTTGCTTTATGGTTATAAAGAATATAAAAAAATAATTCCAAGAAAGTTATTTTACTCATCCTTTTTCATTACGCTCGCGGTAAGTTTTTTCATTATTTTAGCGATGATCCATGAATTCAATGATATAACAGGCAAATATGCTGCATTTTCACAAAATCTGATGATGTCAGGGCTGTTTATCGCATTATTTATCCAAAGAGGGAATTTGAGTGGCCAATCAATGGGTATAGCAATATGTAAAATGATTGGTACTATGTTTGCAGCAGTAGGCTTCTATATGTACTTTAGAACACCATTGATCACTATTATTTCGCTTGCCACCCTTATATATGATTGGATTTATATCGTATTAATCTATAGGTTCTATGTGAAATATGCTAAATAAGATTTTTCTTTTTACTTTATGATTTTATTAGCATTAAAAAGGCTCATCACCAAAAGTTGTGGATGACATTTGTTAAAACATATACTATGTAAATAAGTTGATTGGAGTGGAGGCTGGGTGACTCCTTGGGGATCAGCGTCACAGATGAGACCCTGAGGCCAACACGATGTTGGTCACGAAGGCATTGTCACAGGACGTGACGAACTTAGCCTTCGTTCCTTTAGCGAGTGAAGCGGCTCATCGGACGCCCCCAGGAAGCTCTGCTCTGCGCGAAAGCGAAGCGTCAGCGGCAAATGTTTTATCTGTGCGAAAGCGAAGCGACAGCAACAAAGCGCCCAGTCGGAACGGAAATCAACCACACGTTTTGGTGATGAACCATTAAAAACATGTATTGGTAATAATAACTATCATTCTGCTAGTGAAAACTATAGTAATATATCCCAGTTACAATAGTGTTGCAACTATATTACAAGATTAGAACTTAAGAATAGCGCTATATTGGTAATTGTTTAGTCTACTATATCTCTTGTCATACAACTGTAAAAATCCTTCCAAATATTTAGTGATGAATATTGCTCTAAAACTATTTACGATGTTTATAGAGCGAATCAGGAAGGAATGAATTATATGTTTAATAAAGTAAAAAAAGTAGCATTAGCTTCAGTATTATCAGCATCATTATTAGTGCCAGTAGCGGCGATGGCAGCCGATTCATATACAGTAGAAACTGGGGATACTCTTTGGAAAATAGCCTCAAAAACACAAACAGGTGTACAAGAGCTAATTGATGCGAATCCGCAACTTGCCAATCCAAATCAAATTAATCCAGGAGAAAAAATTAATATTCCTTCAAACGAACAAGTAAGCGTAGAGCAAGAGGTTGTGAAACTTGTCAATGCTGAACGAGCGAAGGCAGGTCTTCCGGCATTAAAAGAAGATTGGGAGCTTTCACGAGTAGCAAAATATAAATCTCAAGACATGCATGATAAAAAATACTTTGATCACACAAGCCCAACTTACGGTACACCATTTACGATGATGAAAAACTTCGGTATTTCTTATAAATCAGCCGGCGAAAATATTGCAATGGGTCAACCTTCAGCAGAAGAAGTAGTGAAAGCATGGATGAACAGTTCAGGTCACAGAGCGAATATTCTGAACGAAAGCTATACACATATCGGTGTAGGATATGTGAAGGATGGCAATTACTGGACACAAATGTTTATTCAAAAATAAGAGCAATGAACTGTTCCAAAATCAGTTGAAACTGATGGGGCAGTTCTTTTTTTATGCTAAAAATTCTAGTGAGGAATCGAAATTTTATGAGCAAGTGAGCTACCGATAATTATTACATTTCCTTTATAGGTAAGATATGACATGATAGCTGTTCAATACAAACTCCGTCACTCAATTTTGTAAAGTGTTTTCATTTAATAAACAAATAAAAATGATAAAAAGAAACACACTATCAACAATACACGAATAAGATGTCTCTGTAGTATTACGATAGAGGTAGGTGTTTGATGTTGAAGAAAAAGTGGATGGCCATATTGTGTATGATCGGCACAATTGCACTAGTTGGCTGTCAGGGGAAAACGGATGATGAGAAAAAACTCGAACAACAAATTCAAGAGTCAGAGCGAGAAGTTGGGGAATTAAAAAAGCCTGTTAACTTTGAACAACAAACAGAGCCAGTAGTTGTTGAAATTGTGGACCCTTCTACCAAAGCGATCATACACACAATATCACCGAATGAAATGGACTATGAGCGTGATGTACAATCGTATACAAAACAAATTGAGCAATTAGCAAAAGAGTTAGCGAGAGGAAATGAACAAACAGCCGGCTATGATAAGCGTATGATCCTCGATAAACTGGATGATCAAGGAAAAGTAATGGAAGGGAGTCCATTAATTGTTTTAAAAGAAAGTGAATTAGTAGAGAGAATATTAGAAGCATCAGCGACCGGTGGTAAAGTGGAGTTGCCTCTTTATATTACCGAAAGCGGTTATTCTTTTGAAGATATTCCTTATTTAGAAGAAGTAGTTGTCGCATCTTATACAACTTACTTCGGTACCACTGATATAGGAAGAAATAAAAATATTGAACTTTCTGCGGAGGCCATCAATAATGTTATCGTTGGGAGTGGAGATAATTTCTCCTTTAATACAGTCGTTGGACCGAGGGACGAAGCGAATGGTTATCAGCCCGCACCAGAAATCATCAACAAAAAGGTTGTGATGGGTATTGGGGGAGGCATTTGTCAAACGTCTTCAACCCTGTTTAACGCGGTTGATCAAATACTAGTAAAATTTGTAGAACGTCATCACCATTCCTTAGATGTTGGGTATGTTCCAAAAGGAAGAGATGCTACGGTTTCCTATGGTGGATTAGATTTTAGATTCCAAAATACAAGTGACGTTCCATTTTTAATAAAAGCTAACTATAGTAAAAATTCCCTTACTGTTGAGATAAGAACAGCAGAAAAATATGTAGAAATCTTGAAAAAGCCATAGTGTTTTTTTCAAAGAAACTTATCAAGGTTTGCGCGAAGAAAATGAAGTGACAGCGGTATTTTAGGACACCTTAATTTCATTGCCACTTTAATTCTTTCAACAACAAGATGATCATAGCGATTCTTTAGTCGCTATGATCCTTTTAGTTTATATGATGTTTAAAATTTCCTGTGGTGTCGCCACTTTGTACTCGGGTTCCTCTTGTTGAACAACTTCAATAGCGTCATATCCCCAACCAACCCAAATAATAGGCACTCCCACTTTTTTGCAAGCTACAATGTCTCTTTGTTCATCACCAATATAGATAACTTCAGATGGTGTAATGCTTGAATCCTTTAAAAATTTCTTTATCACTTTATCCTTTCCAAAAATACGGTTTGAACAAAGAACATTTGATACACAATGAATGCCGTTCATTTTTAGGAATTCTAAAATGTTCTCCTGTGAATTGGAGGAAATGATAAGGATTTTATAGCCCCTTTGATCAATTTCCATAAGAACGTCTTTAATACCATCATAAAGGTGGACATCATTTAATGATTGACGATACAATCGATAAAATTGTGGTAAAATCATGGGCAATTTATACATGGGGAAGTCAAATAATTTACTACGTTCCGCTATTGACAATTTTTTCAGTGCTTCGATTTCCTTTAACTCTATTCCTTTAAATTTATATTTTAGTGCAAGCGTATTCCATGCTGATGCAAACACTGCTGTAGAATCAGCCAATGTTCCATCAAAATCAAAGATAATATATTTCATGTAAACTTTCTCCTTTATAATCTAGTTGTATAGACGCTTTTTTCTTAAAAATGTTACTAGGAATAGGAAAGCCTATTCTTAATATAATGACATGATTATACAGGATATGAAACAACGTATTGTAAATAACCCTTGATAAGCATTTTTTTCACTAATACTTAAAAATTTTTTCAGGTAAAGGAGAACAAAGCATTTTCTTTGCATGCATCTTAAAGCTAAGGGGGTTAGCATCTGATTGCGGAATTTTCTGATAATTATATTATGTAAAACGCCACGAATTTTTTAATATAATTTATCAGGCGTGTTGATTAGGAAAAAATAGGTTTATTATTGAGTGATTAAAGGATCTTTTTGTAGCTATTTTGCTAATATATTCTCATTTAAACTAGATTGTACTCTGGGCTACTCGAGTGCTTTTGCAGCCTTTGCTTTCGTCGCAGAGCTTAGCTTCAGCCTGGAGCGGAAATCTGCCTCTTTGTATTAATTTGAATGGATAAAATGATTAATCAACACACCTGATAACGTATGCTAATAGGAAAATACCTGTCATCCGTTAGTATTGAGACAGGTACAAACAAATACCCATCCCTTTCTCGCCAAAGCATCAAGAGGTGCAGCCAGTATTTTTTAAAGAATTATCTGGATAATATAATAAAATAGTGTTATCGTAAGAAATAGCTAAATAAAAAATCCTTCGGGGTAGGGTGAAATTCCCAATCGGCGGTGATGAAGTAATTCAAAGTCCGTGAGCGCAAGCTGATTTGGTGCAAATCCAAAACCGACAGTTATAGTCTGGATGGGAGAAGGGTAAAAGTATGAGCTTTTTAAATTCATTTGAATTTACAAGGTTTATTTGAGTATGCTTTTGTTAACTACTTCCCATCATTTAAGTTGGGAAGTTTTTTTTATCTTCATTCAGTAGGTGTTTAGAACACGAATGAAGATAAAACCTCCGGACGCAATTACGCCAAGGCAAATTGATTTATTATTTAGCTAACGAATTGAATAGTAGTATGTTCTTCGGGGTAGGGTGAAATTCCCAATCGGCGGTGATGAAGTAATTCAAAGTCCGTGAGCGCAAGCTGATTTGGTGCAAATCCAAAACCGACAGTGATAGTCTGGATGGGAGAAGAACAGATGAGATGATAGCCTATGGAAAAATTTTGTATCCATTAGGTTTGTTTGTTGACGTCTTATTAATATGAACTCCCAAACCCCTTTAATGAAAGGGGTTTTTTGTTTGAATGAAAATTTTTTATTGCTGAGAGAAGGGACAACCGCTAAAGATTGGAACGCTGAAAGCATAGGAAGTAGGTGGAAAATTGTTTACAGGGATTGTTGAAGATATTGGTACAGTAAAAACTTTGCAAAGCAATCGACAAAGTATGAAAATTACCGTTATTTCATCGAAAATGGTGGAGGATGTAAAGCTCGGGGACAGTATAGCAGTTAATGGTGTTTGTTTAACGGTGATACATTTTAATGAACAGGAGCTAACGATGGATGTGATGCCTGAATCGGTGAAAGCAACAAATTTACAGCAGCTCGCTGTAGGAGATCCGGTAAATTTAGAGCGCGCCATGTCTGCTAATGGACGTTTCGGTGGACATTTTGTATCAGGACATGTAGATGGAGTAGGGAAAATATTGCGTAAGCGAGCATTAGCAAATGCAGTCTATATTGATTTTGAGTTGTCAGAGGAGTTAACGGGCTATTGTATTCCAAAGGGTTCCATCACGATTGACGGTACGAGCTTAACACTTTTTCAAGTCGAGAAGAATAGTGTCACAATAGCACTGATACCGCACACTTACAAGGAAACAATTTTAGGTATGAAGAAAATTGGGGATCTCGTCAATATAGAAACCGATTTAGTTGGGAAATATATTTTGCATCAACTGAAGCGTGGACAGGAAATGCCGACCATTACGAGAGACTTTTTAGCACAAAACGGGTTTTAACTAACACTGAACAGGAGGTGGCGATATTGCTACATTCAATTGAAGAAGCAATAGAGGATTTAAAACAAGGTAAGATGATTGTTGTTGTAGATGATGAGGATCGAGAAAATGAAGGAGACTTACTGGCGCTTGCAGAGTTTATGACACCTGAAACGATTAACTTTATGGCGACCTATGGAAGAGGCCTTATTTGTACACCGATTTCACAGCAACTTGCACTGAAATTAGGCTTGCACCCAATGGTCCGTCATAACACAGATAATCATCAAACAGCATTTACCGTTAGCATAGATCATGTGAATACAACGACAGGAATCAGCGCCTTTGAACGAGCGATGACGATAGAAAAAATGATAGAACCACAAGCAAAGGCTGAAGATTTCCGTAGACCCGGCCATATATTTCCATTAATTGCAAAGGAAAATGGTGTCTTAGAGCGTAGAGGTCATACTGAAGCAACAATTGATTTAGCCAAACTTTGTAATAGTATACCTGTGGGCATTATTTGTGAAATTATGGGCGACGATGGTAGAATGCTACGCTTTAATGACCTCATCAAGTATGCAGCTCAACATCATTTAAAAATGATTTCAGTAGAAGCATTGGCAACCTATCGACGTCAACAAATAATTGAAGAAAACAAACTGACAATATAAAAGAGGAGAGAAGAAAAATGGGTAGAACATTTGAAGCACAATTAATTGGTACGGATTTAAAAATAGCAGTAGTAGTAGGACGTTTCAATGAATTTATTACAAGTAAATTATTGGACGGGGCGTTAGATGGTTTAAAGCGTCATGGTGTGGACGAAAACTCGATCGATGTAGCATGGGTTCCTGGTGCATTTGAAGTTCCTTTCATCGCAAAACAGTTAGCTGAAACAAAGACGTATGACGCAATTATTGGATTAGGTACGGTGATTCGTGGTTCAACAACACACTATGACTATGTATGTAATGAATCGGCAAAAGGTATTGCTAGTGTGTCATTATCTACAAATGTACCTGTTATTTTTGGCATTGTTACAACTGAAAATATCGAGCAAGCAATTGAACGTGCGGGCACTAAATCAGGTAATAAAGGCTATGATGCGGCAATGTCAGCTATCGAAATGGCAAACTTAAAAAAGATGATTAGATAAAGCATTTTGTTCAACATCCTGTATTCTTGAATATTTTTAATTAGTAAGGGAAAAATATGCATAAGTGTATTGATTAATGTACTAATTTGGAGCTGGCTCAGTAGGAGATGAGGAATATTTCGTCAATGAAACAGGAGTTAAATTTGAAATCTTTGAAGGCACTATTTCAACGCTCTGCTGATGTGGTATTCCAAGAATATATCTTTCAGCAACAAAAGGTACATTTAATAAAATGTGAAGCGATCATTAATGAGCGGTTACTACACACCGTTATTGTGCAACGAGTTCAATCACTATTTACTGCATCATCGGATGAAATGTTAGAAGAACATATACAAAATAATTTACACATTCCTCATCTTCAGAAAATATCAAGTAAAGATGATGCCATTACAAAAGTCTATAGAGGACATGTATTACTGTATTTTGAAGATATGAATTTGTTGTATTCAAGTAAGATTGCTAAAAAACCTAATCGGGACATTAAAGAAACAACCCTAGAATTAGTTGTCAAAGGTCCGAGAGATGATTTTATTGAGGATGTTTTTATTAATATTGCTTTATTACGAAAACGAATACCTACTAATTCATTAAGTGTTGAAACTTATGAACTTGGTAAACGTTCCAAAACAACCGTAGCTGTGCTTTATTTAGAAGATGTTGTAAATCAAAAGATGCTCGAGCAAATAAAATTACAGCTACAGCAAGTGGATACGGATATTGTATTTAGTGGAGATTTATTGATGGAAAGAATTGAGCGGAGTGCGAAAATTCTACCTAGACATGATTACACTGGACGGCCTGATTTTGCCTTACAAGCATTAAGTAGTGGGCGTATTCTCATTATCGTTGATGGTGTATCCTATGTCATTATTACTCCTGCTAATTCAATGTTACTATTTAAATCAGCTGAGGATAATGAACAGCCGATTATTGTAAGTTCTATGGAGCGTTCATTACGAAGAATAGCTATCTTTTTAAGTGTACTTTTACCAGGTTTTTGGCTTGCGCTAACGACTCATCATCAAGAGCAATTGCCATTGATTCTTTTAGCGACGGTTGTTGAATCAAGAACGGGGCTCCCATTTCCAACGATTCTTGAAATATTAATGATGCTTTTTATGTTTGAATTATTTCGAGAAGCAAATATACATCTACCCAATGTGATCGGTGGTTCAATAAGTGTTGTTGGGGGATTAATTATTGGAGATGCGGCAATTAAAGCAGGTGTTACGAGTCCTTCCATGATTGTAGTTATTGCTACTTCAAGTATTGCAGCTTTTACACTCGTCAATCAATCTATTGTATCCGCAATGAGTATTTTCAGGATAATTAGTATTGTAGCATCTGCTTTTTTAGGGTTATTTGGATTCTTTATTTCGATGTTCTTCATACTTCTTTATATGGCAAATTTACGAGTATTAGGTGTTGCATACTTAAGTATGGGAGCAGATTTAGATTGGCAGGATATTAAAAAGTCTTTATTTCGTTTATCTATAGACGGATACGGTAAGCGACCAACATTTTTAAAAGTACAGGATAAGTCAAGAACATCTAGCAAAGAAAAATAAATACTTACTTAAACAGAGATCAGGTATTATATGCCTGGTCTTTTCATTTTCCCAATAAGTAAGTGGGTGGTGAATGTCAGATGGTGGTAGCCAAAATCTTCTTGTAATGATAAACTAGGAACAAATATTCTCTTTCGGGAACCGAAGAATCCTTGTTTGTAAAAAAAGTGTAAAATAGTAATTATCTAAGTAATTGGAACGATGCTAATAAGCCGAAGTACAAATCCGCTTGTTTCACTCAATTAGCACGATGAATGAAAGTGATTGAAGTAGGTAACAATGCGTCCAAATCTTTCTGAAACGTCTTGCGAAATTTTTCAATGGGTACGAACCACTAAGGAAGTGGCTAAAAAAAACGAATCGAAACAACTATAAAAAATAAAATTTACTATAGTATAATAGTATTGTTGGTTTGAATTGTTGCAATAGTAAAAAGTATGACAACATGTCACCTTCAGCTAACAATTTTTGTGTTTAATGCGAAAGTCAGCTCAAACTAAATGATTACATCATTATATTTCTATAGATGAGGAAGTACCAGTTTGTATGAAAAACCGAAAAATAAAATTAATTTTAATATTATCAACGATCTTATTATTATTGTTTACTAGTTTGAATATCTATACGTCTTATTTAAAAATGAAGAAGACAGTGGAAGAATCGATAGCAAATCAAAGTTTGGAAGCGGCGATTTCTATTGCCTCTTCAATGGATGTCGAGGTGTACAAACAATTTTTAAATAACCCGCAAAAAAACGATTATTATTGGGAAATACGAAACTACTTAAATGATGCAAGAGAAAAAATTGGTGCATTATTTGTTTATACAGTGGAAATTGATAATCCAAAGTTTTCTACAGCAATGATTATGGGGTTACCTCCCGATTTGACGAACAGTTTCGATATTGGAGGAGTCTGTACGGTTCCTGAGTCGGAAGTACAAAAAGCTTATAGGGGAGAAACCTATGTAACGGAAGTAATACATGATGCTGTTCATGGTGCCTATGTGTCTGTTGGTGCACCGATAAATGATGGAGGGAATATTATTGGATACCTAGGTATCGATATAAGTGCAGATAAACTGAATGGCATTAAAGGGAAAGTGATAGAGGATAATCTTTTTACCTTGTTTTTTAATGGTGTTTTTATTCTAATCGTTATTGGTTCTTTTTTATTTTTACAAAGATGGTATCAAAAAGAAGTGGCGAAGGAAGTTGGAGCAACAGAAGATACATACCAAGCAGAAATTAAAGCTTTAATTACTTCGGTGTCTTCTATAAGGCATGATTTCACAAATCATATACAAGTATTACATGGACTTCTTCAATTAGATAAACCTGAGCAAGCAAAACAATATGTATCTTCTCTTTCTAAAGAGGTTCAAGCTATTGAGTCACTTAAATTAAATATTGATCATCCAGGCTTATCAATATTGTTGCAAACGAAAAAACTAACAGCACAAAATCATACTATCGATATGGATTTTACAATTTCGGACGATGAATTTAATAAAATTAAAACAACAGATTTAATTAAAATTTTGTCGAATTTAATTGATAATGCCATTGACGCGGCAATAGAATTACCAGAGGGTCAACGAAAAATAACAATTTACTGTAATGCAGATGAAACACAGTATGAGTTCAAAATTACAAATACTGGTCCTAATATTGAAAATGTCTCACAAATATTTAAGCAAGGATTTTCTACAAAGAAACCAGAAAATGAAAAAATTAGAGGGCAAGGCTTATTTATTGTGAATGAAATTGTCAATAAATACAACGGACAAATTTCTATCGACTCATCAAAACATTTAGAGACAACAGTAATCGTAAAAATTCCGATAAAGTAAATTTCTAAGAGGCTGGGACAAAAAGAAAAAAAATGTTAGACCGAATGCATTCGGTCTAACATTTTTTTTGATTTAGGAAGGAACACTCTACTCATTGAAGGGAAAAAGTTATTACCTGTTTTCGCTATTTTTCAAAATAATCGAGTTCTGTCCAAGCCTCTTTTTATCTTTATCGATCGAAGTCCGCTACCGGCGAAGTAAGGATTTATTGGCTAATTTAGCTGTTCTACCTGTGGAGTACTGGTTCACAATACGAAAAGCTGTTGCGACTTTCACTTTTACATTTTTTGAGCAATTCATTTCATATAGTACTAATAATCAGAATGGGATTATTGGGGGGAGATGAAGGATTTGGATGAAACAATCCTTGATTTATTGAAAAAAGGTGGATACATTTTGTATGCAAGGCATGGAGAAGCAACGGTCGGTGTAGATCAGCCATATTTAAGTTTTCAAGATTGTTTTACTCAAAGAAATTTGTCTGAAGTCGGGCGAAGGGGGGCAATCTACTTTGGACAAATGCTACGCTATTTACAAATACCGATTAGTTCAACAATTGTCGTAAGTCCTTTTTGTCGCACACTTGAAACGGCACAGCTCGCATTTCCTTATGCGTATGTAAGAATGGATCCCTTTTGGTATGAGATCTATAAATTGGGTAGTAAAATCCCTATCAATGAACAAACGAATATATTATCAAATTTGCAATCCGTGTTAGAAAGAAAGCCGCCGCAAGGAATGAATCAAGTAATTATTGCCCATAGCTTTCCTGAAGGTGTTGGATTAGGGAAAATTTCAAACATGGGAATGGTGATTGTTAAGCCAAAAGGTCCTGGAAAGGGCTATGAAATAGTAAAAAAATTAAGTTTAGAAGATTTAGCGCATTTAGATCGTGAGTCAAGTTAAAGCTGAATGAGGTGAAAAAAATTAACACAGTCTTACAGTGTATAGATAGAGGAAACTTTGAAAGCTTGGAGGAAATTTGTTCATTATGATATTGGCGACTATCGAAAAGCGAGATATTACATCGAGCTTTCACAAATGAAAAGCGGGGAAGATGTAACGAAGCTGGAGGAGTGTTATCACTAGGAGGTTGAATCGCCCAATACTGAACTGTGCGTACGGTGGTGGGAAAGTCTTCTACTCGATTTTGTTTTTTGGCTAAAAGTTTTCACAAGCCACTAATGTGACTTCATTTTATTATTTATTTACTTCAATAGTATGAGTAACATCTTCACCTTGCTCATCAAAATTAGAATTTGTAGGAGCACTCACACGAATTTCGATATTTTTCAAATCCTCAACCTTGGAATTTTTTAAAACATATACATTATAGCCTTCATGTTTTACTTTCCCAAGATAGTTACCCTCTATATGTTCAGATAAAACCATATCAGGCTCTAATTGTTCTTTTGTATTTGTAATGATTACGGCTTGCCCAAGATAAAAATTCATATCTTCAGTAGATGTATTTTCACCACTCATAGAAATAGTTAAAGCATCTACTTCTTCTCCTACAGCTACATCAAATAAATTAGCTGCTTCTTCAGTTTTGGGTTTAATTAATAGCTTCGATATTGTACAGTATTGGCCCAGATTGCCCACGGATGCCTAATTCTTTGTTAGTATAAGTATTAATGGCTTTTAAATTTGCATTTTCTTGTACGTCATCTTTTTCCGATGAATCATTAGTTTTATCTGTTGACACAGATTTTTGTGTTTCCTCTTTTGACTTTTCTTCTTTGGCGGCATCATCTCCACAACCAGCCAATCCTAAACTTAATACGAATGCTGCACTAAAAATTAATTTTTTCATTTTATAATTCTCCCTGTATATATTTCCATTTTAGGTAATATAGAGGTAAAAGTACATACGAAAAACAGCTAACTGTGATTTGTTCTGTTAAATTAGTACCTGTCCTAAATGTTCAATGGCAATGCTACTGGCAAAGTAATAAACAAGGAGAAGCTAAAATTTGTTAAAACGAGAAAAATGAAATGATTGGAGAATGACAACGTAGAAGATCGTCCACACTTTATCGTAAGCATCACAGTTAACTTTTTAGTAAGCGATTCAGCCCCAAGCAATTTGATGGTCAATGAGGCTAACAGTGGCGATGGAGCAGCTGCAGATGAAGAAAAAAATAGATTCCTACATGCAAAAAGAAATTTAAGCTATATAATTATTTTTTTTATAGTAAAATTATTATGGATAGTTGCTAAGTATTTGATAAAAAAGGATGAGTGTTATATGACGTTTGAAGAGATATTACCACGCTTAAAAGCAGGAGAAAAAGTAATTCGTGAAGGTTGGGGCGGCGCAGAATTATATGTCAAGCTTGTTGGGCAAAGCGAGCATGATGGTGAAACTTTAAATCCGTATTTTTTAATTAATGTACGTGGTGAGGGCTACACAATGTTTACACCGACAGTCTGTGATTTGTTAGCGGAAGATTGGATCATTGTCAATTAATCCAAAGAGAAGCCATCTCAAATGAGGTGGCTTCTTGTTTATTTTTTGAGGAGAGATGTTATGAAGTTTGAAGAATATAAGGGTAAGACGGTATTTGTAACGGGGGCTGCTTCAGGTATTGGACAGGCTCAAGCTAGTGCATTTTTAGAGAATGGAGCAAACGTATTCGGTTTTGATTTGGATGAGCAAGGGTTAATAACACTACATCAGCAATATCCTCATCATTTTGCATATAGAGTAGGTAGTGTATGTAATATGAACGATGTTGAGCAAGCATTTGAAGCCGTAGTTTCAATATTTAAACAAGTAGATATTTTATTAAATACTGCAGGCATTTTAGATGGCTTTGCAAAGACGCTTGATACAGATGAAGCGCTTTGGGATAAAATCATGAATACGAATGTAAAGGGCACTTTTTTTGTGACGAATACGGTATTACCTCATATGGTAAAACGAAAATCAGGCATAATCGTCAATATGGCATCTATTGCAGGGCTTGTGGCTGGTGGTGGTGGAGCTGCTTACACAGCGTCTAAACATGCGATTGTTGGTTATACGAAGCAGTTAGATTTAGATTACTGTCGTGAGGGAATTCGTGCCAATGCCATCGCACCTGGAGCCATTCAAACACCAATGAACAAGGCTGACTTTGAAGGGGACGGAGAAATGGCGAAATGGGTAGCGAATGAAACGCCTGCAGGTCGCTGGGCCCAACCAAGTGAAGTGGCGAATCTCACACTTTATTTAGCTAGTCAATCGGCTGATTATATACATGGTGCAATTATACCGATTGATGGTGGCTGGCTTACAAAATAAGATTGTTCATTATTAAATTCTTCTGCTATAATACGCAAGTAAGCAAAAATTAGCTTGCACTACGGCACTTCAGATAGGGCGAAATGCTCTCTTCCTTTGGTCGTAGTTATGACTAAAATAGCGGATGTGCTATTTTACAAAGGAGAATAAAATTGAATACATCTATTGTAAAAGATTCAAGCCGTACTTCTGTAAGTGAACTTACAAAGACGGCACTTGTTGCAGCTTTATATGTGGCTGTAACTGTTTTATTGTCAGTTATTAGTTTTGGGGCAGTACAGCTACGTTTGTCAGAGATGTTCAACTATTTGGCATTGTACAACAAGCGATATGTAGTAGCCGTGACATTAGGAGTAGTACTTGCAAATTTCATGTCACCAACATGGATGTTAGATGTACCTATTGGTGGTATTGGGACATTTCTTGTATTAATTCTTTGCCGAAGAGTAACGAAAAATATAACAAATGATATTGTGAAAATGGTTATAACTGCATTGATTTTTGCTGTATCAATGTTCACCGTTGCAGGACAATTAACAATCCTCTATGATCTTCCGTTTTGGGCAACTTGGTTTACGGTTGGGGTTGGGGAATTGCTGTCAATGACTGTTGGTGGTGTGACTATTTATTTATTAAATAAAAAAATCGATTTATCGAAATAATTTAAACACAAAAAAAGCAAGTCACCTTGTAATAAAAGGGGACTTGCTTTTTTACATTATTCAACTGTTACAGATAGTTCCTTCACAAGGAGGGATGAGGAGCCATACCCATTTGGCAGGAAGTAAAGCTCTGAGCTAGTTTCTTCGATATTGTTTAAGAAATCAAAGAAGTTTCCGGCAATTGTCATTTGTTTCACAGGCGAAGCAATTTTACCATCTTGAATATGGAATCCTTGTGCCGCGACAGAAAAATCGCCAGAAATTGTATTCGTACCAGAGTGAAGTCCAGATAATTTAGTAATAAGTACTCCTTCAGATACCGAGGCAATTAACGCCTCTTGTGATCGCTTACCTGGTGAAATATATAAATTTTGGGGTGCGATTGATAAAGTGCCCTTGTAAGAATCTTTATGCGCATGCCCACTCGTTTCGCAGCCTTCCTTCTTTGCCGTTTTTCTATTATGCAATAGTGTTTGCAGTATTCCATCTAAAATGATCGCCTGCTCTTTTGTTGCAACACCTTCACCATCAAAGCTTGCTCCAGACAAAGCTTCAGGGTGGAATGGGGCATTAAGCAATGTAAAAGTATCTGACGCCACTTTTTGTCCGACTTTCCCTTTTAATAAAGATTGGTCCTTTTGTGCATTTTCAGCTGACAGAATAGGCATAAAAATACTTAGTAAAGAGGCTGTCGCATCAGAGCGTAGGATGATTGGATATTTTCCAGATGGAATCGACTTTTCGCCTAGATTCGCAAGTGCTTCCTCAGCGGCTGCTTTTGCAATTTCATCTGCATTGAGAGAATGAAAATCACGTGTCATTTTTAAATAACTACCCGTTTTCAGTTCCTCGCCTTCTCTGACAACTGTAGACAGGAAGATTACTAAGCCGTTCTCCTTATGCGATAAGGATAGGTTTTTACTATTCGCTAATGAACGTTCAGTGCTATATTCTTGAAGGAAACAATAATCTAGCGTTACAATACGAGAATCATACGCACGAATTTTTTGTTCAATTAAACGAAGGAGTTCTATTTTTTCAGGAATTCCAATAGTCTCTAATTCCTCATTGTAAAATTCATAGGACGTGTATTCATTACTGCCTTCAAAAATATCTATGCACTCATCTTCATCTAGAACATCTGCATTTGCTTTTGCACTATCGATTAAAAAGGACATCGAATCATCGTCTAATTTTTCCGTATAGGCGTAACCCAATTTTCCGTTATACAGCCCACGTAGACATAGACCCCCATCCTCAGACGTTTCATAGCTATCAATTTGTCCTTCATAAAGCATACACTGAAAAGAGTTTTTTCGTTCAAAATATACTTCAGCTTCTTTAAAACCGGCCTTTATCGCCTTATCTAGAAGTTTTTCTTGATATTCTACAATGTTCATAAATTATTCCCCCTTCGTTCCTCCAACTGTTATTTCACTTACGCGAATCATTGGCTGGCCAACATTGACAGGAAGACTACCACTAATAGATCCACACATACCTGCACCGTGCGCAAGATTATTACCAACACGATCAACTAGCTGTAAAGTTCTTGCCCCGTTGCCTATAAGTGTTGCACCGCGTACAGGACGATCGATTTTTCCATCCTTAACTATATAAGCTTCCATAACCGCAAAGTTATAGTCACCAGTCGAAGGATTTACTTGCCCGCCGCCCATATATTTTGCATAAATGCCATATTCGGTTGATGCAATAATTTCTTCAGGTTTAGAACTGCCTGGAGCGATATATGTGTTTGTCATTCGGGATGTTGGATTGAAGCGATAGGATTGGCGACGAGAAGAGCCGGTTGGTTCAGCATTCATACGGCGCGCATTAAATTTATCAATCAAGTAGCCTTTTAAAATACCATTTTCAATTAAGATGTTTTTTCGTGTTTTTTCCCCTTCATCATCAATGTTAAGGGAACCCCATTCGTTTGGAAGTGTGCCATCATCAATATATGTAACAATTTCAGGGGCAACTTTTTCACCAATACGATTTGCAAAAACGGAATTGTTTTTCGCGACAGCTGTTGCTTCAAGACCATGACCACATGCCTCGTGAAATATAACACCACCAAATTCATTATCAATGATGACTGGGAATTTACCGCTAGGACATTCATCGGCATGAAGCATAGTGACTGCAATCCGTGCAGCTTCACCAGCATAGTGCTCCAGATTTAGATTTTCGATAAATTCAAAGCCTGCATGTGCACCAGGACCATAGAAGCCCGTTTGCATTTCTTTGCCCTCGGAGGCGGTTGCCTGGATGGCAAGTCGACTATGAATGCGCGTATCTTCTACAAACTTCCCTTCTGAGTTGGCGATTAAAACATGCTGCTCTTCGTCAAGATATCTTACTTTAACTTGATTGATGCGTTCATCATAATTTCTAGCAATGTCATTAGCCTGTCGCATGATTGTTGCTTTTCTAGCATGCTCCACACTGTTTGGTAGAATGATAATGTTATGAATTGGCGTAATAATGTCTTTTTTCAGTGGTTGGATCGTTCCTGTAGTACCTCCTTTAATGGCAAGTGCTGCTCGTTTTGCTGCTGCTAGTATGCCTTCCTCTGAAAAATCATTTGTGTACGTATAGATGCTTTGAAGTCCAGAAAAAATGCGTATACCAATGCCGAAATCACGTCCTGAAATGCTTTGTTCAATTTTTCCACTTTGTAATGTTAATTAATTGACAAATTTATCCTCGATAAAAACTTCGGAAAAATCACCACCTGTAGAAAGTGCTGCTTCAAGTACATTTTCAATTACTGAATGTTTAATCATATTTTCCCCTCCTTTTCTTGATTATACTAAATGATGGAAAAATTCGAAAATAAGAAACATTCAATTTTTTTGCGGATTATATTCCAAAGGAAACATTTTATGATTTGATGAAAGTGGTGTATGGATTACTGAGGTATTGGGACATTGCGGGTGGATGAAAAGGGTTAATCAACACACCTGAAAAATTATCATAAAAAAATGGAATCATAATTACCTTTTTAAACCAGACTAATTGGAAAACAAAGTAGAGGATGATGACATGCAACAACAGCAATATAATGCAGGGGATATTGTTTACATTTTTTATCGTGATCCCCAGATTGAAGATGTAGCAAATATCCAGGAAGCGAAAGTGGTGAACAATCCGGATCATCCAAATGAACTAGGACTATTTCTATTAGAGACGTATTATCCGATAACAAACGATATTCTAATTTATACAAGCGAAATGGATGCCGAGCAAGCTTATCATCAGTATTTTCATTGAAGGTGGAAGAAGAGGATATTATGGAGCTCTTACAGCTAAATGCAAAAAATTTCCCTAAAAACAAAACATGAATTTTTCCTTAAAGGCACATCTTTTAGAAAGGTGTGTTTTACTTTTTTAGGTGCTGTATAATCCCATACTCGCTGGTAACGCTAACAAAGATAGTCATGAGAGGGGAGAATACATTATGGATTCATTCCAAGTAAATTGTTGGTCGGAGCATGATGAACTTAAGGTTGTTATGCTTTGTGCACCTTCAAAATTAGATGTACCAGATTTAACAATAGCTGAAAATGTAGGATGGGATGCTACTGTCAATCATGTGAAAGCAATGGAGAATTTCATGGAATTTAAGACAGCCCTAGAAAATGAGGGTGTCCATGTTATTGATTATTCGAAGGAGCTAACAAATGAAGAGAATATAGTAAGTGAGCAGCTTATTAATCGCTACTTTGTGCGCGATCTTGCCTGTGTTATAGGAAATAGTATTTTCCTTGGAGAGGCAGGTAGTTCGTTAAGGCGTCCAGAGTATCCACATGCGCACTCATTATTAGAAAAGTGGTTTCCAGAAAAAAAATTAAAAGTTCAACAACCTTCTACTGCTTTAGAATGTGGGGATGTTCTCATTTTAAATAAGGATGCCGTGCTTATTAATATTGGAATGAGGACAACGTTAGAGGCTGTGGAGAGTATCAAGGATCGTATTTTCCAAGAAGGATTTTCGGAAATTGCACTCATTGATTTGCCGAGACGCTCCGATACACTTCATTTAGATATGAATTGTAATGTAACGAACGCTAATCTGCTCATAGCTAAAAACTTTATGCGTTATTTTCCTGTACACGTCTTCACAGCTCAAACTAGTCGTTTTGAAATGACAGAGCAATTTTTAAAGCACCATGGCTTTGACGTTTACTTTCTTGAAAAATATAATACAATCCCTGATATCAATTTTATTAATCTTAATCCCGAGACACTGTTGATTAGTAAGCAAGCAACGAAGCAACACTGGACGAGGCATCCATTATTGCAAAAAAAGAATTTGATAGAAGTTGATGTCACAGAGCTTGAAAAAGGCGGTGGTGGCATTCGTTGTATGACATTGCCATTGTTAAGAAAGTAAAGGAAGGTTGATCAAAATGACATCTAAAACAAGTAAAGGGAAGTTGTCTTGGTGGCAGCTTTCGCTTCTTGGTATAGGTTGTACACTTGGAACAGGTTTTTTTCTTGGGACAAGTATGGCCATTCATAAAAGTGGTCCTGCTGTTGTGATTCCTTTTTTGTTGGCAGCGATTGCTACGTACATTGTCTATGACGCTCTTGTTAAGATGTCAGTTGAAAATCCGGACAAGGGTTCGTTCCGTACTTATGCAAAGCAAGCTTTTGGCAAATGGGCAGGATTTAGTAATGGTTGGATTTACTTAATTTCTGAGATGCTTATTATGGGGAGTCAATTGATGGCACTTGGTATTTTTACAAAGCTTTGGTTTCCAACGCTTCCATTATGGGTGGCCGCTTCTATTTATGCTGCACTTGGATTGGCCGTTATTCTTACTGGTATGAAGGGCTTTGAAAACTTTCAAAATATTTTTGGTGCGTTAAAGGCAGCTGCGATTGTGATGTTTATTGTAGTGGCTGTTCTATTAATCATAAAAGGGATTAACAATGATTCAACTACATTGGATTCTTTGCATGCAAACTACGAAGAATTTTTCTCACAAGGTATTAAAGGGATTTGGCTTGGTTTGTTATATGCTTTTTATGCATTTGGTGGAATTGAGGTAATGGGTTTAGTGGTCGTAGATTTAAAAAATCCTCAAGAAGCACCGAAAGCTGGAAAAGTGATGCTTATTGTCATAACGATCATTTTCTTAATGGCTATTATGCTTGCCTTAATGCTAGTTTCTTGGAAGGATTTTAATATGGAGGAAAGTCCATTTATTACTGCCCTTCGTGATTATCACATTCCTTTTGTTGCAGATATTTTTAATGGCATTTTAATTATTGCCGGTTTTTCAACAATGGTAGCATCCTTATATGCGGTCGTAACGATTCTCATTACACTTGCAGAAGATCATGATGCCCCAGCTTCACTGGCTAAAAAGGGAAAAATGAAGGTTCCATTTCCTGCTTTGCTCTTTCTAGCCAGTGGTTTAATCATTACAATTGTTATTGGTTTCCTCATGCCAGAAAAGATTTTTGAATATTTGATGACAGCTGCAGGGCTCATGTTAATTTATAACTGGCTCTTTATATTAGTAACATATGCGAAGCTAATGGAGCTATCGAAGTGGGATCATGTAAAAAATGCTATCGGGATGTTGCTCATTGGTGTGACAGTGTCTGGAACGTTAGGGGAAAAAACTAGTAGACTCGGGTTTTTCGTGAGCCTGCTTTTTATCGTCATAATAGGAATTGCCACTTGGATTGTGATGAAAAGGCAAAAACATGATAAACATGTTTAATGTTCTTCGTTGTGTGATGAGGGCAGAGAATTTTGCATACGTAAAAAAGGACATTTCGAAGGACTACGGTGATCATCACTTAAAAAATATTGCTTCCATTCATAACTATCTTCGTGCCCATACCATTTCAAATCAGGATGAGCTGGAATGGCATCATATTCAGAAATGCGTTGACGAATTAGATTTTTTAATTTCCGACCAAATACAGTAGAGTCATTGATTTCATCAAATATCCAGCGGGGTTGAAATGCCATTAATAAAGTAGAAAAATAACGGCTCTTTCGCAATTTATGGGCTGGCGTTGCACAAGAGATAAAATAAGGTTGACCGTTAAAACAAAATTCCCATTCATGATGCGATGGGTCAGTTGGAATTTCCTCTGGCCAATCGCAATCATCAAATTTAGTTAAATTGTTTAAAACCAACCAAAACAAATTTCTATAATCTTCAATATCGACGTTTTCCAGCATATCGTCAGGGGTTTTAAAGAAAATGGCGAGGGTTGTATATTTTCCAAATGTTTGCGAGCATTTTCCGTATTCCTTTAAGCATTGTGCTAACGTCTTTATCGATTGCTCTTCCCGTGGATCTCCGATAAAACTATAACGAAGATGGTTTGATAAAAAACCTGTTCTAGCTGGGATACAGGGAAAAGTATTGGCTTCATCTCCAACCGTGGCAGCGAAGTCTGTATATGCTGACTGTTGCCATAATGGAAGTGTTTTAAAATGTTCTTCTATCCACTTCTTGTCTACTACTTCCATTTGAGTCTCCTCCTTCTATACATCTTTATATTATTAAAAAAAGTGCAGATGAGTGACGATGTATGGGTAATAATGTTTTCTAAATAGCGAAAATAAGGCTTATCATCGTAATGTGTGGTTGATTGGAGTGAAGGCTAGGCGTTTGTAAGGAGTCGCCCAGCCTTTTCTAATTTTTGGTGATAAGCAAATTAATAGTTTCAATTTTATTGATAATAGAAAACATGATTAATGATATGATAAAGTTCTAATATTTCCGTTATTTAACATAGAAATTAAATTGAAGGTTGAAGAAAAATCAATGAAAGGATGTTAGGCATTTGAATTCATCTACTATAAAATTAACAAATCGCATGTTAAGGATCAAAAAAAATGCAGAAAAAGAAGCTTCCTCTTCACAACATAATATGTTATTACCAATTCATTTTCTACTTGCTTGTTTAAAAGAAAAAGAGGGGGTCCTTGGCGAAATAGTATTAAAATGTACTATAGATGAAACTTCTTTAAGAAACTTGGCTAATGAGTTTGATCTAAAATCAGACAAGCCAGTTACAAGCCATCATTTATTTAATGTTCCGATAACAAAGGATGTTTTAACAGTATTGGAACAAGCAACTAGCTATATGCATAACTATAACCAGGTTTATTTAAATGAAGGTCACTTGCTGAAAGCATTAATACGGGCGAATATGCTTGAGGAATTCGTTTCAGAAGAAGATATGAAATTGATTTTAAAGCTTGGTACCACATCAAGAGATCTGGTTACTCATCTTAAAAATTACAACTTCCCTAAAGTGAATTCTACTAATATTCGTAAAGTCAATCGTGATGATAAGAACAAGCTAATCCAATTTGTAGAAAGTCATTTTTCACAAGAGTGGTCAGAAACAATTAATAGTGCATTTTTAAGTACTACACCTTCCGTATATGTAGCTTTTGATGGTCAGGGAGATCTTGTTGGATTTGCTGCATTTGACGTGTATCAAAATAAAAAATGTTATTTTGGCCCTATGGG
The DNA here is from genome assembly GCF_001708185.1 of Lysinibacillus xylanilyticus. Lineage (GTDB taxonomy): Bacteria > Bacillota > Bacilli > Bacillales_A > Planococcaceae > Lysinibacillus > Lysinibacillus xylanilyticus_A. The sequence goes on along the minus strand of NZ_MDDN01000001.1, from coordinate 180,047 downwards.
TGTAGCGAAATCGAATCGAGTGAAAGGGATAGGATACGCTCTACTTCATCATTGTTTAAAAGATATGCATGATATTGGGTATGAATATGCAATCATTGGGGGAGCAGGTCCAATCGAGTTTTATGAGAAAGCTTGTCATGCTGTCGTCATTCCTGCTACCAACATTTAAAGGAGATACGTTATGAATATCGTTCAAGCAAACACTATTTCTCCAATTATTAGAAAGCTACTTTCTTTTGCAACGTCGGATGAAAAAGTTCTACAAGTGTATGAAAAATATATCCTTTTATCGAATAGGACATTATATAGCTTCGAAGTTGAGGGTGAAACAGTCGGTTGTATTGGGATAGAACAAATCAGTTTATCAAAATGTGAGATTAAGCATATTGCCGTCTTAGTAAATCAAAGAGGAAAAGGCATTGGCAGTCAAATGATTAATTTTGTGGCAAATGAGTACACATCTATCGTTGCTGAAACAGATCATGAGGCAGTAGATTTTTATCGACGCTATGGTTTTTTCATAACTAGTCTAGGGGAGAAATACCCGGGTGTAGAACGCTTTCTATGTCAATATACTAAACAGTGAAAGAACCTGCAATGCTTTTCCTAATGAAAGCATGCAGGTTCTTTTTATAGTTTTGGCTGAAAGACCTTTTTGTTAAGAATGTTTAAAGCATCTTGAATGTCCTCTAAATCTTTCTTCGATGCATGTTGTATTAGTTGTTGAAAGCGCTCTTCTATACAGGCAAATGCTTCTTTCATCATTTTTTCTCCATCTGCTGTAAGGCAAACATAATGCTTTCTTCGATCTTCGGTATCAATCATTTTTTCTACTAGCTTTCTTTCCTGTAATTTTCGTAATTCACGGCTTGTATTAGGTAATGACATATGCTGACAGTCACTAATTTCGGTAGGTGTGACTGGTTGGCTTACTTTTATATGTTCAAGAATTTTATATTGTACTGGGGTAATATTGTCGATTTTAACGTCTTGTGTTAATTCGTGTGTTACTTGGTGTACAGCTGCTGTAAATGCTACAAACTGATCGAATAATTCTTTTTTGTCCACACTTGTTCACCTCTTACTGACAAGATAACAAAAAACTTATCTTAAAACAATTATCATTTGACAACTAAAAATAGAAAGTTTATTATTTCGTTATCAAATGATAAGTAATGGAGGCTATATAATGAACACATTAATTATTTATACATATCCGAATCATAAAAGTTTGAATTATGCTTTTTTACAGGAGGTTATGAAGGGCTGTAATGACAATCCTTTCATAAAGGAGATTCAAGTATTAGATTTATACGAGGAGCAATTTGATCCGCTTTTAGTATTCCATGAACATAAACGCCGTCGTGATATGTTTCGTGATCCAAAGCTTGAGAAATATCGAGAACAAATAAGATGGGCTGATAAAATCGTTTTTGTTTATCCGATATGGTGGGGAAGGCCACCAGCAATGCTTCTAGGGTATATTGATCAATTGTTTGCGGCCAATTTTGCGTATAAAGATAAAAAGGGGCTATTTCCAGAGGGGCTTCTAAAAGGAAAATCAGTGGTGTGTATTTCCACAATGAAGGGGCCAACAAAATATCCTCTATTATGGCTGAATAATGCTCATAAAATAATAATGAAAAGGGCGTTATTTAGTTTTGTTGGCATTAAACAAGTGAAGTTTTTTGAATTTGGTAATATGGAAAGTAAAAAGGGGAGACAAGGTAAAAAACTTGAAAAAGTTTATCAGTATTTTAGAAAAGTAGCTTACTAGATTCTTTGTTTAATAGACCCGTGCCAGACGAAGAAAGAAGCTATTATTCGTTTGCACGAGTCTGATCTGTCTGCAATGGCAATGTGACAAAAAATGTTGTAAATTCAGCAAGCTTGCTTTCGACAGTGATTGTTCCGTTATGCATATCGATAATTTTTTTGACAATGGATAGCCCTAAGCCACTTCCACCATTAGCAGCTGTCCTCGATGGGTCAGCCTTATAAAATCGCTCAAATATATGTTTTTGCTGTTCTTCTGTTAGACCAATACCATTATCATGAACAGCAATAGTAATCGTATTGACTTGCTTCGTCATAGATATTGTAATGGTGCCAGTAGCGGGTGTGAATTTAATGCTGTTGCTAAGTAAATTCATCCATACTTGATTCAATAAGTCTTCATCAGCCATAGCCGAAATGTTTTCTAATTGAAGATCCATCTCTATATTTTTAGCTAACCAATTCGGTTCAAGTGCTAGCACTACATGGCGTAATTGCTTATCGAGTCGGTAGTGCTTTGGCTCGAATGGGTGATGCTGTGATTCTAATGACGTTAGCTTTAGTAAATTGTCACTAATTTTCGATAAACGATTACTTTCCATCTCAATAATTTCTAAATAATGCTGTCGCTTATCCTCTGGGAGATCCATGTTTTTCAATGCTTTCGCAAAACCATTAATAGATGTAAGGGGAGATTGGATTTCATGAGATACATTCGAGATAAATTCTTGTCTCATTCTTTCTAATTCGCCTAATTCGACCGCCATATGGTTGATACCATGTATTAATTGACCGAATTGATCTTCATTTGTTTTAAGGTCTAATTTTACAGTAAAGTCACCTTTAGCAAGTCGGCTTAATGCATCTACAACCGTATCCCAATAGTTTCGCTGTTTATTTAGTCCAATTAAAAAGAGAATAATAATAGTGCAAGTAAAGAGAACAAATACGCCAACTACAGTCCATAACTGAAGCCAAAAACCTTGTGGATGTTTACCTAACCAATCATAAATCCACGAAGTGATGTGGAATGAAATAAATGCAAATATGATGTTAACGATAAGAAGGATCGTTAAAGATAATAAAAGCTTTAAAAAGTATTTTAGTCTCCTCATGAAACAAGTTCCAATCGATAACCTAAGCCACGAATTGTGCGAATAACAAATCCACTTGTTTCTTGTGGGAAACGTTGACGAAGCCTCTTAATGTGAACATCGACTGTACGTTCATCACCTTCATAGTCATATCCCCAAATTTCTTCAATGAGTTGTTCGCGTGAAAATGTTTTCCCAGCATAGCTTGCTAAGGCAAATAATAATTCAAATTCCTTTAAACGAAGTGTAAGAGATTTCCCATTATATACGATTTCATGTGTATTGCGATTTAACTTTACATTGCCAGCCTCCACAAGTTGAGATATGGAAATACGGTATCTTTTAAGTATAGATTTTACACGGACGATTAACTCTGCTGGCTCAAATGGTTTCACAAGATAATCATCTGTTCCAAGATTAAAGCCCTTTACCTTTTGTGAGGTTTCTCCCTTTGCGCTGAGCATCAGTATGGGGAGATCATCGTTAAATGAACGTATTTCTTCACATAATTCCCAGCCATCCATTTTTGGCATCATAATATCCAATATGATCATATCTACTTTATCAGAAGCTAATTTGGACAGTGCATCCACACCGTCCGTAGCCTCAATTACCTCTAAGCCTTCATTTTGTAAAAATATCTTTATTAATTCTCGAATATGCGCATCATCATCTACAACTAAAAGTGTTGTCATGCTAACAAATCCCTTCGTTATTCCTCTTTAATACGTAATTGTTGCTTAGCAAACTCTCGATACATGTCATGAGTCTCAAATAGAGTATCATGTGTGCCACTGCCTGTAATATGTCCTTTCTCCACAAAAAGTATTTGATCTGCATCCACTACTGTTGAAAGGCGGTGGGCAATGACAAGCGTTGTTCTACCTTGCATTAAATTATCTAAAGCTTTTTGAACGTAGATTTCCGATGTACTATCCAGACTAGATGTTGCTTCATCTAGCATTAATATTTGAGGGTTGCGTAATAGTGCTCTGGCGATAGAGATTCGTTGTCGCTGACCACCAGAAAGTTTAATGCCCCGTTCTCCGACTTCCGTGTCAAATTGCTCTGGCAGTTCGTTGATAAACTGATCGGCATAGGCCATTTTTGCAACTCTTTCAAGTTCTTCTTCCGGCACCTCTCTGTCGATGCCGTAGCAAATATTTTCACGAATCGTACCAGATAACAGTGCACTCTCCTGTGCAACGTAGCCGATTTTGCTTCTCCAAGAATGTAGGGAGTAGGTGTCAATCGGGGTATCTCCAAGTGTAATGCTACCGCTAGTTGGCTGATAATACCTTTCTAACAGAGAAAATGTTGTTGTTTTTCCTCCGCCACTTGGTCCAACGATGGCCGTAACTTTACCTGGTTCAATTGTAAAATTAATATTCGATAAAATCGGTTCTTCTCTATAAGCAAAGTCAACATTTTTTACATAAATCGGCTGATCCACTTTTTTTAAGGTCATTCCTTCGAAAATATTCTCCTCTTCATGCTCAAGTAATGCACTGATTCGCTCTGTAGCACCCATCGCTTTTTGGAGCTGCGTAAAGAACATCGTTAATTGAGTCATCGGCATGATGATTTGGATTAAATATAAAATAAATGCCACCATGTCGCCAGCTGTAAGCTCTCCTGAAGAAACGCGTACGCCACCATATCCAATAATCGCCACAAGGACTGACATTAATACAAACGAAATAAGCGGAGAGATAAAGGCGTGGATTTTCGCTTCTTTTAAACCAAACGTAAAGAGGTTGGTAATACCTTTCTTGCCACGCTCGTATTCCAAACGCTCGGCATTAGAAGCCTTTACTAATCGAGTTTCAGGTAAAACTTGATTTAACACTGACGTAAATTTTGCCGTCTCATCTTGCATACCTTTGGAAATGACAAACATCCGTCTTCCTAACAGCATCAAAATAACCATAGCAAGCGGAACAGCAATGAGCATCACTAAAGTCATTTTCCAATCTAAGATTAATAGAATGATAACTGATCCTATAATGGAAATAACACCTGATAAACAGTTCGCAAGGTGTTCTGTAATAAGCTCCTTGACGACAGCTGTGTCATTCGTAACACGACTTAATGTTTCGCCTGAATCATTTTCATCATAATAGGGTATTGGTAAATGAAGTAACTTTCTCCAAAGCTGATCTCTTAAATTCGCGACAACATGATGTCCGACACGATTTAAATAATAAATGGAAAGCCCACTCGCTATGGCCTGCACGATAAAAGCAATACCTAACAAAATAATTTGCCAATAATCAAGGGACTCTACTGAAAAGCCATCTACTAATTTTTTGGTAAATAACGGAACGATAAATCCAACCCCGGTAGTCGCTAAACTCATCATTAATGAGATGATTAAAAGCCATATTGGCGGCTCAGCTTGTTTGACTAAGCGAACAAAGCGTCGCCAATCGTTCTGTTTTGTCCTATCTTTTGATGTTTCCTGCAACGTCAAAATCCTCCTTCATTTTCATCAACAATAAAATATGAATCTTTTATGTTTCTTACTATAGCACGTCTTTGTGAACTGAATATGAAATGAGGAGGTAATGAGGATAGGTGGCAGGAACCTAAAAAACTCCACATCAGAAAAGCGCGAGAAATCAATGTTTTTAAAATTGATTTCTCGCGCTTTTAAAAGTTTCGACTAGCTAAGTCCTAGTCTCTGTTTAATAATTATACTCTTCGATCGCTCCAGCTACAAATCCTAGTATTAAAAATAAGACCATTAATACTGCAGATACACCGACTGAAATCAGCGCCCATATTAAAGCAGATTTAGCGGCTTTAGGCTTACCATCTTTCCATACAAAGTACATAATAATCCCTAAGAGCGGTATACAACAAAAGGAAAGGATATTAATAGCTATATTTGGTTGATCCTCTTGGTATGTATTATGTACACGAACACCACATTTTGGACAAATTTCCGCTTGTTCCGCAATTTCTTCGTTACAGTGTGGACAAAACATATTAAATTATACCTCCTAAAATTAAAAGAATTCCCATTTTCCTACTGCTTTTCCTTCATAGCATTTTTTCCCGATTAAATAAGCATCAATTAAAATAGGTAAACCAACAATTATGAATCCAATTATTAAATTATCAAAAATAAAAACACCAATCATGATAAATATAAATAAGCAAAGAAATCCCTTACCCACTTGATTATTAATGATTTGGCCTACACCGGGTAGTAGAAATGTAAGTAATGCAGGAGCTAGTGGATGAGTACCCTTTGGAGGTTTTCTTAAAATAATACCGCATGAAGTACACATATCTTGAAAAGGATTTATTTCATTCCCGCAATTATGGCAGTAATTAAGTACTTTGAAATTTCTAACGCCGCATTTATGGCAAATTTCTGCATGCTCTGATAGATTGGATGCACAATATGTACAAAACATTTTCAGTCTCCTTAGTTAAAAATTAATGAACCAATGCATTCCCCTTTTATATAGAGATAAATAGTTAGATTCCAAAATAAGAGAGCGGTGTATAAAAACATAAAAACAAAGCCTACTCCACTTAGAATTCCTGTTACTAATCGCCGATAGTTTGTACTAAGCCATTTATTAAATAATTGTCCCGTTCCGTCTATTATCAAAGGAATTGTTAAAATAAGAGCATAAAAAAGGTAAAACTATAAATAACGCCAATATCATGCCAATTACATATCCCAAATCGGAAATTGAACACCTCTATAAAAAAAAGATCGGCTTGGTAATCTATGGCGAAGGAACAAAAATTGAAAATATCAATTTACAAAATCACCTATTTAATCAAGTTTTTCAATAAAAGGAAACAACCAATATAATATACCATAAAAAGGTTCATCACCAAAACGTGTGGTTGATTTCTGTTCCGACTGGGCGCTTTGTTGTTGCTGTCGCTTCGCTTTCGCACAGATAAAACCTTGTTGCTGACGCTTCGCTTTCGCACAGATAAAACCTTGTTGCTGACGCTTCGCTTTCGCACAGATAAAACCTTGTTGCTGACGCTTCGCTTTCGCACAGATAAAACCTTGCCGCTGACGCTTCGCTTTCGCACAGATAAAACCTTGTTGCTGTCGCTACGTTTTCGCACAGAGCAAAGCGGGGCGTCCGATGAGCCGCTTGGGGCAAAAGGATGTTGGTCACGAAGGCGTTATCACAGGACGTGATGGTTTTAGCCTTCGTCCCTCTTTCGCTAATCCCCAAGGAGTCAACCAGCCTCCACTCCAATCAACTTATTTACATAGTATATGTTTTAACAAATGTCATCCACAACTTTTGGTGATGGGCCCATAAAAAGGAATATTGATAGGATCTTCAATGTTGAAAATTAATTTTTATATAATTTTATATAAAATGATTAAATGGATAGGGATTTATTTCTATGGGGAAATTTCTTACTTTTTTAATAACAATGTTTAAAATAAGTTCCTTTTTTGGAGGAATAGCATATAGTATTATAAACCGACAGTCGGTCTATTGAATGTAGTATGTCATTCTATATGAAAAAGTCACCATGTTGACTTTTTGAAAGTTGTTATGTATTATTTAGTAAACATGGTGACTAAATAGAGAGGTGCTACATATGGATTTAAATCTTTTATTGAAGGAATTGCATTTTATGCAGCAAAGTTATGCGACATTGTTTTCAGTTGTCAATAAAGTTCAGATAAGAGGAGATGAATATTTAGAGGTATTAACTTCTAGACAGCATATGGCTCTAATTGCCATAGCCCATTTACCAATAGAAAACACAACGCTCGTTAATATTGCTAAAAAGCTCGGTACAACAAAGCAAACCGCAAACAAATTAATAACGAGTCTTGTGAAAAAAGGATATGTTCAAACGATACCAAGTAAATTAGATAAAAGATCAATTAATGTCGAGATTACTTCAGAGGGAAAAAAAGCTTTAATTGCTTGTTCGGAGAAGTCTACTTACTTTTTAGCAGATATCTTTAAAGACTTTAATACTGAGGAAATTGAAACATTGTGGAAGCTATTGCAAAAACTCTATCGTTTTGATGGTGAGGAATTAGACGGGTATGAAGAAACGGTAAATATGGAGATCGAGGAGCCAGAACAGATTTCGGACTTCCAAGAGAGAGTTTTGACTGAGTTATTAAAACGACGATATGGAGATGAAGAACGCCGTGACTAAAGGAGCTATAACATTTTTTTATCCTCAAAAAGCAAAAGATACTAAGCAGAAGTTAAAAGAAAAAGTTTATCTTATGAAACGTAAAATAAAGAAATCTGCGTATTACGTTAAGGAAAAACTTCGTCGGAAATCAAAAATTAGTCGCACTGGAAATTATGTATCTATAATCGTGGGACTCTTGCTGCTACTGATATCTTGGAGCGCGCAAAGTGAGTGGCTCATGTGGTTGAGTACTATAAGTATTTTTAGTAATGTCTTTCTTCTTACAATACAATCTCAAAAGGGCCATGAATGTTAAAGGAAGGGGTCTTATGCATGGAATCACAGATTAAACGAAAAGGTTTTTCAAAAGATTTTAACCTCATGGTAATTGGGCAAATTATTTCTATTTTAGGATCTGCTCTCTTAAGGTTCGCCTTATCACTTTATGTACTAGATATTACAGGACGTGCAGATCTTTTTGCAGTACTATTCGCGATATCAAGTATCCCAATTTTACTAGCACCACTTGGAGGAGCTATTGCTGACAGGTTTAATCGACGTAATTTAATGGTAATATTCGATTTTACTAGTAGCATCATTGTTTTTGGTTTCTTTATAGTACTAGCAATGGGTGATAGTTCTATTTTGCTTATTGGTGTTGTCATGGTGCTGCTTTCTTTCGTTAGTGCCATGTATGCACCTACAGTGATGGCCAGTATTCCAGTACTTGTAGAGGAGGAAAAACTGGAGCAAGCAAATGGAATTGTCAATGGTATTCAAGCATTGTCCAATGTAGCGGCTCCTGTGTTAGGGGGAATACTATATGGCATGATTGGCTTAAAGGTGCTTGTTATAGTGAGTGGTCTGTTCTTTTTCCTCTCTGCCATATTAGAGATGTTTATTAAAATACCATTTATTCAACGAGAACAGAACGGACATATTATTTCAACGCTTGTAAATGATTTGAAAGAGGGCTTTAGCTATGTAGTGAAGCAATCTTTTATTTTCAAATGTATGATTTTAGCGGCATTATTAAACTTATTATTAACACCCTTATTTGTTGTAGGTGTACCAATTATTCTTCGTGTCACTTTGCACAGTAGTGATACATTGTATGGAGTAGGGATGGGGTTAATCGATTTTGCTACAATCTTAGGGGCTTTATCGATGGGGTACTTTGCGAAAAAAATGGGCATCAATAATTTGTATTTTTGGATTTTCATCACTGCTTTATTGATTGTTCCAATGGCATTATCGGTTACCCCGATCATGCTTAAAATTGGCTATTATCCATCCTATACTTTATTTGTTGGTAGTGCACTTTTAATAGCAATGATTATGACGATCATTTCCATTTACGTTATTACAGTTGTACAAAAAGAAACACCTAATGAAAACTTAGGGAAGGTGATGGCGATTATCATTGCCGTTTCACAATGTATGGCACCAATTGGCCAAATATTGTATGGGCTGTTATTCGAAGGTTTTAGTATTAATATCTATGTTCCTATTTTAATCATTAGTGTTGTCATGGTTGTGCTGGCGATAGCAACAAAGAGGATTTTGCGATTTGAAGTGAGCGAGGCTGTAAAATGATGCTCAAGAAAATCTTTGTGAAATCGCCTCTGAAAGACCTTTCGCGCTTGCTTACGATATTTTTCCGAATCCAATAGGAAGTGGGTTGTGATTAATGGCCGTAAATCTCTGAAATACACGGGCCATTAACAGAGAAATAGGGTAAAGAAGATGGAATGACTTGGTCAAACAAGAAAAAAGAGAAATCGATGCTGTTCGATTTCTCTTTTTCCTTAGGCAAAGGGGGCAATAATGGAGGGAATTGTGTAATATATAAAATATCGGCATTTTCGGAGACTGATTCGGCATGAACAAAATAATACTTACAAAAACTTGTCAAGAATATGCATGCCTACTTACTTACTTTAGCAATTGTTCAAAAAGATAAAAGCAGTCTCTTAAAAGTGAGAATGGGTGTTTGTCTCAATGACCAGAAAAATTAACAATACAAGAATTAATTTGAGCAAGCAGTTAGTACTTGTATCGCGCTAAAAATGGGGGTTGTGGAAACTATCTGATTTGAGAAATAGCACTCGTTTTTAATGGCGTAGTTGATTTCCTATTTGTACTAGTGAATAGGAATTTGTACTTTGAAAGGGTTAATGTATTTCTGATTATTCTGGCGATTCGAAAACGTTGTTTTATCAACGCATAATATATAAAATTAAGAAACACGACAGCACAAAATTGTTGTATAATGTTGTGGTATGAGGAAAGAAAGCAGGTTGACAAAAATGGAAAGCAAAATGAATGTATACACAGTTATAAACATGCAAAAGCATCAAGCATTCGTATTGAAGAATAAGCTAGATGTGAAACTTAAGGTGAATATATGAAAAACTGGTTGATTTTCATTTCTGTCTTTATGGTTTCATTGTCACTTGTCATTAGTATTATAGTACTCTGGAAAGCCGAGGCTCCATTCCGTTCAATTGAAGAGCAGGCTGAACAGTTGGCACTCGATGCCAAAGCCCTCGCAATTGTCTCGGAGTCATACACATATAATGGCAAACATTCGTACGTCACTGTGTTCGGGGTAGATGAATACGGTGAGAAAAAGGCTGTCTTTGTTCCGACGAATCTAAAAGCTGATTCAATTAAGGAAGTGTTTTTGAAAGATGGTATTACGGAAAAGCAAGCATTATCGGTTTTAAAAAAAGAAGGAAATGTACAAAAGGTCCTCAATGTAAAATTAGGCTATGAGGAGCCCGGTGCTGTTTGGGAAATTACATACCTAAACGATCAAGATAAGCTCAACTATGTCTATATTATGTTTAAGGACGGCGACTGGTGGACGCGCATTACGAATTTATAAGAGGAGTAGATCCCGTATGAAAAATTTATTAGCAAACCGTGTGAAAACTTTAACACCATCATCAACTCTAGCAATTACTGCGAAAGCAAAAGAGTTAAAAGAGCAAGGAATTGATGTTATTGGTCTAGGTGCTGGTGAGCCAGACTTCAACACGCCACAAAATATTTTAAATGCTGCCATTGATTCGATGGAAAAAGGTTTAACAAAGTATACACCTGCTGGCGGTCTTCCAGTACTTAAGAACGCTATTATTGATAAACTACAACGCGACAACAACCTTACATATAAGCCGAATGAAGTAATTGTAGGTGTTGGGGCAAAACATATTCTTTACACTTTATTCCAAGTTATTTTAAACGAGGGCGATGAAGTTATTATTCCGATTCCTTATTGGGTATCTTATCCAGAACAAGTGAAATTAGCGGGCGGTGTACCTGTTTATGTTGAAGGTACAAGTGAGCAAAACTATAAAATTACTGCAGATCAATTAAGAGCTGCTGTGACAGATAAAACAAAAGCAGTTATTATAAACTCTCCTAGCAACCCATCAGGTATGATTTATTCTCGTGAGGAGCTAGCTGAACTTGCGGCTGTTGCAGAAGAAAAAGATATTTTAATCGTGTCAGATGAAATTTATGAGAAGCTTGTATACAATGGTATTGAGCATTTTTCAATTGCACAGTTATCTGATGCAGTGAAAGCACGTACAATCGTAGTAAATGGTGTTGCAAAATCCCACTCTATGACAGGCTGGCGTATCGGGTATGCTGCAGGAGATGCGGACATTATTAAACCAATGACTGATCTTGCATCACACTCTACATCAAATGCAACAACAACTGCACAATATGCTACAGTGGAAGCGTATAATGGGCCACAAGACGCTGTAGAAGAAATGCGTCAAGCTTTCGAATCTCGTCTTGAAAAAATTTATCCACAGCTAAGTGCGATCCCTGGCTTCAACGTATTAAAGCCTCAGGGTGCATTCTACTTATTACCAGATGTAGCAGAAGCTATGGCTCATACTGGTTATGATTCAGTAGATGCGTTCGCTTCGGATATTTTAACAGAAGCAAACGTAGCAGTGATTCCAGGCTCAGGCTTTGGTGCACCAACTACAATGCGATTATCTTATGCTACATCTTTAGAATTATTAGAAGAGGCAGTCCGTCGAATTGATGCATTTGTAAAATCAAAATGGCAAGACTAATCCTTTTAACGAACTTTGGAGGATTTCTATGAAAAAAATTATGATTCAAGATATGCCAAAGCATATCGGTGAAACCGTCAAGCTAGGCGCTTGGTTAGCAAACAAACGATCAAGTGGGAAAATCGCTTTCTTACAATTACGTGATGGTTCTGGCTTTGTTCAGGGCGTTGTTGTAAAAGAAGAAGTAGGCGAAGAAATTTTTGCTATTGCAAAAGGTATGTCCCAAGAAACATCAATGTACATTACGGGAGAAGTTAAAGCAGATGAGCGTTCAAGCTTTGGCTGTGAGCTAGCTGTTACTGGTATTGAAGTACTACATGCTGCAACTGATTTCCCTATTACACCAAAAGAACATGGGCCAGAGTTTTTAATGGATAACCGTCACTTATGGCTGCGTTCTCGAAAGCAACATGCTATTATGAAAATCCGTAACGAAATTATTCGTGCAACTTACGAGTTTTTCAACAACAATGGCTTTACAAAAATGGACCCACCAATTTTAACAGGTTCAGCTCCTGAAGGTACTTCTGAGCTATTCCATACAAAATATTTTGATGAGGATGCATACCTTTCTCAATCAGGTCAGCTTTATATGGAAGCGGCTGCGATGGCATTAGGTAGAGTATTCTCATTCGGTCCAACGTTCCGTGCTGAAAAATCTAAAACACGCCGTCACTTAATCGAGTTTTGGATGATTGAGCCTGAAATGGCATTTGTAGAATTTGAAGAAAACCTAGAAGTGCAAGAACAATATGTAGCGCACATCGTACAATCAGTGCTGGCAAATTGCAAATTAGAATTAGAGCGACTTGGCCGTGATACATCAAAACTTGAAAATATCAAAGCGCCATTCCCTCGTATTTCTTACGACGATGCTATTAAATTATTACATGAACAAGGATTTGACGATATTGAATGGGGCGATGATTTCGGTGCACCACATGAAACAGCAATTGCCAATTCATACGATAAACCTGTATTCATCACTTGCTACCCAGTAGGCATTAAGCCATTCTACATGCAACCACATCCAGAGCGAGATGACGTTGTATTATGTGCAGATTTAATTGCACCAGAAGGCTATGGAGAAATCATTGGTGGTTCTGAGCGTATTCATGACTATGATTTATTAAAATCGCGTCTTGAAGAACATAACTTATCATTAGATGCTTATGCATGGTATTTAGAGCTTCGTAAACAAGGCTCTGTACCACATTCAGGCTTCGGTCTAGGATTGGAACGTACAGTGGCATGGATTTCTGGTACTGAGCACATCCGTGAAACGATTCCATTCCCACGTTTACTAAACCGCTTATATCCATAAGCATTACTACCCGTTTATGTTAAGGCGGGATCAATTAAAAGTCGCGTAGTGATATGTCTACGCGGCTTTTATACTTACGATGGAAAAAGGAGTCAAGTATAAGATGAACACAAACAATAATCGACTCCGTACATGGACTGAGCAGAGAATGGTTCAAATTCCTCAGCTTTTTTTTCAGTTTTATAAGGAGTTAAATATTGAGGATGAAGAGGCACTGATTGTCATACATTTACTTGCGTTCCATATGGAGGGCAATGATTTCCCAACACCTAATGATCTGATGAATCGTCTCACAATGCCTGACAATGACATTACTTCACGTCTACAACGATTAATGCAAAAAGGCTTCCTTGAAATTACAAGCGACGTCGATGCAAATGGCAAGCTATATGAAAAATATTCGGTATACCCACTGTGGGAGCGTATTATGCAGATTATTGAAATGAAGGAGCACCAAAAATCAGCAACAACACTTCGCCAAGAAGAAGGTGAGGTATTCCGATTATTTGAAGAGGAAATGGGGCGTCTTTTATCTCCTTTAGAGCTAGAAAAAATCGGTTCTTGGTTAGATGAGGATAAGCACAGTCCAGCGCTTATTAAGGAGGCGCTGAAGGAGGCTGTGTTTGCTGGCAAACTGAGTATTCGTTATATTGATCGAATATTGCTGGAGTGGAAAAAGAAAAATATTACGACACCACAGGCTGCACAAAAACAAAGTGAACAGTTCCGTGAAAAACAAACTTTTAATAGACCGCCAGCCCGTACAATGCAACAAGATATGCAGTCGGCAAATAAAGTACCATTTTATAATTGGTTAGAAGAAAGAGAATAGGGGGGGCTTACGGATGTTAACAAAAAAACAATGGGAGCATTGTCTAGCGGAAATGGATCGTATGTTTCCTGATGCACATTGTGAGTTAGTGCATGACAATCCGTTTGAGCTGACTATTGCTACGTTATTATCGGCACAGTGTACGGATGTTCTTGTAAACAAGGTAACGAAAACATTGTTTCAAAAATATAAAACGCCAGAAGATTATTTAGCTGTATCCTTAGAGGAATTACAACAAGATATTCGTTCTATCGGCTTGTATCGAAATAAAGCGAAGAACATTCAAGCATTATGTCAACGACTACTAGAAGAATACAACGGCGAAATACCAGCAAGTCGAGAAGCACTAGTTACATTGCCAGGGGTTGGTCGTAAAACAGCGAATGTTGTATTATCGGTAGCCTTCGATATTCCTGCACTCGCTGTAGATACACATGTTGAGCGCGTATCTAAACGATTAGGGCTTTGTCGCTGGAAAGATTCAGTGCTTGAGGTGGAAGAAACGATTATGAAAAAAACACCGATGGACAAGTGGTCGAAAACGCATCATCAGTTAATCTTCTTTGGTCGTTATCATTGTAAGGCACAAAATCCTGGCTGCCTTACATGTCCTTTACTTGCTGATTGTCGTGAGGGCCACAAACGTTTGAAAAAAGGACTGGTGAAGGAAGCGTGAATGTAGAGGCAATCACAAAGGAAAAAATTGATGCTTGGTTTGCAGAGTGGACAGTGCTTGAAGGGAAAATTCATGCAGCTCATGATGCTAGAAACGGTGAAGCAAAAGGCTTAATGGAAGAAGCTATTGTATTGTTTGACCGTTTAGTACAAGAAGCAGGTGACGAGGTATTGCCCATTAATGGTATTGACCGATTGGCTTTTATTCAAGCAAAACCAGGTCAATATGCTTGCTATCGTCAGCTTGATGAATTATTTAAAGAAACTAAAAAACGAACTGCACGATTACGGCTCCAGGTAAGCAAAGGCTAGAGTAGTCGAAACGTGATCAAAATGTTTGATAGAAAATACGAATCGACGGTTAGCATCACAATAGTGACGTGAATGAAACATTGATACAAATGAAAAAAGCAGAGAAGTGAAAACTTCTCTGCTTTTTCTTTATTCTGTGCTTTGGCCATTTTCATCCGGGGTCACTGGTTCGGTAGGTGGAGTTGGTGGTTGGCCACCATTATTGTCGCCACCATCGCTTCCGGTGCCGGTATCGGTATTACCTCCACCGCCGTTATTGTTACCATTTCCATTTCCGTTTCCGTTGCCATTACCATTACCATTTCCATTTCCGTGCTGGCCATTGTTGCCATTTTCCTTGCCATTTTCCTTGTCGTTGTGTTTGCCGTTATTGTCACCTTGTTCAGGTTCCGTTGGTTCCTCGATTACAGGTTCATCTGGATTCTCTGTTTCCAACTCTTCATCAATCGTACCCGACACCTGGAAGGTTGTTGTACCTGGTTTACTGCGTGTACCATCTACAATCGCCACGACAGAAATCGTATAATTGCCATCTTCCAATGCATTGCTGACTGTTAAACCTTTGCTTTCCGTTGTGCCGAGAGAAATAGTCTCTCCACCTTCTCGTGTAGCGGATACTTCAAAGGTTGTTGGTAGAGGTTCATTTGTTTCCGGATTAAGCATTGCATCATGCTCCCAAGAAATATCAATTGATTGACCTTCTAAATCTAGGCTTGCACTTACATTGTAAGGTGTAGTAAGTTCCGGAACTTCGTATTTATTTGATACTTCGTTAGGCTGTGTACCACGAACAAATAGCTCTGTTTGACGTAATTCTTTTGGTGTGTAATCACTTGCTAATTTAAGTGGCTTTGACCCAACTTCAATTGTTGCTTCCACAACTGAGCTTGGCTTTTTGAAATTTGGTGTTTCAACATCAGCCGAAATCTCGGTCATAATTTGTTTAAATAATTGTTGTGGTAAACGACGTTCATCCCAAGTTGTAATTGGATCAAAGTGTTTTTCGTAACCACTCCAAATAGCGATTGAATAGTTTGATGTGTAACCAGCGAACCATGAATCCGGCACACTCGTATCTGGTAAATTATGCTTGTCAAAATCAGCTTTTGAGTAGTTTGTTGTACCTGTTTTACCCGCGATATCTAATCCAGAAACATTGGCAGCAGTACCTGAAGCATCAGGCTTATTACTAACAACGTCACGTAGCATATCTGTCACCATATAAGCCGTATAATCACTCATCGCAACATTAGACTTTGGTGTATAGTCTTTTGTTGTTTTACCATCACGGTAAACGATTTTTGTAATTGCATGAGGGTCAGTGTAAACACCATTATTCCCAAATGCTGCATAGGAAGCTGCCATTTGGATAGGAGACATTGTAATATCCCCACCACCGATTGCATCAGATTCGTACACATTTTCAGCTTCAATACCTAAACGACCAATAAATTCTTTTGCTTTATCAGGTCCAACTTCTTTTAATGCTTTTACAGCTGGAACGTTACGTGAAGCGTATAAAGCTTTACGCGCTGTGATTGCTCCCATATATTTACCATCCCAGTTCGTGATGGTTTGTTCCGAATTTGTGTAATTCATCGGTTCATCCACAAGTGTTTGACCCGTTGACCATTTTAAATTTTCGATTGCAGGTCCATAATCGAGTAATGGCTTCATTGTAGAGCCTGGTTGTTGTTTTAAGTCATATGCATAGTTCCAACCACGTTCAGCTCCGTAATCGCGTCCGCCGCCAATCGCTTGAATTTGACCAGTTTTTGTATCAATGACAGCTACACCGGATTGAATCTTCTCTGTTGGGAAGTTGCTGTCATCATTCATAATGTTTTCAACAGTTTGTTGTGCTTTCGGGTCAAGTGTTGTATAGACTTTAATACCTTCCGACATGGCATTACCATCACCGTTTTCCTCTAACTCATTAATAACGACATCAAGGAAGGCATCATATTTAGAGCCAGCAAATTTTTGACGTGTCGCATCGTCAGCTAGACCAGCTTGAACGTCTACTTTCTTTGCTTCCTCCATCTCAGCTTTTGTAATTTTACCATGTTGATACATTAATCCTAGAACTGTATTACGACGTTTTTCTGCAAGTTCAGGATTTTTTAATGGATTATAAGCATTTGGACGTTGTACTAAACCTGCAAGTAATGCTTCTTCATCTAAAGTTAAATCTTTTAATTCTTTACCATAAAAATATTGAGCTGCTGTACCGAAGCCGTAAACACGACCTGACATCAGCATTTTGTTAAAGTACATTTCAAAAATTTCTTCTTTTGAATACTTGCGTTCTAATTGGAAGGCCAGCCAAGCCTCTTGCGCCTTACGTTTTAATTTTTTCTCATTTTGTAAAAATGAGTTTTTAACGACTTGCTGTGTTAATGTAGAGGCCCCTTGTGCCCCGAAACCATCACGGAAGTTAGCGATGATTGCGCCACCGAGGCGATAAAAATCCATACCACCGTGTTCGAAAAAGCGTACATCTTCCGTTGCAAGAATGGCGTTAACCATATCCTCAGGTATATCTTCATATTTTACATATTTGCGGTTTTCTGCACCAATTGTGGCAAATAATTCACCGTTTTTATCATAAAATTCAGAGGAAACGGGGTCCTTCAGTAAGTTTTCATCTAGTTCAGGTGCGGTACTTGCATAATAGGCGAATAACCCAGCACCTCCAATAAAGCATGCAGCTACAATTGCCACAAGTGTTAGCGTAATGCGCTTGAACCATTTTTTCTTCGATGATTTCGGAGGCGCGCTTTTTTTATTTTTTTGAGCGAGAGCCTTTTGATGCTCACCGCGTGTACGACGACGTTCAGTCATTCTACTATCTCCTCACTTTCAAAACCATGGCTTTGTGCTTCAATGAGCTTTTGGATAATCGGTAAATAATCGATACGTGGATGATAGCTTGTGGGAATTTCAAAAGCTTCCTCTTCAATCGTTGAAAAGGGTATCGATTTACGTTCACCGTTTTCCATCGCTAGCCAGGCCTTTTGTAAAACTTCGTATGGCACAATAAAATATCGTTCATAAGCTGAGAAACGAACGATGATAAAAGCCACACCATTTTGTTCCGTCACTTGCTGCATATGTGTCATTTGATGTAAATGAATATTCTTTAGGGGAAAACTGGTCTTTGAAGCAGTTTCCTTTGCATCAAAATCAATATAATGCCCGTTCCAAACGCCATTGTAATCCGTTGTTGATGGCGTTCGAAAATAAGCTTCACGAATAACTGCAGCGCTTCGTGATGGGTACTCTACTTTGACGATTTGTACGGGAACAGGTTTCTTATGAATGATAGCAAGTCGCCTTTTTACATAATAGTCGTTTGCTTCATTAATTTCATCCTCTAGTGTTTTTCCTCGATTACTAAAAGAAAAATCCTTATCGTTCTTCTTTTTTTCTGTTGTTTGAACAGCTGGATTAGGAGAATACAATTTCCCATTCGGATAACGAATTGTCACTTTAGTTCACCCTCTATAATACTGCTATTATACAATAGTTTACCATGATTCAGTAGAAGTTCTCCACTTCCATTGATACCATGGTTGATGCTAGATTAGCAATGGTCAAAAATACCAAACAAATAATCATCATTGGGCAATTTTCGCCTCTTAAAGTCGAAAAATATCATATAGCCACAACTATTTCTATCACTTGAATCGTCAAAATAACAGATGGAATTTCCAAGAGCATTTTATAGAGAAACTGTACTCCACATTAGTCCTGCTACTTGATCGGCGATTTTGAAGACAATGTTCTTCTAAAATAGTTCAATTAATCTTTATCGAAATACTTCTTCTTTCAGCTAACTTACGCTTATTTTGTCACGCATGAAGGTAATTTTATACACGCGAGGAATACATAAGTAAAGCAAAAGGAGGCGTTAAATTGAACAAGTTAGGACAATTAGTTGCGCAGTTGGATCTGGTCAATCAATTACTTTTAACGAGAGTGTCTTTGGAAAACAATGCACAGAGCATGCATTTTTTTATGCAGCTCAAGTCTGTTAGCCAGAAAGTAAGCTTAGCAGAAAAGAACTGGCAAGTAAAGAATGCTTGTTCGCCTATAAGTAGTGAAAAATGATAGACTTTGGTACACTTATCTCATATGCAATTTAAATAACTCAATATGAGTATTTTTAATGCAATATTTACCACATTAAGAGATATGTCTTGGAGTAAGATAAGGCATTTTTGCTCATATAATGTGTGTAAATTAGCAGACGACTTTGTTGGTTGGCAAGAGTTTTAAAAAAGTTGTTTCGGAAAATCATCCTAAAATGATACTATGCGTTTATGTTCATGTAGATGAATTTTCAATTTTAAGGATAAAGCAACTGTTAAAATTCGAACTTCTTTTTAGAGGTAAACGAAAATGTCAGCTATTTACGATAATGTTGTAATTGATGAGATGAGGTGCAAAATTGTTATTAATACAGCAAACTTCCATATTAATAGATGAATGTGAAAAATGTGTTTCACGCTTCTGGCAAATGCGTGAGGAGGATCGTACTCCAGACTTTTTTACTGAGGTTAAGCCACACGCTGATGTTATTCACCAGCTTTTAAAAGAATGGCAGCAGGAGGCGAATAGTTGGATTCAAAAAAATCGTCCAAAATATATGCATACACAACAAATTGCTTCAGCGGTGGAATCGATGGAGCAATTTGTTGTGCAATCTTTTTATAAAGACACAAGTAAAAAACGTTTTTTAGATGCGATTCATTCAACCTCTTATACGTTGAAGATTTTTGATGGGTTAGTGAAGGAGGTATAAATGGATGTTATCTAAAAAAAGGACGATTAGCGAATTGTTAAATGAGTGGAGATACGATGAGGAATTGAAGGAACGTATTTTACATTGGCAAACGCTTGAGGGGCGTGAAGCTAAATATGCATCTTTCCCGGAAAATTTGCATCCTTCACTTGTAAAGGCGCTTCAAGCAAGAGGGATAGAACAATTGTATACGCATCAACGTCAGGCATTTGATTATGCAATGGAGGGTGTTTCCTTTACTGCTGTTACACCAACAGCATCTGGGAAATCGTATTGCTATCATTTACCGGTACTTCAAAAAATAGTAGAAGATAAAAACGCACGGGCTATTTATTTGTTCCCAACGAAAGCTTTAGCGCAGGATCAAAAAAATGATTTAAATGAACTAATCGAACAAAGTGGTGAGGAAATTTTAAGCTATACCTATGATGGGGATACTGCGCCTGGTATTCGTCAGAAGGTTCGTAAGGCAGGACATATTGTCATGACAAACCCTGATATGCTTCATTCAGGGATTTTGCCTCATCATACGAAATGGGTATCACTATTCGAAAATTTGCAGTATATCGTCATTGATGAGTTGCATACATATAAAGGTGTGTTTGGTTCACATGTTGCGCATGTTATTCGAAGATTAAAGCGTATTTGTGAATTTTATGGCAGCAAGCCGGTTTTTATTTGTACGTCAGCAACTATTAAAAATCCAAAAGAATTAGCTGAAGCTTTAACAAATGAAAGTCATGCTCTAATCGCTGATTCCGGAGCACCAGTTGGGAAAAAGACATTTCTTTTTTATAACCCACCCATCGTGCATAAAACATTTGGCGTGCGTCGAAGTGCTGTTCTGGAGGTAAGTGATCTCGCTAAAAGATTATATACAGCAGGTATTCAAACCATTATTTTTGCTAAAAGTCGTGTACGTGTAGAAATGATTGTGACGTATTTAAAGGAACTTACACGCAATAAGCTTTTAGATGAATCGGTGCGTGGTTATCGAGGTGGTTATTTGCCTTCTGAGCGACGTGTCATTGAACGAGGGCTTCGTGACGGTACTATTCAAACGGTAGTTAGTACAAATGCGCTTGAATTGGGCGTGGATATTGGTCAATTACAAGCATGTATCATGACAGGTTACCCAGGAAATATTGCAAGTGCCTGGCAACAAGCAGGTCGCGCTGGGCGTCGTCAGGACGAGGCGTTAATTATTTATGTAGCGCAATCAGCAGCGCTTGATCAGTACGTAGTAAACCATCCGCTCTTTTTACTTGGCAGTGCACCTGAGGAAGCCCGTATTTATCCTGAAAATATGTTGATTTTAATGGATCATTTGAAATGTGCAGCGTTTGAGCTACCATTTTCCGCACATGATACGTATGGTGAATATGAGATTCAGGAACTACTCGAATATTTAGCGGAGGAAGGCGTAGTTTTTAAAACAAGTGAGAAGTGGCATTGGATGAGTGACCGTTTTCCAGCACATGATATTAGTCTTCGTTCGGCTTCACAAGAAAATGTTGTTATAATTGATATGACTGTCCCTGGACAAACAAAGGTTATTGGTGAAATGGATCGCCATAGTGCGATGACATTATTACATGAAGAGGCAATTTATTTACATCAGGGCACGCAATTTCAAGTAGAAAAGCTTGATTGGGAAGAGAAGAAAGCGTATGTACGAGAAGTAGATGTCGATTACTATACGGACGCAAATCTAGCAGTTGAGATGAAAGTATTAGAGGAAGACCGGAGTCGAGATTATAAGGGTGGTATGATTAGCTTCGGTGATGTGGGTTTAGTCGCACAAGCTACGTTATTTAAAAAAATACGCTTCGGGACGCATGATAATATCGGTTCGGGTCCTATTTATCTACCGCCTGACGAAATGCATACAAGTTCATCGTGGCTATCATTCTCTGCACCGGAAAAATGGTCGGAGGCAGAGCTTACGGACGCGATGACTGGAGCTGCATATGCGATGAATGCGTTCATTCCTTTATTTATTCAATGTGATAGTAGCGATGTAGCAGTTGTCCCGCAGGTAAAGGCAACTCATAATGAGCAACCGACGTTTTTTGTTTATGATAAGTATCCCGGCGGTATTGGGCTAAGTGAAAAAGTTTATGAATTATGGGATGAGCTATTATCGAGGACACAGCACCATGTAGCGAGCTGTGCTTGTGAGTCCGGCTGTCCATCTTGTATTGGGGCTCAAGATAGTTTACAGCAGGCGAAGAAAAAGGTACTACAAGTATTAGCAATTTTACAGGCAGAAAATGAGTGAAGTAAATGTCTTACGAAAATAAAATTTTACAAATGAAAAAAATGCTCGGTAAAAAAACGACAACTACTATAAAAAAAGAGGATAAACCAGCTTATCAAAAGCCTGCTGCTCCAAGTTATACGGAGCGGTGGGAAAAAGCCGGACTGACAGTTGTGGAAAATGAATTCGGTATTTTCTTTAAACGACAGGTGCATTATCCATTTAGTTATCAGCATGGTCATTATAAGTTGCAGTCATTTTTTGATGCATTAGAAAAATGGCAAGAGGCAAAGTTTGAACATCCATATGCGCTGGGAATGAATGAGAAGGTTTTATTTTTTGATACGGAAACAACTGGTTTAAAGGGTGTGGGCACGCAAATTTTTCTTCTAGGTTTTCTAGAAGTATCAGAGGAAGAAGAAAGTTTTATTTTAACGCAATATATTCTTGCTGATCCTGCTCATGAGGCAGCGTTACTTTTTGCATCTATGCTTTGGCAAAAAACAGCAACGATTATTACCTACAATGGAAAAAGCTTTGACTGGCCGCAACTTGAAACACGTTGGACACTCCACCAAAAAGAATTACCTAAATTACGAACACAGAGACATATCGATTTGTTGCATAGTTCAAAGCGTTTATGGAAAAATGATATGGAACGAATGAAATTAAAATCTGTGGAAGAAGAGAAGCTAGGCTTTTCCCGCATTGGAGATATTCCTGGCTATCTTGCGCCTATTATTTATTTAGATGCCATTAAAAGTGGTGTTCCAGATGCACTTATAAAAGTTCTTCTTCACAATGAATGGGATTTACTTTCATTGATAACGCTTTATATACATTCGACGAAGTTGCTGTTTGAAGAGACAAGTGAAGAATCTGCAAAAACGT
This sequence comes from Lysinibacillus xylanilyticus, assembly GCF_001708185.1. Taxonomy (GTDB): domain Bacteria; phylum Bacillota; class Bacilli; order Bacillales_A; family Planococcaceae; genus Lysinibacillus; species Lysinibacillus xylanilyticus_A. The sequence continues at coordinate 156,822 of NZ_MDDN01000001.1, read as the reverse complement.
TCACGAATATCGGTAAATGGTATGCTGATTTAAAGGAAAGTCCTCAGAGCGTAAAGGTATTAGAAAAGGTCACGAAGCAATTTGACGCACTTGAAGCAGGGAATGCTCAATATTATTTAGCCATACAACATAAAAAAAATAAAAAATTTAGTGAAGCAATCGATGCTTTTGTGGCTTCTCTACATTTTGTTGATCCGCGAAAAAAATTACACGTATTAGAACAGCTAGCCATGATATATGAGCATCAAATAAAAGATTATGAGCAGGCCCTTTATTATACGCAAGAAGGCATACAATTAATTAAAAAAAATGAGCAATGGAGAATGGAACAAAAGCAGAAATGGGAAATTTCGTGGGAAAAGAGGTTGCACAGATTAGGAAATAAGAAATAATTTCCCGGGTAAGTACAAGAAACGACAAGTTTAGCCTTACATTTGATAGTTTCAAACGATATAATGTGATGAAGTATGCTATAATAAAATCGTGTATGTAGTGTGAGGAAGGGCGATGTAAATGGACATTAAATTAACGTCAAAAATGATCCTTGAAAAGGAATTTAAGAAAAACTTTAAAGGCTACAATGTAGAGGACGTCGATTCATTTCTTGATGAAATTATTCAAGACTATGAAACGTTCGAAAAAGTAGTGGCCCAACTACGTGAAGAAAATAAACAGTTAAAAGAAGAAGTTGATAATACACCAAAGAGACAACCTGTTGCAGCTGCAACATCTGGTACGACAAACTTTGATATTTTAAAACGTCTTTCAAATTTAGAAAAACACGTATTTGGTAGTAAGTTATACGAATAATTTTCATCAATTATATTGTATTTATCATAAAACTCTAGTATAATACTTCGTATCATCATGAAATTCGAGTAATCGCTGCGGCGCTTGACGTCGTAGAGGAAAGTCCATGCTCGCACGGTTCTGAGATGACCGTAGTGTTCGTGCTTACTGAAAAAATAAGGTAAGGCAGCTGTAATGGCTGACGGCGGAAGGAAAACCTAAGTCTTAATGATATGGTTGAAACTTCCTGAAAGTGCCACAGTGACGTAGCTTGCTTGGAAACATGCAAGGTGGAACGAGGTAAACCCCACGAGTGAGAAACCCAAATTATGGTAGGGGCACTCTCTAGAAGGAATTGAACGGATAGAGGGACAGAGTTCGCTCTGTAGATAGATGATTACTACCCGGTCGTACGAGGCGCAAGCTGATTGAGTACTCGGGAACAAAACATGGCTTATGGAATTTTTTGATGCTTATCTACGAAATAACAAGCGCTCTCCAATTTGGTGGAGAGCTTTTCTTTTGAATTCAATAGGAAAAAGTTACTTGTTAATCATGTTTAGACATGCGCGATATACGTTTGAGAATAAGGCAGTATACTGTTGGTCATGCCTCTATCACTACAATTTTATACATAAACATCTAAAAAACAGATATCGCAACGATGTACATATTTGTCTACTTATGAGTAGACTGGCGCAAATGCGCTTTTCTAAAAAATAAGGGTAGTAAAGAGAGATAGGATGGAGCGGAAACATGAACGGATTGAACGATTGGAATGGTCTCGATAAGTTAGATTCTATTTCCAAGTATCCTATTACCTTAATGACGAAAATTTTCGAAAATGTATCTGAAGGCATCATGATTACGGATAAAAATAAAAAAATAGAAATGGTCAATCCTGCATTTGAATTTGTAACTGGTTATAAGCGTGATGAAGTGATGGGCAAATCGCCAGCGGTTCTACAGTCAGGTGTACATGAATTACAATTTTATTTAGATATGTGGCAAAAGATACGACAAGAAGGCATTTGGCAGGGGGAAATATGGAATCGTCGTAAAACCGGAGACGTATATCCTGAATGGTTAACAATTGTCGGTGTAGCCAATGATGAGGGAGAGATTACAAATTACTGTGGAATTTTCACAGATTTGTCTGAGAGAAAAATAGTAGAAAATGAACTAGAAAAGAGTTTGTTAACTGACTCATTAACCGATGTATCAAATCGATTTGCTTATATTGAAAGAATGGATAATCTATTAGAATCGAGTTCTACTATTTCTCATTCAGTACAGCATGCAGTTTATTTTTTAGATTTAGATCGATTTAAACAAATTAATGATACGTTAGGACATGCAGTTGGAGATACGATTCTAGTAGAAGTGGCAAAGCGCTTAAAAACATTGTTGAAAAATAAAGATATTATTGCAAGGAATGGCGGAGATGAGTTTATTATTACGTTAACAAACGTGAAAAATGACAAAGAAGCCGCAAACTTTGCTGAACTAATTATTGGGACTATTGAACAGCCTTTAGATATTAATGGTCAGGATATTTTTATTTCTACGAGTGTTGGTGTCAGCATGTATCCAGCAGATGGAGAATCAACGGAGCAATTGATTCATTGTGCTGACAAGGCAATGACTTATTCCAAAAAGAACGACCTTAACGGCTATGCGTTTTATTTTGATGAATTGAAAACTGACTCTCAGCGAGTTTTATTATTAGATTCAGAACTACGGAGAGCAATAGAAAATCGGGAATTTGAGCTGCATTTCCAACCTAAAATCTCTGCGGAAAATGAAGAGATTCAAGGCGTAGAGGCACTTGTTCGTTGGAATAGTGAAAGGCTAGGATTTGTTTCTCCAGTAGAATTTATCCCATATGCTGAGGAAACAGGATTAATTATTCCATTAAGCGAAGTGATTATAGAAAAAGCTTGTGAGGCAGTTATTGAGATGCGTCAATCTGGATACGAGACTCCAGTTGCTATTAATATTTCAAGCATTCATTTTAAGCAACAAAACTTTTTAGAATCTATTCAATCGATATTAGAGCGCTATAACACACCTGCGAACAATTTTGAAATAGAAGTTACAGAACGTACTGTGATGAACAGTGCAAATGAAACGGTTAGCAAGCTCGTGCGACTGAAAAAGATGGGCTTCAAAATTTCTATTGACGATTTTGGGACAGGCTATTCGTCGCTTAGTTATTTAGTTCGCTTCCCACTGGATTGTTTAAAAATCGATCGAAGCTTTATTCAGCACATTGGCTCACTCGATGAAAAACAGGCAGTAGTGGATGCAATTATCCAAATGTCTCATCGTTTAAAAATGAAAGTTGTTGCTGAAGGTGTAGAACATGCACAACAAGTGGATATACTACGTAAAATGAATTGTGATATAATCCAAGGTTATTATTACAGCAAACCATTACCGCTTCACGAACTCATTGAGTTTATGGAGTATTGGAAAATTGAGCATCAAGGAAGGAATTAGAGTATGGCAAACTATAAATTAGTAGCAACTGCTGCAATGGGTTTAGAGTCGATTGTGGCACAAGAGGTAAAAGCACTCGGCTATGAAACAACAGTCGATAATGGCAAAGTGTATTTTGAAGGTGATGAAACGGCCATTGCACGAACAAACTTATGGTTGCGTGTAGCAGATCGTGTAAAAATTGTTGTAGGACAGTTTCCTGCCAAATCTTTTGAACAGTTGTTTGAAAGTGTAAAAGCTCTACCTTGGGAAAAATACTTACCAGTTGATGCAGCTTTTCCGGTATCAGGGAAGTCTGTCAAATCTAAATTATTTAGTGTACCAGATTGCCAGGCGATTACTAAAAAAGCAATTGTAGAGCGCATGAAACAGCATTATAAACGTTTAGGATTTTTGGATGAATCCGGTGCAACCTACAAGATTGAAGTTTCAATTTTAAAAGATGTGGCTACACTTACCATTGATACATCAGGTGCAGGCTTGCATAAACGTGGTTATCGTCAAGCACAAGGTGAAGCACCATTAAAAGAAACATTAGCTGCGGCACTTGTACAAATTTCAAAGTGGAATCCGAATCGACCGTTCGTTGACCCATTCTGTGGTTCGGGCACAATTGCTTTAGAAGCAGCGATGTTTGGACAAAATATTGCACCAGGCTATAACCGTGAATTTATTTCAGAAGATTGGCCATGGATGAAGGCAAAAATTTGGGATGCCGTACGAGATGAAGCAGATAGCTTAGCGAACTACGATCAACCTCTGGAAATTTTCGGGTCTGATATTGACCATCGAATGGTAAGTATTGCCCAAGAAAATGCAATAGAAGCTGGGTTTGGTGAGATAATTACGTTCAAGCAAATGCAAGCACGTGATTTCACGACACAGCTTACAGATGGTGTCATGGTCGGCAATCCACCATACGGTGAACGTATTGGCGATGTTGAAGTCGTAGAACAAGTGATTCGTGATTTAGGTACAGTCATGAAAAACTATCCGACTTGGTCTGTGTACATGCTGTCCTCGATGAAAAACTTTGAGGAATTGTATGGTCGTCAAACGACGAAGAAACGTAAATTATTTAATGGTTTTATTGAAACGAATTATTACCAATTCTGGGGACAAAAGTCTAAAAGAGATTAACGAAGGATAACGGAAGATAAGATTTTTTCTTATCTTCCGTTTCGTCGCGTATAATAGGACCAGATAGTTAGAGGGGGAACGTCAATTGCGTAAATCTTTACCATTTGTATTATCAAAGGATCGCTCATTTTTTGAGTCATTAGGTGACTGGATGGGGGACGTCCTTTACGATGAATTACCTGAAAAGGGCTTTGAATGTCGAGACGAGCAAATTTTTATGGCATATCAAATAGAGCAGGCCCTTAAAGAGAAAAACGTGCTTTTTGCAGAGGCAGGGGTAGGGACTGGGAAAACAATTGCTTACTTACTACCAGCTGTATCCTATGCACGCTATACTGGTAAACCGGCCCTTATTGCATGTGCTGATGAAACTTTAATCGATCAGCTAGTAAAAGAGGGCGGCGATATTTATAAATTACAGAAAACATTAGGTCTTGAAATTGATGTCCGCTTAGCAAAGTCAAGAGATCAGTATCTGTGCTTAAAGCGCTTTGAGGAAGCCGAGAAAGTAGAAACTGATGAATGGATCGATGATATTGCGTTTTCTATACCTGATGGCGTATATGCACAAGGTTCAATGATTGCGATACAACCTTATGGTGAACGCAGCAATTATCCAACTGTCAGTGATGAAGATTGGCAAAAAGTAAACTATAACTCGATTATGCAGTGTTCAGTATGTGATCTACGTAATCGATGTGGGCAAACGCTACACCGTGCGCATTATCGTAAATCGACAGACTTAATCATTTGTTCGCAAGACTTTTTAATGGAGCATTTAGCCACAAAGGAGTCTCGTGAGCGTGAAGGGCAATTAGCTCTATTGCCTGAAGTATCAATGATGGTGCTAGATGAAGGGCATTTATTAGAATATGCTGCACAAAAAGCAATGACGTATAAAGTACAGGCGACAACAATTGTTAGACTTTTAGAACGTTTAATGGTAGATGGGGTACGAGAACGTACACTATATGCGATGGAAAAATTACAAGATGATCATGAGCTATTTTTTGACCAGCTGCGAGATGATTTAGTCGTTTCTAAAGAAGAACGTAAACGTATTAATAAATCGCAGGCGCTGTTAAAATACGGTAAGCAGCTTGTTGATGATGTGGAAACATTACTTGAAGAATTGGTTTTTGAATCTGAAATGTATATGATTCCAGAGTATGAATTGAATATGGCGGAAGAGTATTTAGAACAATACGAAGCATCTTTACGTATTTTCATAGCACAAGGCGATGCTGTGGATTGGTTAGAGGAAACGGATGGGGAAGAAACGCTTGTCATTATGCCTCGTCTCATCACAGAAGTTTTAGCAGAAAAATTATTCTCTAAAAAGCTTCCGATTGTATTTTCTTCAGCAACTTTATCCGTTAATAAAGATTTTTCATACATTGCCTATAGTTTAGGAATTCGTAATTATCAATCGTTTTCTGTTCCATCGCCATTCGATTATGAAGAAGTTATGCGAATTTATTTACATGAGCTATCTCAAAAGGACAAAACTTCGCGTGTTCAACAGCTATTACGTGATGGTGAAAAAACGTTAATTTTATTTAAATCAAAACAAGCAATGTTAGATTTCAAAGCGGAGTTACCTCTTATGGAGCGAATGTATGTAGCATTTGAGGGGGACCGTGAACTATCAGGAATCGTTCGTGATTTCCAAGAAGGCACAGTCAAAACATTATGTTCCTATCATTTATGGGAAGGTCTTGATTTGCCTGAGGAGGCATTAACACGTGTTATTATATACGACTTACCTTTCCCACCACATGATCCATTATTTGATGCGAAACGTACGTTTGCAGAAAATCCATATGAAGAAGTAGAATTACCATTTATGCAGCTTCGTTTGCAGCAAGGGATGGGGCGATTAATTCGTACTTCAAACGACCATGGAGATATTCATATCTTGTTAAATGAAGAAGAAGCAAAACAACGTGAAACATTTGAAAATATATTAGCTGTCACACCGGAAATTAAGTAATAAAAAGCGAGTTTGCATTCATTGCAAACTCGCTTTTTGATTATATTAAAATAATAATTTTGTCGAATAATGTAGATGAGCTTGAAAAAAGTGTTGAATATTTCTCTTTTAAGCTATATAGTTCTTTGTAATGCAACAGAAATTATTAAAATAAATTATTTTTTATATTGAAAATGATTTTACAAAAGGTTTATAATGATGACAAGAAATTTTAAGAATAATTCGATTCTGATTATTCAGTGATAGGGGGTTTGAACCTGTCGAACATTCAATCATTGTGTAGAAAATTTACGAACTTATCTACAACAGATATAGAAAAGTTAATAGAAATAGAAGCTACACTAACATATTATGCTGAGTTGACAGATTGTTATATGTTCATAGATTGTATGATGGAAAACTTACCGCATGCAATTGTTGTGGCAGAGGCATTCCCAAAAAAAGAAAAGAGCTTATACGAAAAATCCGTAATTGGCAAATTTGTATTTGAAAGCTTTGAACCAGCAGTATTTGCTTCTTTTAAACATAAAGAAAAATCGTCAATTACTAGAGCAATCACACAGGAAGGAATAACTGTTGAACAAAACGTTATCCCTCTCTTTAATGATCAACAACAGGTCATTGCAGTGTTAATACAGGAAAAAAAGGTAGAGATGCAAACAACACCTAAAGATGATTTTCGGAATATGCCATTTGCGTTAATTGAGCATAGCGTAGAGCACAATTATCAACCGATTCCAGTCGTTTCTGATTTGTTAGAAGAATCAATTATTCTCACAAATCATGAAAACAAAGTCATCTATAGCAATCCTGCAGGTTACCGATTTATTTCAGAGCTATCGGGGCTAGAACGTTTTGACAACGTTGCATTGAATAAGATTTTACCTTTTTTACAGGAAGTCTATGATAAAGGCGATGATGTCTTTTTCTTAGAAATTACGATTGATCGTAAATCCTTTATTGTAAAGAAAATTCCTATTCGCAGTCAAAATGATAAAGTGACACTTCTCATGATTCATGATCTTACAGAGCTTAAGCTAAAAGAAAATGAACTAATGATGAAAACTTTTGCAATAAGAGAAATTCACCATCGTGTGAAGAACAATTTACAGACAGTTACAAGCTTATTACGTTTGCAAATGCGAAATGATTTGTCAGCTGCGAATGCCAGTGCTTTTCAAGAAGCTTTAAATCGAATATATAGTATTTCATCTGTCTATGAACTTATTTTAGAAAATGAGGATAACGCTGAAGAGAAAGTAGACGTTATCGCGTTGTCTAAAAAGATTGGACATAAAATGGTTGGGACATCCAACACACCGTCTATTCAATTAACCTTTCATCACGATAATGTACAACTATTTTGTCATGCTAAAAAAGCTGTGTCGCTCGCGTTAATCATTTGTGAGCTACTGCAAAATGCATTGAAATATGCTTTTACTGGTCGTGAGGAGGGAACAATCGATATACAATTTCAGCAGGATGCTTCCACTATTTCACTTCATATTTCTGACAACGGCGTTGGAATGCAAGAGGTGAAGGCATCATTTGGAATGGAGATTATTACAAGGCTTGTTGAATATGATTTAGCTGGCACATTTACAATTATCCCTAGTGAAAAAGGTACACATACTCAAATTCAGTTTCCTGTAAGTGAGGAGGTATTTATCCTAAATGACTAGGAAAGTTATGATTGTCGAAGATGAGTCACTAATTGCGATGGATTTGAAGTTAATGCTAGAAGATAACGGCTACGAAGTGGTAGCACAAGCGAATAATGGAGAATCAGCAATTGAATTGGCTTTTACACATAAGCCTCAGTTAATCTTAATGGATATTAAAATGCCAAAGCTGGATGGTTTAAAGGCAAGTAAAATTATCGAACAACAGGTCGGTATACCGGTACTATTTATTTCAGCTTATAGTGAAAAAGAATTGTTATTATACATGAAGCAGGACAATATTTTAGGCTATGTTATGAAACCGTTTTCTGAGAAAAATGTCCTTCCAGCGTTGGAAGTAGCTTTTCATCAAATTGATAAGTTCAACCGTCTTAACGGGGATTTGCTGCATAAACAAACAGAATTAGAAAAGCGAAAAATAATCGAACGCGCAAAAGGTTTGCTGATGCAGTCAGAAAATCTTAGTGAGGACGAGGCTTATAAAAAAATTCGAAGTGAGAGTATGCAGACTCAACAGGAAATGGTGCTTATTGCAAGGCGCATTATCAATACTTTACAAGTAAATAGTTGAAGCAAAGACGCTTTAAAGAGATTTTCTCTTTAATGCGTCTTTTTTCATATAGAAAGATAAAAAATAAAGGGGTGGTGAGTAGGATGGCAATGATAGGAACGGTAATCGTTTATATTATTATGATATGTGCAGTTTTAGGGGCAATCGGAGCAATTCGGGATGCTGAGTATGGTATCGGTAAAGAGTTTATGAATGGTATTCATACGGTTGGACATATTTTTGTACCTGCTGCAGGGATCATGGCAGCTATACCTTACTTAACGTGGTTTATAAGTCATTTTATTAGTCCAATTTTTGAGTTGATTGGTGCTGATCCTGCCATTGCGGCAACGACAATTTTAGCTTCGGACATGGGAGGATATCAATTAGCAAATGCATTAAAAGAGTCCTATGAAGGATGGGTCATGGCTCTAGTTGTCGGATTTATGTCCGGTGCAACAATCGTCTTCTCTATTCCAATGGGTCTTGCCATGTTAGATAAGCGTGATCATAAATATATGGCTTTAGGTATTATGGCGGGTGTTTTAACAATTCCGATTGGCGCATTTATTTCTTCCATCATGATTGTGACGTTTAATACAGAGGTTCGTGAAGTGATTAGTACAACAGCGGAACCAACATATGTTTTTGCCATTTCAGTTTTACAAATACTAATTAATTTATTGCCTTTATTTATTTTCGTCGTGTTAATTGCGTTAGGTCTCAAGCTAATTCCAAATGGCATGATCAAAGGCTTCATGATTTTTGGACGTGTGATGGATGCTGCTATCAAGCTTGTGCTAGTGTTCTCGATTGTAGAAATTTTCACAGGTATTTTTACAAAGGTCTTTGGTGCATGGGGCTTTGATCCAATCATGGCAGATAAAGTCGATCAATTCCGTGCATTAGAAACGGCTGGATATATCGGTATTATGCTAGCGGGTGCATTCCCAATGGTGTATTTGATCAGAAAATATGCATCGAAACCTCTAGAAGCACTAGGTAAAAAATTAGGCTTATCGTCAGTAGGAAGCGCAGGTCTTTTAGCGACAATTGCTAATATTTTGGCCATGTTTACACTCGTTCGACATATGCCACCGAAAGATAAAGTTATTAACATTGCCTTTGGTGTTTGTTCAGCATTCCTTCTAGGAGATCATTTATCCTTTACAGCGAATTTCCAGCCGACCATTATTTTACCTGTTATTGCTGGTAAGTTTTTAGCGGGTGTGATCGCTATTATTTTAGCCTATAAGTTATCTGTTCCAACAGCTTTAAGGCTAGAACAAGAGGATCGCGAGGCAGGCATTATTAAAGAAGGTGAATATCTAACAGATCAAAAGTCTTAAGTAAATAAACCTAAAAGAGGTGATGACGTGTGAGTGAAGAGAAGAAACGGTTTATTCAGGAGTTTGTGCCCGGTAAGCAACTAACATTGAGCCATCTAATAGCTAATCCTGACCCTGATATGTTTCAAAAGCTAGGCATTCAAGAAGCGGGTGCACTTGGCATCATGACATGTACACCGAGTGAAACAGTTATTATCGCAGGTGATTTAGCAACAAAGGCAGCCAATGTAAGACTAGGATTTTTAGATCGCTTTACTGGCAGTCTCGTTATTGTTGGCAGTGTGTCAGAGGTTGAAATGGCGATGTTAGAAATTAATCGTTTTTTATCAGAGATGCTAGGCTATACGCCATCAAAAATAACTAAGTCATAGGATGTGCCGTATGAAAAATCGAGTAATGATCATAGGTGGTGTGCAAGCAGGGAAGTCGACACTGATGAATGCGTTATTGGGGAAAGATGGACAAGCCAATAAAACACAGGCACTCGTTTATGATGACTGGATTGTCGATACACCTGGAGAATATATAGAAAATCCGATGTATTACAGAAACATTATGGCAACATCGCTTGAAGTGACACATGTGATTTACTTGCAGGATGCCACGTCACCAAAGAGTGTTTTTCCACCGCAATTTAGCTTAGGAATTCCGAAAATTCAAATTGGTGTCATTACAAAAATTGATGCACCTCTTGCAGATGTAGAAAGAGCAACAGCGTTATTACAAAATGTCATGACACATGGTCCTATTGTGAAAACCTCTTCGTGGCAAAAGCTAGGTATTGAGTTTATTGCACCACTTATTCAGCTCAAGTCTGACGAAGAAATTCGTCAATTTGTGAAGGATCGTGATAGTCCTTATCTCATGTATAGCCATTAGTGGCGAGAGGGAGGAGTAAATTGAAGACAGAAAAAATTTATAGTGCAGGCATTGATATTGGTACAAGTACAACAAAAATGGTTGTCAGTAGTTTTCTGTTGAAAAATGTTGCTGGTGTAACACATGTGCCGCGGATAGAAATTATTGAAAAAACGGTACTACATCAAAGTCCTATTATTAAAACACCGTTTATCAATAAAGAAATAATCGATATGGAAAAAATTGAACAATTTATTTTTCAGCAATACCAATTGGCCCAAATTGCACCAGCAGACATATCAACGGGTGCCATTATTATTACAGGCGAATCTGCAACAAAGGAAAATGCCAGCGAGGTTGTTCATGCGATTGCAGATACAGCCGGACACTTTTTAGTGGCCACTGCTGGTCCCGATTTGGAAGGCATCATTGCCGCAAAGGGTGCAGGTACCGTACAACAGTCTAAAAATACTGCCAAAGTAATTGCCAATATCGATATCGGCGGTGGAACAGCAAATATTGCGGTCATGCAGTTCGGAGAAGTAATTGGTACGTGTACATTGCATGTCGGTGGAAGACTAATAGAATTTCAGAACGGAATTGTCCATTCGATTTCACCACCGGTTATGAAACTTATGGAAAAATGGTCAAATCCATTAAAAGTTGGTGATTCAGCAGAGGATGCTCGTGTCACACAACTTATCCAAGAAATGGTGACGACATTAGCGATGACGCTAAGTGGACAATTAACAGATGAAGAGCATCCGTTATTGTTAGGGCATTTGCCAACTTGGGATAAACCAGTTGAAGCAGTCGTCTTTTCTGGTGGAGTAGCAGCCTGTATTTATGAAAATGATTGCACAAAACGCCAGTATGATGATATCGGCGAAAGATTAGCAAAAAGTCTTTTACAGCACGAGCAATTGCAATCCTTTTTATGGCTAAAGCCAGAGGAAACAGCACGGGCAACAGTGACGGGTGCAGGTACCCAAATAACTGAAATTAGTGGTGCAACAATCCAGGTTGATGCGGATGTATTGCCTTTAAAAAATGTGCCTGTTTTCAATTGCTATATGGACACGGACAAAAATAAGTTCGACTATACGATAAAGACAGCTGTAGAACGAGCCGATGCTTTATTTTCTACACAAGAGAATCGCTCTCCATTTGCACTCTATTTTAGTCAGTTACCTTATTTAAGTTTTCAAGATGTCCACGCAATAAGTAAAGCCATTTTGCAGCACTTAGCAACGAGAAGCTCCAAGGAAATACCAATTATCATAGTCATTCAATCAGATTATGCAAAGATTATTGGGCAAACGATTCAAGCACTGAATCCAACAGTTCACATTATTTGCATTGATCAAATCAAAGTTGAAACGGGTGATTATATTGACATTGGGGAAGTACTACCATCTGGTGTAGTCCCGGTCGTTGTAAAAACACTTGCTTTCCACTCAAAGTAAGGAGGATGAATGTGAAATTATCGGTGATATTTGGTGGAGAAAAATATAATTTTAATTCATTAAAAGATGTAATGGCCAAAGCCAATGAAGAAAAATCAGGTGATCAGCTAGCTGGCATTGCAGCTGAATCTGTACAGCAGCGAATTGCAGCAAAGGCTGTTTTAAGCGAGCTGTTAGTAAAAGATATAAGAGAAAATCCATTAGTTCCTCAAGAGAATGATGAAGTGTCACGCATTATTGAAGGTGATATTAATGAGCAAATTTATGGAGAAATTAAAAACTGGAGTATCGAGCAGCTAAGAGAATATATTTTATCCAATGAAACAGGCGACCGGGAATTAAAACGATTAAGCAAGGGCATGAATTCAGAAATTATTGCGGCCGTTACAAAGCTTATGTCCAACTTAGATCTTGTCCATGCTGCCAATAAAGTAGAAATACTGTCGACTTGCAATATTACGATTGGACAAAAAGGCACACTTTCCTCGAGATTGCAGCCAAATCATCCAACAGACAATATTGACGGTATTATTGCTTCGTTAAAAGAAGGATTGTCTTATGGTATTGGTGATGCGGTTATTGGTATTAATCCAGTAGATGATTCTGTTGAAAGTGTGAAAAAAGTATTGCATGCGACAAAGGACTTTATCAATGATTGGTCGATTCCTACACAAAACTGTGTATTAGCACACATTACAACACAAATGAAAGCCATTAAACAAGGTGCACCAGCCGATATGATTTTCCAAAGTATTGCTGGAACGGAAATTGCTAATCGCTCGTTCGGTATTTCTGCTGACCTAATAAAAGAAGCAGAGGAGCTTGTGAAAAAGCATGGAACAGGAACTGGCCCGAACTTATTCTACTTTGAAACAGGACAAGGTTCGGAGCTATCTGCTGAGGCACATATGGGCATTGACCAAGTAACGCTCGAATCGCGCAATTACGGATTTGCTAGACATTTTAATCCGTATATTGTGAATACCGTTGTTGGCTTTATTGGACCTGAGTATTTATACAATAACAAGCAGGTTATACGTGCGGGCCTTGAAGATCACTTTATGGGTAAAATGCACGGTCTCCCAATGGGCGTGGATATTTGTTACACGAACCATATTAAGGCAGACCAAAATGATATTGAAGATTTAAGTGTTTTACTAACAGCAGCAGGTGTCAACTTTATTATCGCTGCAGCTATGGGCGACGATGTTATGCTGAACTATCAGTCAATGAGCTTCCATGACGTCGCAACATTACTTCAAACGTTTGGTAAAAAACCAGCTCCTGAATATCTAGCATGGTTAGAAAAAATGGGCATTTATGAAAATGGTCGTCTATCTGCAAGAGCTGGCGATTTATCTATATTTGAAAGGTAGGTGAATCCATTGAATGAACAACTAGTTTCGATGATTACACAGTTAGTTATGGAAAAGATGGGCAATAATGCGTCAGACAAATCTTATCATGATACAGCTGTGCCAACAGAAAACCAAAAGGAAACACTTATTAAGTTTCACAATACGGTAGCTAATGCTAATTATGCTGATGAAGTAGTAAGCCCGAGCACAATTGAACAATCAAATGAACCATTAATTAAACTTTATCATAGTGAATCAAGTAATCATGAACAATCATATTACAGCGCAAGTAATGATGAATCGACTTATACTTCAGTACCTATCACAGAATTTAAATTTGAAGAGGATGAAGTGTCTGAAAGTGTCCAAGCTGCTAAAAAACATACACCAGCAAGAATAGGTGTTGGGAGAGCTGGGACAAGACCAAAAACAAAAACTTGGCTGAAATTCCGACTCGATCACGCAGCGGCAGTTGATGCAGTATATGGAGAAGTGACAGAAGAGCTATTACAAAAGCTTAACGTCTTTCAAGTAACAACTAAAGTGACAGATAAGGAAGAATACATTACTAGACCGGATTTAGGTCGCCGTTTATCAGATGAATCGAAGGCACTTCTTCAATCGAAATGCCAAAAAAATCCTAAAGTACAAATCATTATTTCTAATGGATTAAGCGCTAGTGCGATTGAAGAGAATGTGCAAGATGTTTATTTAGCGTTACAGCAAAGTCTGAGTAATTTAAAGATTGAAATCGGAACTACCTTCTATATTGATAAAGGGCGTGTAGCACTAATGGATGAAATAGGCGAGCTTTTACAAGCAGAGGTCATCGTGTATTTAATCGGTGAGCGTCCTGGACTTGTATCAGCTGAGTCAATGAGTGCCTATATATGCTATCAACCTAGAATTGGCACAGTAGAAGCTGATCGAATGGTCGTTTCGAACATCCATAAAGGTGGTATCCCGCCATTAGAGGCAGGTGCTTATTTAGGAACAGTCGTTCAAAAAATATTGCATTACAAGGCAAGTGGAGTAGGTCTTGTGGCAAAAGAAGGTTAGGGGGCCAAACAATGAATCCTCAAAAAATTATGGCTGAAATTTTGGCAATGCAAATCATTCCAAGAGTAAATAGTGAATTAGCAGAGCAATTAGATTTAAAGCCATATCACAATAGCATTGGACTCGTAACTCTCACAATAGATGATGTTGGATATGTAGCATTAGATGAAGCGACGAAAAAAGCAGATGTTGATGTTGTTTACGCAAAAAGCTTTTATGCTGGAGCGGCACATGCATCTGGGCCATTATCTGGTGAGGTCATTGGCATCATTGCTGGTAGCTCGCCTGATGAAATACGTAGTGGTTTAGATGCGATTCAGCAGAAAATTCAGTTTGATGCGTATTTTGAAGCTATTCTTCAAAATGAAAACCACGCTCTCTTTGCACATACTGTAGCAAGCTGTGGTACGTATCTGGCAGAGTTGGCGAATGTTAAGGCTGGAACTGCTCTTGCCTATTTAATAGCACCACCACTTGAGGCTGTTGTTGGATTAGATGCTGCATTAAAGTCGGCAGATGTAGAGCTAAAGGTTTTCTTTGGTCCACCATCTGAAACCAATTACGGTGGCGGTTTATTAAGTGGTAGCCAATCTTCCTGCCAAGCTGCAGCAGATGCTTTTAGAGAAGCTATTGAGAATTTAGCGAGAAACCCAGTTGTATAGAAAGGAGGGGCTTTATGGCCACATTAGATAAAGATTTATTAGCAATTCAAGAAATGAGAGACGCCGTGAGACGTGCCAATCTTGCACAGGCTGCTTACATGCAGTATTCACAGCAGCAAGTAGATAGTATCGTCAAAGCTGTTGCTGATGCCGCATTTAAAGAAGCAGAACGTTTGGCAAATATGGCCGTTCAGGAAACAGGGATGGGTATACCTAATCATAAAAAAATGAAAAATGAGGTTGCCTCTCGAGATGTCTACGAAGATATAAAAGATTTAAAGACAGTTGGTGTTGTAGGTTTCGATCGCATGAAAAAAGTTACAGAGATCGCTAGTCCGTTTGGCGTGGTCGCGGGCATTGTCCCAACGACAAATCCAACATCAACAGCAATCTTTAAAACACTTATTTCATTGAAAACTAGAAATGCTCTAGTATTAAGCCCACATCCTTATGCGGTCGACTGTACAAAGGAAGCTTTAGAGATTTGTAGAGTTGCTGCAGAAAAAGCAGGAGCACCAGAAGGATTGCTACACTGTTTAACGATGTCTTCTATGGAGGCTACACAGCAACTAATGAAGCATCCAGATATTCATTTGATTTTAGCGACTGGTGGCGGTGCGCTAGTGAAAGCAGCCTATAGTTCAGGTAAACCTGCTTACGGTGTAGGACCAGGAAATGTTCCGGCTTACATTGAAAAATCAGCTAATATTTCTAAGGCTGTTCGTCAGCTTGTACAAAGTAAATCTTTTGATAATGGCACAATTTGTGCAACGGAACAATCCATTATTGTAGATAAAGTCATTGCAGAGCAAGTGTTAACAGAGTTAAAGAAAAACGGTGCTTATCTTTTGAGTGATGAAGAGAAGGTGAAGATGGAGAAGCTAATTTCTCCTATCCCAGGAAAAGTAAATCCTCAAATTGTAGGGAAATCAGCTGCATGCTTAGCGGATTCTGTAGGTATTACCGTGCCAGAAGATACGAAAGTACTCGTTGGGATGGAAACAATGATTGGCAAAAACATTCCATTTTCACTTGAAAAATTGTCACCGATATTTGCATTATACACAGTCGAGGACAGCACAGAGGCAAAACAAGTGATGATTGATTTACTAAACATTGGTGGACGCGGTCATACATGCTCGATTCATACAGAAAATGCGGCTTTAGCTGAGCAGTTTTCAGTTGAATTGCCAGTGTCCAGAATTGTGATCAACACATTATCTTCTATTGGAGCTGTTGGTGGAACTACTGGATTAGCACCTTCCTTCACATTAGGATGCGGCACGTTTGGTGGTAATATTACGTCCGATAACATTACAGCGAGACATTTATTAAATATTAAACGTATGGCTTATGGCATTAAAGATGTAGAGGTGCCAAAACCAGAATTCTTAACAAATCCAGTTGTAGAAAGTATCAAGGAACAAGATGCATCTATTGATACAGCGATGGTGCAGCAAATTGTGGATCAAGTATTAAAACAAATAACATTAAATAAATAATTTGGAGGAATGACAAATGAGTACAGCATTAGGAATGGTAGAAACAAAAGGACTTGTAGGAGCAATTGAAGCAGCAGATGCAATGGTGAAAGCTGCTAGCGTTAATTTAGTAGGAAAAGTACATGTTGGTGGCGGTATTGTTACTGTATTAGTTCGTGGTGATGTAGGCGCAGTAAAAGCAGCTACTGATGCAGGAGCTGCAGCGGCACAACGTGTAGGAGAACTTTTATCAGTACATGTAATCCCACGTCCACACCATGAATTAGAAATGATTTTACCAAAAGCAGAAGCTTAAATTTTAAAGACAGAAGAGCTAAAGCGACGGATAGAAACCCTGGAGCGACGGAAAGAAGCCAGGGCGACGGAATGAAAGTCCGAAACGACGGAAAGAAAAGCCGAAGCGACGGATAGAAGCCAGAGCGACGGAAAGAAGGTCCGAAACGACGGAATGAAGAACCGAAGCGACGGATAGAAAAGCCGAAGCGACGGATAGAAGCCAGAGCGACGGAAAGAAAGCCCGAAACGACGGAAAGAAAAGCCGAAGCGACGGAAGGAAAAGCCAGAGCGACGGAAAGAAAAGCCGAAGCGACGGATAGAAGCCAGAGCGACGGAAAGAAGCTCCGAACCGACGGAAAGAAAAGCCAGAGCGACGGAATGAAGCTCCGAACCGACGGAAAGAAAAGTCGAACCAACGGATAGAATCATCAAAGCAACGGAAAGAACATCATAAACGGAAGGGCAGGATGCATCACATTGTGCCTCATCCTGCCCATTCATTTTCAACAGTAATGAAGATATAGAGGTGGCTAACGTGAAAACAGCGACAAAATCATTTCCTGTGGCCATTTCAGCTCGGCATATACATGTAAGTGAAGAGGATTTACAAGCACTTTTTGGTCCAAATGCAGCGCTAACAAAGGACTTTGAACTTTCGCAGCCAGGCCAGTTTGCAGCAAAAGAGCGTGTCTCCATTGAGGGACCAAAAGGTGTCCTTCACAATGTACGTGTATTAGGTCCTGTAAGAGCGGCAACACAGGTGGAAATCAGTCGAACAGATGCAATGAAATTAGGATTAACCCCTCCTTTAAGGCAATCGGGTGATATCGAAAGTTCAGCTGGCATCAAATTAATCAATCAAGAAAAAGAAATAATGATCGAGCAGGGTGTCATTATTGCACAGGCACATATTCATATGACGGAAGAAGATGCGTTGGCATTGGACGTACAAAATAATGAACTAGTATGTGTTGAAGTGGATAGTGAGCGACCGGTGACATTTCGTGGGGTCGTAGTTCGTGTGTCGAACGATTTTAGTTTAGAGATGCATATCGATACAGATGAAGCGAACGCGGGCTTTATTGAACAGCAAGCGCAAGGAAGAATTGTTAGATCATTAACGTAAGGAGGAGGTTAGATGCAAGAAAATTTAGTCCAAAAAATTGTTGAAGAAGTATTGCAGCAAGTCTTGAAAAATCAGCCTTCCCATCAACATGACGGAAAAATTCCTATTGGTGTATCAGCACGACATGTACATCTTGCACAAGCGGAAGTGGAGCAGCTTTTTGGTGAGAATTATCAATTAACACCTAAGTTTGAGCTTTCACAGCCAGGCCAGTTTGCTGCTGAGGAAACAGTTGTTATTGCTGGTCCAAAGGGGTCCATTGAGCGAGTACGCATTTTAGGTCCAGCTCGTTCATTATCTCAAGTAGAAATTAGCTGGACAGACGCAATGAAATTAGGGGTTAAGCCACCTTTAAGAGTATCAGGAGATATAAAAGGCTCTAGCCCGGTTACACTTATTGGTCCAAAGGGCAGTGTCGTGTTAAATGAAGGACTCATTATTGCGCAAGCTCATATTCATATGTCACCGGCTGACAGTGCTCGGTTCCAAGTAGCAGATGGACAATCAGTGCAAATCAAAGTTGAGGGTATAAGACCCATTATTTTATCAAATGTAATAATTCGTGTTTCTGAGCGTTATCGATTGGAGATGCATATCGATACAGATGAAGCAAATGCAGGTTTAATCCAACAAGGTGCCTTTGCAGAAATGGTCAATGCTCAAGCGAATGAACAAATGAATATCAAAGAACTCCCACCAGTCGTAAGTCAAGCTGACAAACCATCAATCTATCATTTTGATAAGAAGCTACTTTCGCAGGTAGAAGTACTTGAAATAGAAGCAAAGGAAATTGTTGTTCCTAAAAAAACAATTGTGACAGCATTGGCTTATGACAAAATAAGAGAGTTGAATAAAACGTTAACAATTCGCTCTAGTAATTAGAAAAGTTCATGCAAAATAAAGAGGGTGATGTTCATGCTGATGGGAAGAGTGATAGGAAGTGTATGGGCAACACGTAAAGAGGAAGGGTTGAATGGCTTAAAATTATTAATCATTCAACCAATCGATTCCAATCAACAGCCGATTCGCACAGAAATTGTAGCAGCTGACCGGATCGGAGCGGGAATTGGAGATGATGTGCTCATTACGAGTGGTGGATCATCACGATATATTATGACAGACAATCCATTACCTATCGATGCAGTTGTTATAGGTATTATTGATTCTACGGAAGTTATGCGAGGTGAAGAGAATGAGTAGCGCTATTGGAATGATTGAGACAAAAGGATTAGTAGGCTCTTATGAAGCTGCTGATGCGATGATTAAGTCATCAGATGTAACCATCGTCAAGCAAGAGTTTGTTGATGGTGGGATTGTGACAATCGTCGTGAAAGGTGATGTTGGTTCTGTCCAAGCAGCAGTAGAAGCTGGAAAAGCCGCAGCAATGCGTGTCGGTGAATTGTTAGGCGCTCATGTTATTCCGAGACCTGATGAAGATGTGTTCCAAATGATTAAAGGACCAGAAGCACCAAAGAAAAAGCCAGCACCGACTACAACATCAACGCGTGCTAAAAAAACGACGGAAACAGCTGCTACTGAAAATCGAGGTGAGGCTTAATGACATTTCGAAAAAGTAAAATCGCTGTGATCGGAGCTGGTCATACAGGCGCGACATTAAGCTTATTTTTAGCCCAAAAAGAGCTAGGAGATGTTGTTCTGTTGGATATTCCAGAAGCGGAAAATCCGACAAAAGGAAAGGCGCTTGATTTATTACAAACAGGACCAATCGAAAAGTTTAATGTTTCCATTAAAGGAACGAGTAATTATGAGGATATAGCTGGAGCAAATATTGTCATTATTACAGCTGGTATCCCTCGTAAACCTGGTATGAGTCGTGATGACTTAGTGACGACGAATGCGAAAATCATTCAACAAGTTTCTAAACAAATCAAACACTATGCATCTAACAGCATCGTTCTTATATTAAGCAATCCTGTAGATGCTATGACTTATGTTTGCTATAAGGAAACAGGCTTTCCAAAAAATCGTATCATTGGCCAATCAGGTGTGTTAGATACAGCACGTTTTAATACATTTGTAGCACAAGAGCTTCAAATTGCTCCAGAAGATGTTTCAGGATTCGTCTTAGGTGGACATGGCGACGAAATGGTCCCTTTAATTCGATATTCCTATGCTGGGGGTATCCCATTAGAAAAATTAATTCCGCAAGACAGACTGCAGCAAATCGTAGAACGTACACGTAAAGGTGGCGGAGAAATTGTTGGGTTGTTAGGGAATGGCAGTGCTTATTATGCACCAGCTGCAGCATGTGCTCAAATGGTAGAAATTATTATGAAAGATCAGCGAAAAATAATTCCTTCTATCGCCCTTTTAGAAGGTGAGTATGGTTACCATGATTTATTTTTAGGGGTACCGACAATATTAGGTGGCAATGGCATTGAATCAGTCATTGAATTGCACCTGACAAATGAAGAAAAAACGGCGCTCCATCAATCAGCAGAAGCCGTCAATCAAGTAATACAAATTTGCCAAAACATCTAAATAAGGTAATCAGACCTTATTCGTCAATATGATATATTGGATCCCCAACTATATATCTATTGTCATAAATTTTAGCTCTTAAAAATGTTTGATTGGAAACCGAACAGTACACTTAAAAGCTAGTTAAAACTCCCCGTATATATAGAATCAAAAGCTCTCTTTAGTTCGTGAAAACGATGAGGAGAGCTTCTTTAGTATATACAACTCAAATTGAGCAATTTAAGATAGGGTGAATGTTTAGGCACGCCTGCTGAAAAACGGCTTGGTAGTCACCGAAACACATGTGATGCAGTCCCCATTAAATTTCCTTTCTTTTATGTAAATATGGGAATAACGAAAGTAACCCTAGGGTAGCTAAACAAACGCCAATCCACAGTGGTGATATATAGCCATATCCTTTACTAATACCTAAGCCTCCTAGTGAAGAACCAATAACAATACCAAGCGTAATAAAAGAACTATGAATGGTATTGATCATCGTGCCATTATTAGCTGCTTTCATCACTCGCGCCACCATAGCTGGATTCATTGCTACACCAGTAAAGCCAATAAAAATAGTAGTAATAACTGCAATATATTTATTTTCAGCTCCTAAAGCAAATAAAGACAATGCTACGATTAAAATAATCAATCCACTCAAAAGTGTTTCCATTGTATATTTATCAGCAAACTTACCAATCACTATATTCCCAATGACTGTTGCACTACCATAGAGAGCAAGTAAATAGGGAATGCTTGCACCTGAAAAGCCTGTGATATTTGTAAAGATCGGCGTAAAATAACTAAATGCCGCAAACGTACCACCTATAATAAACATACTTGTTATGTACGCTGCCCAAAGATGAATATTTTTAAAGTGCATAAGCTCGTCTTTCCAGTTTAATCGTGCTTTGTTTGGCGATGATGGTAGTAACAATTGAATCAGAATCCCGGAAACTAGTACTAGAATAGAAACAAACCAAAAACTCGCACGCCAACCAAAATTTTGTGAGATAACTGTCGTTATAGGTAAGCCTATGACTGTTGCGATCATTAAACCAGCAAGAACAATAGAAGCAGCTTTTCCCCTTGAATTAGGGGGAACCAATGTTGCAGAAAAGGAAATGGCAACACCAAAAGCTGAAGACGAAGCGATACCAGTAATAATACGTGAAATCATCATACTATCGTAGTTCCAAGCGAGAGCTCCGAGCGACTGGCCGATTAAAAATACAAACATTAAAAATAATAATGCTTGTTTACTGCGTATTCGTAGAAGAGTTGCAGTTAAAATAGGTCCTCCTACTACCATTGCTCCTGCATAAGCTGTAATTAAATACCCGATTGAGGATACAGAAACCTGAAATGCAAGAGCAAGTTCGTTCATCATACCTGCAACCATAAATTCAGATGTAGTCATACAAAAAATTGCTAGAGCTAGTAAATAAATAATCGATGGCATAAAAACACTCCTTAATTTATTATTGTAATGTTCGGTACAAAAATGATGCTAAAAAAGAGCGCACTAAGCGCCAAAAATAGAGTCCAAAGTTCCTTTCATAATCTGCTCAGACAACATCCTATTTTGCATCGAAACATTCAAAACACGGAACCCGTAATAACTACTTAAAAATAGACTAGCTAATTCCTCAGCTGTTTGCTTTTTTGAAATTTCGCCAGTTTGCAATCCTTCCTCCATTACCTTTTCAATTGCTTGTTTAAGAAGCTCGACATGCCGTGAGAAAATACCTTGAACCATTTCATCGTTTTTAGCTCTTTCCACACCGGCATTAATTAACAAACAACCCTTTTGATCAATATTCTCAAAGTCTTCTTTCAGTGCCCATTCGAAAAGATTACTTAACCGTTCTTTCAATGCAATTGGAGCTGCTAATAATTCCTGCTGTTCCTTTATTCCAAACTCATGATAACGTTCTAATACTTGTTTATACAGTTCATGTTTACTACCAAAAGTATTGTATAAGCTACCTTTCCCAAGTCCAGTATCATTGCATAAATCCTGTGTAGAACAGCCCTCATATCCTCTTATCCAAAAAGTTTTCATGGCGACATCTACAATTGAGGAATAATCAAACTCTCGGGGTCTGCCTCGTTTATTCAAATTTATCCACCTCCCATATACATTAATAGAATATCCTTTTTTGTACTAAACGGTCAATAAAAGTTTTTAGTCAAGGACAGTTAAAGCATAAATCTTGATTGACTTTGCCCTAAGGGGAAGGTGTATAAATGAATTGTAGCAATAACAAATCTTTGAGTGAGGTGGTTTTGTGCTATCAATAGGAGAATTCTCGAAAATATGTGGTGTATCTACAAAAACACTTCGCTATTACGATGAAATTGGATTAATTAACCCAGATGAGATAAATGCTGAAAGCGGTTATAGGTATTATTCCATCGAACAACTTAAAAGGATGCTCTATATCAATCGGTTAAAATCGTATCATTTTTCTCTTGAAGAAATTAAAACTATGCTGGAATTAGAAGATGATCAATCCGAAGAAATGCTTTGTTCGGCGCTTAACCATAAGAGAAATGCGATTCAAGAAAAACTAAAGGCTTTTGAATATCTTGTAAAACAACTAAGTCATGATATTGCAAACTTAGAAAAGGAGATACCGATCATGTCGTACCTTGACGCTATCGAAGTACAGTTGGTTGAAACAAAGCCAATGAATATCCTTCATAAGCGACTCATAATGAGCAGTGATGACTATGCATCGGGATATGGTAACCATTTTAGCAAGCTATATGAAAAGATTGCGACGGAGCAGCTCACTTTACTTGGTAAGCCGATGACGATTTACCACAGCCCTGAATTTAATCCTACTGGTAATGATACTGAGTTCGCTATTCCAATAGCTGAGTCTGTCAAAGGAACGAGAGATTTGCCTGGAAGCCTCTGTGCTAAATCTGTTTTAAAGGGGGCATATTCAGAATTAACATCTGTCTATGCTAATTTAATGAAGTGGATCGAAAACGAAGGTTATGAATTGATATTGCCGCCATATGAAATATACATAACAGATCCAAACCAAGCAAAAGTTCCTGAAAATTATGTAACAGAGGTATATTTTCCTGTAAAGAAGAAATGACAAAACCAACATTGGGAGGTTCCTATGCAAACAACAATCAATTGGCAAATGGTAGAATCGGAGAACGTAAAGATGGACAGTAATAAGCTTTCCGAGCTAGAGCAGACGATAACATGTGAGTATAGCAATATAAATGGCATTGTTATTGTCAGAAATGGTAGTTTAGCATTTGAAAAATATTTTAATGGTAAAGGTCGTGAGGATACTCATCATGTAGCATCTGTAACAAAAAGTGTCCTATCTGCACTTATTGGTATCGCAATTGCTAAAGGATATATTAAAAGCGTTGAACAGAAAGTGTTGGATTTTTTTCCTGACTATAGTCTAGATGCTAAAAAACATGACATTACTTTACGTCATCTTCTTACGATGACGGTACCATATCCATTTGTGGATTGGCAGGAACCATTAGATATACTTTGTCAGCAACAGGACTGGGTACAGTATACGCTAGATATTATGGGGGAAAAGGGGGATGTGGGCATGTTTAAGTATTCCACAGCAGGGGCTCATTTACTGTCAGCCATTCTTACTCGAAGTACAGGCAAGAATGCTCGTGCGTTCGCGAATGAACATTTATTTACACCGCTTGGCATGAAAGAAATTCCTGATTATCGAATGGATGCATATGGGTTTGATGATTTATTCGGGAAAAACGTGAAAGGGTGGGTTCATGATCCAAACGGTAACTCGACAGGTGGATGGGGGCTAACTTTAACTACTCGTGATATGGCACGATTTGGCTACCTCTATTTAAACAATGGTATTTGGGGTAATAATGAGGTTCTTCCAGAGAGATGGATTCGTGAATCAACAGAGTTGAACGATAATCATTACGGGTATTTATGGTGGCTACGACAAGAAGATGGAATATTTACATATGCAGCAATAGGGGATGGAGGCAATATGATTTGTTGTATACCGAAAATGAATATGGTTGTGGCAATTACCTCAGAATTTATGATGAATCCACGCGATAGATGGTTATTAATTAATGAGCATATTATTCCTGCGGTAATAGATTAAATTTTCTTACCATTTATACAAGGGAAGTTCGTCCATAATATACAAAATATTCGAAAATATGATAAACTAGTAGCGTGAAAAAGGAGGATGATAGTATGACTGTACAACAATTTACAGACTATGTGAAAAAAATGCAGCACTATGAAGAAGCACTCAATGTGATTTATTGGGATATGCGCACTGGTGCACCTAAGAAGGGATTAGCACAACGCGCAGAGGTAGTTGGAACATTATCCGCCTCCTTGTTTGATATGCAAACTAGTGAAGAATTAGGGGAGTTATTAACTGTTCTAGAGGCACAAAAGGCAGAACTCGATTATGTTACGCAGCGTTTAGTGGAAGAAGTACGCAAAAATTACGATCAAAATAAAAAAATTCCTGCTGATGAATATAAGGAATACGTTATTTTACAATCAAAAGCAGAAACAGCTTGGGAAGAGGCAAAAGCAACTAATAATTATGCTTCATTCCTACCTTATTTAGAGGACATCATAAGCTGCCAGAAGAAATTTATTCAATATTGGGGTATTAAAAACGGTTCTCCATACAATACATTATTAGATTTATATGAACCTGAAATGACGACAGAAGTTTTAGACCAAGTATTCGGTGAATTACGTGAAACAATTGTTTCTCTTGTGCAAAAAATCACAGCTTCACCAAATAAACCAGATACAAGTATGTTATTTAAGCATTTCCCGCGAGAGTCACAGCGTGCATTATCATTAGAAATGTTAACGCAACTGGGCTATGATTTTGAGGCAGGTCGCTTGGATGAAAGTGTGCATCCATTTATGATTGGGTTGAATCATGGAGATAATCGTATTACAACGAAATATGATGAAAATGATTTCCGTTCAGCAATTTTTGGCACAATTCATGAGTGTGGACATGCCATGTATGAACAAAACATCGATGCTAAGCTTGGTGGTTTACCATTAGCAACAGGTACATCTATGGGTATCCATGAATCGCAATCTTTATTTTATGAAAATTTTGTTGGTAGGAACGAAAAGTTCTGGGAGCATAACTATGAGCGCCTTCAAAAGTATTCACCTGCACAGTTTGGAGATATAGCTTTAGCTGATTTCCTTCGAGCAATTAATATGGTAGAGCCTTCTTTTATTCGTATTGAAGCGGATGAGTTAACATATCCACTACATATTATGATTCGTTATGAAATTGAACGTGACCTATTCAATGGCGATCTTCAAGCAAAGGATCTTCCGCAAGTATGGAATGATAAGTACGAAGAATATTTAGGTATTCGTCCTGAAACAGATGCAATAGGCGTATTACAAGATATGCATTGGTCAGGAGGCATGTTTGGTTATTTCCCATCCTATGCTTTAGGCATGATTTATGCTGCGCAATGGAAGCATGCCATGGATAAAGATATTCCAAACTTTGATGAGCTGTTAGAAAAGGGTGAGCTTCTGCCAATTCGGGAATGGTTAACAGATAAAGTCCATCAATATGGTGCACTGAAAAAGCCTTTCGAATTACTACAGGAGGCGACAGGGGAAGGTTTAAATGCTAAATATTTAGCAAACTATTTACAAGAAAAGTATACGAAGCTGTATCAACTCTAAAGCAAAGAGGCTGAGACAAAACCTTAAAAATAATTAAATTATAGAAGAAGCCCGGGGTATTTTACGAACAGTAAAGTTTTCCGGGCTTTGTATTTGAACATAAAAATAAGTTAATCAGGTATTCCACGTAAACAAGTTCAGAGACTCCAATTAAAACGTAAGCCCGAAATATAAAAAAATAAGCGCACCTTCTCAGTACGCACGACTAATGGCCATCTACCCTGAATTTTTTCGGATAGATGGCTATTTTGCACATGTGGCTTGGATTTTTTTCGACCAAGGCATGTAATTCTTTAAAATCTCTGGCTGCTGATGAATCGGTAAATTTGGCAATTCTGTCATTAACGTCACTAGGTATTGATAGAAATCGATGCCGTTTGCTTTTGCCGTTTCAGCCAAACTTAAACAGATGGCATTCGCTTTAGCGCCTGCTTCACTAACAGAGAAAAGCCAGTTCTTACGACCAATCACATTTGGACGAATCGCATTTTCAGCCGGATTATTATCGATTTCAATCCTACCATCGAACAGAAAAGCTTTTAATCCATGTACACGATTTAATGTGTATTCGGCAGCTTTAGCTAAGGCATTTTTTCCGAAGAAAGGCGATTCATCCACCCATTTTAAGAATTTCTCTACAATCGGCTTTGAATGTTTTTGCCGTGATTTTCGGCGTTTACCTGGTGAAAGATGCTTGAATTGACGTTCTAGGTGATACAGTTGATCACAGTAATCCACGCCAATGCCAATTTGCCCGTTTTTGCTATCAGCTTTCAGCCAATAGCGTCGCACATGCGCCCAACAGTTGGCGAACGTGACATCAGGTAGATTCCCGTATGCAGAATAACCATCACAAATCACAGTTCCTTGAAAACCAGCTATAAATTCTTCTAATACAGAACAGTTTCTCGATAATGCACTTTGAAAAAGAACGATGATCGGTCCTTGACTTGGCACACTTCGGGACACCCAATTATAGGCGTTCGATTGACCGGATTTTCCGTCTGAACGATTGATTATTTGCGCATAGGTTTCATCTACATGTAGAACGGATTTTGCTGTTAATGTCTGCTTCATCTGTTCATAAATCGGTAGAAGCCAATCTTCAGCTGCACGGATCACCCAGTTTGATAAGTTCTTATCATTCGTAAGCAGGCCATATCGTTCCCACTCCTTTACCTTACGGTATAGAGGCAAGTATTGGATGAACTTATCATAGATCAGTTTTGCTAGAACGGTAGGTCCCGCAATACTTCGCTGAATGGCAGCTTGTGGGGCTTTCCCACGTTTCATTTGTGCTTTTTGTGGCATCCATTTTACAGTGCTTGCACTCGTAGGCATGTTCAATATGCTGGATGCGCATCATTTTTGCCGGAATGAATTTTGCTTCTTCACGCGCAATAGTTGTACCGGCTTCGGTCATTTGGCCAAGGCAACAGTCGCATTGTGTATTGGTGGGATGATGGTGAATTTCTTCTATTTCAATCCCATCACGAAAAGAATCATTCCGTTTTTTCTTATGTAGTTTACGGACAACGGTATACGTAACAGTTGGCGTGCTTTGTTCTTCTGTCTGCTCAGAATCGTTAAAAAACGGATCGTCCTCAAATAAAGAGCCTTGTCCGTCTGGTGCTTGATACTTTGATTTTTCCGTTTTGGAACCGTATAAAGCTTTTGTTAATTGGCGAACTTGTTCTGTTAACACTTCAATTTGTTTCGATAAATCTTTGTTTTGGTTTTTCATATACGCAAGTTGTTCTTCAAGAAGTTGAATCACTTTTTCGTTAGAAGTGCTCATCAAATCATTCACCACATTTCGTTCAATCTAAGTTATGGTTGATTATACCATCTTAGAAAGTAAATTTAAAAGACACCTTTTGCAGATTTCGCAATTGCCTTTGGTTGCTGAAGCGATAAACCTTCTAAAAGCCAGCGAAGTTCCTTTTGTGAAAGGTTACGTACTTCCTTTTCATCTTTTGGCCATTGCAGTTTGCCATTATCTAATCGTTTATAAAGTATGGCGAAGCCATCTCCATCAAAATACAAACATTTATAACGGTCTTTACTCGTTCCAGAAAATAAGAAGATGGAATCACTATATGGATCGAGTTTAAAAGAATCCTGAATGAGTGCTGCGAGACCGTCGATACCTTTACGCATATCGGTCTTACCGCAAATAATGTAGATGTTCTGCACGCTCGTAAAATCTTGCTTCATTGATTATTCAACTCCTTCAGGATCGTTTGGATGATGCGCTCATCTACGCCATTAAAGAAGGAAATTTCAGCACTAGTTGTTTTAATGATGCAGCTCGGCTCAGGAGAGTTTTGTGGTGAAGTTGTTGATGAAGAGTTGTCAGTGATCGGATCTAGTGTCACAGGGACAATTGTTAGTTTGGTAGTTGACATAAAGAAGCACCTCCTCTAATTTTGATACATTTATCATCGTACCGGAGGTGCCTGGTTATTTATATGCGTTATTTGATTACGGGCTTACATTAAAACCATTATATCTTTCCATAATCCGCCCTTTTATGGAATAGCTAAAATCTGGATTAAAAAAAGGACATAAAATGCCAATAAGACAAATCTAATTATTTTTAGTATACAATTCCAATGACTCTTCAACTTCACCCCATTTTACATTCATTTAACTTCATCTTCACTTACTTTTGCCCCGCCTTTTGAAACTCCTACCGAGGTAAATGTTAAATTTTTAGGTGGTTCAGTGAAATCCTCTGTTTTATTCCGACTGATTGCAGGTCATCTTTCCCACAGAATTTATTCAGGCAGCTCTTCACTAATTGTGTTTATGCACGTAAGTGAAAGGAAGTGATAGAGGAGCAATCTTTACAAACATTTCCTAAGCTTTAACCTCGTTAAATTTTTCGGGTCAATATTCTGTATGGTTTGAAAATATTTATAATATCTTTGAATCTTAATTTTTCTGACTTTTATCAATTTTTGTTCAATTACCGTCGAAAATTGATTTTGAAATTTTTATAGCTAATGATAAGCTCAATATACTCCGGAGAAAGTAAAAAAAAGAGAAAATACCAATATTATATTTCGAAAATTTAGATAACTAGAGATCGAGCATCTTGAAAAAGTAAATTGGAGGTTTTGGTATGAATGTTAAATTAAGGAATAAAGTGTATAAACCTTTTAGTTGGCTCATGTCAATTGCCTTAATGCTATCTATTTTTCCACCTGGCATAGCTAGTGCTCAAGAAAATTATGATGATCCCACACCAAAAGAACTTAAACAACCGATCGAAACATTAAAAGCTATAGAAGAGATCCCCGATGAATTGTTAGAATCAGGAGACTCTAAAGCTATTAATCAATACTTCAACGATAGAGGTATTACATCTAGTGTTTACAATCCCGAAATCGGGGAAAAAGCACCTATGATTAAACAGCCACGTGGGTGGTGGGATTGTAGTTTAGCTATTGGAGAATTAGTTTTAATGAACGCTATTCCCATTGCTAAATTAACTAAAATTAAAAAGTATATTAAAGAATTAGGTGGCGCAATAGAAACAGCTAAATTATTAGTTGGAGCAACAACTGCTAAAGAAAAAATAGCTGCTTTATCCGCATTAATTGCAGAACTAACTGGATTTACAAATGTAAAAAATGCATGTAATCTATAAAAATAAGTAATAGAGGGAGGGTTCAAGAGAGATATGACTACACAATTATCTTTATTTATAATAACCCTATGTGCTGTTTGTATTATAGGTGTTCTTTTAAGTAAAAATAAAAAATTAAATCAAACAAAACTTGTCACTATCAATTCTGAAAACCCTGAACTTATTTCAGAAGTCCGAAACATGATTAAATCTAACATAGACAATACTAAAATAGTAAACCATGTTAGAGAAAAAACTGGTTTAGGACTAGTCGAAGCAAAAAAGTATATAGACAATATTAAAACTAAAAAAGAGTAGCTTAATGTTATGTCATCCTATAATGTATAAATAAGATTTTATGCCATAACTCGTAAGCCAGGGAATCTATCACGATCGCTGGTAGTACGAACAGCATGAGTCTTTGAAGGACTATTCGCGCTCGCTTTCGCTATTTTTCCGAATCCAACAGATATGCGTACAGGACCTACTGACTTCCTTTTCTTGATCGAATGGAAGAGGAGTATTTTGAATTACCCACCATATTGTCGCAGATACCTGTTAGCAGAGAAGTAGGGTAGAGAATAAGAATAACTCAATGAATCCAAGAAAAAAGAGAACTCAAATGACTTTGATTTCTCTTTTTCTTGGATATCGGCTAGTTATGTCCCATCCGCTTTTTCATGAAGATACAAAACATTGTTACCAAAGTTGATAGCCTTTAGAGCCAGGAGGGGAATTAGCAATGATATCGAAAATTGGGATCGTATAGGCAAATAAAATTAATGCTACTAAAATCACAAGCCATACTTTAAAGTTTTCTAAGATGGCCGGTGTCGTTCCGCCATTTTCATGTACTTCACCAACTGGGAATTCCTCTTCGCCTTTTGGCGCAAACCAAGCTAATTTCACCACAATATAAATAATGACTAAGATGGCGATGAATAGGATCGTGCCACCAACTGCTTGCGCAATTTGATAAGGAATCCAATCATAAGCTTGTTGAGCACCACCATACTCAGAGTAATCAGAACGGCGAGGTGCACCGAATAGACCAGCGATATGCATAGCGGAGGACATAATTGTCATACCAGTTGCCCATAAAATACCAGCAAAATTACCGAGATTGTTTAAAGATTTAGTTAGTGTACGACCTGTTAAATGTGGAATTAACCAAAATGCCGCACTGAAATAAGTTAATACGACGGCTGTTGCAATTGTTAAATGGAAATGACCTGTCACCCAAATGGTATTATGGATTAATTGATTCATTTGGTAAGAGGCATTGACGATACCGCCTGCACCACCAGGAATAAATGCGACCATACCGATAAATGGCACAAAGAAACGAGAATCTTTCCATGGTAATTTTTTAAACCAACCGAAAAGCCCTTTACCACCTAATTCACGACCTCGTAATTCAAACATTGAAAACATCGAGAAGGCGGTCATTAAGGATGGCACGATTACAGCAAATGTTAAAACAACTTGAATGAATTTCCATGTGCTAGAAATACCAGGCTCTGTTAATTGGTGATGGATCCCAACTGGTACAGAGAAAATTAAGAATAGCATAAACGAAAGTCTTGCTAAAGAATCAGAGAAAATTTTTCCGCCAATAACCTTTGGAATAACAACATACCAAATCATATAAGCTGGTAATAACCAGAAGTATACAAGAGCATGACCGAAATACCAGAATAATGTACGTGATAATGCTACGTCAACGCGTTCAATGAAGCCTAAAGACCATGGGAGTAGCTGGAATAGAACAGAAACAGCTACGCCTAGAGTTGCTACGAACCACATGAGATTGTTGACAACAACCATAAATGATAGTAATGGGCTTCGTTGTCCGCTTCCTTTGTTTTCTTTCCGCCACTGTGCATATCGTAAAATTTGACCTGCGCCGCCAACCCAAGAACCGACAACGACTAATGTAAGGCCTAAATAGAAAATCCAGTGAGCTTTCAGTGGAGCATAGAACGTATATAAAACAGTTGCTTTGTTAAGTAAAACCATTGTTGCGGCAGCTGCTGTACCAATTGTCATTAACCAGAAGCCGATCCAGCCAAGACGACGTTGACTAGCTGTAAATGTCCCCGACGTACGGCTAACACTAGCAATTTGGAAACCATAAATAAAGAACGTTGTTAAAATAAGTCCGAGTAAAACACCGTGTACGGTTAAAATTTGATAGTAACCAATGCCTGCTGGTAATGTGAATTGACCAGAGCGTACGAAAACTTGTAATAAACCTGCAAGACCTCCTAATAATAATGCGATGAATGCCACGTAAATATGTGCCATCGCAAGCTTCGCATCACGATGATCCACCTTTGTCAAATTATTATTTAGACTCATTTGGATCCACCACCTTTAGCATAGAGTGCATCATCGTATGTCCTGTACCACAGTACTCATTACATACAATTAAAAATTCGCCTACTTTATTTACTTCTGTTACATATTCAGAAATATAACCAGGTTCAAGCATCATATTAATATTTGTACCTGCAACCTCAAAACCGTGCATCACATCTTCACTAGTTGCAATGAATTTCACTTTCGCGCCAAGCGGAACTTCAATTTCAGGTGGGTTATAATAAAATGCGGATGCTAAAACAACAACTTCATAATCCCAATCCTTACCTTCGACTTTATGAACACCGGGATTATCGAAAGGTGGAAATTCTTTTACTTTCTCATAATCTAGTGTTTTTTTACCAACGTTCGGATGTGAACCTTGATGAAATGCACCGATGCCGAGAATAATCAGGAATGCTACTAAAGTTGTAACTCCAAACACAAGCCAATATTTCTCATACTTATGTAAGTGCATAAGTCTCTGTCCCTTCTTAGTAGATTAAAAACGTTCGATGAACAAATTGAAGCAGTACACCCAAAGCAAGATGATCATGATGCCTACTCCAAATACCGCATAGAGTGAACCTTTTAAATTTTCATCAGGTTTTTTTTTATTTGCCATTTTTGCTCCTCCTACGCTTTTATTGTGGTCTTTCTAATTGACATGATATATAAATAAATTTTCTTTAGATGTGAAAAAAATCACACATATTAGCGAATTATGTGAAGGAAATGTGAAATATTGAGGAGAGGATTTAAAAAAGCCACCTCAATAGTCATTGAGATGGCGTGAATTAAAGTTGAAATTGGAGTAATTTTATTAAAATCTCTTATTTTTCTAGAAATTTTACTATTAGTAAATTTGGTTCAAGGCTTATGGTGTAGCCTCTACTAATTAATGCGAATGACAATGCGTATTCATAGATGCAAATTGCAGTACATAGGATATATTATTTGGAAGAGTTCGATATCCTATCGTTCTATTATCCTTCTTCAATCGTCAATAGAACTGTTAGTGCACCAATGTTTGGAATTGTAACAGGAAGTACGAATGCCTTATCAAAGCCATATAGTTTTGTATTGCCAACCATGACTGTTGGCGGTGTGATATCAATTTCTAAGTTTTCTTGTCCTACGGTTGTACATAAATTACCTGCAATCATATTTCCAAACTCTCCGGTGAAAGATTCTAGCATTTCTCCTTCAAGAGGCATACCAAACATAGTATTGCCGATGCCACTAAATACTTCAGGCGAAGAATCGATGATTACACGGCCTTTTAAATCTCCTATTAAGCCAATTAAAACACCCATTTGCTGTTGTTGAAAGGGTTCAGAAATTATATTTGGCGTTTTCACTTCAATATCCATAGGTAGGATCGATTTTAAAGCGTGAATTGTCCCGTTTAAAATAGTTTGAAAGTACTTCGAATTACTCATCATTACCGCATCCTTTTTCCGACTTTTCTACATCTTACCATGATAAATGGGTAAGATGAAAGTATGTCTTGACGAATTAATGGGAAATTTATATTATATTAATGAGAATGATTTTCAAATTCAATAAGTGGACGCGTACGTCTATATAAAAATAATTCTTTAGTCCAAATTTTTATAAAAAAGGAGCGGTCGGCAATGACATTCGTATTTATTGGAGCAACAGTGGCTATCTATATAGGAGTAGGGAAATACGTCATGAAACAGGCTACTGCACATTTAA
Source organism: Lysinibacillus xylanilyticus (assembly GCF_001708185.1). Lineage (GTDB taxonomy): Bacteria > Bacillota > Bacilli > Bacillales_A > Planococcaceae > Lysinibacillus > Lysinibacillus xylanilyticus_A. The sequence goes on along the minus strand of NZ_MDDN01000001.1, from coordinate 122,578 downwards.
AATAAGAAAACTAGGCATGTTGATTAGGGAACAACAGGTTTATTGTTGGCTTATTAAAGTTTTTTATTTTGCTAATGTATATGCTGATTGTAGCGGAAGCTAGCGGTTCTAATATTTAGATAAAAGTGGCGTAAATAACGACCATTTTCATACAGGTAGAGCATGACCCGAGTAATTTTGGGTTATGCTTTTTTATTAATTTTAAACCTATCGTTGCAATAAAATGCAAAAAAAAGTTGTTTGTTTTTTCTGAAATTTGTTTTAAAATTAAATAAATCCATACGGTTATGAAACAATGAAAAAATGTTCAATAGAAATTTAGGTGAAGAAAATGACAAAAATATTATTAACAGGGTTTGTACCATTTCTTGAATATAAAATTAATCCAACAATGCAAATTGTAGAAAAGTTAAATGGAGAAAAGATGGGTGGCTATGAAATTGTAGGCCGGGTTTTGTCTGTAGATTTTCAGCAATCTGCTCAGCAGCTGAAACAATATATTGCTGAGATAAAGCCACAAATCATTATTTCATTAGGACTAGCTGGAGGACGTTTTAAAATAACGCCAGAGCGAATTGCGATTAATGTTAAAGATGGTGAAGCAGATAATAATGGTTATACACCAGTTGATGAGCGTATTTATGATGGAGGTGTAGACGCCTATATAACGAATTTACCGATCAGAAATATGGTGAATCGATTATGTAAAGAAGGGTATCCAGCGGAAATTTCAAATACGGCAGGAACCTATTTATGTAATAATATTATGTATGAAGGGTTAGTTTACGCAAAGCAATATAAAGATGTACGTGCTGGATTTATACATATTCCTGCGTCATTTGATTTGGCGATTCAGCATGGAAAAATACCGGGATGGAATATTCAAGATTTAATAACTTGTATTAGGCTCTGCATCGAGGAGACAATTCGCGCAACAAATGATTGATTTTCCTCATACGATGTGGATTTGCCGACGCACAATTCTTTTAATGAAGAAAATTCAAATGCTTATACATATCAAAGGAATTTTGACATCGAATGAAGTTAGGTCTACAGTAAAAGAAAATCAAAATTTCCGTGCAAACAATATGTATACACGGAGAAGACTCATATGCACTGGATTATGCAAAAAAATTATGAATTAAAGCGTCAAACGATATAAGTAGTATGAATGGATGGATGCCCTAAAATGTAGGGCATCCACTTTTAATTATAGGAAGGTATATTATTGGAAAGTAGTGTTCCTATACTATTGTAGTATTCGATTACATATACATCCCAACCCAATTTATTCATGAACACTAAATTGTAGTCACTAACTCTACAGCTTCAATAACGATTGGTGTTCCAGCAGAGATAGCGCCTGTAACAGTATGAAACGTTAATTCTGTAGCAGAAACTGTATAGGATGCACCTTCTTGAAGCACACCATTTATATATAAATTATAGTAACCGTTTGTTACGATTGGAAAAGTAGTTGCAGCATTACCGCTATCATTTAAGAAGGTAGTAGCAGCAACCGTTGTACCATCTGTGATTGTTAAGGGTGTAGCTAAAACATTAAAAAATCTTCTCGAAGTACCTGAAACATTTACATGGATATTGATAATGGAAAGTGCCACTTATTTTCACCCCCTTTCAAAGCGATGATTCTTATTTTATTTTGTAGAAAATCCTAATGATTCTATAATAATTGGTGTTCCTCTATAAATTGTTGAATTATAAGGATTCACGGTTAGGGAGGTTGTAGTTATGGTAAATATCCCCCCCTCCTGCATAACACCATTGATATAAAGATTGACGTAGCCATTCGGATTGAAAATTGAAAATTCAGTTATTAGATTCCCGTTGTCATGGAAAAATAGGTTAGCTGGTAGAGTTGCCCCATTAGTCAAATCAATATCTGATGTAACAATATAGAAATATCTATTGACTGTTGGAATAATTTCTCCATTAGGCTCAATGACTGGGAGAGGGGCTACTGTAGGAATGGTGCTGACTTTTATACGAGGCCATATAAAACGATCTTCACAATCACATGCCCATTGTCGCTCGAATTTTTGGTGTTCCCTATAATTCACCATATTTTTATCACTCCATTTATTTATTGTTACCCCCATAGCTTTCATTGTTATTAGTGATGCAATCGCTCATCAAACAATTTATTAACTTTATTTATCCTCACCTTAAAATATGAAGAAAATTATTTGCTTCTTAGATATGCATCCTTTATGAAATAGAAATTAGTAGTTTTTTTAGAAGTATCACGCTTTATTCCAACACCGTGTGTACAAATATTACGTCTGAAACCCTGATATATATGCTTTTGAAAGTAAATTAGTGTTATACTTTGCTTGTCGAATAAGGTAGAATACTAATTATGATTATCTTCATTCAGAGAAACTACCACCTCTGAAATGGTAAAATGAATGCGGTTATAGTTCCTATCCAAACATTACTGAATGAAGATCAAATTGATTAATATGAATAAAGGGGTTACTGGTTTTATGAATGATTTTGAACAACAGTTGGAGGGGCTTTTAAAGCAAGCCGCGTTACAATACATAATTTATCAGCATAATGATGATACAGTGCGTATGGATAAGACATCACTTTTTGCACGTAAAATACAGCAAAAAGAATATGTTATTGGCTTTGCAGGTCATTTCTCTGCTGGTAAGTCGAGTATGATTAACGCATTATCAGGTGAAGACTTACTTGCGTCAAGTCCAATTCCAACGAGTGCCAATATCGTAAAAGTCCATAAATCAGACGAAGACTTTGCGATTGTCTATATGCACAATGAAAAACCTGTGAAATTTGAAGCAGACTATGATTTTAAAACGGTAAAAGAGCTAAGTAAAAATGGGGATCTCGTGTCACAAATTGAAATTGGACATAGCACATCGACATTACCACTAGGCGTCACTGTAATGGATACGCCAGGTGTCGATTCAACAGATGATGCACACCGTATGTCAACTGAGTCAGCTCTTCATATTGCTGATATCGTATTTTATACTATGGACTACAATCACGTGCAATCGGAATTGAATTTCCAATTTACCAAGCAATTAATGAAGTACAATCCAAACGTTTATTTAATCGTTAACATGATTGATAAGCATAAAGAAAATGAATTAAGTTTTGAGGAATTTAAAGCAACGGTTCACAATTCTTTTGCGGCTTGGGGAGTAGTACCAAAAGGCGTATTTTTCACTTCCTTAAGAGAGCCTGAACACCCTTATAACGATTTTGAGGTCGTAAAGAAAATCGTTATGGATAGTATGAATGATTGGCAGGATCAGCTTGTACAGACTGCATCAAATACATTGCGTTTATTACAAAGTGAGCATGACAATTATTTAGCGGAAGAAAGACAGGATCGTTTAGATATCGATGAAGATGTTTTAAGTGCCGATGATTGGGCACACCATAAAGATATATTAGAACAGTACAATAAATTAAATCGTCAGGTTGAATTGTTCTCAGTAGAGGCATGGAATGAAACGTTTGAAGAGCAACGTAAAGAACTACTTGCGAATGCAGCGATTATGCCTGCAGATTTACGCGATAAATTACGTCTGTATTTAGAAAGTCAGCAAGAAGGCTTCAAGGTGGGAGGCTTATTTACCGCCAAGAAAAAAACAGAGGAAGAGCGTAACCGCCGCAAAGAAGACGTCTATAGCACTTATCAAAACGTTGTACATGCACAAATTACTGGACATTTAAAAGGGTTGATGAAAAAGGTGATAAAGGATGTTGGTGCGTTAAATGAAGAACGTGCTACAGCTATTGATGCCTACGCCTTTGAATTACCATTTTCACTTATTGAGCAGCATGTACAAGTAGGTGCAATTTTAACGGGAGATGCTGTGTTAAATTTTGCTAATCGTGTGGCAGAGGCGACTAAGCGCTACTATATCCAGGAAACAGATAATTGGAAGGATGCGCAAGCCTCAACATTACAGGCGGTAGCAACAGAAACGGCTGCTCCATCTAAATTAAAAATGGCAGGGATGCAAGCGAAAGTTGATGCCATTCATGCAGTGCTTGAAATTGAGGGTTACCAGCAATATAGTGCAAGCATTATGCATCAGGCGAGTAATGAAATTCGTAAACTGGCAAATCAACAGCTTACAAACTGGGACAATGCCTTTAAGAAAGATTTAGCAGAGATTCGATTATTTGATGAATCGATGTTAAAACCAAAAGAGGAAGCGTTACAGCAAGAAGAGGCACAGCAAGCAGCTAGTGCAACAAGTCTTCCTATTGAAGGTGTGGTTAAGCGTGCACTTCATACGGCAAATGCTGTAAAAGAGGTACAAGGCTTTGCGGAAGTAGCAACTTACTTAGAAAATAAGGTAGAACGATTACAGAAAAAGGATTTCACAATCGCGCTGTTCGGTGCATTTAGTGCTGGGAAATCTTCATTCTCTAATGCCTTAATGGGTGCCAAGGTTTTACCTGTATCACCAAACCCTACAACGGCGGCTATTAATAAAATTCGTCCTGTGACACCAGAGCATCCGCATGAAACAGCCGATGTATTATTAAAAACAGCTGACCAAATGCTTGAGGACATTCAAGGTTCGTATGCAGCAGTTGGTTTATCAGTTTCTACTCTAGAAGAAGCGTTTAATCGTGCAGATGAAGGACTTGCGGTGCAGCTAACGGACGAACGCTTAAATGTGCATAAATCATTTATTCGTGCATATAAAGAAGGATTCCCAACATTTAAGTCTGAGCTTGGGAAAGTATTACGTGTTAATCGTGAAGAGTTCGAAAAATTTGTTGCACAAGAAAATAAATCATGCTTTGTTGATAATATTGATTTCTATTATGATAGTCCGTTAACACGCATGGGTGTGACACTTGTTGACACACCAGGAGCAGATTCTATTAATGCGCGTCATACAGGTGTTGCGTTTGAATATATTCGTAATGCTGATGCAATTTTGTTTATTACTTATTATAATCATGCATTTGCAAAAGCTGACCGTGAGTTTTTAATTCAGCTAGGACGTGTGAAGGACGCCTTCGAACTTGATAAGATGTTCTTTATCGTCAATGCGATTGATTTAGCGACAACAGAAGAAGAGCAGGAAGATGTAAAAGGTTATGTACGTTCAGAGTTACAACGCTTTGGCATTCGCTTCCCTCGACTTTACGGTGTGTCGAGCTTAATGGCTTTAAAAGAAAAAGTAGAAGGTGCTGATTTAACATCAGGTATGCCGCCTTTCGAAGATGCCTTCCACACATTCTTGAATGATGAATTAAGTGCATTGGCTGTGCAGGCACTTGCAGAGGAAGTCGATAAAACGGAACAACGTTTAGGTGATTTGATTGCACAGACAGAAGAGAACTTAAAGCGTAAAGACGAGCGTTTAGAGGAATTAACAACACTTGAACAGCATATTAAATCGAAGTTCAATACGCTCAATACAAGTATGCTAGAAAGTGAAACGAAGCAAGAGCTTGATGAATTACTGTATTATGTCCTTCAGCGCGTGTATTATCGTTACCCAGAGTTCTTTAAGGAAGGCTACAATCCGTCAACATTCGCAGCAATGCCAGCTCAGCAAGCTTTAGAGCATGCATTAAAGGAAGTAATGCAAAGCTTACGATTTGATTTTACGCAAGAAATGCGAGTAACAAACTTCCGTTTATCACAGTTTATAAGTAAGAAGATGCAACTGCGCTTTAAAGATGAAGTACGTGAGCTTAAAGAATTAAACCGCAGCTTCTCATTTTTAGCGTTTGAACCTTCTGAGCCAGATTTGCTTGATTTTGAAGGACCATTTACAGATATCGTGAAATATGCAGGGGTGAAATCACATTTCCGCAATCCGAAGGCATTCTTTGAAAAGAATGAAAAAGTGAAGCTAAGTGAGGCGCTTGAGGTATTAACGAAACCAGATGCGCAAAACTACTTAGATGCACAGAAAATATCTCTCATGACATGGGCCATTACTTTTATTGCTGAGGAAGCAGAGAAATTACGTCTGTATATTTACCATCAGGCTCTTGAACAAATTGCCACAGAAAGACTTGCACTTCAAGAAGAAAGTCGTTTAGCTTCTTGGAAAGATATTTACGCTCAATTACAATACGTGTGAGGTGATTCACTTGGGAAAAGTATTCAAATTAGTTGAGGAAATTCAATTAGACGGAGCCCGTTTCGTAGATGCTCGCTTTGATTTACAAGACAAAGAAGCAGGTAAAAAAGCATTTGAAGAAGGGCATGCACCAGGAGCAATTTATATTGATTTAGAGCAAGAGCTGTCAGATATGGAGTCCAACAATGGTCGTCATCCAATGCCAAACAAGGAAAAGCTAGCGGCCGTATTTCAAGGATTAGGGTTACGCTATGAAGACCAAATTGTTGTTTACGATCAAGGAGCTGCACCATTTGCACCACGTGCTTGGTGGATGCTGACGTATGCAGGCTTTCCGAATGTAGTGATTGTGAATGGCGGTGCACCCGCTCTTGAGGAAAAGATATCGTTCACAAAAGATATTATTAAATACCCACCAACTACGATTGAATTTACTTGGCAAGATGAATTGTATGCTCCACGTCAAGCGGTAAAAGCCATTGTAGATGGAGAGGTAAATGCGACGTTGTTAGATGCGCGTGCAGCAGTTCGCTACCGTGGTGAAATAGAGCCTCTTGATAAAGTAGCTGGGCATATTCCAACGGCGAAAAACTTTGACTGGGAGCAATTAAAATCCGATGGTCAATTGCAAGCCAATGATGCGTTACGTAGCAAAGTTGCACGCGACGAGCACGTAGTTGTTTATTGTGGCAGCGGTGTTACAGCATCACCATTGTATGCAGTGCTAGCAGATGAAGGTTATGAAAATATTCAACTGTATGTAGGCAGCTTTAGTGACTGGATTACAGAATATGATGTAGAAAAAGGGACAAATGAATAATTGATTAAAGACGAAACGCTCACTTCGGTGGGCGTTTTTTTGTTTTTATTGGAGTGGAAAGGGGAGTGAGAGCTAAGGTGACGGATAGAAATCAGAGCGACGGAAAGAAAAGCCGAAGTGACGGAAAGAAAGGCAAGAGCGACGGAAAGAAGAGCCGAAGCGACGGATAGAAAACAGAGCGACGGAAAGAAAAGCCGAAGCGACGGAAAGAAAGGCAAGAGCGACGGAAAGAAGAGCCAAAGTGACGGATAGAAATCAGAGCGACGGAAAGAAAGGCAAGAGCGATGGAAAGAAGAGCGAAGGTGACGGATAGAATCAGAGCGACGGGAAGAAAAGCAAAAGCGACGGAAAGAAAGGCAAGAGTGACGGATAGAGATCAGAGCGACGGAAAGAAAGATAAGAGTGACGGAAAGAAAGGCAAGAGCGACGAAAAGAAAAGCCGAAGTGACGGAAAGAAAGACAAGAGTGACGGAAAGAAAGGTAAGAGCGACGGAAAGAGGAGCCAAGGTGACAGATAGAATCAGAGCGACGGAAAGAAAGAGAAGAGCGACGGAAATAAGAGCCAAGGTGACAGATAGAATCAGAGCGACGGAAAGAAAAGCCGAAGCGACGGAAAGAAGAGCCAAGGAGACGGATAGAATCGTTAAAGCGACGGATAAAAATCCAAAGTCGTGGATAGAAGCGTCAAAGTCGTGGATAGCACCGCCCAAATCGTGGATAGAACCGTCAAAATCGTGGATAGACTCACCAAAATCGTGGATAGCACGCCAGAACGAGCAATTATGAAACAATATATGTGGATTTTACCCTCCGCTCAGCAAGATGGACTTTTTTATGATTGTAAAATACGATGCTATGGTCTCTCTAGTAATACTGAAAGTTTTAATAGTAATCATCTTTCGATGCGAATTGTTATGTACTCTTAAAATGACTGACTATTCATTTTGTGTTACACTCTTTTTACAAAGGGGGAAGGAGGAAAAATGATGTTTAAACGAGAGAAAAGTATAGAAATTCAACGAAATCGAGATGTGCAATGTTCACATGGTAAAGTAGCAGTTGATGGTTTTGGATTGAGTGTTTATTGCTTTTTTGTCGATGGGTTATTAATTGATACAGGTTCTTACTCACTGACACAGGAGTTCCAATCCTTTTTTAACGAGATACCGATTGAACAAGTGGCACTGACACATTCCCATGAGGATCATGCAGGAAATGCAGCATGGATTCAACAGCATAAGGGTGTACCAATCTTTGTTCATCGTGATTCGGTTAGTATTTGTGCAGAGGATGGAGACTATCCAATTTATCGACAGGCATTATGGGGAGAACGACCGGCTTTTGTAGCGCAACCATTTGGCGATACATTGCAAACGAATACAGCAACATGGGACGTTATTGCAACACCGGGACACACAACAGATCATGTATCATTTTACAATCGTAAAACAGGTGCTATGTTTACAGGCGATTTGTATATACAGACGAAAACAAAGGTTGTCCTTGATGAAGAAAATATCGTACATACCTTGGCGTCTTTAAAGAAAATATTAAACTATGATTTTGAGGAAGTGTATTGCTGTCATGCAGGCTATATAGCGGATGGTCGAGCAAAAATACAAGAAAAAATAGCTTATTTAGAAGACATGGAGGGTAATGTCAAGCAATTGTTTAATAAAGGTTATTCAGTAGAAGAAATCACTAAAGCAATCTTTGTTCGTGATTATCCGATTACTAAAGTATCAGGGGAACAGTGGTCTTCCAAACATATTATCACCGCTTTTATCAACCAATTTAGGCAAGAGTCCTTTATATAAGGGCTCTTTTTTGTTAGTTAGAATGAAATAATAAAAAGCTTTGTGAAAAAATGTGAAGAAAATGTGACGAAGCTAGATGTAATAATGGATGCGCTTACATTAGTTTGTGAAAAATTTCTCTTTTACATAAGAAAAATACTATGTGAAAAGTTGAACAGCCTGAATGGCGATATGTGTACATTTTTTTAGATGGAAACCAATTAATCAATTATATTGAAATAATTGATTGTGAAAGTAATAACAAGATGAAAAAGTGGTATTTTCGATAGTAAATGCCTTTATTTCTAATGAAAAATAAAATTGACAGAAAATTCGTTGACTTTGCTTTCACAAAGTATTATGATTCTAAAATATATAATAATTCATAAGAAAAGGATGGGATTGAATGGATGTTATGAAAAAGGCTTTAGAAATGCACGAGCATTATTGTGGAAAATTAGAGGTGATTTCAAAGGTACCTGTGCAAGATTCCTATGATCTAAGTCTTGCATATTCTCCAGGGGTAGCTGCACCTTGTATAGAGATTGAAAGAAATCCATCACTTGTTTACGACTATACTATGAAAGGAAATATGGTGGCAGTTGTTTCAGATGGTACTGCGGTACTAGGTTTAGGAGATATCGGTCCGAAGGCAGCATTACCAGTAATGGAGGGGAAGGCGATTTTATTAAAGCGTTTTGCCAATGTTGATGCTTTTCCTATTTGTTTAGATACGAAGAATACGGATGAAATCGTCAGCATTGTGAAGGCGCTTGCTCCAACTTTTGGTGCTGTAAATTTAGAAGATATTTCAGCACCAAGATGCTTTGAAATTGAAGATCGTCTCCGCCAAGAATGTGATATTCCGGTGTTCCATGATGATCAGCATGGGACGGCGATTGTCGTAGGTGCAGGGATGATTAATGCTAATCGTATTGTAAAAAAAGATGTGGCAACAATGAAGGTTGTCATTAACGGCGCAGGCGCAGCGGGGATTGCTATTTTACGTATTCTTGTGCAAATGGGTTATAAAAATATTTATATGTGTGATACAAAAGGTCTTATTTATGAAGGGCGCGCTGAAGGGATGAATCCAATTAAAGAAACGGTTGCCCATTTAACAAATCCAGAAAAATTGCATGGAACATTGGAGGATGCCCTACTGGGTGCTGATGTCTTTATCGGTGTATCAGTTGCAAATTTATTAACAGAAGCGCATATTGCTTCTATGAATGAAGATCCAGTCGTGTTTGCACTAGCAAATCCAAATCCAGAAATTAAGTATGAAAATGCTAAAGCGTGGGGTGTACGTGTAATGGGAACGGGACGCTCAGATTATCCAAACCAAATTAACAATGTGCTTGCTTTCCCTGGTATTTTCCGTGGGACATTGGATGTGCGAGCAACGGATATTAATGAAGCGATGAAGTTAGCCGCAGTTGAAGCGATTGCATCCCTTGTAAGTGACGAGGAATTAACAGAGGAATATATCGTGCCTAAATCATTAGATGAGCGGGTAGTTGCAATTGTTTCACGTGCTGTAAGTGGTGCTGCTGTTGAGTCAGGTGTATCAGAACTATTCCAACAAAATACAGTACTTTCAGTTTAATAATTGCTCAATTTAAAAAGTAAATCTCCCACTCTCGTTATTGAGAGGGGAGATTTTTTTACATCATACTAATACCGATTATGCCAAATATAATAATGAAAACCAAAACTACGAAAACAATGGACAGAATAATAGAAGGGATAATAACAGTCAATATCGCTTTCCAAATTTCAAATTGATGAGCTTCTGCCACAACACCTACTGTGATAACTAATGACCAGATTGCTAGAACAAAGCTAATAAAACCAGTTATTAATAATAACCAAGGTATTGTTTCGGTAGAGCTAGTGTTCATTAACGTTTCAGGGGATGTAATTAGCCAAATTAAGTAAAGTGGTAGAAGAACGATGAATGGGATAGCAGGTAAACTTAAAGCTTTAAATAAATCTGTGAATGTACTAGTCCCGTTGAAAATCTTACCAAACAGCCAAAATATTAGCGTTGAGAAACCTGTACCGATAATCCCTGCAATTGGTGCAAATATCACACAAAGTAGTGCCATAAACCAAGGAGAAAAATCTGATATAGCTTCTTTATCTATAAGCCCTGATAACGAAGAACCGATATAGCCAATTGACATAATAAGAATCGCAAATCCAATTGATTTTTCATCAATCATATAACGTGCAGTTTGTTTAGGGTGTATCCAAGCTGATAGAAATGGATTTAGTTTTGTCCTCGCCTGTGGTGTGTCATTATAGTTTTCCATTAAACTACCTCCAAAAGAATAGAAAATTGCATTATGCGTATAGTTAGTATACGGCTATGCTAATGAAAAGTTTCAAAAAAAATTATTTTTTTTATTAAAAAAGGGTACTCAAACATTAAAAGTCAATCATTCTGTCAGGTGTGTTGATTACACATTTTTATCCATTCAAGAACCCTTATTTCCGCCACAGGCTACAAGTGAACCGGTCTTTTGTTGAAGCATTAAAATAGCCTTGTTAATAGTAGATTAACAAGGCTAATTTTGAATTTCATGAATGTATTATTTTTATTCAGCAAGCATAATTTTTTCTAGTTCTAAAGGCTCGATATATTGTTCGCCTTTGTAAGCACGCATATTTCCGCCAGAAATTTCATCTATTAATAAAATTTCATTTGTTTTCGCATCGCGGCCAAATTCTAATTTGATGTCGTACAGTGTTAATCCTTTTTTTGCAAGCTCTGCAGCAACAAATTTAGCAATTTCAATTGTACGTTGCTTTAAAATTGCATACTCTTCGCGTGATAACAGATTTAACATTGCTAATGCATCTTCAGAAATAGGAGGATCAAGGCGATCGTCATCTTTGATGGTAACTTCTACGAAAGAATCTAAATCTTGTCCTTCTTTTACGTAAGCACCATAGCGACGAAGGAAAGAGCCAACTGCTTTGAAGCGGCAAATAACCTCTAAGCCTTTTCCGAAAACTGTAGCAGGTTTTACTGTCATTGTTGCATCCTCGAAGTTTGCATCAACATAGTGAGTAGGCACACCTTGTTCGTTTAATTTTGAGTAGAAATAAGAAGTTAAGCGAAGTCCAGCAAGTCCTGCACCATCGATTGTTAAGCCTACAGTGTTAGCACCAGGGTCGAATACGCCGTTTTCACCAGTTACATCATCTTTGAATTTTAATAAGTAGTGACCATCTTCTAATTTGAACACATTTTTCGTTTTACCTGTATACAATAATTCCACAAAAAACCCTCCAATATTTCATAGTACTCCATTATTATAACACGAATATTTTAAATATTTAATAATAAAAATGTTCGTTTTTGTAGTTGTTTTTATGTTTATTACCTTTCTTTATACTAAAAAAACAAGATGATAACGAATGTTCGCTACCATCTTAGGTGGAGTTGAATGAAAAAAGAATGTTATTAATATACGCCTTCAGCTAGCATACCATCTGCTACTTTTACGAAGCCGGCAATGTTCGCGCCTACTACTAGGTTCCCAGGGTAACCGTATTTTTCAGCAGCTGCTTTACTGTCCGCGTAAATATCTTTCATAATTTGATGTAATTTAGCATCTACTTTTTCAAATGACCAGAATACACGGCTAGAATCTTGCGCCATTTCAAGAGCAGATACAGCAACACCGCCCGCGTTAGCAGCTTTAGCAGGTCCGAATAAAACGCCAGCGTCTAAGAATTCGTTAATTGCTTCAAGATCAGATGGCATGTTAGCTCCTTCACCAATCGCTTTTACACCATTAGAAATTAATGTGCGAGCTGATTCACCGTTAATTTCGTTTTGAGTAGCACATGGAAGCGCGATATCACAAGGAATAGTCCAAATACCTGTGCAACCTTCTGTATATGTTGCATCTGGACGATAGTTTACGTAAGTTGAAATACGATCGCCTTTTACTTCTTTAATTTCTTTAATTGCTTCAAGATCTAAACCATCTGGATCGTAAACGTAGCCTGAAGAGTCGGAGCAAGCAACAACTTTTGCACCGTAAGCTTGTGCTTTTTCAATTGCATATGTTGAAACGTTACCAGAGCCAGAAACTACAACTGTTTTACCTTCGAATGAATCATTGGCATCTTTTAGCATTTCGTTTACAAAATATACTGTGCCATAACCTGTTGCCTCTTTACGAGCCAAAGAACCACCGTATCCAGGAGTTTTACCAGTTAATACACCAGATTCGCTTGCATGTGTTAAACGCTTGTATTGACCCCATAAATAACCTACTTCTCGAGCTCCAACTCCGATATCACCAGCAGGAACATCGACATCTGGACCAATATGGCGGTATAATTCAGTCATGAATGCTTGACAGAAGCGCATGATTTCAGAGTTTGATTTACCTTTAGGATCGAAGTTTGAACCACCTTTACCACCACCGATTGGTTGGCCTGTTAAAGCATTTTTAAAGATTTGTTCAAAGCCTAAGAATTTGATAATTGATTCGTTAACGGAAGGGTGGAAGCGAAGACCACCTTTATATGGTCCCATTACGTTGCTGTATTGTACACGATAACCACGGTTTACTTGAACTTGGTTGTTATCATCTTGCCAAGCAACACGGAAGGAAATGATGCGGTCTGGCTCAATGATACGAGATAAGATATTAGCTTTAATATATTCAGGGTGTTGTACAAATACAGGCACTAATGAAATGAAAATTTCTTCAGCAGCTTGTAAGAACTCCGCTTGATGACTGTTCTGTTGTTTTAATTGCTCGAATACGCCATCTACGTATTCTTTGGCTAATTGTTCGTTGCTAACAGTTGTAATTGTCATAGTAAAAAACCTCCAGTTAGTTGATAGTTGTATCGTATATCTATTTTTCAAACTATTCAATAAAATACTTTATACAAAGACCTTGAGTTTGTGAAAAAATGAGCAAGGGAAATTGAAAAATTATTATATTTAAATAACAACCAACTGCTTGATTGATCTAATTATGAGAAAGGAATGATGCTTTATTGTGAAGGTTTTAATTGACGCTGATGCCTGTCCAGTAGTGGATTTAGCGCTATCTATATCATCTGAGTTTGAGATGGAAACAATCTTGTTTTGCGATACATCTCACCGTATTGAACGTGATAATGTAATAACAATTATGGTTCCCAAAGGACCAGATTCGGTTGATTTCACGCTAGTGAATGCGCTTTCAAAGCATGATATTGTCATTACACAGGATTACGGTTTAGCAGCAATGGTTTTGGCAAGAGGGGGGTATCCAATTGATCAAAATGGACGAGAAATGTCCGATGAAAATATCGAACGTTTGCTCGATATGCGCCATGTTGGACAAAAGATTAGACGTGCTGGTGGACGTACGAGGGGACCTAAAAAACGAACGCAAGAAAACAATATTTCGTTCGAATTGAAATTTCGACAAATTTGTGAACGAGCAATTTCAGCCCAAAAAATGGAGGCATCTGAAGATGAAAAATAAACTAAAACACGAACTATTAAATCAATTTCCGAGACTAAATGAGTTAGCAAATAAGGATACTGTGCTTTGGGAAAATACAAATTGGGAAAAAAAGGCGAGTACAAATCTTTTTTCAATGGAGGAAGTCGGGGAGGCAGAAGAGACACTTAAACGTTTTTCTTCCTATTTAACTGTAGCATTCCCAGAGCTTTTGGAAAGTAAAGGACTCATTGAATCATCTATTCAAGAAATACCATTGATCAAGAAAGCACTTGAGAAGGAATTTGATCTTCTAATACCAGGTCAATTTATCTTAAAATGCGATCATGCTTTGCCAATCTCAGGCTCCATTAAAGCTCGTGGTGGTATTTTTGAAGTATTAAGACATGCAGAACGGCTTGCGATTGCTAGTGGAAGGCTAACAATAGAAGATAATTATGCGGTGTTGGCCACAGAAGATTTTCAAACGTTCTTCCAGCAGTACACAATTGCCGTAGGTTCTACTGGTAATTTAGGACTGAGTATCGGCATTATGGGCAAAAAACTCGGCTTTAATGTCGTTGTACATATGTCGAGTGACGCAAAAGAGTGGAAGAAAGCCTTACTACGAGAAAAAGGTGCGACAGTTATTGAATATGAGGCCGATTATAGCGTGGCTGTTGAACAAGGTCGCCGAGAGGCTGAACAAGATCCTATGTGTCATTTCATTGATGATGAGAATTCAAAAGACTTATTTGCAGGCTATGCGGTGGCAGCAAAGCGTTTAAAAACACAATTTGAAAAGACGAACATTACAGTGGATAATGCGCATCCATTGTTCGTTTATTTACCGTGTGGTGTAGGAGGGGGACCAGGTGGGGTTGCGTACGGCATCCGTGAAATTTTTGGAGAACACGCCCATATTTTCTTCGCTGAGCCAGTAGCATCCCCTTGTATGACAATGGGCTTGATGACAGGCTTACATGATGAAATCAGCGTAGAAGATATCGGTCTTGATAATAAAACCGAAGCGGATGGTCTTGCTGTAGGTCGTGCTTCAAAATTCGTAGGAAAAGTGATGGAAACGTATATTAGTGGCTGTTATACAGTGAAAGATGAAGAATTGTTTACGTCACTTGGATTGGCTATGAATTCGGAAGGACTATTTTTAGAGCCATCTGCACATGCAGGGATGTTCGGACCCATTCAGTTAATGAAAAATGGACAAAATTATTTAGAAAAGCATGATTTAGTTGAAAAGATGGAGCAAGCTACCCATATTGTATGGGCAACAGGTGGCAGTATGGTGCCGGAGGAAATGCGTGAGGAATACATGGCAAAGGTAGTGCGAGTAGGAAGAACTAATGATTAAGGTAGTTAGTTAATGAGAAAACGCAAGAATGCTATCGGAATCAACATTCTTGCGTTTATTACTTTTAAAAATTTGATCGCAAATTTATTCAAAACATCACATCGTTGGAAAGTAAAACGGCAATTGCCACTTAATAAACCCTTTGTTGATTTGTTAATCTATTCATTAGACAGATACGCTCCTTTGGTATGGTTGAGTGAGAGCTTTCATTTTAATCAAAAGAGTGGATTCTGCCTTTTTATTTTGTTTAATGGGAATTGTTCGAAGTGTTTTTGCTGTTATTTATATAAATAATCCAACGCTTGATAATCTTGCTGATAGCGTCCACCGTCCGCTACTTCAGCGTGATATAGAGCTTTTAAAGCATAATTTTTTTGCAAATCCATTTCGGACATTAACTCTTTTAGGCGATCATGTAATTCACGGTTTTCTTTCACAAGTTGCTGCATTTGTGGTTTAAAATATTTCATACTGTCTAACTCCTCAATTTATAACGTGCTTATTAGTATAACACTTTTAGCTTTTGAAAATGTACTCATTTGCATAATTCACGCTGTAAAAGATTATTCAGTCGATCTTGCTGTGTAGTATTGGCTGAAATTTCGATTTTACTTAGGTGTATCGTTCTCTTACAATGAAACGGAAATCAATCCTTCATTATGATGACGGACAAATGCGAGAGAATTTTTCAGCCTGTAAAAATAATAATCAAACCTCCAAATCCATACAAAGATTTGGAGGTTTTCATTTCGTCAAAGCTTTATCGTTGCAATTGTTTTCGCTGAGCGGTTAAAAATACTTCTTGTGCTGCCTGTACACCTGCACCTGGCTCAAAGTCGTATTCAAAGTCTTGAAGTGCAGCTTCCATTAAAGAAATGGCCTGTAGAATATCGCTTGGGAAACAATAGCCCATGTGACCGAATCTGAAAATTTTACCTTGTAAATGACCGAGGCCTCCAGCGAAATCCAAATGATATTGTCGCTTTAAATGTGACAAGAAATCGCCAAGTGCAATGCCTTTAGGTGCCATAATTGCTGTAATGGTTGGAGAGGCATGCTCATCCGTAGTAAGAAGTTCAATATGAAGTGCATTCATAGCATTTCGCACCATGTTTTTCATTAATTCATGGCGGGCAACAGTTTTATCTATGCCACCTTCTTCCACTATAAGCTTACATACCTCGTGAAGACCATATATTAGTGTAATCGTAGGCGTATTTGGGGTCATCCCTTGTGCTGCCCAGCTACGATAGCTCAATAAATTCAAATAATAGGACGGTGCTTTATTTTCTTCAATGACTTTCCAAGCTCTTTCACTAACACTGACTAGAGAAAGTCCAGGAGGTAGCATCATCGCTTTTTGAGATCCAGTAACAAGAATATCGATTCCCCAGGCATCCATTTCAGCAGGAGATCCACCAATGCAACTTACACCATCGACAATACATAATGCATCCGTTTCCTCACGAACAACTTGTGCTAATTCAGCAATTGGGTTTAAGATACCAGTCGAAGTTTCATTGTAAGTTATAAAAACAGCTTTAATATCTTTTAACGGCTGCAAGAATTCTCGTAGCTCGTTAGCTGTGCAAGCTTGCCCCCAATCTTTTTCAAGCTTATGTACATGAAAACCGTATTTCTCACAAATCGAAACGAAATAGTCTCCGAACGCCCCAACAGTGATTACAACAACATCTTCACCAGCAGAAACAGTATTAACAGCTGCAGCCTCTAAAGCAGCTGTACCGCCTGAGGGAAGTAGTAAAATGTCCTGTTTTGTCCCGAAAATAGGTTTCACTAATTCGATTGTTTCACGGTAAAGATCCACAAATTCATTGCTGCGATGACTAATAATATCTTGATTCATCGCAAGCTGGACCTTTTTCGGAATAGGTGTAGGTCCTGGGTGTCTTAAAATATTTTCATACACAATCATCCAACCCCTTTGTTTTAAAAAATAGAAATTCTAAATTTTCTAACTATAATATAGCATATTTTTTCTGTTATTTAGTTCTTTTTCAAAAAAGTGGTGGTATTTGATAGGTTGTTTGATAGTTACGTAGAAATAACCCTTTTAACCTTTTGTCTAAAAAAAAGTAAAATTAATTACCTTTTGTAAAAATAAAAGACAATCTATTTTTAGTAAAATAAATGAATAGTGCAACACAATTAATATTTTCTGAATATTCAATTTATATAACAAGGAGGATCTATATGAAAGCTAATATTGCTTTTTTAAATGGTGAAGTAATTACTGTAGATGGACAAGATTCTATCCGAGAGGCTTTAGCGATTTCTGATAACAAAATAGTAGCAGTTGGTTCGAATGAGGAGATTAAAGAATTAATTGGTGATTCTACACAAGTAATTGACTTGGAAGGAAAGTCCATTCTACCTGGAATTATTGATGCTCACTTACATTTGGTCACGTATGGTACTTTTCATCTCAGTATCAGCTGTAAAGAGCCTGGGTTGGATTCCATAGATGCGATTTTGACTGCTTTAAAAGACAAAGCTGCTACTACACCAAAGGGGCAGTGGATTCGCGCTAGCGGTTTCAATGAACGAACGGTGAAGGAAAAACGATATCCGACTCTTGAAGAATTGGACAACATTACGATCGACCACCCGATTGTCATTACCCGTACTTGCTGTCACATCGGAATTGTCAATTCGGTTGCTTTACGTCTAGCAGGTATTGACGAAACAACTCCTGATCCTCAAGGAGGTTTAATTGAAAGAAATGCAAAAGGTCAACGCACTGGACGATTGATCGAAACTGCATATATGCAGTTTAATGAGTGTGCATCTTATTCAAATGAAGAAGTTTATCAAGCCATTCAAATCGCACAGCAACATTTCTTAAAAGGTGGCATTACAAGTATTCATGAAGCAGGAACGTTTACAAAAGAAAGTTACCGAATATTACAATTAGCCTCCCAAAAAGGAGACTTGAAAATTCGTGTCTATGCGATGATTGCTATTTTAAATGACTGTAGGCAGTTCACATTAAATATGATGGAATCTGGGGTATTAACTGGAACTGGAAATGAATTCTTTAAAGTGGGTCCTGCTAAATTGTTTACAGATGGGAGTAGTACTGGCCCGACTATTGCTACCCGTGAAGGTTATACAAGTAATCCTGACGATCATGGAATCTTATATTACACCGAGGATGAAATTTATGAAGTACTTGGTAAAGCACATGAATTAGGCTATCAAATTACTGTACATGCACAAGGTGATCAAGCAATTGAATCGTATTTGAATGTTGTAAAACGCGCTTTAAAAGAAAATCCTCGTGAAAACCATAGACATCGCATTGAACATGCTGGAATTTCAAGTCCTGATTTACAGCAACGAATGAAAGAGTTAAAGATGATTCCAATACCTAATCCACCATTCCCATATGAATTTGGTGAAAGTTATTTAACGAATTACGGTGAACGTACGGACTTTATGTACCCTGCACGAGACTTTATTGATCAAGGAATTATTGCAGCTGCTGGGTCAGACTCACCAGTTACAACCTACAATCCTTTTATTGGCATTCACGCAGCGGTCAATCGGCTCACTGCCAATGGAACTTCATTTGGTGAAAGACAAAAAATAGATGTTCTCGAAGCCATTCGTCTATATACCTATAACGGTGCATACGCAAGTTTTGAAGAGGATATAAAGGGTAGTTTAGAACCCGGTAAATTAGCAGATATGATTGTACTTGATCGCAGTATTTTGAAAACCCTTCCACAAGATTTAAAAGAAATTCAAGTCGAATTAACAATACTAGATGGTGATATTCTTTTCGAACGCTCTAAAACGAAAATATAGGAATGAGGCTGGGGGCTCTTATGACAATAAAAATTTCAAGCTGTCAATTTGAATTGCAAAAAGTTGATCATTTCTCTACCTTTAAAGATCGAGTTTTACATGCATTCAATGATGTGCCACTTACAAGTGATTATGTACTCTTACCAGAGTTATTCACCATGTCTTTACTAACAACTTATAACAATTACAATCAATTCACAGAAAAAGATCATGAGAAATTAGGTTTCTTTTTAGATGACTACCTTGAATTTTTTAATAATCTTTCACAACAAAGAAAACAGATTATTATTGCAGGTTCTACAATTGAACCGACCAATAAAGGAAATTACAATACGACTTATATCTTTGATGGTAATGGCAATGTATTAAAACATCGGAAGACACATATTTTTCCTGCTGAATCTGCTTGCAACACTATAGAGGGAGATGAATTAGAAGTTTTCAAAATTGGACCAGTAACATTTGGTATTGCCATATGCTATGAAATAGAGATTCCAGAAATTGCACATATATATAGTCAAAAAGGTGCAGATATTATCTTTTGCCCTTCCTATACGTTCTCTGAATATGGTTTCTGGAGAGTTCGTCATTGTGCTCATGCACGAAGTATTGAAAACCAACTTTATGTCGTTCATTGCCCTACGATTGGCGAAATCCAAGGACCCATTCAAAACGGATTTGGGACCACCGCCATTATAGGACCTGCTGACTTACCTTGGACAAAAAATGGCGTAATTGCAGAAACTACAAGTAAATCAAGTACAGTTGTTACAGCTGAACTATCTCTTGAAGATCTTTACGAAAATCGAAAAAATGGGGCTGCTACAACTTATAAAGATCGTATCCGTAGAAAAGATATTTATACATTATGAATCGGTATTTGAACTCCGAATTTCCAGGATTATGTTCGTTAAACTGAGGGTAACACTACTTTTTTGGACGATAAAAAGAAATTCCAAGGAGGCTTATATGAAAAACATTAAACTGTTATTGTTGATACCGTTTGTTGGAATGTGCTTATGTTTGCCCTTTGCAAATAAAATAGAGCCGTATATTTTTGGTTTACCGTTTCTCCTGTTCTGGATTACTTTATGGATGATATTATCGTCATTAGTGTTAGCGATTGTGTATAAATTGGATCCTGAAAACCAAGGAGGCGATGAATAATGAATATAGCTTTACTGATAATCTTTGCATTTGCATTGATTGCTCTTTTCCTTGGTATACTAGCAACACGTGGAAAAAAAATGAATGTCGATGAATTTGCTGTTGGTAATAAGGGTTTTGGGACATTATTCATTTTCCTACTAATTGCAGGAGAAGTTTATACTACTTTTACATTCCTTGGTGGTAGTGGTTGGGCTTATTCGAATGGAGCCGCTGCTTTTTATGTACCCGCATATATTTGTTTAGCATATGTTTTATCTTATTGGATTGCACCAAAGATTTGGAACTATGCTAAAGATCATCATATAATTTCTCAACCAGAATATTTTGCTTCCCAATATAAAAGTCCGATATTAGGATTAGTTGTATCGTTTTTGGGTGCTATCGCATTGATTCCATATTTAGTTATACAATTAAAAGGGTTAGGTATTATTGTTTCGGAGGCTTCCTATGGAGGGATTAGCCCAATTATGGCTAGTACTATTGGTGCTATAATTATTACAATTTATGTTACTATTTCGGGTATCCATGGCTCTGCTTGGACAGCAGTATTAAAGGATATCATGATATTAGGCGTCATTGTATTTTTAGGAATTTATATTCCATACCATTATTTTGGAGGCATACAACCTCTATTTGAAGCTGTAGAAAAAATAAAACCGGAAAGCTTAACTCTCGCTAGTTCTGGTTTAAGTATTTCTTGGTTTGTCTCAACTATTTTATTAAATGCTTTTGGATTCTATTTATTACCAACCAGTTTTTCAGTATTATTTTCATCTAAGAGTGCAAAAGCATTGAAGAAAAATGCCATTACCTTACCTTTGTATACTCTATTACTCTTATTCGCATTTTTCATTGGTTTTGCAGCCATTGTAGAGATTCCAGGATTACAAGGGGCTGAAGGAGATTTATCATTACTCCGATTAACGATTCAAACATTTGATCCATGGATAGTAGGCGTTGTCGGTGCTGCTGGGTTATTAACTGCTTTAGTACCCGCATCAGTGATGTTAATGTCTGCTTCAATCGGATTAATGACTGGATTTTACAAGCTTGTGAAACCTAAGGCAACAGATCGCCAACAGTTATTTGCTTCAAAAATATTTGTGTTCGCTATAATATTGGTTGCATTCATTTTCACGATTACTGGAGGGGATGCATTAGCAATCTTAAACATTATGTCATACAGCTTAATCACACAACTTTTCCCAGCACTCCTGTTTAGTTTCTATAAAAATCACATACTTAACAAAATCGGTGCAATGGCAGGAATTTTTACCGGTGTAGGAATCGTACTATATAGTGCTATAACATCACATAAACTAATTGACTTTTTCCCGAACATCCCACACGTAATTAATGACATCAGCACAGGAATGATTGCTGTTATTTTTAACTTTGCAGTAGCTATTGTAGTAAGCCTTGCAACCAATCATTTAGTTGCGAGAGAGAAGGGCGATATTGATACACTTGTTGAGGTAGACGCGTAGAGAGAAGCTGAGCTTTTTTTGAATAGGTGTAGGTAGTACTAGGGTATCGATGGATTAAGCGCGGAGTTTAAAGAGAAGTCTTTTCTAACGTTCAGGTGACACGATCGTATAAATAAGTTCAAAACCTTTAAAAGAGTTTTTTGTCATACATTAACAGGCAGTAATTGATCTGTAACGAATGCGAAGCGCCACGTATAAAACGCCCACCACAAAATGCAGCGAAAGCAAAGGAGGGTGAAAACTAATAATCGGTGGGGATGAAGAATCCCCACCGATTAAAATCTCACTTTAAAGGTGCATCAGTAATTATGCAACGAATGGTTTATTCATTCTCATTAAGCCATAGATACAATAGAATAACCCGAAAGTAATAACCGTTAAAATAATATAAAGTACTGCTCTTCCGGTTTCACCTGACCAACGATAAAAGAGTCGATACATGAAATACAAGGCATAGCCAATAAGACCAAAAGAAGCAATTATACCAATAAACGGAATAAATGAAACAAGTAGTAATCCAGCATAAATTAAAACATTCTTTTTGGCGTTTGCACGAACTGTTGCATCATCATCACCCGTAGCAGTTAATAAAAATAGGCTATAAACGTTAATAATAGGAATCCAAGCAATATAAGCTACATCACTAAAGCCATTTGTTTTAGATGCATTATAATAAATAAGAGAACTAATAATATAGCCTACAAGACCCACCACGATGCAAATTAACATAAAAATAAGAAACAAACCACCTATGGCCGCATCGATATCATTGCTATTATAAGAATCGTACATAAGTAAACCTCCTTTCTAAAAAATACTTCATAATAATAACAATACTAAAGTGTTAAATCTACAGTGAAAAATATCGGGTGTTTATTGGTAACGATACATTTGTACTATTTTGATTGAGGATATATGCTATTTTGATAATAATTTTTTGATAAAAAAATGATTGAATTGCAAAAAAAAAATGGAATTAATGGAAAACTAGTGGTGAAGAATCATTTTAAATAATTTTTGTTTTTTACTTTGGATTCAAGCAATATTGAAATGAACATATGGAAGAGTACATCATATGCTCGAAATTGGTTAAAAATGTGTGGTTCAACTTAATCTTTGGGAATAGATGGACATCACAGGAGCTAGGGACCAAATCACCTCCCAATATTTGAAATGGTGATACTGCAAAATCCAAAAAAATATACATCCAACATGTATGAAGTGAAAACCTCTTCACAGTCCTTGATAGACGTGAAGAGGTTTTGCGATGTATTTTTTCTTCATTCAGCAAGTAGCGTAAGCAAAGTGTTAACGAAGCGGCAGCAGTAACTACGCTAAGGTGAAATTGATACTTTAGGCTACGCTTTGAAAGGTTGATTCATATGCATTAAGCCATAAATAGCATGGAATAATCCGCCTGTGATCAACGATAAAACGGTGTAAAGTACGGCTTTACCTGTATCACCAGACCAGCGATACAGTAAGCGATAAGAATAATAAATCCATAAACAAAACATGATAGGGAGTGAAATCAGGCCTATTAAAGGGATGAGAAATAAAAGTAATATTAATCCCGTAAAAATCAGGGTAGGTTTTAACGCTGCTGCACGTATTGCTTTATCATCATCGCCATTGGCAGTCAAAAGAAAAAGACTATATATATTTACAATTGGAATCCAAGCAATATAAGCTACATCACTAAAGCCATTTTTTTCAGATGCCTTATAATAAATTAGCGCGTTAAAAATATAGCCTGCTAGTGCTAAGACAAGAAAAGTTAAGAGAAAAATGGCTATAAACATATCCAGGGTTGCATCATTATACTCAGTAGCCTCATAGCTCATTAGAAAACCTCCTTTCAAAAAATTTCCTCCTTATCATAACAAGTCAAAAGTGTTAAATCTAGAATGGTTTAAATGTTAAATTTAGTAGAAATATAACATTAGTCCTAGAATATCTTTTAAAAATAATTGTTAAATAATGAATGTTCAAATAATAATAAAAAAATGAAAAAAATATCCTTGGAAATATTGGTATAATAGTTTTGAAGAATCATTTTGGATTTTGTCCGTTTACTTGAGATGAAAGATTAGGGGGAGGTTGTTTATATTTATAGTGATTAGTTTTGACTGTAGACAAATATCCAGAGCAAAAAAGAAACAACTTATTCAAACGATTCGGCAGAAATACGGGAAATAATCTTATATTAAGAGGAGGCAGTAAAAATGCCTGTATACAATAAATTAGTACGTGATTTGATCCCACAAGTAATTGAAGCAGGGGGAAAAACATGTAGTATAAGGATGTTAGATTCCAGCGAACACTTAAAAGAAATAAAAGTGAAAATGCAAGAGGAGGCATTAGAATTTAACGAGGCAGCTTGTCAAAAAGAGGCCGTTGAGGAACTTGCGGATATTTTGGAATTAGTCCATGCAGCTATACATATGTACGGTGTATCTTATGAACAATTGGAACAGATACGAACACAGAAGAAAAAACAACGCGGAGGATTTGCTCAAGGTATTTATTTAATTGAAGTGAGGGAGTAAGAAGAGTATGTCTCATGATTTAAAGGTTGGTGAAATACGTGAACAATATGTAACGGAACATCAGATTTGGCAACATCTGAATAATTTTTACTATCGTTCATCAGTGTCAACTTCTTATAAGTATGTGTTTTTCAAAGCATTACTCGAAAATTTATACAATGTAGACGATAAGCTAGGACTTAGCTACAATCAAATATTTTATTCGTTCACAAATATTTATTGGAATTTAGTAATCCATCATAATCTAGTGCAATCTTCTAATAAAAATAAACCGGCTCGTGCCCAAACCATTTTGCAAAAATATGCAAATGACAACGCTATTCCTTCTGAATGGCAATTCGATCAACTTATAGATTCTTTGCAACTAAAAATCGTCAATGAAGTGAAACGTGACTGCAAGCAAAACGTAATCGGCGCATTTTACGGAGATACAGCGGGGATATTCTATGAATTTGACATCAAACAAGCACATTTTCGTTTCAACAATCCTGTCTATCAATTCATGAAAAAGTATCAACGAATTTTAATAAATCTAACAAATTATCATTTAGTCAAATATCTTGAAAAAGTGAATGAAGCCACAAGTACAATGGCTTTACTCTCAAAAATAGAGGTAATATCAAAGCGTAGTTCTTTAGAGACATTTTACAAAGTCCTTACCCAATTTGAACAAAATCGATGTTTCTATTGTAACTGTGATTTATCAACTAATCGCAGAAAAACGCACGTCGACCACTTCATTCCGTGGAGTTTTGTTCAAAATGATAATTTATGGAATTTAGTGTTGGCATGTAATGATTGTAATTTACAAAAAAGCGACAAAATCACGGCTCGTTTTTATTTAGAGTCGATGCTCGAAAGAAATCACAATTTAGTGTCAATTGTGAGAGAACCAACTTATTTTAATACATATGAAAATAAAAAGCTTGTGGATTTATATGATTATTCAATAATGAACGGATATACGACGTTATGGGAGCCAAGGAAGGTACACGGATTGAAGAATTAATTTGATAATAGAACAATCGTGTTGATTAGGAAAAAATAGGTTTATTATTGAGCAAAAAGATTTTTTGTGGCTCATCACCAAAAGTTGTGGATGACATTTGTTAAGACGTATGCTTTGTATATTAGTTGATTGGAGTGGAGACTGGGCGACTCCTTGGGGATTAGCGGTAGAGGAACGAAGGCTAAGAGCATCACGTCCTGTGATAACGCCTTCGTAACCAACATCATGCTGCTGTCGCTTCGCTTTCGCGCAAAAAACATCATGTTGGCCCGAGACCCTGGAGCGAGCACATAGAGGAACGAAGGCTAAGAGCATCACATCCTGTGATAACGCCTTCGTGACCAACATCGTGTTGGCCCAAGCGGCTCATCGGACGCCCCCAGGAAGCTCTGCGCGAAAGCGAAGCGTCAGCGGCAAATGTTTTATCTGTGCGAAAGCGAAGCGACAGCAACAATGTTTTATCTGTGCGAAAGCGAAGCGACAGCAACAATGTTTTATCTGCGCGAAAGCGAAGCGTCAGCGGCAAATGTTTTATCTGTAGCGAAAGCAAAGCGACAGCTACAAAGCGCCCAGTCGGAACGGAAATCAACCACGCGTTATGGTGATGATCCTATTTTTGCTATTGTGGAATATATTTTTATTTTCAACTGATTGTAGCGTAGGGCTACTCGAGTGCTCCTGCCGCTTCGCTTTCGTCGCAGAGCAAAGCTTCCCGCGGGAAAGCGAGTAGCCCGTAGCGTAAATCTGCGCATTCTAATTTAATTAGGATGGATAAAAAATGGTTAATCATCACACCTAATCATATAACGGAAGAACATTGAATACAGATTTCACGTTTTTTAGGAAGTGCAATTATTTAAAGTGTTGTCACGTTTGATCATCCTATTATTTCAAGATATAGTTCTTATTACAGATACCATAAGGAGGAATGTAAATGGCAGAAATTAAATACGAAATTATTAAAACAATTGCGGTATTATCGGAAGGCAATAAAGGCTGGAAAAAAGAATTGAATTTAATTAGCTGGAATGGTCGTGAACCGAAATACGATATTAGAGATTGGTCGGAGGATCATACAAAGATGGGAAAGGGCGTTACCTTGTCACTGTCTGAAATACAGCTTTTGAAAGAGTCATTAGCTAAATTGCAGGCTTAAATTAATGTACAGGGATACTTGTGCGTGTTGTTTTAGATTAATTACGTAAAGCGGGATTCATGCTCATGAAACCCAAGGTGAAATTGATTTTTTTGAGGATTTTCAATAGAATATATTTCATAAAATTGTTAGACTAACAATAGCAACAATTCATAATGCAGGTGGCGGCTGAACTCCCTTTTGAAAGGGGGTGAGGCGGATGACAGTATTTGAAGCATTCAGTTTGATTGTACAGTGTAGCCTTTTGCTAATTGCAGTACTTACTCTGATGCTTAGTATTATTGTCTCACAAAATAAAAAGAAATAGCCACCCTGCCGGCTAAGTAAGGTGACTATTGCTATAACTTTAACTTGGTCAGCCGCTATGGTGCGGCATGATTGTTGCTGTTTTGACTGGATGTTGACGCATCCAGTCTTTTTTATTCTATATTTAGTGTATCATATTTATTCTAAAAGAAAACAATTTGTACAATTTCTATCTTTCGATTAAATGAATTTTGCAATGTCATTTAGTGCTAGACGAGATGAGCCGTGAGCTGGTGCTGCAGCTTTTCCGATGGCAATTAAGACGATTGGCACTAGATTTTCTGTTAAATCAAAGCGTTGCGCAAAAGCCTCTTTATTGAAGCCACCCATTGTTACTGTATCATAGCCCATATCCTTTGCTAAAAGCATGATTTGCATAGAAATTAAGCCTGCATCAAATGTAGCTATATTTTTTAAAACTTCTTTAGGAAGGTTTGAATAAAGCTTTAATGAATTTTCAATCATCATATTTTTTGTTGCTTCATCCATATAGCCAAGTTCGAAATTTTTTGTGTAGACTTCCTCTACATTTTTGTACATTGCAGTATCGCCTAAAACCGCAATGATGGCAGAGGCAGTTTCCACTTGCTCCTGGTTATTAGCAATTGAACGTAATTTTTTTTTTACTGCCTCATCTTGGATCACTAGAAAGCGCCAAGGCTGTAAATTGCTTGATGATGGAGCTGTTGTTGCCTCTACAAGTAATTCTTCTAATTCTGCTTGTGGGATTTTATAGTTTTCCTCATATTTACGAATCGATTTACGTTCGTGCATAACTCTATTTAAATAACTTTTTGTTATAGTCATCGTGAAAAATCTCCTTTAGATGTGATGAGATTTTACTATACGATAAACTTTTCAATAATCCAAGTAAATTGCTTGAATTAAAGATTCTTGAATTCAGGGGTTCTCTTACATCTTTAAAATTAAATTCTTCATCTAATTTTAAAGGCTTCATATTCAATGTCTGCACCTGTATTGAAGGACTTCAATTGCTTGGCAAAACGTTTCACCATTTTTTCTGGGCCACACATAAAAATACTTGTCTTTGCTGGCACCGAAAAATTTCCAAATGAAAGCCTGTCCATTTGAGCGGTATCAATAAAGTTTACGCTAAAATATTGGTTAGTTTTTGCATACTCCTGTAAAAATTCTTGATAGATCGCATTGTCTTGACCATGATAAGTGTAAAATAATTCAATGTTACGATCGGCGGGATGAGATTGCAAATAGGATAAAAAAGGGGTGATGCCTATGCCACCTGCTATCCAAACTTGTTGTTGTGTCCCTTTTTCAAAGTTTAAATGACCATATGGACCATCAAGTGCGACTGGCGTATTCAGTTGAACTGAATGAAATACTTTCTTTGTGAAATCACCAAGCCCTTTAATGGTAACAAATACTTTTTTTCCATCACTACCTGAAATAGAAAAGGGATGAGGTGCCTTTTCTAAGCCATCTTGAAAAATCTTAATAAAAATAAATTGTCCATGTTGATAGGGGATTTTTTTATCAAGTGTTAGCTCCAGTTCAATAACATTGGAGCCTAATTTTTTGATCCCTGTAATTTTACCTTTATATTTAAAAAACATATCCTGATACATCGTCAACATATACAACGCCGACATAAATCCGATAGTCGCTGTGAGTGCGGTAAAAATTCCTAAAGGTGTCGGCTGGAATAAATCGTATCTGCTTGAAAAATAGGCATGATAAATACCGAATGTATAAGGGATTAGCATGAATCGATGAACGACCCGCCAGTGTTCATATTTTAGAAATTTAGCAAAAAGCGCTATTAAGATAAGGGCAATAAAGCCATATTGTCCTAGCTCCCCTAACTCCTTGGCGAATTCGCTGAGCGGAGTTTCTTGTGCTTCATCCCAATCAGGTACCATATCTTGTAATTGTCCGTGTAAAATCACTAATCCTAATGAAAAAATGGCTAACCATTTATGATGAAAATATAGACGCTCTAGACCATGGAACCAGCGCTCAAGGATTTTCATTCTTGTTGCTAATAAAAAGACAAGAAAGAAGCCTGTGATGGCCAAGCCTCCGATGATGTGACTAAGCCTGTTAACGGCATGTATAGGCTCTATAGGTGTAGCAAAATACCATAGTAAAGTACTACTACATATCGTGAGTATGATAAACAAAATTCCTTTGATAGATTTCATAAATAACCTCCAGTACTCATTTTTATCGTTAATCATCCTACATATACAATAAGAACCTGAAATGTTTCTGATATTTTGTTGATCTAAACAATTGATTGTAAAAAAGAGAGTGTATGTTCGGAATATATGTTCCCTTTTAAGGTCGGATGTGTTAAATTAAGAAAGGTAAAAATAGAGATATAAGAATTGGAGGTAATTATGCAAGGGAATACACATATTATTGGAGGCATCACTGCAAGCCTTGCCTTTGCACAAGTTTCTAATGATAATCCGCTTGTTTTAGTAGGAGCAGGCGTTATCGGCGCATTACTTCCAGATATTTGCCATGGTGGTAGCAAAATCGGGAGGAAGTTTCCCATCATTTCAAAAATTGTCAATACGCTGTTTGGACATCGTTCTTTTACACATAGTGTGCTTTTTTTATTTCTAGTTGTGATGCTACTACATACATTTATACCTTACGAATCCATTTCAATAGGTATATTATTAGGAATGGCAAGTCATATTTTCCTTGATATGGGGACGAAGAAGGGTGTTAAGCTGTTTTTCCCAGTTTCCATTTCGGTACGATTACCATTTACGACAAAAACGGGTAGTAAAGCTGAAAAGGTAGTGTCTATGTTGTTAACGATGCTTTCCATTTATTTTAGTTATGAAATTATCGTTAAACTTATTGATACCGTATAAGCAATGAAACTCAGTCAGTGAGTGAGATACTCCTCCTAAGGTAGATAGATTAAAAATCTGTTTATCTAAGGGGGAGTATTTTTTTCTTCATTCAAAAAAGTGAATGTTAGTCACTGTCTAATTAAAAGGGAGCATTTCATTATGAAGGATTTTTTGGTGACGTTTTACTATCGACAGTAGTGCTCATGAAAAACTTCCTCGGGTATGTTATATCAATTTATCTCGCTAGAGCCCTAACTTACAGCCCTCCAAATTGATGCATTTTCGGTAATCATAAGGAGTTTTTCCCACTAAAGAAAATCTTAATCTAGCTATTGACCTTTGTGTAACAAAAACCTTTATATTCATTATTAATAAAAAGAATCTTCAGAAGATTCGAATTACATAAGAGGGCGGGGGAGCTATTATGAAACGACAAACATTAATGCGAACACTGACTTTGTCTCAAGTTGTATTTTTAGGGATTGCATGGAATAATCCAATGGTATTCTTCAATACGTATGGAATTGCAACCGTCACTTCCCAAGGTGTCATCATGGGGGCTTATATCATCGCCTTTCTTGCAATCATGTTCACCGCATTTAGTTATGGAAAGATGGCAAAAGCATTTCCAATTGCTGGTTCTGCTTATACATTCACACAAAAATCAATTAATCCACAACTTGGGTTTCTTATCGGTTGGACAATCATGTTGGATTATATGTTAACACCAATGGTCACTTGTTTAATGTCTACTGTTTTTTTACATGCCATGTTCCCTGGAGTCCCTCACGCCCTGTGGATTATCCTCTTAACTGCAACTATTGTAATACCTAGTATCTTGGGTGTTAAGTTCACTGCATCCACTGGTAAGATTTTTGTGATTGCACAAGTCATATTTGTTTTCATCTTCTGGATTTTGACCATCAAAAGTTTATTGGCAGGTGAAGGGGCAGGTACACTTTTCTCTATCCAACCTTTGTTCAATGCAGACATCGATTTGCCTGTAATTTTGGCAGGAGCGTCCATTCTTTGTTTCAGTTTTCTTGGCTTCGACTCCCTTACTACGTTGTCTGAAGAAACAATTAATCCTGAAAAAACAATCCCAAGAGCGATTATCGTCATGTTGCTGATCATGGGTGTCATCTATATCGGATCAGCCTATTTGGCACAATTGGTTCACCCGGGCTTTTCTTTTGAAAGCACTGATTCTGCAGCTATGGAAGTTGTCTATATGGTCGGCGGGAATATGTTCCAATCTTTATTTGTGACAGCAGTAATTTTAGGGAATTTCTCTTCCGGTGTTGCTGCGACTACAAGCGCATCTCGTGTACTGTATGCAATGGGGCGAGATTCTGTACTGCCTAAAAAAGTGTTTGGGCATATCCATTCACGTTATAAAACACCGTCAACAGGAATTATTGTAATCGGTATCATTTCATTACTTGGTATTGCGCTGACACTCGACCAAGTCATTAAGTTTATTAACTTTGGAGCACTTATTGCCTTTGCGTCCGTTAACTTGTCTGTCATTGCTCATTATTTTATTCGGAATCGTAAGCGGTCCACTTTCACCGAATACATGCGTTATCTGGTTATGCCACTAATTGGAGCAGGATTTACGCTTTGGCTATGGTCTCACTTAGAGTTGGATGCATTGATTCTTGGAGGCATCTGGATGGCAATTGGCATGGGGTATTTAATTTATATGACAAAGTTTTTCAGACAGGGATTGCCTGAATTCAGTTTCGATAAGGAGATTATTCCTGAAAATGTTCTTATAGAAGACATAAAAATGTAAAGGCTTACATGGAATGATTATCGTGTTATTTCGCAGGTAGGAAAGGCAATTGAAAGGGGTGAGGCGATTCGAAAAGGCTGAATTTGGAAAAATGGGTACAGCTTTTTTGGAAAAAAGAAAGATCGTAGCTTTGAAAATGATATGACGAAACGATTATTTTGGGGAATGTAGTTCTTTGACAATTAATCGGAATAGAGACGTCATGCAATTCCTCCCACTTATAGGTGAGGCTAAATATGAATTTAATAAAATATGGATAATAAATTAGGGGGTTTTTAGAATGCTAAACTTGAAAATGTTAGA
The DNA here is from genome assembly GCF_001708185.1 of Lysinibacillus xylanilyticus. GTDB lineage: Bacteria > Bacillota > Bacilli > Bacillales_A > Planococcaceae > Lysinibacillus > Lysinibacillus xylanilyticus_A. The sequence goes on along the minus strand of NZ_MDDN01000001.1, from coordinate 90,545 downwards.
TTTGAAAATGTTTATTAATGGTGAATGGTCGGATTCTGTGAACATGGAAAAACGTAATATTATCAATCCAGCGAATAACGAAGTGATTGCAGAGGCTCCGAGAGCAAGTGTAGAAGAAACGCGAAATGCCATTGATGCAGCGCGAAATGCATTTGATTCAGGAATTTGGTCAAACTTGCCGGCTTCAGAAAGAGCCTCCTATTTATTCAAAATTGCAGATAAACTTGAGGAAAAAGCATCAGAGCTGAGTGAACTTGAAATGTTGAATACAGGAAAGCCCCTTAAAGAAGCAGAGTTCGATATTGGGGATGCTGTGAGTTGCTTCCGTTATTATGGTGGCCTTGTCACAAAACCAAACGGTCAAACATATCCAGTTGCCGATCCAGTACAGGGGCTTATTGTTCGTGAGCCTGTAGGTGTATGTGGTCTGATCGCACCTTGGAATTTCCCATTATTGACAGGAGCGTGGAAAATTGCGCCTGCACTTGCAGCAGGAAATACGATTGTGTTCAAGCCATCAGAGTTAACACCAATTACTACTTTTAAGCTCTTCGAAATTCTTGAAGAAGTAGGGGTTCCAGCGGGCGTTGCGAATTTGGTAACCGGAGGAGGTTCGACTGTCGGTAATGAATTGGCTGAAAGCGATAAAGTCGATATGGTTTCCTTCACTGGCAGTACAACAGTAGGTAGATCAATTATGAAAGCAGCATCAGGAAATATTAAGAAAATTGCACTCGAATTAGGTGGTAAATCGCCGAATATTGTCTTCGCTGATGCAGATTTTGAAACAGCAGTCGACTATGCGCTTTTTGGAATATTTATGAACGCGGGTCAAGTATGTAATTCAGGTTCACGTTTACTTCTTGAAGAAAGCATTCATGACAAGTTCGTTGAAAGCCTGATTAGTAAAGCGAAAAAAATTCGTGTAGGTCGTGGTGATGATCCGTCAACTCAAATGGGTGCCCTTGTCGGTGAAGATCATATGAACTCAGTGCTAGATTATATTCAAATCGGCATCGATGAAGGAGCAAAATTAGTTTGTGGCGGTAAACGGATTACAAGTGGTGGGCTTGAACATGGCTGTTTTGTTGAGCCGACAATCTTTGTAGATACAACGCCTGACATGAGAATTGTTCAAGAAGAAATATTCGGCCCTGTGCTAGTTGTCCAAAAGTTCAAAGATGAAGCGGAGGCTATCGAGCTTGCAAATGATACGCCGTACGGTCTTGCAGCTGGAGTGTTCTCTCAAGATGGGGCTAAAGCTTTACGCGTTATTAAAAAAATTAGAGCAGGTATTACTTCAATTAATGCATACAATCTTGCTTACAACGAAGCTCCATGGGGAGGATACAAGCAAAGTGGACTCGGTCGTGGGTTAGGCACGTTCGGTTTGGATGAATTTTCGGAAGTGAAGCAAATCAATATCAATTTAGAAGTTAGTCCGACGAATTGGTTTGAAAATTAACATCTCGTGAAAGAAGTTCGCTGAGGTAAGATCATGAAAAAAGGAAAGGGGAAATGATTTATGATTTGGGATTTCAATTTCAATTTACCGACTTCTATTGAGTTTGGTAACGGGACAGTAAACAATGTAGGGAAAAGAGCGAAAGAGTTGGGCGGCAATAAAGTACTAATCATTACGGATAAAGGGCTGGCACAAACAGGGATTATAAAAAGGGTAACAGATTCATTGGAACAAGAAGGGGTTTCTTTCCTTGTTTATGATGAAATTACTCCGAATCCGAAAGATGTAGACTGCGTAAAAGCCTACGAAAAATTCAAAGACGAAAATATCGACTTGTTATTGGGCCTTGGTGGTGGAAGTTCAATGGACACTGCTAAAGCAATTGGGGTACTTTTCACACATGAAGGGGAGCTTAAAGATCGCTATGGTTTCAATCTGCTGGAGCGCGATATTACACCTCTTATTTGTATCCCTACCACATCGGGTACAGGTAGTGAGGTGACGACGGGATCTGTCATCACAGATACAATCACTAAACAGAAAGAAGCAATCCTTGATATAAAATTAGCGCCGAAACTAGCAATAGTAGATCCTGAATTGACCCTAACTTTGCCTAAATCGATTACGGCTGCTACTGGAATGGATGCATTGACGCATGCAATCGAAGCTTATACGAGCAATATTGCTGAACCGATTTCTGATGCACTCAGTCTTTATGCTATTGAAATTATTGCTAAGTATCTTCCACTCGCTGTAGAAAACGGCAACAATTTAGAAGCAAGACAAAATATGCTTGTAGGAAGTTTGATTGCAGGTATGGCATTTACGCACGCCGACCTGGGGGCGGTGCATGCAATGGCTGAACCGCTTGGAGGGCTATATGACACACCACATGGAGTGGCAAATTCCATCTTCCTTCCTCATGTATTTGAATATAATATTCCTTCCAATCCGGAAAAACATGCGACGGTTGCTGTGAAGCTTGGCGCGAAAGCGGAAGGGAAGACTGTAGAGGAAATTGCTCAAGAAGGTGTTGTATTGCTACATGAACTCTCAAGTAAAATTGGCATTCCAAAATTCCGAGATTTAGATAATGTTGACCCTGAAGATTTTGAATTCCTTGCTGAAGGGGCATTCAAACATTTATGTACAATTACAAATTCTCGTAAATTATCGAAAGATGACTACTTGAAATTGTTTCAAATTACTTATGAGATGAAAATGCAACATTCATCTTAATCACCTCACGATACACTGGGGGCTCCCGTGTACATAACGTGAGGATCAAGAATAGTAGGGGGAAATAATATGGTTAGTCGCGATGAGAAACAATTTTTGAATTTACCATTTACAGGGATATGTACGTTTGGGAAATATCCGATTTGCTCAGATTTGGACCAGCTGGATGCCGATGTAGCGGTTATTGGGGTTCCGAATGACATGGGTACCCAATGGAAATCAGGTGCCAGAATGGGACCGCGGGGAATCAGGGAAGGTTCAACACTTTACAGTTTTGGATTAGATGGTGCGTATGACATCGAAAATGATATTACGTATCTCGGCCCAGATTGGAAAGTAGTGGATTGCGGCGATGTCGACATGGTACATGGAGACCTCATGCAATGTCATGAAAATACAGAAGAGGCAATCCGCAAAATTGTTTCTAAAGGAGCTATGCCAGTAGTGCTAGGTGGAGATCATTCTATCACGGCTGCAGTAGGAAAAGGACTGGAAGAATTGGGTCCATTTCATGTTATTCAGATTGATGCGCATCTAGATTGGGCGGATCACCGCTCAGGAATGCGGTATGGCCATGGGAACTGTATCCGCCGTTTATCGGAGCTAGATCATGTACAGCAAATATTCCAATTAGGTATTCGTGGTATTAGCAGTAGTAAGAAAGAGGATGTTGATGCAGCAAGAGATTATGGTAGCGTCATTTTATCCCCACGCCAAATGAGAAAAATGGGAATTGAAGAAGTGCTAGAACAAATCCCAGCAGGAGAAAGATATTATGTGACGATTGATATTGATGGATTGGATCCATCAATCGCACCAGGGACTGGTACTCCTTCCCCAGGCGGCCTTCTTTATGATGAAGTAAACGAATTATTGGAAGGTATCGCAAAACGGGGAGATGTGATTGGATTCGACTTAGTCGAAGTGGCGCCTCCTTATGATCCTACCGGTATAACGCAGCAAGTAGCGGCTCGCATCATGCTAGATTTGCTCAGCTATGTATTAAAGGAGAAAGAGACTAGAGGACTAGCAAAAATGGAAAATAGTACGCAAAACACGATGGTTGCTGAACTGAAGTAAAGTATAGCTGTTTAACCGTTTGGAAGCGCTTTTGAGTATTGAAAGAACTTCCATGAAAACGTGAAAGCTTTACTTGGGCTTTTATCTAATAGCGGAGATGGGGATCGGAATTGTACTTGACAAATAGTCAGAAAAGATTGCATATTTTGAATTAGGGACTCGCTGAAAATTCAATCCACCTGTAAAAGGGTTCTATGAGGTTTTGCAGGAATTGAATTAGACAGGAAAATAATTGAGGATACAACTTATCACTTGTTTTTTGAAGTTTGTTGTATGTATGCCAACTTTAGATTGGGTGAGTTTTTAAATTCCTACTATAAAAAATGTAGCAGTCCTTAAATTTTGTAGGAGGTATGCTGATTGAAAGAAAAACTGACAATCGGTCAAATGGCAAAACTACGAGGAGTGACTTCGGAGACATTACGCCACTATGACCGGATCGACTTGTTCAAGCCACAATTTATCGATCCTCATTCAGGGTATCGATACTATTCCATTTTCCAATATGAAATTCTAGGTACCATAAAAGAACTAAGGCAACTTAGGATGACTACAGATGAAATAAAGGAATATCTTAATGAACGTAATTTCAGTAAATCATTGGATATTATGAGAACCAAACACGAAGAACTCGTTTCAAATCTGAAAGAATTGAACGAGATGGAAGAAAATATCAGGGAAAAGATCGCCTACTTGGAACAGGTGGAAAAAGAAAATGAACTTCAGAAAGTCATATTCCGTGAAATGAAAAGTAGGCGATTACTTACTCTGCATGAGAAAATTAATGATAACTTTGAACTCTGTTATGGTGTGTTGAATTTAGAGAATATGCTTACAGATAAGACACCTATTCTAGCTACCAATAGACTGGGCATTATGATCGAAGAGACGAATCTTAAATTGGAACGTTTTGAAGAACCTTCTACAATTTTTATTGTCGCAAAGAATAAGGATGTTATTCCAGATACATATCAATTGACAATTCCAGGGGGATTATTCGCCTGTATCAGATACAATGGAGAATTGTTGTCTAGTCGCAGCGAAAGTTTAAAAAAAATACTTCATCATCTTAAAACAAACAACTATGAAATTACTGGTGATGCATTGCAAATCATGCATCTAGATATCACGATTTCGGATAAACCAAATGAGATTACCTTTGAAATTCAAGTTCCCGTTCGAAAACAGTGATAAAGCCATTTTGGTTTTGGATTTTTTTGATTGGAGGAGTGTCCTTCAGTTCGTTAAGAGGATGTTATATCGAGGGGAGTAAAATTTATTAACACGTAAACGATCGTAAGTGGCCTAACAGCAAGTCTTACCATAGCGCAAATTTCCAATTGTTATAAAAGGGACAGGGGTGTCTAGGGGATTGCTACCAGATAATTGCCACGGTGACAGTAAAATCGGGTGGACCATTTCCTTTATTTTAAAAAGATAGGAGAAAGAAGACGGTAGTTAAACTGTTTTCCTATTGTTACCATGAAAGCAATGAACCCCAGTACGAGAATTACCTCAATACTGGGGGTTGCGTTCAAGTACAGTTTTAGTCAGCCTGTACCTCTTCAACCGTTTGCTCAACCTCTGCACGTGACATTTTTTCACGACCATCTTGCATTGCTTTTAATGTTTTATGGGCAAGTGCAAGTGGAAGTCTGCAAAATAATAGTACAGTACGCTTATTAATATCTTTCATATAAAGATCAGCTTTCGCAAGGTTTTCCTCCGCGTAAGCAAATAAATCCTCACGTGTCCAGCCGTCTGGTACAAAACTCACACCACGTTCATCCATATCCTCATGTTGATTACGTAAAATATTAACTGCTTGGAGACCTCGACCATAGCCAATAGCTAAATCACGATCAGTTTGAATATCTGCACCCCACGCCCAAAGCTCGGACAGCATTGTCCCAACAAGCCCTGCCACATAGTATGTATAATCATCTAAATCCTCACGTGTATGCACTTGCCAATTTGCCTTAGCCCACTTGCCCATTCCATAAGCCATTTCACTCGTTGAAGATTGGACAATTTTACGTGAACCTTCAGGGCAAAATGTTAACCAATCTGCTAAGCGAAGTGAAACCTCAGGTAGCTGATCTGCATAAGGAGCTAATAATGCTTCGTATGCTTCAACATTAAATGTATCTTTTAATAATTCGCTTGTTGCATTTAGTAAATCATATTTTACATCGTTTGAAAGCTCTTCATGATCTTCAATTTCATCTATAGCACGCATTGCTAAATATGCGGCTGCCACTGACAATTTTAAATCATTTTTTAAAAAAGTAATCGGTATATAAAAAGTGCGGCTTGTTTCCTTTAAAACTTGCATCGCTTCTTTATAAAGTTTCTTTTGATCTTTCACTTGTATTCCTCCGTTCAAATGGTAACACATCTATAGTATATCGTATCGTAAAAGTGCCGAAAGATAAAATAGATTGTTCAATTTTAAATCATATTATTTGAAAGTGTGTAAATAAAAGATTATAGTTTAATAGTAAACTATTTAAAGCTATACTATTTTAGGTGTAGTATTTGTAAAGAGAAGGAGTTTTTTTGATGGGACGTTTAAGTAACAAGATTGCAATTATTACAGGTGGTGCATCCGGGATGGGCGCAGCTATGGCAAAAGTGTTTGCGAAAGAAGGGGCTACTGTAATTGTGGCTGACATTAACGAAGAAAACCTAGCAAAAATTTCTGAGCTAGAAAATGTTGAGGGAATGAAATTAGATGTTTCTTCGGATGACAACTGGGCAGAAGTAACGAAAGCAGTGGCTGATAAGTATGGGCGGATTGATATATTAATAAATAATGCAGGTATTTCATCTGAAAAAGATCCAGACCAAATTTCTCTAGCGGATTGGACAATTATGCATAATATCAATGCTTTTGGTCCATTCTTAGGCATTAAACATACTTCAAAATATATGAAAGAAGCTGGAAAAGGCTCAATTGTTAATACGTCTTCATATACAGCTATCATTGGTGCGGGCTTAAATGCTTATACAGCTTCGAAAGGATCATTACGCGCAATCGCTCGAGCAGCCGCTACTGAATTAGGAGCTTACAATATCCGTGTAAATACCGTCTTCCCAGGTGTTATCGAAACGCCAATGACAGCAAAATTGTCCGAAGCAAAAGAAACAATGAATAGGCTAGTACGAGCTACACCAATGGGAAGACTTGGGCAACCAGAAGAAGTTGCAAATGCTATATTGTTCTTAGCATCAGATGAAGCTTCTTATATTACTGGTGCTGAACTAGTGATCGATGGTGGTTATTCAGCTCGTTAATTGATAAAGAAGTGAAAATGCATTGAATGTCAGTGCATTTCACTTCTTTTGTTTTTTTAGTAGAATAATGTTAAAGTTATAAAAATGCGTTGATAATCGTGTGAATAATAGAAAAATTTTGATATTTTTTGCGTTTTTTTCATGAAAGTTTGCTAAGTTATTGCACAATCATTTCAACAGCGGTAAAGTTTAGGAAGAGCAAATATACAACTACATTTTTCGAGTAATTGTAGCCGACGCTTCGCTTTCGCGCAGAAAATATTTGTAGCTGTTGATTAGCTTTTAGTACTAAATACAATATGTCGGATTTAGGCACAATAACTCCTTGCAAAATCCGTGACATCTGTGGAGACATGAACTTTATTCAACTGGTATTTAAACGCCTCTTGAATAAAGCAAAATCTAGTATATATCTCATCATCAGAAAATAGAGATTGTACGTTAATTCAAAGGAGAATGGTATGCCAAAGGCTATAGGTATTGATGCAGGCGGCACATTGACAAAAATTGCTTATTTAGATGAGCATAATGAGCTTATTTTAACAACTTTTCCGTCAAATGATTTGCTGGCTGTTAAGAATTGGATTATTAATCATCCAGATATTGAGGACATTGGTGTTACGGGGGGGCGTACAGAACAATTACTGGATGTCATTAAAACAATGAAATCGATTCATTATATAGTAGAATTTGAAGCTACATTGAAGGGCGTTCGATTTTTGTTGCATAAAGAAGGATACTTTTTCGAGCGTAGTATGATTACGAACATTGGTACGGGTACTTCGATTCATTATATGGAAGGTAATACGAATATTCGTGTTGGTGGGACAGGCGTTGGTGGTGGAACATTGATTGGATTGTCAGCGCTTACAACGGGAATTACGGATTATAATGAAATACGAGACATGGCTTCTAAGGGCAATCGAGAGGGTATTGATTTACTGGTTAGGGATATTTACCAAGGAATGGATACACCGATTGATGGACATTTGACTGCCAGTAATTTTGGGAAAGTCGGTATTACGGAGTTTGTCAAACACCCAGCTGAAGATATTATTGCCACTGTACAAGGGCTTGTCGGTGAGGTTATTACTACACTTAGTATTCAATATGCTGAGGAAAAAAATGCCCAACATATCGTGTATATCGGCTCAACCTTAAGCAATAATGATCATCTTGCACGGGTGATTGCTAATTACACACGCACAAAAAAACATACACCGATCTTTATTAATGACCACGGTTTTTCAGGTGCAGTTGGTGCATTACTTAATATAACTGAATATACAATTGTCTAAAGGACAAATAAAAATGTACATTGCTAATTTTATTGGTGATGTACATTTTTTTGGTAATGTCTGCCCTAATCTCCAAAGCATAAATCGTTCTATCCTGAGCACATTACAATTAGGAGGTGAATATCCGTGGGCAATAGAAACACCAATAAAAACAACAAAAATAACAATAAAACAATGAATGTTAGAACGCATAATCCTTTTGATACCTACAAAAAAATAGACCTCGATCAATCAAATAGCAATAACAATAACCCGAATGACAATCTAAATGAAGAATTCGCTGCAGAATTTGATGCGAAAGCGAAAAATAAAGATAATAAAACGAACCATGCGAAAAATCAGCAGTCCAATAAAAAGAATTAATCTAAATTTTGGAGGTGTCGATAATGGCTAAGAAAGGGAAAACAAGTTTCAAAAAGAAAAAGAAAAAAGATACACATAAAAGAAATGATCGTGAAGAATACTCAGCAGAGTTTAATCAAGTGATTCATAATAATCCTCAACAACCAAAACAATAATGACGAAAACTGCTTCTGAAGTAAAGAATACTTAGGGAGCACTTATTATTTGTTGTTTTGACGACTTTATGCAAAAAGAGTGCGAGAGGTGGATACATTTGCAAAAATTTTTTGTAATACTAGGAACTTTTCTCGTATTTCTTACTGCGCTGTTACATGTACCAACAATTACTTATGCTCAGCAAGAAGTGCCTGCGTATGCTAAATGGGGAAAGTTAGCGGTAAAAGAGGCACAGGCCAAATATCCTGAAGCAAAAATTCTAGATTATTTGCATGTGGGAAGCGAGGTTCATGAAGAGTCCACTATTGAAAAATTTAAGCTTTGGCTAAAACAAAGTGATAAAGAATTCGGTCTACATGTAAGAATCAAATATGTAACGAATACGAACAAAGTGGTAAATATTGAATTTAAAGAAACAAGTTCATAATAGAAGAGGATGCCTAATCTATGGCATCCTCTTTCTGTTAGCTCTCTAACTTCTGAATAAATTCGCGCATTAATCCAGGTAAGTCTGGCCATGCATGACCACTAATTAAATTGCCATCTGTATGAAGATTAGCATCAATATACGTTGCTCCTGCTACTTGAACTTCTGGCTTGCAGGCAATATAGGCCGTTAGCTCACGTCCATTAAGTACCTCAGGAATGGTCGCGAAAATTTGAGCTGCGTGACATACAGCAGCAATTGGTTTATTTGTTTCAAAGAAATGGCTCACTAGTGTTGGAACATGCTCATTTAAACGAATGTATTCCGGCGCTCGCCCACCAGGAATGATGAGTCCGTCAAATTGTGCTGGATCTACATCTGCAAATGAAGAGTGTGCTTCTAAGCCATATGCTGTACGTTCGATGTATGTATCGACTCCATCAACAAAATCGTGTAGTACCGTTTGTAATTTCTTTGCTGATGGTGCTGCAATCGTCACATCATAGCCCGCCTCTAGACAACGGTAATAAGGATAAAAAATTTCTAAAGCCTCAACGGCATCTCCTGCAAGTATTAAAACCTTTTTCCCCATGATTCCATCTCCCTTTTATTGTAATCTAGTAGCTTAATTCGACACTTTCAAAAAATTTCCTTCTGATATTTTTGAAAAGCTGATAGAAGTAGAGAAATCGCTGATAGACTCAGGAGGATCGCTGATAAAAGTGAAGAAATCGCTGATAAAGCCAGGAGAATCGCTGATAAAAGTGAAGAAATCGCTGATAAAGCCAGGAGGATCGCTGATAAAAGTGAAGAAATCGCTGATAAAGCCAGGAGGGTCGCTGATAAAAGTGAAGAAATCGCTGATAAAGCCAAGAAAATAGCTGATAACCGCATGAAGATTGCTGATAGCCTGACGACTTTGAATAATCGCCACTAAATGCTTCATCAAAACTTCAAACAACGTACTTTACATTGAAAAAAATGAAGCGTATAGTAATTATTTAACTAGGTAAATAAATTTAAGGAGAGATAAAATGAATCCTATATTTCATGCTTTATTCCAAAAAAGTCGTTATTTAACGAATTCTTTAAATGAAGTACTGAAACAGCATAATTTGTATAGCTCACAATGGGCTATTTTATACTGCTTACATAAGCACGGTCCAATGACGTTAACGCAAATCTGGAAGTATTTAAATGTGGAGGCACCAAGTATAACAAGAGCAATTACTCGACTCGAGTCTTTAGGATGGGTACTAAGAATGGATGGTGAAGATAAGAGGGAAAAAATTGTTGCCTTATCTCTATATGCAGAGGAACAATTGCCAACTATTACTGAAACCATTTTCGCTTTTGAAGAAGAAATGGTAGGGACATTGACTGTCGAGGAACAGCAGCAATTTATGATTTTACTGGAAAAAATGAAAGGTTGATTACATGCAACAAGAAGAAAATACAAAAATTTGGACGAAACGGTTTATGAGTCTCTTTTTAACAAATATTTCGGTATTTTTTGTTTTCTATGGGTTGGTAACGACTTTACCACTATATGCGATAGGTGAGCTGCACCAAACAGATAAGGAAGCTGGATTGTTACTGTCGGTATTTTTATTATCAGCCATTATCGTTCGTCCGTTTTCAGGTAAACTATTAGATGTCTTTGGGAAGAAAAAACTTCTAGTTATTTCGATTGCCGGCTATTTTTTATGTACGGTTTTATATTTATTCATTCATCCTTTTGGATTTTTACTAGGCTTACGTTTTATTCAGGGGATCTTCTTTAGTATTATTACAACAGCAGCTGGCTCTTTAGCTGCAGATATTGTGCCAGCAAACCGTAAAGGTGCCGGCCTTGGTTATTTTACAATGTCTACTAACTTAGCAGTAGTTATTGGGCCATTTATAGGCTTACTGCTTATTCAATATAGTAGCTTCAATGTACTTTTTATTGTTATGAGTATTTGTATATTAGCAGGAGGTATACTAGCTGTAACGGTGAATACCGATGATTTACCCAAGCCAGCATATCAAGGGAAATTGACCTTTAAATTTGATGATTTATTGGAACGTAAAGCACTTCCAGTAGCTGCTATCGCTAGTTTAGTAGCTTTTTCATATGCGAGTGTATTATCGTTTTTATCAGTGTACGCACAGCAAAAAGATCTAATGGCTGTAGCGAGTCTATTTTATGCAGTTTTTGCAGCAGCTATGCTTATTACACGTCCATATACAGGCAAACTTTATGATACAAGAGGACCGCAATTTGTTATTATTCCTGGTATTATTTCCTTTGCCATTGGGCTTGTTATGCTCGCATTTGTCTCAGGCCCGGCATTATTTTTATTTGCCGCCATTTTTATTGGATTTGGCTATGGAGCAGTGACGACAAGCTTACAAGCACTAGCTGTACAATCTACTGTACACACGCGCAGTGGTTATGCAACTGCAACGTACTTTACGATGTTTGATCTTGGGATTGCTCTCGGTTCTTATTTGTTAGGGATAGTGGCAGTGAAAGCGGGCTATTCTGCTGTTTATCTAACGGGTGCAGGTTTACTGATCGTTGTTTTCTTCATTTATTTAGCACGATTAGCCAAAATAAAAACAAAAAAAGTAGTACACGTTTAAGCATAAAAAAACAGTTGGGTCAGATCAGATTGATCAAAACGCCAACTGTTTTTTCTTTCACTATATACGACCATACCCAACAAAGTGCTTCTTCCAATAAGAGCTATTGATGCTGGCGATATTAACACCACTATTACTCGCATTAATCATTTGATTATTTCCAATATAAATGCCTACATGTGAGATACCTGCTTTATATGTATTGGCAAAAAACACTAAATCACCCACTTTAGGTGTGCTAACTTTTTTAGATGTATTGTAAAAACCTGCTGCTGTTTTACGAGCTGTCGGAATACCGGCTTTATTAAAAACGTAAGTGACATAGCCTGAACAATCAAAACCTGTGCCCGGTGTATTTCCACCGAATGTGTATTTAACACCTACATATTGTTTAGCAATTTGTACTGGGTTAGTTGTTGGTTTAGGTGTAGACACCGGGGTATTGAGGTTTAACTTTTGTCCAACGTGAATTGTTGGAGAAGATAAGTTATTCCATTTCATCAATGTTTGATAAGAAACACCCTGTTGATTAGCAATCTTCCATAAAGAATCACCAGATTTTACTGTGTAAGTTGCCGCTGATGCTGTTTCAATCGTTGAAAAAAGTACAGATGTACTTAATGCCAATGTAGCTAATTTCAAACCCCATCGGTACTTTTTATTTTTTTTCATTATATGTATCCTCCTAAAAACTTTAAAGATTATCAATTGGTATATAAATGATATTAACATTGTAATATTACAGTTATATGTCAATAAAATAACATTAAGGATACAATTTATACGGATAATAATTAGAAAATTACTACACATTATAGCATTCATTGGTTGAATACATTTTTTTGAAATTACTCGTTCATATAAAAAAATAGAGTTAAAAATAACATATTGGGGGATAGTAAGTATCTGAACGGATTGAAGGGACTGACACTTGATGTAGGCAAGGGACAGTCCTCATAAGGTGGTTTATTTTTTTCCTTTTTGAATTGCGTTACGTGCAAGTGCATCTGCAGCTTTATTTTGCGTATCTGGAACCCATTTGATGAAAAATAAATCGAAGCTACGTGCAAGTGTAAGTGCCTGCTCAAGATAAGGTTTAAATTCCTCATTTTTGACATATTCTTTTTCCATAGAGGCTACAACAATTTTTGAATCAGAACGTACTGAGACAATGTTTGAACCGATTTTTTGTGCTTCTTCAAGACCACGTACTAAGGCAGTAAACTCAGCAATATGGTTATTGGTTTGCCCTATATACTCACTGATTTGTATATGTTGGCCTTCTCCTTTAATAAATATTCCAATACCACTAGGGCCTGGATTTCCTGCACTGGCGGCATCTATGTTTACTTCTAACATAAAATCCCTACTTTTTAATTTAGATTTTACTTTAATTGTACATCAATAGTGTTTTTACACAATATCTTAATGAGATGAAGATCAACAAAAAAAATAGTTGCTTGATCAAAACGTTCACTTCATAATAGTAAGAAGTGAAATTTGGACGTGAAAGGAGCAAGAGTTCAAAATGGATAAAGTGACGGTTATGAAAGATATTGATGAACTGCATGATACGTATTGCGCTGATTGCCTAGTGATAAAGCAATTACGAAAAGAGCGTGGTAAGCCTGGAGCTCATCGTTTCTGTATTGAAGCTTGCTCAGTAGGGGAGAGACTACAGTTTCTAGGAGAAGAGCTTCTAAAGGTTTATAGTAGGTAAATGTCTGCGGATTTTAAAGGCTTTAACAAAGTAATCATAAGTACTAAATCGAGTACGTTAAAATAATAGTGATAAAAGTTTTATTTTTGCATAAAAAATAATCATATTTACTAAATACAATGCATAAATAACAATATGTTCGGAAATAATGGAATTGGTTGGTTACCATAGAAAAAGCTACTTTGTGATAGGTCCTTACTTATTACAAAAGTAGCTTTTTTCTGTTTATACACAAAGAGCCGTACACTTTAAGTAAAAAGGTGTACGGCGTCTTTTTATTTTTATGCATTATTTAGTTGCAACATAGTTACTTAAGTCTTGGTAATATTTTGTCAGAGAGGAAGCTGAAATATCAAACGTTGCTGCGATTTCTTTTACTGTCATTGATAGCGACTCGAACAACTCTTTTTCCTGACCATATCGAATCGCACCAGCAGCAATGGCAGCCTCTTTACGCGCAGCTGGTTGTCCTTCAATTAAATAGTCCTCTAAAAGCTCTAACATAGGAGCTGTTTCACGATCATTTTGCTCAAGGAAATCTTTAACTTGTGTAAGTACATTGCTCTCAAAGTTAGTGAATTCCTCGCCTTTATAACCATTTGTAACAAGTAACTCCCAGAAGGATAAATGTTCTTCTTTTAAGAACGCTCCAACCTTCTTGTCAGAAGCCTCAAAATTTTTCTTGAATTGCTCAAATACTTTTGCATGATCTTCTGGGAAGAAAATCAGCGTTGAAACAGCTAAATAATACTCTGATTTTTTTGTACCATCGGGTAAAATGAATGCAAAAACATGCATGCCTTCAGGAATTGGCTTGTCATTTTCTCGACGAATATAAATTTCTTCATTTGTTAACACATGAATAGCCTTGAAATATTTTTCTTCTACAACTGACACCGAACCAATAAATAAATTCGGTTGTGACCAGCCTTCTAGTACTTTTAACGTAGAAGGTCTTACCGCTTTTTTCTTCGTTTTCTTTAAGTAACCTTTCCAAATAGATGGCTCTTGATGGAAGAAGAAGTCGTCTAACGCGATTGCTTCAATTAGCTCTCTTTGTAGTACGCTCTCTAATTTAGGCTGCCATGTGCCTACATGTTCGATATAGGCACGAACATCTTTGCGTTCAGGGTATTCTAAGTAAAATGTTTGTAGTACACGCTCTAATTCTTCGATTGCTACAGTTTCTACTGTAACCTGCTGTTTACCTTCACAACATTTTTTATATTTTTTGCCGCTACCGCATGGGCATGGATCATTACGTTTTACCATAATTAGAAACACTTCCTTTGAAAATTGTTAGTCGAATTTTGCTAAATAAATTGCTTACACTTAATAATAACGGTACATTTGTACGAAGAAAAATGATAGTCTATTTAGAAATATCTAAAAAAGGTAGAGGGACGCCCTGATTCTAGTATATGTACATATTTTCTAACTTAGAACTAAAAAAAGAAACCATCTACGCCTTGAAAGCGTTGGATGGTTCTTGTTAAGTAGAGTAGGGTTGATTATCCTTTAATAGCTTCAATTCCCATTGTTAATCGTTCAAGCTCATCAACGAGGTGACCGATATAAGAAATCGTATCTCGAAGCGGCTGCTCTGTTGTAATATCAACACCTGCCATTTGAGCTAGCTCTACAGGTGATTTCGTGCCACCAGCTTGGAGGACAGCTAACCATTCATCTACCGCTGTACTGCCTTCCTTTAGTATACGCTGAGATACTTGTGTAGAAATCGTTAAGCCTGCACTATATGTGTAAGGGTATAAGCCCATATAATAGTGTGGTTGACGCATCCAAGTAAGCTCTGCACCTTCAGAAATATCGACAGTATCGCCCCAGAAATCTTCAAGGACAGAACGTTTTAATTGATTTAAAACGGTAGCATTAACAGCTTCACCAGCGTCAATTAATTCATATACTTTTCGTTGATAGGCTGCTTCTAGTAAGTGTGTCACGAAGTTATGGTAATACGTTTTGGACACAATATTAGAAATAACCCAGCGTTTGAAACGAAGGTCATCGTTATGAGTTAATAAATAATTAGCTAGTAGCATTTCATTCATTGTGGATGGTGCCTCAATAAAGTATAACGAAGGACGACTGTTAAAATAAGATTGATGTGCATGCGCATTTGCAAAATGACCTGCGTGTCCTAACTCGTGGATCAGAGTGAATACCTCATTCATACGTTCATTCCATGACATTAAAATATATGGATGACTGCCATATGGACTCGAACAGAACGCACCCGTAGATTTTCCTTTGTTTGGTGCATAATCAATCCAACGCTCGTTAAAAGCCTTCTCAATTAAGTTCTTGTATTCTTCACCCATAACTGCTAACGATTTTTCTACATAACCCTTTGCTTCAGCCATTGTTATTTTAGGATCGTAATCTGGATCAAGTGCTATCTTTAAGTCAGCAAATGTCATTTTCTCGATGCCATTCGCTTGTTGAATAAGCTTTGCGTAACGGCGCATATGAGGCGCAAGCTCTTTTGTAATAAGATCTATTTGACGATTATATAGCGATCGATCAACATCCTGATCAAACAGTAAATAGTCAATGACAGAGTCAAAGCCTCGTAAATCAGCCATTGTTTTTTCTTGTTGGATATGTGTGTTATAGATTTTGGCAGTTGTGTGCTGATAATCGCGTAATTTACTAGAAAATGCTTCAAATGCAGCGCGGCGTACATTTGTATTAGCCTCAAACTCCCAGTTATTTTCGAATAATACAAAGCTTAGTGGATGCGTTTCACCATTTGCCTCAAACTGTCCAAAATGCATATCAACTAGCTTTGCCGTATTATACGTTTCATATGGTGCCTTAAAAGTTGAACTGAATGAAGCTAATGCTTTTTCCACTTCTGGATGTAGCTGATGAGGCTTTTGCTTTAACAATTCTTCTAAGTAAATCTTGTAAATAGGGCTAGACTTCGCAGCTTCTTGTAAAATCACTTCATCTAATGCTAGTAATTCACTGCGTACAAATGATAGTGCACTACTAATTTTTCCGACGGCTGTACTGAATTTTGCAGAACGCATTTGGGCTACATCATCCGTACGATCTGCTTGAATATTTAAGTTTGCATAAGCGCCAATAGGAACAATGCTTGCTTGTAATGCTTCAAAAGCTGTTAATACAGCAATCACCTGTTGGGCATCTGTAATCGTACCTTGATACTTGCGTTCAAAGTTTAGTGCATCCTCTACAAGCTGAGCTAAAGCAGGCTCAAAATCCGCATCATTTTCAAGTAAACCCTTTAAATCCCAAGTTTCTTCTACTGGTACATCTTTTCGTAATGGTAAATCCATCAATTAACACCCCTTTTTATGTAACTGTCTCCATTATAACGAAACTATTTCGGAAAGTGAAATAATTATAGAGAATAGTTTTAATATTCTTAAATAAAAAACAATAAGATTGTAGAAACTTATGTTCGTGTTAGCTATAATGGTTTTAAGATACGAGGGGGAATGAAATGATAATGCCATTAGTTTTGGAGAAACCAGACGTGTATAAGGTTAACCAGTTGAATCAAGATAATCTATGGAAAAAAATAATTGCGGATTTGTTTGAAGATTTTTTGTTGTTCTTTTTGCCAGAGTTACATGCAGAATAAGCGAGTGGAATTTTTACAGCAGGAGCTTTTCAAAGAAATTATTGAGTATCGTCAAGGACGCAAAATAGCCGATCAAATAGCGAAGGTCCATCTCAAAGATGGAAAAGAGCAATGGATCCTCGTTCATACGGAAGTACAAGCTATAGATGAAGTACATTTTGCGAAGCGCATGTTTGAGTACTTCTATCGTATAAATGATCGGTATGGTAAGAAGGTTGTTGCTATTGCAATTTTTACCAATAAGAGTACTAAAAGCACGAACCAGTACCATGATAAATAGTACGGTACGGAAATAAAGTACACTTTAACTTCTTTCAGCGAATGTTCAAACATTTGCTGAAAGAAGTTAAAGCCTCCGGCGGATGTCACGGAATCGGAAAGGAGTTCTTTGTGCACAAAGCCGATTCCAGACGCAATTATGCCGAGGCATAATTGATTCAGTTTGCTGTGTCAGATTTTGATGAAGAAGCATTGAAAAAATCACCTAAGCTGTTTAGTAAAGCGTTACTAGCTTCTATTTATTTGAATCGTACTAAAAATAAAATGAGCTTGCGTACTGCATATAAAAGAGCTCTCCTAAGAGAAGTGTGGTAATTAAATAATATTGAACGAACAGAAATAAGAGCGCTTCTTTACTTTATTGATTACTTATTGAAACTACCAAAATCTATGTCAGAGCAGCTTGTAAAAGATATTAAAGATGAGATTAGTGGGGAGGAAGAAATGTTGAATCTATATAAAGAGGATTTACCACCAACACTTGCTGGTGTTTTAGAATTAGAGAGACAGGAAGGCTTTAAGCAAGGAATCGAACAAGGCATCGAACAAGGCATTAAACAAATAATTATTGGTTTGATTGGAAAGGGTGCTGAAGATGAGTGGATTGCTGAAGTTGCAAAGCTTCCACTAGCAAAAGTACAAGAAATTCGTAAGGAGCTTAAATCCTGTTAATGAAAAAAATGTGCGTATAGCCAACATGCATTGTTACACATACTAAGAGTGACATAATTGGA
Source organism: Lysinibacillus xylanilyticus (assembly GCF_001708185.1). GTDB lineage: Bacteria > Bacillota > Bacilli > Bacillales_A > Planococcaceae > Lysinibacillus > Lysinibacillus xylanilyticus_A. The sequence goes on along the minus strand of NZ_MDDN01000001.1, from coordinate 72,228 downwards.
GGAGAAATAATGACGCAAAACTTAAACAAACAATTGAATAAACTTGTCGCTACATGCTCGGTACTTTATACAAAATTGCACAATTATCATTGGTATGTAACAGGTAACGCCTTCTTTACACTACATGCAAAATTTGAAGAATTATATAATGAAACAACATTAAATCTAGATGAAATTGCAGAGCGCATTCTTTCGAAAGATGGCAGGCCTGTAGCGACTTTAAAAGAGCATCTTGAACTATCATATGTTGAGGAAGCGACAGGAAATGAGACAACCGAGGAAATGGTAGTTACAACTATTTCAGATTTCCAAAAGCTAATGAAAGCTTTAAACTCAACAATGGAGCTTGCGGCTGAAGAAGGAGACGACCGTACAGAGGATTTACTTAATGCTATGTTTCAGTCCCTTGAAAAGCATACTTGGATGTTAAAAGCATTCCTAGGTGGCTAATAACCAAAAAGTAAATAGTAAAAGAGGCATTTGATCACTTTTGAGTAAGTGACCATTGCCTCTTTTTTCATTTAATAAAAACGCCAAACCATTGTAACAAGACGTGAAGAGGTAGCAAAATGTTTTTTTCTTGAAAAGTAGGGTAAATACCTAGTAAGCCATATAAATTAGGAGGAATTGAACATGATGAATGAACAAAACTCACAAATTGAAGTGGCCCATTCAAGGGAAGAAATGCTTCATATTTTAGAAAGTATGCGATTAAAAGCATTTCAAATAGAGGACATTCACATTATTGCCAAGGATCCATGCAAATTAGAGGATGTAAAATGGGATACTGACGTTAAAACACATGAGGTAGGGAATTGGGTGGATCAATTTAAATCATGGTTTACTGGTGAATCAGCTGTAACAGAAGGATTAAAGAGATTTGATCTTACTGAGGGACAAACAGCATACTATGCTCAACTCGTAGAACTAGGTGCTATTGTATTATTAACTGAGTGTGGGACTTAACTGAGTCTATGATGACATCAACTATTTCGAAAGAGAATCATTATCGTCATGATTCGCTTAGTCCTCGTCGAACTGTACCAGAATCTACTTTTGATAATGTAGAAACTCCTGAATATTACGAGGAGCGTATGTATGAATGAGGCTGAACAAATTTGAAGATATCTATAAATACAAAAAACAGAGTGAATGTACAGCATCACTCTGTTTTTTGTATTGTGTGGATTCAATATTAATGTATAGCTTTCTCATGTTCTTGTTTTTTAATAAAGCGTAAAACATGAAGATGCTCTAATTGTGCAACAAGGTTACCGATTAGAATAAAGCTACCACCAATTAATAATTTTATCGTTATTCCTTCGCCGATAAACATCATAGCAAACATCGCTGCAAAAATCGGCTCTAAAGAAAAAATAAGTCCTGTATGTGTAGCAGAAGTATACTGTTGTGCAACAGTTTGCCCTACGAAGCAAAATGCACTACAAATGACACCTAGCCCGATAATGGCAATCCATGCAGTCGTGGTACTTGGAAGTGTTGGTGTTTCAAAAATGAATGTTAAGATAAGTGCATAAAGTCCAGCAAAACCGAGCTGGTAAATGCCATAGGAGATTGATTCAACGTTTTTTGTAAATGAACTATTTAATAATAAGTAAATTGAATAACACAGTGCTGCGATGGCTACTACAATATCCCCTTTTTGAAAGGAAACTGAGCCATGAGTAGTTAAAATTGTAATGCCAATCATTGTGCAAACGATCGCAAAGCTAACTGCTTTTGAAGGTAATTTTTTTTCAATAAAACTGCTGAAAATAGGTACTAAGACAACTGTTAAACTTAAAATAAATCCAGCATTGGATACAGAAGTTGTTTCTAGTCCGATTAAGCTAAGAGCGAACACAATAAATAACAGAAACCCTTGAATAGCTGCATACTTTAATGTTTTTGCATCGACCTTAATTATTCGTTTATAAAAGATAATACCTGCTGCCAAAAATGCGATGATACAACGCAATGCCACCACATTATAAACTGCCATTGTTTCAAGTCCCATTACCATAAAGGTATAAGATAATCCCCAAAACATTGTCACAATAACCATCAATAAATTTGCTTTCCCCTGAATCCCCATTGTGCTCACCTACAATCTGTGTACTAAAACAGTTTTCATTCTAAAAATTACTATATATCTTGTATTGTGATTAGTAAAACGAATGTTTATAATGATTAGTATTAAAAAAATTCATGTATATAGAGGGACAGACAATGAGTTTAGTGAAATATGAGATTTTGAATAAAGTGGCTGAGGTAGCAAGCTTTACAAAAGCAGCAGATGCTTTAGGTTTAACTCAATCCGCTGTAAGCCATGCTGTTTCGAGTTTAGAAAAGGAGTTCGGCTTTGCACTCATTCATAGAAGCCGCGCGGGTGTCACGTTAACGAGCGAAGGGGATACAATGTTAAGAGCAATGAGACATGTCCTTGATGCAGAGGAATTACTACAACAGGAAGCTGCACACATACTTGGTGTTACTCGTGGAAAAGTGCGAATTGGCGTTATTTCAAGTATTTCCTCAAACTGGATGCCTGAAATTGTTCGTATTATGGACAATCAATTTCCTGGCATACAAGTCGAATTGCGAGAGGGAGACTATTATGAAATTGAACAATGGCTTCTGAGTGGGGAGGTTGATGCTGGATTTTTAAATGGTCAAAAGTCTGGGCAATTTCAATATATCGAACTCCAGCAGGATCCATTGTTGTGTATTGTCTCCGATAAAAGTCTACTTTATGATAAAACAGAAATTGATATAGTGGAACTAGAAGACATGCCATTTATCATGACTTCTTATAAAGGGACAAATGATGTAAAAGTACTTTTAGAGCAATATCACGTAAAGCCAAATATTCGTTTTGAACTATCAGAAGAGGTAGGGATAATTTCGATGATATCTCACCAGCTTGGCATTAGTATTTTACCGAAATTAGTTACGAATAACTTGCCTACTACGATAAAAGCTATACCTTTAAAACAAGGTGGCTATCGTACAATTGGAATAGCAATGAAACACCAGGCATCACCAGTGACTAAAAAATTTGCGGAAATATTAAAAACCTGGTTGAAAGAACAAAATATGGAATAATTTTAGCTCATCACCGAAAGTTGTACCCAGTCGGAACGGAAATCAACTACATGTTATGGTGATGATCCAAAAATTTTGAGCTAACTTATAGAGAAGAGCAATATGCCCTATAAAAACAACATTGAAGCTTAACATAGCATTACGTTAAAATAGTATTTGTATATTTATCTTCATTCAACAGATGTTTTTTGTAGCGGAAGCAAAGCGTCAGCTACACATGTTTTCTGCGAGAAAGCGAAGCGTCAGCGGCAATTATGCCAGGCGAAATTGATTAGAAAAAGGTGAGTGTATGGGGACATTACGAGGTAAGACCGTACTCATTACAAGTGGGGGAACGCTTGAAAAATGGGATCGTGTGCGAGGGCATACGAATTTGTCAAAAGGCTCGATGGGCTGTTATTTAGCTGAGGCGGCACTAGCGGCTGGAGCTAACGTCTTATATTTGCATGGTTATTTCGCACAACTTCCGACAAACAAAGATAAAATGCGTACCATTCGATTTGAAGGTATAGAGGATTTAGGCGAGAAAGTTCGACACGCTGTTCAACAAGAACAGGTGGATATCGTTATTATGGCGGCAGCTGGTTCAGATTGGCTCATTGACAAAGTATATGACCAATCCGGAAATTTAATGGAGGAAGCAGGTAAAATGCCATCTGACGAGCCACCTATCATTCACTTTAAAAAGGCACCTAAAGTATTAGGTCAGATAAAAGAGTGGCAACCGAATGTTACTTTAGTGGGCTTTAAGCTCGAGGCAACAGATGATGAGGAATTTTTACTATCCCGCGCACGTCTACGGATGGAATCGGCTAACGCTCAGTTTATGGTAGCAAATAGCTCGCAGTCATTATATGGTGGAGATGAGCCACATTGGATTGTACCGGCTAAAGGCGAACCAACAAAGGTAATGGGCAAGCAACAAACAGCGAAAGCATTAATAGATTTTTTACAAAATATGTAAAGTGAAAACTGTGTAGAGAAAAAGTGATCTGCACAGTTTTTTTTGTTTTGTTTAAATTACTATTTAGTGAATATTTAAAAAGTAGTTGTATGCGTTAGGTTTTCTGAAAATGCATTTCATTCTGTAATAAGTGAATGGTGGGAGTAATACTGGCTTTTAATACGGAATAAAATAACTTGTGTATGGTTAGCTTCAAGGAAAATAAACGTCTTCACTAAAATATTCGAACTTTACGTAATCCTTTTTACTTAATTACAAAGTATTCGACTAGGATTTGTAATGTTTATGTTGACAATAGTTTTTCTGAATTATAGAATTATTCCCAAGAAACATAATACTCTTATCGAGAGAGGTGGAGGGACTTGGCCCTATGAAGCCTCGGCAACCAATAGTGTAGGTGCCAAATCCAACAGGGCTATCTGAGAGATAAGGGGGCTATAAATCAATTTGATGCGTTGGCCTCTTATGTACAAAAAGTATGTAAAAAGAAGGGGTGTATCGGATGACTCAACAGGCAAAGATCGATGACAAAAAGCTAGAGGCAATTGCAAAGGCCATTCAGAATTTAGAATATGGAGAAGTGAACATTACGATTCAAGACGGTGTCATTGTTCAGATTAACAGACTCGAAAAGCAGAGATTTCCACAGAAAAAGTAAATAATAGGATGATAGTTGGCTAGATATTTGAAAGTCACAAAGAAAGCAGGGATTATTTTCTTTGCTTATTTGTGGCTTTTTTTTAGAAAGCCAAAGGTGCTGGATTTAGAGGTTCTGCTGTGCTGGATTTCCGTTAAAATTGAACAATCTTCTTTTAAGACATTGACGTTAATAGCGTTTCAGAATATGGCTCAATCTTCTTACAAAAAACAGGATGGATCACGATGAACCAGCCTGTTTTCGGATGTAGTCAATTCTAATTGCTTATGAAGATAGTATCTTAGCTATAAAAACTTTTAGGGATTTCCCCAATATGTCTACGATGATAGAGTAGAGGCTCCTTTTGTGCATGATCAATTGCTAGGACCTGGCCAATAAATATCGTATGGTCTCCTGCATCGATTTGTCGAAAGGTTGTGCATTGTAAAGTGGCCACAGTATCGTGTAAAATCGGTAGACCGTGAACGGAAGTTGACCACTGTGCCTGAGCAAAACGATCTGGGATTTTACTTGAGAATAGTGTACATAAATGTTCTTGATTGCTCGCTAAAATATTCACAGCGAACTTTTCAGCTGCTGTAAAATATGGATGAAGCTGTGATTTTTTGTCGAGCGACCATAAAATAAGCAGTGGATCTATGGAAACTGACGCAAAGGAATTGACAGTTAAGCCAATAGGTTCATCAGCGTCATTACAAGCTGTGACAACCGTAACGCCTGTTGGATAATTACCCAATGCTAGTTTAAAAGCAGCTACTTTGTCTGTCATTCTAATCACCTCTTGTTATTTTATGTGAATATAACATCGATTTACCTAAAATGAAAAACTTTTTTCTTTGATGCTCAGTAAATAGTAATTTCCTTACTGAGCATCTTGAAATAGTTAGCATAAAATATAGCAACTTCTTAACAAATTGAATATTCTTAATTTTATTTTAAACCAACAAAACTAACAGGTAAAGTATATAATAGTGGGAGAAAAAAGGGGGGTAGTCATGACTTTATATTTTGACCATCTAGTTCATCAAGTTCCATCACCAGACAATGCAAAGGTTTTTTTAAACAAACGTAATATCCATACAGTTAACGGCGGTCAACACACAATGTGGGGGACATATAATGCGCTAAGCTACTTTGGATTAAACTATATTGAGCAAATAGCTATTTATGATCGTCATTTATTTGAAAATGCAGCGAAATTGCCTTATTCCCTACACTATACGTTTAAGCGAGCGCAGGAGCATTATGGATTTTCACGAATTGCACTACGTACAAAAAATATTGAAGAAGAGGGACAACGTTTGCGTGCACTTGGTTTTGAGGTGTATGGTCCTGATGCTTGCAGTCGAACAAGACCAGATGGCTCCGTCGTAGAATGGAAGCTATTGCATTTTGGGAAGTCAGGGCAGGCAATTGATTTTCCTTTTTTAATCGAGTGGGCTGCTGATGATGAGGACCGTTTTGCACAATTACAGGCAAGTGGAGCAATCCATCCAAAACAATCGATCACAATGGAATCGGTGCAATTTTATGTAAAGGATGTGCGAGCTACCGTGAAATTATGGCAGGAGGTATTGCAATTACCAGAGCCTGAGCAACATTCACAGTATATGTCCTTGCGCTTTCCGAATATTCGTTTAGATTTTTATGAAAAAGATGCTGCAACAGCGATGACACTTGGTCATTTAAGTGAGGGACCATTTGGGGTGACGCTTCAAGATCCTCATAAAATGAAAGAAACATTAGTATTTCCAGGAGCTTTTTATTGGATCAATCGTTGAAGTAGAAGTCAATAGATAACAAAACATCCAACATTAAAAAAGGAGCTGTTCAACAATCGAACAGCTCCTTTACGCTTATAATTTCACAACATTTGACGCCTGTGGTCCACGATTTCCTTCCACTACATCAAATGTTACCTTTTGACCTTCATCAAGTGTACGGAAGCCTTCCTCTTGGATCCCCGTAAAATGTACAAATACATCTTCTCCATCATCACATTCAATAAAGCCATAACCTTTTTCATTATTGAACCACTTTACGATTCCTTGCTGCATAAGCATTCGCCTCCATTGCGCTTGAATGTAAAACCCATCAATCAAGTCGTGATATAATTGAGAAAATGTGAAAAAATGCATTTTCACTTAGAACATACATGAATTGAGCAAAGTTGTCAATTGATTGTCGAAATGCTTGTATAACTAATTATGATTTCTTGTACAATAAAGTCTATAATGGAATTTAACAACATAGAAAGTAGGTATGCCATATGACAACGAAAAATCAACCGTTAACAGATTTAGAAATTGCTAGTCAGGCGGTTATGAAGCCTATTACTGAAATTGCAAAAGCTGCAGGTATTTCAGAGGATGCACTTGAACAGTATGGTCGCTACAAAGCGAAAATTGATCCTTCAAAAATAACAGCACGTGGTGATGATGCGAAGGTTGTTTTAGTAACAGCCATTAGCCCAACTCCAGCAGGTGAAGGGAAATCAACTGTAACTGTTGGACTTGCTGATGCACTTCATCAATGTAATAAAAATGTTGTTGTAGCTTTACGTGAGCCGTCACTCGGTCCTGTAATGGGTGTAAAAGGTGGCGCAACTGGTGGTGGATATGCACAAGTTGTACCAATGGAAGATATTAATTTGCATTTCACTGGAGATCTTCATGCAATTACGACGGCGAATAATGCATTATCAGCCTTTATTGATAATCATATCCACCAAGGAAATGCTTTAAACATTGACCCTCGTCGTATTATTTGGAAGCGTGTAATGGATTTAAATGATCGTGCTCTTCGTAAAGTAGTTGTCGGTCTCGGTGGTCCTGTGCAAGGGATGCCACGCGAGGACGGCTTTGACATTACCGTTGCATCAGAAATAATGGCAGTCTTCTGTTTAGCGACAAGCATGGATGATTTACGTGAACGTATAGCAAACATTGTGTTCGGTTATACATTTGATCGTGAGCCTGTATTCGTACGTGATCTTCAAGTAGAAGGGGCATTAACATTATTATTAAAAGATGCCTTTAAACCAAATTTAGTACAAACACTTGAAGGGACGCCTGCTATTATTCACGGTGGACCATTTGCCAATATCGCACACGGCTGTAACTCCATAATGGCGACACAAACGGCTCGTAAGCTAGCGGATATCGTTGTGACAGAAGCGGGCTTTGGTTCAGATTTAGGTGCTGAAAAATTTATGAACATTAAAGCTCGCAAAGCAGGCTTTAAACCTAGTGCAGTTGTGATCGTCGCAACAATTCGTGCGTTAAAAATGCATGGCGGTGTAGCGAAAACAGCACTAGTTGGCGAAAATGTAGATGCACTTTTACAAGGAATTGAAAACCTAGAGAAGCACGTTGAAACAGTTCGTACATTTGGGGTTGAACCAATTATCGCGTTAAATCGCTTTATTACAGATACAGAGGCTGAACTTGAAGCGGTATTAAACTGGTGTCAAGAGAAACATGTACGTATTGCTCGAACAAATGTCTGGGAAGAAGGCGGAAAAGGTGGCCTAGCCCTAGCAGAACAGGTGCTAACTGTACTTGAGGAAGAAAATAATTTCTTACCATTATATGAAGTAACAGAATCCATTGAAGAAAAGGTACGTACGATCGTGCAAAAAGTGTATGGTGGGAAAGATGTTCAATTTACCGACCAAGCGAAAAAGCAAATCGCTCAAATCGAAAAATTCGGCTGGGACTCTATGCCGATTTGTATGGCCAAAACGCAATATTCGTTATCTGACCAACCAAGTTTACTTGGTCGTCCAGAAGGATTTACAATCACAATCCGTGAAGTCATTCCAAAACTAGGTGCCGGCTTCTTAGTTTGCTTAACTGGTGACATTATGACGATGCCAGGTTTACCAAAAGCACCAGCAGCATTGCGTATGGATGTTGATCATGAAGGACATGCGGTAGGATTGTTCTAAATAGAGTTTGAATTTATCATTAATTAATAGAAGATATTGAAAATAAATGTACGAAAGCTGCTCTTTTTATCTGAGAAAGGGCAGCTTTTAGCTTATTTTAGCAGAATTCTCCCACTGGAACACATTATTTTGAAGAAATTTCACTTTTGCACTAGACATTTACGATTTTGCATTATATAATAAATGTAATAAAATCGTTTACAAAGAAAACAATGAATTCACATATTACAAAGAGTAATCGTGTTTTATTAGATGCTTTTTGTAATATGTGAATTTTTTTTCTTGTAAAAATGATATTTATTTAATACAATTAATGGAGGTCATTAAAATGACACAAGGTACAGTAAAATGGTTTAACTCAGAAAAAGGTTTTGGATTCATCGAAGTAGAAGGCGGAAACGACGTATTCGCTCACTTCTCAGCTATCCAAGGTGACGGCTTCAAAACACTTGAAGAAGGTCAAAAAGTTGAATTCTCAGTAGAAGAAGGCCCACGTGGACCACAAGCTACAAACATCGTAAAACTTTAATTTTAATGATGTACCCATAATAAAGAGGCATCCTTACATGAGGATGCCTCTTTTATAGTGTCGACAAAGCCGTTTTTAGACTTTGTCGACATTTTTTATATTTGTAGTAGCTTTTTTGTAAATAAAGAATTCAACTTTTTGGTTACGAAGGCGTTATCACAGGACGTGATGCTCTTAGCCTTCACTCCAATCAACTTATATACCAAACATATAAGATGATCAAGTAAATTATGCACCATAAGAAATAAGTAGAAAACTAGCTAACCATAAAAAAATCGCAATTCGAATGATTAAATACATTGTATATTCAAAGGAAGAAAGTTTTCTTTCACGCTTTAAATTTCTTAGAAGTCTAACGGAAATAACAGAACATATGAGTAGGACTGCTATAGATAATTGATATACGTTTTCTAATAGGTCTTTCACATAATCATCCTCCCATACTGAAGATATGAGCTGTCATTTCTTATTATGCTGGCCCTTTAGTTGATTGAGAGAGGACTGTTGCCGATTTTAAGTTAGTTGCAAGCTCTTTCGTTTTAGGACTGTGGTGAATAGCCAGAGTCTATTTTTATGCTCTTATAAAGAAAAAGGAAGAACTTCAATACAAGGAGTTTTATTGAAAGTACTTGTCGTGGATATCCACCTGAAGTTAGTTTCTTGAATCTACATGAACAGATGGGTAGCTTTTACAGTTTCTTCGGCAGAGGGATTACATACCATTCGTTCCTATAATACCTCAACAGCAGCATTGTGTATTAACATGGATAACGATGGTCATGTATTAGGGCTATTAGAATTATTTTTAATAACTACAGAAGGCTTGTTTTTTATTTCTTGAAGTTGGTCCTACAATTGAAGCATGTTAAAATAATATAAAATATGAAGATGTATGACCGAACTTTAATTGAATGGGGTGATAGTTGTGAGTGAAAAGGCTTTACGTAGAATTCCGCTAACGAAATTGATGGATTTGAAAGTAGACTATGCATTTAAACAAATGTTTGGTAGCGAAAAAAAATAAACATATAACCGTTGTTTTTCTGAATGCGATTTTAAATCGAACTGATCGAAATACCATACAAGAAGTGGCTTTTATGAAACAAGAAGTTGGTGGCGAATATAAGGATGATAAGCAGTCAAGATTAGATATTGTGGTGAAAACGCAGGATCAGCAAATGATTAATATTGAAATTCAATTGTCTAATCAGCACGATATGTTTAAGCGTACATTATTTTACTGGGCTCAACTATATACATCACAATTGCAAAAAGGTATGGGTTATCATAAATTGCTACCGACTATTACCATTAATATATGTAATTTCACCGTATTTCCTCAAAGTGCATATTATCACAGTACCTTCCATTTATATGAGGATAAAACATTAAAGCGATTAGTTATACAGGATGATGCTTTGGAAGTGCACTTTATTGAAATGAATAAATTCCTTGAACAATGGCATAGGGGAGTTCTTAAGCCACTGGATGATATTTTAGCACGTTGGTTATTGTTATTAGGAATGGTCGATGCACGAAAGAAAAAGGTTTATGAAAAAATTTATCATGAATTGGAGGAACTAGCGATGAAGGACGAACATCTATTACAGGCATTCAATGTCTGGGAAGAGCTAAGTTTATCACAGGAGGATGTTATTGCCTATCAATCACGCATAAAGTATATCCTTGATGAAGAGGCGAAGCTAGACGATGTGAAGCATATGGCAGAGCAAAAGGGTATGCAAAAAGGTATTGAAGAAGCAAAAGAAGAAATTGTCAACAATCTTTTAGGGAATAATATGGATATTGATTTTATTAGTAAAATAACAGGCTTATCAATGGAGCGTATTGAAGAAATTAAGAAAGGGCTAATCCAAAATAATGACGATCAACTACGATAAGGTAAATAAGGCTGTAAATTTCTGGATGGGACTAAATTTATCACAGGAAGAAATGATTGCCTATCAATCACGCATAAAGTATATCCTTGATGAAGAGGCGAAGCTAGACGATGTGAAGCATATGGCAGAGCAAAAGGGTAAAGAAGAAGCCAAAGAAGAAATTGTCAACAATCTTTTAGTGAATAATATGGATATTGATTTTATTAGTAAGATAACAGGCTTATCAATGGAGCGTATTGAAGAAATTAAGGAAGGGTTAATCCAAAATAATGACGATCAACTACGATAAGGTAAACAAGGCTGTGAATTTCTGGATGGAACTAAATTTATCACAGGAAGAAATGATTGCCTATCTGTCACGCATAAAGTATATCCTTGATGAAGAGGCGAAGCTAGACGATGTGAAGCATATGGCAGAGCAAAAAGGTATGCAAAAAGGTATGCAAAAGGCTATAGAAGAAAGGAAAAAAGAAGGGAAGAAAGAAGGGAAGAAAGAAGGGAAGAAAGAAGGGAAGAAAGAAGCGAGGGAAGAAATTGCTAGCAAACTTTTGGTAAATAATATGAATATTGATTTTATTAGTAAAATAACAGGCTTATCAATGGAGCGTATTGAAGAAATTAAGGAAGGGTTAATCCAAAATAATGACAATCAACAACGTTAGGGGTTAACGAAGTTATAATTTCTGAGAAGAGCTAATGCATGGAATGTAGAGTGGTAAGAGCAACAGGAGAATCTGCTTTAATTAACAAGCTTATTACCACGAGAGTTATTAACTTCTAGGCGAATATATCATGGTCTTCTTAGGAACATGTGAAAAAAAGAAACAGAGAAAAGTGAGATTGGATAAGTGTCTTTAAAATGGAAATTGAAGAAACAATAAAAGCTGCCATCATCTACATTTAGTAAATGGGCAGCTTTTATTGTTTCTTCAGCGGGTGGGTATTACATAACATAACGATCGTTCCTACTTCCTTCATAACTTATTACTTCATTTACGGCTTAAATGAAATTCGGAAAAAATGTTGCCTAAAAAAGAATGATCTAGTTTTGTTAGCACGACTCTGATGATTCAGCTTTTCGCAGTATGTTAGCAAATTGGTGTTCTCTTTGCCATTAATGGGAGGAGTTACGTTCACATTATACTCAAAGTAATAGAAGAAGGTAACATCAATTAATGATAAAAAATGACACGCTTGCAACAGTTGGTCAAAGCATTTTTGGTCGTGAAAACAGGCTAACTGTTTGTTCACTCATCTCATCATGTACATTTACTATGCGGGTTAAAACAAAGAATTTACTAAGGGAAAGTGTTCACTTTTATTTGTTTTCTTAGATGATTGATTTACACTATACGAACGTCATCTTTCAACAAAATATTCAATTGTAAGCCCGCTGAAGTTGTTTAATCTGTCAAAGCATAGTTCTTGTACACTAATGAAATAGTGAGCTTACAGAACATAATTAGCTGTTCTGTATGTTTATCTTACAATATTCTGAAAAATTAGTCAATTGAAATATGCTTATAATTTTAATTTTTTTTCTAAAAGTGAGGTTACTTCGTTACCAACTCCTCTAAGCTATACAGTATAATCATAAAGGAAAGGGCTGACTTAAAAATATGAACAATTTAATGAATAAAGTACGTGGGATTTATGAACAGTTTGATGCTAGCCATGATTTTCAACATATTGAACGTGTTTATCAAAATGCGTTAGCGATTTTACATACAGAGCCAAAAGCAGATGCAGAGGTCGTGAAAATTGCTGTGCTTTTGCATGATGTAAGTGATAAAAAGTATACCGATAGTAAAGAGCAAGAAAATAAGTTAATTGCTGAGCTGTCTTTAAACGAGGAGAAAAAGCAACATATCCGAGATTGCATTGCACAAGTATCGTTTAATGGTGGGAATGAGCTAGAGACAACTTCTCTTGAAGCAAAAATAGTAAGAGATGCAGATCGCTTAGATGCTATAGGAGCGATTGGTATTGCTCGCACATTTGCTTACGGCGGTGCGAAAGGTCGAAAGCTTTACGATGAAACGGAAGAAGCACGTATGAATATGACAGAGGAGGCATATCGCAATAAAAATACTGCCTCTGTCACACACTTCTATGAGAAGCTTTTATTATTAAAAGATTTAATGGTAACAGAGAAAGGCAAGCAAATGGCTAAAGAACGCCATCAATTTATGGTACTGTTTTTAGAGCAATTAAAAAATGAAATAGGAAAGTAAATGTACATTCCAATTCTAAGTAGCTGTAAATGCAATCTTTAAAACTTTAACTTCTTTCAACAAGATAAAAAGGTATAAGCCCCGCTGGATAAATAGCGAGCTTATACCTTTCTTTATATTGTCTTTCTTTGTACTTGATACCTTAAAAAATTCTTTACTCTTCGAACGTAGTTTCAATCAGAATAGATGGCCTTCACTAAGAGGTTGTTCCACGTTTTGTATGGTAGTGCCTATATAATATATCTATTTCTTCTATTCTCCAATGGCTAAAGGCAGCAAGTTAATGGGGAAGAGCGTATTTTTTGATAGGGAAGCTCGGTTTGTTGTCCTTTGTTTACCTGTCATTTGATGTTATGATAAAAATGGATATCAATAATAAACTACATATTAAAAGTAGTACGGACACTAACAACACCTAAATGAAAGAGATGGACAAGTGTAATGAGTCATTTAATAGTACAAAATTTAACGAAAACAGTGGGCGATAAAACGCTCTTTCAAAATATTGAATTTACCATTTATGAGGGAGAGCGTGCGGGGCTAATTGGTATTAATGGTACTGGTAAATCCACGCTGCTTTCTATTATAGCAGGTGAAATCGAAGCGGATTCAATGAATGTTGACCGCCCAAATAAATACCGTGTAGCATATTTACCACAGGAGCCTACTTTTGAAAGCGGAGAAACGGTGTTACAGGCAGTGTTTGCAGGGGATTCACCGATTTTAAAACTTAATCGTGAATATGAGGAAACGGTTGCTGCGCTTGCGTTAAATCCAACTTCAGAAAGTTTACAAAAAACGTTATTTAGCATACAGCATCGCATGGATGAGGAGCAGGCATGGGATGTTAATGCACTTGCTAAGACAGCACTTACAAAGCTTGGCATTGAAATGTTTGATAAAGAAGTATTAACACTGTCAGGTGGTCAACAAAAGCGCGTCGCATTAGCTAAAGTATTAATAGAGCCAGCAGATCTTTATTTATTGGACGAGCCGACCAACCATTTAGACGTGCAGTCAACGGAGTGGTTGCAAGAAATGGTATTACGATTAAAGGGAGCCGTTATATTTATTACCCATGATCGTTATTTCTTAGATGAGCTGTCAACTCATATTTACGAGCTAGCTGATCAAACATTATACCGACATACTGGGAATTATGGGGATTATTTAGAAGCACGTGCGATTCGTGAGGAAATGAGAGCAGCCTCTGCACAAAAAGACCGCAACCGCTATCGCTCAGAGTTAAAATGGATTCGTCGTGGAGCGAAGGCGCGTTCGACGAAGCAAAAGGCACGTATCCAACGCTTCGAACAGTTAGAGGATAACCTAGAGCGTAAATCAGAGGATGTTTCGCTTGAAATGGGGCTAGCTACAACGCGTCTCGGTCGAAAGGTTTTAGAGGCAGAAAATATTTCAAAGGCTTTTGGCCAACAAAAAATCCTTGAAGACTTTTCATTTTTACTACAACAGGGCGATCGTATTGGTATTATCGGAGCTAATGGTGTAGGAAAATCAACATTATTGAACATGCTAGCAGGTGAACTTACACCGGATATAGGTGAAATTCATGTTGGCTCGACAGTGAAATTAGCGCATTTCAAACAAACATTACCGAAAATGAATGAAAATGAGCGTATGATTGAATATATTCGAGAAGCTTCAAATGATATAACAGATGCAGAGGGGGTGCGCTATTCGGCGGCTCAAATGCTGGAGCGTTTCTTATTCCCACTTCATGGACATGGTACACCGATCGGTAAATTATCGGGTGGCGAGCGTAAACGTCTACATTTATTACGTTTATTAATGGAGCAACCAAACGTATTGTTACTAGATGAGCCTACGAATGATTTAGATATTGAAACATTAGGTGTGCTGGAAGATTTCATTGAGCATTTCCCTGGGGTCGTTATGACGATATCCCACGATCGCTTTTTCTTAGATCGTATTGCGAAAAAGTTATGGATTTTAGATGGTCTTGGACATGTTGAGGAGACGCTTGATATTTACAGTGATTATTTACAAAAGCGTGAACAGGAAGCTACTGTAAAGGTAGAGGCGCCAAAGGTAGAAAAACCGAAAACCGAAAAGCCTAAGTCGGACAAGAAAAAATTATCCTTTAAAGAGCAAAAAGAATGGGAAACAATTGCTGACGAAATAGAAAAGACAGAGACAGCAATTATGGAGACAGAAGAAGGTATTGCTCACGCGGGTGCTGATTTTACAAAATTACAGGAATTAACGGCGAAGCTTGATGAGCTGAATGCACATTATGAACATCTTATTGAGAGATGGTCGTATTTAGATGAAATTGTAAACGGGTAAGGAGCGATATGCGTGAAGATTATTACAATTGAACCGACACCAAGTCCTAATTCAATGAAAATTGTCGTCGATACAGAGTTACCTTTTGGCAAAAGCTATAATTTTACAAAGGATAATAAAGATCAAGCAACTGGTGAAGCTGCAGCGATTTTAGCAATTGAAGGTGTCAAGGGAGTTTATCATGTAGCAGATTTCTTCGCTGTAGAGCGTAACGCAAAATATGCATGGGAAGGTATTTTAGCAAGTATTCGTCAAGTATTAGGTGAAGAAGTACAAGAAGAAAATGAAACGCAAGTTGCCAGTGAATTTTATGGTGAAGTGTACGTTCATGTGCAGTTTTATAAGCAGGTGCCACTACAAGTAAAAGTATTTGATAGTCAACGTGAGCACCGTGTGAGCTGTGGCGAGCGATTTGTGGAGACTTTCAATAAAATTATTGATACAGCAGTTGATGAAAATTATATTTTCCAACGTAAGTGGATTGACTATGGCGTTCGTTATGGAGAGCTTGAGGAAATTGCGGAAGCCGTGAAGCAGGAAATCAATGTGACATATTCTGAGGAGCGTTTAGCAGAAATTGTCTCAATGACTAATGATTCTGAGAAAACAATAGTGAAACCTGCTAAGCTAAAAGTGACTGTTGAACAGTTCACACAACCTGAATGGGAAAAGCGTTTCCAATTACTTGACCAAATGGCGGATCCAGAATTAGATGATTTACCACTTTTAGATTTAGCGTTACAAGATGAACAAATGTCTATCCGCCGACTGGCAACAGTGTATTTAGGAATGATTGAAGATGTTGCAGTTGTTCCCTATTTAGAAAAGGCATTACAAGACAAAAGTGCAGCTGTACGACGAACTGCTGGCGATTGTATGAGTGACCTTGGCTTAGTGGAATTTGAAGAAGCGATGCAGCGAGCATTACAGGATAAGAATAAGCTTGTTCGATGGCGTGCAGCTATGTACTTATATGAAGTCGGTACTGAAAAGTCATTAGTGGCATTAAAGGCTGCTGAAGAAGATAAAGAATTCGAAGTGAAACTACAAGTAAAAATGGCGGTTGCCCGCATCGAACAGGGTGAAGAAGCAAAAGGCTCTGTTTGGAAGCAAATGACAGAATCACGCAAGCAATAAAATGAATAAACCAGCATCTATTTTAGCTATTTAAAATGGATGCTGGTTTTTTATCTTCATTCAGCAAATTTTTTTGAAAGCGCCCAATCAGAACGGAAATCAGCCCCACATTTTAGTAATAATCCAATCTTTTTTTATCGAAAATTAACATAAAATAGATTGTTTTGTTCTTTTCTAACTTTTTACTACTAAACAAAAAGTTAATAGCATTATATGTTTTATTAACAAATTGTCTAATGCTTATCTAAAAGGACAATGTTAAAATAATCTGAATTCGGAATATTCTATTAAATCAAGGGGGCCTTTAGATGACAGTAATAAATTTAAAGACAACAGAATCTTATTTGCGTGACCGAGAAGTAGTTATTGAGCTTACTCAAAAGCTAGTTCGTATTGAGAGTGTTTATCGAGAAAATGATCCAAATGGCAATGAACAAGAAGTGGCAAATTTTGTTGCTCAATATTTACGTGATATCGGGATTGAAACATATGTGGAGGAAGTTGTGCCAGGCAGACCGAATGTGGTTGGTATTATTGATTCGGGTAAACCAGGGAAAACGCTACTCTTTGAAGGACATACAGATGTTGTGACTGAAGGTAATCGTGAAGCATGGACGTACGATCCATTCGGTGCAGAAATTATTGATGGTCGAATGTATGGCCGTGGTACAAATGATACAAAAGGAAATCTTGCATGTATGATTACAGCTTGCCAGTCGTTATTACTGGATCAGGAGGAATTTACAGGCAAGATTATTTTATGTATTCCTTGTGATGAAGAAGGATTGATGCTTGGCATTAAACATTTTATAAAAAATGGTTGGGCAGATGGTGTAGATGGGGCCATTATATGCGAACCACAGGAAAATAATGTCAGTATTGCGCAGCGTGGAGCGATACGTTTGAAGGTAGATATTTTTGGTAAGATGGCGCACGGTGCAATTTCTTGGAGCGGCATTAACCCGAACTGGCGTATGGCCCGTTTTATCGTGGAGCTAGAAAAATTAGAAAAAGAAGAGCAAGCACGTTTGGGACGAGATCCAATGCTTAATTGGCCATCTATTACACCGACTATTTTGCGAGCACCAGTCAAAGGGGATGCACAAATTAATGTGATTCCGGATCATTGTATGACGACGCTTGATATTCGTACGGTACCTGCTCAGGATCATGATGAGCTTCTCGGCAAAATTGATGCGATTATTAAACGTCTGCAAGCAGATGACCCTGATTTTAAGGTAGAACTAACGGTGCTTGACAACCGACCAGCCACAGCTACTGCAAAGGAGGATCCTGTAGTACAAGCCATTTATGAGGCAGTTGCTGAAGTAACGGAGAAAGAGCCAAAATATAACGGTGTCCCAGGGGCTACAGATGGAACATTCCTTCATGTGCACGGTGTCCCAATTGTGACGATTGGTGCAGGTGATCGTGATATTCCCCACCAAATTGACGAATATGTCGATATCGAAGAATTGGCAGAAACAACAGCTATATATCGTTTGGCAGCACTTAAGTTTTTAGCAGGTGATACTCAATGACTCACACAAAAATCGCAGTCATTCCAGGTGATGGTATTGGAAAGGAAGTTATGGAGGAAGCGCTAAAGGTATTAAATTTTCTTCAGGAACATGATTCGTCTTTCCAAATAGAAACAACCATTTTTCCTTGGAGCTCCGATTATTATCTCAAGCACGGTCGTATGATGCCTGAAAATGCACTAGACATTTTAAAAGAGTTTGATGCGATATTATTCGGGGCTATTGGAGATGCTCGCGTTCCAGACGACGTTACGGTATGGGAATTAATTATGCCGATACGAAAAAACTTCCAGCAATATGTGAATTTCCGTCCGATTAAATCACTACCTGGCATAGCCTCACCGCTTGCCAACGAGCGTGATATTGATTTCGTTATCTTCCGAGAAAATACGGAGGGGGAATATTCCGATAGTGGTGGTCGAATGTATCATAATCAGCTACAGGAAATGACGATTCAAAATACGATTATGACACGGATCGGTATTGAAAAAATTGTACAAGCCGCCTGTGAATATGCCTATAAATATGGCAAAACAAAAATTACGAGTGCAACAAAATCGAATGCGATGATCCATTCGATGAAGTTCTGGGATGAGCATACGAAAAGAATTCTTGCTCAAAGTTTACCAACGCTAGAACTAGAATCTATTTATATCGACGCATTAGTAGCTTACTTTGTGGAGCGACCACAGAATTTTCAAGTTATTGTTGCCTCCAATTTATTTGGGGATATTTTGTCTGATTTAGGGTCAGCTATTGTCGGCGGTCTAGGATTATCACCATCAGCCAATTTGAATCCAGAAAAGGAATTCCCCTCTATGTTTGAGCCTGTGCATGGTTCAGCGCCAGATATTGCAGGAAAGGGAATCGCAAATCCAATCGCTCAAATTTGGTCACTCGCTTTATTGCTTGGACATATTGGAAGACCTGATTTAGAGGAGCTCATAGTTCATGCGATTGAGGCGGTGCTACGAGAAGGAATTGTGAAAACGGCTGATATTGGTGGACAGGCGTCAACGGCGCAAATGGGTGATGCTATTTGTCAGGAGATTGTCAAAATGAAATTAGCAGCAGGGGGTGTATAGCATGGCAGCAGAACGACAGGTCCTTATTGTCACAGGTGCTGGCGGCGGTATGGGGAAAGCCATTATTCAGGAGCAGCTTGAGAAGGGCAATATTGTAGTAGGGCTCGATCTTTCGGTAGCATCACTAACAGACTTAGCACAGGATACCTTGCAATGTTTTGAAGTCAATGTTTTACAGGAGGAACGTGTGAACGACATATGCAAACAGGTTTTTGAAAAGTATGGCCGGATTGATGGACTTGTCAATGCACTTGGTATAGCGCAGGCCGCAACACCGATTGAGCAAGTCACGATGGATGAGTGGAATCGGTTAATGGATGTCAATGTGAAAACTTTATTTATAACAACAAAGGCGGTCGTTTCTTATATGAAGGAACGGCAAAAGGGCTCCATTGTAACAATCGCCTCGATTTCTGCTGTCCGCCCGAGACCTGGTTTACAAGCGTATATTGCTTCTAAAGGGGCGGCAGAGAGCTTTGCACGTGGAATGGCTATTGAATTAGCGCCGTTCCAAATACGTGTCAATACGATTCATCCAGGACCAGCGGATACACAGATGCTAGGGCAGTTTGCCGCACAAGGAGCAGATATCGAGCAAACAAAGCAAAGTGTCTTTGTTCAATCAGTCCCCCTTGGGCGTTTAGTGAATCCGTCAGACATTGCAGGTGCAGTAAGTTATTTACTTTCAAATGAAGCGAGTATGGTGACAGGAACGACATTACATGTAGACGGTGGTCGCGGACTTTAGGAGGGATCAGGTGAAAAAAATTCCAATGTTTATAAATGGTGAATGGGTTCATACTGGGTCGGAGGAATTATTGGATGTCATGAATCCCTCTACCGGTGAAATGATTGCCCAAATTACGAATGCGAATAAAGCGCATGTCGATGAAGCTGTTCGTGCTGCAAGAATAGCGTTTGAAAGTGAAGAATGGCGGAAAATAAAGGCGCATGAACGGGGGCAGCTACTTGTTGAATTCGCACACTATATCCGCAAGCATGCAGAGGAATGGAGCTTATTAGAATGTCGTGATGTTGGCAAGCCGTTATCCCAGGCAAGAGCAGATATTGAGGCGGCAGCTCGCTATTTTGAGTTTTACGGAGGAGCAGCTGATAAAGTGATGGGGGATACAATTCCAATTGAAGATGGTATTTTAAATGCGGTAGTGTTAGAGCCTGTTGGGATTACCGTACATATCGTGCCCTGGAATTATCCTATTCAAATAACGGCGAGAAGTGTAGCAGCTGCCATTGCAACGGGCAATGCAGTGATTGTCAAAAGTGCTGAAGATACACCATTGACAACACATGCCATAACTGAATGGTTTGCAGATAAACTGCCAAAAGGTATTTTTCAGCATATTACAGGTTTAGGTCGTGAAGTCGGTCCATATTTAACATCACATCCTGATATCAATCACATTACGTTTACGGGCTCTGTCCCAACAGGCATAGCTGTTATGAAATCTGCAGCTGAAAATGTAGTACCTGTGACATTAGAGCTTGGTGGGAAATCGCCTAATATTGTTTTTTCGGATGCAAACATGGAGCAAGCGCTTGATGGAGTAGTTCGTGCGATTATTCAGAATGCAGGACAAACATGCTCGGCTGGGGCAAGATTGCTGGTAGAAGAGTGTGTGAAGGAAACATTTATCGCGCAACTAGTACGAAAATTCCAAGCATTAAAAGTTGGTCCAGGTGAAGCAGATGTTGATATGGGTCCATTGTTAAATGAACGACAATATACGAAGATCTCAACACTATTGCATAAAGCGAAGGAAGATGGCTATGTGGTCACTGGTGGCGAAACATTGACGATTGAAGGCTATGAAAAAGGCTATTATATACAACCGACCATACTAGATGGCGTAGATGTGAATGATCCACTAGCACAAGAGGAAATTTTCGGACCAGTGTTGACTGTTTTTACGTTTACAACTGTCGAAGAAGCGATTGCCTTAGCGAATAGTACAGACTACGGTTTAGTTGCAGGCGTTTGGTCAAAGGATATAGATACTGCTCATTATGTCGCAAGCAGAGTACAGGCCGGGCAAGTGTTTGTCAATAACTACGGGGCAGCAGGTGGTATACAAATGCCTTTTGGTGGCTATAAAAAGAGCGGCATTGGGCGAGAAAAAGGCTTTGTCGCGTTAAGGAATTATACGCAAATGAAAAATATCGCCATACGCTATGCACCACCTAATCAGTAAGATGGAGGGATGCATTTGGAAGAAAATCAAGTGCTACTAGAGGTAAATCATTTAAAAATAAGTTTTCATTTAAAAAATGGCAAACAGGCAAAAGTTGTTGATGATGTGAGCTTTACGATTCGTAAAGGCGAAACAGTTGCACTTGTAGGTGAATCTGGTAGCGGAAAAAGCATTACATCATTATCCATTATGCGTTTACTACCAATACCACCAGGAGAAATTACAGCGGGTACCATTAAATTGAATGGCAAAAATCTACTAGACTATAAAAATAAAGAGATGAGCCATATAAGAGGCAATGAAATTAGTATGATCTTTCAAGAGCCGATGACCTCTTTAGATCCAGTTTTTACAATCGGCAATCAAATGATGGAAGGAATACGCAGGCACCAAAAGACGTCTAAAAAAGAGGTGTGGGAGAAATCTTTACAGTTATTAAAAGAAGTCGGTATTGCTAATGCAGAAAAGGTTATGACAGAATATCCGCATCAATTATCAGGCGGTATGCGGCAGCGTGTCATGATTGCGATCGCCATGTCCAATAATCCTCAGTTGTTAATTGCAGATGAGCCAACAACAGCACTTGATGTAACCGTACAGGCACAAATATTAAAGCTCATGATGAAGATGAAGGAAGAGCATCATTCGGCTATATTATTTATTACGCACGATATGAGCGTTGTTGCACAAACGGCAGATCGTGTCATGGTCATGTATGCAGGGCAAATCGTAGAGGAAGCCCCAGTACAGGAGCTTTTTCTAAATCCAAAGCATCCGTATACGACTGCCCTTTTAAAAACAATGCCGAGTCTTGAGACGGATGTTAAAAGATTACCTTCCATTCCAGGCACCGTCCCGCCAGCTTATGCGTTACCAGAAGGCTGCCGATTTGCACCACGCTGTCCATTTGCGATGGAACAATGCCGTGTCACTCAGCCAGAGGACATCCATATTCAAGGTGAGCATAAAGTGTCCTGCCATCTATTCACAGAGGAAGGGGAGCCTGTTTATGACGAAAAAAGAAGTTTTGCTTGAAATTAAACATTTAAAAGCCTATTTTCCTGTGAAACGTAAGTCGATGAAGGAAGAGAAAAAAGTCATTAAAGCAGTCGACGATATTTCCATTGAGATTTTCCGTGGCGAGACGCTTGGCATAGTAGGCGAATCTGGCTCTGGGAAATCAACGTTTGGACGGACAATTTTGAAACTTGTTGAACCGACTTCGGGAGAAATTTTGTATAAAGGGCAGCCTATCCAGCAATTAAAAGGCAACAAGCTACAAATCTATCGCAATCAAATGCAAATGATTTTTCAGGACCCTTTTGCATCTCTGAATCCTCGTATGCGAATAGGTGCCATTATTGAAGAACCGATGAAGCTGCAATTAACATTAACGAAGGAGCAACGCAAAGAACGGGTGAAGGAGCTTTTACACAAGGTAGGTCTATCAGAGGATGCGATGCAAAAATTTCCGCATGAATTTTCTGGAGGTCAACGGCAACGAATCGGTATTGCACGGGCTCTTGCTATTCATCCAGAGTTCATCATTGCGGACGAGCCTGTATCTGCACTAGATGTATCAGTGCAGTCACAAGTCTTGAACTTAATGATGGATTTACAGGATGAATTTCATTTGACCTATTTATTTATCTCACATGATTTAAGTGTTGTGAAACATATAAGTGATCGAGTGGCGGTGCTGTATTTAGGGAGAGTGGTGGAAATTGGCACGAAGAAAGAATTATTTGCTAATCCTCTACATCCATATACACAAGCATTACTGTCAGCGATTCCAGTAGTAAATTTTGATAAGCCGAAACAGGAAATACCGTTACAAGGTGAATTGCCGAACCCGATGAATCCACCTATTGGCTGTGTGTTCCATACACGTTGTCCTTTTGTGATGGAAAGGTGTCATCAGGAACGACCTGTACTTCAAGAGAAAAATAAAGATCAACGAGTAGCCTGCTTATTATATGACTAATAATCTGAATATTAAGTCTTTTCGAAAGTGAGGTGTATAGTATGTTTGGCAATATTACAGATGTGCCCGGAGTTAAGGTTGGGCATGCAGAAAATAATGAAGGCATTACAGGCTGTACAGTAATCTTAGTCGAAAATGGTGCAGTTTGCGGTGTCGACGTAAGAGGTTCTGCACCGGGCACTCGAGAGACTGATGCACTTGATCCTATAAATGAAATAGATCGAGTACATGGGATTTGCTTGTCTGGAGGAAGTGCATTTGGATTAGATGCAGCAACAGGGGTCATGCAATATTTAGAGGAGCAGGGTGTTGGTGTAGATGCGGGTGTTACGACAATACCAATTGTCCCTAGTGCTGTGCTTTTTGATTTATTTATCGGTGATCCAAAGACTAGACCTACAGCTAAAATGGGTTATGATGCGGCCCAAAGTGCGATTGTTGGGCCATTCGCAAATGGTAATACAGGTGCTGGTTATGGTGCGACTGTAGGCAAATTGGCAGGACCTCAATTTTGTATGAAAGGGGGGCTTGGTAGCGCCGCTATCGCTGGCAAAAATGACCTTGTTGTTGGTGCAATTGTTGCTGTCAATGCTGTTGGGGATATAAAAGACCCAAATACAAGACAAATACTAGCAGGTGCGAGGAATCCAAAAACAGGGGAATGGTTGGATTGTTGTGCTTATTTAGAGGAACATGTGCAATTAGACGCGCTACCTGGTACGAATACGACAATTGGTGTCATTGCAGTGAATGCCAAACTAACAAAAGCAGAGGCGAAAAAAATAGCGCAGCTGACACAAAATGCCCTCGCACGCACTATTTATCCTGTTCACACAATGCTAGATGGAGATACGGTTTTCGTGCTAGGTACAGGAGATAAAACATATTCAGTCGACTATTTGGGACATTTGGCTACAACGGTTATGGAGGAAGCGATAGTAGTGGGTGTGAAAGAGGCTGAAAGATTAGCAGAAGTAGAGAGCTATAAAAGCATTCAAATAAAGAGCATTGAGGGAACAGGGGGGGAATTGTCATGAGGCTGAATAAAAATTGGTTGATGCTGTTGTTGGTATTGATAGTAGGCTTACTAATAAGTGCATGCTCAAGTGATGATGGGAAAGAAGCCAGTTCAGGTGAAAAGTCAGTAGAAGAGTTACCTCAAGAAATTGTAGTCCGTATAAATGATGACCCAGACTTTTTAGATCCACATAAAGCAACTGCATCGATATCATTCCAAATGATTCTCAATATTTTTGAAGGACTAATGGCACCAGAAACCGATGGATCTTTAAAAGAAGGGCTAGCAGAAAGCTATGAAATATCTAAGGATGGCTTAACATATACCTTCAAAATTCGCCCAGGTGTGAAGTTTCATAATGGTGAGGATTTAACGATTGAGGATATTCAGTATTCATTTGATCGTTTAATGGGGAAAAACGGTGGAGAAAAGATGTCAAACAGCTTTGATAATGTTGCGTCAACAGAAGCACCAGATGCCAATACATTTGTTATAAAGCTGAAAGAGCCAAATTCTAATTTCCTCTATTCATTAACTGCTCGACAATCAGCGATCGTACCAAAAAGCAATGATGGCAAGCATAATGAAAATCCAATAGGTACTGGGCCATTTGCTTATGTAAAATATTCTCCTGGTACAAATTTAGAGCTAAAGAAAAACGAAAACTACTGGAAGGAAGGTCTTCCATACTTAAATAAAGTGACGTTTACATTCCAATCAGATGATCAAGCAGCAATAATGAGTTTAATGGCCAATGAAGTAGACTTAACAAGTGTTCCTTGGCATCGTGTAAGTGAAGTGAAGGGGAACTATAATGTATCGCATCAAAATAATAACTCATCGTTAATCATTACATTTAACGAAACAAAAGCACCATTTGATAATGTCAAGGTCCGTCAGGCAATTAACTACGCAATAAGTAAGTCCGATATTATTGACTCCGTGTTTGCTGGCTATGCTGTACCACTTGGTTCAAATATGAGTCCTGCGATGGGAGACTATCAAAAGAAAGGCCTAGAAAGCATGTATACGCGAGATGTGAAAAAGGCAAAAGCATTATTAGCGGAAGCGGGTTACCCTGATGGCTTTAAAACAAAAATTACAGTGTCTTCGCATAACGATATGTATTCGAATATCGCTCAAATCGTTGTAGATAATTTAAAGGAAATCGGTATTGACGTGGAAATTGAAGTTGTAGAATGGGGAATTTGGCTAGACCGAGTTTATTTTGGCCGCGACTATCAAATGACAACGATTGATTTAACAGGTCGAGCATCTGCCTACGAAGTATTAAATGATTACATTTCAACGAATGAGAGTGAAAACTTCTTTTTATTTAAAAATGATGAGTATGACAAAATGATGACAGATGTTTTGAAGGAAGCAGATCAGGCAAAGCAAATGGACTATTACCATCGTGCACAGGAAATTTTAGCTAAGCAGGCAGCAGCGGTTTACATCGCGGATTATCAAATTGTTTGGGGCTCCGACAAGCAAGTTACAGGATTAAAGAACTACCCATTCTGGTTCCACGACATGTCTGAAGTGAAATTTTCTAACTAGAAAGGGATGAGTGTCCAATGATGTATATGATACGTCGATTCATTCTGTTAATAACAACCATCCTTTTAGTGTCGATTATTACATTTGCTGTTTTTCAAATTTTACCCGGTGATCCGGTTCGGACAATGTTGGGGACTGAAGCTGACCCCACACAAATTGAAAATTTGCGATCAGAGCTTGGCTTGAATCGCCCCCTTTATGAGCAATACACGGATTGGATGAAGGGATTATTGACAGGGGAATTAGGAAATTCTATTCGTTTTTCAATGCCAGTAAAAGACTTATTATTTGAACGACTTCCTGTAACGATGTCATTGGCTGGGCTCACACTCATAATTGTGTTATGCATTTCCTTACCACTAGGGATGTTTGCGGCGAGAAGACAAAATAAGTTAAGTGATGTGTCATTATCGACAGTGACACAAGTGGGTATGGCCGTTCCCTCTTTCTGGCTTGGCATGATGCTTATTTTATATATTGGCATGCGATTTAGCTTTTTTAAAATTAGTGGATATATTCCGTGGACGCAAAGTGTAACAGGAGCGCTAAGCACGCTTGTTCTCCCTGCATTAACCATTGCGATTCCGCAAATTGCGGTTAATTTTCGCTATGTTCGTACTGCTATTTTAGAGCAAGTTCAGCTCGATTACGTGCGTACGATTCGCAGTAAAGGGATGTCAGAGCACAATGTTATGTATAAACATGTTTTAAAAAATTCGATGATTCCAATATTAACGGTCTTTGGACTGATTATGGCAGAGGTCGTGGCTGGAACAATTATTGTGGAACAAGTATTTTCATTGCCAGGTGTTGGTCAACTGCTAATCACAGCTATTAGCAATCGAGATTTTCCATTAGTGCAAGGAATCGTCATGTATATTACTGTAGCAGTTGTTATGATTAATTTTATGGTCGATATTTTATATTCTGTGATAGATCCTAGAATCCGATTACGATGAGGGGTGGATACGATGAAAAATAGACAAAGGTACACGAAAAATATCAATTTAATCATTGGTCTACTAGTCATTGTCGGTTTTCTAATCGTGATGATTGTCAGCTTTTTTTATACGCCACATGATGTGAACGCTATGAATATACCTCAAAAGTTACGCAGCCCAAGTAGTAACTTTCTTTTTGGTACGGATGAATTTGGTCGTGATATTTTTAGCCGTATTATGAAAGGAACACAAACTGCCTTTGCCGTCGGTTTACTGACAGTATGTATAGGAACAATTTTTGGTATTTTAATTGGAGGTATAGCGGGCTATGTAGGTGGCTGGATCGATGAAATTTTTATGCGCATGATGGATGCATTAATGGCCTTTCCAGGAATTATTTTAGCTTTAATGCTCGTTGCAGTATTTGGACCAGGGATCGTCAATACTGCTATAGCATTAGGAATTATTGCCATACCGGCCATTGCCAGAATTGCACGTAGTGGCTTTGTTCAACATCGTGACGCAGAATATGTATTAGCTGCAAAGTTAATTGGCGTAAAGCCTTATAGCATCATGTTCCGCCATATATTACCGAATATTTCATCGCAGATTATTGTCGCAGCAACTGTGACCTTTGCAACGGCAATGCTTGCAGAGGCGGCACTGAGTTACTTAGGGCTTGGCGTGCAGCCACCAAACCCTAGTTGGGGGCGAATGTTAAAAGACTCACAAGCCTATTTAGTTGGGGCCCCTTGGTATACTTATGCGCCAGGTGGAGCTATTACAGTACTTGTGCTAGGCTTATATATGCTTAGCAATGCGTTACGTGATTTTATGGACCCACGTTCAAAAGTGTAGGCTATCGGGTGCAGTTTTTTCACTGCTATTTCTATATTTTAAAGGTGGTCCTACCGGTGGAAAAAAGATCTAGCCGGCGGAAAAGGTGGTTTTAGCGGCGGAAACAAAGTTTTACCGGTGAGACTTTTTATAGAGGCGCAAAAAGTTTAGAGGGAATAGCTCCTGATCAATAGCAAACTAGGTAAGAGGCTAGTTTGCTATTTTATTTTACTGTAATAGCTCTTTGATTTTTTCCCATAATGGTTTAATTTCTTCTTGATCTGGCGCGTTGTCGAATATCCAACTTGATTCATAGTGGAAAGCGTTCACTAATTTCTTTACGGCTATCCCATGTGTTACAAGGCTCGTACAATTCATAATATCGACGATCTCATTTAATGGGTTAGGAGGTAACGAATGATGTAACGTTTTAAGTCCAAGTGATGCCCGTTCAGGACAATATTTATGGAGTAGTACTTTGGCGAAATGTTCTAAACTATGCCGCAGTAATTGAACGCACCAAATGTCATTTCCACGCGAAGCACTCTTATAATATTGATACAAATACCAAACCGTATCATCTACAGCATCTTGAAATTCAAGTGGATTTAATGACAAAGTTGTATTCTTCTGTTTAGATGGAAGAATTCTATTTGGATCAAACAAAATTTTAACTTCTTTCAGTGGAAGTCTCTCACCTCCATAGGTGTGAGATGAATGCGGTTTTAAGGTAACTTTTTCAGCGTGTGTCCAAACAACCACTGAAAGAAGTTAAAGCCTCCGGCGGATGTCAAGGAATCGGAAAGGAGTACTTTGTGCAAGCACAAAGCCGATTCCGGACGCAATTATGCCGAGGCATAATTGATTGGCATCTTTATTACTTATTCCATTAGGTGTTACGGTGAATAAATCGATATGAACCATATCTTCATATACGACTAAGAGCTGAGGTGCGATTATATAGATGTCATCAACAAATAATGTTTTCTTATAAGCATTAATATGTTTGATTCGATTGGGCAAAAATGCCTCGATATGTTCTTCCTTCACAACACAATACATATCAATGTCTGAAAATTCATCATGCTCATCTCTAGCGATTGACCCTCTTAAAAATACAGCTTCGATATATTCATCATCTTTTAAACTCTTAAGTAAAACATTAACAACATGATCCAATTTCAATTGTAAATTTCCTCCCTAATTGCTCAATATATTAAAACAGGCTACTCAAAAATGATCTTTGAGCAGCCTTATTTTCTAGACTTCCTTTACAACTGTACCTGAAAAGTTGTCGTGAGGAAGAAGTTGACCGTTTTGTTGTGCAAACGTTTTGGGATTTTTTAAGTAATCAAAAGTGCTAACTGTATCTCGATAAGCCATCCGTTTAATAATTTGAGGGGTTGTTAGCTTTGATCCATTTTCATTGGCAAGTTCGAGTCCCATTGTTTTATAGCCAACGGTTTGTCCATTTTTACGTAATTGTGCAAATTCAAGAGACCACATAACGACTGTTGGTGTGATCATTGCATGGATTGCCTCGTTTTTCACTTTTTTTCGCAGGACATATTCTACACCAGCTCCGACAACTGTTGATATTGCCAAATCAATGAAAAATGCTTTCGTACGCTTTTTCGTAATAGATTTCACCTGAGCTCCTCCTCTTATTCAACGTGTCTCTACCTAATACGAATGACAATAGAATAAGTTCCGAAATATTCAAAAAATAATATCGTTTTTAAGTGACAGTTCATGCTTGGTAAGATAAGATGCAATGGCACCCTGTTTTTCTGTCGATGCTCCTGCATAATGGTTCGCGAATGTCAGGAGAGGGATAGCCTGCTGTTTACAAAAGTCGATTAGATTGATGGCTGTAATCTGCTTGCTAAGGAGAATGGTTAACACAGCTCCAATAAAGGCATCGCCCGCTCCAGTTGTATCCATCGCATGAACCTTGTCAGCTGGCACTTTCATATGGTGCTTAGTAGTATAAAGACTTGCTCCTTCTGCTCCACGTGTAATGATGAGAACTTGCACTTTCCCCTGAAACAATGATTGGACTGCTGATTCTTCATCCTCAATCGCTGTTAAAAACAAAAGCTCTTCCTCAGACAATTTAACGAGATGGGCTTTTGGTAAAAATTCTAAAATGGTTTGACGGCATGCCATCTTATCGTTCCATAGAGGCAATCGAACATTAGGGTCAAAAGATACAAGACTACCTGCCTGATGAGCCTGTTCGATCAAAGCTATATGTGCATGCTTCATTGGACTTTCCACTAAATTAACTGAACAAAAATGAAGAATATCATTACCTGTTAATATATTTGGTGGTAGTTGCTCTTTGTTGTAAAGTAAATCTGCTGCGTGGCGACGATAAAATAAGAAATCACGGTCCGCATCATTTGTCAGTGACACAAAGGCTAAGCTTGTTTCACCTTGATCCGTTTGACTAATATAGCTCGTATCGACACCAGCCTGCCTTAACGTGTCTACAAGAAAATCTCCAAAAGCATCCTGACCTACTTGTGTGATGAGAGCTGATTGTTGCCCAAGTTTTGCACAAACAGCTGCAACATTGGCAGGGGCCCCACCAGCATTTTTAGTAAATTGCTCTACTGTAGCAAGGGAGGCATTTTGTTCAGTAGGCGTAAAATCAATTAATAATTCACCAATTGCATAAAGTTTACTCACGGAATAATCTCCTTTACATCAGTCTGAGGCACACGCTTTTTCTTTGGAACGTAAATTGTGTAAAAGATACCACCGAAAATTAATACAATACCAAGTGTTTGCATGAAGCTTGGCATAAAATCAAGTAATAGCATATCGAGCAATATAGCAACAACAGGGTCAACAAATACTAATACTGAAACTAGAATTGTAGAGAGACTACGAATGCTATCAAAAAATAAATAGTAAACAAATCCTGTATGAATAAAACCTGTCCCTAAAATATAAAGCCAGTTTGTGGTCGTTAAGCCTTCAAATAGTGAAAAATCAACAAATGGTAATAGTATGACAATTCCAACTGTTGTTTGGATATATGTTAATGCATAGGAGCTAAGGTTTGTGATCGTTTTACTTGTGAGCATCGTAAATGCATAAAATAGTGCAGACAGTAATGCCCAAATAAAACCTGATTTCATAAATTCAGAGAGTGTCAAAAAATTATTTAAGCCGATAATGAACATACTACCGATAAAACAAGTTACTGTTGCTAGCAATGCTTGAATAGTCATCTTCTCTTTTAAGAACAATGCGCCAAAAATTAATACAAATATAGGGGCTAAATTATAGATAGAAATAGCAATGGAAATCGACATTTCTTCAAAGGCTTTAAATAAAAATACCCAGTTTAAGACAATAAAGACACCACAAAGAAGTGTTTGTAATATTTCTTTTTTATCCCATTTCTCTGTTTTATGCCCGCCTGTAATGAGCCACATTCCTCCTAGAAAGAGGGTAGCGCAAATACATCTGACAAATACTAGCTCGATAGCAGGTAAGCCCGTATGAACAGTAAAAAAACCAATGGAGCCGAAAAGAGCCATGGAAACCGTTAATTTTATGATCGCTGAAATGTTCATTCTAAACCTTCTTTCTATTAAAAGTATTTTGAATTTTAGTTCTAAAATAGGACAGACGATGATGTATACTAAAACTGCTCAACCAGCAGCTCAAGACACTCTACTCAAACCACTACAATCCATCTGTCCGCTTTAAAAAGTAAAGAAAGCCGACAGAGGAGTAAGACAACAACTGCCGGCTTTTACTTAATAGTTCTACCTTTATTCTCGGATTTGTCCGTTACCGTGAATGAAATACTTTGTAGATGTTAATGCAGGTAAACCCATTGGTCCACGAGCGTGTAATTTTTGCGTACTAATACCAATTTCTGCACCGTAGCCAAATTCAAAGCCGTCCGTAAAACGAGTTGAAGCATTATGATAAACAGCTGCAGCATCCACGCTATTTAAGAAGATGTCCGCTACTAGTTGATCTTCTGTAATAATGGCTTCAGAGTGGTTCGTACCATATTTATTAATATGTTCGATCGCTTCATAAACGTTTTCCACAATTTTAACACTGATCTTTAAATCTAAATATTCAGTGGCATAATCTTCTTCGGCTGCTGGATGAGCAAAATCAAGTTTTTGACAAACGATTTCATCACCAATAATTGTCACACCTGCCTGATGCAAAGCACTTAGTAGCTGTTTGCCATGCTCATTAAACCAATCAGGATGAATAAGTAAGCTTTCTGCCGCATTACAAACAGAAGGGCGCTGTGTTTTCGCATTTAGACAAATTTTTTCTGACTTTATGTAATCAGCAGTCTGGTCCACATAAATATGGCAGTTGCCAGCACCTGTTTCTAGTACCGGAACAGTGGCCTCATTTACGACTAAGTCAATAAGTGCCTTTCCACCGCGAGGGATTAAGACATCTAAGTAATCTTTTAAATGGAATAATTCTTTTGCTGTTTCTCGATTCGTATCCTCAATTAATTGAATCGCGTCTACAGGGATTGCTGTTTTTTCAAGTGCCCGATGGATAGTTGCTACAAGGGCTACGTTTGAAAATTTTGCTGAAGAACTACCACGTAAAATAACAGCATTTCCTGTTTTTAATGATAATGTTGCAGCATCTACTGTTACATTAGGACGCGCCTCGTAAATCATCCCAATCATACCTATTGGCACCATCCGCTTTTCAATCAATAATCCATTATCTTTTTCAATTCGCTCTAGAAGGCTGCCGACTGGGTCATCTAATTTTACGAGTAAATGAATGGCATTTGCCATAGCCTCTACTCGTTCTTTGTTGAGCATGATACGATCAAGTGTAGAAGCAGGCATTCCTTGTTGCTCACCATGAGCTAAATCTTTTGCATTTTCAGCAATAATAGTATCTTGGTCGATTATCAACTGCTCAGCAATTTTTGTAAGTGCATTATTTTTTTCACAAGTCGTTTTAATGTTTAAAATATAGCTTGCGGCTTTTGCCAGTTTTCCTTTTTGTTGAACTTCACTTGTCATGTAAATTCCTCCTTAATTTGTTTGAATTTTTAGCCATTTATCTCGGTGAATAACCTCAATTGGATAGTTCGCTAACTCATTTGTACGTTTTCCCATTGCATGTGCTAACTCAAGGGAAGAATATAAGACCTCACCCCGGCCAAGTAGCCTATTGTCACTATAGACCTCGACTACGTCGCCATTTACGAAATCACCTTCGACACGACATACACCAGCAGGCAACAAGCTTTTTCCATTTGCCAATAGCGCATGTTCAGCACCGCTATCTATAAAAATTTTACCAGATACTTCCGTGAGTGCAATCCACTGTTTATTATTTGTTAAAACAGCAAGAGCCTCATGCTCAACATAGGTACCATCACCGCGTCCTTCCATAATATCGACAAGCTTATTCGCGCCGTGACCAGTTCCGATAAATACCTTAACGCCTGCATTTAAAGCTGCTCGAGCTGCCAGCAATTTGGATTCCATACCACCTGTACCTACCTTAGAGCCTGCACCATCTGCAAAACCAAGCATTTCATCGGTTACCTCTGTTAAACGATCAATACGTTTGGCATGTGGGTCTTTATTTGGATTTGCGTTATAAAGCCCATTTATATCTGTTAAAATAATGAGCTGATCTGCATGAACAAGTCCACTTACAAGTGCCGATAGCATGTCGTTATCCCCAAACGTTAATTCGCTGACAGATACCGTATCATTTTCGTTAATAATTGGAAGCATAGAGCGCTCTAGTAATTCCTCAAATGTAGCGTATGCGTTTTTATAGCGCTCCTTTTTTGAGAAATCAGTACGTGTTAGTAAAATTTGTGCAGGCACAATATCATAAATGCTAAATAAAGCGTTGTAGATTTGGATAAGTAAGCTTTGCCCAACAGCTGCCGCAGCCTGTTTACCTTTGACCGTGATTGGACGAGTAGGGTAGCCTAGCTGCTTAAAACCTGCTGCAACTGCACCTGATGAAACAAGTAACACTTCATGGCCACATTTTTTTAATTCAGCAATCGCTTGAACATGGTCCATTAAACGTATTTTATCAATTTCACCTTTTGCATTTGTTAAGGAGCTACTTCCAATTTTAACGACGATTCTTTTTCTTTCCATCACAATTCCTCCAATTCGTCATTTCATTAGCATTATTAGTTACACTTTAGCAGCCGCTAAGATTTCGCTACTAGATTTTTTCAAAATAAAAAACCTTTTCATCCTAACAATTAGGACGAAAAGGTTTGCTTTCCGTGGTACCACCTACATTGAACGTCATTGACATTCCACTTTGCTCATAACGCTTGAGACTGCGCCTAGTTTAGCTAGGACGTTTTACGAAGTAGGTTCTTTAGTCTTTCTTGTACAATGCCTTACAGCCGATGGGCATCGCTCTCTGCTCAAGCAGTTTCTAGGTACTAGTCTTCGTACGTTTTTATTGTATAATTCAACATCATTTTTATAGGGGCTCTTTAGGTTGATGCCTCAAACCTTAAAAAGTAATTGAATAAAGAATGCACTACTTCAGCGTGTCTGTCAAGCTGATTAGAAAAGTTGATAGAAAGTTTTGAGTAAATAAGTAGGTAATGCCGAACACACGAGGGGAAAGAGTGAAGGGGAACAAATCATTGTTTACTTGAACCACCAAATTGCCATTACTAGTGGGAGCATCGCCATGACAATGACGAAGAAACCCCATATTATTTGTTTTCCAGAAGACATATTTTTAGGTTTGATACTCATTTGTTCATATAGTTTGTTAATGGCACCTTGTTCTTTTGAATAAAGCATGGCTTGAAATTCATCGTAATCTTGAATATAACTTGAGGGCGGACGTGGACTGAAACGCAAATTTCGAATATCGTCCGTAATCTCTTTTTCACCCATCCAATAAGTAATAACAGGCGCTAAACCGGATGTTTGCGTAGCCTGTACTTCGATATCATGTGTTTTCATTTTATAATAGACATTTCCTTGCTCGTCTTCATATTGCTTGACAATATCACTTACTGCCATCGACAAACACCTCTTTCTCCAAAACTATACGACTTACATTTATTATAAGGTATTAAAAGAGAAAAGTATTGTAATTACGAGCATAATTGGTTGGTGAATTTTTCTAGCAAAGTTCAGGGGAACATATGGTCATGTAGTATAATAGGACTAAAATCATTTTATAATGGTTCTTTTTTAAAGAAGTGGCTCCTTACCAAACCGTGTGCACAAGTAGTCGCCCAGCCGGAACGGAAATCAACTACACGTTATGGTGATGAATAAACCTCTTAAAATTTTCCTAAAACGATTTAAACATAGAACAAAAGCGAGTAGCAATTACGTAGAAGTAAAATTGTTACTCGCTTTTTCATTAGTTCAACAGGAGCTCTCAATTATTTTTTTCGTAAAAGTCGAATACAAACTGTTGAAATTGTCTTGCTGATGGTGGAAGATATCGATTTTCTATCCAGGCCATACCTATTACACGTTCACAAACCATATCCTCCACATGTATTTTTGCCAATTTATTTGGATTCAAGTCTTCGTCAACAGGCAGTAACGATACGCCAAGTCCAGCACCTACAAAGCCAGCAACTGTTGATACCTCATCACCTTCAAAGGTAATTTTCGGCTTGATTCCTGCAGCATTCAATAATCGATCAGCGGTCCGTCGCAATGCGTAACCTTTTTTCATCAGAACAAAATTTTCATGTTCAAGTTCCTTCATTTTAATACTTTTACGTGTGGCGAGGGGATGGTCGATCGGCACCATAATATAAAGCTCATCACGCCATAGCTCCTTCCAGCAAACAGGGGGCTCCGTGTCAATCGCTGCAAGTAAACAAAGGTCTAACTCTCCCGCGAGCAATTGCTTCAGCTGGGAGTGTGAGTAATTTTGTGTAAAGTGAAAGCGTATATGCGGATGGTTCTGACGGAAAGCGCGGATTAAATCAGGTACGATGCTAGTCCCCAGAGTATGTAAAAAGCCGAGTGACACATCACCAAGTTCTGGGTTATTCAGCTCCTGTAATTCAATAACTGCTTTTTCATATTCCTTGCGCATGCGTAGGACACGATACAAAAAAAGCTCGCCATATCGGTTGAGCATAATCGAACGTCCTTGTCTGTCGAACAAGGGTACTCCTAATTCCTCTTCAAGCTTTGAAATCGAGCGACTTAATGCTGGCTGAGAAATCGCTAATGCTTCTGCAGCACGTGTCATATGCTCAAGCTTTGCGACCGTGACAAAATATTCTAATTGCTGCCACTCCATGTTCTCACCCCCGTTCCTATTAATTTGAGTTATCTGCATTATAACGATAAAAGGGAAGGAAGTATAGGCGCCATAAAAAATTTTTAAAAGACGGAGAACTAAAAAGAAGAATTCAAAAATTAAAGTAACAGAAAGTGTGATATGACAGCTATTAACCTCACATCATTCATGCATGAAATACATTAATATGATAAAAACTATAAATTGTACATTATGAATAAAGGGTGTTAAGATAGACACATAAAATACACAATTACGAAATTTCCGTGAAGGGGATATTATAAAATGAAGTTTGCAAAGCCACAACCTCTAACAATCGAGGGAGGCAATAAAGCCGTACTATTACTGCATGGATTTACAGGAAGCACAAAAGATGTGAAAAAGCTAGGAGAATTTCTAGCTCAACGAGGATATACTGTTCATGCACCGATTTATAGTGGGCACGGCGTAGAACCAG
Organism: Lysinibacillus xylanilyticus; assembly: GCF_001708185.1. Taxonomy (GTDB): domain Bacteria; phylum Bacillota; class Bacilli; order Bacillales_A; family Planococcaceae; genus Lysinibacillus; species Lysinibacillus xylanilyticus_A. Next base: position 35,489 of record NZ_MDDN01000001.1, on the reverse strand, counting down.
AAGCATTACTTGAAACAAAACCAGAAGATTGGTGGAACGATGTCGTGGAAGGTTATAACTTCCTGCAGAGTAAGGGTTATGAAGAAATCGCTGTAGTTGGGATTTCACTTGGCGGCGTATTCTCGCTAAAAGTAGCAGAGAAGTTTCCTGTTAAAGCATGTGTTGCAATGTGTGCACCAATCACACGAGACAATTCTAAAGGCTTATTTACTCGCTTATATCACTATGCTCGTTTATATAAACACTTTGAAAATAAATCAAAAGATCAAATTATTTCAGAGTTACATGAACTTCGTATTACACCAAAGGATTCATTAGATGGTGTTACACGTTTAACTACAGAAACACGCGATGAATTATCAACAATTAAAGCACCTACTTTAGTAATGCAAGGTTCTCTAGATGACGATCTTTATCAAGAAAGTGCTCCTTTCATTCTAAATACTGTAGAAACAGATGATAAAGAGATTATCTGGTATGAAAACTCTGGTCATATTATTACATTAGACAAAGAACGTGAAAAAGTGTATGAGGACGTATACAAATTTTTAGATCATATAGAGTGGTCTGTAGCAAACTAAGAGCTGTCTGCTGACAGCTCTTTTCTTTTTGCCTAGGTTTAGGCGATTAAAGCTTGGAACGGAACAATTAACAATTTTCAAAGAAAAAACTATTGTTTTTATAATAAATGCCTGATACCATAGTGGAATTGTAGTGAGAAAATCCATTCGATTTAAACTATTTGCAAAAGTTAAATACATCTAAGGAGTACATCAAAATGCAACAAAAAATACCTTTTTCAACATATGCAGTCATTGGCACGATGCTTTTCGGACTGTTTTTTGGAGCAGGGAATCTTATTTTTCCAATTCAGCTTGGACAATTAGCAGGGACCAATTTTTGGTTTGGACTAATTGGATTTTTAATAACAGCTATCGGTTTACCGTTTCTAGGTATTTTAGCTATTGGTTTATCAGGTAGTAACGGTTTGCGTGACTTAGCGAGCCGTGTTCATCCATTATTCGGCGTCATCTTTTCATTAGCGCTCTATTTAACGATCGGTCCTTTTTTTGCGATTCCTCGTACAGCGACAGTTCCGTTTGTTGTTGGCTTTGAACCATATATTCAAGCAGAGCATACAACACTTCTACTTGCTTTATTTAGCTTTGTATTTTTTGCCATCGTTTATTATTTCTCATTGAATCCTGCGAAAATTATGGATTATATCGGTAAATATTTAACACCAGCTTTTTTGATTATGTTATTTATTTTAATTATTATTAGTATTTTAAAGCCGATGGGACATTTCCAGCAGCCAATGGGAGACTATATTGATTCAGCATTTATGACGGGCTTTAAAGAAGGCTATAACACAATGGATGCGCTAGCGTCATTAGCTTTTGGTATTGTCGTTATTAACGCGATTAAAAGCGCAGGAATTTCTGATAGAAAAGAAATTGCTAAGGCAACGTGGAAATCTGGTATTTTTGCCATGGCATTAATGATGCTAATATATGGTTTAATAACATATATGGGGGCATCGAGTATTGAGGCTGTTGGTACATTTGATAACGGTGGTTTAATATTTGCTGCTGTTGCTGAACACTATTTCGGATCCTTTGGTGCAATTTTATTGGCATTTATTATTGTCCTTGCTTGTTTAAAGACAAGTATTGGCTTAATCACATCTTGTAGTGAATTTTTCCACGAAGTGTTCCCGAAAATAAGCTATAAGTGGTTTGTATTTATATTGTGTCTTGTGTCATTTACAATTGCGAACTTCGGATTAAATAATATCATTAAATTCGCCATTCCAGTACTAATGTTCTTATATCCTCTAGCGATTGTTTTAATTCTACTGGCTTTAAGCTCATCGCTATTTAACAATAAGCAATCGGTTTATGTAATAGCGATGATTTTTACATTTTTTATTAGTTTAATTGATGGCTATAAAGCATTAGTGAGTAGCATTCCAGCGGCGAAATTAAGTATTTTTGATGCGGTTGAGAAAGTTTATTCAGACTTTTTACCTTTCTATGACATAGGTTTAGGATGGATACTACCAGCGTTAATTGGTGCTATTATAGGATGCATATTCCCCGCGAAAAAGGCGTAATATAATTAATTTATTAGAAAAATAAGCACGCACATGAAATTATATTCTGTGCGTGCTTATGTATTTTTAGTAAGCCGTCCAGCCTCCATCAACAGCAATGACTTGGCCGTTGACAAAGCTTGCTTCATCTGAGCCAAGGAAAATAGCTAGTTGAGCGATTTCCTCTGGTTGTCCAGCACGTGGATTAATGGACATACCTAGTGCTTGGCGAGCTGCACCTGTTTGACTCATATTTGTCATGGAAGAAGCAATGTTTGTCATAACTGCCCCTGGAGCAATACCATTACAGCGAATATTTTTATCTGCATACATAAACGCTGTGTTTTTAGTTAAACCAACGACAGCATGCTTAGAAGCAGTATAGGCAGCCCCAGCACGAGCACCATATAGACCGCCAGCGGAAATGTTGTTAACAAAGACACCGTGACCTTGAGCAAGGAAAATCTCTGTCGCCATACGCATCGAACGCATAACAGCAGTCGTGTTTACCGCAAATACTTTATCCCAACGTTCATCAGAAATTTCACCAACTGGCTCCATACCATCCATAATGCCAGCATTATTGACTAAAATATCTAATTGACCATAAGCATTTTTTGTCTCATCAAATAAGCGTTGTAAGTCTTCTGTTGATGCGACATTTGTTTGAATTGCGATCGCTGAGCCACCAGCTGCTTTTATACCCTCAACAACAGCTTGTGCACCTTCTAAATTCAAATCAGAAACTACAACCTTTGCGCCTTCTTTTGCATAACCTTCTGCAATTGCTTTTCCCATACCTGACGCTGCACCTGTTACGATTGCTACTTTACCTTCTAATCTCATCACAAGGACCTCCTATTATTTATGTTGTTTCACCATGTAGAACATTTCACGGATATATTAAGTAAGATATTGAACATGTGTTCATTAAAATCTTATAATAATAGTGTAAGCGATTTCAATATGCAAAAAACTAAGAACTGTTCAGTAATCAACACATATACAAAATCTGTTTAGTAAGGGGATGAAAAGTTTGTGTGCGAACGATTTAAGAATTGTCAAAACGAAGCAAGCATTACATAATGCGCTGTTAACTTTATTGAGTGAGAAACCTTTAGAAAATATTACGATTGCAGAAATTTGTCGGGTGGCAAAGGTGAACAGAGGTACCTTCTACTTGCATTATGAGCAAAAAGAAGGGCTATTTGAGGAGTACTTCCAGGAAATTATGGAGGATTTATATAATTCCTATGAGGAACCATATCGTGCAGTAACAACATTGGATAAGAATCAATTAGATCCAAATACGATTCGTATTTTTCATCATATAGAGCGTTTTAAAATGTTTTATCGCATTGTATTTTCAAAAAATGTGCCTTTGACCTACTATTACATGTTATTTGATGGAATTCATGCGCTGATGAAAAGAGACCTAACCACTCATTATAATATGCATGATGAAATATCTATTGAATATTATAGTGCTTATCAAGCAAACGCAATCATCGGTCTAATCATCCAATGGTATCGCCAGGATTTTGAGGATAGCGTTAGTACATTGAATAAGCAACTTGCGGCTATTTTGCGAATTGGCGAAAAGTAATGAAGAAGCGGATAGAAGAGTGGAACAAAATAGGCGAATTAATGAGCGATGCACTAACTTGTCACATCGCTTTTTTGACCATATTATTGAACAGAAGCAGTGACGATTTGCTTGCTTTCGCTTTTTACTTTTTCTCTTTTTAAAGCAACGACCATAGTAGAAATGGCCAAAGTTACAGCAATGATAATTCCTAACGAGCTACTATTGCTTATTAGATTGTCAGCGCTTCCTCCAAAAATAATTGTGTAATAGCCATCTGCTCCATACGTTGCTGGAAGAAGAGAAGCTAGTTTATTGTAAAAATCAGATAGCATTGCTTGTGGAACAAGAACGCCTGATGTAACAAGCTGTATCGAAAGGGCACAAATATTAAAAATCATACCGAGATTACCAAACATGATGACAAAGGATTGTGCCAAGCAGAGGAAAGCCCAGAACATTAATGCTTGAAAAAGATAGATGGAGAAAAAGCTTTGTTCACTTGAAATATTAAAAAGATGCATTAAACCAATTGTTAATAATGGGAGCGTAAAGGCTACACCAACATTAATAATCTGCCTTGCTAGGAACAGTTGCCATTTTGAAATGGTATCTTGCACTAGATGCGCAGCCTGTTGATGTTGCATAATCATGACCATTGCACCAACAAACGACGAAATAATGATCATTAATGGCACAAAATTTGCAGCAAACTCGTCAACATTATTCGTTTTAACAATAGTAGAATCTATTGCACGATCCTTTACACTCATAATCGTAGTAGCGACGGTTTCATTAATTTGTTGTGCCGTATTTGGTTCCATTGGGAGCTTTGAGAACTTTTGAGAAAATACCTCAACGGTCTTGCCCTGTTGTTTAGGATAAATATTGTGGTTTACTTCCTCTGTTAGTTGTTTGGCTACTCCTTCCATCATATTTTTTGTGATGCTTGCATTTGCTTGATTAATAGAGTAAATAATTTCTGCTTCTTGCCCTGCTTGTAATTGACTCGTAAAGTCGTTTGGAATATGAAGAATCATTTGGATCTCACGCTCATTTAACTTCTGTTCGGCTTCGTTTAGTGAGGTGAATTTTTCTATTGTAAAAGGTAATGTTGCTTGTATTTCGTTTGCTACTTGTTGCCCGATCTCCGTATCTTCACTAATTAGTCCAATCTTTAAATGGTCTGCTCTGTCATTTACACCATCATACGCAGTCATCCATATGGAGAAGAAGATTAGTTGAAATGCAACTGTGACGGCGATGCCGATATATGTTTCTCGGATTTTAAATAAAGCTTGTAAACCTTTCATATATAAACCTCCTATATAAGTAAGTACTTACTTGCATTGAAAGGAAAAATTTTTTCTAGGGAGCTAATCCCCTAGAAAAAATTGAAACACTCGTTTTTAACAATTCTTCATTTGGCATATTTGAGACAAATGTTCCTAAGCGAGCTCGTGACATAAAATGCCCAAAATTAATAGCAATTAGTGATAACGCGGCTGCTTCCATATCAATTTCTCTAATTTTCCCTCTATCATGCATTTCCTGAAAATAATGTATTAGCTCAGTTTTAATATGAAGTGGGATATTGGCAATCTCTTCATTAATTTCAGGAAACTGCATCGCTTCTTTAAAGCCAATCATGACAAAATCCTTAATAGACATTAAAAAGTTAAAATGCTTAATAGAGAAATTTAATAAATCTGTTTCCAAATCCCATGTTACGTTTTTATTGAGCTCTTGCTGTAAAAGAGGATAATAGGAAAATTGCTCAATAATAGCTTTCAAAATCCCACGTTTGTTGCCAAAATGGCGAAAAATTGTTACTTCATTGACTCCTGCTAATTCAGCAATTGCTTTAGTTGTTGCCGCAGTATAACCTTTCTCGCTGACAAGATGTAAAGCTGCTTCAATGATCTTTTCTGCAGTTCCTTTCGATGACAAAACAATACTTCCTTTCATGCAAGTAATTACTTACATGCTAGCATAGAGTAATTTCTTGTGCAACAAAAAATATTGGCGAACAGGTGAGACGGATGGCCCTATGAACTGCTCATGTGCGGTCACGAACAGCTTGGGTATCAGTTGAAGCCGTTGCATAGTCTTATAGGTAGATACATTGGTTTCATTCGAAAAATAAACAAAGATTCTTGTTTAAATAAAGAAGCCTTTTGAAAAGCTTGTAATGTGAAGAACAGAATTGACAACTATATCGACTGTTGATATATTTTATATATATCGTTGGTCGATATATTGTTAGGCGATATAGAGGGGGATGTTGTATGACACAGGAGCACCCGCCGTTAACAGAGGGCGTTTATTATATTTTATTGGCATTATTTGAGGCAAGGCATGGTTATGGCATTATGCAATTTGTAGAGGAAATGAGCAATGGCCGAGTTCGACTTGGAGCGGGAACAATTTATGGGGCGATCAAAACATTACTCGAGCGAGGGTGGATTGAGGCACTAGATGATGATGGGCGAAAAAAGGAATACATTATAACAGCGAGTGGAAAAAAAGTTATGGAATACGAAATTTTGAGATTAAGGGAACTTTTTGACAATGGCATCCGTATAACACAGGAGGATGGAACAAATGCATAAATATCGATTAGTCGTCAACCCGTATGATATTGAGAAATGGGTTAATGAAATGGCTAGCCAAGGCTGGTATTTGCAAAAATTCACTTGGATTCGTTTTACATTCGAACGTGGTGAACCAGGTAACTATATTTACCGCCATGATGAATTGGAGAGATTTGGTGCCTCCTATGAAGACGAATACTTAGAATTTCTGAAGTCCTCGGGAATAGAGCAGGTAGACCGATCTGGCAATTTTGTGTTTTTTAGAAAGCCAGCATACGAAGGGCCATTTGAACTTTACACGGATAAAAAAACAAAAATCAGTAATCTTTCCAAAAAAGTAACGGTACTATTTTGGGTTATCTTACTTAACTTAATGGTCGGCATCATTGGGCTCAGTGGGGATTTTTCAGAGTACGAAGTAGACTGGTTTGGATTGTCCCTAAATATTGCGAACCTCTTAGTAGTTTTGGTATTTTCTATACCATTGTTCAAACTCATTCGTTTACGGAAACATTTAAAAAGAGACTTAGATGTATTTACAGATTAAAAGGAAAGATACATTTAAGAATAATCGACCGCAATTATGCGTTTAGAAAATTCTGTTTTTTAATATTGTAGTTTTGGTGAATCTATTTATTACAAAGAAATTGTGTTAAAACGAAAGAATATTAAAATATTTTTGGTGTAGGGATACTTTAAGAAAAGAAGGGAATGCCATTTATTTATTTTCCGGGAAATTAGAAAATTTTAAATATTTTCAAAATAAAATTATCTTTATGTGAAGTTAAATGTTTGTTCATCCGTTTAACCAACTATGTCGATAAATTTTCTGGATGTATTTCTGAAAATCTTAAATTCATTTCTTTCAGACTAAGTGAGGAGATTACATGAAAAAAAGAGTCTATCGCATTTTTCTAGATTATGAAAAAGAAGAGGCATGGGTCAACGACATGGCGGCACATGGATGGAATCTTAAGAAAACAATTTTAGGTTACTTTGTATTTGAAAAAGGGGAACCTGGTCAATACATTTATCGCAACGAATTAGTAAAAGGTAAGAACAAAGATTATTTTGAATTTTTAGATGCGATGAATATAGAGTGTGTTTCCAAGTTTGCAGGCTGGGCCTATTATCGTAAAAAGGCATCAGAAGGACCGTTTGAGTTATTTTCAGACAATTCTTCGAAAATACATTATTTACAATCACTAAACCGACTCTTTATTCCTATAGCATTATTCAATCTTGTTATGAGCATTACTAACTTTTCACTTGGATTAACAGTTAATCTCTTAAATTCAGCGATAGGATTTATAAACTTTTTAGTAGCGATAACGATGTGCATACTTATTTTGAAAATTGAAAAGAGAAAAAAGGGATTACAACATGAATTACATATATTTGAAGGGTAGGGAGGACCTAAGATGACATTACAATTACAACATGTCACGAAGAAGTATAAAGATTTTACAGCAGTCAATGATTTAAATTTCACCATTGAGAAAGGTGAAATTTTTGGATTGATTGGACAAAATGGTGCGGGTAAAACAACAACGTTCCGCATGATTTTAGATTTACAGGAAACAACAGCCGGCACAATTACATGGGATGGCAAGTCGGTGAATGCTATAAATCGTGATGTACTCGGTTATTTACCAGAGGAACGAGGGATTTTCCCAACTATGAAGGTAGAAGATCAGCTTTACTTTTTTGGCGAGCTGCGCGGCATGAAAAAAGCTGAGCTGAAAAAAGAAATTGATTTTTGGATCAGTCGTTTCGAGTTAGAAGAGAAGCGAAAAGATAAAGCTGAGACATTATCAAAAGGAAATCAACAAAAAGTACAATTAATAGCAAGCTTTATTCATAAGCCGCAATTCTTGATTTTAGACGAGCCGTTTAGTGGTCTTGATCCGGTAAATAAAGATTTACTAAAGGATGCGATTCTACTGTTAAAGGAACAAGGTACTACCATTTTGTTCTCTAGTCACCAAATGGATAATGTTGAAGAGCTTTGTGATCATCTTTGTTTACTAAAACGCGGTGTTTCTCTTTTTTCAGGTAGTTTACTAGATTTAAAGAAACAATACGGAAAAATTAAGCTAGCAGTACGTACAGACTGGTCGACAACACAATTGCTGGCACTTTAAGGAGTAAATGATGTTCGTGTAGAGAAAGAGCAAACGGTGCTGACTTTAGAAGACGAAAGTTTTGCACAGAGCATTTTTGATCAGCTTGCAAATGGGAAGTACATTGAAAAATTCAGCTTAGATTATTTAACACTAGATGAAATCTTTAAAGATAAGGTAGGTGGCAACGTTGTCGAAGTTTAATTTATTAATGACACAATTATACAAATCAAAAATAAAATCTAGATCCTTTGTCTTAATGACATTACTGTACGTGGCCATTATGTCCGTCGCGGTTTTTTGGTCGGATATTAAGGAGCTTTTTACAGGCGATGAAGAAGCACAGAAAATCGCCATTGTGAATGAAACATCAGCGGATTTTAGTGAGATCTTTGTGTCGAACGGGGACATGGAGTTTATTCAGGACGAAACGAATAATAAAGTATTAGAGCAAAAGGTTAAAGATGAGAAGCTCGCAGCAATTATTACAATAAGTGATGAAAATGGTCAATTACAAGCTGAAATTGCAACTTTTACACCTTTAAAATTAAATGATCAAACAACGATTTCTTCATTATTGCAATATGCAGGTAAAAATTATGCTGTTCAGCAGCTGTCGTTATCATCAGAGCAGGCTGCGCAAATTATGGATGCACAAACCGTTATTTCGAATAAAAATTTAAATGAAGAAACAGTAGGCGGTAAAAGTGAGGAAGAAAAACAATCAGGGTTAGTAGTATCATATGCTGTCGGAATTTTAATCTACTTCTTTATTTCTACTTTCCTATCAATGATTACAACTGAAATTGCCTCTGAAAAAGGTTCTCGAGCAATGGAAATGCTCCTAGTAAGTGTCAAGCCAGCAACCCATTTTAAAGCAAAAATTGCGGGAGTATTACTACTCGCTTTAACACAGATGGGCTTTATTGCAGTGGTATTCCTTGTCTACGCGAAATTTGTGAAAGGTGGAGCTGTTTGGGATATGGCAGCCGGTATTGTTAAAGAACTTTCGGTTGGCTATGTCATATATGCTATAGTATTCCTACTGTTAACAATTATCCTTTATTTAATTATTGGCGCATTATTCGGCTCGTTAGTTTCAAAAGTAGAGGAAGCTGGTCAAGTTTTAATGCCTGCCATTATTATTACCATGATGGGATTCTATGTAATGCTTTCAGGAATGGGCAATCCAGATACGATTTTAATCAAAGTTTTCTCTTATATACCGTTAACTTCTGGTATGATCATGCCGATGCGAATTGGTGCAACAGATGTTGGCGTGATGGTACCACTTATATCTTTAGGTATTTTAGTGGCGACAATTATCGTGGCTTACGTATTTAGTTTATCGTTCTATAAACGCAGCGTGCTAACATATAGTACAGGTGGCGTTATTCAGAAAATAAAAACCGTGTTAAAAGTAACAACATGATAGTAAAGCAGCTACATAGGTGGCTGCTTTTTTTGTCCAAATAAGGCTCATCAGGCATACATCTTCATAAATGTCTCCCACAATTTTGCTGATTGGGCCCAAATATGCTAAAACTAGAAAACAAAGCATAGTAATTCGCGTATTCAGTCGAATTTTCTAATGAAACAAGCTATAATTTATAAATGGGATTGAAGCTATGTGATCTCAAGCAAAGATTGAAGCTTTAGTAAAAGAAACGTCAAATTATCGTCCTGCACCACAAGTGGAGAAAGAACAATTCTTTGTAAAGCTCGAACAGCAACTTCCTATGAGTGATGAATTGCTAGAAATCTTAAATAACCGTGAGCGCATAACACTTTTTGTCGATAGATTTGATCCAGCTCATTATTGCTTTCAACTACAGAATCATGAGAGTTCATATTTAGTAAGTGACTCTTATTTTACAATGCTTGAATAAACGAAACTTTTTCGACTTGAAATCGTATGTAATAGAAGAGATAAATCGCAGGGGGTAAAACTTTATGTCTGAATTCGACAACGACCTATTAAAATCAAAAGATCCATTTGCATCAGAAAATCCATTATTACAGCCTAATCCATTATTACAGGTGGAGCAAGAGCAAAAACAAAAACCTGTACTTGTTTCTGAGCAAGAGCTATCACAAATTGCTCAAAATCAACGTGCATTAAAGCAAAATCCTGAAATCCATGCACTAGCACAAAAAATTGATGTAAAAGATCAAATTGCCATGTTAGAGCTTGGAAAAGAAACAGCGAATGGTATTTCTACTTTTTCAGATAAAATGCTAGCAACGATGAAAACAAGTAAACTTGAGGAATCGAGTGTATTATTAAACAATTTAAATAGAATTATGGATAAATTTGATCCTCAAGATTTTGCAGAGGATAAAAAAGGTGGCTTTCTGACAAAGCTGTTTAGCAAAGGGAAAGAACAATTAGAAAGGTTCTTATCCAAATATGATAGTATGAATAAGGAAGTAGATGTTATTCACCGTGAGATTCAAAAGTACGAAGGTGAAATGAAACGTAATACAATCGATCTTGAAAACCTATATGATCAAAACTTACATTACTTCCAAACTTTAAGTAAGTTTATTGCGGCAATTGAAGTGAAAACAGATGAGGTTCGAGCGTCATTACCAGCACTTGAACAAAAAGCACAAACTGGTGATCAATTAGCGGCAATGGAATATGAAACGATGCTACGTGCAGTGGATTTACTGGAACAACGTCGTTATGATTTGGAAATGGCGCAGCAAGTTTCGTTCCAATCTGCACCACAAATTCGTTTAATGCAGCAAGGCAACAACCATTTAATTGCAAAAATTAACTCTGCGTTTGTTACGACAATTCCTATATTTAAGCAAGGACTTATTCATGCAGTAACGTTAAAACGCCAAAAGCTTATTTCTGATTCCATGAGTGAACTAGACCGTCGTACGAATGAAATGCTTGTACGAAATGCAGAAAATATTAGTAAAAATAGTGTTAATATTGCACGTGTGGCAGGTAGTCCAAGCATTAAAATTGAAACAATTGAAACGACATGGCAAACAATTATGACTGGTATTCAAGAAACGAAGCAAATTCAAGCAGAAACGGCGAGAAACCGTGAGGAAGGACGTAAACGCATAGAACGTTTGCAGCTTGAATACGAAAAACTGAAAAAGATGTAATCGTGAAGCTTCTTGCATTCTCTCTTACGCAAGAAGCTTTTTTTGAGCTCTATATTATTTATAGGTCCCGAAAAACCGCCTAAAGTGATGTGTTTCGGGAAGAATCACAGCATACTTAACCCGAACATCGAAATAGGAGCTTATTTATTTTGACAAAATAATAAATACTCATTATGATGATTTAAATGAGAATGGTTATCAAAAGTAAAGGGAGAAGAACGATGTTAAAGAAAGCAATACCATTACACGAATTACTTAGTAATGGAGTGGAGAAAAGACGATGAAGAAAATGAATTTAACTACATTATCGTGTGAGCATTTAAAAGATGGAACGCTTGCCATAGATATGACAGAAACGCTTATGCTAGTATCGCAAAGTCGCTATCAGGAATTAATGCATATCGAAGAACTTTACAATGCTATGCATAAAGATTTAGATGAAAAGCAACATGTTTTGGAGCAGGAGCGAAAAACTTTAAAGAAACAAAATGTCCAGCTTGTAGAAGAAATGCAAAAAATGAAGCAGCAAAATGCGATCTTGCAAAAAAAGCTAACGGAATATAATTGTGTTGTAAATGAACTAAAGGAGCTTCGTCAACAAAATACAGAGCTATTAATTGAACTAAGTAAACATACAGCTTTGTCGAGGGAGTCATTATCGGGGCCGTTAAAATCTATGATACGCGATATGCGAGAACAGGGCGTAGGTATTAAGGAAATTCATATTCGAATAAAACGTCAAATTAATCCAGATATTAGTTATAGTATGGTGCGTAAATATATTTCTGAGCTAGAATCTGAAAACAAAGAGTAACGACATTGTTGCCTTAATTCAAATTTGGCATTTACAGTTACAAAGCAAAGTCCTATAATTAGTCTATTCTTTAAGATGTAAATTGTTAAAATTATGCATAGTCGTAATGGATAGAAACAAGAGTAGGAGAGTTAAAGGCAATGTCAAATGAGAAAAAAGGTGTTTTGTCAGCATTTTTAGCCTATGCTTTTTGGGGTGCATTTCCTCTTTATTGGAAATTACTTGAGCATGTGCCGAGCATGGAAATTTTATTATCACGTGTCATTTGGTCCTTTGTCTTTACAGTACTAGCAGTAATAGTATTTGGAATGCGTAAGGATCTAATCGCAGATTTAAAATATTTATGGTCACACCAAAAGCATTTCTGGCAGCTTGCTGGAGCTTCATTCGTTATTTCGATGAACTGGTATTTATATATTTGGGCAGTTAACCATAACCACTTAATTGAAACGAGCTTAGGTTATTATATTAATCCTTTGCTGTCAGTTATTTTGGGGGTTATTTTCTTTAAGGAAACGCTTAGCCGAGCACAATGGATAGCTACTGGAATTGCCTTTATCGCTGTAATTATTTTAACGGTTAATTATGGTTCAGTCCCATGGGTAGCTTTACTAATTGCCGTATCATTCGCAATTTACGGTGTACTAAAAAAGAAAATTTCACTTGATGCGACAAGAGGTCTAGCCATAGAAACGTTATTTATTCTACCGTTTGCTTTAGGCTATTATGTTTACCTCTTTACAACGAATCATGCCTCATTTTTACATGTTGATGTCAAAACAGACATCCTCATGATTGTAAGTGGTATCGTGACAGCAGTACCGTTAATTTTATTTGCGAAAGGTGCACAAAATATTCCACTCTATTTATTAGGCTTTATTCAATACGTATCGCCAACGATTACGTTAGTTATAGGAATCGTGCTTTACAAAGAACCATTTAGTCAAGTAGAGCTATTGGCATTCAGCATTATTTGGGCAGCCTTACTACTGTTTTCAGGCTCGAAAATCATTGAAACGAGAAGGGCCCATCATAAATCAGCTTAAAGTTATTATTAATAATGTTGATAAAAAATCCTGTTAATGCAGGATTTTTTTATTTAACAATATAATTAAAGGCTAATGAAATAGGGTTCTATAATATTTGTTGGGGTATCCATACAATTTGAAGATGGAGGTGTAGTCGCCGAAATGTTTGTAAAAGCACCCCATTATGGCTCACCTCAATATTGAGTAGGAAACTTTACTTTTTTGCCAGCATATAGTAATATGGTGGCAGTCAATTAGATAACAATGATTATACATTATAATAAATGAGAGGTGCTTTTTGTGAGTGCGGTAGGTTCTAAATAGGAACAACTTAATGAAATAAATTTAATGACGACAGGGGATTTTTGTCATAAAGTCACCCCTTATTTAGTCGTGGATTTATTTCAACACCTATGAAGATACCTACAATACTTTATAAAGCGTGTAATGCTCTGAATGTGCTTCATTATATGAAGTCTTTTTCAAGATGCTTTTTTACACATGCCTTGTAATGTAAAAGCTGTGGGATCCCCACAGCTTTTTTGTTTTATTTTTGAAAATAAAGGTTCCATACTATTTGTTGAGGTGCCCCAATAAAGGGGAGGGCAATCGCCGTAGCCTTTGTGAAACTTCACATAGTGCTTCACTCTAACCTTTGATGTAGAGCCAATAAAAAATCATTGCTATCTAATAAGTAGGTATCTTCATGAATGATGATGAAAAAAATCATAGTGAGGAGAATCAATAATGAATCAAGCTACTCTTGAGAAGTTACAATACAATGAATTAAAGGATATCGTAAAATCATACTGTGTCAGTGGATTAGGTAAACAGTTATTAGATAAATTAACACCGAGCCCCAATTTAACAGTTGTTAAAAATCGTTTGAATGAAACGACAGAGGCACGAGCAATTTTAGATGCGGAAGGCCATGTCCCGTTTTTAGGCGTTTCGAATATTGACAATACGATTAAAAAGCTAGAGAAGGGTATCATCTTAGACCCAAGTGAATTGGTGAGCATCTCAGACTTTTTACGAGGCTGTAGAATAATTAAAAAATTTATGCTGGAAAAGGAATTTTTTGCGCCAGTACTTGCATCCTATGCCAATTCGATGGCTGAATTTAAAAGTGTAGAAGAGGAAATCAATTTTGCTATTAAAGCAAATCGAGTTGATTCGGCAGCTAGTAGAGAACTAAAACGTATCCGAAATCATATCGAAACAACTGAGGAAAAAATTAAAGACCGTTTATCTAAATTTTTAAATAGTAGTGTCAATAAAACATATATCCAGGAATTCTTTATTAGTAAAAAGGATGATCGATACACAATCCCTATTAAGGCTTCTTATAAAAATCATGTGCAAGGGACGGTAGTAGAGGTTTCATCTAAAGGTGCAACGGTCTTTATGGAACCAAGTGCAGTAGCTAAATTAAATGTAGAGTTGAGTATTCTAAAAGCAGAGGAAGCGGTCGAGGAATATCAAATTTTGGCGACATTATCAGGGCTCTTGATGGAAAATATCCGTGAAATCAACATTAACATGGAGTTGATTAGTCAATATGATATGGTGTTTGCCAAAGCCAAGTTTAGCAAGCATATTGGAGGCGTCGAACCGAGCTTAAATGATGTTGGCTATATTAAGCTCGTCAATTGTAAGCATCCATTGTTAACAGGTGAGGCAGTGCCACTTTATTTTGAAATTGGCCAAGATTATCGCAGCTTAATCATTACAGGGCCTAATGCTGGCGGAAAAACCGTTGTGTTAAAAACAATTGGCCTGCTATCATTGGCGACAATGTCGGGCTTCCATATTGTTGCGGATAAAGTTACTGAAATAGCTGTATTTACGAATGTTTTTGTCGACATTGGTGATAATCAAAGTATCGAAAATGCACTTAGTACATTTTCATCGCATATAAAAAATCTTTCAGATATTATGAGGGCATCCAATAATAATACGCTTTTACTATTTGATGAAATCGGCAGTGGTACTGAACCAAATGAAGGGGCTGCATTAGCCATTTCCATTCTAGAGGAATTCTATCATATGGGTTGCATAACAGTGGCAACTACTCATTATGGTGAAATTAAACGTTTTTCTGAAATGCATAGTGATTTTATGAATGCGGCTATGCGCTTTAATAGTGACACATTAGAACCGTTGTATCAATTAATCATCGGAACGTCTGGGGAAAGTAATGCGCTGTGGATTTCCAAAAAGATGAATATACACGATACAGTTTTACAAAGAGCGAAAGGCTATATTGACAATAAGGATTATCATCTTGAACGAGTAAATGACAGTAAAATCAGGAAGCCAAAAATTGAGCAAGAGAAAACAAAAGTAAAGTATGAATTTAAAAAGGGCGACCGTGTGAAGCTGTTGGATCATGATGACGTTGGAATTGTTTATGAAGAAATGGATAATTTCTATAATGTTGTCGTGTTCTATGAGAGAGAATTCATCAAGGTAAATGTTAAGCGACTAGCATTAGAGCTACCAGCAACAGAATTATACCCAGAAGGATATGACGTAGAGACATTGTTTGTGGACTATAAAGAACGAAAGCTACAGCATGATATTGAGCGTGGTTCAAAAAAAGCACTACGAAAAATTCAGAAGGAAATAAGAAAAGATAAATTGAGCTAAAAACAGGGATTGCACATAAGTGTTAAATGTGCAATCCCTTTAATTTATTGAAGCGAATTAATTTGTGCTTTAATGGCAAAATACGTTTCCTCAATTTTTTGTTTATAAGGAAGATCGATTAAATCTTGAGAATCCAAATAGGCCATTTTGGCAATTTCATAGGCAGTTGTTAACTCACCGAAATGTACATAGCAAAGTGCTTTATAGGAAAAGCACTCATTTAAACTTAATATGTCAAATGGATGTGAAATGAATGGGGGAACGTTTGTAAAATGTTCAAATGCTTCTTTCGCTTCTTCATATTGACCTAGTAAATATAAGGATTTTCCTTTTTCTGAATAGTAAAAGTTTTTATCGAGTTTAATTGAAACCTCCTCATGCATAAGCGTTCCAAAACGTTCTATTTCCTCTAGTGCCTGCTGATAGTCGTGAATGTAACTGTTATAATAGTGCGCACGTAATCCGAAAATATAAGCGTCGACATCTACTTGTTCGACAAAAATCCGGTACTGCTCAAGCTTCTTCAACATATGCTCTACTTGCTCGAAATCATGGTCAAGCATGGCACAAAACGCCCCAAAACGATACATATCATCTATATAAGAGTAAAATTGATTTTTATGTGCATTGGTAATGGTCTCGTTAATGAGTTGTTTACCTGCTTCAAGTTCGCCAATTGCTACCTGAAAAACGCAAATATAATAAGCCATTTTCACGTCATCCCGCGAATCTAATTGAAAATTTTCCTGCTCTGCCTCTTCTTTCGCCTGTGAAATACAGGAATAAGCCGTTTTGTATTTTCGATTTTCTGATAATATACCCAATTGTAATATATAGGTTTCAAACCAGTGACTTAGTAAATTAATTTCTTTAAACATCATACGTGACTCTTGAAGAGGTGACTCCCATGTCGTTAATCCCGCAAAATATTGTGCTGCAGCGTATATATACAGTAAACGACCTCCTTCATAACTAAGCGGAAGCTCTTCTACATAAGGCTTAATCATCTCGACGATTTGCTGCGCATTATCCGTATCACTAGGTTTTAATTCCGCATACAAAATTTCTAACTGCTCTAATAGTTGACGTAGCGAAGATGGTGTTACTTGTTCTAGTAATTCACTGGCCTTTACGCCTAAACGTTCTGCTATATATTCAAGACTTTCCATCGAGGGCTTGGCCTTATCATTTTCAATTTGACTTAGCATACCTTTTGTTAGACGATCACCGGCAAGTGCCTCTAATGTTAATTTTCGTTCTTTTCTTAATTTGCGAATTCGTGTGCCTAAAGAGTCCACTGCC
The DNA here is from genome assembly GCF_001708185.1 of Lysinibacillus xylanilyticus. Classification (GTDB taxonomy): domain Bacteria; phylum Bacillota; class Bacilli; order Bacillales_A; family Planococcaceae; genus Lysinibacillus; species Lysinibacillus xylanilyticus_A. The sequence continues at coordinate 18,167 of NZ_MDDN01000001.1, read as the reverse complement.
TCGTCTCCTTTTTATTATAAGTAAATACAACTATTTTGTTTAATTATATTAAACTTTTTCTTGCGTGAAAAGTGGGAGCTGTGTTATATTTTGTTTAATATAATTAAACTTTTTAATTTAGTTAAAAATACGGAGGGGTTTTGGATGACTGAAGCGGAAAAATATAAAAAGGCGACGTATCATTTATGGACATTTACAGCTAGTAAAATGATTTCTATGCTTGGGGCACATGTGCTGGCATTTGGGTTCAGTTTGTATATTTTAGCTATGACGGGGTCAGCAACGAGCTTTGCGACGAATATGATTTGTTCTATTTTACCACGAGCACTGCTAGCACCAGTGGCTGGTTATGTAGCGGATCATTATTCGAAAAAGCGTACGATTCTAATGGCACAAGCTGGTACCATTTTGACAGTAGGGGGCTTACTTCTTTATACAGAAACAGTTGGAATGTCAGTTTATGCTATTTATGTGACAACAATATTCAATACGATTTGCTCTGCCTTTTCAGGTGTAACGTTTTCATCTTCCATTGCAACTTTGGTTAACCCAGAACGGTTACAAAAAGCAATGTCATTTAATCAATTGTCTACGTCTGTGGCTATGATTGGTGGACCGGTAATTGGGGGAATGTTGTACGGATTTTTCCCAATGGAAGTATTTTTAATCATTAATATGGTAGCATACGCGCTTGCTTTTTGCTTAGAATCGACAATGAATTTTAATCTGTATAGTACAAGAGGGGAAGAGGTGAAAAAGGAAAAAATTTGGGCAGGGCTTGTTAGTGGTTTTCATTATATTAAGCAACAAAAAGTCATTAAAACAGTCATGTGGATTTCACTATGGATTAATTTGTTTTTCTCCGCCATCGTTGTTGGAGGGACGTATATTATTATTGAATTACTAAAAGTAAAATCAACTCATTTTGGTTTTATTGAGGCATCAGGTGCAGTTGGTATGTTAGTTGCCTCCCTTTACTTCGCTACACGGGCAGAGGTTAAAGTGCCACTACGTTTCTCTAAAATCAGCTTAATACTGTTGGCAAGTAGTTTAGGTTTGGCTGTTGTTCCATTGGTTTCAAATTTTTCTTATTTAGGAGTTGTTACTTTTTACATTGTGATTTATTTTATATTCGCTATTTTTGAAATGGGGATTAACATGCCAATTGGTGTTTATATGCAAAAGCTGATCACAGAAGAATATCGTGGACGTGTATTTGGACTGATGGAAACAATGGCAATGTCCATGATGCCGATTGGTATGATGATTTTTGGCTTCTTGTACGATACATTACCAGCAACGGTTATTTTACTTGTCACGAGTGCAATTATCGTGACGATAGCGTTAGTTATGCTGCGAACATCTGTCTTAAAAGAAGCTCACCCAGAATTTTATGAACAAAAGTTAGGAACGGAGAGTGTAGCAAATTAATATCCTACGTTGAAGGTAAAGGGGGTCACCACGTTTGCGAGGCTTATCAGCGATAAAAGCAGTTTTATCAGCGATTCGTGAGATTTATCAGCGATAAAAACAATTTTATCGGCGATTATTGAAAGTTTATCAGCGATTCGGAACCATCCATCAACGAGATGATTCGTTTTTATCTTATTAAGATAACGAAACCAGGCATTTCTTCAACGTGAAGTATGCCTGGTTTATCTTCATTTAGTAAAACTTTCACCTCTGAAAAGGGTAAGATCAATGCAAAGATGGTTCCTATTGGTGTGTGCTCAATGCTGAAATAGAGGATAAGAACGCCGAGTCCTGTGGCAATTTACCTGCGCGACAGCGGTAATGACGCCAAGGCGAAATTGATTTACCGATCCTCAATCACAATATAAGTTGCTTTAATTGGTCCATGTACACCTATGACTGGAATCATTTCGATATCCGCCGAGTTACTTGGACCTGTTATAAAGTTGATGCAGGAGGCAATTTGTTCTCCATTTCTTATTTTTTCACTAATGAACCGAGCGGCTTGGGTCATTCGTGGAACAATTGTACTTTTCGGAATCAAAATAATAGAGTTTTCTGGTAAAAAGCTGACTGATCTACCTTTATCCTTGCTACTAAACAGTACAGCAGTTCCTGATTCTGCTAATGTTATTTCACTAATCGTGATGCCAATGTTAGCTTTTTCAGCCTGGCGGATATTTTCCTCTGGTTGGGCAGAGTCCCATTCGTACAGTTGAATATTCGCTTGTGGCCACTGCTCAGTCATTAATGATGAAAGTCCATAGCTTTGAAAACGCTCGTCCTTCCACGTTATAACAGAATGACCCCCATAATTTTCAACTACTTTTTGTAATGCATCTGAGAGATTAGCTGTATTTGTTTTAAGGATTTCCGTATCAATGTATTGGCATTGATTAACTAACACCTCTACTAATTCATCTTTTGTTGCACCTTTTAGGACGCGATCTTGTGGTTGATATTGCCATGTTGGTCGTGTAAGTTCTGTTTTTGGGGCGTGCCCAAGCTTTTGCGCGATTTTTGATAAAAATAGATCTCTATTTTGAATGCTACCTGCCATTATTCCTCGCCTCCTTTTTCATGGTGTTTAAACCAGTCACGGAAACGATCTTTATTTGGAGCGGGAAAATCTCTTGCTTCCGTCCATGCTTTTAGTGGACCTGGACCATTTGAAATTTTATGATCTTTTGTAAATGGGTACATTGCTGGTGATGCCATTTTTGTCGCCATTTTATATAAGGTAGGGGAGGAAGCACCTAAACCAAAGGCCTTCATTAATAGTTTTTCCGATATAGGCGCTTTTCCTTCGTTTTCAACAATTACTTGGCGATGTCTAAGAATAAGCTGATGTAATGGAATTTTGACAGGACAAGCATCGGTACAAGCTCCACATAAAGTGGAAGCATACGGAAGCTCCTTAAAATCATCATAGCCCCCTAATAACGGTGAAAGAATGATACCTACTGGCCCTGAATAGATAGAGCCATACGTATGCCCGCCAATATGACGATAAACAGGACAGACGTTGACACAAGCTGCGCAGCGAATACATTGTAAAATAGGCTGGAATTCACTGCCTAAAATATCCGAGCGTCCATTGTCAACGATTACTAAATGGAATTCCTCTGGTCCATCAGTGTCACCCTCATCTCTGATTCCTGTTAATGTTGTAATATAGCTTGTTAGCTTTTGCCCCACAGCGCTTCTTGTTAATAACCCTACTAGCACTTCCATCTCTTCGAAGGTGGGAACGATTCTTTCCATTCCCATTACGGTAATTTGTGTTTTAGGCAAAGCTGTTACTAAATCTGCGTTCCCTTCATTGGTAACGAGTGTAATTGAGCCGCTTTCTGCAATAGCAAAGTTACAACCTGTAATGCCAATATCTGCTGTTAAATATTCATTCCTTAATTTTTCACGTACATAAAGGGCTAGTTCCTCAGGTTTTTCTGTTTTCTCATAACCTTGCTTTTCTTTAAAAACGTCACGAATCTGCTCCTTATTTTTATGCAATGCCGGTACAACGATATGAGATGGCGGCTCGTGATCGTCTACTTGCAAAATGTATTCACCAAGATCTGTTTCAATGACTTCACACCCTAGCTGTTGTAAAGCGGCGTTTAAATTAATTTCCTCCGTGACCATGGATTTCGATTTCACGATTTTAGTAGCATTTTTCTTTTTTGCGATACGTTGAATATAGTCTGTCGCTTCTTTCGCTGTTTGCGCAAAGTAAACATGCCCACCTCTTTTAGAGACATTTTCACTCAACTGATATAAGTAATAATCTAAGTTGGCAAGCACATGCTTTCGAATTTCCTCTCCATGTGATCGCCATTCTTCCCAATGACCTAGCTCTTCAGCTTGTTTTAGCCTACGTGTTTGAAAGCGTTCTTGTGCGCTTGACACAGCTCCACGCATAAAGGTATTTTCTAATTCTTTCGTTAATCGATGTTGAAAGTCTTCATCACTTGTTTTCATTGACAACTCTTTTACCCCCTTTTAGCGGCAGTTTAATACTTCCGCAATATGCATGACTCTAATAGGCTTTCCTAGTCGATTCAGTCGCCCACCAATATTGATTAAGCAGCCAGCGTCAGCACCGATTAGAATGTCTGCCCCTGTTTCGTCAACATTCTGTACTTTTTCATTGACCATTTCTCCTGAGATATCGCCCATTTTTACCGAAAATGTTCCACCAAATCCACAGCATCGTTCTTTCCCTGGAAGTTCTACATACTGTAATCCTTCGACATGATTTAATAGTTTAAATGGTGCTTCCGTAACACCGAGCAGTCGTGTCATATGACAGGAGGTATGATAAGTAGCTTTGCCCTCTAAACGCGCGCCTACATCCTCGATCTTTAATACATCTACAATAAACTCTGTAAACTCATATGTTTTATCCGCTAATGCTTGGGCTTTCGGCTCCCAAACAGGATCTCCCTTAAATACTTCTGCATATTCCTTAAACATAAAAGCACAGGAACCAGAAGGGGAGACAACATATTCGGCATGTTCAAAGGCTGTGATCATTTTCTTCATGGCGTTTTTAGATTCTTTTACATAGCCACTATTGTAGGCAGGCTGTCCACAGCAAATTTGATTTTCTGGAAAGTCAAGGTCACAGCCGAGTCTTTCAAGAACTTTGACAACAGCTTTTCCTACATCTCCTTGAAACATATCAACTAAACAAGTTGCAAATAGAGTTACTTTAATAATAATCGCTCCTTCGTGTCTCCATTTCCGTTATAAACAACGAATCAACAGGTCATCAGATGACTTAGTGGGTAATATATTGCTACTACATCTTATGAATTTCATAAAAGGCAATGCTCCTATTATAAAAACTAGGCAGTTGCTGTAATTTTATCCTGTAAAAAATCAGTGGGAATGAAGTAACCCCACTGATTAAAGCTTCACTTTATAGATTCGGTCGTTTCAAAAACCTTCTCCATTACATAAATGCGAAGCCATCGCATGCTTTGCTAGCTCCTCATTTTGCTGTTTAATTGCGAGGGAAATTTGTCGATGTTCATCATACAGTTTTTCACTTGTTATATTTTTAGAGTATAACCAAATTCGGCGTGTTTCTTTCATTGTTTCAATCATGAAGTTAGAGACCTGGTCTACTATTGTTGAATTCGGATGAGTATGAAAAATGGTTAAACGTCAGTGTGTACTATTCAACTAAAAGCTACAAAAAACCTTACTGCATGAACGGTGGGAGTAGTCACATAAAATGATATGTAGAATTATGGTGAATTTTGTTGACAGATAATACGAGGGGGGCGCATAATGCATAAGTACATTAACAAATACACCTTGGTGTAATGGCGTTTGAAAATTATATTGGGTATGATAGATGCTGGAACTTCACTTTTTCAACACCTTTTTGTCAAGAAACGTTCACAAACAGAGAGGGAGCAATTTACAGTGATTTTTGGTACGATGAAGGCAGTAACTGTAAGGAGCGAATGAAAAATATGGAAACTGATATTAACGTATTTTTAGCTTTCGGTGCAGGGTTTTTAAGCTTTATTTCACCGTGTACCCTTCCACTGTATCCAGCATTTTTATCATACATAACAGGTATGACATTAGATGAGCTAAAATCGGAACGAGGCATGATGCAAAAGCGTGCTATTTTGCATACATTATTCTTTTTATTAGGATTTTCAATTATTTTTATAATAATTGGACTAGGTGCATCATATGCAGCAGAGTTTTTCCTAAATTATCAAACATTATTACGTCAGGTTGGTGCCATTTTAATCGTTGTATTTGGTTTAATGATTGTAGGATTACTACAAATTGACTTTTTAATGAAGGATCGAAAATTCCAATTTAAAAATAGACCATCTGGTTATTTTGGATCAATATTAATCGGTATAGCTTTTGCGGCGGGCTGGACACCATGTACAGGTCCAATATTAGCGTCGATTATTTCTTTAGCAAGTGCAAATCCAAGCTCAGGCTTTAGCTATATGTTAGCTTACTATCTAGGCTTTGCGATTCCATTCTTCGTGTTATCTTTCTTTATTTCACGAATGACGTGGATTCGTACACACAGCCAAAAAATTGTGAAAATCGGCGGTTATATTATGATTGTCGTTGGGGTATTGTTATTCTTTGATGGATTAACGTATATAACACGCGTTTTACAGCCTATTTTTGGTGGATTCTCGGGCTTTTAATCTACTAAACTAAAGAGACATACCGTACTTTAACGTGGAGGGAGATGAACATGTGCCTACAGTTCTAGTAGTAGATGATACGCTATTTATGCGTGTTGCAATAAGTAATATGTTAACCGAATGGGGTTATGAGGTAGTCGGTCAGGCTGCCAATGGTAAAGAAGCTGTAGCTATGTATCGTGAGTTACAACCAGATCTTGTAACGATGGATGTAACAATGCCCGTTATGACAGGTATCGCAGCAGTAAAAGAAATCATCCCTGAATTTCCAAATGCAAAAATAATTATGATTACGGCTTTAGGACAACAGAAGTTAATCGTGGAAGCGATTGAAAGTGGTGCGAAGGATTTTATCACAAAGCCTTTCGAGCCAGCAAGATTAAAAGCTGTAGTTGATCAATTAATTGGATAAAATTATTAATTTGACATTAGAGGAGGAATTTTTATGTTTAGCAATATCCCTTCTCAATATTATGTTATAGGTTCAACTATAATGGCTATTGTTATGGGTAGCTTTGTCATGGTTTTACGTATGCGCGCATCCAAGAAACCAACAAATGAGAAGAAAATTATCATTCCACCTATTGCGATGTCTTCAGGTGCGGTAATGTTTTTATTTGAACAATTTCGAGTGTCGCCTATGGAGATTCTGGAGGCGTCAGCAGTCGGTATTTTGTTCTCGACAATCTTAATCGCCACTTCTAAATTTGAAGTAAAAGGGCAAGACATTTATTTAAAACGTTCAAAAGCATTCGCTTTTATCCTAATAGGGTTATTAATATTCCGTATTATTGCAAAAATGATATTAAGTAGCTCCATTGACGTTGGCGAATTAGCAGGAATGTTCTGGATTTTGGCATTTGCCATGTTAGTCCCTTGGCGAATCGCAATGCTGATCCAGTTTAAAAGAATTAAAAAGACCATTCCACTGAAGGATTGATAATAGAAAACTACACTAGAGGTTTAGTCTAGTGTAGTTTTTTTGTTTAGAGTTAGTTTTTTATTAGAATCGAGTGAAAGAAAGGGGCTAAATCTTAACTATCCAATTCTATCAGGATGAATATTGAAAAACTTTTTGTATGATGAAACTTCAAGAAGGATAGTAAAAACGCTGCACAGATTTTTGTGCAGCGTTCCCTTAATTAAATAGATGTTCATATGGAGCGATGTCAATTTGCATTTCATCTAATTTTTTGCGTAAAAATTTATGGTCGCGCTTAGGCGTTGCTTGAATATAGCCACGAATAATCAAATCATGGTTAATGGTAGATGCTTTTTCTTCTAAAGCAAGCTCGCCAATTTTTCCTGCTATTTTTTCCTTTGCTACTTGTCTAAATAGCTCAGGTACAGGGCTTACAAGTTCATATAAAAGCTCTTTCTCAGGTTGTCCCCATAAATGAATGGTCTTATCTAAATAATACTCTTGCCAATCTAAATCAGATTTACCGTCTTGCTTCGGTAAAGCCTTTAAAAATTTGCGGAACATAAAAAATCCGCCTATCCCCATAAACGTAATGAGCACAACTACCCAAAATAGGATAAACCATAAAAACCAACCTTCTAACAAATCGTTCACCTCTTTGCCTTCTCTCCCTCTATTATAAAAGCTTAAATAAAAAAATTCATCCTTAATGTCCCTTTTTTAGCAATAAGTCTGTATATATTGTGTAAGAAAGGAGGTGATCCTCATGGCAAATGTCAATTTCTTAGGTGCAACTTTTCGCTTAAAGTATGTCACTGGACACAATGATCAAAATGAGCCAATGTTCACAACTCAAACGTACCGTAATTTAAACGGCTCGCATACGGCAGAGGAATTAGTAGCAGTAGCTTCTGGAATTGCCAGTCTTTCCTCGCACAAACTAGATAGTATTGTAAAACAAGAAACAACAGATTTATCCTAAAGGAGGGAAAAACGATGACACAAGTTTTAGAGCTGCAATTTGAAACAGCAACAGGGAAGACAGCAACGATAGTGATTGATGCACCGAAACCGAAAGTAACAGCGGCAGAAATTCAAAAGGTAATGCAAACGATCATTACTAAAAATGTTTTTGGTGGACAAGCTGGTGCTCTGGTTGCCATAAGCCGGGCACGAATCGTTGATCGACAAGTGACGGAATTTAAATTAGAAGTAGAATAATCAAGAATGGTCTTTGCAGAATGTTCTGCGGAGACCATTTTTAGCAAAAGTAGAGGAGGAATTCACATGGAACAGTGGTTAAACATGATATCGGATGTCGGCTTTCCTATCTTAGTGTCGTTTTATCTACTACACCGGGTAGAAGTTAAACTGGATGCTATTCATGATGCACTTGTCTCCTTAAAGTGAAATGGATTTGTGGAGGACAAAGCGCATAGAGAACGTCCCGTGCATTTCTATAATTGGATAAATGAGCGTGATAGCCTTCCACAATCAATAGGTAGTAGACCATCATTTGATAACTGGTTGGAATGGTGATTTTTTATATACCTGATTGAATGCTGGATGAGACCAGGAACAGGATGAAAGTGAGGTGAAAACGATGGCATTTGAATACTTAGCAACTTATAAAACATTTGAAACAGTAGCAGATATGGATAAGAGTGTGGAGGACCATATGGCGGCACATTATTATGACCTTACAGAATCAGAACGTGCCATCGTTTTCAAGTTAGCTTCACACAGTTTGGAACATCCAGGAGTGTGCCACTTAAAAGCAAGTACCATTGCTACAGCATTGGAGATCAGTACAAAGACAGTTTATCGAGCTATTTCAAAATTGGAATCGCTAGGCATCGTAAAAAAAGAAACGACTGTAAGAAGTAAAGGTGGTCAAGGTGCAAGCATTTATATCATTTTGCCTTACAATGTCTCACCGTCAATGTCCGACCGTGAAAATGCTGAAAACCCATGTGAGAGTAACGTTTGTCCTTCACAATCTGAAAACCAATCTTTAAACTCTTTTAATCTTTTAAGTTCTAAACAAGCAAATAATAATGTATGTGAATTAGAAAATGAACTGGCTTTGCAAGCTGAAAAGAAAAAAGAATACATGAACGAGTACCAGGAGATGCTATTTGATTTCATGAATAGCTTGCCATTAGCAGATAACTTAAAAGATGAATTGTATAAATGCGTATTGGCTACTCAGTTTCAAAGTGCAACTGACTTCATTCAAGCTAAAAATGTTCTATTCAAAATCGCTATGGATATTAAAGAGGGTGTACTAACTGTTTCTAGTACATTAAGAGCCGTGTTTGTAGGGGCTTACTGTAAGGCTGTAAAGCGTTTAAATAGTAAGACGATTAATCCATTAGCTGGGGAGGACAAAGTGCATAGAGAACGTCCAGTGCCATTCTATAATTGGTTAAATGAACGTGATAGCCTTCCACAATCAATGAATATTAGACCAACGATAGATAATTGGTTGGAATGGTAGAAAGGGGAATAATTTATGAGTCATTTTGAATACATGAAACAACAGGAGCAACTAACTATATTTGATTTTCTTTCTTCCGTGAATCGGACCATGGACTGATTGTGGACCGAAAGCCTTCCACATTTGTTAGTAAAGCTGTTGAAAAGAAGAAGACTAAAGGAGCAAGTAAGAGGGGTTACATTGTACGAAAAATATCATTACGAGCCTCTATCATATGGAGAATAATTATATTTTTTGAAACAATTTCAAATCATTTACGTATAAATAGGTAATACATAATGAAAGGTTTGATAGATTTTATGTTAGTTGAAATAAAAGAGGCTTTCCTTTTCATATTGGACATCTATAAAGGAAATTTACCTCAACCTGATTTATATTTACTTGGAGTAACTATGGTTATTCTGTCTCTTGCTGAAATTATTCAAGAAATAAGAACAAAACCAAGTGAAAGTAAAAAATGGGGTATTGTATATTTAAAATGGATTCCCATCTCATTCTTAATTTGTTCTATCTATTTATCCGGTTTTTATTTTATTGTAAATATGTTTAATAATGTATTTTCGACACCTGAAGTTTTTCATCAGCAACAAAGTTTACGCTCAATTGCGATAATGTCTTTAACTATGGCGAGCGTTGCTTCTTTAATTGTTTCCGTTTGGAAATTAAACACCTGGTTTAAAGCTAAAAATGTCTTATTTCCCTTTATTATTAATTCATTGTTTATAGTTATCGGTATGTACATAATAAATATTACTTGGTATGAAATTATTAAATTACCATTATGGTGTTATGGATTAATTGGAGTGATAAATACAATATTTATGTACTTTTTATTATGGGAAGAGGAAGAAGAATTGGACCAAATGCAAAGTAACAATATACAATAATTCGCATAATCAAACTGTGTATATGATAACCATAAAATGACCACTCCGTGTGATGGGTGGTCTTTTTGTTATTAACTGTACCCTAAATTCTCATGGTTTTATACCCATATTTATATGTATATATTGTGTAAGAAAGGGGTTAATCCCTAATCATTGTTTAATGACTTTTAGGATAACCCCAAATTTTTACTGGTTAATGCTGTGGAAGATAGTCTTGGCCGTTTATCGTTACTTTAGAAGCTGATATAAGAATTTCTTTATTTGCTTCAAAATATGGGTCTAAAATATTGTGAAATGCTTCCCATTTTGCTTCAGTTTTTTCTTGTTCTTTTTCATCAAGAGCTAAGATTTCTTCATAAAGCTGTTTTAATTGCTTGCTATCAACTTCACTCACTTCAAATTCAAAGTCAGCCATGTATTCTTCAAATGTTTGAGGCTTTTCGAATTGTTTTAAAAGTCCATAGAATTCTTCGTGTAGTTTATCATACATCTCATCATTTTCAACTTTTAATGCTTTTTGTAAATCCTCATGAAGAGTTTTTAGTTTGGCTAAAGTTTCAGCGGGGATATCTAATAATTCCGTGACTTCCATATAGCTATCCATAAATTCTTCAAATGTTTCTGGCGGATTTAGTTCGTCTAAATATGGTTGAAGTATTTTATAAAACTCATCAAGTTTTTCATTAGCTTTTTCTTCATCACCACTTTTTTCAAGCTTTACCCATTCGGTATAAATAGCTTTAAGCTGTGTAGTATCGTTTTCTTTAATAACGATATTTTTCTCATTAAATCCGTAATCCTGTATAAATTCGTCGAAAGATTGTGGTTGCCAAGCAGCTAAATAATATGGCTTTGTAATTTTATACATTTCTTCGTGAATTGTTTCTATTTCTTCATATTTCTTTTCAATCTCTTCTTCAGTCGCTTCTTTTTCTATTTCAGCTGACACCTCTTTTTTTAGCTGTTTGATTTCATTAAACATTTTTTCTAATTTTGTTAAATCTTCTTCTGTTACCTCTTTAGGTAAGCCTTTTTTAAATACGTCAAACGTGTAAAAGTCGGAATAATTCTCTACTAAGCTACCTTCTATAGAAATTTCTTGTCCTTCTACTAAATTCATTTTTTCTAATTGCTCATCTGAAAATTTAAATAAACTGATGAAGTAATTTTTACCATCTCTCCCCTTAAGGATCATTCCATCGCTCTCGCTGTAGATGTCTTTAATAGTTCCTGTAATTTTTTGTTCAAGTTGAACGGTAATACTGCTATGATCTGTTGTTTCTACTGATGCAGCTCCTGCTTGAAGTGGTGTCAGAACAGCCATTCCTATTGTAAGTGCAGAGGCAACCATCCAAGTTTTTTTAATCGGTTTTTTCATATGTATTTCTCCTTTTTTTAAAAAAATAGTTTTTACCAATAAATGGACGATTTGCCATCTAAAAAGTTCGTAGTTTTATAAATAAATTAGTTTTTTTAATTAAATAACCAGAAAAAAGACCACTCCGAATGGGTGGTCAAAAGAATAAAACACTAAATAGCAGCCTTAGTTATAACGAAGTTGATTTACTTTTTTTCGCATTTCTAACGTCTCCAGGTGGGCGAGTGGGTTCAGTATGTTCATCACGCACATTAGGTTTTTTAATATTTGATTGTTTTGTTGACTCGTCTGTTGCAAATTCTGTATCTTTTTTATCCCTTTTCATTTCGACACCTCCTAAAGATATTATTTAACTTAACTAATAAAATATACTTTGTTTATGAGTGGTCTAAAAACGAGGTAAACAAAAGGTATATAGTCATAAACCGTTGATATATCAATGTTTTAGTATGTCCTCCTGAGACGGATCAAGGTTCAAATAGAACAAGTTTGAACCAACTGAAAAGCGCTTCAAGTCCTTTAATATCAAGGATTTGGGGTACTTTTCCTTTTTTGAGAATACGTAAATAGGGTTCCTAGAAAGGGCAGTTTCACGATGAATATTCATAATGTAGGTTTATATAAAAGTTTGATTAAAATCATCTCACCTCTTGTATACGGATAATAAAGTTGTTTAATTTACAATAAAGTCGTTTGAAAAATAATAAATGGATTTAAAAATGTGAGTTAATTAATTCAACAAACGGGACATATTCTTGAATAAAGGTTAAAATAAGCAGGTCTTAGGGGGTGTTAATATCCTAAAACATTAAAAAATTTAATTTAAAATTAAAGACCCGATTTAGATATTGAATATTTAAAACTGAATATTCATACTAAAAAAAGACAGTTACTATTACTAATAACGTAGGTTGTAAATTTAGTATTACAAGGTGGGGCAACAACCAATTTAATAAGCCCGGAGGAATAGAATATGAAACAATTGGGGACTCTATACTTTTTCTGTGGAAAAATGGGAGCAGGAAAATCAACTAAATCAAAACAATTGGCTATAGAAAAACATGCGGTACTGTTATCTGAGGATGAATGGCTTTCATCTCTTTATCCCAATCAAATCACATCATTTGAGGATTATCTAAAATTTTCAGCGCAGCTCAAGCCGATGGTGAAAAAGCTTGTCCAAAACATATTAAGTGTTGGTACAGATGTAGTGATGGATTTTCCAGGTAACACTCAAAAACAGCGAAAGTGGTTTTTGGATATAGCATCAGAGGTCAATGCAAACCATCAACTAATTTTCCTTAATTTAAATAACGAGCAATGCTTAAGTCAAATTGCACAAAGGCGTAACGAACAACCCGAAAGAGCAGCTTTTGACACGGAGGCGATGTTTATTCATGTTACTAAATTTTTTGAAGCACCAGAAGCATCCGAGGGTTTAAATGTTTTAGAGTTTAATAGAAAAGAATAACAAGGAGTTCAACATAGCGTTATAGTACCAGAAAAATAATTTGCTGAACTAACCCGCCAATAGAAACCCCTTTGGAATTCGACAATCAGCTAATAGAAGCTAACTGTTATTTAGTTATCGGGCGCGTTTATTTAGGAACGCGTCTTTTTCTTTTAAAGGGCCATATTATTTGAATAATACATGTTAATGAAATACGGTTAGTGTTTATACTTGAAACCGTTCCCACAATTTTTTATATTTGAAAAATATAATGCAATGGACTCTACTAATCTTTATTGGAATTTAACACTACATACTTCGAAATAAAGTATCTACTGTTATAAAATTAATATTGTATTATACTATTTTAAATAGGTTAACAATGTTAATTTATGTTTTATTCAAAGATCTCTAGAACGATCAGTAAAAAAATAGTACGAGGAGTCCTAAAATGAAAAAGAAAATAAACTATTTAATCTTACTTTTAACTGCCATCTTTACAGTTGGTTGTACTAACGTAGAAGATGTATCGAATACTGATGGGAAAGCTGATTCACAAGAAGTAACTACAAAAAATAGTGAAAAAGAAAAAACTACGACTGAAAAACAAGTAGTAGAGGAAACATCAACTCAATCAAAAGATCAACTGTTCAAAGGTTACAAACTAATTGAAGTTGATGGTGGTGATTTGTCTGGACATCGCGAACCTAACGTCGTCGTTGACATTGGTTTTGGGGACCGAGAGTATTGGTCCTTTACGAATGAACACGGGCAATTAGTCCGTGTCATTGCTAACGAAATCGTTCTACAAGATGATCGTACCGAACCTGTAACATCGTCTGGCAGATACTACGCTGATGAAGCAAAAGTTCCTGGTGTCGAAAGAGCAGATTTAGATGAAGGACATATTATTGCAGATTCTCTTGGTGGGGTATCAAATGCTTATAATATTACGCCACAAGATAGTACGCTTAACCGACATGGTGATCAAGCGTATATGGAAGACGCTATTCGTAAAGCTGGTGGAGCTACTAATTTTGAAGCAATAATCACATATCCTAATACGGAAACGCAGATTCCTTCTCATTACAAGTACACTTACACTTTAAAAGGGAATAAAATTGTAGATGAGTATGATAACGGCAACCCTGATGAAATAAATAAATCTCTAGGATTAACTGAAAGTAAATCAACTAACTCAAATAAGTCAACAAGTTCTAATAAGTCCAATGCTTTGAATGGCACTGAAGATATTTCTAGCGTGGATACAGATGGAAATGGTCAAGTAACGATTAAAGAAGCAAAAGCAGCAGGTTATAGCATGCCAATATCGAGTGATCACTGGTTATACCCATATATGCAAGATAATGATAACGACGGTATGGTAGGGGAATAAGCACCTAGAACTCCAGGCAAAGTAAATGAATGAAATAAACGGATGACTTTAAAGAAACAATCCGGCGCGATTGTGGTAGAACCATGATGAGTGGCACAGATGAATCTTTACGCCCCCAAAAAAGTCGTATTACGATTTTTGATGAGCCTATTATTTGTAATTTTTGTACACATAATGTGTTTATTCCTTATGAAATATATGTAAATGTTGAACAGCCAGGTATTGGTGTACGTCATGTTCGATACATAGCAATTTGTCAGCATTGTGGTCAAGCGAAAAATTTTAGCGACCCTAGCTATTACGATGCCGAAAATGATACTTTCATTTGGGCATTGAATCAGTATTTAATTTCCGTTAGAGAATATAAGATTAAAATTATATTTTATATCGGGAAAAGAAGTGATGATAAATTAACGGCTTTTCTAAATAAGCTTATTGAACAAAATATAGAGGTAGAAAATGTTCATCGAGTAAAAACTGAAGTAATAGTACTAGCAACAATATCTAGCCTAAATGAAATACAAACGGTTAGGTCTACAATAATGAATTCTGCGATGCGATTAAATGTAACGATTAAGAACTTAATCATTAAATAAGATTCTAATAGGTCTTGATAAATTATAGAAACTTATAAGGTAATTATACAATTCAATTCAAAATAACCTCCCATTCAATTGAATGAGGGGGTTATTTTGGCTACTAATGATTGTTATGTTCCCTAATGAAGCTTGGGAACAACTCAAACAGCGACAAACACTGTTAAATCACTGTTTGTCGCTGTTTTTTATAGAAAATAACACTCTGAGACGCTGCGAAAAATAATTTTAAAGAAGACTGTTCGATCCACTTGTTCTGAATGGCGATAACCTATAAATAGAATCTCAATGAAATGTACCCAAAGGACGCTTTTGGAATGTTAAACTTTAATTACACGAGGGGGCGAAAAAATGGATTATACTAAAATCTATAATGAGGAACTGATTGCCTTAGTAAAAGAGAAAATAAAGTCAGTCGGTGAAATTAAAGCTGTGAAATTTTTGAGAGAGCAAACAGGTATGTCCTTAATACAGGCAAAAAAATTTGTAGATTTTTGTAAAGAATAGACATAAAAATTAGAGTCATACAATTGGGCGCAATTCTTGAAGGTAAATTGTGCCTTTTCAGCAACTGGTCCAGATTCTTGAACAACTAAAGGAGGGAAAATAATGTCCTATGAAGTAGGAACAAGAAAAATAATTTTAGATTTAGCTGTTTCCCTAGACGGATTTATTGAAGGGAAAAATGGTGAAGTTGATTGGTGCATAATGGACCCTGAAATGGAGTTTACTAATTTCCTAAATCAAATTGATACAATTTTGTATGGAAGAAAAAGTTACGATTTATGGGGACAATATACTCCAACAACTGGGGCTCCTGATGACGAAAAAGAAATGTGGGAGTTGGTTCACGGCAAGGAAAAATATGTGTTTTCTAGAACGCAAAAAGGGTCTGACAGTAAAGCAATATTTGTAAATGAAAATATTCCCGAGGAAGTAAATAAATTAAAGAATACTCCTGGTAAAGACATATGGTTATACGGTGGGGCAAGTCTCATCACGACTTTTATTGATTTAGGGCTTGTCGATGAGTTTAGATTATCTGTTCATCCTGTAGTATTGGGAGAGGGAAGACCGTTATTTGTTGATATAAAACAAAGATTGAATTTAAATTTGATGAATACAAGGACTTTTTCCTCCGGAGTTGTTCAACTAATCTACCATTCAAACAGAATTTAAATATCATTTGGGGATACCAGACTATAAATTTCATTACTACAGCAAACGGGCGCAATTCTTGAAGATGAATTGTGCCTTTTCAGCAATAGGGCCATTTATTTGAATAACTCCTTTTGGAAAATTCGATTTTGTTGAAATTTGGGTTTAAGTTGTGAAGTAATGTACTTAAACTAAAGGGGCAGTGTTCTACTCAGACGAACCACTCCTGCTTTAGTGGTACTGCTTGGTCATTATTTCATTGTCAGTCCATTATTGAGAGATTTTTTACCCAGTATTAAAAATTATTTTCCGGATACGGCAGGATATTATATGTATATGCCGCCTTCCTCTGATGAAATAAATTTCCTTACACCAATGCAAGGGACAGGTGTTTCAATGTTATGGACACTGATCTTTATTACAGTAGCTATTGTATTTTACCGTAAACGAGATGCCTAAGTTTAGGTTTTACCATTTATACAAAATAAGGAAATTGATTTATAGAGATGGAGAAAGAATCATTCCTTCATTACCTGTTGTTGAGTAATAATATAGTTCTTTAATTATAACGTTCCTAAATGCAAGCTTGGTAAATATTCAAAAATAGGGAATAACTCATTAATGGAGGTAGAAATGGAATCGCAATTAAGTGTTGAAAGTAAAGTGAAAAATAATGATGTAAAAACAATGATAGGGTTTCTACTCATATTTTATTTGGTATGGACAATTAAAGAATTATGGTTAATTGACTACATTTATTCGTTCGGTGAAATAATCTCCCCATTATTAGAGGCGTTGGTTAAGGGGTTCGTATGGATTGTTCCAACTTGGTTATACATAAAATATTATTTACATACTAACCCATTTGACTACTTAAGAGTGAACGTTAATGTTAAAAAAGGTTTATTTTGGGGAGTAGTTCTTTCACTGTTAGTTGGCTTATATTTTGCTTTTGAAACATATATCATTAATCAGCAATCATTTCAATTTTCATTATCCATTGATGATTACCTTAATGGTTTTCTTATGGCAGGGCTAGCCGAAGAAATTGTTTTCAGGGGATTAATTTTACAAGAAATCAATAAAAAAATGGCTTTTTGGAAAGCAAATATTGTAACTGCTTTACTATTTTTGGTCATTCACTACCCAATTTGGATTTACAATGCTGGATTCTATGATTTCTTTATAGCTGGGACCCATATATATGTTTTTGCAATAGGTTTACTTTTTGGTTTTGTCTATAAAAAGACTGGTTCATTATGGTCGGTTGTGTTGTTGCACGCATTTCATAATTTTTTCGTTACTATTATTTAGTGAAAAAATATATTATTAATTAACTAAAGTGGTGCTTTAGTGCAACTAGGATTTATAAAGTATACAAAATAAACACAATAAACGTTCCCAAATGAAAGTTAGGGAATAACCCCCCCATTCAGTTGAATGAGGGGTTATTTTGGCTGCTAATGATCAGTATGCCCCCAAACCGCGCTTTGGGAAGGTTGTTATTTTCCAAGTTTTTAAACCCTGAATTTGTTATAATTATCTAATATATAGAAAAATTAATTGTTCTATTTACTTAATACTGATGTTAGTCTAAATAATGGACACAGAGAATTGG
Source organism: Lysinibacillus xylanilyticus (assembly GCF_001708185.1). Classification (GTDB taxonomy): domain Bacteria; phylum Bacillota; class Bacilli; order Bacillales_A; family Planococcaceae; genus Lysinibacillus; species Lysinibacillus xylanilyticus_A. The sequence goes on along the minus strand of NZ_MDDN01000001.1, from coordinate 92 downwards.
GAGTTTATAAAGTATAATAATCTTAACAATTTACTAGGAGTGTCTAAGATGACAAAACGAAAAAGTTATGACAAAGAATTTAAATTAGAGGC